>NZ_CM146740.1:0-3567602 GCF_055699795.1 Psychrobacter sp. M4 | reverse complement strand
GAAAAACGCAAGCCTCATTGTATTAAACAGTAAAAATCACTCAACGCTATAAACAACTATCTAGTATTACCAACTACTTAACATGGTCTAGAGTGTTTAGCGAGAATCTTTCGCTATAAGATGATTTGAACCCATCTTTAAACTGAGGCTAATTTAACATAAATACCCTGTGGATAACATCCTGTTTTTTGGGGATAAAGCTGTGGACAGTTTTGTGGATAAGTTGATATGTTGAGTTATCCATATTTCACCCACAGGTTATCCACAGGGTTACCCATAGCGTAGTATATTGATAATAAAGTATAATTTAGACTTAACCACAGATATTTAGCTCCCCAATAACAACAATACTACTATTATATTAATTATTTATTATTATGGAGTACGACAATTTCTGTGGATAACTTTTTAAAACAGCTATTAATTCTGGCAAAAAGAATGTCATTACAGTAAACCTTTCTTGTACTCTTACAAACTTGGTTCTCAATAAACCTATCGTCGAGCAAATAACTACAAAAACCGTAGCAACATAATTGATTGATTTATTGACCAACGTATGATGGAGTGATATAATCCTGCGCTATTACGAATTTAGTCCATTATTTGATAGGTGAGTTATGAAACGTACATTCCAACCAAGCGTGATCAAGCGTAAACGTACTCACGGTTTCCGTGCACGTATGGCCACAAAAAAAGGCCGTCAGGTCTTAGCACGCCGCCGCGCTAAAGGCCGTCACCGTCTTACTGTATAAAATACATAAAGACAGCTATGACCAAGCATGTTGATTATTTTTTTTTATAGATCCCAATTATTCATAAATTATAATAGTAATTGTCTTCCATCATCATGTTGTCATATATTAAAAGCGCCTCTACTGGCGCTTTTTTTGTTTCCATACTTATTGTATTTATTACCAAACACTTCTTTATCTTAACTAGCTCGTTTCATGCGCTCTTCAAGCTCCTATTTGAGGCTTCACTATGCCTAATACTATTCTCACTACCCCTACTAACCGTTTTACTAAAGAGCAGCGTCTGCTCACTCCTAAGGCATTTCGTAACGTATTTGATGCTCCAGAACGTAAACTACATCAAAGTCATTTGATGGCCTTTGTACGCAGTAATGACTCTGAACAACCACGTATAGGTATGGCAATAACTAAACGTAAAGTACCTACCGCAGTAGCTCGTAATTTAATAAAACGGCAAATAAGAGAAAACTTTCGCGTACAATCTTATAATCTACAAAATAAAGATATTGTTTTTATTGTTAAAAAACCTATTAAAGATATAGATAAAAAAGAATTAAAATTACAGATAAATAATATATTTAAAAAAATAGAAAAAAATAAAAATGAGTAGTTTAATAAAAAATATAAATAATACATTTTATATATTTTTCAAAAACACTATTTTATTTTATCAAAAAATAGTTAGCCCTATTATTCCTGCTCGTTGTCGGTATTATCCAACATGTTCAAATTATGGCATTCAAGCTTTAGCATGGCATGGAGTTTGGTCGGGAAGCTGGCTATTGTTGAAACGTATTGCTCGCTGCCATCCTTTGGGGGGTCATGGTATTGACTTCGTTCCATTACCTCTAGCCTCTTATCATTATCAGTATTTATTATCTGATAGCACAAAGCTCGGTAGGTCTCAAGGAATCGGTATCTATCGTGATAATCAGAGCTATGTGGCTTGTTTAAATATATTAATGAGCGCAAGTTAAATTTATTAGACCTTAAGTTCAAGCTGTGATCTTACAACATGTATAAGTTATCCACAGCTTATCAACACTGTTGGTATCATTTAGAGCTGTTTTTTAGTAAAATGATGAACATTTTATGTAAATGACTACTAATACTGTTATCCACTATTAGAGATAGCAGCGATTGGTGGTCATGACACATGCCTTAATTTTTCATTCCCTAATTTTAATCTAGGATAGGTTTATGCAAAAGATATTTCGGGTGATGATCATCATTGCGATGCTAATCACCGCTTATCTGCTAATTTTGGCATGGCGAGATGATTATGCCGATACACCAGTGGTTGATTCAGTACCAGAGACTTCCGTCTCCGTAGGTGCTGATATACCTTCTACCTCAGGGGCAGCTGGTGATATTCCGGTACAAACAATACCTACTGAAGCTGATGTAGCTACTACCTCGCCATCTAAAGACATAGGGCTTATTACAGTTTCGACTGATCGCTATGATGTCAAAATCAATCCAGAAGGCGGGGACATTGTCTACTCTGCGCTGAAAGAATACGATGCAACGCTTGATAGTGATGAAGCCTTTGTACTATTAGAAAACAATAGTAATCGTATTTATGTGGCCCAGTCAGGTCTAATTGGTAGAGACGGTATTGATACTGCAGAGGGCCGTGCTATATATAGCACCGCTGCCAACAACTATGTTATGGAAGAGGGCCAGCAAACCTTAACCGTACCCCTCACCTATCAAAAAGATGGCGTGAAAATCACCAAATCTTTTACCTTTACTAGTGGCGAATATCCAATTGATGTTAGCTATCAGATCCAAAACACTTCTGCCCAGCCATGGCAGGGTCAGATGTTTGCACAGTTAAAGCGTGATGACAGCAAAGATCCTGGCATGTCAGATAAAGGTGCGCTAAGTATGGCCACTTATCTTGGCGGCGCTTGGGGAACGCCTGATGATCCTTATAATAAGCTAAAATTTAAGAATTTTAGTGATGGTGAATTGACGGTTACTAGCGACGAGGGCTGGGTAGGCATCGTACAGCACTACTTTGTATCGGCATGGACACCTGATAATTTCACGGCAAACTTCTTTAGCCGCGAGACTGGAAATGATTATTTCATAGGTTTCAACAGCCAACCTATAAATGTCGCTACCAATAAGCAGGTTACTTTAAGCGCAACTTTATATAGCGGTCCTAAAGTACAATCTGAGCTCAAAGATGTGGCAGTAGGTCTTAATCAGACCGTAGATTATGGTTTGCTATGGCCAATCTCAAAGGTGTTGTTTGCGATCCTTGATGGTATTCACAATATTATCGGTAATTGGGGCTGGTCGATTATTGTTTTAACAATTTTGGTTAAATTTGCCCTGATGTGGTTCTCAAACAAGAGCTACTATTCGATGGCAAAAATGCGGGCTATCGCTCCAAGACTGGCGGCGCTCAAAGAAGAGCATGGCGACGATCGGATGAAGATGTCGCAAGAGATGATGAGTATTTACAAAGAAGAAAAGGTCAATCCAATGGCTGGTTGTTTGCCGATACTCATGCAAATGCCAATCTTCTTAGCGTTATATTGGGTATTAGTTGAGAGTGTTGAGCTGCGTCATGCCCCCTGGATCTTGTGGATTCAAGATTTATCGGCGATGGACCCTTGGTTTATCTTGCCACTGCTCATGGGCGCATCAATGTTTATTCAGCAGCAGCTAAACCCGCAGCCAGCTGATCCCATGCAAGCAAAAGTCATGAAGTTTTTACCAATCATCTTTACCGCTTTTATGTTGTTCTTCCCAGCAGGTTTGGTACTTTACTGGACAGTGAATAACTTATTTAGTATGACGCATCAATATATCGTTAATAAAAAAGTAGAAGAAGAGCAAAAGAAACGTACGGTTAAGGTGCTTAGTTAAGTATCTACTAAGTTTAGGTTTGATGTTTAAAAGAACCATCGCTATAGCGGTGGTTTTTTTTGTAGAGGCTTTGCGTTAATAAAATATATTGAAGTTAAGGGCGCTTAAGTCCCTGATAAAGATAAGAAAGATTGAAAACCACAAAAGATCGCTATTTAAAGTTTGTTTTGTCAGGCCTTGATTAGCTGTTTATAATGGAGTTTTAGCTCATGAGAGTAACTGTGGATTCTGATACTACCTTAACACCAGATGCTTCTTTGGATCTGTCGCCTTCATCTGCATTGAATAGTAGCTCTACTATTGCTGCTATTGCTACCCCGCTTGGACGTGGCGGAGTAGGGGTGATACGCTTATCGGGACCAAAATCCTACGCTATCGCTTGTCAGCTTACTGGAAAATCTGCTTTTACTCCGCGTATGGCAAGCTTTAGTCGTTTTTACCAAGACGACGGTAGCGTTATCGATGAAGGTTTGGTGCTCTATTTTAAAGCTCCGCATTCCTTTACTGGAGAGGACGTGATTGAGCTGCAAGGTCACGGCGGCATGATATTACAAAATCAGCTGCTTATGCGAGTGTTTGAGCTGGGTGCAAAGCAAGCCGTAGCAGGTGAGTTCTCCTACCGCGCTTTTGATAATGATAAATTGGATCTAGTACAAGCAGAGGCTATCGCTGACGCTATCGATGCAACCAGCAACGCAGCAGCTAGCAGTGCCATTCGCTCCTTGAGTGGCGAATTTTCAAAGAAGATCAATACCCTGCTTGAGCAGCTTATTCATTTGCGTCTACACGTTGAAGCGGCAATTGACTTTCCTGACGAAGAAGATGTTGATTTTTTATCAGATGGCATTATACAAAACAAGCTTGAACAAGCGCAGGCACAAGTTAAGCAGGTATTAGCTACAGCGAAACAAGGCCAGCTCTTACGCGATGGTATTCATGTGGTGCTGGCGGGCAGACCTAACGCTGGTAAATCAAGCTTGCTTAATCGTTTGGCGGGTCAAGAGCGCGCTATTGTCACCGAGGTTGCGGGTACTACTCGTGATACTTTGCAAGAAACTGTTGTGTTAAATGGCTTAACTTTGCACCTAACTGACACCGCAGGTCTGCGTGAAACTGAAGATACAGTTGAGCGCATGGGAATAGAGCGGGCGCGAACTGCTATTAATCAGGCCGATATGCTACTGCTAGTCTATGATGTTACTCGTGACATCGAGGGCAATGGAACCCCTTTACAACTGGCTGAACAGCTTTTTGGCAGACTGCCAGAAGCTCAGCGTCTGTTGATCATAGCCAATAAAAGTGATCTATTGGCAGCTCAAGCGACTAGTGTGAGTAGTGAGCAAATATCTTTGGTCTCTTTAATTAAAGATAATAATCAAAGCTATGAACAAGTTAATGTTTCATGTGAAACAGGTGCTGGCATTGATACCTTAATACAAACGCTATGTGACAAGGTAGGTTTTCATCCTCCAGAAAATAGCTTAATTGCACGCACGCGTCATATTGATGCGCTAAGACGTACGGCTGATTATTTGGCCGAGGCGCATGAACAACTGGTAGTATTTCAAGCAGGAGAGCTGGTGGCTGAAAGCTTAAGGCAAGCTCAGCATAGCTTAGGTGAGATCACTGGTGAATTTAGTGCTGATGACTTATTAGGTAAGATATTTGGTAGCTTTTGTATTGGTAAATAGCTTAATCCGGCCTCATATATTGATAAAAATTAATTAGGAATAAACTATGCACTGCCCTTATTGTAATGCGTCAGAGACCAAAGTTATTGATTCACGTCTTGCCGCAGAAGGGGCGCAAGTGCGGCGGCGGCGGCTTTGTAGTACCTGTCAGGAGCGCTTTACCACCTTTGAGATGGTTGAGGTGGTCATGCCGCGCATCATCAAATCAAGCGGTAAGATTGAACCGTATGACAATGAAAAATTGCGCCGCTCGGTGTTATTACCACTACAAAAACGTCCTATCACGACCGATGAGCAAGAGGCTATGATCAGCCGCATCGAAAAACGGGTACGGCATATGGGGGAGCGTGAGATCAGTAGTAAGGTTTTGGGCGAGATTATCATGAGTGAGCTTAAAACGCTTGATGATGTAGCTTATGTCCGTTTTGCTAGCGTCTATCGCGACTTTCAAGATATTGATGCGTTTCACCAAGAGATTGCTAATATTCGTCCCAATGATAAAAAGAGTGACGTTTAATTAGTACTAAATCTTTTATATCAGATTTAGGTGCATCCAAAACAAATACGGTTAATACAAAGTATGGTTGATAAAAATATGTCCAATGTCAGTTATGCTCAAAGCGCGCAAGATAACTATTTTATGATGCTAGCCATTGAGCAAGCTAAACGTGGGCAATATACTACTAGGCCTAACCCCGCCGTAGGCTGCATTATCGTACAGGCAGGAAAAATAGTGGGACAGGGTTTTCATCCAAAAGTAGGACAGCCTCATGCTGAGGTATTTGCCCTAAAAGAGGCGGGTATACAAGCGAAAGGAGCAAGCGCTTATGTTACTTTGGAGCCTTGTAGCCACACTGGACGTACACCGCCTTGTGCCCTTGCGCTTATTGGGGCTGGTATTAAACGCGTAGTGATTGCAGGTCTTGATCCTAATCCGCAAGTAGCTGGACGCGGCGTAGCTATGCTAGAAGCAGCTGGTATTGAAGTTAAGATTGGCGTATTAACTGAGCAAGCAGAATCAATAAATCGTGGCTTTTTAAAAGCGATGCGTACGCAAATGCCTTATGTACGTCTCAAGATTGCCACCAGTCTTGATGGTCGTACCGCGATGGCAGATGGAGAATCGAAGTGGATTACTGGTGTAGCTGCTCGTGAGGACGTACAAAAACTGCGCGCACAGAGCGGCGCTATTATCACCGGTAGTGAGACGGTTATAGCCGATGATCCGCAGTTGAATGTGCGTTCAACCCAGCTAGCAGTAGCGTCAGATCAAATTCCTACGCCTCTGGTCGTTATACTTGATAGGCGCAGACGCTTAGCTCATGATGTGCAATCAGATTATAACTTATGTCGCCGCAAGGACACGCTGTATTGGCATAAAGATGACTTAACTGAGCTGCTAAAAAGTTTGGTAAGTGAGCATCAATGCTATGATGTTTTAGTTGAAGCTGGGGCTAGTGTAGCAGGTAGCTTTCTTAGCCAAGAGCTAGTAGATGAGTTAATCATTTATCAAGCGCCTTGTTTTTTAGGATCGCAAGCTCGAGCTATGATTGACTTTCAGCCCTTATCTTTAGCACAGCAGCTACGCTTTAATTATCAAAGTTATGAGAGAATTGAAACAGACTTAAAGATTGTTTTGACCCCACTATAAGACAGCTAATGATAAGACAACTAATAGTATCAACAACTTATCCACAAGCGCTAATAAACGCTACTGATTGTGGATAACTATACAAATATTGGTTAGGTTTCATGTGAAACTGTGCATAACTTTGTTTCATGTGGAACTAACTATCTATCGCAACACTAGTATATTTTAAAGTAAAGCTATTAGAATCAGTAACTTAAGTTGATATGATGCAGTTTTTTAGTCTATAAGTAGAAAAGCGAATGTATTGTGGATAACTTAGGTAGGAAGTTATTATTTCGACTAATTTAAATTAAAAAACGTTACTTATCCACAGTTTATCCCCTTTATAGTACTTAAAGATTAGTAACCACATTATATGTTTCATCTACCAAAATGTTTTACCTACTAAATAACTAAAGAGGTTCATATGTTTACTGGAATTATCGAAAGTGTAGGTCATGTTAAAGCTGTGCAGCCCGTTGGCGGAGATATCCGTCTTATTATCGAGTCTAATGACTTAGATTTTGACGACGTAAAATTAGGCGACTCTATCGCTTCTAATGGTATTTGTCTGACCGTCGTAGATTTTGGTACTAATTATTACGCGGTTGATGTTTCACGTGAAACTATAGCTCGTACTGCCTTGGAGGATCTAAAAACAGGTGATATCGTAAATCTAGAAAAGGCAATGCTACCAACTACTCGTTTTGGCGGGCACATTGTAGCTGGCCATGTTGATGGCGTAGGTGTAGTGAGTAAGCTACAACAAGACGCGCGCTCGATCTATATTGAGATTGAGATCCCAAAGGAGCTAGCCCATTATACTGCCACAAAAGGGTCGATTACTCTTGATGGTATTAGCCTCACCACCAATTTGGTACGCGACAATATCGTTAGCCTAAATATCATTCCCCATACGGCCAAAGTAACTAATATTGCCAAACACTGGCTCGTAGGCAACAAGGTCAACGTTGAGGTGGATATCGTTGCCCGCTATTTGGAGCGTCTATTGACTAAAACATCAGCGGGCGCCGTAGACACTATGAACAACCTATCTTCACAAAGTATGATTACAGAGAGTTTTTTGGCAGAAAACGGTTTTATGAAGTAAATATTGTTATCTAACAACTAACCATAAAATACTATAGATCAGCGCCAATAAAACCTTTTAACATTGTTAGTAGTTTATCTAGATTTATAGGTTTTTCTAAGAATCCATTCATCCCTGCTCTATAACAGGCTTCTTGATCCTCCTTAGTGCTATTCGCTGTTAAGGCAATGATAGCAATATTATCTCCCTGCGCGCGAATAGCCTTAGTCGCCTGTATACCATCCATAACTGGCATCCGGCAATCCATCAAAATAAGGGTAATATCTTGGCGCTGAGTCTCTAGCTTCTCAAGCGCTTGTTTACCATCGACGGCTACGATGCTGTTATAACCAAGTTTATCTAACAGCTTACAGGTGATTTTCTGATTGGTTATATTGTCATCGACGACTAAAATTAACGGTTGTCCTGATCCGCTTACGGATACTTTTTCTATACTTTGCTCTATCTGTTTTTTGCTCAATGGTTTTTTATTAATGTGATCCACGTCATTCACGATATTTTTGACAGTGTCATTACGCTTTTGAGTGTTTGTTTCAGACTGAGTGAGACGTATCAACTCAGATAGCAATAAAGTGACGTCTAAAGGTTTATTTAAAAAGCTATCGAATTGATCTAATAAAGTAGAGGGAATATTACGCTCCGGCTTCATACTAAATAGAATTTTCGCCAAAGTGCTATGATTCAACAAACGATTGACTACATCATAATTGTCGTTATTGTGTGCTACGCTGGTGCCTTCTTTTGTTGATGTCTGAGTAGACATTGAAGCATGAGGAGCTATTGCTATATGGGTTTCGTAATACTCATAATCGAGTAACAATACAGAAGTCAGCTCTTCGTTATCGTAAGCTAATTGGTTATTTAGCTGATTTATACTTTTATCATCTAAACGGGTATAAATGGTAACTGGAATAGATAGATACTCGCAAATAGGCGCTATAAAGTTTGCACATAACTCGTTTTCTACAATAAAAATTAGCCGAACACGTGTCAAATGGCTATGAAAGTGGTATATCGGTTGATAAATTGGCGACTGACAAGGCAGGTAAAGCGCAAAATCGCTACCTTTATTAAACTCACTATTTAGTTGAATAAAACCACCTAATAATTGAGCAAAACTATTGGATATTGCCAGTCCTAAACCCGTACCGCCAAAATTTTGACTAATGTTTATATTGGCTTGGTTAAAATATGAGAAGAGCTTGTGTTGTTCAGTGGCTGCGATACCGATTCCAGTATCTTTAACGCTAAAACGTATCCACTGATGAGTAGAGTCTTTCTTGAAGGTCGTAGTAGCTAAAGTACGAGCAACTTTAATATCGTCTATTTTATACATTTGCTCGTAGCTAAGCGGTTCAATAACTAATGCTACGTAACCTGATGAGGTAAATTTGATCGCATTGTCTAGTAAATTAAGTAAAATCTGCCGTAAACGACTGCTCTCGGTATGAATATAGCGAGGACATTCAGGAGCAAAGAAATAGAGGAGATCAATACCTTGCCGGCGCGCGCTACCGATCATAAGATCGCTTATATTCTGACCAAGCTTAAAGATGTCGGTGGACTCGGTAATAAGATCAGACTTGCCAGCGGTAATCTTAGCAGTATCAAGCATGTCATTTAGCATGGTTAGCATAGATTGGCTAGAGTAGGTTAGGGTGGCAAGAACCTCTTGCTGCTGCGTAGATAGTTTGTGCGCATCAATCAATCCAAGCGTACCAATAATGGCGTTTAGTGGCGTACGTAGCTCATGACCTACAATAAATCGGAGCTTGGTCGACTCTTTCAATTGTGA
Source organism: Psychrobacter sp. M4 (assembly GCF_055699795.1). Taxonomy (NCBI): domain Bacteria; kingdom Pseudomonadati; phylum Pseudomonadota; class Gammaproteobacteria; order Moraxellales; family Moraxellaceae; genus Psychrobacter; species Psychrobacter sp. M4. The sequence goes on along the minus strand of NZ_CM146740.1, from coordinate 3,557,740 downwards.
ATGCAAGTGTTGGTTCTCAAGCTGCAAGTGGTCTATTTGTTTGTTAAGTTTATGAATGTTATTGAGTAGTACCGTAAACCCATGTACTTGTCCATGGGTACCGAACCACGGGGTAATATGGAGCTGGTAGGCTTGTTTATCTACTAATCCATATACCAGTAAAGTGCGAGTCACTCGCAGGGTTGCCAACTTTTGCAGCAGCTGCTGGGTTGCTTTGTCACTACCTGTAATAAAATCCGTTAAACTATAGTTGAAGTCGCGCTGAAAAGTGGTCGTAAAAACCTGTTCAAAGCGCTGATTAAAAAAGCTGATCTGGCCTTGACGCATAACCATAAGCATAGGTAGCGGCGCTTGATTTACCAGATGCTCTAAGCGTTGGCGAAGTGTCTTAATACGACGATGGTAATTATGCAACTGATAGCTGACGCGGCTTAGCGCATGGCCTAGACGCAAAAACTCAGGTGTGGTCTCCTCACTAATAAAAGTGGGGGACGTATAGGCTTCTTTAGCAGCCGTAGTTAGACTCTCAGTATAGCGTAGCAATTGATCCCAGTTGCTACGCCGTTTGAGCATATAAAGTAGTGCCAATCCAAAGAGTAAGATAGCGCTCATAAGCGGCAACCAAAGCTGGTACGATAACCAGTTGATATCAACAGGCTGATGACGCAATACCACGTATACTTGGTGACCATTTTCAAGTTTGATTTGACCGATCAAGCCATGACTGTCTATCTGATATGAGTTGCTATTAGCACTAGGCAAGTAGTTGGTTGCAGGAAAAGTAACGTTAGTAAATTTACGTTCATCAGGCTGCGTATGTTGATGAACGTAGGTCTGGCCAGAAGGTAATATAAAAATCAGCTGATAACTTATGTCTTGAAAAAAGGGTTTAGCGAGTATCTTTTCTATGTCGCTATCGGTCGTTGCATTATGTTCAGTTACTTCATGGTTCAAGGCCCTGAAAACGAATTGACTGTGCTGTTGATTTTGGTTTTTTAATGCTAAAAACATCATAACGTAGTATAAAGAAAGCATGATCAGCAGCGTCAAAACATAGAAAATAAGCAAGCGGCTTAATGACTGAAACTGTTGCATGAGAGTGTGATCCTATACTTGCATGATAATACCATCAGCTATGGTAACAAATTTGCCTTTATCTCACACAGTTACTGTTACTACGAGCAACTAAACATAGCGACTTGCCAGCTCAAAGCATGTTAATAGTCTAAATGCCAGCCATGGCACAACGCTGTAAACTCACCTATAATGTCACGACTATTCATGCAATACGTAATATGAGGCTATGCTTATGAATGACTTGGCTTTTAACAACGATAATCTAACCAACGCATCTGACAAAGAGGCTGGCGCTGATAAAGAGCGGCTATCGATTAATAAGCTCCAACCACTACGCATAGTATTTGCTGGTACGCCTGAATTTGCCGCAACAGCGCTTAAAGCCTTAATTGAGCAACAAGACGCGCTAAATATAGAGATTGTCGCCGTTTATAGCCAGCCGGATCGTAAGTCTGGCCGTGGTCAAAAGCTAACCGCTTCTGCCGTCAAGCAAGTAGCCCTTAACTATGATATTCCTGTGGAACAGCCCGCGACCTTTAGCAAGTCGAGTACCGAGGGCATGGCAGCGCGGCAAACGCTGCGTACTTATCATCCCGATGTCATGATAGTCGCTGCTTATGGACTTATTTTGCCGATTGGGGTACTAAACATACCTACGCATGGTTGCCTAAATATTCACGCTTCACTCCTGCCACGTTGGCGCGGTGCGGCGCCCATTCATCGGGCGCTATTAGCTGGCGATAACGAGACGGGCATTACTATTATGCAGATGGATAAAGGACTCGATACTGGCGATATGCTTTATAAAGTAAAATGCCCTATCGAGAATGATGATACTGCTGCCAGCTTACATGATAAGCTAGCTGATTTGGGCGCAGCAGCCACCGCGACCGTACTACAAGACTTACCAAGCTATCAAGCAAAGGCTATTTCTCAAGACGAAAGCCAAGCTAATTACGCCGAAAAGTTAGTCAAAACTGAGGGCGAGATTAATTGGACACAGCCTGCTGCAGTGATTGAACGCCAAATTCGTGGCTTGAATCCATGGCCGGGGGCTTATACTTTTCTTGATGGTCAGCGGGTAAAGGTTTTAGCCAGTATGCCCGTCAATAATACTCAATCAACCGTAAAACCTGCTGGCACTGTCATTAGTGTTGGCCGCAAAGCGATATTAGTTGCTTGCGGTAAAAACGATGATAGCGACACTGATAATAATACTGAGGCCAGTACTTTACGGATAACCCAATTACAATTTGCCGGCGGCAAACCAGTAAGTGCTGAGCAAGTTTGTCAAGGTAATCAGCTTAATGATGGTGATGAATTTACCAGTGAATCTGACCATTAATCAGAACAAATCAATCCATACAGACGCTGTAAAGCGAATTGGAAATTAATAAATATGAGACATAAAGCTACAACGTCTAATAACCACAAAAACAATAAAAACAAACCTTCAAGCAACCTTAAAATGACCGGTAGCGTACGTATACGTGTGATTCGCACCTTGCTTGCTATTCAACAAGGTCAATCACTATCAAGTGTGCTTGACCCACTACTCAACAGTCTGCACGAAGGCGACAAAGGTTTTGCTCATGCGCTACTATTGACCACATTGCGCCAGTGGTATGCATTAGCACGCTTGCTCGATAGCTTGGCAGACAATCCTATTGATGAGATTGAAGTGCGCACCACCATTCAAGTAGGATTGGCACAGCTATTGTATTTAGAAGTCGCGGATCACGCGGCGATTCATGAAACCGTTGAGGCAGCAAAAGAGATTGAGTTTGCAAGGGCGGCTGGTCTTATCAATGCTATTCTGCGCAAAGTCGCCAAAAACCCCAATAAATTCCGCAAAAAATGTGACAAAAACCACAGTCTGCCCAATTGGCTGGCACGTCAGCTTAAACAAGATTGGAGCGAGCAGTATGATGAATTAACTCAAGGTTTACGTCAGCCTGCGCCGATGTTTTTGCGAGTAAATACTACCTTCAGCTCAACCGAGGATTATCACAAGCGTTTAGGAGATGCCGATATCAGTGCTGATTCGGTTAAGTTATCAAGTGGTTTACAATTACCTAATTCAACAGATGCTTCTAGCGCTACGATATCCACCATATCAACACCAGTACTACGCTTGGCACAAAGTACAGCGGTAAGTTTTTTACCAGAATTTGCTGAGGGCACTGTCAGTGTGCAAGATATGCACGCTCAACTTGCGGCACCGCTGATTCAATTGGCGCTAAGTAATAAGATAAAAGCTGACGATATTAACGATGAACCTACTTCTGAGCTGCACCTATTAGATGCCTGCGCAGCGCCGGGTGGTAAGCTTGCGCACTGGTTAGAGCTACTAAGTAGCGATAAAGAACAGTCATTGTTTCATGTGAAACAAAATGATTTAGATAATGATTCAGAGTTAGACCCAGCTAATAAAATTACTAATATTAAACTAACCGCTATCGATAATGAAGCGCCGCGGATTGCGCGTATTCATGAAAATTTAGCAAGATTAAATTTGGAGCAGTCGCAGCAACAAGAAGGCAATAAGAATATCAGCCTCGATATAGTTTGCGCTGATGCGACTAGGTGGCAAAAAACCCAGCAAGTTAAAGCTGACAGCGCTGAGGATTTAGCTGTATTTGACGCTATTCTACTCGACTCACCTTGTACGGCAACTGGCGTGATTCGTCGACATCCGGATATCAGTATCTTGCGTAATGAAGAAGACGTCGCGCAAACGGCATTATTACAGGCGGATATTTTGCATAATTTATGGCCACAATTAAAAGTGGGTGGTTATTTGCTGTATATCACTTGCTCAATCTTGAAGCAAGAAAATGTGGAGCAGATGCAAGACTTTTTAAAGCATCATGATGACGCTACCGCTATAGAATTTACCGATGATTGTAATTGGGGTATTAAGCAGGCGATTGGTCGTCAGTGCTTGCCGATAGATAGCGAGAGTGGTGATGGGTTCTATTATGCGTTGCTGCGAAAAACGGCTGAATAAATAGCTCTAGTCTCTAGTTTTAATGATTGAGGTTTTGGGGTAGGCTGGCGCTTTTAGCCCAGCAGCGACTTTATAAATTGTTCAATGCGTGGCTTGAAATATAACTTTATTATGGTTCCAAAGTAGGTTGGCGTGGAGCTTGCGACACCTGAGAGCTGTAAAACGAAGCACTGCTTTGTTAGGCTCGCAAGAGAAAATTCCTTAAAGGGGATTTTCTGATAGCGGTTATCTAGATGAGCTACCAATACATCTACAAAACTTACCTTAGAAACCGATAAGCCGTTTATTTAATAGAGCTCACCATCAAAAATATGCTACTCTTTTGCTATTTCTCCTTTTTGTATTTCACAGATAAATAAAACAATTCTTTGACAGGATAAACCATGAAATATATCAGTACCCGTGGTCAGACGCAGCCGATGGATTTTAGTGATGTGTTATTGATGGGGTTGGCGCCCGATGGCGGTTTGATGCTGCCTGAGTATTATCCAGAGGTGGATGCAGCGGTTTTAGAAGAATGGCGGGGGCTTAGTTATCCAGAATTAGCGTTGGCAATTATGCAGCGTTTTGCCACTGATATTCCTTATAGCGACTTAAAAGATATCGTTGAGCGCACTTATACTATTGAAGTATTTGGTGATAAAGAGATTGTGCCCGTACGCAAGCTTGAAGATGATTTATATATTCTAGGATTGTCTAACGGCCCAACTTTGGCGTTTAAAGACGTAGCGATGCAGTTTTTGGGCAATGCGTTTGAATATGTGCTCAAACAACAAGGGGCGCGTATTACCATCATAGGTGCGACTAGTGGTGATACCGGTAGCGCCGCTGAATATGCCTTGCGCGGTAAAGAGAACATCGAAGTCTTTATGCTATCGCCGCATGGCAAAATGAGCGAGTTTCAGCGCGCGCAAATGTATAGCTTGACCGATGACAATATCCACAATATCGCTATCAAGGGGATGTTTGATGATTGCCAAGATATTGTTAAAGCACTGCAACAAGATGCTGAGTTTAAAGCCGCTTATAATTTAGGTACGGTTAATTCTATTAACTGGGGACGCATCTTGGCGCAGATCGTCTATTATTTTAAAGCTTACTTTACCGTCACCACTAGCAATGATGAACAAGTCAGCTTTAGTGTGCCTTCAGGTAATTTCGGTAATATTTGCGCCGGACATATTGCACGTGAAATGGGTTTGCCGATTGGACGCTTAATCGTCGCCACCAATGAGAACGATGTTTTAAACGATTTCTTTAACAAGGGTGCCTATCAGCCACGAGCAACCGATAAGACCTATGTGACCTCCAGTCCTTCAATGGATATCTCCAAAGCCTCTAACTTTGAACGTTTCGTTTATTTGCTATTAGAAAAAGACAGTGCTCGCGTTCATGAGTTGTTTGAAGGAGTGAAGTCGGGGCAAGGTTTTGATTTATCCGATGTGATGGAGAGCGTTAATTCGCGTTATGGTTTTGCCGCCGGCAAGTCCACGCATAGCGATCGTTTGCAAACCATTAAGTCTCTTTATGAGCAATATGGTGAACTGGTGGATCCGCATACCGCTGATGGCATCAAAGTCGCTAAAGAGTTGCAGCAAGATGGTGAGGTTATCATTTGCGCAGAGACTGCTTTGCCTGTTAAATTTGCCGAGACTATCAAAGAGGCTATTGGACCAGTAGATATTAACCGTCCGGCTCATACCGAAGGTTTGGAGGATTTAGAGCAGCATGTGACAGTGCTGGATAATAATGCTGAGTTCGTTGCGGAGCAGATTCGACAACATGTGAAACCAAATTAGGAATATACCAACGTTTCATGTGAAACTATATATTATTAAGTTTATTATATTAATATAATTAATAAAAACTAGTTTATCTCAAGGCTGCTATTGACTAATACTTTAGTTGGTAGCAGCCTTTTTAATGTAAAATTTATGTAAATAAGTATCTAAATTTATACTATTATGTATATAATTGTAAAAATAGCTATTCTAATAAATAATAAATCAATTAGACGTTTTTCTGGATTCAATCTTGCAGAGATAAATTATAGAACGGTTACAAAACCTACTTGCGGTATATCTTAAAATTTGTGGACAAAACAATGAAACTAAGCCTAAATGCTATGACAAAAGGGCTATTTATCACAGCTCTTAGTAGTGTCATGTTGATAACAACTGCTTACGCTAATAATCCAGCACCAACTATCAAAGCGGATGCACCCAACCGTTATATTGTAGAAAAAGGCGATACTTTGTGGGATATCTCAGGGCGTTATCTGGATAGCCCATGGCGCTGGAAGGAGATTTGGGCGACCAATAAGCAAATTAAGAACCCCAATTTGATTTATCCCAATGACGTTCTAATTCTATGTGTGATTCAAGGCAAAACCCTTGTTGGTGTCGACACTGGTGAAGGCTGTGCAGGCGTTGAGAAACAGTTGACTGGTAGTACAGTGGCCAGTGCGGTAACCGTTACCTCGATCGCTAATAGCATTCCACCGATTCCAATGTCCGCTATTCAGCACTGGTTAGATAAGACACTCATCGTCAATCCAGAAGATTTCAACACTACTCCTTACGTTTTAGCATCCAAAAAGCGTAACCTAATTACCGCAAGTGGAGACAAGGTCTATACGAAAGGCGTGCCCCTTATCGTCGGTCAGCGTTACGGGGTCTACCGCGAAGGTGAGAAGTACGTTGAGCCTAGAACCCAAAAGGTGATCGGGCTTGAAGTGACGCAAGTAGCTACAGGCTTAGTCACTAGTGTCGAGACTAATGGCGTCAGTAGCCTACAGCTTCTTGATTCCTACGGTAAAGAAGTACGTGAAGGCGACCGAGTTTTTGTAGAGCTGGACGATTCAATCCCTCCTGTCTTTTACCCCAAGCCTGCAACTGTCAGCCGCGGCGGGATGATTGTCCGCGTCATGGATTCAATCAATTCAGCGGCGCGTGGTAGTGTGGTTGCGATTAATTTAGGCAGCATGCAAGGCGCCAAACCTGGCGACGTATTGACGGCCTATCAAAAAGGACCTTTGGTACGTGACACTATGGATAACGATATGCCAGTGCGTCTGCCCAGTGAGCCTGCTGGTATGGTAATGGTATTTAATACTTTTGACGATATCAGTTACGCTTATGTTTTAAGCTCAGAGCTGCCTTTGAGCATTGGCGATCAGCTATTACCGCCGCCTTATCTATAATGGTTTGTGCTTTATTGTATAAAGATTATCTATAAATTAGCCAAAAAAGTCCGCTAGAGAAGTGAAGCAATTATGACGGAATCTACAATGTCTTTATCACCAGAACAGCGTGCGGTTTTAGCACTATGGTATGAGGTAAATGCATCGTTATCCGCCTACTATAAACTTATAGGCTTTTTTGATAGTGCTCAGTTGGCATGGCAAGCCAAAGTGGAGACATGGCGGCAGTTAGGTATCCATCGTACCCATCTCAAACGGCACGAACAGCCAGAGCAAACAACAGCCAGTATCGATAACATCGAGCAAGCGCTAACCCAAGGCAGTTATAGCTTGCTGTTTGCCAATCAACCGGATTATCCTACGCAGCTATTACAGATCTACGATCCGCCGCCCGTTTTGTTTTATCGTGGCGATAGCGCGCGCCTGCATCAGGCGCAAATCGCTATGGTCGGTAGCCGCAAACCAACAGCGCACGCGCAAAAAACTACTTTTGATATGGCGCAGTATTTAGCACAGGCAGGTTATATTATTACTAGTGGTTTAGCGATGGGCGTTGATAAGCGCGCACATTTAGGCGCTTTGGCTCAGGCAGATCTTGAAAGCCAAGGTCGCACCGTTGGCGTCATGGGGACGGGTATTGATATTCGTTACCCTAATCATCACGATAAATTATTTGAGCAGATTGTTGATCAAGGCGGCTGTATTATCAGTGAGCTTCTACCGCATACTCAGCCGCACAAACATACCTTTCCGCGCCGTAATCGCTTGGTAGCGGGTCTTAGTTTGGCGACGATCGTCACAGAAGCAACTGTTCAGAGTGGCTCACTGATCACCGCGCGTCTGACCTCTGAGCAGGGCAAACAAGTCTTCGCTATTCCCAGCCATATTGATAACAGTAATGCTGAAGGTTGTCACCACTTAATACGTGAAGGGGCTACACTTATCTATCACCCTCAACAAGTGATAGAGGATGTTGATAATCAGTTGAGTTGGAACAATAGAAGCCATCCGGGAACAAACGTATCAACATCTAAGTCTAGTACTAATCAGCCCTTGTCTTTCAATGACTCACCTTCTAATACATTGCTTTCCAACACGTCAACTTCTAGTATATTACCTTCTAATATCAAATCTCCTCGTAGCGCAGTGATCGTACCTAAACATCTAAACGTCGTTTATGAGCAGCTTGATTGGCATGGTCAAGATTTGGATGCTTTGCTGCTCAGTACCAAACTAGCTACGCCTGAGCTGATTAGTCAATTGATGGAGCTTGAACTATTGGGCGCTATAAATGAGCAAGGCGGACGCTATTTGCGCGTTTAGTAGCTATATTTTAAACTTGCTATTCTTTTTAAACCTATGCAAACTAACTTATAACTCGTTCCTGTATAATAAATATTATTAATGGCTATTCTCTTTTAGCCTCTCAAGTTTATTATCCCAAAGCTCTTACCTTATGTCCCAATCAAAATCTTTCATTACTGATTCTATCATTCAAGCCGCTGACTGGCTGCAACAAGGACAGCTGCTCGCTTACCCGACTGAAAGCGTATGGGGTATTGGTTGTGACGCTTACGATAAAAAAGCTGTTCAGCATGTTCTCGAAATTAAACAGCGTCCGCAAGCTAAAGGGATGATCGTAGTCACTGATAGTGTGGATCGTATTACACCGCTACTAAAAAGCTTAAATCTCCAGCAGCGCCAGACAGTATTGAAAAGTTGGCATCATTTAGCTAATACACCTGTACGGCAAGCCTATACTTGGGTGTTGCCGCTAAATAAAGCACTTGCAGCCCCTATTCCTGAATGGGTGACGGGCGCGCATGCTAGTATTGCTGTACGCGTCATTGCGCATCCGCTTATTCAACAGCTATGCGCGCAGATGGTCTCACCAAATAACCCTTACGGCTTTATCGTTTCGACCAGCTGCAACCCTTCAGGTCTGCCGCCTGCAAAATCATTAATCGAGGCACAAGCATATTTCGCAGCCAGTGAGTTTGTTGAGCAAGTAGGCTACCTGCAAGGAGAGACCCTAGGTTATCAGCTACCAAGCCAAATACGTGACGCCCTGACAGGACAAATTATTCGTTAGAATCAAAGAACGGATCGAATAGTTGGTACAATGTTATTTCAATTTAATAAAGTATTTTCGCATTTCACTATTGACAGAAATAAAAGAATACCGCACTATGACTTAACAGAAGTGTAATTTAATAATTAGCTATGTCAGTAAGCAATAGTTTTGTTAGAGTAGCTAAAATTTACAAACGGAAAAGAGCGGGCGTATATCAATTATGAAATTAAATCCTGTGACCGAAAAGTTTATTCTACATTGGGGCGAGATGGGCTCTAAATGGGGGGTCAATCGTACCATGTCACAGATTCATGCTTTGCTATATATCATTGGTAAGCCACTAAATGCCGAAGAGATTACAGAGACTTTAGGCGTGGCGCGCTCTAACGTCTCAAACAGTATTAAAGAACTACAAAACTGGGGTCTGGTGCAAAAAGTATCTATATTAGGCGATCGCCGTGATCACTTTACCACCAACACTGATGTATGGGAGCTGGCACGTATTATTGTCGTTGAACGTCAAAAGCGTGAGCTTGACCCAACCGTGCAGTTCTTACAAGAGCTGATGGACAGTCCTGAATTTGAGCATGAGAATAGTGAGGTAAAAGCGCGTATTCGCGAAACCCAAGAGTTTGTCGATACGGTAACGACGTGGTCATCTGAGATGCTAAAATTACCAACCAGCGCCCTTAAAAAAGTACTTAAACTCGGTGCTAGTATTAAAAAGGTGCTGCGTTAGCCATAAATGCATTGTTTTAGAGTAAAAATTTAGCTGCATATTTCTGTTTTGACAGAAATTATTGTAAAGATATCTAGTTTATTAGTATGGTCTTATTGACGGTATAAGTTACTTAGTATTTTGGGTAATGGCTATTGCAGGTAGTAGAAAAGTAAATATAAAAGGAAGAAGTAAAATGAAAATCGACAACTTAGATAGATAAACGACATTTTTAATTGGATTTTTGGTATCGGCACTTTATAGCGTTGCTATCATTATTTATTTGGGCATCAACTCACCAATAGAGCTTGGAGTGATGCTAACAGTTATAGTCCTAGTAAGATTATTTGGTGGGATCAACGCTATTATTATATGTCCTATAGCCTTACCAAAATCCTGCAAAACCAGTTTTGACAAGCTGCCCAAAAAAGAACACGATATTTATAAAGAGTTACATTTATAAAAAGCTACGTTCGCGTAGACCGTAATAAATAACACAAGGATAGCAATATGAATATATTAATCAGCGGCGGTTCAGGGTTTTTAGGTAGTGCATTAACTAATGAGCTGCTAAAGCGTTATAAGAGTAACGATCAGGAGATACAGATTACGTGGCTGACCCGAGATAGCAGCCAGCAGCACCCTAATAATGTCAACATGATGACTTATGAGGAGCTTGCTACATCGAATGACAGTTTTGATGTCATTGTGAATTTAGCAGGGGCGGGGATCGCTGATTCGCGCTGGAGCGATGAGCGTAAACAAACCCTGCTTGCCAGCCGTATCAAGCCCACAGAGTCTCTACTAGATTTTATTGCTCGTACCAATGACAAACCTAAGCTTATGTTAAGCGGCTCAGCTATCGGTTGGTACGGTACCCAAGGGGATAAACCACTCACTGAGAGTAGTGATTATGAGACCGATTTTTCGCATAAGTTATGTGAAGAGTGGGAGCATCTGGCGCTAAAAGCGACCGACTACGAGGTACCTGTTGCTATCGTACGTACAGGCGTAGTCATCCACCCTGAAGGCGGTATGATCGGTAAGCTGTTGATGCCTTTTAAAATGGGTGTGGGTGGCCAGTTGGGCGACGGCAAACAAATTATGAGCTGGATCAGCCGTGAAGATTGGGTAGGGGCCGCGATATTTATTATTGAACAGCATTTAGCAAGAGCAGCTAATACTCAGTTAGAAAGTCAAGCGGCAGCTGACAACAATACTTTGCAGACCGCAAACGATACGCCAGCAATCGTTTATAACTTGACCGCCCCCAATCCGGTGACCAATCATACCTTTACTAAGGAGCTTGGTGCATGGCTTAATCGACCAACCTTCTTTACTTTGCCAAGCCCTTTATTGAAGCTTATGTTTGGAGAGATGTCGACCTTGCTTATTGATGGGCAAAAGGTGCTACCGCAAGCGTTGCTGGATGCTGGTTATGAATTTAAGCAGCCGACACTTAAGCAAGCGTTAGAAAATCAGAAATCATAGATATCTAGAAAAATTGTTTCATGTGAAACAGTGTTTCTTATCTTCGAATAGCTTAGGAGGCATACATGATTATACAAAGCCAAACTGGTAATCGGCTTCAAGATCATTTGGATCAACAAAGTGCGTCAATCACCATGTACTACGACGATACTTGCGTACTATGTAGTACTGAGGCGTACAATATGCACGAGCGTAATCCAACAGGTATCAAGTTGGTACCGGTAGACGAGGGGATGAACGCTCTGAAAGCTGCAGGGTTTAGCCGCACTGATGCCATGACGTATTTATGTGTGCAAGATAGCAACGACAATTGGTACACGCATATGGATGCTATTCGATTGCTGTATAAAACGGGCGGTCTAAGATGGGCGCCGCTACTGTATTTGCCAGTTATTAAACAGCTTGGCGACTTTGCTTACCCTTATGTTGCGCGCAATCGCTATCGAATCCCAAACTGGACGACCAAACTGATCTATGGCAAATCGCTTGCAAAAGCTTGTGAGAACGGCATTTGTAAAGTGGCGCCAGATAAGCGCTAAAAGAGCTTAGTGTATGAAATTTCAATGAAAACTAAGTATGAGTATTCAAGGTGTAAGAATGATGGCGTAAGATGGTGACCTTTTAAGCTGACTAAATATGGTTATGTGGTTCTTTATTGTTTTTACGCAAATGCTAGTACTCATAACTAGTACTATTTTATGGTGGCTGATCAAACCTAAACGTTCGAGCAGCAAAACGGCGCTAGTATTGGTAGTCTTTATTATTAACAATGCAGTACTGGTTTACGGACTAACTGAGTTTTGGCGTGATCGCTTTCACCTCTATTTGGTCATCGGTATCTTGCAAGGGTTTATGATATACGCATCATTAATCACGGTTTTGCTTGCTTTTATATACTACCGATTGTTCAAGCGGACTCATCGCCCTAAGCTTATACGCGCTATTGGCGTGGTCATCTATATCGGTATCGTAAGTCTAGCGGTTTTTAATGCTTATTCGCCTGTAGTCCATCACTTAACGGTTACCACCACCAAACCGCTTGATAAACCTATGAACATTGCTTTGGTATCCGATACGCATTTGGGCAAATGGTTTGGTAATCGGCAACTTGATAAACTGGTCGATCTTATCGATGCGCAAAACCCAGATACGGTGGTTATAGCAGGTGATGTGATGAATGACACCACTGTTTATTATGATAAATATAATATGCACGAGCACTTATCAAAGCTAAGTGCGCCTTTGGGAGTCTATGCTGTTTTGGGTAATCATGACTTTTTAGGCTACGAAGAGGCTATCGCTAAAGCGGTAAAAGAGGCGGGGATAACGGTGCTTGATAATGAAAGTGTGTTGCTAAACGATGCTGTGTGGCTCGTTGGCCGCTCCGATGAAAATGATCCTAATCGTCTGCCAGCTACGCAGTTGTTAGATGATGTTGATACAAATAAGCCCGTGGTTTTTTTGGAGCACCGGCCGCTCTCTTTTGAAGAGATAAGTGAACTACCTGTAGATCTACATCTAGCCGGTCATACCCACGGCGGGCAGATATTTCCATTAACGATTGTAATGAAATGGTTTAGAGTACTAGGTTATGGACCAAGAAGTATAGAAGATACTCAGTTTTTAGTGACCTCAGGCTATGGGTTTGGTCCGGTTCCGTTTCGGTTAGGTACTCGCTCTGAGATTTGGATGATTACCTTACAACCTGCTACCTCTAGAGACTAGGATTGGGCTTATATTTGGGGTTGGTGGCCCAAAAAAAGCCAACTGTAGCAGTGGCTTTTTGAGTATTTAAAAACCTTTTATAAAAACGGTTCAACATATTCTAATATAGTGCTAAAAAAACACATTATGACAGCCTTTAAACTTAAAGGTCTCTATCAAGCGTCTGTAAAACTATAATCCTGCTGTTGATTTAAAAGCTGCTTCGTCGTAGTCTTCGCTATGAGTTACGACAATAGTACCTTGTTCGATATTAACATTGACCCATTTAACACCTGATATATTATTAGTATCAGCGACCAATTTATCAGCAGCGTCTTTATTAGCAATCGAGGTTTTGTAGCTTGTTTGTGGCATTGAGATCTCCAAAATATAGGCGATGAATTGATTTAAAGCCTTAGTGAATAGCTGTTTTAGTAGCCTTGTCACTGTCATATGAACTTTAACAAAACCTTAATAGCAGTAAAAGACAGCTTATCTGTAAATTAAGCGTTTTGTCCTATTTTTGCCTTTCTACACCTGTTCAGAGCTTGATTAATATCAGCGCCAATGAGTCGACTTTAGGATATTTATGCGCTATACGTTTTTGATTATCATCATTACGCTACTACAGTTGTTCAGCGTAGGTGCAGCTTTGAGCTTACGGTGGTGGCTACAACCTTGGGATGAGACAGTACCGCTGCTATTAAATGGCGTTACCATCGGCGTATTTGTAATCAGCAATGGTTTGTTGTTACTAAGCCGGAGTAAGTTAATCGCTAATAGCTATCGCTGGGTGAGTGGCTGGATGCTGGTTATGCACTTTTTAGTACTGAGCGCTTTAGTAACCAGTTTGTTATACGCCGTTTATTGGCTGGTAATGACGTTGATGGGCGCTACTACTGAGCTTTCTGGTATGTCTGCGTTTGGACTTCGAACGTTTTTTCTATTCATATTTATAGGCTTGTTTATTTACGCCTTATACAGCGCCTATATTCCCGTTGTTCGCAGACAAACTATAAGTATTGATAAGCCTATGATAGAGGAGCTACGTGTTGCAGTAGCTAGTGATCTGCATTTAGGACGGCTGTTTGGTAACCGCGCTATAGATAAGCTGCGTTATCTTGTCGTCCAATCCAAAGCAGATATGCTGCTCATGCCTGGCGATATTATGGATGATAATACTCAGGCATTTGTAGACTACGATATGCAAAAAGATCTCATTAAACTCTGTGAGAGTTTGCCTCATGGGGTCTATGCCACTTTAGGTAATCATGATTTGTATGGTCATGAAAAGCCTATTAGCGACTCTCTACGCGGCGCAGGCGTGCATTTATTAAACGATGAAGTGTGGCGCTTTATTCACAACGAGCAGCCGATTTGGCTGGTAGGGCGCTTTGATAATCACAAACGTGCACGGGTAGCAACAAGTGAGCTGTTAGCGCAAGTCAATCCTAGCGAGCCGATTATCCTTTTAGACCATCGGCCAAGCGATATTGTAGAGCACAGCCAGATGCCTATTGACTTGCAGGTTTCAGGGCATACGCACAACGGACAGATATTCCCGGCCAATTTTATTGTAAAAGCTATCAACCGTCTGGGCTACGGTTATGAAGCAATCGGACAGGGCCATTTCGTAGTGTCCTCAGGTTATGGCTTTTGGGGTATACCGTTTCGCTTAGGCTCACGCTCTGAGATATGGCTAATCACCATTAAGAGCAATATGATCAAAAGCAGTGTCAGCTTACTAGGCGACCAGTAATTGCCGTACAAAGTGGCTAAACTCTTTAATAATATAGTCCGTCTCGCGACCTATGCCTTGATGAACACTCAGCAGATGAATAAAGCCATGCGGCGCGCCAAGGACCGTATAAGTCTTAACTTCAATATCTTTTTCCTGTAATTGCTTGGCGTAGACAAGCGCCTCGTCACGCAAAATATCTAGCTCGGCGGCAATGATATAGCTGGGACATATTTGGGCATTGTTACCATGCATGGGCGAGACCAGCGCATGCGACTGAGCTAACAGGCTTTGCTGCATATAAGCGGCGTCAAACACTTCCACATCATTGTGATCTAAAAACAAGCCTTGACCATACAGTCCCCAGCTTGGATGTTCAGCTTCGATATCAGTGACTGGATAGAGCGGCAACTGCGCCAGCGGCCGCGGCAAATCTTGTAGCATTGTAATTATTCTATCTTCATCCAACCCTAGGTTTGCCCACTGCGTAGCGTCGGGTGCAGAGAGTTGCTGGGCGACCGAAATGGCTAAGCAGCCGCCTGCGCTATCCCCTGCCAAGACGATGCGCGATGGTAATGCGCCCAAAGTATGGCAGTGCTCAGCCAGCCAAGCGTAAGCGCTCAGACAGTCCCTAAGCGCTGTTGGGGCAGGATGCTCTGGTGCCAATCGATAATCAACGCTGACCACCGACCAGCCTGTGATTGCGCAAACGCGATAACAAAACTCATGATGAGTATCAAGATCGCCAATACAAAACCCGCCTCCATGAAAGAACAACATGACGGTTTGATCAGCCGCCTGTTTATTAAAGCCTTGTATCCCACTATCGTGTTTAGACTGCTGATAACAGCGTATAGTCATATCGCCGCCGTCAGCGTCCGCTATTAACTTGTCTTGCCAATACACCTTATCACTAGTTGTGAGCTTTGACGCTCCATTAGACTGCTTCCAAACCTTTGGGTCCTGCATTGAGACCATATTTGTCGCAAATTCTTGTCGCAGTTTGGGTAGTTTCTCTAGCGTTAATGGCTGCTTAAACTTATTACTCATGGCCATTATTAAACGCAAATGCGCGTCAGCGTGAGGGTACTGATCAGCAGTTGATGCTTCTAAGGAGCGATTGATACGCTCAAGCATAGGGGCTGGCAGACGGCCAAACCCATTTAAAGTATAGTGCATAGTGTGCATTTTATCTTGCTGGCTAAGAGCAGCCGTTGCTTTTTTTCTCGCTTTGATGGTTTTGGTTATCAGAGCATTGAGGGAGGGGAGTGGTAAAATAGACATAGGTCCTCATTTTATATGTGCAGCGAATGTAGTTAAAGTAAAAATTCCTCACAGATAGGCTTGAAATCTGCACCTATCACCTTTATCAATCAGCTATTAGCCACTGTCTATAAAAAGCTTATAAAAGTAGCTGCAGAAGTACAAATAGAGCTATTAATAGAAACATATTATGAGTGAGCATAGTGTGTTTTTATTTTAAGCGCTAATTTGACAAGTCATTATTGAAATTTATAAGGAGTTATCATGAGCGAACAAGTCCCTAATCAAAAATTCGAAGAAGATGAGCAACAAGCTGTACATAGTAATATTGAGCGTGATGAGAGTGTTTTGGCAGAGACTATGAATGAATTTGATCCCAACAAAGATTCAAATGCGCAGACTACCATCAACAATGAGATCGACGTTAGTGTTTTTGAAGCTCGTATTGCAGAGTTAGAAGGCGAGGTTAAGCAGGCCAAAGAAGGTACGGCTCGTGCTAATGCCGAAGCTTATAATGCCCAGAAGCGTATGGAACAAGAAGCGGATAAGAGTAAAAAGTTTGCTTTACAAAGATTCGCTAAAGAGCTCTTAGAAGTAGTCGATAATTTAGAACGCGCTATTGAAAACGCCAATGAACAAGACCCAGTTGCTGAAGGGGTAAAATTAACCCACAAAGCACTATTAGATGTCTTAAATAAGAATGGCGTAGAGGTTATTGATCCACAAGATGAAACCTTTAATGCTGATTTTCATGAAGCTGTTGGTATTGATCCTGAAGCCAAAGCAGATACCGTAGGTACAGTACTACAAAAAGGTTATAGCTTAAATGGTCGCCTGCTGCGTCCGGCTATGGTGCGTATTGGTCAGTAAGAGTTTACAGATTAATACAAGTAGTATGGGCTAATCCTTATCAAAAATGAGGGTATTCACAAAAATTCACACAAAACAGAAAAATTGAGTATTTGTTGCCTTGAAAAAATAAAAGATAAACCGATATAAAGCAACAAGTGACCAATTAAGGTCTGATAAACAGCAATAACCACAAATATTTGCGATGTTAAATTAAAACATCGAAACAAATTAGGAGTAATAAATTATGGCTAAAGTTATTGGTATTGATTTGGGTACAACCAACTCATGCGTCGCAGTAATGGAAGGCGATAGCGTCAAAATTATTGAAAACGCTGAAGGTACCCGTACAACACCGTCAATCGTTGCCTATAAAGATGATGAAACACTCGTAGGTCAATCGGCCAAACGTCAAGCAGTTACCAACCCAAATAACACTTTGTTTGCGATCAAACGTCTGATCGGTCGTCGTTTTGATGACAAAGTGGTACAAAAAGATATTGGTATGGTGCCTTATAAAATTGTCAAAGCCGACAATGGTGATGCTTGGGTTGAGATAAATGGTAAAAAACTAGCGCCGCCGCAGGTATCTGCTGAAATTCTAACAAAAATGAAAAAAACAGCAGAAGACTATTTAGGCGAAAAAGTAACAGAAGCGGTCGTTACCGTACCTGCTTATTTCAACGATTCTCAGCGTCAAGCGACTAAAGATGCTGGTAAAATCGCTGGTCTTGACGTAAAACGTATTATTAACGAGCCAACAGCGGCAGCGCTTGCCTATGGTATGGATAAAAAGCAAGGTGATAGCACCGTTGCTGTTTATGACTTAGGTGGTGGTACTTTTGATATCTCAATCATTGAGATCGCTGATGTTGATGGCGAGCAACAATTTGAAGTATTAGCAACTAATGGGGATACTTTCTTAGGTGGTGAAGATTTTGATTCAGCTTTGATTGATTATTTAGTTGCTGAATTCAAAAAAGATCAAGACGTTAACCTAAAAGGTGATTCACTAGCTATGCAGCGTCTAAAAGAAGCTGCTGAGAAAGCGAAGATTGAATTATCAAGTGCGCAAAGTACCGAAGTAAACTTGCCGTACATCACAGCAGATAGCAATGGTCCTAAGCATTTAGTGATTACTATTAGCCGCTCAAAACTTGAGAGTCTAACTGAAGATCTAGTGAAACGTACGATGGGTCCTTGTAAGATTGCTCTTGAAGATGCTGGGCTTAAGAATAGTGACATTGATGACGTTATCTTAGTTGGTGGCCAGACCCGTATGCCACTAGTTCAAAAGCATGTACAAGACTTCTTTGGTCAAGAGCCGCGTAAAGACGTGAACCCTGACGAAGCAGTTGCAGCGGGTGCCGCTATTCAAGGCGCGGTATTGTCTGGTGACAAAACTGACGTCCTACTACTTGACGTGACCCCATTGACGCTTGGTATTGAAACGATGGGCGGTGTTATGACGCCAATCATCGAGAAAAACACGATGATTCCGACTAAGAAATCACAGGTGTTCTCAACTGCTGAAGACAACCAGCCTGCGGTAACCATTCAGGTTTATCAAGGTGAGCGTAAAATCGCTAACCAAAATAAACAGCTTGGCCGTTTTGATTTAACTGATATTCCACCAGCACCGCGCGGTCTGCCACAAATCGAGGTCACCTTTGACATCAACGCTGATGGTATCATGAACATCTCAGCGACCGATAAAGGTACCGGTAAAGCACAAAGCATTCAGATCAAAGCTGATTCTGGTTTGTCGGATGAAGAAGTTGAACAAATGGTTCGTGATGCTGAAGCGAACGCTGCCGAAGATGAGAAATTTGCTAATCTTGCGCAAGTTCGAAATGAGGCAGATGGCCGTATCCATGCAGTACAAAAAGCATTGAAAGATGCAGAAGACAAAGTTACTGACGAAGAGAAAACTTCAGTAGAAACGGCGATCTCTGATCTTGAAGCTGCGGTTAAAGAAGATGATCATGATGACATCAAAGCTAAGCTTGAAGCTTTAGATAATGCTTTCTTACCTGTTAGTCAAAAAATCTACGCTGATAGTGGTGCAGGTAGCGAGGGCATGGATCCAGGTCAGTTCCAGCAAGATACGGAATCAGCTGACGCCAGCCAAGATGATGACGTAGTTGATGCTGAGTTTACAGAAGTAGACGAAGATAGAAAATAATAGTCCGTATATTAAGATTATTTACTAAGTAACTAGCTAGTATTAAAAACGCACTCTTTGGAGTGCGTTTTTTATTGGACTGGTTTTTCGGTAAGCTAGCTTTTTGTCGAATTAATTTTTATTAAGCTATCAATATACTAACAATTTTCATTTAGCTAAGTTTATGTTCTTGATTTAGCACATACTACAAAGCAAAAAGCTATCAATGTAACAAGAAGTTTCATATATATACCTATCTACCCTTATTACTGACAATACTTGCAAATCTTAACCCCTAAGCCATCAAACACTGACATAGGATACGAAGTATTTTGTTACTATATATACATCGTTAGCAAACAAGGCGATGAAAATATAATTCTAAAACTAGTAAATAACTTGTTTGTCAAAATGTGTTCTAAGGAGATAATAATGAAAACTTTACAGAAAACTCTATTAGCATTAGCGGTTGGTTCTTTAGTAAGCGTAGGTGCCCAAGCGGCCATTACTTATGGTAATGGTTATACTGGTACTCCCTATGTCGGTGTAAAAGTTGGTCAATTCGATTTAGATACCAGCGGTGCAGATGATCCAACAGCTTACGGTATTTATGGTGGTTTCAACTTTGATCCTAATTTTGGCGTAGAAGCTGAGTATATGGGTTCAGATGATGCTGACTATTATAACGGCGAAATTGATGCCAAGACTTATGGTGTTTATGGTACTTATCGCTATTATGTCCCTAACACCGCTTTATATGGTAAAGCCAAACTAGGTGTAGCTCGTACGAAGATTGATGGTGATAGTAATGAGCTTATTACCAATGCTAATGGTGATATCGTTAGAAGATTTGATTCTGTCTCAGATAGTGATACTCGAGTAGCAGGTGGTTTAGGTCTAGGCTATGCTGTTAATCAAGATATTGGTATTGAAGCTGAATACGACATCGTTGGTAGCGATGCTGATCTATGGACAATTGGTGCTCATTTAAAATTCTAAGCACCTAGTCAATAATGTATATTATTAATAGTATATATTACAAAGCTTAATAATTAATAGAAACGACTACATCATGTGGTCGTTTTTTTATGCTTTTTATTAAAACAATAACTTTTAGGTTCTTATTTTTGGTAAGCTATAAATAACAGTATATTATTGATTTTTAAGACAATGTTATCTGAAAATCTATGCTACATTGGAATATGAGAAGAAAGGTAGAAAGGCATAAGGGGATAAGACAATGATTGAGACTATTTGGATGATTGAACCTTGGCATTGGTTGGTACTGGGCTTTTTGTTGATGATTGCTGAGATATTTATTCCAACTTTTGCAAGTCTTTGGTTTGGTGCTGCTGCTATCATTGTCGCCGCTTTAGCGTGGTTATTACCCGTTCCTGTAGTGATACAAATATTGATTTGGTTAGGGCTCTCAGTAGTATTTATGTTTGCATGGGTCAAGTACATGAAACCTTTATCGATAAATCGTACCAAAGCTGGATTGGGTGCCAGCGTCATTATCGGTGAGACTGGCATGATAGTACTTAAACCACAAGCAGATGCTTTAGGACTGGTACGCTTTAATGTACCAATTGTAGGCGCAGATGAATGGCTTTGTCGTACTAACGATGAAAGCGTTGAAGTTGGTGATCGAGTAGTTGTTACTGGTGTTAGTGGCAATGAGCTGATCGTAGCACCTACCAAACGTATCATGGCTCCCAGCTCTGCTGCTAACCGTCCTGATATTACCCCTGCGGTTGCCAAGCATAGCGTTACCAGTAAAGTTAAGGCTAGTAAATTAAACCTAGATAAACCTGACTTAGATAGAGCTCGTCTCAATAAGAAGTTTATAGATAAATAAGCAGTTAAAACCCTTGAGTGATAAGAGGTTATGCCAAAGTTTCTATTCAGTATTATCAAGTCCTGCCCAGCTCAGTAAAGTAAATTATTAGTACACAGAGTAAAAGAGATCAAATAAACAGGGCATTGCTGCAGAATAGTTAGTAATAGTCCAAGGAGAGTGTTATGAACAGTATTTTAAGTAACCTAAATAGTATCAGTATTGTCATGCTGATATTAGCAGCCTTAGTGATCTTTACCGTCTTTAAAGGCGTACGTATTGTACCGCAAGGTTACAAATGGGTGGTTCAGCGTTTAGGGAAATATAATCAAACGCTAGAACCAGGCCTGACTTTAATTATTCCTTTTATCGATAGAGTGGCATACAAAGTAACTACTAAAGACATTGTATTAGATATTCCGTCACAAGAGGTGATTACTCGCGATAACGTGGTAATAATTGCCAATGCTGTCGCTTATATTAATATCGTTCGCCCCGATAAAGCCGTTTATGGTATTGAAGATTATGAGTATGGTATTCGTAATTTAGTACAAACGTCTCTACGTTCAATCATCGGTGAGATGGACCTTGATAATGCTTTGTCTAGCCGCGATGAGATCAAAGCCCTGCTCAAGCACGCCATCTCAGAAGATATCGCAGATTGGGGTATCACCTTGAAGACGGTTGAGATTCAAGACATCAATCCTTCGCAAACCATGCAAGCATCGATGGAAGAGCAAGCAGCGGCAGAGCGTCTACGCCGAGCCACAGTTACGCGCGCCGATGGTCAAAAGCAAGCGGCTATCTTAGAGGCTGATGGTCGCCTAGAAGCCTCACGCCGTGATGCTGAAGCGCAAGTGGTACTCGCCAAGGGTTCAGAGGAGTCTATTCGTCTGATCACCGCTGCTATGGGTGATGAAGAGATGCCAATTGTCTACTTACTAGGTGAGCAGTATATTAAATCGATTCGTAAGCTAGCAGAGTCTGATAACTCAAAAATGGTGGTATTACCTGCTGATATTTTGAGCACCGTTAAAGGTATGGTGGGCGACAAGCTTAAAGTCTAATGGATATATTGTAGTTATTTAAAGCAAAAAAGACCTCAAGTGAGGTCCTTTTTGTTTTTAGATTTTGAATTGGTCTTTAAACTTTAAGATGTCCTAAATCACTTTAGAGAAGCGATTTTTATGCTTTTTATCGAGGTATTCATCAAATACCATCGCCACATTTCGTCCTAGCAAGCGCCCCTTTGGCAACACTCGAATGCCTGCGGCATCCATATCAATGAGCTTATCGTCTTGCATGGCGCCAAGCTGCCTGATCTCATCAATAAAGTAGGTGATGGCGTCGATACCGAATTTTTGATTAACGTCTTTAAAATCGATATAGTCATGACAGAGCAGATTCATAATCACATATTCACGCAAGCGATCTTTGATAGAGGTTTTGATATATCTGACCGCTGGCATAACGCTTGGATTGCTACGCGCCGCATTAATACGATCTTGATACACTTGTAGATCGGTATCATTTTGCAAAATATAACGAGTATTGCTATTGGCAATCTGACTGATCGCTGAAACTCCAAAACCTAATAAATCACAGTCGCCCATGATGGTATAACCTTGAAAATTACGATGCAGATGGCCTTCACGCTGGGCTATTGCCAGCTCATCATCAGGCTTGGCAAAGTGATCAATACCGATGTATTGATAGCCTGCCTGAGTTAAAGTATCGATGGTATCTCCTAGCATTTTGAGCTTGTCACTAGGACTTGGTAGATCTTCATCTTTAATCTGGCGCTGGGCTTTAAAGCGTTCAGGCAAATGCGCGTAGTTAAATACCGACAAACGATCAGGCGACATCTCGATAATACGGGCGACCGTTTTCTTAAAAGTCTCTGGCGTTTGATGCGGCAAACCATAAATCAGGTCGAGGTTGATAGAGTGAAACCCTAAAGCGCGTGCCTCAGTTAATACATTCTCAATCAGCTCGGCTGAATGCACACGATTGACGGCAATTTGTACCGTTTCATCTAGATCTTGTACGCCAAGACTGACCCGATTAAAACCTAAGCTACGCAGCGTTTTAAGGGTATTATCTCCCAGCTCACGTGGGTCGATCTCAATAGAATAATCGCCTTCGTCTTCTGGCAAAAAATCAAACTGTGTACCTAAAAATTCCCAAAGCTGTACCATCTCCTCATCGCTCAAAAAGGTCGGTGTCCCTCCGCCTAAATGTAGCTGTTTAACCAGCGGATTGTCTTCTCCTTTTGGATTAGATAATAGACTGCGCTTATGCTTAATCTCGCTAAAGAGATACTCTAGATAATCGCCTGAGTCGCTGTTCTTTTTAGTAATAATTTTATTACAAGCACAGTAGTAGCAAAGATGACGACAAAAAGGAATATGAAAATAGAGCGATAACGGCGCGTGCGCCTCACGACTTTTTAGTATTTTATGCTCTAAACCATCGGGTATCTCCGAGAATTCTAAAGCGGTCGGGTAGGAGGTATAGCGTGGCCCTGAGCGATTGTATTTATTGATAAGCGCTTCATCAAAGCTTGGTAGCTGTTTGCTCATTATACTACCGCGCGTACTAGCATAAGGATTGGTCGGCTGAACAACAGGACGAACCGTACTGGGCTGCTCACCAGCGTGATTATAAGGCTGCTGAGGATAGTTATGGGACTGGGTCATAGAGACAAATTCCTTATACTAAGTTTATAGGTCTATAAGAGCTAATAGTTATCATAAATTGTGGCTCATATACGTTTTTAGCTTAGTAATAATGGTTGGATATACGACCGTTATTATAACAAATCCTCAATGCTAGTGGGGTGGTCGCTCAGTTTTGTTTTCTGTTTAGAATCAATTTGCTAGCTAGGTTTTATCTAAACTGTTCCAAAAGTTCTGTAAGTGTTGACGTTCACTGCTGGTTATCTCGTCTTTGAGGTTCATAAAAAACACCTCTTTTAGCTGTACTAAAAGCTCATCGACACTAGCAAGTATTTTGGTTTGACTGGGCTTGCCCAATTCATGCTTGTGATATTTACTATTAAATAACGTATGTTTGACCCCATTTTCCTCAGCTCTTGATACCATAATCTTATCTTTAAAAGGCGATTTTGGATAAGTAGAGATATACCAGTTACCAACGATCATATCTATTTTAATCTGCGGTAATAGATCAAAGACGTAGAGCATCTGCCACTCTGATTTGACCTCGCTGCACAGAATATAGCGCTCATAATTCACTTCGGCATGAGTAAGGATCGGATTCTTAGATTGATCATCAAAGCTCTCATCTCTAATAATCTTGTAGTTGCCATGTGGGGTGGTTTGTATCTGTGCCGCCTTGTTCTCCTGAGCACTACTTTGATCTTGGTTCTGTTGATTATAAGCAAATACTAAAGGCGCAGTGGGTACCTGACCACCAAAACCGACATCGACTAAATAGTTTCGCTCCTCAATAGTCACTATGATAGCCATATGAGTACGAGCATTACGGCGCTCAATCTGGTTGTCAATAATGACAATGCCGGTCACGATACGGGCCTCGTAGCCCAAATGACGTAGTAGCGCTAAAAATAAGCCATTAAGCTCATAACAATAACCTCCTAAGCGGCGCTCTATTACTTTGTTATAGATACTAGCTTCTTCTAGGTCAACCGGCCGATCTAAAACGGTAGTTAAGCTTTGAAAAGGATACTGGGTTAAATGCGCTATTTGTAAGCGTTGTAGAGTCTCCAAATCAGGTGTAATTGTTTTATTGATTTCAGTCTCTGTAAACCCAAGCTGCCCAAGATAATGGGTGTAATTAATATCAGTCATAAAGAATCCTAATTTATCTTTTTTGTTGCAGAACAAAGAGTTACTCAACAATATAGGGTTTGTAACTCTGAAATTCTAGATCTACAAAATAGCATTTTAATCTCAACGATAAATGAGACGACGAGCGATTTTTCTATTTTAAATGAACAATTGTTATGAACCAGTCAATTAATAATGCTAATATTAGCAATTAAGTTTCGTAGTAAAGTCAATCCTAGATAGGATTGGCACACTTTATGCGCTACTAGTATTACTCTTCCTTGCGTACTGTGTCGTTGCAGCCAGAGGCTGCGCGAAATTAATACCAGCAGCACTTTGCCTATTCCAAGGTGTGTCAACTATAAAGTGCGTTGTCGATAAAAAGCTTGAGTTTTTAATAGCTAGTTTTATGGAGTATGTAGCTTTGATAAGTTGGTTGATTTTTTATCTGTTAGTCAGTCTATTCAACTATTGGATAGTATTTTGGGGCGGCGCTCACAGAATTGAAGGTTGGTTGTCTTTTATTTTGGTAGGCTGGTTTGCTTGGGACTGGAAGGCAGAACAAATAAGATTCTATGTATCCATTATGTGGTTTGTCTTTACCTTATTATTTATATATGGCTTATTTAACCAAGATTTTCGTAACGAGTATCTTTTTTACTATTTTAATTAGCTGTATTTTCTAGATGATTTTCTCTAGGTTACGATTTCTAGGTCACATTTCAAATAATAAGAGACAACATTTGCGCACTTATAATTAATACTTTATTATTAATAGACCTCTTATTAGGGAACGCTCATGTCGTTTGCGCAAGTTTATACCCGCTCCGTTGTCGGTCTCCATGCTCCAAAAGTTATTATTGAAGTGCATCTATCACAAGGCTTACCCGCTTTAACTATTGTCGGATTGCCAGAAGCAGCCGTTCGCGAAAGCAAAGATCGGGTACGCTCCGCTATTCTCAATTCAGGCTTTCAGTTTCCCAATCGCCGCTTAACCATTAATTTGGCGCCTGCTGATTTGCCAAAGGACGGCGCGCGCCTTGATTTGCCGATAGCTATCGGTATCTTGGCCGCGAGCGATCAGCTTAATCCGGAAGTATTATCGAAGTTTGAGTTTATCGGCGAGCTGGCGCTTAATGGTAATCTACGCCAAGTAACTGGTAGTCTAGCCGTAGCGCGTGCAATAAAAGCAGAAGCTTTAGCTGCTAAAACGGCGAAAGTAGCAGCAAATAACAGCGCGCAAAACCAGCAATCGCAACCACAGTTACATCCTCAGTTACATCCTCAATTACATCCTCAGTTAATAGTACCAATGGATAATGGGGCAGAGGCCAGCCGTGTTGAGGGAGTAGAAATTCTAAGTGCTGAGAGTCTAAAAGCGGTCTGTGATCACTTGCAATCGTTAGCTGATCCAAACGCTAGCGATCAGCGTTTAGCAGTGGTCATTCCCAACACTACTCAAAAGCACGTAGGTTATAAAGTTGATCTTGCTGATGTTAAAGGTCAGCACCATGCAAGGCGAGCGCTTGAGATTGCCGCAGCTGGCGGGCATTCATTGTTATTCACTGGACCACCGGGCTCTGGTAAGACCTTAATGGCGTCACGCCTGCCCACTATCTTGCCGGATTTAAGTGACGAAGATGCGCTTGAGGTCGCCAGTACTTATTCGGTCGCCGATAGCGATTATGATTATGGTACACGTCCCTTTAGGCAAGTGCATCATACTATATCTGCTGTGGCCTTGGTCGGTGGTGGTTCCCGTCCCAAACCGGGTGAGATTACCCTTGCCAATCGTGGAATTTTATTTTTAGATGAACTGCCCGAATTTGAGCGTAGCGTGCTTGAGGTATTGCGTCAGCCGTTAGAAGCTAAGCAAGTCACTATCAGCCGTGCTAACTCACAAATGACTTTTCCGGCTAATTTTCAATTGGTAGCCGCGATGAATCCGTGTCCTTGCGGCTACGATGGTGATGCCTCTAACCGTTGTCGCTGCCGACCTGAACAGATTAAGCGCTACCAAGATAAGCTCTCAGGGCCGCTACTCGACCGTATCGACTTGCATATTACCGTACCAGCGCTACCCATTAGCGATCTGCAAAACGCGCAAGTAGGTGAGGCATCCAAGCAAGTAAGAGCTCGAGTATCAGCTGCGCATCAGCGTCAATTGGCACGGCAAAGCAAAGTCAATAATGAGCTAAGTCCTAGCGAAGTTGATAGTTATGTGCCATTAGGTGAGAGTGAGCAGCAGCTACTACAAATGGCGCAGCAGCGGCTCAACTTATCAGCGCGTGGTTATCACCGCGTACTGCGAGTGGCGCGTACCATTGCTGATTTAGCAAATAGTATTGAGGTCACAAGCGCCCATGTGTCTGAGGCGCTCAGCTATCGCAGTAAGTAAGTTATCGCAGTAAGTAATTTGTTAATTTAAAATGAGTCTTTAATCTAAAATAAGCCCGTAATATTACCCGCATCATCTACATTTATACGCTCAGCTGAGGGCACTTTTGGCAAACCTGGCATCTTCATAATAGGGCCACAAATTACCACGATAAACCCGGCACCCGATGAGATACTGATATCACGCACGTGAATAGTAAAGCCCACCGGTCGTCCCAGCAGCTTGGCATCGTCGCTGAGTGAATACGGGGTTTTGGCAATACATATTGGGATTCTGTCTAACCCTAATACTTCTAACTGGCGTATCTTGGATTGGGCTTGGCTACTGATATCGATATCAGCAGCACCATAAATGCGCTGCGCCACCATACGAATTTTATAGGCGATGCTATGGTCACTATCGTAAGCTAGCTTAAAGGTACTAGGATTATGCTCCTGCTCAGCGAGTAAAGTTAACAAAGTATTGGCTAAGTCCTCCCCGCCAGCGCCGCCCTTTTCCCATACTTGCGTAATAGCAACTTCTACTCCCTTTGACGCGCAAGCCTCGCGTACCAGCTCAACCTCAGCGTCGGTATCGCTGATAAAATGGTTGATCGCGACTACCACAGGTAAGCCGTAGACTTGTTGCATATTTTCGATATGTTTAAATAGGTTTGGCAGCCCGCGTTTAAGAGCGGGTAGATTCTCTTGCGTCAGCTCATCTTTGAGCACACCGCCATTATATTTTAGCGCCCGAATAGTAGCTACGATGACCGCAGCGTCAGGTGTTAGACCTGACAGTCGGCACTTGATATCACAAAACTTTTGCGCGCCCAAATCAGCGCCAAAGCCAGCTTCTGTCAAAGTATAATCAGACAGATGCATGGCAACGCGAGTAGCAACGACTGAATTGCAGCCGTGGGCGATATTGGCAAACGGGCCGCCATGGACGATAGCAGGTGTGCCCTCAATGGTCTGTACCAAGTTGGGTTTGATAGCTTCTTTTAGTAGTGCCGCCATGGCACCGTGTGCATTAAGGTCACGAGCATAAACAGGCTGTTTGTCGCTATTAAGAGCGACTAAGATATTACCCAAACGCTGTTTTAGATCAGCAAGATCGGTAGCCAGACAAAAAATGGCCATAACCTCTGAGGCCACGGTAATATCAAAACCATCTTCACGCACTACGCCATCAGTGCGCTTGCCTAAGCCGCTAATGATATTGCGTAGCTGACGGTCATTCATGTCCATTGCGCGTCGCCAAAAGATTTGCTTGGGGTCAATATCCAAAGCATTACCTTGGTAGATATGATTATCAATTAGCGCTGCTAGTAGATTATTGGCCGCGCTAATAGCATGCAAGTCACCGGTAAAGTGCAGGTTGATATCTTCCATTGGCAGTACTTGCGCGTAACCGCCGCCAGCGGCGCCGCCTTTCATACCAAATACAGGCCCTAATGACGGCTCACGTATGGCCACGGTGGTTTTTTTACCATTGTTTTGTTGTTTGTGCAGGCGGTTTAGCGCATCAGCGAGGCCAATAGTAACGGTGGTTTTGCCTTCACCAGCTGGCGTCGGGTTAATGGCGGTCACTAAGATCAATTTACTGCGCGCGGTTTTTATAGGTTTGGCAAACACAGCAGTTGGGTCTATTTTGGCTTTATAATGGCCATAGGGTTCTATATCTTGCGCCAACAACCCCAATTGCTCGGCAATGGTATGGATAGGTTGGAGGATGGTATTTTGGGCAATAATGATATCGCTTGGCACTGCTGTATTTGCTAAGTTTATGCTAGGTGTTATATTGGCTGCAATCATATTTGATAATGTCATCTTAAAGTCTCTTTTGGTATTACTCTTTAAGTCAAACAAAGGTTGTTATGCTCAATAAGACAAAGCTAGTCTGTTAACAGATAATCAATGAGTGCAGCGAAGTTATCAAAAGTTTTAGTCGGATGAAAGTCGCGAATATCTTGTCCGTAGTTATAGCCATAGGATAGACCCAAAGTATCCATATGAGCGTTTTGTCCGGCTAAGATATCGTTCTTGGAGTCGCCAATCATCACCGCTTCGTCTGGGTGGATCGCTAGTTTCTCACAAACGTGCAACAGCGGCGCGGGATCAGGTTTTTTAGTCGGCAGACTATCGCCGCCCATCACTTCTGCAAACAAGTCCTGCCAGCCAAATGACTGCAAAATTTTAGGCACAAAGCGAATAGGTTTATTGGTCACTAGTGCGAGCGTAAAACCTGCATCGCGGAGCTGTTTAAGACCACTATCAACATCGGGGTAGGCTATAGTTTTGCTGGTTTCAATATTGCTATAAGCCTCAAGGAATATTTGCTCAGCATAATCGGCTTCTTTAGTTGTCAGATCTCCTGCTGCAACCTCAATTTTGCCTACCAAAGCGCGCTCAACCAGTACTCTTGAGCCATTACCGACCCACTTTTTTATCGTTTCAAGAGAGTAGGTAGGTAGGCCCAGCTGCTTAAGCATCGTATTGGTGGCATCAGCCAAATCAGGCACACTATCGATCAAGGTGCCATCAAAATCAAATATTAAAAGCTGTTTATCTTGCATAAATTATAGGCTCGTTATTCTAGTTTTAAGTTTAAAAACACTGTTTTTAGCTTCTCATACCTTAGCACAACAATCGTTTGAATCTAGAACCATTTTGGCTATGTTTTTCTAATATCGATTTTTCAATATTGATTTAATCAACTTCCTTATAGCGTTCGCGGTGCTCTTTTTTCATTCTCAAATAATCTTTATTTTCGCGGCACAGATCCCATTTAGCTTTAAATATCCGCGCCGATTCTGCTTTGATAGGGTCTTCCTCCTGACGCGGCAGCTCCTCACGACCATGAGCGCCGCTTTGACCTTTTTTATCATCGGGCACAGGCCCTTTGTATTTTTTACCGCCTTTGTGATTGGCGTAACGACGGGCGCGAGTATAGCCCATCTGAATAAACTTGCGTGCCATGTCCGCGCCGACAAAGTCATCATCATCTAGATAGTCTAAAAACATCTGATAAATTTTCTCGCTACTCTCGGTTGCAATATCAGGGGTCGCAAAGCGCCAGTGCGGCAATATCTCCGACTTATACGGTTCAACCAATAGCACGCCTTGTTCACCGCGGCCCACCCGATACAGTTCGGGGTGCTTACGCAAATCTAGGTTTTTATAGTCCAAATCATAATCAAACTCTCTCATAACGCTTCCCCTCGCTGACATTTATAGCTAGTATACTGAGCGCGCAGGCACAATAAACAGCACAAAAATGTTATTTGGCCGTGACAATGAAAGTTTACTATAGCTCAAAACTATCATGTCAAACATGTCAAAAAAATAGGCGCAGCTGTCAGTAAAGATGATAAACAGGATGTCTAGTAATGAATAAATTTAATATACAAAAGTCCCTACCATTCTCATTTTCCAATACTACGCTATTGACAATGTTGGGGTTGCTTCTAATCGCTATGTTAAGCATGAGTCACGCGCATAGCGCTTGGTTTGAGCGCCTGATACCAAAAGGCGAGACCTATACCGTCGAAGCCGTTGATCGCGATGTAGCGTTTGTCATCGATGACTTTATTTATGATGCACGTCAGTTTTGTTATATGGCAGTAGGCGATCGCGTAGTATTTTTTGAAGGGCGTTACGGTATTGACTACAGAGCTACGGTGTATAATTTAGATGCCAACGAGCGCTGTGAGCTATTACTGCGTGATAGAGTGGAGGGATAATTGAGCAAGTAGACATCAAAGTAGAAATCAGTACTTAGAATAGATCTTGATATAATAGTTGAGACACTTCAAAACAGGCGCATGGTAAAAGGTATGCTAGTTTTGATTAGAAGCGACTATACAGACACAAAAAAGCCCCAAGCATTGCTGTTCGAGGCTTTTCACTGTAATTCTAATATAACTAAAATGGGGTCAACGAAATGGTGGCTCGAGGCAGGATCGAACTGCCGACACACGGATTTTCAATCCGTTGCTCTACCGACTGAGCTATCGAGCCGTCTTCGTTGAGGACGCTATTAAACTAAATATAGGCGCTAGTGTCAAGTCATTTTTATCTTTTATGGCATAAATAATTAAATTCAATCATAAAGTTAATCTTTAACCCGTATTAGTTCATAGTCGCTCATAATTTGATGAATATCGCGATCAACAGGCACAAACTGACGCACGCCTTTTTTGACCTCAGCATCATAGACGAGCTTGATAAACTTGGCATCAATAGCGCGGCCTTTATTTTGCGGATGTACGGTTAAATATTGCAAGCGCCGGCTATCTGTTTGCCCGTCATCGAAGCAGCCAACTGCCGCGATAGGCTTATCATTAAACATGCCCACATACAGATACTGCCCACGTTTAAAGCCTTGCTTGATAATATTTAATACCTCTTCACCACTCGGCTGGCTATCGTCGCTATCATACAAAGCTTGCAAACGCTCCGCCAACTCATTCTTACGGGCAGGCTTTTTAATCAGCGGCGCAGTTAAATCGTTGATGGCGATGGCTTCTAAAGGCATGATAGCTCCTACTTCAAATCTTGCTATGTTGGGATAAAAGGGCGATTGATAATACTTAAAACCATATTTTAGCAGACTAGAGCAAATAAGGGCGTGCTTTAGCGTCCTGCCGTAGCCGTTATGACACCATTTTGCTATGATAAGGGCATCAATCCCTTTAGTATTCATTTAATACCTATTTAATAGTCATTATTTAGCATCCATCCTTTGTTTATAGAGAGTCGCTATGTCTGCTGATAACAATCAAACTCAAAATTTAAACCAGTACGGTCGCCCAGCGCGTATCGCTACGGTCGAGCGCAACACCGCTGAGACGCAAATCACGTGTACCGTTAATCTTGATGGCACCGGTCAAGGCAAAGTCGATACTGGCGTGCCGTTTTTGGATCATATGATTGATCAGATCAAGCGTCACGGTCTCTTTGATTTAGACATCAAATGCGTTGGCGATACCTTTATCGACGACCATCATAGCGTTGAAGATACAGGCATTACTTTGGGTCAAGCTTTTAATAAAGCCCTTGGTGATAAAAAAGGCATCCGTCGTTATGGGCACTTTTATGCGCCGCTTGATGAAGCGTTAACGCGCGCCGTCGTCGATCTCTCAGGTCGTCCTGGTTTGCATATGGACATCCCTTTTACCCGCTCGCATGTGGGTACCTTTGATGTCGATCTATTTAGCGAGTTCTTCTACGGTTTCGTCAATCATTCATGGATGACGGTGCATTTGGATAATCTTAAAGGTAAAAACAGCCATCACCAAATCGAGTCTACCTTTAAAGCCTTTGCCCGTGCCCTGCGTATGGCATGTGAGTATGATGAGCGTGCTTTGAATACCTTGCCGTCGACGAAAGAGGCGTTTTAATGACCAAAATTGCACTCTTAGATTATGGCATGGGTAACTTGCATTCGGTAAGCAAAGCGCTTGCCAACGTCGGCGCAGAGGTGTCTATCACCAATGACCCGAAAGTCGTCTCTAGCTCAGACAAAATCGTCTTCCCTGGTGTCGGTGCGATGCGTGATTGTATGATTGGTATGCACGCGGCAGGCATTGATGACGTCGTACGCGAGGCTATTTTTAACAAGCCCGTTATGGCAATTTGCGTCGGTATGCAAGCGCTGTTTGAGCAATCCTCTGAGAACGGTGGTACGGCTTGTTTGGGTATCCTACAAGGCAGCGTAGAAGCCTTTGATCCCACGTGGACAGATGAGCAAGGGGCGACGATTAAAGTGCCACATATGGGCTGGAATACGATTACGGAGATGGATCTTAATCATCCGCTATGGAATAGTATTGAGGACAATGCGCACTTTTACTTTGTGCACAGCTATTATTGTGATCCTGCTGATAAATCGCAAACCGCTGCCATTTGTGATTATGGTCAGCCGTTTTGTGCCAGTATTATTAAAGACAATCTATTCGCTACTCAGTTCCATCCTGAGAAGAGTCATACCGCAGGCTTGCAGCTGTTGAAGAACTTTGTAGAGTGGGATGTTTAAATAAATCTTATTAAGCTAGAAACCTGAGAAGAAGAATTGGACTTTAATACCTTTAAAATACATATCATTGAGTTAACGGGCCTTGCCAAAGATGCTTTGCACATCTATGTCGGTGTTGGCGTCTATTTGCTTTGTCTGCTGGTACTTCGTCCCGTCATCAAAAAGCAAAGTCTCAGAGGATTCATTGCTTTAACCGTCGTGATAGGCGTTGCTTTGTTAGGTGAGTATTTGGATAACCGTCATATCATTTTGCCAAAAGGTATCTGGGCATTGAAAGGCTCAGACATAAAAGCCAGCATTCATGATCTTATTAATACGTGCTTGCTGCCTTTTATGCTGTTTGTGGTAAATAAGTGGACAAAGGTTTTTCAGGCTACCAGCTCATCGAGTAAGATGTTAAAAAAATCACGAACTTAACAACCCAAGCTTTACAAAGCTTACGAAACATAAAAACTCTTCTCTATTTAACGTCGCTTCCTTTTGTTACTTTGGATTTATAATTTTAGTTATGCAATATAGCTGTTAAATCCACATAGATAATAAAAAACATATAAAAAGGAGCCACTATGAATATCCAAAACCTATTAGACAAAGCCAAAGATACTTTAGATAAGGCCAAAGACACCTTGGGTTTAGAGCCGCAAGAGACTGAGTCAGGCGCTTATATCCCTTCTAAGTCCTCGCTAAAGATAGCCGCACCGAACAAAACCAACTACGATAATACCAAGTACGATAATCCCTATACTGGCAATAAGAAAATTATGATGGTCTGTACCGAGCGCCAGTACATGAACATGGTCAATGATAAAAGGTTCGAGACAGGCAATCATCCGGTAGAGATGATGGTGCCGTTATTACACTTTAAAAAAGCGGGATTTGATGTCGATGTGTTTACGCCAACGGGGAAGCCTGTCAAAGTTGAGCAGTGGGCAATGCCAGAGGACGATGACGACGTCAAACAAATCTATAGCGAATATGAGTCCAAGCTTAATAACCCAAACAGCATCGCTGACTTCGTCAAAAATGATATGGCAGATAGCGATGAATATGTGGCAATCTTTATTCCCGGTGGTCACGGGGCGATGCTTGGCTTACCCGAAGATTATAATCTTGGCGAATTGTTACGTTGGGGTTATGACAAAGATTTATTCACCTTAGCGATTTGTCATGGGCCTGCGGCTTTATTGGCGGCTGACCTAAATAGCCCTGACAGCTCTGACAATGACAGCAACTCTGAGCGCGACTTTATCTTTAAAGGTTATAAAATGGTGGCGTTTCCAACCGCGATGGATAAGCAAATGCCTAAGATCGGTTATCTACCTGGACCAATGCCGTGGTATTTTGCGGAGAAGTTAGAAGATTTAGGCGTTACTATCGATAATAAACTGGCATCTGGACAGACCCATCAAGATAGAAAACTGATCTCAGGTGATGGGCCTCTAGCGGCGAATGACTTTGGTAAAATGAGTGCTAAGGCTTTGCTAAAAGAGCTTAATTAAAAACGTTTTGATATAACCATTTCTAAATAGGATGAGCACAAGCTATCTACACTAATTACGTACTGCTGGGATGAATTTTGCGCAGCCTCTGGAGTGATGAAGTCGCACAGCAAGCAAGGAAAATTTATACCAGCAGTACTTTAACAATTTTAGATTGAGTCAGCTGTATGTTTACTCCATAAAAAAACGGACTATTCATTAGTCCGTTTTTTGTTTTTAAGAGTAAAGGGTTTTACTTAGCCTTATCATATAACCCACGCACCACCTCACCAATCACCGCAATCCCTTTCTCCAAAGTGTCTTCATCCGCGGCAATACTCATACGAATACACTCATGCGCGTGTCTGTAGTCGCTAACATCAACACCCGGGAAAAAGTATTCACTCGGTACGATAAGGGTACCTTTGTCTTTTAAGATTTCATACAGCTCAGAGGTACTAATCGGCAAATCCTTAAACCATAACCACAAGAATATCGCGCCCTCGGGCTTATGAATAGCCAGCGGATAGTCGCCCAGCTCTTTTTTCAGTAGCGCAACTGCGGTTTTCGCTTGCTGCTGATAAAACGGCTTAATCTCGTTATCAGACAAGTCTTTGATAGCGTCGTTTTGAACTAAAGGCGTGGCTATAGAAGCGCCAAAACGTGTGGGCGAGAGATTGACCACCGCATTCATTGCGCTGACCGCTTCGATCACCTCAGGCGCGGCAACGATAATTCCCGTACGTACCCCCGGCAAACCAATTTTCGACAGGCTAAAACAAAGAATGGTATTGTCATCCCAATTAAGGGTAACGTCTGAGTAAATGATATTAGGGAAGGGCATGCCATAAGCGTTATCGATAATCAGTGGTACATCGTAACGCTTAGCAATCTCCGCCAAATGCGCCATTTCCTCATCGGTCAGCACGTTACCTGTCGGATTGGTCGGACGCGAACAACAAATCGCCCCAATGCGCTTCTCTTTAAGCTCTGTCAAGTTTTCCAGTGCCTCAAAATCTACTCGGTATTTAAAAAACCCTTCTTCGCCATCATGAGTAACTTCATCGATATGCGGCAACACCGCCATAAAATGCTGACCCTCCACATGCACATCGCTATAGCCGATATACTCAGGAGCGAGCGGTAGCAAAATCGACTTATCTATCGACTTATTGTCTTTATCTTGACTGGACTCATCAAGCTCATCATCAACGAAGGCCCCGCCAAACAAGTTAAACAAATAAAAAAACGCATTTTGCGAGCCATTGGTCAGCGCGATATTCTCTGACGTCAAATTCCAGTCATAATGACGATTAAAGAACCCTACCAAGGCGTCAATAAAAGCGGCATCGCCTTGCGGATTGGAGTAATTCGCCATACTACTAGTCGCCGTGCTGTTAATGTCCTCACGAAAGCTACCATCGTTACCCAGCGCTTGATAGGTCTCCAAAAACAGCTCATTGACTGCCTCAATACGTGCCGGATTACCACCGCCCAGCATATTGACTGGCTTATCGCTTTTGAGCGCATCGCCCAAATCATCCATCAATTGCGAGATGCCCGTAGGCTGAATAAACTTTTGACCAAACTTAGAGAATTTCATAGGATTACCGTGCGCTTGTCAGTATCTGACTGTTTGATTAGGTGAGTGTGCGGGTTCGCGTGGCGCTAGTATAGCAAATGCCAGCTTTGATGTGCGCCTTGTCAAGCGTTGATCGCCGTTTATCTTTCGTATATTTAACCCACGAATAAACCAAAAAACGCCCTCTATATCAATAGCGAGCGTTTTGGTTTGCGGTTTTAGAGATTGGGGCTTTGGAGCTAATCTCGCCATCCGCTTATATCTTATATGCCCACTGGCGCGGTGACTAAAGGCTGATAGTGTTCCTGTTGCCTCGATAACCCTCTCAGCTAAGTCCCCGCAAGCCTGAGGAGGGAAATAACAAAGCACTGCTTTGTCCCGACGCAAGAGAAAATCTATGATTTTCTGGGTCACATAAGTATACCCGCTATTGTCGAGGCTAAACCGCGCTTCAAGGCACTATTGATAACTGGATGAAGAATGAGTAGGTATAATTTTTGGATTAAGTTGACCTATGGCTGCTTCACATCAAATTTATTAGTTTAAGTCGCATATAATATCTGTTGACAAAAGTTCTTTTTAAAAGTATGTTTTACTAACTGATTTAGTAAATAAGTTAGTAAGTCAGTTAGTAAAATAAAATATATCTCTCATGAATATTAAGGGTCTAAATATGGATATACCTACTCATCTAAATCACAAACCAATTATAAAGCTAGAGAATTATTCAAGAATTGATGGTGCATATAGAAATGCTACAGATGTCCAAGGTTTATCGCTTGGAGTGTCGCAGTGGAGTGATGAAGATTTATCAGTAAAGGTTTGGCGTCATTCAGGTAAAAAGTGGTCTCGTATGTCTGAAGAATTGCCACTACATCGCGTTCTAGATTTAGCTAGCTTAGTTTGTTCAGCTTTGTCTTATGCTCAAAGAGACGTTTTATTAAGCGATGATAAATTCAGTATTACGACAAGTAATGATGCAGAATTAATAAATACTTTAAAACAAAAACTAAATACTGAATATGTAAAAAATAATCTAAACGAACCTCTTACACGCTTGTCACGTTTGTTAAATAACCTAGGTTATTAGTTAATTAGTAGTAATCGCGGGTTCAAATCAGTTATAAAAAAGGATAGATTAACGATATGAAAGATAAGTTTAAAAGCTTCTACCAGTTGAGTGATGAAGAGCTGAAAGCTATATGGTCTGATGAAAATACTATTTTTATATTCGATACTAATATTTTGTTAAATTTATACCAGTACTCTCAAGAAACTAGAGACGAGTTTTTCAAGGTACTGGAGGCGATTGAAAGCAGAGTTTGGATACCTTTCCATGTTGCCTTAGAATATCAAAGAAGAAGACTAGATATAATTAAGGATGAAAAGTCAGTATTTACTAAAATCAATAAAAAACTTGAAAATATAATAGGAATTGTAGAGAAGGATTTTTCTGATTTTAATCTAAAAGATAGAAACCCAGTTCTATTTGAAATGAAAGAGAAATTTAGAAAAGATATTTGTGGCTTAGTAGAGGGTTTCCAGCAAGATGTAAATATGCAGGATGATGCTCAGCCTTCTGTAAGGAGTGAAGACGAGGTAAGAGTCAAGCTAGATGAGTTGTTTATGAATAAAGTTGGAGAAGAGCCAAATGAGGAGTTCTTAAGAAAAACCTATGAAGAAGGTGAAACTAGATACAAGAAGAAAATTCCACCTGGCTATAAAGACAGTAATAAAGAGAAAAACCCTGAAGAAGCCAACTTTTTATTTAATGGTATTGAGTATCAACGTAAATTTGGAGATTTAATAATCTGGAAACAAATAGTTTCTTATTCTAAAGATTCTGATACATTAAAAAATGTAATATTTGTTACAGATGATTCAAAAGAAGATTGGTGGGAGATTATTGATTCTCGTGGTGAAAAAGTAATTGGTGCTCGACCTGAGCTTAAAAATGAAATTTATAAGGAAGCTGAAATAGAAAGTTTTAAAATGTATCACACCAATGATTTTCTTACCGATGCTGAAAAGTATTATGATATTTCCATTGATGAAACTGCTATTGATGAGGCGAAAGAGCATTTAAACTATTCCAAATATTTTGAATTAGATTTAATAGATGATTTGAATTCTGGTCAGAATATTGTAGATACGAGTAGTGCTGCTCAGAAACTTTGGAGTACTTTAAATGCTAGTCGAAATACTATAGATACTCGTAGTGAAATGCAGAAAATTTTAGATGATTTAGAAGCTAGTAAAAATATGCTAGATGGTCGTAGTGCTGCACACAAACTTTTTGATACTTTGAATACCAGTCAAACTGTTGTAGATACTCATAGCGCTGCACAGAAACTCTTTGATACTTTGAACGCTAGTCAAACTGTTATAGATACTCGTAGCGTTGCTCAGAAACTTTCAGATGCCTTGAACGCTAGTCAAAATGCTATAGATACCCGTAGCAATATCCAGAAAATTTTAAATAATCTAGATACTAATCAAAATACTATAGATAAAAAAAGAAATGATGAAGATGATTAATTATAAATTGAAGGGTGTTCTGAAAAGTATGCTGTCGATAAAAATTAAGTAGGAATTCATAATTAATTTTCTGATTCTACAAGGCTTTCAAAGCTCCAAGAGTTGTTCAAGTTTTAATTGGTATGCTTTTCGATACACCACCATGGATTTAACTAATTAAAAATAGCTCTACAATATGAGAGTAATCAAAAAATTGCTTGAATTACTCTCATATCAATTTTTAAAATTGATTCAATCGTTGAGCATTTAACCTATCTAGAAAGCTTTTCATTGACTATTACAACATTGTAAAAGTCTTAGCTCAACCACTAAACCATAGCCCGAACCCGAGCCATAATCCCGCGCCCAATCACCAATCTCACATAAATAATCGCAATACCCAGCAGTAAGGCTAGGAGCAATCCGCCACCAATAGCTAAGTTCGCCCACGGTACACTAAAACGTAAATCAAACCACTGGGTAATCGCAAACCACGAGCCAGCGCTGGCAATCGTCATCGCAAACACCGCGGCGCTAACGCCAAGTACGCCAATCTCCAAAATATTAAGCAGGTATAAATCACGCTTTTGCATACCGAGCAGGCGAAACGAGGCGCTCTCTTGCATCCGGTCTTGTGAGGTGGATAGTAAGGAGCTAATCAGTACCATAATGCCCGTAAGCAGTGCTAGCAAGGTAAAGACATAGACCAAGCGGCTCATCTGCTGCACCAGTCCTTGGATTTGCTCAGCGATAGCCGTACCATCAACCGTGGTGACCGCAGGGAATTCGCGTACCAGTTGACCTTGCACCTCAGCGATACTGTCCTCAGGGATATGCGCGGTGGCAAATTGGATTTGCGGGGCGGCGGCTAATAGCTCAGGCTTAAATAAAAAGTAAAAGAACGGACTGGGGCCACGCTCAAAGCGCGAGCGGATACTGGTAATCTCTCCAGTTATCTCAATGCCTTGGATATTAAACACCACTTCATCACCCATACCGACGTTTAGCATTTCAGCGGCGCTATCTAATATAGACAAGGGCTGTACTTGTTGTAGCTTTGAGATTTGTGGGTCTTGACCATCGATAGGGCTATACAGCTCGTCATCGGTGACCGCATCGACGATGTATTCGGTGTCCATAATCGTGTCGGCGTAGCTTAAGTTAAACACCCGAGTCGGTTCATCGAAGTCGTCATCGGCGTCGATATCTTCTGCCGCGATGCCTCCAGCGGTGACGATACGTGCGCGAATAACGGGGTAATAGCTGACCGGTGTGCCAATGATATTATTAATCTTGTCGTGTTGTTCGCTTTGCACATCAAGCAAGAATATATTGGGAGCGTCTTCAGGATAGGCGTTGACGAACTGAGCGTTAATACTGTGATTTAAGGTGGTAATCAGGGTCAATACCGCGACCGATAGCGATAGCGTGACGAAGAATAGCGCTGATTGATTGCCTTTACGCGCCAGATTATGAATAGCGATGCGCTGCATCCAGCTGACGTTTTTATTTTTTGCCAAGCGTGATAACAGCCACAGCCAACCGCGAGCCAGCGCCCAAAATATAGCGACAAAGCCAATCAAACCGATAAGCAATTGCGCTGATAAGCGCCAAGAGCCGACTTCATAAGTGAAGAATAAATACAGACCGATAAACATCAACCCGTACCAGAGTAG
Source organism: Psychrobacter sp. M4 (assembly GCF_055699795.1). NCBI lineage: Bacteria > Pseudomonadati > Pseudomonadota > Gammaproteobacteria > Moraxellales > Moraxellaceae > Psychrobacter > Psychrobacter sp. M4. Next base: position 3,517,132 of record NZ_CM146740.1, on the reverse strand, counting down.
GGGCAAGCGTTTGTACCTTTTATACCAAGGGGGCAGTTTACCGGACTGTTGGCTTGCGCCTTGGTTGAGCAGGGTAGCGGGTTTAGTGGTGCTCAGCTCATTAAGGCCGCGCTGAGTAATCACCAAGGTCAATATGATAGCGATAATCAGCGTTTTAATGATACTAAGCGGACTAATCGCTAAGCCAAGGTCTTCTGGCAAGATAGCGGTGAGATAAGGCTGGCCGATTTTTAATAGCCCGAGACTAAGCACCACAGCAGCGATACTGGCAATGATGGAGGTGCCCAATAACAGCCGATAGTAGCTGGTTTTGATTTGACGGGCCGGTTCGCCCATCGCCATACGGATGGCGTTGTTGGCTTGCTGTTTGGTGACAAAGGCGGTGATAACGCCATACATAGCGACGGCGGATAATAGCAGTACCGCGATGACCAGTAATTTCAAAAACATGAGCACATTATCAGAGATGCGCGAGACTTGCGTGTCCTCGCTATCGATATCAGACAGCCTGATATTAGGATAGCTGGTTAAAGTTTGCTCTAATTGCTCATTTAACGCGGCTATGGTTTCCTCGTCGCCTGCCATTTCAATACGATAACGTACACGGCTACGCTGACCGAGTAGATTGGTCGCCGCCAGCGCGTCCTCTTGCATCAATACATGCCCGCCAAAATCAAAAGCGCTCAAGGGGCGGTCTGGCTCTTTGGTCAGCACATCGCTGATGGTAAATTGTCCATCGCCAATGGTAACCGTATCGCCAACATCGGCATTTAACCCTTGTAACACCTCTGGCGCGATGACGATAGTGTCTGGCCTTAGCTGTTGCCATAAGGGTTTGCCGGAGGCGGTTTGTGCCTCTCCATACAAAGGATAAGCAGGGGTAACGCCTTTGATGCGCACCAGCAAAGTTTGCTCTTCGGTCACCGCCATGGAGCTAAACTGATGGTCATAAACGACTTGGTCGTCAGGCAAGCTGCGTACTTGCTCTAATACTTGTGCTGGCCACTCTTGATTGCTCTCCAATACCAAATCACCACCGACTAGCGCGCGCTGATTGTCGGTGATATAGGTATTGACCGCTTGTTGAATCGAATCAAGGGTTAGATAAGTGGCGAGCGATAGGGTTAAAGTGATTAAGAATAAAACGGGATACACCCAGCGTCGCCACCAGCTGCGGGTGAGGGCCTTAGTGCCTAGGGTGGAAGCAAAAAGCTGGCTCGTTATACTGTTAGTGGTGTTTGTATCATCGTTGACATGATGAACGGGTTGGTTGTTTTTTGCGAGCTTATCCATTGGCGTAAGTTCCGTCTATCACCCCATCATGCATAGTAATGACTCTATCCGCCATCTCGGCAAGCGCTGGGTCATGAGTCACGACTACCAGCGCTGAACCGGTTTGTTGCCGCAAATCGAGCAATAATTGCATAACTTGGTCGGCGTTTTGCTCGTCTAAATTACCCGTCGGTTCATCAGCAAAGACGATTTTGGGTCTTGACACCAAAGCGCGGGCGACGGCGGTACGCTGCTGTTCACCGCCAGATAATTGATTGGGCAAGCTGTCACGCCGATGCCCAAGTCCGACCGCATCGATGAGTTCATCGACCCGCGCATTATCGGGACGCCGCGCAATATCGAGCGGAAAAGCAATATTTTCTGCCACGGTCAATGTCGGCAATAAATGAAAAGACTGAAACACAAAGCCCATATCACGCTGACGAATAGCGGCCAGCTTATCTTCATCAAGGCTACTTAAGGTTTGCTCGCCTAATTTAACCGAGCCGCTATCCGGATAATCTAACGCTGCTAGCAAACCAAGCAAGGTAGATTTACCCGAGCCAGACTTACCCATAATCACCACAAACTCGCCGGCATCGACATGGATACTGACGTCTTTAATAATCGCTAGCGATTGCTCGCCGACTTGCACGGTTTTATTAAGGTTTGCAGCGGTGAGTAGGGCGTTGTTGGTAGGTGCAGCAGTCATTGGACAGTCTCAATTAACGTATTTGTGGTCATAAATAGTTGGAAATGGAACAATTATATGTAAATGCTTCTGGTATAAATTTTGCGTAGCATCGAAAAGTGACAAAGTTACACAGCAAACAAAAAGAGTTTATACCGGAAGCCCAGTATTCTCTTAAAGTTGACTAGCGATATAGATTATAGTAGATAATTTAATGAGCACTTTTAATTAGTCCTACTTGCTACCATGCTCTCAAGCTCCGGCTCTAGCACGGGCAAAATATTATTATTCACGATAATCGTATAGCCTTCCTTTGTGGGATGAATAGCGTCCGCTTGATTCAAATCAGGGTCGCCGCCCACGCCCTCTAAGAAAAAAGGAATCATCGGCACATTCATGTCTTCAGCGATACGCGGATAAATATCTGAAAATGACTGCACGTATTCATTGCCTAAGTTATCATAAATCTGCATACCGCCTAAGATAACCTCGCTACCATTGTCTTGTAGATGCTTAATCGCAGTACGAATATTTTTTTCAACCGTTGCTACATCGAGACCACGAATAGCGTCATTAGCACCAATAGTGAGTATGGTGATGTCAGGCTCGGTTTGCGTCACCCAGTCTAGACGGTTAACCAAACCCGTGCTGGTTTCACCACTAAGCCCGGAATTGACCACATCAACATTGACGTAGCCCATTTCTTTTAATTTGGCTTCTAACTGCGTGGGGTAATTGCCATCACGCTCGACGCCTAAGCCTTCAGTTAACGAATCGCCAAGAGCTAAAATAGTAATAGGTTGCTCAATTACTTCTATACCACTGGAATCAGTCGAGGTTTCACGTGAAACAGCAGGAGCTGTCTCAACTTGCGAAGCTTCTACTACCGTATCATTAGCCTCAGTCTCATTTTCAGCGGCAGGGCTACAAGCTACTAAGGTTAAGCTAGTTAGCAACGCTAAGCTGATGTTTTTCGACAACAGCAATTTAGATAGATAAGGCTTTATTAAAGGCAAGGACATAGTTATTCCGTTAGATATAGTTAGGACATTTTAAAAGTGGTCAGTGCTGCTGGTATTAATTTCGCGCAGCCTCTGTCAGCGTAGACACAGCACGCAAGGGAAATAAATACCAGCAGCACATTCTAAAAACCGTGCCAGTTTTATTTAGGATTGACTATAGTTATTGGCATTATCTACTCTATATTAGGGCAAGCTTAACGTTCACAAGCTAACGCTATTTCAAATAAGCTAATTATAAGCAAGCAACTTTTAATTTATCATAAACTATCTTACACCGACACTTTACTGAAGGATTTTGCTATCTAAAAATTCATTAATTGCTTGATAGGTTTGCAGGCAGATGTCCGGATTGAGATTTTCCATATTCAGGTAAGCGTGAATAACCTTATCATAAGTAATATGCTGAGTATCGACGCCAGCCTCATTGAGTTTTTTAGCATAAGCGACGCCTTCATCATATAAAGGGTCAACCGCTGCATTAATAATAAGCGCAGGCGGCTGATTTTTAAGCTCGTCCAAGCTAGCAAATAGCGCCGACTTGGCGCGCTTATCTTCGCCATGCTGAAAGTACTGCTTGCCATACCAGCTGATACGATCACGGCTAAGCAAATAACCACTGGCGTATTTTTCAATGGAAGGATAGCTCATAGTAAAGTCAACGCTAGGATAGATAAGCACTTGCGCGCTGATTTTATCCATTATATCTGACGTTCTTACTCTAGGGTCACGCAAAAGATTGGTGACCAAAGCGCTGCCATGACTGTCTCCTGCTACGACAATACCTATAGCATCAATTTGGCGGCGGGCAAGCAGTTTATTAAGGCCAAGCAAAACGGTACACGCATCATTTTGGCCGCAGGGATAAGGGTTTTCTGGCGCTAGGCGATACTCTGGTGCCACGACAATATGCCCGGTATGTTTGGCCAAGCGACATAATATTTGATGATAAACAGAGACGCTACCCGCGGTGCCGCCGCCACCATGAAAATAGAGCATAACAGGTAGTTTGGTGGGTTTAGCTTGGTCGGTGTTGGTGGGCAAGTTAGGATAAAAAAGGCGTACAGGGACATCATAAGCCCCAGTATTAGTAACCTCAGTATCAGCCTCAACGATGTCATCAATCATAAGCGGGACATCCACTGCCTCAGTGACTAAAGTACGAGTTAAATTTGCCAAGCCGTCTCTAGCATTGATAGCATTAGGAATACTACCGGTTTTAATAAAAGCAGGTAGCACCATTTGATTGAGTACGTTTAAGTACTGAGCCACAGCAGGTAGTAGCTCAGGCTGGTTTGTATCGCCTGCTGTTTCTTGATTGATATCGTCGCTCACTTTAAGTTCCTTTTACTCTTTAACTATCTATTTATTGATCGAATACTATACATTGTAAACTAAGCACGGCGACCATCAACCATCACCGGACGACTGACTAACCATGCAATTACCACATTAATGACCATTAATATGAGTATCAGCAATAACGGCAAATCCCAACTGTCTGTCGCTTCATGCAGCCAGCCGGTGCCAAGCGGCCCAAAAAAGGCAATCAGATACCCAACGAATTGTGCCATTCCAGACAGCTCGCTTGATTGATTAGTGGTATAGGTGCGCAGGGAGAACAGCATCATACTCAAAGTAAAGATAGCCGAGCAGCCAATGCCCATCAGCCCCGACCAGAGCCAAGCCAAATTAGGAGATAGATAACTGACTCCCAAGATTCCTATGACGTTTAAAACTGCAGCGAATACTGCCAGTGCTTGAATAGGACGGCCGCGATTAACCAGCCACGTAAGACTCAAAATAGCCACTGGCGCCATAAATTGAAACACGGATCCCATTTGTCCGGCAGTAACCGCTGGTAGCCCTTTACTCACCCAAATAGAAGGCAAAAAACTAGCAACAGTATAAAACAGCAAAGATTGCAGACCCATAAATATCGCAATCTGCCAAGCAAAGGCAGTTCGCCACATAGATATGTTTGAATGATTTGACGTAAGCGGCGCTACTACTTGATGCGTTGACGATCCTAAGCGTAGGCGTAAAAGCACCCAAATAACCAAGGCAAAAAGCCCCAAAATTGACCAGCCACCAAGTGCCCACTGCCAACCGACATATTCAGATAAGGGCAGCACCACACCGGCGACCAATCCAGCGCTCACCGTCATAGTCAAACTAAATAGACCGGTAATTAAGGCAATATGGTTAGGCGTACGCTGTTTGATAATAGGCGCTGCTAAAGTATTGGCAAAACCGATGGCTAAAGTTAGCAGTATCGTACCGCTCAAAAACCCAAGCCAAGTCGGAACTACTGAGCGCATAACCATCCCTAAAGTTAGCAGCGCAATCATAGCAATCAAAGTATTCTCAAGTCCAAAGCGCTTACCAATTGCTGGTGAAATCAGCGCTCCAAAAGCAAAAGTAAGCATAGGCACGGCGCCAAGCCAACCAATTTGAGTCTCAGATATCTCAAGCGCCTCTTGTACCACTGGTGCAATAGAGCCAAGGGCGACGATGGGCGCACGCATATTGGTCGCCAGTAGAATCATTGCGCATAGCACCAGCCAAAAAGTAAATTTTGATGAGGGTAGGTTAACTGCTTTTGAGCTAGCAGAAGGCGCTGTGGATTGAGAATTAGTAGAGGTAGACATAGCAGCACTACACTATTGACGTAAGAAAAAGAACCTATCATTAATTAAGTGCTGACAAAAGAGCGCTCTTATAATGATACCAAAAAAATTCCACCAAAGCGGTGGTCGATATAAACAGTTAAAACTAGATAAATAGTTAAAACTAGGGAAATACTTATAGAGCGTCATTCATAACGTTTTTTATAATATTGAATTATCAAAGCTATGTATAAATGACTACTTCAAGAGATTTAGATAAGAGTATTTAAAAATAGCGTTAAGCATATAAAATTATGCTTAACGCCATTATAAGAAAACACAGGAGTAGGTACTATCAGCGTATGGTAACAAGTAAAGGTTCTATAAGAAAATCCCTATACAGATTTACCAAGCTGCGAGGCTCTAAGTGCAGTAGCTTGCTGCTCAGCTACTAAGGCATCACATTTATTAGGATCATCACCGCAAAACGAGCACTGTTCATCACCCATCAATTTGGCAACGCCGCCACACGAACCTTTTAACGGTTGTTTTTTAAACATATAACCAATACCCATGAAGATAAAGAATAATACAAACACAGTAAAGGTAATGGCAAGCATAGGAAGTAATTGACTAAGCATAGTAGCCTCGGCTTATTTTATTCAGCTCACTTTTGCAAGCTTTATCAAATTTATATCTTATTCTATCACATATTGCTCAGATAAATAATAGGTATATAAATCAGTTAGATACAAATACCAGTTATGCAACTATTTAAGGTTCAAACTTTTTTATCAGCCCGTAGTTTTTGCATAGCAGTCGTTTCTACCACTTGCCAATTATCGGTGCTGTCCTCATTAGCCGTACTACCATCATTGGGCGGAACATTATCAGCTAATACTACAAATAACGCTGCAACATTCTGTTTTTTAGCCGTTGCCAGCGCCTTATCAAAAGGCATGGCAGTCAGCGCGGTTGCCCAAGCATCAGCAAGTGCTACTGAATCCGCAGCAACCGTTACTGACGGCGCTCCACCAGCTATAGGCGCACCTGTAGTAGGATCAATAGTATGACTATAATCTTTACCGTTGAATGTCACTGAATTGCGATAATTACCTGAGGTCGCTAAATTCATTTTATTGTCACTATTTATAGGCTGACGAATAATAGCAATGGTTTGCCGCTCAGTTACGGTACTGCCCTTAATCGGCGCGTCAATAGCAATTTGCCAAGGTTGTTGCTGACTATTGACCCCCGAAGAAGCTACTTCTCCGCCGATTTCTACCATATAGTTGCGAATCTTATAATCTTTTCGCAATACATCAGCAATAACATCGACACCATAACCTTTTGCCACAGCGGAGAAATCAAGACCAACGCCATCTTTAGTTTTATAAATGCTATCACCGTCTTTTATTATACTTTCAAAGTCTACCAAAGCTTTTGCTACAGCGATTTCATCAGGACTTGGCGGACTTTGCAAACGCTCTACAGTCATGGTGCTGCCAAAACCCCAAGTCTCTATGAGTGGCATAACGGTAGGATCAAAGGCACCATTTGCTTGCTCATAAACCTGTCTTGAAACCTCAAGCACATGATCAAAGTCTGCATCGATAGTGATAGGGGTGTCTTTAGTCAATTGATTGAATTTAGAGATGGTAGAGTCGGACTGATAAGTCGACATACTGTCATTAATTTGCTGTAAACGCTCATCAATCGTCGCTTGAATCATCGCCCCATCGACATTTTCAGGTATCTTATAGCTGATGTGATAGCTGGTACCCATTGTCTCGCCGCTTATATAGTTATAATTGGGCGGTTGCTGGCAAGCAGTAAGGTATAAGACACTACTAAAAGCAAAAAAGGACGTTATATGAATGTTTTTAGAATTAATTAGTTTTAGTTGCATTTTGATAAAATCCTAGGAAATTTAGCTTTAAAATTTGTAGCTACAATCTATATATTGTCTCAGACTATGTTTTAAATAACATACTATAATCAGTATCAAGGCAATAAAAAAGGCACTTTATACAGTGCCTTAGGTTACTAAGTAAATAGATTTTGATGAAAGTAGATACTTATTTTTAAGATAATTTTTTACTTGTATATCGATATCCTTCTGCTTCCATACAGGAATTGAATAAGCTTTCTTCTCTGTCGCTTTTGACTTTTGCAATACCTACTTGATAATGACATTTTTGTATGGTGTTGTGTGTATCATACTGAGATATACCTACTTTTTTCCATGTTGGTTTGGGAGCACTTGTTGAACAACCCGACATAACTAACATAGAAGCAATAATACCCGTGAATATACCAATTTTCATGTTACTAATCCTCAATTAAAAATAATTATTCAAAATTTTGTATATATCAATACGTAAATAGATTTAAAAATATCTATTCAAGAAGTATAAAATAGTAACAATAAAATATAGATAATGTAAGGTTTCAGAAACAAAAAAATGGGTATCTTGTTGATACCCATTAAGTTTAAATTAATTCAATAAAATATAGCTTTAACCACCAAAGTCATCAAGCATGATGTTTTCGTCTTCCACACCCAAACTATGCAGCATATCGATAACCGCAGCGTTCATCATCGGTGGCCCGCACATGTAATACTCGCAGTCCTCTGGGTTTGGATGATCTTTGAGATAGTTCTCTAATAAGACATTATGGATGAAACCAGTAGGACCATCCCAATTGTCTTCAGGCAATGGATCAGATAAAGCCACATGCCACTCAAAGTTATCAAACTCTTCTTCTAGTTGGTCATAATCTTCAACGTAGAACATCTCGCGGATAGAACGCGCACCGTACCAAAAGCTAATTTTACGATCGGTTTTCAAGCGTTTGAGCTGATCAAAGATATGTGAGCGCATGGGCGCCATACCAGCCCCGCCACCAACGAATATCATCTCAGCTTCGGTGTCTTTAGCGAAGAATTCACCATAAGGACCAGAAACGGTTACTTTATCACCCGGCTTTAAGCTAAAGGTCCATGAGGACATTTTACCTGGCGGTATTCCGGCCGGCCCGCGTGGTGGCGGAGAAGCAATACGAATATTAAATTTAATGAGACCTTTTTCTTCAGGGTAGTTAGCCATCGAATAAGCGCGGATGACTGGTTCATCAACCTTTGAGACATAATCAAAAATACCGAATTTTTCCCAATCTTCTCGATACTCTTCATCAATATCAAAGTCTTTATAATGTACTTCGTGCGGTGGTGCTTCTAGCTGTACATAACCGCCGGCGCGGAAGTTAACCTCTTCACCCTCTGGAATTTTGAGTACCAGCTCTTTAATAAAGGTGGCGACGTTATCATTAGAGATAACCTCACACTCCCACTTTTGCACATCAAAGAATTCAGGATCAATCTCAATTTCCATATCTTGTTTTACAGGTACCTGACAAGCAAGACGCATATGATCGCGAATCTCACCTTGGGTAAAGTAACCCTCTTCGGTAGGCAAGATAGAACCACCACCTTCAATAACACGGCAGCGACATTGAGCGCAGGTACCACCGCCACCGCAAGCTGATGATAAAAATATACCTTCACTAGCAAGCGTTTGCAATAATTTACCGCCAGCTGCCGTCACTACATCATTTTCAGGATCTTCATTAATGCGAATGGTAATGTCGCCTGAACTGACTAGTCTTGAGCGTGCTGCCAAAATAATGGCAACTAAGCTCATGATAATCACGGTAAACATAGCAACGCCGCCAATCGCCGTAGCATAATCCATGATAAATGTCCTTAATCTATGGAGTAGGGGAGCAGGTATACATCAGATATACCTAAGCCCCTACCGAATAAATGAATTAAATAATTTAAACCGCTAAGCGCATCAGCCGTTTTTAGGAATAATAAAAATTAAATGGACATACCGCCAAAAGACATAAAGCCAAGTGACATAAGGCCTACGGTAATAAAGGTAATGCCAAGGCCACGGAGTGGTCCAGGAATGTCTGAATATTTGAGTTTCTCACGAATACCAGCCAAAGCAATAATAGCCACAGCCCAACCAAAACCTGCACCTACGCCATATACGACGGATTCACTAAAGTTATAGTCACGCTCAACCATAAACAGTACGCCGCCCAAAATGGCACAGTTCACTGTGATCAGGGGTAAGAACACCCCAAGCGCATTATAAAGGGCAGGTACAAACTTATCCAAAAACATCTCTAGGATCTGTACGGTTGCGGCAATCAAACCGATATAACTTAATAAGCCCAAAAAGCTTAGATCAATATTGGGAAATCCTGCCCATGCAAGTGCCCCATCTTTTAGGATAAATTGAAACAATAAATTGTTAAGCGGTACCGTGATGACCATAACTACGATGACAGCAACCCCAAGACCGATAGCAGTAGCGACCTTTTTAGATACAGCTAAAAAAGTACACATACCTAAGAAGTAGGCCAGCGCCATATTCTCAATAAAGACTGAGGTTATAAATAAACTAACATAATGTCCCATTAGTGACCTTCCCTATATGCCATAGCTTTAGATTGCGGTTTCATCACAAAATCAGCTTCCTCAACCTGTTCTGGTTTCCAAATACGAACGATGGTAATGAACAGGGCAATAATAAAGAACGCTGAAGGTGGCAGTAGTAATAAACCATTAGGTAGATACCAACCACCGTCTGTCACTGGCTGCAAAATGGTGATACCAAACCAAGTGCCTGAGCCTAGAAGCTCACGGATAGTAGCCACGAATAATAGTACCGCAGAATAACCAAGACCGTTACCAATACCATCCATAAAGCTTGGCACTGGTGGGTTACTCATAGCAAACGCTTCGGCTCGGCCCATAACAATACAGTTAGTAATGATCAAGCCAACGAAGACTGATAAGCCCTTACTGACGTCATAAGCCACTGCTTTTAGAATCTGATCTACTAAGATAACTAGCGATGCAATGATAGTCATCTGCACAATAATACGAATACTAGATGGAATTCTATTACGAATAATAGAGATAAAAAAGCTTGAGAATGCGGTTACCAATGTCAATGCCACACACATAACCAGCGCATTGGACATGCTGGTGGTTACTGCTAGCGCTGAACAGACGCCTAATATTTGTAAACCAATAGGGTTGTTGTCAAAGATAGGCGTGGTTAAAATACTTTTTACATCAGCCATGTTAAGCCTCCTTGCCGTGTGCTACTGGCGTTGCTGCAGCCAGCTCAATTACGGGATAGGTCTCATTTTGGTTTATATTCTGCTTAGCTTGCGCCTCAGCATTATCAATAGTCTGACCGTTTTCTTGGCGCAGTGAATCTAGATAAGGCTTGTAACCTTGTTCCCCTAGCCAAAACTGAATCATATTACTGACCCCGCGACCAGTCAAAGTAGCGCCGCTAATACCATCAACCCAGTTCTCTTTTGGGTTACCAGCTTTGGTGACACCAGTGGCAACTTCGCCGTTTTCATCATAAGAGTGAATACCTTGCCATTTAGCACGCCATTCTGGCTCTTCAATACGTGCTCCTAGACCCGGTGTTTCTTTATGCTCATAAAAGCTAATACCCTTGATGGTATTCATATCACTCTCAAGCGTTAAGAAACCATAAATGGTGCCCCATAGTCCGTAGCCTTGAATCGGCAGTACTACCATCTCGGGATTACCTGCGTCGTCGTTTTTGACATAGACTTTGGCGTATTTAGGGACGCGGCCAATACTAGCAGGGTCGTTGTCACCCAAATCTTCACTTAGCGCTGCGTTTTTAGTAGCTTGACTGGCATCATAAGCATTGCGATCAGCGATACCAGCAGCTGATAGATCATCATCAGTTAAATAGTTTCCGGCTCTTAGGTCGACTATTTCAACATCGAAATCTTGGAAGCGCTCAGCAACATCATCAGCAGTATCAGACGCAGGATCATACATACCTGCGGCAACCAGAATGTTTTTGTTGCGATCTAAGCGTGCGTTTTCAACTTGTGCTGGCTTTAGCCCAACTGCTACTGCTGAAACCAATACTGAACATACCAGACATAGCGTTAACGCTACGCTGATAGTGGTCATATTATTGCTTTTGGGTTTGGACATAACGAACCCTCCGTGCTGTCTGACGTTTGATATTTGCTTGCGTGACAAAATAGTCAAACAATGGTGCAAATAAATTGGCAAATAAAATGGCGAGCATGATACCTTCTGGGAAAGCTGGATTGACGACGCGAATCAATACCGTCATAAACCCAATCAAAATACCATAAGCCCAGCGTCCTTTATTGGTATGAGCGGCTGATACCGGATCAGTTGCCATAAAGACGGCACCGAATGCAAAACCACCGATGACTAAATGCCAATAAAACGGCATACTCATCATCAAGTTATCTTCTGAACCGATCATATTAAATACTAATGAGGTAAGGATGAGACCCACAACACAGCCGAGCATAATGCGCCATGAGGCAATACGTGACCACAATAAGAATACCGCGCCTATTAAGATAGCTAGTGTCGATACTTCGCCTATACTACCTTGGATATTTCCTAAAAAAGCATCGCTCCAAGTGATGGCTTGACCATAAACATTAGTGAAACTATCTGGTGTCACTCCGAGAGCTGCAAGACCTAAGGGCGTTGCTCCAGAGAAACCATCAACTGCAGTCCATACTGAATCGCCTGACATGTAAGCAGGATACGCAAAGTATAAAAAAGCCCTTCCTGATAAAGCAGGGTTTAAGAAGTTTTTACCCGTACCGCCGAATACTTCTTTGGCGACCACTACGCCAAATATAATCCCTAACGCGACTTGCCATAATGGGATATCTGGCGGCATAATCAGCGCGTACAGTACTGAGGTCACAAAGAAACCTTCATTGACTTCATGGCCACGGACGATGGCAAATATAATCTCACAGGCAATACCCACAGCGAAAGTCACTATATATATGGGTAAAAACTGCATGGCCCCGTAGACAAAACTTGCCCAAATACTATCTGGATTATAACCGACCATGCTGGTGATCATAGTACGCCAGCCCTCAGGTTGTAGGCCAAGCTGGGCAATTGCAGTCAGTGCTTGATGACCTACATTGTACATACCCCAAAACATCGCTGGGAACGTACATAACCAAACGGTAATCATAATGCGCTTAAGGTCGATACCATCACGTACATGCGATGAGGTAAAAGTTGTTGAGCTTGGTTGACGCAAGAATGTATCAAACATCTCAAAAACAGGATAGTACTTTTCGTGCTTGCCACCCTTAGTGAAGGACGGTTCCATACGATCGAACATATTATGTAAAAATTTCATCGTGGTTAACCCTCCAGCTCAATACGCGTCAAATTATCACGCAGAATGTCACTGTATTCATATTTACCAGGAGAGACGAAGGTGCATAAAGCCAAATCTTCTTCGTCCAATTCAAGAGCACCCAAATCAACTGCTGTCACAATGTCTTCAATAATTAGTGCTCGCAATAGCTGCGTTGGCAAATAATCTTGGGGCATAACTTCTTCATAGACGCCAATGGGTACCATCGCTCGCGGTGAACCATTAGTTGTCGTAGTAAAGTTATATTTTTTCTTGAAAAATTGCGAGATATAGATAGGTAGCTTAGAAAAACGGTTTTTACCAGGGGTAAAAAAGTGAAACGCTGGACGTTCATAACCTTCAGCCAATGCACTGATCTGATCATGAAAGCGGCCAAGATAGGCTACATTGTCAAACAACTTACGGCCAGATAGTACTGAACCTGAAATGATACGGTTATCGCCGTCGAGCAGCTCACCCTTGGTGAGAGCAGTGATATCAGCGCCGCGTTCAGTAGCAATTAAACGTGGCTCTTTAACAGCAGGGCCACCCAAGCTTACTAAACGACGCGTATATAGGCGTCCTGTGGTAAACAGTTTACCGATAGCAATCACGTCCTGAAAGCCAATCGTCCATACGGTTACACCGCGACTAATAGGATGCAAAAAATGAATGTGCGTACCTGCCAAACCTGCTGGATGCTTGCCAGCAAAAGCATGATATTCAGTAACATTATTAGGCGCGGTATTCGGTACTGGAGATAATTGCGCATCACCATGATGGCACACGAACGTTTTTGGGCTCAAAGTCGACAGTACAGCAAGACCATCATTAAATGCTTGTATCTGCTCATTAATCAGTAGCATGGGATCGTAAGCTAATGGACTGGTATCCATAGCGTTGACAAAGATAGCATGGGGACGAGAACCAATGTCAGGTGCACGGCTATAAGGACGTGTACGAAATGCTGTCCATTCACCAGAAGCCAAAAGCTGGGTCTCAACGGTTTCGGAGTCAAGATTGGCAAGCTGCTGGGAGTTGTAGCTCTCAAACTCTATCTCTTCACCTGTGGGGTCAATAGCAATCACAAGGCTCTCAAACACCCGGCGTTCACCGCGATTGACCGCAATGACTTTGCCAGCAGCAGGAGCGGTATAGATAACACCGACCCGTTTTTTGTCTTCAAACACAGGTTGACCTTTAGCTACGATGTCGCCTTCTTTGACGTTCATAGTAGGTTTCATACCTACATAATCGTAGCCAATAAGAGCCACTTGTGCAGGCCTGTGCTCAGATATCTCGCGAGAGGGTTCACCAGTGATAGGCAAATCCAAACCTTTTTTAATGGTAATCATAAGCGAAAACTTAGTCCATAGTCTAAAACGATACCAGACGTCCTGTTTGGTATATCGGTAATAGCAGTACAAGCATTACAAAAGGTATTTGATCGTCAAGTCCTTGTTGTAGGATGACGATCAAATATCTAAAAATACTGGCACACTATTATATAAGAATATTAACGCTGACCTTAGACTCCTTAACAACACGTTAATGTCTTACTCGAATTACCACAGTGGCGACTGGCTACCAAGGTGCATACTAAAGCTATCTATCTAAAGTAAATCTCTAATACAAGTTGCTTGCTATAGACATTTATTTAAATAAAGACAGTCTTACCATACGTTTCATTTAACTCTAAAAATCTGTATCTTAAGCATTGAGATAATCGTGTATCATTCGCTATCGAGTGCTCATTACTTTTGAAATAGTGTTAGTAGCTTTACTATCAATACAAATATAGAAACAAGCACTCACTATCAATTATGTAATGATCATGTAGAAACAAACATAAATTTATCTATGATTATACGCTAAATTGACCTAAAATTGCCAGTAAGTATCTGAATTTAGATAATATTAAAGCCAATTTTAGAAGTCAAAACTTATCTTTATAAGTCTAGCGTTTTAAACACCTAACTATGAGATTTTAGTGAAAATGCTAATATACTTTTCAGCGTCTTTAGCGTTCAGATAATTTTACTCAGCGCTATTGTGCCTGTTTTTATCTCATAAGAAATGTTTTAAATAGTTATTCATAATGTATTTTTATAAGGAATGTGTATGTGTGCTGTGCCTGTAATTATTCCAGCGATTGATCTAAAAGACGGTAAGTGTGTGCGTTTGAAGCAAGGTCGTATGGAAGATGATACGGTATTTTCTGATGATCCAGTAGCGATGGCTACGCGCTGGGTCAAAGAAGGCGCGCGTCGTCTACATCTAGTCGATCTAAATGGGGCGTTTGATGGCGTGCCTGTGCACAAACGCGTGGTACATGATATTGCTAAAGCGCACCCAAAGCTGCCGATTCAACTGGGCGGTGGTGTACGTAATATGCATACTATTGAGCAGTATATTACTGCTGGTCTAACCTATATTATTATTGGTACTAAGGCGGTTGAAGATCCAAGTTTTGTAAGCGAGGCTTGCCGAGAGTTTGCTGGACATATTATCGTCGGTATTGATGCCAAAGACGGTATGGTTGCCACTCATGGCTGGGCAAACGTGACCGATGTTAGGGCAACAGAGCTTGCAAAACGCTTTGCTGATGCTGGCGTGTCCTCAATTGTCTATACCGATATCGCCCGCGACGGCATGATGCAAGGCGTCAACGTTGAACAAACAGTCAACTTGGCTCGCGTAGGTGGTCTGCCCGTTATTGCTTCCGGCGGCGTTACTGATATGCAGGACATAAAATTATTAAAGCCTTATGGAGAATATCTTGAAGGCATCATTACCGGACGCGCTATCTATGAGGGCACGCTTGATCTTGATGAAGCTCAAAGTTATTTAGATAGCAAATAAACCTCTGCCTAACTGTCTGTACTTCTGAAATGATTTTAGTTCAATATAGTTGCAGCTGATAACCAGTAGTGACCGATAAATCACCGCTCCACTTAGCAAAGTTAGTAAAGGATATGTATGACGGTTTCTCATTACCATTTAGTAGTACGCAAGTGGCGTTTTATATGCATTCAGCTGCTACTAATAGTAAGTATGCTACTACCGCTACCTTTATATGCTGCTACAGAAGAGCTGGCCGAAGTGGCAACCGTATTAGGTATCGATACAGCAGAAGCGGCTTCTGATAGCAGCGCACCTGCAGATAGCGAAGCCCCCATGCAGACTTCGCCGCCTGCTGCGCCGCCACCAGTTATCAGTGGTGAAAGTACTAACAACGCTCAAATTGAAACCACCCCAACTCCGCAAAAAGACGAAGCTATTCGTCAGCGCATCAGTGGTATTTTTTCTGAAATTGAAGGTTTGCAAGCAGTTAATGTCAGTGTCACTCAAGGCGTAGTGACGCTCACAGGGGAGACACCAAACGAGAAAAAAGCGCAGCAAGCTATTAATTTAACCAATCGTTTGACGGATGTGGTCACGGTAGATGATGAGATAAATCGTACTCTAGATGTACAAGATAATGTCAGCACTGTGTATCAAGGTCTTAAAACTCAAGTCAAAAACTTGATTAAGGCTTTGCCTTTATTACTTGTGGGCATTGTGGTTTTTGGTCTTGTAGCATGGTTTGGTAGTTGGTTGTCTAATCGGCAAAAAATGTGGCAACGCCTTACTCCCAATCCTTTTGTCGCTGAGCTACTAGCACAAACTGTTAAAGTTATCTTTATCATCTTCGGGTTGATATTAGCCTTAAGCTTAATAGGCGCTGAGACCATTTTAGGTACGCTTCTTGGCGGAGCCGGGGTCATCGGTATCGCTGTTGGTTTTGCAGTCAAAGATACCATTGAGAACTATATAGCCTCTTTAATGCTCAGTATCCGCCAGCCGTTTCGTGCTCGCGATCAAGTGGTGATCAATGGGCAAGAAGGCATTGTGGTACGCCTGACCTCAAGAGCCACCATTTTAATGACTTTAGATGGTAATCAGCTGCGCATTCCTAATGCTGAAGTCTTTAAAGGCACGATTCTAAATTATACCAAGAATCCTGAGCGCCGCTTTACTTTTGAGCTTGGCGTCGATGCTAATGATGATCCACTAGCTGCTATTAAGGTCGGTCTGGATGCTATCAAAACCTTAGATTTTGTATTGGACAAGCCCAAATCTATCGCTATTATTACCAATGTGGGCGACTCCAATATCATCCTTGAGTTTCAAGTATGGGTTAATCAATCAGAAACTGACTTTTTTAAGGCTCGTAGTATCGCTATTCGAGAGACCAAGCATGCTTTAGAAAATGAAGGTTTCAGCTTGCCTGAGCCTATTTATCGTCTCCGTTTCAACGATAAATTAGAAAAAGCTTTTGAACAGACGCAAAAAGTTGCCCCCGATATTGAAACTGATACCGATATGACTATCACATCTACGACGCCTGAAGAGGCGACAATGGATACCGAAGCTAGTAGTAACGATGATAAAGAGAAACAACGGGCCAAAGCACGTGCTAAATATATTTTGCAAGGCAGTAGTGCCAATGAAATACTTGATGCTCGTCCTGATGACAAATTGATGGAAAAGGTAGAACAAGAAATTGCAGAGAGCTCTGATGCTACCGACTTATTAAATGCCAATAGTCCGCAGGAGTAATCATAAGTCGCTAAGCATCGAAGACGAGTTTATAGTCAACCATTGAGTAGACAATCATCAAAACATAGGCAACAAAAAAGGACTAAAGATAACTTTAGTCCTATTTGATAAATCAGTTTTTATAGTTAACGATATTTTTTAGGATAGTAATAGTTAGTGTAGTGCAAACTAGCTATTTTTATTGCTGCTCTTACCTTTGCCTTTACCATTGCCATTGCTCTTAGAACTATTGTTTTTAGAGCTTGAGCCTTTGGAGCTTGAACGACTCTTTTTCTTGGTTTGATTCATCTCACTAGCTTTTAGCTTAGCGGTCAAATCAAAGTCGATCTGCAATAAGTCCATATTAACCCCAGCAACTTTTACTTTTACTAAGTCGCCAAGACCAAACAATGTCCCTTTGTCTTTACCAATTAGCTGCTGCTGCTGTTCATCGTAGACAAAAAAGTCATCGCCAACATTGGAGATATGCACCAGACCATCGATATATAAGTCGGTCAAAGTAATAAACAAACCAAAACTTGTCACCGTGGTCACCACGCCTTCAAACTCTTCACCAACGTGATCTTTCATGTAATGACACTTAAGCCAAGTTTCTACGTAACGCGAAGCCTTTTCAGCTCGGCGCTCGGTGTCTGAGGTTTGTGTGCCTGCCGCGTCTAAAGAAAAATCCATAACGGGCTGCTTGCTATGGGTGACCTTAGCCTTGATCCCTCGATGCAGCATCAAGTCAGGATAGCGGCGAATCGGGGATGTAAAGTGGCTATATTCGTCATAAGCCAAGCCAAAGTGACCGATGTTATCAGGAGCATAGTTGGCCTGCATCATTGAGCGTAGCAGCATACTGTGGATACTAATGGCATCTGGACGATCTTTAGTCGCCTCAATAATACGCTGATAGTCCGCCTGCGTTGGACTCTCCTCAGGAAACGGCAGACCAAAGTTCTTGGCATACTCGTGAATACGCATTGACTTTTCGTTATCAGGTTTGTCGTGATTACGATACAAAACAGGTAACTCATTTTTTAGAGCAAAGTTTGCCGCACAGGTATTGGCAAGCAGCATACACTCTTCAATAAGTTTATGCGCATCGCCACGAGTACGGGGTAAGATTGCTTTAATACCGCCCTTTTCATTAAACTTAATATAAGTCTCGACCGTCTCAAATTCCATCGCATGACGCTCTTCGCGTTTTTTGATCAGCAAGTCATACAATTGATGTAGGGTATCTACAGATTTTTTGACGTCTTTATTGCCAGTCAAAGATTTGGGGACACCTTGGTCTTTTGGATTGGCAAAGTAGTCATTGACTTGGTTATAAGTAAGACGCGCTTGCGAATGCATAACTGCCGGGTAGAACTCATAACCGGTGACATTACCTGCTCTAGATACCTTGATGTCAGCGACCATACATAAACGATCGACATCAGGATTTAAGGAGCACAGACCGTTTGATAAGACTTCTGGCAACATTGGAATCACGCGATGCGGAAAATATACTGAGGTACCGCGCTCAAAAGCGTCTTTATCAAGAGGTGAGTTTGGCGTGACATAATGACTGACGTCAGCGATAGCGACCAGTACTCGGTAGTTACCACCAGAGCGTTTTTCGGCAAATACCGCATCATCAAAGTCGCGTGCATCTTCACCATCGATAGTAATCAGCGGCAAATCACGCAGATCGGTGCGACCTTTTAGATCTTTTTCGGTAGGCTCTTCATAATCATTGGCCTGTTTGAGAGCAGCGGCACTAAACTCAGACGGGATATCGTAGTTAAGTAAAGTCGTCTCAATAATCAATTCACGATCATTATCATCAGACAATACTTCAGTGATTTTACCTGTAGCAAATTCATGCTGATTGGGCCAATCAATAATATCAACTTTGACGGGATAACCTTCTTTGACTTCTAAAGCTTGTACGTTATCGTCGCTCACCGTGATCGGCTGATGATTATTAGGACTACCCAGCTCCACGCAGTAGCCATCCTCATCTTTTGCAAGTGTACCAATAAACTGATTTTGTTGACGCTCTATCACATCGACGATACGTCCTTCGGTACGACCTCGATTGTCGGTTGAGGTGCCAATAGCATTGACTGTATCACCGTTGAACACCCAGCGCATCTGCTTTTCGTGTAAGAACAGATCCGGCATATCCTCTAGTACTACAAAGCCAAAACCTTTAGCGTGGGCAGATACTATGCCTGTTACCACATCTTGTTTGGTTACCGTACGATAGCGATAAGGGCGTCCTTCGCGGTTAACTTGTCCATCACGTGCCATGGCCTTGAGACGATTGCCTAAAGCGTCGAACTGCTCAGGATCTTCTATGCCAAAAATTTTTGCTAATTGTTGATGCGTGGTTTCACCCTGATCACTGATCGTGCTTAGAATAAGCTCGCGACTGGGTATAGGATTGTCGTATTTTTGTGCCTCACTTGAAGCGTTTGGATCATTCCAACTCATAAAGTACCGTATCTATTTTTAAAATTATTAATGGGAGCTATCTTAACACGAACGATGCGCCAATATCTTGCATCAATCGTCTTGTATGTATGTGACTGTATATTGTCACGGCTCGACAGCTAACTTATATATCGATATCAACAGTATTAGATTCATTGGTAATCTTTTTACTGTCTAATTCTTTGGACACTTCAAGAACGGTAGTTTGGTTTGATTTGTCTAAGTACTTCTGTGCTTTGTCCACCTCAGTAGTCAAAGTATTTACCGTCTGCTTCATATTCTCTAGCGCTTCAATCTTATAATTGCTGATCATGTCCATCGTCTCATAGACGTTATTGAAGGCATTTTGTAATTTATCAAGCTCAATGGTGCTACTAGTCGCTTGTTCATGAATCTCTCCTGATTGACGCTTGAGCATAGCGGAGGTCGATTCAATAAGGCTACTAGTGGTTTTGTTCAAAGCGGTAATCTGATCGAGTACCAATTTTTGATTAGTCATCGCTTGGGCGACGACAACAGCAGTACGCAGCGCTGATACGGTAGTGGTAGTGGCACGATCCACCCCTTTGATCAGTTCTAAGTTATTTTTGCGAATCGTGTCAAGAGCCAAATACCCTTGTACGTTAACCGCCAACTGAGTCAAAAAGTCAGTATTTTTTTGGCGCACATAAAACAGCATCTCTTCTTTTATAATGCGTGCTTTTTCAGGGTCTGTGGCTTCGATCGCATAGATTTTTTGCTCAAGCTGTTCATCAATCTTTTTACCGACATAGATATACTGGCGAATAGATTGCATCAGCTCCCACATATTGACCTTTTCTTGCTCAATCATAGCATTGTCTTTGAGCAGCTCATCTTTACCATTATAAAGGCTGGTCACTACCGCATTGATATGCGACTGCGCAGATTCGTACTGGCGAAAATAATCCTGAACTTTGTTACCAAAAGGGATAAGGCCAAACAATTTACGTGAGCTGGTCAGCTCTTTTTTACTAGGATCTAAATCCTCTACAATACCGCGTAGCTCAGTCAAAGATTTGGCAATCGGCGAGTTATCAAACAAGCTATCGTTGAGGCTTTTTGCCGGTAGCTCTAACATCCGGTTAGAGACTTGGGCGGACTCACGAATCTCTTTGTTGCCCAGATTATGAATAGACTGCACATTTTGCTGAAACTCAGGACTATGCACAGAATTGGTCAGCACATGATCGACGAATGCATCTACTTTTGCATCAAGCTCGGGTATTTGGCTCTTATCTAGTTTCACCATTTGATCAGCTTCACTTTTTTGTACTTCTTGCACCGGCTCAGGCGGTGTCAGTGAGATGCTCGGCGTAGTAGAATTTTCAGGTGGGGTCAACTCTTGCATAAGACGTCCTTTAAATAATGAATATATAAAATATTTGGGTTGATAGTGTTAATTATAGTTATCTGTACTATCAAATAGATGTTTTTTTAATAGATAGGGCTATTAAATCAGATAAAAGCCCAACAGACTTTTAGATTACCGCGTAATCAAAAAAGTGAGAAGACTGATTTTGTAAAATAAAATCAGTACGTTAAAATTGCGGATTGTAGAGATTCTGCTCAAATCTATCGGTAATAGTATACCTTAGATTTTAAAAAAAATTATTAAGCCCTTTTTGTCAGACCCTATAGCGAAAAACCATCAATATCCCGCAGCATATTGATGGTTAGAAATGGAGCTACTGATTATGGGCTTGTTCGCAATATATTTTGTTCACGATATATTATAGTTACTACATTACAGCTACTAAGTTATAGCAGACATGCTGGCTATTTTTTCTTAGTAGGGCCTAGCAACATACCCATTTGACGACCTTCCATCTTAGGAGGTTGTTCGACATTCGAGATATCAGCCGTGTCTTCAATAATACGATCGAGTTGCTTGCGACCAATATCTTGGTGAGCCATTTCACGACCACGGAAGCGAATACTGATCTTAACCTTGTCCTGATCTTCTAAAAAGCTAATAATTTTACGCAGTTTTACTTGATAATCGGCTTCTTCAGTACTAGGACGCAGCTTCATCTCTTTAAGCTGAGTTTGTTTTTGGTTCTTTTTAGCCTCTTTCGCTTTTTGCTTTTGATCATAGAGATAATGTTTATAATCCATAATCTTACATACGGGCGGTTTGGCATCCGGAACCAATTCAACCAAATCTAAATTATCATCACGAGCCGCTTTCATCGCGGTATCAATATCAACCACGCCCATCTGTTCGCCATCTTCTTTGACCAACCGGACTTCTTTAGCACTGATATCTTCGTTGATATTCAAACGGTTTGACTGTTTAATAGGTATTACTCCTCATCTGTTTTTTGTTTTAGTCGGCCTTTATCACTAACAGCTTTTTGTACTAAGGTGATAAATTCGGCAACTGACATCACACCAAGGTTTTCACCTTCGCGGGTACGGACGTTAACGCTGCCTGACTCGACTTCTTTATCCCCTAATACTAGCATATAGGGGATACGTTCTAATGTTTTCTCTCGTATCTTAAATCCTATTTTTTCGTTACGCAAGTCACTAATAGCACGAATACCTGCGTTTTTGAGCTCATTGACTACATTTTTACAAGCATCCGCCTGTTTATCGGTAATATTCATCACCGCTACTTGCTTGGGAGCGAGCCATACTGGCATCCAACCGGCGTAGTTTTCGATCAAAATGCCAATGAAGCGCTCAAACGAACCAAGTATGGCTCGGTGCAACATAATTGGGGTTTCGCGCTCACCTTGCTCATTGACAAATTCAGCATCCAAACGCTCAGGCATATTAGGATCAACCTGAATGGTACCGCATTGCCACACGCGCCCTAAGCTGTCTTTAAGACTAAACTCAATCTTCGGGCCATAAAATGCGCCTTCGCCCGGCAAGTATTCCCAATCTAGACCTGAGCTATCAAGAGCATCCGCCAAAGCTTTTTCGGCATAATCCCAAGACTCATCGCTACCCACGCGCTTCTCTGGACGGGTCGAGAGCTTCATAATAATATTATCAAAGCCAAAGTCTTCATATACGGCCAAGGTCAACTTAATAAACTCTGCTACTTCTTCTTGAATCTGCGCGGGCGTACAGAATATATGCGCATCATCTTGGGTAAAACCGCGCACTCGCATCAAGCCATGCAGTGAACCTGAAGGCTCATTACGATGACAAGAGCCAAACTCTGCCATACGTAGAGGCAACTCGCGGTAAGATTTTAGACCTTGATTGAAGACTTGCACGTGACAAGGACAATTCATTGGCTTTACCGCATAATCACGGTTTTCGCTAGAGGTCGTAAACATATTGGTCGCATAATTGCCCCAGTGTCCTGAGCGCTCCCACAAACTACGATCTACAATTTGCGGCGTCTTAATCTCTTCATAGCCATTATCGTATTGTACTTTACGCATATACTGCTCAAGCACTTGATAAATCGTCCAGCCATTAGCGTGCCAAAACACCATACCCGGTGCTTGCTCTTGCATATGAAACAGATCAAGCGCACGGCCAATCTTACGATGGTCACGTTTTTCTGCTTCTTCAATACGCTGGATATAAGCCTTTAAATCTTTTTTGTCCGCCCACGCCGTACCATAAATACGTTGTAGCTGTTCATTCTTAGCATCACCGCGCCAATAAGCGCCAGACATTTTGGTTAACTTAAATACCTTTAAGAAGCGCGTATTTGGTACATGCGGCCCACGGCACATATCGACGTATTCTTGATGATGATACAGGCCAAAAGCCTCTTCGCCTGGCATATCATTAATCAGCTTGAGCTTGTAGTCCTCACCGCGCTCTTCAAAGATCTTAATCACTTCATCACGTGGGGTTATCTTCTTTATGACGTCATAGTCCTGCTTTATCAACTCCATCATGCGTTTTTCGATAGCTTCCATATGCTCAGGCGTAAATGGCGTTTCACTATAAATGTCGTAATAAAAACCATCTTCGATCACAGGGCCAATGACCATTTTTACGTCAGGATACAGCTGCTTTACCGCGTGTCCTAATAAATGTGCGGCCGAGTGACGAATGATATCCACGCCGTCAGCGTCTTTTGGAGTGACAATCTCAACTTTGGCATCATCAATGATAGGATCGGAGGCATCTACCAAATGACCATCTACTCGTCCAGCAACCGTTGCTTTTGCAAGACCTGCGCCAATACTTTGCGCCACTTCCATAACGGTGGTGCTGCCCTCAAACTCTTTTACGCTACCATCGGGTAAAGTAATCGCTACCATAGTCTTAAATCCAAATGTTATTGAAACGCCACTACATATATGAGTGCATAAAGGTGGCTATTAAAGCAGAAAAACCGGCAACAATGCCAGTCATAGTATATAGGTGATAACAATGTATAATATCAATGCCGCCTATTATAAACGATTTTTGATAGCTAATCTTGCTATTTGCTTATACCATAGTTATCGATGCTAACAACAAATTATCAAGGGTAACAATAAGCAGTTGCTCAAGTTTATAATAAGCTCATAGTCTTACGTCTATTCATCGCAGCATCAATAAATCTGTATTGCTAAATATCGTTACGCTCAAGGCTATGTATCGATACGTTCAAGCTCGGTCAGTGCATGGTTGCGATAGTAAAGATCATCACGGATATTAAACCCCATCTTGTTCCAGAAGCTATTACCACTATAGTTATCTTGGAAGATGAACAACCCTACTTTACTTATATTCAATGCTTTCATCTCATCCAATACGTTTTTTATTAATTCTTGAGCGATACCTTGGCGACGATAGTCAAGATGCACAGCGGTATGGTAGATATAGCCGCGCCTTCCATCCTGTCCAGCTATAATTACTGCAACTAGCTGATTATCCTTTTCTGCTATAAAGCTTAATGTCGGGTTACGCTGCAACATACGATTAATTCCTTGCTCAGAATCATCGACATCGTTTAGTCCCATTCTCGGAGTAGCAAGCCACAGGTTATAAACGTCGGTATAATCCTCAATTTGCATTCGGCGAACAGTCATTGCATCTCTCCTTGTTGGATAAAGTATATTAGCTATCTATAATAAGTAGGATAGTCGAACTAACAAGGTATTAGAAAGTGAATAGAGTGTATCTAATGCACTAATTGAATGTAAAAAGCGCGAGTAGGGTGCGCCCCGCGCACCAACAAGGTATAGCAAGGTGTTTCACAATTTATAAAATACCAAATTCAAAATAAATTCAAAACAGAGCTTGACGGATAAACTAAACCACGTATAATGCCACCCAGTCGAAAGGGAAGGCGGATTGAGAATAAGTTATCATTCTAAAAATCAAAGCCTACTAAATTAATTTTAAAATAAAATAATTTAATCCTTGACTTACCAATTAAAGCGTCTATAATACGCACCTCACTAAGGGATAGAGACAGATTAAAGCTAACAAATTTAGCGAAATCAGAATCTTAACTTACTGAAACAAATGATAAAAAAGCTTGACAGAACATCAAACTATGATATGATAGTCAGCTCGCTAGACAGAACCACCCGTAAGGGATGGGGAGAATTTAGCAAATAGAATACAAGATATACTTACATACTGGACGACAGATGTAGGACACTATTTAAAAGCGAAACTAAAGAACAACTTGTGTGGATTTTTGCTGAGACAGAATGCTAAACATAAAGTTGACTATCTTCTCTTTTCGGGGAGGTAATTAACTATAAAAATTATCATTTAATCAGTAAAGAAACTCGAAGTTAATTCATTACGAACATATACGAAGAGCGTAATTGCCAGATTAGATGAGCCAAGTTTAGTAACCTCTTTAAAGGGTTACATAGCAAGATTAAACTGAAGAGTTTGATCATGGCTCAGATTGAACGCTGGCGGCAGGCTTAACACATGCAAGTCGAGCGGTAACATTTCTAGCTTGCTAGAAGATGACGAGCGGCGGACGGGTGAGTAATACTTAGGAATCTACCTAGTAGTGGGGGATAGCTCGGGGAAACTCGAATTAATACCGCATACGACCTACGGGAGAAAGGGGGCAACTTGTTGCTCTCGCTATTAGATGAGCCTAAGTCGGATTAGCTAGATGGTGGGGTAAAGGCCTACCATGGCGACGATCTGTAGCTGGTCTGAGAGGATGATCAGCCACACCGGAACTGAGACACGGTCCGGACTCCTACGGGAGGCAGCAGTGGGGAATATTGGACAATGGGGGCAACCCTGATCCAGCCATGCCGCGTGTGTGAAGAAGGCCTTTTGGTTGTAAAGCACTTTAAGCAGTGAAGAAGACTCAATGGTTAATACCCATTGACGATGACATTAGCTGCAGAATAAGCACCGGCTAACTCTGTGCCAGCAGCCGCGGTAATACAGAGGGTGCAAGCGTTAATCGGAATTACTGGGCGTAAAGCGAGCGTAGGTGGCTTGATAAGTCAGATGTGAAATCCCCGGGCTTAACCTGGGAACTGCATCTGATACTGTTAAGCTAGAGTAGGTGAGAGGAAGGTAGAATTCCAGGTGTAGCGGTGAAATGCGTAGAGATCTGGAGGAATACCGATGGCGAAGGCAGCCTTCTGGCATCATACTGACACTGAGGTTCGAAAGCGTGGGTAGCAAACAGGATTAGATACCCTGGTAGTCCACGCCGTAAACGATGTCTACTAGTCGTTGGGTCCCTTGAGGACTTAGTGACGCAGCTAACGCAATAAGTAGACCGCCTGGGGAGTACGGCCGCAAGGTTAAAACTCAAATGAATTGACGGGGGCCCGCACAAGCGGTGGAGCATGTGGTTTAATTCGATGCAACGCGAAGAACCTTACCTGGTCTTGACATACAGAGAATCCTGCAGAGATGCGGGAGTGCCTTCGGGAATTCTGATACAGGTGCTGCATGGCTGTCGTCAGCTCGTGTCGTGAGATGTTGGGTTAAGTCCCGCAACGAGCGCAACCCCTATCCTTAGTTACCAGCGGTTTGGCCGGGAACTCTAGGGACACTGCCAGTGACAAACTGGAGGAAGGCGGGGACGACGTCAAGTCATCATGGCCCTTACGACCAGGGCTACACACGTGCTACAATGGTAGGTACAGAGGGCAGCTACACAGCGATGTGATGCGAATCTCAAAAAGCCTATCGTAGTCCAGATTGGAGTCTGCAACTCGACTCCATGAAGTAGGAATCGCTAGTAATCGCGGATCAGAATGCCGCGGTGAATACGTTCCCGGGCCTTGTACACACCGCCCGTCACACCATGGGAGTTGATTGCACCAGAAGTGGATAGCCTAACCTTTTAGGGAGGCGTTCACCACGGTGTGGTTGATGACTGGGGTGAAGTCGTAACAAGGTAGCCGTAGGGGAACCTGCGGCTGGATCACCTCCTTATAGACGGCATTCGCTCAGCAAGAATTCACAACAAGTTGTTCTTTAGTTTAGTTTAAGAAGATATGGGTCTGTAGCTCAGCTGGTTAGAGCACCGTGTTGATAACGCGGGGGTCAGTGGTTCAAGTCCACTTAGACCCACCATTATCTGGGTAAGGCACAAACCAGCAAATCCCCTTTAAGGGATTTACTCTTGCGCTCGGGATGAAGCAGTGCTTCATCTATATCCTCGCTCAGGGGCCATAGCTCAGTTGGTAGAGCGCCTGCCTTGCACGCAGGAGGTCAGGAGTTCGACTCTCCTTGGCTCCACCACTTAAACGAAAAGCTTTTATAGGTTAATACAGAATTAAGTGATCGTAGATGATTATTTAGTTCTGTTTTATACGGAAACCTATACTCTGACGAAGAGATAGGAACTATTTAAAAACATAGATATGAGTCTGGGTTAGGAAGAGCGTGTTCACGCGCACTTTCTAACCTTAATAACTCACCTCTTAACGACATTGTTGTTATCCCAGGGGTGGGTTATTAAAAAAGTAAAGAGAACTGAATCAAGCGTAAACATAGGTGATATCGTTATAATTGCGAGACCAACCTGTTAAGTATTAGATTTATGCATTGGTTAAAACACCTCGGATTACTTCGAGGTTGTCTTTAACCAATAGTAAAACGAAACTTAGCAATTAACCAAGACTACTTGGGGTTGTATGGTCAAGTAATTAAGCGCACATGGTGGATGCCTTGGCAGTCAGAGGCGAAGAAAGACGTGACAGCCTGCGATAAGCTTCGGGGAGGCGGCAATATCCTGAGATCCGGAGATTTCTGAATGGGGAAACCCACTTAGCATAAGCTAGGTATCATATACTTTGTATATGAGGCGAACGAGGGGAAGTGAAACATCTCAGTACCCTTAGGAAAAGACATCAAATGAGATTCCCCAAGTAGCGGCGAGCGAACGGGGAGGAGCCGATTGATACTAGAATAGAAGAACAGATTGGGAAGTCTGGCCATAGTGGGTGATAGCCCCGTATTTTAAATTCTAGTATTGACATATTAAGTAGAGCGGGACACGAGAAATCCTGTTTGAAGATGGGGGGACCATCCTCCAAGGCTAAATACTCCTGACTGACCGATAGTGAACCAGTACCGTGAGGGAAAGGCGAAAAGAACCCCTGTGAGGGGAGTGAAATAGAACCTGAAACCGTGTGCGTACAAGCAGTGGGAGCGAGCTATCTACTTGTAGATAGTCTTGTGACCGCGTACCTTTTGTATAATGGGTCAGCGACTTATATTCTGTAGCGAGGTTAACCGTTTTGGGGAGCCGTAGGGAAACCGAGTCTTAATAGGGCGATGAGTTGCAGGGTATAGACCCGAAACCGAGTGATCTATCCATGAGCAGGTTGAAAGTGCCGTAACAGGCACCGGAGGACCGAACCCACTGTCGTTGAAAAGCCAGGGGATGACTTGTGGATAGGGGTGAAAGGCTAATCAAACTCGGTGATAGCTGGTTCTCCCCGAAAGCTATTTAGGTAGCGCCTCGGACGAACACCATTGGGGGTAGAGCACTGTTTCGGCTAGGGGGTCATACCGACTTACCAAACCGATGCAAACTCCGAATACCGATGAGTGATATCCGGGAGACACACAGTGGGTGCTAACGTCCATTGTGGAGAGGGAAACAACCCAGACCGCCAGCTAAGGCCCCAAATTCCTAGTTAAGTGGGAAACGAGGTGGGAAGGCATAGACAGCTAGGAGGTTGGCTTAGAAGCAGCCATCCTTTAAAGAAAGCGTAATAGCTCACTAGTCGAGTCGGCCCGCGCGGAAGATGTAACGGGGCTCAAACTAGGAGCCGAAGCTGCGGATTTGAATTTGTTTTCAAGTGGTAGGGGAGCGTTGTGTAAGCCTGAGAAGGTGCATTGTAAAGTGTGCTGGAGGTATCACAAGAGCGAATGCTGACGTGAGTAACGATAATGGGTGTGAAAAGCATCCACGCCGGAAGATCAAGGGTTCCAGTCCAACGTTAATCGGGGCTGGGTGAGTCGACCCCTAAGGCGAGGCCGAAAGGCGTAGTCGATGGGAAATCGGTTAATATTCCGATACTTGTTTATGATGCGATGGAGGGACGGAGAAGGTTATGCCAGCCTGGCGATGGTTGTCCAGGTGAAAGGATGTAGGTTTATAGCTTAGGTAAATCCGGGCTATTTTATACCGAGATCTGATAGCAAGCGGTACTTGTACCGTGAAGTGGTAAATACCATGCTTCCAGGAAAAGCTTCTAAGCGATAGTCATAAACGAATCGTACCCTAAACCGACACAGGTGATCAGGTAGAGAATACCAAGGCGCTTGAGAGAACTCTGCTGAAGGAACTAGGCAAAATGGTACCGTAACTTCGGGAGAAGGTACGCTGCTGGAGGTGAAGGACTTGCTCCGTAAGCTTCTAGCAGTCGCAGATACCAGGCTGCTGCAACTGTTTATTAAAAACACAGCACTCTGCAAACACGAAAGTGGACGTATAGGGTGTGATGTCTGCCCGGTGCTGGAAGGTTAATTGATGGGCTTAGCGAATGCGAAGGTCTTGATCGAAGCCCCAGTAAACGGCGGCCGTAACTATAACGGTCCTAAGGTAGCGAAATTCCTTGTCGGGTAAGTTCCGACCTGCACGAATGACATAATGATGGCAGCGCTGTCTCCAGCAGAGACTCAGTGAAATCGAAATCGCAGTGAAGATGCTGTGTACCCGCGGCTAGACGGAAAGACCCCGTGAACCTTTACTACAGCTTTACATTGAACTTTGACCTGACTTGTGCAGGATAGGTGGGAGGCTATGAAACCGAGACGCTAGTCTTGGTGGAGCCAATCTTGAAATACCACCCTGGTCATGTTGGGGTTCTAACTCAGGTATAACAGTACCGAGGACAATGTATGGTGGGTAGTTTGACTGGGGCGGTCTCCTCCTAAAGAGTAACGGAGGAGTACGAAGGTGCGCTCAGAACGGTCGGAAATCGTTCAAAGAGTATAAAGGCAAAAGCGCGCTTAACTGCGAGACCCACAAGTCGAGCAGGTACGAAAGTAGGTCTTAGTGATCCGGTGGTTCTGTATGGAAGGGCCATCGCTCAACGGATAAAAGGTACTCTGGGGATAACAGGCTGATACCGCCCAAGAGTTCATATCGACGGCGGTGTTTGGCACCTCGATGTCGGCTCATCTCATCCTAGGGCTGAAGCAGGTCCTAAGGGTATGGCTGTTCGCCATTTAAAGAGGTACGCGAGCTGGGTTTAGAACGTCGTGAGACAGTTCGGTCCCTATCTACCGTGGGCGTTGGAAATTTGAGAGGAGCTGCTCCTAGTACGAGAGGACCAGAGTGGACGAACCACTGGTGTTCGGGTTGTCATGCCAATGGCATTGCCCGGTAGCTACGTTCGGATGGGATAACCGCTGAAAGCATCTAAGCGGGAAGCCCACCTCAAGATAAGATTTCCCTAAAGAGCCGTTCAAGACTAGGACGTTGATAGGCAGGGTGTGGAAGCGCAGCGATGCGTGTAGCTAACCTGTACTAATTGCTCGTTTGGCTTGACCATACAACACCCAAGTGGTTTGTATCAAGCATTATATCGATATCACCTTTATCCTTGATTCAGTTAGGATAAGTGATACTTAGTCAAATAAGTAAAACAAACACAGACTCATATCTAACCCCCTTTGCTGACGACAATAGCACGATGGCACCACCTGATCCCTTCCCGAACTCAGCAGTGAAACATCGTAGCGCCAATGGTAGTGTGGCTCCGGCCATGTGAGAGTAGGTCATCGTCAGCTCTCTATTCCTGAAAAGCCCCAACATACGTTAGTATGTTGGGGCTTTTTTTATGGTTTAATATTTTTGAGTTGTTATTTTTTGATAGAATACATTTGCTATTATTCAGGAATTCAAAGAATGTTGAGAATCAATTTAAAAGATAGAAAAATATTTGGTAACGAAGCTGGAGAGGATGAGAATCTTGAAATTCTCAACTCATATTATATAGAACACCCCAACTTTGATGATTTCTTTGATTCAGATGAAAGATTATCCATAGTTTCTGCTAGAAAAGGAATGGGTAAATCTGCTTTACTATCAAGACTACACTTTAAGCTTATTAATGAAGATAAGTATCATAACCCTTTGGTAATTAGAGTAAAAGGTAATGAGCTACTGGGCCTTGGTGATTTTAAAGGTGAAAATCATTCATATTTAGAAAACTATTGGAAGCAAATCATTTGTAAACGTATAATTATTGAAATTGGCTCTCAAATTGGATTTGCACTGACTAGCGATGATATGTCGTTTGTTGAACTGTCAGAGTTAGAAGGTCTAAAGAGTAAAAATCTAATAGGAGGATTACTTGCTAGAGTAAAAGGTAAGCTTCCAGGAACAGAAATAACGATTGATAAAGATATACCAGAAAATCTAGATAAACTATTAAAGCGTTATCAAAATAGTGAAAGTTCTCCAAGTGTCTGGCTTCTAATTGATGACATTGATGCTAAATTTCAAAATACAACTGAAAATCAAGCTCGAGTGGGTTCTTTTTTTAGTGCTATAAGATCATTATCTTTCGATAACGAAAACTTAAATATTAGAGCTACTGTAAGGAGTGATGTATGGTCTTGTCTGCGCCATTTGGAAGATTTAGATAAATTACAACAATATATGATAGATATCTTCTGGAGTAAAAAGTATATGAGAGATATGCTTGCTCAAAGAATACTAGTTTATATCCAGAAAAATTTTCCAGACTCAAATGAAGCAAAGTTCAAGCTAAAAGGCGATTACAATAAAATAATAGATACTGTTTTTAAATCGCCTATTGATTGGCGTGGTGATAAAGAGGCTAAACTTTTCGATGCAATTAGTGCTTTTTCAAATAGACGACCAAGATGGATGGGTCAGCTCTGTCGTATGGCAAGTAAAAACGCTAGTGAACATATTCAAGCCAAAAAAGTGAATCTTAATCATATCAATAATATACTTTTAGACTTTGGAGCGTTAAGAAGAGATGATCTAATTAAAGAACATGATCATCAGTTTGACGAACTATCGCAGCTCATAGACTCACTAAGATCTACTCAGAAAGAGTTTACACAAGCTGAACTACATTTAGTTATAGATAAGAACTTCATTCGAGGAAGAGATTTAGCAGCTATCCCTAAAATACATGGAAAACAATATATCGAACCCGAGGACTTAGGTGATTTCTTGTATAAACTTGGACTTATATCTAGAGCACATGACGATGGCAAAAAGTTTACACACTATACTGATGATCCTGACTTATATCGTTCTATAGAGAATAGAAACGATAATATAATTTGGTCTATACATCCAGCATATAGAACGTTTTTGAACATAAAATGAAGAATAAAAAATTATTATTTATAGAATTGCCTTAAAGTATTCTTAATACTCATGAGTAATTCAAACACGGAAGCTACTAAATTATAATTTAAAGCCCATATTAGCGAACTAATACGGGCTTTAACATTCAATAGATTATCTAAAAAACTAACTTAACTATTAAGCACCTTCACCAAATTTGCCACTTTGGAAATCAGTGACGGCTTGCATGATTTCTTGCTGACTGTTCATCACAAAGGGACCGTATTGAACAATGGGCTCACGTAGTGGGCGACCCGTGATTAAGATCACTTTGGTATCTTCACTACTATCGGCGGTAATAGTAACGCCATCCGCACTCTCATTGTTTTCAAGAATAGCCATGGTCTTAGTTGGCACTTCTCGACCTTCGATATCTACCGTACCGTGATACACAAAGGCAAATGCATTATGCTCGCTTGGAATGGCTTGGCTAAAGCTCGTTCCTGCTGGTAGATGGATATCCAAATAAGTCGGTTCAGTAACTTCGCGGGTGACTGCACCTTCAACGCCGTGCGATGTACCCGCGATTACGGTAACGTCGACGCCATCTTCTGTAGTATATTTAGGCAAGTCATCACTTTGGAAGTCTTTATACCAAGGGTCATTCATTTTATCTTTGGCAGGCAGATTAAGCCAAAGCTGAAAGCCTTCCATCGCGCCATCTTCTTGTTCCGGTAGCTCTGAATGGATCACCCCACTGGCTGCTGTCATCCATTGTACGCCGCCGTTTTGTAATAACCCTTCGTTACCCGCGCTATCACGATGGCGCATACGGCCCGTAATCATATAGGTAATAGTTTCAAAACCGCGATGTGGGTGGTTAGGGAACCCAGCGACATAATCATCTGGATTGTCGCTTTTAAAGTTGTCTAGCATCAAATAAGGATCAAGGCGTTTTTGCAACTGCTGCGTGAGTACGCGAGTTAGCTTAACACCCGCACCGTCTTGAGTATCTACCCCAGCATAAAGCTCTTGCACTTGACGTGATTGGGTTACGGTATCTTCTACGTTATTCGCTATAGTGTCATTCATTATTATCTCCTGCTTTTTTCAACAACTGTTAATAATCATTGAGTTTTATCAATCTTCAGTTATATATTTGAGGTCAGGAATATAAATTTCAATAATACTATGTAGAATTATTATATTGATATTACTTATTATTAATAATAATTTAATAGTTATATTTTCTCATTAAAACAATTCGCCTGTTTCAATAACTTCTTCAAAATCAAAGCCTAATTGCTCGCCTTTACGCTGCTTTATTTGTTCAATACGCTGCCGACGTCCTACTATCAGTCTGAGTACCTCTCGGCGCTGCTCGTTGTTCATATCATGCCAAAGCTGACGCTCAGGACGACTACGCAAACAGCCAAAGCAGTAGCCTTTTTTATTACTTTGACAAACGCCAATGCACGGATTAGCAATCTCAAAGAGCTCAAACTGCTGATTCATGCTTCCTCTCCATTTAATATATCATTCCCTTGCAAACTCAGTACTATGTTAGCCTCAGTATTTATAATTTTAGCTATTATATTATGGCTTAGCGCTTAACACTTATATTGATTGGCTTGTAATGCTATTCTTGAGGTTTAAACCGTTCTTTAAACAGTGCTATATCTTATATCATAACAAAATTAATAAGTGAGGCTATACGTGAACATTGTTTATATTCATGGCTTAGATAGTGATGCTAGTTCTATTAAAGGATTATTACTTGAGCATTATTGTGAGCAGAATCATCCAGATATTGCAGTCTATCGTCCCGACTTAAACCAGTCGCCTGAACAAGTCTTTGGCGACTTAATCGACTTAGTCACCAAATTGAGTAAGGAAGCTAGAACCATATTGGTAGGTAGCTCATTAGGAGGCTACTTTTCGACGTTAATCAGTAATCATACGGGTTGTTCAGTATTGCTATTGAATCCTAGCACTCAGCCTCATATTACTTTACAGCGTTTTTATGAGGAATCTAGTGTTGATAATAACCTTGATAGCCTTAATAACAGTGATGCAGATACGAAGGTACTTTATACTACAACGGGCGGTTGGAACATCACAATAGCAGACTTAAAATGGTTTGCTGATCATAAGCTGTCCGGTGTTGAATATCCCAGCCAAGTAGTCGCCTTGATTAAAGAGGGCGATGAGTTACTCGATCCCAATTTATCTGTAGATTTCTATCGACAATATGGCGCGAAGGTTATTTTACAAGCAGAGGGCGACCATCGCTTCAGTGATTTCTCCGAGCAGTTGCCTGTCGTTATGGACATCATACAGCGGCTATGATGATAGGTAGTGGACGACACGACATGACGTATATTATTAACAGTTGCCGCTAGTGTAGCCATTTTTCGTTATAATGGTTTATTGGAATTAATAGTTTGTAAATACTTATAGTTTGTAGACATTAAGGAAAGCATTTTGAGTCAATATAATGCGCAGTCATTAGAAGTTTTAGAAGGTCTTGAGCCCGTTCGCCGCCGTCCCGGCATGTATACCGATACTACCCGTCCCAATCACCTAGCCCAAGAGGTTATCGACAACTCTGTTGATGAGGCCTTAGCAGGCTATGCCAAAACCATTAAAGTACAACTGCATGAAGATGGGTCATTGTCGGTAGAAGACGATGGCCGCGGTATGCCGACTGATATCCACCCTGAGTTTGGGCAATCAGGAATTGAGCTTATCTTAACGCGTCTGCACGCGGGTGGTAAGTTCTCGACCTCCAATTACCAAGTATCAGGCGGTCTGCACGGGGTTGGTATCTCTGTCGTTAATGCTTTGTCAACGCGCATTGAAGTCACCGTATGGCGTGAGGGTACGCAGTTTGACATGGCGTTTGAGAATGGTGCTCCTGTGACACCGCTTACCGAATCAGTCAGCTCTAACAAGCGCAAACGCGGCACCAAGGTACGCTTTTGGGCAGATGGTAGCTTCTTTGATACGCCTAAATTTAATGTGAAACAGCTCAAACATAACCTAAAAGCCAAAGCGGTGTTAGCGGCTGGTCTCATTATTGAATTCGTTGATAACATCAATAATGAAAAAGTGGTTTGGCAGTTTACCGATGGCGTGGTCGAATATTTAAACGAGCAGTTAGATGGACTTGAGACGCTGCCACCAGAGCCGTTCTATTATAATTATGAGGCTAAAGACGGCAATGGCACAGGTATTACCTTTGCGCTATCTTGGTTGCCTGATGGCGGTACCCCTGTACAAGAAAGTTACGTCAATCTTATCCCGACCGCGCAAGGAGGCACGCACGTTAATGGGCTACGTACCGGTATTTTAGAAGCTCTGCGTGAGTTTTGTGAGATTCATAATCTGTTGCCGCGTAGTGTGAAGCTAACGGCGGAGGATGTTTGGGATGGGATTAATTATATTCTCTCGCTTAAGTTCTCTGAACCGCAGTTCTCAGGGCAAACCAAAGAGCGCTTGTCGAGTCGCGAGGCGGCAGGGGTAGTGCAGACATTAGCCAAAGATGCTTTTAGTTTGTGGCTCAATCAACATGCAGACTTAGGTGCTCAGATTGCCGAGCTGGCGATTAATAAAGCCGGACGTCGTCTAAAATCAGCAAAAAAAGTCGCGCGTAAAAAAATCAGTCAGGGTCCAGCACTGCCGGGTAAATTAGCAGACTGCCGCGGCGACTTGCGTGATGGCGCGGAGCTGTTTTTGGTAGAAGGAGATTCGGCAGGGGGCAGCGCTAAGCAAGCACGGGATCGTCATTATCAAGCGATATTGCCACTGCGCGGTAAGATACTGAACACATGGGAGGTCTCATCTGATACTGTACTCTCCAGTCAAGAGATTCACGATATCGCCATCGCTATCGGAGTTGATCCGGCCTCAAACGACTTGTCCGAGTTGCGTTATGACAAGATCTGTATCTTGGCCGATGCGGATTCTGATGGACTGCACATTGCTACTTTGATTTGCGCGTTATTTGTTAAGCATTTTCCAGCTTTGGTCGATGCAGGTCATTTGTTTGTCGCGATGCCGCCCCTGTACCGAGTGGATGTGGGAAAAGAGGTGCACTATGCCTTAGATGAGCCTGAGCTTGAACATATTCTATCGAATGTTCCGGGCAATAAAAAAGCGCAAATCACGCGCTTTAAAGGGCTTGGTGAGATGAGTGCCGAGCAGCTACGCGAGACGACAATGAACCGTGATACGCGCCGCTTAGTACAGCTGGATATGGATGACATGATATTAACCAATAGCGTCATGGATATGCTACTTGCCAAAAAACGCTCTTCTGATCGTAAGTCTTGGCTTGAAGATAAAGGCAACTTAGCTGATATCGCTTTATAGCTATCTATGCTTTGAAACAAGTAGTTTTATTAAGATGTCCTTGTTTAATTTACGAGTAGTATGAAAACTATAAAAAATACAATAGAAGTCAATTTAATAGTGTCTAATTAATGTTATTATATTGTTAAATCAATTTTTATCGTTCAGTACTATTATGAAATTCAATTCTGCTACGCAAACTACAACTTCGAATACTAAAACATTTGCTAAATTACCTAAACTCAGTAGAAAAGACTTAGGTCATTTGATTCCAAAACGTGGAGGGGTAGTCACGCCTCCTATAGCAGCGTGGCTTATGAAAATAGCAGGTTGGCGTACGGTTGGCGAGATTCCTAATATTTCGCAAGCTGTAGTACTGGCGCTTCCGCATACTTCAAACGTTGATGGGGTTTATGCCTTACCTAGTTTGTTTGCTCTGGATATAAAAATTAGCATTATGGGCAAGCATACTTTATTTAAAGTACCAGTGCTGGCGCAGTTATTACGCTGGATGGGTATTATTCCTATTGATCGGGGTAATAAAGGCTCTGTCTTACAAGCAAGCATCGATAAATTCAAAGCAGGTCAACCGCTCTTTTTGGGACTATCACCAGAAGGCACACGTCAGTATACCGAGAACTGGAAAACGGGATTTTATTATTTAGCACTAGGCGCTAATGTACCGATCTTGCCCGTGGCTTTGGATTATAAAACTAAACAAGTGCGTTTTTTATCGCCGGTTTATCCTACGGGCGATATCGAGGCTGACTTACCAAAGATTTATATTCAATATCAAGGCATAGTACCGCGCTATCCTGAGCGTTTATCGCAGCCCCTACAGGACGTGAACGACATTGATATAATCTTATAGTGTAAGTAAAAAAAGATCGAACATATGGCCCTTATAAACATATAGCCCTTATATTTACTAAGGGCTATTTTTTAAGATTTTAGAAATGCGGCTGGCCGTTAGAGGCGCTAACGCCGCCATCAACTGGCAAGTTAACGCCAGTAATCATTGAGGCATCATCACTGGCCAAAAAAGTAATAGCCGCGGCGATATCTTCAGGTGTAGCCAGACGTCCCAGCGGCGAGCGTGCTAGAAACTGATCTTTTTTATCATTATTGTCCTGAATAGCGCTAGTCATGTTGGTTTTGGTAACACTTGGATTAACCGCATTAACACGTACGCCATCAGCGCCATGATCCAAAGCCAGGGTCCGTGTCAGATTGGTGACGCCAGCTTTAGCCGCGTTATAAGCGGCCATATTCCAATCGCCGCCAATGCCTGAAAGTGAAGAGACATTGACAATATTACCTTTAGTCTCAATTAAGTGTGGGATAGCCGCCTGACAAACATAAAAGGTACCATTTAGATTGACATCAATGGCCGACTTCCAGTCGTCAGCAGATAAGTCAGTGATTCTACCTTGGATGGCTTTACCAGCGTTATTGACTAGTATGTCGATTTTGCCAAATTTTTCTACCGTCCGTCTTACCATTTCTTGTACCTGGCTTTGGACACTGATATCGCAAGTAACCGTCATATAAGTATCAGTATGAATCCAAGTACGATCTAGCGGTAACTCCTTTGCAGTCTCTTCCAAAGTTTTGGCAGTACGACCAACCAAAATCACACTAGCACCTTCATTAGCGAATCGAATAGCAGTGGCACGACCAATACCTGAGCCGGCACCGGTGACAATTACCGTTTTTTCCTTAAATCTTTTCATGGTGTCTAATCCTAATAGGCATAAATGGTGGAAAAGTAAATGACTTCTTATCATAACAAGCCATTATTATGAAAGCGATATTAAATAGTATGAAAGTGTTTAAATCTTTAGCACAAAAAAAGACAGCCTAAGCTGCCTTTTTTACTGATATAAATAAGATAGTTACTAGGAATTATTTATCCTTATCGTAACCCTGATCACCAACCAAACCGCTACCTGGTAATATGTCTACGTCATTAGTATTACTATTAGTGTTGTCAGTATTACTAGGGGTGTTACTGTCATTACTCAAGTTGCTAGTATCAACAGAGTCTGTACCTAGCTTACTGGTATCAACAGTATCAGTAGTTAAATCATCAGTAGCTAGACCAGTAGTAGTTGGATCAGGTCTATCGATGCTAGTTGTTGTCGCACTAGGTGTGTTTGCGCGAACAGCGTCAGCTACTTTGTCTTGTGTATCCGTCGTTGTCTTGGTATGACGAGTCGTTTCTACTTTAAGACCAGTACGCTCTTCATCCATTTTGTCCTGCATTTTGCGTAAGAAGCGAGCGGCAGCTTCTTGACCACCAAGACCAAATGATAGTGCAAACGCCACTGCCACAGCGCCTAAGGTGAGACCAAACGCTAGGTTGACGATAGAGTCAGCAATGCCCATCGCTTTTAAACCCATGGCAAGTACTAAGCCCATGATCAATACACGTACGATATTGGCTAAGAACT
This sequence comes from Psychrobacter sp. M4, assembly GCF_055699795.1. Taxonomy (NCBI): domain Bacteria; kingdom Pseudomonadati; phylum Pseudomonadota; class Gammaproteobacteria; order Moraxellales; family Moraxellaceae; genus Psychrobacter; species Psychrobacter sp. M4. Next base: position 3,477,660 of record NZ_CM146740.1, on the reverse strand, counting down.
GTGAGCCTTTTTCAGAACGCTCAACGACACCAGCGATGATATTGGCAAGCCAGAAACCGATAAACAGAATAATGGCACCTAAGATAATATTGGCACCAAAGGCGATGAACATAGTAATAATAGCTGAAATAGGCTCAAAACCTAATAAGTCAGAGGCTGCAATTGCTGCAAACAGCATAGCAAAGAAGATAATAGCATAACCGACCAAATCAGAGATTTGTTTGTCGCCCATGGTTTCTTGTAAACCTACTTTAGCGGGCAATTGGTTAATTTCAGTATTTTCGATTAGACCTTTGATGATGTTAGCCACCATACGCACTACATAATAGGTCACAATTAAGATCGCAGCTGCCATAAAGATATTGGGCAGGGCGGCCATAATTTTATTGAGCATATTTGTCGCAGGGCGAGCAATGACCTCAATTCTTAGCGCTTCTAGAGCAGCTACAATAGTTGGGATAATGACCACTAAAAAGGCTAATGATCCTGCAATGTTAGGTAAGCTGTTTTTCTCGCTCAGCCCAGCTCTTGAGGCAAGCTCTTGAACGTTGAAGGTAGAAACTAGATTGGTCACGATACCGCGTACGACTTTAGCGATGATATAACCCACCACAAACACCACAATGGCGATAATGATGTTAGGAATAAAGCCAAAGATTTTGTCGACCATATTAGTTAATGGTGCAAACAAACCATCAAGTTCTAATTGACCTAGAACCATGGTTAAAACAATGAGCAAAATGAACCAATAAACCATATCAGCAATAGTATTGCTCATAGGTTTGACGCCAGCATGAGCACTGAGACGCTCATCCATTGAGGTTTTTGAAAGACCAGTATTGATCGCTGTGCGAACCACAGTAGCGATAACCCAACCCAGAACACCAACTGCAATAGCGGCGATAAGATTAGGAATAAATGCCAGTACTTGACCTACCATATTGGCAAAGGGTACTGAGATTGAATTTAAATTAAGCTGATCAAGCGCCATTGAGATGGCAATTATAAATATAAACCAAAAAACAATTTTAGAGATGATGCTTTCTAAATCGTATTTTTTACCAGTTGAGGTATTCATACGCTGATTGAGGTTTACTTTAGCCAGTACTCCTCGAACCACACCTGCGATACCAAGTGCTACCAGCCAGCCAATGATAAAAATCAAAATGGCACCAATGATAGAACCGATTGGCCCACCCAAGTAATCATTGAACGATATATATGTTGGATTCATCTTATCCTCCTTTAATCATCATGTATCTTGGATAAGAAAGAGAATACGTATTCTCAAATTTAATAGATACACGAATATATAAAAACTCATGAGTATTTAGAAACTATAATATTTTATTTCAGTAAAAGTAAACCATTTCATTAAATAGTCATATTTAGTTACTTCTTAACGAGTTTAGCTTATCTTATCTAGTGTTGTAGTTAAAGATAGAAAGCTTAACTCAACGCTATAATTGTGTGATAAGTTGTTATTTTGATAAGCTGCAGTAACAAATACTATACATTACGTCGTTAATTTTACTAGAAACATAGCCCCTAAAACCAAGATTTGTTATGATGTGCTGCAATTATTTTTAAATAAAATTCACTGTTTCTACAGTGTTTTCAATAACTTGTTTTTCAATAACTTGAGAGTACCCTATGAAAAAAATCACTACCTTGACTATTAGTAGTTTAGCCGCTGCTATGTTATTAGTGACAGGTTGTAGCACCAATAACGGCAATCAAGAAACAGCAACTCAAAGCGTATCGGTCACAGAACAAAGTCCGCCAAATGAAAAAGTAGGCTATAGTTTGGGCTTTATGATGGCTGAAGGCAACAAAGAGGCGGTACAAGATTTAGACCTTGATACCTTTGAACAAGGTTTTCGCGATGGCTACGAAGGTAAAGACTCAGCTTTGACTCAAGAGCAGATGGAAGAGGTTTTGCTTGCTTATCAAAAGGAACAAGAAGAGCAGTTCGTAGCAGATATGCAGTCCAAAGCTGAAGATAATAAAGCGACAGGCGCTGCATTTTTAGCAGAAAACGCTAATAAAGAAGGTGTGCAAGTGACTGATTCTGGTCTGCAGTATAAAGTACTTACTGCCGGTACGGGCGCTTCACCAAAAGCCACTGATGTCGTAGTGGTCAATTATGAAGGTAAGCTGATAGATGGTACGGTATTTGACAGCTCTTATGAGCGCGGTGAGCCTATTGAGTTTCCGTTGAATCAAGTTATCGCTGGCTGGACTGAAGGTCTACAGCTCATGAAAGAGGGCGGTAAATATGAGTTTTATATTCCATCAGACCTCGCTTATGGGGAGGCGGGCAACCAAGGTATCGATCCTAATAGTACGCTGATCTTTACCGTTGAGCTATTAGAAGTAAAATAGCTTATATCAAAGCACTATATTAAGTGCTAACAAAAAAGCTCTCATAATATATGAGAGCTTTTTTTATGGAACTGAGTGTCTAAAATATAGTTCTATAGCTTTTTTTGAAAGACTTTAGAATTACGACCATTATGATATCTTTCGCGTCTAGCTTCTGGTAGGGCATCAGCATCAGTCTCAGCAAACCCTTGTTCTACAAACCAGTGCGCCGTACGCGTGGTCAATACAAACAGCTTGTGTAGTCCATGACTGCGTGCTTGCTGCTCTAAAAAGGCAAGCAGGTCGGCACCGCGGCTACCATTACGATACTCAGGATGTATCGCTACGCAAGCCACTTCTGCGCTATCCGCCCCCAGCGGATATAAGGCAGCGCAGCCTAAGATCATACCATCACGCTCAATCACGCTATAATTATCGATCTCTTGTTCTAAGCGCTCACGTGAACGACTAATCAAAATACCTTGCTCCTCGAGCGGCTTGAGCAATTCAATCAATCCGACTACATCGTCGATATCGGCATGGCGAATCTCTTCATAAGGGTCATGACTGATCAGCGTACCAGAACCATCACGTGTGAACAGCTCCTCGAGTAGCGCTCCATCTTTAGCATAGGAGATGATATGAGTGCGATGTACGCCTTGACGACAAGCTTGACTAGCACAGTACAAAAAGTAGTTGATTTCGTTGCTTAGATCACGTTCTCGTAAGAAACGATCTACTTCGTTGGGAATCATATCACTAAGCAGACGATCGTTATCGTTGATACCGGCTTCTTCACCTAAGAAAATCAGCTTGTCAGCGCCCAATGCCACAGCAGCACTCAAGGCTACGTCTTCTCCTAATAGGTTAAAGACTTCACCTGTTGCCGAGTAGCCCATCGAACCCAAAATCACAATATGATCGTGGAGCAAGTTGTTTTTAATAGCATCGACATCTATTGAGCGCACCTCGCCTGTCATCTGATAATCGATACCGTCACGGATACCATAAGGGCGGGCAGTGACAAAGTTGCCAGACACCGCGTCAATGCGTGAACCGTACATTGGGGAGTTGGCAAGCCCCATCGACAGCTGCGCTTCGATCTGTAGGCGAATTGCGCCGACCGCTTGCAAAATGGACGGCATTGCCTCACGCGGGGTCACTCGAATATCTTGATGTAGCGGCGAGGTGACACCAATCTCTGCTAAGTTTTTTTCAATCTGCGGGCGCGCGCCATGTACTAACACTAGTTTGATACCCAAACTGTGCAGTAAAGCAAAGTCATGGATAAGCGTACTAAAGTTGGGGTGGTTGACGGCCTCACCACCGAACATAATCACAAAAGTTTTGCCGCGATGCGTATTGATGTAGGGCGCAGAGTTACGGAACCAATGGACGTATTCAGGATTGATCTTGGGCATAGCGCTAGTAGTCATAATAAAGGCAATAATAGTAGGTATAGTAAAAGATGGAGGATAAAAATATTTTTAGATACTTGTTTTTATATACTAAAGATTTACCATAGCAAAAATCATCGATATGAGCTATCTTTTTATTTTAGCTATTTGCTTTGATATTTTTAACGAAGATATAGAGACGGGACGCTATATACACAACCTAAACACGGGGTTATTATACCTATAAAAGCTTTTTGCTATGCTAAGTGCTGTTTCATCAAAACTGATGAATTTGACTGTATATTTGTTTAATTACATCTTTGTTTAACTATACTTTTGCTAGATCATCAATTTTGGAAGGTTAGTAGAGTCTTGTAATAAAAAATGCAAGATACCGTTTAATCAATACTGTTTAATCAGTACCGTATTACCGACACTTTAACTAGGAATAACGAACATCATGAAAAAAATAAACCATTTAGCCAATCCTTTTGCGGCTTGGACAGGTCATCGCTTGTTTCAAGTGGTTGCTGGTACGCTTATCGGGGCAGTAGTGGCTACAAAGGCATCTGCCGCGCTACCAACACCGGAGCCTGCACTTGATAACAATGCGGCTGCTATGCAATCAGCGGCAACTAATACTGGTAGCTTGAACAACGTATCTGCAGCCAGTAACAATAATACCAATTCAAGTGTAGAGGCGATTGACAGTAAGATTACCGCTTCTTTGGTTAGCGTTGATCCTAATGGACAAGAAACTTTGGTTCCGGTAACCGCAGATACTCGTTTGCAACCGGGCAATATTGTAGAGTATCAAGGGTTTTTTACTAATACCAATAGCGACCGGGTACGCAAAATGACGGTCACTTTGACTATCCCTGAGCAAGTAGAGCTGCTGCGTGTGGTAGCTCCTGACTTCCCGTATGGTAGCGCTGATGGTAATACTTTTGCTCGTATGCCACTACGCGGTAAAGTTGACAATCAATTACAAGAGATTCCTCTAGAGTACTACAAAGCAGTGCGCTGGGATATTGACGATGTCGGCCTCAACGATACGGTAAAAGTACAATATCGCGCCAAAGTTAAATAAGGCCAGCTTTTGATATGGTTAAGAGAAAAGCACTGCATAGGATAATGCCAGTGCTTTTTTTTGCCGTTGCTTTAAGCATAATGAACAAAAGTTTTGCTAAAGAGTAGTGTATTTGCTATACGTTTTGTCTGTGATCAGTTGCTTAATAGCTTTGATTTGAGGAATAGTAGCTTCTGTACCCGCTTTAATAAGCGTGCTACGCTGGCTGGTATCTAGTGAGCTGATGTGGCCGACCTCAGGAATAATAACAATATCTGCACGCTGACGCTCAGCAGGCATTGATACTACATTTTTGCTTGGCGCATTGCTATTAACGTTCAGGATAAAGTTATTTTCAAGTAGTGCCCAAAAACTACTTAATGAGGTGACAGCAGGTAAGATACTATTAATAGAGGTTTTTTGAGCGGGACTAGAAGCGGTCACATCGACAGCAATAACAATATCAGCGCCTAAGTCGTAGGCGCTGTCTACAGGAACTAAGCTGACTACGCCGCCATCGATATATTTTTTGCCAACCTTTTCAGGGATTCGCGGTGCGATAAAAATATTGGGCACGCTACAAGATGCTTGCACCGCCAGTCCGGCGTCCCCTTGAGTGAATACGACCTTTTTCAAAGTATTTTTTTCAGCCGCGATGGCGGCAAAGCTGATCGGGAAATCTTCTATCAGCTGTCCATTAACCTTAGCATTGATAAAGTTTTTAAGCTTAATACCTTCGATAAACCCTTGGTTGGACAAGGTAAAGTCGGTGAGTGCGCTATCGGGTGTGGTCAGTGCCAACTGCTCAAGATCGGCTGCGCTGTAGCCGCTGGCATACAAGCTACCAACCAAGCTGCCGACACTAGTGCCGACTACTATTGTCGGGGTGATACCATTTTCTTCTAGCGCCTTTATAACTCCGACATGAGCAAAACCTTTCGCGCCGCCGCCGCCTAGCACAAGCGCCACGCTTGGTTTTTCTATCCTAGGTTGTAGGGGTGTTGAGGTTTTGGGCGTCAAGCTACTACAAGCGTTGACAAAAATAGCCAGTACACCTAGTAAGCTTAGGCGTAACAAGGTAGCTGCCTGATGCTTAGTATCAAAAAAATTAGTAATAAGAAAAACTTTCGTAAGCGCAAGACTTATCAGAAAAGTAAAAAAGCGCAGAGAGGTCAGCATAAAAGTTCCATTGCAAAATATAAATAGCCTAACATAATGAGCTATATTGTCAGTTATAATGCTAAACACGATGCAGTTATTATAATTGTAGTTACTAGCATTTTAGATAGCACATTATCTAGTATCAGTTATCAATTTCAGAGTCATTTTGCAAAGGTTTTTTGATGCCAACATCTGTAAGTCAAATACTAAGTTACCCTATAGATAATGTGTCTGCCTCAGCGCTGGATATGGCAGTGTCGGCGCTTGGCGGCGTGGGACCAAAAGTGGCTGAGCAGCTTGCGCAACTGGGTATCGTGCGTATATTTGACTTATTATTGCATCTGCCGCGTGATTATGAGGATCGCAGCCGATTAGTCGCTATCAGCGATATAGCGCATGGACAAGCAGCACTGGTGACTGGTCGCATCGTCCACGTTGATAATAAACGTAGCGGCATGACGGTAATCGTAGATGATGGTAGCGCTACCTTGTCTCTGCGTTTTTTTAAGGTTTATCGCGGCCTTATGCAAACGATGAGCTTGGGCAGCCAGCTGCAGTTGTTTGGCGAAGTCAAAGTTAGCCGTTACGGCAAACAGATGCACCACCCTGAATATCAGATTATCACCGATAGTGCGGTGCTGACCAATACCGGATTGCAGCCCATTTATCCAACGGTTAAGGGTCTACATCAAAATAAGCTACGTACCTTAATTAAGCTGGCGCTGCAAACGGTGCGTAGTCAAGGTTTGCCCATGACGCTATTTGATAAAGACGACTTTGCTGTGGTCGCTGATTTGCCGCTTGCGCCTTTTATTCCCACAGTATCATCGGTTTATAACGACGACTCTGAGGATATATTCTCAGCGCTGGCGCGTAGTGTGCCAGACAATGATGTTAATAATAATAGCAATAGTGTCCATAAAACCAGTCCCAGCGCTTATACGACAACTAGCGATACGGTTATCAATACAGCAGCCAACAGTAACGTCTATAATTTAACTATATTTGAGGCGTTAGTACTGCTACATACGCCGCCCACTTATACTGATACCGCTCAGCAATATAAATTACTAACTCAGCTAACCGCGCGTACCCATGCTGCTTGTCAGCGTTTGATTATTGAGGAGCTGACCGCGCATCAGCTCAGCCTACTCTATCGGCGTCAGCAATTACATAAATACAAAGCGCCCAAATGTGCTTTGAAAAGCCCGCTTACTGACAATCTATTTGCCGCGCTACCTTTTGAATTAACGGGCGCGCAGCAGCGGGTGATGAGAGATATCACCGCGGATATGGCAATCTCTATTCCGATGCTGCGGCTTATACAAGGCGATGTTGGTTCGGGCAAAACCTTGGTTGCTGCAGGGGCAGCAGGATACGCGCTTGATAGTGGCTGGCAAGTGGCGGTCATGGCACCAACTGAAATCTTGGCCGAGCAGCATCTGCTTAATTTTAAACAGTGGTTTGAACCCTTAGGCGTGGGTGTAGGCTGGCTCGCTGGCAAGCAAACCGCCAAACAGCGCCGCGAAGCGCTAGAAGCGGTGAGCGAGAACAGCGTGCAGATCGTGGTCGGAACTCATGCGCTGTTTCAAGAGCAGGTGCAGTTTGCTAAATTGGGCTTGGTGATTATTGATGAGCAGCACCGCTTTGGCGTTGAGCAGCGTATGGCGCTGACTAATAAAGGCGTTGCTGGTAGCACCCCGCATCAGCTGATTATGACGGCAACGCCGATTCCGCGTACGCTAGCGATGAGTGTCTACGGTGATATGGATACCTCTATCATTGATGAATTGCCACCCGGACGTACGCCGATTACTACGGTCACTATCGATCGCAATCGACGTGATGAGGTCATTGAGCGCATCGCTATCAACTGCGAGGCAGGGCGGCAGGCGTATTGGGTATGCTCGCTAGTAGAAGAGTCTAGTGTGCTCGATGCACAGGCCGCTGAAGCGACTTATGAGGATTTAAATGAGCGCTTAGACATTCGCATTGGACTGGTGCATGGCAAGATGAAAGCCGCTGAGAAGCAAGTGGTCATGCAAGATTTTAAAGCGGGCAAGCTTGATTTATTAATTGCGACAACAGTGATTGAGGTTGGCGTCGATGTACCCAATGCTTCGTTGATGGTGATCGAAAATGCTGAGCGTTTAGGGTTGTCACAGTTGCATCAATTGCGCGGACGGGTCGGGCGCGGCTCGACCAAAAGCTTTTGTGTGCTGCTGTATCAGACGCCATTGTCTGAAACGGGTATTGAGCGTCTAAACGTACTACGCGATAGTACCGATGGTTTTGTCATTGCGCAAAAAGATTTGGAGCTGCGCGGTCCTGGTGAGCTATTAGGTAAGCGGCAAACCGGTAATGTTGGCTACTATTTAGCCGATTTGATCCGTGATGAGCAGCTATTTGCCATTGCCCAGCGCTTGGCTAAACATTTAATCTCAGACCCTACGCGCAAAGCGGATGTCAGCCAGCTCATCCACCGCTGGATGCCGGAGGCCAGCCGTTATACCAATGCTTAATACCAATGTTTAATACTAATGCATAAAAAGTGCTTAGCAAGATTAGACAGTAATTATGGTATGTGCTTGTCACACTCATGTTATATTTATTATATAAAATTGACGTTAATTTATGATAAAAAAATAAAAATCAGGACAGCTAGTGCCGTCCTGATTTACGTGCTCAAAAAATGAGTTTAAAACGCAGCTAGAAAAAACCCTATTTATCCTTTTTCTTAGCTTTTTTCTCAGGTTTTTCTTTTTTAGCTTTCTTTAGGTCTTTTTTGAGATCTTTGAGTTTTTGTTGTTGCTTCTTCATTGCTTTCTTAATTTCTTTCTCGGCTTCTTTGATCTCGTTTTTAGTCTCTTTGATCTCATTCTTAAGCGCTTTTACCTTTTCTTTGTTAGCCATAATAAACTCCTTAATTTATAATTTAAAATGCTGGCCTGTACTAGGCTACGTAGCGTTTTAACAGTAGTAAAGATCAACAAATATTGATGCAATCTTAACTATGTCAATAAACCACATCATGACTCCATGGTAACAAACCTGCCTAAGAACACAAGACTAAACTGTAAGGGTATGGTTAGTACATAATAAAACCCATACATTAATAACGATAAAGTAGATCAGATATTCAGGTCAGTAAGGGTCAAAAGTTGACGCCTCAGATACGTAGCACAATTGACGCATCGGTAAGATAGTCTACAATATTCAACACCTTCCTTGTTTTTAGCTTTTTTATTTGTGATGAGCGGTATGCTATTACTGTACTTATCTATTGAGACCGATTATGAGTGACCTTGAACGCCCTGATAATAAGCAAGCGTCTACTACTGAGCCTAGCATCAACCCTCAGACCTCTTCTGAATCTGAGCTGCCACCCTACCGCCAATCTGAAGTAGCCAACAAACCTGTCTCTAAGATGCCGCCGTGGCTTATTCCGGTATTGATAGCTATGCTAGTAATCGGTGTTCTGCTCGGTAGATATTGGGGCAGTAGTGAGGTGACAGCTGGGGATCAGCAGCCTGTGAGTACGAGCACAGCGACTAGTACGTCAGCTGATGGCGCGGTTACTGAACAGTCTGTCCTATCGGTAGAAACCATCATGCCAAGCCAAGGTAGTATCGGTAATACTTTGACAGCTGATGGTGTGATTGCAGCCAAAGATATCGCTAATGTCAGTGCCAAGGTCAACGGCGTCGCTATTGAGCAAGTATTGGTTGAAGAAGGAGGGCAGGTTAAAGCAGGTCAAGTCTTGGCAGTGTTTGATACCGATGCTATGGAGCAGCAAATACTACAAGCACAAGCTGATGTAGCCGAAGCGGAAGCTACCCTTGCTAATGCCAGTGCTGATGCGGCGCGTGTACTACCGCTGCTTGATATAGATGCAATAAGCCGTCAAGAAGCGGATCGTTATCGCACCTCAAAACTGCGTGCTGAAGCGTCACTACAAGCGGCTAAAGCACGTTTGAGCAATCAGCAATTAACGCTTAACAATGCCGAAGTCATTGCTCCTGTCAGCGGTATTATCAGTGAAAAGATAGCTGAGGTGGGTATGGTGGCAGGAGGCGAGCCGCTATTTACCATTATCAAAAACGGTGTTTTGGAGTGGCGCGCAGATATCGATCCCAAGCTTGTCAGCCAGATCAACGTGGGTACGCCTGTGCAAGTAAATCTGCCGCAAGATCAAGCGGTCATGGGTGAGGTGCGCCGTATAGCGCCAACTGCCGATAACAATCGTCAAATTACTATTTATGCCAGCTTAGCCAATAACCCAGCGGCGCGTGCCGGCATGTATCAAACGGGCGAATTTCTACTCGGTAGCGAGAACCTACAAACGGTACCCAATACGGCTATCGTCAGTAATGATGGCTACGATTATGTCATGCTCGTCACCAATATCACCACCCAAGACGGTAAGACGGTCGGTCGCATTTTGCAGCAGCGTGTGAGTCTAGGGGAGCGTATTGGCGAAAATGTGGCCCTTATAGAGCCGCTACCTGAAGCTAGCCAACTGGTTAAGCAGGGCGGTAGCTTTTTAAATGACGGTGACTTGGTACGGGTAGTTGAGGTTGCTGATACTGCTACTAATACTAATGCTAATGCTAATGCTGCTAACAGTACCGCTACGCAGGCGACCTTATGAACATGAACGTCTCTACCTATTCGATCAAAAACCCTTTAGTCGCCATCTTGCTATTCGTACTGCTTACATTGGGCGGTATTTATGGCTTTATGCAAATGAAGGTACAGCAGTTTCCTGATATTGACCTGCCCGCAGTAGTGGTGACAGTAACGTTACCGGGCGCGGCACCAACCCAGCTTGAAAACGATATTGCCAAAAAGATTGAAAATAGGCTAACTAGCATCGAAGGTATCAAGCATATTCGCACTACTTTACAAACGGGCGCGGCGACCATTGCTACGGAGTTCACTTTAGAAAAAGACATTCAAGAAGCGGTCGACGATGTGCGCTCAGCGGTCGGCGAGGTACGCGGAGATCTGCCCGCAGCCGCCAACGACCCTATTATTACTAAGGTGACCACCGCAGGCTTTCCAGTTGTCACGTATTCAGTAAGTGCCGACAATATGAGTGTTGAGGACTTATCTTGGTTCGTTGATGACACCATAACCAAGCGCTTATCAGATATCCAAGGCGTTGGTTCGATTAGCCGTATTGGCGGCCTTGAGCGCGAAATTATCGTCGCTGCTGACCCGATAACGCTCAGTGGTTTGCAGCTGTCTATTACCCAGCTCTCGCAGCAGCTGGCTGGCATTCAACAAGATAGCTCAGGCGGTGAGGCGGAAGTGGGCAATACCACGCAGACCATTCGCGTGCTAGGCGCAGTGGAGCGCGCCCGCGAGCTTAATGATGTGCAGATTGCCGTCCCTACTGGCGGCACACAAGCGCTTGGCCGTATGGCACAAGTGACCGATGGCGCCGCTGATCCTACTTCCATTGCCAAGCTTGATGGTCAAGCGGTGGTAGCATTTAACGTGATACGCTCGCGCGGCGCTAGTGAAGTTGAAGTCATGGAGCGCACAGACGCGGCACTTGCGCAACTGAGTACCGAGATGGGCAACATCACTATCGAAAAAGCTTACGATAGAGCAACCCCAGTAGCCGAAGATTATGAGGCATCGCTACGAATGCTCATTGAAGGTGGTATCTTAGCAGTTATTGTCGTATTTCTATTTTTGCGCAACATCCGCGCCACTATCGTAGCAGCAGTGGCGCTACCCTTGTCGGTGATTCCTACCTTTTTAGGGATGTATCTATTTGATTTTAGCCTAAATATTATCTCTTTACTGGCACTATCATTAGTGATCGGGGTGTTAGTCGATGATGCCATCGTTGAGGTTGAAAATATCATTCGCCATTTGCGCATGGGTAAAACGCCGTATGAGGCGGCGATGGAAGCGGCGGACGAGATTGGGCTTGCCGTTATTGCTACTACTTTTACCTTGATCGCGGTATTTCTGCCCACCGCCTTTATGGGCGGGGTAGTCGGGCAGTTTTTTCGCCAGTTTGGTTGGACGGCAGCGATGGCGATTTTTGCCTCGCTACTGGTGGCGCGTCTTATCACCCCTATGATGGCTGCCTATATTCTAAGGCCAGAAAAACATCACGTTGAAAAACAAAGCGTGCTGATGACTTGGTATTTAAAGGTAGTCTCTTGGACGCTGCAGCATCGCTGGCTGACCATGGGAGCTACTCTGATTTTATTTGTGGCATCCCTTGGATTGGTCAAACTGCTGCCCACCTCATTTATTCCGGATAATGATATCGATCAAACGCGAGTAGCTATTGAGCTGACCCCTGATGTTGAGCTTATGCAGACTGAGCGCGTAGCTATGCTAGCGCGCGAGCGTATCTTAGACCTGCCTGGTGTGACCCATGTGTTTACCGCGGTTGGAGAGGCGCAAGAAGCTATGGGACCAAGCTCTGGCAGTGGTGATGCAGAAAACATCGCTAGCCTAGATATCGTGCTAGCACCGCGCGCCGAGCGCCGCTCCAAAAAAGAGATTGAGCAGCAAATTAGTACGCTACTATCTGAGGTGCCAAGCGCGCGCTTTACGGTAGGACTATCGAGTGGCGGTGAGACCGGTTATAGCTTTTCATTGACCAGTACCAACCCGCAAGTACTTGAGCAAACGGTGCAACAGGTCATGGCGGATATCCGTGCACTGCCTATTGCAGGGTCGGTCACCAGTGATCGCAGTTTACCGCGCCAAGAATTAACCGTGATGCCTGACAGATTGGCCATGGCAGATAAAGGCGTGACCACTCAAGATGTCGCTGATACGCTGCGCATAGCGACAGTTGGTGACTATGAGCAGCGCTTATCCAAGCTCAACCTTGATACGCGTCAAGTACCTATCGTAGTACGTCTGCCCGATGTCGCCAAGCAAAATGTCAGCCAGTTGGAAGGTTTATATGTGCCAAGCGCGCGCCCAGCCGGACAAGGGGTGCGCGTAGGCGAAGTGGCTGATCTAAGCTTTGGTACGGGTCCTGCGCAGATCAACAGGCTTGACCGTGAACGCTCTATCACTATCACGGTGCAGCCTGCTGATGGTGAGCTTGGCGAGTTGGTACAAGCGGTGAAAGCTGTCCCAGCCATGCAACAGATACCGGCGTCTATTACGGTAATTGAACAAGGGCAAGCAGAGAACATGGCTGAGCTATTTAGCGGTTTTATCATCGCTATGTCGGTAGGCATTATCTGTATTTTAGGGGTGCTAATCCTCCTATTTGGTCGAATATTACAGCCTTTCACTATTTTAATGGCTCTGCCCCTATCAATAGGCGGCGCGTTTGTGGGCTTGGTGATTACCAATAGTAGCTTGTCCATGCCCTCAATGATTGGCTTTATTATGCTGATGGGTATTGCGACCAAAAACTCTATTTTGCTCGTCGATTACGCCTTGATTGCGCAGCGACGCGGCTTGGCGCGTTTTGATGCTATTCTTGATGCTTGTCGCAAACGCGCGCGACCCATTATTATGACCACTATTGCTATGGGCGCGGGCATGTTGCCGCTAGTATTTGGCTGGGGCGAGGCTGATCCTACCTTTAGACGTCCGATGGCGGCGGCAGTATTGGGCGGACTGGTCACCTCGACGCTACTAAGTTTGGTGGTTATTCCAGTAGTCTATACGCTCATGGATGATGTCTCAGGCTGGTTTGCTAAATGGCTAATTCCGCACGGTAAGGATAACGATCCAGTCATTGAAAAATCATAATGCAGTTAGTGCGTAATGTTTTTATATAAAATTGATCCTATTAAAGCGTGTCATAAGTTATAAATAAGAGTAGGCTAGAAATAGTACCGTAAAACTAACCAGCTATTACCAATAAAGGACTATAGGGATGAGCCGACTTTCACTTTTTAAAATGAAATGTTCTAAAACGACATGCAGGTGCGTTAAATCTTTAGGAGCGTCATTATTGCTTATAGGTGGGATCGCTAGTAGTCACGGCGCTACCTATTTACTAGAGCCTGCCAACAGCAACGTACGTTTCGCAATCGATCACTTTAATACCTCGACCAATACCGGCGGCTTTTATAATCTGACCGGACAGCTGGAGTATGATCAAAGGGCAAAAACGGGCAATGTCTCTTTAGTCATTCCTATTAATACTTTAAATACAGGCAATAAAGCCTTTGATATTGTCCTTAGAAGCGATGAATTCTTTGATATGAAAAAGTATCCTTGGGCTTACTTTAGGTCTACCAAATGGCATTTTGCTGATGACAATACGGGCGATGTGACCCGAGTCGATGGGGAGTTAACTATTCGCGATATTACTCATCCAGTAACGCTAACCGCTACTAAGTTCAATTGTTATTTTAGTTTTATAGCGAAAGGCTCAGTGTGCGGTGGTGATTTTACGACAACTATTGACCGCAGAGAGTGGGATATCAGTAAGTACACGCGGCTTGGGATCACAGAACAGGTAGATTTGAATATTCAGATTGAGGCAGCGAAGCAGTAGTGATAGTAAACTTCACAACTTAAACTTTATAACTAATGTATATCTCAACTCTATACCGCTCCCCATTCTAAACGCTCTTTTTCTACATAAGGTGAGGTCATAGCTTGCAACAAAGTGGGATAGTTGATATTGAAGCTTAATATATCTCCAACTTTAACTGAGCTATTTTGTACGTTTAAGACCATATGATCGCTACTGCCGCCGAGAATTTGGATATTTTCGTCGATAGGTATCAGGCCCTCAATGGGAATATCTTGGCGCCCAATAGCTGCAATAGCGCGGGAGTGCAGTCCAATATCTTCAAATGTTGGCGTTCTACCAAAAGCGTCGGTTCCAGTTTTTCCTTCTGGAAAAGAAGGTTTTACTTTTACTTCAATTATTTCGGCTTTTAGAGTAAATATATCGTCATGCATGCCAGCGATTGAGGCTTTCAAAATAGTACTATCTCTACCTAAGAATAGAGCTTCACCCAGACGAAGCTGATTAATACCTTCTGGCATATCATCATTAAGCATTAAAGAAAGTGTACTGGTGTTTCCGCCAGATATTACCGCAAGCTTATGGCCTAACTCATATAAAATACTGTCTTTTATTTTAAGCAAACGCTCCATCTTTTCTTTAGTAGGCAACACGCCGCTATAGCAAGCAAGATTGGTACCAATGCCACACCAGTCAATATGATCTTGCTTGAGAATAAAGCGACCCATCTCAAGTATATCTTTGGGTAGCACCCCTTCACGCAAATCTCCTAGCTCAACCATCAGAATAACGCGATGTACCACTCCCGCCGCTTGAGCTTGGGTCTGTAACCTTGTTAAAGTCTCTATCTCGGAAACCATGCTTGTATCTGCATATTGAATGGTATCTTTTATTTCATGAAGACCCGGCAAGCGCAGAAGTAAAGTTCGACAGTCGTTGGAGATTGATTTGATAGCTTGAAGGTTTTTTATTCTAGAGTCCGCTATCTCAGTTACTCCTTCATCGAGTAAAACTTTAATAATATCTGGATAGGCACAGACAGATTTGGATACAGGAATCCATGTCATGGGCCAGCTTTGAGCCGCAAACAACTGGTTTAAAAAGCGGATATTGTCACGCAATTTAGTCTCACTCCATACTAGTTTGGGAAACTTTTCCATAGTTAATTACCTTAGCGATAATCAAAAAAACTATCTTGCAAGAGAAGGTGGATGACTAAATTTAAGCTCATTGATTAAAAATAACCAACTTTTATTTGCCATACTTACACTAGGTACGTGATTGCTATTGCTATAGAATATCTTAGCAAGGTGGAGTGCTAGTTAAAATGCAATAAAATTATAAATTTCTTATTATTTTTTGACATTTTGCTAAGATATACTATACTTTTTGATAAATAGATCCCGTAATAAACAAGAGCGCTTATGAAACCCTATATTTATGATACTTTAGACAGTGAGCTTATTTCAGAGTTAAGAAAAGACGGGCGGGCGACGATTTCCTACCTTGCCAAAACGCTAAAAGTGTCTCGAGCAACGGTACAAAACCGACTTGATCGACTTATCGCCAGCGGTGCGATTCTCGGGTTTACCATTCGCGTACATGACGCTCTAGATCAAGATACTGTAAAAGCCATTATGATGGTTGAGTTATCCGGACAGTCGACAGCTCAGGTCATAAGAAAACTGCGCGGTATTCCAGAGCTAGTAAAGCTGCATACTACCAACGGTGCTTGGGATCTTGTTGTCGAAATACATACCGCAACCTTGAGCGAATTTGATGAAGTTTTGCGTAAAGTTCGGGAAGTGGATGGTATTTTAAATAGTGAAACCAGTCTGCTACTTTCAAGCTTGTAAAACTAAAGCAAATTTCACTAGCTCTTTTTTCTAATATAGCTCAATCTTTTAGTAAATAAGTCGCCAAAACGTCCACTATTTCATCTTATCTATCGTAACCACCTTATCAACATGAATAAAATTCATCTTTTATTAAAATAGTATCGTTTTTATTCATGTAGTAATTTAGGTATGATTTATCCCATACAAAATTTAGCTTTATCCAAGATAGCAAAGTAGGGGATCATCATGAGTAAACCTTTTACCTATTCCATCTCAAGCATTCGTTTTGATGAAAACTATCAGCCTGCAGATAGCACACGTCTAACGACGAACTTTGCCAATTTGGCGCGCGGCGAGAGTCGTCAAGAGAACTTACGCAAAACGCTGACTATGATAAATAACCGTTTTAATGATCTCGCGCATTGGGATAACCCAACAGCCGACCGTTATTCTGTTGAAGTCGATATCATCTCTGCAGACTTAGATATCGAAGGCAATGGCCACACATTTCCGGTCATTGAGACGCTGAAAACAACGATTATCGACCATAAAGAAAACAAGCGTATTGACGGCATGATTGGCAACAGCTTCTCATCTTACGTGCGCGATTATGACTTTAGCATCGTACTGCCAGAACATTTTGAGAAAAACCCAACATCGCCACCAGCAGCCGATTTTGGCGATTTGCACGGCAAACTGTTTCAACATTTATTGAACTCAGAAGCCTATCAAACCAACTTTAACAAACAACCTGTGATTTGCCTGAGTGTGTCAAGCAGTAAAGTCTATCAGCGTACTGGCAATCAGCATCCGGTATTAGGGGTTGAATACAAGCAAGATGAGTACTCCCTAACCGATGACTATTTTTATAAGATGGGCTTAACCGTACGCTATTTTATGCCTGCCGGTAGCGTGGCACCGTTAGCATTTTACTTTGCCGGAGATTTGCTCAGTGATTACAGCGATTTTGAGCTAATCAGTGCTATCAGCACCATGGAGACCTTCCAAAAGATTTACCGCCCTGAAATTTATAATGCCAACTCAACCGCGGGTCACGTATATCAGCCAAGTTTGAAGTACCAAGATTATTCCCTGACTCAAATTGTCTATGACCGCGAAGAGCGCAGCCAGATGGCAGTGACGCAAGGCAAATTTACGGAAGATGAGTTCATTAAACCGTATCAGGCTATTCTTGATGAGTGGGTGGCAAACTATGTTGTGACAAGTGAAACTGTGCAAAAAGAAGCGGTAAAAAGACGCGCGGCTTAATAGATCTTTATCAACCGACATATAAAAAACTAAAAGACCAAAATATAAAAGAGTAACCAATATGGAATTATTATTACCAACCTCAACCGCGGGCAGCTTACCGAAACCTTCTTGGTTGGCAGAACCTGAGAAAATTTGGTCTCCTTGGGCACTTGAAGGGGAGCAATTGAGTGAAGCCAAACGTGACGCGCTACGTTTAACCTTGCAAGAACAAAGACATGCAGGAATTGATATTGTCAGCGATGGTGAGCAGACCCGCCAGCATTTTGTGACTACCTTTATTGAACATCTTGACGGTGTAGATTTTGAGAATCGTAAAACCGTCAAAATTCGTGATCGCTATGAGGCGAGTGTGCCATCAGTCGTGGGTGCGGTGAGCCGTCAAAAGCCAGTATTTGTGGACGATGCTAAGTTCTTACGTCAGCAAACCGATCAGCCAATTAAATGGGCTTTGCCCGGTCCGATGACGATGATTGATACGCTGTATGACGGTCATTATAAGAGCCGTGAGAAATTAGCTTGGGAATTTGCCAAAATTCTCAATTTCGAGGCCAAAGAGTTAGAGGCAGCTGGGGTGGATATTATCCAATTCGATGAGCCTGCGTTTAACGTGTTCTTTGATGACGTCAATGACTGGGGTATTGCCACTTTAGAACGTGCTATTGAAGGTCTAAAGTGTGAAACGGCGGTGCATATTTGCTACGGCTATGGTATCAAAGCCAATAATGATTGGAAAAAAACACTGGGTTCCGAGTGGCGTCAATACGAGCAAACGTTTCCTAAATTGCAGCAGTCGAATATCGATATTGTCTCATTAGAGTGTCAAAACTCACATGTGCCGATGGATTTAATTGAATTGATTCGCGGCAAAAAAGTGATGATCGGTGCCATTGATGTGGCAACCAATACTATTGAAACCCCAGAAGAGGTGGCAGATACACTACGTAAAGCTCTGCAATTCGTCGATGCTGATAAGCTCTATCCTTCGACCAACTGCGGCATGGCACCTTTGTCGCGTTTCGTTGCGCAAGGTAAGCTGCAAGCGTTAAGTGCAGGCGCGGCAATCGTACGAAAAGAGCTGACAACTTAGCTTATTTTTGATTCTTCAAATATTAGCTTTTGTATGTTGAATGAGAACTTAGTTTTGTAGGCTGGATTTTTAATCCAGCATTGCAAAGTTGTAATATATAGAAGCCGAATGAACTCTTAGCCTATAACCGCTTGTTTAATCTTGTGAGTGCCTTCATTTATCAAGGCACTTAAAGCGTTAAAATTTAGGATTCCAGCAATGGTTGAGAATATGATTGAAGTCACCGATTTTAGAAATGCCATGTCGTTGCTCACGGCGGCGGTCAATGTAATCACTACCAATGGTGCCTCTGGTGCTCATGGATTTACCGCATCTGCGGTATGTAGTGTCACTGATACCCCACCAACTTTGTTGGTGTGTATGAATCAGGCAGCGCGCTCACATGCTCATTTTATTGACAATAAAATATTGAGTGTTAATGTGTTAGGCGCGCAGCATGAGGCCATATCCAATGCTTTTGCCTCCAAATTGAGCGCAGAAGAACGATTTAAATATGGTTCTTGGACCCAGCTAGCAACAGGTGCACCTATTTTACAAGATGCGCTAGTCAGTTTCGACTGCGTCATTGAGGATATCCAACAAGTGGGTACCCATAGTGTTTTTATGTGTCGGGTGGTCGCTATTGGACACGCCGAACCACAAGTCGAGGTCAATGAAAGCTTGGTTTACTTTAACCGCTCTTACCATTACGTTGGTCAAGTACAAGTCGCTTAAGCTGGCTATCTAACTGTCGCCCGATTAAAATAACTATTAGCCTAACCATCAAACTCATTATTTAACTAAGAAGTAACGATCCTGTGGAATTAATCACTTTTTTAATCATTGGCGCTCTAGCAGGATTTGCGGCAGGGCTGTTTGGCGTGGGCGGTGGCACCATTATCGTACCGCTATTATTTATTGTCTTTACGCAAATGAACTACAGTCCTGACAATATCATGCATCTGGCCTTAGGGACGTCTCTTGCGACCATTATCGTCACCTCTATCAGCTCGCTCATGGCGCATAATAAAAAGGGCGCAGTCATGTGGCCTGTCTTTAAAAATCTGGCGCCAGGCTTAGCGATTGGTTGCTTTTTGGGCGCGGGAATAGCAGGACAGATATCTGGGCTATATCTTCAGCTCATTGTTGGGGTGTTTCTGCTTTGGGTCGCTTATAAGATGTTTTTCGGTGTTAAGAAGAAGGTCGCTAGTCAGACTAACCATATTGACGGCCTCAACTACGCTCAGACTGAATTACCGTCAAAACCTAAGCAACTCGTGGCAGGCGGCGTCATCGGTATCGCTTCTGCCATTTTCGGTATTGGCGGCGGTAGCTTAACGGTGCCTTATCTCACTCGATATAATGTGGTTATGCAAAAAGCAGTGGGCACGTCAGCAGCGTGCGGTCTGCCGATTGCCATTGCTGGTGCGCTAGGGTATATGGTATTTGGGACGCAGGCGCAAATAAACGTACCCAATACGATTGGCTTTGTGCACATTTATGCGTTCTTAGGTATTAGTATCATGAGCTTTTTCACCGCCAAAGTAGGCGCAAAAGTCGCGCATATCTTATCGCCAGAGATTTTGAAAAAGTGTTTTTCGGTATTGTTGTTTGTAGTCGGGATTTATTTTCTTTATAAGGGTTTGGTTTAGGAAGCAACTAGGCGTTTTAAATTGCTATTTGAAAAATAGCTTAGATAACTATACTATATAGACTATAATCTATGTTGCGGTTGTAATATGTGGATTGTCATCACAACAGAGCTGTTTAACGAATGGCTGGAACAGCAAGAAGACGCCATGCAAGAAAAAGTGCTAGCAGCTTTAGTGGTTCTAGAGCAACAAGGACCGAGTCTAGGTCGTCCTTTAGTTGATACTGTGTATGACTCAAAATTTACTAATATGAAAGAACTACGGGTTCAGTATCGAGGCAAACCACTCCGAGCTTTTTTTGCATTTGATCCATTACGTCAGGCTATCGTACTTTGTATAGGTCATAAAGGCGGTAAAAAGCGATTTTATAAAGAGATGCTTGCGCTTGCAGACGAGCAGTATGAGCTTCATCTCGCAACATTAGGAGAATCATCTAATGACTAAAACTCTGCAAGAATTATTAGCTAAGCGCTCTCCAGAAAGCCAAGCTCGCATTCAAGAAATGGCTGATAGTCTACTTTTAGAGAGTCAGCTTTACCGTATTCGTGAAGAATTGAATATTTCGCAAAAAGAGCTTGCCGAAACCCTTGGCATTAAACAACCGTCGCTCTCAGCAATAGAAAATCGGGGTAGTGATCTGAAGATTTCGACAATGAAAAAATACGTTGAAGGAATGGGTGGTAAGCTGCGTATCGATGTTGAGCTGCCGACAGGAAAGCATATAGGGTTTAAGGTTTAAATTGCTTAGGTAGTAACTCTTAATTTTAAAGGATGATTATATTTTTAACTCATCATTGGTATATTCTTGTTTTATTGCGCCCGTAAAACATAAACGTCTAGTAAAAAGAAAGTAGTTAGCGACAATGCTAATGAACGCTTGTTTTCAAAGTCTAAGTAACTCGGGTATACCTCAAAAGCCCTCATTCAGAAATTCATTATATTTAGAGGAGAATCTATGCAAATCATTCTTCAATTTTTCATCTAAAGTATCATATAAGTCATTTTTCAAAACGTTATAAGCACTTACAAAAGCACTTTTATTTTTTTGAGTATATTCTTGCATCATATCTACGAAAGAAAATGAATTAAGTATGTTGAATAGAATATATATATTGTTAGGGTCATATTCCAAAGCCTTTTGGAAGTAAATCAATGGAGAGTAGTTTTGTTGATCTTCTGCAAGATATGGAGCAATATCTACAGTTACTCCTTTCAAAGTCAAAGCCTCAGCTATCTCATCGTCTGTTGAAAGACTATCAAAAATCACTTCGTTTAAAATATTTATAGCTAGCTCTGGCTCATTTTTTTTGCAAAAATTTTCTGCTTGAGCAAGTTTCTTTTGTATAATAGACATTAATTTATTTGCCCTTTTATTTTAAGTTATATCGTCAACAGCTCGACTCCTGTATAACGAACTGACCAAGAATATAATGTGTACAGTAAATATTCTATAACTATCAAATGAATTATAGCGCTAACAATAATAGACTATAACCAAAGTTTCAAGTCCTCACTAGAGACTTGAAACCTCAGCACTCTCCACCCAATCAAACGCCTCTAATACATTCATCCATTGCTCATCCAACCCTGCTTCTAAAAGTAAGGGTTTACCAGTAACCGGATGACTAAGCGCTAAACTCTGCGCATGCAGTAGCATACGCTCGCAGCTATATTGACTCCGAAAAAATCGATTATGCCGTCCGTCGCCGTGACTGGTATCACCTACTATATGATGAAAGATGTGTCTCATGTGCCGACGCAGCTGATGCTTACGTCCCGTCTCAGGGGTTAAGCGCACGAGGCTATAGCGAGTGGTATCATGCTTTTTTGATACCGCAAAGGTTAGCTCAATTTGTGCCAAAGATT
The DNA here is from genome assembly GCF_055699795.1 of Psychrobacter sp. M4. Classification (NCBI taxonomy): domain Bacteria; kingdom Pseudomonadati; phylum Pseudomonadota; class Gammaproteobacteria; order Moraxellales; family Moraxellaceae; genus Psychrobacter; species Psychrobacter sp. M4. Next base: position 3,455,493 of record NZ_CM146740.1, on the reverse strand, counting down.
GCCAATGGGTGACTGCTTCTTGCGCGGGTTTGTCCAAGTCCGCAAACTTATCGGCAATAGCGTCAGGCTTAAAGCTTAACGCATAGTCAACCACTCCTTGCTCGGGCATAAACCCGCGCACTACGGCTAAATATTGCTTAGTAACCTTGTGCTCAGTAAAAGCCTCGGTCAGGCTGCGTGCAACGTTTGGGCTTTTGGCAAAGAGCAACACGCCTGATGTTGGTTTGTCTAACCTATGCACGGGAAAGACGTGGCAACCTACCGCATCACGAGTGAGCTGCATAGCAAAGCGTGTCTCGCCTTTATCCAGCCAACTGCGATGCACGAGTAGACCCGCTTCTTTATTTATCGCTACAATAAATTCATCTTCGTAGATGATTTCTATTTGATCGGTGGTGTCATTTTCTATATTCATGCTTTCAGTGCTTATAATCTTAGCAGAGGTTGCCATAATAGTTTGCCTACTTCATATCAAATACTAAGCAAGTGGTCGTGGCATGAGCATAAAGTTTGCCATCAGGTCCGACAATTCGGCCTTCAGCGGTCGCTGTCTGCCGACCAACGTGGATAGTATTGGCTTCAGCACGTACTAACGGGATATCTTTAGTCAAGGCACGAATCATATTTACCTTGATCTCAAGTGTGGTATAGCCTTTGCCAGCAGGTAAGGTTGAGTGAATAGCGCAGGCAACAGCAGAATCAAGAATGGTACAGAACCAACCGCCATGTACGCTGCCTAGTGGATTGTAATGTTGTTGACTAGGTCGACCTTGAAAGATGGCACTACCATCCTTTATCTGAATAGGAATAAAATCAAGCGTCTCTCCTATTGGTGGTGAAGGTAAGTGACCAGCAAACATAGCATTAAAAAATGCTTTACCATTGATACTGACCATTTTATCAGGTGTTATTACTCCTGCAGAACCTAACGTAGCCCGTACTTGCAACTCGTCAGCTTCCCAAGTGGCTGTCACATCGGTAGCGTCTATTTTTATATCATCCATTTTACTATCCTTTTTTATCATGTTTATATTTATATCAGTGGTTATTACGGATTCAAAAACTTGCTCACATACTATTTAATCTAAACTATCTTGTAGGAATAGATGCGATTTCCTATACAAGCATCATCCTGTACGCTTTTTTACTAATACTATAGCGATATTAAATAAGTATTTATTGCTCTGCTATATTTGCTGTCTTTCTGATAGGTTCTTATAAATATAACTGGCTTAGTTTTCTAATATAAATGGTTTTATAATAATGGTCTGTTTTGAGTAGTCTAAATTTATTCAAGCCGAATCTGGAGTAAGCTATTAAAATGAGAATTTTTGATTCACACTTTCATATTATCGATTTTGATTTTCCAGTCATTGAGAATCAGGGATACTTACCATCAAATTATGTTGTAGAAGACTATCAAAATGAAACTGTTAATTTAAATATTTTGGGTGGAGCAATTGTATCGGGGTCTTTTCAAGGATTTGATCAAGGGTATCTATTAAAAGCACTTAGCAAAATGGGCTCAACCTATTGCGGCGTAACACAATTACCATTTACGGTTACAGATGAGGAGATTATAAAACTTAATGAAAATGGAGTAAAAGCATTACGCTTTAATATCAAACGAGGAGGGTCAGAGGGTTTATCAAAATTAGCTTACTTTGCTAGAAGAGTTCATGAGCTAGTTGGATGGCACAGTGAGCTTTATATAGATGCAAAAGAACTAGCCAAAATTTCATCAACTATTGGAAGCTTACCTGCTATATCCGTTGATCATCTCGGGTTATCTGAAGAAGGGCTGCCACATTTATTAAAACTGGTTGATAAAGGCGTTCGAGTCAAGGCTACTGGCTTTGGTCGTGTAGAATTGAACGTAGAAAACGCTTTGAAAGCAATTAATGACGCTAATCCTAATGCGCTTATGTTCGGAACAGATTTACCCTCTACAAGAGCAAAAAGACCTTTTGATGTTTTAGACATCAAACTAATACAGCAACTATTTGATGAACAAGCTACTAATAAAATTCTCTACAAAAACGCCCATCAATGGTATTTCGGATGATTTTTTTAATGGTTACTCATAATAGACATTAAATTAAATAAACTTAGAAAGCTATTATTTTAGTCGTTTTAGATATTCTCATCATCTTAATAGAGCAATATACTGGGATAGTCTCAGATTATTAAACCCTTTCTATTTTTCCTATCCAAAAAAATCCTCCGCCATCTCATTAATATAGGATAGCGAAGGATTCAAGATAATAAGTACTTACTTAATAATAATTACTCATCTAAAAATTAAAAACCTACTCAACCGTAACACTCTTAGCCAAGTTACGCGGCTGATCGACGTCCGTACCGCGCATAACCGCTACGTGATATGACAACAATTGGATGGGCACACTATAAATGATTGGCGCTAGTATCTCGCAGACATCCGGTACATAGACCACATGTAAGCGATCCTCCGCTACCATTTGGCTGGCTTCACTAGCAAACACAAACAGCTCACCGTGACGCGCGTGCACCTCTTGCATATTGGCTTTGAGCTTATCAAACATACTATCTTTTGGTGCTAGCACTACGATAGGCATGTCTTTATCAACTAATGCTAGAGGACCGTGCTTAAGCTCACCTGCCGCATAGCCTTCGGCATGAATGTATGAGATCTCTTTAAGCTTAAGCGCGCCTTCTAAAGCAATCGGAAACTGTAGTCCACGACCTAAGAACAGACAGCTTTTCTTATCTTCAAAGCTTTCACTCATCGCTTGGATAGGCCCATCTAGCTTGAGGCTAGCATGCAGCTGACCTTGTAGTTTATGCAGATCTTCTAGTAAAGACGTCAACTGCCCATCTTCCATACGCTGCTGCACCGCGCCGACTTTTAGTAGGAGTAGCATAAGTGCGGCTAGCTGAGTAGTGAAAGCTTTGGTAGAGGCCACTCCGATCTCAGGGCCGGCCAGGGTTGGTAAAAAGATATCGGTTTCGCGTACCAATGAAGAGGTCGGTACGTTACATAGCGCTAAGCTGACCAGACCTGCTGGTTCATGCTTTTGGATCTCACGCAGCGCCGATAAAGTATCAGCAGTTTCGCCAGATTGTGAAATACAAATCACTAGCGAGTCATCAACGACTACTGGATTGCGGTAGCGAAACTCACTGGCAATCTCGACCGAGCAAGGCAAGCGCGTTAGGTTTTCAAACCAGTATTTGGCAACCATACCAGCATGATAACTGGTACCACAAGCCAAAATTTGGACGTGGCGCACACCAGATAACTGAGTCTCATGACGCTGCAAGAAGTCATCACGTAGCTTGTACGATTTAGAGCTTTTATCGTTATCGACTGCCATCTCGATAGTGCGCGCGACCGCATCTGGCTGCTCGTAGATCTCTTTGAGCATATAGTGCTTAAATTCGCCCTTGTCAGCGTTGTGCTGTTTGGCATCAATCTCATTAATCTTGCGATTAACCTCTTTACCGTCAGCATAAACCTGAATATCGTCGCGAGTAATTTTAGCGATATCGCCTTCTTCTAAATACATAAAACGGTTAGTCACAGGCAATAGCGCCAACTGATCGGAGGCGATAAAGTTCTCGCCGATACCGACACCGATGACGAGCGGCGAGCCTAGACGGACAGCGATTAGCTCGTCTGGACTATCCACATGGACGATACCAAGAGCAAAAGCGCCATGCAATAATGGTGTGACTTTACGCACGGCTTGCATCAAGTCAGAAGTTTGTTTATAAGCGTCATTAATCAAATGAGCGACAACCTCAGTATCGGTTTGCGAGGTAAACTCATAACCTTTATCAAGCAAATCTTCTTTAAGCTCAGCATAGTTCTCAACGATACCGTTATGGACGACGGCAATTTTACCTGAGACGTGCGGATGCGCATTACGCTGTGCCGGTTCGCCATGGGTTGCCCAGCGCGTATGTGCAATACCGATATGACCATAAAAGTTCTGCGGATCATTGGCGACCGCATCTACCAAAGCTTGCACTTTACCCACTTGACGCTCGCGATGCAGCTCATTATTACGGATAACGGTTAGGCCAGCAGAGTCATAGCCTCGGTATTCCAAACGTTTTAAGCCTTCGATCAAGATATTAGAGATATTGCGCTCAGCGACGGCGCCTACGATTCCGCACATAGCTATTCCTTAAATTATGTATAATTATCTAGGATAAAAATAAGAGGGTTAATGATAAATAGGGTTAAAGCAATACTGCAAAGATTACAATATTGCTTAGGTGTTCTTGTTTACGGGTATTCTTGTTCACAATTAACTATTTTGATTTTTTGGTAGGGCGCTCAAAGTCAGGTTTTTGTACTTGACGGGCGCGGCCCAAAGCTAGCGCTTTATTTTCAACATTCTCAGTAATTACTGAGCCTGCCGCGACCACTGCGCTTTCACCAATAGTAACTGGCGCTACTAAACTAGAGTTTGAGCCAATAAAGGCTTTGTCTTTAATAATGGTTTGCGACTTATTGACCCCATCATAATTGCAAGTGATAGTGCCTGCGCCAATATTAGCATCCGTACCGACAGTAGCGTCGCCAACGTAGCTTAAATGATTGACCTTGCTGCCTTGACCGATAACTGATTTTTTAATCTCTACAAAATTGCCTACTTTACTGTTGTCAGACAATACTGTGTCAGGACGCAGATTGGCAAAAGGACCAATGTCAACGCCTGAACCCACTTCGGTACGATCAATTACGCAATAAGGTTTGATATGGCAAGCATTACCAATGTTTGCATTTTTAATGACGCAGCCGGCTTCGATATAAACGTTATCACCTAAAGTGCAATCGCCCTCAAATACCACACCGACATCGACAAAGACATCTTGTCCCGCGCTTAGCGTGCCACGGATATCTACGCGCGCTGGATCAGCAAACTGTATTCCCGCCTCTTGCAGATCAGCGACAAGTTTGCCCTGCCATGTTCGCTCAAGACTAGCTAATTGCTGGCGGTTATTGACGCCTTCAATCTCAAAGGTGTGTTCAGGTTCGATCGCGGCAATAGCGATGCCATCAGCGACGGCCATTTTGACGATATCGGTCAAATAGTATTCACTTTGAGCATTGTCATTTGACAACTTAGGCAGGTATTTATGTAGTAGTGCATTATCAACGCAATAAATACCGCTGTTGATCTCTTTGATTTTCTGTTCGGTAGCGCTGGCATCTTTTTGCTCAACGATCGCTTCAATATTGCCCGAGGCATCGCGCTTAATACGGCCAAGGCCAAATGGATTATCTACCGTTAGTGTCAGCATCGACATGCCATCGGTGTTAGCTGCTTGTAGATCAGTCAAGGTCTGGCAACTTACTAGCGGCACATCACCGTACAAAATAAGACTTTGTCCCTCTTTTGGTAGCTCATCGAGGGTAACTTTAACCGCATGACCGGTTCCTAACTGTTCAGTCTGCGCGACCCAAGTAATGGGCAGATGCGCGTACCGAGTATCCATCGCTGACTGCACTTGGTCGCCGCCAAAACCGTACACCACAATGGTTTTAGCTACCGTTAAGTCATTACAAGTATCTAATACGTGTCCAAGTAAAGGTTTACCTGCTAATGTTTGTAGAACTTTGGGCTTAGCAGACTGCATACGTGTGCCTTTTCCGGCAGCCAGGATAATCACAGAAAGGGAGTTTGTCATAATTACTCTATAATAGATTCAATAAGATATCGCTCGATTATAACGCAAATGTCGAGAAAAAAACATATCCATTTAAACGAATGTTTTTAGTGTGGGTATCATTTATATATTATTGGGTTAGTAAGACATAGCTTAGTATTCTAAACTTGTACGTTTTACGTTTATAGTAATCTAATACTACAAACGATCTAGTATTTATAGCAGCATACCCATCATCACTATGATCCAGACCGCCGCTGCCATAAACCCTGCAATGATATCGTCGAGCATAATACCCAGGCCACCTGCGACTTTTTTATCCGCCCAGCCAATAGGTGGTGGTTTGATGATATCGAAAAACCTAAACAGTATAAAGGCGATGATTAGAGCAATAATAGACAGACTTTGTGAGATATCTTGCCAAAAGTTTGCTACCGTCACCCCCATGTAAGAAAAAGGCAGTAGGGTAATCCAAATACCCGCCCATTCATCCCAGACAATGTGCGGATCATCATGGACTTGCATCAATTCAGAGGTGCGGCCGCATATCCATATGCCTACAATACAGGACAATAGGGTAATGATTAAAAAAGGTACAAAGCCCAAGCTCATCAGCGGTATGGCGACAATAATTCCGCCAACTGTACCCCAAGTACCGGGTGCACGGCGAGGTAGGCCGCTACCCAAACCAATACCCAACCAGTAAACGATACCATCGAGGGTACTGGCATCGCTTGGAAGCGGCGGACAGTTATTAGCTTTACTGATATCTGGTTTATGATTGTGTTCGGCGTCGTCAGTCATAGGTTAACCTGCAAAATGTTGGTAACCGGTCAATGGAGGTAGGCTAGTAAAGGGGTGAGGTTGAGCGTCAGTCACGGCCTGTTCTTTGTAAAACAATTGCGGGCGCAAAGCTACCGTTGTATTTTGATCGTCAGCAAACGCAATGACTTCGCCAATACAGGTCACCTGGGTATTGCTATTGTTATTAACGGGCGGCTCTATATCGGCAGGTAAAGTAAAGGCCAACTCGTAATCATCGCCGCCAGTCAGTTGGCATAATAAACGCTCAGCCAAACTAACAGTTAATAAAGGCGAGCTAGTAGGTAATTGCTCAAGATTGAGACGCATACTTACGCCGCTTTGCTGGCAGATATGCCCTAGGTCTTGATAGAGACCGTCCGATATATCGATCATCGCTGTAGCGCCCATTTTCGCCAGCGCTGGGCCTAGCTCAATACGCGGCGTCGGCATGTGCAGCCGATGCGCAAGCTCTTGCCCGACTTCATGTTCAGGATGCTTTAAAGTGTAAGCGGCGTCCCCTAAGGTTCCTGAGACATAGATCTTGTCGCCTACTTGCGCGCCAGAGCGGTAAACGGCTGGCGTGTCTGCAGCTAGCAAGCCTTGGGCGCTGACGCTTAATACCAAGTTTTCGCTACGCGTAGTATCTCCGCCAATTAAAGTCATTCCAAACACTTTGCAAGCATGGAATAAACCTTGTGCAAATGTAGTGAGCCAAGCCTCAGTAGCTAAACGCTCAGGTAGTGCTAGTGCCAATAAAATACTGTGCGGCGCAGCTCCCATAGCCGCGATATCTGAGACGTTGACCGCTACCGCTTTATAGCCAATCTGAAAAGCCAGCTTTTCTACCTCATCCCAATCAGCGCCAAAGTGTCGCCCTTGTACTAGGGTGTCGATACAGCTGACTAAGCGTGCCCCTGTTGGTACAGCCATAACAGCGGCATCATCGCCAATAGCTTTTTCTATACCAGCAGCTTCCATGTCTTTATATGGCAGTTGCTCAGTTTGTATTTTTGAGAATACTTTCTCAATCAGCTCAAACTCGTTCATGACTCATCTTTAGCTTCAGAGCTGTTATCTTTATTGCCGTGGTCTTTAGATTCTTCAGAAACCTTATCTTTAGAACCAAGCAAATTAGAGTTTTCTAAACCGATATCTGCATCATCAGTAGTGTCTAGAAATTCGTCTTCTTCTACCGCCTCTACTGCGCTATTTTCTTTTGAAGGTAATTCCACCGCGGTATTTGGTACGCTAATAGGATTATCTTCACTATCAATATTGGCGATATCATCAGCCATTTTTACCTCTTTTTGATCGGTAGCAGTGCCAGCGTTGGTTTGACCAACATGAGTTTGATTGGAACGACTGCGCTTGATACCGGTTTTGTTAGCGCTAATACGGGGTTTGGTCGACGCGGTTGACTCGCTATCGATATCAGCTGCCGTAGCGTCCTCATTTCGCTGAGTTTGTTCAGTATCAGCTAGCTTGGCGGCGGCTTTTTGGGAGCTGCGCAAATTAGCTTTGCTGTCCGCTTGCACTTCAATAGCGCGTAGATCAATAGCCATTCTATCGAGGACCGCGTTGATCAGTTTGTGCGCGTCAGTTGCTCCAAAATGATTGTTTAGCTTCATGGCTTCATCAAGGACGACTTTATAGGGAATCTCAAGGCGGTTTTGCAGCTCATAAGCGCCGATTAATAAGATAGCGTGCTCGACGGTATCGAGCTTATCGATATCACGATCCAGATGCTGACTGATCAGCGCATCTAGCGCATCAATCTGCTCGGGGATATCGCGCATCATTTCATGATAGTAGCCAATATGTACCGTATGCATGGCGTTGGTAGCTCGCGTCCGTGCAGCGATATCGTGCGGCGCGTTGTCTTTCCAGCTGCGCTTGTCGGTCTGCTCAAAACGGCGATCAGTCACTAGCCACTCATATAACCCTTGCATGGCAAAGCGCCGCGCTTTACGGACGGCAGTGTGACTGGTTTTATAAGTAGACTCGCTCATGTCGAAATGTTGATTATCCGACTTGCCACTCGCGGCATCGGTAGCGTCGGTCTGTGCAGTTTGCGCAGCACTAATGGCGCGTTTGAGTTGGTCAGTCATAGGGAGTAATACCTAAATTTTAAAATAATATTAAGATCAAAAATAAGCTTAACCTATCAAAGCAGCGGTTACGCTAATTTTGAAAATGCTATAAATACAAAGTGTTAAATAGTAGTCGGCAGGCAAGCTATAGGTGACCGCCGGATTTTAGTGCTTAGATTCTAGTGCTTAGGCGCTATCGCTATTCATACAAAACCATAGCGCCCAATTAGGTAATTAAATAATATCGCATCAAATAAAGCAAAGAAGCAGGTTAAAGAGTGAGTCTAAGTCCCAAGTGCTATTAGTCATCATCGCTATCATCGATGTCTAACTGCGATAAGACAGCTAGCATCTCAAGCACTACCATAGCGGCCTCTGAGCCTTTATTACCAGCTTTGGTGCCCGCACGTTCAATCGCCTGCTCAATGCTATCGGTAGTTAATACGCCGTTAGCGACTGGGATATTGTAGTCGGTGGCAACACTGCTCAAACCTTTGGCAGACTCGCTCGCTACAAAATCAAAGTGCGGCGTACTACCACGGATAATAGCGCCTAGCGCAATAATGGCATCGAAGCGATCAGACTCAGCGGCGCGCTGGGCAACCAATGGCAATTCAAACGCACCGGGTACACGGACGACGGTGATATTGCTGCCCAATACGCCATGACGCAGGAGCGCATCGATGGCGCCATCAACTAATGATTCGACCACAAAACCGTTGAAACGACCAACGACGATACCAATACGAGCGTCTTGGTTTTGATGCAGATTGCCATCGATATGGGTCACGTCATTGCGCTGCTGTTGTAGATTTGACATAAAAATATCCTTTAGTTGTATGAGTTTAAGTGATTGGCGCTATGATAGCATTTTTTGCCGCTAGGGTTATGTATTACAAGCGCATCTGTATGCCTTGTGCTGCCATATATTCTTTGGCCTGCTGCACGGTATACTCGCCAAAGTGAAAAATACTGGCTGCCAGCACCGCATCGACGCCGCCATGGGTCACACCGTCTGCTAAATGTTGTAAATTACCCACGCCGCCTGAGGCAATGACAGGTACATTGACTTGACTGGTAATCTGCTGCATAAGCGCTAAATCATAGCCTTGTTTGGTGCCATCACCATCCATGGAGGTCACCAGCAGCTCGCCTGCGCCCAGCTCCGCCATTTTAATTGCCCAAGCAACGGCATCAATGCCGGTAGGTTTACGCCCGCCATGGGTGAAAATCTCCCAACGTGGCACCTTTATGCCGTCAATATCAATGTCTGCCACGCGCTTGGCATCGATCGCCACCACGATGCATTGATTACCAAATTTCTGCGCGGCCTCCCCAACGAATTCAGGGGTAAAAACGGCGGCTGAATTAATCGCCACTTTATCTGCTCCTGCATTGAGTAGGTTACGAATATCGGCGACTTTGCGTACGCCGCCGCCAACGGTTAACGGCACAAATACCGTCTCTGCCATACGCTCGACCGTATGATAAGTGGTATCGCGCGCGTCACTGGTAGCGGTAATGTCCAAAAAAGTAATCTCATCTGCGCCTTGCTCATTATAGCGTTTGGCAACTTCGACAGGGTCACCTGCGTCCCTAATATCGACGAATTGCACGCCTTTGACCACGCGGCCATTATCGACATCCAAGCAAGGAATGATACGCTTTGCTAACATAGGGTCTTTCGCCTTATAATCAATTCAATCATAGGCGCTAGTCTAGCAAAATCAATGCTATATCAGGCAGATTTTTGCAATATTAATGTCCTCTTGACCGAAGTTTTCTCCTACAATAGGCGATTAACCGAAAAACCCTTTTACCACCTTTTATTTATTCGTTAGAAGTGAGATGTCATGTCTGTTTATACCCAGTTGAGCCAAGACCAGTTTACTGCCTTTTGCCAAAGCTTTGGCGTCTCTTTTGCGCGCGCCGTGCCCATCACCCAAGGCATTAAAAACTCCAACTGGTTTATTCAGACAACAGCCGATGCCGAGGGTGACTACTCTTATGTGTTTACTTTATATGAAGAGCGTCCACCTGCTGATATTGAAAAAATGGCGATTATTCTCAATCAATTAGAAGGTAAATTGCCTGTCGCCGCGCCGCTGGCTATCATTGATCCCGATGATTCAGATACCAAAACGGATAAACGCTACGTGATTCATTATGAAGATAAAGGTATCACTTTAGTGCCGTGTCTGGCAGGCGCGCATCCCAAACAAACCACGCAAGCGATGTGCTACGAGATTGGCGCAGCCCTAGCTATGCTGCACGAAACTTTGCAAGCATTGCAGCCTGCTCAGAATTATGGCGTGCCTTTATATCCTTGGAGCGAGGTGCGCGACCGTGAAATACAGTTTATGCCAAGCGATGAAGCCAAACTGATGCGCGATATTTGGCAGTCCTATGATGATCTGCCACTTAATGATTTACCAAAGGGTTTATGCCATTTAGATATGTTTGCTGACAATACCTTGTGGGATCTAGAAAAAGGCCGCGAGGCGCTCACAGGACTCTTGGACTTTACTGAGGTCAGCGTTGAGCATTACGTGATGGATATCGCCATCACTATCAATGATTTTTGTACGACGTGGGGCGATGCTGAACAAGGCGAGAGTGTTAGTTTTGATCGGCAGAAAATGGCCGCGTTCTTGCAAGGGTATGAGTCTAAAAAAGCACTTAATGCTGACGAAAAAGATGCTTTGCCCGTCATGCTTGCCAAGGCCGCAGTAATATTTTGGCTATTGCGTCTTAACGTTATCCATTATAACCGTACTGAAGGCCGTACTGGCGATAATATTATGGTCAAAAACCCTGACCTGATGAAACGCCTTGCTGCTTATCACTGGTCCCATGTAGAAAAAGCACGAGATACGGTGTTTGTGCTGGGACATACTCGTTATAAAGACGACAACAGAGACAATGAGGTAGAAGGTTTTAAATTAATCGGCGTATTTAACAGTGAAGAGCAAGCACAAGCAGCACTTGACCAATTAAAAAGCCAGCTAGGATTTAAAGACTATCCGAATGGTTTCTATATTGATGCTTATCCGCTAGGTCAAATCAACTGGTCATCAGGGTTTGGCAACGATTAAGAAATCAGGAACTACGAATCGCAAACGTATGCTAATAGTAATATAGATAACCTGTTGATTGGTAAAGAATATACACTATCAATGAGTATCACTTTATCATTAAGGCGTATTGACATTGACTCTACTTGTTATTAAAACCTTGGTGACTCTCTCGTTTTTGAATTCTGCTGCAAACCGGACAGTCGCTAATCGTGTATTACCTGATACTTTTACCTCCAAGGAGGATTCTATGAGCAACCAAGTCGATAATTGGCATAAACTGGCTCGCTATGACACCAACATGCAAGGCGAGCTCAATGCTAATTTACTGCGCAATAACGGTATTATGGTGTCCTTGCAACCGCTTAGCGCGATACCGGGGATGAATTCAGGGATCGTGTTATGGGTCGAAAAAGGTGATTTGGCGCAGGCTGAGCGTATCTTAAATAGCGTAAATGCTGATATCGATGGTGAGGCACTGCTCAATAGTATGAGCGATGCCGAGCTTGGTATCGTAGCTGATACGCCGATAAACCGTACAACATCAGACAATAAAGGCGGTAATGTTTAAATGTGTCAACTCTTAGGAATGAACTGTAATACCCCAACCGATATTGGCTTTAGCTTTGCAGGCTTTCGCAAACGCGGCGGCATGACCGATAGTCACGAAGACGGCTTTGGGATTGCCTTTTTTGAGCGTAGTACTTGCACTACTAATAGTGCGGGTGACAGTACCACTAACAATGATTCGACTGGTCTGCGTCTATTCCACGACAATCATCCTAGTCATTTGTCACCAGTCGCTGATTTGGTCAATAATTATCCGATCAAAGCGATGAATGTCATCGCCCATATCCGTAAAGCCACGCAAGGTCAAAACTGTCTTGCTAACGCCCATCCCTTTGTACGTGAAGTCTGGGGCGAGCAGTGGGTATTTGCCCACAACGGTCAGATGAATAGCGAGTTTATTAAACGCTGTCAGCGCCTGCAAGATAATGGTAACGCCTCGCATTGCCAGCCGGTAGGAAATACCGATTCAGAAGTGGCGTTTTGTTACCTTATTAATCGGCTAAAAAGTACCTTCAAATCGCGTCCCGATGATAAGACACTATTTAACTTTTTAACCACGCAGTGCCGTTATTTATCTGCCAATGGTCTGTTTAATTGTCTTATGTCTAATGGTCGTTGGCAGTTGGCTTACGCAGGTAGCCTGCTGTTTTATCTGACGCGTCAAGCGCCATTTGGCGAGGCTAAGCTGGCGGACGATGATTTGATAATTGATTTTAGTGATGTAACCACTGATACCGATAAAGTCACTATCTTGGTGACCGTGCCTTTGACTGAAAATGAGAAATGGCAACAGCTGGCAGTCAATGAATGCCTGATCTTCTCTGAGGGCGAGGTTATCTTTAAAGACAGCCCGAGCCAGCGCAAGTTTTTGACCATTGAGGAAGGGATTGCTATTGCAAGATCGGTTGGGGCGAGTGTTTAGGGATAAGTCCCACAACACCGCTTAAACTTCTCTCCAGACCCGCAAATACACGGCTGCTTTTGCGTCACGCTCATCTTCACTGTTGGGTCTAAAAAGTACCAGCGTTCAGAGTTAGCCTTATCTTTTACTTTCACAAAAGTAGACAACTCATGATGCGCTGGCAAACCTTCGACTGTATGCTTAGAGTCATTAAAAAAAGCCTTAAATTCAACCTGCGCGTGACGCTTGCCCAACTTTGGCGTGTGCTTAACAATTTCTAAACCTGCCCAATCCGTCTCTCTTGCCCAAGTCTCAATCGCTTGAATATTAAGCAAGTTTTGCTGCGCGGGCAGGGTGGTTTTGACGATGTAATCAGGCAAAACCTGCACAAAAGCACTATAGCGAGTACGCATTAATCGCTCCGCATTTTCGGCCTTTATACCGTCCGCTTTATCAATATCATTGTGATAAGGTTGGCAGCAGTCGCTATAAGATAGTGACGTTTGGGTAGCAGCTGAAGGGTTGATTTGACACGGGCAGAGTTGGGTTGAGGTGTGCATAATTTGTTCTAACTCTCATCTATTTTAGTACAACATATTTTCTAGCATGGTTGGCAGCATACCAACTTTAAGCTGCGCCCAAGGCGTAGGACTGCTTATCTGCTGCCAAAAAGGCTCAAAAGGCGGCGCAAAATACACGAGTAGCGCCAGCAACACATATAACGATAAATACCACCATTTATCCTTATGCTGATAAAACTTCATCGCCGTACCTGAAGAGCGTTTCATTTTCATATTTGATAAATTCACACTATACAGCTCATCGAGCAGCAAATGCACCATTGCTCCGCTAAATAGAAATAATCCATAAAACCAGCTGGCGGTTAACGGCGCTTGCAGCAGGTAGTAGCTCAAACATGTCAGCCCTAGACCCAATATCGCCATATAGGGGACGGAATGGATAACCCCGCGGTGCACGGTCATAGTGGTAAACACGTAGAACACGACATAGCGCATAAACCCGTAGCCTGCCAGCCATAGAGTCATCAAAGCCAATAAACTCAGCTCACTGCGCCAATGCATAACCAGACCAAAGGCGAAGACAAAAGAGATGATATTAAAGCCAAGCTTAATCGGCGTTGAATTATCTGAGTCCAAATCGGGCAACAGGCCGCCCATGGTGCCGAGCACCACGCACATTAAAAACCCAGAATCGTCGATCAGTCCTGCTTTATAAACGGTTAAGCTTGCTACTCCACTTGCCATAAAAGCGACATTTAAGTGGGTATTAAAATTTGCCATAGAAACTCAATGTAGATGGGATCAAAAGGGCGTTAACCCGTCTGCCTAGCGGCAAAAAAGCGCTCTATGATACCATAGCTACGCTGCAAAAAAGCTGAACATAATCCACACGTTTGATAAAGATACTAGCTATGAGCATTTCTGGTTTACGTAACAATAGACAACATAAAGAGTCATCTGTTATTGACAAAGCACTCGATGATAGTTTTGCTAATATTGACTGGCAAGCACCTTGGTTGGTTCATTTAAATCAGCTAAATTATTTAAGTAAAGCCATACAGCGGCTGAGTAATACAAATCAGCAAATAGATACCTCAACTAATGATAACCAACAAGTAGATATTATCGCTGGGGTGTTAAATAAAGGGTTTTTAAACACTGCGTTGAAGCAGCCCAGTCAGAATCTGCAAACTTCGTTACCGACCACCAAGCCAACTCCAGAAAACCAAGCGCATACTCTAACCTTCGTCTCCCAAAGTGCACTCCCAGAGGGCAAGGCGTATGAGTACTTTATCGCCGCTACTGGCAATATCCCGACCCGTGATAATCTACATGATTTATTCAACGGTAGCATTTGGCTGACCTTTCCTAAGACTAAAGCGCTGCTCAATTACTATCATATGCTAGAGATTGCTAAACAGGATATCGGTGATGGCCGGGGACGTGTGCGCGACACCATTACGGTGTTTGATGAGAACGGCGCTATATTAGTCACCTCAAACCCTAACATTGGTAAAGCGTTAATTGATTTTGATTGGCAAGAAAGCTTGGTTGCGCCGCGAGAGAATTGGGACGATCCAAAGTCGCCTAGCGCAGACGCAAGCGCTGCCGTCTATGTTTTTGGACATGCGCTGCTTGAGCAATTAGTGACTCCGCGTAAGCCGTTGTGCGCCCATAGCGTGGTCATCAACGTGAGCCAAGATTTCTTTGCCTTGTCACTGCCTAAGCGTATAGCGTTTTTAGACGATAAACTGGCCAACTATATGGACGGGTTACTATCACAAGATAACATTACACCGCGTCACTTATCGCCACTACCTATCTTAGGCGTACCGCATTTCTGGGCTGAGAACGCTAATACTGACTTTTACGAGGACGCTTTTGTATTTCGTAGTGGCCGCCGGAGGGGTGGAGTAAATATCTAGGAAATTGGTTATCAAGCTATTGTGCAGTTACGATTCTGCCACCATTTGACTACGCCCAGTCGTTAACAAAGTCGCACTTATTTGTTATGGTAATAGCACGTTACTGTTAATGACTAGCGTTTCACTTATAGTTTTTGTTAACAAAACTGTATAAACCTATAGCTAGTCTATTTAGAGCATAGCGATTGTATAGCCACCCGTTATAATAATAATTTTATAACCTCTTATAAATGAATGAGATAAGGAAGCTACCCATGAGTGATATTTTTAATGTAAAAGACAAACTCTCTGTCGATGGCAAGGAACATGCTTACTATAGCCTACCTAAATTGGCCGAGACTTACGATAACATCAACACATTACCGTATTGCATGAAAGTGGTTCTTGAGAATCTACTGCGCAACGAAGATGATGGTCAATCTGTTGGCAAAAATCACATCGAAGCGGTTGCCAATTGGGATGCCAAGGCTGAAGCCTCAAAAGAGATCGCTTTTATGCCAGCGCGCGTGGTGTTGCAAGATTTTACAGGTGTGCCGTCAGTCGTTGATCTTGCAGCAATGCGTGATGCGGTAGTCGAGCTTGGCGGAAAGGCTGAGCAAATTAACCCGTTCATTCCCAGTGAGTTAGTAGTTGACCACTCAGTACAGGTGGATGCTTATGGCCGCGAAGATGCACTTGATTTGAATGAGAAGATTGAATTTAAACGTAATAATGAGCGTTACGAGTTTTTGCATTGGGGCAGAAACGCTTTTGAAAACTTCGTCGTCGTACCACCAGCGACTGGTATTGTGCATCAGGTGAACCTTGAATATTTAGCACGCGTGGTTATGGCCGCAGATGTGAATGGTGAGCTGACCGCTTATCCTGATACGGTGTTTGGTACCGATAGCCACACGACAATGATCAATGGTATTGGCGTCCTAGGTTGGGGCGTAGGTGGTATTGAAGCCGAAGCGGCGATGCTAGGTCAGCCTTCATCAATGCTCATCCCGCAAGTGGTCGGGTTTGAGATGACCGGTAAGCTCAACGAAGGCGTTACTGCGACGGATTTAGTATTACGTGTCGTCAAAATGCTACGCGAGCATGGTGTAGTGGGTAAATTCGTTGAATTTTATGGCGAAGGGTTACACCAGATGCCACTAGCGGATCGTGCAACTATTGCTAATATGTCACCAGAATACGGTGCGACTTGCGGTATCTTCCCAATTGATCAGATGGCGATTGATTACTTGCGTCTCTCAGGCCGTGAAGAGAGCCAAATCAAGCTAGTTGAAGAGTACGCCAAAGCTCAAGGCATGTGGCATGATGAGAATACACCCGCAGCCACTTATTCAAGCAACCTGCATTTAGACTTATCGTCAGTTAAGCCTGCGCTTGCCGGTCCTAATCTGCCGCAGCAACTTATCAATTTGTCTGATATGCATAAAAAGTTTGGCGAGACACTAGATAGAATGACCAAAGATCGCAAATCAGAAAGAGACGGCAAAGTACGCTTTGACCAAGAAGGCGGTGAGCAAGAGCAAGCGGATAGACTTTATGCCAAACCTAATGTCTTCTCAGATGTCAACATCAACGATAAAAGTCATAAACTGCGTGATGGCTCAGTTGTCATTGCAGCGATTACTTCTTGTACTAATACCTCAAACCCTGCGGTAATGATTGGTGCTGGACTTGTTGCCAAAAAAGCGGCAGCTAAAGGTCTAACCGCCAAACCTTGGGTCAAAACCTCATTAGCCCCTGGTTCTAAAGTCGTCACCGATTATCTTGAGAAAACCAAGCTGATGGACGAGCTGGAAAAAACAGGCTTCTATCTAGTCGGTTATGGCTGTACGACTTGTATCGGTAACTCAGGGCCACTGCTTGAATCTATCGAAAAGGGTATTGAAGAAAAAGATCTAGTCGCCGCAGCGGTACTCTCTGGTAACCGTAACTTTGAAGGTCGTATTCACTCACACGTGAAAGCAAGCTATTTGGCTTCACCACCATTGGTAGTCGCTTATGCGCTGGCAGGTACGGTTGACATTGACTTAACCACACAGCCACTAGGTCAAGACCAAGATGGTAATGATGTCTTCTTAAAAGATATCTGGCCGACGTCAGAGGAGATCAACGAGCTGATCGCCAATAATATCGACGCTGATATGTTCCGTAAAAACTACGGCGAAGTATTTGACGGTAGTAAAGCATGGAACGCTATTAGCTCAGCGGACAGCCAGTTGTATCCATGGGATGAAGGCTCTACTTATATCAAAAACCCACCGTTCTTTGATGGTATGACCATGGAGCCAGAAGGCATTCCCGATATCGAAGGCGCGCGTATTTTAGGTCTATTTGGTGATTCAATTACCACTGACCATATCTCGCCTGCTGGTAATATCGATCCTGACTCTCCTGCGGGCAGATACTTGCAAAACCGCGGTGTGATGGAAGAAGACTTCAACAGCTATGGCTCGCGTCGCGGTAATGACGCAGTTATGTCACGCGGTACTTTCGCCAATATCCGTATCAAAAACCAGATGATGGATGGTAAAGAGGGCGGCTATACGTATTACTTCAAGGGCGATAATGCCACATTAAAAGACGGCGAAGAAATGGCTATCTATGATGCGGCGATGAAGTATAAAGAAGACAAGCGTCCGCTAGTAGTCCTTGGCGGTGCTGAATATGGTTCAGGCTCAAGCCGTGACTGGGCTGCCAAAGGTACCATCTTGCTTGGTGTAAAAGCGGTATTGACGACTTCGTTTGAACGTATTCACCGTTCAAACCTAGTGGGTATGGGCGTACTGCCATTGACCTTTAAAGAAGGCGAAGACGCAAACACCTATAACCTCGACGGTTCAGAAGTGATTAGTATTAGCGGTCTTAACAATGGCGAGAGCAAAACTGCTCAAGTTACTGCTACTCGCGCTGACGGCTCGACAGAAAACTTCGAAGTCAACGTTGGCTTGCAGACGCCAAAAGAGCGCGAATACGTTCGTCATGGCGGGGTACTGCACTATGTATTACGTCAATTAGCGGCTGAGAGCAAAGACGCTGCGTAATGGTTTAACGTAGTTAGAATAATATAAAGCTCAGTCTCCTTAAGTAGGGGACTGGGCTTTTTTTGTGGGTGTAGGTTTTTTAGGATAGCGGAGCTTATCCTGCTTTTTGCTTGTATCTGCCAGTCTAGGCGAGGCGGGCATTATGGTTTGAGCCGTTCCTGTTGCCTCGATACCGCCTCCAGCCACAGTCTGCAACGCGCCTAACCTGTCAGGATATTCGCTATAATCAAGGCTAGCGGTAATATCATGCTTTTATTGATATTTGTCGTGTTTGAATCAGGTTTATTTTGGGAAAACTATCTATATTAGATTAGGTAGAGAGCAGTAATAAATCTATCCATATTACGATTAAATATATTAATGTAAAAAAAAGTAAAAAATGTAATTAAAATGTACTAAGATGCGATATACAGTTTAATAAAATTACTACTCAAAAAGAGGCACTATATGCTGGATAAAAAAATAGAATACTTGGATATTGTTACTCAAACACTCATGGACGAGGAGTTATTAGGTAATACTGTTTTAAGACAGTGGCAAGTAATTACTGATCTAATAAAAGAGACTAGAAACCTCAATCTTGATAAAACTATACTTATGAATGCCACTGAAAATGAAATGAGCAAAGTCACACCTTCTAACTTTCGTAAACGTATCAGTATGCTCAATCAGGAATTTGAAGAAAATGATTTAGGTATAAACATTGAAAATGATAAAAACAATGTAATTATCGTCATCGTTCAAGAAAAACTTAGCGCAAATATCAATCAAAAGACTGCTGATTTTATAAAACAAAGCAATGTTCACAATGAGCTGAACAACGATAAGTTTGTAGCACCAAAAGCTAGTCCAAAGCTCAACGAAACCAAAAGACAGGTATTATTCAGTTATTCATGGGAGTCAGATAAAGACGAGCTTACCATTCAGCGAAAATTTGCAGATATGCTAGAAATTGGACTTAATAACCCACCTGCTAAATATAAAGACAGTCATAGAGTGTCTTTATTTATTGACTATAAAGGTTTTGAATTGGGTGAAAATCAAACGGAACAGCAAGATACTATGTGTCAAATTACACCTGTTGCTGTTGTCTGCTACACTCAGAAGTATCTTTATTCTAAAGCTTGTCAACGTGAGATAGACTACTATTTATCAGAAGAAGGTCGAAATATTGTTAATCGTCGTGCTATTGTCGTGCCATTTGATTGTTCATACGGTGATATGGATAGTAGGTTTCAGCAGAATCTTGCACTCTCACCTCCTAATACGTTCACTAACGGTCTAGATTTTTTTGATAGCGCATCACTTGCTGACAAGAAGGTCTTCATCAATCAATTGGTCGAAAATATATATGATTGGTTTGATAAAAATCCAGATCCACCAAAGTTTGATAAACATTACGATGTTAAGAAAACTCTACGTGATACGGGAAACAGTGTAGACCTATCATCTGAAAAGCCAGAGTTTTTGAAAGGTAATACTCAACAGCATCAATATGAGGGAGCAATTGATATTGTTGACTATATGTATGGGTGGGCAACTGGTATAACTGGTAAAGAAACTCGGTTATTTTATTTACTTGGTGACTTCGGTTCGGGTAAATCGACAAGCTGTCAGATGTTAACTAAAAAATTGATGAGCAACTATAATCAGCAAAAGCCTGAAAATCGTCCTGTTCTTCCGATCTACCTAGACTTAAAAAAGTTGCTCAACGCATTTGGCAAACAAGAAGATATTGTTACTCAATCTGTGAATAATTTGCTTGAAACTATGCTGAGTATAAGTGGAGTCAATAACAATGTATCAGGCGATACTATTATTCAGTTTATTAAAGAATACCCTTGTCTTTTAATATTCGATGGCTTCGATGAAGTGGGTCAAAAGCTTAATGCGAAGCAACAAACAGGTTTGCTTAATAAGTTGATAGAAATATTTCCTAAAAGTGTCTATCAACAAGATCTCGAACGTCTTCAAGTAGATGGTAGTCTACAGGAGCAAACTACGGTACCTATCAATTCACGTATTCTAATAAGCTGTCGTACACACTTTTTCAAGAGCTATGCAGAACAAGAAGCTTTTCATCAGCTTTATTACCGCAATGAGACTAGTATTAGCGCTGGCGAAACTAAGAATTATCAAATCTACTATTTGCTTCCTTTCACTAAAGAGCAAATTCAAGGCTATCTTGTAAACTGGCTTGGTAAAGAAGATGCAGAAAAAGCAATGACATTCATCAATAACGTTCATGATTTATCAGGGTTATCTGAACGTCCCCTGATGTTAAACCTTATTCGAGATTTGTTACCAGAACTACAAGAAGAGTTCAAAACTAACCCCCATATAAATGCTTCAACACTCTATAAACTATTATTCGATAAAGTCGGATATCGTGACAACGAAAAACATCTCATTCCTCTAGATGAAAAGCGTAAATTGCTAGGGCGTTTTGCCTTATATCTTTGGCAACAAGGTGTTACTACCTTGTATGTAGAAGATTTAGACAATTGGATTCTAGAGCATCGAGACGATTATCCACAATTAAACATCAAACTCAACTCAGGTCAATATGATCCAGAACTGATACTACAAGACTTACATAATGCTAGTTTATTAGTCAGAGATAATGATGATGAGTATCGTTTTGCACATACATCATTTTTAGAGTTCTTTGTAGCTGTAGGTATATTCGATAATGTTATTAGTTCAGATAACTTAGAAAAAGGTTTTGACTCTATATTCACTCGGGAAAACCTTAGTTATGAGATTGCTCAGTTCTTAATAGATTGGCGATTGGCTAGTCGAGAAGTTGAACAAATTAAATTCGATCAAAATTGGCAATTGCTCCAAAAAGCTGAGAGTAGTGTTTCCGCTCGGCAAATAGCATTCGATATCTGGTACTTTACTTATTATAAAAGTCAGAATTTTACTACTCTAGAAAGTCCTAATTGGCAGTACCTGACATTTTATAAACTCGAATTTAATTTGCACTTAGAAAGCAATCCTTTGGATCTAAAAGAAATAAACTTACTGGGAGCTAATATTAAAGAATGTGATTTTAGCTTCGTCAACTTTTCAAATATAAATTTAAAAAACGCGTATTTAGGACAAAATAAGTTTGAACGTTGTATAGCCGAAAATGTTTCATGTAATCAAGCTAGCTCTTATGAAAATAGATTCTATCATTGCAAGATATTAAAAGAATTGCAGAATAAAATCATAGTATCATCAAATATGATAATTCCATCTTCAAACATTAGTTTAAGCGAGCCTCTACCTAAATATCAACAACTAATAAACGAAACAATAGATGCTAGCGCGTTTAGTTTACATCCAAATGGTAATCAGCTTTTAATAGGAGGAAGTACTGGTGCTAGTATTTGGGAAATTGGCAAAAGTAGTATAGTTTGTACTCATCAATTTGCTAATGGAAGAAATATCAAGAGCTGTGAATTTCGCTCTGATGGTTCTCAAATAATTATAATGGACTATGAAGAAGTTCTGGTGTATGAGCTAAATGAAGAAAAAATTAAAATTCTATATACTTTTCGTCCTGAAACTCTTGTAGAGAAGTGTCGATTTAGTACCGATTACTCTAGAATATTGTTGGATGGAAGATACGGTGCTTATATTTGCGAAGTAAAGGAAGAGTTTACATGTGTATATAAACATGATGATATTGAAAATGTTACGAATTACGAATTTAGTCCTGATGGCTCTCAAATAATGCTGTTGAATTATGAAGGATTTAGTATAGAAGATACAGAAGAAGATGGTAATACTTATTTTCAACGTTTTGATAAAAGACATCGCGTGTATGAATGTAAATTTAGTCCTGATGGCACTCAAATATTATTAGGTGGTGTAAATGGTGCTAGTATATGGATGATAAAAGATAAAAGCTTAGTTTGTACTTATCAATTTCCTGACAAAAAAGTTGTTCGAAGTGTACAGTTTAGTCCTGATAGCAATTTAGTATTATTAGGAGGTATTAACGAGACTAGTCTTTGGGAAATGAAAAATAATAAATTTATTTGCATTCATAAGTTTGCTAAAAATCAAAATATTACAAGCTGCCAGTTTAGTTGCGATGCTACTCAAATAGTTTTAAAGAGTCAATTTAACGAAGTTAGTGTATGGAAAATAAATAAAGAAAGAATTGATTGTACTCATCAGTTTAATAGAAAAACACATATACAAAACTGTCAGTTTAGTCCAAATGGAAAAAATCTATTAACTGGAGATTATAATGGGCTTAGCATTTGGAAAGTGCAAAGAAACGAACTTATTCGTTTTAAGTATCTTGAAAACCTTCCTTTTATTCGAAATTGTCAATTTAGTCCGGATAGTTTAAAGTTAGTTATAATAGACATTATTGGTAAAGCTAGCCTCTGGAAGATTGATGGAGAAAATGTTGAATGTATTAAAGAAATTACAACTGATAAAGAGGTTCAAAGCTGTGAGTTTAGTCCAGATGGTTCACGACTACTATTGAGTAGTACAAATGGAGCTAGTCTTTGGAACATAGAGGATGAAGCTATGGTCAGTTTAGATAGCTTTGCTGATGTTCAAGATATTGAACATGCTAATTTCAATTCTGATGGTTCTCAAATATTACTAATTGGTAGCATTGGTGCCAGTATTTGGAACGTAAGTGAAGATGTTGTTAACTGCATTCATCGATTTGATAATAAACATTTTGACAAAAGTTCTCAATTTAGTCCCAATAGAAACCATTTACTAATGGTTGGTATTAGGGGGGCTAGTTTATGGGAGCTAAATTCAGAAAAAATTACTCTCCTTCATCAGTTTGCAGCTGAACAAAACATTAGAAGTTGTCATTTTAATAGGGATGGTACCAAACTATTTTCAGGAGGAAGTGAAGGAGTTAGTATCTGGTCAGTGAGGAAGAAAGCAATTAATTTTGTAGATCGCTTTGCTAAAAATCTAAACGTCTCAATTATAGATTATAGTCCAGATCTCAGTCTCATTGCTGTTGTAAGTTCAGATCATACTTACGTTTATCACTTAAATAATGATAGTGTGGAACTGAAAAACATAATTCAGTTATTTGATGATAGTGTCATAAATTATACAGACAGTAGTTTTACAAGTATTGATTCGATACAAGGTAAAGCTTGGAAGTACTTGTATAATAAAGTTACTTGTATAGACGGTAGCATTGAAATATTGCCACCAGATACTCATCCAGATTGGGATAGAGCTTATAAAGGATAGATACGATCAATAAGTATACAACGGTTTATAAATTTATAGAGCAATAATAAGCTAAATCAGAAAGCTTATACCACTCAATGATATAAATTAAATTAACTATCAGTGCGCTGGGCGCACCCTACGACTTATACAACTAGAATTGGTTAAAATCTACTTCTGGTTAGCATTTTGTATCTCATTTTTCGCTATTTTTGAGAGACAAAGCATGAATTTGAAGAAGGCACTGGCAGAACCTCTACACTTTATTCCTTTGAGCCATTGATGGAGTTGGTTAAAGTTTGAGCAAGCGCAATCTACTGATTTTTTACCTGCCATTCAATTAACTATATCTTGTCATCTTTTAAGAATAAACTAAGGCTATAGACTAAGTTGTTTAAGCTAGTTTATACAAGCTACAGAAAGAGGATATCTTTATGACTAATCTAACGCCAGTAGAGACTAAATCAATCAACATTCATGAAGCAAAAACACACTTATCACGTATCATTGAAGATGTGAAGCTACTAGGTCAACCCGTTATCATTGCCAAAGCAGGTGTGCCACAAGTAAAGCTCGTACCTCTAGATACGCAGGTAACTAAACGTAAAATGGGAACTTTAAAAAATAGTATCAGTATTCCCGACAATTTTGATCAGGCATTTGATAGCGAAATTGCAGAGATGTTCAATGGGAGCCATCTGTAATGTACTTGCTAGATACTTATAATTCATAAAGACCCTTTTGACAGACTGCTACTTGTGCAAGTAAAACTTGAAAAATTAATATTATTGACCGCCGATACTTTTATCCTATATTTTTTATTTTCTTAAATCTACTGTCACTAGCCCTTAGTAAATAGTCATGAGAAAACAATAATCCTGCCATCGACACATAGATTCACCATATAAAAACCTAAATTAATCCTTGTATGAGCATTAAACTTTATATAGAATACGAATCGTTCTCATTAACGTTATCTTTTCTATTGTTTTATTTGCCGCATATGCCAATACTTAAGGGATTCACTCATGCCAAAAAGCCGTAATCACACTGGACAGCCTGTTACTACTGCCGCCTGTACGTCCATCACTACCACGCGCAAATCATCATTATCTACGCTATTGATGATGGCATCAGCAGTCCCTTTGTCTTCACTATCAAATATGGCCAGTGCAGCTTCGGTAGACAGTGTAGCTGGGATATCGACGCCTCCCTCCAATTATAGCAGCGCTAATGCCACTGCTGATGAGGCATTGCCCAGCACTACCTTAGAGGCGATCACAGTAACCGCTGAGCCTGATGCTGATTTTAAAGAGGACTATTTAGCCAATACTAAATATATTCAGCCTTTGGTCGATACGCCGCAAACGATAACGGTAATTACTGATGAGCTGATTGAAGAGCAAAAAGCAAACAGTTTAATCGATGCACTACGTAATACCCCAGGGATTACTATGCAGATGGGTGAGAATGCCAATAGTAACGAAGGCGATGCCATTAGTATGCGCGGGTTCTCTGGCAATAGCTTGTTTTTGGTAGATGGCGTACGTAACGTAGCACCGGTGAGCCGTGATACTTTTAACGTCGAATCTATTGAGGTCACCAAAGGCTTAGCGGGTGCTGAGCTTGGACGCGGCGCGGTAGGCGGCGCTATCAACATCGTGACCAAAAAACCCAAACCTTATACTGAATATGAAACTGAGGTCAGTGTCGATACTGAGGCCAAAACTCGGGTAACCGCGGACTTGAATCAGCCGCTAAATGAGAATTTTGATGGTCGTTTAAACCTCATGTTTGAAAAAGGCGACGCGGTTGATCGTGATGAGGTCGATGTCGAAAAATACGGGATTGCGCCTAGTATCACTTGGGGTGCAGATACGCCAACTCGAGTCACAGCCAGCGCTCAGTTGCTACGAGCGCGTGATACTCCTGAGAGCGGTATCCCAACGATAGGGATGGATGGTTATTTTCGTGGTCCGACCAATTATACGGTTGATGACTTTGACTTCTCCCAGCTTGATTATTCTTTGATCGATGCCTCAACGCCACAAGAAGCTGTTGACCTTTTAAACAGAAGTAACGCAATACTAAATGCTGCCCCCAAAGTAGATGATGAGAACTATTACGGCAATAAAGATGATTATGACGATGTCGATAGCGACGTTTATAGCGTATTTGTAGAACACGATATCGATGACAATACCTATCTAACTAACACCACTCGTTATGCTAGAACCACTATGGATCGTCGGACTTCCTCACCTTATTTAACTTACAATACGCCGCTCAATATTCGTAGAGGCGGCAATATCTTAGAAGCTTACGAGAATTTAGCAAACGCCAATATAGATATTGATAACCGAGATACATGGCGCATTGGCGCTATTCGCCAAGGGGTAGATCGAAAAAATGAAACCTTTGCCAACTTGACCAATATCAATATCTTGGATGTGAAGACTGGTTCGCTAAGTCACGACATCACAACTGGCGTGGAGTTTTTAAAAGAGCAACAAGAGAATAATGTATTAACCTATTCTTCATTGGGTGATAACTTCCCTAATCTATACAACCCTGATCCAAGCATGCCGCAAACTGATTTGGTTCGAACGGGAGCCACTACCAAGGGTGAGACCAAAACCATGGCCGCTTACCTCTTTGATACGGTAGCGCTAAATGAGCAGTGGGATGTGATGCTCGGGGGCCGTGTAGATAACTACGACACTGATTTTGAAGAGAATTTGGCCGACGGTAGTTCTCGTGATTTAAGTGATGGTGGTACGCTGTTTAGTTACAAAGGCGCGGTGGTATACAAACCTACCATAAACTCAAGCGTCTATGCCAACTACGGACGAGCTGAAACCCCGCCAGGTAGCGAAAACTTTACCTTTGGTACTACAGGGCGTGACGAAACTAATCCCAATGCGAATCCTGTTTTTGATCCACAAAAAACCAATAGTTGGGAGATTGGTACTAAATGGAATGTGTTAGACGAGCGCTTATTACTTGGCTTGTCGTATTATCATACCAAACATAAAGATGAGCTGGCTGAGGCCGATGACAATGGTAACTATATCCAGTTTGGTGAGCGCGAAGTTAAAGGCGTAGAGTTCTCGGCGCAAGGGGAGATTACGCCAGATTGGCGTGTCAATTTAGGTATTCAAACCATGGATACTGAAATTACAGATGGCGGTGCTAATAGTAGCCGTTACGGTATTGGCTCCTCTGCCCGCTGGTCGCCAGATCTCACTGGTACTTTATGGACCAGTTACGATTATAGTGAGAAATTTACCTTTGGCGGCGGCGTGCGTTATGTTGATGAACAAAAACGTTTGACCGATCCGAATGTAGATGCAAGCGAAACGCCTATGCCCGTAATTCCAGATTATTGGACGGTAGATGCTTTTGCCTCTTATCGTATCAACGATGCCTTATCAGCGGACTTAAACGTCTATAATTTATTCGATGAGGATTACATTGATAGCTTAAACATTCAGGGCGTGCGTGCTGTCAAAGGCGAGCCTTTAAATGCTATGGTTACCTTAAGATATTTATTCTAACTTTGCCTGAAAATCTATTATAGACTCTATAAAACCTAATAGTTTTATAGAGTCTGCTTGTTTAGAGTATTTTAGAACATATACTTTAACTACCCAAATAGGCTGTGGCTTTAGCCCAGCATTTTGCATTTATAAAGGTTTAAGCTGAGTCAAAACTATTATTTTTAACTAAAAGGTATTTACGGTGCTACAAATCCTCGAAAAAGTGCTCGATGATAATCAGCGACAGCAGATTATCGATGCATTGACTCAAGACAACGACCACTGGCAAGACGGCAAGCTGACCGCTGGGGCAAGCGCAAAAGAGAAGAAAAACAACTGGCAGCTTAGCCGCGATCATCCAGCTTATGCAGCGCTTGCTAATATAAGTATGGCTGCCCTTAAAGCCCATCCGGTTTTTATGTCCGCAGCTTTGCCAAAGACGTTTATGCCGCCGCTATTTAGTCAGTATGGAGTAGGGCAAGAGTATGGCTTGCACGTCGATAATGCCCTGCAAACCCATCCTGATACCCAGCAGTGGCTGCGTACAGATTTATCGTTGACTTTGTTTTTAAATGCTCCTGAGGATTACGTAGGCGGGGAGCTGGTCATAGCTGATGACTACGGCGAGCACGCTGTAAAGCTGGCGGCAGGTGATGCGGTACTCTATCCCTCTACCAGTTTGCACCGGGTCAATAGCGTACAATCTGGTCAACGTCTAGCGATGGTCACTTGGGTACAAAGCCTCGTTCGTAGCGATGAGCAGCGCCAGATATTACATGACTTAGATATTAGCCATATCTTGCTACGTCAAAAGCTACAACAGCTTAATCATCAAGCGATCGATAATGGACTGGTTGCAAAAGAGCTGGATAACCTTAATAAAAGCTATCATAATTTATTACGACTATGGGCAGAGTGTTAAAAAGGGGTGTGGAATGTCAACCAAACCAACAAATTCTAACCCACCGTCTATGACTGAACGTTGGCAACCTGTTTGGGCGCAGATTCCCAGTCACATTGTTACTCTAAGCGATTATGAACAAGCAGCGCGCCTGCATCTGCCGACTGCGATGCAGGCCATATTGTTTGAAAACAACTTAGCGCCCAACAATTCTTACAGCAACGCTAGTGCTTTAGATAATAAACGCTGGCTGCCGCGGATGCTTGATCCCAAACTTATTGATCTAAGCTGTCATTTGTACAACCCGCACAGCGCTGTCGCCTTAGATATTAGATTACCGCATCCGCTTTGGTTATCACCGGTTGCCCATCAAGGTCTGTATCATCCGCAAGCGGAAAAAGCCACCTTTGAAGCGGCTAACCTGCTAAATACTCCTTGTATCTTTAGCTCGCAAGGCAATACTCTATTTACTGAGTTACTGCCAAACACTACTGTTGCCAATGCCGTGCAGTGGTACTGGCAGTCGCTTCCTCAACAACCCACTCAGCCATCCAGCCTACAATCAAGTCAGACAAACAATAAGCAAGCTCGTCGTGACTATAATTTGCAGTTGATTGAAAAATTGGCTGCGCAAGGTATGCAATTATTAGTGATTACTGTCGATGCGCCGCATAGCGGGGTACGAGCGGTGAGTCGGCGCGCGCAGGTGATACTGCCAAGCTATTGTCAGGCTATCAATTTGCCGCAGAGCAACCATATAAATGGCGCCCATGCGGCTCAAGGCATCAATGACTTATTGGCGCAAGCGCCAGATTGGGCGGATATAGAATGGCTACTGACGCGTTGCCCAGTGCCGGTATTATTAAAAGGTATATTACATCCAAGTGACGCTAAAAGAGCGCGAGATATAGGCTGCGCGGGTATTGTTGCCTCTAATCATGGACAGCGGGTATTGGCCGATGCTATTGCTGTGGCTGACATATTGCCTGAGCTGCGTCAAAGTGTGGGCAATGATATGGTTATTATCGCTGATGGCGGCGTGCGCTCGGGTAGCGATATGGCCAAGCTGATCGCTTTGGGCGCTGATGCGGTCGGTATTGGTCGAGGTTATATTTATGGTTTGGCATTGGCAGGCGCGCTTGGCGTCGCTCACGTCAATAAGCTGTTGCTTGAGGAGCTACAAGTGACGATGGCGACGCTTGGTGCGGCGAATATGCAAGCTTTAAGAGAGTCGATGCTGCGTTAGGATACTTTGCATACTCAAAGGCTTGATTGATCGAATATTGAGTCTTACTATCTTTTCTTCCTATATTTTATTAATCCTCTCTTTTCAATCAATCATCCCTTCTCAGTCAGCAATTTAATACCCAAGCCAATAAATACCACTCCGCTTATTTTATTCAAGATAGACTCAACAGCTGGATTTTCTCTCAGACTTTTACTAAACTTCGATGCCAACAGCGCCAAACACAAGCACCATAGCAGACCAGTTACGGCAAAGGTCAATCCTAAAATTAAAAACGACAACGTACTGTAAGCATAATTGGGATCAATAAACTGCGGGAAGAAAGCTAAGAAAAACAAAGCAACTTTTGGGTTAAAAGTATTGGTCAAGACACCTTGTTTGTAGATTTGCTTATAGTCTAAAGAGTTGTGGCTACTTTTTTCTGTTAATTTGCTATTATCTAAAGCATTAGTGATTAGTGGCTTTGCTGTAGTAATGAGCATCTTAACGCCTAAGTAACATAAATAGGCAGCACCAATATATTTTACTAACATAAAGGCTAGGGGTGAATTGGCTAATATGATAGATAGCCCCAGCGCTGCCAACAGCGTATGCACTAAGATGCCGGAGACGATACCCAATACCGAGTAAAGTCCCGCTGTTTGTCCTTGCGCTACACTACGCGTGATAATGTATAAGCTATCGGTGCCGGGGGTTAGATTTAACAACATGCCAGCGAGTATAAATCCTAGATAGTTGTCGATACCAAACATCGCTACTAGCCTTTTAATTACTATTAATAAGTGTTGTCAAAACTTTGGCAAAGCTAGATGCAATATCTAGCTTATGTCGCCTCAATTAAACCGCTTTACAAATCATCTTGAAGAGCAGCGTTGGCTTTGCTAGCAGCAGCAGCTTCTAACGTTTCTTTGCGTTGTCTTGAAGTAGGTCTTTCGATTAAAATATAGAGCACGATACCGATAGCAATAGCATAAACGGTTGATTGCGCCGCTGGCATGGCTAAAGTTACTGCTACGATTCCTGCCACTCCACGCTCAGCAGAGGTTTTTAGCTGCTCTATTCCCACCATGATACAGATATAAGCAGTTAGTAATAAAGTAAGAGATAAGGCAATGGGTAGCACTGGTCTAAAGAGCGTGACCAGCGGTAATATAAATATAGCAGCAAGCCCGGTCCACCAAAAGGTGCCGCCGCCGCTATAGATGGAGTCCATGGCTTTGCGCCCAAGCGCATAGCGCTCGGCAAGGGTGGCGTGAGCTGCAGTCCAGATAGGTCCGGCAAGTCCCGGCCACGGTGCAAAGAAAGCCAGTACCCCATTACGAATACCTGTGACTATATGAATACGCGTAATGTTGGTTTCAATTTTCTCATCAGGACGGATTTCATCGACCCGCTCACTGAGCGCTTGACCGACTAAAATATCACCAAAGGCAATGACATAAGCGATCATCGCAGTCGGGAAGGCGAGTAAGAAAACACTGATATCAGGCATACCGACATTAAAAATCAAAAAATCCGTCATCGCGCTAAAGTTAGGCTGGGTGATACCCCACTCAATATCAGGTAGCGGATATTCTCCAATAACCCAGCCAATAATCATCGCCACGAACATGCCTGAGATCATACCAAGGTTGGCAATCATTTTGGCGAAGCGATTATGTTGAATAGTATGTTTAAAAGATACGGAAAACAGCACGTAACCGGATATAATAGCGCCAATAATTAACGAGATGGGTGTCGCTTCAACACGGCCGCCGGTTTGTATCTCGCCCATCAAGGCGGCGATACCAGCCCCAATGATGACGCCGGCTTTTAAAGAATTGGGGATAAAACCCACTATACGATTGCTAAGGCCAGTCAGACCAAAAAATATAAATATTAAAAACACTTCTAATTGCAAGACAAACATGGCTTGTACAGCAGCCGGACCAGGCTCAAACGCCTGCAAATATAACAGCACAATCGGAATGGCAGGAGTAATCCAGCCGGGTACTAGCGGTACGCCAAGTAGTGAGGGCAGCAGGTACATGAGGCCGGCAATCACACAAAACGCTAGGGCAGCATCATAAGGCATACCCAAATACTGCTCCAGCAGTGGGATCATGGCAAGGCTGACCATAAACATGAATAATCCCTGAAGCATCTCAGGGATCTCCCAGCGGTAGTGTATAAAGGGCAGGCGTATTTTAAAGGGACCAGCAGCCCAATAAGGCTGCTCTTCACCGTACTTACGATCTATAGCCATACTTAAGTCCTTTTAAGTGAGTTCTTTTATGCGAAAGACGAGGTTTATCCAACTCTCTACACAAGATAAAAACGTACTCATTATCGTTAATTATTAGAACAATAAAAACTGTTAAGTAAAATTAATAATAAAGTTGTCTTTGTCAAATTTTATTAGAAAAACATGATACGTGGTAAAAATAACTAAAGCAATGAGGGTTATGCATGAAAAAAAAGCAAAATGGAGGTAAATATAATATTACTAAACTTTATTCTATGAAAATTCAAAATCACATTAAGGGCGGCTTAGAGAATCAGTTTAAACACATAAAAACATCCCACCTAAGCGGATTAAAAAGTTATCATCACCATGTTTTTCTCACGAGCTTGACTGACGCAGTTAAGCTTACCCGCTAAAGAGCCCACGATACCATGACCAGACGCGATCTTATCACCTTTTTTACTCTATCCTTTATGTGGTCACTGTCCTTTATCTTCTATCGAGTCGGCGTGCCTGAGTTTGGATCAATAGCCTTTGCTAGCTTGCGGGTGCTATTTGCAGGCGCAACTATGCTAGTTTTTGTGTTATTAAATCCAAAAAATCGGCAAGGCATCCGTACAAAATGGAAGCTGCTTACAGTTGTTGGTCTATTCTCCACTGCTATTCCTTTTGTCTTGTTTTCCTTTTCAGCACAGTCTGTAAATGCGGGGGTTTTGGCTGTGCTCAATGCCTCTGTACCCATGATGAGCGGCTTTATTGCCAGTACCTTTTTTAACGATAAGCTGGCCAAAAAACAGATTCTTGGTTTGGTCATTGGGGTCATTGGGGTTATTATTTTGATGAGTGAAAACTTAGTTGGTGAAGGCGTCTCAGGATCAGGGTTGCTGCCTTTAGGCTATGCTTTATTAGGCTGTGTTGGTTATGCTACTGGAGCCAATATCACCAGAAACTATCTACAAGACCTATCGCCCATTCCTATCACCGCCGGGTCGATAATCATTGCTAGTATAGTCATGCTACCGATTGGTCTCTATGAGTTTCCTTATGGCAAAAGTATTAGCCTGCAAGCTTGGGTGTCGGTAATTTGTATCGGCGTATTTTCAACTGCGATTGCGCTTGTGTTTATGAATCAACTCATCAAAAATATCGGTCCGACGCGCGCGACCAGTATTACCCTAGTCATTCCCATTTTTGCGATATTTTTTGGTTATATACTGCTTAATGAAGCGTTAGATATCTTTGCTATCGTGGGCTCAGTGGTGATATTGTTTGGTACTTATCTATCTTTAAATTTGTCTATAAAGGGGTTGATTAGATCATAAAGTTTTCTGACTAGCTTGCTGGTACAACTGTGTTCCATCGGTCTCTCACTTCTAAGTATCTTAATTTTCAAATACTAAAGCGTTTAATACATGGTCTTGCCACTCACCATTAATTTTTAGGTAAGACTTAGCATACCCTTCTCTTACAAAACCAAGTTTAGCTAGTAATTGCTCGCTCTTAACATTGTTAGGTAGATGGTTTGCCATAATCCGATGCAATCCATATTGTTCACGCATATGACTGATTGCCCTTTGCAAGGTGATATGCATAATACCTTGACCTTCAAAATCTTTATCTATTGAAAAGCCTAAATAGCAGGCCTGAAATACCCCAAAGGTAAGACCTGTAAAGTTAATAATACCAATAATTCTATTAGAGTTTTTTACTGTAATAATCAATGAAAGAGCTCTTTTTTGAGTTTGATCATCTATTGCAGTAATAATACGTTGATGAATACTATCCAATTCATAATACTCTGAAGAGCGCGAGGGTTCAAAAGGGATCAATCTTTCTTTATTATTGAGTAAATACTCTTGTAGCGGTTTAGCCATATCAAAGCTCATAAAAAGGACATCAGCTTTAGAAGTACTAAATACTTTATCTTGGTTAATATACATAGGTTTTATACTTTTATAGTGTTTTGAGATTATGATGTTTTAAAATTATGATGTTTTAAAATTATAGTATTCTACGATTTTATAGCTAAACAGATATGGTCAGGTAGAAACAGTAAACAAGGCTAAGATTCTAAATTGTAATTCATCTAAATATAATAAAAAATAAATCAATAAAAAAGCCCAAACATTAATTGAACTGCCCCCCATAAGTTGGACACAATTTATGGGGGTTATTTTATGCGTTACGATCTAGACTTTAAGATCAAAGTCATAGCATACTACAAGCAAGGACATAGCGGACATGCTACCAGTGAGAAGTTTTCTGTAAATCCGCGGTTTGTCAGCAAATGGGTCGAGCAATATCAACATGGTGGCATAGACGCTATCAAGCCTAAGGTCGATAGGACTAAATACAGTAGCGACTTTAAGTATAAAGTGCTCGCTGTGATGTTATCAGAAGGACTAAGTCAGTCTGAAACTGCCCTTAGGTTTACTATCAGCTCACCTGCGCTTATTAGCCACTGGCACAACGCTTATCGACACTACGGTATGTCTGGACTCACCTCTAAATATAAAGGTAGTAATCCTATGACCTCTCCTATCACAGACAAACCTGATGAGGACAAGACCCTAGCAGAGCTCAAACGTGAGAACGAGTATCTACGAGCGGAGAATGCGTATTTAAAAAAGCTCGATGCCTTGCTCAGAGCGGAGGAACAAGCAGACAAAAAGCAAGGCTCATCGAAGGACTAAGACAACAGCACGTGTTATCTGACTTACTCACCATAGCAAAGCTTGCAAGGAGTAGTTTCTACTATCATAGAGCGAGTCTTTGGGATAAAGACAAATACGCTCCCTTGAAACAGCGCATCCGTGATATCTACCACCAGCATAAAGGTCGATATGGTTATCGTCGAATCACTCAGACACTTAAGAATGAAGGACTAAAGGTCAACCATAAGCGGGTTGCAAGGCTTATGGGACAGCTTAAGCTGACTGCCAGAATCAGACGACAAAGGTATCGATCCTACAAAGGACAGTGCGGCGTTATAGCTAAGAACAGGGTCAAGCGTAAGTTCAGAGCAGGTGCGCCTAATCGCAGATGGTTTACTGACATTACTGAATTTAAGGTTGGTAGTGATAAGTTGTATCTATCACCCATACTCGATGGCTACAACAATGAGATCATCAGCTACGAGCTTTCAAGACGACCCGTCTATAACTTAGTCAAACAGATGCTTGAGCGTGCCGTTAAAAACATACCTGCAAAGCGCAAAGAGGAGCTCACCCTGCATTCAGATCAAGGCTGGCACTATCAAATGAAACCGTTTGCAAGTACGCTTAGAGCGAATCATATTAACCAAAGTATGAGCCGTAAGGGTAATTGCTTAGACAATGCATTGATGGAAGGGTTCTTTGGTACGCTCAAATGTGAGACGATTTATATTGAGAAACCGAATACCATTGAGGATTTAGAGCAACAGATTCATGAGTATATCCACTACTATAATCATGAGAGAATTCAACTTAAACTAAAAGGACTGAGTCCTGTAAAGTACAGAACTCAGTCCTTGATGTAAACTTAAACTGTCCAAGTTTAGGGGGTCAGTTCAAATGAGTGGGCTTTTTATTGTTTAAAACGACTATTTAATTAAATAGCTTAGCGTACATTCTAACGCACATTATCACCTAGGGTAATGATGGGCTTGTCTAAACGATAATTAGTGGCTGCACTTCTAGCGCCCATAGTAGCCGCAATAAAGGTTAGGATAGCGCTAATTAACCAAAATAAACCAGTATATAAAGCTGCTTTACGAGCAATGTCTTCAGCTTGTTGTACCGCTTGATCTACAGATTGCTGTGCTTGCGCGATATATTGTTCTGTCTGCGCTTTATACTCGTTGAACGACTGCATTACTTCTTGACGTACTTGAACGGCTTGATCTTCAGTAAGGCCTTGTTGTTGTAGACGATTAATCAGCTCAGGACCTTGCAGGGTTTGCTCAATTGATGCCATACGCTGTTTAGCATAGTCATCAATGTTGCGCCACGTATCGATACTAGTGAAATCCATGTTAGCCATATCACTTTTAGTATCGTTGATCATCTCTTCTAATACACTAGTGGTCGCAGCAATTTGCTCTTCGCTTAGATTCTGCGTGTTTTTGGCAACCATGGCGCGTACATCTTCGCGGCTAATATTGCCAGATACCGTTTGATAAACTTCCTGTGCTCTTTGCTGCATCTGCTGCATAGTGCTATCAGGTATTACAGCTGCACCGCCTGCTGCTGCTGTACCTACTGCTGAGGTACCTGCTGCTGCAACGCCGCCTGCTGTCTTAGCAACGGTACTTACGGTGCTACCAAGAGCATTACCCGCTGAAGCTAAAATGCCAGTGGCACTACTAAGGGTAAAGAACGTTGTAAAAAGCACGATTAATGCTGCAGTTAGCATACCCGTCAAAGTAGCGTCCTTTTGATCAATCTCGGTACCATCACCAAATAATGCCTCTGGTGCTGAGAACTTAATAGCAAAATAACCAGCAACAAAGGCACTAACTAGGGCAGTAATAGCGGCATAGATACCACCAGCTATACTGGTGCCTTTTAAATCAAAAGGTATAAATGAGCTTAATACTAAAGCGAGAGCAATCATAGCCATCACTACTATCAGTCCCATGACAAGACCTGCTAACACACCACGCCATGAAGGGCGACGCTGAGGCGAATAGATAGGTGTCATAATCATTCCTTAATATAAATTGTTTCAAGCAAAGTTTTATATGTTATTTGGCATTGTTGATCATTATAAACACAGCTCATATTTGCTCTGTATTCTTAAATGACTAACAATAATGTATACAATGAACATAGTGCCAGCATAAGGAAAACCATGAACTATTCATAATACTATTAAGTAGAAAAAAGCAAGTATCCTGTATATAAATGTTAAGGTATGTCACCAGATAGAGCGTATGTAAGACTGTGTAAATTTTTAAAAATATCTGTTAAGCTATTTATATCAATGAGAGCAATTAAGTTTATGGCTTCATCCTACACTAATAAAAGGATGAGGAGTTTAGTTCAGACATAAAAAAAGCTCAGTTCTAGTCGTAATGACTAGAACTGAGCTTTTGGATGGTGCAATAATTAGTCTTAAGTTTCATCGAAAAAGTGCTAATTACTGACGCCGAATAGTGGCGTCCCCAGGGGGATTCGAACCCCCGTTACCGCCGTGAAAGGGCGGTGTCCTAGGCCTCTAGACGATGGGGACGCATAGAGTGTTGTATTTAATGCAATTAAGCATCGATACAACGGTCAATCACAATATCAGAGTGCTTAACTATTAATAAGTAATTAAATAACAAGCCTTGCCTAGGTGCTGATACTGTCCTATTAGCAAATTTTATATCAAAACGGTAAGTTTATTATAAAAAGTATGGTGGAGCTAAACGGAGTCGAACCGTTGACCCCTTGCATGCCATGCAAGTGCTCTACCAACTGAGCTATAGCCCCTCGCTAAGAGTGATGCGTATTTTAGGGAATAGCGGAGAGGTTGTCAACAATTATTTCTGCAAATAGTAATAAATAGAAAAAATTGTCTTATAGCCACAAAGCTCATATCAAACCAGCAAACCGAATAAGCGCCTAAAACGTTATCCGGTTTTATAATTGCTATAAAATTATTCTGATGCCAAAAAGTCTGGCAAATTCTGAGCGGTTTTCTCAAGCTTTTTCAGCTTTTTCTTACCGAGGCCGCCTAGTACATCAACCGCATGACGCAAGCGTATTAGCGTCATATCTGCGCCAATAATCCACATCGAATTCATAACGGGCGTTGACGACGAGCTACCAGCGATGGCAATAAAGAAAGGAGCGATAAAATCGCGCATTTTAATATCGAGCGCCGCCGATAAGCCTTTCATTGTGGCGTAAATATTGTCTTCCGACCATTTAGGCAAAGCTTCCAATTGCCAGATGGCCAGCTGTAAGATCTCCATAATCTGTTCCGCTGACAGCGTTTTATGATTAAAATCCTCCGCTGTAATCTTCGGTACATTCTGAAAATAAAATCCGCCCCAATTGACTGCGTCAGACAATAGCTCGATACGTGGCTGGATAGCGGCGGCCATGGCCGTTAATTTATCACTATTGTTAGCCCAGTCTAGAATTCTATTCTTTAGCTCCTCAGGTGTTAGCTCACGCAGCCATTCGGCGTTTAACCAATTGAGCTTTTCGATATCGAAGATAGGACCGCCCAAGGAAACACGCTGAATATCGAAGCTCTCAATCATCTCATCCAAAGTGAACTTTTCGGCATCGTTAGGTAGGGAGTAACCCATACGGCCTAGATAGTTGAGCAGCGCTTCAGGCAACACACCAGCATCACGGTAATAAGTGATGGAGGTTGGGTTTTTGCGTTTGGATAACTTAGATTTATCGGGGTTACGCAGTAGCGGCATGTGACACAGAACCGGCATCTCCCAACCAAAATAATCATAGAGCAGTTGGTGCTTGGGCGCTGAATTGAGCCATTCCTCGCCGCGCATCACATGACTGATCTGCATCAAATGATCATCGACGACGTTGGCTAGATGATAAGTGGGCAGACCGTCCGTTTTGAGCAGTACTTGCATGTCGACTTGTTCCCACGGAATCTCAACCGTACCGCGCAGCATGTCTTCAACTTTGCAAACGCCGTCTTTAGGGACACGCATACGAATCACAAAGGGTTTGCCATCACCTGCCATCTGGTCCGATTCTGCGCGCGGCAGATCAGCGTAGCGGCCATCATAGCGCGGCGTCTCACCACGTGCCATTTGCTCTGCACGCATAGCATCTAGCTCCTCGGCAGTACAAAAACAGCGAAAGGCGTGATCATCATTCAAGAGCTGCTCGGCGTACTTTTTATAGATATCCGCGCGCTCGCTTTGACGATAAGGCGCATGTGGTCCGCCAACATCCGGACCCTCTGCCCAATCAAGTCCGACCCAGCGTAGCGCGTCCAAAATCATTTGCTCGGATTGCTCAGTTGAGCGCGTTTGGTCGGTATCTTCAATACGTAAGATAAATTCGCCGCCATGGGCTTTAGCAAAGGCCAAATTAAACAGCGCGATATAAGCGGTACCGACGTGCGGAAAGCCAGTAGGGGAGGGCGCAATACGGGTACGGACAGGACGGCTAGTATTAACACTAGTATGAGTGGTTTGAGTCGACGTTTGCATCATAAAAGCCTTAGAGAATAGTTATTAATCAAAAGTTAGAATAAATAAAATAAAGAATATAGGGTAAAGCATATGAATTAAAGCAGTAGATAGCGTAAAATAAAGCGCTAGTATAACAGGGATGCACAATATTTTTAATGAAAAGGCCAGTTGGTGCTTGACTACAGATGTATCCTTGCGATAATGAGGCTAAATAAGATGTAACTTGTTTATTTTTATCTGATTATTGGCCTAATAGGTCGCCATCTATCGAGTTGTTTGTGTCATTATCACCGTCTAAACCAAATAATAAAGTTTTATCCACCTATGCTGGCAAGGACTCTGCTATGTCCGATACTTTTGCACAAGCGTCGAAGTCTGAAGAGCCTAATGAGAGGGACTTTGCACACGATGCCGTCCTACTACAAGAAACGGTCGCCGCAGTGCTGGGCGTAAAGGCTTTGCCCAGTATAAATGCGGATCGCAGTAAAAGCCTGCAAGCTTCAGGTGTTTATGTCGATGCAACCTTTGGTCGCGGCGGGCATAGTCGTCTGTTGTTAAGCCAGCTAGCTGATGACGCACGCTTAATTGTGTTTGATAAAGATCCGACGGCTATTGCAGTGGCTCATAATCTTGCTCGTGAAGATAGCCGCGTTCAGGTAGTCCACGATAGTTTTGCAACTTTGACAGAGCGTTTGGCTGCGCTTGAGATCAATCAAGTCGACGGACTTATGGCGGATTTGGGGATATCATCACCGCAAATCGATGATGGCAGCCGCGGCTTTAGCTTTATGCGTGACGGTGCGGTCGATATGCGTATGGATACCAGCCGTGGCCAGTCCGTTGGGCAGTGGCTTGAGAGCGTCGACGCTGATACTTTAGCCGATGTACTCTACGAGTTTGGCGAAGAGCGTCACAGTCGCCGTATTGCGCGCGCAATTAAACAGATGGATAGTTATGAGTCGACCCTTAAGCTTGCGGAGGCGATCAAAGTGGCGCATCCCAATTGGCAAAAAGGCAAACATCCGGCAACGCAAAGCTTTCAGGCGATGCGCATCTTTATTAACAATGAGCTTGGTGATATCGATCACTTTTTAGAACAAAGCATTCCTATCTTAAAGTCAGGTGGTCAGTTGGCAGTTATTAGCTTTCACTCGCTTGAAGATCGGCGTATCAAGCAGTTTTTGCAGCGCCACAGTAAAGGTCAGTATCCTGAAGATGAGCAATTACCGATGCCGCCTATGCGCCCGCGTTATTTTAGTAAGCCTAAACGTATCGGCCCAAGTAAAAACGAGATTGCAAACAACCCGCGCGCCCGTAGCGCTTGGCTACGAGTAGCGACTCGAACAGACATTGACTATCAGTCAATAGCGTCTCTTTGATTTTACTGCTCCTATGACTGCTATTGGGATGAGTCAGTACGCTGCTGTTAAAAAGCTGTAAATATTATCTGCTAGGCTCAGCAGTTGTTTTTTATTTGGCTCTTTATTTTTAATGGACTGCTTATCCGTGTTTGAGCACTTGCCGGTGTTGTTTTTTTAACGTTGTACTTTTTATTGATATTATTTATTAGTACTACCCTTATTGTTACTACATTGTTACTACCACTTTGTTACTACCGCTATTTTTTTATATTGAAGTTCACTTTTTTGAGATCGTCATGGCAATATCTGACAAACCTGCAAACCGCCGTACCGCCCTACCTGATAGCACTGATATCGGTGAGATGTTTGCACGCCGTTTTAATGTAGTAAGTATTTATGTCGTCGTGTTGTTGATGCTAGCAGGCGCTATTATATGGAGCGGTATCAGAACGGCTGAGGACGTCCAGCAATATCATCAGGATTATAAAACTTTGCAAGACATGAAAAAACAAGAACGCAAACTTCAAATTGAACACCAACGTCTGCTAATAGAGCAACAAACCTTTAGTGCCACGCCGCAAATTGCAAGCCGCGCGGTCGCTGAGCTGGGTATGTATTCGCCGACGCTACAGGACAAGCTTATCATTCAGCCCAGTGCCCCTGCGGCTACAGACGCAGTAGCGACAACTTCTACAGCATCTCCTGAGACCGAGGAGGCTGGACAATGAGTGATAAAAAATCGGTAGATAAGGATAAAGACGCCGCGAAAAACAGTAAAAAAACCGCTAGCGGCAAAGTAATCAAGCCACTGCGTTCTGCTAGCACTGCTAAATCTACTAAAAAGTCTGCAACGTCTAAAACTTCGAAATCTAATGCAGATAAACGCGCAACTAAATTGCATGGTCGCCTAAGAAAAAACGAAACTCAAGGCGCTTATACTAGTGTCAAAAACCGTAAAAAAGCGATTTTTAACAAAGCTTCTGGTGCTTCATCTCGCGGCGGTTTTGAGTATGACAAAAACCGCTTTCGTACGGTTTGGGGTATTGCTCTTGTGATATTGGGTCTGCTGATAGGCCGGGCTTATTATTTACAAGTGGCTAACGCGCAGTTTTATCAAGATAAAGGCGATGAGCTGATTACCGGCGTACGCACGCAACCCTCTTATCGCGGTATGATCACCGATCGTAATGATCTACCGCTTGCGATCAGTGCCCCTTTGGCAACCGTGTCTTTTAGTCCGCATGATTATGCACAAGAATACTATGAGCTCAAACGCATTCAGATTGAAAACCCGGATCAGCCCAAACTGCAAGCGCGAGTACAAGAGCGCTTAGATAATATGGATCTCACTACTTTAGCTGTCGCAGCAAATATACCGGTGGCTGAGCTACAAAAGGCGGCGGGTATTGATGACAGCGTCGATGTTACTGATGAAGAAGCAGTAAAAGCGGCTCTGCCCTCAGGAGCTGGCTCGCATTATTTGCCGCTACTGAACAAAGTTACGCCCGAGATTGCCCAGAGCGTAAGTGCGCTTGATTTCCCAGGCGTCTATGAGAGAAACTTTTTTCAGCGCTACTATCCGCAGCCGCAGCCCAACTCGCAGTTGCTAGGGTTTATGGGACAAAACGCCAATGATCCTGATGGCGGTTATGAAGGTCGGGCGGGTATTGAGAAGCAGTTTGAAACAGCGCTAGCCGGTGACGATGGTAAGGTGCTGGTATTAAAGGATGCCAAGCAAAATAGCCTGCGCGAGATCAAACAATTGGAGCCTGAGATACCGGGCAAAGATGTGGCACTGACTATCGACTCAAGATTGCAGTACCTGCTGTATAAAGAGCTTGAGAAAGCTGGACGCTTGCAGCAAGCACGCTGGTCAACAGGGATGATCGTTGATGTGCAGACCGGTGAGGTTATGGCGCTCTCAACGTGGCCGTCTTTTAATTCCAATAACCTTAATGAGATGACTGGCGAAAACCAGCGCAACCGTGCTTTATTGGACGTCTTTGAACCCGGCTCGGTCATGAAGCCTTTTACCGTGGCTGCTGCTTTGGACTCCGGTAAATATACGGCCAACTCGTTAATCGATACCAATCCTGGCTCTATTCGCGTGCAAGGCTATACCATTCGCGACCATAACAATTTAGGCGTCATTAATTTTGCTACTTTATTACAAAAATCAAGTAACGTAGCTTCAACCAAGATAGCACTATCACTACCGCCTGATGCGATTACCAATATGCAAAAACAATTTGGCTTTGGGGCCAAGACACCGCTACAATTCCCAGGGGAAGGCGCAGGTCTGGTCAGCACACCAAAAGAAAAAGAGTATTCACGGCGCGCGACAGTCAGCTACGGTTATGGTCTACAAGTCACCCTTGCGCAAGTTGCGCAGGCTTACGCTGCGTTAGGGGCAGGCGGAGTTATGCATCCATTGACCCTGATCAAGACCGAGAAGCCACTAGCCAGCAAGCGGGTTATGGAGCATGAGCAAGCGATGGCTATTGTAAAAATGTTAGAGGCGGTCACTTTGCCCGGCGGTACGGCGAAAGCCGCTGACATCGACGGTTACCGCGTAGCTGGCAAAACGGGTACCTCGCGCCGGATCAACCCCGATGGTGGGTATTATACTGATCAGTATCGTAACGTCTTTGCTGGTATGGCTCCTGCCTCTAATCCAAAGTTTGTTAGCGTCATCTTGTTAGAAGATCCGCGCGGGCTGCACTATGCTGGTCTGACTGCTGCGCCAGTATTTCATAACGTGATGAAAGAGGCGCTGCGTCTATATAATGTGCCATTAGATAAACCCCTACAAACTGAAGAACTCAGCCAATAATTACGCTCTTAAATAGCAGCTGTCTGTTTATTTTTAAAGACTTGTTATGTTTTTAAATACTGATTTACAACAGCTGCTCTAAAAACTATTTTAATGTTTAATATTTTCTTACTATCTTCGTCTAGGATTTATATGACTACCTCAGCCCGGCACACGACAACGCTGCAACAGCTTATAGACAGCAGTAATAATAAGAGGTTTAGTCAATATTTATCTAAGATAATAAACGCCAGTCATCCTGCCGAATCGATAGCAACGATTCCCTTTGCAGCACTGCGTTTGGACAGTCGCCAAGTGGCACATGGTGAGGTGTTTATACTGCTCAACAGCCAGCGACCAAACTGCCAAAAAAGCCGAGACTATCTTTATCAAGCCGCAAAACATGCGGCCTTTATCTTATCTGAGATTGATCCTGCATCGTTATTGATCGCAGGCAATGTGCCGCCTCATAGTAATATACAACTGCAAGAAAACTCAGCATCAACCGAGTCCCAATCTACTGCTCAGCATGCTTTAGAAGCATTGTCTTGTCCTGTGCTTCATACACCTGACATCCGCAGCTTTTTGGGCGATTTGGTGCAAGCGCACCTGCAATATCAGCAGCCTGTGACCTTGCCAACTGTTGTTGCCGTTACTGGTACCAATGGCAAAACCACGATTAGTCAGCTGGTCGCTCAATTAACGCAGTTGGCCACTATGAGTAGTGCGGTAATGGGAACGGCGGGCAATGGACGGCTTGGCGCGCTCACTCAGGCTAGTCATACTACCGGCGACGTGATAGCTGTGCAGAAGTTTTTATATCAAATGGGAGCAGAGCAAGCTGATATTCTGGCGCTTGAGGCCAGCTCGCACGGTCTTGATCAGCAGCGCTTGCAGGGCACGCCAATCAAAGTCGCTATTTATACCAATCTAAGCCGTGATCATCTGGATTATCATGCCGATATGAGCGAGTATGTGGCAGCCAAAGCCAAACTGTTCGATAAAGCGCAGTTCCCGGCGCTAACTCACGCCATCATCAACGCTGATGATGAGTATGCCAAGGTCATGCTAAAAGCGGCACGGGACAGCGGTTTGATCGTATGGACCTATAGCTTGCAGGCAGACAGCAAGGCTACCCTTACAGCTACCGATATCAGCCCAAGTCTTGAAGGGGTCAAAATCACCTTACGTAGCCAAGTCAAAGACAAGCTGCGTCAAGATATCGATATTATCAGTCCTTTACTGGGCCGCTTTAACGTTGCCAACTTACTTGCCGCTATTGGTGCGGCACTAGCTCTCGGCATCGATATAGAGCAGCTCAAAGCTTTAGTGCCGCAGCTGCAAGGCGCTATCGGACGTATGCAGCGCGTACCGTCGAGTGAAGGCTGTTTTATCGTAGATTATGCGCACACGCCCGATGCCTTGAGCCAAGTGCTTGGTAGCCTCAAAGCCCACTGCCAAGGACAATTGTGGGCGGTATTTGGCTGCGGCGGCGATCGTGATGCTGGCAAGCGGCCTTTAATGGCGCAAGCGGGGCTGGCTGGTGCTGACCAAGTGATACTGACCGCTGATAATCCGCGCAGCGAAGATCCCATTCG
The DNA here is from genome assembly GCF_055699795.1 of Psychrobacter sp. M4. NCBI lineage: Bacteria > Pseudomonadati > Pseudomonadota > Gammaproteobacteria > Moraxellales > Moraxellaceae > Psychrobacter > Psychrobacter sp. M4. Next base: position 3,410,864 of record NZ_CM146740.1, on the reverse strand, counting down.
TATTTTGGAGGATATGCAAGCTGGCATGAGCCCCGAGCAATATCAGCGTACCCATATCGAGCCTGCTCGTCAAAAAGCCATCGATTATGCCGTCAGTCACGCCGGTCTAGATGATATCGTCGTCATCGCAGGCAAAGGTCACGAGACTTATCAAGAGATCAATGGCGTGCGTTTCGATTTTGATGATAGCGTGGTCTTGCAGCAGGCACTACAGCAAGCTGGCCGATTATAGGATCTGTACTATAATTTTCGCCCTATAAAACTTTTCGCCCTATAAAACAAGGTAGCGCAATACTAAGCTACTAACTATACAACTATCACCTATAAAACAAAAAATTAAATAAGCAGCCACCCTACAAGGTAATCACTATGACAGCTGACAACGATAATACCATTCAGTCGCAAGGACTTTATGTCTGGCAAGCGGATAATTTATTAGCAGCAATGGCAGCGCTTGATGGTCGCTGGCAGGCGGCGCAAGTAGAGTCAGCAAAGCAGACAGCAAACCAGATTGGGGTGACCAGTAACCGTATCACTACTGATACCCGTACTATAAAGACTGGCGATATCTTTTTGGCATTAACTGGTGACAATTTCGATGGTCATGATTATATTAATGTCGCTGCCGCTCAAGGCGCTATTGCTGCTATTGTAGCGCGCCCGATCTCTACCAGTATTCCGCAACTGGTAGTCAGTGACACCCGTCTGGCTTTGGGACAGCTCGCAGCTTATCGCCGTCAGCAGCATCAAGATGTCACTATCATTGCGATCACCGGCTCTAGTGGCAAGACCACTTGTAAAGAGATGCTTGGTAGTATCTTTGGTAGACTTGCACCTACTTTGATCACGCGCGGTAATTTAAATAACGACTTGGGCGTACCAATGATGCTCCTTGAGCTCTCCGATCACCACCGCTATGCCATTATTGAGCTGGGTGCCAACCATATCGGCGAGATCGCTTACACTACCGAGATTGTTCGTCCTGATGTGGCCTGTATTTTAAATATTGGTACCGCGCATTTGGGCGAATTTGGTAGCCGCGAAGGTATTTGTCAGACCAAAGCTGAGATTTATCACACTCTAAACGATGATCAATATGCGATTGTTCCTGATAAAGATGACTTTACCAATCAGTTGCGCCGCATTGCTGAGCAGCATACTTCTCATGTGATAGGTTTTGGTAATACCGATGTTAGTGCCAGCCATTTAGAGGTAGAGCCTGAGCGTAGTGAGTTTAAGCTACATATCGGTACGAATATTCATGATATCAAGCTGCCACTGGCAGGCGAGCACAATGTCAACAATGCTTTAGCCGCTGCCGCCTGTGCCTACGCGCTAAATATCAGTGTCGACGATATCGTTATCGGTCTTGAAAATGCGCTGCCTGCTAAAGGACGTCTGAACAGTCAACTACTCGGTATGCATCGCCTCATCGATGATACTTATAATGCCAACCCGCATTCAGTACGCGCCGCCGCCAAAGTGCTGGCAGCACAAACCGGTACTCAAGTAATGGTATTAGGCGATATTGCAGAGCTTGGAGATGCGGCCGTGAGTGAACATCAAAGCTTGGGTCGTACCATTGCCGCTACTGGCATCGATATGCTCCTTTGTGTAGGGGAGTTTGCCAAGTACAGTGTGGCGGGCGCTGAGGAAGTTGGTGCCATTGAAGCGCACGCTTTTGAAGATAAAGATAGTTTATTGCAATACTTGCAAACATTTTTGCAAGCTCAGCAGGCACAGCCTTGTACCGTGCTGTTCAAGGGTTCGCGTACTATGGCGATGGAAACCCTTATTGATGCACTAGTTGAGGAGTAGGCTGTGTTAGTTTGGTTGTTTGAATGGCTGGGTCAGTACTACACGCCATTTTTTGCTGTATCCTCGCTCACTCTACGCGCGCTACTTGCGGTGATTACAGCGCTGGCATTTAGTCTGTTTTTTGGTGGACGTGTGATCAAGCATCTGCGTACTTTGAAGTATGGGCAAGCGGTACGCGATGATGGGCCGCAGTCACACTTGATTAAAACCGGTACCCCCACTATGGGCGGGGTGCTTATTTTGACATCTATTGGCGTGGCAACCCTGCTATGGGCGCGGCTAAGTAATCCCTATGTTTGGATCTTACTGGTGGTCATGGTGATCTTTGGAGCAGTAGGCTGGACAGATGATTGGCTAAAGATTAAGTATAAAAATCCGAAGGGATTAATCGCCCGCAAAAAGTATTTTTGGTTGTCTATGGGCGCACTGTTTGTAGGCGTATCACTGTATTATATTGCCTCTATACAGCCCAGTATGGCAACGACGCGCGAGATGCAAGATGTATTAATTCCAGTTTTTAAAAATCTAATCATTCCCTTCTCCGTTATTCCGTTCGGTATCGGCTTTATTATTTTCACCTATTTTGTGATTAATGGTGCCTCCAATGCGGTCAACTTAACCGATGGTCTAGACGGTCTGGCGATATTACCCGTGGTGCTAGTTGCTGCAGGTTTGGGAGCGATGGCTTATGTATCGGGCGATATTAGATTCTCAGAGTATCTACATGTCCCTTATATCACTTACAACTCCGAGGTCATTATCGTTTGCGGGGCGATGATTGGCGCAGGACTTGGGTTTTTATGGTTTAACGCTCACCCCGCTCAGGTATTTATGGGTGATGTGGGCGCGCTGGCATTAGGGGCGATGCTAGGTACGATTGCGGTAATGACCCGTCAAGAGATTGCTTTTGCCATTATGGGTGGATTGTTTGTCGCTGAAGCTCTATCGGTGATGCTACAAGTCGGTTCTTATAAGATGCGCAAAAAACGTATCTTTCGTATGGCGCCCCTGCATCATCATTTTGAAGAGATTGGCTGGAAAGAGACCCAAGTTGTGGTGAGGTTTTGGATCATTGCTATCGTACTTGTGGTGTTGGGTTTGATGACGCTAAAACTGCGTTAGTTTCATATTTACATATAGTCAGTACAAAAAATCGATACGTCAATGTCATCGTACTGCTGGTATAAATTTTCCTTGCGTGCTGCGCCTTTGCAGACAGAGACTGCGCAAAATTTATACCAGCAGCACAGTATCTTTTTAGAATAAATCAACTATAACACTGAGATGGTTTGTGTCCTTATTTATCTGTCCGCTTTGTCAATCCCCCCTCATACCTGCGCCAGATACATGGCGCTGTGATGGTAGTCTTAATGCCAAGCATACCGCACACTCATTTGATGTGGCGCGTCAAGGCTATATCAATCTATTGCCAGTACAACAAAAAAAGTCCAAAGCGCCAGGAGATAGTCCAGAGTCTGTAGCGGCGCGGCAGCGTTTTTTAAAGGCGGGCTATTATCAGCCATTACAGACTCTTATCTGTCAGCAAATACAAAAGCTACTAGATAAAAAAAATAAACAGCCAATCAGTTGGCTAGATATTGGCTGCGGCGAAGGCTATTACACTGAGGCGATGGCGCAGACCGGCATAGATACTTTGCTAGCGGCTGATATTAGTAAACCTGCTGTACTAGAACTTGCTAAGACCAGCAAAGCGGCAAATCGACTTTGGTATCAGCGCTATCAGCAGGACATACAGGAGGAAGAGGACGCAAATAAAACGGCTGCTATTTATCCGCTGGTAACTAGTGCCGCCCATTTGCCACTACGGGCGCAAAGTATGACGGGTATCAGCAGTATTTTTAGTCCGATTCTGCCAGCAGCTTTTGCTCACGTCTTACAAAAAGACGGTTATTTGATTATTGCCAAACCCGATGTAGGACATCTAGCTAGTATACGTGAGGCGTTATTTGATGAGGTTCGAGAGCATGATTCAGATAAGTTTTTAGACGAGCTTGCGCCTTATTTTAAACTGTTAGATACCCACTGTATAACCGCTAACATGCGCTTATCGACAGAGGCACTAGCTGATTTATTGACCATGACGCCGTATAGCTATCGGGCGCGTGCTGACAAACGTCAAGCTCTACTGGCTGCTACTGACCATAAACCATGTGTCAGCGAGGCCAAATTTGTCATTTATGTTTTGCAAAAAAGCCTTTAACGATAGCTAAAGTACCGGTCCCATCGTCGCCACGACATTATTCCAAATTCTATAAATCAGCGGCCAGTTTTTAACCTCTGTAAGGCTGATGCTTTTAGAATCAGCGATATACTGATATTGCCGCTCCACAATATCAGCGGCTAAGGCTTTATCGCTAAAGACCACGTTGTTTTCATAATTCAAGTCAAAGCTGCGCAGGTCTAAATTGGTGGAGCCAATAAGACCAATCTCCCCATCAACGGTTAAAGTCTTGGCGTGCAGCAGGCCAGGCTTATATTCATAAATCTTTACCCCAGCTTCAAGCAGTTGTAGATAGTAACTGTGACTGGTCGCCGCCACAATGAACGAGTCGTTCTTTTTGGGGAAAATCATCGTTACCTCTACGCCGCGATAAGCTGTCGCACAGAGCACACTGACAAGCGAGTAGTCGGGCACAAAATAGGGTGTGGAGATAATCAGCGTATGCTCGGCTTGACTAATCAGCGCACCTAAAAACTGCGGCGTTGTGCCTTGGCGCTGCGTGGGGCCATCGGCAAAGACTTGTGCGGCAAGGCCAGCTGACTCACTGTCGCTATCAGTAGACTCTCCATCTTCTGCCGTAGCTTTATCTTTATCAAAGCGTTTAGGTATAGTCGTTAATGGCTCGGTAAAATAAGGAAAGCTATCAAGCGGTGTCTCTGGGTTTTTCATCAGCCAGTCACTGGCAAACAGCATCTGATTCTGCGCGACTATTGGCCCTTCAATACGCATCATGATATCTACCCACGGCGCATATTTGGGCTTGACGCGAAATTCAGGATCAGCGCAGTTGCGACTGCCCGAGTAGCCAACTTTGCCATCAATCACCGTAATTTTGCGGTGATTACGCAAATCAATACGGCTAAATAGTAGCACTTTTATAAGGTTACGAAACGGTAGGGCAACACTAACTTGTACACCTGCCTCCTGCATCTCGCGCCATATTTTTGAGCGCACCATTTTACGTGATCCCATCCCATCAACCATCGCGCGGCAAGTTACCCCGCGCTTCGCCGCGCGTATCAGCGCTTGCGCGGTATCAATTCCCATGCCATCGATAAGCCAAATATAGTACAGCACATGGATATGATCAGTCGCTGCATCAAAATCGGCAATCATACGTCTACTGGTTTCTGCTGCATCGGCCATTAATTCGGCGCGGTTGCCAAGGGTAGTGCGAAATCCGGTCACATTGGCAGAGTAAGCAAACGCTGCTCGATATTCAGGCTTGATAGCTTCTATAGCAGTAGCACTACCGAGCACTTCAGGATTGTTCTGGTGTAGCTTATTGATAACTTGCTTATAATTGCGCTCAAAATTGCGTCCTAGATGTACCTCACCGAACAACCAATACACCACTACGCCAACATAAGGCAATATAAAGAGTATAACCAGCCAAGCTAGGCGGGCAGGAGCGGTCAAATTATCACGGGCAAGCACGCGCAGAGATATCAATAGCAGCAATATAAAGTGCAGGGTTAAAAAGATATCCATTAACATAAGCGTTGTCCGTCATTGATCTTGTTTTGATTGATAGTCAGTATTGCTGATGAATTATAACCTACTCAGTCACATTATGTTTCTCCTCATAAGTTGGCATATACATCTAACTAACAATTAGCAATGAGGGGTCACTAATGGGCGAGGGGCTGCTATACTGAATTAAGACAGGATCAATGTCATCAAGGCCAGTCAATAGCAAGTTTCAACACTAAGGGTTTGAAGACCAAGGATTGAATCAGGGCGTCTCAAAGGAGAGAGTCATGAATAAACAGGGAATAACGGCAACCATAATCAGCGCTGTATTATTGGTTGGTTGTAATCAGGTCTCGCAAGATCCCAACGTGATGCTGTCAGAAGAGCAGCAAGATCCCATCGCAGAGCTTGAGATAACATCAGCAGTTGATCGTAGCCAGTTCGGCTATAGTCAAACTTTCTATGTACCCATTTATTCAGATATTTATATCAACAGAGAAAACCGTAAGGTTTTGCTCTCTGCCACTCTCAGTGTACGCAATACTACTCTTGATAAATCGTTATATATTAATAAAATTGATTACTATGACACCGATGGCACTTTTGTAAAACCCTATGTGGACAGCCCTATTGAACTACCAGCTATGGGCACGCTCAACTATATCGTCGAAAAAGAAGAGGACAAAGGCGGCTCGGGTGCTAACTTTATCATTGAAGTTGAAGGGGTAGATGAGACGGTAAAACCTGTGATTGAAGCCATTATGATTGGTGATTTTAGTAATAAAGCCTTCGCGTTTACCACTGAGGGTACGCCTGTTGACCATTAACTGTTGTATATCAATAATAAAGTACAAACAGCAAAAAGCGCATCAGGATTAGCTGATACGCTTGGTTAAAACTATAGAAATTAAAATAGTTCTGCTAAATTATAAAGGTCTATTTATCTACAAAATAGTAGCGTTACTGGCTCATATCCATACGCCCACCTTGATTTATCTGCCCATTTTGACCCTGATTCATCATATGACCTTGTGGCATCATACCCTTGTGGTGCATGCCGCCTTGATTCATCATATGCCCACCTTGCTGCATGTGCTGAGAGCGCATTTGCATCATTTTTTGACGCTGTTCAGGGGTGAGCACTTGCATCATCGCATTACGCTTCTGTGTATAATCGCCCTGATTGCTTTGCATAATCGCGCGCATCTGGTTTTGTTGCTCTCCAGTCAAGTTTAGCTGCGACATCATACCTTGCTCGCTCATACCCATCTGCCCTTGTTGCTGCATCATATTATGCTGCGGCATATTATTGTGATGAGGCATAGCATTTACCGAAGGATTGGTAGCGCCAGTTTGAGCGCAAGCGGCTACTGCAAATAAACTAGAAACAGCAACGATTGAACTCATTAACAACTTTTTCATAGTACTTTCCTTATTTGGATTTGCATAAATTATAGGCTTTGTTATTTTTTTACGCCCCTAATATTTATACATTCATCATAGGGTATTTATAAGTTACTAGTGTTGAGGAGTCATTGGAAAAGGTAACAGTTACGACGCAATTGTATATTGTTAAGCTTTCTAGTAAGTCCTTGTTACAAAAAAGGTTTTCAATGTTTTATATATGATTAACATTACGAAAATGCTTATTTTGAAAGGCTAAGACGGAGCATTACCAAGGTTGCATTTTCTCAATTGTTTCAAAGTCTCAATTGTTTTAAATCGAAGTATCTAACTATTACGCTCAATACCAAGCTACCTGACAATGCCAGTATTGATAGCCGGTGCCCAGTTTTCACAATCGTCATCACAGCGTGTACAAATCTCATTGGGATCAAAGAGATGAGTAACGTGCCCGCAGTACATACAAGCATAAAGTTGCTCCGGCTCTACCTTCTCAATCGCTTGATATTGTTTGGGAAAAATGGGCATACCATAGCGGGTGTCATCAGGCGAAAACAACAATAAGCTAAAGTTACCATCGGTCTCAAGTAGGCCGACACGTACTTGCCCCAAATGCTCAACCCCTTGCGTCCGCATCTCAGCAAAGAACTCATCATGCGACATTTTACCTTTTTTTATCTTATCAAGTACTAACAGACCATCTTCGACAATGTAAACGGCGCGACCTTCTAATAGATTCTCAAAGGGCTGATATTTCATCATAAACCACGTGCACAAGCGGTACAGGCCAATGACCACGCTCATAATGATAATCGCTTGAATGATAGGCAGATCCTCGGTGAACATAGGGTCGCCTGCGATAGAGCCTAGTGATAAAATAATAGTCAGCTCAAATATGGAGAGTTGGCGCACGCCGCGCTTGCCAGTAAAGCGCAAGAAAATGATAATCATACTGAACATAATAGCGGTACGCAGAATTATCTCAGCGACAAAGCTCCATGTTGTGTCATAAATAAGGATGCTTACCAAATCCATATCGGGTTTTCCTGACCTTTTGATTGTTTTGAATTAAGTTTTTATAACTATCAACACAAGATAGCAAGACCTAAGGATTTAATAGTTTTTAGTATTGATCCAAAAGCCAATCATAATGACTGTATTTGCTATAAAGAGCCAATTAGGACAAACAAAACCCACCTAATAGATAGATGGGTTTGTTAAGAGGTTAAAAACTATCTACTCACAAAATTTACTGTTTTCACGCCACTTTTTGTCGGGTAGGAGATACTGGTTTTACTGGCTAATATATCGCCTTGAGGATTGATCTTATAGCACTCTGATGTGCTGCCCTCAGCTGCGTTAGCGAGCAATAGATTTTTTGAGGTGTTTATACATAGCCATGCTGTATTATTGCTATCTTGCGTCAAAGACCAGTCTTGCTGATAAGTGCCTACCTTGTTACGCATGCTGCGGTCACTATAGACGTTTTCAGTGATTAGGGGACTAGAGTCACCAACGCTAGCTCTCTTAGGAATAGTAGTCGTTTGGTTCGATAGCGAGTATTTACCTGAGCTGTCAGTAAAGCCGTAGAATACTAATGGATTGAGCGTAAAGTAGTTGATAGCGGCTGATTGATTAGCAATTTGATTGTTGATCTTATTGGTGGTTTTTATCTCGCTGCCTTGTACTTGTTTATTATCGAACACCATATTGCCTTTGGGTGTCACTTGAATTTGCGCTGATGCGGTTTGATTGTTTACTACGGCCTCCAGTGTCTGGCTGCGCTCTTTGGTATAGATATTAAGAAACGCGGTCTCAATAGGGTATTGAGTGACCATCTGGTTTGGGCTATTGGGATTTACGCTGCCATTGTTCATACTAGCGCAAGCACTTAAACTTAGCGCTACGGCTATACCTAGTCCTAATTTTTTCATGATTAAACTCCTTAACTGATTTAAAAGACTATTATAAATGTCTACTATAATCGAATTTTGAATCAATAACATCTGCCATTCATTCTACAGCCTGCTATTATTAGCTAAAATAACTGACCATAAAAACTATTCAACAGTACATAGCCGTTTAAGGAAATGCCAGTAATGCCTGATAAACAAACCAGCCCAATCAATCAAGACGATATCAATAAAGCCGTCTGGAACGCCTGTGATACCTTTCGCGGCGTCATCAGCGCCGATACTTATAAAGACTTTATCTTAACCATGCTGTTCCTCAAGTACCTGTCTGACGTCTATAAAGATGAATACATCAAGCTAGTCGAGCAGTATGGCGGCTCTGGTAACGAGAATCCCGAGCTGATCCACGCCATGATGTCCAAGCAGCGTTTTGTATTACCTGAGGGCGCCAGCTTTTGGGATTTATACGAGCAGCGTCACCAGCCGGGCAACGGTCAACGTATCGATGAGGCGCTACATGCGATTGAGGAAGCTAACGGTACCAAGCTTAAAAACGTCTTCCAAGATATTAGCTTCAATACTGATAAATTGGGCCAAGAAAAGCAAAAGAATGAGCTACTACGCCACCTACTAGAAGACTTTTGCAAAGACATTCTTAATCTCAGCGCTGAGCGTGTCGGTAGTTTGGACGTGATTGGTAATGCTTACGAGTACTTAATCAAGCACTTTGCCGCCAGTAGTGGGGCGACGGCTGGTGAGTTCTATACGCCGCCAGAAGTGTCTAACTTGCTAGCGACTATCCTTGAGCCTGCCGAAGGTGACGAAATCTGTGATCCAGCCTGTGGTTCAGGGTCGCTGCTCATCAAATGCGGGGCGATGGTACGCAAAAACTCAAACTCCAAGAAGTATGCGCTATACGGTCAAGAAGCCATTGGCTCGACATGGGCACTGGCCAAGATGAATATGTTTTTGCACGGTGAGGACAATCACCGTATCGAGTGGGGCGATACCATCCGTAATCCGCTGCTATTGGGTAGTGACGGCAAGCACTTATTACAGTTCGATGTGGTGACGGCCAACCCACCGTTTTCACTGGATAAATGGGGTCATGGTGATGCCAGCAGCGATCCCTATGGTCGCTTCCATCGCGGTGTCCCGCCCAAGACCAAGGGCGATTATGCCTTTATCAGTCATATGATTGAAACGCTGAAACCAAACACTGGCAGAATGGGCGTGGTCGTACCGCATGGCGTACTGTTCCGTGCCTCAAGTGAAGGCAAAATCCGTCAGCAACTGATCGAAGAGAACTTACTCGATACGGTAATTGGTTTACCAGCCAACTTGTTTTTTGGAACTGGTATTCCGTCCGCTATTCTTATATTTAAAAAGAATAAAACCGATCCTGTCAGCGGTAAAGTTGATGACTCCGTACTGTTTATCGATGCCAGCAATGAGTTTAAATCGGGTAAGAATCAAAATCAGCTCACTCCTGAAAATATTAATAGAATCATTGAAACCTATAAGGCGCGGGAAAGCGTGGATAAATATGCTTATCTAGCGAGCTTTGATGAGATAGCAGAAAACGACTTTAACCTAAACATTCCGCGCTATGTTGATACCTTTGAGGAAGAGGAAGAGATTGATCTGGATGCGGTGCGTACTGAGCGTCTTGAATTAAAAGCTGAATTGGATAGTTTAGAGACTGAGATGGCAGGATTTTTAAAGGAGTTGGGTTATGGTGCATAGTGAAATTTCTAAACTTGAGCTTATACAAGCTAGAATCAGCTTTATTCCTAAAGGATGGCAACTCGATAAAGTTGGTGAAGCTTTAAATATAAAGAACAATTTCCGTAAGCCTATAAGCCAAGAAGTGCGCTCACTTATTCCTGGTCCTTATCCATACTACGGACCGACTAAAATTCAAGATCATATTGCTGATTATGAACAAGATGGTACATATGCGTTGATTGGTGAGGATGGAGATCACTTCCTTAAATATGAATCAATGCGTCAAACACAGTTTATTAGCGGGAAATGTACAGTTAATAACCATGCACATATTATTGAAAGTTCAAATACGTGCGATTCCGAATGGTTCTATTTATATTTTCAACACCGTAACATTACTAACTTTCTGTCAAGACAAGGCGCAGGACGCTTTAAATTAAATAAAGCTACTTTAGAAAAGTTACCTTTGTTGGTTCCACCTCTCCTAGAACAACAAAAAATTGTCAAAATCCTATCCACTTGGGATAAAGCGATTAGCACCACTGAGCGTTTGATTGACAATAGTACCCAGCAGAAAAAAGCTTTGATGCAGCAATTGCTGACGGGTAAAAAGCGTTTGCTTGATGAGTCGGGGAAAAGGTTTGAGAGTGAGTGGGAAGAGGTTAGCGTTGGTAGTTTAGGCAAAATATATTCAGGCGGTACGCCTAGTACATCCAATACTGAATATTGGGATGGCGATATAAACTGGATTACACCCACTGATATTACCAAGCAAGATAGTCGTTATATAAACTCTAGTCTAAGAAAAATAACGCTAGAAGGGCTAGAAAATAGCTCAGCTAAGCTAGTGCCAGCAGGATCATTGCTTATTTGTACCCGTGCAACGATTGGTGCAATGGCAATCACTTCTCATGAAATGTGTACGAATCAAGGCTTCAAAAATATCGTTCCTAATAGCAAAACCAATATTGAGTTTGTTTACTATCTTCTAACATATAACAAGCACAGAATGATAAACAAAGCGAGCGGCTCGACCTTCTTAGAGCTTTCAAAAACTTCATTTGAAAGTATGAAATTTAAAGTACCAACTCTCCCAGAACAACAAAAAATCGCCACCGTATTAACCAATGCCGATAAAGAGATTGAGTTGCTTGAGCAGCAGTTGGCTGATTTACAGCAAGAGAAAAAGGCGCTGATGCAGGTGTTGTTGACGGGTAAGAAGCGGGTGGTGGTTGATGGGGAAAGCTTATGATGATTCGTACTTTCCATCCTGTTGGGCAAGGAGCTTTTTATTCCGAAGAACATAGTGACGGCATTAATATTATTTATGATTGTGGAACTAATGCCCCTACTAGATCTCGTTCAGTTGTAGATTCTTCTTTCAAAGGAAAAGATATATATATTCTCTTCATATCCCATTTTGACACTGATCATATTTCTACAATACCCATTTTACTCAAATCAGTAAAATCTATTAAATTTGTTGTGATTCCTTTAATGGATAATGAGCAAATAAACTTACTAATTAATACATATTATTATTTACCAGATGATTTAAAAGAAATTATAAGCAATCCTGAAGAGTTTTTTGGCTCAAATACAAAAGTTATAAGAATTAAACCTGCAAGGTCTAATACAGAAAGCTTTGAAGATCCTATTATTATAGAGAATATACCAGAAATATTTTCAAGTGAAACAGGATATATTGAAATAGATAGTGGGGTGCCTCTAACTATAAGAAAACTAAACAAAAAACAGTCGAAATGGGCTTTTATCCCTTACAACTACGAGAGTGAAAAAAGGAAAGACGAATTAGCTGAGTTATTAGTTAATAATGGGTTTGATATAAACAGAATGAAGAGTGATCCAACCTATGTTTTAACTGATGTAGTTATTAAAAATAAAGGTAGCAAAGTACGTGATATTTATAGAAAGTTATCGGGTAATATAAATCAGAATTCATTATTAGTATATTCTGGTCCTTTAAAGCTTAGAGAGGAAGATAAGTGTATTTGTAATATTCTTAGGTGGCTTAGTTCTTGCGATCATTTAGCTGTTTACACCTGCCGCTTAAAATCGGGTTGTATTTATACAGGGGATAGCGACTTCAATCAAATAGTGTTAAAAGATGTTTATTCAGAATATGTTAAGTATGTTGGGATAGTGCAGATACCTCATCATGGCGCTAGTAGTAACTTTAATATAAAGTCACTTGAAGGTTTCGAAAATGCTATATGTCCAATTTCACATGGGTTTCATAGAAGATATAAGCACCCCCATGATAGCGTCATTAAGGAATTAGTTATAAATAGGTTCAAACCAGTTTCAGTAAATAGTGATTCAAAATCTAAATTCGAGCAAACAATATCTTACTAAATATTTTCTATTGAAAGATGGTCATTTTTCAAGGTTCAACTAAAAAAGGATAAGAAAGTGCCTCAAACAAAATTTATGATGGTAAGAAGCCCAAAGCTAATAAAAAACAATCAAATTGGATATGGCTGGGGCAATGTAGATTTCTCTAAATTCGATAATTCCACTGATTTAATGAAGCAAGGCTTTAAAGACGTCGATGTAGGTCGACAGACTAATCAAATAAAACGTTACTTTAATCTCAAAGAGGGCGACTATGTGATCGTTCCTTTTTCTGGAACGATTGCTATCGCAGAAGTAATTGGTGAGAGAAGCCATTATCCCATTACCAAAGGTATTCAATATGGCGAGAATAGAATATCTGTTAGATACCTAAAGCATAACGATGGTTATTTTATCCCCAGAATTAATTTATCAACGGCTCTACAGAATAGACTTAAAATTCGGATGACTGTCTGTGATTTGAGTGAGTTTTCTGATGAATTATATAAGCATATAGAGTCGATTAAGAATGACAAGCTATATACATGGAATACAGAGCAAGAGCTTAAACTACAGCAAAATACTGAGAAATTTAAAGCTGATTTGCTTTCAAGACTGCGCAGTAATAAAGACATTAACCTTCAATCTGGTGGCATAGGTCTTGAACACCTTATTAAGGAAATTTTAGAAGCAAAAGGTTATAAAGCACATATACCTGCAAAGAACGAGAAGTCTGGAATACAAGATGTTGATGTGGTTGCTACACGTTTTACAGAGTTCTCAGGAAAGAAAGAAGGTATTTTTATTCAAGTCAAGCATCATGATGGTACAACAGATAATCATGGTATAAAACAAGTGGCAGAGTATGAGGTCAATGAAGAAGACTACTCTCAAATTGATAAAGTTCTAATTACAACTGGGGATTTTAAAGACAATAATTTTGCAGATTTGCGCAATGTTACTGTATTAGCAGGAGCTGATTTTGTAAACTGGATATTTGATAATCTTGAGTATTTATCAAAAGAAAGCCTTTTGTCACTTGGAATATCAAGTTTGCCTACATTGTTGTAGTAGAAATATGATTGAAGTCACCCAAGCCGTAAAGCTTGCTCGCCAATTTTTCAATGAGATATATCAAGACGAAGATATCCAAAATCTAATGCTCGAAGAAGTTGTCATTGATCAAGATAGTAACGAGTGGCGCATCACTTTAGGTTATGACTCTCATATTATTAAAGAAGCCAATCATGTTTTCTCTAAAAAAATTATAGATAAAATGCCAAGAGTGTATAAAAGAATACATATAGATGCTGACGAGGGTGATTTTAAAGGTATGTTTATTCGTGAAGTGGGATAGATGCGTAGGCTGTGGCTTTAGCCCAGCATAATAATTTTGTAAAGTCTTGAGCTGGGCTAAAGCCACAGCCTACAGGTCGCGCTCTATTTAAGAAATAACTTGTATTTCGCTAATTCTTCATATTATTAAACATTGACACTAAAACAATTACCAACTAATCTATACCCAACATAACCGTCACGCTTAGTGCCCTCTGGGTAACGCGCAACCTTGGCGGTTTTTTTGCCTTTTATAAAAGTAGAACTTATCAAGAAACCACATTATATCTAAACAGTGAAATCACGACGGTAGAACCAATTAATAAACTAAGAAAGATATAGAACAAAATATTATCATTAGCCAGTTTTTTTTCAACGTCAGAATATCCTAGACTATCAAAGGTAATATAGTCTTTATCTAGAGTAGAGTAATCAATTGTTTTTACAGATTCGATGAAATGCTCAACGAACCAAGAAGGCCAATGCTGTGGTTTGAAGGGTGAGATATCACTTAGCTGAGTATGATTAGAGAATTTTTCCCAGTTACCATCATTTAGGTTCAGACTGTGCATACGCCAATCTGTAAAGCTATAGTCGCTTACCTTTTTAACAAACACCACATCCACATCTTTGTGATTCATATCTTTAAAGATTCTTTGCATAAGCGCAGAGATGACGTCCTTTGTGCCTTCTAGACATTGCAAAAAATTCTTGCTGTTATTGCACAAAAAACCCGCGATATTATTATCTTTGTTAAAAGATTCTGAGTGATGCTGTATATGCTTAAATACAGAGCTATCAGTGGTATTTACGCCACTAATATATATTAATCTTATAAGAGCGTTTGCAGGCGTCTCTTGCATAGATCTTTGTAGCATGTCGTAGCTGGCTATATTCATGTTTATAGCTATATTCCTAATATTATTTTTATGGGTTTGGCACTTGTTATTTTATAATTTTTTTGGATATTCGTTCAGTGTTATTATATGAAAAATATGTTTTGACGTCCATATTGATGCCTATTTTATTAAAATCAGCTAGATGATTTTTTTAACCAGTTAATACATGAGCGCCAATAGGTTAATATCATAAAACGCTACGCTTTTTATGACGTTATGACTACAATAAACAAAACCAAACAAACGCTATGTCTAAAGTGGGCAGCTATGACCAAACCAAGCTCTAACATTAGCTCCAGTGCAAGCATTAACTTTGCAGAAGAATTCAGCTCAAAAATCCCTGCTTTAACCTTGCTCACCACGCTGGGCTATCGGTTTATTCCACCCAGCCAATGCAATGCCATGCGCTCAAAAGCAGCGTCAAACAAAGCCACTAATCAAGTGGTGTTACTGCCCATCATGCGTGCGTTTTTAGCCGAGCAAACCTTTACGTTCGAAGGCACAGCGCATCATTTATCAGACAGCGCCATTGATAAAATCATGCACGAGCTCAATCCTGCTATGAATTTAGGCTTGCAGCTCGCTAATGAAACCCTCTATAACGCTATGCTTTATGGCGTGACCGTGACAGAGTTTATCGATGGTAAAAAGACCTCGCAAACCATCGCTCTCATAGATTGGGAGCATATCGACAACAACAGCTTTCACTTTACTGAAGAGTTTGTCGTACAAAATGCCGAGGGTACAGGCAACGTCATTCCTGATATCGTCTGCTTTGTGAATGGTCTACCGCTGGCAGTGATCGAAGCCAAACGTCCTGATTCCAGTAGAGAGTGGCAATCGACCAACGCGCAAGCCGTCTCTCAGCACATCCGTAACCAAGGTCATAAACAAATCCCGCATCTATTTGCTTATAGCCAGTTATTGCTAGCGGTCAATGGTCATGATGGTTTGTATGCTACCTGCGGTACACCTGAAAAGTTTTGGGCAAAATGGATCGAGGAAGAAATCCTTGAGCCTGAGTTTGCCCGTCTAAAAAACCAAAAGCTTAATAATGAGCAGATTGAGAGTTTGTTTAGCCATCGTCCTGCCTCTGTTAAAAATGAATATCGGTCATTAATTAATAACGGTGATCTAGTCGTTACTGATCAAGACCGCCTTATCATTAGCTTATTACAGCCTGAGCGTTTGCTGGAGATGATGCGCCTATTTACTTTGTTTGATAAAAAGGCTGGCAAAATTGTTGCCCGTTATCAGCAAGTCTTTGGTATCAAAGCATTGATTGAACGTATCAGTACTTTTGACAGCTCTGATGGTAAGTTGGGCAGTCGGCAAGGTGGTGTGATTTGGCATACCACAGGTAGTGGTAAATCTTTTACGATGGTGTTTTTCTCTAAAGCGCTTATTTGGTTAGAGCAGCTCGCGAAGTGTCGAATTATTGTCGTCACGGATCGTGTCGATTTGGAAACCCAGCTAAGCAATACCTTTAAATCAGGTGGCGTAATAACCAGCAAACGCGATAGTCGTGACGCCATGGCAACCTCTGGTCGCCGTCTCGCGCAGCAAATCGGTCACGGTAATGAGCGCGTTATTTTCTCCATTATTAATAAGTTTGGCTCAGCCGTTAAGTATGATGAATGCTATAACGACAGCCCAAACATCATCGTCATGGTCGATGAAGGTCACCGTAGCCAAAACGGTGAGAACAATATCCGTATGGCGCAAGCCCTGCCAAACGCTGCCTTTATTGCCTTTACCGGTACGCCATTGCTAAAAGATGATAAGACCGAGAACAAATTCGGCAGCATTATTCACTCCTATACCATGCAACAAGCGGTCAAAGACAAAACCGTTACGCCACTGTTATATGAAGAGCGCGTTCCTGAGCTCAATACCAATGACGCCGCTATCGATGCTTGGTTTGACCGTATCACCCAAAAGCTTAGCGAGGATCAAAAGAATGATCTCAAGCGTAAGTTCTCCCAAAAAGGTCAAATCTATCAGGTTGAAGGTCGCATTGAGCTCATCGCTCATGACATCTCTGATCACTTTCAAAACTTTAAACAGCAGCATCTAAAAGGACAACTGGCTTGTGATTCTAAAGCCTCAGCTATCCGCTATAAAATGGCATTGGACAAGATTGGCAAAGTGACTTCCGTGGTTGCCATGTCACCACCTGATACCCGTGAAGGTCACGATACCGTTGATGGAGAATCAAAAGACATCGTACAAAACTGGTGGCAAGATAATGTCGCCAATAACTATGGCGGTGATGAAAAGGTCTATACCAAAGCCATTATCGAAGCTTTTAGCACCGATGCTGGCCCTGACATTATGATCGTCGTCGATAAGCTATTGACGGGATTTGATGAGCCAAAAAACACGGTACTGTATATCGATAAACCCTTAAAGCAGCATAACCTGATTCAGGCGATTGCACGGGTGAACCGCTTACACGCGCAAAAACGCTTTGGTTATTTGATTGATTACCGCGGTATCCTAAAAGAGCTGGATATCACCATTGAGAAATACCAAGACTTAGCGGAACGTACGCAAGGTGGCTTTGATATCGAAGACCTCAAAGGTCTATATAACGCGATGGATACTGAGTACAAGCAGTTACCAAGATTACATAGTGAGCTGTGGGCTATATTTTCATCGGTGAAAAACAAACAGGACGGGCAAGCGCTAAGACAAGTGCTTGCGCCAAAGATGCAGGAAATCGATGGCAGAGTAGTCGATACCAAGCTTAAAGCGCGTGACGAC
Source organism: Psychrobacter sp. M4 (assembly GCF_055699795.1). Taxonomy (NCBI): domain Bacteria; kingdom Pseudomonadati; phylum Pseudomonadota; class Gammaproteobacteria; order Moraxellales; family Moraxellaceae; genus Psychrobacter; species Psychrobacter sp. M4. The sequence continues at coordinate 3,392,931 of NZ_CM146740.1, read as the reverse complement.
TTTTATGCTGCCTTGACCGCATTTTCTAACGCCATGAAAATTGCGCTGCAATCAGCGTCTTTCTTTGAAGACAAATCATTCGATAACAAGCGTGATCGCTACAAAGCCGATCTCAAAGCCTTTATTAATCTACGTAAGCAAGTGCGCGAAGACGCTGATGAGACCATCGATTATGATGAGTATGAAGCGAATATTCGCAGCTTACTCGATAAGCATATCGCAGGTTTGGAAGTTCGTGAGGCAAAAGGCGTTTATTTGGTCGATAACTTAGGTAAGTTGGGCAAAGATTTCAAGCCTGAAAATCTAAGCGATGATGAAGCACGTAACCAGACTGATAAAATTACGGGTCGTGTGACCAAGATGATTGAGCAGGATTTAGCTGATGATCCGTATGCGCAAGAGTATTTTTCTAAATTACTGAAGCAGGCGATTGCTGATGCCAAAGCAATGTTTGATGCACCCGTGAAGCAGTACATGATGTTTGCTGACTTTGAGCAAGCCGTCAAAGACCGTGATGTCGCTGATGTGCCGAATGCGTTTATCGATGATAAGGGTAAATTAAACAAACATGCTCAGGCTTATTTTGGTTTGTTTAAGCTTTTATTTGACGCTGGTGGTGATAATGATAGCTTAGCGGATAAGGAGCTAGATAATGACAAGTTGGTCGCTTACGCCTTTGAGATTGATGAAGTGGTTAAAACCAATGTGGCGGAATATTCCATCAATGCCAGCGAAATTGAAAATGCGATTAATAGAAGCTTATTGCCAATGTTGTTTGCTGACTTGGGTATTGATAAAGCGCAACAGCTGATTGAAGAGGTATTAAAAATTACTCGGCTTGGGCTGTCGAGAGAAGCAAAAAGCACGAAAGAGACAAGTAGCCCAAGAGCAGCAAGAGGGTAGTAAGTAATGACTGAGAATGGCGATTTTTATTATGGTGAAGATAGAATCCATTATGAAGTAGTGCGTAAAGAAGTAACTTATAAAGAAAAGACAGGCAAGTCTAAAAGCGACACGCTTATTAGCGATGAGACCAAACCAAGCAAACTAATTAAACCAAGCAGACCTCGAAAAGTAGTCATCAAGGTACATCCAGATCTGCGTGTGGTCGCCACCGCGCCTATCGATGCCAGTGATGAGATGATACATGACGCTGTGATGAAACGTGCGCGCTGGATATGGCAAAGTCTACAGGATTTTGCCAAGCAAAAAGATCATGTATTGCCCAAGCGTTATGTCAGCGGTGAGACCCAGTTTTATCTGGGTCGTCGTTATGTGTTAAAAGTGCTGACTGATTCAGAAACTAACGATGGGGTAAGCAGCAGCGTGAAGCTTAGTCGCGGTAAGTTAAACGTTACCGTTAATCAAGCAAGCAATAATCAGGAAAGCGGCAATCAAGAAAATCAGTTTGCTAATGAGCGTTCAGTTAAAGTAAAAGCGCTATTAGATAAATGGTATCAAGATAGAGCCGAAATTATTTTTGCTGAGCGTTTACACGCAGTACTGTCCAAAGCTTCATGGGTCACAAGCATGCCGTCATTTAGACTCATGGCAATGAAAAAACAATGGGGCAGTTGCTCTACTAAAGGCAATTTAATACTCAATCCGCATTTAGTAAAAGCACCAAAAGAATGCATTGATTATGTGATATTGCATGAGCTGTGTCATATAGCTGAGCACAATCATAGCGAACGCTTTTGGCGACTACTCACTCAAGTGATGCCCAATTGGAGAGCGGTAAAAGCAGAGCTGGATGAACGGGCAGAGCTTTATTTAAATCAGTAAGATTTAATCTTAAGTTTCAAATAGATTAATAGCTTTAGTATAATCCGATGGCACAAACTTGATAGTCACCACCATCACAGCTATCAAGGTAAACACAGCCTCCAGTATTTAGCAAACACTCTGAAAGTTGCCACGCCACTCGCGCAGAATCGCAGCGATATAATGCAATGACCAGTAGCAGCCAAAAGGGAGTCAGCGCAGGCATCTTAACAGAAGAAGAGGATTAATTTTTATTGAAACTGGTGTATTTTAAAACCATTTAACGCACCAAAATAACTGGAGAGAGAGTACTGGCAATAATCTCAGTGGTCGTACTACCTAAAAATAGCTGTCGCCATTTAGAGCGTCCATAAGCGCCTACCACCATGATATCGACATCGTTGTCTATTTGAAAGCTGAGCAAGCCATCAACAGCATCCGCTTCAGGCAGATGATGAGCCTCTACCGCAAAGCCTACTGATTTTAGCTGTGTTACAGCCGAGGTTAGGCTTTGTTTAGAAGACTCATCAGAATATCCTATCATCACAATATAACCTTGCATGCCTCTGAGCAGTGGACTCTCAGCCGTCATTTGGATCGCTTTAATAGCTGTTTTGCTCCCATCAAAAGCGACCATGTATGAGCTGGGAGTAACAAAGGTCTCTGAACAAATAAGTACGGGTATGCTCGATGCACGGGCGACAGTTTCGATTTGACTACCAATATTAAGACGACTATTTTTATGATCCTGACCGCGCCGTCCCATAATAATAGCGCGGTTTTTTGATTTAAAATGCTCAATAGCAGGTAGCAGTTTACCGCGGCGCTGATAAGTGTTTACTGCTACCGCAAAGTTATCATCGATGTAGCTTTTAGCATCTTGAATCAAGGCGTTGCTGTAACTTTTAGCGATCTTAGCTCTATGCTCATCAAGCTGGCTTAGCTCTCCTAAGAGGTTTTGGCGGCTATCCATACCTATCGTCCCTGATAGATCGCGCCGCGTTGAGGCTGGCGCATCGATAACATTTAGTAGGGCGACAGGCAAGTTTAAACGGCTGCCATACCATGCAGCATAACTACAAACAGATTGGGTCACGGCTGAGCCGTCGATACAAGCTAAAATGTGCTGTTCTGTGATCATAGTCTGTCCTTAAAGACGCTTCTTTAACTCTATCATGCCTGTTTATCCATAGTTGTCAATTTTCATTTTGCATACTTTATATGTTTTGAATACACCACGAAGCAAAAGCTAACAAGGTCAAATAAAATAAAAAATGACCCATAGTCAGGTTATACTTTTCGTATAAAAGCTAATAGACAGCATTTGCTGGTTTTGTTATCTCGCAGAAGGCCAATAATAGTATGGCGCAGTTGTATTTAAATGAGTGATAATATAAAAAATTGAGAAATTAATAAATCTCAAGTAAGTAGAAGAGTAAGAGATTTATAACAGGGATGATCAATACTAAGGGATGAATATGTCTGCCACTAAAGAAGAGATTAATGCTTTTATGGCATTAGAGTTTCCACAAGCTAAATATAAGATTGAGGAAGTTAAAGAGAATAGCGCGATATTATCGCATGACATAGGGATAAATGAGCTGCGTCCTGGTGGCACGGTCTCAGGCCCTGTATTGATGAGTATTGCTGATGTAGCTCTTTATGTGGCGATACTCGGCACAATTGGCATTGTACCGCTGACGGTGACGACGAGTCTGACCATTAATTTTTTACGTAAACCATCCGCAAAGGCGCGTATTATTGCTGATTGTACCTTAATGAAAGTAGGGCGCACGCTGATTGTCGGTGAAGTTGCACTATACTCAGAAGGCTCTGACGATATGGTCGCTCACGTGGTTGGTACCTATTCCGTACCGCCTACGCGTGACAAGATAAGTTAATAACTAGGTTTATAGTAAAAGGTTTCAGAAGTACTTACAGAAGGGTGGGACAGATAGGAAAGCTAGAGTTTTGATGAAACAAAATAAGATTGGCGGTGAAGGAGGGATTCGAACCCTCGATACGCTATGAACGTATACACACTTTCCAGGCGTGCGGTTTCAGCCACTCACCCACTTCACCGTTTTAGATCAGGCGTGTTTGACAGCCCTAATTGTTGAACGACCCTATTTTCTAAGCGACTAAGTATAGCTGATACGATTTAAAATGTCACGGTTTGAGACTGAAGATTTATCACAATAACTCTTATCGCTCTTTACTGGCGTAATGGGTAAACGCTTGCTAGGATAGCATATCTATAATGAGCAAGTATAAATGGTAAGAATTGCATGATAAGTGTTGTCAGTCTCAAAGTTTGCGTCAGATATATCAAAGCCAGTGTATTAATATTTGTATTGAGCCTAATAGGTATATTACCCGTTCGTGCCGATGATTTAACGCAGTGTAGCGAGTCTTTTTATGGGGGTATTTATCCAGAATTTACCAACAGCAAGCTAAGCGTCAATACCCAGCCGCTATGTATGGACGGTTTTGCCGTTATGTATTCTGGCGTGTCGCGTACGCCACTATGGTCTGCTGAATACCTAACCCGCACGCGTTTGCAGCAAGCCCAGCAGATTGACCGTGATGATAGTTTTCACGAAGAGAGCCGTTTGCCAGAGTCCATGCGGGCAAAACTATCAGACTATTCTGGTTCCGGTTATGACCGTGGGCATCTAGCGCCTAATGCGGATATGGCATCGCGTTCTCAGCAGTATGACAGTTTTAGTTTGGCTAATATCGCCCCGCAGTCGCCGCGTAATAATCGCTATATTTGGCGCAACATTGAGTCTGCGACCCGTTATTTGACCCAGCAGTATGGTGAGGTATATACCATTACCGGAGTAGCTTTTACCAACGAAAAAACCGAGCTTTTAGCCAATCGTGTACTGGTGCCCAGTCACTTTTTTAAAGCGGTTTATATTCCAGCGCTCAATCAAGCGGGCGTTTATTATGCACCCAATGATGAGTCTGAGCGTATAGAGGTTATCAGCGTTGATGAGTTAGCCGTACAGACAGGTATAGACGTTTTACCTGTGCTAGATCTACAAGTAAAAGCACAAGCTTTAGCACTACCATTGACACCAAGCGCAGGTAGTGATGATTCAATAGCGCCAACTATGCCCAGCGAAGAGCCGGCTTGGATGTTATTCGTATGGGCAATTATCGATTGGATCATAGCGCAGTTACGTGCTTAAAGATTATCGACTGCATGAATAGAGACGAGAAGAATAATTAAGAGCTATAATTGGGATATAGATAATGAAAAGAGCTACTTAGAGACAGGAGCGTACAATGATTGAACCTTTTGCCAACAATCATCAAAGCATGCAAGTGGGGGAGTTGATTATCGAGAACCAGGAAGATAAGATAATTATCTACGGTGATCTTGATTTATATTTCAATGATTTGGGGTATCAACAAGCACAGAAACTGCATGAGCTTACCACAAAAATAATGCAAGCTTTTGAAAATGTTGATGAAAACAATAAAAAAACACTGTCGTCAAAAGAAAAAAGTGACCGATCAGATGATAGTATAGATAATCCGTTCCTATGACTATTTGCTATAGTCTTAACTTTATAGAAACAATAGTCTATAGAAAAAATACTAGGCAAATTTTCAATTTTGTTTATAATGAGTATAAATATTAGTTTTCTTGTTTATCTACTAATATTACAATTAGTATAGTAATCAATCACTAATCAACAGGCACAAGACATAAAACTTTGACTATGCGTTTTAACTTTATATTTTAAATAATCATGGTACGAAAGGAGTCGATTTATGAAATTATTTACGAAAACTACATTAGCTGTTGCTGGTATCAGTTTGGCAAGTATGGCATTTGCTGCTGATCCTTTGGCTAATACCACTTGGCAAACCTTTGATGAAGGTCAGCCTAAAGGGGTGGTCAAGATTACTGAATCAAATGGGGTATTTACTGGTAAGCTTATCAGTACGGTCTCAGAGAAAGGTAAAAAGCACGTTGGTATGACGGTCATCTCAGGTTTAAAAGCCGATGGCAATGGCAAATATAGTGGCGGTCAGATCACTGATCCAGAAAAGAACAAGTCTTATCGTATGACTGCCAACCTAAGTGGTGATACTCTTGATATAAAAGGGTATTTAGGTCCTTTTTCTCGTAGCCAGACTTGGAAGAAAAAATAGACTTGTTAATAATGTTTCTCTTTGATCACTTGAGTCAGTAGTATTGGCAATAAAAACCCCGCCTCACAAATTAGTGAGGCGGGGTTTTTTTAAGAAGTTAGTTGGAAAATCGCAGACGAGTCTATCAAATTAACTACGGGGTAAATTCAGGATAAGCTTCCATACCGCACTCAGAGAGATCAGCGCCTTCGTACTCCTCCTCTGCTGAGATACGCAGACCCATAATAGCTTTGATGCTAGCCCAAACGATGGAGCTGGTAACAAACACCCAAATAAATATAGTCGCGGCACCAGCAATTTGACCGACAAAGCTAGAGGCAGGATTGGTAATAGGGACGACTAACAGACCAAAGAGTCCTACCACGCCATGCACGGAGATTGCTCCGACTGGATCATCAATTTTTAATCTATCTAAAGCCAAAATTGATAGTACAACAACCATTCCTGCTATCAAACCAAAGATAGTAGCTTGTACAGCTGTTGGGGTTAGAGGCTCAGCTGTAATCGCTACTAAACCTGCTAGTGCTCCGTTTAACAGCATCGTCAAATCAGCTTTTCCAAAGATCAGACGAGCAAGCAGTAAAGCCCCAATCGCACCACCTGCTGCTGCTGCATTGGTATTTAAAAACACGATGGCAACTGAGTTAGCACTAGCAATATCGCCTAACTTGAGTACCGACCCGCCATTAAAGCCAAACCAGCCCATCCATAAAATAAGTGTACCGAGCGCTGCTAGTGGTAGATTGGCACCAGGAATAGCTCTTATCTCGCCATGAGCGCCATACTTACCAGTACGTGCGCCTAAAAACAACACTCCAGACAGTGCCGCTGCCGCGCCTGCCATATGTACAATGCCAGAGCCTGCAAAGTCAGAGAATCCTAAATCACCTAAGTTATACAGCCAAAGTACATCTTTGCCGCCCCACGTCCAACTGCCCTCAATAGGATAAATAAGCCCCGTCATAACCACAGCAAATAGTAAAAACGCCCATAATTTCATACGTTCAGCCACAGCGCCTGAGACAATCGACATACAGGTAGCTACAAAGACTACTTGAAAGAAAAAGTCAGACGCTCCTGAGTAAACCGCATCTCCATTAAAACCATTGCTGGCAGAGGTGATTAAAGCATCATTTACCAAAGCATCATTACCGGCAATATCGTTTAGGAATAGCTCACCGCCATACATAATGGCGTAGCCACATAACATATACATGATACATGCGGTTGCAAACAAAGAGATATTCTTAGTTAATATCTCAACCGTATTCTTTGATCTAACCAATCCGGCTTCTAACATCATAAAACCGGCGGCCATCCACATGACCAGCGCCCCACATACTAAAAAATAAAAAGTGTCGAGTGCATATTGCAGCTCAAAAATCTGACTTTGCATCTTAATTCCCCCTTGAATTGATAATGCAGTAGTTTGGTTTGCTATTACACTTACACTGTGAATGTCGTTATACGTTTAGATCATTGGTTGACTCACATTTGCACCATTAGTGTGCAGTTATAGTTTATTGGTTTGATATAATGATTAAGACAGAGCCTAAATAGCATCAGGTCCCGTCTCACCAGTACGAATACGGATAACTTGCTCAAGCGGTGTCACAAATATTTTGCCATCACCGATTTTGCCAGTGCTAGCGATACGGGTGATAGCTTCGATAGCTGGTTCGACCATCTCATCAATAACGGCTACCTCAACCTTTACCTTGGGTAAAAAGTCCACCACGTACTCAGCACCGCGATATAGCTCGGTATGCCCTTTTTGGCGCCCAAACCCCTTAACCTCAGTGACCGTAACGCCCTTAACCCCAATATCCGACAATGCTTCGCGCACATCGTCAAGCTTAAATGGTTTCAAAATCGCAGTGATTAACTTCATAAAAATTTCCTTGTATAAATAATGACGCCAGCCATTGCGTATCTTTCAATACATTGTACCGTCGCCATGCTTAAGGTAGTCATTCAAGAATTATGCCAAGCACACACAAGGGGGAGGTGTGTTTGGTTTCAAAACAGCGACTACTATGAGTAAAATGAACCTCATATTGTCAGAGTAATTGGCGTAATAACCTGTCTTGATAAACGCGTTATTCTGAATTAATACCAAATAGATGGGGAATAAATACAGCAGAGCTGTCTATGGATTTTTGTAATGTTGTTTGCAACAAAGGCTTTATTATAACTAACTTTTGTACTTTGCGGGCAGGCTATACAGCGCTGAGTTGCGAAAACATTACAAACAGTGAGGAGTAGCAAATAGCGGTAGGATAAGCAAAATATTTATTTTGATACTTTGCTTAGAGATTGGTAGTACAAAGTTTTAAGCGATTGTTCGAAGGTTTAAGGAACAATGCTTATACAAGGCGCGTTATTTTACAAAAGAACTTAGCTTTAAGTTTTTGGAAAAAGTAGATAAGGGGTTTTAGTACTGCGCAGTAACTTTTCAGTATCGCTACCTCTTAGAAGCTCACGCAAGCGCGATTGACCAAAGGCACCTGACATCAGCAAGCCAAGGTTGTGTTCATTTTGATAATAATGCAAGGCTGCACTAACATCACGGCAATCCAGCAAGGCCTTTTTGCAATTAATACCTGCCTGTTTTAGGCGCGCGTAAGCTTCACGCAGTGCATCACAATTATTGGAGTTGTCTTTACCTACCATGACGATATGGATGGTTAGCGCACGAACTAGCGGTGTTTTACATAACCAATCGAGCATTTTATGAGAGGTAGCCCGATTATCAAAAGCAAATAAAGCGCTAGTAGGGTACGAAAATGGTGCATGAGTCACCAAAACAGGGCAGTGGCTCACCCGTATTAGCTGACTTAAAGTGGATTTACAACTAACTTCATGGCCTATAACAATCAATTGCGACTTCTCATCAACATAATCAATACTTTCATTTAGATTCTCATGCCGATGTAAAGTATAAGTTTTACGCTTATGTCGCTGCTGTTCACAGTAAGAACCTGCTTGATGCAGTAGTAATTTGCCTTGAGACTTAAGCTCCGAGTTACCTAAATGCTCATGACTAGTAAACTGATTTAGTAAGGTGCTTTCATCATCGATGTTGATACAGCCAGAGTAGTTCAAAGCCGCTTTTTGATGGACGCTTGGCACGGCGTGCAGCAGACCGATAGGTGCTTGCAAACGCGTTGACGCCCACATACTAGCGTCTAGTACCGCTTGTACATGGTCTGGACAATCTAAACAGGCAATCACACTATCTGGTTTTAAATTACTCATAAGACAACCATATCATCTTAATAATAAAGTTACAGTCAAACAAAACGGTCCGTATATAAACACGTCACTACAGGCCGATCTAATTGGGCCAACTGAGGTCACAAGCTAATCAAGCAAACCAATGTCACGACGATCATGAACAGAGAAGCGATCAATCAAAGTACGACTGGCATTATTTAAACCAACTACTTTGACATTAATACCTTCGCGTTGCAAGCGTATAACCAATTTGTCCAAGGTATCAACTGCGCTGACATCCCAAAAGTGCGCTTGAGTTACATCAATCTCAACGTTATCAAGCGCCTCTTTGGTATCAAAGCTATCGATAAACTGTGTAGTAGAGGCAAAAAACACCTGTCCTTGCACATAGTAATAACGAGTATTACTACTGTCATCATATTCGCTCATTATGGTTAAGAACTGACCAATCTTATTAGCAAAAGCTAATGCAGATAGCAGCACACCAACACCGACACCATACGCTAAATTATGAGTGAAAATAGTCGTCAATACAGTCGCTAGCATTACGATGTTAAAAGATCGAGGATGGGTTTTAAACTCGCGAATAGACTGCCAGTTAAAGGTACCGATAGAGACCATAATCATGACCGCAACCAAAGCTGCCATCGGTATTTGGCTGACCCAGTCGCTTAAAAAGACTACCATAATAAGTAAAATAACTCCGGCCATTAGTGTTGATAAACGGGTACGACCACCAGATTTTACGTTAATCATGGATTGGCCGATCATCGCACAGCCTGCCATGCCTCCAAAGAATCCCGACACCACGTTAGCAATGCCTTGACCACGGCATTCACGGTTTTTGTTACTAGGGGTATCGGTAAGTTCATCCACAATAGTCGCTGTCATCATGGATTCAAGCAGACCAACGATTGCTAGAGCGATAGAATAAGGAGCAATAATTAGCAAGGTTTCCAGATTAAGAGGAATGTTTGGCAACAAAAACACGGGGAGTGAGTCAGGTAAATCGCCCATACTACCGACGTTACGAATATCCAAATTCATATACAACGCCATAGCCGTAAGCCCAACGATACAGACCAGTGGCGAAGGGATAATGCGGCCAATCTTTGGCAGTAGCGGAAACAAGTAGATGATTGCCAGGCCCGCTGCAGTCATAATATAAACGGTCAGACCGACTTTATCATTTGCCGGATTAAGCTCAGGCAGCTGGGCGGCAAAGATCAAGATGGCGAGCGCATTGACAAAGCCTATGACCACCGAGCGCGAAACAAAGCGCATGAGGTTACCCAGCTTTAAGATACCCATTACGATCTGAATAGCACCGCATAATAGGGTTGCAGCCAATAAGTACTGCAAACCATGGTCGGCGACCAAATCCACCATCACTAGTGCCATTGCCCCCGTTGCTGCTGAAATCATGCCGGGACGACCACCAACGAAGCTAATCACCACCGCGATACAAAACGAGGCATATAGCCCAACTTTTGGATCAACGCCTGCGATAATAGAAAAAGCAATGGCTTCTGGGATCAGCGCTAAGGCAACCACTATCCCTGACAACGTATCGCCGCGTATATTAGAAAACCACTCATCACGTAAACTATCGAAAAAAGATGTCATAAATAAACTGTAACTGCATAAGGTTAAAAGCAAAAAAGGATTATTAGCCAACAACAGCATTTATTATTAGCTAACAGCCGCTGTTAGAAAAGCCAACGCCCCGCCTGACAAAATAAAGCTGCTAGGTGGTTTTGTCCTTGCATTCTCGTTAGAGGTCAATAAAGAACAGGGTTACCTAGCCATTTATAGTATGACTAAAAGTAAAATATGATGAAAAACTTAAGATAATGCGTTAATGGACATGATAAAGTATTACAATAAATAGATTGTCAGGTAAAATGAACAGAGCGTTTGTATGACTGTCTACGCCGCAACACCGTGACCGTATGATTTATTGCTGTAACTGGTTGATAGTAGTAAGATAAAATCCATCATAGGGGACACTAAGCTTTTGAAGCAACCGTTTGTTACCAGCGTAGCAACTTAATGTAAAATATGCGCATAATAGCACAAAGTAACAAAAAAGCCTTGTGCAAACATAAACGATATCCTCAATATATTTAGATAGTCGTGCTTTTTATTATTCTATCGTTACTAACTATCAGAGCTAAAGTTATGTATGTAGCTACTGAAAGTTGCAGTGGTGCCCCATCCAAATCCAGCTTTACTAAATTGGCAGACGCTAATAATGTTTGCTGTTAAAGGTAAACTGCTCTAAATAGCTCTAAGAGAGGACAAGTTATGACGACCCTTGCTACAAAAGACAACTTAATTCATAAAGGTGGTGGCTTACAAGTGGTGGTCGGATTAGGACAATCAGGGTTATCAGCGGCACAGTATTTGACCGAGCAAGGTTATCATGTGGCAATAACAGATGCGCAGTTGGCACCAACGCTAGTAGATAAGCTGCCCCCAACTGTTGAGATTTGCAGGTTTGGAGCAATCGATGCAGATCTATTGCAGAAAGCTGCGCGTATTATTATTAGTCCCGGTATCTCCCTTGAAACTGAGGGCATCGCTGCTGCAAAACAAGCCAATATCCCGATCGTAAGCGATATTCAGCTGTTTTGTGATGCTTGTAAGGTGCCTATTGTCGCTATTACTGGTTCCAACGCCAAAAGTACAGTAACTACTCTGGTTGGCAAAATGGCAGCTGATGCTGGTATTAATGTCGGGGTGGGCGGTAATATCGGCGTGCCAGCTCTCAATCTATTATCCAACAAAAACATGGCCTTAGCCGTTCTTGAGTTATCTAGTTTTCAATTAGAAACGGTGACTAATTTAGGGGCGCAAGTAGCCACCGTACTTAACATGTCTCCTGACCATTTGGATCGTCATGGCGACATGCTCGGTTATCATCAGGCCAAACATCGTATTTTTCAAGGCGCAAAATCAGTGGTTATCAACCGAGAAGACGCGCTGACACGCCCGCTGGTGGCAGATAACTTACCGCGTTTGAGCATTGGTATTCGTGCTCCTGATAAAGGTCAGTATGGATTAATTACTGATCCTGATGGTCAGATTTATCTGGCGCGAGGTACCGAGCGCTTATTAGCGGCAGATAAACTTATTATAAAAGGCCGTCACAACCTACTTAATGCCTTAGCAGCTCTAGCATTAGGCGAGCTTGCTGGTCTACCACTTGATAGTATGCTAGCCACATTACAGTGTTTTTCAGGGCTTGATCATCGTTGCCAGTACGTAGCTACAGTGGCAGGCATTGACTATTTTAACGACTCTAAGGGTACTAACGTCGGCTCAACCTTGGCTGCTATTGAAGGTCTAGGAGCGGTATATGCTCCAAAAGATGGCAAGCTATTATTGATTCTAGGCGGTCAAGGTAAAGGACAGCAATTTGGGGAGTTGACGCCTTTTATTAATAAGTACGTCAGTCAAGTCCTGCTTATTGGTGAGGATAGTCAGCAGATTGAACAGCATTTACGTGCAGACACGCTCAGTAATGAGGTTGTGCTACATCAGTGTCAAACGCTAGATAGGGCGTTTGTAACTATTCAGCAGGTGACAGCAAGCAGCTTATCACAAGTACAAGCGGTACTGTTGTCACCGGCGTGTGCAAGCTTTGATCAGTTCAATGGTTATGCAGAGCGTGGTGAGGTTTTTAGTCAGATGGTTATGCAATTAATGACGGACAGTTATACTTCTGATAGCGCAGTTTAGTAAACATTTCATATGACAAATAATTGTTTTGCTTACTAATTACTGTTACTGTCGTGCTCTATATGATATCAATAATGAATATCAACAATTTCTTAATAAAACTGCTAAACGGTTACATGGCTTGAATTATAGTGTTAGGCAATAATTAGGGTCAGGCAATAGTGTTCTACTTTGATCGCATCTCTTTAATTGGTTTTAAACGGTGGCATTTGATAAATGTCGTGTTTTTCGTTTGCTAGTGTATTTAAATATTATGGCTCTCTCTTTTCTCTCTCGTGCTCGTTCTTCTCAAAAGTCTCAGCCAGCAAGCTCAGATGGTGTGCTCTCTTTGCCCTCAGCTAGCGCTATTTTATTATCTAGTGTCGGTTGTATGATGGTGCTGAGTCTACTCATGGTCGCCTCTGCCTCCATTCCCTTTGCGCTCAGCCGCGGTATGTCAGAGCTGTATTTTTTTGAACATCAGCTGCTATACATGGGTATCGGTCTGATCGTTGCTGCTATTCCTTATTATTTTGTGCCCCTCAGAACGTTGTACCAGACCGAGACTCAATTTATTTTATTGGGTATCACCGGAGCTTTGTTAATAGCAACACTGTTTGGCACGCCGATCAATGGCTCCAAGCGTTGGCTTAATTTAGGTGTCATCAACTTTCAGGTGGCAGAATTGGCCAAGCTGGTGGTGATTGTTTTTGTGGCTGATTTTGTGGTGCGGCGCTCTTTTGAGGTTCGTAACGGCTGGGACGGTTTTTTACGTATCTCTTTGGTTATTGGCCTGCTTACTTTCTTGTTATTATTGCAGCCAGATTTTGGCTCGTTAGTCGTTATCGTTGGAACGGTGTTTGCGATGTTTTATATCGCTGGTGCCCCTTACAAGCAGTTTATAGCCTTAGGAGCAGTCGTTGGTGTGCTCGGCGTGCTGGCTGTCACCATGGTACAGTACCGATTAACGCGAGCTTTGTCTTTTTTAGACCCCTTTGATGATATTCAAGATACGGATTATCAGCTGGCACGTAGCTTAATCGCCTTTGGTCGAGGTGAGTTTACCGGAGTAGGTTATGGTGAAAGTGTGCAAAAGCTCTCGCATTTACCAGAAGCTCATACCGACTTTTTATTAGCTATTACTGGGGAGGAGCTGGGCTTTGTAGGCGTTACGATGGTCTTACTACTAGAAGCCCTAATTATCGGTAGTGCAATGCGTATTAGCTACAATGCTTTAAAACGCCGTCAAATGCGGATGAGTTATACTGCATTCGGTATTGGCGTGATTTTTATTGGGCAAACTATTATTAATGCTGCGATGAATATGGGAGCGATGCCAACTAAAGGTTTGACCATGCCGTTTTTTAGTTATGGCGGCTCATCGATGCTTATTAGCCTCGTTATGGTAGCGCTGCTGCTAAAGATTCACAAAGAAAGCCCTAATATAGAAAAAAGCCAAGGACGTTACTTTTAAACCAATACTTTTAAGCCAAGCACATTACTTATTAGGTATTAGGCACAGGTAGATGCTGTACGTGTTGTAGCACGGTGTTATCCCACTGGCTAATCGCTTGCTTGAGCATACGCGTAGGTGTGTCTATCTCGACTACTGGCTGCTTCAATAGCTGTAAAGCTGTGGCTAGTAGTTGGCCCGGCTTACGAGTATCAATAGGCTGAGCAAGGTTCTGTTTGGAGAGTTTTTGACCATCGGGATGACATATTAGAGGCAGGTGATACCAGTAGTCAACAGCGGGCAAGCGTGTCATGGACATAATACTGATCTGAGCTGCAGTCATTGGCAAGATATCCAAACCGCGCATAATGTGGGTAACTTGCTGTAAACCATCGTCAATACTGGCCGCCAAAATATAATTAATCATGCCATCTTGACGGCGTACGACCATATCGCCCAAAGTTCGCTGTGGATTGCTCCATTGCAATCCTTGCAGACCATCCATAAAACCGAGGTAATAATCAGGCAACTGCAAGCGTAGCTTGTGTTTTTCTTTATCAAGGTTGGCGTCTATACAGCAGCGCGGATAACGCTGTTTATTGATCGGTAGCTGACGGTGAGAGGTTGTATCAGATAATAAATGGTCATCTTTTATAAGCTTTTGTCGTCCGCTCGCTTGTTGTGACCAATAGTGCTGTAGGCTTTTACGTGAGCACTGACAGCCATACGTTAAAGGCGCTAGTGCTGATGAGAGATAATCATTGTAAATATCGATACGCTCGGATTGGTAGAGCACATCACTATCCCAGTGCAAACCTAACGCTTCTAAATCTATTAATATCTGCTCACTAAATTGCTGATCGCAGCGTTCAGTATCAGTATCTTCAATACGTAATAGCCAGTCGCCACCTAGCGATTTGATATGACAATAGCTTGCCAGGGCGGTGGTTAGCGAGCCTAAGTGCAGCTCGCCAGTAGGAGAAGGAGCAAAACGTCCAGTAGGAGTTATAGACGACAGTGGTGACGTCTGTGCCAATACATTAGGACTGTAGTCGCTGAATGTCAAAATAAATGACTCAAGATTAAGATAGGCTTTTAAGTATGACCTTGGTTTTGGCGCTCTTTTATCTCAGACAAGGTCTTACAATCGATACACTGCGTAGCAGTTGGACGAGCCTCTAGGCGGCGCAAACCAATCTCAACCCCGCAAGTCTCACAAAAACCATAGTCTTCACTCTCTATCTCTGCTATAGACTTGTCGATCTTACGAATAAGTTTGCGCTCACGGTCACGGGTACGCAGTGCCAAGGCAAACTCTTCTTCTTGAGTGGCGCGATCATTAATATCTGGCATAGCGCTTGACTCATCTTGAATATAGGTTTTGGTACGATCAGCTTCACCAATCAGCTGTTCTTTCCAGTCCAACAAAATGCTTCTAAAGTGCTCCAACTGGGTATCAGACATGTACTCTTCGTCTTTGGCAGGCACATAGGGGGTAAACTTAGTATCGTTTGGATTGTTAGTATCGTTTGGATTGGTAGTCAGATTGCTCATATGGATATCCTACTCTTTAAATTAATTCAACAAAACGACGTTTTAAAAGATAAGGCTTAAATACAGGACAACAGACTTTACTTATCTTATTATAGAACGTTTTACCATATAGTAACGCAAATAACACAGCTAGTTGATGGTATGCTTATATTGAGGTTGTGTATTGGTATTTCAATTACAATGTCTTTAGTAACCGTATTTAAACTGCCATACTGATACCGTTTGTATAGGTATGGCTAAAGCACGGTACCCACAGTCAATAAAATAACCGTCAAGTATCTAATCTTTTTATCCAGCTTGCAACTTGCCCATTGTTGGCTAATTGCAACCAGCGATAGCCCGGTTTTGCCTTTTTATCATAAGCAAAATCATCCGCACAAGGTTTATACTGATAGCAGGTAGAAGGCGTAGTGTAGACGGTGACACCTTTATAGCTAGCGGTTTGCTCTTGATGCGTATGACCGTTGATAACGACGCGCAGATGTGAAAAGGGCTGCATACGTTGCCAAAACATTTCTGCATTTTTGGCAATGTATGCATCTATCCAATTTGAGTGCATAAGCAGTACATGATGGTGTAGCGCAATGAGCGCAGGCTTGTCACAATGAGTTAGCTGCTCGCACAACCAATCCAAATCAGAGCTATTAATCTCGCCTGCTATTTTGCCTGGTACAGCAGAATTTAATAATAGTATTTGCCAATAGTCAGTATGAATGACATGGCGATTAAGCAGACGCGAATCAGCAGGACAGGCAATAAATTGCCGCTGAGAAAAGGGCAATTCGGAATTTAGCTCTTCTGTAACATCATGATTGCCAGCAATACAGGCAAAGGGAATATTGGTAGCTGCTAATACCCTAAAGATATAATCATAAATAGCAGGCTGTACTTTACTTACCAAGTCGCCAGTGACCAAAATTAAATCGCAGCGAATATCTTCATTAAGCGCTTGCGCTAAAACCGCTTCAAATTTATGTTCACAACAAAACTTAGACCCCAGCTCTTTATCAGCCATAATGGCAGCTGCAGACAGATGCATATCTGTAATCTGTAATATGTTTATTTGATTATCTGAGTTGCTTATTTTACAAGCAGGGTAGCTCGGCATAGGGTTAGTCTCTTACTAAATTAAAATCAATAAATATTAAGTTAGCTACTACTATAGCGGTTGTTAGAGCAAGTTTATAGCATACATCCTAGCAAACCTCTAGCTATAAATGTGAAATAAAGTTCATTTTTAATCGAAGGGATTTTAAGATAGACATTTTATAATCAACGTTTAGTAGCAATCATACTGTTTTCAAAAACTAACTTCTCATCTCTAAATCTTGTCCATTTGACGTCTAAAGCTTTGATGTTAAAGCTTTAGACGCTATTAGTTTAGACATTATCAAAGCTAGAAAAAATAAAATAGCTAGTATCAAGACAATGGCAAGACCGGTTTGAATATCGAACAAAATACTGCCCCAAACTCCTAAAGTCACGCCCAACTGCGCAATAATTAAGGCAGAGATGACCATTTGCTTAGGAGCGCTCGACCACAAGCGGGCGGTAAGAGCCGGCAATACGAGCAGACCACTAATTAATAAGCTACCTACCGCTTGTAAGGCGATTGCACAGAATCCTGCCAGCACTCCCATGAAGAACAGTCGCTGCTTAGTGGGGTTAATACCCTGGATACGTGCCAAAGCTTCATGGGTAGCAAGTTTAATTTGCGCCGGCCAAATATGATGCAAAAACCCTAAACCTAACAATACACTGCCAGCTAGCAGCGGCAAATCAGTCCAATCAAGCTCAAGCAAATTACCAAATAAAAACCCCAATACGTTCGCTTGCTGATCGGTCAGCTGAGTTAGGGTTAGTAGTCCTAAACATAGTAGTGAGACGGCAACCACTGCTAATACAGCATCAATAGGCAGACGTTCATCATCGATCAATACTAGACCTGCAACCACCATAACACTCACCAGACCAATACCTATTCCCATAGGTAGCTGCCACCACACTGCAAGAGCCACACCAAGTAAAGTGCCGTGCGCTAGAGCGTCAGCGAAAAACGCCATACGTCGCCATAGTACCAAGCAGCCAAGCGGCGCTGAGAGTAGGGCTAAGATACTACCAGCGATCCACGCCGGTGCAATAATGGCTAACCAAGCAGTCATAACTGATGTCCGTTGAATGTTATCAAATGAAAATATAAGTAAGAGAATTGCTTGTAGCTCATGACAAAAGAATCTTTTTTAGCCATCTACTATATTTAACTGTCTATTAAAATTTTGGCTACAATGCCTCAGTTGGCACATGATGATCACAGTCGTGAAGCTTATGAACGTAAGGTTGCTCGTAGTGATGACCAAACAGCTTTTTGAATTCTGGAGCGATAATGAGCTCGCTTGGTTGTCCCTCACAGCAGATATGCTTGTTGAGACAAATCACTCGGCGACTGCCTTTCATCACCCAATGCAGATCATGAGAGATGACTAACATAGCACAGCGCAGAAAATCAGGGAGCTCATCGATAAATTTATAAAGCCAGATCTCAGTATCAGGATCTAAGCCCTGCATAGGTTCATCCAAAATAAGTAAGTTAGGTTTATCTAACAGTGCCCGTGCTAAGAGTACTCGCTGGGTCTCACCGCCAGATAGGTGCAGCATTTGCCGTGAAAGCAGATGATTCAAAGATAAATGATCGAATATAAACTGACGCTGCTGTTGGGTTAGACGGCGCTTGTTCGCTTGCGCCAATAGATCTTTTACTCGCAGTGGCAAAATAGGAGCTACAGTAAAGCGCTGTGGAACGTAACCGAGCTGCAACTTCTGATGCGCATCAATTTGTCCAGTAGTTGGTTTGATCAAACCCAAAATTAGCTTAACCAAAGTTGACTTACCTGCACCATTGGGACCAATAATACTAATCGTTTCATCAACAGCCATATTGAAATTAATATGCGATAGCAAGCGCTGCGGACCGATATCATAACTAACATCGGCTAAACTCAGTAGCTTATTGTGGGTAGCGTCATTATTTATAGATTGACTACTTATGGATTGCCTAGAGCGTTTAGACGCTGGCTTAGACAGTGCTACAGATGAGAGCTTGGCAGGCTTGGTAAAGAGAGTCATATTATGATCGCTGATGGTTAAAATTGCTGATAGTTAAAAAAGTCAATATCAAAGGTCGTACTTAAGGTAGTTTACTGACAAGCCTGACAGCGGCCACTCAACTCAATCACACTACGGGCTACAACAAAACCAACATCTTGCTCAGCAAAGCTCATGATCTCTTGTACCGGCAGACTACTACACTCCTGCACCCGCATACAATTATCACAGATCAAAAAAGCTGCGGTGTGCTGCGCGCGCGGATGACAGCAGGGCACGTAAGCGTTTATGGAAGTCAGTTGATGGATCAAACCTTCATTTAATAAAAACTCCAAACTACGATAAACCGTCGGCGGCGCTACGTTTTTTGCTACTGGAAGCTTCGCAGTATTATTACCTTCACCTACATTATTATCTTCACCTACTAACAAACGCGCCTGCTGCAATTGTGTAATCAGATCATAAGCGCCAACAGGTTTATTAGCTTGTAATACCAGCTTATATATTTGCTGACGCAGGGGTGTAAAGCGTACGCCGCGTCCTTTACATTGCTCTTTTGCAGCGATTAAGCGCTCGTTTACGTCACTGACACTAAAATGCTGCACGTCATGCAAATGAGTGTCTTGGGTATGATTGCAAGCAAGTGAAATAGTCGACACTGTTGAAACTCCTAAAAATACGGTGCATTTTTAATTGTTATAGTATAACATAATAAAATAAAAGTAGAGACTACATTCTACAGTCGCCTTCAAAGATTATATTTATAGGATCATCATTACATGTCTGCCAATTATCAAAGCCATATGAACGTTACCAATCGTCATATATATCTATGTGAGCTGACTAAATTAGCAACACTACTACGTCAATCCAAGAGTTGGATAGTACTATTTGGTATAGTCATAGGTTTAGGATTAACGGTAAACGTGCAGGCAGCTACGGTAAGTGTTAGTAACTATCCACTATTTTTATTAAGCGAAGCGGTGACCGAAGGCGCGCCGTCAGCAAAGCAGCTTTTAAATCCAGGCGAGGTAGGTCATCATGGCAGTATAAGTCCTGGTGACATCAAATCCATTCAAGACAGTAAGTTTGTAGTCTGGTTTGGTGAGTCGTTAGAGAACAACTTAGCTTCAAGCTTAAACAATGCCCCTAATGCCATCTCTTTATTCGCTTTTGATGCTTTTAACCGTCAGTCCCTACGGGATGTCAAAGCAAGACCTATCGCGGATACTCTAGACCCGCATATATGGCTTGACCCTGAAAATGCCAAAGCCATTACTCGCGCTCTAGCAGTCATCCACAGTCATGCCAATCCCAAGTATAAAGCGTTATATCAGGCTAATGCGCGAAAATTTGCCCAACGTATGGATAAAGCCGTTGCTACGCAGCAGCGCAGCGATAAAAACCAAATGCCTTACTGGGCATACCATGATGCTTATCAATACATAGAAAAACCGCTTCGGCTACAACTTATTGGTAGTTTAAGCACTGACCATCATCTAGCGCCTAAAGCCAGTCAACTGCGCTGGTTAAATGAGCAGCGTCCAACTGAGCAGATGTGCTTAATTACTCAAAGTCAGCCTGCTAAAGGCTTGCTTGCCAAATTGCAGCCTGTGCATATTACCGTACAGGCCGAAGATATGAGCGGTAGTAAAGATTTTATTAGTGGTTGGCAGACCATGGCGCAGCAAATGCAAAATTGTATATTGGCTTTATAATAATTAGCACTACAGATAAATTCAGCTTAGTATTCGATTTAATGTAGTAATTGGCTTGCTTAATAAGTACATGGTCTTTATAATGACTGCCATTTTATCCAGTTAAAGCATGGCAGCCGTACATTGGTTAATCAATAATGCGCGCTAAAGACAACGCATACTGTTATTATTGACGCTATGGCTATTATTAAAGCTATAGGAAGACCAATGTCTAAACCTGCCAAACGTGTACAAAGAGAAAAGATAGCCCTATATTTGAAACGTCAAACATGGGTGTTATTTATCTTGATTGTCGCCGCTTGGGTAGTGGCTGTTGTGTGGCTAAAAGGTGAGCTTATAATAGTGCAGGGTATGGCTATAGGAGCGCTGCTAAGCTTTATTACTCAGGCTATATTTGCCAGTTTTGTTTTTTGGCATACTGGTTATCGGGCGCGCGGACATATTGTGAGTCAGTTGTACCGAGGACAGATGGTCAAGTGGTTATTAACGGTTGTCGGTTTTGCCCTTATTTTTATTTATGTTAAGCCACTGTCAGCGCCAGCTTTGTTCTTCGGTTTTATTTTCATGAAGGTCAGTCATTTTTTTGCACTAGGGCAAATACGCTAAATATAGATAATCATAAAAAAATGGCTATTGGCTCATATAAATTTTAAATAAACAATATCTTACTCTCATTTTGATAATATTCTAATAAAAACACATAATTAGCTTTACATGAATATAACACTGCATTAATATAGTCAGTTAATTATTTCGTCTATAACTGCTATACCAAGTAACGACTATTTTAAAAAGTAATAAAGCATTTAGATAACAAGTTTATACAGCAAGTGCCAAGGGCTAGTAATGGATACTCATAAGCCCTTTTTTGATAGCTAAAAATTAGTGAAGCTATTAAAGTAGGCAGTTGCAACCATGGGTTGGATGTTATTAATTGCACGAGTTTGTTGGCTCTATAAAATAATATGTAACGGACTGAACTTACGCTTATAGCGTTGTTAAAAGGTTCAGTTAAAATTGTGCATATAGCAATATAGAAAGTACGAATGTGAAGTACTGCTAATACTCTCGTCAAATGACAGCCGTGTTTTTGGTAGTTGATTAAATCGTTGATTAATAAGAAGCTTACGCTATGGCATCCGAACAAACATCATCAGAATATATCTCTCACCACTTAACAAACTGGACGTACGGTTATTTGCCGGGCGAAGGTTGGAAAGTTGCCCATACCGCCGAAGAGGCGGGACAAATGGGTTTTAATGCTATCCATCTTGACTCTATGCTTTGGTCCATTGGTTTGGGTATTTTGTTTTGCGCTATTTTTTGGATGGTCGCTAAAAAGGTCACCTCAGGTGTGCCTAGCAAGACGCAGGCTGCCGTTGAGATGATCGTCGAGTTTGTTGATAATAATGTCCGTGATTCTTATAGTGGTACATCAAAACTCATCGCACCGTTGGCCTTGACCATCTTTGTATGGATTTTTTTGATGAACTTGATGGACTTATTACCCATTGACTTTATCCCAAGTCTTGCCGGTCAAGTTGGCGCTATGATGGGCTATGATCCGCATCACGTATTCTTCAAAATCGTACCAACGACTGATCCTAACATTACCCTTGGTATGTCGTTCTCAGTCTTTATACTAATTATCTTTTATAGCATTAAAGAAAAAGGGGTAGGCGGTTTCGTTGGTGAGTTAACACTACATCCGTTTAGCGCTAGAAACCCTATTTTGCAAATTATCTTAATCCCCATCAACTTCATCTTAGAGTTTGTTACTCTGATTGCTAAGCCTGTTTCATTGGGTTTGCGTCTATTCGGTAACATGTATGCTGGGGAGTTGATTTTCATACTGATAGCCCTAATGCCATTTTGGATTCAATGGGCACTATCAGTACCGTGGGCAATCTTCCACATCTTAATTATCACCCTTCAAGCGTTCGTATTTATGATGCTGACAATAGTTTATATGTCACTTGCATCATCAACTGAACATTAATTAGACATTCAATAGGTAAATGAGGATACATCAATGGATCCAGTATTAGGTGGTTATACAGTTATCGCAGTTGCGTTACTTATCGGTTTAGGTGCTCTGGGCACAGGTATTGGTTTTGCGATCTTGGGTGGCAAATTCTTGGAAGGTGTTGCACGTCAGCCAGAGCTTGGCTCACAATTGCAAACTCGTATGTTCATCGTAGCAGGTCTACTTGATGCTATTCCGATGATCGGTGTTGGTATTGCTATGTTGTTGCTATTCGCTAACCCTCTAGCAGGTTAATCAGAAAGCTCAGTTGTAGATGTTTGGCTTTCAAACTTGTTTAGTAATTCTATCAAAGATTGGCAGCCAAACACGATCAATGAAACTGATTTTTCATTAACAAAGAGGTGATCACGTGAATATCAATTTTACCCTCATCGGCCAAGCCATTGCTTTTGCAATATTTGTGGTTTTTTGCATGAAATTCGTGTGGCCACCACTTATTGGCGCGATTAACGATCGTCAGCGTAGAATTGCTGAGGGTTTAAACGCTGCTGAAAAGGCAAAAGCTGACTTGGCGACGGCAGAACAAGACGTTCAACAGGAGCTTGATCTTGCAAAGACTAAAGCTGCGGCTTTAATTGAGCAGGCCAATAAAAGCGCTAACCAATTGGTTGAGGACGCTAAATCACAAGCACAAATAGAAGGCGAACGTATTCGCCAACAAGCACAAGCATCTATCGATCAAGAAATCAACCAAGCGCGTGAAGCATTACGTGCTCAAGTTGCTGAATTATCTGTGCTTGGTGCCGAAAAGATATTGCAAGAAAGAGTCGATATGCAGAAACATTCTAGCATGTTAGATCAACTGGCGGCGAAGCTATAACTGTGAGGATATAATGGCTGACTTATCAACCTTAGCACGACCCTATGCCAAAGCTGCGTTTGACTATGCTAATGAAAATGGCGTGGTTAATGAATGGGAGAACTTCCTATTTATAGCCAGTGAGATTGTCAAAGACAAGTCGTTTCATACTTGGCTTGATAATCCAGCTGTATCCAATGAGCATAAATCCTCAGCTTTAATTGATCTTTACAACACGCAAGTAGCAGGCGAAAGTAACTCTGCCTTCAAACAATTATTGAGCGAGTCACAAGGTCATAAAGAGCTGAATCAAGATAGTAGTGTCAGTTATCCTAAAGTATCAAGCGCCCTTAGCAACTTCGTTGGTCAGTTGGCTCAGCAAGAACGCTTAACACTGCTTCCTGGAGTTTATGAGCACTATCGTCGTCATAAAGCGCAAAGTTTAAAACAACTAGACGCTTATGTGACTACGGCCTATCCATTAACTAGTGAACAGCGAGAGATGATCCAAACGCGTCTTGCTGCCTCATTAAATGCTAGTGTGGTGCTTCACGAGTCAGTTGATCCTAGTCTTTTGGCAGGCGCTACTATCAAAGTTGGCGACAAGATCATTGACGATTCTATGCGTGGCAAGTTACAACAGTTAAAAACACAGCTAATGGCTTAATGCTACTTACCAGTGCAATCTACTTTGCACCAACGTAAAAGCGTAGACGCCAGTGGGCGAGTTATCATAAATTAAAGGAAACAAGGCAATGCAACAATTGAATCCAGCGGAAATCAGTAATCTGATTAAGCAGCGTATTCAAGACCTTGATGCGGGTGCAACTGCAAAGAATGAAGGCACGATTGTCAAAGTATCTGACGGTATCGTGCAGATTCATGGTCTTGAAGATGCGATGTACGGCGAAATGATTGAGTTTGAAGGCGAAATCTACGGTATGGCGCTGAACTTAGAGCGTGATTCTGTAGGTGCGGTAGTTTTAGGCGACTATCTACAGCTAGAAGAAGGCCAAAAAGCTTATTGTACTGGCCGTATTCTTGAAGTACCAGTAGGTCCTGAACTATTAGGCCGTGTTGTTGATGCTTTGGGTAATCCTATCGATGGTAAAGGCCCTATCAACGCCAAAATGACTGATAAAGTCGAGAAAATTGCGCCAGGTGTTATTGATCGTCAATCCGTAGATCAGCCAGTTATGACGGGTTATAAAGCCGTTGATACTATGATTCCTATTGGCCGTGGTCAGCGTGAGCTTATTATTGGTGACCGTCAAACTGGTAAAACGGCACTAGCTATTGATGCGATCATTGCCCAGAAAACCTCTGGTATTAAATGTGTGTATGTCGCTATTGGTCAAAAACGCTCAACAATTGCTAACGTCGTACGTAAGCTTGAAGAGACAGGGGCGCTAGATTATACCACGGTTGTTGTTGCTTCAGCGTCAGAACCAGCGGCCCTACAGTACATTGCTCCTTATTCAGGCTGTACCATGGGAGAGTATTTCCGTGATCGCGGCGAAGATGCCTTGATTGTCTTTGATGATTTATCTAAACAAGCGGTAGCTTATCGTCAGATTTCACTATTGTTACGTCGTCCGCCAGGCCGTGAAGCTTATCCTGGTGACGTTTTCTATCTACATTCTCGCTTACTTGAACGTGCTTCACGTGTCAACGCTGACTATGTAGAGAACTTTACCAACGGCGAAGTCAAAGGTAAAACTGGTTCATTGACTGCACTACCTATTATTGAGACCCAAGCTGGTGACGTATCGGCATTCGTACCGACTAACGTTATTTCAATTACTGATGGTCAGATCTTCTTAGAATCAAGTCTATTCAACTCAGGTATTCGTCCGGCAGTAAACGCTGGTATTTCGGTATCGCGTGTTGGTGGTGCAGCCCAGACTAAGATTATTAAGAAACTGTCTGGTGGTATTCGTACAGCGCTAGCGCAGTATCGCGAACTAGCAGCATTTGCTCAGTTTGCCTCTGATCTTGATGATGCTACTCGTGAACAGCTTGATCATGGTGAGCGTGTCACTGAACTTATGAAACAAAAGCAGTATCAGCCGATGTCAGTTGCTGAGCAAGCAGCCGTTATCTATGCTTCTAACGAAGGCTTTTTAGCTGATGTTCCAGTCGAAAAGATCGGTTCTTTTGAAGAGTCTTACTTGCGTTATATGCACGATGAGCAAAGTGATCTGATGCGTGAAATTGATGAGACTGCAAATTATAACGATGATATTGCTTCTCGTTTAAAATCAGCAGTTGAAACTTTTAAACAAAATCACAGCTATTAATTCAATAGTATAGCTTAGTTCGGTTTGGTTGAATGCTCTTTGGCTAAAGTAGCGCGTTGTTCTTAGTAGTATCTAGGCAATAACTTCTAGGGTACTACTCTTAAGTTACTTTAGTCACAGCCAACCGTCTGTGACTCTGTAACAACAAGGTGCAGTGCTTGGTAAGAATACTACATAAGATGATACTATCACCATATAGTTACTGTGCAATATACGTAATACAACACTGAGTAATGCCACAAGATATTAAAAACTGTATTTTAGACATAGAGCTTTTTGAACTATAGTGTTTCATACTAAGATATTGTTGCATTGGTCAATGCTTTTTTAACCCTCTTATATTGGAATCATTATGGCAAGCTTAAAAGAAATACGTGCCAAAGTCACCAGTATTAAAAGTACCCAAAAAATTACTCGCGCCATGCAAATGGTTGCTGCAAGTAAAATGCGCCGTGCACAAGAACGCATGGACGTGGGTCGTCCCTACGCTGATAGTATGCGCCGGGTAATATCACATCTCGTAAATGCCTCATCAGATTACAAACATCCGTACATGGTATCGCGTTCTGTCAATACTGTAGGTTATATCGTTATTACCTCGGATCGTGGCTTAGCAGGTGGCTTAAATATTAACTTGTTTAAAGCGTTATCTAAAAATATTCAAGAATATCAAAACCAGTCGGTAAAAACTGAGTTTGCTGTTATCGGCGCCAAAGGAGTTAGCTTCTTTAAAAATTTTGGCGGTAAAGTAACCTCGGCTGTAACTGACTATGGTGATAAACCAACATTTGAGCAACTAAATTCACCCGTGCAAGCCATGTTAGATGACTATACTAATGGTAAGTTGGATCGCATCTATGTTGTTTATAATAAGTTCGTTAACGCGATGACTCAAAAACCAACGATTAATCAGCTGGTACCTCTACCAGAAGGATCGTTTGGCGAAGAAGATAGCGGTATGCAGACGGAGCTTAGCTGGGATTATATCTATGAGCCTGATATCAAGACCTTAATTGATGAACTACTTGGACGTTATATTGAGTCGATTGTTTATCAAGCTGTTATGGAAAATATCGCTTCTGAGCAGTCATCACGTATGGTCGCTATGAAAGCGGCAACAGACAATGCTGGTGATCTAATTAATGATTTACAGCTGGTTTATAATAAGTTGCGTCAAGCGGCGATTACTCGAGAAATCTCGGAAATCGTCGGCGGCGCTGCAGCTGTTTCATAATTGACATCCCCCTTATATACAAATATAGAGTATAGAATCTCAAGGAGAACGCAATGAGTAGCGGTCGTATAGTACAAATTATTGGTGCGGTTCTTGACGTTGAGTTTAACCGTAACGAAGTTCCTCAAATTTATGATGCCTTGCAAGTAGATGGCACTGAAACTACTTTAGAAGTACAGCAACAGTTAGGCGATGGTATTGTACGTACTATCGCTATGGGTTCAACTGAAGGTCTAAAGCGTAACCTTCCTGTAACCAATACTGGTGCGCCTATTTCTGTACCTGTAGGTATTGGTACGCTTGGCCGTATTATGGATGTTCTTGGTCGTCCTATTGATGAAGAAGGTCCAGTACAGGCGGATGAGAAATGGTCAATCCACCGTGAAGCCCCAAGCTATGCGGATCAGTCCAACAGCACTGAGCTGTTAGAAACTGGTATTAAAGTTATTGATCTACTTTGTCCCTTTGCCAAAGGTGGTAAAGTTGGACTATTTGGCGGTGCAGGGGTTGGCAAAACTGTCAATATGATGGAATTGATCAATAACATCGCTTTGAAACACGAAGGTTTATCAGTATTTGCAGGCGTTGGTGAGCGTACTCGTGAAGGTAATGACTTCTATCACGAAATGCAAGAAGCTGGCGTTGTCAATACTGAAGACTTTAGCAAATCTAAAGTGGCTATGGTATATGGCCAGATGAATGAGCCACCAGGTAACCGTCTACGTGTTGCTCTATCGGGTCTGACTATGGCTGAATACTTCCGCGATACTAAAGATCCTGCTACTGGTAAAGGTCGCGATGTATTATTATTCGTTGACAATATCTATCGCTATACGCTTGCCGGTACTGAAGTATCAGCACTACTGGGTCGTATGCCATCAGCGGTTGGTTATCAGCCAACTCTAGCAGAAGAGATGGGTATGCTTCAAGAGCGTATTACCTCAACTCAGTCCGGTTCAATCACCTCAGTACAAGCAGTATATGTACCAGCGGATGACTTGACCGATCCATCGCCAGCAACGACGTTTGCTCACTTGGATGCGACAGTCGTACTAAGTCGTGATATTGCTTCACAAGGTATCTATCCTGCCGTTGACCCACTAGACTCCACTTCGCGTCAGCTAGATCCACAAGTCATCGGCGAAGAACACTATAACGTTGCTCGTGGTGTACAAGAAGTACTGCAGCGCTATAAAGAGCTAAAAGACATTATCGCTATTTTGGGTATGGATGAGCTATCAGAAGAAGATAAACTAGTCGTTTATCGCGCACGTAAGATCCAGCGCTTCTTATCGCAGCCATTCCACGTAGCCGAAGTATTCACTGGTGCACCAGGTAAATACGTTACCCTACGTGATACGATTGCAAGCTTTAAAGCTATTATCGCTGGTGAGTATGATGACCTTCCAGAACAGGCATTTTATATGGCTGGTGGTATCGATGAGGTTGTCGCTAAAGCAGAAAAAATGAAGTCTACTGCAGCGTAAGTTATTTTTAGGTAGCAATTAGAATAGTATCTCTTTAATTGCTATCAAATTTACCTATCAATATCCAGCGCCTCGCAGTATTTACAGCGGTTTTTAGAATAAGGAATGAGTATGGCAACATTACAATGCCGCGTCGTAAGCGCTCGTGAAGAGTTATATTCAGGCGAGATTAGTATGTTAATCGCCAGTGGTAGTGAAGGTGAGGTAGGCATACTACCTGGCCATACCCCGCTTATTACTTTGCTAAAACCCGGTCCGATGCGGGTGCAAACACCAGATGGTCAAGAGGAAGTGATTTATGTATCGGGTGGCGTACTAGAAGTACAACCGAAGATGGTAACCGTATTAGCAGATACTGCCATGCGTGCTAACAACCTTGATGAGAGTAAAATTGTTGAAGCTCGTAGACAAGCTGAACAGATGCTCGTCAACCAGTCTGATACTTTACAAACTAACGCTGCTTTAGCTTCACTAGCAGAATCAGTAGCACAGCTACAAACTATTCGTAAGTATAAGAACCGTGTCTAACTACAATGGATAGATTATTGTTATTTTATATATATAAACAGTCCACTAAGGGCTGTTTTTTTTGTTAAAGAAGTCTGTTAATATCTTATTTGTTTATTAAATATCTAGTCATCATCATATATTTTAAATACTTTGAGAGTGTATTTATTCAAAGGCTATTGCCAATAGTTTTAAGGTAGTTATGGCTTTTATAAGCTTTAGTCATTGTGATTACTGCCAATGATATTAATTATTGTTCTAATGGAGGAAATAGTATTATTTTTGGACTTTTACTAAAGCATTGAGATATGTTGTTTATAGGTTTTGTTAACGACAATAAGCTATAGTATAGAAAGCCATACATTTGATAGTATACTGTGTCACCACTTTGCATTATTTAAATTGACACCTATTGTTCCATTTTATGGTACTACATTCCCTATTTCTAATTTTCCTACTTTAGAGGATATAACAATGACTGAAGAAGACAATACCCCACGAATTTTGATCGTTGAAGATGATGAGCGTTTAGCTATGTTGACCCAAGATTATTTGGTCAAGAATGGTTTAGAAGTTGCGATCGAAACAGATGGCAATCGTGCTATTCGTCGTATCGTTAATGAGCAGCCAGATATGGTAGTGTTAGATGTTATGCTCCCTGGTAGCGATGGTTTAACCGTATGTCGTGAGGTGCGTCCACATTATCAAAACCCAATTTTAATGTTGACTGCACGTACTGAAGATATGGATCAGGTACTCGGTCTTGAGATGGGTGCTGATGATTATGTCGCCAAGCCTGCTCAGCCGCGCGTATTACTTGCTCGTATTCGTGCGTTGCTGCGTCGTTCGGAAAATGCTCCTTCTGAAGATGTGCCACAGCGTTTAGAGTTTGGTGAATTGGTCATTGATAATGGTGGTCGTTCAGTAACCCTTAGCGATGAGCTAGTTGATTTTACTAGTGCTGAATACGATCTATTGTGGTTACTGGCTTCTAATGCGGGTCGAATCTTATCACGTGAAGATATCTTTGAGCGTCTGCGCGGTATAGAATACGATGGTCAAGATCGTTCTATCGACGTGCGTATTTCTCGTATTCGTCCCAAAATCGGTGACGATCCAGAAAATCCAAAACGTATTAAAACAGTACGTAGTAAAGGTTATCTCTTTGTTAAAGAGGGTAATTAATATCAGCTTATCAGCAATCTGACACCTATAGTGTTTAATATACATACATAATAGTAAACCAAAATAAAAGAACCAGTGTCATACTGGTTTTTTTATGAGCATATTTTAAGCTTTAATTTTAATCTATACTTTGCATCATTAATAAATTGTAATATTTACGTTATATGTCTAGAATGTATACATATGTTATACATTATCTATGTGAGTGTAACGGATTGACTGTAGTAGCTCCTTATAAAAATATTTTTCCACTCAACGGATTAAATGTCTTTTACTAAACAAATGACATTCATAATTATCACTTAATAGTTTGGTCACGACACGTATGTCATTAGTTTCTTCTCTAAAGCACAGTATTTTTGTTCGAATTTATGCTGGACTATTAATAGTTTGCTTATGTGTAGCCTTGTTTGCGCAGTTATTGATGGATACCATTAATAAGGAGCGTGTCCAGTCTTACCGTGAGAACATGGCGACTGGTGCTTTTTATTTAATTAGTCAAGGCGTTGGACGTCAAGAAAGTGAGATTCAACGTGAGTATTGGTTGTCAGATGCTAGTAGCTTATTTGGTTCGACGTTTCGTATCGTTCCGCTTAATAGCGTTGATTTTAGCTCCAGCGAGCTACGCCGTCTTGATAACGGTGATACGGTAGTACGCTATGTTGATCAACCTACTCATGCTGATGTTTATCATCGGCTACCGGACAGTGAGGATGTGTTGACTGTCAGGATATCGCAAGTGACAGAGCAGCAAGTACGTGCGATAGCTGTATTTTTGTTAGATGATCTATCCTACTACACAACGCTAGCAGCAAAGCGCGCGCGCTTAAAAGAGTTATCGGAGAAGTTCTATTTTCCACTAGAGCTTAAGGGTGTAAATGCCCTAGGATTAGATAGTGATCAAATGGCTCGTTTGCGCCGAGATGAAGTGGTCATCTTGTTTCAAGACAGTAGTACCAGCCAAAGCAATAGCGCTATTAAGGTCATTATACCTTCTGAGATCAACGATATGTCTATCGTCATGGGGCCGGTTTCTTTATTTAATTGGTTTCCATTAAATCTTATTATTAGCATGGTACTGATCAGCATGTTCTTGATTAGTTTAGGCGTTTATGCACTGATTTTCCCACTTGAGCGTAAACTGCAGCTGATCCAAGTTGGGGTAAATGAGGTCAGCCAAGGTAACCTAGATATTCAAGTACAGGTCATAGGGCAGGATGAGATAGCGCGGCTATCGGCGACATTTAACGCTATGACTGAACATATTAAGCGTCTTATTGAATCACAACGTGAGCTGACTCGAGCGGTATCACATGAGCTACGGACACCAGTTGCGCGTATTCGCTTTGCTGTAGATATGCTGGCAGATACTGATGATGAGGACTCGCGGCACATGCAGCGCGATTATATTGACGAAGATATCGAATCACTCAATGGCTTGATTGATGAGATGTTGACTTATGCTAAGCTTGAGGAAGGGTCGCCTAAGTTGGACCTTGAACCGGTAAACCTCAAAGCCTTAATTGAACAAGTTGTACGCGAAACCAATGCTTTGGGCAAACCAATTGAGATCGTCGGTCAATTACCTAGCAGCAAAACCACAGCTATAGCGGATCAACGTTACCTGCACCGCGTCATTCAAAACCTTGCAGGTAATGCATTACGTTATGCGGAAACTACGATTGTCATCAGTGCTGGGGTCAATAAGGGCAACGCTTTTGTTAGTGTTGAGGATGATGGTCATGGTATTCCAGAGGCTGATCGTGAAAAAGTGTTTATTCCCTTTTCGCGTTTGGATGACAGTCGTACCAGGGCTTCAGGCGGCTATGGACTGGGGTTGTCTATTGTCTCCCGTATTGCCTTTTGGTTTAATGGTAGTATGAAAGTTGATGAAAGCCCCAAGCTTGGCGGGGCTAGGTTCGTCATGACTTGGCCAGTTAAACCATTAACCCAGACTATCTCAGCTGACCAATTGACTCAAGAAAAGAGTGAACGTAGTTTTGGTGATAGCTAAATAGTATTCTATAATTTAGTCGTCGATAATGGTACTATTGCGGTTTGGTATTAGACCTTTAAGAGGAGAGAGAAAATGCCTTATTTATTTGGTGGCTTGGTGCTATTAAATGCCATGTTGCTCGGTTATTATCTGTTTATACAGAAGCCAGCTCCTACAAAGACTGTGCAACAAGCTCAAACTGAGCTGACGCAGCCTACTTCATTTACCAATAGTGCTAAATATATACCACCGCTGATCGGTACCAAAGAGTGAGGCAATTAAGACAATTTTTTAAGCACGGTTCAGGTACTATTTTTGCAGGTGCTCAGCAGTAACAACGTTGTTCGTTAAAGGTAATTCATCAGCGCTAGTTTTAGTCTCCAAACCTGCAACTTTGGAGAGTAGAGGAATCCGGACACAGACTTGTAGCCCACCCTCGGGATGATTGATAGCTTCAACAGTGCCGTGGTGAAGACGAGCAATGCGACTAACTATAGCCAGACCAAGCCCACTTCCTTGAGTAGTACGCGCCGTTTCACCACGCTCAAAAGGCTGCATGATACGTTCTAGCTGATCTTCAGCCACTCCTGTCCCGCAGTCGCGCACACATATCATAAGCTGCTCTTGCGCCTCCTTATTGACTTCATTTTCGCTCACCACTTCGCTGACATCAGCGCCTTCTATTTCTGAAAATGTCGGAACGATAGTTACTGATATATAGATTGGCGGTTTACCGTAGCGACTAGCATTATTCACTAGATTAATAATCAGGCGTTTGATTGATAACGGACGTAGAGGTACGGCTTGATAACCTTCGGATTGATAGATAAATTTCATCGGTGCAAACTGTACTATAATCTCGTTGATAATAGCATCCAAATCAGTCAAACGTACTGGTTCATCTGAACCATCTTTCATAAACGAGATAAATTGCTCCAAGATAGCATCCATATCTTCAATGTCATAAATAAGGCCTTCCCGGAAAAACTCATCAGGTAGCATCTCAGCGGTCAAACGCATACGAGTAAGCGGCGTTCTTAGGTCGTGTGAGATACCCGCAAGCATGATGGTACGCTCTTTTTGTGCTTGATTAAGGGTGGTAAAGAGTTGATTGAAAGCTAAGTTGACTTGACGTATCTCAGTAGGGCCTGAGCGCGTAGGCAAGGTGGTTGCATGACCAAGACCAATATAATTGGTCGCGGCGCGCTGCAGATGACGCAAAGGACGATTTAGCTGCTGCACAAGTAAAATGATTGTCAGCAGCGTCAAGATCGGTATCCCCAATAAAAACAGCACCAATAATGTCGGACTGTACTGCGAATAATAAATAACCGGCTCGCGAATCCAGAAATTTTTATTACGGCTATCTTGTACCCACAGCTGCGGGGTCGGTTTGAATTTAAAATAAACTTCGACAGGACGACCTAACTGCGCACTAATCTCTTGCTGCAATACATCGGTAAAGATACCCACGAAAACCTTGTCCTCAATTCGTGGAAAATCACTAGGATTGTCAACCATGACCACATGAGAGTTTCGATAAAGCCACTGCTGTACTTTTGGATTATCACTCCAGTCTTCTTTGACACTGTTCATCAAGCGAAGCTCACTGGTTAGGTAGCGCGCGTGGTTTTTGAGCTCCGGTAAGTAAAGGCTGCGCCAGAAAAACCAGATTGATAAACTGACACTAATGATGACAATAAAGGCGACAACCAAAGTGGTCAACCAACTATTAGAGTAGGGGCGTATAAGCCCTTTGCGACGTAGGTGCGACGTAGGAATAATCATAACAAACTCTGGCAGAAATATCGTAAAGTCAAAAGTATCGTAAAGTATAGTGCAATACTATCCATGGTACTACGAGCACAGCTATACTTTATAGCTAATAGCTTTATTCATAATGATTAAAAACACTTTTATTATGGCTATTAAGTTCTCAATTTTCCTCGTATAAGAGTATTCTGGGCTATACCACAAAATAAACACAGATTATGTTTTCAATAAAACAAGACTATGGTATAATTATGCCCTTTTTGGTATACCTGCGGAAGAGAGAATTTACATGGTTGTTATTCGTTTA
Source organism: Psychrobacter sp. M4 (assembly GCF_055699795.1). Lineage (NCBI taxonomy): Bacteria > Pseudomonadati > Pseudomonadota > Gammaproteobacteria > Moraxellales > Moraxellaceae > Psychrobacter > Psychrobacter sp. M4. The sequence continues at coordinate 3,358,575 of NZ_CM146740.1, read as the reverse complement.
GCACGGGGCGGTGCCAAGAAACGCCCATTTTATCAAGTAGTTGTTGCTGATCAGCGCCGCGCGCGTGATGGTCGTTACATTGAAAATATCGGCTTTTTTAACCCGCTTGCAAAAGATTCAGAAGAAGCAGTACGTTTAAATATGGATGCGTACAATGCGTGGATCGAAAAAGGTGCACAGCCTTCAGATCGTGTTGCTTCATTAGCAAAAGCGTACAACAAAGCTGCGACTAGCACTGAAGCAACTGCTTAAGTATTGTCGCTGTTTATGACTAATGTATATTTTACATCAGTCAACTGGCTTGACAGGTTATAGCGTAGCTAGTGTAGCTGGCATACGTTTTTTGTCGGTTTTGCCGTTTTATATTGTTTATCTGTTGCTTTTATCTACTATTTTTATATGGCTAGGCTAGCTGTTATGTCCTCTACTCCAGATGTTAATACCCTTATGAAAATCGGTCAGCTTAAGAAACCTTACGGTATCAAGGGCTGGCTGTGGGTGTTTAGCGATACTGATGATAGAGAGTCAATATTTGCTATGCAGCCGTGGTGGATGAAGACAGCTACTGGGATGAAGCCTCTAACTGTAACGGCTTGGCGAGAGCAAGGTTCAGGACTTGTGGCTCAGTTTGAGCAAATACCTGACCGTAATGTTGCTGAGACTATGAATGGTGTCACTATTTGGGTGGCAAAGGATTCCTTACCTGCGGCTGATGAAGACGAGTTCTACTGGTCAGATTTAGTTGGTCTGCAAGTTTTAAACGAGCAGGATGAATACTTAGGTGACATCTCTGAGATGTTTGAAACTGGCGCTCATGACATTATGCGTGTAACAGCGACTTTAAATAGTCTAGATAATGAAGAGCGCTTGATACCGTGGCACAAACAAACAGTGTTAGAAGTCGATATGGCTGGTAAGACAGTTCAGGTAGCATGGCCAAGCGATTATTGATTTCATTGACATAGTTGTCGTTTAAACAGGGTTCAGATGTATTTTGCCGTGATTAGTATTTTCCCTGAGATGTTCGCCTCAATTCGTGAGTTTGGTATTACGGGACGGGCAGTCACTCAGGAGCAGGTCACGATTGAGTGTATTAATCCTCGTGATTACACCACTGACAACTATCGCCGCGTTGATGAACGTCCTTACGGTGGTGGGCCTGGTATGGTGATGATGGCTGAACCTTTAGCGCAAGCTATCGAGGCGGCTAAGTTACGAGCCAGTCAGCAAGGTTGCCGTATCGGTAAAGCGAATTGTCCGGTGGTTTATATGTCACCACAAGGGCAAACGTTAAGTGAAAATAGTGTGCTAGATATGACCAAGTACGATGGCATGATTTTATTGTGTGGTCGTTATGAGGGTATTGACGAGCGCTTATTATCACAATACGTCGATTTGGAAGTATCGATCGGGGATTATGTACTCAGCGGTGGTGAGCTGCCAGCGATGGTAATGATAGATAGTGTGATACGCAGGCTGCCTGATGTTATGGGTGATAAGCTATCAGCTGAGCAAGATTCGTTCGTCGATGGTTTGCTTGACTGTCCACATTATACTAAGCCGTATGAGTTTGCTGGTATGGCGGTACCTGAGGTACTTTTATCCGGACATCATGCCAATATTGCCAAGTGGCGCTTCATCCAACAAGTCAAACGCACTCAAACACGGCGTCCTGATTTATGGCAAGCTTTTACGCCTACAGCAGAACAAGCTCAGTGGTTAAAGGCTCTAGAAAAACAAGACTGACAAAAACGTTAATTAACAGATCAAACTTTAAAATTTTACGTAACAATAGAACAGGTCATGCAGCAGTGGCCGTTTGTTAAATCCCATTTATGTTGTGCCTATTTAATACAAGTATTAGATTAATATAAGTATTAAAGTTAGGCGTAATTAATTACTACAAACAGGTAATATGCGTTAAGCCTCTATTATCTAATGTGAGGAGATCACTCTCATGAGCAGCAAACATCCATTGGTTCAAAGTATTGAAAATTCCCAGCTAATTGAGCGTCCAAGTTTTAGCCCTGGCGACACTGTCGTGGTTCAAGTAAAGGTACGTGAAGGTGAGCGTGAGCGTCTACAGGCTTTTGAAGGCGTCGTTATTGCAAAGCGTAACCGTGGTCTGAATTCAGCATTCACTGTGCGCAAAATCTCAAGCGGTGTCGGTGTTGAGCGTGCTTTTCAATTGCATTCACCAATCATTGACAGCATTCAAGTGAAACGCCGTGGTGCTGTTCGCCGTGCCAAGCTATACTACTTGCGTGAGCGTTCTGGTAAATCAGCACGTATTCGCGAGAAGCTTAGCGCACGCCCAACCGCTCAGAAGAAAACTGACGCAGGCGTACCTGATGCTGTTGAAACAGCGCCTGGTATCTAAATTTGAGTATCTACGTTTAAGCATTGTCCTATTTGAGCAATGTTTGATTTAAGCGTAGTGCTTAAGCTTACTGTCATAGCTCAGCCACTTATTTTGTGGCAGTCTAAGCAGTAATAGATACAAGCCCTTATTCATAGGTTTATTTATAACTAAGCGGGCATACCAAAAAGACAAAACCCCAATTTGTGCTCAGGCCAAATTGGGGTTTTTGTATGGGCGTTTATAAGTTGAGAAATTAACTGGAGGTCATAAAACTGAGAAGCAAAGGACGAAGGAAACTACTTTTAAACATTTTTAATTCGCTATATCCATACGGATACTTTGATCTTTAGACTTACTATATTTTCTTAGTCGAATATAAATCTTCTTGGTGACAGTAGCGATTACTTTTTGTTGTTCATCAACGACGTCGGTTTCGTACTCACGAAATACCGCTTCGCCATTTTGCGCCAACTCCTGAATAGTTATGATCTCAGTATGCGGAATTTTCATCCGCGCAGTAACTTTGCTATGAGCAGGCGCGACAAATTCAATATGTGAGCTTTTATCCCATACTACGTAGTTACTACCCAGCTGATGCATAAGCATGATCATATAAAAAGGATCAACCATTGAATAGAGACTACCACCAAATTGGGTACCTACAATGTTTTTATTCAAGGTAGTAAGTTTCATACTGACCACACACAGCCCTTGGTCTAAATCGACATGCTCAATTTTGATACCAGCACCAACGTAAGGCGCATAAGTATTGATACGCAGCTTTAATAGATGCGGTGTCAACATAGGCATCACGTTTTGTTTGGTCCTACGTTTCAACGTCTCTAAATTTTTTGGGAATAGGCTCATACTTTATCCTTGTTTCTTAACGATCATATCAGTGGTATATATCCTAAACTTAAGCTTAGCAAAAATAATTATCATAATTAAAAAAAGTAAGCGTCACTAGCATTAAAGCGTAACTAGATTATAAGACTCTTTTCTGTTACCTCTGATCTGATCTAAATGAATAGTATAGAATAAAGTTAGAAGGAGGTTGTCATGAGTGAACACTATAATAATAGCGCTAATGATAGTTTAGACGTTACAAATGATATATGTGAGCTATGTGGCCGTAATGGACTAAAGCTAACCCGTCATCACCTTATTCCACGTGCCCGCCATAATAAGGGACGTACCCAGCGCAAATTTAGTAAAAAAGAGATGCAGACGGAGATCGCTATGTTATGTCGACCTTGCCACAGTCAAATCCATAGTATTTTCGATAATCATGAACTCTCTAGCTATTATCATACCATTGAGCGTCTGCAGGCTCATAGCGAAGTACAAAAATTTGTCAATTGGGTGAAAAAGCGCCCAGCGGGTTTAAAGATTAGGGTTAGAAGTTAACGATACGATATCAACAATAGATAAGAGTATGCAATTTTTCGCGCGCAAAACTCGCATTCGTAAGTCTGATAGCATACAATGACTGCCAATTTAGCCTCGGCTGTTTGTTTTTTATACAATCCTTGTAAAACAAATCCCCAAATGGCCGTTCAAAGTCTCAGTCAACATAAGGAGGTGTGATGAGTAATGCTCGGGTTCGCGATCTAGAACCTAATCCTCGGCAAGCAAATCCATCCGATTACGATCAAAAACTATCAAAAGACTATGCAGAGCTACACAAACCAAGTGCCAGCTTTGAAAGTCGTGACGCTTATCTTAACCATGAACTACAAATCATGCAGCCTAAACGCTGGCGGCCTAATTTGCCCTTTCGTGATTATCGTTTTGAATATGAAGATACCATTCCGGCTATGGCAGCGACCATTGGTAAAGTAGTCATGGTGGGCGCTATTGCGGCAACTTTTGCTGGGCCGTTAGGGCTTAGTGAAGCTTTTGTATTAGAAAACGTGCGTTACGAGCTATTAATTGTCTCGTTCTTTATCATTCTGTTTTCAGGGTTTTTGCTACCGACAGCCAATCTAGCTGGTACTCATGGCCCGCTTATTCCACTGATTCCTATTGTAGTTGCTGCCGGCGGCCATCCGATGGCTTTTGGTCTGCTTATCGGGGCTTTTGGTCTTTTGCTGGCGATCAGTAAAGGGGGGAGTTTACTGGCAAATTTGACCAGTAAAGGCGTGTGCGGTGGTCTACTGTTGTATCTGGGCTTTATTGGTACCACCTCGCAAGTTAAAAATTTATTTGCGTGGGCAGAAGGCATCGGTATGTCGCATATCGCTTTTACGGTGATTTTGCTGACTATCATACTTTATGCAGTACTAGAAAATTACAATAAGCGCTGGCTTGCCGTACCGCTCAGCTGTTTGCTTGGTGGCGGTGTTGCCTTTGCCATGGGCGCGCCTTTTGAGTTTCATACGGGTCCCGGTTTGCCTAATATGAATCCGATGTACTGGTGGGGCGATGATACAGGGTGGATGTTAGGTCTACCAACGATTGAGAGTTTTATTGTGGTATTGCCCTTTGCCATTTTGGCAGTAGCCATGTGGTCGCCTGACTTTTTAGGACATCAGGTATTCCAAAAAATCAGCTACCCCAAACGTAGCGAACGCGTATTGATGGATATTGATGATACGATGGTTAGCGCCTCGTTTCGTCAAGTGGCCGGTTCGGTATTGGGCGGTACTAACTTTGCATCCTCATGGGGCACTTATATTGTCCCAGCAGCCATTGCTAAGCGTCCTATCCCAGCAGGCGCAGTCTTAACGGCGTTATTCTGTGTGATTGCTGGTCTTTGGGGTTATCCGATGGATTTGGCCATTTGGGAGCCAGTCATGTGCGTGGCGCTCATTGTTGGGGTTTTCATTCCACTACTAGAGGCGGGTATGGAGATGACACGTGAAGGTAAAACCACGCAGTCTGCTGCTATTGTAGTCTTTGCCTCAGCTTTAGTAAATCCAGCCTTTGGTTGGTCCATTACTTTGTTGCTCGATAACTTAGGACTGATTGGCTCCAAAGAGCGTAGTGCGAACTTAACTCGAATGAGCCGCTGGATTATTCCTGTGGTTATGTTTGTGGTACTAACAGGCGTTATGGCAGTGGTCGGTATGTTGCCGGGTATCCCAGCCCTGCTACCAAACTTTCGTCATTAAAATTTTTTGCTAATTTATTCATACCTAAAAAGTCAGCGACGTGCTGGCTTTTTTTGAGCCTGTACTCTATTGCTCATTTATATTTCACTGCTATCAGCGCTAATAACGCTGCTTGCAATTTAACTTAAATCGCCCCATAAATAGCCATATTCCAGTCATATTCCAGTACCTTTATAAAACTATCCTTATAAGAGAACCAGTAGCTATGGCCAAAGTTTCAGACACGAATATCATTGATGGCAAAACCGAAGCAGAAAGTCGGGACGATAGACAGGTGCGTTTAAAGCATCTTATTAAACGCCTGCCCAATCTGCCAGGGGTTTACAAGATGCTGGGTAAAAATGGTGATATTCTTTATGTAGGTAAGGCCAAATCTCTTAAAAGCCGCGTCAACAGCTACTTTGCTAAGACCATTGATCATCCCAAAACTCGAGCACTAGTCGCGCGTATTCATAATATTGAAACCATTATTACCCGTAGCGAGACTGAAGCCTTGCTTCTTGAACAAAATCTTATCAAAGAGCATCGTCCGCCTTATAATGTACTACTGCGTGATGATAAGTCCTATCTGTATGTTTTTATCTCAGCGGACAAACCTTATCCAAGACTGGCTTATGGGCGCGGTAAAGGCAATCATCAAAAGGGACGCTTTTTTGGGCCTTTTCCATCGGCGCATGCTGCTAAAGAGACCTTAGTCTTGATGCAAAAAATGTTTCAGATGCGCCAATGCAGCAATACCTTTTTTAAACAGCGTAAACGTCCCTGCCTTGAGTATCAAATTAAGCGTTGTCGCGCACCCTGTGTGGGCTTAGTGTCGCCAGAAGAGTACGCGGAAGACGTCAATAATACCATTCGCTTCTTAAAAGGTGATTCAAGCGACATCCATAGCGCACTGATAGAAAAAATGGAAGGCGCGGCTGAGGAGTTGGACTTTGAAAAAGCAGTGTTCTACCGCGACCAGCTCTCTATGCTACGTGAAGTACAAGCGCGGCAAGCAGTCTATACGGTGCAAGGGGAAGCTGATGTGATTGCCATTGCTAGTCAAGCGGGCATGAGCTGTGTCAATGTGTTGACTATTCGCGGCGGACGAGTGCTAGGCGGCAAAAACTATTTCCCAGACGTCGATAGCAGTGAGCCACTAGCGGAAAATTTATCAGCCTTTATTACCTCGTTTTATTTTCAGGTGACTGATGATTTACCAAGTGAGATCATTTTAAGTCATAAGCTACCGGATCAAAGTGCGGTCAGTGAAGCACTGGAGACGCATTTTGATAGTAAAGTGGTTATCAAGACTAATGTCCGTGAGCATCGTGCTGAGTGGCTGGACTTGGCAACTCTAAATGCTAATAACGCGCTTAAAACTAAGCTCGGCGACTATCTAGAATTGCATGCTCGTTTCAACGCTCTAAAAGACGTGCTTGCCGATGTAACCAACCGACCCATTGACCGCATAGAATGTTTTGATATCTCGCATACGATGGGCGAGGCGACTATAGGAAGCTGCGTGGTGTTTGATCAAGGCGGCGCGCGCAAGCGTGATTATCGGCAATACGCGATTCACGGTATTCAAGGCGGTGATGACTATGCGGCGATGAAACAAGTGCTAGAGCGCCGTTATAAAAAGCAGCCACTGCCTGATTTACTGCTCGTCGATGGCGGTAAAGGGCAGATGAGTATGGCAAAAGAGGTGCTAACCGAATTAGGTGTTTTAGGTGATACTTTGTTGATTGGAGTTGCTAAAGGTGAGGGGCGTAAAGCTGGCCTTGAGGTGCTGCATTTCTTAGATCATGAGCCGCTTGATCTGCCTATGGATAGCAAGGCGCTGCACCTGCTGATGCATATTCGTGATGAAGCGCACCGCTTTGCTATTACTGCGCACCGTAAAAAGCGTGATAAGCGCCGTTCCTCATCAGTGCTGGAAGTCATCCCCGGACTTGGAGAGAAGCGCCGCCGCGATTTGCTCAATCACTTTGGCGGTATGCAGCAATTGCTTGGGGCTTCTCAGCAGGAGCTGGCAGGCGTGTCCGGTATCGGTCCGGTACTGGCGAATACTATTTATAAAGTATTGCATGAATAGTTTGATAGGTTATAAAAAATGACAACAGCCTAAGACTATTGTCATTTTAAAGCTAATAATATTGAACAATCAAAAGTTTCTAACTGTTAAAAACTGAAACTTAACTGTTGATTTGGATAGCTACGACAGTGTTCGCAAACACGTTCCCAACGATCGAATCTGTACCTCCAGTACCAACGCACGTGCACAGCTTTAGGATAACGACAATATACTGTTGTCATCTATTTCTCCATATTTGTTATAGAAATTTTATAACTATGGAGGCGTAGACAAAGATTAGCATTTGCTATAAAGTATATGGACCTTCCTACAGGTAAACCAAAACTTCATAGGTAAGCTAATAAGGGAGCCTAGCTCCATAGTTGCCTTATATAAAAGTTTTTTAAGCTCAGTAATTAATTTTGCTGAGCTTTTTTAATTTTCCATAAGTAGTTTCTCCTCTTTAATAATAAGTCATAAATAATAAACGCCACACTAGCCAACGTTAACCTTCTTTTCTTTTATAAGTCGCAAATTTAAAATCTAACCCACTTTTCTCATCATGCATCTGCTCAGAACCTTCTGTCACCACAAAGTCGCTTGGTAGCTCAGGATAAAAAGCATCACACTCTGCAATCTGCGTATCAACGTAAGTAAGTTCAATACGGTCAGTGAACATCATAGCGTCTTTAAAGACTTGTTCACCGCCAATCACCCAAATAGTATCTAGATGCGCGCCATGGGCAAGGCTTGCCGCTTGCGTGAGCGCATCATCCAAATTATGCACTACATAAGCATTGTCTTTATTCTCAAGACCTTTTTGCTCGGCATAATCTAATTGCGTGGTAACGATAAAGCTGACACGTTTGGGAAGGGGTTTGCTGCCCATTGACTCAAAAGTTTTGCGACCCATAATGACAATACCCTGAATGCCGCCAGTGCTGTCATTGCTATCGGCACTTTGTTTGGTTGTCATCTTTTTAAAATGCTGCAAGTCTTTTGAGATGTGCCAAGGCAGCTCGTTATCTTTGCCAATACAGCGATTGCTACTAATAGCGGCAATTTGCGCCACTTCGGTATGAGCGTAACTCATAAAATATCCTTATTATTTATACCAATGAACCAACTACACTGCCACCTTTGCTTTGATAGCCGGGTGTGACTCGTAACCTTCAACGCTAATATCGTCATAGTCAAAAGCAAAAATATCTTTTATATTCGGATTGAGCTTTAGGGTCGGTAAGTCATACAGCGTGCGCGTAAGTTGCAGCTCAACTTGCTCGCGGTGGTTTTGATAAATATGACAATCACCGCCTGTCCAAATAAACTCGCCAACTTCTAAGTTGCAAACTTGCGCTACCATATGAGTCAAAAGCGCGTAGCTGGCAATATTAAAGGGCACGCCTAAAAACAAATCGGCTGAACGTTGGTAGAGCTGACAGGACAGTTTGTTGTCTGCCACAAAGAACTGAAATAGCGTATGACAAGGCGGCAAAGCCACTTGGTTGGCCTCTACAGGATTCCAACCTGAGACGATCAAGCGCCTTGAATTGGGGTTGGTTTTTATTTGCTCAACCACTTGCACGATTTGATCGACGCCATCAGAGTTATAGTTGCCGCTCGCATCTTTACTTGCCCCATAGTTACGCCACTGGTGACCATAAATAGGTCCCAAGTCACCTGCCGGACGATTGAAGCGCGCGGTTTGCTCGCCGGTTGCCCATTCATTCCAGATACGTACGTTATTTTGTTGTAAATAATCGACCTGAGTACTACCACTCAAAAACCATAGTAGCTCATAGATAATGGATTTAAGGTGCACTTTTTTAGTGGTCAATAAGGGAAAGCCATCAGCTAAATTAAAACGCAGCTGCGCGCCAAAATGACTTAGCGTACCAGTGCCCGTACGATCACCTTTTTCGGTACCGTTCTGCATTACGTAACTGAGTAGATCAAGATAAGCTTGCTCGTTTTTACTGGTAATCATAAACTCGCTCTTCATTCATTATTTAATCAAAATGGTCTTTAATAAACCTCTGACAAAATAGCAACAAATACAGTTACTTTATAAACAACAATAATTAATAAGCTGCTTGTTTACCCCAGTCATAAATATCTTGCCTATAAGCAAGAATAAGCAGTACTACGCCAATAATAATCATCGGGGCACTTAATATCTGACCTTTAGTCATCCAGCCTAATAAAATGAATCCTTGGTCAATATCGGGTTGACGGAAAAACTCAATAATAAAGCGGCTAAGACCATAACCTAGCATAAATACGCCAGTCACTGCCATACGCGGACGCGGTTTGGACGAATACCACCATAGCAATATAAATAGCAATAGCCCTTCAGCAAAGGCTTCATACAACTGTGAAGGATGACGGGGTAGTAAGTATTGTCCATTCACCTCAAGCATCAACTCTTGTAGCGCTGGATTGGTTTGTAGTAGCTGCATATCAAAAGCGGCAGCTTGCGGAAAATACGTCAGCCAGTTATAACCACCATCAGAGACGCGTCCCCATAGCTCACCATTGATATAGTTGCCGATACGTCCAAATAGTAGACCTGTTGGCACGCAAGGAATAATAAAATCAAGGACTTGAAAAGGCGTCTTTTTGTATTTGCGCGCAAAGTACAGCATACCAAGCGCCACACCGATGAGGCCGCCATGAAAAGACATGCCGCCTTCCCAGACTTTAAATAAATAAGCAGGTTTTTGTAGTAATTCACCAAACTGATAAAATAGCACGTAGCCAATACGTCCACCTAATATAACCCCAAGCGCACCAAAAAAGACCAGATCAGAGACCATATCGGTCGACCATGCATCGCGTTTGGTACTACGATACCAAGCTAGGCCATAAGCAGCAGCAAAGGCTAGCAAATACATTAGTCCATACCAATGAACTTCTATAGGACCAAGCGACATGGCAACGGGGTCATACTGCGGATGAATAATCATAAGAACGTCATAAATTCGATAACAGAATGCTGCTCATGATAGCAAAATTCATCTCGCAGGCATACTATCATCGTTATTATAAACCTATTGCCCTCCCTCATTTTATAATTAAAATTCTCTATAAAAGACTGACAAAAACCATTAACATAAAACAGGATTGATAATCGCTAAAATTAAACATCCGCTATAGCCAGTTTATAAAGAACAGCAACAGCACAGTTTATAAAAATAAGACGCAACAGAACGAAGGAAACCTATGTGTATAGTCGCCATTGCTTGGCAGTTATTTGAAGAGTTGCCACTAGTTTTATTATCCAATCGTGATGAGTTTTTAGCGCGTCCAACCGAACCTCTGTATCAATGGAAGGATCTGCCTGTATACGCCGGACGCGATAGCCAAAGCGGCGGGACATGGCTTGGTATTCATCAACAAAAGCAGTCCACTACTTATCAGCAAAATGGACGCTGGGCGGCGGTGCTAAACTTTCGAGACGGGGTGCAAGCAAGTGCAAATGAGCGTTCTCGTGGCGAGCTGGTCACTGATTTTTTGACCAGTGATCTAAGTCCAATGGCCTTTGCACGGCAGATTAGATTGCAAGATTATGCCGGGTTTAATTTAATTATTGGCGATAATAAGCAAGCGGTCGTGGTTAATAATCGTGGCTATGCACCAACGCCGCTACATGCAGGATTGCATGTATTCTCAAACGGTCAACCTGAGGAAGGATGGTTTAAGACCGAAAAGCTACGTAGTCGATTGCGCCAAGAGGTACTGCCTTTAATCGCTGAGAAACACGCGCTTGAGTATTGGCAACAGGCCGCTTTTGCCGTGATGTCTGATGATACGCCTGCACCGCCAGATCAGCTACCTAACACAGGTATCGCCAGCGAAATTGAGCAGGCGTTATCGTCAATTTATATAGATCCTGTTGAGTTGACTCAAGGTAGCGATAACGTCAGGCCAAATTATGGTACGCGCACGCAAAGTATTTTAACGCTACGTCATGATAAAACTGACACTGATGATAGTGCTATAAAAACCTACAGTAGGGCTAACATTATTAGCCGCGAATTTGAGCAATCTTTGGAGAAGAGTGACCTATAAGACAATAAAAATACCCACTTCAATAAACTTAAAGTGGGTATTTAGTTATTAGCTATCTGTAAAAATATAAGCGTTTATTCTATCAATAAATGATTATCCTGCTCAGGAATAATGAGCTCTTGTTTAAGTGGCAGCTCGCGAGCCAGCTCTTGTAGCGCTCGGCGATATACTCCGCGTTTAAAGTGAATCACTTGACCTAAGGGGTACCAGTAGCTAACCCATTGCCAGTGATCAAATTCAGGTTTACCTTCATCGAAGCGAATATGTTGAGTATTCGGCTCATCTAAGCGCAGCAAAAACCATTTCTGTTTTTGCCCAATACACAGGGGATATTGTCCATGACGCACATAGCGTTTGGGAAGACGATAACGCAGCCAATCTTGCGTAACCGCGAGCAAATCTACATGACGTGGGTATAATCCGACCTCTTCCCAGAGTTCGCGATACATTGCATCCATTGGCGTCTCGCCGCGGTCGATACCGCCTTGAGGAAACTGCCAAGCGTTGTGACCAACACGTTTTGCCCACAGAACTTGCCCTTGTGTATTTGCCAAGATGATACCGACATTGGCTCGAAAGCCGTCTGCATCTATCATGACTAAATCCTTGAAATTATATAAAAATAGCTTGTGTTATCAACATAAAAAATACAACAATCATAGTTATTATTAGATGAATGGTATTGATAGGCTGATAAAACAAGATTCATTACCCTCATTAAACCAAGAAATGGCCTAAATGTGTAACTCTATTTTGCTATAAATTGTTTCATGAATTTAAATCTATAAAATCAAAGGCTTATGGCAGTGGTTTTGTAGACCTCTTAGAGCGTAGTCGTAGATGAAATAGGGATTGTTCATTATGCTCGTTGCGAGCTTTGAAAGTCATTTGAACAGGTGACAGATGAGTTATAAAATCCTATTTTAGCTTATGTTACACTAAGCAAGTATTGTTTATAGCAGTCAATAGCGATTGATAAAAGTATCTAGCAGACAAAAGCTTATAGATCAGCACTTATAACAAGGATAATGAGTAATGGCAGAGTCAAAAGCAAGTGTAACCTGGCAAGAAAATAAGGCATTCATGGGCGTGTCTCCGTCAGGGCACAATGTACAAATTGATGCCGACAAAGAAAAAGGTGCAAGCCCCATGGAGCTAGTATTGCTCGGTCTTGGCGGCTGCGCCAGCTATGATGTAATCTCAATTTTACAAAAGTCTCGCCAAGCGGTGACGGATGTGCGCTGTGAGCTAACTGCGCAGCGCGCAGAGACTATACCAGCGGTATACACCGATATTCATATGCACTTTGTAGTGACCGGTCAAGGAGTTGCTGATAAGCAAGTTGAAAAGGCCATTAAGCTGTCAAGCGAGAAATACTGCTCAGCAAGTCGCATGTTGGTACAAGGCGGGGTAAATATTACTCATGATTTTGAAGTAGTTGCAAGCTAGGAGCAAAGACATTTATGAATGGACTATTTGGGTTTATTCCTGATACAGCAGCAGCTGCTATATGGGCGATGGTGGTTGCCAGTTTTTTGCCGCTGATTATGGCATTGACAGCAAAGGCATTTGGAGGTTTTCAGTTTGCAGATAACGCTCATCCGCGCGACTTTTTGCAGGGGACAACAGGAGCCGCCGCTCGCGCTAATGCCGCGCAAAAAAACAGTTATGAGACCCTGCCCGTATTCTTAGTAGCGGTATTAGTTGCTATGCTGTTTTTTGTACCGCAGTCCATTATTAACACGCTAGCGTGGCTTTATGTGATGGTCCGAGTGGGTTACTGTGTAGCGTATATAATTAATCTACCTACCTTTCGCTCTGTACTTTGGGTATTATCAATAATATGTTGTTTGATGCTGTTTTATTTAGCGATAAGAATTAGCACTTGATTATTAGTACTACTGCTCCGTTTATCTTTTTGCATTAAGTAGGTATTTATTGGTGCATGCTTTTTCGTAGTGTATCAATAATAGCCGCTTTGTTTTTTTCACGTTTGATAGTGTTCCATACCAGTTGTGCCTCGCTATAACCTTTGGTAAGCATACCCAGCCACTGTTTGTAGCGGCCTACTAGTACTATATCGTTTTTAGCTTTACCTTCTAAGAATTTAATCTGATGAGTTATTAAATCTTGCCATGATAGATATGCAGCGCTCTGGCTATGCAAATTTTTATTGGCGCTATGCATGTTTTTATTAACACTATCAATCTGAGCTATTAAATCCGGACGGGTAACCGCGCCGCGCCCCAGCATCAGATGCTCTGTGCCTGCTTGCATCATACAGTCCCGCGCTTGCTCGTTATTCCAAATCTCACCATTAGCAATGACGGGTATCTTAAGACTATTAAAGCTTTGAATTTTGTCCCAGTAAGCAGGCGGTTTATAGCCTTGGGTTTTGGTGCGCGCATGGATGGTTAGCCAATCAGCACCGCTATCTGCGATAGCATTGCGAATATCGTCCATCTTTGCGGTATCGGTATAACCCAAACGAATCTTGGCCGAGACCGGAATATCAGCGGGCACGGAATAGCGTACTGCGCTGATGATTTCGTACATAACTTCTGGTTCATCAAGCAGTACGGAACCACCGCGATGGTTATTCACAGTCTTGGCAGGACAGCCAAAGTTAATATCAATAGCAGGAGCACCAAGCGTGCAAGCAAAAGCGGCGTTTTCTGCCATAAGCTTCGCATTACTACCCAGAAGCTGCACGTGGATAGGTGTACCCGAGGCAGTTTTGGCATCGTGATGCAGCTCTGGCACGTATTTATAAAACACATGCGCAGGCAAGACGGTTTGAGTCACCCGAATAAACTCACTAACTGACCAATCATAAGGCCGTCCCAAATCGTCAGCAATGTGGGTCAAAATCTGCCGCATCAAAGGATCGGTTAAGCCTTCCATCGGAGCGAGGAGGCGGACGGGATTGTTAAACAGCTGCTGTATCATAGGTATTGTTTGCTGAATACTATTATTTATTTATAAAGAGTGATTTGTAAAAGCTATATAGAAGAATAAAAGTTTATGGATAATAGGTATTTATTGAAAAAGTTACTTAAAAAGTTAGGACCCATAAATCACTTTCTTACCTGTCTGCAATCCTGATATCAGTGGCAAGATATTATGAATATCAAGATTGGCCTGCGCGCGAGTACAGGCGACATAGAGCAGGCGCAGCTCTTCGGGGCTAATCTTAATACCGTTAGTGGTAATATCATAATAAAAATCATCGTCCAGCTGCACGCGGCTCCATTCCAATCCTTTAGCCTTGTGGGCGGTGGAAATCACATAATCGGCATTTTCGATACGGGTCAAGCTATTGACGGCTTGGCTTAGTACTTTAGTACCATGATCATCTACCAGTTTGACCAAAGTTTTCAGATCGCTGCCCTCATTAGTTTCAGAGTACTCTTGCACGTCCGCCCAATTATAAAAGTAAGCCAGCTCAGGCACCCCATAAGCAGATTTACCGTTTTTTAGATTTTCGGCAGCTTGGCAGAATTTAAGCATGCGCTCAGTATCGGCTTGCAAAGCGACGCGGTGGCCAAGCTTAAGTCCTGTCAATAATTGCGACATGGCAGCAGCATTAGTACGGCATAAAATGGCGTCCTTTTTACTATGCACCATCCCTTTCTCTGTCGATGAGCGTTTATCGGGATTACCTTTTAACGGCACGTCTTCTTGTAAGGCTTTGAGCAAAGTATTAGCAATATCAGCGATAGGATCACCGAAACGAAACGACTGCGTCAATAGGGTTTGTGGTAGCGGCAATTTTTTCATCGCATTGACCGCACCGCGCCATTCATAAATTTGTTGATGCGCGTCGCCGACGTAAATCACTTGTTTTGATTGCTGCGTTAAAATACCCATCATAAGCGGGTCAGCGTCTTGTGCCTCATCAAATAAAATAAAATCAGCCGGGATGCTGGGTTTAGATAATGCCCATAATTTAAGGTAAATGTCATGACCAATACCAGCCGGATGACGTGCATCAATTGACTGTAACCAGCGCTGCTCAACAGCAGGGTAGAGCATCTCACGTAGCTGCTCAGAATCAGACTCATCAAGCCAACTTGGAAATGTTAAGTGCCTTGGTGCCGGATAACTAGCATGGGTACTACAAAAGTTACTGACCGCATCACTGACAAAGCGCGACAAGCGTGCTGGAGTTAATGTAATATATTTATTTATCCCATCCATCTGCCGACGCACTTGTACGGGCTGTAGTCCTAAATCATCACCCAGACGTTTGGGCGAAAAGCGCGGTAGCGAAAGCTTGGCGGTGATATCACGTGATACGTGCCGATAAGCTAGCGAATGAAAAGTGCGGCAATCGACATGAGATGGAAACTTTGCACGCGCATCGTTGGCAATGGCTTTGTTAAAAGCTAGATATAAACCGCGCCCACGTAGCCGCTCACCGATTAGCTTGAGCGTCGTTGTTTTGCCTGCACCTGCATAAGCTACCACTTTAAATGACTTTTGATCCATAGCCATGTTAAGGGCATTGAGCTGCTCATCAGTAGGATGACTCATATAAGCGGGCATTGATGCGGACATAAAAAGGCTACCTAACTGGTTAGATCACTGAAAACATAACTTATATGAAAATGTAATAAAAGTTGTGAGGCTAAAAAAAGCCACTGCATATACAATGGCTATTTAGCGGGTAGTGATTACTATAACGATTGCTAAAACTAAATAATAATTGCTAAAACTAAGTATTAAAATCCCAGTAAACCCGTGATCAAAAATCTCATCTATTTCTCGAACAACCTTGTTTAAGCGAGCTAAACCAATAGATTCATTAATTATCTGCAGACTCATTGGCAGCTAAAGCGTTCTCTGTTTTTTCTTTGATTAATACTTTAGCTAGTAACAAGCCCAGCTCAAACAATAGCCACATGGGAATGGCTAGCATCAACATCGAAACCCCATCAGGAGGGGTGACTACGGCGGCAATGGCAAAACAGCCGACAATAATATAACGGCGTTTATCTTCAAGGCTCTTGATGGAGACAATACCGACCAATATCAATAAGAAGGTAACTACTGGAATCTCAAAGGTGATGCCAAATACCATAAACAGCTTTAGAGCAAAACTTAAGTAACTGTCAATATCAGTCATCGGTAACACGTTTTGCGGCGCAAACATTATAAAAAACTTCAATACGCCTTTGAGGACGATAAAGTAAGCAAAGGCGACGCCGGCGTAAAACAAAATGATAGAAGATAGCAACACAGGAATGGCAATTTTCTTCTCTTTTTTGTACAGACCTGGCGCTACAAACGACCATACTTGATACAAAATATAAGGCATCGCAAAAAAGGCGGCAACGAATATGGTCAATCGAATGGGCGCCATGAAGTTGGATGTAATATCGGTCGCGATCATGGTGGAATTGGCGGGTAACTGTGCTACCAAAGGATCTGACAAAAAGTCATAAAGCTCGCGCGAAAAACCAACCAGCGCCAAAAATATAACCAATACAGCTAAAGATATCTTGATCAAATGCGAACGCAGCTCAATGAGATGCTCGGTGATGGGCATATCACTTAGCGTATCTAATATGCTATCAGCTTGAGTGTCTGCGCTACTATCTACAAAGGTCTCAGTATCTGCGTCCGCTATCTTTTCTTGACGGCTTTTTTGTCGTTTGAACAAACTCATTTGTCCTCTCCATCTTTATTTAACGAGAAGGAGGAGTTAGACGATTTATTTTGAGCATGGGTATGGTTAGAGTCAGTAGAGAATGTCGCCAAAGAGCTGTTGTCTACTGCCAGATCCTCTAAAGGTTCAAACTCTAATTCGTCAGCTTCGATAGCAGGCATCTTGGCGTCCAAATCAGGCTGTACAAAGCCGTTGTAGAGTAACGCATCGGCTTTATAATTGGGCAGAAGTGGCGGCGGTGGTAAGCGGCGAGCTTTGTCATAGGCACCCAGACGAAACCACATATTCTCCCATGGTCTAGTCAGTGCAGGCGCTATAGTGGTGCTGGCGGTAGCTAAGGTAGAGATAGTTTCTTTGCTGTTATCGTTATTGGCATAAAGCGTATCATCACCCTCGTCAGTACAAATATAACCTTCAGAGAATTCGTCAAAGTATTCTTCGTCTTTTTCTATCTCTTCATTAGATCCATAACTATAATCAGAAGTAGCAACATTCGGCTTTGATTGGTACCGTAAATGGTCTTTTTCATCTTCATCATACTGGGTAGGCGCTTTTTGATTGGCACGTAGACCCTCGTTTTGAGAAGATTCAAACTCTTTAAGACTACCGCGCATCTCGGCCATCTCACGTTTCATGTCAGCTTCGGTTTGCCGAATTTTAGCAAGCTCTTGCTGCATTTGTTGCCGAGTTTCAGCCAAATCAAGCTCAGCCTCTATTTCAGATTGCAATGTGGAAACAGTACGCCGCAGTTTGCCATACCATTGCCCAGCAGTACGCGCTGCCTGAGGCAGTTTTTCTGGCCCTAAAACGATTAGAGCAATGACACCAAATAGGAGTAATTCAGAAAATCCAATATCAAACATAATGGTTAAACATCACTATTTAAACGCTACACATATCATACTTTGTGCTTGTCTTCTGAAGAAGTAGAGGTAATGTCAACATCATCAATCTTTGTGCTTGTCTGTGGATTTGCCGCTTTATCTGATTGACGCACTTGGGTATCTGCAGGACGTACGCCAGCATCATGATCGAGAACGCGGTGCTTTCTTGCGTTTTCAGCTTCTTCATCTTTGACTGCTTCTTTAAAGCCTTTAACCGCGCCGCCTAAATCTTTACCAGCATTTTTAAGCTTGGAGGTACCAAATACTACGACTACCACCACTAATAAAATTAACCAATGCGTAATGGAAAAACTGCCCATAACGTTATCCTTATGTCTTGATGAAACCGGTGTTTATCTTGACACCATTATAACGTGCTCGAATGGAAAAAGGGAAAAACAACAGTAATTTAACAAACCAGATAGTCGAGATGGCAATTAAGACGAGCGAGCTGCTTTTTCATCAATACCCGAGAGTCCAAAACGGCGGGCCAGCTCATCTAAAATGGCGTCTGATTCAATGTCGAACCATGACAAACCCACTAGAGTATGAAACCAAACGTCGGCTACCTCATAAATAAGCTCGCGCCGCGCTGCATCATACTGAGATTTGTCTGTATGAAGATCGCATTGAGCAAGGTCTTTGGCAGCAATGATACTCTCTATAGCTTCTTCACCCACTTTTTCTAAAATTTTATTTAGGCCACGAGCGTATAAGCTAGCAACGTATGAGCTATCAGCATCAGCTTTTTTGCGCTCTATTAACACCTGATCGAGCTGCGACAGTATCTGTGTATGCAGGTTGTTAGTAGTCTTTTGATTGTTATTTTGGTTACTAGTATCTTGCCTAGTTTGTTCATCTTCTTTAGAGATAATATCTTGATAAGCGCTAGCAGATGTTTTATTTAAATCTTTATTGTAGGTATCGTGTTGCACTAAGCTGTGTGGTTTTGTGTGATAGATATCAGCTGGATCTTTAATAATTTTATCAACCGTTTGCCATACCGGCTCTGATCCTGATAAGTCTAAACGCTGATAAAAGCAAGATTCACGGCCAGTATGACAAGCGATACCGCCAACTTGAGTTACGCTCAGTACCAGCACATCAGCATCACAATCTAGGCGGATATCATGTATGTGCTGCGTATGACCTGAAGTTTCTCCTTTGTGCCAAAGTTGATGACGCGAACGCGAAAAGTACACCGCTGTCTGCGTATCTATAGTTAACTTTAACGATTCAGCGTTCATCCATGCCATCATCAAAATACGGCCAGTCTCATAATCCTGCGCTATCGCAGGAATCAGACCATCAGCGTTGAAATTTATAGCAGTTAGCCAAGCGGGTACAGTCATAATGGGTCATCTTATATAGTCGATATACTTTAAAGAGAATATAGTGCTGCTAGGATACTTTCTTTTAGAACATGGGTTACGCAGCCTCGAGAAAAACTTATGTAAACAACCAGCAAAAAAAATTTATACCAGCAGCATATTTAGATATATATACTAGTTTTGTTTTCAGCTGACTATGAAGAGGTCAATAGGATAAAAAATGATAGCAAAGGCTTATAGTAGTAAGCAATTTGATAATAATCAATTTAACACAAATCAATCCATATCAAGTGGGTTTTGATCTAGCACTCTTCTGACTGCATTATTAAAAGCTATAATCTTGTTTGAGCGATAATCAAATTGTACAAAACGCTTACTTGCCATAGCTACTAATGATCGATCAAACATACGTGTCACTTTGATAGCCATGTTACCACTTTTGTCAGAGATCTGCTCTATGCCTACTTCAAACAATAAAGTCTCTCTTGCTCGTACACGACTAACCACATTTAATTGCAAATTATCAACGATTAGTCCATGGTAATCTGCATCAATGTCTTTGATACCTTTAGAATATAAAAATCGGGTTCGTGCTTCGGCTAGCAGCGCAGTAAGGGACTCTATGGTTAAATACTGACCAACATCAATCTCAATGTTACGAACACGCATAACTGTTTCAAAAACAAATACAGCATCATCAAATTCTAGTTCTTGGTTCGTCAACGTCTTCTCCTATAGTAATTATTGGACGTCCCAAACGTCATTTTTATCAATAAAACACAACTTAGGTCGACATTCAACAAATTTAGGAGTAGGCGGTCGTATTATACAACTGACTGTAAATTTTTCTACAAACCTCTACTTAACTCTGTTGCTAAGTAATTAATAACACTCTATTTTTAATAACAATCTAAATTACTAGCTATAGAATATTTAAATACTAAATATTTGCGCATTAATAATAAGTAACTGGTACAAAAAAGATAAAAATAGAACATAGAAGCATTGTTGATATAATTTTTGCAACTAAAGGAATAAAACAAGTAAGAAATAGATATAAAGATGTAGGTAAAAATGTTCTTACTTAATAGATAGGGTAGGACAGATACTCTGAATCAAAACTTTGCTTGGCAATACGATAGTATTTCTGCTAAAATATCGCCTCCCACCTCAAGGCAAACCAAGAATAAGCTGTTGTTTGAAAAAACAGCTGCTATGAGGTTTGACAACCAGGTTCTAACAAAGATAAAGAGGCAAATCATCATGAAAGTTAAGATGAAAACTAAAAGCGGCGCTGCCAAACGCTTCAAGAAAACAGCGAATGGCTTTAAGCGTAAGCAAGCATTCAAAAGCCATATATTGACCAAGAAATCACCTAAGCGTATTCGCCAGTTGCGTGGTCTAAAGATGGTACATAAGTCTGACGAAGCTGCAGTTCGTCGTATGTGCCCTTATATCTAATTGATCTTTACAACCTAATATTGCTTAATATATTTAGAAAATCTTGGAGTAAATTATGGCTCGTGTAAAACGTGGTGTACAGGCAAATCGCCGTCACAAAAAAATCTTAAAGCGTGCAAAAGGCTACTACGGTGCCCGTTCACGTGTCTATCGCGTAGCAGTACAGGCAGTGACCAAAGCCGGTCAATATGCTTATCGTGATCGTCGCAACAAAAAACGCTCTTTTCGTCGTCTTTGGATTGCTCGTATCAATGCTGGCGCGCGCTTAAATGGCTTAAGCTATAGTCGTTTTATTAATGGTATCAAAAAAGCCAATATCGAAATTGATCGTCGTGTATTAGCAGACATTGCTATGCATGATGCTGCTGCTTTTAGCGCACTGGTTGAAAAAGCAAAAGCGGAATTAGCCTAACTATTAAATAGCTCTTAAATAGCTCTTTGACGGTCAACCGATCAGTTTAGGTCGGTTGCTAATTAAAGAATAGAGATAATATCGATTAATAAAAAGCTACCGCTAGTCGGTGGCTTTTTTTATAACAGTTATTTCTTGATCGGCTATAATGAATGATTAGCCGATCTTGAGCTCACTTATTATAGTAGAGCAGTGTTATACCAATGATAGCTTACGCTATTCAAAAAATTTGCAATATTTGCTTAAACCCTTACAATTACCAGATTGTTTAAATCAGGAATACTGTGTCTTATGACTACCCCTGCTGTCACCAACGATTTGCTACCAACTCTACCATCCCAGTTGAGTGAGCTTAATGAAGCCCAATTAAACGATTTTGCAACCGCTGCAGAGACTTCTATTGCCCAAGCCTTAGACATGACCACACTCCAAAGCTTACGAGTACAGCTTACGGGCAAAAAAAGCTTCTTAACAGGCTGGTCGAAACAGTTGGGTAAGCTTGATAGTCATGATAAAAAAACTTACGGCGGCTGGCTACATCAAGTGCGTAGCCGTATTCAAGAAGCCCTGACCTCCCAGCAGCAGCACTTAGAAGCCAAAGCGCTACAAACTAAGCTGGAAGCAGAGCGCATTGATATTACTTTGCCTGCGCGCGGTGCCCAAAAAGGTCATCTGCATCCTGTTACTATGATTACTCAGCGCATGCAGCAGTTTTTTGTACAGGCTGGTTTTAACGTAGCGACGGGGCCTGAGGTAGAAAGC
This sequence comes from Psychrobacter sp. M4, assembly GCF_055699795.1. Classification (NCBI taxonomy): domain Bacteria; kingdom Pseudomonadati; phylum Pseudomonadota; class Gammaproteobacteria; order Moraxellales; family Moraxellaceae; genus Psychrobacter; species Psychrobacter sp. M4. The sequence goes on along the minus strand of NZ_CM146740.1, from coordinate 3,336,452 downwards.
GATTACTATAATTTTGAGGCGTTGAATATTCCCTCGCATCATCCTGCGCGCGCTATGCACGATACTTTCTATTTTGATGCTCATTATCTGCTACGTACTCATACCAGTCCGGTACAGATTCGTACCATGGAGCAAAATGCGCCGCCGATTCGGATTATCTGTCCAGGCCGTGTCTATCGTAATGATTCAGACCAAACGCATTCGCCCATGTTTCATCAACTAGAGGGACTTATGGTGACCGAATCGAGCACCTTCGCAGAGCTAAAAGGTTTGATCAATGAGTTTTTGCAAGCTTTTTTCGGCAAAGCGTTGACGGTACGCTTTCGTCCTTCGTTTTTTCCGTTTACGGAACCCTCCGCTGAGGTTGATATTTTGGATGACAACGGCAACTGGCTTGAGGTCATGGGCTGCGGTATGGTACATCCACAAGTATTGACTAACTGCGGTATTGATGCAGATAAATACACAGGCTTTGCTTTTGGTATGGGTATTGAACGCTTTGCGATGCTTTATTATGGTATCGACGATTTGCGTTTGTTCTTCCAAAATGATTTGCGCTTTTTAAAGCAGTTCAGCTAACGTCCATCTAAAAAAGTGTGGTTATTAGAAATATAAGCCTGCTGGCAAAGAACACTGATAAATACCAGTTACTTAGTGCTTAATCTTACTTTTTTACTTTGACATTTTTTGATACCTTTTTTGATACCTTGATCCGAGATATTTATGAAAATTAGTGAACAGTGGCTACGTCAATGGGCAAATCCGGCTAATACTAGTAAACAATTGGCAGAACAGTTGACTATGGCAGGGCTTGAGATTGACGATCGCTACGCCGTTGCCCGACCTTTTAACAATGTAGTAGTGGGAGAGGTCGTAAGCGTCCAGCCGCATCCTGATGCTGATAAGCTGCGTGTGACCAAAGTTGATATCGGCGCAGATGAACCTGTACAAATCGTTTGCGGGGCACCTAACGTCTATGTTGGTATGAAAGCACCAGTAGCAACTGTTGGCGCGGTACTGCCCAGCGAAGATGGGGCAGGCTTTAAAATCAAAAAAAGTAAATTGCGCGGTGTGGATTCTAACGGCATGCTGTGCGGCGCTTCTGAGATTGATCTTAGTGATGCGATAGATGGTTTGCTTGAGCTACCGAACGATGCGCCTGTAGGCAAAGATATTCGTGAGTACTTGGGACTGGATAATCAAATATTTGATATTTCTATCACCCCTAATCGTGGCGACTGTTTTAGTGTACGTGGTATCGCACGCGAGATTGCAGTTATCAATGATTTGCCAGTACAGACACCAGACCTTGATATTAGTACACCAACAACTGATGACTTTACCGCTACTGATTATCCTACTCCTTCAGTAATGGTTCAAGCAGTAGCCGCCTGTCCCCGTTACTTACTACAGTCCATTAGCGCGATTGATCGTAGTATTGAGACACCTAAATGGATGGTTGACGCTCTGATTCACTCAGGTCTGCGTACGCATAATTTCTTAGTTGATGTTACCAATTACATGCTATTAGAGCTTGGTCAGCCGCTACATGCGTTCGATGCCGACACCATCGTCGGTGATATCGTCGTACGTTTGGCTACGCCAGATGAAACCCTTACTTTATTAAATGATCAAACCATCAGCCTTACTGGCGATGAATTGGTCATTGCTGATGATCAAGGTGTGCTGGCATTGGCGGGTATTATGGGTGGTAAGCGTAGTAGTGTGACACCAAGTACTACTAATATCTTGCTAGAGAGTGCGTTTTTTAGCCCAATCGTTATTGCTGGGCGAGCACGTCGCTTTGGTCTGCATACAGACGCCTCACAGCGTTTCGAGCGCGGAGTAGATTTTGAGCTGCCAGCATTAGCTCTTGCGCGCGCTAGTGCTTTGATTGCTAGCATCACAGGCGGCCAAGCAGGGCAGCTTATCAAGATTGAAAATAGCGCTGAGCTACCTAAGCGTACCCCAATTAATTTGCCCATTGTTAAAGTTCGCGAAGTGCTTGGCATCGATATTGCACCTAATACCATGGTACGTATTTTGACCCAGCTAGGGTTTATGGTAGAAGAGGGCGCTGATAGTCTTCTTTGTACGCCACCCTCTTATCGTTTTGATATGAGTATTAAGGAAGATCTGATTGAGGAGATCGCTCGTATTTATGGTTATGAGAATATTCCTAGCACTTTACCATATCTACAAGTCAGTATGGACTACGATGATACAGCAGATCTGACTTACGAGATGAAGCTGGCTTTGGTTAACATCGGTTATATGGAAGCGATCAGCTTTAGTTTTAGTGATGCCAAACTTGAGGGCTTGCTAGATGATGACGCTTTAGGAGCAGTATTAGCACTTGCTAACCCAATATCAAGCGATCTGGCAGTCATGCGCCGTACTTTGTTATCAAGCTTACTACCATGTGTGCAGTATAATTTGAATCGTCAGCAGGCGCGTGTGCGTTTTTTTGAGACAGGTTTGAGCTTTGTAGGTCATAGTATTGCTGATTTGGTACAAACGCCAAGTATAGCTTTGGTTGCAGTTGGTGATATTTGGGATGAACAAGCTTATCAGAATCGCGCCATAGACTTTTATGATATAAAGCATGACATTGAGCAGTTGTTACCAGCACAGATCAATAGTGCCAGACTACGCTACGAGCGTAGTGAGCTTAGTTTTTTGCATCCTGGTCAAAGCGCAAAGCTGTATGTTGATGACCACTATATAGGCTGGCTTGGTCAACTGCACCCCTCTATAGCTAAGCAGCTTGATCTACCAACAACGTGGGTGGCGCAGTTAGATCTGGCGCCTTTGTTAAATTTAGCTCGTGAACAACAGCCTATTGCAACACCAAGTAAGTTCCCGCAAGTACGCCGTGATATCGCTATTTTAGTCGATAGCGATATTAGTTTGCAAACATTGCAAGCAGCTATACGTAGCGCGGCCGGAGAGCTTCTAACTGATTTGTGGTTGTTTGATGTTTATCAAGGTGAGAATGTACCAGCAGGTCAGCGCTCATTAGCTTTTACGCTGGTCTGGCAAGATAGCACCAAAACCTTAGCAGATGAAACAATAAAAGCATCAGCTGAAAACGTTATTGGAGTTCTAACTGAACAGTATGGTGCACAGCTACGTGATAGCTAACCTGCTTTGTAACTAATTTTGATTTATAGCTAATTTCGCTTCACGAAAAATAGTATAAGTTGGAATTTAACTAACAGGTTGTTAATGAAGGTTTTTTTGATTATCCTATGAATAAGTGAAAGCCCTTTGTAATAACGAGAATTATTTATTGTAAGAGGTTAAACGATAAATATCATATTAATATAGGAAGCATACTGTGAGTACTCTGACTAAATCTGACATGATTGAGCATTTGATGAGCCGCCTTAATCTGACACGTCAAGAAGGACGTTGTCTGGTAGAGAATTTCTTTGATGAATTATCAGAGAGCTTAATTGAGGGTAAAGAAGTCAAACTCTCAGGTTTTGGTAATTTTGAGCTCAAAGATAAAAGTAGTCGTCCAGGCCGCAATCCAAAGACAGGTGAACCAGTAGATGTATCTGCACGCCGGGTCGTTACTTTTAAAACTGGTCAGAAGTTCCGTCAAAAAGTTGATGAGCACATACTAGATATATAATCTAGTATATCCCTCTAATTTAGTATCAACTATAGCTATACTTCAAGTCTAATGAGTTAGAATTATTAAATGTACTTAGTGACGACTTTTCAAAAGTCGTTACGCCATTTCTTTATAAAACTGTTATATGAGCTGTACAAAGGCCAAATATTAATAAACATGTTCTCTATTTATATGAGCTTGTTTATTAATATTTGGCCTTTGTGTTTTCTGTTATAAGCTATTTGTACTTTAACTAATAGTTTTTGCACTCTGGCATACTCCTTGCACTAAACAAATATAGCCAGCTCACTATATTAGATAGATTCCTCTTAAAAATATTTGCAATCAGGTAGTTGAGCTGTTTTATATCTAAAGTATAAAACTATCTATATAGCCTATCTTTGCTTTAAGCTTCTGCAGTGGATTCTAAAATGAATAATAATGATATATACCAAAAAATGGAGCAAGTGCACTACCATCTCAAACTACCCAATCTCAAAGTAACCAATTTAATAGGTCTCAAATAGATAGCGAAGCTGAATTTGAAAAAACGTTTAACAATAAACAAGCGGATAATTCAGTGAGCTCAGCAGCCAACACTTCCAAACGCCTACAACCTGATGTTAACTATGAGACGCTAAAGTCAAGTCTAGCAACCTTTATTGAGAAAAATGCACCTCCGGAAGACGCTTGGGGATATTTGCTTGATCTAGAGCAGTGTAGTGAGACCTCACAACTACTAGCATTAGCAAAAAATATTCAAGGCTCTAGCAGCGGCAGTTTATCTCGCAGTATGGAAGATTTTCTTAGCAAGCATAACCGTCAATTCTGACATCATTTTGAACATCCTTAACGTAGCTATTGATTAGCTGCACGTTTAAACACAACTTGGCCTACAAATCATTGAATGTTGTGAGATTGAGCAGCGCCGTTGGAATAAATGGTCAATGAAATACTTGATTCCTAGCGATGAGAATAAAGGCTTAGCCCTTAAATATTCAACTGGTACTCAGTTTAACCCTTATTTGATGAGTGCCAATCAAATTATAATGTTGGTTGATACCATGGCAAAACTTCAAGAGCGTGAACAGGAAGAAAAAGAAAGTCCTAAAAAGAAAAAATCTTGGTTTTCAATGGGCTAATGCTAATAGTATTTAACAAATTTATATAAGAGACAGAATATGACACAATCAACTGCAGACGCTCACATTTTGGTCAGCATGACCTACGCTAGCCGTGCCAACCCAGATGTATCAGCCAAAGATTTCAATGAGATTTTAAAGCAAGCCCAAGAAAACAATACAGCAAACGGTATTACTGGCATGCTAATTTTTAATAAAAACTATTTTCTACAAACTATTGAAGGACCAAGAGCGCAAATTAATCGCCTACTTTATAGCCTACTAGCTGACCAGCGCCACCATGATTTACAAGTTATTGATACACATGAAATTACAAGTCGAAAATGGGCTAAATGGTCGATGAACTATGCTTCACCGACTCAAGATAACGCGGCTATCTATCTTAAATACTCTACCACCGTTGATTTCAACCCATATTTACTAAATGCTGGCTCTTCATCTGACTTGATGCGTGAGCTAAGTAGCCAAAAAGGTTAATCAGTAGAATCCTAAGTCGACATAGATATAGCGTGTTATCAAAATTTAAACATAAAAAAAGAGAGCATAGGCTCTCTTTTTTTATGTATTTTATAAACTTATAGCGTATGAACAATTCATACTTACTGAGCTGGTTCTTCAACAACGATAACTTCGTCAGCAGCAGCAACTGCATCAGGATTAGCAGGATCAGTTTCGCTAGCCATATCCATGCTGGTAGTTGTACCATCAACAGGAAATTCAGCGTCCATCTCGTCAGTAGCTGTAGCAGCTTGTGCTTCAGCAATATCAGCTTCAGCAGCAGCAACAGCAGCATCAGCGTCAGCAGGAACTACTTCACCGTCATCAACAGCTTCGTTTAATTCTTCTTGCGCGTCTTGCACTTCTTCTTGCGCATCAGATAAATCTTCAGCAGCATTCTCTGTATTACTATCACAAGCAGTTAAGCCCATAGAGGCAGTCATAATACCAGCTAAAGCAAGTAGTCTAAGTTTCATAGGTAATCTCCAAAAAAATGAAATGAGCAGCAGCTGTGTCAAAAGATTAGATCTTCAAATTGCTATGAAGATCAGACGCACTTGATCACAGCTACTCAGCTTCCACGCATTCTATATCTTTTCTTTTCAAATAAAAAGAGCCTGTACAATTGAATAACAATAAAAATATGAATGCCAATTGTAAAACTATATGTAACGCACGTTCTTCTAGAGCTTTAAGAAGTGGAATAATTATAATGAAGAAAATATACTTAACCAAGAGATAACTTATAAAAACACAAACGGTAAGATTATCGTTGCAAATAGTTTTAACAATCTACATGAGCGACAGTCTAGTGATAGTAATAAGCATTTAGTGGTCGTATATATCAAAAAAATATAAATCATTTTAGATTCTATATCAAAAAGAAAATTTACAAAAGTTTTTGGCTTTGGATGAGGTTTTTAATAAAGACTATATAATTAAATTATCTATTATTTGCTTTTATAAATATTTTTAAACCGATGAATAGTAAGTGAAAGAGGTTGAAAACAATGCAAGTTAAAAATTTAGATTCAACTTAAAGTTTGATTTGATAGCCTACTTCAATAGTGAACTGTTTGAAAATGAAAATAAAGTTTAGTAAATAAGTAGTCAAATAGAGGACTGATGTTTATAATCTATTAAAATTATGAACTTACAACAATTATTATTACAGATCTGAGGATAGACACATGAAATGGCGAGGTAGAAGAGGCAGTACTAACGTCCGTACCAGTAGCGGTGGCGGTAAAATGATTGGTGGCGGTATTGGCGGCATTATTATTGCTGGCATACTATGGTTAGTATTTGGTGTTAACCCTATGACCGCGCTACAAACAGGTCAAATGGTGACTGGAGGCGGTAGTACTTCTACAGCAACAGAGCCTGCAACAGGTGACGATCGCGATACTCAGTTTGTTAAAGTCGTGTTAGCTGATACCGAAGCGGTTTGGAACCAGATATTTAGTGAAGGAGGGCAAACTTATCGAGAGCCTATGCTTATATTATTTAGCGGACAAATCGGTTCGGCCTGTGGTAGTGCAACTTCAGCTACCGGACCTTTTTATTGTCCTGCTGATCAAACGGTTTATCTAGATACCTCGTTTTTTGCAGAAATGCGCCAAAATTTAGGAATTGCAGGCGATCAGCAGGGGTCAGGTGATCGCGAAAACCAAGGCAGAGCAGGCGATTTTGCCCAAGCCTACGTGATTGCTCACGAAGTAGGTCACCATGTGCAGACCTTATTAGGTATTACCCAGCAAATAAACGAAGCCAGCCGCCAAGTCAGTCAAACACAGGCCAATAAGCTGTCTGTATTACAAGAGCTGCAAGCAGACTGCTTCGCTGGTGTATGGGCCAATCGTAACCAGCAGCGCGTACAGTTTTTGGAGCCAGGCGATATAGACGAAGCACTCAATGCTGCTAGTCAAATTGGTGATGATCGTTTGGCGCGTGCTAGTGGCGGCGCAGTAGTACCTGATAATTTTACTCATGGTACTAGTCAGCAGCGCGTAGAGTGGTTCACCCGTGGTTTGGAGAGTGGTAACGTCCAGTCGTGCGATACCTTTAGCGGTGCGTTGTAACTTAATAGCTACTTAAAGATAAACTTTGGCTAGTAGACACTCCTCAACAAACAGACATAAAAAGAAGCCTACAATTAGATTGTAGGCTTCTTTTTTAAATTAAAACTCTAAACTAAGTTTAGGTTATAACAATAGAGGTTTAGTTCTTTTTGTTATTATCAAGAATATAAGCACCAGCGCCACCAACAGCAGCACCAGCTAAAGCGCCACGTGCGATATCTTTACTATCGCCGCCACTTCTAATAAGGGCACCTGCCGCTGCACCAGCTGCTGTACCTTTGGCCGTATTGCTAAGGCCACTATTGTAACCACCATAGCCACCAGTCGAATTACAACCAGTCATGATTAAAGCTGAGCTTGCAATAGCAGTCATTGCGATAGATTTAGCGAATTTCATATTATCACCTTTTAAATTATCAAATAAGTTATCAAAGTTAACATAGAACATCCTGTTGTAGTTTTCGCAACCACATTAAAGATATTATATTAAAGAACTATAATTAACACCTCAATATATAGCATCATATACTAATGTATAAAATCATCTTTTTGGAGATTTATAAGCTTAGATAGCTATAGACTACATTCGATTATAACTCATCAAATGTTAGCCATCTGTAGTAGAAACACTAGACTTTATAACCAAGCTGTAAACGATGTTGCTTCTATATATCATAGGTAGAGGTTTTGCTAGGTAGTCTTGTATTAACTATCTTAATACGCTAACTGTGCTGTGAGCCTTGTGCTTAAACTAGCTCTCGCTTCATGTGTAAAGTGTCTTTTTACATGAGAGGACACTCCTTGTTAGTATACTAAAAGTTATTAGTTACTAACAGCTCAATCAAACTAAAAAGCTAAGTCCGACTCTTAACAGCCTTTATTGTTAGTAGATATTATAGCTAGCGGATCTTTTAAAACATAGCAAAAAAACCGAACAAAAGCGATCTTTTACACTAGTAAATGAGAAAAATTAATTTTGTGATTTACGTTTCATCTGTTCAAAGAACTCATCATTGGTTTTAGCTTCTTTGAGACGATCAAGCAAGAATTCAGTCGCTTGTACCCCGTCCATAGGCTGTAGCAGCTTACGCAGTATCCAGATTTTACGCAGCTTATCTTCATCAAGTAAGCGCTCTTCGCGGCGCGTACCAGATTTTTTAATGTTGATCGCTGGAAAAACTCGTTTTTCAGCCAAATCGCGCTCAAGAATGATTTCTTGGTTGCCTGTCCCTTTGAATTCTTCAAAGATGACGTTGTCCATTTTGCTACCCGTATCAATAAGAGCAGTTGAGATGATAGTCAAACTTCCACCTTCCTCAACGTTACGCGCGGCACCAAAAAAACGTTTCGGTCGTTCAAGTGCGTTGGCATCAAGGCCACCAGTTAGTACTTTGCCCGATGATGGAATAACGGTGTTGTAAGCACGAGCAAGACGAGTAATGGAATCAAGTAAAATAACGACGTCTTGTTTATGTTCAACTAAGCGCTTAGCTTTTTCGATCACCATATCAGCCACTTGGACATGACGCTGCGGCGGTTCATCGAAAGTCGAGGCGACCACTTCGCCGCGTACCGTACGTACCATCTCGGTAACTTCTTCTGGACGCTCATCAATAAGTAGTACGATCAGATAACACTCAGGATTGTTGCGAGTAATAGACTGAGCGATAGTTTGCAGCAGTACAGTTTTACCGGCTTTTGGCGGGGCTACAATAATAGAGCGTTGCCCTTTACCAATAGGAGCCATCAGATCAATAATGCGACCCGTTAGATCTTCACTGGTGCCATTACCAAGCTCAAGTTTGAGCTGTTCAGTTGGAAATAATGGAGTTAAGTTTTCAAAAATGAGCTTGTGACGTGAACGATCAGGGGTATCAAAATTGATCTCGCCAACTTTTAGTAGCGCAAAGTAACGTTCAGAGTCTTTTGGCGGGCGAATAGTACCAGCAATACTATCGCCTGTCTTCAGACTAAAGCGTCTTATCTGACTGGGGCTGACATAAATATCGTCAGGTCCTGCCAAATACGAGCCTTCTGATGAACGCAAAAAGCCAAAACCATCAGGTAGCACTTCAAGTACGCCATCACCATAAATGGCTTCGCCATTACGTGCATGGGTCTTTAAAATAGCGAAAATAATGTCTTGTCTACGGCTACGCGCCATATTATCAAGACCCATTTCTTTGGCAATAGCCAATAGCTCAGCGATTGTTTTTTTCTTTAATTCAGTTAAATTCATAGATAGGTCATTAGCAATTTATCGAGCGAGAGATGCCATTAGCAGCACAACCTACATTGATTATAAAAGCGGTAGCGTTGCGATAGGATGTGTGCCCAAAGTTTAGTTTTGTATGATGCTGACTTTTATACATAAAATTATCAGCTGCATGAATCAATTGCAGAATGACAAAAAACAAATATAAGAAAAGCCAGATAAGAGTCTGGAATAAGAGCTCAGTATCAATAATTAAATTTAGTAGTTTTTAGTAGTTTCGTTCAGTAACTGTTTTAATAATAGCAACTGTTAACAGTAGCAACAGTGTTTTGTGTTGATAAACACTAGGAGAACAGCGACAAGACGCTTAGGAAAAATGTTATGTTTTTCTTGTCAGCAGACTATACGATTTTAAACTTAGCCTTGTCAATTATTTTTACTTAAAAAACTGTATAATTCACTTATTTAATGAAAAAACATAAGAAAGCCATCATCTTGTACAGATAATGGCCGATTTTGGTGAGTTATAAAAGCTTATTAATAATGTTAAAGATGATTTTACAGATGTTTATCAAGAACTTTAGCCAATTCAGCTTTTGGCTGTAATCCCATAACTGAGTCTACTTTTTCGCCATCTTTAAAAACAAAAAGTGTAGGGATGTTACGAATACCAAAACGGCTAGCCGCTTGTGGGTTATTATCGACATCGACTTTAACGATTTTGACTTTGCCTTGGTATTCAGTAGATAAATCTTCTAAGATAGGCGCGATGGCTTTACAAGGTCCACACCAAGCTGCCCAGAAGTCTACCAAAACCGGAGTATCGGCTTGAAGAACGTCCTGATCAAAGTTGGCATCAGTGGTATTAACGATAAGGTCTGACATAGTCTTTCTCTCTTATTTTATTCTCTCTATCTTCGCCTATTAATATATAGTTTGTCCTAAAAATAAGCTTTTTAAAAAGTTTACTTAGGCGCTCAAAATATATCAGCTCAGACAAAGAGTGGTGGAGTAGTGGTAAATATGTGTCATCATACTAACATGTTTGCCAAGTCATGGTAGACCGATACCGGTTGAAATGCTTAACAATTAGTATTAGTACAATAAATCGACACACAATTCAACATTCTTTGTATTGGCTCAAGCTTACTGCCTGCTTGTTTTTGTAACCATAGATAACTAACGATATGAAAGCTGATAGTATTTCTTTTTTATTAGTTGTCTAAACCAACCCCCTATTATAAGTCGCTATCTCTATGCTTTTTACTGATGATGCTATAACCGCTCTAAACGAACAGGAAACTCAATACTCAGATGGGTTTTTTACAGACTTTGCACAGCAAATCACAATCTATGAGGATGACGATATTTGGGTAGTCGATAAACCCGCAGGGCTGCTTAGTGTCGATGGTAAAACGCTAAAGGTCAGTTTGCTGGGGCGACTTGAACGTGCTAATCCACAGGTTAAGCTGATTCATAGGCTTGATATGGATACCTCAGGGCTACTTATATTTGCCAAAAACGCTGCCGCACAAACGCATATTAGTAAGCAGTTTATTGAGCGGCTACCACAAAAAGTGTACCAAGCAAGAGTATTTGGAGAGTGGAAAGCAGTAGGTATTACGGGTAAAATATCAGTGCCAGTACGCTATGAGCCGACCTTAAAACCGCGCCATATCGTTGATCCCAACTGGAGCAAAAACGCTCTAACTTTGTATGAAGTGCTCGGTTACGAAACATGCAGTGATCAGGTAGTCACACGTGTGGCGCTAAAACCAGTGACAGGGCGTAGTCATCAGCTGCGTGTCCATATGGTGCATGCTGGTCATGTCATTATAGGCGATCCTATTTATGCCGAAGGTCTGGCTTTAGATATGGCACCGCGATTAAACCTGCATTCACAGTACTTACGGCTCAAGCATCCAGTACTCGGCGCTTGGATGGATTGGGAGAGTCCCGTACCTTTTTAAGCTGATGGCTATTATTTAAGCTAGCGGCACTGCACCTGTTTTAAAGTGTCTTAACTATAGTGTACACCTGTGAACAGTGAAGTCAGATATTCTTTACTCAATGATTATTTATTGTCCTACTATTAGTGATTATATGGCTAATTACAAGAGGACGGCACCATGATAGGTATCAGATCTGCCAAAAAAAGACTCCAAAACCGTTTTACTCGTTCATCAGTACAGACGCCGCCTGCTGATTATGAGATGTTGATTATTGGTGCGGGTATTGCTGGTATTGGCATGGCGTGTCGTCTGCAACAACAAAAAGGCAATAAGTTTTTTGCCTCAGCAGGTGCTAGCAAACCACAGTATAAACATAAAACAAAACCTTCTAAAGGCTTCTTAATCGTAGAAAAACGTGCTGATCTAGGGGGCACTTGGGATCTGTTTAAGTATCCAGGTATTCGCTCAGACTCAGACGCACTAACCTTTGGCTATAGTTTTAGGCCGTGGCTGGATAATAGAATGCTGGCAGATGGTGAGAGCATTAAAAGCTATATTGCTGACACCGCTCGTGAGTTTAATGTGACAGAGCATATTCGCTATCGTCATGAAGTCCAGCAGCTATCTTGGTCAAGCACTACTCAGCAGTGGACAGCGATGATCAAAAATCATAGTAGTGGTGAGGTGTTTACTTTGAGCGCAAACTTTGTCGTTGGTGCGACAGGTTACTATGATTATGATCAAGGTTATCGACCGCATTTCGCAGGTGAAGAGCAGTTTGAGGGCCGTATTGTGCATCCGCAGCACTGGGTAGATGTCGATTATGACGACAAAAAGATTGTTATTATCGGTAGCGGGGCTACGGCAATGACGCTCCTGCCAGCTTTGGTCGATGAAGATAGCGATCAGTGTGCCGGTCATGTCACTATGCTTCAGCGCTCACCAACTTATGTGGCCAGCGTGCCTGGCGATGATCCTGCCCTTGATTGGCTGTCAGGTAAATTCTCACCCCTGTCTAAACAGCAAGCCTATACGCTGCTACGTACGCGTAATGTATTGATGCAGCAAGGGGTTTATCAAGCGGCGACCCATGCGCCAAAAATGGTAAAAGCCTTGTTAAAACATGGGGTTAAAAAAGAGCTAAAAGGTAGCGGCGTTGATGTGGCGCACTTTATGCCGTCTTATAATCCATGGGATGAGCGTCTGTGCGCGGTACCCGATAGCGATTTATTTACCGCGCTGCATAGCAAGCGTGCCGATGTTATCACCGATCAAATCAGCCACTTTACCAAAACCGGTATTCAGCTGCACTCCGGTAATCATATTGAGGCTGATATTATCGTAACGGCGACCGGTCTTAAATTGCAGATGCTAGGCGGTGCCGATTTATATATTGATGGCAAAAGCATTGATGTAGGGGCGCTTATGACTTACAAAGCGGTGATGCTTGAGGGCGTGCCCAATATGGCAGTGCTATTTGGCTACACCAATGCGTCTTGGACGCTAAAGATTGATCTGGCCTGTCAATACGTGATCAGACTGCTAAGCTATATGAAAAAGCATAAATACAGCGTCGTTTGTGCGCAGTCCAAAACGGAGCAAGGGCAAGTACAAACGCAGCCAGATACGGTGCTAGGATCTTTGAGTGCAGGGTATGTCAAGCGTGCCAAAGATGAGCTACCCAAACAGGGTGATCGCTATCCATGGCAAGTGACAAACAATTATTTAAGCGATCGGATAATGCTTAAACATCGTAAAATTGCTGATAACTGGCTGCGCTTTACTCACTAAAAACTATGCCCAGTTATTTTTAATCCCAGTTATTTTTAATCCCAGTTATTTTCAATCCTAGCTATTTTCAATAAAGTCAGAGACTTGGCGGCTTAAAATCTGCCATAATGTTTTTTGCGCGCTCTCGCTACCCCAAGCATTGTGCGGGCTAAAGATAACCCGAGGATGGTCTTTGATATCTAATAAGGGATCATCATGGGTAATAGGTTCTTGTTCAAAAACGTCGCTGGCATAGCCTAAGATTTGCTCGTTATTGACAGCGGTGACGAGCGCTGCACTATCAACAATACCGCCGCGAGCGACATTCACAAGTAGCGGCTGTTTGTCCATTTTGGCCAGCGTGTCTTTGTTAATTAGATGCTTAGTGTCTTCATTTAATGGACAGTGCAGACTAATGACATTAGCTTTTGCTAGCACTTCATCAAAAGCAGTATAGTCATCACTGCGCGGCGTGCGTCCTTGATGCTCAGCCCACAATACTTGCATTCCAAAGGCACGCGCGATGTCAGTGACACGCTTACCGATAGTACCAACACCAATAATACCTAGTGTCTTATCTTCTAAATCTATCAATGGCTTATCTAACAGGCAAAAATTACCATTATTATTCCATGATCCATCAATGACCTTTTGATGATAATGAAAGCTTGCGCGCATAGCATTTAACATAAGCATAAAGGTATGTTCAGGCACGCTTTTGACCGCGTAACCGGCCACATTGTACAGCGTGACATCATGCTGCGCGCAGGCGTCTTGATCGACGTTATTCATACCCGTAGCGGTGAGCTGAATGAGCTTTAATTTAGGTAAGCTGCTGATAACCTCGCTATTGATTTGCACTTTATTAGTAAAGATAATATCAGCGTCTTGACAGCGCTCGATAATGATTTTTGCGTCGGCGGGCGTGTCATCAAAGGTTACGTAATCGTCGATACCGGCCGGAGCTGGTAAATCTATACCTTCTGAGAAGGTACCTCGGTCTAAAAATACTGCTTTCATAAGGGTGCCTTTTATAGTCAATTGCTTTATTTATAATTCGCTACTTTGTTTATAGTCATAGATGTCAATAGTTATTGGTATCGGTAGTTATTAATGTTGGTAGTTGTCAATAAACGAGTTCACTTGCTCTCTGACAATCTCCCACAGTTTATGCTGAGAGTTCTTACTGTTGGCAGCCACATGCGGGCTAAAGACAACGTGAGGATGCTGCTGCTCGGCAAGTTTAAGTAAAGGATCATCTTTTGCTATAGGCTCTTCTTCAAAAACATCGGTAGCGTAGCCTAATACTTGCTCGTTTTGTACTGCTTCAGCCATGGCTTTGGATTCTACCACAGCGCCGCGTGCCACATTAACGATCAAGGGTTGTTTGCTCATCTTAGCAAGCGTGTCGCCATTGATCAGATGGCGGGTGTCCTCAGTTAATGGACAATGTAAGCTGATAATATCGGAGGCGGCCAACACGGTGTCAAAGTCAGTATAATCCTCACTGCGCGGTGTTTTGCCTTGATGCTCAGCCCACAATACGGTCATACCAAAAGCACGCGCGATTTCGGTGACCCGCTTGCCAATAGTCCCTACGCCGATGATTCCTAAGGTTTGATCTTCAATATCTATGGTAGGTAAAGTTTTGGTCTTAGCGCTTCCATCTTTACGCCAACTGCCGTCAACCACCGTATTATGATAATGAACGCCGGAGCGCATAGCGCTGAGCATGAGCATAAAGGTATGTTCAGGTACGCTTTTTGCAGCAAACTCAGGCACGTTTAACAGCTCGACGTTATTATCTTTACAAGCCTTATGATCCACCGCGTTCATACCGCTTGAGGTCAACTGAATGAGCTTTAACTGGGGTAAGGACTCTATAATGTCGCGCCCGATTTTAAGAGAGCCACTAATAATAATATCTGCGTCTCGGCAGCGCTCAATGATCACTTTTTGGTCATTTGGCGTTCTTTTGAAGGTAACGTATTGGCTCACGCGCTCAGGCATAGGCAGCTCAAGGCCCTCTAAAAATCTTGCTTCATCTAACAGTACTGCTTTCATAGGTGCTCCTTATTTAGCGTTTTCAATAAAGCTTAATGTAGCATGACTGGCATGAAACAAAAAACCTATAGAGCAGGGGGTCAGCTTTACTAAGTTTTATTTCTAATTTTATAATTATAAGTGTTGTAAAGAACTATCCAATCTATCCTCAGTTTTCAAGACGAATATACTCTTGAAAACTTAAGCTACCGCACGCATCTAACGGCTACTGTCTCTTGTGTTACTTGGCTCACAGGTTTAAAAATCTACCAAAAAACATACAAGACATTTGCTAAACTACGGTCCCCGCTTAACAAGGTAACAACGTTGCTATGTTAAGGTTGTTAGAACTCGTTTATTAGTATTTACCGCTTGTCTCCTTAACAATTGAGTATAAAAGATATTGCCCTATGACTATTTCTGCCGCTGCACTGCACAGTTCCGAATTCGCTGTTGGCCAACGCTATCTATCTGATACTGAGTCCGAGCTTGGCTTGGGCGTGGTTATCGATGTCGATGAACGCTGCGTCCATATTTTGTTTCCACAAAGCGAAGAGACCCGTGTCTATGCTAAAAGCTCTGCACCATTGTCTCGCGTAGTGTTTAAAGTTGGCGACAGCGTCTATGATCAAGAAGGCCATAACTACAATATCACTAGTGTCGACGAGGTGATGGGTGTTCTTAAATATGGCGTTGAAAATAACAATGATAATGGCGCTGCTAATAAAAGCATTATGGAAACCCGCTTGGCGGCCAATATTACGCTTGCCAAGCCGCTTGAACGTCTGCTTGCCGGAAGGGTGGAGCGTAGTGATTGGTATGAGCTGCGCCAAGATATCTTGCGTATGCAATCAGCAATCTCCGGTCATCCGCTAAGAGGGCTTATGGGTGCGCGCGTCGATATCATTGAGCATCAGCTGTATATCGCGCACGAAGTCGGTAAACGTATTGCGCCGCGTGTACTACTTGCTGATGAAGTGGGCCTTGGCAAAACCATTGAGGCAGGTTTGATTATCCATCAGCAGCTGCTCACGGGTAAAGCAAACCGGGTGCTGATATTAGTGCCTGATAGCTTGCAGTATCAGTGGATGATTGAGCTGCGTCGCCGCTTTAATCTAAACTTTGCGCTGTTTGATTTGGTGCGTACCGCCGCTATTAAAGAGCACGATCCTGAGCAAAACGTGTTTGCTACCGAGCAGTGTATTATTGCGGGTATGGATCTGCTGCTTGACCATCCTGATTTGCATGAGCAAGCGTTGGATGCCGGTTTTGATCTTTTAGTCGTCGATGAGGCGCATCATTTGCACTGGGATGAGGCCAATGGGGGTAACGAGAAATACGACTTAGTTGCAGACTTCGCTGAAGAAACCCCTGGCGTAATGCTGCTGACTGCGACTCCTGAACAATTAGGTATTCAAAGTCACTTTGCCCGGTTGCGCTTGCTGGATTCAGATCGTTTTGATGATTTGGACGAATTTATTGCTGGTCAAGAAGCTTTTGAACAAACAGCAGCTGTAGCGGGCGTATTAATTGAAGACCAAGCACTCAGCGCCAGCCAAATCACCGCATTGACTGAACTGCTAGGTTTAAGCGCGGATGAGCTTGCGACCATCAACGAAGATGACAAGCTGCGTACTTATGCGCTAAATGAGTTACTGGATCGGCATGGCACCGGACGAGTACTGTTTCGTAATACTCGCGAGAGCGTCAAAGGTTTTTATGGGCGTAGCAGCCAGCCCCATCCATTGCCACTACCTGAGGCGTGGGAAAACAGTTATCAGTCCATAGGTAAGCTGCGCGATCAGCTTTGGGGCGAGGAGAATCAGCCCGATGGCAGCTGGCTTGAGGACGATCCACGTGTGCCTTGGCTCATTAATATTTTAAAAAGTGATTTAAAACAACAAAAGGTATTGCTCATTGCGCGTAGTGGGGCAACGGTTGAGAGCCTAGAAGCAGTACTGCGTCTACATGCTGGTATCAAGACGGCTATCTTTACCGAGCAGATGACTTTGCTTGAACGCGATCAAGCCGCGGCGTTCTTCGCTGATAGTGAAGGGGCGCAGATACTGCTGTGCTCGGAGATTGGCTCTGAGGGACGCAATTTTCAATTTGCCAGCCAGCTAATCCTGTGGGATCTGCCAGCCAATCCGGACACTTTAGAGCAGCGCATTGGCCGCCTTGATCGTATAGGCCAGACGCAGCAAATTACTTTGCACGTCCCCTATGTACAAGGTACTGCGCAAGAGCGTCTCTATCATTGGTACGACAGCGCGCTGAACATGTTTAATCAGATCTCACCGACCGCTCAAAGCGTACAAGAGCAATACATTCAAACGCTCAAACCACTGCTTGAAGGTCCTGATACTGCTGACAATCGTGATGGTTTACAAGCGCTCATTAAAGAGGCAAAGCAGATGCGTTTGGCGTTAGAGGCGCAGCTACAAGCGGGCCGTGATCGTCTGCTTGAGTACAACTCTTGCCGTCCGCGCGTCGCGAGCCGTATTGCAGATGCGATGCGTGATTTTGATAGTAACAATATTTTGCCGCAGTTTATGGATCGCTTCTTAGCATCAGCCAACGTCGATTATAGTATCCAGCGCGATGGATCTTGGGTACTTGCGCCGCTTGATAGTACCGAGGTCAGTGAGTATATCGAAGGTTTGCCGCTCGGTGATGATGAAGAGGGCATGACGTTGACCTTTGAGCGCGAGCAAGCTTTGCAGCGTGAAGATATTGAGTTTATAACGCACGAGCATCCGCTGATGCGCTCAATCTATGAGCTGGCTAGTACCAGCACCTTCGGTAATACTACCGTTGCCATGCTTAAAAGCAACGCCATTCCTCAAGGTATGATTATGCTTGAGGTCAACTTTAGAGTTGAAGCTATTGCACCAAAAGTGCTTAACTTGCCAGCGACGCTACCGACGCAAAGTATTCGCGTGTTTATTAGTGAACAGGGCAGTGATTTATCTGCGCGTATCAGCAGCGACATGATCAAACCCTACATCACTCGTTTAGATAAGACCCGCGCAAGGCAAGTGGTCAAAGTGCGCGGAGCTGTGATTGAAGAGCGTTACTATGAAGCCGAAGCCATTGCACGCGAGCAGTTAGACGATATTGGCAAACAAGCAAGTAGCCGCTTTAGCCAGCAGTGGTCACGTGAAATCAAACGACTTAAACATCTGCAAACTATCAATCCAAACGTACGACCTGAAGAGATTGAGCGCTTAGAGCAGCTGCAAACGCAAGGTGAGCAAGCGCTAGCAAATCTCTCTTTGGTGCCAGATTCTATTCGCGTACTGGTAGCGGTAAAACCTTAAACCTTACCAGTAAAAGTATGTAAAGAGGTGCAAAATAGCGCCTCTTTTTGTTTAAGGTTCACTTTATTATTGCTATGTTGTGCAGAAATTTACTACAGCCTGGTAATAAAAATCTAACCTAAGTAGTCAAATTAATGACGGCAAGCTGACTGTTGAGCGCTGGTCAAAACTACTGATGTTAAGTAAGATATTCACTTTTGTAGGTGATTACTATTTATCTAATTATCTAACAGTGCTCGTCCTGTTTTAGTATTCGCTCGTATCAGAATCGATGTGATCGCTGCTGATGATTTTACCAATAAGGAGACTTACCGTCATGTCTGATTACCCACAACTGATCGATGAGCTACTCGCTACGGTAGCGCTTATCGAAGTCAGTCCTGATGTATTTGAAGGTAAAAGTCATGACTATGTAGGTGCACGTATCTTTGGCGGGCAAGTGCTTGCGCAGGCCATGATGGCGGCAGCGCATACTCTTAATGAAGATAAACCTTGTCATTCGCTACACGGCTATTTTTTGCGCGGCGGTGATATTACCCAGCCGGTTATCTATCAAGTGCGCCGTCTGCGTGATGGTCGTAGCTTGTCAGCGCGTGAAGTGACCGCTATTCAGTATAAACAAGTACGCGGTAAGCCGCCCGTCGAAGAGGTTATCTTTTCGATGATAGCCTCGTTCTCACCGATAGAAGACGGACTGGAATATCAACAAGATATGCCAGTTTACCCACCGCCCGAAGACCTGCTGACTGAGCAAGAGCTCAAAGAAAAGTACGTCGGCAAAGTACCAGAGGCACTAAAAGCACGCTTTATGCGTCGGCGGCATGTGGAGATTAAACCGATTAAACCGCGTGATCCGATACATCCAGAACCCATGAAACCCAAGCAGGCCAACTGGTTGCGCATTCGCGAACTTGGCGCGCAGCCGGTGGCTATCCAGCAGGCGCTATTAGCATTTTCATCGGATTTTTACTTAGTAGGCACGGGGCTGATGTCGCATGGTATTAGCTTTATGACCAGTGGTTTACAAGCCGCCAGTATTGATCATTCCATGCACTTTCATCGTCCGTTCGATCTTAATGACTGGCTACTTTACGATATGTGGAGTGATACCACCTCCAGCGCTAAAGGGCTCAATCATGGTCAGTTTTGGCAACATGGTAGATTGGTCGCTACGGTACAACAAGAGGGATTGATGCGACTTCGGGTACCGAAGTCTTAAGTTGTTTATAAAGTTTGTTTCTAAAGTACATCTAAATTTCTAAAACCTTTATCATAGCGCGCGGTAGTCCTAGACTATCTTGCGCTTTTTGCTTATCTAGCCATTTAAAATCTATATCCGCAGCATTTAACTTATTGTTTAATTCTAAAATCTGCTCACTATCAATAACCAAGCTTTGCGGCTGTAAATACCAATGAAAATGAGTCAGTGAGTGCTTAATAGGCGCATCATCAAGTAGCGTATTGCTTACAGGCTTGGCAGTTAAATTATTTTCTGTTAGCCAGTCATTAATAATTTGCTCAGCAGTGGTAAATTCTGTTTCATATACTTTTTCATTGCTACGTACGTCAAGCTTTTGCTTATCTGTCTTAACTTCATTATTCTGCTTATGCGTTCCTACATTACTATTAGTTTTACCATCGACTTTTTCTACGAATTGTAGCGGTAAGCTCCATAACCCGCCCCAAATCCCATTATCAGGGCGCTGTAGCCACAATATCTCATCCTCAGAATTTTCTATCATCAGCGCATTGCTAAGTTTACTCGGTTTGGGTTTTTTCTTGGCTTTGACCGGATACTCGGTTTCATTGCCCCGAGCATGAGCGATACAATCCTCTCGTAGCGGACATGAATGGCAAGCCGGGCTACGGCGCACGCATAAAGTTGCGCCCATATCCATCATCGCTTGCGCGAATAGTCCTGAATTCTCGATAGGCGTCAAGCGCTCTGCCAATGCCCAAAGCTCTTTATTAGTCACAGATTTAGTGATATCGCCATCGATAGCTGCCCAGCGCGTCAGTACCCGTTTGACATTACCATCGCAGATCACCCCATATTTATGCAAGCCCATTGCCATAATTGCGCCAGCCGTTGATGGGCCAACGCCTGATATCGCTTCCCAACCTGCTAGAGTTTGCGGAAAATCGCCAGTCTTGTTTATAATTTCGACCAATTGCTTCGCACCTTTATGCAAATTCCGCGCGCGCGCGTAGTAACCCATACCTGCCCAATGTTCGGCGATGGTATCCCAATCTGCTGCGGCTAAATCCTGCACGGTAGGAAACGAGTCCATAAAGCGCGCAAAGTAGGGCAGTACGGTAGTCACTTGCGTTTGTTGCAGCATGACTTCTGATAGCCAAACGATATAAGGGTTGGGGGTGTCCGTTTGGTGCTGTTGCCAAGGTAAGTCATGACGACCGTCAGTTTCGAACCAAGCGAGGAGGCGCGGGGCGAAGGTGTTTAGGGCTTGGGTAGAGTGAGAAAAGTTTTCTTCTGAATTTTCGATTTTTAGGCTAGCATTTTTTTGGCTCATAGATTTGGTCTTGGCAGTAGGGTGCGTCCCGCGCACCGATTATAAAATAGTAAATGATCATCGTAGAAATTCTTGTTTAAAAGATTATGCCTAGTTTTTACAGTTTCTAGGTGCGCTGGGCGCAACCTACGCGAGCTTTCCTAAGTATTAATGAGCTTTGAGGTCTAGGGCTGAGAGTAAACCAAGATGCTCTACAAAAGGATTAAAATCTTTGTCACTAAAGAGTAGAGGCATTTGGCTGTCAATACAAAACCCAGCAGTCATAACATCATTGGATTTACGAATAGTTATGCCTTTTTTGCGCAGTTGTCGATAATAAGACACATAACGAATAGCATTATCCTTACCTAAGATATCGTAACAAAAGAGCGTATTTAGCGCTGAAAACGCCTGCGAGTAATGCTTATCTTCTTTAAATCCTTGTAGAACTTCCATCAAAATAACGTCTGTAATACCGATTTTTGCTTGCGACAATAGGGTATCTAGGCGGTCGGTATGCGGCGTTACGATACCGTTAAAGTAATCTATCCACACACTCGAATCTACGATAATCGTAGGGATGATATTCAGTTTCATGCAGAAGGCTCAGTCGTATCGATACCTTTACGCATCTGGTCTAAATCACCCTCCCACTGTAGTTTGCCCCGTAGCTGCTTGATGCTCTGTTGTTCATGCATCTGCACCAGTAGCTTTAGTCCTTGCTCAACGGCTTCTTTTTTAGTTTTTGCGCCAGATAGACGCTGAGCGTCAGACATCAGATTATCATCAATATGTATATTAGTACGCATAAGAATAATCCTTAGATGAGTGTGTATAATATTTATATATTATACACCTAAATAGATGTTTTTGATTAAACTAGGCAGAATACTTTTGTGAAATTGAAAGAGGTAGCGACTGTTAGCGACTGGACGTTATCTATTCTTTTTGAGTAAGCAATATAAGGATTGGGCGTTTCAGTTTGGTGCTGTTGCCAAGGCAGATCGTGGCGACCGCTGGTTTCGAACCAAGCGAGTAGGCGCGGGGCGAAGGAGTCTAGGGCTGAATCAGGCTGAGGCAATGGGATAGGCAAGCGTATTCCTTGTAAATTAGTAAAAAATATCAGAATATAGAAGACTAGCTCCGTTCATGGGGTGAAATTCGCCGCTATGCAATAGTTTGTACTACTGATCAGCGCAATTGCTCATCGTTTTTATAATAGTGAAGATTGATTAGGGTAGTAGTTTTATAATTGGTTGAATAAAAAATATAAGTAGATCGAGTGTTATCATTAATAGTTTAGGAGAGAATATATTGCCAGCACAAACTTTTTTTGTCTGGGATATCCAGCAAGTTGCTTGTACACCAAGTAAAGACAGTTCATGGGAGCAAGCAACACAAGACTTTGAAGCTTTGAGCCAGCAGCCAGTGGATGAGATCAGTCCAAACATTATTGAGTTGGCAGATCGTCTCGTGGACGAAGCTAGCACCTTGGATTATTCAGAAGTTTTTTATGAAACCTACGCAAATACAAATTTAGAGATGAAAACGCATCCTAAGATCGCTTGCGTAGCCATACCCACACCTGAAGCACTGCACGGTGAAGCGTTAGATGTTATCGCTCCTCTATGTGAAGAGTTAGGGCTAGTGTTTTACGACACTCGGGGTATGGTTGCCTATCCAGATCATACGATCTATCCGCCTAACATCGCACGAGGGATGACAGTGCTAAAAGAAAAGCGGGCGCTTGCAAAACAGTCTGCCGACATCTATAAGCCAGAGGCAGACATTCCCAGGGATAGAGAAGATTTCGAAAAAATACTGCACCCATTTATGCATGACTGTCTAAAACGTTATAGTTACCAGCGTAGCCAAGTAACAAGCGCTAATGTTATTGACTCTCTCAACGTTGATGGTTGTACCAAAGCCATGCCTTATGGCCATGTGCGGCTAACTGGAGGAGCAGAAGGTAAGAACGGCTATTTTAGATTAAAAATTCATGCTTATTTTGTGTCACCAGCTTTTGCGAATATTTATGACAAAGTATCGCCGCCAACTGAGCTTAGACAGCAGTTTCCTTATTTAAAGCTAGATTACATTAATGTATGCGATAAAAACTTTGCAGACAAGCAAAAACAGATTCCTGAATTTATTAATACTGAGTTTGCCAGTAAACTGGATGAAGTAGATAAAATAGACAGCTACAATCAGCTTTTTTTGTTACTGCATGATAAGATTGCAAGAGGGCACAGCCATGGTGAAAGAGTGGATAAACAACTTATTCTAGCCAAACTTGCAGGTCGAGAGGACTATGATGATTTGATCATACAGTATCGTGAACTTATTGATAACTCACCAAACGACTATGTTAAGAATAGAATGAATGAGCGCTGGGATAGGCTTTTAGAGATTTTATCTACCGTAGAGCCATTGGAGTAGCTGATTATGACTGAATACGCTTTGTTTTATGTTTGGGATGCAAGTTTGGGTGATGGTGATGAGTATCTACCAGACTCATATGATAGCGCTGGTGTATTACTACCGCAGCTGTTAGAGTTAGAAGTCAGTACTCATAGCCAAAACATATTAAAATTTGCCACTGAGCTACAGCAACTGGCTCATGAAGGTGATTTATCATTCAACCTGTCATTAACATTTGGCGTAACGGTCGCTCATGTGCAGTTGCAAAATACATTTGCTGTCTCTCTGCCGCTGCCAGATAGTAATATGCAAGAAGCTGCTAGAGTAATTGCACCATTGGCAAAGAAACATGGGTTGGTATTTTATTATTTGCTAGGGTTGGTTTCTTTGCCTGATGGGCAGGTTTTTACTACTAAGTAATTTATTTTAAAAGTCACCAAACCGACTCTTTTAATCTACTTCCGATTCTTCCTTGCCCGCTTTTTACGCAGTCTTTTTTCCTCAAGTTTCGCCTCTTTTTTAGCTTCAGCCGCGAGCCTTTGTTCAGCGACGACGGCTTCCTCTGCCGCTACCATTTCAGGCTTCTCTAGCGTGATGCGACCTAGCGTACCACTGCGTAGCTCATTAATCAGGATCTCAGACATTCGGTAAGTATCAACGATGCCGCCTTTTTTTAGTAGGCCGCGATTACGTCCAGCCACTTCGAAGAATTCCCAATCTGTTTGCGGCAAATCGTCAATTTTATAGCGCTCTTTAAGAAGCTCAGGATAGGCTTTGATTAAATACTCAGCGGTATAGCCTGCGACATCGGCAAAGTCAAAAGCGGTATCACGAATACCGCCGGTCGCTGCTAAGCGATAGCCAGAATTAGCATTCTCGACCTTTGGCCAGAGCATGCCGGGGGTGTCATAAAGCATAATATCGTTATCAATCTTGATCAGTTGCTGCGACTTAGTGACCGCAGGCTCATCGCCAGTTTTTGCCACTGCGCGTCCTGCTAAGGTGTTAATCAAAGTGGACTTACCAACGTTAGGAATACCCATAATCATGGCTTTGATTTGCCGTCCGGTGCCGACTTTATTAGGCACTAGGTTTTTACATAATTGCACGATGCGCTGTACGTCATCCGCTTTATTGTTGTCGCAAGCAATAGCTTTTACGCCATTTTGCGCCTCCAAATAATCCATCCATGCTTGCGTCAATTCAGGATCGGCAAGGTCGGCTTTATTAAGGATTTTAATCACCGGTTTTTGTCCGCGAAGCGCAGCGACCATCGGATTTTCGCTACTATAAGGAATACGCGCGTCGATGACTTCAATGACCACATCCATCTCTGGCATGATCTCTTTAACTTCATTGCGGGCTTTATTCATATGCCCGGGGAACCACTGAATACTGGTTTGACTCATTGCTACTGCTACCTTTTATTTAATATTGTGCAAAAGCAAAATGCTGGACGCTTGCTTTTAATAAGCTCAGTTTACTACACAATTAAAGATTGCATAAATCTAAAGTAAGTTTATTGAATGGCTCTAAAAGTTAGAACATAACTATAGTTGATTAACTTTAAAAGTGTTACAATTTAGTGCTGCTGGTATTGATTTTGCGCAGCCTCTGTCAGCGTAGACACAGCACGCAAGTAAAATTAATACCAGTAGCACGTGGCTAAATATGTCAGTTTTATTTGGGATTGACTATAATAAAGGTTTTGCACACAAAAAAGCAGAGCATGACACGCATACTCTGCTTTAGGTTTATTCTAAATATCTTTAAAAGCTAAAATTAACCCAAACTAGCCTAAATTAGCTTTCATAAAGTCCATCATTTTATCCCAGCTCTCTTTAGCCGCTTTTTCATTGTAGCCTAGATCGATATCATTTTTGGCAGCACGCTCATCAGCTTGTGGATTACTAAAGCCGTGCTTGGCGTTGTCATAAACATCAACAGTATAGTCAACGCCGGCATTGTCCATCTCTTTTTTGAAGTCTTCAACGGCGTCCATTGATACCATTGAATCATCGCGGCCATGAGCGACTAATACTTTGGCCGAGAAGTTGTTGTCAGCAGGCTGCTTGGGAGCAAGCGTACCGTGGAAGCTGGCAACCGCTTTTAGTGGCATACCTTCGCGTGCCATATCAAGGACGACTTTGCCGCCGAAGCAAAAGCCAATCGCGCCGATGTTATCACCATTAACAGCGAGCTGATCGCTAAAGTCGTTAAGTACCAAGCGCGCGCGTGCCATCAGCATATCTTGATCTTCAAGGACTTGCTGCATCCACATTTGCGCCATTTCAGCATCACCAGTGAGCTTACCTTCACCATAAGCATCCATAACTACTGCTGCATAGCCGGCTTTCGCTAGTTTTTCGGCGACGTTTTTGGGATACTCGACCACGCCCCACCATTCAGGGGCAACAAAAATACCGGGTACTGGATTAGTATCAGAGGCATTCTCTGGTAGGGCCACGTAGCTGATTAGCTCAACGCCGTTTTCAGTAGTGCTAATAAGCTCAAAGCTTTTAATTGACATAGTATCGTCCTTTTTATGTTAGGGGTTTTACAAATCGTTTATAAATAATAAAAAAGCCCCATTATAGGCTATTTGTTTTAGAGTAAAACGATTATAGCATTGCGTTTCGATTACTCGCTCTACCTTACCGTTCATGGCGCTCAAAAACAGCTATAATACTGTAACGCTGTTTATCAAAATGCTACCATTTATCGGACTATTATTATAATTAGACGAGCATTGTCAGAATTAACAAAATCTTAAGAGGTTAAACTTGTCACAGCAATTATCATCAACATTGATTACTGATACCACATCGATAAATTCAAAGCCGGCGCTAAGACCGCAATTTTGGTCGCGTTTTAAACTGTCTGAACTCAATCACAGTGAGTGGGAAGCCTTATGCGATGGCTGTGGTTGTTGCTGCTTGATTAAATATATGGACGACGATGACAGCGAGGTAGAAGACGTTGAATATACTGATGTCGCCTGCAAGCTGATGGATTGTGCCACTGGTTACTGCCAGCATTATGATGTCCGTCAACACTATGTACCAGACTGTATTCAGCTCACGCCTGACAAGCTGCCTAGTATGATGTGGCTACCCGCGCACTGCGCTTATAAACGTCTGTATAAAGGGCAGTCGCTACCGAGTTGGCATCTGCTCCTGACCGAAGACGCGGTGCTTACTCAGCAGCAAATGCGTGCCGCTAATATTGGCGTGGCAGGGCGTTGTATTTCCGAGACTGGCATCACTGATGAAGAGATGGAGACGCGCGTGGTCAATTGGGTGACACCTTAGAGAATTAATTTTAACAGACATCAATCCTCAGAAGCTCTAGCCGCAGACTGCGCCTTCGCTTCGGCCTCTCTTTTAGAATCAGCTAACGGCGGAATAGGAATGCCTTGACGAATTTGAGCCGAGAACTCGCGGCTATTAACGTCAGCATTTACGCTCGCCTCATTATCAAAGCCTTGAGTCTTGGGATTGATATGAGTGCGCTCATACCACATGTCCATCGACCACGGTTGGCCGCTCTGTCGCTCTTTATTTAACTGAGGATTAGCATCGAGCATACCTACATCATATAGGTAATTGGGCAACCAGCCGGAAACCCAAATCCGATAATCCCAAGGCAGCCGATCACCGCTGACGATTCGTGCCATATAAAAAATAATATTGGTACAGTTGCTGACCAAGGTGTTGTACCAAGCCGGTTTAGCATTCAGCTCATCAGCGGCTATTAAATAAGACTCAAATAGCGCCTTGACCTCAGACTTTTGTAAATGACTGATGGGAAACAGATAAACCTGCTCGCCGCGCGCATTACTACGCGTATAAATAATATCGCGCTCCTCAGCACCAATAAGGCTGAGCTCATAACGGCGAAAGAATCCTGCTAGCGCTGAGAACGATTCGCCTTCCTCCTTACGAATCTCAAACGAGAAGGCAAGCGGCCTGTCATCTTCAAAGCGAAAGCTCACTAGAGTATGAGCAATCAGCGGTCCCATCCAGTAAGAGTTGCTGACATCGACACCAGATAATTTGGACATATCAATCGTACGCGTGTCCCAGCGCTCATCTGCTTCATCAGGGGTATGCCAATCAAAGTTACGTACGTTGCTAAAGGTAATCAGATCAGGATTATTGGCATCCCGCTCGTAGGTTATCACTTGACTAACCTCTGGTTGCCAGTTGCGATCTTGTTTAGCTTCGATAGAGAAAAACCAACCAAGACCTGCCAGCCAAATAAAAGCATAACCGCCAGTAAGCCATCTACTAAGTTTTTTATTACTGATCTTTTTATTAGACAGCTTATCGTCAATCTTATTTGCAAGTTTTGTACGGTATGTTGCAGATAATAAAGGTATTAACAGACCTATAATGACTATTGTGGTAAGCCAAGTTATAAAACTGGTAGCGCCAAACTGATACCAAATAGCTAATAGTAACCAGATGGCCGATAATATTAACGTCACTATGATGAAAAAACGCATAAGACGATGCTTCCAAGATTGAGAGTAGGGGCTATCGTTTTGGTTTTGAGTCAGTTGCTGGTTATTATCGTTACGTGAGGATAGTAGCTTGGAGAAAAAAGAGCGAGGCGACATAAGAGGGAGTCATGTTAATAAAGAAGTTGACCATAGCAAAGTTTATAACACACTGACAATACAATTTGCATAAATTTGTCGTTGAATGTCTGTAGGGCTTACGATAAAGTGAAACTAAATTAGAGTGGTATATTAATTGCTAAGCAATGACTAGGCCGTATTTAGTCATTGTTTTTAATCTTTATATGGCATTTCGATAGTTGCTTAATGATAGTTGCTTGAACGGTTACTTCAATTTTTATTCATTCGTTTTATTAATTAAGATTTTTCTTAACTAAAGAGGTTAAACCACATTACCATGTCTGACGACACCCCTAGCCCGAGTAGTTGGTCGATGCGCGGCTTAAAACGCTGGCTATCGACTGCCCCTGAAACCCGTGATGAGCTCATTCGCTTGGTGCAAGATTCACGTCAATTCCTAGAGCCTGATACTGTTGATATGCTAGAGGGTGTGCTTGATCTGCCAGCCACCCAAGTGCGTGAAATCATGACGCCGCGCCCGCAAGTCATTGGTCTACATGAAAGCACCAGCCTCATTGAGGTGATGGATATTATCCTTGATACCACGCATTCACGTTATCCAGTATTTGATAGTCAAGACGATGATGCTGTTATCGGTATTTTGCTCGCCAAGGACTTGATTCCTATTTTGGTGCATATGGTGCGTGGCCAAGAAGAAAAGATTGGTAGCAAACGCCTAAAAGACTTAGTACGCCAGCCCTTATATATTAGTGAGTCCGCGCGTTCTGATACTTTGCTACGCTCATTGCAGCAGACTCAAGTGCATATGGCTATTGTCGTTGATGAGTTTGGAAATTTTGGCGGCGTGGTTACTATGGAGGATTTGCTCGAGGAGATCGTCGGTGACATCGTTGATGAGCATGATGACTTCGATGAAGACAGTGACATTAATAACATCGTTGCTCATCCAGAGAAACCTAATACTTGGCAGGTGCAAGCATCTACTGTGATTGAAGATTGTAATGACGAGCTCGGTTCCCATTTTGATGACACCGATGTCGATACGATGGGCGGTTTAGTTATGCAGACTCTAGGCTACGTGGGCGATCTTGAAGGAGAGAGCGTGCAGATAGATGATTGGGAGATCAAAGTGGTTGACGTAGAAGGACGCTTTATTCAAAAGCTAGAGCTGACCAAAACTACTCCTGAGCAGCGTTTATTAATAGGTAGCCACTAGACTAGAGACGCGTTAAATAACATTGATGTTATAATTATTGCTAAATAAGCTCAATAAAAAACACGATTGCGGTCGTGTTTTTTTGTTTTTTAGGAATGGTATTTTTGGTACGCAAATTTACCCATTAAACGGCATAGACTGGTATCATATGCGCATTTGAATAGGCGAATTTAATTTTGGGCGCTATTATTTAAGCACTATTAATAGCACTATTACCTCATAGTAAGTGTTTCTATTTTACTCTGAATCATTTTTACTTGGAATGGAATAAAAGTGGGCCTCAAAGTTAACGCTTTACATCATAAGATTTTGGATAATTGCTATGCGCCTGTCTACTCATGATTTACAAAAGCGTTTAAACCCTGCTAAGCCTAAACGTTTACCCCTTATATTGACTATTTTGATCGCTTGGCTTGCTGGTGCCATATTTTTATTCGCTCTTGCGCCTTATGGTTTCTGGCCTCTTGCAGTAGTATCGCCTGCTATCTTGTATGCGCTACTATTGCCAAAAATGAGTGGCAAGCGTGCGTTTATCATCGGTGAAGCTTACGGCGCAGGGCTATGGTGCGTGGGTGCGTTTTGGTTATACACCTCTATCCATACTTATGGTGGTACTCCAGCATGGCTGGCACTACTTATGATTGCCATTATGGGGTTAGGAATGGGGCTGTTTCATGGTTTTTTAGCCTTAATCTTTAATAAGCTAGTAGGGCGGCAGCCGTTTGCGTTTGCAGCGCTGTGGATACTCCAAGAGTGGCTAAAAACTTGGCTATTTACCGGTTTTCCGTGGTTGTTCGTCGGATACGCATTTACTGAACAGTATTGGCTATCCTCCTTAGCGCCCGTCGCTGGCGTGTTTGCTGTATCATTTGTGGCAGTGTTAACAGCTGCAAGTTTAATAGAGCTGTTACGCCGACGTGTAGGTTATGCTATTGCCTCAGGTGTGCTGTTAACCATTAGCGTAGCGCTGTGGCTAATCAATCCGCAGTGGACCAAACCGAAAGGTACGCCTGATTTATCCGTGTCTTTGATTCAAGGTAATATTCCACAAGATCTAAAATGGCTAACTGAATATCAGGTAGAGACGCTAAAGATATATGCAACTCTAACCCGTAGCGAATGGGGTCGTGATATCGTGGTCTGGCCTGAATCGTCGATCCCTATGTTTCAGACCGAAGCGCTGGGTTTTATTAATGAGATGGTGAAAATGGCTGAGGAGACCGATACCACATGGGTGACTGGTATTCCTTATAAAGATGAAGCGGCATTTGACCCTGGTACCGATAAATATCCGCCGTTTTATAACAGTGTCATTGCTTTAGGTAGCGAGGCTGAAGGCTTGTATAAAAAGCAGCGTTTGGTGCCGTTTGGTGAATACATTCCCTTTGAAGGCGTGCTCGATATTTTGCCAAATTTAGCTGGTAGCCAAGATATTATGAGCTACAGTCAAGGTAGCGATCAGCAATTGCCATTACGGGTGCGTGGTCATAATCTGGGCTCAGCGATTTGTTACGAGGTAGCCTATCCTAATACAACACGTAAAAACGCTATCGGTACGGACTTTTTATTGACCATCTCCAATGATGCTTGGTTTGGCACCTCGGCAGGTCCGCTGCAGCATTTACAAATGGTACAAATGCGCGCATTAGAGAACGGTCGTTGGTTTATGCGCGCCACCAATACTGGCGTGACCGCGATCATTGATCATAAGGGTCGTATCGTCAAGCGTGCGCCGCAGTTTGAGCGTACGGTACTGCGCGGTGAGCTTCAAGCTCGGGTTGGCAATACGCCCTTTATGCGTTTCGGTCATTATCCGCTGCTAGTCATCATTGCTCTGTTATTATTGCTAAGCTATTTAGGTAAGCGTGAAAGTACTGCAAATACTGTAAAACATTCAAGTAAAGCGGCAGGCAAAAGAGGCAGATAAAAAATGCCAACAATAAGCCCTTTAAATCGTTAAGGGTTTTCACAAATTGAGATAAATTGCGATATAATAGGTTAAATTTCTAAATATTCTTGTGCAAGGTGGGTAGGGTATGTCAGAACATGTTGTCGAAAATAATCCAAAAAAAGAGTTGCTATTTGCCTTGGGCGGCGTTGCCTTATTTTTAGGTATCGTCTTACTTATTGGTATTTCAGCTTTTTTACGCCCAGCTGGTGAACATATTACCGCTGAGACTACAGAAGCGTCGGCAGCAGCTGAGCAAGCAGAAGATGTTGTAGCAGAGGACGTTGTAGTAGAAGATGCTGCTCCAGCTACAGACACTACTTCCGATACTACTGAAGCTGCTACAGTTGGTGCCACAAGTACTGATACGGCCGCTGATGCGACCGTTACCCCTGCTCCTGAGACAGGTGATGCAGTAGTAGCTACCGGTTCAGCGACTGCAACTGCCGATGGCACGGTTGATCAGGCAGCTGTCGATGAAACTGAATTGAGCGCTGAGCAGGCAGATGGTGATGCCGAAGGCACTGAACCCGCTACTACTCAGTAATAACAACTACAGGTTAAAATGTCTTCTTATTTGACCTGCAGTTAATGTTATTTTCTAAAATGACAGACTGTTAGTATTACTAGTCATAGCATCAACTTATTATTTTTAATAGTTGGTGCTTTTTTTTGTCCGTTTTTACAGTTGAGCTGTAATGAATGAACCGTGTTTCTCTTTACTTGTATTTAATCTAATGAAACAATAATGCGCTTATATGACTGTCTATCCTCATAATTGACGACTTAGTCGCATTTATATTGACGTAATTAAACAACTTTGAAAAACAAGCAGTCTTGAATAAAGGAATAAGTCTATGAGCACAGAACCAAAAGCGCAGGCGAGTGCCGCTGAGATTGAAGCATTAGATAATGGGTTTATGGGACATCCTAAACCACTACGTCCATTGTTTTTTACCGAGATGTGGGAGCGGTTTTCTTATTATAGTATTCGTCCCCTATTAGTACTATTTATGGTTGCAGCCGTGGCAGATGGTGGTTTTGGGTTTACCGAAACCAAAGCTTCAGCCATCTATGGTATCTTTGCAGGGTCATTATATTTGGCGGCTGTTCCCGGCGGCTGGCTGGCGGACAATTGGCTTGGCCAAGAGCGGGCACTGTGGTGGGGTAGTATCATTATTGCGCTTGGCCACCTTTGCATTGCACTCTCTGCGATATTTGGCATGACGCTATTTTTCGTAGGTCTTATGTGTATTGTCATGGGCTCAGGGCTCTTTAAAACCTGTATCTCAGTGATGGTCGGCGCGCTGTATCCTGAAGGTGACGTACGCCGCGATAGTGGTTTTACGATATTTTATATGGGTATCAATATCGGCGCGTTATTAGCAGCGCTTATTGTGGGCGTGTTCAAAGAACAAGGCATGTGGCATATCGGCTTTGGGGTCGGTGGTTTGGGTATGCTAGTGTCGCTGCTTATTTATCGCTTCTCAGCTCAAAAGACGCTAACGCATTATGCCCAAACCAAAAATATCACGCCTGAGTGGGAGCACGCCAATGACAATCATACAAATATAGGTCGCTGGGTTACTGGATTCTTAGCTTTGCTGGCTGCCGTAGTTATCTTGGTTGCCGCTGGTATTATGCCGTTTAATCCTGAGATCGTGGTGACGTATATGACTTACATCATCGCCGCTGTGGTTGTCCTGTATTTTGCCATATTGTTTGTCTTACCGAGGTTTGATAAGACAGATAAGCTGCGTTTGTTAACTTGTTTCATACTAATCATCGGCTCGACGCTGTTTTGGTCAAGCTTTGAGCAGCAGCCTACCTCTTTTAATTTATTTGCCGATAATTATACCGATCTAGATGTTTTGGGTTTTCAAGTCCCTAGCATTTGGTTCCAATCGCTAAACCCTTTATTTATTTTAATACTCGCGCCAATTGTCAGTATTATATGGGTGAAGCTTGGCAATAGAGGAATTGAGCCCAATAGCATGGTCAAGTTTGCTTTGGGTATGCTCTTGGCAGCAGCAGGTTTTGGCCTGATGATTTTTGCCTCAAAAAGTATCCTAACCAATGATGGGGGCTTGGCTTCTCCTCTATGGCTAGTCGGTAGTCTTTTATTATTGACATTGGGTGAGCTGGCGCTTAGTCCTGTTGGCTTGTCGTCAATGACTAAGCTTGCTCCAAAAGGGATGCAAGGACAGATGATGGGGCTATTTTTCGCTTCAATCGCGATGGGTAATTTAGTTGCCGCTTTTTTTGGCGGTTTTGTGTCAGCGGACAAGATTGAAGCATTACCCGGTTTATTTACCACTATGATGCTCTTCTTGGTTGGTACGGCTGTAGTGTTATTAGTTTTGGCAAAACCCATCAACAGTATGCTTAAAAAGAGTGAACATGCAGATCAAAGCACTTAAAAATAACCCGCTTAGATATAAGTCTTACCAGTACTGCACAACGAAACGTATTGCCAATTACTGTTGGTAATACGTTATAGTCCAAAATAATCCAAAAAGATATTTTATGACTTTGTTGAAAGCTCATCATCTACCCCTAATAACACTCTAATAGCATTCAATTCACCCTATTTATCAAGGTAATTAATATCAAGTCAAAGTTGTCTGCTTTGACAGACCTCAGTAAAACAGCTCTAAATATAAAAGGAATAATATAATGAATAAACAAATCATTCATGAGCGTATCGAGCGCTTACGCCAAGCACTAGCTACACAAGATTTAACAGCGATTATTGTGCCTTCTGCTGATCCGCATTTATCTGAGTATCTTCCAGAGTATTGGCAAGCGCGCTTATGGTTATCAGGGTTTACCGGTTCAGTGGGTACTTTAGTGGTTACCGCTGATTTCGCTGGACTGTGGACGGATAGCCGTTATTGGGTGCATGCCGGTGAGCAATTAGCAGATACAGGTATTGACCTGCAAAAGCTAGCTCCGGGCAAGCCCAATCACATTGATTGGTTAAGTGAGCATTTAAGCGAGGGCGATAGCGTAGCGGTCGATGGCAATGTATTGTCTATCGCTGAACAAGATCGTCTGTTAGATGCTTTTGATGAGAATGATATTACTTTGATCACTGATCGTGATGTTTTGACGGATATCTGGAACGATCGCCCTGAATTACCAACGGCTACGTTGTATGAACACGACGACAAGTTTGTGTCGCAATCTGCGGCATCGAAGCTCAAAGCGGTGCGCGAAGGTATGGCGGAGGCAGGCGCCACGCATCATCTGTTATCGAGCCTAGATGATATTGCTTGGTTGACTAATTTGCGCGGTGCAGACGTTGATTATAACCCGATATTTTTAGCACATATGCTGATCGATAATGATAAAGCAATGTTGTTTGTCGATAATGATAAAGTCAGTCGTGATATTGAGCAAAGTCTAAAAGACAGTGGCATTACGCTTGCTGATTACGACGCGGTACAGGATGCTTTAGGAGAGCTTACACCTGAGGATATACTATTATTAGACCCAAATAAGGTAGCAGTTGGTACCCTATCAAAAATGGCTGATGACGTTGGTTTTATTGAGCAAATAGCCCCTAGCACTTTGTTAAAATCAGTCAAATCTGAGACTGATATTGAGCACGTGCGTGAAGCTATGCGTCAAGACGGGGCGGCGTTAAGTGAGTTTTTTGCTGAGTTTGAAAAGCGCTTAGCCGATGGTGAGCGTTTGAGCGAGCTGGACGTTGATAGTATGCTCATTGAAGTACGCAGTCAGCAACCAAACTATATCTCGCCAAGTTTTCCAACCATTGCAGGCTTTAATGCAAATGGTGCATTGCCGCATTATCGTGCTACTCCAGAGAAGTTTAGTTATTTAGAAGTTAGAAATGGCGACGGCGGGCTATTGCTTATTGATTCAGGCGCTCAGTATCAAAATGGTACGACTGATATCACTCGTGTCGTTGGTATTGGACAAGTCACAGCGGAGCAAAAACGCGATTTTACTACGGTGCTAAAAGCTCATATTGCGCTGGCCCGTGCCAACTTCCCTGACGGTATTGCCTCACCTTTAATTGATGCCATTTGCCGTGCACCGTTGTGGCAGGCACAAATGGACTATGGTCACGGTACCGGCCACGGCGTGGGTTACTTCTTGAATGTTCATGAAGGACCGCAAGTGATTGCTTATAGTGCCAGCACTCCCAAAGAGCGGGCGATGAAAGAAGGTATGATCTCAAGCAATGAGCCAGGACTATACCGCGAAGGTAGATGGGGTGTCCGTATTGAAAACTTAGTGGTGAACCAGCCTGTTGTTAATCCAAGTGAGACGGAGTTTGGTGATTATCTGTACTTTGAGACCGTCACTTATTGCCCTATCGATACCCGTTTAATTGATAAGACGTTACTGAACCAAGTCGAGATTGACTGGCTAAACGATTATCATGGTAAAGTATATGACGAGCTAAATGATCGCGTTGAAGGGGCTGCGCTTGAGTGGCTCACTGAGCGTACACAAGCCATCTAAACCTATTTGTATAGCTATCGGTATAACGCAAAAAGTCCAGTAAAACAATTTTACTGGACTTTTTTAGTGGCTTTTAGCAAAGTATTTATTGGTAATATTATTTACGACTTTTTGGCATTATCATCAGCAGCTTTATTTTTTGCCGCTGACTCATTGAGTTGCCGACTCACCTCAGCGCGTAGCCATGATTTTAAGTCTTCAGATATCTGCATCATCTGCTCACTTAAATAATCGTCGACATGCATCTCAAGCTCGTGAATCAAGTCTTCATGAGCGGCGTTTACCACTGGATCTTTAAGAGATAGGTCAATCGCTGCGCCCTTTTTGGGTTTAACAATTGTGGTTTCAGAAGCACGATCTGCCGTATCAGTAGTAGCTCTAGCGCTGTCATCGACTTGGTTTTTGCTATCATCGTCAGCTTTACTGTCTATATTAGCTGCATCAGTTGTTTCCGCTACCGTGTCACTAATGCTGTCTCTCTCTTTTTGCGCTGCGGTCTCTTTTTCTTGTTGTGCTTTTTCCTCTTGCCGCTGCGCCTCGGCCTTGGCACGTGCCTCTTTTTCAGCAGCTAGCTTTTCTTCAGCTTGTTGTTTCTCGGCTGCTATCCGTAGAGCGGCTTGTTTATCAGCAATCTCTTTAGCAGCAGCTTGTTGCTTCTGATAAGCAGCATAAAGATCGTCAAGATGGGCATCTAAGTCATGGGTACTAAAGACGAACTCCTCAAAAGGGGTGTCCGTCTGTAGTAAGGTAGTAATATCCGTCAATTCTTGCACAATAGCGGCACGTACTGGTTCTGGCGCCTGTGTCCAACGCTGATAAAATTGATGCGAAAAAGAATAGCTTGACATAGAATTTTCCATAAAGGTTCTAAAAATTACCCCTTATCATACGCAAATACGATAAGGGGCTGCAAGGGGACAAGCCTATTTAAGCTAATATTAATACCAAGCTAATAGCTTTTGTATGACTTTATAAGTTAACCAGTCAGCCTTGATTTATTGTGACCAGCGCGCAAATACTAATGAGCCGTTGGTACCACCAAAGCCAAAACTATTTGATATGGCATAATTTAAGTCGTCAACCTGACGCGATTCGTTAGCGACATAATCTAGATTGCAGTCATCTTCAACATTATCCAGATTTATCGTTGGCGGTACATGTTGATGCTGTAGAGCCAACACCGTAAAGATGGCCTCAATACCGCCTGCGGCTCCCATTAAATGCCCAGTCATAGATTTGGTGGAGCTGACTAAAATTCTATCTTTAATAGAGTCAAATAAAGTTTCAATCGCTATTGATTCTGCGACATCGCCTGCCGGCGTACTAGTACCATGCGCATTGACATAACCGACGGCAGAGGGATCAATACCCGCATCATCCAGAGCATTTTTCATGGCTCGCAGCGCACCGTTACCATCTTTTGGCGGCGCAGTAATGTGACCAGCATCAGCGCTCATACCAAAGCCTACCAGCTCCGCTATAATTTTTGCCCCGCGCGCTTTAGCATGGGCTAAGCTCTCAAGTACAATCACGCCAGCACCATCACCTAATACAAAACCATCGCGATCTTTATCAAAGGGACGCGACGCTTTGGTCGGCTCCTCGTTACGCGTAGACAGCGCGTGCATAGAGCCAAACCCTGCTAAGCCTAGTGGACTTGAGCCTTTTTCAGTACCACCAGCCAACATAACATCAGCATCGCCATAAGCGATGAGTCGTGCAGCTAGACCAATAGCATGGGTCCCTGTGGTACAAGCTGTAGCAGCGGTCAAATTAGGACCTTTGATATCGTGTTTGATCGCCACCAAACCAGCTGCCATATTAGCAATAGAGCCTGGCACGACAAATGGCGATACTTTTTTAGCACCCTGCTCGCGTAAGGTTGCATTATTGTCTTCAATAGTTTGGATACCGCCGATACCTGAGCCTAAAATAACGCCAATGCGTTCGGAGTCTACATGTTGTACAGGCGCATCAGCGGCGCTCACCTCTTCAGTAAACCCTGCGTCACAGAGCGCCATTGAAGCTGCCGCCAACCCGTAATGAATAAACTCATCATAACGACGTACCTCTTTGGCACTCATGTATTGCTTGGCATCAAAGTCTTTAACCACCCCAGCAATTTGGGCACGGTAGTCGCTAGCATCGAAGTGGGAAATGGGAGCGATGCCACTTTCGCCATTTAGCAGTCGGGTCCATGTAGTCTCGACATCTAGCCCTAATGGAGTAACGGCGCCCATACCAGTAACGACTACACGCATCTCATCAGAGCGCTCATTATGAGGAGGTTTACGATGCTGTTTTGGCGTAGTTTGAGTATTCGTCGATGTCGGCGCACTACTATTTTGGCTCATGAAATATATCCTATACTTGCGGCCCTGAACAAATGGGCGTGCTGATGTTGTATCACTATAATTCAATCGTGTCGTCTTCTTTATAGCGTTATATTGCTATTTTAGCAACTATTATAAAACACATAAGTATACGTCTGTAAACTTAATAGCCATCTATAATGATGGTGTTATAATAAAGTAAGCACAATCAAGAACTTATTCTAAGTTTACGATAATTGCTGGTAATAAATTTGAGCCTACAAGCATCTAAAACTAACGGTAAAGATTGAGTTTAGAGATATAAAAGTATAAATAACTTAAACCTAATAGCAGTTAAGCAAAACAAACTTGTCCTAATACTACGTTTTTACTCGCCCCAGTTACCGCCGGTAAGTTGCCAGATGCACCCATCAGCGTTTGCCGCGCCAACCATGCAAAAGCTGCGGCTTCTACCCAAGTAGGCGCAAGTCCCAGCTCAGCCGTACTTGCTATCGTACGATGCGGCAGATGGGCTTGCAGGCGAGTCATCAAATAATCATTAAGCGCTCCGCCACCGCAAACATAAATGCTACTATCTTCACCGTGTTCGATAAATTTGTTAATTTGATCGCAGGCACTGATTGCTGTCAGCTCAGTTAAAGTCGCTTGCAGGTCAGCTGATGAGTAGCGAGTATTAGGGGCTGTTTGATCAAACGCTTGTAGCTCGTCTTGGAGCCAAGCTAGATTAAAATCTTCACGTCCAGTGCTTTTAGGATAGGGCCTAGTGAAAAACGGATGAGCTAATAACTGATTGAGTAGCGGTTCAATGACCTGTCCTGACTGCGCCCATGCGCCCCCCGCATCATAATCTTTACCCGTGTGTAGCGCTGACCAAGCATCTAACAATAGATTGGCAGGACCAGTATCGTAACCGATGACTTCATCGCTCGTGGCTGGCAATACCGTAATATTGGCAATACCGCCCAAATTTAACAATATACGCGTGCTATTAGGCGTAGCAAACAGCGCTCGATGAAAAGCGGGCACCAAAGGTGCGCCTTGACCACCAACGGCCATATCGCGGCGACGAAAATCACTGACTACACTAATACCAGTACGCTCAGCGATAATGTTAGGGTCGAGGAGTTGCAAGGTAAAACCCATTTGCGGACGATGGCGTAAGGTTTGACCATGGCAACCAATGGCTAATATTGACTCAGCATCGGTATTGGACTGCTGCAATAAACTATTGACCACTGTACTAGCAAACTCACTGTACGCGTGACTTGCCCAACCCAGCCAGTCAAGTTCGCTATTTAGATCACTATTTGGCCGGCTATCTGGTTCATTGTTTTGGGCAATTAAATCATTGACACCGTTGGGGTGACACAAGGCTAATAACACTTCACGCAGACGTGGCGGGAAGTCTTGGCTATAGGTTGCCAGTAGTTGCATCGGTGTGGATAGGTTGCTAGCACTGAACTGGCACAGCACAGCGTCCATACCATCCAGACTCGTTCCTGACATCATGCCGATATATATGCCATCATCGAAGCTTTCAAACATAGTCTGTTCAAGGGCATCGGACAATGCAGCGTAATCCAACTCACTGTCAGTGCCATCTTGGGTAGCATGATTGAGGAAGTCAGTATTGTCGTTATTAGTAGTCGATGTAGGGTTACTCATGGCAATTTACCTTAAAAAACGCTAGTATATCTGCCAAATTCTAACACTTTTATACACCTGCAAGGTTCTAAACCTGTAAAGGTATTTATCATTTAATCAAGACGAAGAGACCGACATGACTGAGCAATCATTAACCCTAGAAGAGCAGCTGGCCCTCATTCAGCGCGGCACTCAAGAGATCTTATCTGAAGATGATTTGGTGGCTAAGCTGAAGCTTAAGCGCCCGCTTAAAATCAAGGCAGGTTTTGATCCGACAGCCCCCGATCTACATTTGGGCCATACCGTCCTGATCAATAAGCTCAAACACTTCCAAGACTTAGGTCATGAGATTTACTTTTTAATTGGCGATTATACCGCCAAAATCGGCGATCCTTCGGGCAAAAACTCTACCCGTCCCCCGTTAACAGTCGAGCAGATCAAAGCCAACGCTGAAACTTACGCCGAACAAGTCTTTAAGATTTTAGATAAAGACAAAACCCGCGTGGTCTTTAATTCCGAATGGTTTAATAGCATGTCAGCGGCGGATATGATCCAGCTTGCCAGCCAGCAAACGGTCTCGCGTATGCTTGAGCGTGATGACTTCTCCAAACGCTACGCCGCACAGACGCCGATCTCTATTCATGAATTCCTCTATCCACTCGTGCAAGGTTATGATTCTATCGCGCTCAAAGCGGATATTGAGCTTGGCGGTACCGATCAGACTTTTAACTTACTTATGGGTCGCACTTTGCAAGGTCGTTACGGACAAGAGCCTCAGGTATGTATCACCGTACCGATTTTAGAAGGTTTAGATGGCGTTAATAAGATGTCCAAATCCTTGGGTAACTATGTGGCTATCTATGATGCTCCTGGCATGATGTATCAAAAAATCCTTTCTATGCCCGATACGCTTATTCGTCGCTACTTTGAGTTTTTAAGCTTTAAGCCGATGGAGGAGGTTGAGGGTTTAATGACAGAGATGGAAAACGGCCGTAACCCACAAGAGATTAAACGCATTCTTGCCGAAGAGTTAATCGAACGCTTCCATGACGCCAATGCTGCTGCCAACGCGCACAAATCAGCAGGCAATGTCCTAGCTGATGGCGAGTTGCCTGTCGATCTGCCTGAAGTGACTTTAGATTTAGAAGGGCAGGACGCGCTATTTATTACTCAGATATTAAATCAGTCCGAGCTTGCTAAAAACAATTCTGCAGCTAAAGACATGGTCAAACGCGGCGCGGTAAAAGTAGATGGCGAAGTGGTCGATGGTAGTTTTAGCTTAACCTCAGGGCAAACGGTAGTTATTCAGGCGGGTAAAAAGGGCTATGCTAGGGTGACGGTGGAGTAGTTTTTATTCATGAGTAATGATAATAAAGTCGATACTTATATAGTCGTAGTCGACTTTATTTATTTGAAGCAGTTAAAAGTTATTCCTCAAAAAAAGAGTTTTATCATGACAAAAAATCCCATCCCCCAAGGCATCTACCGTCACTACAAAGGCAATCTCTACCAAGTTTTGCATACTGCTCATCATTCCGAAACCGAAGAGGCACTCGTCGTTTACCGTTGTCTTTATGGCGAATATGGCGTTTGGGTGCGACCGCTTGCGATGTTTGCTGCAACAGTCATGATCGATGACAAAGAAGTGCCAAGATTTGAGCTGATAAAGACTTTAAAGGATTGATAATTAAAATACCTTTCCAATATCCCAAATAAAAGCGACCCCTCAAGGTCGCTTTTATTGTCTACATAAAAACAGAAGTCTATCAGCTATCTAGAAACTTAATAAGCGCTTCGTTAAATTCTTTGGCATGCGTGACATTGATACCATGCGGGCCACCTTTGACCACGTGCAGTTGACTATCATTAATCATTTCGTGCGAGCGTTGACCACTAGCTTCAAGTGGCACGATTTGATCGGCATCGCCATGAATGACTAAGGTTGGTACATCGAATTTTTCAAGATCATCACGGAAGTCGGTGTAGGCAAAGGATTTAACGCAATCATAAGTCGCTTTCGCTGAAGCAAACGCCGCAATGTCTCGATTATATAAGCGCATGGGTTTGCTCACTAACAGCTTGCCATCTGCTGGCGTGAAGAAGTTTTTGGTAAAGTCGTTTAAGAAGGCAATACGATCACCGCTGACCCCATCTAAGAATTCTTGAATGTCAGCTTCTTCTAATGCACCATCGGGATTATCATCAGCTTTGAACAAATAAGGGGGAACGGCGGAAGCCAGCACCGCTTTACTAACCCGCTCTGAACCAAATTTGCCTAAATAGCGAGCGACTTCACCGCCGCCCATAGAGAAGCCGACGATAGCCGCGTCTTGTAGATTAAGCTCATCCATCAGTGCTTTTAAATCTTGCGCTAAGGTATCGTAATCATAACCTTCCCAAGGTTTAGACGATTGCCCAAAGCCGCGCCTATCATAAGTGATGACTTGATAACCGGCTTCAACCAGCGCAAACAATTGCGACTCCCAAGCCCGCCCACTCAGTGGCCAACCGTGGATGAGAACGACAGGCTTGCCGCTGCCTTGGACTTCATAATATAAACTAACGGGCTGATCGTCTTGCTGTGCAACCGTAACGTAGGGCATAGTCTTATCCTTTTGAATTACTATTAAGAGTTGACACTGTAGTTATTAGCATCAGCTTTTTAGTATAAAAGCAGAAAAAGTGGATTGCTATATTAGGTTGTAAGGTATCGTGTTAGTTGCAAGCTTATTATGTAAAGCGCTCTGATCTTTTCTAAAAAGCATTTAACTCTAAAGACATTTAATCTTGAAAGAATCCTTTCAATACCCGATAAAACCTTACTGGTTCATCCATCGG
Organism: Psychrobacter sp. M4; assembly: GCF_055699795.1. Classification (NCBI taxonomy): domain Bacteria; kingdom Pseudomonadati; phylum Pseudomonadota; class Gammaproteobacteria; order Moraxellales; family Moraxellaceae; genus Psychrobacter; species Psychrobacter sp. M4. The sequence continues at coordinate 3,293,802 of NZ_CM146740.1, read as the reverse complement.
TACCGCGTGACCTGAGTGTGGTAAGATAATCTCGCTGGCATTAGGCAATATCTGAGTCACTTTCTGCTGCCATTTTGGATCGTAAAGTTTAGAGCGACCGCCGATGAAATTGACTACCGGAATAGTAACCTTTTCTAAAACCCCTCGAAAGTCATAAGGCAGCTGCAAGTAAGCCTGCAAACACTGCCTTTTATGATGCCAAGTACTGTGATCGTAAAGCGCAAGTTTAGAATCGTTTTTATAAGTCATCACTTGTATAAAAGCTTTTGAGCGCGTGCGATTGACTGACAGTAGTGAAAACAGGCGCTCGACATCGGTAGCGCGGCGTTTAAGCGTAAAGGGAAGATGAGTAAAGCTACCAATATCAGCATAAGGTAAAGTTCTATCGATTACATCGTGAAAGATATCGAACACTTCTTGCTGGCGTACTCCAAACAGTCCCCCTTGCCAATCAGACTGGTTATGAATAGCAGGGTTTTGATCAATGTTTAGATAGCGACTGACCTTTGCGGTTCCATACTTCTCAAAGTATGCCCACATCACTTGGGCGCCCATCGAGATGGCAGCAATAGGTAACGCCTCTATTTTATGGCTCTTACAAACTTGATCGATAATTACGCTAAGATCATCAGCATACTGACGCACAAAATCAAATTGAGTCAAAATGATCTCTTGCGCCTCACCAAAACCCCTAAAATGCGGTAAGTAAAAAGTATACCGACCAGCCAGTGGCAAGATAAATGGTAAAAACTCGCGTGCATCCATTCCGTAAGCATGCAGCATAAGTACGGGCGGGCCATTACCCACTATTGAGACCGGTAGTGAACTGTCATCAGCACCATCAATATTGATGGTTTTTATTTGATAGGACGTAGATATTCTAAGTATTTTATTGATCATATGTCGGTACCGCGTTAGCTTTACTAAGAGGTTCTAATTAAAAGAATGTAAAATTAATCCTAATATAAAAGTTATCTGATCGTTCAAGTTAAAGGTACAATAGAGAGGTATAAAGGATTATTGATGATAAAAACCAAAAAGGATAGGCGTTTATGAGTAGAGCCACGTTACCAGCGTTAGACAGTAGCCTCTACCCGCAAATTTGGGACCAGCATATCTTTAAAGATGCGCAAAGTTTATTGCTAGCGCTGCTGACTACTAGCTTTACCTTAGAGCCAAAGGCTTTTACTAAGCAGCTTCTAGCCAACGATATTTATCAAGAGTGGATCAATGCTACTGTATTTGGACGTTATATCCAGCGTAGTTTTGCCGCTTTTTATCAGCAGGGTGAGGACAGCTTCAATATGGATATGCCAACCCTATTTCGTCATGAGCTTATGCGTCATGCTCAGTACTTGCCAGTTGAGCAAATCCTATTTGTCGCAGGCGATATGCCCAAAAGTGCGCGTCAAGAAAAACTATTTACTAGCACTGTAAATCCCGCTACCGCTGTGTTGGGTGCGCAAAAGATAAATCAAAATGCACTGAAATCAGGGCGAGCAAATAATCAAACCTTAATCTTAAATCAGATACGAGTCGTCGGTAAACAAGTAGTAGGATTTCCAATACGTCACAACAAACGCACCAGCGAGAGCACTCGTAATGAGGTGCTTATTTTAGATTTTCATGATTTGCGTTTGGTTAATGAAACTTATATTGAGAAGAATGGTATTAAAACAAATAGTAGTGAGCAAAGCAGTTTCGATAGCCCTACTTTGCTGCGCCACTACGACCTACGTTAATAGATTAATTTCTATTTTACCTTGTACTCTAAGTCTCGTCGTCTTTAGCGATCGTCAAACCATTATAGGTTTGCGCAACGGGCATAACTTCCATACGATTGACATTGATGTGCGCAGGTAATTCAATAAGCCATAGTAAAATATCACCAACATCTTCACCGCTCATGGTTTTAAAGCCTGCATAAACTTGTGCCGCTTTTTGTTCATCACCATCATAACGCACAGTTGAGAACTCTGTACCCGCTACATTTCCCGGCTCCAAGTTAGTTACGCGCACCTGCGTACCGATCAAATCAGCCCGTAGATTTAAACTAAATTGCTGCACAAACGCCTTGGTCGCGCCATAAACATTGCCACCATAATAAGGCCAGCTACCAGCGATTGAGCCAAGATTAATGATATAACCACTATCACGTGCAACCATCGCCGGCAAGACGGCATGAGTCAGCGCCATTAAACCCTTAACGTTGGTATCGACCATCTGCATCCAGTCGCCCAAGTCTGTATCTTGTGCAGGCTCAGTGCCCAGTGCCAATCCTGCGTTATTGACCAACACATCAATTTGCTTAAAATCATTGGGTAAGTCAGCGATGATTTGTGCAATGGATGCGGTATCGCTCACATCCATCTCTACCGGCAAAAACAAATTGCCCAGCTTATCTTGTATAGCGTTTAGCTTATCGAGACGTCTAGCACAGCCAATGACGCGGTGACCTTTTGCTACTAGACGCTCAGCTAAAGCTTTACCGAATCCAGCACTGGCTCCTGTGATTAATACGTTCATGATTCATCCTTGTTTTTTACCAAAACCATCACTAGTTATTGTTATTCAAGTCGCTTATTTAGATCTATGTTTAGGTTACTGTTTGCCAAATATCTTGTCACCCGCATCACCAAGTCCTGGAATGATATAACCGTGCTCATCTAAGTGGCTATCGAGTGCAGCGGTGTAAATGGTTACATCGGGGTGGGCTTCGTTGACCAAACGTACGCCTTCAGGAGCGGCAACTAGTACTAAGGCTTTGATATTTTTGCAACCATGACGTTTTAGCATATCAATGGTTGCAACCATGGAGCCGCCCGTTGCCAGCATAGGATCAACGATAAGCGCAGGTCGTTTATCCATATGACTGACGAATTTTTCAAAAAAAGGTACCGGCTGCAAAGTCTCTTCATCGCGCTGCAAACCAACAACAGATATCTTTGCCGTTGGAATCAAATCAAGTACCCCGTCAAGCATACCCAGACCTGCGCGCAAGATAGGCACGACGGTTGCGGTTTTACCAACGATTTGCTCCCCTTCAATCTCGCCGCACCAGCCTTGCATAGGAAAAGTTTCAATCTCAAAATCGTGGCTTGCTTCATAAGCCATCAAACGAGCAAGCTCTTTGGTCAAAGTACGAAATTTATAAGTGCTACAGTCTTTTTCGCGCATAAGACTAAGTTTGTGGCGTACCAATGGATGATCGATTACGGTAATATTTAAGTCACTCATAAGTACTCTCTTATTTATTAGGCTTGGCTCGTTGGTTATAGCGCATAGCCTTAGTTCTTGGTTTCGATTTTTCATCGTATGCTATGATAACAAAAAAACCCTTTTTCTATTGAAGAATATTATGACTATTAAACAATCCAATACCCAAAATGATAATAATAAAGCGACTAACATTACTGACATAAGTGCTTCTAAAACAACGACTCGTGAAGTGGAAACTCATCCGTTTGCACCTGTGCTACCTCCAAATGCAACTGTGATGATGATGGGCACCTTTCCACCCACCTCAGATAAATGGGCGATGCGCTTTCACTATCCTAACTTTTATAATGATATGTGGCGCATCTATGGTGGGGTATTCTTTAATGATGTGAATCATTTTAGAGTCGGGGACGAAAAGCGCTTTGATCCCGAGCGTATTCGCGACTTTTTGTTTGAACGTGGCATCGCGTCATGTCCAACGGTCAGGCAAGCAGTTCGTGAGACCGGTAACGCTTCCGACAAAAACTTAACCGTAGTAACGACGGTTGATCTAGATAACATCTTGCCACAAGTGCCTGATGTTAGTGCACTGTTTACGACGGGCGGTAAAGCAACAGAGGTTTTACTCAATTTATTAGAAGAACCCCCTGCTAAGTCAAAATACCCAAAGACCAATCAAAGCATTGACTATCCTTATCAATGGCAAAATGACTTAACCTTATATAGATTGCCTTCTACCTCACGCGCTTATCCTTTAGCACTAGATAAAAAGATAGCGGCTTATAAAGCATTCTTTGAAAAGATGGGTAAGCTGTAAACAAGGCGCGAGTAGGGTGCGCCCCGCGCACCAAACAAACTAATTCAAAATAAATTCAAAACAGAGCTTGACGGATAAACTAAACCACGTATAATGCCACCCAGTCGAAAGGGAAGGCGGATTGAGAATAAGTTATCATTCTAAAAATCAAAGCCTACTAAATTAATTTTAAAATAAAATAATTTAATCCTTGACTTACCAATTAAAGCGTCTATAATACGCACCTCACTAAGGGATAGAGACAGATTAAAGCTAACAAATTTAGCGAAATCAGAATCTTAACTTACTGAAACAAATGATAAAAAAGCTTGACAGAACATCAAACTATGATATGATAGTCAGCTCGCTAGACAGAACCACCCGTAAGGGATGGGGAGAATTTAGCAAATAGAATACAAGATATACTTACATACTGGACGACAGATGTAGGACACTATTTAAAAGCGAAACTAAAGAACAACTTGTGTGGATTTTTGCTGAGACAGAATGCTAAACATAAAGTTGACTATCTTCTCTTTTCGGGGAGGTAATTAACTATAAAAATTATCATTTAATCAGTAAAGAAACTCGAAGTTAATTCATTACGAACATATACGAAGAGCGTAATTGCCAGATTAGATGAGCCAAGTTTAGTAACCTCTTTAAAGGGTTACATAGCAAGATTAAACTGAAGAGTTTGATCATGGCTCAGATTGAACGCTGGCGGCAGGCTTAACACATGCAAGTCGAGCGGTAACATTTCTAGCTTGCTAGAAGATGACGAGCGGCGGACGGGTGAGTAATACTTAGGAATCTACCTAGTAGTGGGGGATAGCTCGGGGAAACTCGAATTAATACCGCATACGACCTACGGGAGAAAGGGGGCAACTTGTTGCTCTCGCTATTAGATGAGCCTAAGTCGGATTAGCTAGATGGTGGGGTAAAGGCCTACCATGGCGACGATCTGTAGCTGGTCTGAGAGGATGATCAGCCACACCGGAACTGAGACACGGTCCGGACTCCTACGGGAGGCAGCAGTGGGGAATATTGGACAATGGGGGCAACCCTGATCCAGCCATGCCGCGTGTGTGAAGAAGGCCTTTTGGTTGTAAAGCACTTTAAGCAGTGAAGAAGACTCAATGGTTAATACCCATTGACGATGACATTAGCTGCAGAATAAGCACCGGCTAACTCTGTGCCAGCAGCCGCGGTAATACAGAGGGTGCAAGCGTTAATCGGAATTACTGGGCGTAAAGCGAGCGTAGGTGGCTTGATAAGTCAGATGTGAAATCCCCGGGCTTAACCTGGGAACTGCATCTGATACTGTTAAGCTAGAGTAGGTGAGAGGAAGGTAGAATTCCAGGTGTAGCGGTGAAATGCGTAGAGATCTGGAGGAATACCGATGGCGAAGGCAGCCTTCTGGCATCATACTGACACTGAGGTTCGAAAGCGTGGGTAGCAAACAGGATTAGATACCCTGGTAGTCCACGCCGTAAACGATGTCTACTAGTCGTTGGGTCCCTTGAGGACTTAGTGACGCAGCTAACGCAATAAGTAGACCGCCTGGGGAGTACGGCCGCAAGGTTAAAACTCAAATGAATTGACGGGGGCCCGCACAAGCGGTGGAGCATGTGGTTTAATTCGATGCAACGCGAAGAACCTTACCTGGTCTTGACATACAGAGAATCCTGCAGAGATGCGGGAGTGCCTTCGGGAATTCTGATACAGGTGCTGCATGGCTGTCGTCAGCTCGTGTCGTGAGATGTTGGGTTAAGTCCCGCAACGAGCGCAACCCCTATCCTTAGTTACCAGCGGTTTGGCCGGGAACTCTAGGGACACTGCCAGTGACAAACTGGAGGAAGGCGGGGACGACGTCAAGTCATCATGGCCCTTACGACCAGGGCTACACACGTGCTACAATGGTAGGTACAGAGGGCAGCTACACAGCGATGTGATGCGAATCTCAAAAAGCCTATCGTAGTCCAGATTGGAGTCTGCAACTCGACTCCATGAAGTAGGAATCGCTAGTAATCGCGGATCAGAATGCCGCGGTGAATACGTTCCCGGGCCTTGTACACACCGCCCGTCACACCATGGGAGTTGATTGCACCAGAAGTGGATAGCCTAACCTTTTAGGGAGGCGTTCACCACGGTGTGGTTGATGACTGGGGTGAAGTCGTAACAAGGTAGCCGTAGGGGAACCTGCGGCTGGATCACCTCCTTATAGACGGCATTCGCTCAGCAAGAATTCACAACAAGTTGTTCTTTAGTTTAGTTTAAGAAGATATGGGTCTGTAGCTCAGCTGGTTAGAGCACCGTGTTGATAACGCGGGGGTCAGTGGTTCAAGTCCACTTAGACCCACCATTATCTGGGTAAGGCACAAACCAGCAAATCCCCTTTAAGGGATTTACTCTTGCGCTCGGGATGAAGCAGTGCTTCATCTATATCCTCGCTCAGGGGCCATAGCTCAGTTGGTAGAGCGCCTGCCTTGCACGCAGGAGGTCAGGAGTTCGACTCTCCTTGGCTCCACCACTTAAACGAAAAGCTTTTATAGGTTAATACAGAATTAAGTGATCGTAGATGATTATTTAGTTCTGTTTTATACGGAAACCTATACTCTGACGAAGAGATAGGAACTATTTAAAAACATAGATATGAGTCTGGGTTAGGAAGAGCGTGTTCACGCGCACTTTCTAACCTTAATAACTCACCTCTTAACGACATTGTTGTTATCCCAGGGGTGGGTTATTAAAAAAGTAAAGAGAACTGAATCAAGCGTAAACATAGGTGATATCGTTATAATTGCGAGACCAACCTGTTAAGTATTAGATTTATGCATTGGTTAAAACACCTCGGATTACTTCGAGGTTGTCTTTAACCAATAGTAAAACGAAACTTAGCAATTAACCAAGACTACTTGGGGTTGTATGGTCAAGTAATTAAGCGCACATGGTGGATGCCTTGGCAGTCAGAGGCGAAGAAAGACGTGACAGCCTGCGATAAGCTTCGGGGAGGCGGCAATATCCTGAGATCCGGAGATTTCTGAATGGGGAAACCCACTTAGCATAAGCTAGGTATCATATACTTTGTATATGAGGCGAACGAGGGGAAGTGAAACATCTCAGTACCCTTAGGAAAAGACATCAAATGAGATTCCCCAAGTAGCGGCGAGCGAACGGGGAGGAGCCGATTGATACTAGAATAGAAGAACAGATTGGGAAGTCTGGCCATAGTGGGTGATAGCCCCGTATTTTAAATTCTAGTATTAACATATTAAGTAGAGCGGGACACGAGAAATCCTGTTTGAAGATGGGGGGACCATCCTCCAAGGCTAAATACTCCTGACTGACCGATAGTGAACCAGTACCGTGAGGGAAAGGCGAAAAGAACCCCTGTGAGGGGAGTGAAATAGAACCTGAAACCGTGTGCGTACAAGCAGTGGGAGCGAGCTATCTACTTGTAGATAGTCTTGTGACCGCGTACCTTTTGTATAATGGGTCAGCGACTTATATTCTGTAGCGAGGTTAACCGTTTTGGGGAGCCGTAGGGAAACCGAGTCTTAATAGGGCGATGAGTTGCAGGGTATAGACCCGAAACCGAGTGATCTATCCATGAGCAGGTTGAAAGTGCCGTAACAGGCACCGGAGGACCGAACCCACTGTCGTTGAAAAGCCAGGGGATGACTTGTGGATAGGGGTGAAAGGCTAATCAAACTCGGTGATAGCTGGTTCTCCCCGAAAGCTATTTAGGTAGCGCCTCGGACGAACACCATTGGGGGTAGAGCACTGTTTCGGCTAGGGGGTCATACCGACTTACCAAACCGATGCAAACTCCGAATACCGATGAGTGATATCCGGGAGACACACAGTGGGTGCTAACGTCCATTGTGGAGAGGGAAACAACCCAGACCGCCAGCTAAGGCCCCAAATTCCTAGTTAAGTGGGAAACGAGGTGGGAAGGCATAGACAGCTAGGAGGTTGGCTTAGAAGCAGCCATCCTTTAAAGAAAGCGTAATAGCTCACTAGTCGAGTCGGCCCGCGCGGAAGATGTAACGGGGCTCAAACTAGGAGCCGAAGCTGCGGATTTGAATTTGTTTTCAAGTGGTAGGGGAGCGTTGTGTAAGCCTGAGAAGGTGCATTGTAAAGTGTGCTGGAGGTATCACAAGAGCGAATGCTGACGTGAGTAACGATAATGGGTGTGAAAAGCATCCACGCCGGAAGATCAAGGGTTCCAGTCCAACGTTAATCGGGGCTGGGTGAGTCGACCCCTAAGGCGAGGCCGAAAGGCGTAGTCGATGGGAAATCGGTTAATATTCCGATACTTGTTTATGATGCGATGGAGGGACGGAGAAGGTTATGCCAGCCTGGCGATGGTTGTCCAGGTGAAAGGATGTAGGTTTATAGCTTAGGTAAATCCGGGCTATTTTATACCGAGATCTGATAGCAAGCGGTACTTGTACCGTGAAGTGGTAAATACCATGCTTCCAGGAAAAGCTTCTAAGCGATAGTCATAAACGAATCGTACCCTAAACCGACACAGGTGATCAGGTAGAGAATACCAAGGCGCTTGAGAGAACTCTGCTGAAGGAACTAGGCAAAATGGTACCGTAACTTCGGGAGAAGGTACGCTGCTGGAGGTGAAGGACTTGCTCCGTAAGCTTCTAGCAGTCGCAGATACCAGGCTGCTGCAACTGTTTATTAAAAACACAGCACTCTGCAAACACGAAAGTGGACGTATAGGGTGTGATGTCTGCCCGGTGCTGGAAGGTTAATTGATGGGCTTAGCGAATGCGAAGGTCTTGATCGAAGCCCCAGTAAACGGCGGCCGTAACTATAACGGTCCTAAGGTAGCGAAATTCCTTGTCGGGTAAGTTCCGACCTGCACGAATGACATAATGATGGCAGCGCTGTCTCCAGCAGAGACTCAGTGAAATCGAAATCGCAGTGAAGATGCTGTGTACCCGCGGCTAGACGGAAAGACCCCGTGAACCTTTACTACAGCTTTACATTGAACTTTGACCTGACTTGTGCAGGATAGGTGGGAGGCTATGAAACCGAGACGCTAGTCTTGGTGGAGCCAATCTTGAAATACCACCCTGGTCATGTTGGGGTTCTAACTCAGGTATAACAGTACCGAGGACAATGTATGGTGGGTAGTTTGACTGGGGCGGTCTCCTCCTAAAGAGTAACGGAGGAGTACGAAGGTGCGCTCAGAACGGTCGGAAATCGTTCAAAGAGTATAAAGGCAAAAGCGCGCTTAACTGCGAGACCCACAAGTCGAGCAGGTACGAAAGTAGGTCTTAGTGATCCGGTGGTTCTGTATGGAAGGGCCATCGCTCAACGGATAAAAGGTACTCTGGGGATAACAGGCTGATACCGCCCAAGAGTTCATATCGACGGCGGTGTTTGGCACCTCGATGTCGGCTCATCTCATCCTAGGGCTGAAGCAGGTCCTAAGGGTATGGCTGTTCGCCATTTAAAGAGGTACGCGAGCTGGGTTTAGAACGTCGTGAGACAGTTCGGTCCCTATCTACCGTGGGCGTTGGAAATTTGAGAGGAGCTGCTCCTAGTACGAGAGGACCAGAGTGGACGAACCACTGGTGTTCGGGTTGTCATGCCAATGGCATTGCCCGGTAGCTACGTTCGGATGGGATAACCGCTGAAAGCATCTAAGCGGGAAGCCCACCTCAAGATAAGATTTCCCTAAAGAGCCGTTCAAGACTAGGACGTTGATAGGCAGGGTGTGGAAGCGCAGCGATGCGTGTAGCTAACCTGTACTAATTGCTCGTTTGGCTTGACCATACAACACCCAAGTGGTTTGTATCAAGCATTATATCGATATCACCTTTATCCTTGATTCAGTTAGGATAAGTGATACTTAGTCAAATAAGTAAAACAAACACAGACTCATATCTAACCCCCTTTGCTGACGACAATAGCACGATGGCACCACCTGATCCCTTCCCGAACTCAGCAGTGAAACATCGTAGCGCCAATGGTAGTGTGGCTCCGGCCATGTGAGAGTAGGTCATCGTCAGCTCTCTATACCCTAAAAGCCCCCTTTGCTAATGCAGAGGGGGCTTTTTTTATGTCTGCTTGAACTTAAATTTGTTATTCTATAAAATCACAAATAAGGTGTTATGCTGATAAATTTATTATAAAATGATTTGACAGTTATCATTATAGCTGCTAATTTCAGGTAGTAATTTTTAATTCTAAACAGTAATTTGATTTTATATTATTTATTAAATTTATAAACAATTTTAGAGTTATTTATTAAGATTATTTAGATTGATTCAAAGGATACTGAATCAGTAGATTTGAAAATTCTTGAAAATATTAATAAATGCTCTTTTACTTAACTATGGTTATCAAAAGGAATTGATAATGAAGTCAGTCCCGCTTCTCTCTATTAGTGCGTTAGCAATTATTAGTCTACTAGGTTGTTCTAGTCCCTCTGATAATAATGAAAATGCTTCTGCTACTACTGAAACACAAGAAACTACTACCCTACGATTCTCACATTTTTGGCCAGCGACTTCTTCTATTAGTAAAGAGGTATTTGAACCTTGGGCTAAAAAAATAGAAGAGGAATCTAATGGTCGTTTAAATGTAGAACTTTATCCTTCAGCGGGTCTTGCTAAAGCCGATGTTACCTATGAAGCAGCTGCTAAAGGTACCATTGATATTGGTTCGCAAGCACACGGCTATACCAACGGCCGTTTCCCCTTGACCCAGATTGCTGAGTTACCTGGCTTATCTAATTCAGCGAGTCAGATGGGCTGTATGCTACAAACACTTTATGACGATGGTACTCTTGCTAGCGAATATGAAGATTCGCATCTATTATTTATGTATGGTGCTGGACCTGGTTCACTACATACTACTGATAAATTAATTCGTACGCCTGAAGATATGAAAGGCATGCGTATTCGTCGTCCCTCAGCAGTCGCTGGCGATATCATTGAGAGTGCAGGAGCATCACCTGTTGGTCTGCCCGCTAATGACATGTATACCTCTTTACAGCGCGGCGTCGTTGATGGGTTGAGCTTTCCTTGGGAAGCGGTTACTGCTTTTAAAATCGATGAGATAACAAAGTATCATACTAACATTCCTTTTTATAGCTCCGCTTTGATGGTGACGATGAACAAGGACAAGTATGAAAGTCTGCCTGATGATCTAAAACAAGTCTTGGACAATAACTCAGGAATGGCACTTGCAGAAAAAGTTGGTGAAGTGTTTGATAAACACGATCAGATGGCTATCCAAGCAGCTAAGGATAAGGGTGATGAAATCGTTGAAATACCCGATCCTCTAAACGACCCCGACTGGAAAGGTCCTCTATTAGACGGTACTAAAAAATATTTGGCTGACGTCAACGCTCTAGGGTTAGATGCCGATGGCGTTTATGAAAAAGCCCAAGCCGCGAGCGCCGCCTGCAAAGTCTAACTTATTAGAGGAACCCCTTATGAGCGCTATGGTTAGCCTCAGCACCCTCATCTCCCGAGTGTGTCAATTCATCGGCGGCATCAGTCTGGTTATCATTGTCTTGGTCACCATTCTTGATGTTGTCGCCCGTTACATCTTCAAGCTTACCGGCGGCGAGATTGGCTTTACCGTCAAAGGTAGCGTTGAGATCGTCTCCTACTTCATGCTTTTTGCCCTACTTGCCGCCTTTGCCGCCTACGTCGAGCGCTCGCAAATCATCGTCGACGTCTTTACTCAAAAGATGTCCAAAGCCGTCAAAGGCTACATGATGGGCGTCTTCATGATCGGTTTTTTCTTACTTGGCCTTGTTTTTGCGTGGGGTCTGTATGAAAGTGCCATAGACGCCATGGAATTTGGCAAAGTTACCCAAGATTTGCGCATCTCCATGATGCCCATCTATCTTATCAGTTCAGTACTGAGCGTTTTGCTTGCCATTCGCTCTTTGATCGAATCCATCAACATCTTTAAAACAGGCGAATTCTATGACGCCGAGGAGACCGGCGCATGAGTCCAGAAATTATCGGAGCCATTGGCCTATTGGTCATGATTATACTCGTCGTGGTTCGCGTCCCAGTGGCGCTTGCCATGCTTAGCGTCGGTCTAGTGGGTTTTGGTGCCGTCACCACCCCTGATGGCGCCCTGCAAATGCTCAAAGACATCCCCGTAGATGTCCTTGCCAAATATGACTTTAGTGCCATACCTTTATTTATTTTGATGGGGGTGTTTGCCACCCACTCCGGTATGGCCGGTAAACTGTTTGACTCCACCCGTACCATCTTTGGCGGGGTCAGAGGCAGCTTGGGGATTGCCGGTATTGGCTCCTCCGGTATCTTTGCCTCCATCTCAGGGTCGTCCTTAGCCACCGCCTCAACTATGACAAGGGTAGCCTTGCCGCAGATGGAGAAGTACGGCTACAAGCCCGGCTTCGCCTGCGGTATCTTAGCCGCGGGTGGTACTTTGGGTATTATGATCCCGCCTAGTATTGCCCTACTGGTCTATGCCATCTTAACCGAGCAGTCGGTGGGCGATATGTTTATCGCCGGCTTCTTGCCCGGTATCCTTGGCATGGTCATGTACTCTTTAACCGTGATGATCATGGTGCGCTGGAAGCCGCATTTGGCGCAGCGCGGTGAGAAAACCTCGTGGAAAGCGAAGATACTATCTTTGACCGGTCTGATTCCCTTTGGTTTTATCTTTGTGATTATCATCGCTGGTATCTTCTTTGGTCTGTTTACTCCAACCGAAGGCGCAGCAGTGGGTGCGTTTGCCTCATGGGCGTATGCCGCAGCCAAAGGGATGCGCCTGCAAGGTTTAAAGCAGTCGTTGGTTGAGACCTTGGCGTTGTCAGCGGTGGTGTTCTTTATGCTGTTAGGTGCTGAGGCGCTGGGCTACTTTATCTCGGTGTCGCGTCTGTCGTATTCCCTAGCGTCCTGGATTGGGGGATTGGCGGTCAGTCCGATGGTGGTGCTACTGGCAATCTTGCTGATGTACTTCCTTTTGGGTTTGTTTATGGATGCCTTAGCAATGCTGGTGATTACCATTCCGGTGGTGTTCCCTATTATTCTTGCCTTAGGGTTTGATCCGGTCTGGTTTGGGATTGTGGCGGTATTGACGGTGGAGCTGGGACTGATTACGCCGCCGATGGGGATGAATATCTTTGTGATTAAGGCGGTGGCGCCGCATATTAAGCTTAGTGAGATGTTTCGGGGGGTGGCACCGTTCATTGTCTCGGACTTTATACGGCTGGCTATTCTAGTCGCTTTCCCAGCGATCTCACTGACGTTGCTTGGGTAGGTTATAAGGGCTAAATATCCATAGTAGAAAGAAAATCGTTTGAAATTTTCAACCACACTGTTCATAAGACGGTGTGGTTTTTACTGTTTAGGACGTTATAAACTATGGATTGGCACCATAAACTATGATGAGCTGATTATGTTTGGTCACATGGTTTCTTATTTTTGTTGATATATGTAGTAAACTAAGCACGAACTATTCATTTATTTTTTATTGCAAACTATACAAGTAGAGGACTATGGCAGTTGATTTTAGTAATACACTTATAGTTGCCATTTCTGCAACTGCTTTATTTGATTTATCTGAATCTGAAAACCATTTGCTACAACTCTTACAGCATAGTCCTGATAGTGCCGTTAAAGAATTTCGCGACTATATGGCAGAGCGTGAGGATAAGCCCCTTAGTATAGGTGCAGGTTATCCGCTGATTAAAGCTTTACTTAATCTCAATAACTACTGTAATGACTGCGGTGTAACCTATTCAGATATCGAAACGCCTTTAGTTGAAGTGGTTATAGTATCTAAAAGTAGCCCGGATACGGGTATCCAAGTATTAAATGCTATACGCGTACATGAACTCAATATTTCGCGTTCAGCCTTTATCTCTGGAAGCTCGATAGCTCCTTATATTGCTGATTTTGGCGTTGATCTGTTTTTGACAACCAATCGTGATGATGCTCAGCAAGTTACAGATGCTAATATTTGCGCCTGTGCGATACTAGATGCTACGCCTGTCAATACTTATGAGCTTGACACCGAGCAATTACGTATTGCTTTTGATGGTGACGCCGTATTATTTGACGACTCAGGAGAGCTATTATACAAACAAAAAGGGCTACGTGCTTTTCACGAACGTGAAGCACAAATGCGAGACTCTCCTATCAAAAAGGGCCCTTATGCTGAGTTGCTAATTAAATTTTCAAAGTTGCAAGAGCGCCTGCCTGCACGGTTACAATATAGCCCAATAAAAATTGCTTTAGTGACCGCTCGTAATGCACCAGCTGATCTGCGAGCTATCAAGACGCTACGTGCTTGGGGAGTGGATGTGGATATGGCGTTTTTTCTGGGTGGTCTTGAAAAAACAGCAATACTGAAAACTTTTGCCCCGCATATCTTTTTTGATGATTCAATTAAACATATCGATGCTGCGCGTAGCTTTGTTCCGACAGCTTTAGTACCTTATCACTCCAAATCTCTACTGTATGCCGATAGCTATTTAAATACTGATGAAGATACTACTACGTTATCGTTTAAGCCCGTGCTTCGTCCAGCTTTACTATTGGATACTGATTGAGGCTTTATCTAGAGATAAAGAGTAGATCTTCAATCCAAACTAAGATTTAATAAATAGCAAACTTTATAGAGACGAGGCAGGATATGAACGGGAAGCAGCTACTAAGCCTAACCTTGGTACGTTTAAAACAAGTTGTGGGGCTATATGCTTTCGTATTCATACCAATGTGGGGTATGTTTTATCTCAATAAGATTGCGCTGTTTGGGCTGTGGAATATTTTTGGGATTGTACCACGCACGTTAGATGTAGGTAGCCTCATTGGCGTGTTTGCGTCATGGACCATGCATGGTAACTTTGCGCATTTGATGGGTAATACGTTGACGTTGATACAGATTTTATTCGTATTTGGCCTGTTTGAAAATAATGCTTATCGTACAACGTTAAAACTTATTGTAGCCTCAGGAGCAGTAACTTGGCTGATTGGGTCACCATTATCTATTCATATCGGCGCATCAGGGCTTTGTTTCGCAATGCTTGGGTTTATGATAGGCGGCGCATTATTTGCACGGCGCTGGGGCTATCTGCTTGCCTGTATCGTTATGGGAGCGGGTTATTGGTTGATCATTAAGCAAGGGTTGATGCCGCAGCAAGGCATCTCGTTTGCAGCACATTTTGGCGGTTTATGCGCCGGATTATTGGTAGG
Organism: Psychrobacter sp. M4; assembly: GCF_055699795.1. Taxonomy (NCBI): domain Bacteria; kingdom Pseudomonadati; phylum Pseudomonadota; class Gammaproteobacteria; order Moraxellales; family Moraxellaceae; genus Psychrobacter; species Psychrobacter sp. M4. Next base: position 3,278,568 of record NZ_CM146740.1, on the reverse strand, counting down.
AGCAAATTCAAAACATCGCTATGCAGAAACAGTTGTATAGTTAGAATCTCAAAAACCTATTGTTATGATTATGTTTTAAATTATTTTAGTAAGATGTCCTATCAGTATTTTATTATATTTGTGCGATTTGATTTCGACAAATACTAATGAATAAGGGATCATTCACGGTTAAAGGGTACCATTTGGTTGTTTGTCCAACATGCTCTTCAATAGTAAGCTGACTATTCTTGTCTGGTATGACATAGTCTGCGCGTGCAGGAGCACTGCAATCTATAACTTGTGGAACCTGTTGTATACTTCTGCGTCTCTCAAACAAATATAGATTGGTCAGATAGATATTTTTATTATTGGCATTAGCATGAGCGTTCCTGCTATCTACTGCCATAAAGCGCAATGTTTGTGGTTTGACATACGACCAAGGACGAAACCAAGTACTCTCTTCAACTTTTTTGATAACAGTAAGATCTTGTGGAAGCTGAGCCACTTGTTGATTGAACCAGTTATATTCTTGATGAATTTGAAAACCAAAAATTCCTAAAGCGCCAAACAAAGGGATAAGCCACTTTGGTGCCCGTCTACCTGCCAATTTACTAAGGTGGGTTATAACCAGTGCTACCCCCGCTAAGCCAAACCCGGCAGCTATGGTCGCGATAAACTCAAAAAGCATAATATCTATCCTTGATACGATAAAAACATTTAATAGCCCAGCAGACAGTTATACCACTGCTAGATAACCATTGTAGAATAAAAAACACTCACAAGCAGCTGCTGCCTGTGAGTGATGTAATACATAATATACAAGGGAAATTAGTGATCTATAGCGCCGCCAGCTCCGCGCGGAGAGCGTACGCTTTCAACCAACTCTTGGATATGTGCTGGTGGCGCTTTAGTAGCATAAGATACAACAAAAGCTACAATGAAATTAATTAATGCACCAACCGCACCGAATGATAACGGTGAGATGCCAAATAACCAGTATTCTTCAGTATCTGGGAAGTTGGCAGTACCACTGATAAAGAACCAACCTTTGAATACGAAGATATAAAGTAGAATACTAATTAAACCAGCTAACATACCGCAAATAGCACCAATATTATTAATACGCTTCGAGAAAATACCCATCATTAGCACTGGGAACAAGGAAGCGCCAGCAATACCAAAGGCTAAGGCAACGACCTGTGCTGCAAACCCTGGCGGGTTGATACCTAACCATGTCGCTACCACAATCGCAATACCCATAGTAATACGGGCTACTTTTAGCTCACCTGCATCAGAGATATTCGGATTCAGGTTACGTTTAATTAAATCATGGCTAATAGCTGATGAGATAGCTAGCAGTAGACCAGCGGCTGTAGACAATGCTGCGGCTAGACCACCGGCGGCAATAAGACCGATAACCCATGGTGGAAGGTTTGCAATCTCTGGGTTAGCCAGTACTAAAATATCAGCGTTGACATCAAGCTCGTTACCAGCCCAGCCTGCATTCGCAAAGCGACCATCAACTTCCATATCATGAGCAGTACGTGCTTCTGCAACAGCAGCTGTTGCTTCTGCAACATCGCTGCCCTCTGCTTCTGCAGTATTTAGAGCAAGCTGCGCGGCACCCAGTCCACTATCGTTGTATAACTGAATACGACCGTCGTTATTTAGATCGTTGTATTTGATAAGTCCAGTGTCTTCCCATGTACGCATCCAATCAGGACGCTGCTCGTAGGGAAGGGCAGGCGCTTCAACACCTTGTGGGTAGATAGTATCAATTAGGTTTAAACGTGCCATAGCACCTACTGCAGGAGCAGTAAAGTACAGTAATGAGATAAACACCAGCGTCCAACCAGCGGTCCAGCGTGCATCGGCCACTTTAGGCACGGTGAAAAAGCGAATAATAACGTGAGGAAGACCAGCTGTACCTATCATAAGTGATAAGGTAAATAGCACCATATTGAGCTTATTAGGGACATCAGCAGTATAAGCAGTAAAGCCTAAGTCAGTTACAACCTGATTAAGCTTGGTTAATATAGGAACACCTGACTCTACATGGGTTGAAAATAAACCCAAACCTGGAATCGGGTTACCTGTTAATTCAAGTGAAATAAAGACTGCTGGGATGGTATAAGCAATCATTAGAACTACATACTGCGCAACCTGCGTGTAAGTGATCCCTTTCATACCACCTAATACAGCATAGAAGAATACCACAACAGCGGCGATAATAAGACCAGTAGTATTTTCAACTTCCAAGAAACGTGAGAAAGCTACACCAGCACCAGTCATCTGACCAATGACATAAGTGGTTGAAGCGATAATCAAACAGACCACGGCAATCATAGCAGCGGTCTTAGAATAAAAGCGATCGCCGATAAAGTCAGGCACCGTAAACTTACCAAACTTACGTAAGTAAGGAGCCAGTAGCATAGCGAGCAAAACATAACCACCTGTCCAGCCCATTAAGTAGGAGGATGCACCATAACCACCAGCTGCAATCAAACCTGCCATAGAGATAAACGAGGCCGCACTCATCCAGTCAGCAGCTGTTGCCATACCGTTGACTACCGGATGGACACCGCCGCCTGCAACATAAAACTCACTGGTAGAACCAGCACGTGCCCAAATCGCAATGCCAAAGTAAAGTGCGAAGGATAGTCCTACGAAAATAATATTAATTACAAATTGACTCATGGGGCTATTCCTCGTCTACGCCATATTGTTTATCTAACTTATTCATTCGCCATGCGTAAAAGAAAATTAAGATAATAAATACCCCAATAGACCCTTGCTGAGCGAACCAAAAGCCCAAATCGGTACCACCAATTTTGATACCTGCTATTAGGGGGCGTAGTAATATTGCAAATCCGTAAGAACATAAAGCCCAGATGAATAGGCTACCTAAAATGAGACGTATATTGGCGCGCCAATAACCGGATGGATCGTTGCGATTCTCCATAGGACAACTCCTTTTGTCTAATACAAAATAAAGAGGCGGGTTTAAAGCTAGTAAACTACTATAACCTAGCAAGTGTCTTTTAAATTAAAAGGTTCATACCATAGTCATAAAATTTCTTTCATAAAGTACAACTATTCGCTAGTCTGATCATATTAATTACATTTATGCCAATAAGTATATAATTAGATAACTTTAAAGCTAATAGGAATATATACAAAAAACATGTAATTAACAATAAAAAGTTCAACTTAGTATGTGTAACAAAATATTTTTTACAGAATAAATATACTCATTAAATAAGAAATTTTATGACAATTTAACTATAAATCCATATTAGCATCAATGATATAACAAGTATAAGTCCTATACTTAAAAAAATTAGTTATTACATTGATCTAAAAAGCACTTTTACAAATAATTTTGCTCGAAATAAGGATTCAATAACTAATAATGGCCAGACGAGATTTTTTTGAGTGAGTATCATTGAATCAAAAACATAAATGTTGTCGGATACGTTTGCAGTATAAACAATAATGTTCGAGTAATGTAATATGTGCAGCACTAAAGATACAGAAAGAAGGGGAGCAGTATGGGTGATGGGGTAGTAAGTTGGTTCAATAGCTTCGTTAATTACGGTGTTAGTATCATTTGGGGTAACGATGACTGGTTAATTGCAAGCAACCCGTGGTATGGCTTGCTTATGTTTTTGCTTATCGGTGCCGGTATCTATTTTACTATCGTGACGCGTTTTATACAGTTTCGACACTTTGGACATATGTGGTCATTACTACGAGCATCCAACCAAGGGCGTAAAGACGGAGGTATCAGCTCGTTTGAAGCTTTGATGACCTCTCTAGCCGCTCGCGTCGGTACGGGGAACTTAGCTGGGGTAGCGATTGCTATTTATTTAGGAGGACCAGGCGCGGTATTTTGGATGTGGATGACTGCGCTGGTTGGGATGTCGACCAGTTTTATTGAGTCTACTTTAGCACAAGCTTATAAAGTGCCTCACGATGATAATGTTTATCGCGGCGGTCCTGCCTACTACATCGAAAAAGGTCTTGGTAGCCGCTGGATGGCGGTGTTTTTCTCAATTTGTTTGCTTATTGCGTTTGGTCTAGCATTTAATGGGGTACAGTCAAATACCATCGCTCAAGCTACCAATGAAGCTTTTGGTATTCCTACTTGGATGACTGGAGTGGTGTTAGTAGTATTAGTAGCGCCAGTAGTGTTCGGTGGCCTACGTTCGGTCGCGCGTATTGCAGGCAAGATTGTCCCTGTAATGGCTATTTTGTATATCTTGTTGGCGCTGTTTGTTATCATAACTAACTTTAGCGAGTTTCCAGCGGCGATTGCACTTATTGTAAAGTCAGCCTTTGGCTTTGAACAAGCGGTCGGCGGGGTTATCGGTTATGGTATTGCACAAGCCATAATTAATGGTATCAAGCGCGGTTTGTTTTCGAACGAGGCGGGCATGGGTTCAGCGCCAAACGCTGCGGCAACGGCGCAAACTCATCCCGATCATCCTGCGGTACAAGGGTTTATGCAAATGCTAGGCGTATTTATAGATACGCTAGTCATCTGTACGGCGACCGCTTCTATAATTATTCTATCCGGCGTGATCGATCCCAATGTCGAACAAGAAGGCATTCAGTTGACTCAGCTAGCTTTATCTCGCTACGTGGGTGATCTAGGGGTTATCTTTGTCGCCGTAGCTATTTTCTTTTTCTCCTTTACTTCTATCATTGCCAACTACAGCTATGGCGAATCAAATCTTGAATTCATCTCCGGCAGCAAAAACGCTAAAATGATGATCATGATCTTTCGTTTTATGGTATTAGCTATGGTGTTCGTTGGCGCTATTGCAAGTTTACCTGCGATTTGGAACTTTGCTGATCTATCAATGGGCCTTATGGCATTGACTAACTTAATCGCTATTTTGATACTATCTCCAGTTGCGTTAAGGATATTGCGAGATTATGAGCGCCAAATTAAAGAAGGCAAAACAGGGGATCAAATCACTTTTCATCCTGATGACTTCGTTAAGCTAAAAGATGAAGCCAACCGTGATTCTTGGTCGGACTAGTGTTTGAGTGGGTAGTATTTGAGCATCTAAGTATTCAAAGTAAAATTGTTTTTATCTTATTAACCAGCCAATAAAAAACCTCGTTCAATTATGAACGAGGTTTTTTAGTGCGAGTACTTACTTTACATGTCTTTTATTTTACATGTTCGGGTAGTTGGGACCACCGCCGCCCTCTGGTGTTACCCAAGTAATGTTTTGTGAAGGATCTTTGATATCACAAGTTTTACAATGCACACAGTTTTGAGCATTGATGACAAACTTGGCACCTTCAGCGTCTTTAACCACTTCATAGACACCAGCTGGACAGTATAATCGGGCAGGTTCTGCATACAACGGCAAATTGATAGAAATAGGTACCGTAGGATCAGTTAGCTTCAAATGCGTTGGCTGGTCTTCAGCATGGTTAGTATTAGATATAAAGACTGATGATAACTTATCAAATACCAGCTTGCCATCAGGTTTTGGATATTCTGGCTGATAAGCAAGTGCCGCCCGCTCTAGCTGATCATGATCTTTTAAATTATCATGAATGGTCAATGGCATTTTGCCGCCAAGTAGGTTTTGCTCAATAAAGTTGAACGCGCCGCCCATCCATTGTCCCATACGGTGCATCGCAGGAGAAAAGTTGCGGGCTTCATAATTGTCTTGATAGAGCCATGATTCTTTGTACATGGTGCTATAAGCCACAACATCGTCATGCTGACGTCCAGCTTGTAGCGCCTCAAAAATAGCTTCGGCGGCTAGCATACCTGATTTCATTGAGGTATGGGTGCCTTTAATTTTAGCTGGATTTAAGAATCCTGCATCATCACCGACCAATACCCCGCCTGGGAAAGTAAATTTTGGTAAGGAGTTTAGACCACCTTTAGTTAAAGCGCGAGCTCCATAAGAGATGCGCTTACCACCTTCTAAAATATTACGAATAAGCGGATGCAGTTTTAAGCGCTGTAATTCATCAAATGGTGACATATAGGGATTAGAGTAAGACAGATCGATAACCATACCAAAACTAACTTGGTTGTTTTCATCAAAGTACAACCACCAACCGCCACTTGAGCCGGTGTCTTTCAACGGCCAACCTGAGCCATGCATCACTACGCCTTGCTCATGTTTTTCTGGATCGACTTCCCATAGCTCTTTGAGACCAATACCATAATGCTGGGGGTCACTGTCTTTATCCAAACTAAAGCGGCTAATCAAACGCTTACCTAGGTGACCACGGCTACCTTCAGCAAAGACGGTATACTTAGCCAATAGCTCGTAACCGGGCTCATAGCTGGGTTTTTCTTCACCATTGGCAGCAACGCCCATATCGCCTGTCAAAATACCTTTCACCGAACCGTCATCGTTGTATAAGATATCGGCTGCAGGGAAACCTGGAAACATCATTATATCCAGCTCTTCTGCTTGTTCAGCCAGCCAGCGCACCACATTGGCAAGCGATACTATGTAGTTGCCCTCATTATGCATGCTCTCAGGCACGATTGAATCCATAAGTTTGGTTGACTTGGTGGCAGAGCCTAGCATGTATACCCGATCTTCAATTGCTGGCACGTTTAGAGGTGCGCCTTTTTCTTTCCAATCAGGAATCAGCTCATTCAAAGCGCGAGGTTCAATCACAGCGCCTGATAGAATATGCGCGCCAAACTCAGACCCTTTTTCAACCACACAAACCATAAACTCATCATTGCCAGCATCATTCGCCAATTGCTTTAAACGGATAGCAGCTGATAAGCCAGAAGGTCCACCGCCGACAACAATAACGTCGAATTCCATTGACTCACGTTCGACTTCCGGCTCAACCTCTGGTTCTGGTTCTGGTTCTGGTTCTGGTTCTGGTTCTGGTTCTGGTTCAACCTCTGTCTCTTCTACGGCTTCAGATGCAGCCGCTTCATCATCGGATTCTACGGTATCAACTGTCTCAGTTTCTGCTGCGTCGTTCTTTGTCATATCAATTTCTGATTCTTTAGTATCCACTATCTCGGCTTTATCGGTATCAACTGCTACCGCTGTGGTGTCAGGATCGGTTTTGGTCGTAGCTGATGTTTCAGTATCTGTTTTTTCAGTGGTTATAGGCGTATCAGTGTCTATAGTCTCATCAACGACCGGCGTTTGCTTATCTTGTTCTTGCATACCTACTCCTAAATTCTTAGTGGCTTATCTATGACATAGCTATGGACGTTGCAATAAATAATAAGGCTTGCAACCGTGATGGGTCTTAGATAGAGGGCTACCTGATAAAAACTGTCTTTGTGGTAAAAATGGACACATTATTGCTGCCGCTACTGTCTTTAATGATAAGTAAAATAATTTAAACAATACTTATATAACTGATCAGATAAAAAATTCGTTACTTATTATAAAAGAAAAGTCTCATAAACACGATACGCATTTATAGGTATCAGTGTTAAGGTAAAATTAATATAGTGATTCTACAATAACGAGCTGACTTTATCATGTTTAAAACCGAAAATTATAGTAATACTAAACATAGCAAACTTTAATTAATATCTGGGAAGGTGTATGATGACTGATAGTAATAACACTAATCGCAAAGTAAATGGCACTGACCCTGCTAAAACTCTACCGTCAGACTTAAAAGATATGGAGGCGCTGAGTCAATACTTAAAGTCAACTACTGGTAACAGTCAAAAGCGTAGCTTACCACCTCTTGAAGACTGGCAGCCGGAGCAAACGGTTGATATGGATCTAGTAATCAAAGCTAATGGGGAATGGTGGCACGAAGGTAGACCTTTGACTAGGCAGTCATTGGTTGATCTTTTTGCAACCGTCTTATGGAGAGAAGAGCGCAATAATGAGATTGAGTATTTTCTAAAGACCCCGGTACAAAAACTGCGTATCAGCGTTGAAGATGTGCCCCTGCTTATCAACGATGTGGGAATTGTAGAAGAAAAAGGCGACAGCTGGTTAGAATTTACAACGACGACAGGAGATGTGGTACGTTTAGATGCCGCGCATCCGATTACACTACGTACTTACTTGCCTAAAAATGATGCTCAAGATAGTGATGAGCAGGATAAAGACGCTGTAGAGCAAGAGCAGATTCGTCCTTATATGCCTGTTCGCAATGGTCTAACCGCCCTTATTGGACGTAATACTTTCTATCATTTGACCGAAATTGGTAAGCTGACAGAAGAAAACGGCAGCACTATACTAACCTTACGTAGCGGCGGGCAGGATTATCAGTTGTTTATGCCAAACCACTAGTGTCTTGAAATCAGTTTTAGGATTTAGTATAAAGCTGTGAGTATACACCGTAAATTAAACAGTAAAATCTATAGAGTCAATAATTTGTAGAATCAATAACTTGTAGAGTCGATATAGTAATGACAGTATTTTTAATATGAGAACTATAAGCCACCAAGCCTATGTAAATAGTATTGAAAAAAATGACGGTAGTGAAAATAATATTATTCAGTGTCAGGTACAAAACATGGAGGCCAGTTATAAGAATAACGCTCCAATAGGACTGTTCGATTCAGGGGTAGGTGGTCTGTCAGTATATCTGCACTTAGCGCAGCAAATGCCTGCTGAGCGCTATGTGTACTATGCTGATACTCTACATGTACCCTATGGGAATAGGGATAGCGAAGAGATTGAAGCTTTAACATTAACAGCAGTAAAATGGTTATACCAACAAGGCTGCAAACTTATCGTTATTGCCTGCAATAGCGCTTCTGCCTACGCTTTGGAAACAGCAAGACGCTGCTATCCACAATTGCCTATTGTAGGATTAGTGCCGGCTTTAAAGCCTGCTGTAGGAGCAAGTAAGAGTGGTCATGTAGCCGTTTTAGCTACTAAAGCGACGCTCAACGGAGCACTGCTAAATCAAGTGATTGAAGATATTGCCTCGCCAAGCGGTACTAAGGTAACTAAATACTTTGATCCACAATTGGTACCGTGGGTAGAATCTGGCATGTCAGAGACATCTGATGCTGCTCAGCGCTTACGAGAACAAATTCAGAGCTTTGCTCTTGCTGGTGTAGATTATTTAGTATTAGGCTGTACGCATTATCCCTTTTTTAAGGATTTTTTGATTGATGAGATTGCGGCTCAGCAATTATCAATAAAGGTAGTAGATTCAGGACAAGCTATTGCAGCTCGTGTACATTCTTTGCTGACTGAGCGAAGTATATTAGCTCAATCGATTGAAAATTATGAAATACATCCTTTGGTTTTTTATGCCAGTAAGTATGATGAGAGTTTATATACAGTAGTGGCTCGCTTACTGAGTACAGAGATAAAGATTAGGTATCTTTATTGATATCTAACGTCTTTGTACGGATCGTAATTGCAGTCGTCAAATACTTATTATTTTTAGCAACATCAAAACGAAAAATTACAAGTTACTTATATTCTGCTAGAATCATGTTTATACTCATCACGAGTAAATTAATTGTATAATTAAAACTATCGCTAACCGTGCTGTTGCTATAGAGGTTATATTGTCAAGTCATCGCTATCACGCTCATATAATATGTGTAGCCCATAATCAACCGCGAGTTTTGGATAGTGTAGCGATATTTTTTCAGACGCGTGCTTTTTTGACCTATGATGTGGCAACTGAACTACCCCAAGCCTTTTTGTATGGTCGCCAGTGTATTGAAGCTTGTGATTATACGATCGTTGTCGTAGGCGACAGTTATGGTGTAGGTACTGCTCAAAATATGGGTGTCAGTCAAATGCATTTGAGCTATCTGAGTGCTAGAGCTAAGCTCAAACCTATGTTAGTTTTGATCAAGAGTCATAAAGCAAAAGGGTTTGAAGTCAGTCGGCAACTACAAGAGTTTACTCATCTGATCGAGCAACAAGTTACTAATATCCATTATTATGATGATACTACTAATATAAATCAGCTACTTAGTAAAGCATATCAAGACATGACTGCAAGTTGTGAGCTAAGAGCAAGCTGGGTAAAATCTGTTGAGAGTAACTCAAATCCTTTAATTTCAAAACGTACCTTTCAATACGCTAATTCTGGAGAGCCAACTCTTTCTACTGATACAGCAGGTCAGTCCTCTAAAAACCCTATAACTAAGCGTTCTAATAACCAAAATTTTGAGCATTTAGCCTCTGATCAACACGTAGATGACGACAATAACGACATGTTTCAGGTTCTTAGTCTCACAGAGAGCTTCGTTATCAAGTATAGCGCTCATGCATATGAAGGTGGCAATTTGACTGATATCACTATGACTATGGAGATAACTTGGTTAGAGGTTTTGCAAGCACTAGCAAAAATGCCAGCAGCTTCTTCAAGTTATGGTCTACAAAGTTGTCTCAATCGTTTGATTGCTCCTAGAGCTGAGCACGATATTAAACAAAAAATGCCAAATGTTCATGCCGTTGCACGCTGTCAAATAGCACAAAATGATCTGTATCATTTGCAGCGTTCAATAATTGTGGCCAACTGGATTGAATTGACGAAGTCTAGTGTTAATGCCTCGCAGCAAATGTGGAAACTTACTTCCTATGCCAAAAAGATATATCGAGCAAATAAAAGCTAAGATACAAGCTTGAGCGCCCAAATCTCTCTTGACGTTTTGTAATACAAAGTATACGTGTGAACCGTTGTTAATTGAGTATGGACTAGAGATAATGAGATATCAATTAATCGCATAAGTTGTTCATAATATTGATTAAAATCAAGAATATCTTAATATAGTTTTTAAATTTTTTTACTTCCTAATGGCTATAAATGTTAAAATGAATGTATTGAATGATTAAGGAGAATATGATGAGTGATTCTAAAAGTGACAACCTAAAGCATGAAATTGATGGCTTAGAAAAAGCCATGTATGATGCTGATCAGTTTCGCACGCTAGAAGAGCAGGTTGCAGATATGAAGCGTCGCGGCGTTGACCCCAGTAAGGCTTATAAAGATCTAGATAGAAAGGCAGAAGACGAAGATTGGGGCGACGATACTTGGAAAGAAAACGGTAAATGGCGACCTAAAACACCAGCTGATCTTGATGAGAAAGCACGTGAGAATTGGGGTGGTGACAATGGTGATCTTGATCCACCGCCGATAGTTTAGGTTTTTGCTAACCATTTACTATTATATTACTAAGTACCTGTATTAAACTAAAAGCCACACTATCCGTAGTGTGGCTTTTGCTTTGTTTGGCCTGTCATTTCTTAGCTGTAACAACAGCTAAGAGCATTTAATTATGAATAATATCTATACATAATTAAGTTTATGAGCCTTCATCGATACGTACTAAACGAATATTGCCATTGGCGTCGGTAATTCGGCGGTAGCGAACACGATTGGTGGTCGATGGTTCTACTGCTTGCCCTGTAGCTTGATCGGTAAACTTATTAGAACGGCTTGGGGTAATGGTTGTTTGCTGCTCAATCAGTTGTCCCATACGATCAGCAGGCGCTGATGTTGAAGGTTGGTTTTGACTGTTAACTGGTTGACTATACTGAGTCGGACGGCTTATTGTATTGCCTTGCACGCCACCTTGGGTGATCAAACGATAAAATCTCTGACCCGCGCGGCCATCGGCTGGGAACACCCCACGACTGGTTTGGTACTGCTGAATTGCAGTACGCGTGTTGTCGCCGATAATGCCGTCTACCTCGCCGATGTCGTAGCCTGCATTTAATAGACCTTGCTGAATGTCGCGAGCTTGCTGACGACTGATACCCGGGTCATCTGTTGGCCAAGCAGTGATAAAGTCGGTTTTGCTACTATCCTCGCGGGTGATCAGATCAGATAAATGAGCAATAGCTAAAGCGTAATTCTCTGAGGCATTGTAAGAGTAGAAGGTATCAAAGTTTTTGCCAACCAAAAAGGCAGGACCGTTACTACCAGCGGGTAATAGCAAACCAGCACTATCCAAATTGGAGGGCAGGGGACTGCCATTAGCCAGCGTTAACCCTTGGCCTCGCCAATAACTCATCGATTTCTTATTTTTGCGATCAGACGCTGCTGAATAGCCGCTGGGAAGCTTAACCTCGTAGCCCCAAGGCTCGCCAGTACGATAACCACGCTTATCCAAAAAGTTAGCCGTCGAGGCTAATGCATCCGGTACGCTATTGACAAGGTCGCGGCGACCGTCGCCATCAAAATCTACAGCTAACTCTAAGAAGGTGCTTGGCATAAACTGGGTTTGTCCAAACGCGCCGGCCCATGAGCCAGTCATATCACTGGGTGCGATATCGCCGTTTTGCACGATTTTGAGCGCATTGGCGAACTCACCTTGAAAGTAGCTTTGACGACGATCAAAACAAGATAACGTCGCAAGCGATTCAAATAACGGCTTTTTGCCCAAAGTCTGACCGAAGTTAGACTCCACGCCCCAAACGCCTAAAACGTGCTCAGGCTTGACGCCATAACGCGATTCGATCTGGCGCAAGGTATCACCCCACTGGCGTTTGGCGCGGATACCATCTTCAACGCGCTCCTTGTCCACTAACGCTGATAAATAATCCCAAACATCTTTTTGAAATTCAGGCTGATAATTCAAGGATTGAATCACGCTTGGATCAGGCTGGCTGGGACGATAATTATTAAAGGTATAGCTGTCCACACCGCTAAATTTACTAGAGTTTTTAAGTCCATCAAGGCACTGCTGAAACTCACTGTTGGATAAATCTGGTGCAGGCGGGCGGGCCGCTTGAGCAGTGCTGGCGAGACTGAGGCCGATAGCTGCGGTCAATAATGAAACAGAGGAGAGTTTATTCAAACGCATGAGATATCCTATAAAAGTCAAAGGGGCAATAGATAAAAGCACAGTCAAAAACGGTTAACAAGACCAACAAAAAATATGATATGACAATAGTGCATTATAATAACAGGTTTTAGAGCAACCAATCTAAATCTTCAAGAAAAGGTGTTGGGGTATGTGGTTAGTATTGTTTTGGGGGAGAGAGTAGAAGCTTGGATTAGGTAGGGGTTGTTACTCATAAGCTTTATAGCTTAGGTATACAGTTTGCTTCTTTTTGCGACTCAATAGGCTTGCAGTAGGGCATGCTATCTACATATTCAAATACGGTTCCATAGCGATGTATACCGTCAGTTAATGGTGTTAAGTAAATATTGCCCATATCAATAGTAACGAGAGTTTTTAGGTCAGTACTTTTAGATGGTACTATGTCATCAATTGCGAACAGACGTCGCTGATAGCTTTGCGTATCGATCATAATATTAGCGTCTTTAACTATAGCTTTAAAATAATCTGCGCCCATCTCATCTGTATCTATCTTTTGCATAACAGGTAGCTCAAAGCGACCTTTGTTATCAGAGGTGTCTTGAATGTCACCGGTTAAGTAAACCGTAATATTGCTCAGGGGCTGGTCGGTTTGTCTATCAATGAGTTGACCCTTTATAGAGGGCGTCACATAGAGCACTTCAGGCTCTTGCGCAGTACAAGAAGTGGTTACCAACGCTGTCAGACAAACGATACTGAACAAATTGATTTTATTAAAGATATTCACGATTTACTCCGTCTGGCACAGGAATGCAATTCACGTCTTTTTGTGACTCATTGGGCTGACAAAACGTCATATCCTCTATATATTCTTCATACTTATAACTATCTTCTATTTTTACGTGACTTGGCAATGGCGCTAAATACACTCTACCCATATGTATATATTCAGGTACTCTAGATGCGCTTACTACTTTTATTCTTGAGATACCAAAATTCGAGTATGTTTTACCTTTATAGTTTTCTTTATTGATGACAATATCCATTTCACTTAACTCTCCGCTATCAGCAGTATGTCCATCGCTAGTAATCGCAGGAAGTCTAAAATAACCTTCTTTATCAGTCGTCGTATAGGTATTACTAGTATAGAGAACGTTAGCATTGCTAATCGGTTGATCATTGCGACTATCTAATACTTGTCCGGTAACAATGGGCGTCAGGTAATACTTGGTAGTAGGCTCTGCTTGACACGCAGTGAATGAAATAGTTAGTAAACATATTCCTGCTAATGATAGTTTCATAGCTAACCTCTACTGACTAATGGCACAATTTTAATCATTGACAACCATAAAAAACTTCGCACATCTTCTTCACTAGCCACAGCTTTATCATAGAGGTCTAATGGACTTTTTTCAGCGTATTTCATTAGATTGTATTCATTGCCTGTATATTGATAGACACCATTAACTTTTTGCGTGACAACAGTAGAAGAACCTTTATGTCCTTTTGAATAACTATGACCACCATAAGCTAACAATATGTCATGACCTAATTCATGGGAAAATGTCTTTTTAAACATTCTATATGCTCTAGATTTGCTAACATAGCCCCATCAATCAGAAAATTTGATATATCCTACATTGTAATATACGATTCGAGATAACTCCCAATTCCTAGAGCGTGCGAAATTAGTATTGGTATTAAATTTAATGTCAACTTCATGAAGATTGTTATTTTCACTTATTTCACAAGTTGTGAATACCTCATATTTATCACCATTTATGTTAATACCTAGTGGGTAACTTGGGATGACTGTTAAATTGTTACTGTTACGGCTCCAGTATCTACTGACACTTTGTTTTACTAAGGCTTCAATCTCTTGATTCGTTATATTTATTTTTTCTATCATAGGTTTATTATTATTAACTTTAATCACATTTGGAGGTACCAGAGGCACTAGTCTCCTTTTTTCAACATGTACTTTACTAATTTTCGAAATAGCAACGCGCAGATTGACATCTATTTTTTTGGTTCTTCTATTGACTTTTATATCTAGCCAGTCACATTGCTTATACTCAAATTTATGTTGACTACTGTGTTTGTCTTGACCTCCTTTGCTGTTCGTTCCTATAACCGTAAACTCAACTTTGTCATTATTAAACCAGGTACTATCGTATTTATCATTAATAAAACCATCCCACACTACCTCAATAGAATCACCAGCTTTAAAACTACCCGTCTTTGTAGCTATTTCCATGTTAGACATTAAGATTACTAATTTAGTGTAGCTACCTTCAGCTATATTGACCTTTAATTTAATCTTATCATTAACTACTTTAGAATCGTAACTGGATGCTTTAAGAGGAGCGAATTCGTTGTTATGCATCATTTCAACACGTCCCATCCTAATTACAGATATCTCATCAGCTTTAGGAACAAAACTCGCAAACACCGCCTCAGGATCCGACTTGGGAAAAACCAAAGGCGCGGGTTGTTCAAACATTGGCTCAGGCTGCTCAACCCCAAACCCCTCAAAGTCCGACTCCGCAAACGACTGTTGATTAGCAATCAGCTTTGCGCCGCAGCTGCTAATATCACCGCCGCGGGCAATCGGTGCGCCGTCCACAATAAATGAAGGATCGCCTGTGAGAATGGTAGTGACTTTTTTACATTTTTTGCAAACGACTTTGTCGTCTTTACGCGAGACGTGGACGCCATTGTGCGTGGTATGCGGCGAACCAGTGATCACTGTTCCGCCGTGAGTGGTGGTTGCTCCCACCGTAATATAAGCTGCCATAATGCTACCTTGCTTGAATTTATATACTTTAAGGTTCTACCTAAAAATTATCATTTGTTCAGCATTATAGATTGCCATCATAAAAAATATCCAACTTAAGTTTGTTAGAGAATACAAGTTAGTAGGTAAGAAACGCAATTCTATATAATGAATTAGACTACGCTAAGTAAAGCCTAACCTTCCATCTCACTAGTCAACCACGCAGACACATCATCAATATGCGCCGTCAAATCAGGATGCGCTTTGCCCAGCTCAGCAAACTTAGCTTTCACCTCATGTCTATCATATTTAATATCAGTCAACGTCTCTATTAATAGATCAATTAATTCAACGTTTAGCGCATCAGAGAAGATGACCACTTCGCTAATCACTGCGTGCTTCACATCAAGATGCAAATCAATAATGCCCCAATCAAAGCGTGTCTCAACGTGATGGGTAAATTCAGGTGTCTTGCCAAAACGCCAATCCCAATCTGCCATTTGCTGATAGTATTTGTTCAGGTTAGGCTGCTTGGCGAGACTGGCTTCATCCAGCTCTTCTACTGGCGCAATATCCCCATAAAATTCACAAAATGCCTCGATAATCGCATTAGATAAGGTCTCGTGATTGATGTCTGCATTAAATTCAACCAAATTGGCGACGCGCGCACGTACCGATTTAATGCCTTTGGCTTGCAACTTGAGTGGGTGCGGATTGAGATAATCGCCCAGCTTTTGCATGTTGGCGTTGACCAGTAATGTGCCATGATGAAAGCTACGATCCGCCGCATGTTTAAAGGCACTACCTGATATTTTTTTATCACCGACTTGCATATCGTTACGTCCGGACTGCTCAGCGTCTATACCCAATTTTTTTAGCGCATTGATGATAATGGTAAAGTTCGCTTCTTGATCGTAGTCGTCTTTGGGCGATAAAAAGGTAAAGTTGGTATTGCCCAAATCATGAAACACTGCGCCACCGCCACTTTGACGCCGTGCTAAAAACACGTCGTCTTCTTCCATCTTATCGATTTTGCATTCTACCCATGGGTTTTGTGAGCGCCCAATGACCACGGTCTCGCTATTACGCCATAAGAATAGCGTGTGCGAGTCTGCGTCGAGCGTATTAAATATCCAATCCTCGGTGGCGAGGTTAAACCACGGGTTGGTAACGCTTGATTTTAAGATACGTAGTTTCATTATTTGTCCTTTTTTTATGGAGACTATTGTTAGAAGCTACTCTTATTGTTGCTGATGTGGGGCTTTAATTCAATGGGGGTGTGGTGGGGGAGTTTGGTTTAAACTTTTAACGAAACATACAATGATAAAAATTCGATCAAAGTTCAATCTCTTCTGATGATTTTGTTGTAAACTCAAACAAGTACATGTCGTCTTTACTATACTATTTTAATTGAGAGGATATAAATTATGGTTTCTGGTTTACTTCAACCGATAAAGATACTAATGATAACGTTTACTGTAAGTAGTATAAGTGCGTGCTCTAATCAAAATGAAATCTTTTCAACCCCTGCTAGTACACTTGCTACCGGCGACTCAATCTATAATCAATCAAGTTCAAATGAGACTAATAAAAATATAAACATATCATTCTTGGACAAAGACGCTAGCATTAAACTATTGGCAACCGAAGATGAGTATATTCAGGCGTTAAGCCCTTTTGATTGGCAAGCAAAGTTTAAAAGTGGGCGTAAATTGTCACCAAAGGAGCTAGAAGGTTATTACTCAAAAGCAGCGATAAACTGGGACACTGAGTCTAAAGAAAAGGTGCTGACTGCAGTTAAGTTACTACAAGATAAAATCTCCAAATTGAATATCAATGCCCCAAAAAATATAAAGTTTGTCCTAACCAATGGTTTGGTTGAATCGGGTGCTGCGTATACTAGAGAGGATTATATTGTATTGACTCCAGAGCTTTTAGAAGATTCGCAGTCGGAGATAAACGCTCTTGTGGCCCACGAATTTTTTCATGTCTACTCGCGGTATAATCAAGCGCATCGTGACAAACTATACTCAACAGTGAATTTCAAAAAAATAGCGCCACTAGTCTTGCCTAATGAGATAGATGCTTTGAGGATTACCAATCCTGATTCGCCAAAAATGGGATATGCTATCGATCTGGATTACCAAGGTCAGCAGCTAACTTTTTTACCTTTATTAAAAGCTTTTAGCAAGTACGACATGGCAAGTAACCTGTCTTTTTTCGCTTATTTACAAGATGGTCTACTGGCTGTGCAATCTGATAAAGGTATCACGCGACCCCTTTTAATAGAAAACAAACCTCTATTTATACCAAAGACTGAGACCAACTACGATGCTGTCGTGTTGCCAAATGCAGAATATCTAAATCACCCTGAAGAAGTTTTAGCTAGCAATTTTGCACTTTGGGTTACTGATGCAGCAATAGAACATGAAGCGCCTGTTGAGAAGCTTATTATGGTCATGAAAAGTATTTGATGAATGCGTAGAGTGCCGACTTCAAGATAGGAGTACTAGACCTACTCCTATCTTGAGCACAATTTATCGAATAGACTCAGCTTGTACTTGTTCAGCGATAAGCTCAGTGACAATCCGAGCAAAAGCGCTCATACGCTGCTTGATACGCTCTTCGCCCAACGCTTGTGTTAATACCGCTTCGTTATCCACATCTGGGTTATGCCAAGAATAGCCACCTGGAATATCAGGGTTATCCGTTTGCGTATAGCCATCAAAATCTGGGCCCAAGCTCCAGTTAGTCGCCTCAAAAGCGACTACAGGCATGATACTATCAAACGATTCTTGATCGCTACAACAGCCAACACCAAGAGGTTTATAAGGCTCATCTGCATCCGGAGGGATGATAGCTGGGTTCACTTGCAGACCAATATTAAGCTTGTCTGCAATACGTAGCGCCGCCTCACGTAGCGTTACGTTAGCTGCGATCTCATTGCCATCATCGTCGTAACTATTATCCCCCGCATTGGCATACATATTATCGCCTGTAAGCAGGCTATCTAAATTAATCATACCGATAGCATTGTCGATCTCATCCTGACTTAAGCTCTCCACAAACGCTTTAGAACCTTGCAGTCCGCCTTCTTCAGAACCAAACGCCACAAATTTAATCGTATCTACGGTATCCACTCCTCTAAAATGATAAACCAACTCACTCAATACGCCAGAACCCGAGGCATTGTCATCTAATCCCTCAAGATCAATATAATTGGGATACTGCGTCGCCGAATCATAATGCGCTCCCACGTATAAGGTTCGTCCGGTATTTTCTGTACCTTCATGAGTGACGACTACATTTTGACTGGTAATTGATTGCTCTGCAAATGGCCCTCTAGACGGCACAAAGGTAAAAGGCTCTAGTATCGCCTCATTGCTATTGTCGCCAAAGGTCATACGCTGTTTCATATATTGGGCAGCGGCAAGCTCGGTACTTGAGCCCATATAACGCCCCGGATAATCACGCGCTAAGGTCAGTGCGGTATCAATACCATACTCCCCGTATGTGATGACAGGGGTAATGATCGTCTCGCTATCGTCATCATTACATGCGGTCACGCCTGCTAGCATAATGGCTACAGCTAAAACTTTTATCGTTTGTTTCGGTGCTTGTTTCGCTATGGTCTGTAACATTGTAAGTACCCCTGATTCAGTTATCGTAAAAGGCCTAATCAATAATATAAAACGTTTTTACAACTAAGTGTAAATAGTTTTATAGAGATATTGTCGTAGGTTGTTTTTTTATGAAGGTGGGGGATAGGGGGTGAGTGGTGACTGTGAGGAGTTGTCTATTTAGGTATCAACAAAGCTTGGACTTGGTTTTAAGTTTGGCGTAAGGTGGGTTAGCGAATGCGTAACCCACCGAATAATCATCGACTGCGCTATGATTTTAGAATGAAGCTTAAAGAGACTGCCAGTGATAAATTAGCCGACATAGTAACTCAGATTTTGACTTGTGTCTTTTTCAAGGGGGCTATTCTTTAATTCTATTTTTTCGCATTCAAGAACTATTTCTGTATCACCTAATAAAAATAGTGAATGTACAATATTATTATCAGGCGTTACGTCTACTTCATGTGCCATTATGGTGATTGGTAATATGCAGCAATTGATATTAACATTTACAATATCTGAATAGATGATTTCTATTAAATCTTTGCCATATCTTTGCTCGATCTTCAGCGATATTCTATCATTTTCTAAATCATAATAAATCGTCTTAATTATGCCTCTATTAAGCGTCTTCTTTATATCATCTATTCCGTTTAAATCACTTGATAAAATCTGGCTTAAATCTTTCCTACTTTTAAGTATCTCAGGTACTACTTCATCATAGTAGTACCTAAAATCCCAATTATAGTCTCCAAGAGAATTTACAGAGTGTTTGATATATTTCATTATAACTATCCTTACAGCATATATTGTGGTAGCTTGTAGGGTGGGTTAGCGAAGGCGTAACCCACCGAATGATTGCCTAATTTCAACGGAGGGTTACGCCTTGTCTTTATTCTCTACGAGAAATCGACAAGTCTAACGCCACCCTACGGCAAAATACATAAGTTAAGTAAACTTTGCGAAAAAAGTTTTTAAGTATGCGTGGGGTGGGCGAATGCGTAATTCACCTTCTAACTAATTTTTAAGAGCTCTTTTCATACAGTCAAATCCTAAAACCCAAAACCCTACCCAAAATCTTCCCTTAAAATCCTCGCCATATTACGTTCAGCAAGTCCGGTAATAAACACATACGGATTGACGCCTGCGCTGCCGGGTATTAACGCGCCATCTTGCACGTAGATATTGTTATGGCCTTTGACGCGGCCAACCTCATCGGTCGCTTTGCCAAGTACGCAGCCGCCAAGTGGGTGATAACAAAAGTCGTCACCAAAACCATTATTGAATAAGAGACGCGCTTTAGTGCCGCCATTGGACTCGCCAAGCTTGTCTAGTAGCTCTTGGGCGGCGTTTACCGAGTACTCATTTTGCTCGCGATTCCAGTTGAGTTTGACCGTTTGCGAGTCCTTATCGTAGTAATAATTACCGCGTTCTGGATTATCCGTGATGGCAAGATAGAGCGTCGTCCATGTCTCAAGTCCTAGTGGCAATGGCGCGAGTTCGGCAAAGATTTTGTACTTTGAACCGCCTCTATCGCCATCCCACATGTTAATGCCTTTGACCGGAATGGTAGATTGAGTAGTGCCAGCGGCGTGGACAAAATTGCGCCCAGTCATGATGTTGCCGTTTGGCCCCCAATGCTGTCCGATGTGCTCGTTTAGATGGTTTAGTTTGCCCTCGGCTTGACTTTTAAGCAGTAGTTCTGAGGTGCCTGTACTGCCTGCATTTAGAAACAGTTTGTCGCAAGTATAATGCTCGATACTAGCAATTTTATCGATGCCGCCTGTGGTATTGAGGACGTGAACTTCTAATCTAAGTTGATCATTATCGAGCGCTTGTATACTATTTACTTTGCGCAGGGTTTTTACCGTAACGTTACCCGTCGCTTCAGCATCTTTTAGGTAGGTTAGATCAAGTGAGAACTTGCCAGCGTTATTACCGTAGATGACTTCGCCTCCAAGGCCTGATTGGTAGACTTCGCCGCGAGCTTCTTTTTGCATATAATCAAAGTCGTAGCTGTTGGCGAAAAATTCTGTTTTTAGTCCCGCTCGCTCGGCTTGACGTTCAGCCGCTCGAGTGAATTCATAATATTCGGTGTCATTAAAGAAGTCCTCAGGGATTTGGCTGACTTTTAACTCCTTCATCGCGCGCGGAAAGTAGGTGTCGTACATCTCATCACTATCAATCCACGGAAAGACGGCTTCGAAATGCGAGCGTCTAGGCTGGATAGCAATTGCGCCGTTGACGATAGAGCCGCCGCCATAAGCGCGTCCGGCGAAGACTTTCATCTCGTCATATTCAACTAAATCTAAAACGCCGGGATATTTTCTGATAGGGATGGGAATCGGGATAGGGGCGTTGGGTCTGTTGCTAAACCAGCTAGAGCGTTTATCGGCGCTAATCATCTTACAAAAGGTATCGTGCTCAGGCGTTCTATCCCAGCGCATGCCCATCTCTAATATCAATACTTTATGACCTTGCTCGCTCAGTCTGAGTGCAGATACCGCGCCGCCGTAACCACTACCGACGATAATATTAGGAAAATGTCCAACTTGAGTGATGGTCGTAGGCAGTTTTGGCTGCTTGGCGAGGGTTTGGCAACCACTCATCGCCGCGGATGTACTGACTGCCGCTACACCTAAGCCCATTGATTTAATAAACTGTCGTCGTTGCATATGTTTTCCGATTTTGTAGCTGATTTTGGGATGAATTTTTTATAAGCAACACTTTAACGAACATAAGTTTCTTTATTATTACGCTGACAGAATTTATTTGACACTTGTTAGTCATTTAACAATACCAAACCTCAAATCGCAATCTTCTCTCCAATATCAGGCAACAATTCATTAATTTGATGCTGACTAAATACCTTAGCACCGCGGGACACGGTTGCAATACCGACACCTAGCTTTGCACTAATCTCTCTTTGCGTGACGCCTTGCTGTAGTAGGCCAAATATGGTTAAGCGATTGGCCAGCTCTGTTTGCTCTTTTTCTGTCATGAGCGCATCGAATATCGCTGATAGACGTTCTGTATTATCAGTTTCAACCAGTAGCTTTAGTAGATAATCATAAGCTTCGCTCGTCTGATTATTCGCTTTCTGGGTTTCTTTTGACATGTTTACTCCTTCTAATAGTTTCATCTCACTCTCAATTTAGTATGGACTATCGTAGGGTGCATTCCATACACCATTACTACAACGTTTGACTGGTGCTTAAAAAGCACCCTACGCCGATGATTTTGGATAGTTAAGAGTGGGATAAGTTTGCTATAAATACTTTCAGATCAATTCTAGTTATTGACCTTAAACAGGACTTAACTTAAAATACGTTTCAGTGTACTAGAACATAGATACAATGGCCTTATTATAACGCCGCAAAAATAATTTGCTTGGATAATTTTTCAAATACTAAAACTTCAAATACTAAAATTTCACATACTAAAATTTCAAATATTAGGGTTTAACGATGACAACAGAAAATACGACAGACAGCTATGGCCTACATCAATCTATTTTGCCGAGTAGCGAGGGATTATATGGCGAGTTCGGTGGCAAAATAGGCCATCCAGAGCTTGCCAAAGCTATGGAAGAAATCGAAGTAGGGTTTCGCGAGATTATCAAAGACGAAGATTTTATCGCTGAGATGAAGCGTTTGCGCGAGACTTACGTCGGCAGACCAAGCCCGATATTTCATGCCAGACGCTTAAGCGAACATTGCGGTGGGGCACAGATTTATTTTAAGCGTGAAGACTTGAATCATACTGGCGCGCACAAGATTAATCACTGTTTGGGTGAAGTGTTACTAGCGAAGAAGCTCGGCAAAACCAAGGTCATCGCCGAAACGGGCGCAGGGCAACATGGTGTGGCATTAGCAACCGCAGCGGCATTGATGGGTCTTGAGTGTGAGATTCATATGGGCGTGGTCGATATCGAAAAAGAACATCCAAATGTCAGCCGTATGAAAATTTTAGGCGCTAATATTGTCCCTGTATCACGTGGGGCAGGCACGCTAAAAGAAGCGGTCGACAGCGCTTTTGAGACCTATCTTAACGAGCTTGATAGCAGTATGTTCGCCATTGGCTCAGCTCTTGGCCCTGCACCATATCCCGAAATCGTCAGCTATTTTCAGTCTGTCGTTGGACGTGAAGCGCGTGTACAGTTTTTAGATACCACTGGTAAATTGCCTAATAAAGTGGTCGCCTGCGTCGGTGGCGGCTCTAATGCTATCGGTATATTCAGTGGTTTTTTGGGCGATGAGAGCGTTGAAAAAGTAGGGGTGGAGCCTGCTGGTGAGGGTTTAGATACACCCAATCATGCGGCAACGATGACATTGGGTGTGAAAGGTGAGATTCATGGCTTTAAATGTTATGTCTTGCTAGATAAAGATGGCGAGCCAGCCCCTGTACACTCGATTGCCTCTGGTTTGGACTATCCTGGCGTTGGCCCGCAGCATTCGCTGTTACGTGATATGCAGATGGCGACTTATGAGTCGGCGACAGATGCAGAGTGTTTAGAGGCCTTTATGGCGCTATCACGTTTAGAAGGTATCATTCCCGCTTTAGAAACCGCCCATGCCATCGCCTATGCGATGAGAGTTGCCAAAGATATGTCACCTGATGAGACGATTTTGGTTAATTTATCAGGGCGCGGCGATAAGGATATTGATTTTATTTTGGATAAGGTTGATTTGTAATTAGTATAGTTAGTTGAAAATAAAACTGTTATATGCATTTAATTATGCTACTGGTATAAATTTTCCTTGCTGGCTGTTTACATGAATTTCTTTCGATGCTACGCAACCTATGTTTTAAAAAAAGCATTCCAGCAGCACTATATTCTTTTTAGATTGCATCGACTGCAGCACGGTTTAGGAAAAAAGAGGCTATTACTGATCGATTAATTCACTCTTTTTCCGTTTCTTTTGGTGCTTTTTGGTTAATGTCTTGGTCTATGCAGGTAATGCTGCTTAAGCAGTCCTTATTATCATAAGAGTCCCAAGGAGATGGTATTGCCAACGCTTCTTTTAATTGATAGTAAGGAGTTTTTGATTCGTCTCTATTGTTTTTATTGCCGTTCTCGTTCTCATTATTCTCTGTTTTAGGCATTGGGTACTGTTGCTGGCGCTCACGATCAGACATCCTCATAAACTCTAGAAAAACTCGTGCGTTCTCTGCCAGCCTGCTGTTCTGGCGTTTAAGCAGTTGTCTTAGCAGCAGACTGTATTCTGGTTCAAGAAAATTATGAAAAGCATCATCTGTCCACTGCGTATTTTCAGAACCAAAAAACAATAAAAAACGATACCTATTAAATAAGCGCTCAGCGTCTTTAATAAAATAACTGTCGGGATACTGTTTTATATATTCTTCCCAAAATACAGCCCGTTTAATCAACGGGTAATATGAGATAGCAATTGCTGCATCGTTCCAAAAAATATCTTGATTGTCCTTTGCCATACGCTGAATAAATACAGCTTGATCTTCTGGCAGATAAGGGGTGAATAGATCCGCCATGGCTTGCAAATCATGGTGAAAGGCATATATACCTTCACCTAGATATATTACACTCACATCCGCTTTACTTCTTACCAAACTAATAAGGTAAAGTATTCGAGGGTTTACCTGCCTCAGTTGGGGCACAGTTATCGTTTTACCTTGTTCAATGGTACTCATGACGTCATAAAACGCCTCATCATTCCAATCACTATCCGATCCCAAAAAACGTCTGTACATCGCTTGATAGTCTGCCAACCACTGCAGTATCTGAGCATTGTCCGCCGTTGGTAAACAAGCTTTTAGCTGGTGCTGAACGTCATGAATATTTTTAATCTCACTTGTATTACCTACGGCATTGATAGTAGCCGTCAACTTGGAACAAACCAGCTGGTCTTTTAGTTTCTTCTCAGACATATCCACGAGGGCAGTAGTCAACTGCCTTGGGTTTTTTGCATCTTTTAAGGACTGAGTGCTTGAAGGCTCTTCGGTTTGCTTGGACTGTGAGGGAGCAGGGTGATCTGACGGCGGCTGGCAAGCGCTTAGCACCAATAATGCGCTAGTCATCATAAGTGCTAAGGAGGTTTTGGGCATAGTTATTATTTATTACCTCTATAAGTACAATAGTAAGTGCAATTAACAAAGCTATGTTAAATAATTTTATCTAGCATATCTCCAAAAGCAAAAGTTATTGTATCGTCACTGGTTTGCACAAAGCTTACTGGCTTCTTGCGCTTTAGCATAAATGGCTCTGGCATCGGCACCAGTGTCATCCACAGAACTAAGATATTTATCAACCCCTGCTTGCAAGGGTTTTTCCCAAAGTGGGTCACTAAAAGGGTCTGGGATATCGACTATCTCATCACCAGCATCAATGGCTTCTTGCAGTGCGGCTTGATAGTATTCATCTTGCACTCTACCAGCGAGCGAAGACAGCGCCATACCTGAATTATCATCTATGACTTTTTTTAGATCATCAGGCAGACTTTCATAGGTGTCCTTATTCATGGTTAGGAGCAGTCCTGATGAATAAAAAGGTAGATTAGTATGCTTTTTGGCAACTTCATTGATCTTAAAAGCTTTGAATGGATCCCAAGGGAAGCTGACCCCATCGACGACCCCGCGCTGAATAGAGGTATAAATATCAGGCGCTGGTAATCCTACGGGCGAGGCGCCCATGCTTTCAAGTAAGTCTCCAGCGACAGCAGAGGGCCGACGGATTCTCATGCCCTTTAAATCATCAGGCGTGGTAATCAGTTTATCCTTGGTGTGGATAGAGGCAGGCCCGGTGCCAAACACCCCCAACAGATGAGAGTCTTGGTACTCATCAGCAATGGTGCCATTATCATAAAGCGTTTGAATCATACAGCTCATCTGCACAGCAGAGTTTGATAATCCTGGCAACTCTGCAATTTGTGATAATGGAAAACGTCCAGCGCTATAACCATGAGCTTGCGACCCAATATCAACAGTCCCTTTAACCGCAGCATCGTAGGTAACATCAGCTTTACTTAACTGCGCTGAGGGATATATCTCTATATCTAGTCGTCCCTGTGATTCTTCTTCGATTTTTGTGGCCCAAGGCTCAAATACATCCACATGCATAAAAGAGTTTGCTGGCCAAAAATGAGATAGTCGTAATACTTTAGTTTCAACATCCCCTTCTTGGTTTGCAGATTGTGACCCTTCCTGATTGTTACTACATCCTGTAATAGCAAGCGCAGCAGCTACTGATAAAGCTAGTGGAGAAAAAAAATGTTTAAAAGTTGACATACCAGTTCCTTCTGTTATGAATAATATTTAATACGCTTTGATTCCGTTTTTCTCAAATAATTAGTAATGATTTCAATCATTATAAAACTAGCTTTGTAACCTATTTTTTATGAACACTTTTTATAAATATTTCTTACTAATGTTTTTCGATTATCCATCAAATCAGTCTGGCTTGCAACCCATATAGTTTGCTGATATGCTCATATTAATCTTTAGTATGCAAACTATATCTATTGAAAATTCAAGACTTTTTTATATGGTTTGTATAGCAATCATAAGATCATTAATAATGGCTAGTCATTAATTGCTAGCTGTTTTTTAATTACTTTAATAACTCAGTTACGCTGACAACATTGGATGTTGCAACTTAAGAAAAGGGATTTTCTTTATGAGTTCACAAGATGTATTCACCCCGCATGACAACCCTGTCTACGATTATGTCCAATCAGAAGAACAAAAGTCTGGGAACGCGCAAACTCACGATGTCGTGATTGTAGGGGCAGGTCCTATGGGACTAGCTATGGCCTTAGACTGTGCCAATCGCGGTATTCACTGTGTCATTCTTGACGATAATAATACGGTTAGCGTAGGTTCTAGGGCCCTGTGCTTTAGTAAACGCTCACTTGAGATTATGAATCGGTTGGGGGTAGCTGATCGAATTTTAGATAAAGGCGTTAAATGGCAAGTCGGTAAAAACTACTTTAAAGAAGCCTTGTGCTATGAATTTAACTTGTTACCAGAAGAGGGGCATCAGATGCCTGCTATGGTAAATATTCAACAGTATTATGTTGAAGAGTTTATGGTAGATGCCTGTAACGAGTCTGAATTTGTAGATTTGCGCTGGAAGCACCGAGTTGAGCATGTAGAGCAGCATGCAGACCATGTCACCTTAACTATTACCACGCCAGATGGCGAATTTAAGACCAACGCTAAATGGTTAATCGCCTGTGATGGCGCCAGTAGCAGTATGCGTGGGCACGTAAATGCTCAATTTGATGGCCGAGTATTTGATGATCAGTTTTTGATTGCTGATATCATTATGAAAAACGAGTTTCCTAAAGAGCGTTGGTTTTGGTTTGACCCGCCCTTTCATCCTGGTCAGTCCGTCTTATTACATAAAGCCCCTCATGATATGTGGCGTATTGATTTCCAGCTCGGTAGTGACGCTGATACTGAGTACTGGAAAAATCCTGAGAATGTGAGACCTCTGCTAAAGTCTATGCTGGGTGAGGACATTGAATTTACGTTTGAGTGGCTCTCTGTTTATCGTTTTGCTTGCCGGCGTATGGAGAAGTTTTGTCATAATCGTATTATTTTTGCAGGTGATTCGGCCCATCAGGTGTCACCGTTTGGTGCTCGCGGTGCCAACACAGGTCTGCAAGATATAGATAATTTAGGTTGGAAATTACAGCTGGTATTACAAGGTAAGGCTCCTGAGAGCTTAGT
The DNA here is from genome assembly GCF_055699795.1 of Psychrobacter sp. M4. NCBI lineage: Bacteria > Pseudomonadati > Pseudomonadota > Gammaproteobacteria > Moraxellales > Moraxellaceae > Psychrobacter > Psychrobacter sp. M4. Next base: position 3,250,757 of record NZ_CM146740.1, on the reverse strand, counting down.
AAATAGCTATGATGATGAACGTATATTTGCCGCTGACATCAATATCATGAATTCTACTCGCTCTACTGATTTTTTAACCCCTAAGTCAAAGACCAGTAAGATTATGAGAGATGCGGTACTATCCTTAGCGGGAGATTATGAGTTCGCTAGACCTTTGGTGAACAGCGGTCGACTATCTGTGCATACCAACTATGAGCAATCTATCCTGAACACGGACGACGACGGCAGTTTTGTAGGCGACAATTCGCACCTTACCGCGCCTGGCGCTTTATGCCCTGATGCCGAAATTAAGAGAGATGGCAAACCTGCATGGCTACTTGAACAATTAGGTCAAGACTTTGTAGCCCTTATATTTGCAAATGATACGGACTCTGATAAATATCACAGTCCTTTGAATGTCGATGGTATTGTAGTCAAACCTTTAGTCATTAATAGAGATATTAAAGATGAGAAAGGTTATTTAAAGCAAAGGTTTGATGATCAGGAGGGGTCTGTTTATCTGATCCGTCCAGATCAACATATCGCTGGTCGCTGGCGCGAGTACAATAAAGAGGTGTTAAGTAAAGCAGTCAAACGGGCTACTGCAAACGTGTAGAAAAAGGATATAAGAATGCCAACAGATACCTATAGTAAACTTAACTTGTCACCTAATATAGACGATCCAGACACCTTTTATGCTGAGCTTATAAATATGCAGGTAGGTTTATCTGAAGAAGAAGCTCAAAGTGCCCTCAGTAAATTATTACTCATCCTTGCCAATCAAATTGGTGATGATGAGGTTTTATTAGAAGCTATTAAAACCGCTAGAGAGCATACGTTAGATCAAAAACAGTCTTAGACTAAAATACAAGCGTGTACTTCGTCACTCAGAGTTAGTAAAACTAAATTTTTGACTTTGAGTATTTTATTTAAATATATTTATAAATCATGCATCATCAATAACTAAGGATAACTATTATGAGTAAGATACCATTTGCATCATCAGCTGATTTGGGTGAAAAAACCGAAACGCTCGAAGTCCTAGCAGAAGGCGTTTATGCTTTGACCGCTGAGGGCGACCCAAACATTGGTGCTATCGAAGCTGAAGATTTCATCATTGCCTTTGAGGCACGTGCCACCCCAGTCGCGGCTAAAGAGTGGTTGGATAAACTACGTGAACACACGCAAAAACCAATTAGATATCTTGTGTTGTCACATTATCATGCGGTTCGTGTGTTAGGTGCCTCTGCTTTTGATGCTGAATCTATTATTGCTCATGAGCAAACGAAAAAGCTGATCGATGAGCGCGGTAAGCAGGACTGGGACAGCGAATTCGGTCGTATGCCGCGCTTATTTAAAGAGCCTGAGAGTATTCCTGGTCTGACGCATCCTGATATTATATTTAATGATCGCTTAGAGATTCCACTTGGCGGTGATCGCGGTAATTTGATATTGCAATATATGGGACGTGGTCATACCGCAGGCGATATCGTCGCTTGGCTACCTAAGCATAAGATTTTATTTACCGGCGATCTAGTTGAAGCTCAAGCAGCTTTATATACTGGTGATGCTTTTCATATGGACTGGGCCGCTGATACTTTAGATAATATTAAAGCTCTTGAGGCTGAGGTTTTGATTGGTGGTCGCGGCGCGGTAGTGCGCGGACGTGATGAAGTAGACGCTGCTATTGCTCAAACTCGCGGGTTTTTAGAGGGTATGATCGAAAAAGTAGGAGAGGTTCATAAGCGCGGCGGTACGGTAAAAGAAGCTTTTGAAGCCACTCATGCTCATCTAGAGCCTAAGTTTGGGGCATGGCCTATCTTTGAGCATTGCCTGCCTTTTGATGTACAGCGCCTGTGGGATGAGTTCGATGGTATTGATTGGCCGCGTATTTGGACCGATGAGCGCGACCGCGAAGTTTGGGATAAGCTGCAAGACTAGTTATCGCTAATAATTTAGCTTAATAGTCATCTACAAGCCCTTGAGATTGAGATCTCAGGGGCTTTTTTAGTTTTCTGAAGATAGATTATTTTCGTTTTGATGTTTTCGTTTGTAAGTCTTAGTTGAATAAATGGCGTTGCTCCTTATAAAGGAGTTGGTTATAAAATAACTGACTATTTGTATTGATGAAATCCCTTATTGTTTTTGTAAGATAACACTTTCAAAGCGATGGTTTAACAGTTAAAACAATAGTTTAATAATAAATCTAACGAAATTATATTTAATTTTTGACAAGGCATATTATGGCATATGATAACTTATTTGAACCCATCAAAATGGGCACTCAAACCCTAAAAAATCGCATCATTATGGCACCGCTCACGCGTTTACGTGCGGTAGAGCCAGGCGATATTCCAACAGTGCTGGCAGGTGAATATTACTCGCAGCGGGCAGCTGGTGCAGGCTTGGCTATTGCTGAAGCTACGCAAATCTCGTTTCAAGCTAAAGGCTATGCTGGCGCGCCTGGTATCCATACTAAGGATCAGACTACGGCTTGGAAAGTCATCGTTGATAACGTCCATGCCAAAGGCGGCAAAATCGTTGTTCAGCTTTGGCACACAGGGTTGGTGGCGCATGAGAGTCTACAACCTGATAGTAAGGCGCCAATCTCAGCCTCTGATGTCGATGTGGGCGTGCGCACCTCCTTACGCGATAGAGATAATCAAGTGATCCGAGTTGACGCTACTCCGCCGCGTCCAGCAACTGCTGATGAGATTAAGCAGGTAATCGCCGATTTTGCTCATGCAACTGAATGCGCAATGGAAGCAGGTTTTGATGGCGTAGAAGTACATGGCGCGCATGGGTATCTATTGCATCAATTTTGGGCTGAGCATACCAACAAGCGTGATGATGAGTACGGCGGTAGCAAAGAGAACCGCGCGCGCCTAATACTAGAAGTCGTTGATGCATGTGTAAATACTTGGGATAAGGATCACGTTGGTATTCGTCTATCACCTCAAGGTACCTTTAATGGTGTAGAGGCAGGCTACGAGGAAGACGATAATATCTGGCTAATTGAGCAGATTAATAAGCGCGATCTTATGTATTTACATCTATCTGAGCCTGACTGGGCAGGCGGTACCCCTTATAGTGATGAGTTTCGTCAGAAAATTCGCGATGCTTTTGACAATATGATCATTGCAGCAGGTGGTTATACCGCTGAAAAAGCGGAGAAAAACATCAAAGCGGGTTATATTGATGCGGTCGCTTTTGGCCGTGACTATATTGCCAATCCTGATCTGCCTGAGCGTATCCGTCAAGGCGCACCGCTTAATGATCAGCATCCAGAAACCTTTTATGGCGGCGGTGTGGAAGGTTATACCGACTATCCTTATTTAGAGCAAAAACAAGCTTAAATAAGAAAGCAGAGTGATAAAAATTTAGTTTTTAAAACTAGCCCCGATAGCGTAATGCGATCGGGGCTTTTGTTGTGCGTTGGATTGAAACCTCTTTTTAAACCACTTCCCCGCAAACAAAACCGCTCGCCCACGCCCACTGAAAATTATAACCGCCAAGCCAGCCTGTCACATCGAGCACCTCGCCAATAAAATATAGTCCCTGTTGCAATTTACTTTGCATGGCTTTCGATGATACCTCATCAGTCTTTATACCGCCGCGGGTGACCTCAGCGGTGCGATAGCCTTCGGTGCCGGAAGGTTTAAGCTGCCAGCCGTTAATAGTTTGTCCAATCTGTGTCAAACGCTCATCTTTTATATTCGCCAGCTCCGTGTCCTTAACATCTTCCCAAAGCATGGTCTGTAGCGTAGCGAGCAGCTTTTTGGGCAAAGCGTTATTGGTATTCTCTGTGAGCACGGTACGAATCAGTTGTTTAGGATGCATCTTTTTATGCGTAAGCAGCAGCTCAGTGATATCCGTTTCGGGCAAGAGATTAATTTCAATGGTTTCGCCTATATGCCAATAATTAGACAGCTGAAGCATGGCAGGACCAGATAGGCCGCGATGGGTGAATAGTAGCGGCAACTTAAACGAGGTGCGCGTATTGCTAGCAACGACCGGCAAGCTAATACCCGCCAAGGCTTTTAGTAATTCCCCGGTTTTATCAGTAAAGGTGAAAGGAACTAGGCTTGGATCAGTAGGGGTAAGCGTATGTCCAAACTGTTGCGCCAGCTCATAACCAAGACCGCTTGCACCCATAGTGGGAATGGATAAGCCGCCAGTGGCAACGACCAAGGATGCACAACTATAAAGGGTCGGCGCGGTCTTTATAGCACTGTCTAGCTCTTTCTTACCCAGCTTTTTAGTAGTGGCTACTTTAAAGCGTTTATGCTCGTCGCCTTCATTAATCGTCACGTTATCGATTTGCGTATTGATCCGTACTTGCACCCCGACAGCTGCGCATTCATCGAGTAGCATAGCGACGATATCTTTGGCAGAGTCATCACAAAATAGCTGGCCGTGCTCGCGTTCATGATAGGCAATCTTGTGTTTTTCTACCATGGCGATAAATTCCCAACTGGGATAACGGCTCAGCGCTGATTTACAAAAGTGCTGATTATCACCAATGAAATGCTCAGGCTCCACGAAGTAATTGGTAAAGTTGCAGCGTCCGCCACCTGACATAAGGATCTTTTTGCCAACTTTATTGGCATGGTCGAGCACCAATACGCGCCGACCACGGCGACCTGCGGTCAGTGCACAATACAGTCCTGACGCGCCTGCACCGATAATGATGACATCATAGTGAGTAGCATTGTTGTCCATGAGATATCCGGTTATAAGGGGTGGCTTATTATAAAAGATATTACCAATAAAAGGGCTGATAGCAGCGCTCATTCATAAGATATAAGGGGTTTTTATGCTTATCAATAGCCGCTACCTCTTAAGTATACAAGTGTGCAGCGAAATTGTTGTCATTGATGGTTGATGTCTTGCATCGGTAAGGCTTATTTGTCAAACTAGATAAGCGTCATGCATTATGGAAGATAACTCTTGAACCGTTATAAGTTCTTATTATTGATAAATATCATTGAAGATAATTTATATCGGTCATAATAACTAAAAAGGAAGCTCTCATGACTCAAAAATCATTCCCCATTACTGCTGAGTTTATCGCCGCTGCTAACACCACAGCTGAGCAATATATCAACGACTATAACAGATCTATTGAATCTCCAGAAGCTACTGATGCTTTTTGGGCTGAGCGCGCTGAATGGATCGACTGGATCAAAAAGCCGACCAAGATCAGTGATGTTAGCTACGATTTAGATGATTTTCATATCAAATGGTTTGAAGACGGTGAGCTCAATATCTCAGTTAATTGTCTAGATCGTCATCTTAAAGACAACCCCTATAAGCCTGCCATTATTTGGGAGGGCGATCATCCCTCACTGCATAAGATTATCTCATTCAAAGAGCTGCACGCCGATGTATGCCGCCTTGGTAACGCCATGCGTAAGCTTGGCATCAAAAAGGGCGACCGTGTCACGCTGTATATGCCGATGATACCTGAGGCGATGATCGCTATGCTGGCCTGTACACGTATCGGTGCGGTACATTCGGTGGTGTTTGGCGGATTTTCAGCAGAGAGTCTTGGCAATCGTATTGTTGATAGTCAATCAAAGCTGGTGATTACCGCTGATGAAGGTCTGCGCGGTAATAAGCATACACCGCTTAAAGTCAATGTGGATCGCGCGCTTGACATGGATGGTACCCAAAGCGTTAAGAACGTCATCGTCGTCCACCGTACGGGCAATTCAGTGCCAATGAGCGGACGCCGAGATGTCTGGTATCATACGCTAGTAGGCGGCGAAAAAGTGCAGTGCGAGCCTGAGGTTATGAATGCAGAAGATCCCTTGTTTCTGCTTTATACGTCAGGTTCGACTGGCAAGCCTAAAGGTGTACTGCATACGACTGGTGGCTATATTACTTACGCGCTGTCAACCTTTCGCGATGTCTTTGATATTAAAGAAGATGACGTTTATTGGTGTACTGCTGATGTTGGGTGGGTTACCGGACATACTTACTCAACCTACGCCCCGCTTGCCAATGGTACAACAACGGTGATGTTTGAGGGCGTACCGGAGTACCCGACTTGGGCGCGGGTTGGTCATATCATCGATAAGCATAATATTAGCGTACTTTATACGGCTCCTACCGCTATTCGGGCTATGATGAAAGAGGGTGATGCGTTCGTTCGTGAATCGGATCGCTCAAGTTTGCGTTTACTTGGAACGGTCGGCGAACCTATCAATCCTGAAGCATGGGATTGGTATTATCATGTCGTGGGTAGCAGCAGATGCCCGATCGTCGATACGTGGTGGCAGACTGAAACAGGCGGTATATTGCTAGCTCCAATTCCGGGTACGGTAGCGCTCAAACCAGGCGCTGCGATGAACCCTTTTTATGGTATAAAGCCTGTCATCATTGACGATGACGAAGTTGAGTTTGAAGGTCCTGCTGAGGGTTATCTGGTCATTAGTAACAGCTGGCCGGGACAGATGCGTACCATTTACAATGACCACGAGCGCTTTTTGGAGACTTACTTTAGTCAGTATCCAGGCTACTATTTTACCGGAGACGGTGCTCAGCGCGATGAAGACGGTCACTACTGGATCACCGGACGCGTCGATGATGTACTCAACGTCTCAGGACATCGTTTGGGCACCGCAGAGATCGAAAGCTCGGTTGTCGCCCATCCTGCAACGGCGGAGGCGGCGATCGTTGGTATGCCGCACGAGATACGCGGGGTGGGGATTGCCGCTTTTGTTATTCTAAAATCCAATGAAACCGCAAGCGAGCAGCTAAAGTCTGAGCTCAATCGGCACGTACGTAAGGAGATTGGTCCGATTGCCAACTTGGATGCCATTTACATCGTCGATGCTTTACCCAAAACCCGCTCGGGTAAAATTATGCGCCGTATACTGCGTAGCCTAGCGGCCGGACAGTATGACGGTTTGGGCGATCTATCTACCTTAGCGGACAGCTCGGTCATCGATAAACTTATTGAAGTAGTCAAAGCTGAGCGCCGAGTTTGGTAAAAGGTTTAAAGAAGGGTTTTAACTAAGTCATGTTGTTATAGGCAGCATGACTTTTTATCATTAACAAAGCGCTGTAAATAAACCCGCTAAATTTTTTGACATCCATACATAATCTATAAGGTCTATGTCATTATGACTGCTAACGCTTCATCTGCTCAAAGCACCACCAATCAAGCCACTGCTAAAACCGCTGCTCCTAAAATAGCGATTATCGGTGGCGGATTGACCGGTTTATTTACCGCAGCCCTATTAGAAAAACAATGGGCAGAACGTGAATCTGGTCAAATCAAAGATCAATCAAAAATGCCACAAATTACTATTTTTGAGAAATCTCGTAGTGTTGGCCGTCTTGCCACACGTTATCGTAGCGCTGCGTCAGAGGACAAACAATGGCAGTGGGCATTTGGCGCGCAATTCTTTACGGCTAAAACAGAGGACTTTGCAAACTTTATCCAGCCTTGGTTGGCTAATGGCTTACTACAACCGTGGCTTGCAAAAGTCGTGGATCTAACGCCTGCTGATAGTAGCGGGCAGACGCCTGATCTCAATTTTAAAGAGCAATGGGACACCAACCATGCGCGTTATATCAGCACGCCAAAGATGACCAGCTGGGGTCGAGCGCTTGCAGATAATTTACAGTGTACAACTATTAATTTTAAAACTCGCGTTGCGCCTTTGGCTCAATATGCACAGCTTGCAGCTAACAAACCCACTGAACTGTTCGATGACAGTGGCGTCAGTTTGGGTGCTTTTGATTGGGTCATTTGTACCACGCCAAATGTTCAAGCTATGGATTTAATGGTGGATAGCGGCTTTAGTCAGCAAAACAAGATTCTTCAGCCTACCATGCTCGCTTGCTACACGCTAATGCTCGGCTGGGATGACGTTGCAAACTTACCAAAGACTTTGAGTAGCAAAGTTGGGTCGTCGTGGGATGTGGCTTATCTGTATAACTCTCCATTAGCTAAAATTTTTATTGAACATCAAAAGCCTGGCCGCAATGAGCTACTACCTAGCGTCACCATTCATGCGCGTAATAACTGGTCAGAGCAGCATGTTGATGACGATGTTGAGATAATAAAGGCGCAATTATTAGTCGCAGCAAAACAGGCGTTAAATTGGCACAAGGATACCGCGCCAAGCCAAGTTGATTGTCATCGCTGGCGTTATGCGGCAACCGTTATTGATAAAAACAATGAACCTTTAGGAATACTAGTAGATGAACAGTATCAATGGATTGTAAGCGGTGATTGGTGCGGGCAAGGTAATATCGAAAGCTGTTATCAGATGGCAGCGAAGACAGTGGAGGCAATAATGGTGACTACAAATGATTAAAGTGGTTAATAGTTGTATTCTACAGACAAAAAAAAGCCCACAGAGGAGGAAACTGTGGGCTGAGGAAAACAGGTATAGCTAAGAGCGTTGGTAACAGCTGCTTATTGTTATTCTTACTGCTACTAAATAACTACTAACTATAGATAAGACTTATATTCTGCATATTCAATATACATTCACATCTACTTACAATTCTTAGTGTACATGTGTTTTTTGCTGTATATTCATATTACCGGAATCATTAGTATTTTACTTCACTCAGTTACACGACATTACGTTTAAAGAAATACTAATACATTGTCACAATTTGAAATAATTTAGCTATATTAATGATTTCTGTGTAGTCCTTTATACACAGAGGTTACAACAATAGTAGTTATAAAAATCTATGACATGAATGGATTTTTTATTTTTCTTGAAGTAATTACCTTAAAGGTACTTAATAATTTAATTTGTGTTTTACTATTACTACCAATGCATATCGAGAGATGGCATGACGATTTACCTGAAAAATGCTAAGCTAGCAGCCATTATACTGTCTATATAAAACTGGGTTTGCCATGACCGAGAGCACACACCTGCATACGCAGCAGCCACAAAACGAAAAAAGTATTTTTAATCTGCCCAATAATCTAACCATTGCGCGTATTTTGATGATTCCATTATTTGTAGCGATTGCTTACTGGCCACCAGCCATGGGCATTGGTATGCCTGCTATTTCAGATAATGTCATCGCGCAGGTAGGGATGAGTGAATTCAGCGACAGCTTGCTGCGGCATTTATTGCTAACGGGTGTATTTATCATCGCTGCAATTACCGACTGGCTTGATGGTTATTTTGCGCGCAAGATGAACGTGATGTCCGCCTTTGGACGTTTTTTAGATCCGGTTGCTGACAAGCTAATGGTGGCGGCGGCCCTGATTATTTTAGTACAGTGGCATCCCAACATCATTATGGCGATTGCTGCCATTGTTATTATTTCACGAGAGATTGCTGTATCGGCACTGCGCGAATGGATGGCAGAGCTTGGCAACCGTACCAGTGTCGCCGTCTCTTATGTCGGCAAGCTTAAAACCACGTTTCAGATGGTCGCTATTACCGTGCTACTGCTTAATTGGGAATCGCTTGAAATGATTGGCTATATGTTGATGGTGGCGGCAGTCGTTTTAACCTTGTGGTCTATGTTTATTTATCTAAAAGCCGCTTGGCCTTATTTGAAAAAAAGTGGCTGAGATTAATAAATAATGATTAACAAATAACGATCAATAAACAACTTAAAAAAACGCCAGTTGCATAGTGCTTCTGGCGTTATTGCTATTTATGACTACTGTTGTAATTACCAGAAAAAACTATAGCTCTACTGAAAAGACCTCTCCTAAACCTTTATCAATCTCAGCATCAGTAACTGCAGCTGCGCCAATTTTAACCATGTTAGCGATAGCGTTACCATTATCCCAGTATTCAGCGCCATGTGGTACGATTTTTATAAGCTGTACTTTGGGATCTTCTTTACCTTTCTCAAAAAAAGCGTTGTACATGGGTGACCAAAGCTCATTGAGTTTTTCTTCGTCCTCAACCAACTCAGCAGTACCGGTGATGGATAAATACTGCTTATTGTCTTTACTGGTATAAGAGAGATTAACCTCTGGGTTTTTCTTCATATTATCGACAGGGTCCGATGGATTATGACCAATGAGCCAAATCTCTTTTGCCCCGATACTAGTCTCAACCGTATTCATAGGACAAGAATGCAGATGATTATCACTGGTACGAGTCGTTAGCATTGTATAGGTCACATCTTTTACCATATCCTGAATTTTATCTATTTTCTCTTGTTTGCTCATCATACCTATCCTTGTGTTAAGTCGAATTATTTTAATGGAAATTCTAAATCTAGAGTTTCTTAGTTTAAGTCTTACTTCTAGATTTTATTTACCATAGCAAAGTTTTTTAAGTCTAAGCTATAGAGCACCTGTAATAGGTTGTGAGCATTTGTAAATTGCGAGGCTATGGGCTAGCTATCAATTTAGCTATCAGAAAGTTTATCAAAGTCCATAAAAAAACGTCAGCAAATAGAGATTCACTGACGTTCAAAATAGATACTTTTATTCTAAGCTAGCGTTATAAAGATACTATTACAAAGAAACGTTGAATTGCTCACCGATGTCTTCGGCGGTTTTGCCCTCTTGTACTGCCGCTACCGCCATTTTAAACATATTAACCGTAGAGCTACCACTCAACCAGCATTCTGCACCGTGCGGTACCACTTTGATCAGTTGTACCTCTTGATCTTCTTTGCCGTGGGCAAAAAAGGAGTTGTAAACCGGTGACCACAGCTCATCTAACTTATCTTTGTTGTCTGATAGCTCAGCATTACCACTAATAGAGACGTAATTTTTTTCATCTTGCGTGGCGTAGCTCAAACCGACTTTTTTGTTATTTTGGAGGTCTTTTACTACATCTGATGTTTTATCGCCAATAAACCAAATCTCTTTAGCACCAAGGCTAGTCTCGCTAGTCGTCATCGGCCACGCGTGTAGATCGCCTTCTTTATTGACAGTTGTCATCATGGCAAACTTAACGTCTTTGATGACTTCTTGAATTTTATCGATTTTGTCTTGTTTACTCATACTCATAGTATATCCTTATGGAATTAAAATTATAGCGAATGGTCGTTGTAGTTAATCGTTTTAATTATTAGCTAGTTGTAGAATAACGACAGACGACCAAACATTTATATAGTCTGCCCGTAATGCGATGTGAGCGTTTGTAAAACATATAAGTGTTAAGTAAAGTAGACAGCGCTCTTGTGGTAAAAAGAGGGTGATTGCTATAAAACGCATTGAGTAAAAACTTGTTTTAAACAGTAGGCTCACCGATAGATAAACGATAAAGAATTTATCATACTTTGTACCTGCTTATTAGATGCCTTCTTGTTATAATGCGCAGACCCTCTATTTTGTATGGCAGTGATGCCACTCTTTGCTTATCTTCGCCTATATACCTTTGCCTATATATCAGGAATATGCCTTTATGATGACCATCGCCGGACAGACTTTTTTAACCGATTTTCAAACCCAGCAGCTCATTAATCAGTTCCAGCAAAAAACTGATCTACACGTGACTCAAATCTGTACGCAGCAGGTTTATGTGTTGTCACGTGAACTCGAAGGCGACGAGCTGAGAAAGGGTTTGGATTTATTGGGTGTTAATAAAGAGATTGAGCTAAAAAAACCAGAGCAAAACCAAATTCAAGTCACTGTGAGCCCACGCTTTGGTACCATCTCGCCGTGGGCGAGTAAAGCCACCGATATCTTTAACAACTGTGAGCTGAAGATCAATCGTATTGAGCGCGTCATTGTCTATACGCTGACGCTAGACGCTAATCTCCAAGAAAAATTACCAACGGCGGCAGAGCGTTTATTATTTGACCGCATGACCCAAAGCTTGGTTTATGATTTAAATGAAGTGAATAAACTATTTGATGATGAGCCACCAGCACCATTGAATCACATTGATGTCATAGGTGCAGGACGAGAAGCATTAGAAGCGGCGAATACTAAATTTGGCTTTGCGTTATCAAGTGACGATATTGACTATCTACTGCATGCCTACGTTAATGATTTGCAGCGCAATCCAACCGACGTTGAGCTAATGATGTTTGCCCAAGCCAACTCTGAGCATTGCCGTCATAAGATCTTTAATGCCGAGTGGACGGCTGACGGTGAAGTGCAGCCAAAATCCCTGTTTCAGATGATTAAAAATACCTATCAAGCCAGTCCGCAAGGTATCCTCTCCGCTTATAAAGACAACGCGGCGGTGATGGCAGGCGCTGAAGGGCTGCGCTATTACTCGGTTCCTGAGAATCCACAAGACAGCAACTCTGCGCATATTTATGACTTCCATCAAGAAGCTATCGATATCCTCATGAAAGTCGAAACTCATAACCATCCCACGGCGATTGCTCCTTATGCGGGCGCAGCGACGGGGGCGGGCGGTGAGATTCGTGACGAAGGCGCAACCGGTCGCGGCGGCAAACCAAAAGCCGGTCTGACGGGTTTTCACGTCTCGCATTTGCACATTCCTGAAATGCCGGAGAAGTGGGAGCAGTCGGGACAAGTCAGCACGCGGGACTATGGTACGCCGGAGCGTATGGCGACTAGCCTCGAGATTATGACGGAAGCGCCACTTGGGTCAGCTAATTTTTCTAACGAGTTTGGTCGTCCCAATCTATGCGGATATTTCCGTAGCTTCCAATTAGATATGTCAGACGCTAAAGACGGCAGTGAGATGCGCGGCTATCATAAGCCGATCATGCTGGCAGGTGGTTATGGCAATATTAAACGTAACCTAATAGAAAAAAATCCCATTCGTGAAGGCGATTTGCTTATCGTCCTTGGCGGCCCTGCGATGCAAATCGGTCTCGGCGGCGGCGCAGCGTCTTCGGTCGATAGTGGCTCGCTCGATGAAGGCTTAGACTTTGCCTCCGTGCAGCGCGATAACGCCGAGATGGAACGCCGTTGTCAAGAGGTCATTGATCGCTGCTGGGCGCTAGCTGGTAATGATATAGATAAAAGCAACAGTTCTGATGAAAACGCTTCAGACGGCAATCCTATCGTTTCCTTACACGATGTCGGTGCTGGTGGTCTATCCAATGCCATGCCAGAGCTGGTCAATGACCATGAAATGGGCGCGGTGCTCAACTTGCGTCATATTCCGTCATTAGAGGCGGGCATGTCACCAATGGCGATCTGGTCAAATGAAGCGCAAGAGCGTTATGTCTTAGCGATTCGTCCTGAAAGTAAAGATCAGTTCGATGCCATCTGCGCGCGTGAGCGTTGCCCGTATGCCATCTTAGGCACCGCTACTAAAGTACGTCAGCTTGCGGTTAATGATGAGCTACTTGGCGAGCAGCCGGTCGATATGCCGATGCAAGTTCTGCTTGGTGGTACACCAAAGATGCAGCGTAGCTTTGATGTACAAGCAAAAGAGCTGCCACCACTTGAGCTCAATAATTTTGATTTAGTGCAGTCGATTAAAGACGTGCTGCGTCATCCTACCGTCGCCAGCAAATCATTTTTGATTAGCATTGGTGACCGCTCAATCACAGGTATGGTGGTGCGCGACCAGTATGTCGGGCGCTATCAAGTGCCCGTTGCTGATTGCGCGATTACCGCTTCAGGCCTGCTTAATCTTGACGGTCAACCGATGACAGGCGAGGCGATGAGTATTGGTGAAAGAACCCCGGTGGCATTGATTGATCCCAAATCTTCCGCGCGGTTAGCCGTTGGTGAAGCGATTACCAATATCGCGGGCGCACGAATCGCCCAGTTATCAGACATCACCATGTCAGCGAACTGGATGGCAGCGTGCGGCGATGACGCGGAAGATGCGGCACTATTTGATGCTGTACATACGGTTGGTGAAGAGTTATGTCCTGCGCTCGGTATCGCCATTCCTGTGGGCAAAGACTCGTTATCGATGCGTGCCAATTGGACGGACGACGACCAAGATAAATCCGTGGTTTCGCCGATGAGTCTGGTGATCACCGCGTTTGCCCCGGTCGTCAATGTCGCTAAGACTTTAACGCCAGAGCTTATTAACGGTGATAGTGCTTTTTACCGGATTGATTTATCAAAAGGCAAACTACGCCTTGGCGGCTCTATCCTCGCACAAACCGCAAGCCAGCTTGGTAACGAATGCCCCGATCTTGACAAGCCCAGCGACCTAGTAGACTTCTTTAACTTTATTCAAGCGGGTAATGAACAAGGCATCATTAGTGCCTATCACGATATCGGTGATGGCGGCTTGCTTGCGACTATTGCAGAGATGCAATTTACCAGTCGTCAAGGCATCAAGCTATCACTCAACGATGATAATTTGCTGGGACTACTGTTTAGTGAAGAGCTGGGCTCGGTCATCCAAGTCTTACCTGAAAACGTTACAGCTTTGCTGGAGCTGGCAGAAGAATACAACGTCAGCGATATGCTGAGCCTCGTTGGTCAAAGCTGTGATGAAGACAGCCTTATTATCCAAACGCCTTTGCATCAAGGTGAGGATACTTTGCGCTTTAGCCGTTCTGAGCTGCAACAAGAGTGGAGCCAAGTCAGCTATCAAATCGCGCGCCGTCGTGATAACCCGGCTTGCGTACAGCAAGAGTATGACCTCATTAGCGATAGCACTCATAAAGGCCTTATCGCCGCGCCAAACTTTGACCTTAATCAAAAGATTGAGACGCCCTACTTAAATAGCCGCGACACGAAGCCTAAAGTCGCCATCCTCCGCGAACAAGGCGTTAACGGTCAGACTGAGATGGCAGCTGGCTTCACGCAAGCGGGTTTTGAGGCGCTCGATGTACATATGAGCGACTTGCTTGAAGGTCGTATTGATTTGCGCGACTTTGAAGGCCTCGTTACTTGCGGCGGCTTTAGCTATGGCGACGTACTCGGCGCAGGCTCAGGCTGGGCAAACTCCATCTTGTTCCATGACGAATTGCGCATGCAGTTTGTGCGCTTCTTCGCGCGTCCCAATACGTTTTCCTTAGGCGTCTGTAACGGTTGTCAGATGATGGCGCAGCTCAAAGATTTAATCCCCGGTGCAGAAAATTTCCCCCGCTTCATCGCCAACCAGTCCGCGCGTTTTGAAGCCCGTACCGTCAACGTCAAAGTCGAGCGTACCAAATCTATTCTGTTTAAAGGTATGCAAGACAGCATCCTACCTATTGCGGTGGCGCACGGTGAAGGTTTGGCAACTCTAAACACCACCGAAATTGACGGTATGGCGCGGCATGGTCAGCTCGCTATGCGTTATGTCGATAGCCAAGGTCATCCAACCGAGACTTATCCGCTTAACCCCAACGGTTCAGTTGGCGGCGTTACCGGACTGTGCAGCACTGATGGTCGCGTCACCATCATGATGCCGCACCCTGAGCGTAACCTGCGAGCCTATAATCATAGCTGGAAACCCGAGCAGTGGGATGAAGACGGCGCGTGGATGCGTATGTTCCGTAATGCGCGGGCTTGGTTGCGATAGGTTTTATTTGGTTTTTGAAGTTTGTTTTAGATAGAAAAGGTGGGCTTCGGCTCACCTTTTTTGTTTGGTTTTATGTGGAGCATTTCCCGCTTTTCGTTTATATAGTTGAATCACTATAAAACTGATACAGGGCTACTGGGATGAATTTTACGCAGCCTCTGCAACGCAGGCAGCATCCAGCCAGAAAAATTTATACCAGTAGCACTGGCAATATTAACGTATCAATTTTATTTCGAACTCACTATATCTGCCAGTCTGGGCGCGGCGGTGACACGAGCTGAGAGGTTGCTGTTGCTTCGACACAAGAGAAAATCTACGATTTTCTGTGTTAACTATCGTGGTTCAAGAAGATACATTAAAAGTTTGGTAGGGTGGATTAGCGATAGCGTAGCCCACCATTTATATGAGAAAATCCAAATGGTGGGCTACGTTTCACTGTCATTCTCTACGAGAATCTGTTAAAACTAATCTACCCTACGCGCTTTGCAAAAGATCTCGGTTTCGATAAGCCTGCGCGGCTTGGGTGTCGCCTCGCGCCGACCAGAAGGCCTTACGCGATCGTTAGCCCACCAGATCAATACCCTTAGGGAGTTCGAACATGATCCTCAAACTTAACGTCAAACTTCATTATCGGCTCCCTGCGCCGATGGACCTTTTGCTTCAGATCGAAGCCGCCGATCTTGTGGATCAGCGGGTGCGTTCGACCGAGATTTGGACATCAGACGTTGCGCATTTTTCACGGGTCGCCGCCGATGATGGCATAGGAGAGCGGATTTGGATCCGTGCCGAAGGGGATTTTAGCTGCACTTACATGGCAGAAATTGCCGTTGATCGTCCTGTCTTAGATATATCGGCAATACCTCAAACGCCACTCCATCTTTTGCCCGCAGAGACGATCAAGCATTTGATGCCGTCTCGCTATTGCCCGTCAGACCAGTTCGAAGCCTTCGTGGATGCCGATTTTGGCGATCTCGCTGGCGGCGCACGGATTGCCGCAATGCGCGATTGGATTGAGTCGGCGTTTAGCTATGTGTCCGGATCGAGCCACGCACAAACCACCGCGCTTGATAGCTTTGTCCAACGTCAGGGCGTATGCCGCGACTTCGCGCATGTTCTCGTGACCCTAGCGCGCGCATCGTCGATACCGGCCAGGTTCGCGAGTGTTTATGCGCCCGAGGTGAGACCACAGGACTTTCATGCCGTGGCCGAGGTCTATCTAGGAGGAAGCTGGCACCTCATTGATCCGACTGGCATGGCAGATGCCGACACGATGGCCCGCATCGGTGTTGGAGCTGACGCGTCCAGTGTCGCGTTCTTAACCGCGTTCGGATCCATGGAATTCGTCAACCAATCGGTATCTGTGACCAGACAAGATTAGGGTTCTGACCATAGACCATAGACATGCAAGCCTGCTTAAGACAATGACCGCCGCCATAACAGGCGACGGCAGTGGTCTCGCTCAATCGGTTACGCGCTCTTCACGTTCTTCACCCTGGGGATCAAGGTCTTTTTTCATCACTCCCAGCTCAAAATCACCTTACCGCATTGCCCACTTTCCATGATATCGAAGCCTTCTTGGAAGTCATCAATGGGCAGGCGATGGGTAATGATTGGCGACAAATCAATACCGCTAATCAGCATTTGCTCCATCTGATACCAAGTCTCCCACATCTCACGCCCATAAATCCCTTTTAAGGTTAACGCCTTAAAAATAATCTTGCTCCAATCCACCGTCGTGGTGTTGGGCAAAATGCCGAGCAGAGAGATTTTAGAGCCGTTATACATATTACTAATCATCGAATCAAAGGCCTGAGGCGAGCCTGACATCTCAAGCCCAATATCAAAGCCGTGCATGTTTAAGGCATCGATGGCATCTTCGATGGTTTCACCTTTAGCTGGATTGACGGTCATAGTCGCGCCCATTTTTTTGGCAAGATCCAAGCGATAATCACTGATATCACTCGCCACAATATTACGCGCGCCTGCAAAGCGGCAAATCGCTGTAGCCATTGAGCCGATCAGCCCCGCACCCGTAATCAGCACATCCTCACCAAGTACCGGAAAGGATAGGGCGGTATGGGTGGCATTGCCAAAGGGGTCCATAATGGCTGCCATCTCATCGCTGATACGCTCATCGAGCTTTATGGCATTGTCAGCCGGTATCACCAAATATTCAGCCATTGCGCCATCGCGATTCACGCCCACGCCTATCGTGTTTTCGCACACATGGAGCTTGCCACGGCGGCAGTTGCGACAATGCCCGCAAGCGATATGTCCCTCTCCTGTGACGCGGTCGCCCACTGCGAAATGCTGCACCCCATCACCCACTTCACTAATGATACCGACGTATTCGTGTCCGATAACCATCGGTGTTTTTATCGTTTTTTGTGACCACTCATCCCACTTATAAATGTGCAAATCCGTACCACAAATAGCGGTTTTTTTGATTTTTATTTTAATATCATTGATGCCAACCTTTGGTTCTGGCACGTCTTGCATCCAGATGCCTTTTTCGCTATGAGCTTTAACCAGTGCTTTCATACTTTTCTCCTGTTTTAGCTATCAGCAGTGTCTACTGGTGAATTATTAAATACCGTTGTGAATTATCAAATACCGCCTTAAGCAATCACTTCCATTTGCTTGGCGACTTTGATAAAAGCGGCAATACACTGGTCAAGCTGCTCCCTAGTATGAGCAGCAGAGAGCTGAACCCGAATGCGCGCCTCGTCTTTGGGCACCACAGGATAGAAGAAGCCAATCACATAAATACCCTCGTCAAGCAGCGCCTCTGCCATTTGTTGGGCGATGTTGGCATCATAAGTCATCACCGCACAAATTGCCGATTCGGTGGGCTTGATATCGAAGCCTGCATCACGCATTTGCTGAACAAAATAAGCCGTATTTTCATGCAATTTATCTTGCAGGGTATTGTCCTTCGCTAGCATCTCAAACGCTTTGATCCCGGCTGCTGCCACCACTGGAGGAATGGAGTTTGAAAACAGATACGGGCGTGAGCGTTGACGCAGCATCTCGATCATCTCTTTTTTACCCGTCGTAAAGCCGCCAATAGCACCGCCAAACGCCTTACCTAAAGTGCCCGTGATCAGCTCAATATCACCGCGCAGATCAAACAATTCAGTCACACCGCCGCCAGTCTTACCGACGACGCCTGCTGAATGACACTCGTCAATCATAATCATGGCATCATACTTTTGAGCCAACGCATAAATCTCATCCATTGGCGCCACATTACCATCCATTGAAAACACGGCATCGGTGACAATTAAGCGAAAACGCTGTGCTTGCGCTGCCTGCAATTGCGCCTCTAAATCTTGCATATCGGCATTGGCATAGCGATAGCGTACTGCCTTGCACAGGCGCACCCCATCGATGATTGAGGCGTGATTTAATGAATCAGAAATAATAGCATCCTCGCCAGTTAACAGAGGCTCAAAAGCACCGCCATTAGCATCAAAACAGGCCGCATAAAGAATGGTATCTTCGGTATTAAAAAACTTAGAAATCGTGGCCTCTAATTGCTTATGCAAATCTTGCGTACCACAAATAAAACGCACCGATGACATACCATATCCTGAGTCTTCAATGGCTTGGGTAGCCACCTTTTTAATCTCAGGGTGGTCAGACAATCCAAGGTAATTATTGGCACAGAAGTTCAGCACCTCACGACCATCGGCGATCTTGATAAGCGCATCTTGCGGGGAGGTGATAACGCGCTCGGTTTTATACAGTCCTGCCGCACGTATATCGTCGATTTCTTGCTGTAGATGGGTTTGAAAGGCTTGATACATAACAATTCCTTTTTTTAATATTACGAGTATTGGTTTAATGTAGTGATACTATCTATAACTCTGTAAGCGGTAACTTTATCATTAGCCTATCGCAATAAATAGCGGAGGGATAGAATTATTTTTGAATCTATATAGGGTTGATGAGCTTATATATAAGTGGTCAAACTGCGGGTTGGGGGTGAGGATGACGCATGGATGCGGATGCTGCGTAATGTGTGGGTTTGGTTGCGATAGGTTTTGTTTGATGTTTGTTTTAGATAACTGTTTTATATAGAAAAGGTGGGCTTAGACTCACCTTTTTTTGTTTAAAGTTTTATGGTCTAGAGTAGGTTGGCGTGGAGCTTGCAACACATAATGATTTTAGGGGAGCTATTCCTGAGAAGCGTTAAAAAATTGCACTGCAATTTTAGCTTCGCAAGTGAAAATTCCTTAAAGGGAATTTTCTGTTTCGCTTATATCCGCTACGAAATTTGCGAAAATGCAAATTCCCTTGCGCTTGGACGAAGCAGTGCTTCGTTATTTCCTCGCTCAGGGCTAGCGGCGGCATCGTGTTCTTGCAGATATTCGTCGTGGTTCGGGTTTAGAGATTAAAAGGTCGGTAGGGTGGGCGATAGCGTAACCTGAAAGCCGTAAAAACGAAGTACTGCTTCGTTAGGCTTGCAAGGAAAATCCTTTAAATAGGATTTTTTATCAGTGGCAAACTATTCTAAATGGTGGGTTACGTTTTACTGTCATTCTCTACGAGAATTCTGTAAAACTAACCCGCCCTTGTATCTCGACTAGATGATAACTTGCCTTACACGATATTCACATTAATATCGTCGTATAATTCTTTTTAATACTGTTCTGAAGATTAAGCATATAACAATGAGCCACTTAGTAAATGATAACGAAAATATATTTATTACTCTGACACCAAACTCTAAAGATGAGTTTGGTGTCATGTGTGACTTGAAGATCGAAACGGAACTAATATGTTTTGATTTTAAAAGTGTAAGTGAAAATAATAGGTATATGTCTCATGAAAACATAAACTATTTAAGCAAAGAGGTTTTAAAGCTTAAAGATCTATCTAAGTATAGAGAGGAGGATGAACTGATTACATCTATTTATCCAATCGATATGTTCTTTACGATGGATGTTTTTAAAGCAAATGACGATTTATTATTTATCGAATTAAGTATACCTATTGGTATTTATTCAAACTCTACTATATCAGGCTATAGTTTCGGTTTAGATTTTTTCGTCAACGCCGTGTCTTTAATACAGTTTTTCGAGAGCTTTATTATAAGTTGTGAGAGAGATAGTTTGTAGACTAAGTTAAGGTTGAGAAACCTAAATATTATGGTTTGGTAAAGTATTATTTACAAGCTAACCCAAGAAGTAAAAGAGGTATATAACTATGAGCAATGAATTTTATGATGATTTATCGACGTCATTGAATCAGGCATTAGCGATTGCCAAAGGGGAGGCTAAGCCTAGTCACCAGTTTAGTCATGAAGTTCCTGATATCAAGTCGATCCGTACTAAAACAGGGCTATCGCAACAGCAGTTCGCTGATAAGCTCAATATCAGTTCGCGTACGTTACAAAACTGGGAACAAGGCACTAGAAACCCGACAGGAGCGGCGATTACGCTAGTGCGTTTGTTAGATAAATAGCCTGATTTGATTGCCGAGGCTTGGTGAGTAATTTTAAGAGTCAAAACTATCACTATTATTTGAAGTTTCTACAGGAGAGTAAATGGAATGAAAAGTAACTTTAAAACCTTATTTGTGGCAGTGATGGTTGTATCGATAACAGCCTGTACTGGGAGTAATATAGAGCAAGAAAACATTGCTGTAGATGAAAACGTTACGCAAGTTGAAGCTCCTGAGTACAATATCTTAGAAGATACTGCTAAAAGTAATATTAAGCGTACCGTAGAAGTTGAATTACCTGAACGTTTAGACGAAGTAGAACTAAAAAGACTAGCAAAACATATTAAAGGTCTTTCAAATAAAGACGTAGAACGAACCTTTATAGGTTATAGAATTGCTGGTAATGACCCAAAACAAGCTTATTGGGCAACAACGCACTATAACCCAAATCTTGAAGTTAATATTATGGGTGAGAGCGCCACTAGTTATGAAAATATGAAGGGTAAAAGCTTACCAGAAGGTGAGGTTATAGGTAGTTGGATGGTCGAACGTGGTCTTGAATATAGAATGACAGCATATAATAAAGATGGACGAACCTATCTACAAAGCGCATATGGTGATGGCACTTCTTCGGATGATTTGTATGTCCTTGCGGAGACAGACAGAGGTACTAAACTTGAAGAAGAGGACAGTGGGTTTGGAGAATATTTTATTATTAATTCAGAAGGAGAATTAGAGTTTTGGAGTGATAATGGTAATTACTATACAGCCAAAAAATCTAATTTAAGGTGATGTTTCTAAACTATTTAAAAATACCTTCTCTTACTACTTAACACAGTAGGAGAAGGGTATTGTTTAATGTTAGTCTGTAGTTGCAGACGTTTGGGAACGATCGTAACAACTAAAGAAGCTTAAGTCTAGGCTTAGTATTGTCACTAATCAAATTAAATGTTATATCATCTAAAATTTGATAACCAAAATCAAGATTCTCATAAAAACTTCTACCTTCTTTTTCTAGAAGAACTTTAATTATTTTATTTAAAAGAATAGGCTTTTCACGCTCAATTGAATCAGGCTCTGATTTGGTATAACCTCGCTTACTAAACTCGATACAATTCGAACGATAAAGCCAATCAGTCAACAACTCATGTTCATGAAGGTTGTAGTTAATAGCTGCAAGTGATACCTTCCAGTACTTTTTATAACTTATCAAATTTACTAAATTTAGATTATTTGGTGCCATAGCAATAAATGCTTCTTTTGGCATTAAAAAGTTAGATGCAAATCTATCAGCTTCATGCTCTTTATCTTTCATGTTTTCAAGCACATTTTTATCATCACTATGAAGGACTAAGTGACCAAGCTCATGAGCAGCATCGAAGCGCATTCTTTCTGCTGATTTAGCTGTATTTAAAAATACTATAGGTCGCCCATCATGATAAAAAGAAAATGCATCAACTTCTTTTACTTCCAAGGGTAAACGGAATACCGCAATACCATGTGATTCAAGCAAAGCGATGATATTTTTAATCGGTAATACACCTAATTGCCAATCACCACGAAGCGTTAAAGCAGCTTTCTCAGGCTCGTTAACTAATGTATCAATATCAAAACCTTGAAAAACAGGAAGATTAGAAATCTTTTTATCGAAATATTCTAAGGTTTGAATTGCGAATTCACTATAAGCACGTGCTGAATTCCTATATTGAGCTTTTATACGGCTATATGACCGAAAGAAAATTTGCTCATCCACTACCTGTGTTTCAAAAGTGGAGTTAAAGAAATTAAAGGGTAGGTTTAATGATTCGCTTAAAGTCACTATTTTTTCAAAATCAGGTACTGAAGGTTTTTTTTCATTCAAGTAGTTTGAAATAGTAACCTCAGTACATGACAAAATTTTTGCTAAATCCTTGTTAGTTTTACCCTTTAAATCTTTTGCTATTTTTAAACGATGCTTATTAAATTCAAAGTTACTCGTCATCACTCGCATTTTTATACCCAATTTCAAACGAGTCTTCATTTACTGATTCATCAGCAAACTCACTCACATATGACTGAACATTACCTTCTGACGTAAACATTAATCGACAATCATGATCAGTTGGAAATATTTTCCCACTTTTTTTAATTTCATAGGAGGTTGGACGCGCTAGCTCACAAATTAAATTTGGATTGTCTTCTTCATAAAGACTGTGATTTCTTGAAGGATAATATAGAATCCAAGTCTCTAATTTACTAGAATTAATATTTCTGTATTTATTAATATCAATTTTATTTTTAGTTTCAATACCTTTTACACAGTTAGAGGAAATAGGTAAATCTATATTTCCCACAGCAGCATTACCCGACATTATAATGATTTGAATGTTGCTGTCAGTAATAAATAATGTTGGCTGCCCTTTATCGCGACTGTATACGACACCTTTAGGCATAAGTTGTAAAGCAATATATTCACCAACATCACCCCAGCGAGCCATACCACTACCACAGTTTAATTTGGTTTTAAGATTGAAGTTATCATCAGCTTTATTAATAGCATCAAAAAGAATTTGTGGTTCGAAGCCAAATTTTTCCTTCAATATATCTATAGCTTCGTCATTAGTTATAAGTTCGCCATCTTTGTTACGACTATCTAAATCGCTAAACATTTCATACTGAGGTGCGTGATACATATTTATTCCATCCATTATCATTTTTATAAATTATAACATCATTAGAGGTGGTAAAAAATAAAAATATTAGGGTAAATCAAATTTTTGTAGGTTACTTACTCATTTAAATCATTTTTTCTAGTCTCTCTCCGAGCCTCAGCAATCAACTTCCGAACCCTAGCACTCTCCCTCAACACACAAGCCTCATATTCAGTAAGCGCTTCAGCTTCCTGTTTCTGCTGACTTTCCTGCTCTTGCTCCTGCTTAGCCTTTTCTTCCAAGTATTGTTCAAGCGCTTGTTGTTCATCTTGTTGTGAATCACTCATAACTTCCTCCTCATACTATCATTTTCTGCTTGCTGCTATCCGATTGAGCATAGCGCCTAATCGTTCATTATTCTCTTCAATATATTTATCGCCTAGCGCTAGTATCTCAGCGGGTGATTGTACCGTTTCAGGGTAGTCTTCAAGGCCACTTTGGATAGCGGCATTACCATTCGATACCATCTTAGCGAGGCTCTCTTTAGTCACTTCAAAGTGACATTGCCAAGCCAATACCCAAGTGTCTAGCTTTTCATGCTTTGGGGTTTGATAGATAAAGCCTTGATTTGCCCAAGCTTCTGTTGAAGCGATAATACTCGCGCCTTTGGGACAGTCAAAACCCTCACCATGCCAGTGAAATACCGTAAAGTCTTTAGACAGGTCTTGTAATAAAGGGTGCGCTTGTCCGGCTTCAGTCAATTGCATTGGTAACCAAGCGATTTCTTTGACTCCAGACGGCTGAACATTCGCGCCTAAACAATGAGCGATAAGCTGCGAGCCTAAGCAAATACCGATGACGGTTTTGCCCGCGTCAATGGTTTGGGTAATCAATTCTTTTTCTGCGATGAGCCAAGGGTGCTTTTCTTCATCATACACGCTCATTGGCCCGCCCATGACGATCAGCCAATCAAAGCTGTCGGGCGTTGGCAGGGCGTGATTATCGTAAGAACGACTGACCGTAATCGGATGATTATGAGCGTTTGCCCACTGTTTGATAAAGCTTAGATCCGCATAATCGGTATGAAATAGAGCATGAATACGTAATGTCATAAGTTACCTCTTTAAATCTTGCGTATAAACAGTCAAGCCAATTCTGCAAAACCCTATAGGCATCAATCGCTAACCACAAATAGCCAGATACTGGCGTACGACGTTATCCATACCTTGCTCTAATGACTCAACGGTGAAGGCATGACCAATCGACACTTCGGTGACATCGCCAAGGCTGAGCAGATCGGCTAAATTATCTAAATTTAAATCGTGTCCGGCGTTGACGCGTACGCCGTTTTGAGTGGCAAGTTTAATACAGTCGCTAAATCTTTGTTTTACTTCGTCAAACTTATCATTATGACCATTCTCATAAGCGCGCGCCCATTCTTCGGTATAGATCTCAACCGTTTTTACGCCACTGTCTATTACCGCCTCAATTTGTTTGATATCTGGATCGACAAATACCGCGCAGCGCGTGCCAAAGGCTTGCATCTCTGCCGTTAATTTGGACAACATGTCTTTGTGGTTGATGATATCGTAACCATGATCGGAGGTGAGCTGATCTACGCTATCGGGTACCAGCGTACATTGATGCGGTTTTACTTCTTGAATAAGTTCTAAAAAGCGCTCGTTGGGATTGCCTTCGATATTGAACTCGATGTCTTTATAGTCTTGTAGAAACTCGCTGATATCATAGACGTCTTGATATCTGATATGACGCTCATCAGGTCTAGGATGCACAGTAAAGCCTTTCACGCCGAGATCAATCAGCTTTTTTACAAAGTACAATAGATTAGGATAATCGGTACCGCGCGAGTTACGGATTAAGGCCAGTTTGTTTAAATTGACGCTAAATAATGTGCTCATAAGATATCCTTTCGATAGTGTTGGTTATAATTATAGATAAGGTTAATAAAAATTCTCTGTACCAGCATACTTCTTATTGAGCGCTTTTAAAATAGCATAAGTCTCTACGTCCATCACCCCGGTTGGGTTTTGCGGCCTAAAGTGCAATTGAAACGCATAAATGACATCACGGCTTGGCTTGTCCCAGACGTCTGTGTCATTAATCTGATAGCCATATTCACGAAACTCGTTTTTAATCTCCGCTATCGTCGGCACTGCTACCTGAACTTGAGCCATAAAGTAGCGTTTATCCGCCTCATCATACCAAGCGCCAATACCATATTGCTCATACAACTGCTGCCAGGGGAACTTAGCGCCGGGGTCAATTTTACGCGAGGGCGCAAGGTCAGAGTGGCCAATGATATTTTTGGGTGCAATGTCATACTTAAGAGTCAAATCTCGTACGAGCTGTGCGACCTTTTTAATCTGCAATTCATTAAAGGCGACAAAATGCTCGTAAGGATGATATTTGAGCTTACCATCTCTTAGTGCGCCTCTATACTCAGGCTGAATTCCCGCATTGACGATCTCAATGCCGATAGAGGTGTCATTCAAGATAGTCCGACCAGCAAAGCTGCCATCGCCGGCGTGCCAAGCGCGCTCGCTCTCTGGTACTAAGTTATAAATCTTATCATCGTTGTGATCTAAAATAAGATAATGCGCGCTGACTTTGCCTTCGGTTAATAGCTTGATGGAGCGCTCATTATCGCTGACCGTATAGTGCAAAACGATCGTTTTAATGCGCTCACTTTTACCCGTTGCCTGATAAGTGTCGCTATCGATAATGTAGCGCGGTTGGGTAGTGACGCAGCTGATCAAAGGTAGGGTCAATAAAGAAGCTAAAATTAAAGCAGTAAAGTTTTTTGTCATGAATATTCTATATAAAGTAAAGGATACGCTAAATTTAGTTAAGATTGACTATAGTACTATTTGCCAAGCATCTTATTAGATAAATTACTATCTACCTCACTTGATGTTACTACGATCTTTTTGTAACCAATTACCCCTAAAACAATAAATACTGCCAATAGTATATAAGCGTTTAGCGACAATGCTGCAGGTGAGAAGGGTAGTAGCAGTAAGGATATAAAGACAATACTAATGAGTACCGATAAATAATTTAAAATGCCTGCCTGATTTTTCCGGCGCTCGTTAAGTAGGTCAGCCATGGTCACATAAGCGAAGCCCACGGTAATCCCTAAAGAGGCCATACTGACGATATCGAGTAAATAGTTGCGACCCAGCCAAGGCGAGAATAAGCAAACTACAGCGATCAATACCACGGTTTTGGTTTTACTAAAGCGCTGGTTTTTATCGGTAAAAACGCTCGGTAATAATGACGAGTCGCCCATAGATTCTAATAGCTTGACTGACGATAATATAAAGCCGTTGATACCGCTGAGTATCGAGCCGATCATAGCGATGGACAGTAGTGCAATGCCAATGCTACCGATACGATTATCTACGCCTTCACCTGTTGCCCAGTTGCTACTTTCAATGGCCTCGTAATCAAAGTTCATATTCAGCGCGGTAAAGTAGTTGATCAAAAAGTAAAATAACACGCCTGCGACGAGTGAGATCAAGATAATACTTTTAGTTTTGGTTTTTGAGTCACTGATAGATTTGGAGATCTGCGGTGTGGTCTCAAAACCGACATACGCCCACGGCATTACCGCCAAAATAGGCAGCCAAACAAGGCTGGTGATAGAGCTACTTTGCATATCGGTAGGTAAAAAAGTCTCAGTAGAAGGGACGGCCCAAAGCGAGCCAAAGAACAGCGCCGTCACCGAGACAATCATAAATAGCGCAATATATAGCTGGATTTTTGCCCCGACCTGCACGCCTCTGAGGTTAATATAGCTAAATAAAATAATTGCCGCGCTACACAAGAATACCTCGCTGGCATATACCTCCCAGCCCGCGATAGTGTAGAGATAGCCAAGTTGTAAGCTATCCGGCAATAGATATCTTAATAATAAAGCTACGGCTGATATATTCAGCGCCACGATAGAGATATAACCTATCGCCACGCCCCAGCCATAAACGTAAGCGTGTTTGCGATTGATATATTTTTCAATCCAATAGATGCCGCCTGATTCGTTCTCAGGCGTTTGGGTGAGTAGATTGATATAAGCACGTGCGACCATGTAAATGGCCCAAGTACCGATAATAATAGCGACGGATGAGCCTAATAGCTGCGAGCGCGGCAAAAATAAATCGCCTGGCATCACATAAGCGCCCCAGCCGATAATTGCGCCAACGCTAATGGCTATGGCTTGTAGATAGCTGATATTCTCAGTTTTTTTTGTGGTTGTTTTTTTCGTGCTCATTGGATTCCCCCTGAGCACAAAAGGTAAAAGCGAGTTTTTTTAGAGTGAGTTTGGTACATAGAGGCCTTTTGTTGTGACTTAAATTTTGAATAAAAAAGTAGTATTAAGATAAAAAGTATAATTAACACACTTTAAAATAGGTATAGTGCTGCTGGTATCAATTTCGCGCAGCCTCTGTCTGCGTAGGCACAGCACGCAAGGGAAATTGATACTAGCAGCACGTGGCATAGAGCGTGCCAATTTTATTTAGGATTGACCATAGCGTTAAGATATTTTGCTTAAAACTGTTGTTTAATCCTTACGAATCTTCTTTTGTAGCACTTGTTTCCAGCTGTCCTCCAAGCACTCAATAGCAAGCCACGGCTCAATCTGCTCAGCAGCAAATTTCTCTTTGCTATTGGCCAGCTGCCAAAGCTTCTCAAGGGTGGCAAATGGATAAGGACGTTCGATCAAATATACGGGCAGATCAGCGTCAATCATGCCATCGCGTACCACCTCGAAGTACCAGCCAGCGATACCTTGTTTGCTGACCCAAGCGGCGATGTTAGGGACTTTGGTAAACTGACCAATTTGATCGTTGATTTTGTAGCAGGGACGACGCGGCTGTACGATGCGTAATTGCACGCTGTCGCTATCCTCAACGTTGCCATAGTGAAAAACATCACCAATACAAACGGTACGCTCATCCATCTCCAGCAGACCATCTATAGCTTCGGTGGTGAGGTTTTCACCTAAGGTACCGATGCGTACTTTTAGATTAAACTCGTTATTAATTTTGTCATAAGTCGCTGCTGGCAGCTGATGCACGGCTTTTAACGGGCCACCATGATGACGGCGATCGGCTTGCTCATCGGTGCTGAGACCCATAAAGTTGACAGCGACAGGCGCTTTAATTGGTGCTTTATCAATAGCGCTCATCTGTTCACGGGCAAATGGCATAGCTTTGCCAGCACGGACCTCGGTTAGATTAGCAATATGAAGAGGAAGGGGATGATTGAAGTCGGTCTTGGCTGGCGGTTCGCCCGCTGTTGTATATTCTGCGTTCATTGAACGTCCTATGGAATATTATATCAATAAGTAAGTCTTAGATAAGAGGATTATCTTAGCGCAATTAATATGGTTTTTCATACTATTAATTGCGCCGGTTACCACTTAATCGCGCTAAGATTGTCACTAATACGTCCAATAAACTTAAGATAAAAAAAGACCAGACAAGCTACATGAGCTATCTAGTCTCTTTGAATTTGCGTCGGTTTTATTGAACGCTTTTATCTTTTAATTACGTCGTCCCGCTTTCTTCTCGCGCGGGGTGGCGACCAGCTCAGCCAAGCTTTCAGGTGACGACCATAGACCTTCTAAGTCATAAAACTCACGCGCTTGTGGCATCATCATATGCACGACAACAGCGCCTAAGTCAATCAATGTCCAGTCAGAATCGTTGCCACCTTCGCGGCCAAGTGGCATAAACCCCGCTTGCTTAGCATCAGCGCCCAAGTTGTCTGCCATTGCGCGTACGTGGCGCTTGGAGGTGCCATCAGCGATAACGATACGCTCCATCACATCGGTCAAATCTTCTACATCCAAAACCGTTATGTTCTTGGCTTTCATATCGGTTAAAGATGTTTTAACTAAGGCTAAGCATTGTTCTAAGCGTTCATTAGTCATGGTATTGGTCATAAATGTTAATCTCTTGAATCAATAATAAAAGTATAAAGTAATAGTAGTATAAGTAATCATTAAGGCTACTAAAAAATGAGTATAGACAAAACGATGTCAATAGAGTGATTTTAACGGAATTACGCCGCAGAATATAGCTGATGCGCAATAATATAACGATAAACTGCAGGATTGAGCAGTTTTATGAATGCAGTAGAGGGATTACTTATCAATTCAGTGCTTGTTAATTTAGTATTAAATAGGGGCTGGCTAAGCTGCTTACGGATAAGGGTACTCGATATGGTAGCAATCGGATAAGGATCTAGATAAATGCGTCCTTGGCGCTCATTGTTCAAGGGCTGGGGGTTTGTTTGTTGGATTGACAATGGTTGATTTGGCGCTTGCTTGACTGGTAAAAATAAAGTATTGATCGGCTGCGTAAGATTTGCCGGGATATCAGTAATTTGTTTTTTTAGTTCAATAGGCATTTGGATACTAGCTACTTGACTATCAGGTACTTGACTAACAGGCACTTGGGTCTCTGGCGTGTTGGTGACTACTGATTGATCTGCTTGCACCGGATTGGTATTAGCAAAGCGCTCAAAGACCCATAGATGGACATAGTCGGTAAGCTTTAAACCGTCTTTCCATTTATCCAAACTAGATAAGCTATCCATGCCCATAATAAATATCAAGCTATCGTTTGGATAGTGCTGCTTTAATTTACGAACACTATCAATGCTATATACAGGTGGAGACTGCCAAAGCTCAAGCTCACTGATTTGCAGGGGAGTATCTTTGGTAGCCAGTTTGAGCATAGCCAATCGGTGTTCAGGGGCAATAGTTTTTTGTTTAAACGGTGAGCGTGCATTGGGTAATAGCGACACATATAATGAGCGCTGCTCCTCTTTAGCTATGGGCAACAGCTTATTATACACTTGCATGGCCATCTGGATATGACC
Organism: Psychrobacter sp. M4; assembly: GCF_055699795.1. NCBI lineage: Bacteria > Pseudomonadati > Pseudomonadota > Gammaproteobacteria > Moraxellales > Moraxellaceae > Psychrobacter > Psychrobacter sp. M4. The sequence goes on along the minus strand of NZ_CM146740.1, from coordinate 3,220,429 downwards.
GTTATGGACGGGATTAAATGAGCCACCAAGATAAGCACGGATAGCTGAGGTGGCAGGATGAGCAGAAGTAGGTTGTGTATTCATGGTGTCATTGTAATAAAAGATAATGATAATAAAAAACCGCTTACCATAAACTTATGATAAGCGGCGACTAAGCTTATTTTATATCGCTAAACTAAATCAAATCGCTATAAGCTTGAATAGCGGTCAAAGCGATAGTGTACACAATATCATCGACCAGCGCGCCGCGTGATAGATCGTTTACTGGTTTATTCAATCCTTGTAGCATCGGACCGACACTGATGACATTGGCACTGCGCTGCACCGCTTTATAAGTAGTGTTACCGGTGTTGAGATCAGGGAAGATAAACACATTGGCTTGACCGGCAACTTTGGAATCCGGCGCTTTTTGTTTGCCAACACTCATGACCGAGGCGGCGTCATACTGCAAAGGCCCATCAACTGCTAATTCAGGGGCACGCTCGCGGACGATTTCGGTTGCCCGCGTGACCTTTTCAACGTCAGCGCCGCTACCTGAAGCTCCCGTTGAATAGCTGATCATCGCAACCTTTGGCTCAATACCGAAAGCCGCCGCAGACTGCGCTGACTGAATAGCAATCTCGGCAAGCTCTTCAGCGTTTGGATTCGGATTAATCGCGCAGTCGCCATAAACCACGACTTGCTCCGGCAATAGCATAAAGAAAACTGATGAGACTAAAGAGTACTGCGGCGCGGTTTTGATAAGTTGAAACGCTGGACGTACGGTATTGGCTGTGGTATGAATGGCACCAGAGACGAGGCCGTCCACTTCATCCATCTGTAGCATGATCGTACCTAAAAACACTAGGTCTTTTAACTGCTCGGTAGCTCTTACTTCCGTGGTTTTGCCTTTACGGCGTTCAACGACGGCGTTGATATACTTATTCATATCTAAGCTGTCAGGATCAAGGATCTCTAAACCTTCTGGCAAGATTAGATTACGGTTTTTGGCCACTTGCTCGACCTCGCTACGCTTAGCAAGGAGTACGCAATCAGCGATACCGCGGCTTTGACAGATACATGCCGCCTCCACCGTGCGCGGTTCAGAGCCTTCTGGTAGCACGATACGTTTTTTGGCTTGCTGCGCTTTTTTGACCACCTGATGGCGAAAAGCGGCAGGCGATAGGCGCGGTTTATGATTACCGCTAAACTGCTCTTTTATCCAAGCCAGATCTAAATGTGCGGCTACGTAGCGGGTGACGTCTTTGGCACGATCAATATCATCACTTGGAATCTCGGCGCTCATATGCATCAGATTCTGCACCGTCTCATAGCTGTCCGTTTCAACGCTCATGATCGGGATGCCTGTTTTGAGCGCCGACTGCCATAACTCTGTAACGGTCTCATTAGGCATGACGCCGCCTGTCAACACTAAACCTGCTAGTGGCACGCCGTTGATACAAGCTAGCGCAGCCGCTAGTAGCAGATCATCACGATCACCCGGTACGACGATGAGCGTCCCGCGATTGAACACTTCATCAACGCGAGCAACAGAACGCGCGGTTAGGCTGATATGATTGATACGGCGAGCTTTGGCATCGCCAACGTTGAGCCAAGTGGCATCAAGCTCGGCGGCGATATCCCAAGTACGCGGTACCGATAAAGTATCGCTAAAGGGCACCACGCCGATCAAACGAAACTGTTCGGTATCAAAATGCGGGGATAGGCGCTGCACTTCTTGGATGAAGCTATCATCAAGTTTAAAGACCGCCTCGCCTGGAGCTACAGGCTGATTCTCAAAGGTATTGGGCACATCGACCCGCATCAAGATGCAGCCAAGCGTACGCTCGCTGGCGATACCGCCAAACGCGCGCGCGTGCATATCGAGCTTATCAGCGAGGTGAGCAGGATCGTTGATATCAGCGTTACTGACAAAGATGATTTTGGCATCAAGAGCGTGGGCAATAGCAAGGTTGATTTGCGCGGCATAAGAGGCTTCGGTAGTTGAAACTAGACCTTCACAAATGATGACATCTTGATCGCCCTCGATAGTGTGAAAATTGACGACCACCTCTTCCATCAAATCATCAAGGTTGCCATCACCAATCATGCGTACGGCGCGCTGGCGGTTGATAGACTCAGGAGGTTTGAGGCCAAATGCCTGCATAGTTAGGGCGCTTGAGCTGTCCAAGCTGTTTTGTTTATCGAGCGTATCGTCTTGCAAAAATGGCTTCATAAAGCCCGCTTTGATACCGTTGTAATCCAGCGCACGGATGAGGCCAAGTGCAGCTGAGGTCACCCCAATACCGCGGCTAATAGGGACAAGTAAAATGGTTTGCATAGCGTATCCTACGGTTCGTTATATCCTTGAGTGATTTTGACTGTACTTAAAACAGCTTTTGAAAATGAATTATTAAATAACTACAAAAGCTTTACTACAGCCCGACTTCTGTAATGCTTGTCTTATAAACGCAGTGCTTAATTTATAGCTCAAAACTTATAGCACCAATGTTTTATAGCGCCAATGATCTATAGTCCCAATATTTTATAGACCTAATGTTTGGCGCGTCTCTTTAGCAATTTGGCGCTCTTCATCAGTTGGAATGACCCACAGCTCAACAGGGCTATCGTCATCTTGGAAGCTGCCTTCGCTGCCGCCAACTAGCGCTTTATTCTTATCGGCACTAAACTTAACACCAAAATGGCGCATCACATCCAAGATACGCGCGCGCGTGGTGGCTGAGTTCTCACCAATGCCGCCAGTAAAAATAATACCCGTAAATACAGGCAGAGCGCAGCTAAGGCTTGCCAGATATTTGCCCACGCGGTAGCTAAACATCTCAATGGCAAGCTGTGCGTCTTTATGACCTTCATTCGCCGCTTGTTCAACCGTACGCAAATCGTTGGATAAGCCTGAGATGCCAAGCAAACCACTTTCACTATTGAGCATTTTGTCGATCTCCTCTAGACTCATACCGAGCAGACGCTTTAGATGAATATGCAGACCGGGATCAACATCGCCGCTACGCGTACCCATCATCAAGCCCTCAAGCGGGGTTAGCCCCATACTGGTGTCTAAACTCTCACCGTCATAGATAGCAGTAGCTGAGCAGCCATTACCTAAATGCGCAGTCAGCCAACCATGCGGACCTTTGGTATCGGTGATCTGACTGGCACGCTCCGAGACGTAAGCGTGTGAGGTACCATGAAAGCCGTAGCGGCGAATTTTTTCTTCTTCATATAGCACGTTTGGAATGGGGTAACGATAGGCAACGGGCGGCATGGTTTGGTGAAAGGCGGTATCAAAAACGACAACTTGCGGAATATCAGGATAAATAGCTTGCACCGCCTCGATACCCAAAGCATTAGCAGGATTATGTAGCGGCGCTAGAATTTTTAGGCGCTTAACCTCTGATAAGACATGCTCATCGACACGCACCGCTTTTGAATATTCGCGGCCGCCATGTACCACGCGATGTCCTACCGCAACGAACTGATACTGCTCAAGCAGCTCAAGGATTTTTTTTAGCGCTAGTTCGTGACGACCTCCTGGAATAGTGATTTCAAGCTTTTCACCCTCTAAAGTCGTGTATTTGATACGAGCTGTATCGAGACCTAAGTTTTCGGCAAGTCCAGTAATACGCGTAGACTTATCTTCACTGATTAAGGCGTACTTGATCGAAGATGAACCGCAGTTTAAGACCAAGGTGGGATTGGTTAGTTGGGTGTGCTCAGCACTTTGATCACTAGCATTTACAGGGGTTGCGTCACTCATACTCTATCCTTAGATGATGTTTGGTTAACTCAAGGGTTAAATAATAAAAACCAGCTTCGTCCCCGTTAACATAAATAAAGCGCTATATGTCAAACTAAAACGTTGCTGATGGTTTATGCTTTTTTGCTGTAGCATGTTAAAAGACGTATCAAAAACTCAATAACGATTTTTGATAGTTAAAAATAATAGTTATTCTGCTTATAATGTAACATATTTTTGGAGTTATACCATGACAACTATAAGGTTTAATATAAGGCTTAACAAGTACGTTCGTCAAGACACTAGCACAGTTGTTTACTGAATATATCCCTCTTATATAAACAGCTTCTATATAAAATAATATAAAGAAAAATTTTTGTAAAAATTCGTCTAACACATTTAAAAATCAGTTTGAAACAAAAAATCAATGCAATCTTTGCTCAATTAAATTCAAAGCACGCAGAGCTTTACTGAATAATGTATTATTAGAATTTACAAAATTCATATCAGCGCTTTTTCATCTTTACTGCTTTTTCACTGCTTTAAGGTTATTTCTCCTATGTTTATTATCCGCCGCGCGTCAAACAGTGACTGCCGTTATCCTCCGTCTGTTAGTCCCAGTCGTTATGCCGTCTATGTATGTTGTGCACTGATTATTAGCAGTGCTGGTCTAGCAAGCTGCGGACAAAAGGGCGAGCTATATATTGCAGAGCCCAGCCAAACGAGTGACCAAATGATAGTCACAGAAACCGCTTCAGAGGCGCTAGATAGTACCCGTCAGCCACAAGACGCCGCTTTTGCTACTATTGACGACGATGGGTACGATAAAACGCGCTACTTAGAGCAAAAGCAGGTAATGCCTGCGGTGAGTAATGATCCTAACGACTATTAACGCGCAAGTAATTCACCAGATTAAGGCCAAAAGATTAGTAATCATTGCGCTCCACCTTTTTAACTTCAACAGCTGATTAGAGACTAATATGAGTAATCCTGCACCGCAAGCCAATACAACTGCCAGTCATGACGATGTTGCTGTTCAAACGCAGCAAGGACTGTATATCGACGCTACTGCTTTGAGCCTACATCTACCTGCTTTAGAGTATCGTAATAATGCTTTATATTTAGAGGACGTAAGTATTAATGAGCTGGCTGAGCATTATGATACGCCCTGTTATGTCTATTCAAAACAGGCAATATTAGACGTTTATCAGGCCTATGCCGATAGTTTTGCTACGCTTGATCATCAAATTTGTTACGCGGTAAAAGCCAACTCTAACCTTGCAGTACTAGGGGTACTGGCAGAGGCGGGCGCTGGGTTTGATATCGTCTCACGCGGCGAGCTGATGCGTGTATTAGCCGCAGGTGGTAAGGCCAGCCGAGTGGTATTCTCAGGCGTTGGTAAAGCTTATGAAGATATTGAATATGCATTAAACCAAGGCATTGCTTGCTTTAATGTTGAGTCGATCAGTGAGCTGATTTTGATCAATGAGGTGGCCCAAAAGCTTGATAAACAGGCACCGATCTCGCTACGGGTCAATCCAGATGTCGATGCCAAAACGCATCCTTATATTTCAACCGGTCTTAAAGACAACAAATTTGGGATCGCTCACGAGCAGGCTTTGGCGGTTTATGAGCAAGCCGCTGGTTTATCAAACATCGATATCGTCGGTATTGATTGCCATATCGGTTCGCAATTGACAGAAGTTGCACCTTTCATCGCTGCTATGAATAAGGTCATTGAACTGATTCACAGCTTGCAAGAAAAAGGCATTGAGCTCCAGCATATCGATCTAGGTGGTGGTTTAGGGGTGCGCTATATCGATGAGTCGCCTGTGTCCATTGAGGATTTTGCCCAAGCCTTATTACCGAAGCTGACAGAGCTTGGTTTAACCGTGTTTTTTGAGCCAGGACGCAGTATCGTTGCCAATGCTGGTATTTTACTGACTCGCGTTGAGGTGTTAAAGCCGACCAAACACAAGAATTTTGCTATTGTTGATGCGGCGATGAATGATTTGATTCGTCCTGCGCTTTATCAAGCACAGATGGCCGTTATTCCTAATCATTTACCTGCTAAAGGCCTTGACACTGACGACATGCAGCCATGGGATATCGTCGGTGCTATTTGTGAGACGGGTGACTTTTTAGCCAAAGATCGTTTGTTGGCGCTTACAACGAACGATATCTTGGCAATAACAGGCGCAGGAGCCTATGGTTTTGTTATGAGCAGCAACTATAACTCGCGTCCGCGCAGCGCTGAGATCATGGTCTCAGGCGATCGCCATCAGCTTATACGTAAGCGTGAAACTATCGAAGACCTATACAATGATGAGGTCTTGTGGCAAAACTAAAAGCGTTAATCATCTAATCATATCTTTTATTGAGTATCGGGTCAGTTAAATTGGACTATTGTGTAGAGTTGTATTATTATTAAGACTCAATTTATGTTTTTAAGTAGCTTGTCATCAAGCATAAATGAGTGGATAGTTTAATCACAATAGCTTAATCACATAATTGGTTCTATTTTAATTGACGCGAAGACAAAACAGATATGAAACAACTGATAGGTGTATATGGTGCCAGTGGCTTTGGCGAAGAAGTAATGCCCTTAGTAAGGTCACAATATTCTAAATTGGATAATCAGCAATTTGTATTTATCGATGATTATAGTCAATCAACAGAATCATGCTTTTACCAGATACTGAGTTATCAAAAGTTTTTAGCACATCCGGCGACTGATAAACAGATAATAATAGCTATTGCCGATAGCAAGATTCGTGAATCAATCGCTAAGAAACTGGCGCAAGACAATATTACTAATCTCTCAATATCCGCCGACAGCTCAACGATATTGGGCAATGTTGAGTTAGGAGAAGGTAGTATTTTGTGTGGTAATACGTACCTGACGTCCAGAATTAAAATTGGTAAGTTTTTTCATGCCAATATTTATAGTTATGTTGCTCATGACTGTGTAATCGGTGATTATGTGACTTTCGCTCCTAGAGTGAGCTGTAATGGCAACGTCCATATCCACGACCATGCTTATATTGGAACTGGTGCCGTCATTAAGCAAGGCACGCCCAATAAGCCACTTGTGATCGGCAAAGGCGCTATTGTAGGTATGGGCGCGGTGGTCACCAAAGATGTACCAGCGGGCGCGGTGGTCATAGGTAACCCCGCCCGACCTTTAGTCAGACAAGAGTATCAAACGAACAACTATCTAAATGAGTATCAAGCTTCATAATTTCTAATATAGTTAATGATATAATTACTGGTATAGTTACTAATGTCGATCATTCAAATATGACCCATTGCTTGATAGTAGTGGGTTTTTTTGTGGCAGATCGTTATTACAGATAACTCGCTACTCGTAACGGTGATGGTTATCTTTGTATCTGGCAGCATGCTAAGATAACGGGTACATAAAAATAGAATAGGACACAAGGATATGTTAATAGAATTTACTAAAATGCATGGTCTGGGTAATGATTTTATGGTCATTGATTTGGTGACTCAGCGCTTAGACTTAACGACTGAATTAGTGCAACTATTGGGTGATCGTCATCTAGGTGTGGGTTTTGATCAGTTGCTGATCGTTGAGCCGCCTATGCGTCCGGATGTGGATTTTAGTTATCGTATTTTTAATACTGATGGTAGTGAGGTTGAGCAGTGCGGTAATGGGGCACGCTGTTTTGCTCGTTTCGTTCAAGCGCGCAAGCTGTCATTTAAACAGCGCCTGCGTGTGGAGACCGCAAGTGGTGTTATCGCTCTGACCACGGATCGTTACGGTTGGGTAGAGGTGGATATGGGTAAACCTAAGTTTGAACCGAACGAGATTCCCTTTACCCCCAAAGCCACCACCAAAATACAAAATGCTTATCATCTAGACGTCTCAGGCACGCCCGTACAGCTGTTTGTAGCCAACATGGGCAACCCTCATGCGGTTATCAAAGTTGATGACGTGCTCGATGCTGATGTCGAGAATTTAGGTAAAGCGATTGAGTCGCATCCAGCGTTCCCGGATAAGGTCAATGTAGGCTTTATGGAGGTGATGAATCAGCGTCACATTCGTCTGCGCGTTTATGAGCGCGGCGTTGGAGAAACTCAAGCTTGTGGTACGGGTGCTTGTGCAGCGGTTGCCATAGGTATACGTGAAGGCTGGCTTGATGAAGGGGAGGAGATTCGCGCGCAGCTTTATGGTGGTAGTATGATTATCCGCTGGCAGCCGGGTTATTCTGTCATGATGACAGGCCCCACCGCTTTTGTTTATGAGGGCGTGTTTAGTCCAGATGGTCTGATGGCGCAGGCGGGTATCAAGCCAAGTCCCACTGCTTAATAGAGCCATTTTTTAGTATGAGGCCAGTTTATGTCTAATACAGAATATGCCGATAAGCAGATCCAAGCTACTGAACTCGATGAGCCGCTGCGCAAACTTTTAGAGCCTGTACAGCGCTGGCTACAGATGTTAGCTGTGCGTAACCACTCCAAGCATACGCTAAGCGCTTACTTTGCAGGGGTGCATCAGCTAGCACTGTTCTTGCGCGGTAAACAGCTGACATGGACGCGCTGCGATAAAAGACAATTGGCACAGCATATTAGCCAGCGCTTAGACGAAGATAAGTTAGCGCTTGCCAGCGTACAACAAGAGCTATCGGCTATTCGTCACTTTTATGGTTGGTTGCTTGAAGAGGGGCTGGCTCGTATCAATCCGACGACAGGCTATCAGCTTAAACGTAGTCCAAGGCCTCTGCCTGCTATTGCCGATGTGGATTTGTTGACGCAGTTGCTTGACCAGCCTACGCCCGAGACACCAGAACAAGCAAGACTTTGGCTACGCGACAAAGCCATGTTTGAATTGCTATATAGCAGTGGTTTGCGCGTAGGGGAGCTAGTAGCGCTTGATATGACAGATCTCGATTTGTCTGCTCTGCGCGTCCGCGTAACTGGTAAGGGCAATAAAACGCGTCTAGTACCCTTGGGAGCCAAAGCCGCCGCTGCTATTAACCGCTATTTGCCGCATCGAGATCTATGGGTTGAGCAACAAGACCGTGCACTATTTATCAGTGAAAAGCTCGGTACACGGTTATCAACGCGAGCAGTACAGCAGCGCTTAAAAGTAGCGGCAACCCGTGCTGGCATTGCTCAAAATCTGTATCCGCATCTACTACGTCACTGCTTCGCCTCTCATATGCTGTCAGGTAGTGGCGATCTGCGCGCCATCCAAGAGATGTTAGGGCACAGTGATATCAGTACTACGCAGATCTATACTCACGTTGATTTTGCCAAGCTCACTCAAGTCTATGACCGCGCTCATCCGCGCGCCACTCACAGTCAAAATGAGGAAAATTGAGCGCTGCCCTAAACCTGTATGAGTCCTCTATTAAGCCAAACGATGGCACTGAAAAATAGGCAGCTTTTGTCGCCCTTGCTGCTGCGCTTGTGTGTCTAAGTTAGCAAAAACTAAGGCGTATTTTTGCTCTTCATCCGGCTTGGCAAGAGCGCTATTATCATAGCTGTCTATCACTGTACCATCAAAAGCAGTAATTGCCGTATGCCCCCATGTCTGACGAACCTTGCCATTTTTATAGTAATGATCGCCGCCTTGCGCCGCACCAATAACCATACATTGACTGTCCAAAGCGCGCGCTTGCAATAGCAAAGACCAGTGCGCCTGTCCTGTCAGATAAGTAAAAGCGGAAGGCGCGCTTAGTAGATCTGCGCCTGCTTGGCGCAAACGCTGCGCAAGAGCTGGAAAGCGTAAATCAAAGCATACCATCATACCAATATTATATACCTTGTCGCTTGCTTCAATTTTCGCTACTACCGTCTGCATCCCCGGCTCAAAAGTTGCCGCTTCGTTGTAGCTACCCTGATTATCAGCAACAGTCGCGGTGAACAGATGAATCTTATCATAGCGTGCCACTTGCGTGCCGTCAGGAGCAAATAATTGACTAACCTGACGCAGACGTCCATCAGGTACGATAACCCCGTCAGGACGGTACGAGCAAGGTAGCGAACCTACAAGTACGTGAATATCATGATCTTGCGCATAATTTGCTAAGGTAGTAGATAAGGAGTCAAAGCGCTCGGCGGTAGCCGCTTGCCTACCCATACTACAGCAGTTCTCAGGCAGTACTACCAGCTGTGCTCCTTGTCGGCTGGCATCAGCAATAGCGGATTTAATAGCGGCCAAGTTTGCTTCGATATCTTGCTGACTATTCATCTGTACTGCTGCAATGGTAAAATCACTATTGTTTTCAACGCTGCTTTTAAAATGCTTGGTCATCTCATTCTCAATTATAGTCTTAAAAAGTAGATATTTTGCTATCATACCCTGCTCAATTGCTGTAGGTTGATGCTTTGATGTTTAATCGTAATCCTAGACAAGCAAAAGCATGCCTTTACTACTTTATCAAAGTTACAAAGCAGATAAACGGCAAAGTAAGTCAGATAAGATGTAAATTATCATAGCAAAATTACTATAAAAAGTGCTATTGTCATAATTTGGTAAGGTTATAGTCGGCTGTCAAGTTTTGTTATAAAAGCATGCTAAAGATTATTTTTCAAACTTACTACCTAATTTTTAGAAATAGTATAAGCTTACAAAAAGCGCCAACATAAAAGCGCTATTGATTATTAACTGTTGTTCTATATTTTTAAGATTATTATATTGGAGTGGAATATACCTGTTATGAGTATGTCGTTTGGACTGGCGGCCACGCTAAATAACTCCCAAAAACTAACTCCGCAGATGCAGCAAGCTATCAAATTGCTGCAGCTCTCTAGTCTTGAGCTGGCACAAGAGGTTCAGGCAAAGCTTGATAGTAACCCGCTACTTGAACGCGTCGACGACGAAGAGGAGTTGTATGGAGACAGTAGTGATGAGCGCGCAGATGAACCTGAATCACTAACGCTTGAGATGTGGAATGCCAATACCGCAGCCGATACCAATGATGGTTCATACGACGATGCATCGAATAGCGATAGCTCTGATGGTAACGATAGCTTTGATAGTAATGATAGCTTCGACGATGGCTATAATAATGTTGATTCATTCGATGACAGCTTTGACGATAGCTTCGACAAATTACAACAAGCAGGTATTGACGATAGTGCTATGGATAGCGGTGATATCAATTATGATCACGACTATCAAGATATGGCAAGTGACTTTTCTGGTTCAACAAGCTCAGACATTAGTAGCATTGATACGGGTAATTATGCATCCGCTGCCACTGGCAAAGGGGGTGGTTATGAAGACCTTGATGACTATCAAGGGAGTACCAGCGCTAGTATCCAGGATCATGTACGCTGGCAGCTTAACTTCAAACATCTCTCAGATACGGATATTGTAATAGCCGAATATCTAATGGACTCAATGGACGATATGGGTTTTATACAGCTTGATATTAATGAGCTGCTACAAAGCCTAAGTACCATGGCAAGCTTTTATCAGTGGGATACTCATATTGAGCGTGATGAGATCGAGATGGTGCTACGGGTCATTCAGTCTTGCGATCCACTAGGCGTAGGCGCGCGTAATCTTAGCGAATGCTTAGCTATTCAATTGGCCAAACTTGACCCTGATACCAGCTATCTAAAACACGCTCAAGTGTTACTATCTGCCAGTGAATATCTGGTCAGCAATAATATCAGAGCATTGACCGAAACCACAGGTCTGTCCTCTGAGCACATAGCTCCAGCAATTGCGTTACTACGCACCTTGAACCCCTCTCCAGGTCTATTGTTTCAAAGCCGGCAACCTGAGTATACGCAGGCTCCTGAAAGCTACGACATACCAGATGTGTTAGTAACACCGCTACGCCGCAACAAAGCAAATAGTGCAGCACAAGACGAAGCTTGGCATGTGCGTCTTAATCCAGAAACACTGCCTAAGCTACGCGTCAATCAAGAGTACGCCAACTTAGTCAAGCGCGGCGACGATAGTCCTGACAATCAGTATTTACGCGAAAACTTGACTGACGCCAGACTGTTTATTCGCAGCATTGAGGAGCGCAATCAAAACCTTCTTAAAGTCGCCACTAGTATCGTACGTCGCCAGCAAGAATTTTTGCGTTACGGCGCTACCGCTATGCAGCCTCTTATTTTAAAAGATGTGGCAGAAGAAGTTGAATTACATGAATCTACCGTTTCACGCCTGACTACCAGTAAGACGATCTTGACCCCGCAAGGTCTGTTTTCACTCAAGCACTTCTTCTCCTCTCATGTCAGTAGCAATGATGGTGATATCTCCTCAACTGCTATCAGCGCCATGATCAAACAGCTCATTACCAACGAGAACCCTAAGAAACCTTTATCAGATAGTCGTATTCAAGCTCAGCTACTCGAAGATGGGATTGACATTGCACGGCGTACTGTTGCCAAATATAGAGAAGCGATGAATATCGGTTCCTCTACTCAGCGTAAACAAAAGTATTAGTCCTTTGATACTCAACCTGTATTTATAAATTGCTCATGCTATAGCTATAGCTGCATCTTTGACAGCTGCCTTCATATTACTCTAAAAATTTTAGACAATCTAAAAACAAAATGTTCTGATTATATATAAATAATAGAATAACAAAAGCTATGATTACATTTAATTACATTATAGCGCCTTGCTACTAGCTAGTTTTCATGACAAATTAGAGGTGTATTAACAATAAAGATTAAGTAGCGTTTCTGTACAAATATTGAGCAGTTTATACTTTTTTAGTATGACCGTAAGATAAAAGGAGAATACAAAACACGCTATCAAATAAAATTGTTAATACTATTGATAAGGTTATTATCAATAAAGTAAGACGTGAGGACACAGATGTCAGCTCGTCTATTGATCGTAAATGATAAATATAAGGATAAAATATATGAATGTTTCTATTAGTGGTCACCACATTAGCGTTACTGATGCCATGGACACAGCTGTACGTGAAAAGATGACCAAAATTGAGCGTCATTTTGATCAAATCCAAAGTGTACAAGTCATTTTATCGTTGGATAATAGTAATAGTGGTAAAAAGAGCCATAAGGCTGAAGCCATTATGCGCGTATCGGGTCAGGAGATGTTCGTACAAGCCTTTGAAGATGATATGTATAAGGCTATCAATGAGATGGCGGATAAACTTGACAGACAAGTACGTAAATATAAAACCCGTCAAGAGCGTAAGAAGACTCAAGGTGCTGGACGCAGTGGACGCTATGCTGATAGTGAAGTTACTACAGAGACAGTACCAACTGTATAGAAGCTAGTAGTTAAGTAGTTAGATAAAACTAAAAGCGAGGATTTGTTAGCAACTTATTGACTTAGCCATTTATCAAATGAGTAACTTATTAAAACAGTATCTATGATTACCTAAGAATATAACTGTCTAATAAATACATAATATAACCATTACTTAACTTTGCCAAAATGAGTCTACAATAAAAATAACCTCAAACATGAGATATGTTTGAGGTTATTTTATAACTCATATTTTTTATAACTAATCTACTTTGGTTAGCTATCACTAGCTTGTACTACTTCGATAGTCATACCATCAACGATGCGGAGCTGATTGAGCTCACCTTCAGGAATGATTAACCCATCAACTTCGACAGCGTAACGACCAGCGCTTAATCCAAGCTCATTAACCACCAATTGCACGGTTTGATGCGTGGTTTGTAATTTTCTTCCATTAACCATTATATCGCTCATGATAACCGTTCCTTATATAGCCTGCGACACTGATGAATTAAAACAATGATAACCTTATTATTCTATCTCATTATTCGTGAGGCGTTAATTTTGGCTTAGTTGCTGACCCGAAAAGCCGTTACCGCCAGCCATACCCAGCCTGCTATCATGAGTACACCACCGATGGGCGTAATAGCGCCAAACCAGCGCGGCGCGCCTAATGTCATAGCGTATAAGCTACCAGCAAAGATAATAACGCCAATTTGTAATAACCAAGCCGTAGTCTGCGTGGCATAGTTTAAGCGTAGCAACAGGCCAACGACTAACAAACCTAAAGCATGGATAAATAGATAAAGAGTTGCTGTATGCCACCATTCAAGCTGCTGGGTACTGGCTATTCTTTTGAGTCCATGTGCTCCAAACGCCCCTAAAGTAACCGCAATAGCAAGATTAATTGCTGCCACACCTATCCAGTTGACCATTATTTAGCCTTAAAATATCAAACTGCAAAGCTTACGACTTATTATAAAAATGACTAATACTTTAACGAGCTAATAACTCACCTATTAGCTACTGGATATCATCCGGTAAAATAACACTATCAATGGACATGGCATCACGAATCTTATCCATCGCGTTTTTCTCAATCTGACGTACACGTTCTGCTGAAATCGAGTACACCGCTGCCAGTTCGTGTAAGGTGGACTTTTGCTCAGTAAGCCAGCGCTGCTCGACGATATCACGCGAACGATCATCTAAGGTATCCATAGCCGCAATCAGTGCTGAGGAATTATTCTCTTCCCAATCGGATTCTTCTACCATCTCGGCAGGATCAATACCGTCCTCTAAAAACAGCTGCGGAGCGTAGCGACCGTCGTCATCATCACTTGATTGGGTCTCAAACGAAGCATCATAGGAGGTGAGGCGTGATTCCATCTCCAGCACTTGCTTGCGCGTGACATTGAGATCATTGGCGATAGCATCCGCCTCCTCAAGAGTGAGCTGGTTATTGGTCTTTTTTAGGCTACGCAAATTAAAAAACAACTTGCGATGGGCTTTGGTGGTAGCAACCTTGACAATACGCCAGTTACGAATCACAAATTCGTGGATCTCAGCTTTAATCCAATGTACTGCAAACGATACTAATCGTACCCCTTTATTGGGATCAAAGCGTTTAACCGCTTTCATCAATCCCAAATTACCTTCTTGTATTAAGTCAGCTTGTGGCAATCCATAACCTGAGTAGCTACGGGCAATATGGATGACAAAACGCAAGTGCGACATTACAAGCAAACGCGCAGCTTCAACATCACCCTCGTCATAGTAACGATGGGCAAGCTCTTGTTCTTGCGTCGGGGTTAAAATGGGAATTTGATGCACTGTATTAATATACGCGCCCAGATTAACACCAGGGGCAGACAAATGAGTGGGCATCGCTGGCACTAAATCGCGCGTACTGGTGTTTTCTAATGCACTGGCATCATAAGGAGGACGCTGAGCTGCTGCCTTGAGCGCCGCTTCACGTGCGACATTTTTTTCAGTGTCAGCACTGTTCTGCGTCTTTTTAGTGATGGACGAGTCAGTAGAACGAGTAGCCATATTCTTGACCTTGATTCAATAAGTAAGCAAATATTCAAAAAACGTTGATGTCTTAATTGTAAAGGATAGCAGCGCTTAGATACTATCGGTTTTAGTAATTATGAAGTGAAATATTGTATCGGACGGTGTAGGTAAAGTGCTATCGTTACTTTGTTGTTCACTGGTTTGGTTAACCGCTAATAACAACTGCTCGCTAGCATGAGCTTGTCTGGTCTGTTGACAAAAAGCGGCAATATCAGCTTGAGAGTTGGGATCAGTGGCAACAACATATAAAGATTCACCGTTTGCTACCCCGCGTAGCGCCACTTTTGTCTTTAATAATGGCATGGGACAAGCTAGATTCCGTCCATCTACTATATCCTTTATATTAATAACCGTTTGCTCTGTATCTTTAACGTCTTTTTTTGTAGTTTCAACTGTTTGAATATCATTGATGACATTAGGAGGTAATAAGCGCAGTAAAGACGTTATTGTATGCTGCTTGGCACCAGCTAGTGTCGATGGTAAATAGATAGCATAAGAGGGAGAAGAATTCATACTTTGATGATTAACAGACATAAATAAATCCTTAAAACTGCAATACCCAGATGTTAATTATGCTAAATGAAGGTTAATATTTGAGTACATTATATAAATAATGGCTGCTATGTTAAGCTTCTATACCCGTTGTCTATCCAAACTCTCAACTGTTACTAAAGGGCTAAGGGTTATCTTTAGCAGATACTATTATAACAAATTGTTGGCATGCAATTGCAGTTGAATATAATCATCATCACGTTTAGTCCAATAGAATCACGTCACCATGTTGCACAAGGGTGACAGCCCGCTAGATATTAGTAGCCAACATTGCTCTATAATTGACGTAAAGCTAGCAACCTCGTATAGTCAAAAACAAGATATGATCGACAGTATAGGACACGCCTTTGAACTATTTTATCAGTGCTTCATCTATTCAGCCTCCAGCAGGTAACCGTGATGGTAATGAGATCAATAAGCGGTTATTTAGATCATCTAAGATAATGGCTCACTTGCAACCGCGTGTAGCTTTAAAGCTATCGATATTAAAGCGATCAAGGCTATTTATGCTGTTGGCAGTACTTGCAAACCCGCTTGTTATTAACGTCAGCTTCGCAGCGCCGCTACTGGTTCAGCAAAACGCAGCACCATCGGCTTTGACAACAAATCCTGCCTATGGTTCATGGCAACCCTCAGCCTTTAGCGACACTAATGCTTTAGAGCTGCCAAACTTGCAAGGGCAGGGGCTAAGTTTCGATGATCAATATCAGAATAAACGCATAGGTGAGTGGTCCTTACAGAACATTAATGGCCGCGTGAAGATGGAACATGATCCTTGGATTCAAGAAACTATCAAAGATATGACATGGCGCCTCAATGCACAGGTACGTCAGCAAGCACCAATGGCAGTAGTCCTGCTCGACAACCCTAGTATCAACGCCTTTGCCGCTCCAGGCGGTGTTATAGGTATTAATACCGGTACGATACTTGCCGCCAGTAGCATGGATGAGCTGGCAAGTGTCGTGGCGCATGAGGTTGCGCATATTAGTCAGCGCCATTACGAAAGCGGAGCTGATGAGAAGCGAAAAGCTCTACTTATGCAAATAGGCGGTATGCTGGCGGCTATTGCAGCCTCAGCCGCGGATGGTGGCGGTGATGCGGCGGCGGCAGTAATGATGGGTAGTCAGACTGCAGCTATGAATAGTAGTATGGCTTTTAGCCGTAATAATGAGCGTGAAGCGGATCGGGTAGGGATGAAAATTATGACGCAGGCAGGTTATGATCCACGAGCCATGCCAAGTTTCTTCGCTACTATGAATCAAAAAACTCAGCTCAATCAAACTGCCAATCGGTTTTTACCAAGTTTTGTACGTTCGCATCCCTTGAGTAATGAGCGTTTAAGTGATGCCCAAAGCCGAGCTCAGCGTTATCCCACCTTATCTCTCAACCAGCAGCAGCGCCATCAAGCCTTGTTTGATCTGCTTTACTGGCGCGTACAAAGCACCGGCAAGCATTTATCAGAAACCGCCCTTACAACCGCTGCTAACAATAGCGTGGGTGCAAAGCTAGCATTGATGCACTGGTATGGTGAGCAGCAGCGCTTTAATGACGCTGATCAAATTATGGCTGAGCTTACCGCGCTCCCACTTGCTAAGCGTCAGGCCTTAGAGCCGCTATTGTCTATCAGCCACAGTCAACTTCTTAGCGAACAAAACCGATGGTCGCAGGCCGCAGAGGTGTTAGCGCGTCAGCAGCGCTTGTATCCTGAGCGCCGCGATCTGCGTCTTTATTTAGCAGAGGCTTTGACCAATAGCGGTAATCCTACCCAAGCACAGACCCTGTTAAAGCCGCTCACTCAGCAGCAACCAAGCGATCGTTATGCTTGGCAAAGCTTGCAATTAGCAAATGAAAAGCTTGCCAAGACCTCCACATCACCAGCGCTGGCACGTATAGCGACGATCAATGGCCTGCGTTATCGCAGTCACGATCAGTTGTGGAATGGACGTTATGATGCAGCCCTTACCTCGCTTACGCAGGCCAAGCAAATCACCGAGCAGATGCAAGCGAATCAAAACAGCAGCGCTCGTCCTTTATTAGCGACGATTAACCAAGAGATTACCAACGTAAAAGCCGCCAAAGACTTTGAGCCTTAGGCGGTTATTTTGATACCCTATAAAAATCGATATTCTATAAAAAGCTATAGGACATAGCTTGATCAAGGCTTAGGTAAATTAGCTCTAGCCTTGTAACGCCTGTTTGACTAGTTGCGAGATTATGGCAGGATCAGCTCGGCCCGCTGTTTTATTCTTAAGTGCACCCATCACACTACCCATGTCGCGCATTGAGGTCGCTCCTTGCTCAGCGATTTCTGCATTTACTAATGCGGCAAGCTCGCTTGCATCCATTTGCTTGGGCATAAACTCATTGATGACATCAATCTCGAACTGCTCTTTTTTTGCCAAGTCATCACGGCTATTTTCAGTAAAGATGGCTAATGACTCTTGACGCTGTTTGAGCTGTTTTTGTAGCACCTCTAGTACTTCTACATCATCAAGATCACTTCGACGATCAATCTCAATTTGTTTGATAACGGCTTGAACATTACGTAAGACCTTGACCCGCTCAAGCTCACGTGCTTTCATTGAAGTTTTGATGCTATCTGATAAGTTTTGTTTAAGTTGGCTCATGATTGTTATTCTTCCTTATACTATTGAAAATGTGGGGTTAAAAAAGCGCTCACAATAAAAGTGTTTACAATAACAGTGCCAAAAATTGTAGCATAAAAAACGCCACTGATATCATTAGATAGCAGTGGCGTTATTATATATAGGTTCTAACACTTTGAGTATCTGTTGTCTAAATTAGACTATCAAGATTAAGTACCTAAATTAGTAATACTCAGGTTAGTAAGCAATTAGTACATACGCGTAGTACGAATAGTTTCGCGTTGTAGTTTTTTCTTATAACGCTTTACGGCAGCCGCTTTTTTGCGCTTACGCTCTTGCGTTGGCTTTTCATAAAATTCACGTTTACGTACATCTGATAAAACCCCAGCTTTTTCGCAAGCACGCTTGAAACGGCGGATAGCGATATCAACGGGTTCGTTTTCTTTAACCTTAACTGCAGGCATGAAGACTCCTTTTAGGAACGAGATATAAGGGCATTAGTTTGGCTGTGTATTAGTATTTAGCCGCGATATCTCAAGATCGCAGGCATCAGCTCAAACTAGGATAAGGGTATACTAGCCTTGTGCTTTACGCGCAAGGGCGACGATTATAGCAAAAAATGTCAGTAAAGTCAAAGTCTTCAGCTTGATAGGCGAAAATAACTAAAAAAGGCCACTAGACTTGACAACGAGTCATGATACAGCTGAATTGTGTTGTCCTACTACCTATTACACAACTACTTACAGTTATTAACTCACAAGGTTTACTTAATGCTAACTATACCCTTTAAATGCTGCTTATAAAGTTAAATTCAAGCTTTTATGATCATAAACCCCCCACTATACAAGTCACAAAAAACAGATAAAACCCCTTACTGTCTATAACGGTTTGGTTTGAATTTATGCTATGATAATGCCAACAATTTAATAGACCCTTTACGCTTTTATATCAATTTTATTGAGGATGTTGGGATGAGAAAGACGGTACTAAACACAGCATTGTGGACAGCGCTGGTAGTCAGCTTGGGTGTGAGCGTTAGCGCCTGTAGTGGAGGCGAGGGTTCACACGAAGTCTTAGCCGTTGATCGAGTCGAAGAAGCGGCTGAGCTTGCTCGTACCAATGCTCCTGAAGCTGAAGATTTTGAATTTGCTGAAACAGAGTCTATGTTGACGACAATGGTCGTTCCTGAAGCTGGTGCTACTGATGTGGAAGGAGCAGAGGCGGTAGAAGGGGGCGAAACTGAAGATCTAGCCGTCAATGTAGGTGCTCAATTATACGACACTCAATGTATGGCTTGTCATGCAAATGGTTTATTAGGTGCCCCTACATATGGTGATGCCGCTGCTTGGGCACCGCGTATAGAGAAAGGTTTAGATACCTTGACGGATCACTCAGCTAACGGCTTTAACCAAATGCCAGCGCAGGCGGTTAATGGTGTTACTGTAGAGCAGATTCGTTCGGCAGTTGAATACATGGTTGATGCAGCAAGCTAAAAGCTTAAAAGGCAGATGACATGAATAACCAATCCAAAAGTTATTTTTTAAAACCAGTAGTAACTGCTCTTAGTCTAGGCCTACTACTAACCCTTAGTGCTTGTAGTGGTAATAATCCAACGGAGGAAACTGCTACTGAAGCAGAACCGGTAGTCGAAGAGCAAGTAGCGGCGGTAAAGGTTGAAGAGGAAATAATAGCGCCAGCAGATAAGGCTGATATGTCTACAGCAACGTCAATAGATAACGTTGAAGCTACTGAAATAGCTAGTGCAGAACCTGAATTGCTAGCTGCTGATGCAGGTGCCAAACTCTATGAAGCTCAGTGCAAAGTCTGTCACGAAAATGGTTTGCTCAACGCACCAAAATACGGTGATAGTGCGGCGTGGAGCGTGGCTCTCGCTAAAGACAAAGAAACGTTATATATGCATTCTGCACAAGGCTTTAATAAAATGCCAGCGCAGGCGGTAAACGGTGTTACCGAAGCACAAGTTAAAGCTGCGGTTGATTATATGTTGGCCGCTGTCAGCTAAGAGCCTAAAAGCTTAAAAGCGCCCAGCGATTGAAATTTGCTGAAAGAGCCGTCATTGTAAGGTCAGTGACGGCTTTTTAGTGGATAACAAAGCTGTCTTTATGAGTCATAAAAACGATAGCGTATAGCTTAAAGGTAACGGTATGAAAGTATTGGGTCTAGAAACCTCTTGTGATGAAACCGGTCTGGCGATCTTTGATAGCGAGCATAATGGTTTGCTTGGGCAAGTGTTGTATTCACAAATAGAGCTGCATGCGCTGTATGGCGGCGTGGTGCCTGAGCTTGCCAGCCGCGACCATATTCGTAAATTAGTGCCACTATTAGATGAGCTATTAGAGCAATGCGATATCTCAAAAGATGAGATTGACGCGATTGCTTACACCAAAGGTCCGGGACTTATTGGCGCGCTCATGACGGGTGCTTTATTTGGGCGCAGCTTAGCTTATGGATTGGATATTCCAGCGATTGGTGTGCATCACATGGAGGGGCATTTATTGGCACCTTTAATGGGCGCAAACCCGCCAGCATTTCCTTTTGTGTCACTCCTCGTATCAGGTGGACACACTTTGCTGATTGCCGCGCATGGTATTGGCGAGTACGAGATATTGGGCGAGTCAATAGATGACGCCGCTGGTGAGTGTTTTGATAAAGCTGCAAAAATGCTGGGTTTGCCGTATCCAGGCGGTCCTAATATTGCAAAGCTTGCAGAAAACGGCAATCCAAACGCTTATGAGCTACCGCGTCCGATGCTGCATCGGGGTTTGGACTTTTCGTTTAGTGGTATGAAAACGGCGGTACATAACCTTATAAAAGATACTCCTCATTCAGGAAGTGGCTCTGATGGTGATCCACAAGTACGCGCTGATATTGCGGCGAGTTTTCAACATGCAATGGTCGATACCTTAGTGAAAAAGTGCGTCAAAGCACTAAAACAGGCCGATATGAGCCGCTTGGTTATCGCAGGCGGCGTCAGTGCCAATACGCATCTACGTGAGACTTTGGAGGCTGAGCTTGCCAAAATACAGGCCACGGTTTATTACGCGCCGCCCGCACTATGTACCGATAATGGGGCAATGATTGCTTATGCTGGCTTTGAGCGCTTGCAAGCTGGACAAGCCGATGATTTGGCGGTGAGCTGCGTACCGCGCTGGCCGATGACGGAATTGCCAGCGCTTTAAGTTTGATCAAAAAGCTGTTTCTATTCAATTCCAAGTAAAATTGACATGTTAGCTACGTGCTGCTGGTATTAATTTTGCGCAGCCTCTGGCTGCAACGACACAGCACGCAAGTAAAATTAATACCAGCAGCACTGAACTGTAATACTTTTAAAGTGACTCAACTATATATGCTCTTATCGCTGCTACCAAATAAAAGGACAACACCATGCAATGGCTAGCTATTGGTTTGGGTGCGGCAATCGGTGCGTGCTTGAGGGCGTGGCTGACACGCTTTAATCCGCTGCATAGTTGGATACCGCTTGGCACGCTGAGCGCTAATATTTTAGGTGGATTGTTAATCGGTCTGGCGCTGGTCTGGTTTGAGCGAATGGGTAGCGGATTATCTGATAACGTTCGCGTATTTGTCATTACTGGATTTTGTGGCGGGCTAACCACTTTTAGTACCTTTAGCGCGGAAGTCTTTGGTTTTATTCATGATGGGCGCGTGCTGGCGGGTTTAAGTCTGGTGGGTTTGCATGTGGGGCTGACTTTATTGGCTACTGCTGCTGGGTTTTACTTTTTTAAGTTGGTTTTATAACCGTTGATAGATATTACTCGCTTGATAGTCTGGTTTAAATAGTTACTTTATAGCAGTCTGTTTTGAGTAGGCTGTTTATTGATTAACCGGTCGGTTTTAGTGGTTTCAGTGAGGTATAGCCTATGTGCTTCTTGGTGCAAACATAATAATAGCCATGCCTATAAGTGCCACTGAGGTACCTAATATGTCCCATGTCGTTGGTCGAATACCATCAACAGCCCATAACCATAGAATTGCCATCGTTACATACACACCACCATAAGCGGCATAAACTCTGCCAACAGCGGTTGGATGTAAAGTCAGTAACCATACAAAAGCAACCAAACTAAGCGCACTGGGGACAAGAAGCCATATTGACTTACCCTCTCTCAGCCATAAATATGGCAAATAGCAACCTATAATCTCTGCTAATGCAGTAATGGCAAAAAGCCCAACTGTTTTTAATTCAGACAAAAAACTTACCCCTTTAGTCATTTATAATGCAGCGTTTGAGTTTATCATGCCACTATAAAAAACATCTCAAAAGGGAACTATTTTTTCATGTTAGAAATACTATTATTGGCGTTAGCACTCGCTGCGGATGCGTTTGCTGCTTCAATTGGTCTTGGCTCAACTCACAAAAGTGATGTTAAGCCACAATTTACAAAAATGGCATTACTCATTGGTTTATATTTCGGGGTTGCTCAGGGGGTAATGCCACTGATTGGTTATGCGCTGGGCTCTACCATGCTAGGTTGGTTTGCTGAAGGGGCTGCTTGGATTGCTTTTGTCATACTGGTAGCGCTTGGGATTAAGATGCTCTATGGGTCACGTTCCGTTAACGATGATGATACTCGGATCAATTTGAGTCATAAGACATTGCTATCGTTAGCTATAGCCACCAGCCTTGATGCGATGGGCGCAGGTTTTACTTTGAATCTATTATCCGTTAATACTTATTTAGCATGTTTCATCATTGCACTGACGACCGCTATTCTAAGTATTTTAGGGACTTATATAGGACGCCAATCAGGGACATGGCTCGGCAGTTGGGCAGAAGCGCTAGGTGGTTTGGTGTTGATCGCTATTGGCGTGAATATGGTGGTTTAAAGGCGATCTTACATTTAAGAATTTTTAGGGACTAATCAAAAGATAAAAATACGATTGCTTCATGTTGAAAGGTACACTGCTATGTACAGTGAGCTACTATGAATAATGTAGGATACTATTATTAGTAGCCTACAGCCAAAGATTTAAGTCCTAACTAGGAAACCATCAGTTACTATGACATAAGCAGTAACACAAGAAGGTAAGCAATATTCTATAACTAAAAAATGGTGCCTTAAAATGGCTTAACTATCTCTTCCAACAAATTTGTAAATCCCTGCATATAAGCCATGTTTTCGCTTGAAGTACGCGTCGCCGCATAAAGCTGGCAGTGCACGCCGTCGCCCAATGGACGCGAGACCACCCAGCCTTTTTTCTCATATTCTGCTACCACCCAATCAGGCAGCGCCGCCACACCGCGCTCGCTGGCAACCAGTTGAATAAGCATCGCCGTCAGCTCAGTAGTGCGAATGTTCTGAAAACTGACCTCGCTTGGCGTCATAAAATTGGCGATAATATCAAGGCGCTTGGCTTCTACCGGATACGCAATCAAGGTCTCATCCGTTAAATCTTCAGGACGAATAAAATCCTGCTCTGCTAAAGCATGAGTTGGCGACAGTACCAATCGGCTCTCGTACTCAAATAACGGCTGATAGCTGATGCCGTCTAATGGCAAATTACTGGTAGTAATCAGCAGATCAATATCACCCTCCATCAATAAATGATGCGGCTCCGGCTCAAAGCCAGTGGCAAAGTCCAGCTCCACATCTGACCACTCGCGGCGATACTGATTGAGTATTGGCATGAGCCAATCAAAACAGCTATGACACTCAGACGCTAGGCGCAGTCTACCTGCTTGCCCGTGAGCCAGACGCTTAAGATTGGTCTTGGTACGCGTCACTTGCGGCATGATACTATCAGCGAGCGCCAGTACTGTCTTGCCAGCTGGGGTAAAAGTTAATGGGCGCGTGCGACGATTAACGAGGCTGATATCGTAGTAGTTCTCCAGCTCTTTTAGCTGATGCGATACCGCAGAGGCCGTCACATGCAGCTCATCAGCCGCCGCTGCTAGTGAGCCATGTGCTCGTAGCGCGGTTAAAGTATTAAGATGACGCAGCTCTAACATAATATAATCGAATGAATAGAATGAGTGAAATTCATTATACTTAATAGAGTAGTGAGTTTCATTCAAAATTTAATAATGATGACTTCTTTAATTACTAGCTAATTAGCGTAGGCTGCGGCTTTAGCCCTGAGAAGCGTTAAAAAATTGTGCTGCAATTTTAGCTTTGCAAGGGAAATTCTTTAAATAGAATTTCCAAGAAGGTTTTGTAAAATTTCAAAGCTAGTCTAAAAGCGCCAGCCTACAACAGTTCATATTAAATTAAGAGTGGCATATTTATATTACTACCTTAGCGTCGACGTAATAAGAGCTGCGAGATAATGACCAGCACCAAGGACGCTGCCAGCAACAAGGTTCCAACAGCATTAACCTCGGGCTTAAGACCCACACGCACCATCGAATAAATACGTAGCGGCAGGATCTCATAGCTAGGACCCGTAACAAAGGTCGAGACCACCACATCATCAAGCGACAAGGTAAAAGCAAGTAGCCAACCCGCCATTACCGCAGGCAATATTACCGGAATTAAAACTGTGCGTACCATGGTTGATTCATTAGCGCCCAAATCTCTTGCCGCCTCCATCAAGCGCTCATCTAAACTGCTCAATCGCGCAAAAACAGTAATGACCACAAAGGGCAGACAAAAGGTGATATGGGCTAGTAATAGAGATACAAATCCAAGCTGCAGCCCGATCAATAAGAATAACGCGAGCAAAGATATGGCAAGGACAATCTCAGGCGACATCATCAGTACAAATAACAAGCCATTTAGCAGTCCTTTGCCGCGAAAATTGTAGCGATGTAGCGCTAGGGCAGTCAAAGTACCAATTAAGGTAGAAACGGTCGCTGCGACCAAGCCCAAGACGATAGAATGCCAAAAAGCATCGAGCATGGCTTGATTATTAAACAGCGACTCATACCATTTCAGACTAAAGCCGCCCCAGTTGTAGCCAATTTTTGACTTGTTAAAGGACATGACTACAAGGACGATAATAGGCAAATAGAGTAGGGCGTAGATCAGTCCTAGATAGCCTTTGGCAGCGATACGGCCTATATTGGTTTTACTTGACATCAGGCCACCTCATTAAAGTCAGTCTTGCCAATGCGGCGACTACTGGCTCGATAAGCGAGTAATAGTACCGCCATTGCAAGCGTTAATAATACGCTAGCTGCCGCGCCAAAGGGCCAATCACGGGCATCCAAAAACTGATTTTTAATGATATTACCCACGAGCAGGTTACGGGAGCCGCCTAGGATATCAGCCACGTAGAACATACCCATGGCTGGTAGTAGCACCAAAAGGACGCCAGAGATGATACCCGGCGTGGTGAGCGGCAGTACCACATGCCAAAAGGTTTGCGTTTTTGAAGCGCCCAAGTCCTGTGAAGCCAACAGCATGTCATCACGCAAATCGGTAAATACGGCGTATAGCGGCAGTACCATAAAGGGAAATAACAGATAAGTTAGACCTGCTATTACCGCGCCTTGAGTATATAAAATATCGATAGGTTTATCGATAATACCTATAGTTAGTAGCGCTTTATTAATCAAGCCATTATTAGCAAATAATAGTTTGAGCGCGTAAGTTCGTACCAATGAGTTGGTCCAAAAGGGCAAGATGAGCAGCATCATAAGTAGCGGCTGCCAACGCGTTTTAGCTTTGGACACCAGCCAAGCAAATGGATAACCGAGCAGCAAACAGATAACGGTAGTGATCCCTGCCATCCACAACGAGTGCATGAATACATCGAAGTACAGCGGATCGATCAGGCGAATATAGCTTTCGATAGTGACCGGCAGACTGATAAAGTCGCTGCTATCGCGTGTCAAAAAGCTGACCGCGATAACTAATAGGTTCGGCAATAGCGCAAAGATGAGTAGCCAGCCCCAAATCAGCCATAATGTAGCCGTTCGAAACGGACTCTTACTGCTAAGCTTGCTCATTAGTTTGTTGCTTGGCTTCTGACTGTCGTGGTTACGCGCCATTAATTGGCATCCTTTTGAACCATAGCGGGAGCGCCCATAACTGAGTCAGAATCCGCTGAATCTTCATGGGGTAACACCCACTCCCAGCCATCAACCCAAGTAACTTTGACAGCCTCATCTATTTTGTAATCAAAGCTTGGATCATCCTCATCGAAGAATTCTGAGGCTTTAATAATATGACCGTTATCCAATTTGATAATAGAATCAAGTGTACTGCCTTTATAATTACTCTCAATCACGCGCCCAAGCAGTCCGGCATGCTCCTTATCATTAGGATCATAAATACGCAAATCCTCAGGACGTAGCAGTAAGCTGACCATATCACCGACTTTGATATCACGAGCAAAATCCGGACGCCGCAAATTACGCCGCGTCGTCAATCCATCTTGCACTTGCGCCTCGCACACCTCGACCTCAATACGCCCATTAGTGACTTGTCCATTGAGGTCGGGATGATTGGGATGGACGGCTTTGACCTCAGCTTTGAACAAATTAGTCTCACCAATAAACTTAGCTGTAAACAAATTGGTAGGCGTTTCGTAAATTTCAATAGGTGTGCCGATCTGCTGGAAGCGGCCGTCTTTCATGACCGCAATACGATCTGACATTGACAATGCCTCTTCTTGATCATGGGTCACAAAGACAAAGGTAATACCCAGCTCGCGTTGCAAGCGTTTTAGCTCCGACTGCATCTGCAAACGTAGTTTATGATCCAGTGCTGAGAGCGGCTCATCAAGCAAAAGTAGTTTGGGACGATTGATAACCGCGCGCGCAATCGCCACGCGCTGCTGTTGACCACCGGATAGATCTTGCGGTCGACGATTGGCTAGATGCTCTAATTGCACCATGTTCAATGCTTCTTGCACCCGCTTTTGAATCTCATCTTTGGGTACTTTTTTGAGCTTTAAGCCATAAGCGACATTTTGTGCCACGCTCATGTGCGGAAATAAAGCATATTGCTGAAACACTGTATTGACCGGCCGCTTGTCAGCAGGTAGCCCTGCCATCTGTATCCCATCTAGGACGATCGCCCCTGCTGTTGGTTGCTCAAAGCCTGCAATAAGGCGCAGCAAGGTAGTCTTACCGCAGCCTGATGGGCCAAGCAAAGTGATAAACTCGCCATGCTTGATATCAAGATTGATATCTGTCAATACTTCGGTTTGATCATAAGATTTTTTAATGCCTTTAAGCTGCAACAGCGTATTAGTAGACGCAGACTGTTTGGCAAGTGGGTCAGTCATGATATTATTCCTAAAACATCAAGTCTCTACTTCTACAAGCTAGTAGTAAACAGAGATTTGGTATTATCATAATCGGGGGCTGGTTGCTGCGTATTATAACAAATCAGTACTATAAATTAGGGCAATCTTAGGATCAGTTATGTAGGCTATATCATTTATATCCCTTAAAATAAGAATAAGCCAATTTGTAGTTAGTACGAGCAGCTAATGTAGTGATAAGCAGCTCATAGTCATGAAAACAATTATAGAAGCGGTTATAAAAGCTACTGAAAAATTTACTGAGAAAAAGTGCTATTGGTTTTGAAAAAAAGTGCATAGACCAATCCATCAAAGCACTTATGATAAGACAAATTTTTTATTATTTTAATCGCGATTACTATACAATTATTATTGCTAAAACTTATTTCGCCCATCAATTATTTATTATAAAAATTGTTTACTATAAATAGTATAAAACGCTACTAAGTAAGCTGACCTAAGGATATCTTATGCCCAACAACCCACGCCCAAATACTGGCCAAGATGTACTGGAACTTCTAAAAGAGGGTAACGCTCGCTATATTGATAGTCTGACCAGTACCGATCCTATGACCCGAAAACGCCCAGAGCTGGTGAGTGATCAAGACCCTTTGGCTATTATTTTGGGCTGCTCGGATGCACGCGTGCCCGTAGAGATTGTGTTTGATCAAGACTTAGGGGAGCTGTTTGTGATTCGCGTAGCAGGTAATGTAGTTGCACCCTCACAGATCGGTTCGATTGAGTTTGCAGCCGAGAAGTTTGATACCAAGCTGGTCGTCGTGCTTGGGCATTCGCACTGTGGTGCAGTAACGGCTTGTGTGGAGGCTATGATCAATCCTGAGCAGTATTATTCGCCCAATCTGCAATCTATCGTCGATCGTATTCGTCCTAGTGTTTATAATCTACATGAGCTGGCTACCGCCAATGGTCAAGATGTCGATGCTGATGAGTTGGTAAAGCGCTCTATACGCGCCAATGTGCGTATGTCAGTCAGTCAGCTCAAATACGGCTCACGCGCGCTGGAAGATTTGACCAGCAGCGGTCAGTTGCTTATCGTTGGTGCCGAGTATGACTTGGAAACTGGTAAAGTCAGTTTTTTAGACACTTGATGACAAATGCCTTTTAAATATTTAAAAGGAGTAATTTTAGAGGCCTAATAGTAGTAGTCACCCATATGGATACGTCTTGATTTTTAGGCGCTATGCTCCTATAACTGTTAAAAGCATATCTTTTGAAAAATTACTCGCAACTTAACTCAAATAAATATAAGGATAAATAATGTCTAATTTAGATGACTCTAAGCATAACCAGTTAATGATTGAACAGCCCAACAATAGCATAAAGACAGATGGCGTTCAGCCTATTGCAATGACGACTGAAGGCTTTACCTTTAATCATACTATGCTACGCGTAAAAGACCCTGCCAAATCTCTAGCTTTTTATACCGGCGTACTTGGTATGACTTTATTGGCGGTAAAAAAATTCCCAGAAATGGAATTTGATCTGTATTTTTTAGCCAAGCTTACCGAAGACGAGCGCAACAATCTGCCCGCAGGTGATGATTTAGCGATTTATACCTTTCGCCAACGCGGTATTTTAGAGCTCACACATAACTATGGGACTGAGACCCAAGACGACTTTAGCTACCACGATGGTAATGCCCAGCCCCAAGGATTTGGTCATATCTGCTTTAGCGTCCCTGATCTAGATGCTGCTATCGCTTGGTTTGATGAAAATAAAGTTGACTTCAAAAAGCGTCCAGAAGAGGGCAACATGAACAATATTGCCTTTATTAAAGATGTAGATGGTTATTGGATTGAGATTGTACAAGCAGGTTTAATGCAATAGCGCAGGTTTGATGACGCCGTATTAATCGTGCTTTTAATAAGCTAGCTCAATAGCCTCTAATCACTGGGAATAAACACTTTATGGCAACCGCCGAGACCACTTCACTAAGCACAGCTGCAACTGAAAACGCAACCGATATCATGACTTACAAAACCATTGCTGATACCGCCAATGAGCTATTAATGAGTTTTGTTGAGCGTATTCCATACTTTATAGCTGCTCTAGCAGTGATGCTTGTTTTTTGGCTGCTATCTATTATTTTTAAAAAGCTAGTACATAAAATACTAGGTAGTCACAGCCGGCATCAAAATTTGGTTAAGGTGTTCCAAAGAGTAGGTAGTGCGTTAATATTCTTTGTTGGCTTTATGATTGCGATGGTGGTCGCTATTCCTGGGTTTACTCCTGCCAAACTTATCGGTGCCCTAGGTATCGGTTCGGTAGCTATTGGCTTTGCCTTTAAAGATATTTTCCAAAACTTGTTATCTGGTATTTTACTATTGCTCTCAGAACCCTTTCGTATTGGTGATCAGATTGTCTCAGGCGACTATGAAGGCACCGTTGAAGACATTAAGATTCGAGCAACGACCATTAGAACATATGATGGTAGGCAAGTAGTCATTCCCAACTCCGACTTATATACCTCAGCGCTGACTGTCAATACCGCTTATAAGCAGCGCCGTCTACAAGTAGCGGTAGGTATCGGTTACGAGGATGATATTGAGACGGCAAAGATGGAGATTTTGCAGGCTTTAAACAGAGCCGATACGGTATCAAAAAAAGCTGAGCCTAGTGTGATTGCAACAGGTTTTGGTGGCTCATCCATGGATTTGACCGTGCGCTGGTTTATCGATAACGGTACGCAAGCTAATAAAGTTGCCTCTATTCATCAAGTTATCGTAGAGGTCAAAAAAGCCTTGGACAACGCTGATATCAATATCCCTTTTCCTATACGTACGCTTGATCTAAGTGATCCTTCGGTAAAGTCCATCGTCAGCAGTCTGGATGAACATTCAGCTGTGATTAGCAATAAAAAAGTAGTGGAGTAGTTAGTTTACTCTAAACCCTTCGCTTTGGTTAAAGTATCCAATTATGAATGAGCGAGATATCACTCTTGGTATTATGAAGCTCAGTGTAGCTGGACAACAAAACACTGATACATTTGATACATTGAATGAGCTGACCGAAGCGGCTGGGATGGAATTCAAGCGGGTTATCGGCGAAAAGCTAGATATTGAGGTGGTATCGTTTCCCTTTACAGGACCTAGTCTCACCCCTGACGAGAACGGTTATCACGCGCTTGATTTTATACAGATCGGTATCAATGAGAAGACCGAGCGTAAGCTTGCTTTCTTGCTTATTATAACCGACATAGAAATCGCTGCGGCATCAATGTCCTATTTACTTGCGCTTCCCTCCCAGCTCACCAACGTAGCTGTAATATCCACGCGCCGCTTAGTCACATATGAAGAAGACAAGCTCTTACAAAAAGCGCTCCGTACCGAACGATTGACGACCCTGATGTTGCACTGCTTTGGACGGCTGCTAAATCTGGACTATGTCAAAGAGACAGCCAATTATTTAGCTCATGTGCAAATGGTAAGCGATCTTGACCGTATGCAGCACTTTACCAAAGCTCAGTACCAACAAATGATCAAAAATTTGCCACGAGAAGCTAACGACCGCTACTCCAAAGGCAGCAATAAGAGCAGCAAACTTAGCTTTGTCATACGCCATACCTTAAACAATTTGCCGCGTATCTTTCGCGGAGCTATTCGTGCCAATCCATTACGCATTGCCACCAAAATGCCAACTATGATTGCAACCGCACTCTCAGTGATTATCGTCCTCATCTTTGGCGGGGAGACGTGGGATTTTGCAGCTTCAGTTTCTTATGGACAGTTGGCTATCTTTGTAGTTGCCAGTTTTTTAGCTGCTAACTTTGTGCTCTATCGAGCCTTCTCATTTCGACTAATTTCTACGCGGCAAGGCCAGACCTCAGAGAGCTCGGTAGTTACGGCTGCAGCTACTTACTTGGCACTGGTATTAACCCTCATTTGCTTGTTCTTGATGTTCGGCGTGCTGATGTATGGGGTGGTGGTCTTTGTATTCCCAGATCCTTTAATGAGTACGTGGACTTCTGATCAAGATGGTGCTTCTTTAGGAGCCCACATGCGTCTAGTGGCGTTTTTGGCCTCTGTAGGGGTACTCTCAGGCTCGCTTGGCGGATCGGTAGATTCGCGCTCAGTGGTGCGTAACGTATTGTTTGCCGCTGATGAAACCTAGAGTGGATGTTGAGCTGTTAACCATAAAAAACCACTATATGTAACATATAGTGGTTTTTTGTACTGTCATAAACTCTATTCTATAAACAATAAAACTAGTCTTTTTTCACTCTAAAATCAGTATGGCAAGATTTGCAGCTGGCACCGACTTCTTTAAAGGCAGGCTGAACGTCGCTAATACCAGTTGCTCCTTGCGCGGCAACATCAAGCTGAGCGGTAACCTGTTGAAAATTATCTGATTCGGCACGGAAACTATCAACATCTACCCAAACGGCTTCGGTCGCATTACCAACAGCTTCTTGATCTTCAAAGTGACTCCAAGGGTTAGTAGCATCCTCTGCCAAAAACGCCGCTTGCTCCCTAAATAAATCAGCATCAAAAGTATTTGGAGCTTCAATCATATCGCCCATAATACCCATAGCATCGCCCCAGCTTTTCATACTGTCTTGACGAGCTTTGACATCAGGATTGGGACTACTACAGGCACTCAAACCAAGCGCAGCAGCGAGTAGGGTTATACCAAACATCGATTTGAAAGATTTAACAGGTAACATATTTTTATATCCTCTATATATGGCTAGCAAAAAAGTACGGTTATGCAAGATTGTATCTTATAAATTTACACTTTGTAGACTGGCTAATTGAAACGTCCATGATTAATACAAGTGGCTGCTTATTGATCGATTATTCATTAATGCTGCGTAAATATCTACATCAAGTACAGTTATACTTTACTATATTTCCACTATATTTTTGATATAGTACTTTGAATATAACTCAAGCCATTAACAAGATGGTAAAATGGTGAATAAATTACGTGACATTTTGTAAAGATGATCTATGTTGTAACGTCCAAACTGACTATTAGACATCCAAAAAAAGCCAGCTATATAAGCTGGCTACTATAAGTTGTTATAATATAAAATAATACTAAGACGATAACGCCAACCAATCACGTGGTTTTAGATAGTAATCGGTCAATTCAAACTCTGCGGTGCCAGGTTCAGGTTCGAACCGATAATGCCAACTGGCAAGCGGCGGCATACTGACTAAAATAGATTCAATACGCCCGTTGCTTTGCAAACCAAACAGAGTACCACGATCGTAAACGAGGTTGTATTCAACATAGCGGCCACGGCGGTAAAGCTGAAACTCGCGCTGAGTATCAGTATAAACCGTATCTTTACGCTGCTCAAAGATAGGTATAATACCCTCAAGATAACCATTGCCAACCGCTTTCATAAATTCAAAACAGGTTTCAAAGTCCCAACCGCGACTTTCAGTATTAACATCATCATAAAACAGACCACCAATGCCGCGTTGTTCATCGCGGTGGCGCAGATGAAAGTACTCATCGCACCATTGTTTGAAGTCTGCATAGACACTGTCACCGAACGGTGCACAAAGGTCATGACACACTTGGTGCCAATGCACACAGTCTGCTAGTACCGGATAAAACGGCGTTAAATCAAAACCACCACCAAACCACCAAATAGGTTCTTCATTGGGTGCTTCTGCGACAAAAAGACGCACGTTAGCGTGACTGGTAGGCACATTAGGGTTTTTGGGGTGCACCACCAACGAGACCCCCATAGCTTGCGCTTTACGGCCAGCAATATTAGGATGACGAGCGGTTGCTGAGGCGGGTAGGTTATGGACATGAATATGACTAAACATAACCCCAGCTTTTTCAATAACCTTGCCATCAGCTAAGATACATGAGCGGCCGCCGCCGCCCTCAGGACGCTCCCAATCATCGGGAACAAAAGTAGCGCTTCCGCCACCATCGCGTTCTTGAGCCTCCAAAGCTTGACAAATACGCGCTTGCAGATCTACCAAAAATTCGCGTACTCGCATGATATCGTGTTCAGTGGGTACCGTAACTGTAGAGTTAGGAGTGTTATCTGAGTTTGAGATGCTCATAAAAATATCTATTATTGTCTATTATAATTAAGGGTAATGATAAAAGTATTTATTTATTAAGATGGGCTGCGGTATAAATCTCTTGATCAAGCAGATGACCCATACGGTCACGTTTGGTCGCCAAATAGTCGGCATTGATATCGTTGACGCCAACGACTGAGGGTACCCGCTCAACCACATTGATACCGTGTTCCTTCAAGTAAGCCACCTTGTCAGGATTATTAGTGATGAGTCGTACCTCATTTACGTCAACATGGGCCAGCATAGGCTTACACATATCGTAAACTCGAGCGTCAGCTGGCAACCCTAACATTAAGTTGGCATCAAGGGTATCATGGCCTTGGTCTTGCAAGGCATATGCGCGAATCTTATTAGTAAGACCAATGCCGCGCCCTTCTTGACGTAAGTATAAGATGGCGCCGCATCCCGTTTTCTGTATGGCTTGCATGGCAGAGTCGAGCTGCGGCCCGCAATCACATTTAAGAGAACCAAAGGCATCACCAGTTAGGCATTCAGAATGAATACGTACTAGTGGAATAGCATCTTGTGACGATTTTGTAGTGCTGCTATCTGTTGATGGTACCTTTTTTGCTTCTAGGGCAACTTTAGGTAAACCAACAGTAAGCATTACGTGCTCTTGACCGTCTTGGTTTTCAAACACATGAATATCAAACTCGCCATGACGAGTTGGTAATGTAGCACTAGTGATGAATTGATATGACATTAATGTCCTGCAGTGGTCGATTATCGGGACGCTAAATGGCGTCAAATAAGTTAATAGCCATAGCTATATCGTGATAACTGAGTCAATAAACAAGTATAAGTTAGTAATTACATGCTAAGCTTTGAAGTTATACTAACGGTACTACGATAATTATCTGTACTGGATTAATCGTTTATGTTGAGTTGATTATTTATTTTGGGCTAACTGTTTATTCCAGCTGCGTAGAGCAGTGCTTTTTTTAACCCACGTATCGTCGTTAGATAAAATACCGTTATTTAGTTATTATTTTATGCTATTGACTATACCTCATGATGGGGTTGGTGAGAAAAACACACAAAGTTCACAGACTACCCACGATGATTGAAGCGATTGTCTAAAAAAAATGCTATTATGCCATACTATTTTAATGGATACAGTGACAAGTGTTTGTCCTTGCATTACGATATCGTCATTTACGTACTGTCGCTCTTACCTCATTATTGTACTAACATAATAGTTGTGTTCTTGAATAAAGTGCTCATATAAGCACAATATAGTGACATGCGCATGTTGGATCTTAATTTGTAGCCAATGGCAGTACAGTTATTGATATTTGAATATGTAATACGATATTAATGAACCACGCAATTAATAAGCCGCAAATAGTAATAGACCGTGATTAATAGACTATGCTTAATTGGTAGGCATGATCTAACGGTACAAGTATGAACACGTTGTCAGCAGATCGGTAGGTATAGTAAGATTTATGCAGCAGTCATCTCATTCTTCACAGTCTCAATCAGTAGCTGTATCAAAATCTATGCTATCAGCTCCTGATACTACTGCATGTCTACCTGACTTGCAGCAGACATTTGTGCGTATTCCGCGTACTCGTCCTGATACGCCGCTACTCAACGCTATCGATGTGCCATCAGATCTTAAAAAGCTTACTAAAGATCAGCTTGTAACCTTGGCTGATGAGCTGCGTCTATTTTTATTATATTCAGCAGGGCAAAGCGGTGGGCATTTCGGTGCAAATTTGGGGGTAGTTGAGCTAACTATTGCTTTGCACTATCTGTTAGATGCGCCAAACGATCAGATTGTTTGGGATGTGGGGCACCAAGCTTATGCACACAAAGCTTTGACGGGTCGCCGCGATAGACTGGGTAGTATTCGTAGCAAAGATGGTTTAACTGCTTTTCCTGAGCGCGGCGAATCTGTCTATGATACCTTTGGTGTTGGACATTCTTCGACCTCTATTTCAGCAGGGTTAGGGATGAGTCTGGCGCTACGCTATCAAGGACGTCCGCAGACCGTTGCCTGTGTAATCGGCGATGGCGCAATGACCGGCGGTATGGCTTTTGAGGCTATGAACGACGCCGTACAACAAGACGCTGATTTACTGGTTATCTTGAACGATAACGACATGTCGATATCGTGCTCCATCGGCGGCTTCTCACGCCATTTAGCCATGCTATGGGAATCAGGTTATCAAGTCGATATTACTGATACAGGTGAGCCGGTACTGCGTCATCGTCCTAATATGCAAGCGTTCGATAGACGTAAACGGCACAAAGAACATCGTGATGTGCCCAAGATAGAAGATAATCTGTTCAAAGCGATTGGCTTTACCTATTTTGGTCCTTTTGATGGGCATAACATTCCAGAG
The DNA here is from genome assembly GCF_055699795.1 of Psychrobacter sp. M4. NCBI lineage: Bacteria > Pseudomonadati > Pseudomonadota > Gammaproteobacteria > Moraxellales > Moraxellaceae > Psychrobacter > Psychrobacter sp. M4. The sequence continues at coordinate 3,184,589 of NZ_CM146740.1, read as the reverse complement.
CTACTGCGGGTATTGGCTTTAGCCAAACAGGTACGTGGGCCTGTACTGGTGCATATTTATACGATCAAAGGTAAAGGTTTTGCACCTGCCGAAGCTGATCCTGTAGGTTACCATGCGATTAGCAAATTACCTGCCGAAGACGCGGCAATCAGCCTCTTGGCAAAGGATAAAGCAGTCGTTCAAAACCGCGTCCCTAGACTAAAGTACTCGCAAGTATTTGGACAGTTCTTATGTGATAAAGCGGCGCAGGATGACAAGCTTTTGGCGATTACGCCGGCGATGGAGGAAGGCTCGGGCATGATTGAGTTTGCTCGTAGTTTCCCAGAGCGCTTCTTTGATGTAGCAATTGCTGAGCAGCATGCGGTTACACTGGCAGGCGGTATGGCAACGCAAGGAGTCAAACCAATCGTCGCGATCTATTCGACCTTTTTGCAGCGTGGTTATGATCAGCTGATTCACGATATTGCTCTGCAAAACCTTGATGTGACTTTTGCTATTGATCGCGCCGGTCTGGTTGGTGAAGACGGGGCTACTCATGCTGGTATTTTTGATTTTGCTTTTTTGCGCTGTGTCCCTAATATGCTTATTGCCGCGCCCAAAGATGAGAACGAATGCTACCAGCTACTTAATACTTGCTACAACTATCAAGGTTGTACCGCGGTTCGCTATCCACGTGGTAGCGGTATCGGGGCATCTATCAGTTTGCCTGCGCAAGATTATAAAATAGGTCAAGGTGAAGTAGATGCGGTATTAGGGCCTGATAGCGCGACCAAAAAGCTTGCCTTGCTAGCCTTTGGCACTATGGTAGCAACTGCCAAGCAAGCCGCTGAATTACTTGTATCTGATAAAGATCATGCTGATTGTCAGGTGCAAGTCGTTAATATGCGCTGGGTGAAGCCTTTAGATACGGACTTGATTGAAAGTTTAATAATGCAAGGCGTCACGCACATCGCAACGATAGAAGAACACGTCATTATGGGCGGGGCAGGTAGTGCCGTAAACGAATATCTACTCAATACCTCGCCAGCTTTTATGAGCTGCCGTCCCACAATTCATAACATTGGTATCGCTGATAGTTTTGCAGCACATGGCTCCCAAGCTGAGCAGCTAGCGGCATGTGGCCTTGATACGCCAGGCATAGTCAAACAGATTCAGCAGCTATTGTCTTAGGATGTACCCAAAAATCTATTGTTACTAGGCAACAGGGCTTCTTAAATGCTTTATTTTCAAGCTATTTTTATTTAAACTTCTGCAGCAAATTTAATCCGTTATATTCATTTACTCTATTTTCAACTACTATTTATTAACTAGGTTATTTATGGAACCCATGGTCGTCATCGCCGCACGTACTGCCGAAAAAGTTGGCAAAGAAATCCTACATGCGCATCAAAACCGTCACAAAATTGAATTAGATATTGAGTCAAAGGGCCTTGAAGGTCTAGTAACCCGTATTGATCGTTTCAGCGAAGAGCTGACCATTGCTACACTTAAAAACAGTTACCCTGATCATTCGTTTTTGGGTGAAGAGTTTGGTATGCAGGAAGGCCGCGGCGAAGATGCTGATTGGTGCTGGATCATCGATCCACTAGATGGCACCAAAAACTTTGTTCATGGTATACCGCAGTTCTGTGTCTCGATCGCCGTGCAGCACAAAGGGGTGACCCAGCACGGGGTGGTCTACGATCCGGTACGTGATGAGATGTTCTCTGCCAGTCGCGGCAAAGGCGCGCGTCTAAACCAGCGCCGTATCAATGTCAGTGAACGTAAAACTCTAGAAGGCGGCCTATTTACGACCGGTCATCCACTAGAGCGCAAGCGCGGTGGTGAAGTAGTCTCTTATGCCAAAGAGCACTTTGAAAGCTTGCAAAAGGTAACAGAAGCCGGTGGTCAGGTTCGCCGTTTAGGTTCAGCAGCTCTTGATTTGTGCTACGTGGCGGCTGGTCGTTTCGATGGTTATTTTGAGATGTCTATCAAACCTTGGGATATCGCAGCAGGCGAGCTTATAGTCTCAGAGGCACGCGGAGTAGTGGTTGATCATACTGGTGCCCACAATTCTATGCAGTCAGGATCCATCTTTGCTTGTAACGTAAAACTGCTCAAACCACTGATGCAGATAGTAGTGCCTACTTGGCGCGATGTGGTGTAGCTTGGGTATTCATTAGATACTTTGAATAGTAAAGCTATAAGTCGTTAACTATAAATTATCATCAGTAAAAAGCTGATCGTTAACCTCTATAACGGTCAGCTTTTTATTTTATCTATATGCTATCAGTCTATTCACGTAGGCCCAAGCGCTTTTCTTCAACAACAGTTTCTAATACGCCAATCTCCTCTTCTATTAGCGTCAGCATATCTTGAACATGAGGTAGCGCTTTACTACAAGCGGTAATACAAAACTCAATTTTATCTAGATAAGTAGCAAAGGTGATGTTCATCGCCTGCCCATCTACTATAATTGAGGCCGGATAAAGGGCCTTGAGTGGCGCGCCATTCCAATATAAAGGTTTTTTGGCACCAGGCACATTGGAGATAATAAGGTTAAAGGCTTGTTTTTTGGGAAACAAACCGGTCAAGACGTTAATGCCCTCCCAAGCATAAGCGATGGCGCTATAATTAATGACCTGCGCTTGATTCATCCGCCGAAAGCGGCGTTTGCCGCTATTCATAGTTTTATGAATCAAACTTAATCGGCGCATGGGATCATGCAGATGGGTACCCAAATTGGCCAATAAAAAAGAGACCTGATTACCATTAGAGCTATCATCACGGCGCAAAGAGATAGGTACAAAAGCTATGAGCGGCTTACTAGGTAGAGCGTCAAGCTGCAACAAATAACGGCGCAGCGCTCCTGAGCAAACCGCTAAAATCACATCATTGGTATTCATGTCAAGATCATCAGCGATAGTACGAAAACGTGTCATATCATAAGACTGGGCGGCTATGCGCCGTGAGGCTGATATTCGACAATTAAGCACACTCATTGGTGCATCAAACGTACCGACATAATCCTCGTCGCCATGATGTTTGATATTATCCAGCAGTTCTGTCACCACCGGTTTAACTGTAGATAGCTGCTCTTTTATGATACGAGTAATAGAGCGGTTTTTGGGTATCAGAGCATCAACTTGGTTGCGATGGCGGGTCATCAATGACCATACAGGCAAAGTCATAGGCTCATTAGCGGATTGTGATAACGACTTTTGTACCAAGCGCATGGCTGCGATACCGTCGACTAAAGAGTGGTGGATTTTAAAATATAAAGCAAAACGCTCAGGACTGGTTTCAGTTTCAGGTGCGATACCTTCGATCACATGACACTCCCACAGAGGCATAGCGCGATCAAGTAGGCGTCCATGCTCTTTGGAGATATACATCAGTAGCTCACGCACCCGCCCAGGTCTTGGCAGAGCTACATGGCGAAAATGATGCTCGACATGAAAATCCTCATCTTTTTTCCAAAATAATAAATGCTCAAGCACTTGATTAAAAGGAAAGCTTGGCGGTACGGTGGAGGTTATCATTTGTTGTACCAGCTGATAAACAAAATCACTGTCCTCGCCTTGATCCTCTGTCGGTAGCTCAAACAAAAACAAGCCACCCACATGCATCGGCTGTTTGCGAGATTCAAGAAGTAAGAATAGTTGATCAACTGCCGTCAACAATCGCATGATATATCCTTTAAGATTAATAAGCTGAGCCTAATAAGTGGCCTAATGGCACAACAATATGAACAGCGGTTGCATTGAGTATAAAACAAAATGTTACTATTTAGAACAAAATGTTATTATAACAAACTCATAAGTAGTTACTTACACTCTTTGCTCATTTTGATATCAGTCTATTAACTGGCATCAGTTCGTTATCAATGACTTGTTATTAATCATCTCGTTATTCACGATTAGGTCCTCATTATAATGCAATTACCATACAGTTTTGCCAAACGTCATCAGCTACTAGCTATTACTGCTATCGATCCGGCACTACCGCCTACGCTAGTATTAACCAAGTCTACACCACTTGCAGCTATCAACGAGGCCGTCAGGTTCTTGCAGCAGCAAGGAGTGCACGGGGTGCCCAGTTATGATAGCGTTAGTAGCGACGAGTTTGAAAAGCGTCTAAACGCCGCTTATGCTGGTAATACTGGAGAGTCGCAGCATATCGCTGCGGGTCTTGAGGATCATCCTGATCTTGATAGTTTGGCAGATAGCGTTCCTGAAACCGAAGACTTGATGGATCAGCAAGATGATGCGCCTATTATCCGGCTAATTAATGCGCTGTTGTCCGAGGCCATTCGTCTTAACGCCTCAGATATTCACATTGAAACCTTTGAGAAGCGCTTAGTGGTACGTTTTCGTGTTGATGGTCAGCTCAAAGAGATTATCACCCCCAAACGCCAATTGGCCTCATTATTGGTCTCACGGATCAAAGTTATGGCCAAGCTTGATATCGCTGAGAAGCGCGTGCCGCAAGATGGCCGTATTAGCCTACGCTTGGCTGGACGTGAAGTGGATGTGCGGGTATCTACGTTGCCCTCAAACTTTGGAGAGCGCGTTGTCATGCGTTTATTAGACAAGCAAGCAGGTCGCCTTAATATGACTTATCTAGGGCTACTTGATAAAGATTATAGCGAGCTTAAGCGCTTGATCCATCGCCCTCACGGTATTATCTTAGTGACAGGGCCAACGGGTTCTGGTAAAACGACCACTCTTTATGCCGCTTTAACTGATCTGAATGATCAAACGCGCAATATATTAACCGCCGAGGATCCGATCGAATTTCAGCTTGATGGTATTGGGCAGACGCAAGTGAATAATAAAGTGGACATGACTTTTGCCAAAAGCCTGCGAGCTATGCTGCGCCAAGATCCTGATGTGGTAATGGTTGGTGAGATTCGAGATATCGAAACCGCCGAGATTGCTGTACAAGCGTCGTTGACCGGACACTTGGTGTTATCAACTTTGCACACCAATACTGCCATTGGTGCGGTGACGCGTCTGCAAGATATGGGCGTAGAGCCGTTTTTATTATCATCATCGCTCATTGGTGTGGTGGCGCAGCGTCTGGTACGCACGCTTTGCTCTCACTGTCATACATGGCAAACTGCTGATAGCGAACAAGCCAAATTATTTACAGAGATTGGTATCGAGGCCAGTACGAATAGTTTAATCGATGAACCGATTAATCTGCCCAAGCCTGTGGGTTGTGACAAATGCAGTCAATCAGGTTTTAAAGGACGTACTGCCATTTATGAAGTAGTGCCTATCGATGATAATTTAAGACGTATGATTCATAGCAACACAGCAGAGTATGAGCTAGAGGCTTACGCACGGCAAAAAACTCAATCTATTCGCGCTGATGGTCTACATAAAGTAATTGAAGGCAAGACAACGTTAGAGGAGGTACTGCGAGTTACCAAAGAGAGCGCCATACTAGATGACGCTTTGATCGGCTAAATTTTATAAATAGGGTAGGGATTTAATTAAACGTCCCTATCTTGTAAATGTGTCTATTTCGCTGCCGTGCATTCGATCTCAACACTAGCATTAGCGGCCAAATCTGCAACGCCAAAAGCGGAGCGCACAGGATAAGGCTTAGCAAGCTCCGTTTTATAAACCTCGTTAAAGTCGTTAAAATCATCCATATCAGTGAGCATAGCCATGCATTTGACCAAGTCTGACTTCTGATAGCCGTACTGTAGCAGCACCCCATTAATATTATCTAGTGCTTGCTTGGTTTCAGCTTTGATACCGCCTGCGACCAGATTGCCGTCTTTAAAGCCGATCTGACCTGACATGTATAAGGTGTCTCCAACGCGTACTGCGCTTGAGAATGGATATTCGCCGCCATCACCCAAAAATATCGGAGCTGATTTAGTTAAAGCCGCGCTGCTAGGAGCTGTTGCTGTGGCTGCACCAGCAGTGACAGCGAGTCCTAGTGAGCAGGCACCTACCAGTAGGGCTTTAGATAGGCTAGCAGTAAGTTTAGACATAATGAATTCCTTATTATTAATGGTTGATTACGTGATTTTTACGTAGTTGACTACTGACGATCAGGGTTTGACGTCTCAGTAGTGGGTTGATCGTTTGCTGGAGTTGCGGCCGCTGATTTAGAGTCTCTACCTTCGCGCCGCGCCTCCAATTCAGATTTGAGTACCCAAGCCCAAGTCATCTCAACGACGATGGGGTCACGCTCACTATCAGATTCGCGATCATCAATGACGCAAGGTATGACCATCTCACCTTTTGGCGTATTAAGAATATCTAAGCGCTGCTCATCACTCAAAGTGGCGATGGCTGCAACCTGTCCTTTTTTGAGCGGACGATAAAAATTAACCGAGTATGATTTGATCAATAGCACGCGATCAGAGGGTAGGTTTAATCCTAAAATGAACCCCGTTGCCGTCTCAGCCAATAGAGTAACAGCAACCGCATGGATAGAACCAATGTGATTTTGTACCGACTTGTTATTATTTAAGCTAACCACTACTTTATTAGGTTCAACCATCTCATAATAGACGCCTGTGGTACCAACATACGGGACAACTTTACCAAAGGCTTTAGATAAAATAGTTGCACGCGCGCCAGCAGGCAGGTACTTAGTAATGGATAACAGTTTGGTAAACTGATTGCTTACGGGTCTAAGTGTACTACTTGGCGCTTCTATTGTAGAAGTTGACAAGCTAGTAGGGTCGGCGGTTTGGGACGATGATTTAAGTTTGATGGGTAGTTTTTTTAGTAATCCTGACATAGAGAAATCCTTAAATTTAGCGGTATATATAAGACTAGCGGAATAAATTCGTTTGAACAAGATGATTTGGATAACCTAAAGATGCACTGACTATGTTAACTTGACTTATATGTGATTTTGACCTATAGACGTACGTAAATAAAACAAGACTTGTCCCTATTACGACTTATCAAAACTACAAACGCTAGGCGCATTATGCACAATACTGAGAGTAATACAGATACTGATATTAATACTACAAAAAACATTATTTATACCGGTGTGGCAGGTACGGGCAAAACATATCGTTTGCTCCAAATTGCTAAACGCTACACTTATTATTCGTCAATTACTGATAGAAGTGAATTACTAGCACAACTGTTGTATGAGCGCAGCTGGCGCGAAGTTTTGTGTCTTATTTTTTTAGATCTAAAAGCAAAATCTCAAGATTTGGTCAAAGTGCCTGAGCTATTGGCACATGAGTTTTTTCTAGCCAAAGCGGCACAAAACGAGCGCGATAAAAATCTGAGTAATACTGCTTGGTTAGAATTAAGAAGACATAGCCCGATAGACTCAAAAACAGTAAGCTGCGAAAATCGTGCTAGCCAAGCCTACTTCGATAAAGATGCCAGCGGCGCTTGGTATTTATTGCCTAGTAGTTTAGTACTGCTAAACGAGCTTACCCAGCAACTGACTGATTTTAAAGAAGCACAGCGCAACGATCAGCCTCTCAAAAACCAGTGTTACAGTATGGTCAGTTTCCATCAAGCCTATGGTTATGAAGAGTTTGTCGAAGGCATACGACCTGTCATGAGTGGTCATATACCGAGCGAACAGGCGAGTCGGCACGATAGCGCTGGTCAAATGCGCTACGATATCCAAGATGGGGCATTCTTGCAACTGTGCCAGCGCGCGGCTCGCGACCCTGAGCAGCGTTATGCCATACTCATTGATGAGATCAACCGTGCCAATGTAGCGCGGGTTTTTGGCGAGCTACTAAGTCTTATTGAACCGGACAAGCGCGCAGGGCAACCGAACGAGATGCAGGCAAATTTGGCTTATTCTGGACGCTCTTTTAGTGTGCCTAGCAACGTGGATATCTATGCGACGATGAATACGCAAGATCATTCTTTAGCGCCGCTTGATATAGCGCTGCGGCGCCGCTTTCGTTTTATCCATTGTCCACCGCAGCCTGAGCTACTACCTACTATTGATGTTTTGGAGGCGGGACAAAATAAAGTAGAAAGCGACAAGTCATCAGCAACTATAGACTTAGCAAAGCTGCTAGCTGGTTTGAATCAGCGTATCAGTCAAACTTTAGGCGCAGAGGCGCAATTAGGGCATGCTTTTTTGTGGTCGGTACACAGTATTGTAGAGCTACAAACAGCATTAGTAGAACAGATCATTCCACAATTAGCCCAAGCGGCAGGCGGTCAAGTGGCATTGTTACAATACATATTTCATGATAATGAGCAGCCTACTGATGCACAATTTATCCATGACCATCAAGCACATTTAGCGCAGCAGCCGTCGCAACATGGCACAACGGCGCAAGACTCCGTGTTTGGCGGACAAACTGCTTTTTTGGGATCAGCTATGCCAGCAGGCGATTACACGATTAACCCAGATCTTATCGCCGATACGGGCAAGTTTGCGCAAGCTTTCATTTATCAGCGTTTATATCTATGACACATTATAATCGTAACCTTGCCAGCACGTTTGAGGCTACCCTAACCACCTCTAATAGCCTAACAACTCCTAAGCATACGGTTATGAGCGTCTTTGAGCATCAGCGTTTAACGGTTTATGACTTTGTACAAAAAACCGATTTTGCATGGCTGTTAGCTCAGGAGTTTGCGGTATTCACTATTAGGCGCCAACGCGGACAATGGCAGCTTAAAGTTGGCCATTATATCGGTGTTATTATTCTGCCTAGTGGTATCGCGCTTGAGATACTCCCTAAAGCCGTCGCTGGCGTGCAAAAAACTGAATCGCAGATAGCACAGATGATAACGACTAATACCTTACGACACGATGAGGTGCAGCAGACGCGGCAGTGGGTACAGCGAATGTTGTCAGACTTGACCCATTTATCTGCTGCCAATAAGCAAAGATCGCCGCATACAAAAAACTTAGGTCAGCTTAGTCAACACCTTACGCCTTTATCCATGCAAACGCTACCGTTGTCACAGTGGCTTGTGCTACAGTTTTTACGATTACTCGCTGATTATCAACCCAGTCAAAGTTATCAGACCCAAACCAGTCATCAAGTAGCACTACAAGGTAAATTGCTAATAAAAGAGCAGCTGCTACGTAACCACCATCAACCGCATAAGTTTGCTTGTGAGATAAGCCAATTAAGCCCAGAGACCCTAGCCAATCGGCTCATAAAAAGTGCTCTGAAGCTTATTGAGCCGCTAATCAATACTTATCAAAGCCATGATTCACACGCGCTGCTAGCAAGATCTAAGCTTATCTTTTGGCGACAAATCACTGCTTTTACTCGTCATGAGCATCAAAGGCTTGCGCCCCTATATCTACAAGCAAAGCAGCAACTTATCTTGCAGCCTATGAGTCGTCAACAATGCTACGCCGCTCAGCAGTTACTAGATTTGGCTTACTGGCTATTACGTATGCAGCAATCAACCATACCCACTGGCAACGGTATCGACCCGCAAAGATCTCAACTGCGCCTGTGCTTACTAATCAATATGAATCAAGCTTTTGAGCAATGGGCAAGCTTGCGCGTGGCGGCTTGGTTTGAGGGGCTTGGCAATGAGCCGCTCAATCTTTATAGTAAAGACAGTTATCATAACAAGGACAATCAGCTCCCTGTAAGCTATCAAACTTTGTATCAACCAAAGCAGGTATGGCTCAAGGATAAGTCGGGGCAAACTTGTCTTACTATTCGTCCTGATCTGCTAGTAAACAGAGTTGAGAACAACACTCGCTCTTGTAGCCATGTGATTGATATTAAATGGAAATATCTGGCACATGCGCGTGATATTAGTGCCAGTGACGCCTATCAGTTGACCAGTTATGCGCAGGCTTATCAGGCTGAGCAAATATGGCTGGTTTATCCGGTGACGGATGCTGCATGCCAGCCTGTTGCCTTACGCCAGTATAGTCAATCCAATTGTACTGATCATGCAACGCTATGGCTTATGCCGTTCAATGTCACTACAGCAAGTCTTAATAGCTGGCCTGAATAGTACTGTAAATCCCTTTAAACGCTTGACAATAAATGTCCCATTTAATGTTTTGCAGTGTATTTTTAAAATAGTTGAAAATAGGTATTGACACTATAGGCGTTAGCTCTTATTATATGCACCTCGATAGCGATGATAATTAGCAAGGTAGCAGCAACGCCAACCGTTAATTATGATACTATAGTAATAGACAATATCGGAGTGTGGCGCAGTTTGGTAGCGCATCTGGTTTGGGACCAGAGGGTCGTAGGTTCGAATCCTATCACTCCGACCATCTATTTAAGAGCCTTACAGGCTTTTTTTTATGTATAATGGTTTAATATCTGATATATTAAACTTATCTGAACACATAAAGAGCCCTTAAGAGCGCCTGTAGCTCAGTTGGATAGAGCACCTGCCTTCTAAGTAGGTGGTCGCAGGTTCGAGCCCTGCCAGGCGCACCATTTAGCCTGCAATTTTTTTGCCAGTCCTTGGCAGTGATTATGGCGGTTGTAGCTCAGTTGGTAGAGCCCCGGGTTGTGATCTCGGTTGTCGTGGGTTCGAGTCCCATCAGTCGCCCCAATTTTTATCTTCATTCCTATCAGTCTTTTAAGTTCCTTCCTTACGTAAAATTAAAGTTCAATCGACACTTGCCTTTATTGGCAATTTTTTGCGTTCGGATTTTGAATTTGTGTCCTCCTATACTGTCTACTTTTATCGATTAAATATTTATTTTCGACTTTATCAAACTACTCTTTTCTTGGCATATAGCATCATATTGTTTATAGATTGATATTAAATTATTGATCTTTAGAGGTAGTATCATATCTTTTAAATAATTTGTTGCTTTGTTATTACAATACGTCTTCTATTTTGTATTGAATGGAGTGTTTTTAATGTTATTAGCTTTAATTAGCGGTACTTTGACTTTTTTGGGTGTAAGCTAATAGCTACTAATAAACTATACTTAACTTATTAGTTATTTTAACTAATGTTGGTTACTAAAGTTAGTAACACTAGTATTTAAAACCGAAGTTTTTACAAATATAGGCAGTTCTGCGAGAAGTACAGACAAAAGTTGTATAGCAATATATAGATCAGAGCATCTATATCGTTATTAATAGTCTAATTTATAAATCGTCTTATTTTCTATTGTTTAAGTCCATGATGTGTGCAGCGTATGTATCTTTTTAATTACAGTCCACGATGAGATATTTATCTTGTTTAATATCTATTAGATGGTTATTTTGCATAAGCTGGCCTATAGGCTATAAAGTTGTTAAGGAATAAATTGATGGACGCACTCAGCGTATTATTAGAAGATGTGCAGTTATTTGAGACAAAATATTGCTATATAAAGGGCTTTGGCGATTGGTCTTATACCATAAATAGACAGGACACCATTTTATTTTATTTGGTATTATCTGGCAGTTTTTGTATTAATGTGGGTAGTGAGATAAGAGAGGCACATACTGGTGACACCATTATGATCTCTAACGCTTATCAGCATGTCTGTTATGCTACCGGTCATGATGGTAGTAATGCTGTACCGCTTGATACTGAATTGGTTAATTACAAAGACTCTAGCATTGTTCTTAACAAAGAAAGCAACGACGCACAAAATGCATCCTTAATATTGATCGAATGTCGTTATGAGAGAGATATGATGCAGCCACTTTTAACGGTATTACCGACGATACTACCTGAGCTTAGCAGGATGGCGGATGGCCGCTTTGATGTTATCGATGTAGAAGTCAAACTATTGACCTTGGAGTCTGAGCACGAACGCATGGGTAAGACGGCTGTGATCAATCATTGGGCTAGCATCATGATGATTGAATGCTTACGTACTTATGTGGAGAGTCTACCTGAAGCAACTGACAATTGGCTTATGGCGCTCAAAGATCCATATTTGGCTAAGGCGTTAGCAGCAATGCATGACGCACCAGAGCGCAACTGGACGATTCATAAATTGGCAGAGGTCGCAGGTATGTCGCGATCCAGCTTTGCACAGCGCTTCAAAGACGTGGTTGGGGTACCGCCACTGACTTACTTGATCGACTACCGCTTGCGCCTTTCAGCTCGTTATCTGCGCCGTCAACAGCACAGTATTAGCCGTATTAGTGAGCTGGTCGGTTATGCCTCAGACTCTACTTTTAGCCAAGCGTTCAAGCGTGTATATCACGTATCACCAAAAGCTTACCGTCAGCAGTTCCAGTAAGGTGTTATGATTTAGCACTGTTTAATTACTTTTATAAGAGTAAGAGCCACAGGCCCAAAAAACAAAAAAGCATTGAGATTAGTGTATTGATCTTAGTGCTTTTTTTTGGCTGATAGAAGTCATTTGATCATTTGTTCAATACTGTATTTGACTTTAGTAAGGCTGACAACAAGCGTCAATTCAGGTACTATAAGACTACAAGTTGATGGCATAAGCTGGCCTGTTGTTATAACACGTGTTATACGAGTGCAGCGGTGTTCTTACAACCTTTATTTTTATTGATGATGGTATTTATGACCCAACCGACTTTTGAGCACAGCTTTGACTCTACGGCTATAAACAAAAACAGTAACTTTGATCATACCAGTGATGATGACAGCGATAATAACCAGACCGTACAGTCGCCCCAAACACTAGGTACAAGTAAAGCTGATCTGATAGCTCTGTTTGTTCTACCTTCATCTAATACATTGTCTTCTCAAGCCGTCCCAGCAGATGATATCTCAGAGCTAAGTGTGGCCGAGCAGCGTTTGGCACTTTACAAAGCGCAGTATGAGCGTACACGTCTGCTTTATCTAGCGCCAGCAGGAACGCGCCCCACTTATTTGGTACAAACTCTTAAAACTCAGTTTGTCGAATACCAACAATACAAGCTGTCGCAGCAGCTTGATAATCGCGGCTTGCATGATACTGATACGCTTGAGCGTTTATGGCAGCAATTGCATATCGTCGATGATATTATCGCTGATATCGTACGCCATATGCCTGCGCAGAAGCCTGCAGGTTGGCAGCTGACGGCACAAGATGGTCATAATCCTCTACGTCTGGCAACCGTTGGCAAGCTCAAACACGCCAAACCTATTAGTGATCAAGCCAGTCTCAACAGTTATGTATTGGGACATTTTGGTGTCAGTAGCTTTACCTATGATCGGACTTATTATATTGGTCATGTGATGGGTTACTTATTCAGCTGTTACTTTTGCGCGCATCTGTCTATTAGCTATGGTGTTACTGCGCTTGGCGAGCATGTTGTTGAGGACTATGACTATGCCAGTTTAGAGACGCCCTATATGGTGCGTTTATTGCAGGGCTTGGACAGTTATTGTAAAAAGCGTATTTATCAGCTTGCAGTAATTTGCGCGCGCTTAAGTGTCTATGCATCCGACAAGCGTATTGAGAAAATGCTTATCGCTGAGGTCAATGACTTTGATAAAAAATTACAGCAGCAGCATCTAGATATTTTGCTATTACAAGGCATAATGCCTGATAGTAGCGATTCAACGCCGCTTTTTTAATGTTTTATGTCATGGTTGACTCATGAATGTTCTTAGTAACTTTTGACTATAGTCAATTTTAAGTAAAACAAATACGTTGTATTTCAACGCGGAACTGGTATAAATTTTTCTGGCGTGCTGTGTCTACGCTGACAGAGGCTGCAAAAAATTCATTCCAGTCCCGCTGTATCGTTTTTATACTGAACTCACTATAGCAATGTTCGACATGTTTCACTTATTATCTTATAACTTATCGCCTCAGGATCTTTGCTGTTATGCCAGCTTTCCATTACAAAGCGCTTGATGATCAAGGCGGTATCAAAAAAGGACTGCTTGAGGGCGACTCGGCGCGGCAAGTGCGCCAACAGCTGCGTGACAAGGACTGGACGCCGGTAGAGATCAGCGCGGTCAATGACAGGCAAAGCCGGCATAAAAGCCGCTACAAAAAACCTTCAGCCTATGAGCTGGCGCTACTTACTCGTCAGCTATCTGTACTGCTAGCTGCTGGTATTCCGCTAGAAGAAACTTTAGCTGCGGTTGCCAAGCAATCACCCAAAACCCATATCAAATCTCTAATGCTAGCGGTGCGCTCGCATGTTTTGGAGGGTTTGAGTCTGGCGCGTGCGCTGCAACAAGCTTCTAGCTTTCCGCCTTTATATATCGCCACCATCGCTGCCGGAGAGAAATCTGGTCATCTAGATCTGATTTTAAACCAGCTCGCCGACTATACCGAGAACCGCTTTGCCCTACAAAAGAAAATTCAAGGGGCAATGGTCTATCCAATCGTACTTATGGTGATGGCGGTTGGAGTAATTATGGGGCTGATGAGCTTTGTGGTACCCAAAATCGTCAAGGTGTTTGAGCAATCCGAGCAGGCGCTGCCCCTGATCACCCAAATCGTGCTCACTTTATCCAACGTTATTACCCAGTGGTGGTGGCTGATACTGCTGGTATTGGCAGGTACCGCTTTACTGTTTTACCGTTTTGCAAAAACGCAAGCCGGTAAACTTGCTATCGATAGCATCGTCCTGCGCTTGCCTATACTAGCAAGGCTGTCAAAAGGTCTCAATGCGGCGCGTTTTGCCAGTACGCTCGCGATACTCGTGCGCTCAGGGGTACCGCTTATCGAGGCGCTACACATTGGCGCAGCAGTTACCACCAATCTGCATATCCAGCAGACTATTATCACGGCGGCAGATAGAGTGACAGAGGGTGCCAGCTTATCAAGTCAGCTGGAGAAAACCGCTTATTTTCCGCCGATGATGGTACAGATGATCAAAAGTGGTGAGAATTCAGGCGAGCTTGAAAATATGCTCAGCCGCGCCGCTACCATGCAAGAAGCAGAAGCTACTAACTTTATTAGTACCTTGCTGTCGCTATTAGAACCTTTGATGTTAGTCTTGATGGGAGTGATCGTGATGATCATCGTAATGGCGGTGATGCTACCTATCGTAAACATGAATGATTTGGCAGGCTAGTTTTATCTCTTATATCTTACTTAACCTTATTATAGGTTTCCTGATTTTAACTTACTGTTAGATAATGATAAATAACAAATAAATAAACTGTTGTTCGATAAATGATTGAGCTATAGTGGATAAATACAAAATCCTAGTCTATAGTGATCCTTGTTTTAAGATATATTTTAACTTGCCCTAATATGTTCCATTGATAAAAGCTGTAATTATGATTGATAACGCCCAAACAAACGTGACCAAGCACTACCTTATGAAAAATATTAAATATCCTATGAATGCTAATTTTGAAGCTGTTAATGAACTCAAAGTGAATAGCCGCCGCGCAGCGCTTCGCCAAAGAACTCACAGCCAGTTACTGCGTAGCCAGTCAGGCTTTACCTTAATTGAGATTATGGTCGTGATCGTCATCTTAGCTATTTTGGCCGGATTGGTCGTCCCAAAAGTTGTAGGACAAAGCGATAAAGCTCGCGTAAAAACGACCGAGACCGCACTTGCCACCGTATCTAACACTTTAGATATGTACAAAGTCGACAACTCGCGCTATCCAACGACAGCGCAAGGCTTGGAGGCGCTGAGTACGCCGCCCGCTGACGCCAAAAATTACCCTGAGGGCGGCTATATCAAGGGCGGCTATCCTACTGATGGCTGGGAGAATGAGCTACAGTATGTGTCTCCAGGTAGTGAAGGACGTCCATACGATTTGTTCTCTTTAGGCGCTGATGGACAACAAGGCGGCGAGGGCCAAGACGCTGACATTTATGCGCAATTATAAAAGCAATGCTTCTAAAAAACTGCTTGGTAAACCAGTTATACAATACCTTATGATATAATAAGCTTTGATAAAGCTTAGCAAAGGACAGTTAAGCCATAAAATATCAATCGATAAGCGTTTATTGGTTGATATTTTTTATGGTGCCTTATTTTGTAGATCCCTATGTTGCAAACAAGCGCCATCAATACTTTAGTACAAGCAGATAAAGTAAAAATAGGTAGTCTTCCATGTCTAGTAAAAAATTAGTGTCTAGCAAAAAAACAGTCGCTCTAAATCGTTCATTGGCCAATAAGCCTTGTACCTTAGCATTGGTGTTAGCTAGTGTACCGCTAAGCATCGCTTTGATTAGTGCTCCTACCACCAGCCACGCTGCAAGTTTGGGCGATTTGTTTAATAGTGATAGCAGTAAGCCATCAAAGTTCTTACCAGTCGACAAAGCCTTTCAAGTCGTTAGTAACACCAAAGCTACGCCTAGCGGCACACGCCTAACGATTAATTTTGATATTACGCCAGGTCATTACGTCTATAAAGACCAGCTCACCTTAACTTTTCCTAAAGGGGTGAGCGCCGCGCCGTTTACCTTTAGTCAGAAGCCCGTTTCTATTGATGATCCAACCTTTGGCCGGGTGCCGGTATTTACGCAAAGAAATATGGTGGCCACCACAACCTTGACCACTAACAATGGTAAGGGCGCAAAGAATGCACCATTGGTTATCGGCTGGCAAGGCTGCGCCAAAGCAGGCTTGTGTTATCCGCCAGAAAAGATCAAAACCAAGGTAGATATTGCTACGCCGCGTAAATAGTTAGGGAAAAGGTAATCTTTTATGTTCAGCAAAATGCGGCAAATTCCTTGCAAATCGCCTGCAAACCATAAGTTTTGTATTAAATCTTACGCGTTGGCATTAGCTTTGGGTAGCTGTTTGCTAACAGGACTGACGGCGACTACGACTGCGCAAGCGGTTAGCTTGGGTGATCTGTTTGGTAGCAACAAAAGCGCTGAACAACCAAAATTTTTGCCTGTAAACGAGGCTTTTCAGGTCACTTATAGCACCACACCTGTTGCCACAGGTACGCGCCTAGCCATTAATTTTGATATTACGCCTGAGCATTACGTTTACAAAGATCAGATCAAGTTGACATTGCCGGATGGGATAAATGCCGCGCCTTTTACCTTTAATCAGACGCCTGTCTCTATTGATGATCCTACCTTTGGTCAAGTGCCCGTATTTGATCAAGCCAATCTGATCGCGACTACCACTTTGAGTAGTGCTAATAATAAAAGTATAGACAATGCCGCCTTTACTATAGGCTGGCAAGGCTGCGCTAAGGCAGGATTGTGTTATCCACCAGAAAAGATTAAAACCAACGTTAGTATAGCTGCCGCGCCCCAACTATCTGCTACAGCAGTTAGCCCTAACGATCAAGCGTCTGTCGCAGCAGAACAGTCAGTACTAGAGGACGCTACTGCTGCTGATGCTAATGTCGTCGACTATGATGACCCAAATAGCGTTTTAGATGACGAAGCTTTAGATTATGACACTCTAGATTACGATACCTTAGATGGCGGTGATAGTGCGACCAATACCCTCTCTGGCGCAGATACCAATATTGTAGGTGCTGCTAATAGTAGCAATAGCGCTGATAACGATGCCGTTAACGATGTAGTTAACAATGCTATTGATAATAATACAGTGGGCATCGATAGTTTGGGGGAAAACGATCCTTTTGGTCTAGCAACGCATCCATGGTTAGCATTTGGATTGTTGTTTTTAGCAGGTTTGGGACTGGCGTTGACGCCTTGCGTGCTCCCGATGCTGCCTATCGTCGCCAATATCGTCGCCCGCCAACAAAACCCTACAGTCAAAAAAGGCGTTATCTTAACCACCAGCTATGCCATTGGCGTGGCCACAGCTTATGGTCTTTTGGGCGCTCTCATCGCAGTGTTTGGAGAATCCTTAGGCATTATCGGCTGGCTACAAAACCCCATTATTTTACTCAGCTTTGCCGTTGTTTTTGTACTGCTAGCCCTATACATGCTAGGAGTTTTTACTGTGCGCCTGCCTTATGCGCTCAGTAATAAGATGCAAGGTCTAAGTCAAGCCGGGGACAGTAAGCTTGGTAGTACGGGCGGCAGCTTGCTCGCTGGATTCTTATCGGCGCTCGTCGTCTCGCCTTGTGTCTCCGCTCCGTTATTTGGTGCTCTGCTCGCTGTCTCTACGATTGGTAGCCCGCTACTAGGTTTTGCTGCCTTATTTATGCTAGGATTCGGACTATCTGCGCCGCTTATTTTGATTGGGGCCACCCAAGGCAAGATTATGCCCAGAGCAGGCGCGTGGATGAATTGGGTCAAGCAAGGTTTTGCTTTATTACTATTCGCTGTAGCTTTGCTGCTTATCGAGCGCGTCTTTATCTCATCGGTCATGCTGCTAGTATGGGCGCTTTGGTTTATGGTGGTGGCAACTTGGGCTTGGAGCTGGATAGGTAAAGCTCGTATGTTGACCCAAGCGCTTGGTTTAGTAGTCGGTATTTGGGCTACGGTATTGATTATTGGTGCCGCTTTAGGTAACGATGACAGCTTGCATCCGCTAGCGTCATTAAGTGCCCCTATGCTGTCAACTGGCGCTCAAATGTCAACAAATACAACAGAAGGTAATAGTCCAGCCAGCAACAGTAGCGCCTCCGATATACGCATCACTACGCTCGCTGAGCTGGATGCCATTACTGCGGCCAACTCTAAAGTATTGGTTGATTTGACCGCTGATTGGTGTGTTGAATGCCGCATTATGGATAAAAGTTTATTCCATAACCCGCCTGTACAGATGCAAGATTGGCAATTAGTCAGATTAGATATCACCGATACGACCGAAGATTCCAAAGCGATTTTGGCACGTTATAAATTGTTTGGACCACCGACGCTGCTTTATTATCAAGACAATCAATTGGTCAAAAAACAGGTAGGCGAGATCGGACGCCAAGAGTTTGAACAAACGCTAACGGCTCTAAATGAGTAGTGGACAGTTAAAAGTCTTAGGTTCATATTGCAGAGATGAGTCAGTAGAATGTTAATACCTACTACACAGTTGCTGACTTGTTTGTTTTTTTACTTAACGGATTAATTAACATTTTATTAGATATTTTTGATAAAATAAACAAATTTACAAAGTTTACTAAGAAATTAGTCATGTTAAATGGGCTGCGATGGTAGAGCAAGGTAGCTTTTATCGACCCTCAATATTGCTAGTATAATTTGCATAATTTGATTACACTATTTAATTACACTAAGGCAACAATATATAGCCTTCAACGGTAATAAGACGATAGTTGTCGTCTATGGTGCTGATAGTTTTTATTCGTAATTTATCTTTTCAGCTTTTATTTAACTATCCAGATAATCTGTTGGCACTATATTAAGTAGGCCAATTAGAAAGGACCTCCATGTTTGCTCATAATATCTTTCAGCATCAGGTACAGCGTAACCAACCCAAATCATTAGGATTCCAAAAGTT
The DNA here is from genome assembly GCF_055699795.1 of Psychrobacter sp. M4. NCBI lineage: Bacteria > Pseudomonadati > Pseudomonadota > Gammaproteobacteria > Moraxellales > Moraxellaceae > Psychrobacter > Psychrobacter sp. M4. The sequence goes on along the minus strand of NZ_CM146740.1, from coordinate 3,165,424 downwards.
TCAGACCCATCTAAGCTTTGCTATTGGTATAGTGTTAAGCGGCGTAGCGATACAAGGTCACGCTGCTAATAATGGGCAAGTTTATAATGAGCTGCCAGTCGAAGATGTGTTGGTTGAAACCGACAATAATAGCTCAGCTGCGATGGCTTATAGTAGTACAAACCTGACTGCTAATGCTGCTAGTATACCTAGCAACAATGCAGCTATTAACGCGTCTATCGAAAATCAAACTTATTCTAACGATTATGCAGCAAGACCAGAAGAGCTGTTCCTTGAATGTACAGAAGTACAAACTAGTGCTGCGCGCCTGGCTTGTTATGACAAGGTTGCCCAGCAAGGTAGAACGCCTACTTATACCATGACCAAACAGCCGGTAGATCTAGCAAAAACGCTTAAAAAGACCATTACAGGTGATCCGCAGCTTGTTCTTGCACAAGAAGATGATGCTACGACTGTAGATAGCGAGCCTGCTGCTAAGTCATCCAAATCCAACCAGCGCTTAGACACTATTGGTCTTACCAAAAGAGAAGCAGAGGTTTTAGAGCAAGCAGGGGTCACCCAAAGCGATGTTGAGAAGTATTCTGTACTAAGCTTAGCTTATGATCTTGATCAAAATAGCGAGCGTGGTACGTGGACGGCAAGACCGCACAACCCCAACTATATACTGCCCCTGTTTTATAGCTTTGATCCTAATCTAAGCCCGACCTCTAGTGATCCAGATATCCCAAGAGAAGAGTACAGCTCTAATGATATTCGCAATACAGAATTAAAGTTCCAGCTGTCGTTAAAAACTAAGGTTGCCGAAGATTTATTCGATACCAGCGCTGATCTATGGTTTGGCTATACCCAGCAAGCGCATTGGCAGGTTTATAACGAAGACAACTCTAGACCGTTTCGGGGTACCGATTATCAGCCGGAGATTTTTTTGACCCAGCCAGTAACTGCCAACTTGCCTTTTGGTGGACGTTTGCGTATGTTGGGGGTAGGGGCGGTACACCATTCAAACGGTCGCTCTGATCCTATATCACGCTCATGGAACCGAGCTTATTTAATGGGCGGCGCTGAATGGGGCAAACTGACTGTGATACCGCGGGTTTGGGCTCGAATTAAAAATGAAAACGACGATGCCGATGACAATCCAGATATTACAGACTATATGGGTTATGGCGATCTGACTTTATTATATGGTCTGCCGAATCAGCAGAGCATCAGTAGTACTCTGCGCTACAATCCCAACACCAATAAAGGCGCGGCACAAATTGATTATACTTATCCATTGACCAAGAACGTCAACGGCTTTGTGCAGTTGTTCCAAGGTTATGGCGAGTCGCTCATTGACTACAATTATGAAAACACTGCTATTGGTTTTGGTATTGTCCTCAACGACTGGAAAGGGTTTTAGAACCATCCTATAGCGCATAATCATAAATGCAGCGTCTAGCGCCTTATCAAACCGGACTGTGGCTGGCAGAGTATATTAATATGCGCTGCCAGCTTTGTTATGTCTACCAAAGCGACGCGCAAGTCGCTACCTCTACTTCGTCTACCCACACATGGCGTAGCCGCCTCCATCATAAATTTAATAAAGGGCTGCTATGCACGCATTGTCATCGAAGCGTGACGTGGCTACCTACGCCTTTTAACATCGATATCGCTGCTGGTACTATTATAGGTACTAGTACTGTGCTACCTATTCAAGCAGCCACTTACTACGACTATCCGCTTCGCCAAGCCATTCGCGCTTTTAAGCATTCAGAGGACATGACCAAGCTGCCTTTATTGGTACATGTTCTGCGTCAACTGCCAAGGCCAGCTGGTTGTCACAGTCGCAATAGCGTGATCCTCCCCATGCCGACTACTGCTAGCCGCTTAAGTCGGCGCGGCTTTGATCCGGTAACGATATTATCCGCCTACCTCTCTCGGCACTGGGGTATACCTGTTTGGCGCGGCGTACAACGTATCGATCATACTATTAGCCAGCAAGGTTTGAGTCGCGCCGAGCGCTTAACCAATCTAAATGATGCCTTTACTCTCAGTGAGCCGCCGCCAGTCAAACGTATTTTACTGTTCGATGATGTCGCTACCACTGGCGCTAGTCTGCAAGCTTTGGCTCGTAGTCTACTGATTGATCCTGCTACTGCTACACCCAACTTCTCTAACGAAACCCGCTCTACAGAATATACCTCCAATCTCTATTATCTATCCGCTTATGCCCTCGCGCATGGCAGCGCTAGCCGCTAATCTTATATAACCTCATATCATACTCTGTGTTCCAACGCTCTATACCCTGACATATGAACACTTACGCTTCTAATACAAGTGGAACGAATATTGCATAACAATGCATAACAGTGCTAAGCGTAAGTACTAATAGTAATGCCAAAACCATAGTAAGGCTACAGATACTGTAATCGTACTCGCTGTCATTTTATGTGGTCAATAGGATACTGATGTGAACGTTCCTTTATATAGCTCGTCGTATCGTAATCTCCGTAGCAGCGCAGGGTTTACCCTGATTGAGCTGATGGTCACTATTGCTGTGCTCGCAATCATCGTCAGCATCGCTGCGCCCAATATCAGTAACCAGCTGGCCAATCAGCGCGTAAAGTCAACGGTCTCTAGCATAGAGAGCGCGCTTAAAGAGGCCAAGGCCGAAAGCATTATTCGCAGGCAAGACATCACGGTCGTTTATAGTAATGCTGATAACACTATTAAGTTGAAAGATGATAGTAACACGGACTTAGCGACCTATAATGTCGCCTCTCAAAGCACCATCAATCAGGTAATCACACCAACTACGGTCACCGAGGTAACTTTTCAGCCCAATAAAGTCATGTTTGGCGGTGCCAGCGTGATCTATACCGTCTGTGATAGTGCTTCTACCAACGAAACCCCAAGGCAAGTGAGTCTTAACAGTATCGCTAATATCAATACGACGACGGTTGGGAGCTGCTAATGAAAACGCAAGTGACTCAAGCTGGTGTGGGATTGATTGAGGTGATGGTGGCGCTGCTGCTGCTTACCGTGGCGGTACTTGGGTTTAGCGCTATGCAAATGAGCGCTATAAAAGCGACTGATGAGAGCCTGATGCGTACGCGTTCTATATCTACTATGAAAACCTTGTCAGAGAGTATGCGCATACTACCTAATAGCAGTCCGCTATACAGGACGCAGGTAAACAACATTTTTAAAAGTAGTAAAAAAGAAAATACCGATTATGACATAAGTGCCTATTGCGCAGATGTCAAAACTTATAGTGCCGCAGCGTCTGATTGCAACACAGGCAACTGTAGTGTAAATGAGATGGTCACTCACAATGTTGGCATCATCCTAAGCTCCGCTTGCGAAAAAGAGATTGCGCTGAATATGGAGGTTTGTACCGGTACTGCTGATATGAATGAGCGTCAGTGTATCATCGCTGCGTGGAGTCAGACCAAACCGACTATGAACGATGAGAAGTACTCCTGTACAGATGCCAATGGTACTTACAAACCTGGTGCTTCGTGTTTTATCATGGAGGCTTACTAATGTCTACTCTGCCTTATATTTCCTTCAACAAACCTACCAATCCGCTATCTATAAACCAGCAAGGTTTTACCTTGGTGGAATTGATGATCTCCTTAGTCTTAGGACTACTAATATCAGCCGCGGTAATACAAGTCTATATTACCAACGTCAGAGCAGTAACTTTGCAAGAAGCAGGCTCAAGTATTATTGATTCTAACGTCTTTGGTATACCAGTGCTAGAAGAACACATTCGACTGGCTAACTTGGGGCTTGCCGATACTATAAATGATACCAGTGCTGGGGCAGGGGTAGTGTTAACCCAAACTGGCAATCTAAAAGACATAAAGCTGACGGGTGATGAAGATGTGCCTCTCACCCTGCTCACCAATACCGGTGATGTAACAACTAAAGGTACAGGTAACCAGTGGTCAGCAAAGACTGCGACCAACACTGCAAGCGGGCAGCTCACCATTCAGTTTAGAGCGCCGCAAGATATGTTCGACTGTGAAGGTAGGCATGCCTTGGGTCCAAGAGCAGTTAACATCAACAAAGTCAAAAAGGTGATCGACGGTCAAATCGTTATAGAGCGTTACTATTTAAATGCTCAAGACGCCTCTAAACCCAATCAGCTCTCTTTGTACTGTGATGCTGGCAAATATATTACCGAATTTATGGATGACTATTCAGAGCAAGGGGACACCGACAAACCCGCTTCCGTGTTGACTGCCAAGGACCGAATAAAAGACTTCGGTGACAAAGGCGTCGTCGTTGTTCAAAACATGGATTATTTCGATATCTTGCTCGGAACCAAAAAGGCTAATGACATACGCTATTACACAGTCAAACAGTACATGGATCTGACGGACAAACCAGATGTCATATCGGTAAAAGTGGGCGGCATCGTACGCTCCAATAATGTCGTTCAAACCTCAGAGCTATCTAATAAGTTCTCCGTTTTGGGTAATAATATAGCTTTAAAGACTGATGCCACAGACGTAGAAAAAAAGTACTTACGCTTCGCTTTTCAAAATGAAATAGCGCTGCGCAATGCCAGACCGAAACCCTCTATATAAGGCGAAATATCATGAAAAAGCATATCTCTATGCCTACTCATCAGCAAGGTGTCGCCTTGATTGTGGTTTTATTATTTTTGGTCCTTATTACGCTTGCAGGCGCTATAGCGGTGAGAAGCAGTACGACCGACTTAAAACTTGCCACCAGCGAGCAAGCAGATGCTTTGCTACTAAATACCGCAGACAATAATAATAAAAGTATCGAGCAGCTGATCAATGTCGATCCCACTGACGCCGCTGCCGTCACTCAAAAAAATCTAGCGCTCAGCTCAGCTGGCATGTTCGGCTATTTTATGAATATCGGCGCAGATGAGAACCGCGGCGATCAAATTGTGTTTTGTTATCGCCCGCGCGCTGACTACTTTTTTAGAATGAATGAAGCAACTGTCATTGATCCAAGCGGCGGCAGCAAACTCACTACAGGCTCATCAAGTACAGGCGGGTTTTGCAGGGTTAGTAAAGCTGAAGACTTTAGTAGCGCTCGTAACAACGTAATGACGCAGGTAGCGGTCACGCGGCCCAGTAGCGATATGGTAGCGGCAGCACCTTTTGAATACGTACCGTTAGAGCAGACCATAACCACCAGCAACGTCACCAGCAGCTCACCCAATTTTCGTCTGTTTAGTAGCTCGTTTCTACCCGGACTGACGCAGGCCAAAGAAAGTGACATCTTAGAGTGTCTAAAAAAGCCCAATCAAAACGCAGGGGACTTTGGTTATAGCGCTAAAGACGATGACGATAACGACATTACTAAATACTACGATGAGACGTTGACCGGGTGCCTTGCGCGTATCGGTGTCCCTACTACGACACTGGTTGAGGACGTCAAGCTTGAGAACATACTAACCTCCAAAAAATGCTTAGATTACGGCAAAGGTAGTGCTAGCAACGCATTCAGTGATGCTTGTCAAAAGATATTAAATGTTACCGCCTCCGGTGTACCCAAAGCCGCTAGCGCTGCTGGTTCAAAAAACTAATCTCAATAGCCCTACGCTGTCTGGTATTAATACTTATTACTCCAAGGAGTACCATATGAAAAATCTTAACTCACTAGCAGTGCAGCAATGTACTCCTCAGACACTATTTAAAGTGTCTGCACTTGCGCTGGCAGTATCTACCATTGGTATGGTCACAACGGCTAAAGCTGCGGTTAGTTACGATGCCAAAGGGGTTGCAAGCTATAACTCTTTGGGTGATCTATCGATCTATCAGCCACCTGTAGGCGAGATTCAGCCGACGGTTATGCTGATGCTCGATAAGTCAGGCAGTATGGGGAACTTTACCCAAGGTCGCCAACGTATCGATAGCTTATGGGAGGACTACGGTAGCGCGGACTATCAAAAAAAGCCTTACATTATTTCAGAGAAAAAAGAGACAGTGAGAACTGAGCGTGTCTGTGTCAGCTCCTTTTTTGGTTATTGTTTTAGATATGAAGATAGAGAAGTTATCGTTGTAGAAACGGTAGAAAAAAAATATGATTATCATACACCTAATTTAACAGGTAAAGATAATAGACCTTGTTACTACAGTAATGATAGCAAAACAACGGTACAAAACGCTTTAAGTAGAGGGTCTTATCCTAATGATTTTAAAGAAAACTTTATTAGTCAGACTCGTACAGACGATGGTGAGAGCTATCCTATTACCTACTGTATCGATACCAGTAGCCAAGATACTCGTAGCGCCGCAGAGAAAACGGCTAAGGATGTACCAACCAACTGGCGGCTAGATAGGATGAGTGCGCTAAAAGCTGCGGTATTCAAACTGCTACGTAACCCCAGAATGGACGATAACGTCAGCGTAGGCGCAGGGTCTTATGGTCATGGTGGACGATATGGCAAAATCGGTGTTGCTGCCAAGCCTCTAGATAATGATCAAAAAGACGATATCAGAGACTACGTGGCAGACTTAGACCCTTATGGCGGTACGCCAACTGCCAAAGCTTACGCGGAAGCGGGCGCTTATGTTTTGGGTAGCTCTACAGCAGGCGGCGGTTCTGACTATAGTGGTTTTTTGAATATTAATAATGATGGCGTGATACGTAACAACAATAACTATATCAAACCTGAAAGCTCACAGTGTGCCGGTACTGGTATATACCTGCTAACAGATGGTGAGCCTAACAGTGGCGGCTCCTACACCCAGTACATAATGGGTCAGACTTTAGATAATAGTAGCTTTAAGTGTAATGGCTCATTGAGTAACACAGGCGCGGCTGGCGGAGATGACGCCAGGTGGGACTGTACTGGCGACTATGCTCAGGCTTTAAATGACAAAGGCATCAAAACCGCTATGGTAGGTTTTGGTAGTAGCTTTAATGCTTTTAATAATTCTAGTAACTATCAGTCTATACAAGCTGCTCTGTCCGATGGCACGCCTTATGAGAAAAAGTACTACCGCTGTGACCTCTTAACCAATAAAGACGCACAGAACTCATGCAACCTCGGTATGGAGTCAGAAGATACTAAGACAGGTTTTGCAGGGTATCCGGGCGTTGGTGGTTTTGGTGAGGGTGGCTTTTATTATGCCAAAGACTCAAAAGATATCGTTAATAGCGTGCTATCTTTTATTACCAAGCTTGATAATGATTTAGCCAGCATACCCTCCGGCACCATTACTATTCCTCAAGATCCACTAAGTGCACAAAATATACAGCCCTTTGCCTATCTACCTATGCTTGAGCCAAAAGTGGGCTCTAATCTTATGATATGGCCGGGTAACCTAAAGAAGTATGAAGTCAATCAAGGTACTTTATATGGCAGGTCAGCGACAGGAACCAATGCCGATACGCGCCTATACGTCAATATCGATAAAGACGGCAGAATTGATACCACAGGGAAAAAATTCCCAGCGGATCTAAATCCAAATGCGCGTGATCTTTGGAGCACTAAAAACTACCAAAGTGTTGATAGTAATGGTAATACGATCAACGTCAATGATCGCATAACCGCAGGTGGTTTTTATGCGCGTCTCAAGTCGCCAACTGCAGCCAACAATACTACTCGCGCCGTCTACGTCGAGAGTGACACTGGTCTCAAAAAATTAGCCGTGACCGCTGGTAAGTTAGTAGGCTTTAACGAGCTAGATAGCAGTTATGGCGCGGCAGAAAAGCTGTATCTGCTTAGCTTTTTGGGCTATGACATCAACATCGATACCGCTTTGATCAACAAGATAAAAGCAGCAAGTAACCAAGAGACTGAGCTTGCCAAACTAATCACTTCTCCCAGCGGCGAGGTCAAAGTACTCGGCGGTGTACTACATTCAGAGCCCACCGTAGTTAGCTATGGCGGCAAAATTAACTCACCTGAAAAAGATGCCAATAGTGATGACATTATAGATGCTGATGCTGGACAAGTCTCAACCGATCCCAGTGACCGTAGTGACTACGTCATGTTTGGTTCTATGGAGGGCGCTCTACATTTAGCAAAATCTGAAACGGGTGAAGAAGCCCTTGCTTTTGTGCCAAAGACATTGATAAAAAATCAACTAAAAGCCCTAAAAGACACCGCTGTGAATACCGATGCGACGATGCAAACGCCAGTGTTCGGCGTTGATGCGCCATGGACATCAGCGGGCAGTTACAAATATACGTTCGCTAGCGATGGCAGTGGTTCTGTCGCTGCCAGTAGCATGAATGTCTATGGCGGCTTGAGTAAAGGCGGAACAGGGCTGTATGGACTAAATGTAAGCACGATTACTGATCCCAAAAGGCTGTTTGCCATTGACAGCGGTACAACGGGTTATAGCCGTATGGGTATGATTATGGCAAAGCCTGTCGTCGGTAAGATCAAGATCGGCACCGGTGATAATGCGGTCAAGGACGTCCTTATCTTTGGCGGCGGCTATGACAAATGCTATGAAGACCCTACCTTTAAGCTGGGCTCTACGACTAACAATATTAGCGGCTGTAGTAGTGTTGCTCAGGCAAAAGGTAATGCGGTATATATTGCTGATGCCAATACAGGTACGCTGATCGCCTCGATATCAGGCGCGACTGCAGGCGGCAAAAACGTCAGCGTATCCTCCATGAAGCATAGCATTGTCAGTGAAATTACCACCCTAGATCGTGACAATGATGGACTCATCGATCACTTATACTTTGGTGATTTAGGCGGGCAATTATACCGTGTCGATCTACAAAACGGTCAGAGCTTAGGCTCAAGCACCGGTCTCAATACCTTTGTGCGCCGCGTCGCTAGAGTATTAAATACCAGCGGTGATGGTACCAGTGACGCGACCTCTAAGGCTTTGGCTAATAAAGGCCTGCAATATCGGTTTTATACTCAGCCCTCAGTAAGCTTTTTTCAACCTGATGGTGCTAACACTCCGCGTGTTGCTGTCGTAAACATAGCCTCAGGCGATCGTAGCAGTCCACTATCACGTCACCGTAATAGTTTAACCGAAGCCAATAGAGTCTTTGGTATCATAGATAGAGACATCGTTCAACAAAACCTATATGGCGACCCAACTACCCTAACCGTGAGCGAGCTGACGCTAGACGCTCTAGCTTCCCTGCCTTTTGATAAGGTAACGACGCCTACAGGTGCTCCAGCCGTCGCCAAAACCAAGGCTGGCGTAATCACTGCTCTAAAAAACGGCGTCTTTCAGGGCTGGAGCTATCCGCTGACTTATTTTGATGGCTACTCAAACATCAAGCATGTCAAGAGCATGGGTGATGGCCTAGCTATGGGCGGTATCTATTATATGACCGCTTATAGCCCTGAGATGCAGTATGACACGACCGTCAATACTTGCTCGGCGCAAGTGGTTGGCGGCTCAGAGCGTCAATTGTACTGCCTGCCATGGGGCGTTTGTGAGGCAGAAACTTCCAAAAACGGTACCGGCGGGTTTGTACGTGCAGGTAAGGGCATACAAGAGCTGGCACTAGGCGCTTTTAGTAAAGACTTTACCAATGTGCAAGTACTTGTAGGCAATCAAACGTTCTCCGAGCAGACGGTCGATAAAAACCGTAGCGGCTACGATGGGAGAAACTTTTCAGACACCATACCCGATATTTTATCTCACAGTTTCAACGGTAGCGGCAAGCCCTCCGATAAGGATGGTATGGGGTCAGCAGGTATATTTAGTAATACCAGCGGCTATGTGCTTGACACCCAGCGCTGGTATCGCAAGTCCTCTGACTAGGATAAAAAGATTATGAATCATAACTATATCCTACGGACCTATAGCGGTACTCAGTCCGCTCGCAATCAAGGCTTTACGCTGATTGAGCTGATGATTGTAGTGATGATCATTGGGATATTAGCTGCGATTGCTGTACCCTCTTATCGTCAATATGTCGTATACAATGCCGAGCTAGAAGTACAGTCGCAGATGAAGCGCTTGGAGATAGAGCTTAATCGCTGGCGAGCCTCGGCATTAACTTACAAGGGCTTTGTCCCCAAAAAGAGTATCAATGCTGCTGGCGAGGCGACCTACGGTTTTGATGAATCCGATAATAAGACTATCTATCTGCCCAAGAACAGCAATGCTACCAACTATAAATACAAAATTAGTCTGGTCGATGGCACTGATACCACCAAAAGCCTGGTTGCGACCGAAACGGGTGGCAACGTGAGCAATGCCGTTGGCCGCTCTTGGAAAATGATGGCGGAGCCTAGTCCTAGTAGCAGCTACGCGTCCGCTGACAAAATAGTATTAGCTAGCAACGGTCTACAGTGTAAAACTAAAAATAATGATAGTAGTGTAACCCTAGCCTCTAGTGACTGCGGCGGCTATTCGGAGAGTTGGTAATGCAAAGCATAAAAGGTATAAAGGGTATAGAGAAGCAAAGAGGTTTTACCCTGATTGAGTTAATGATTGTCGTTGCTATCCTCGGCATACTCGCAGCTATTGCTTTTCCTAGTTATCAAGGTTACGTCGTCAAGACCAAGCGCGTAGATATGATGAATGAGATGCAAAATATCGCCTCCGAGATTGAGAGTCGTAAGCTGGCACAAGGTAGATATAGTAATGAGCTGACGACAAATCTGGGCGGCAGTTATCCCAAACAAGGTACTGCGCTATATACTGTAGGCTTTACGCCCAGTCCCCTTACTGAGAAATGGACAATTACAGCTACCCCTGTTGCAGGGAATCAGATGGCAAACGATGGCCCACTGACCTTGAACTATCAAAATGTGAAATGTCGGGGTAGTGGCAGCGATAAAAAATGTGGTATTAGTAATGAATGGCAATAAAACCAGCCGCCAAATTTAATAGCTACTTTCTATCGCTTTATAGCTTACTTTTTAGTCAACGTTGACAATAACTGTCATTTTTCTTAACAAATTTTCTATGAGGGTGACAATTCAAAGCAAGCATCTAGCAATAATATCCTTCTGACAAAAATGGTCATTCCTCATAAAAAGCACCGATTGGCCGTTTATCTACCAAATATTTTCATACTGTAATAAAAAATACCACTCATCTTCTAAAAATAAACTTCCATACTTATATCGAATAAATTTTAATCTATTTTTAATAAATAGCTGTTAAATGAATATTTTATCCTTGGACACTCGACTGACAATATTGAGTCATTAGACTCAAAAACTAGCTGTAGGCCTTACTGATAAAGCAAATAATACACTCCTCTAAAAAGTTGGCACACTACCTGCAACAGTTATTATAAGAAAGCTATTAAGACAATAGGGCGCTAATCTTAGCGTATATCTATATCACTGACGACAGGTCTCTACGCCTAACTAAGACATGGCAAGCTGTCATTATATTATCCAAAGGAGTTCTTATGAACGCTCAAAAAGGTTTTACCCTAATCGAACTAATGATCGTTGTTGCTATTATCGGTATCTTGGCGGCGGTTGCTATTCCTCAGTATCAGAACTATGTGACTAAGTCACAAGTAACGCGTGTCGTTGGAGAAACAGGTTCATTACGTACCTTAGTTGATCTATGTCTAACTGATGGTAACGAGTGTAATTTTAGTGTGCCAAAATCTAGCCTCTTAGGTGCAGAGACTACAGTTACAGTAGGTTCTGTTGAGGCTTCTCAGCCTGTAGTAACTATGAATCGAGCAACTGGTGAAAGTTCTATCGTTGCTAAGTTTGGAGCTTCAGCAGCTGGTACGTTATCAACTAAAACTGTTACCTGGAGTCGTGCAACATCCGCAACTGGCGGCGCATGGACTTGTGCTAGTACTGTTAGTAACAAATATACGCCAACAAGCTGCACTGGTGCTACAGAATAAACATCATAAAGTTAAATAAATATTTACATATTTTTAATGAAAAGAGACTTTGAAAGTCTCTTTTTTTTACTTCAAAATATAATATATTGAGCAATTATGTTGAAAAATATAAAGAGAAATGACTTTCTGATCATTGTTGGTCTATTATTAATTGCGCTAGTGTTTGTCTATTACTACGTTAATTCTCTTGCTCGTAATAAATTATGGTTAAAAACCTATCTAGTACGCGCTGAATTATCAGTTCAGAAAACAAATTGTAGTGACGATAGTCCCACGTGGCTAGCAGATATCTTAAATCATCAAACTCGTCATAATAATGCGCCAGCCAATCAAATTGCTTATATCGATCAGCAGGACAACTTGCACCATTGTGAGAACGGTTATGTCGGGCAGTATCCGCTTTTATCTGATCCTACAACGCAGCAGACACGTTTTCGTTATGCCAGTGTGACCAAACTGTGGACAGCTGACACTATTTTGTTACTGATTAAAGAGGGCAAGTTATCATTAGATACTAAGCTATCTGATATTATTACTGAAATTGATAAACCAAAAGATCCAAACGTAAACGAGATTACAATACGTGAGCTTTTATTGCATCGTGCCGGTTTTGATCGTTATAGCATGTTCGGTCAGGATATGTTTGGCATTGGCAAACCAATTTGCCCTGATAATCTACAAGGTCTCAATGATATTAAATTAGGATTCATTCCTGATAGCAAGACCAGCTATTCTAACCTGGGCTACTGTCTACTTGGTGAAGTCATTAGTCGCTTAAACGACGATAGATCTTATAAAAATGTCATAGCTCAGCAATATAATTTTGCAAATAGCACTTTACAGTTTGTTTCAGATGCAGCGCTACCGGATGAAGTGTCTTACAACTATGTTGAGACAGGTTTGACCGGACACGCTAATATTTATACCGCGTTTAATTATGATGGTTTAGCCTCAGCGGCAGGCTTATCCGGTAACGCCATTGACCTTGCAAAGCAAGTTAAAGCGATGGCAGCCAAACCTGCGCCAAATATATTATCAGTAGATAGTAAAGTCGCCTGCGATAAAGCTCAGATTCAAGAGTGCTACGGTTATGCGATGATTCCTTATCAACCTGACGACCAAGCGACTACCGTATACTTTCGAGACGGTAGTTTATTAGGATTATCTTCATTAGCTGCCGTAGACGACCGAGGCGGAGTAGTAGCACTACTTAGTAATGGCACACCGAGTAATGGCGCTCAAGGTAATAATAAAGTCAAAATGATGATATATCAGCATCTTGCAGCTGCTCAGTAGAGTTATTATGGCGTCTAAAAATGGTTATGGCATAAATCATGCTTAATGAAGTTACCATTTTTAGAACATTATAAACGATGCATACTTATCGTACACAGTCCGGTTTTACCCTTATTGAAGTCGCTATAGTCGTCGCTATTATTGGCGTGCTCGCAGCCATTGCTATTCCGCAGTATCAAATCTACGTGGGTAAAGCACAAACCACTAGATTAATAGGTGAGTTAGGCGAATTAAGACTATCCGTAGAGAGCTGTCTACAAACGGGAGTTACTGAGATTGGACTTGATACCGACGAATGTGATCCTAGAGCTTCTGCATCTAACCTTATATTAGGCAGCTCGCAAGTAGGCGTAACCTTAGCCAATAATATGGGTGTGGCTCAATTAAGTAATCCGCTGACCGCGACCGCTAGCATTACCGCTGTCGTCTCCAACCAAGTTATACCAAATCTGGCTGGCAAAAAGATAGAGTGGCTCCGTACTAGCAGTGGTTCATGGGATTGTCGTAGTAATATTGCTTATACTTATCTACCTAACTCTTGTGCTCATGATGCTAGCTTGTAGTTGGCGTAGGCTGGGTTTTTAACCCAGCTTTTTTATTCTGCAAGTTTACAATGCTGGGTTAAAAACCCAGCCTACAAAAAATCCTACTCAATATCTCAAAAAGCCAAACGTTATGTTCGGCTTTTTTCGTTCATCCCACCCTACCAAGAATAGTGTAAACTCTGCATAATCGCTCACCACTATAATGAGTCCGCTTATGCAAAAAAAGGTCTTGGGAATCTGTTTGGTCATCGCGCTGCTTGAGGGCTTTGCTGGTCTCGGTATCGAGATTTATGCTATTCGCATATCAGCGACTTATATCGGCTCCTCCATCTCTATCACCGGCGTCATCCTCGCGATGGTATTGATCGCTATCGCGCTCGGCTACTGGTACGGCGGGCGTTTGTCACAAGCCGCGCGTACCCCGAGGCAAGCATTATTGCAGGCAGGCTATGTCTTATCACTGTCTGCTATTTCTCACGCTATCGCCTGTATTGTACAATTGCCCCTACTAGCCGTCATGACCGCAAGTACCGACAGCCCGATTATCGCCGCTATCGGTGTCGGGCTGCTATTTGGAGTAGGGCTAGCGTTTGGTTCGACCTCTATTCCGCTGATTACCCAGTTTTTATCGTTAAAGTATGAGAACCTGGAAGGCGTCGATGCCGGTAAAAACGCAGGGATGATGGTAGCGATCACCACTGTGGGTAGTGTGCTCGGCTCCACGGTGACACCGATTTTGCTATTGCCTTATATTGGCTTGATGAGTAGCTTAGCGTTATTTATCGTATCGCTGGCGATAAGCGCTTGGTTATGTACCAAACTTGCCACTCAAATGCATAGCGAGGAGCCAATCGGTCAGTCGAATCATTTGACCAACTATATGCTGTCGATGTCAGCGCTAGTGATGACCGTGGCCTTTATCATGATGAATAGAGTCGATACTGGCTTTCAGACCGCGACGGGCGCTTGGTTTATCAACTACATCAACTATGATGGGCAAATGGCGGCGACCATTACTGACAAACCCGGCAAAGCCACCAGCAGCTGCTGGATTTACCAATCGCAAAAGAACTGTCATTGGTACGGCGAGATCACCATCAAGGGTATAGAACAAACCAACTCTGAGAATTTAGTGTTTTTAGGCGGCGCGGGTATGGGTATCCCCAGCGAAGTGGCGCATCATAACCCTGATATGGACGTCACCGTCATCGATATTGATAAAGACTTACCGGACATTATCGAAGCGCACTTTTTGCAAGCGCCGATCGCGAGCAACATTGACTTTGTCGGCGACGATGCTAGAGGTTATCTGAACCGTAATCGTGACGCTAATTATGATTTTATGCTTATCGACGCCTTTCAAGGTCAGTACGTGGCGGGTAACCTATATACCCTTGAAGCCCTTGAGCGCTTTCAAGATACCAGCAAATACATCATGGCGAATCTGATTGGTATGCCGCACAAAGAACACGGCTATACTCAAACCTTATTTAAAAACTGGTTGGAAGTATTTGGCGACTCCGCCTACGTGCTCACCAAAAACGATACCGCGAACCTGCAAAATATCATGCTGTGCAATTTTGCCTGCCCCGGCAGTCAGAAGCTTGCGCAAATGGATTATCTAAATCCTAGCCAGCAGGTGCATACCGACGATATACCTCGACTGGATAGATATTATTATCGGGCGATTGAGAGGTTGTAAGATGATGGATGCAAATTATAGGGTGGTAAGAGGGGTAGGATGCGTTCCACGCACCTAGAAGTTGCAGAAAGTTTTAATGGTGCGTGGAACGTACCCTACGGTTACTTAAATATTCGTTTTCATTTTTTGGTTTAAGTAGCCGCATTTAAAAGCTTTTGTCACTTAGGCGTATAAGGATAGTCAAATTCACGATGAAAATATACGTTTTCTTCTTCTTTATCGTCTATTCCTCCAATTCCAACTACTACAGATTGTGTTTTAAAAGGTCTAAAAATTCTTTGTTTTAAGTTTGGATTATCGGTGTCCAAACAGATCTTTTGTCCTTTTTCTATAATATAATATTTTTCATCTATAGGAGCTATAGTCAGCATTGTACGACTTTGATCGTCAGGAACATCGTAATTATATATTTCTAAGCTGCTCATTTTTATATACTTTATTTGTATAGGCTGATCATGTAATACTGTTGTTGCAAATAAAGGTTCAAAACACAAACCACCCTTATCATTGGTTGATATTTCAATATCACCTTCTATTGCAGAAGAAGGATGAGGAGTTTTAAAACAGCCAGAAATACCTACTATCAGTAACGAACAGATAGGTAATACAAGACAAGATACAAATGGCTTCGACAGATCACCTATAAACATTCAGAATCCTTTTAACAACATCGGTAAAGTAGTCAGTACAGTAAGAATGACTTCTACCATACTTTTGGACTAGGCTTTTTAAAATTATCACCTATGACATTTTCGTAGTCTTGTAAACTAGGTCTACTGCTATTAGTAGCATAAATTGGAACATTAAGTTTTTCACGTATGGCATAATAATCTCCAATGATAGCAGCCTGTTGCTCTAACCCGTAATCACTTAAGTCTCTACGATTAGTTATGGCTCCCGAGATATAGAGTTTGTAGATATAAGGATCTCCTACAGCAGCTAATACTCCTAAGGTAAGTCCGCGAGTTTTTACAGCTTTGCCATGTTGATGTTGCCAAACATGGGTCATTTCATGTATAAAAGTGCGTCTGTTTTCATCGGAAGCACTTGAAAAATCTTCCTTATAAGCAGTACCAGGGAAATATATGTTGCCATTCGGTGCCATAGCTCTATTGTCTGGTTGAACAGGCTTCCATTTCCCATTATAAATACCTATACCATTTCCTTCTCCTTTTCCTTTTCCTCCAAAATTGATAGCATCTCCAAATACGCTTTCAGCGATTCTTAATTCACCTGATGTCATATCACGTCTTATAGGTTGTGGTTGATACTGCTCTATTTGGTTTCCGGGACCTGCTGTCAAGCTAGCAAACAAAGCCTCAGGATCAGACTTAGGAAATACCAAAGGCTCAGGTTGTTCCATTCTAGGCTCAGGCTGCTCAACCCCAAATACCTCAAAGTCTGACTCGGCAAACGACTGCTGAATAGCTATGAGCTTGGCGCCGCAGCTGGTAATGTCACCTTCGCGAGCAATCGGTGCGCCGTCCACAATAAATGAAGGGTCACCGGTAAGAATGGTCGTGACTTTTTTACATTTTTTGCAGAGGACTTTATCGCCTTTACGCGAGACTTGCACGCCATTGTGTGTCGTATAGGGTGATCCGGTAATGACTTCACCGCCGTGAGTGGTTTTTGCGCCCACTGTGATATAAGCTGCCATGGTATTTTCCGAAAAAAGTGTTTTCCAAAAAGCATATTGAATGTTTAACAAACGATTTAAGATGCTAATTTACGTTAAAAAGTATCTTATAATTTATAGCAGAAAAGAACAAAAGTATATTAATATTAGGTATTAGTATGGCATTCAACAACAATTAGATAAGACAGCTTTAGATAAAACAGCTAAGGCAAAAGAGCTAGGCAAGGAAAGATATAGCTCGCCGTAATGTAAGGGATAGCCGTGTGTAAGAGGTGCGCTACGATGTATTAACCGTACTGATTGTTAGGTGTAATGAACAAAAAAAAGACCATGACAATAGTCACAGTCTTATTCACAAAGCGGTATTTGTAGCAGTATTATGTCCAGTATTCAATCATGGACAGATCACTACTTCTCTAAATACTGAATCTTACCCTCAACCCCATCCCACTTCTCAGCGTCTGGCAACGGCTCTTTCATCTGTGTAATATTCGGCCATTTTTTTGCCAGCTCTGCGTTAAGTTGCATAAATATTTGTTGATCTTGTGGAACCTCGTCATCTGCATATATCGCATCGACAGGACATTCAGGCACGCATAAGGCGCAGTCGATACACTCATCAGGATCAATAGCTAAGAAGTTTGGCCCTTCATAAAAGCAGTCCACAGGGCAGACCTCCACACAGTCCGTGTATTTGCAAAGGATGCAGTTCTCTGTAACGACAAAGGTCATAACGAGCTACCTGTTATTAAAAAGCTGATAAATAATGAGCGGGTCGCGCCCTATAACTCAATAAAATAAACAATAAAAAACCATCTAACCGTATGATACCGTTAAATGGTTTTGAATATCTAAAAAACGTCTATTTAAAAGGCTACTTCTCTAAATACTGAATCTTGCCTTCAACCCCGTCCCATTTTTCAGCATCGGGCATAGGTTCTTTCATCTCTGTGATATTGGGCCACTTTTGTGCCAGCTCTTCGTTGAGCTGAATAAATATTTCTTGGCCTTTGGGCACCTCATCTTCTGAGAAGATCGCGTTGGCGGGGCACTCAGGCTCGCATAGGGCGCAGTCGATACACTCATCAGGATCGATAACTAAGAAGTTTGGGCCTTCATAAAAGCAGTCCACAGGGCAGACTTCCACACAGTCAGTATGTTTACAAAGAATACAATTATCTGCAACGACAAAGGTCATAACGATGGCTACCTGTTATTGGTTCGGCTAATAAGTTGATTTGGCTAATGCCTGAATAGATAAAAATAAGACATATTTTAGCGCTTTTGCACGATTTTAACAAACCCCTTTAACGACTAATAAGTTGCTTGAGCTCATAGAGCAAGTCATGCGCCTGTTTGGGGCTTAAGCTATCAGGATTAACAGTTTCTAGCTTATCATACAAGCTAAGTAACTGTTTTTGCTCACGATTATCAGTGGCGTAGCTGACCTGTACATCAGCGGCTACCTTTACTGCATCCCCATAGTCAGCATAGCTGTTTTGAGCTTGAGCGTTTAGCGACTTAGCTAATTCAGTTTTATCATGATTAAGGTTATCGATAAGGTAGCGCTTGGCGTCGCTGAGCACTTGCGCTGGAATGCCGGCCATCTTCGCCACGTGTAGCCCAAAGCTGGAGCTTGCCGCGCCTTCGCGTATTTGATGCAGGAGTAATAATTGCCCATCGACCTCGCTTGCGGCCACGTGGACGTTACGAATGCCATTATTGGCAGTTGCCAATTGCGTCAGCTCAAAGTAATGGGTGGCAAATAGCGTCAGGCAACCGATCTCCAGCAGCCTATTGACACAAGCATGGGCGATCGCAAGGCCGTCAGTAGTTGCTGTACCGCGGCCGACCTCATCCATCAATACCAAGGATTTATCGGTCGCTTGATTGAGGATATTGCCGGTTTCGATCATCTCCACCATAAAGGTGGACTTGCCGCCCGCTAGATCATCGGCAGAACCGATACGAGTAAAGATACGGTCAATATCGCCGATATGCGCACTTGTAGCGGGGACAAAGCTGCCGCAGTGCGCCAGCAAAACGATAAGCGCGGTTTGGCGCATATAAGTCGATTTACCGCCCATGTTCGGACCAGTGATTACTAATAATCGTTCAGGGTGCGCATCGTTGCCAAGCACGCAGTCATTGGCTACAAAGCGACTATTATGCTCCGCGTTTGCTCCAGTTGCGGGATTTAGCGCGGCCTCAACGACGACGTGGCGACCTTGTTTGATATCGATACAAGTAGTTAGGCTTTGCGGCTGACTAGAATTGTGGTTAGAATCTTGAGCAGAGGTAAAGCTGTGCAGAGCAAGCTGCTGCTTACTAGTATGATTAGTTGCCAAACTGCTAGTCATCACTGGACGTTGCCATTTATTATTAAGGGCTAGCTGCGCCCAATTACTTAGCACGTCAAGCTGGGCGATAGCGCCGCTAAAGTGCTGTAATTCAGTTAGATGCTCGCCAAGAGCGATAAGTAATTGTTGATATAGCTGTTTTTCGCGGGCCAGTGCCAGTGTTTGCGCGCTTAGATATTCAGTTTCGAGCGTTTTTAACTCTTCAGTGATAAAACGCTCGGCGTTCTTCAATGTTTGCCGGCGGATAAAGTGGGCAGGGGCGTTTTGAGCTTGCATTTTAGGCAATTCAAAATAAAAGCCGCTGACTTTGTTAAAGCCAACTTTTAGGCTGGGCAGCTGGTGGTCTTGCCGCGCGCGCTCGGCCATCTCATCAAGGGTGACTTGAATATTGTCATGCAAATGGGTTAGGCGATCAAATTCGGCATCAAACCCTGCCGCTAGCATACCGCCATCACGAATATGCGCAGGCGGCTCCAAAACAATAGCTTGCTCAATTAAATCGGCAACGCTTTGTATAGCTGGCAACTGCTCGGGCAATTGCTGCATCAGCACTGATAATAGGCCTGTTTGTTCAGCGCTTGTTTGTTCAGCGCTTGTTTGTTTAGCATTGATCCCAGCATCCTTGAGTAATACCTCTAGCTGCTGGCTACTTATAATGCCTTCGGCAAGCTTACGCAGATCGCGCGGTTTGGCACTCATAAGACCGATACGGCTACTGATACGTTCGATATCGCCAATGGCGTTTAGGGTCTGACGTAGACTGACGATCAAGGAGGAGGGCGCCTCGTTGTTATTGTTGCTATTGCTACTAGCTAGCAGCGTACTTATAGCATCTAAACGCTGATTAATACGCTTGTGCTGACGTAGTGGGCGCTTCATTTGCTGTACCAGCAGACGCCGTCCCATCGGGGTTTTGCAGTGGTTAAGTACTGATATCAGCGCCGTGCCATTGCTGCTAACTGGTGTAAATAGCTCCAGGTTTTGCTGACTACCCGCATCAATAATTAGATAGTCGTCGCTGTGCTCTACGATAAGCTGATTGACCTGCGGCACCTGGCGCTGCTGGGTTTGTCTGGCATAATGAATGAGCGCCGCGCAGCTGGACTGGGCAAGAGGCGCGTCACTGATACCAAGTCCCTCTAAGCGCTGTACGCCGAACTGCTGACATAAAGTGTCAGCGGCATGCGCGCGATGAAAGTCGTTGCCAGCGACCTCGATAATAGGGCAGTCCAGATGCGAGCGTAACCACAGTAGCCAATCCTCGCTGCCATCTTTATTAAGGGTCTCACTAACGATACATTCGCTGGGGGCGAAGCGCGCCAGCACAGTAAGCATTTGCGCTTGTAAGCTTTTGCTATCATTGTTAGCAGCGCCGAGCACCTGCGTAGTCAACGTCCCTGCGGCCAAGTCCATTTGACTGACGGCGGCTTGTAGAGGCTGATTGCTATTGGACTTAGGGGTAGCAATGTCGATAGCGACTACGGTTGGTGTATGGTTTGGCGCGATTAATGCATCATCGGTAATAGTGCCTGCGGTGAGGGTCTTGACCACTTCGCGGCGCATAATGCCGCTTTTACTTGGGTCCTTTTTTTGTTTTTCGGCCAGCGCTGGTATGTTGTTAGACGATTCATCGATTTGCTCACAAACGACGACGGTTTCACCAGCCGCGATCAACCGTGCCATATAGCTGTCGGCGGCGTGAAAGGGCACTCCTGCCATAGCGATAGTATTACCCGCTTTGTCAGTGCCGCGGCGGGTTAGGGTGATATCTAGTATCTTTGCGGCACGCTTGGCATCATCAAAAAACAGCTCATAAAAGTCGCCCATGCGATAGAGCAATAGCGCCTGAGGGTACTTAGCTTTCATAGTCAAGTACTGCACCATCATTGGCGTATGATGCGCCAGATCAAAAACGCTATTGCCTACCTGTAGTGGCTCTTGTAAAGCCTCAGTGGTAGCGCTGTTCGCATTTACAGTATGGTTTGAGGCACTATCTGAAGCATTGTTTGTAGAGTTGTTTGAAGCACTATTTGATGAATGACGAGTGCGACTAGGGGAGTTACTAAAAGGCTTAACAGTCATGCAAGGTCTCTTATACTATAAAACAGATTATGCTATAAAACAGACAATAAATAAGACGAGATAATAGCGTTGTAAGCGCTATTTTAACATGGCAAGCCTTGTTTAGTAGGAGCAAATATCTGCCTATTACCCTTGTATCCATCGCCGCCATAACCATATATAATGACGGCACAATTAATTGGCGTGGCCTTATTAGCAAGTACTTAGTCGGATTATGACAAGTTTAATAATGAAAAAATACAGGGTTTAGTTATAACTACGCACGCTAATTATCGAATATTTCCATAGGTTAAAAATTATGTTATCAAAGATTGTAGGCAGTGTGGTTGGTACCAAAAACGACCGTGAACTTAAGCGCATGCGCCGAGTGGTTACCAAGATCAACGCACAAGAGGCTAATATCCAAGCCTTGTCTGATGAGCAGTTGCAACAAAAAACCGCAGAGTTCAAAGCCCGCTTTCAAAAAGGCGAGAGCTTGGATGCGCTATTGCCGGAGGCTTTTGCCGTTTGTCGCGAGGCCTCCTTACGCATTACGGGTATGCGTCATTATGATGTGCAGCTGATCGGTGGTATCACTTTGCACGAAGGCAAGATCGCCGAGATGAAAACCGGTGAGGGTAAAACCTTAATGGCGACGCTGGCTATTTATCTAAACGCTATCAGTAGCAAAGGCGTGCATGTGGTTACGGTCAACGATTACTTGGCCGCGCGTGATGCTGATTTAAACCGTCCGCTGTTTAACTTTTTGGGTTTAAACGTTGGGGTTATCTACTCGCAGCAGCCCCCGCAAGAGAAGGTCGATGCTTATCAAGCGGATATCACTTACGGTACTAATAACGAATACGGCTTTGACTATCTGCGCGACAACATGGTCTTTAGCTTAGGCGAGAAAAAGCAGCGTCCGCTAAACTTTTGTATCATTGATGAGATTGACTCCATCTTGATTGATGAGGCTCGTACGCCGCTGATTATCTCGGGTCAAGCCGAAGATTCGTCGCGCATGTACGCGCTGATCAATACCATTATTCCGCTACTTATACGTTCAAAAGACGAAGAAGCCAATAAAAACAATGAAGACGAAGATTTTTGGATCGATGAGAAAAACCGTCAGATCGAGATCAGCGAAAAAGGCTATGAGAAGATTGAGAGCTTCTTAGTTGAGGTCGGCGAGCTTGGCGAAAACGAGAGCTTATACAGCCCAAGCCGTTTGCCGTTGCTCGCGCACGTACAAGCAGCCATTCGCGCGCACCATATCTTTGTCAAAAACGTCCATTATATCGTTGATGACGGCGAGGTGGTTATCGTCGATGAAAATACGGGTCGTACTATGCCGGGTCGGCGCTGGTCAGAGGGCTTACATCAAGCGGTAGAGGCCAAAGAAGGCGTGGAGATTCAGGCGGAGAACCAAACGCTGGCGACCACCACCTTCCAGAACTTCTTCCGTCTTTATGACAAGTTATCGGGTATGACGGGTACCGCTGATACTGAAGCGGCAGAATTTAAATCGACCTATGATTTAGATGTTATCGTCATTCCAACCCATATGCCGATCGCTCGTGTTGACTTGGATGATCAGATCTTTTTGACTAAACTGGGTAAATACAAAGGCATTATCCGCGAGATCAAAGAGATTCAGGCCAAAGGCGCGCCCGTGCTAGTCGGTACCGCGACGATTGAGGCAAGTGAGGAGCTGTCATACTTGCTTGATCAAGAAGGTGTCAAACATAATGTGCTAAACGCCAAACAGCACGAACGCGAGGCGGAGATCATCGCGCAGGCGGGTAGCCCAAAAGCGGTCACCATTGCCACTAACATGGCCGGCCGTGGTACCGATATTATCTTGGGTGGTAATTGGCAGTCATTTATTGAGGACATCGACGCGGTCAGTCCGGAGGAGATGCAGCGCCTAAAAGCTCAGTGGCAAGTCAAGCACGATCAGGTAGTTGCCGCAGGCGGCCTACATATCATTGGCTCTGAGCGTCACGAATCACGCCGTATTGATAACCAGCTGCGTGGTCGGGCAGGCCGTCAAGGTGACCCGGGTATGTCGCGCTTTTTCTTATCGCTTGAAGATGATTTGATGCGTATCTTTGCAGGCGACCGCGTGGTCAATATGATGCGCGCGATGGGCCTTAAAGAAGATGAAGCTATTGAGCATAAAATGGTCTCAAAATCGATTGAGAACGCGCAAGGTAAGGTTGAGAGCCGCGACTTTGATGCTCGTAAAAACCTACTCAAATATGATGACGTCGCTAACGAGCAGCGTAAAGTAATCTACTCGCAGCGTGATGATCTGCTTGCTGAAACTGATTTGCTCGACGCCATCAAAGTCATGCATCATGAAGTTTATAACGCCATGATTAACCAGTTCATACCGCCAGGCTCTATCGATGATCAATGGAATATCGATGGGCTTGAGGATGAACTTGAAGATGAGTTTAAGCTCTACATGCCACTTAATGACTGGCTCGATGAAGATCGCCGTCTTGATGAAGAGGGACTACGTGCCAAGATTATTGATACCGCCCTTGCGCGTTATGATGAACGCCGTGAGCAGATGGGCGAGCAAAACGCCGCCCAACTGGAGCGTCATTTTATGCTGCAAAGCCTTGATAAGCACTGGAAAGAGCACTTAACGCAAATGGATCAGCTGCGTAAAGGCATTCATCTGCGCGGTTATGCGCAAAAGAATCCTGAGCAAGAATACAAGCGTGAATCTTTTGAGCTGTTCCAGATGATGCTTGGCGCTATCAAATCTGAAACCGTGCAAGATCTGTCACGTGTCCATGTGCCAACCAAGGAAGAGCTTGAAGCCTTGGAGGCGCAGAAGCGAGCGGATGCAGAACGTATGCAGATGCAGTTTGAGCACAAGGACATGGATAACTTGTCGGAGGATACGCCAGCGTCAGCCGCGCGCGCGCAGAATCAAGGCGCACGCGTCAGTAACAATCGAGGTCAGATGCAGGTAAATCTTGGCGGCGCTGTAGCAATGTCTGGTATGCAGGGGAATATAACTGATAGTGATGTTGCAGAGGCTGAACCCAATCCCTATGCGGGTATGAATATTAGCCGTAATGCGCCTTGTCCTTGTGGCTCTAGTCTTAAGTACAAACAGTGTCATGGTAAAATATAGCGACAATAACAAATCATAAATAAACCTCCAATGCCTATAACTACAAGTAGTTATAGGCATTTTAGTATTTCAACAGTCATTAACTGCTTATTATTTACAAATTCCACATAGGCGTAAATAGCTGAGCGCGCTATAGTGTTTGACATATTAATTTAGGAGCGCACGATGAATTTAGGATCATTAAAACAACTAAAACCTTCTATCCTTATTACCGCTTTACTAGCAAGTGTTATGACTATGAGTGCCTGTCAGCAGCAGGAGCCTGAGCAAAGCTTAGAAGAGGATATCGCAGCTGAGCAAGAAGTAGTACCTATGTCAGCTGAGCCTGCTGATGCAGGCGACACTCCGGTAGTAGCCGATGATGCAACGTTAAACGAAGTAGAGAATGATACCGTTGCTACTGTCAATGACGGTATCATGCAATTTACCTATCTATGTTCGCCTGAACTAAGAGTGGAGGCAACTTACAAAGATGAAACTAACCAAGTGGTGCTCGGTACTGATAAGGGTACTTTGACATTAACTAAGACTAATGAGGGTGCCAACCCTGAGGTGTTTGAAGTCGATACCGCTATGGATGGGGGTACAGGTTTCACCCAGTGGCGTGTTGCTCATGAAGAGCGCGAGACTGGACTTATGCGTACGGCTAATGCTGGCGACAGTGATCCTGATACTTACGAGTGTAAAAGAACTCAAGACAGCTAAAACAGCTCTTTATTTTAAGCATAAAAAAAGCAACGTAACGTTGCTTTTTTTTGGTCGGTTTTTTATGCTTCATAGAAGCATTTATTAGAAGAATTATGTTTTAGGAGCGCGTGTGTCTCCGTGCTCTAAAAACCCTTCCTCAGAGACATCTAATTCTTCGTGCTTGAGCTCAACTTGAATACTATCGGTATGCGTATGTACAGTTTTGTTGATCTCAACCTCTTGAATAGCATAAGTATCTTTAGTAATTGTTGCAACTTGACGAGAAAGTACAATCTCAACAGGTTCATCGCCTATCTCAATTTGATTGCCATTTATCGTAACGACTGCTTTACTATCCAAAGAGGGTTCAACATGCCGCAAAATATCTTTGTCGTCATAGTTACCTGATAGAAGATCTTGACTCTCAGCATCATTGTATTCAGTGCGAATAGTGACATACTCTTCTACAAGCTCAATGGGCACATCAATAGTCTTGGTGCGAGCATGTTTAGTGACGGTAACCTTGCCAACATCTAAACGCTCTTTATTGATAACTGGACGCTCCTCCAATAGTTCTAAATGTCCACCGCCTCTATTAACGTTGATATTAGCAGCGCTATGAGTGTTGTCAATGTCGTCAGGCATTGGTAACTTATTGTCAGCAGTATGATCAGCGATTTTGGTAGTGTCATTTTGATCAGCTAAATTGTTAGCAGTGTGAGTGTCATTAATATTATTGGTATTATCGGTACTCATGGTCATGTTCCTTGTCATAAAAACTATCTACGATGGATTATACATAGTTTATAAAATAATGAAGTTTCTATTTAATATCTATAGTTTACTTTGACACAAAAAAAGACCAGAGACGAGCTCTGGCCTTAATTTACTGAGTTTAGAATCTCAGTTGCTTACTGTTATCACTACTATGCTGATATACACATAGTATAATTTAACAACAGATTAGCTTATTACATACCACGAGCGCGGCGTACGTCATCAGCAGTAACATCATCACGATCTACAATATTACCTTCACGATCAACAACATTACCATCACGATCAATGTCTAACTCTTCACGCTGAATGGTCTCAACGATTGTTTCAGTATGACGCTCAGCTGTTTTGCCGACGTTTACTTCTTCGGTTACGTAAGTTTCTTTACCAACGCGAGCACGTTCTGCTTCAAGCTCAACTTCTACAGTTTCTGTAGCATTAGCATCACCGATACGGCGATCTGTTGGGCGATCTACATTGGTACGTTCGATATGAGCACGTTCTTCTTCAAGCTCTACCTCTACGTTACGCTCTTCAGTAACTACATGCTTACCAACTTTTACAAGACCTGCAACAATACGATCTTTATTAACAGTCAGACGCTCTTCTAATAGTTCTAAAGTATTAGGCGCATCGTAAGAAGTCTCATCAATCTCTACATGTTCTTCAGTAGGTACTGTGTCAGCTACGAATGCTTGACGATCTTTTTCATATTGCTCTTTGTAGCTATACTGATAGTCATGGTCATACTCTTCCATAGCTTCAACTTGAGATTTTGTTAGGCTATCAAAGAATACATCATCACCAACGATACGAGCTAGACCTGCTGGTACCAACACTTCTTTCGAGCTGAACCAACCACCTGCATCAACGATCAAATAGCGGATACGACCAGTAGTATCTTCTACTAGAGCACCTTCAATTTTACCGATCTTTTCTTCATTGACGCCATAGGCATTTTTGCCAGTTGGGTCATAATAATCATCACCAATTAGGTCACGATGAGTAGCTTGGATATCTTGTAAACGAATTAGTTGGCTCATTATTGTCTTCCTTTTATATGAGTAAATGAATGTACAGAATTTTAACATCTCAAAACAATGATGCCAAAATGACATCTATTGTAAGTTTATCGTTAAGCAATCGATAGTAATTTAATTTTTGCGAACTATTTTTACCTTACTATCTAAGTTCTTTACTAAAGAATCTTATAAATTGAGCAGCAGTATCTATACTAGAACAGCTAGGATACAGAATATACTGACGTGCTCTATCCAAAGATGTCTTATCAACTTGTGATTATCATAGCACTCAGTTGTTGGGTAAGATACATAAACGAGGTAGCAAAATGTGCAATTGACGTAATTGCGTGTAATAGGCTGTAAGTGCTATAACATCGCCTAGTTATAAAGTAACGTTTTTTTACATTAGTAGGCTCTTTTTGGCTATTTGTAATGTTAAATATGCTCTCTTACCGCAAAAATATAAAAAAACCGCATTGTTAATAAACAATACGGTTTAATCATTATTAAATCCAAGCCTTAACTCAAGTTGATAATTAAGACATTTCAATGGCAACTGCTACTGCTTCACCACCACCAATACATAAGGTTGCAATGCCTTTTTTACCACCTGTACGCTGTAATGAATTAATGAGCGTTACTAAAATACGCGCGCCAGAACAACCAACAGGATGGCCTAGAGCACAAGCGCCGCCTTCGATATTGACCTTATCATGATCAAGATCAAACGCATCCATCGCCGCCATAGTGACCATAGCAAACGCTTCGTTAATCTCCCAAAGATCGACATCATCGACGCTCCAGCCAGCATTAGCAAGTACCTTCTCGATAGCGCCAATAGGAGCTATCGTAAACTCGCTTGGATGACGAGAGTTTGAGGCGGTAGCTATGATACGCGCTTGGTAGTCTAAACCTTCAGACTGCGCCTGTGATTCTTTCATTAAGACGACAGCAGCGGCGCCATCTGAGATGGAGCTGGCGTTAGCAGCAGTAATAGTACCGTCTTTAGCAAAAGCAGGACGCAAAGTAGGGATACGCTCCGCATTGGATAGCCCTGGTTCTTCATCGGTATCTACGGTTTCTTCACCTTTACGAGTCTCAAAAGTAACTGGTGTGATCTCATTTTTGAAATGACCTTCTTCGATAGCTGTCAGCGCACGATTAAGCGATTCGATGGCAAACTCATCCATCTGCTCTCGAGTATAGCCTTTTTCATCAGCCATATCTTGTCCAAACGTACCCATGAGCCTGCCAGTTTCAGCATCTTCTAAACCGTCTAAAAACATATGATCTTTGACTTCTTTATGTCCCATACGGTAGCCTGCACGCGCACCTGGTAAAAGGTACGGAGCATTAGTCATCGATTCCATACCACCTGCGACAGCGACGTTAATGCTACCTGCTTTGATACCATCATGTGCTTGCATGACGGCTTTTAGACCGGAACCACAAAGCTTATTAATGGTGATGGCACCAGTAGCATCAGATAAACCAGCTTTTCGCATTGCTTGACGAGCAGGAGCTTGACCTAAACCTGCACTTAAAATGCAGCCCATGATCACCTCATCAACGCTATCAGTACTGATTCCTGAACGCTGAACCGCCGCTTCAATAGCAGCAGCGCCTAAATCCACAGCACTCACTTCTTTAAAGACACCTTGAAAGCTGCCCATCGGGGTACGTGCCCCATTGAGAATTACAATTGCATCGTTTGACATTTTCGTTTTCCATATTGGCATGTTTATATTAAAAATCAGCGCTCTAAATTGACGCCAGTTTATACACATTGTGATAAATGATGATTAGTATAATGAGCATGCATCAAAGAAAAATCAAGTCAGATGACGGTACGGTATTGTAAGTACCGCAGTGGATGTCAATATTTCCTATTAAGCCAATTCATCTAAGCGAATACGGACTACTTTATCACTGACAGACGTCAGCTTTTCGATCTTCTCAATCGCTAGATTCATCTGGCTCTCAACGACAGGTAGCGTTAATATAATAACAGGTACTTGTCCTAATTTATGAGCAGGCTTTTGCAAAATAGCATCAATGTTGATGCCAGCATCGCTTAAGATACGCGTGATGTCTGCCAGTACGCCCGGATTATCGTACGCATGCACACGCAGATAATAGCCGCTCATCATCTGTTCGGCAGTTAATATTGGGGTGTCTGACAACTGCTCAGGGATAAAAGCCAGATGCGGTACATGGTGGCCATTATCGCCTTGATCTGTGCTATTCAAAACGCGTACCAAATCCATGACATCGGCCATCACCGCTGAGGCCGTAGCTCCAGCGCCTGCGCCATCTCCATAATACAGCGTTTGTCCCAGCGGATGCGAGTTGACCAATACGGCGTTTTTAACGCCATTAACATTGGCAAGCAAAGTATCCTGCGGAATTAGCGTTGGATGTACACGCAGCTCAATGCCTTCATCACCTTTATCACTAACACGGCGAACAGCAAAGCCCACATGTTTGATACGGTAACCAAGCTCTTCTGCATAATCGACATCTTGTAAAGTAATGCTGGTAATACCTTCACAATAAACCTTATCAAACTGTAGTGGAATACCAAAAGCAATAGAAGCAAGCAGCGCTAATTTGTGCGCCGCATCAATACCTTCGACATCAAAAGTAGGGTCAGCTTCTGCGTAACCAAGTTCTTGTGCTTCTACTAAGACATCTGCAAAGGGACGACCTTTATCGCGCATCTCAGTCATAATAAAGTTACCAGTACCATTAATGATACCTGCTAGCCAATCGATTTTATTGGCAGCGAGGGCTTCACGTATGACCTTAATGATAGGGATGCCGCCTGCAACAGCCGCTTCATAAGCGACGTGTACATTGTGCGCCTCAGCTAAAGTGAATATCTCATTACCGTGCTCGGCAAGTAGGGCTTTATTAGCTGTGACGACATGTTTGCCATGAGTGATAGCCTGCATAATAATGTCTTTGGCTAGAGTAGTACCACCAATAACTTCAATAACAATATCTACATTGTCACTAGCAGCAATAGCCATCAGATCGTCGTTTTGGACAATGCTGGAGTCAATATCATCACGCTGGCGACGCGTACCTACTTCGGTAATAATAATGTCACGGCCACTGCGGCGCTTAAGCTCGTCTAAGTTATCATTGATTAGGTTGACCACACCGGTGCCGACAGTACCTAGGCCAAGTATTGCTAGTTTGATGGATTTACTCACAGTATCCTCAGAAAGTTAAATAAATAGATTAAAAATGACTACAAAAAATAAGTGATAATTTTGCTGACACCACTGCACTTACTGCAATAGCATTTTATCGTATCATACCGACAAGCACTTGCTGCGTCTACACTGAGCTTATCAAAACTATGCTTATCAAAGTTAGTTTGCTTATAGCAATACATTTTTTATAAGCGCAGCCCATCAGTTTATACTGGCAGCTTGAGCCAGTTGCGCGGCAGGTAGATAGCCACCGATTTGTTGACCAGATTCAGTAAATATAGCCGGGGTACCGCGTACACCAAGGCTTGCACCTAGCGCCATCTGCTGTGCTACTGGGCTACTACAATCAGGCCCTGAGACATTAGCGCCCATTTTTGCTTGATCCATCGCAGCAGTACGATCTTCACTACACCATATAGCTTCCATTTTGGGAATGGACTCTTCACTGCGCGGCCAAGCCAGATAGCGCACCTCAATACCGCGTGCATTGATATCTGCCATCTCTTCGTGCAACTGACGACAATAACCACAGTCGGCATCGGTAAAAGCGTAAAGAACAGATTCAGTTTTGCCTTTAGCCGGATAAATAATCATATCTTTTTTATCGACCGCTTTGAGAGCATCTTGAGCTGTACGCGCTACTAAAGCACCACTAATATCGATAGGTTCGGCCGCCCCTACAGCTATAATCTGACCTTGAATGATGTGTTTACCTGACTTGTCGGTAAAAAAAGCGGGTAGCCCCTCGACCGTTACCCAGTAAATGTTATCCATATCTGTTGGTACCGCTGATATTACTTTTTCTTCAATACCAGAAGCGTTCAGATTAGCTTGTAAGGCGGCAACGACTGACTGATCATTGTCCGCTGACACGCTAGCTGTAGGGGAGGCGGTAGTATTATTACTGGTTTGCGTACTACTTGCTACACCACTAGTATCAGGGACATTATTCGAGCAGCCTGCAACTCCTATAGCGACAGCTACTAGCAAAGTACTCATAATGGCACCAGTGCGTTTGTTATCGATAGATGTTTTGATAGATGATGGAGAAAATACGGATGAAAGCATAGGGTGTTTCCTGTAGGCAGATGCGCCTAACCTTAATTTAAAGATATACGTTTGCCACAATAGAAGGCGTTACAAAGGACTTAGTTTACAAAAACTTTGCTATAGGAGTGTCAAGATATGGCATGGTAAGCGTGATAATAACCTATAATGGTGCTGGTTTTAAAAAATAAGCTATAATGCATCATATTAACATATTTTTACAACTGACTACCAAAACCTGATAAGAGGCTTATGTAAAGTATTATTTGGTATGACTCAGTTGTGAGACGTTGGCCTTTTAATATGAAAGATAACGTTATATTCAATTAAGCAATTACGCTAAGGAGCGCGCATGGCAGGTGCCAGTTTACTAACCTTACTCGATGACATCAGTGTAATACTAGATGATGTCTCTGTAATGACCAAGGTTGCAGCCAAAAAAACTACAGGAGTGTTGGCTGATGATTTAGCGCTTAATGCAGAACAGGTTACTGGAGTTAAAGCCAATCGAGAGTTGCCTGTCGTTTGGGCAGTGGCTAAAGGCTCTTTTATAAACAAGCTTATTTTAGTACCAGCGGCGCTGCTCATCAGTACTATTTATCCGCCGTTAGTGACTTTTTTACTGATGTGCGGCGGTCTGTATTTATCTTATGAAGGCGCGGAAAAAGTCATTCATCGATTTTGGCCGCATCTGCTACCTCATGATGAGGAGCAAAGCGCACGTTTACAAGCCAATGCTGATAATGTTGATCTGGTAGCTCTTGAGAAAAATAAGATCAAAGGGGCGGTACGTACAGACTTTATTCTATCCGCTGAGATTATTGTCATTGCGCTCGGGTCAGCTGCAGCATCGGGGGCAACCTTATTAGAGAAAAGCCTAGTACTATCTATAGTGGCCGTTGCAATAACGGTAGGGATCTACGGCTTGGTGGCAGGTATCGTCAAGATAGATGACTTAGGCTTACATCTGATGGAAAAAACAGGTGAGTTTACCCAAAAAGTAGGTAAGATTTTATTTACCTCAGCTCCAAAACTTATGAAGTTTTTGTCAATTGCAGGCACGATTGCTATGTTCTTGGTAGGCGGCGGTATTTTAGTTCATGGTATTGGATTTTTGGATCATGGCGTAGAAGACTTAGCGCATTTAACTGGGATTTTTGAGAGTCTGACCACTATGTTATTGAACGGCGTGGTAGGGTTTGTTATTGGTGCTATAACTGTTGCTATTTTTACTATCCTTGGCAAAATGCGTGGCAATGATGAGTCCGCAGCTCACTAAGTTTTAATATACTCTTGGCAGTTTATATAGAATAAGTAAAACCCCCGAAACATACAAGTCTCGGGGGTTTTTAACATTATACTAATGCTTATTAATAATAAGCGCTATTAGCTTTCACTGTTCGACTCGTCATTATCATTGTCGTTGTTACCATTATTGATATCATTCTCCAGCTTTTCAGCTTGAGTCGGTTTTTTATGCTCAGTCTTGGGCTTACGACTGCGTGCTTTAGGAACCCGCGGCGTAGTCAAATTAAACATGCTGGTCTGTGGTAGCAGCTGCTCTGCCACGTTTTCAATCATGTTTTTATAACTGGCAATAGTCGTTTTTGACTTGCCCGCTTGCATGTCCTCTTTACTAGGCTCAACACTGTCGTTGTCTTCACTACTCTCGTCATCTTTAACAGTACTGTAGGCTTGATCAGCTTCTAGTAAATGCTCGCTCTCAGCACTAACATAACTGGCCTGAGCTTCGTTAGTCAAGGCCGTTGCATCAGTGTCATGAGCTTCGTCATCAAGCTGTGCGTTATCCTCTTGGATATGGACTCCACTAGCATCAGCTTCTGCTGTCTCAAAGGTTTGAGCGGTATCAGTCGCAGGCTCTAATTCCTGTTGTTGCATGACATCCTGATCGGACTGCTCTACTTGCTCACTGGGTAGCGATAACGTAGCGTGCTGTTGTACATCTGACTGATAATCAGGATGTTGACCTCGTGGATCATTGCTTGCTCGTTTGCCAATAGCGCTTGGTACAACCTCTGTTTTGCCTTGAGCTGCTGCAAACTGACTAACCGCTTGGGTCATCTTATCAAAGCGTGCTAGATAATCAGCGTCCAAAGGCTGGTAACCATAGTTGCTAAAGACGAAGTTTTCATCAGTATCATTACCAGAGATAGCGTTATCAGCTACAGCACTATTAGCCTCAACATCAGCACGAGGTTCAAGCTGCTGTGTGTGCGCTTCGATAGCGTCGATAAAGCAGCTGATTATGCCTTTGTTGGCTAGGCGACTTTGGGCGTCTGCCAAGGTTGCATGGATAAAATCTCCAACGCTACCACGGATAGTAGCTGGCGTCTTGGCAGCAGCTTTCTTGTTGCTACTAGCTGCCGATGATAACTGCTGACGACGGACCACACGAGGGTCATTGCTAGCTTGGCCAAACTTTTTAGCCGTCACATAGCGCTTATCAAACAAAGCCTCTTGGGTAAGTACGGCCCCGTTGTCTGTACTGCTATCCGTATCGCTACCATTAGTAGCATCTGGGCTAGTATGAGTATCAATGCTAGCACTAGCCTTATCAGCTTGTAAATTTTCTACTGGAGCACTTTGTTCTATAGGCGCCGTTTCTAACGCTGCTTCTGGCTTTGGCTCTTGAGCCTTGGTTTGAGCTGCAGAGTTCGTAGTCTCTGTTTTAGATGATGTTTGCTTAGATTTGCTGTTATCTAAAGATAAATGCACAACTTCTGGTGTCTTGTACCGAGTAGGTGCTTCATTTACCTGTAGCGTAACCTCATTAGGATCTTGACTGCGCCGAGCATTGTGCTCAGTTTTACCATTAGCAGCATCTGTTGCGGTCTGCTGATTAGCAGCATCATCAGCGGTTAAGGTGTCACCGCGCTCAAGTTTGCCGCGTGAACTACGCTGGCTATGCGGCTTACGCTGAGTACGAGAATGCTCAGCAGCCTTGTCATCTTTAGAATCACCGCCATTACGGCGACTGTCTTGATTGCTATTTTGACGGTTATCCTGATTGTCGTGGCGATTGCGACTATGCTCCTGACTACGCTTATTTTGGCTATTAGACTGAGCCTCGTCACTTGTACTGTCTATGCTGTCATTGTCATGACTTTGATCGCTGTGACTGTCATGACGGGACTCTTTTCTTTGACGCGATTTAGACGATCTTGACTTACGTGATTTACGTTTTCTTTTATCATCGTCGCGGTCTTTTTGGTCATCGTTGTCAGTACCACGTTTTGCTTGCTGGTTATCAGCTTGAGTACTGTTGTTGGTTGTCGATGTTTGCTGGACATTTTGCTTGTGGCTTTCACGAGCTGATGCTGAGCTTTGGGTATTATCCAAAACCGAATGATCAACGTCTCCAAATGTGCCTAAACTCTGAGCGCCAGTATTGACTAGCGCTTCTATGGCCTCAGCAGCATCGCGGCTACTAACACTAGATGCAGTACGTGCTTGCGGCGCTTGGGCAAACAAATTAGATAACCAAGCAACTGCTTGTGGCTGCGCGGCGGTTATGGCTTGATCCGATATGGGATCAGGCTGGTTAGTTTGTACAGAGCGACTGGTCGGCGCGCTGCTAGATGCTGCACGTGTCGATAATACTTGAGCGCTCTCATGAGTGCTATTTTGATCATGATTATCAGAGTTATGACTAGCATTCGGTGCGCTGCTTACACGCTGGTCTGCTTGTTTGTCTTGATTCGTAGTTGTTTTACGCGGTTGGCGTGTTGGCTGCTGCTCTGGACGTTCTTTTTCAGCGGTCTGCCAGTCAACATCATAGCCAAGATCGCTATGCTCTTGCTGCTGAGTATCGGTAATACGCTCATAACTGGTAGGTGCAAAACCATCACGGTTAAAATGCAGCTTGAAGTTAGGCGACTCAAGATGAGCATGTGGCAAGATAGTGATACGCGTACCGCTGTCCTGTTCGAGATAGACTAGACTGTCGCGCTTCTCATTCAATATAAAGGCGGCAATATCAGTAGGAACTTCTGCTTGTACCTCACCTTGACGCTCTTTTAGAGCGATCTGCTCAATTTGGCGCATAATTGATAACGATAGCGAACGCAAGTCGCGAATCATACCGTTACCATGGCAGCGCGGACAGATATAACCGGTAGACTCCTCCAATGACGGACGCAGACGCTGACGGCTCATCTCCATCAAGCCAAACTTTGAGATCTCACCAAACTGCACACGCGCACGGTCGTATTTAGTAGCATCAACTAAGCGTTTTTCAACTTCCTTTTGATGCTTGTTGTCATTCATATCGATAAAGTCGATAACGATCAAACCGCCCATATCACGCAGACGTAGCTGACGTGCAATCTCATCAGCAGCTTCTAAATTGGTATGATAAGCGGTCTCAGCGACATCTGAGCCTTTAGTAGATTTGGCTGAGTTGATATCGATAGACACTAAAGCTTCGGTTTGATCGATGACAATTGAGCCACCAGAGGGTAGGCGTACTTCGCGCTGATAAGCAGTCTCAATCTGCTTCTCGACATTAAAACGAGCAAACATAGGCTCATAATCAGTGTATTTACGCAGCTTGTCTGCCTGTGTTGGCATAACCGCATCAATAAAGCCTGCCGCTTCGATATAAGCGTTTTCGTTATCGATCCAAATCTCGCTAATATCATCACGCAAATAATCGCGAACCGCGCGCGTCACCACGCCTGCTTCTTGATGCACGAGGCGCGGTGAAGGGTATTTTTGGTTTTGTTCTTGAATGGCTTGCCAGATATTGAGCAAGTGGTTGAGATCGTGCTGTAAGTCTTCTTGAGTTTTACCAATACCAGCAGTACGAATAATGACGCTCATGCCTTTAGGTAGATCAAGGTTGCTCAACATGCGTTTCATATCTTCGCGCAGCTTACCGGATATCTGGCGGGAGATACCGCCGCCGCGCGGATTATTGGGCATCAGCACCAAATAGCGACCAGCAAGCGATACATAAGTGGATAGCGCAGCCCCTTTATTGCCGCGCTCTTCTTTTTCGACTTGGACAATCAGCTCATCGCCTTCTTTGATGAGCTTTTTGATGTTCTCATCACGTGGATTACCGCTAAGGTATTCAGCGGATATCTCACGAATAGGTAAAAACCCCTGACGCTGTGAGCCATATTCTACAAACACCGCTTCAAGCGAAGGCTCAACACGGGTGACATGACCTTTATAAATATTGGATTTTTTCTGTTCGCGAGTACGATTTTCTAAGTCGAAATCGTAAAGATGATTGCCCTTACATAGAGCAACACGAATCTCTTCGTTTTGGGTGGCGTTAATTAATATGCGTTTCATACTGATATCCTATGAGTACGCATAACCACGACAAGAGGGTTTTTTATATGAAAGTTGTACTAAAAACTTCGTTGCTAATTGGCTTTATGATAAAAGCACTAACGCTTTATTTAATATCATACTGGCCGCAATCAATATAAAACAACCAAAGCAATTGTGACATTAAGAGTCATAACAAGTGGCGCTAATAAAAGTTAGCGAATATCAGATGTATGCGAGCGTAGTGCTCATATAAAAGACAAACTAAATGGCAGTAATATATAGTATACAACGGCACACTTGTTAATCGCTTACTGCCAAACTAAAATTGTTTTAGTGGCGGATAAGCATTCTAAACTAATTTGGCAAGTAGAATAATACAGGGTGTAAGTCTATATCTTTTTATCTACTGCTGTACTTTTAGTACAGGGTATAAATAGGTATGAGATAATGAATCAGCCTTAACATACTTTGTAAGAGTGTATTTAAGCTTTTACTACTCATGTTTTATTCGCTAAATGGCGAACCTCTTAATATTCGTTCAAATTAATCTAGTCGTTTTATCTATTATTTTTCGTACAACATCTATATATTTTAGTCGTTTACGTTATGAGTGCCACTGCGCTGCAATTCAGCGGGGCGTACTTGGCAAACAGAATAAGTGACTGACGCATCGGCTCAGTTGCATATTTGTCTCGTTTAACCTTTCATCTCTGTTTGACCGCCAGTATTCAGGCAGCTCTAAACTCTTAACCGTAAATCTCTGTTACTCGCTTGACTACGCGATGTCAAAACAATTGCAAAATCGAGTCGTGGTCATGCATTAAATGAGTAATGGCGTGACCTATCGGATGCTACACTAAATGCTTACGTGTATTGCACCCTAAAAATTTGATGAAGCGTACCATTTTAGCATAGTAAATGTTTTACGCCTCATTACTAGTCAGTAAAGATGACGTCAGATATCTAAGGCAATAAGGATTATTGCTGCAATCTATGCTTAGTTGGTGCTCAACATGCTAAACTATAACAAATCTTTGTATAAATACCTAACTAAAAATGACAAATTCTATTAATACCGATCCTATATTCAACAGCAAGACCCGCCCACAAAGCGCTGACGATGAAATTAGTAACTTTGACAAAGTCAATTATTTGGAAGTGACGCGTCATCAGCATGAACAGCGTTTGGATAATTTTTTACTTAATCGTCTAAAAGGTTTACCAAAAGCGCATATCTACAAGATGATTCGCTCAGATGAGGTGCGTGTCAATAATAAGCGCTGTAAAGCGCATGATAGAGTGCACCGTGAAGATGTGGTACGCATTGCCCCTGTTAAACTTGCGACGCGCGAAAAACCTATTATCAGTACCGAATTTGCCAAAAGCTTGCTTGCCCGTGTGGTCTTTGAAGACGACGGACTAATTGTACTTAACAAACCCTCAGGTATTGCCGTACACGGGGGTAGTGGTTTGGACTTTGGCGTGATCGAAGCGATGCGTGAGGTAACTGGTAAAAAATACTTAGAGCTGGTGCACCGTATTGATAAAGACACCTCAGGACTGTTAATGATCTCCAAAAAACGCTCAACGCTCAAAGTATTGCAGCAGCATTTGGTAGATAAAACCATTCAAAAACATTATTTATGCTTAGCAAAAGGGCAACCTGCACTTAATGAGCAGCGTATTGATGCGCCGTTGCTGCGCTTTACTCTAGCAAGCGGCGAGCGCCGTGTTAAAGTCGAAGCCAGCGCTGCACAAAATCAGGATCCGCAAGCTAAAGAAAGCCAGACTGATATCGTGGTACATAGTCGTTTCATGCTGGCAAATCTACCAGTGAGCCTGATTGAAGCAAAACCATTAACCGGACGCACGCATCAAATTCGTGTACATCTGGCGCATATCGGTCATCCTATACTAGGTGATGAAAAATATAACCCGCAGGATAAATCAGGGGTTCATCGTTTGTGTTTACATGCGTGGCGCTTGGATATTCCTGATTACGAGGTGATTACAGCACCACTACCAGAGGATATGGCTGCTTTATTACCTACGTCAACTGAGCTACCAAAAGTATAAGTGTCTATCCAGCAGCAAGGAAAAACAGAATAAAAGAGGGATTTATGGCTATTGGCATAAATCCTTTTTATTTGAGGTCGTTAAGTATTCAAATGTCAATGTCACTTTTATCAGTATCAGTATCAGTATCAGTATCAGTATCAGTATCAGTATCAGTATCAGTATCAGTATCAGTTTGAGCTTTTTCTTCTAAAGCTCCTTTGCCATTAAGTTTATACTGATACCAGTCTCCCATTACCCCTGCCAGCTCATCAATACCTTCTTTTTTAAGTGCTGAAAATAGCTGAATCGTACAAGGTAGCTCTAATTTTTTAAGGGCCTGACGGGTATTCAGCAAAGCATTCTTGGCGGCACCATATTTGAGTTTATCTGCTTTGGTCAACAAAATATGAACAGGCAGCTCGCCGTCTTTGGCCCAATGCAGCATTTGCTCATCAAAGAACTTTAGCGGATGACGAATATCGGTAAGTAACACTAAACCTGCAAGGCTTGAGCGTGACACCAGGTATTCTTCTAGCTCTACCTGCCACTCTTTTTTCATCTCAAGCGGCACCGCCGCATAACCGTAACCTGGTAAATCAACCAATCTGGTATCGGTATCTCCAATACTAAAAAAGTTGATCATCTGCGTGCGTCCAGGGGTTTTTGATGATCGTGCTAGCTGGCGCTGATTGGTAAGCGCGTTAATCGCTGAGGATTTACCAGCGTTTGAGCGCCCAGCAAAAGCTACTTCCAAACCCTCGTCAGGCGGACATAGCCGAAAGGTAGGTGCTGATAGCATAAACTCAGTTTGTTGTATACGCTGACGGACTTTAGTATTAAATGCTGCATGATTCGCAGCCTTGTCTTTAGTAGGGGTGTTCATAAATCACTCATTGACCATAACGAAACGTAGTTTAAATCAAAAACAAAAAAGCTAATAGCAAATCAGCACTAAAAATATAATAAAGCGCTACCGGCTAGGTTGCAGCAGTAACTACCTCTACTTGTTGAAATACAGGCTATTAGCATTATATAGATAACAGCATAACATTAATTTGAATGACGACTTAATAAAAGTCCTAAAGCCTTTTTTTCATGCTTGCTTTTCTGCGTTTATTTTAACAATACTAAACGTAATTCGACTATCTTAGTCTGACATATAAAGTTACAATATTAGCATAATAGGCCTATTCGTAGTCTACTAACCAAAGGAGATGTCTTATGCGCTTTATAACTATAAATTCTGCCAAAATAGGTCAAGCTTTGGGTAGCAGCGTAGCAGCACTTATACTAAGTATCGCTATGACCAATGGCGCTATAGCTGCTGATACCGCCACGCTTTATGATAACTCCTGTGCCGCTTGTCATGATAGTGGCGCTTTAGGAGCGCTCAAAAAGGGCGAT
Source organism: Psychrobacter sp. M4 (assembly GCF_055699795.1). Classification (NCBI taxonomy): domain Bacteria; kingdom Pseudomonadati; phylum Pseudomonadota; class Gammaproteobacteria; order Moraxellales; family Moraxellaceae; genus Psychrobacter; species Psychrobacter sp. M4. Next base: position 3,125,357 of record NZ_CM146740.1, on the reverse strand, counting down.
AGCGCCGCTTGGCAACAACTGATAAAGCAAAAAGGTATGCCAGCTCTAGTTAAGTCTGTCAAAGGTGGATTATTGCAAATGCCAGCAGGTGGCTTGTGTGACAGCTGCAGTGATGACGATTATCGTAAACTTATTGATTATATGAGTAAATAGCTCATTGAGTAATAAATCATCTAAGTAAGTAATAAACTATTTAAGTAATATAGTATAAATTTTTAAAAACCTACTATTCAATGTTTTTATACGGCTATAAAACTTTAGGTGCTGCGATTAAGTAGGCAAATTTTGCAAAGTCTTGCTATAATAATTACAAATAAACCCTGATGTTAGCCAATACGTTTAGGCAGATTTTGGTTAAGACTCTAAAATACCCAAATCATCTTTTAAACAGCAAGTAGTCCTAACAAGTATTGTGTTAACCTTGTTAGCATAGCCGCTTTGAATTATAATCAATAACTTATAATTATCCAATCATAGCTACTTAGTTATAGCCACCCTAAACAACGTTTACGTCGAGTTAGTAGGATTTCTATCAATGAAAAAGTTAATCGCTGCCGCCAGCTTATGTGTTGCAAGTTTCAGCGTACAAGCTGCTATTATTGTCCCTGAGCATGACGTCAATGCTGGTAAACAAATCGCTGAAGCAGTGTGCGCTGCTTGTCACGGGGTTGATGGTGTAAGCCCTATCCCCTCCCAGCCTAACCTTGGCGGTCAAAACGTAAAGTATTTGTATAAGCAATTGGTCAACTTCAAGTCTGGACTGCGCAAAAACGGTATTATGCAGTCGCAAGTGGCCAATTTATCTCAGCAAGATATGGCCGATGTAGCAGGTTACTATGCCAGCCAAGCACCTTGGAGTGTAGCGCTTGCCAACCCTGCAACTAAAGAAGAGGCGAGCAAGCTTTTCTTAGGCGGCAACAAGTCGCGCGGCGTTATTGGCTGCGCTGGTTGTCATAGCCCAACTGGTGCTGGTAATGACTGGGCAGCATTTCCACGCTTAGGTGGCCAACATGCTGAATATATTGCCACTCAGCTCAAAATGTTCCGTGCTGCTGGCCGTGAAGATGACGTCGATAGTGCTGACCAGATGCGCTACAACGACGCGGAAAAAGAAGGCGAAAAAGGCATGATGCAGACAGTAGCTTCTAGATTGTCAGATCGTGATATTCGTATTCTATCAGACTATCTGAGCGCCGTTCACTAAACAAGTATGGCCAACGTATGTTGTACTGGTATATAAAGTAGTAAAGTATTTGTTGTTTTAGTACTATAGCTTTTAGATCATAATATGTTATTAAACCCCGTTCTCGGGGTTTTTTTATAACTGTAAGTCCTCTATATTATAAAAAACCATACAGTAGCCTGTCATCGCTCTGTATACTCACCTGTTGTCATTATTTAATTGATTGTTTGGATTGAAATTACTATGGTACGCTTCGCTTCTTATTTTATGGCAGCGCTATTGCCACTCTTGTTGTTTCGCTGGTTTGCTCCTGCAGCGATTGGTGAAATAGACTTTTGGTTACTATGGTTATTAGCTATGGTGGTAGTGTCTTTACCTGTCGTTTATGCCGAGATCGCGCTGGCTTATCGTAGTGTTGATGCACCTTTAGCAGGTATGCAAAAGCTGACTCGTGAAGCAGACGCCAGTCCGCTATGGCGCAGCTTTGGTTGGCTTGCAGCTCTAGTGGCGATTATCATTGCAGCCCTTGTGATATCAGGAGCCAGCAGTGGTATGTTGTCAGCATTGTCTGAGCTTAATAGTGCGCCTGACTTACCTATCTTTGCTATTGCTGGTGGTCTAATGGTTATCACGGTACTGCTAAGCTTACTTGGGGTAGCTCCATTGCCCATAGGTTTAGGTCTTATGGTCGCAGGCTTAGTTATGGGCATAATCAATGGTTTGCCGCATATCAACTTTGCCATGACTGGTATTAGCTTGGGGGAGTGGGGGCGAGCAGTTGCTCTAGCATTGGTCAGCGTTGGTGCTGGTACGGGTCTTTATTGGTTCGGTCAGCATCTACTTAATAGACAAACTACGAGCGCAGTAGAGGTGAGTAAGCAATACGCATCAGGTATGCAGCGCTCAGTCTCGTCTCATACGTATCGCGCTAGCAAATTGGTGCTACCTATATGGGCACTACAGCTAGTGGTTGGCGTTGTAGCTCTATTTATTAGTGGTCTAACCCTGCCACCTATCGGACAGTTATTGTACTGGTTGGGCGTGCTGTTTGTAGCCAGTTATTTATTGCACTATAGCGCCCAACAACTGGCGTACAAGTTTGGCCTTGTAGTCAGCTTAGTCATAACGTTGGCACTTGGTTTATTCTTGGTAATAGCAATACCGACGACTTGGCTAGTAGGACTGCTCGTTATCATTAGTAGTATAGCCGTACTACTACTATCCATATTTGCAGGCTGGCGTATGAAAATAAGTCATTTACGCAAATCATTGAACTTTGGTAGCGAAGCCTTATATAACTTATGGCGCGTAGCTATTCGTCTGCTTGTACCATTGGCGCTAGTTTTAGCTCTGATAGGTTGGGTGCTGCAATGGTCGAGCTAGGCGCAATATCTGCGTCCAAGCAAGCTTCTATTACTGTGTACTTAGCTTATGCAGAAGAGGCGCAGTGTCAACACTATATGACACTGCAAGTTGCTGATGGTACAACTTTATACGAGGCGCTAGCGCAAGCCGGCTGGCTCACGCAGTTTCCTAAGCTAGCAGAGTGGTGCAAGCAGGTAGTAGATATTACTAGGCCTACAGCCAAACTTTGGCACGTCGGCATCTATGCACAAAAACAGCCGCTTAGCTACCGTTTGCAAGCACTTGATCGTGTTGAGATCTATAGAAGTCTTAGCGCTGATCCTATGTCTCAGCGCAAAAACAAAAGTAAATAACCTTTCTTGTTTAAGTGTTAAATTTATAGGTTATTGTTACTCTACAGGTAGCGTCTCCATTCCTTCTATACGATTAACCAAACCATTGGCATCAAAATAAACAATTAGATGTTGGCTTGCGTCTTTAACATCAGCGATACCTTTACGAGTACCCTCTGTACCCGCTTGATAATCATAAACGTAGTCCCAGCGATTAGGCTCTAACGTGTCTTTGATAGCTGGACTGCCCAGTATATACAATACTTGGTTTTTATTCATACCCACCTGTAGCTTTTGGGCTTGGTCCTGAGTAATTGGCGTGCCCTGCGGTAAGTCGATCTTATAAACGCTAAATAATGAGCAGCCCGATAGCGCAACAGACGCGCCTAGAACTGCTGTCATCATAAGGTTGCGCAGACTATCCGTGTAGCTGGTCGATTGAAGTTTAGATGGAAGATAATTCAATAGCTTTATCATGGTAAGATGGCTCACAAAAATGGGTTAAGCGCGGCTAAAGGCAACTGCCTAGGTTATAGCGGTAGGTCCTGCCGGCAATCTTGGACAAATGATACGTTATTTACTTGCAATTGCCTACCACTTACGACATTATTTATCAAACACTACTTAATACTGTTTATCATTTATAGTGTAGATTTATAGGCTTGCAGTAATATTGCTAAATAACCATAAGCAGTAGCTATTGGTGTGCAATACCACTTTATTATTTTAAACAGACAGCTGTTTTAGATCGATAGCGGCTAGTTATTTACAGTAATTATAAGCTATATTTTTATAGGTTATCTTTAAGTTTTATTTGCAAAGACTTTAACAGTCAAAAGGAATATTATGGCTACTTTTACCAATCAAGATCTGCGTAAAGCAGGACTAAAAGTAACACTGCCGCGTATAAAGATTTTGGAGCTGCTTGAACGAGCGGAGCTTCATCATATGAGTGCAGAAGAGGTATATAAAGCACTGATAGAGCAAGGCGAAGATGTCGGATTGGCAACAGTATATCGGGTGCTGACCCAATTTGAACAAGCGGGTATCGTTGAGCGGCACAATTTTGAAAACAACTTATCCGTATTTGAGATTACTCAAGACGAACATCATGACCATCTAGTGTGTGATGTTTGCGGTAAAATTATTGAGTTCCATAATGAGACGATCGAAGAGGAGCAGCTAAAAGTTGCCGCAGAGCACGGTTTCAAGCTATCTGGACATTCGCTAGTACTATACGGTATTTGTGACAATCAAGAGTGTAAAGATAGTGTTAGATAAAATCAGATAATTCTCAAGAATAGAATGAAAAACAGCTCCCGTAATGAGAGCTGTTTTTTTAGTCTAAAAGTTTTACTTTTATCAACTATGAGGTGCAAAAATTTTACTAGCCTACATTTAGAGACAAGCTACTGGTACTCTCTTCAATATTTTGATTACCGTTTTTACTGTTTAGCTTAATCTTTAAGCGTAAGTCGTTTGGTGAATCGGCATGTTTAATAGCATCTTGGTAAGTAATCTCACCGTTTTCGTGCAAGTCAAACAAGGCTTGATCAAAGGTTTGCATACCGCTATCACGTGAGCGCGTCATAACTTCTTTAATCTCATTGATCTCACCCTTACGGATATAATCACTGATAAGTTGAGAATTTAACAAGACTTCGATAGCGGCGCGGTAGCCTTTACCATCTGGGGTTGGGATAAGCTGCTGAGCAATAATAGCTTGCAAGTTAAGCGATAAATCCATAAATAGCTGATTGTGACGATCGGCTTCAAAAAAATGAATAATACGGTCAATGGCTTGGTTAGCGTTATTGGCATGTAAGGTTGCAAAGACTAGATGTCCAGTTTCAGCGTATTGAATGGCGTAGTCCATCACTTCGCGATTACGAATCTCACCAATCAAGATAACGTCAGGGGCTTGGCGCAGCGTATTTTTTAGACCCGCTTCAAAAGATAAAGTATCGACACCGACCTCACGCTGAGTGATAATGCAGCCTTTGTGCTGATGTACAAATTCAATCGGATCTTCAATGGTAATGATATGGCCGTGCGAGTTTTGGTTACGATGACCGATCATGGAGGCAAGCGTGGTTGATTTACCAGTACCGGTTGCGCCTACTAGGAGGATGATGCCGCGCTTTTTCATCGCCAGCTCTTTTAAGGAGGGCGGCAAGCGCAGCTCTTCAACCGTTGGAATCTTGTTTTCAATTTTTCGTAGCACCATGCCTGCCATATCGCGCTGCATAAAAGCGCTAACACGAAAACGTGCCAGTTGCGACTTGTCAGCGATAGCAAACTGACACTCATTAGTGTCTTCAAACTCTTTTTGCTGATTATAAGTCATAAGACTTTTGACCAAATGCAGCGTCTGCTCACCCGTTAACGGCGCTTGGCCTACTGGACAAATAGTACCGTTGATCTTCATAGAAGGCGGCACGTCAGCAGTGATAAATAGGTCAGAGCCGTTTTTTTTAATCATCAGTTGTAATAATTTATCGAAGTCCATGATATATCCAAATTAAAAGTAAGTGATAAAAATAAAGTAAAAATTTTGTCCAACATAAACAAGTGAAATATTGATGCTATATTTTATATAAATGCTTCAGGCTGCTTGGCATAAGGCCTAGCAATTTCTTTACTAATAGTCCCTTTCGTCACTAAATTTTTGAGCGTTTGGTCAAGGGTGATCATACCGTCACCAGCGCCAGTCTGGATAGCGGAGTACATCTGGGCAATTTTGTTCTCGCGTATTAAGTTGCGAATAGCGGGCGTACCCAGCATAATTTCATGAGCTGCTACGCGTCCGCCGGTTTGTCTGCGCAGTAGCGTTTGTGATATGACCGCTTGTAGCGATTCAGATAACATAGCGCGAATCATGTCTTTTTCGGCGGCAGGAAAGACATCAATCACGCGGTCAATCGTTTTAGCCGCTGAGCTGGTATGCAGAGTGCCAAATACTAAGTGCCCGGTTTCAGCAGCGGTTAATGCCAGACGTATGGTTTCAAGATCACGCAGCTCACCGACCAAGATAACATCTGGATCTTCACGTAGTGCTGAGCGCAGTGCGGGCTCAAACCCCAGAGTATCACGATGCACTTCACGCTGATTGATCAAGCTTTTTTTGGATTCGTGCACAAATTCGATAGGATCCTCAATGGTTAAAATGTGCTCTTTACGCGTATCGTTGATATAATCAATCATGGCAGCAAGGGTGGTTGATTTACCAGAGCCAGTAGGTCCGGTTACTAACACCACGCCGCGTTTAAAATCTGAGACGCGTTTAAATACGTCGCCCATTCCCAAGTCCTCTAAAGTTAGAACCTCTGATGGAATAGTACGAAATACTGCGCCAGCACCGCGGTTTTGATTAAAGGCGTTTACCCGAAAACGCGCCAAATTTGGAATCTCAAAAGAAAAATCCGTTTCATAGAACTCTTCGAAGTCAGCACGTTGTTTGTCATTCATGATATCGTAGATCAGCTGATGCACAGCCTGATGAGTCATCGCTGGCATATTAATCCGCGTCATCTCACCATCCACGCGAATGACCGCTGGCATGCCAGCAGAAAGATGTAAGTCCGAAGCCTTATGCTTGACTGTAAATCGCAGGAGATCTTCAATACTTAAAGTGCTTTTTTCAGCCATGTCCGAATATTCCTATCAATCGATATCGGTAAAATAATCTTGCAATAATACTGTTTGTAACAGTAGAGTTTAGAGCTTTTTACTAACATACTAGTTTAAAGTTAGTAGACAAAATACCATTGTAAATATAAATACTAGAACTCTGTTTTTACATACTTTGCTATTTTTAGCATTATAAGTTAACTAAAGTAACAATATAATAACAATAATACCTAATTATAATCATAAACGAAACAGATTAAATGTAAAAACAGACGACTAGCGGTTCATTTTTTATGAATCTCATACTTAAGTAATTTGTGTATACCCTGATCTATATAGAAGAATGGACACTTTTCCACTACTAGTGTCTTTAATATAAAAGTTTTATTCATCGAAGTAGCGAGTGTAATATGGATAAGAGCAGTTTGATAACCAATTGGCAGCAGGTTAGTCGACAAGTAATAGAAGCTTGTAGACAAACGGTATCTCAGGACAAGGACTCTCAAAAAGTAGTCCCTTCAAAAGTGACCCTACTTGCTGTCTCAAAAACTAAGCCTATAGAGATGATTGTAGCTTTAGCCGAGCAAGGTCAGCGAGATTTTGGCGAGAATTATTTACAAGAAGCCATTGAGAAGATTACTGCTATGCAAGAGCTGTCTGAGAACGATAGTTCCAAGAGTAATAGTATCGTTTGGCACTATATTGGACATATTCAGCGCAACAAGACCCGTGATATCGCTGAGCATTTTGACTGGGTACAAACGCTTGAGCGCGATATCATTGCTAAGCGCTTAAATGACCAACGACCAGATGAGTTGCCGCCGCTTAACGTTTTGGTTCAGATCAATATAGATGATGAAGAGAGCAAATCAGGTTGTCAGCCCAAAGAGTTACCGAGTTTGATTGAAGCTATTAAAGGCTATGAGCGTTTGCGCCTGCGTGGTTTGATGATTATTCCTGCCAAAGCCAACACCGATGCCTTTGCACGTACTCAGCAGTTATTTAATGAGGTTAAGCAGGCGCATCCAGAGCTTACCCACTGGGATACATTGAGTATGGGGATGAGTGATGATATGGAAGCTGCTATTGCTAGCGGCTCAACCATGGTGCGTGTTGGTACAGCGATATTTGGTACACGCGATTAATCAAGTAAAAGTGGAAGCATGAAACAATGACTCAATCAATTCCTGCAACTTTGGTGACCAGCAGCTGGTTTATTTTCAAATTATTGGTGCCGAGTATCTCAAAACGATAACTGGCGTATTCTATAGTATCTGTCTTTTTGGGAATTTTGCGCAGCATGTACATCATAAACCCGCTTATAGTCTCATAGTTTTGGCTGTAAGGCAGATCGACAATATCAAGCGCGCGAATAACATCCTCAATCGGCGTCATACCATCTATCAGCCAAGAGTTATCAGTACGTTGAACAATGAGCTGCTCCTCTAAAGTGACCAGCTCACCCATCACAATACTCATAACATCTTTTAGAGTAATAACGCCGACGACTAGGGCATACTCATTAACAATAACCGCAAAATCAGCACCGTTTGATTTAAAAGTCTCTAGCACTTCAAACAGTGACAAGGTATCTGGAATAAAAAGAGCAGGGGTCAATAAAGTATTATCAGTTAAGCATATTTGCTGCTTCTCAAGTACTGCTGCCAAAAAGGTACGCGATTCAACGTAACCAACGATTTTCTCTAAATCATCATCACGACATATCAAAAATTTATTGTGCGGCTGGGCAATCATGACCGCAACTATCTGTTCAGTAGTGGCTTTGATATCAAAATAAACGATATGTTCACGCGGGTTCATGACCGAGGTAACGGTACGCTCTTGCATCTCAAATATATTTTCTATTAAGTGATGTTCGTGCTTTTTGAGGACACCTGCTTCAGCGCCAGCATCCATCACTGCGTAAATATCTTCTGGAGTCATATCATCTTGACGTATTGTCGATATACCTATTGATTTAAAAATTAAGTTTGCTGCCCCATCAAACACCCAAATCAGCGGTCTTAGTATAAAAATTAAAAAGATCATAGGTCTAACCAGACGGACCGCGATACGCTCCGAGTCTGACATAGCAAGGCGTCTTGGCATCAAATCGGCAAACAGTATAAATAAGCTAGTGACTAGGACGAAGGATACGATGGAGGCCAGCGCCTCATGATTAAGTAAAAGCTCCAAATAAGCGCTAATTGCTGATTCGCCGACCGCCCCCGCTAAAATAGCGACGGCATTGAGCACCACTTGGACGACGGTAATAAAGCTACCAGGCTTTTCCTGCATCTTTAGGACATCCAGCGCGCGGACGTCACCCTCTTTGGCCATTACTTGTAGTTTGATTTTACGGGCTGAGGCAATAGCCAGCTCAGAGCTAGAAACTAGTGCAGCAAGCACGATTAATAAGAAAATAAATACACTAGCACTTAGCAAGCTCATGAAATACTCAAATAAGAACAGATAGAATGGGTTTGTTGAAATTTTTAGTAAAAAGCGTTCTATGTATAATAGGTATAAATAGTTATGTATACACATTAAAAAAGCTGGGCAAGCACCCAGCTAATAATAAATATAATAGTTTTTATTAGTGCATCATAAAAGTCTAGCCTTGTACAGACCATTTATTCACTAATGGGTAGCGGCGCTCACGGCCAAAAGCTTTGTGACTAATCTTAGTGCCGATTGGGGCCTGTAAGCGCTTGTATTCGCTGTTGTCTACCATCTTAATGATCTTGGTAACCATGTCAGCATCGAAGCCTTTATCTATGATCTCTTGATAGCCCATATCTTCATCAATATAGGCTGCCAAAATATCATCTAATATCTCATAATCTGGTAGGCTATCTTGGTCTTTTTGATCAGGACGTAGCTCGGCTGATGGCGGACGCGTAATGACGCGCTCAGGAATAACTGGCGTATCCTCTAAACGGTTACGGTAATTGGCCAAATTATAAACTTGTGATTTATAGACATCTTTTAAGACATCAAAACCTCCCGCCATATCGCCATATAACGTTGAGTAGCCTACTGCCAGCTCAGACTTGTTGCCGGTAGTGATAACCAGATGACCAAATTTATTGGATAGCGCCATCAAAATAACGCCGCGTGCACGCGCTTGAATGTTCTCTTCGGTCGTATCCGCAGGCGACTGATTAAATAATGGCGCAAGGGTGTGGCGAATGCCTTCTACCGCATCAAAGATTGGGCAGACCGTATAAGAGACATTTAGGCGACGAGCCTGCGCTTGTGCGTCTTCCAGACTAATCTTTGAGGTGTACTCATAAGGCATCATAACCGCATAGACTTTATCTGCGCCCAAAGCATCAACGGCAATACACAAGGTCAAGGCTGAATCGATACCGCCCGATAAACCAACGATTACTCCACTAAAGCCTGAATGATAAACATAATCACGCAGTCCTACGACCAGCGCTTGGTACATCTCCGACTCACGGCTCAAAGACAACGGCGCTTTGGTTTGAGTATCAAAGGTAGCCGTTTTGGTATCCAAAGTTGCTAGCAGCAACTGATCTACAAAGCGTGACGCTTCATGAGCAATGCTACCATCCGCTTGTACCGCGATAGAACCGCCATCGAATACCAAGTCATCTTGACCACCGACTGCGTTGATATAAAGAATAGGCAGTTTGTGCTCGCTGCTACGCTCGGTTAACATGGCTTTACGGGTATCTTGTTTATCGACTTCAAACGGTGATGCATTTAAGCTTACGACTATATCTGCACCTTGCTGTTTAAGATCTGCAATCGGTGTTTTTTCCCATAAATCTTCACAAATAAGCAGGCCAATAGTAATCCCTTTATAATCAAATAAAACTTGATTACGACCTTTGTCGAAGTAGCGGCGCTCATCGAACACTCCATAGTTTGGCAAAATTTGCTTGTGATAAAAGCCTTTTTGGTGACCATTGTGCAAAATAGCAGCGGAATTAAAGGTGCCATGATGGTCAACGTGAGGGTAGCCGACGATCATGACTATATCGTCGATATCACTCAACGATGACAAGGCGTTTTTAACACGCCCAGACAAACTAGGTCTTAGTAATAAGTCCTGCGGCGGATAGCCAAGCAAGCCAAGCTCTGGAAAAATGATAATATCAGCACCTTGATCGCGTGCTTGCAAGGCAAGCTTACGCATTTTTTCAGCATTAGCAGTGATATCACCTACTAAAAAATGGGACTGTGCTAAGGCAAAAGTAACGGTATTGGGCGACATCGTCTTACTGGCAGTATGGTCTGTTGTTGAATTAGAAGTATCAGTGTCTTTTGACATTATTGTTGTTCCTATAAATATAGCAATTAAAATTTGGTGAATTATTATTGATCCAAATAAGGTATCAAAAAGCTAAGATTTCAAAAAGCTATGGTTTCAAAAACTAAAGTTTTAAGGATTATGATTTTTACGACTATTTATACAAGAGGCTACTTGAAAAATTTATGTAGCATTTCTCAAAATCAAAATAATAGCTTTAGTATAACATCAATTTTGTAGGCTACGAGAACGTAGCAAGGATTTAGCCTGCAGATGACTGCTTAGTTAGAGAAAATCTACAGAACTAAGATTGTAAATATTTCATCAAATATAGGAACTAATGACTTGATTATAAACAGCAAAAACGCTAGTAAAAAATAAAACATATTGTTACCTATTCAGTGTTTCTTATTGCATAATAGACGTCAGTAGGTAAATTAAGTTACAGCTCGCTATTAACAAATTATTTGTTGTTACATCTAACTGGTAGTCCTGCTAATAAGCTATAGTCTCAGTTGTAAGAGCAGTTGCAGACTTTAGTTGTAAAAAGACTTAAATGTACTGAACTTATGAAATACTATCCTCGTATATGGATATAGTTTATGGATATAGTTTATAAATACTGTCCATAAGCTGACGCCTGCACACTTATATATTTTGCAGTAGAAACCTATTGAATTTTTGCTGTCAGTTGTTGGTCTACAAGTTATGATTGAAAATTGGACGAAAGAAGTCGTTATCCAGCGTCTGCTTGCTATTACGCTATTGGTTATGTTATTTATCTTGTGCTTTCAGGTAGTGCAGTTTTTTATTGTGCCTGCATTATGGGCAGCAATTCTAGCTTATGTTACTTTTCCGATTTATAACTTTTTTTATAAAAAAGTCAAACTTAGTCCAAATGTCAGCGCTGGCATTATGACCGTAAGTATCTCTTTGATTATCGGCGTACCGTTAGTAGTAGGGGTGTTTATTCTGCAACAAGAAGCTCTTAGCCTATATAGCAACTTAATCTATCGGGTCAAAGTAGGTTATCTTGATGTACCAGATGCGCTCAAAGAGTTGCCTGTTATTGGGCAACAAGTCAAAGATGCGCTATGGCGTATCAACAAAAATCCTGAGGGCGCACTTGAAGCGTTTCGAGCATGGATTCAGTCGCATCTATATTATGGCAAAATGGCACTTGATGTGGTGCTAAGCAGCTTAGCGAAGCTTGGTATGGCGCTAATGACTCTGTTTTTCTTTTACCGCGATGGTATTAGTTTGGTGCGTCAAATTCGTCAGGCTCTGCGTAATATCATTGGCAATCGTATCGATGGCTATATCGATTCTGTAGGGATGACGACACGAGCAGTGGTATATGGTATTGGTTTAACAGCGCTGGCACAGGCATTACTTGCTGGTATTGGTTATTATTTCGCCAATGCTCCAAGCCCTATTTTGCTAACTATTATTACCTTTATCATTGCTTTAATCCCATTTGGTACGCCTTTTGTTTGGGGCGCAGTATCGATCTGGTTACTCAGCCAAGGACATACGGTAGAAGGTATTGGTCTGGCCTTATGGGGTATATTTGTTATTAGCTGGGTAGATAACTTGATTCGTCCTATCGTTATCAGCGGTGCCACCAAAATACCTTTTATCATTATATTTATTGGTGTATTGGGCGGGCTAACTGCTTTTGGCTTCGTAGGTTTGTTTATCGGCCCGGTGGTGCTAGCAATCGCTCTTGCTGTCTGGCGCGAATGGATATCTCAGCATAAAAACGAGATTTTTGAGCCTAAAGAGGCAGCACTGATAGACAATCAGATGTTGTTAAACTTTGATGATCAAGCTTTTCATGATCAAAGCAAAGGTAAAAAAAAGAAGCTTTTCTAAACCTATCTTTTTAATATAAACAATAAATAGAGACGCTCGTTTATGCCTAGTAAAATAACCATCATCGCTGATAGTAATATCGCCGGTCTTAATGACTTCTTTAATAGTAAGACGCTTGGTCAAGAGGCGTACCAAACTGTAAATATCATTAGCGCTAATGGGCGCGACATCACGTCAAAACTACTGGCTGAGGTGCAGCCTGAGGTATTGTTGATACGCTCAGTGACGCCCGTAAACGCGCAACTATTGGATGGCAATACTAGTGTCAAGTTTGTCGGCTCAGCAACCATTGGGACTGACCATGTGGATCAAGATTATTTAGCGCTGCGGCAAATTGGTTTTGCAAACGCCGTCGGCAGTAGTAAGCATTCAGTAGCGCAATATGTTTTAACGTCTATTTTGACCCTACGAGCAGAGTATTGGCGTCAAGCACCGACCCTAGGTATTATCGGACTTGGCAATATTGGAAGCACTCTTGCACAGTATGCCTATGATTTAGGCTGGCGAGTGCTTGGTTATGATCCGTTACTACCGCTCTCAGCATTGAATAACGCAAGCTTTGAGATGGTGTTAAGCCAAAGTGATGTTATCAGCTTACACGTACCGCTGACCGATGCAAAAAGCTCTGATAATCCTCACCCTAATGCCAGCGACTATCCGACACGGCATCTGATTGATGAAAAGGCGTTGAGTCTAATGCCAGCGGCCACGCTACTTATTAACACTGCGCGCGGGCCTGTGATTGATAATACTGCTCTAGAAGCTGATATTGAACAAAACGGCCGACAAGCAGTGCTCGATGTCTTTGAGAGTGAGCCACAAGTCCCCGAGCCGCTACTCTCAAAGCTGGCTTTAGCCACCCCGCATATTGCCGGTTATACCTTAGAAGGCAAGCTGCGCGGTACACAAATGATCTATGATGAGTTGTGTGAGTGGTTAAAGGTAACACCTTTACAGTCGATGCAGCAGCTTATGCCCATAAACATGTATCTGTGGTCTGAGCTAAAAGCACATCCTGATAGGTTAGCTACATTTTATGACATTAAGCAAGACGACGAAGCGCTGCGGGCAAAAGTAGGTAGGGGACAGGTTAGTGGCGCAGACTTTGATCAGCTACGCCGCGATTATCATTTGCGCCGTGAATGGCAATTTGGACAATAGAGCATACTAATGAGTCTAAACATGTCGAGCCATTTAAATACCTTGAATAACAGTGCTGCTCAAAACAATACTAAAAGTTACGAGCCGACCATGACTCTAGCGATGGCACAAAAGCGTGCTCAGCTATTGGCAAATATTCATCAGTTTTTTGCTACGCACCAAGTGTTAGAAGTACAAACGCCTTTGCTATCCCAAGCAGGCAATACCGACACCTTTTTGCAATCAGTAGCGGCCAGCGTCATGTATCAAGATAAACCGCGCACTTTCTATCTGCATACCTCGCCTGAGTTTGCTATGAAGCGCCTGCTTGCCAGCTGGCAAGTACCTATTTATCAGGTTTGTCCGGTATTTCGCGATAATGAGATAGGAAGTCGCCATAATATCGAGTTCACTATGCTTGAGTGGTATAGGCCATATTATAATTTGACTGACTTAGCAGATGAGCTCCGCAGCTTGCTTGAGATGCTTTACGGTCATCCGATAGTCATGAATCACTATCGCTATGTCGATGCATTTATGGACTTTGTGGGTATTCATCCCTTAACAGCTAGTATTACAGCACTGCAAGCGGTAGCTGAAGATAAAGGGCTAGTAGGTTTTGACTTTAAAACAACTATAAATGACATCGATGACGAGAGTAAAGGCAATGAAGAGGAGATCCGGCAAAGCTGGCTGGACTTACTATTTAGTCATGTCGTTGAGCCCAATCTTGGTCACGACTTACCAACACTAATTATTGAATATCCGCCCGCTACTGCTGCCTTGGCAAAAATTGGTCCAGATAAGGAGGGTAACCTAGTGGCTAGGCGCTTTGAGTTATATATCAATGGTATTGAGATTGCCAATGCTTATGATGAGCTGAATGATGGACAAGCACTGCGCGCACGTTTTGAGCAAGATAATGTACTGCGTTGTCGTCACGGTCTTGCGCCGATGCCACTAGATGAGCACCTGCTAGCGGCTTGCGATAATCTACCGCCTTGTAGTGGGATAGCAGTTGGCCTCGATAGGTTATTAATGGTCATTACTGGCGCTAGTAATCTACAAGAAGTCATTCCTTTTCCCAGCGGTTTGGCCTAACTTTTTTTAATAACTACAAACGAAAAAGCGAGCAAACCAAAAAGTCTACTCGCTGTCGTTTCTTGTCAGTTTTTATTATAGATTGGCGACTGCCTCTTTAATATCAGTATTCCCGTTTTGCATGTGGAATACCTTTTTAATAGCGTTGTCTGCTGTTAATACAGCAGCTAAAGTAGCGGCCACATCTTCAATAGCATTCTCGCCTGCCTCTTCAGTATTGACAGCTATTTTACCGGTACCGTCACGCTCTTTTAGAGCACCAGGCTGGACAATGGTGTAATCTAGTTTACTATCATTTACCAGCCAGTTATCGGCATAATGCTTACCAATGTAATAATCTTTTAACTCAGCAATGGCAGGAGCGTCCCATTTACTAGTGTCAAGTGAGAATACCGAGCTTAGCATGATGTAGCGCTTGATACCTTTATCTTCTGCCGCCTGCATAGTTTTGACCGCACCATGTAAATCAACTTCCAATATATTTTTACCGCCCGAGCCTGCTACAAAATAAATGGCTTCAATATCATCGTCCATCTGTTTTTGAATCTCATTTTTGCTAGCAGTAAGGTCTAAATCTAGCTGGCTATAGTTATCGTTATCAAATAACTGTTTATCTTGACGGGTAGTACCAACGACTTGATGGTTATCGTTTAGTAATTGTTCAACCAATTTACCACCAACACGGCCACTAGCGCCTACGACTAATATCTTCATAATGTTTCCTATTGTTATCAATGTATTTTCGTTCTTAAAGAGTTTAATTACGAGCTAACTCGAATAACTGAATATACAATAACAAAAACGGATGCGACACTTAGTTATGATAAGTGCTTGTTGCATTAAGTTTGGTTGCAGAGTGTAAGGGTTTGCAAGATAGATTGAGAAGGATAAAGGTTGATAAAGATTAACGCACTAGTTTATTTAAGCCATCGGCAAAAGCTTTTTTGTCACGGTCGCCATAAGGTTTTTGTCCGCTCATCTCTTGCAGCTCTAATACACCAGTACCGCGCATAGTATCCATAAAATCGCGCATATTAAGCTTTTGCTTGATATTGTTCTTATCATAGATAACGCCGCGTGCGGTAATCACTTGCGCGCCTTTATCAAGAATATCGTTGGCTAAAGGAATATCGCTAGTAATTGCCAAATCTCCTGCTTGAATATTCTCGGCAATATAATCGTCAGCTTTATCAAAGCCTTGCGGTACCACAGTCATAATTAATAATGGGGATTTACGTAATTTAATCGGCTGGTTGGCAACAAATATCGCTGTCGTTTTGGTACGCTCAGCGGTCTTGATAATTAAATCTTTAGCGATAAGTGGTACTGAATCAGCATCTATCCAAATTTGCATTATTTTTTTACCCGCTGATTATTATTCTCTGCGTCTAGCTCACTGATACTTTCGGCAAATTCATTTTTGTCGTTGTCAGCGTACTTGGTTTCAGCGTTCATGGTACTATCTTGGTCGTTGGTCTCATCTTGGTTTTCATCAGCGACTGCACTATTTTTATCAAGCCCAATCTTATTTGGTAATACTGTGATTAGTTTGGCAAGAGCAGGATTGAGATCGACGACATCATTAGGCATCAGGGTAATATGAGCAATTTTGCGGGCCTCACGCTCCTCTTTATGATAGCTATGATAATGCGCGCCATCAATAGCTAGTACTGTGCTGATATCGGGATATTGACCGAGTACGTTGACCATTATTGCTGGATGAATATTATCAGTGTCTCCTAAAGGCAGGCCAACTACGGCACGAATATGATTTTCAAATTGACTGGTTATAGCGCCTTCAATACTCCAATGACCCGAGTTATGCACGCGCGGGGCAATCTCATTGGCAAGCAGATAATCATGACCGCGTGCGTCTTTACTGACGAATAATTCAAGCGCCATTACGCCGACATAATCAAGATGATTCATAAGTTTGATCATGGACGCTTGTGCTTGCGCCAATAAATGACTAGTGCCTACTGCCGGCGCTCGGGTCTTGGCTAAAATACCTTGATGATGGGAATTTTCAACCAAATCATAGCAGCGTACGCTACCATCTTGTCCGCGAGCGGCGATGATAGAAACCTCACGGCTAAAATTGATAAATCCTTCTGCTATTAAAGGCGCAGGCGTTGGCGTTAAGCTGCCTTTACCGCTGACCGCGTCTTTTAACGCCTCCCAAGCCAGCTTGATATCACTATCTTGCTTGATGACGTATTGCCCTTTACCGTCGTAGCCGCCGCGACTGGTTTTGAGTACGATAGGTAAGCCTAAGGTATCACAAGCTTTTTGTAATTCGACCTGCGAGCTGACTGCCATAAAAGGTACAGTCGCAATAGCTAAATCATTAAACAGCTGCTTTTCTTTGAGACGGTCCTGCGCGATATCAAGAGCGATAGGCGGCGGAAACATACCTTGTTTTTGCTGGTTGGCAGAGAGCTTAGCTAACTTTTGAACCGTCATTGTTGGGGTGTTTTCAAACTCTAAAGTAAATACGTCAGCAGCAGTAATAAAATCCTCTAACTGCTCGCTACTGTAGACTCGACCATAAAGACTGGCAGGACAATCGATATTATCTTCTAAAAATATACATTTGTAACCAAGGGGTAATGCTGCCTCAGCGAGCATCATGCCAAGCTGACCACCGCCTAAGATACCGATAGTATGGATAGTTTGAGTAATAGGATAGGCATTAGCGGTCATAGCAGGCTCTTTAAGTTGGTAATAAGTTCAAACAATTATAAAAAAATAGCGCAAATGAAATAGAAAAAGGTGCAACGTATGCACCTGTATTAAGCCTATGTAAAAAAGAATATCAAGTCAAGCAGGTTTAGATGAAAGTGGATCGACTATAAGAAAGTTTGCTAAAAAAACTTATTCGTTAATAATACCCGGCGTAGGGCTGGCTAAAATCGTTTCAGTTTGGGTCTGGCGAAGATGATGCAGTTTGCTTGCAATAGCAGCGTCGTGCAGCGCTAAAATCTGAATAGCGAGCAGTGCTGCGTTATAGGCTCCAGCGGTACCGATAGCTAAAGTACCAACCGCTACACCTTTGGGCATTTGTACGATGGAGAGCAAGCTATCCCAGCCGCTTAGCATAGAGGATTTTACCGGTACACCGAGGACGGGCAGAGGCGTTTGACTGGCGCACATGCCTGGTAGGTGGGCAGCTCCGCCAGCGCCAGCAATAATAACTTGTAAGCCCTGATCTTTCGCGCTTTTAGCATAATCAAACAAGCGATCCGGCGTACGATGTGCTGACACCACTTCACATTCAAAAGCAATATCAAAATCGGCCAATAGCTGCGCCGCTGCACTCATAGTTGCCCAGTCGGATTGGGAGCCCATAATGATACCTACTTTAGCTTGACCACTAGGAGAGGCAATAGGACTGGTAGAACTTGGTTGATTGGTAGAGCTAATATCCGGTGTCGCGCTCATGATGCACTATCCTCAAAAAGACCATCATACAAAAGTTTTATAGCCACCGTAAAGCTGAGTTTAAGCTTTTTTTACAAACTTGAGCGTGTTGAATATTCCCCAATAGAGCAGTGCCAAAGTCGAATACTTAACACGTGTTATGCTAAATCATGACGGTATTGCACAAAGTTGGCGGCTATTAAAGGCAGAGGATTATTAGTATCAAGCTGATAAGCGGTCAAATAACCACTATCTACTGCTGCTGAATAGTCGGTACAAACTACTTGTGGGCTAAGCGGTTCAGGATTTCCTGCTAGCCAATAGTGACCGACGAATACTGGCTTATTAGTCTTGAGCGCAAAGTCAATATTCTCAGCCAAAGCATCTATTGGAATCTGAGCTAAAGCAGAAGTAGGGGCGCGGGCGATTTCATGAATCGTACGTTTATTAAGCTCATCAAGCCACCAGCGTACGCGTACTCGCGAGCGTTCGGTGCCTTCTTTATCCACCATAACTATACCGTTAGGTAGGGGGGTTTCCACCCCTTTTAATACGCGCTCTAGCGCCTCATAAGGCGCGCTACCTTTTTGTGCCGTCTGTATCAATCCCTCAGGTGTTAAGCAGTTATCGGTGGTAAGCAAGGGCTTTAATACAGCCATGCTATCGACATCCCAACAAGCATGGACAAAACAGGCGTCATCAGTCTCAATCCATAAAGGCAGCTCGTAAAGACGCTTGAGCCAATATTCATGCAGTGTAGAACCAAACGGGATCTCTGCCAAAAATGCTTCGTGCTGGCGCGCATGTAGTTCAGTATGACTACGCAGATACTTTTTAGAATGACTCTCTACATCAAGCGTAGCAAAGGCTAGGGCATTATATTCGTGATTACCCATTACGGCATGGGCAACGCCTGCATCTATCATCGCAAAAACTATCTCAAGCGTTGCCAGCTGCTGCGAGCCGCGATCAATCAAGTCACCAATGAATAGCGCTTGATGACCCTCTGGTGGTACAAAGTACTTACCGTTATGAGTGTAACCTAGCTGCTCAAGCAGTCCGGTTAACTTATCTGCATAACCATGAATGTCGCCAATAATATCTATAATCATAAGTTGTTTTCTAATCTAAATGGTCTAATCAAAAGCTGGGCGAGAGGAGGACACTGATAAAGTGCGGTAATACCTTCGGTTCTAATATAATGGTGGCGACCACGCCAAATGCTCCGCCCCACATGTGCGCCATATGATTGATATTAGAGCCGCCGCGTTTGTCTGCATAAATACTATAAGCCACATAAGCGACCGCAAATAAAATAGCAGGTATAGGAATAATGGCAAATAAATAAATCAGATCCCATGGCGCAAGCAAAATAAAGGCAAATAGCACTGCTGACACGCCACCTGATGCCCCCAAACTTAAATAACTGGCGTTTTTCTTATTTTTTACATAGCTAGGTATCATTGCTACAACAATAGCGGCTACATAAAATACTACAAAACCATAACCCCACAAAAAGGGCTGATATAAACCTTCGATGGCGCGACCAAAGAAATACAAGGTAAACATATTGAAGAGCAGATGCATACTATCAGCATGAATAAAGCCGTGGGTGACAAAACGATCCCATTGACCCTTACTAACAGCAGGAGGATAAAAAATCAAACGGTTAAACAGTGCTTTGTTCTGCCATGCTAATAAGCTTACGATGACCGTAATAATGATGATAAGGGTAGTATGGTTAAACAAAGTGTAATCCTTAGGACAGTTCAGACGGAAAAGACAGCATAAACGCAAGTAACGACTTCTTATTCTTATGGTATTTAATTTGCATGATATCTATTTTCATTATAGTAGTGACTATGATGCCAAATAACAATTGTGGGCGGACTGAATTTACATAGCTATACAATTTATTATAGCTTAATTGTAGATTTTCTTAGTAATACACACGCTATTACTCTTATTTTTAGCGTCACCAAAGGCAGTATCTATGACTATTCTTGACCAGCTTGAGCAAACCGTTACCCTCTCTATTTTAAATGAGAAGAGTAATTCAGCATACGTCAGCTTGCTTGAGCAATTCTACGCTATTCTTATCACGCGCTTAGCTTGGTCAGGCGTCTATAGGCAGCTATCTCATAATGAGCAGACCATGCAGTTAGACACCAAGTCAAACCAAACTTTGTTTGAGCAAATTTGGCAGGAACCCGCTCAGCGCCAACTATTGATTGATGAATTAGCCGCAACTTACCACGCTGATAAAAAAACTACTGAGCAGTTATTAGTAGATACCGTATATCCGAGCTGTCTAGAATTAGAAAACTTAGCCGATGGACAGTATTTGCCAGCTTTTTTACAAACCCAGCAAACGCTAGTCCGCCCGTACTTACCAGTGTGGGCAGAAAAAGTGCTACCGTCGTTAGCTCAGACTTTTGAGAGTAGTGCTGATGTAAGTACGATGTATAATGAGACGACTGATAATAATACAGCAGATGATAACGACTTAAAAACTGATGTTGGAGTATCAAGCGTAGCTCAAAGCACGCTGCTAACAAAGAGTGTAACCATAGATTTGGCGAGAGCAGAAACACCATCAAACGAGCCGCTGCTTGCATCAGCAAATACCTTATCAGCAACCCCTATAGAATCTATAAACCCTACCAATGCTATTCATGCCAATCCCTCTTATCACTATGACGTATCTACTTCTAAGCGCCGATCAACTACCAGTCCACGTAGTCACAAGAACAATTTGCTGATGCGAGGGTTGTTACTAGTGGGACTGTTAGCAGCCGTCGGTTTTGTATGGCTATTGATTATTCAGCCTTATTATAAACCAGCAATAGAGCCTACAGTTGCTCCTATCATTACAAACATTACCGCGCCTACCCAAAAACCTGTAGCATCAGTAACCATCCCTGCTAAGCTTTTAGTTGGTGTGGACAATGTAGGCAATTTATATACTTGTACCGCTACAGTCGGCAGTATAGAGCTGCAAGACATCATCAAACAAGCGATGCAGATAAGCTTTGGTGAGCAAACAGATATATGTAAGTTAACAATACAAGAAGGCCGCGCAAACCAGATATCTACTATCGATGTGCAGACTTTGTCTAGCTTATTGACTCTGTTACGTTCAGTGCCTTTTGCGCGTTTGCAATTACAAGATGAGACCCTTAGCTTAGAAGCACCCGACGCAACTATGCTACAGCAGTTACTCACGGACATACGTACATTAGCACCGACATTAACTATCAAGAGTGTAGCGCCTCTATCACAGCCATACTATGATAGCCTCAATAACGATAAGACAGAGAGCCGTAGTGAAGCGGCCAACGAAAATACATCTATAGACGACCCTTACACTAATGCTTATCCTGATAATGCAATGAATGCTGAGCAAAAGTATCAACAGCTAGATGCTGACAAAACAGCACCAGCACCTGTGTACAATAATTTTGATAGTAGTAACAACGAAGATAATAGTTTCAACAATGGCGCTAGGCGCTCAGCATCTATCTCATCTCTAGAAGTTGATGATTTGGCCAATAGTACTATCGTTGCTGAACAGCTAAGCGGTGAAAACCCTATCAACGCAGATTAGATTTGAGATAAGTAAATACTCTACAGCGACATAAATATAATCATGTAAAATCCTGCTAAGAAAGTAGACAAAATTGAGTTCTTGTGGTTACTAAACGTACTATATTTGCAGCACAGTTACGTGCCTCATCTGAAAAATTACTCAATGTAGCATTTGCACAACAGCCTGTTGGTATAAATAAATGAATTATTGTTAGTATAATAGGGGAAGCTAAGTAAGGTGAAAAAGTAGACAAGTCAAATGTTTATCGCTTTACTGTTTTTATTAGAAGTAGCTTATTAGAGTATTTCGATTATTAAATTGATAAGGTAACTGACTTAGTAGGTAATTTCCAAAACCATGGTATCAAATCAAATTTATGAGGTTAGGTTGCTTTAGTTAGACTGCTTTAATTGTAATTACTTAGATTGTAAATTTTACTTATAAAAAGTAACGAAATTAATATATTTATTGAAAGCTATTTTTGTCCTAATTGTTTTAGCTTGTTTAGTCAATATGATTGATACAATTATGAAATACCTAGCTTCAACTATTTAAAATCTTTAGCTATTTAAAATAATTTTCACTGGAGGAAACATATTATGGATATTATTAGTCATCTAACACGTACAGTAACGCCAGCAGTGTTGGGAGATGATCAGTCTCCTGCCAAACAGAGTTTACTTGAACAGTTTTATGCAATATTTGCAGCTCGTCTTGCCGATCAAGATACTTATGGCCGTTTTGCTAACGAAAATATCGCTCGTGATGATCAAGGTTTTTATGACCGTGTATGGACTGATGGTTCGCACCGCGATCAGATCTCGCGCGAGCTTGCAGCTAAGCATAACGTGGATGCTACGGCAACTCGTGGTCTAATTGCTATGGCCGCTCCCCTAGCTTTTCATGAGATCAAAAGCTTAGCAGGTTCTACTCCAGTACCACAGTTTTTAAATGACAATCTTTCTAGCTACCAGCACCATATCCCAGCATGGGCCAGTGCTGTTATTCCTGCTGGTATGGTTGCTGCGGCACCTGCTGGTGAGCGTATCTCTGATACTACTAGTATGGCACCCCTACAGCACGAAGAAGAAAAATCAGGTAGCTTTATGAAGGCGTTATTGCCTATTATTGGTCTGATTATTCTAGGTGCGTTAGCATGGGCTTTATTACGTGGTTGCCAAGACAATCCGGAGCCAGTTGCAACGCCAGTTGTAGTTGAAGAGCAACCAGTTACTGATGAAGCAGCAGTGGCTGTTGCAGCTGCTGAACCTGCGTCACTACGTTTGGCTATGGGCGAAGGCAATACTTTATATGCTTGCCGCATGAATGTTGGTGATGAGGCATTACAAACTACTGTTATGAGCGCCTTATCTAATGCTTATGGCGATGAAGCAGATAAGTGCCGTGCTGATGTCGATGATAGCTTTACTACGGACATGGCCGCAGCGCCGCAGCTTGCTGCTATTTTAGATATCTTTAAAGAAGTTTCTGATGCTAGCATGATTATCAAAGGTGATAACATCGTTGTAAACTCAGCCGATGCTGGTGTGCTTAGCCAATTGGTATCTGATCTTCAAGCTGCAGTTCCTGCTGGTATGACAGTTGAGGCTGAAGGTCCGCTAGACTTACAAGGTGAGATTGATAATAGCTTGGTTGCTGCAGAAACAGCAGTTGACAATCTAGGTGAAAACCCAGATCCTCGTGATGTTGCTCGTGCCTTAAGCTTACAGGTGATTAATTTTGAGCTCGATAAAGCGTTTATTCCTGATGTGAACAAACCTTTCCTTGATCGTGCCGCACAGATTATCACTGAAGTGCCGGATATGGAGCTTATGATTATTGGTCACACTGATAATCTGGCTTCTGATGCTTACAACATGGAGTTATCTCGCGATCGTGCTGAAGCAGTAAAAGAATACTTGGTATCGCAAGGTGTTGATGCTAGTAAACTGACTACTAAAGGCATGGGCGAGTCTGATCCAATCGCTGACAACTCAACAGAACAAGGCCGTTTCCGTAACCGCCGTATTGAGTTCACTGTTTATGACGAAGCGGCTATGAATAGCGATGGTATAGCAGTAGGTGACATGGATATGAATGCCGATATGGATCCAGATTTAAATCCTCTTGATAGCAATAACGATGACATGATGCCGGACTCTGATGATACTGGCGTGAATGCCACTATGCCAGATCCTGATTTGAACCCACTAGACAACAACAATGATGATGTGTTGCCAGATAGTGATGATCCAAGTCAAGGTACAGCGCTAGATCCAGCAGCTCAGTAAGACTGTTTATATTATTGACGACAAAGCTGTTGAATATTGAATAAGAAAAGACCGCATTTAATAAAATGCGGTCTTTTTTATGGAATTAGACTAGGGTTTATTGTTGATATCATGAAATCTTTGTAAGGTATGACTTATTATAGACTACTTATAATGAGTAGGATCGTCAGCTCTAATGCTATTGCCTGTTAATAAACTATTGGAGGGCGATTCAAAGAATGTTTGCATAATCGAGTGTCGCGCTTGTTGCCAATATTCAAATTGTTGACAAGTTGCTTCAAGATCACTTTGCCATGCTGGTATTTGACCACACATGGTTTTAATACGGCTTTGATCAGGGTAGGGCAGATTTTGCGCCGCCTTGGCTGCTTCATGAGCGGCAATGCGATCATTACATACCAAGGCAATGTCACAACCCGCCTCAATAGCGGCTTGTACACGTGCACTGACACTACCAGCTGCCTGAGCGCCTACCATGGATAAATCATCAGAGAATAAAACCCCATCGAACTTAAGCTGCTTACGAATAATATCTTTAAGCCAAATCTTAGAAAAACCAGCAGGCTTATCATCTACTTGTGGAAATCTCACATGAGCTGGCATCAATGCATCAAGCCAAGGCAAAGTCTGAGCAAAGGGCTGCATGTCACTGCTTAAAATCTCGTCAAGGCTACGATTATCAACTGCTTCTGCCACATGAGAATCAGGGGCTATAGCACCATGTCCGGGGAAATGTTTACCTGTAGTTGCCATACCAGCGGCTCGCATACCGCGCATAAACTGCGTGGCTAGAGCCACGATCACTTGCGGGTCTTTATGGAAGCTACGATCACCGATCACTTGGCTAATACCGCCTCGATCAAGAACAGGTGCGAAGCTCAAATCAATCCCAACAGCTAAGACCTCAGCTGCCATCAAATAACCGCAATCATAAGCGCAGCTTAGCGCCTGAGTAGGATTATAATCGAACAATTCACCAATTTTTCCCATAGCTGGTAGTGGCGTGAAGCCTTCACGTAACCGCGCCACACGCCCGCCTTCTTGGTCAATACCGATCAAGATATCAGGGTTATGATAACGAATGCTATCACATAAAGCTCGTACTTGAGCTGCATCGACTACGTTGCGGGCGAACAAAATTACACCGCCGATCTGTGCTTGCTTGAGTAAACTGACGTCTTCAGTTGTCAGCGCTGTGTTATCAATATCAATCATTAATACGCCATACATAGTAATATCCTCAAAGTGCTGGGCACGGTTGTTTTGTTATGAAAGTACTGCAAGGCCTAAGCGTCGTTTTCATTTCTTGATTTTTTCTAGTAAGTATATTATGCCAGTTATAAGCAAACGCTGACGCATTACCTGTCCTTAATAAATGCGACAGCGCGTATAATAAATATGACAGAAAGTTTGGTATGTACCCATGTAGGGTGTAATATTGTTTATACAGTTTGCGACAGTTAGCTGCCAGCGAGCATGATAGCATTGACTGTCATTTAATTAGTCCCAATATAACAAGACCAGAACCGTAATAAAAACTTGTTTTTATCGTTGCTTAACTATTAATAAATATAGTCGATCTACTATAAAATAAATACAATGCTATAAGGATGCTTTATTCTTAAAACATAGGCTTTCTCAAAGCGTAGTTTACTTAGCTTCTGTCTGCTAGCTACAGCGAGCAAGGAAAATTTATACTAGTAACACGCTATAGTAGTTGTACTCCTTTAATTTAGGATTCAATATAGCTTGAGCTATAAATTGCACTTCATGCTTTTTATACCTTATAAATGATTAAAGCAACATATAGTTTGGATACTTCATTACTCAAGGCAATCAGGTACATATAATGAAAAAACAACCAGCACAGTGGTTACTCAGCGTAGCATCAGTTGGCGTAGTCGGGCTTATTCTCACCCAAAGCTACGATACTGCAGT
The DNA here is from genome assembly GCF_055699795.1 of Psychrobacter sp. M4. Lineage (NCBI taxonomy): Bacteria > Pseudomonadati > Pseudomonadota > Gammaproteobacteria > Moraxellales > Moraxellaceae > Psychrobacter > Psychrobacter sp. M4. The sequence continues at coordinate 3,099,211 of NZ_CM146740.1, read as the reverse complement.
AGCAAACACTAATACAGAAGGCTTTGTTCAGACCCCTGAACAAAAAATCACTACTAGGCAAGTAGCGGCTTTACTTGATCGCAGTCATTATCTCAATCAGCCGCTTGATCGTGAAATGGGCAGCGAGATGTTGTCTATGTATATTGATAACCTTGATCCAAACCATACTTTGTTTCTACAATCCGATGTTGATGAGTTTAAAGAAAAGTATGCAAGCGACTTTGCTAATCGGCTCAAACGCGGTGATTTATCAGCTGGAGTAGATATTTTTGAGCGTTATCGCAAACGCTCGAATGAGTACTTTGAGATGGCAAAAAGAATGCTCAAAACTGATATAGACCTGACATCTGATGAAACCATCGTTCTTGATCGAGAAAAACTGCCACATTTTAAAACCAAAAAAGATCAGCGTGACTATTGGGAGCGACAGCTTAAATTTCAGTTAATAAGTATCACTTTAGGGCAAGAAGATGAAAAAGCTAAAGAAGAGGTGTTTTTAGCCAATCCTGATATCACTCGTGGTCAAGACTTAGTACGCAATGATCAACGTACACCCAATGAGATATTGCTCAATCGCTTATCAAGGCAGCAAGGACAAATAACGCGTATCAAAGATAACGAGATCATGGAGACGATCTTAAATACGGCCATGCTCACTTACGATCCTCATAGTAATTACTACGCGCCTATTCAAGCCAATGAGTTACAGATCCAATCAAGCTTACAACTTGAAGGTATTGGAGTGTCTATTCGTCCAGATCGCAAAAACCCTAACTTCACGCGCATTGTTACCTTAGTAGACGGCGGGCCTGCAGCCAAGACCGGTCAAATCAAACCTAACGATCTTATCATCGGTATCGCTGAAGACGGCAAAACGATGACTGACGTCGTAGGATGGTCAACCCGTGAAATTGTGGGCTTGATCCGCGGTAAACGCGGCACTTCGGTCACTTTGAAACTGCGTCAGCCCAATACGCCTGATGCTAGCGCCCGTACTGTTACAGTGGTACGTGATGTTATCGAACAAGAAGAATCTGGAGTTACGCATCGCGTAGTCGAGGTACAGCGTCCCAATATTGATAGTACTCCGAAGCGTATCGGTGTTCTTGAGATTCCAAGTTTTTATCTCAACTACCAAGCTCGCCGTAATGGCGAGAATTATCGTAGCGTTAGTATCGATGCTGAACGTGCCATTGAAGCTTTGAATAAAGAGAACATCGATGGTCTAGTGGTCGATCTGCGTAATGATCCTGGTGGTTCGTTAGATGAAGTTGCCAAAATGCTAGGACTATTTATCAAACAAGGTCCTTTGGTACAAATCCGTGACAATCGCGGCAACATTCAAGTTTATCGTGACGATGATGGTGGCAAGCAGTTGTACGACGGCAAAATGGTAGTATTGACCAATTTAGCTTCAGCGTCTGCTAGTGAGATTTTCGCCGCGGCTATTCAAGATTATGGGCGCGGATTGGTGGTAGGTAATACGACTACAGGCAAGGGTTCGGCGCAAATTCAGCTAGATAATCTAGCTTTAGGTTCAGCAACCTTGACCCAGCGTAAGTTTTATCGTATCACTGGTGGTAGTACGCAAAATAAAGGGGTAGTACCCGATGTGGAGCTGGTCAACATTTATGATGATGCTACTTTTGGAGAGCGCGCGCAGAAGAAAGCCCTGCCTTGGGATACGATAAAAACCGCCGCTTATAAGCCTGAGGGCAAATTTAGTGCGGATACGCTGGCAACATTGAATCAGCAATCAAAAATTCGTCAAGAGCAAAATCCGCAGTTTGTCTATTTATCGACGCTCAATGATATTCGCGATATGGAAGATGAGAAAAAGCCTATCAGTCTTAATATTAATGATCGCCGTGCGAAGATGAAACTGATTGAAGAGCGCTCGCTCGCTGCTGAAAATAAGCGTTTGATCGCTATGGGTGAGCAGCCTTATGCCAACTGGAATACTTATCAGGCTGCAATGGATGCTAAGTTTGAAGAGCGCAGCCAGATGAAGGCCAGCGAACGTCCAGATCTGCCAGAGAATGAAGCTTATATTAATGAGGCCGCTTATCTGATGCTCAGTGCTGACTCTAAAAAACCTATCAGTCCCGAGGAGACATTACCAGTAGCAATAGAGCCTTAAGTTAGCTTAAGTAAACATGTAAGCATATGCTTACATACATTGACGTTTATAGCTCTTACTATGTACTGTCAAATCTGCGATTATACATCTACGGCATAACTTGATTACACTATTGATGGATACTAGGGATTGGTATTTATAAAGTGTTTATAAGTTGATTCAAGGATGAGGTGCCAATCAAGGACGATAAGATAAGGCTGGATGCCTGTCAGTTACTATTCATCTCGGGATTAGATGGATAATAGCACTAACAAGGATAGTTAGTAATGGAAACCGTATAACTCTAGTGGTTATACGGTTTTGTTACGTCTGTAGATTGAAAATACGTTCAAAGTATAAAAACAATAGTTTTATACTTAAATAGTTTTACACTTAATTAGTTATAAATTTATACATTAATAGATATTAATAAAAAGGCTGCCCCTAGTCACCAGGGGCAGCCTTTTTATTAGATTAAGTCCATTAAACGAATTTATCTTTGTGTAGAAGTATATATACCTATACTAATTAATGCTCAACGCCACCAGCACCATGGACATGACCATGATTTAATTCATCTTCAGTGGCAGCGCGTACTTCTTGAATATCAACATCAAATGTTAGACGCTTACCCGCTAGCGGATGGTTGGCATCAACAGTCACTTCATCATCATTGACATCAGTAACGGTTACTAACATGACCTGGCCACCAGCTTCTGACTGAAATTGCATGCCGGGTTGAATATCATCAACGCCTTGGAAATTATCACGTGGTACACGTTGTACGGCTTGATCTTGATATTCGCCATAACCATCAGCAGGCTCAACGACTGCATTTACCTTTTCACCAGCAGACTTACCTTCTAGTTGCTGTTCAAGACCTGGAATGATGTTTTGATGGCCATGCAAGTAAGCAAGAGGTTGGCCTTCTGGAGACTGATCAAGAATATTGCCTTCATCATCTTTTAGCGTGTAGTTGAACTTGACGGCAGTATCTTTTGCGATAGTAGTCATAAATTATCCTAAATATATTTATTGTGAATTACATATTGAAAATTAAATACGATTGTAATAAACCTAAAAAAGCCAATTAGCAAGCTAGAAGCTATAACATTAGTTAATTATCGTCAGTCTATTAAGGCAACTATTTATTGAAGTTTTAAAGTAACTGTAGCAGTTAGCCTCTTTAATTGTGATGATAATAATAACTTTCAAGGCAAAAACCATAAAAAACAATAAAATTCGTAAATTTTAGCTAACAGACATTAGATTAGTTAAAAAACTTATAAAAGTAAGTTATTTGTTTTTATTCAGCCGTTGCGTTTTTTATTCAAGGCTCCTAACATAAGCTTAAACACTTTATAAGAATTCGCTATGATTTCAAATTCTACTATACCAAACCATGAGCAAGCAGATAACCATAAAAATGTTAACAACGTTAGCACTACTGTTATTAATTATCGCCTCGACTTTGCTCGTTTTAATGAGCATCTGGTTGATGTCACCCTGAGTTTTACGGCAGATAACGATATGCCAAGCTTATGGCTACCTGCATGGATACCAGGTAGTTATCTGATGCGCGAGTTTGCTCGGAATATTACCGCTGTCTATTATCAAATTATAGACGATGACAGCGGCGGTGATAAAAGTGGTACTGAGACAACTGAGTCTTATCGCGCATTTAAGCAGGATAAAAATACTTGGCAGCTTACTGAGGCACAGGCAGGGCAGACGCTTAGCGTGCACTATGAAGTCTACTGTTATGATTTGTCGGTACGCACCGCTTACGTAGATCAGCAGCGTCTTTACGGTAATTTTACCTCACTGACTCTAGCAGTTGAAGGGCAAGAGCACTTGCCAGCTCAAGTGAGTCTATTGGTTCCAGCAGCGTTTATGGCAGATAAAAACAGCGATGAGGTTAAGCTGGCGTGCGGTCTGGAAGCCACTCACCTGCAAGTTGATACTCAAGAGAGTAAAAATCCGCATGGTTACGGGCTGCAGGCAGATAACTACTACGAGCTGATTGACCATCCGTTTGAGATTGCAGTGCAGCAGTCTTTTGATTTTATTATTCAAGACGAGGCGCATCAAACCTTAAGCCATCGATTTTTTATCTCGGGCAAACACAGCGCCAATATGGGCCGCTTGCAACAGAATATAACACAAATTTGTCAGGCTTATCTAAACTGGCTTGGATCGGCACCATTTAGTGATTATACCTTTATGACTTATGCTAGTGGTCAGGATTACGGCGGTCTTGAGCATATCAATTCAACCAGTCTTATCACTCCGCGCCGTGATCTGCCAAGTCATGATGAACCAGAGCTACCAAGCACTGATTATCAGCGGTTTTTAGGCTTATGTAGTCATGAGTATTTTCATGCTTGGTGGGTGAAAACAGTACGCCCTGATGTCATGCTCCAAGTTGATTTACGCCGTGAGGCTTATACACCGATGCTTTGGGTGTTCGAAGGCTTTACCTCCTATGTTGATGACTTTATGCTACAAGCTTCAGGTGTGATCGACAAACCAAGCTATCTGAAGTTATTGGCAGAGCAAATTAGTCGCTATTATCAAACGCCTGGCCGTGCCTATCAAAGTGTTGCTGAGTCGAGCTTTGATGCGTGGATTAAGCTTTATCGTAGCGATGAGAATACGGGCAACGCAGGTATCAGTTATTACAATAAGGGCGCGCTGGTAGCGTTATGTCTGGATTTAATATTGCTACAAAACAGTAACGGTCGTCATCGTCTGTTTGATGTGGTCAAAACGTTTTACCAGCGGGCAAAACAGCAAGACAATAAACGTATTGGTATCAGTAGCGCTGATATGGGTGCTGTCGTTAGCGAATTTATGCCAAAAGCGGATTGGGAGGACTTTGAGCGCCGTTATATCAATGGCGTCGATGAGCTGCCTATCGAGCAGCTGCTAACTGCTAATGGTATTGAGATAGAGACGGATAGCGAGGAGACGGCCGACAATAAGACGCCTTGGGGAATGCGCTACACTGAGACGGCAGCAGGTCTAAAGATTACTCGGGTGCAACGCAGTAGTCCTGCTGCTCTTGCAGGTATATCTGCTAATGATCTGATAATCGCAATCGATGGTATCAAAGCAGATAGTAAGCAGCTAGAAGCATTTAGTCCCGTGACTAAAGGTGTTAGCTGTCACCTGTTTCGCCGAGACGAGCTGCTTACGGTGACCGTAACCTCTGAATCTGCTGATAAAAAAGATACGCCAGCTCCATACAAGATCCATCTAAAACTGGCGGATGATGACAATGTCTCAGATCGAGACAAGGCATACCGCTGGCTTAATGCGTTATCTCATTAAGGCTTTTTTGGCATCGTTGATAGTTAGTAGTTGATGCCAAGCTATTTTTAAGCTTTAAGCCCCAGCTGCTGGCGTCGCTCCTCGTTTAGATGGACACGTACAAACTCACCCACGCCAAGTGAACCCAGCTCAAACCCAGCAACCGACCAGCGAATCAAGCGCAAGCAAGGCAGTCCTACGTGCGCGGTCATCCGGCGCACTTGGCGGTTCTTGCCTTCATATATGGTCAGCATGAGCCACGAGGTAGGGACATTTTTGCGCTCGCGAATAGGCGGATTACGTGGCCACAGCTTGACAGGTAGATCAGCTACGGCTACTAGTTGTACTATAGCAGGCAGCGTCTTGCCGTCTTTTAGCATGACGCCATCGGCCAGCGCGGTTAATTGCCCTTCGGTAGGCACTCCCTCCACTTGTACCAAATATGTCTTACCCTGTTTGCTGGAGCTGTCAAACGTAGCAGCACGCGGTGGCTGGGTAATGGCTTTATTGATTCGTCCATCGCTAGTCAAAATGAGTAGCCCCTCAGAGGTAGCATCGAGTCTACCAGCGATACGTAGGGTTTTGTCATCAAAATAAGGCGCAAGGGTGGTATGAGGATTACCACTATCATCGCGGAACTGGCTTTGCACCCCATAAGGTTTATTAAATAAGATCAGGCTTGAGGTTGTCATAGTATAAGTATTCCTAAGCGAACAAATGATTGAGAATTGCAGTAGAACAAGTTCTAACTAATTAGACGCATTAGCTGTTGTCTCCACCACGATTTATACCGCTGACCTTTTCATAAATACGCTGTAAAGTATTAAACAATGACCACACAAAAACCCACAAAGCAGGAAAGCGAAGCCGATGGTAAATCCAGTGCGCCAAGTATGGTCAGGTGAAAATTTAGTGAGGGTATACCATACCCCGCCCACAAGGACGAAAATGAAAAGAATACCTCTGGCCGTCGAGATTTTCTCTAGCATTATAGAGCCTCTGACATCATAAGTGCTATAAATGCAAAAACCCTTAACAATCGAAGATTATTAAGGGTAATTTTGGCACAGATACTAATACTAAGTTAAGTGTAAACTTAGCTTTGTTTTATAACGATTCAATAGCGTTATTAAAGGTTTGACTTGGACGCATAACCTGCTCAGCAAGCTTCTCATCAGCCAAATAGTAGCCATTAATATCTACGTGTTTACCTTGTACCTCATTCATCTCTTTGACAATGGTTTCCTCATCGTCTGCAAGTTTTTGGGCTAACGGCGCAAACTGTGATTTTAGTTCTTCATCTTTATCTTGCTCGGCCAGCTCTTCAGCCCAGTACTTGGCTAGATAGAAATGACTGCCGCGGTTATCAAGCTCACCAGTTTTACGTGAAGGCGACTTACCGTTGACAAGTAGTTTCTCTGTGGCTTTGTCTAGAGTGTCAGCCAGTATTTGGGCTTTATCGTTATTGTCGTTCTGGGCTAAGTGCTCCAAAGACACGTTCAATGCTAAAAACTCGCCTAGTGAGTCCCAACGCAAATGGTTCTCTTCTAGTAGCTGATCAACATGTTTTGGTGCCGAACCACCAGCGCCTGTTTCAAACAAGCCGCCTCCTTCCATAAGAGGTACTATTGATAGCATCTTAGCACTGGTACCAAGCTCCAAAATAGGGAACAAGTCAGTAAGATAGTCGCGTAGAATATTACCAGTCGCTGAGATAGTATCAAGACCGCGAGCAACGCGCTCCAAGGTATAACGCATCGCGCGAACCTGTGACATGATCTCAATATGTAAACCATCGGTATCATGATCTTTTAAGTACATTCTTACCTTTTTGATCAGCTCATTTTCATGTGGTCTGTAAGGGTCTAGCCAAAAGATGACTGGTGTATTTGATTCGCGCGCGCGGCGTACAGCAAGCTTAACCCAATCTTGAATAGGTTCATCTTTGGTTTGACACATACGCCATATATCACCCTCTTCGACGCGTTGTTCCATGAGTACTTCATTCGTATCTATATCGACAATACGGGCTATACCAGCAGCGCTGGCTTCAAAAGTCTTGTCGTGCGAGCCATACTCTTCAGCTTTTTGTGCCATAAGACCCACGTTAGGAACCGTACCCATTGTGGTAGGATCAAAGTTGCCATGCCATTTACAGAAGTTGATCATTTCTTGATAAATACGCGCAAAAGTAGATTCAGGCATGACCGCTTTACAGTCGTATAGTTTGCCGTCAGCACCCCACATTTTACCGCCTGCACGGATCATGGCAGGCATGGACGCATCGACGATAACGTCGCTTGGTGAATGGAAGTTAGTAATACCTTTAGCAGAGTCCACCATTGCCAGACGCGGACGGTGCACCTGACAAGCATGTAAATCGCGTTCAATCTCTTCACGCATGGTAGCTGGCAACTCAGCAATCTTGTCATATAGATTTGCCATACCATTATTGACGTTGACGCCTAACTCATCAAAGAGCGCGCCATGTTTTTTGAAAGCATCTTTATAATATATTCTGACCGCATGACCGAATACAATAGGGTGTGATACCTTCATCATAGTCGCTTTTACGTGCAGTGAGAATAAGATGCCAGCCTCACGGCAATCTTCCATCTCTTGCTCATAGAACTCAAGTAGCGCCTCTTTACTCATAAACATAAGGTCAATGACCTCTTTATCGAGTAGCGCAAGCTCTGGCTTTAAGATTTTAGTACCGCCGTCAGTTAATAACTCCATGCGGACGGTACGCGCTTTGTCCAAAGTCATAGACTGCTCGCCATGGTAAAAATCGCCACTGTGCATGTGTGAGACGTGCGTACGTGACCACTGCTTCCATTCACCCATAGAGTGGGGATGCTTGCGCGCGTAGTTTTTGACAGCTTTTGGGGCACGGCGATCTGAGTTACCCTCACGCAGTACCGGGTTAACCGCACTACCTAGCGCTTTGCCATAACGCTTACGCAGCTCTTTTTCTTCATCCGTCTTTGGCTCATCTGGAAAATCAGGTAGCGCGTAGCCTTTACTTTGCAGCTCCTTAATTGCTTCTTTGAGCTGCTGCACTGAAGCACTGATATTTGGCAATTTGATAATATTAGCATCAGGATCTTGCGTCAGACGCCCAAGCTCAGCAAGATTGTCAGGAACGCGTTGCTCTTCTTTTAGATACTCGGGAAATTCAGCCAACACGCGCGCGGCCACAGATATATCAGTGGCTTCAACATCGATACCTGCAGTTTGGGTAAAAGCTTTTACAATAGGTAAGAATGATAAGGTGGCAAGCGCTGGGGCTTCGTCAGTTTTTGTATAAATAATTTTTGACATTGTAGTAGTATATTCCTTTAGATTATTGTTAATAATAAGACTTGAATGCCTGATAATACAGGGTAGTGATAATCAAGTCTGGATACGCTTTACATAAAAACTTGTTAGCGTCAACTTGTTGGCATTGATATTGATGAAAAAGCACCTTAATTACAGACTATAAACTCATAAGCCTCAAGCTTATAAGACCTACATTTACAGTCTCTAAACTTACAAACTCTAAATGGCTTAAGAATGAATTGTTAACAACATATTATAGCTGATAAACTATAAATCAGATACGATGTCAATCTCTTAAGATGGACGGGTATACTGTTTTCATCCATATCTTAGGTAACCAAATTATATTAAGCTGGTAAAAACCTTATTCTACCAGTCATCAGCACTGATATCATCTTTTCTATACTTTTACAGCTTTTTAACTCTGTTTTTCTAGCTCCATTTTAGAGTGCAGACGTTAAAGACAATGTACATCTCACAGCTACAAATGTTGGATAAGCAGCTTTGACGTTGCTTTATATCAATAAACAACAAATATTCTTTTCGCGTATTTTACATTCGAGCACTAGCTGTTTAGAAGTGCTCAATACGCTTTAAGCTTTTATATCTATGTGTTAACTTTCATAAAAAATAGGCTAATATTTTCGTTTGTTTTATCTACGCATTTGTACAAATTATAATAGCAATCTGGTAAGAATTTGCTAGGATTACTACTAACTAATACTCAAAAAAGTGATAAAAAACAATATGAATACAAGTTTACAATATGCGCTAGTGCAGGATATGAGCTGGCAAAATTTAGCCGATTGGCAGACACCTGACACTCCTTTTATGTCGTTTGAATTTTGGCAAGCATTAAATGATACTGGCGCCATCGGTGATAAGGCAGGATGGTTACCTATCTTTATTTTAGTGCACCGCGTAGAGAAGCAAGATTTAGCACAAGCGGAGTCAGCATTGGATATCACTCAACCTGTAGCAGTGATGCCCGTATTTATAAAAGATCATCATCGCGGCGAGTTCGTATTTGATTATGCGTGGGCGCAAGCTTATGCACGCTATGGCATTGATTATTACCCGCGTCTAGTCACCAGCATACCCTATACGCCAATTACCGGTGAGCGTTTTTGGTTGGCTCAAGGTGAGCGCTTAGATACTGAAATCGTAACCACGGCTATTGCTGGGATCGACGATATTGCTGGGCAAGTGGGCGCCTCAAGCTGGCATGGACTCTTTGCTACCTCCAAGTTGGCAGCTCTTGCGACTACGGCAATGCCTGCTGATAATGTTGTGGATATGGCAGCAATAGCGGCAGAGGCTAGTGAGGTCGGATTAGAAGAGCTAACTTCTCATCTGCCGGTGCTTGAGCGCCAGGGCTGTCAGTTTTTGTGGCAGAACAAAAACTTACTTGAGAATGAACGCGCTTTTACAGATTTTGATGAGTTTTTGATGACATTGACCGCCAAAAAGCGTAAAACAATTCGCGCTGAGCGCAGAAAGGTGGCTGCACAAGGGATTACTTGTTCTCGCAAATGTGGTGACAAGATTAGCGATGAGGATTGGCAAGCTTTTTATCATTGTTACGTGATGACCTATGCCGTACGCGGTCAAAAGCCTTATTTGAGCATTGATTTTTTTATAGCCTTGGCACAAAGCATGCCTGAGCATCTTATGCTCGCCCAAGCTTATGATAGTAGTAACGAAATCATCGCCAGTAGTTTGTTTTTGTACGACAATATTGATAATGACAATAGTACCTTGTACGGCCGCTATTGGGGCGCACTGGCTGATTACGATAGCCTGCATTTTGAGCTTTGTTATTATCAAGGTCTCGAATTTGCTATTGAGCAGGGCCTTGAATATTTTGATCCGGGCACGCAAGGTGAGCATAAACTCATTCGTGGCTTTATTCCGACAACGACGCACTCACTGCACCGTATTTATGATCCGCGTTTTGTACCGGCGATTAGCAATTTTTGTACTGACGATCGGATGCGCATGGCACAATATCGTAAGCAGGCTCATGAAGCGCTACCTTTTAATGCCGATAACATGCCCAAGTTTGACGTAAATAAATGAGACGAACCTAGCTAAATGATTGTGATATTGCGCTTACTATTTGTATCTGCAGGTGACTATTTTTATTTATAGTTTTTTAAAATTTAAAATATCTAAGACGTGTTTACTTCAAGTTAAGGGGAGTGATTTTACGCTCGTGACATAAATTTTCATGATACACTAGTTTTGTAATAGAATTTAGATGCAAGACAAGCATCAAAAGTAGTGCTGAGCAGGACAAGTCTATTCTAGACTATGTCCTTTTAATCGTTTTATCTCAACTAGAAAAACCCTAGTAGTACTTTAATCACCTTATTTTTAATAAACCCTTTCTAATTTTAGTCATTAGACCTACATAGGACGTAAATATGTTTAAAGATATCTCTATTAAAGAGTACGATCCAGAGCTTGCTGCAGCTATGGAAGCAGAAAGCAAACGTCAAGAAAGTCACGTTGAGCTTATTGCTTCAGAAAACTACTGCTCGCAAGCGGTGATGGAAGCGCAAGGTTCAGATCTGACCAATAAATATGCTGAAGGCTATCCGGGCAAGCGTTATTATGGGGGCTGTGAGCACGTAGATGTCGTTGAGCAGTTGGCTATTGACCGCGCAAAAGAGCTGTTTGGCGCAGAATACGTCAACGTCCAGCCACACTCAGGCTCTCAAGCAAACTCAGCGGTATTTTTAGCGCTTTTAGAGGCCAATGATACCGTCCTTGGTATGAGCCTTGATGCTGGTGGTCACTTGACGCATGGCGCGCACATAAACTTTTCAGGCATTAACTACAATGCCGTGCAGTACGGTCTAAATGAAGCTGGCGAGATTGATTACGACGAAGTGGATCGCTTAGCTCGTGAGCATAAGCCTAAGATGATCATCGCAGGTTTCTCAGCTTACTCACAAGTGGTGGATTGGCAGCGTTTTCGTGATATCGCCGATGAAGTGGGCGCATACTTTTTAGTGGATATGGCGCATGTCGCTGGTCTTGCTGCTACTGGCGCCTATCCAAGCCCAGTACCATTCGCTGATGTGGTCACCAGTACCACGCATAAAACACTACGTGGTCCGCGCTCAGGCATTATCTTATCGCGTGATGATAAGCTGGCCAAAAAACTCAACTCTGCCGTGTTCCCAGGTAATCAAGGTGGTCCTTTAATGCACGCTATTGCAGGAAAAGCAGTAGCATTTAAAGAAGCACTGGAAGATGATTTTAAAACCTATCAAGAACAAGTGGTCAAAAACGCCAAAGCCATGGCAAAAGTGATCATGGATCGCGGCTATGAGATCATCTCTGGCGGTACAGAAAACCATTTGATGCTGATCAGCCTCGTTAAGCAAGAGATGACGGGTAAAGAAGCCGATAAGTGGCTTGGCGATGCTTATATTACGGTTAATAAAAACGCCGTCCCCAACGATCCAAAATCACCGTTTGTGACCTCCGGTATCCGTATCGGTACGCCAGCTGTGACGACACGCGGCTTCGATGAAGAAGATGTCAAAGAATTGGCAGGTTGGATTTGTGATGTGTTAGACAGCCGCGGCGACGAAAAGGTTATCGCTGATACCTGCGAAAAGGTTAAGGCCATTTGTGCCAAAAAGCCTGTTTATGCTAAAAACCAATAGTTGACTGGGTATAGTTAGTTAAAAATAAAACTGTTATTTGAATTTGCATGGGCTGCTGGGATGAATTTTGCGCAGCCTCTGTGAAATTTATGTAAACAGCCAGCAAGGAAAATTTATACCAGCAGCACTATATTCTTTTTAGAGTGCATCGACTATAGCATTAATAGTAAGAACCGCTTGGCTTTGGCTCAGCGGTTTTTTTATGGTTGACGTTTTAAGAGTCAGAATTTTAAATTAACGGTTATGCTACTATCGACTTATAATTAAGCCGATTATTATTCTTTAGAAAACTACAAAATAAGAGAAAAACATGACTCAATCGCAAACCCAAAAACCAACCCAATCTTTACCCCTGCGTAAAGACGTGCCTACCCAGTTAACTTGGGATATGAGCGCCTTATATGCGACGCCAGCCGACTTTTACACGGATTTAGATAAAGCAGAAACGCTCGCTAATAAATTAAGCGATGGCAGCTTACTTGTACTTAAAGACAGCGCCAGCATCGTCAAATTATTAGAAACTTATGAGGCATATTTAACCATCCAGTCCAAGGCAGGCACTTATGCAGGCGCGCAAAGTGCGGTTGATATGACTGATAGCGAGCTACAAATTAGAGCGCGCGATTACTCGTCAAAAATGGCAAAGCTAGATAGCCAAACCACCGTAGTGGTGCAAACGCTAAAGCAAGCCAATGAAACCATGATCCAGCAAGCGCTACAAGACAACGATAAATACCGCCCGTTTTTATTAGATTTATTAGCAGAAAAACCACATACCTTGAGTCTAGATGTCGAGACTGCGCTAGTAGCGTTATCGCCAGTGCTGGGATTGCCTTATGATAATTATGAACAGTGCAAATTAGCGGATATGAGCTTCCCCGACTTTGAGGTCGATGGCAAGTGGTATCCGCTGAGCTTTTCAGCCTTTGAAAACGAGTATGAAACCGATGTGCGTACCGAGTTTCGACGTGCTGCCTTTAAAGCGTTTTCAAAGCGGCTGCGCGAGTCGCAACATACCATCGCTAGCAATTATTTGACCCAAGTTAAAAAAGAGAAAATCATCGCTGACATGCGCGGTTATGAATCTGTTTTTGACTATCTACTGCAGGAGCAAAAAGTTCCGCGTGCCATGTATGACGAACACATCGATACCATCATGACGCATTTAGCAGTGCCCATGCGCCGTTATGCCAATTTGCTCAAGACCGCAAACGGCATCGATAATATGACTTTTGCGGATCTAAAAGTGCCGTTGGATGCCAGTTTTGTGGCGAAAGTCAGCATCGATGACGCGCGTGATTACTGTGTCAACGCTTTAGCGCTACTGGGCGAGGACTATACCGACATGGTCAAACGCTCATTTAGCGAGCGCTGGTACGACTTTGCACAAAATAAAGGCAAGAGCACGGGCGGCTTTTGCGCCTCACCTTATGGCGAGCACTCCTACGTCCTGCTATCTTGGACAGAAAACTTAGGCGATGTTTTCACCTTAGTGCACGAAATTGGGCATGCTGGGCACTTTTATAATGCAGGCCAGCAGCAAAACTACCTAAGCTACGCGCCCTCACTGTATTTTATTGAAGCGCCCTCAACCTGTAATGAGCTGCTGCTCGGACATTATTTGCTACAGCAAAAGGACGACAGCGCCTTTCAGCGTTACGTTATTAGCTCGCTACTATCGAACACTTATTATCATAACTTTGTGACGCACTTTATTGAGGCGCACTTTCAGCGCGAGGTCTACCGCGCTGTCGATGCGGGCAAGAATTTGAGCACGGATGATTTGCATCAGCTGATGAAAGCCAGCTTACAACAGTTTTGGGGCGATGCTGTCGAGATTGACGATGATGCGGCACTCACTTGGATGCGCCAGCCGCATTACTATTTGGGCTTGTATTCCTACACTTATAGTGCGGGTCTGAGCATCGCCACGCAGCTGTTTAAAAAGCTACGTAACCAAGAGCCTGTCATCGACGATTGGCTCGCGGTACTGCGTGCTGGCGGCTCAAAAACGCCTGCCGAGCTGGCGCAAATGATCGGTGTGGACATCACGGATAAAGCTACACTTATTGATACGATTGACTTTATCAGTAGTTTGGTTGAGCAAGCGGCTGAGCTGACTGAGCAGATGGCTTAGGGAGCAGGGGTAGGGTACATTTTATGCACCGTTTGGAGTCGTTGTAGGGTGTCGCCCTGTGCACCATTAAAAGACAGATATTTCGGGTATTCTTATTACGCGGGGCGACACCCTATGATAGTGCAAATTCGAAAATAAGGTTTGCCAATTTGGGGTAGGCTGGGTTTTTAACCCAGCATTTTAACTTTGCAAAATTACGAGCTGGGCTAAAGCACCAACCTACGCTAACTTAACGAAGTTTATGAAAAAGCTAATGCTATCTAGAAAAAACCTGTTAATGCTAGAAATTGGAAAAGATTTAGAATGACAGCAAACAAAAACTGCTTGGCTTTTAGCTTAGTAGTTTTTTTGCGTTATCACTATCATTTTTTGATTCTATTGCTACTACGTAGCCAGTTGTCAGATACGATACAAACTCTAATTTGTTGTAGTAAGGGTATGGGTGTTTGCTTTGAGTTTCTAGTTTGATGACTATTTTAGTGATTATGGACTGTATTATGAATACTACCTTTTAGAAGCTAGGTTTATATCTAATTTAAAAAAAATTATAAATTTTTTGTTTATTTAATCTTATTAGTATATATTTAACGTTAACAATATAGTAATAATAAAAGTATAAATCGTAATGTTCAATTACATATTTAATATTGATATTATTACAATTGTTTCAAAGTTCACTAGGAAGTGATTCTTATTAAAGGGATTTTTTATGAAAAAACAATCGTTAGTCGCTATGTTATTCCTACTTAGCACCAGTCTTGCGCAAGCGGCTGAGCCTGAACAGACAGGCTTAGCTGCATTTGGTGCAGGTCTTGATAGCTTTATGGCTAATATATTTGGATGGTTCGTAGATCTTATCTTCTTCTCAGTGCCACTCGGCGATACAAGCTTTCCACTCATTGTAGGTTGGTTGTTAGCTGCAGCAATAATATTCACCGTCTATTTTGGCTTTATCCAGTTTCGTCAAATAAAATTATCTATTGATATTGTCAGAGGCAAGTATACCGATCCTAACCCCGCTGTCAAAGAAGAAGGCGAAGTCAGCCATTTTCAGGCCTTAGCTACTGCTTTATCAGGTACCGTTGGTCTTGGTAATATTGCAGGTGTGGGTGCAGCGCTGGCTATTGGTGGACCTGGTGCCACTTTTTGGATGATCGTGGTTGGCCTGTTCGGTATGGCCTCCAAGTTTGTAGAGTGTACGCTAGGTGTCAAATATCGTACGGTACTACCATCTGGCGCTGTATCAGGTGGGCCTATGTACTACCTAAGCCGCGGTATGGCTGAACGTGGTATGGGCGGATTTGGTAAGTTTCTAGCCGTTGGTTTTGCGCTGATGTGTTTATTGGGTTCATTAGGCGGCGGTAACATGTTCCAAGGTAACCAAGCCTTTGCAGTCATGAGCTCTACTTTTAATATCCCAACAGATTACAGTATCTTCTTTGGCGTTGGCTTGGCCTTTTTAGTCGGCATGGTTATCCTCGGTGGTATGCCGAGCATAGCAAGCGTTACTGAAAAAATCGTACCCTTTATGGCTTTGTTATATATCGGTATGAGTGTAGTCGTACTAGTTGCAAACTTTAATCTTATCGGTATAGCATTTGAACAGATTTTTGTTGGTGCTTTCACTGGTGCTGGTGTTGCAGGTGGTTTTGTTGGTGCATTAATTCAGGGCTTAAAGCGTGCGACCTTCTCCAACGAAGCGGGTGTTGGTTCTGCCGCTATTGCTCACTCAGCGGTAAAAACCAAAGAGCCTGCTACCGAAGGTTTAGTAGCCTTACTAGAGCCTTTTATTGATACAGTTATCATCTGTACCATGACGGCATTGGTTATCACTATATCCGGGGTGAACACAGCCGCAAACTTACAATCTCAAGCAGTTACTGGTGTAGATCTAACCCGTGCCGCCTTTATGGAAACGGCTCCAATTTTCCAATACTTCCTAGCTATAGCTGTGATAATGTTCGCCTTTTCAACGATGATTTCATGGTCATACTATGGTCTAAAGGCTTGGACTTACCTGTTCGGTGAGGGTAAATTTACCGAAATTATATTCAAGCTCATCTTTTGTATCTTCGTCGTTATCGGTACCATCATACAGTTTAGCTTTGTTATCGACTTCTCAGATGCAGCCATTTTCGCTATGTCAATCTTTAACATCATCGGTTTATACTTCTTGATGCCGATTGTGAAAAAAGAGGTTCAATCCTTTGTTGCTCGGGTGAAGAGTGGTGAGATTAAAAAGTTTAAATAATGGGTTTGATTGAACAAGCTTCATAACTTTATAATTCATAAAAGCCCGCCAAGAGTAGTCTTGGCGGGTTCTTCGATATCTGATATTCATTATTTAGCAGATCTTTATTAGTCTCGTAGATTGGGTTTTTAGCTCAGTATTGTGACTTTGTAATATATAGAAGCTGGGCTAAAGCCGCAGCCTACAATTGCGTTTTGAATAGAAAATCAGTAAAGAGTAATTAACATGACAGACTATGATATTGATACCTTACTTAAGCAATCAAAACAGTAGCTACTCATCACCATCTCCCCCAACCACCCACAACTGCGGCCTACCAAAATCTCGATAAGCATCCTCAATCATACTTTTAAACACTTCAAAGTCCTCGTTATTTATCTGCTGCACGTCAGTTAAATCTAAACGTAAATGCTCAGCATCACTATCTGTTAAGCAGTCCCAAGCACTATCCCAATTGTGGGCAAAATAATCAGGGAAGCTAAGTGCCTTGTCTAAAGCCTTCAATAAACTAGCCTTATCAAGGACTTCATCTACAACAATATCGATAGCTTGCTCAGGAACATGGGTAGGCGTTTCGCTGTCTTTATTAATATAATGAATGGCTTGGCTCATATTAGTTCACCTGTAATTGTCTAAAGCTATCGTAGTGATCGACGGTTAGATAATAGACAGTCGGTGGATTGCCGCCCGTGACGATACGTCTAGCGCCGCGATGTGAGAGGCCGGGTGTCGGTACGGTGTACTCGCGGTAGTAGCCACTGGACTGCGCGGGCAGGCGACCTTCACGGTTATAAAAGGTCGTGCCGTCTTTGGCAGGATAAGGGAAAGGACCGCCTTGCTGAATCAGTGCGATAGTGTTATCAATTTGCGCATCGCCAGTGATGGCGGTATTAGCGCTTTGCTCAGTTTCTGAATAGCTGGGCGCTATATCTGCGTTGATTACGTCCTGATTGAACAGCGCTGACTTGATATCACCAAAGAAATAAACAGCCATAGCGATAATGGCAATGAAACTAATCAGGGTGGTGAGTGGACTTTTTTTATGCTGGTTTGCAGGTCGTGGACGCTTTGAATTAGAGTGGTTTTGACGCGGCTGGTTTGTCGTAGCATGGTAGGACTTTAAGGGTGGACTCTCTTCAAGGCTAAGGGTGGTATCCGTGACCTGAGTGGCACGTAGCTGGTTTTTTTCGTTGCGAGCACTGCTAAAATACACCTGCTGTCCAATACGGATAGGCTGCGATAATTTAATAGTGCTGACATGAAAAAACACGTCCTCGCTTTGGTCATCGGCGGCGATAAAGCCGTAGCCTTTATCAGCGTTCCAGTGTTTGATAGTGCCGCTTTGCATGACTACTTTTCCTATTGGTAACAATTTTTCTTACGTGCTCTGCCTTTATAGGTTTAATGCTATGCAAGGTTTATACCAGTAGCATTATTAAAATGGATTAACGATATGATAGACATGGCGTCAACAGACGCTACTACACCCTAACAAACGCTCTTTAATAAAAAATCCTACGCTAAAAAAACGTCAGCATTTAGCTGACGTCTGTGTTGATGACTTAACTCATATAAGATCACATAAACGGTAAATTAACAAATATTTGCAAGATTGTAGCATTGACAATATCAACAAAAAAAGCGCCTACCATAGGTACAATTAAGAATGCCTTGGGCGAGGGTAAGTAGCGATCGGTAATGGCCTGCATATTAGCAATAGCGGTCGGCGTCGCGCCCATACCAAAGCCGCAATGTCCTCCTGATAATACGGCTGCATCATAGTCCTTGCCCATAATTCTAAAGGTTAGAAGATAGACATAGGCAATCATAATTACAGTCTGTACCAGTAAGATAATGATAACAGGTCCTGCCAAGTCAGTCAGCTGCCATAGCTTCAATGATAACAATGCCATCGCTAAAAACAGACTTAATGAGGCGTTACCGAATACGTCAATGGAGCGATCAAACATATCAAAGTTGAAGACGATTGTGAGCACGTTACGGATAATCACCCCGCCTGCCAGCGCCCAAACGAAGGTGGGGAGTTCAAACCAAGTATCTGTCGCCACCATAGTCATAGTCTCAGCAAAAGCCAGCGCACCCGCGAACAAGGCCAGAGTCTCAATGGTAGAGGAGGCAGTAATAAAGCGCATACTATCAGGTCTTTCAAATATGTCTTTATTACTATGTGCTTTATCTTCATCATGCTTGGTACTATACAGTGACTGCGCGCTGGCGACTTTTTCGATATCGCTTGGATCAGACTTGGCAACTGAAGGCTGCAAACCAAGCCTATTGATCAATCGGCGCGCCACAGGACCACCAATCAGACCACCAGCTACCAGTCCATAAGTAGCTACTGCAATACCTAAAGTTGTCGCGCCGACTACCCCGTAGTCTTCTTCTAAAGTAATGCCCCAAGCGCCTGCCGTACCATGACCACCCGTTAGCGCAATAGAGCCTGTCACTAGCCCCAGCAAAGGATCAAGGCCAAGAATGCTTGCCAAGGCAACCCCAACGATATCTTGTAAAACAATAAAGACCGATACGACGATGGTGAAAATCAGTAATGGTGAACCCCCAGCTTTAAGCCGACCAAAATCAGCGCTGAGTCCGATAGAGGCAAAGAACATTAGCATGGTGGCAGTTTGCAAGCCTTGATGAAAATTAAAGGTAAACCCCCAAATGATATTAAGCGCGTAAACAATAATAGCAGCAACCAAGCCGCCTGCCACCGGCTCTGGAATATTAAAATCCTCTAAAAACTTAATTTTTTTCACCAAAAAGCGTCCAAGCAACAGTACTAGGGTGGCAAGGATTAGGGTGTAGTAGCCATTTAGGGTAATTTCCATAAATCTATCCTTTTTTTTGTAAGCCTAAGAATACAAATAAACCTGAACTTAAAATAAGATACGCCTTATTTTAAGTTCAGGTTTTAAAGTAAGAAGCTAAAATTATTTAATCTTACATCTCACTCTTGTCAGATACTGCGTTATGATGTCACAGTCCATAATTGCGGTTTACCACATCTTTGGTAAATGTCTTTAATAAGCTGTTTAAACATGCCAAGGTCTTTATGATTTTGTTCAACAGACCCCTTAAAATAAGAATATAAAAAAGTCAGCGATTAAGCTGACGTTGTAAATTATACTTTAAGAGAAGTTATAGAGGGCAAGATAGATACAAGTTTTAATAAATATCAGGATGGGTATTAGTATAGTGAAGTAGAGTTAGTAAGAATAATCAAAAATTTTGACTTTAGCCGCCTAACTGATTTAGTCCTAGTGCTAGAATTAAGCCAATAGCAGTGCTAATACCTGCCCAGTGATTGCCTTTTTTAAAGGCGTCAGGGAAGATCTCGGTTGCCAGCGAGGCAATCACCGCACCGGCAGCGAAGCAATCGATCAAGCTTAAAGTAGATTTTGGTACATCACGCAGCAGCTGATTGCCAGCGATAGCTGCAACCGATAATAAAACAGCGGCCCCAATCCAGATCATAATTATCTTTTTATTACTGTTGCCATCCTCCTTCATTTGTTTCGCGCCGCCAGCAGCTTCTGGCAGATTAGAGAGCAAAATAGAGCCTGCTAATGCGGCCACTTGCATAACGTTACCACCGATCAGTGATACCCCCAGTGCTAAGTTTTCAGGCACGCCATCTAAGGTGACCGCCGCTAGTAGACCGCCGCCGCCACCGCTTTGCATTTTTTCGTCGATTAAATAATCGGTACCAGTAAACACAGCTGCGCCTAGCAGGGTGAACGTTATAGTGGCGAGAAGTCCGCTATGATTAACCGCAGGCTCTAGCATTTGTAAAGCGACTGATAGCATCAAAGCGCCGCCAGCGATAGCTAATAAGTTACCTTGAACCCATTCTGAAAGGCTGCCATAGGCACCCCATAGTGCGCCAACGATAAGCGCGCCTGAGACGACTAAAATAACCAAAAAAACCATCATGATTTTAATTATCCTTTTTTACTATTGGCAATAACTTATTCTCAAAACAAAAATTAGCAAAGTTAAAAAATTATTTCATGGTATTTCTAGTTTAATTTTTATTAAAAATATAACATCTTTGCTGGTCACAAAAAACGTCAGCTAATGCTGACGCTCGTGATCATTAAAACTATTAACATATAAAAAACAGATCAGGCGCGTACCTCGCCATGACCGTAGACGATCCATTTCTGTGAGGTCAAACCCTCAAGTCCGACCGGGCCACGAGCATGAATCTTATCGGTTGAGATACCAATCTCAGCGCCAAGTCCATACTCAAAACCATCAGCAAAACGGCTGGAGGCATTAATCATGACGCTAGCTGAATCGACTTCGCGGATAAAGCGCTGCGACTTACTGTAGTTATCAGTGATAATCACATCGGTATGATGGCTGCCGTGGGTATTGATATGTTCAATTGCCGCGTCAAGTCCGTCAACGACTTTAATCGCCAGAATGGGCGCGAGATATTCAGTATCCCAGTCCTCGCTAGTGGCTTTAGATAAATGACCATCAAGCTTAGTATTGTCACTTAAGATAGCCTGCGATTTTTCATCAAGTCGCAGCTGCATCGCATCATCGGCTTTGACAATAGCTTCGGCAATCTTGGGTAGCATCTCATCAGCAACGGCTTTATCAACCAGCAAAGTCTCCATGGTATTACAAGTGCCATAGCGATGGGTTTTGGCATTAACGCTAACATCGATAGCGATATCAAGCTTAGCATCGCTATCGATAAAGGTGTGACAGTTACCGTCTAAATGCTTGATGACCGGTACTTTAGCGTCTGCACTAATACGTGCAATCAGGCCTTTGCCGCCACGTGGCACAATGACATCGACGTATTCAGTCATAGTGATCAGCTCGCCGACAGCCGCGCGATCTGTGGTTTCCAGCACTTGTACGCTGTGCTCGGACAGTCCTGCTTTTGCTAAGCCTTTATGGATACACTTAGCAATCGCTTGATTGGATTCAAAGGCCTCAGAGCCGCCGCGTAAGATAATGGCATTACCGGATTTGAGCGCCAAAGACGCCGCCTCTAAAGTCACGTTGGGACGCGATTCATAAATCATACCGACGACGCCGAGGGGCACGCGCATTTTACCTAGCTGGATGCCTGAGGGACGATAAGTCATATCAGTGACCTCGCCGATAGGATCGGGCAAGGCGGCAACGTCTTTGAGCCCTTGCAGCATGCCATCAAATCGCGCGTTATTGAGCTCTAAGCGATCAAGTAAAGCACTATCAAGATCATTCTTTTGACCCTTATCCATATCAATTTTATTCGCTGCTAAGATGTCGGCTTTGGCAGTGACTAGCTCATCATGAATAGTCATCAGTGCGGCGTTTTTATTGCCTGTATTAGCAGCAGCAAGGGCACGCGAGGCGGCGCGGGCTCGTTGACCAACATTTCGCATATAGGTAGTAATATCTTGGGTATTCAATTGACTCATAAAGTGCTTTCCTTTTATTTATAAAATGAAGACAAAAACTCGACTTTGAGCTAGGACGTAAATAAGGTGATGATAAGTAAATAAAGGTAACTGGGCAGTAATTAAGTAAAAATAGCACCTAAACATAAATGACTATAACAATATAAAATTTGTCGACTTTTTATGTCAGGCTACCTTCTAAATAAGCTTACTATGCCAATAAAGATAAACTTTCAAAAACATTTGCCTATAATGCTAACAATATACTGCTTATATTTATAACCTTTTTGGGCAGATGTTGTAAGGCAAAGGAGTAATAGTTACGCGTTTTTAACACAATACTGCTGTAATTACTAAGGTGGCAACATTCTATTATAAGTATAGTTGAAACTTCGAAGTTAAGCGCTCGTTTATCATAATATTAACTAAGCTTGACTCAACTCCAATCAAATTTCCAATGCTATTTTTTTAAAACAAGATAGAAGGCTGATATGAGTATTAATGACATTGTCAATAGAGTAGATATAAATAATAAAAAGTCCCAGATCTCTACCTGTCAGCTCTCTACTTGGAAAAAGGGATTGTTCATTACGTTGACAGCAGTAGCGTTGACATTGAGCGCCTGTAGTAGTCAAGAAGAAGAAAAGCCTATGGAAAGTTCAGTCCATGAATTTGATACACAGACCTCAGAGGAGGAAGCGGCGGCTGAGATAGCAGCCGCAAATGCGCCAATGATTAGTGACCGTGAAGATAATCCTATCTCGCCAAGTAGAGACGAACCTGAAGGGTCAGGAGCCGTTATAGGCGCACAAGCCACGCCTGATACTGATGTAACGGGCGGTGTTGGTAGTACAGTGAACACCGACATGCCAGACAATACTGTAGGAACCGACTTAGAAGCGGACAACGATCTTGACACTTTGAACGATAGCGACATGATAGAAGAGACCTCTGTTAATTAGTGACACTAGTATTAGACAAGTAGTACCAGACAAATGGCATTAGGTCTATATAAATAACGGAAAATAGAGAATTAGTATGAGTACTAACTCCAATACGAACACAACAACGATGAGTGATAAAACTATGCAAAAATCTATTTATAAAGCAGGATTATATTTTTCTTTATCAGCAGTATTATCTTTTTTTGCATTTAACAACGCATTTGCTGCTGATGACGATACGGTAGTCAATACTGTAGAGCAAGTAGAAGTTGACAACGATGACAGTAATGTAGAGATTGGTGACACAGACACAGACACAGACACAGACACAGACACAGACACAGACACAGATACTGATACTGATACTGATACTGATACTGAATGGGATTATGGTGATACAGACACAGATGATTAGGTTTTATTTATAGAAAAATCAATATTAAATCTAATATGACTTTTATTGTTGTTAACCAAACCATGGAGAATTAAAATGACTACTATAAAGCGAACAACAGCCAAAAAATGGCTATATGGATCTATAGCAGCGTCGGCTTTAATGCTGGGTGCCTGCTCAGATAATGAACAGACACCTGCTGAGCCAGTACCCGCTGAACCTGAGACTATGGCAACAGTAGACGATACGCAACCTATGGTTGAAGAACAGCCTATGGTTGAAGAACAACCAACTACTGATGTTGCTAGTACCAGTGGGGTTACTAGTACAGGTGAAGTTACCAGTATGGATGACACAGATAACACTGATCAAGATATGGGATCTACTAGAGGTGAGGTAGCCTCGTTGGACGGTGGTACTGATACCAATAATAGTGAAGTAGATACTGATACTAATAATTAAGCGTCACTTTTGTCAGAACCAATACAAAATATACTATAACTTTTACCTTTGCTGACCCTGTTATGGAGAGTCTCAATGACTACTATTAAGAAAAGCTTTACAAAGCTAGCGCCCTCTAAAAAGTGGCTGTATGGTTCTATAGCGATCGCAGCTTTGACACTTGGCGCTTGTGCGGATAATGACCCTTCACTTTCTGAACCTGAGGCTATGGAAAATGTAGATGATGCACAAACCCCGGTCGAGCAGCAGGCAACTGATGTAGCTAGTGCAAATGAAGCTGATAATGAGATGGAGCCTACTACAGGTGAGGTTGCTTCGTTGGATGGTGGTACTACTAGTGAAGATGTCGATATGGCTGACACTATGGAAACAGAGACGCTCACTAATGAAGATATTGGCGTCGCTGACAGTACCGCTGTAGGCGTCGATGATGCTGATATCATAGACGGTAGTGAGTCAGAAGAGCACGTCTCAACCTACTAATATTTTATAAATAGATTTTGTTCAGCTCTACAGCTTCGATGCTTCAAATAGTATAAAATTACCGAAAAGACGCTCAAACTTGCAATGCAGTTTGGGCGTATTTTTTGTTGCCATAATCAAAAATAAAACAGAAAATTTGCCTTTTAAACCCTTTCTAAGAGACAATGTATGCAACTGAGCTTATAGCGTGCACTACTGCGTCTAACTAAATGCTTAATAAAATATGCTCATTGCAAATTATCTAACAAACCCTATACTCATAATCATCTTATTTGAACCAACGGAAACCTGTTAAGTCATGCTAGACATTGCTAAAGATTCGACTCGTCCTATTGCTTTGGCGGTAGAAGACCTTCACAAGAGCTTCGGTTCTTTGGCGGTATTAAAAGGGGTAACGCTCACCGCCTATGATGGTGATGTCATCTCTATCTTGGGCTCCTCAGGCTCTGGAAAATCGACTTTACTGCGCTGCATTAATTTGCTTGAAAAACCGACAAAAGGACGTATTAGTATTGGCGATGATGAGCTGCTGCTAAAACCCACAAAATCTGGTGAGATGCAAGCGGCGAATGTTAAACAGCTTGAGAACCTGCGAGCGCGTGTAGGTTTTGTATTCCAAAGCTTTAATCTGTGGCCGCATAGAACGATTTTGCAAAATATCATTGAAGGACCAACGCAGGTACTGAAAATAAAAAAAGATCAGGCGATTAGCGATGCTGAAAAGCTACTTGATAAAGTAGGGTTATTGGACAAAAAAGATGCTTATCCAGCCAATTTATCGGGAGGTCAGCGCCAGCGCGTAGCTATCGCGCGCGCGCTTGCTATGCAACCGCGAGTACTGCTGTTTGATGAGCCAACGTCTGCGCTAGACCCGGAGTTGGTTAATGAAGTACTGGCCGTTATGCGTGAGCTGGCAGAAGAGGGACGTACTATGTTGATTGTCACTCACGAGATGCGTTTTGCTCGTGAAGTATCTAGCCAAGTGGTGTTTTTGCATCAAGGAGTCATTGAAGAGATGGGCACACCTGAACAAGTTTTTGACAACCCTAAATCAGAGCGCGTGAAAGAGTTTATGGCTGCCAATCAGCAAAATTAGTTGCCCAATTGCTTAAGAGTTAACTTGTCGTTCATATTTATCCTGTGCAATTCTTAGTTGTTTTCAGTAATAATAGTCAATAGGTAAAATGTTTGTTTTTGATACTTGAGTCAGGTATTATCAATAAGTTAGTAACTTATCGATATCTGTTAGTATTTTAACAACTTGGCATGGACGTCAAAAACAACGAAGCGTTTATTAAACAATGCTCTAAAAACTTTCAAACATAAGGAATGTAAGATGTCGACTTCTCGTCTATTATGGTCATCTATGACTATTACTGCCGCTTTAGCGCTTAGTGCTTGTAGTCAATCTAATGAAGCTGGTGATGCTGAGACTAATGCTGATACGGCAGCAGGCACTGCTAGTAAGACGTTACGTATTGCAACCGAAGGCGCCTATCCTCCTTTTAACTATACCAATGCTGATGGTAGCCTTGCTGGCTACGATGTCGATGTTGCCAATGCGTTATGCGCGCAGATGCAAGCTGATTGTGAAATCGTCGCGCAAGATTGGGACGGTATTATTCCTGGGTTATTGGCACAAAAATATGATGCGGTAGTTGCAGGGATGTCCATCACCCCTGAACGTCAAGAAAAAGTGGATTTTACTGAGCCTTATTTTGCAAATACTATGGTATGGCTGACCAATACGGACAGCGGCTTTGACCCAAATGCTATTCAAAATTTAACCCTTGGTGGACAGCGCTCCACTACGCCCGGCGCGTATTTGCAAGAAAACTATGAAGGCAAAGAGGGCAACACGGTGCAGCTGTATGACAACTACGATAATGCCTATTTAGATCTAAAATCTGGCCGTAGTGATGCGGTATTAGCCGAAAAAGTGTCTGCCAAATCATGGTTGACAGATAATCCTGAAGGCTTTGGTATCGTAGGTGATGAGATCGATAATGACGATAATATTGCCATAGCGGTACGCAAGGGTGATCCTTTAAGAGATGAGTTTAATCAAGCTCTAAGCGAGATTCGTAGCAATGGCGAGCTTGCCCGTCTTGAACAAGCCAACTTTGATCAATAGGCTACTTATGAGTAAGCTATTGATCAATATATTCTAATTAATAAGCTACTGACTTATCTGTCAAGGAATAATAAAATGACCCTTTCAATATCATTGTTCTCTCATAAAGGTGTTTCTAAAAAACTATGGCTAGCGCCGCTTAGCGCCGCTATGATTATGTTAGCAGGGTGCAATAATAGCTCAGAACCTACAGAGAATGCTACAGCCGATGCCCCAGCAGATACGGAAACCATGAATATAAAGCTGGCAACCGAATCAAGCTACAAGCCCTTTAGTTATACGGATGCCGATGGCAATTTGATTGGCTATGAGATTGAGCTCGTTGATGCATTATGCGCGCAGATGCAAGCGGAGTGTGAAGTGATCTCTCAAGATTGGGATGGCCTGATTCCAGGGCTAAATGCGCAAAAATTTGATGGTATTATCGCTGGTATGAACATCACCCCTGAACGTCAAGAAGTGGTAGAGTTTAGTGATCCTTATTACTATAGTGGCTTTGTATTGATTGGCAAAAAAGGCGATGACATCAGTATCGATTCCCTGCAAGGTCAGTCTATCGGCTCGCAGCGTGCAACGACTGCTACTGAGTATCTACAAGAGGAGCATTCAGATGCGGATATTAAACTCTATGATACTCAAGACAATACGTATTTAGATCTCACCTCAGGACGCATCCGCGCGATGATGGTCGATAAGGTTATCGGTGTTAATTGGTTGGACACTGATGCTGGTCAAGACTATGAGATCAAAGGGGAGGAAATCAGTACCAATAAGGATGCGATAGCCATGGCTTTTCGTAAAGGCGATCCATTGGTTGCTAAATTTAATCAAGCCTTAAATGAGCTTAAAGCCAATGGCACCTATGACCAGATAACGGGTAGCTATTTTGGTACCAGCTCAACAGCCGCCGCTCAAGAGGCTATGCCTGCAAGCGAAGAGGCGGTAGCAAACTAAATAAAAGATCGTCTCTAAAAGGATATTGCCATAACGGTAATATCCTTTTTGTTTTTTAAAGAACGGATTAGTTAAAAGGCTATATTTATCCTAGAGCTTTGGGCGTCAGTTTTATAGCGCTCCCTTTAACATAGAGCGTATTGATTGTGATAAAATCAATGACCTTTTCTGCTGGGTTTAAGTGTTATCGTTTAAAGGTAAGTCTATGTTAGGTGGTATAGGTTACCACCACTATAGATAGCATAGAACTCAGTATTAATTTTTATTTAATATGCTGCCACTATCAAGAGGCCAAGTGAACTACTGTGTTTGATTTACAAGGATTTGGCGCGCTATTACTAAGCGGCGCCACCGTCACCATTAAGCTTGCGCTAACTAGCCTGATTATTGGCATGATTTTAGGCTTATTAGGTGCTACGGCCAAGCTATCCAACGTTTGGATACTACGTAAGCTTGCGACCATATATACAGCGACTATGCGCGGTATTCCTGAGCTATTATTGGTATTGTTCATCTACTATGGTGGCTCGATACTACTGATGAGTATTCTCAAAAGGTTTGGCTACAACGAGTATGTTGAGATCAGTGCTTTTTGGGGCGGGGTTATGGCGCTTTCTATCGCTTTTGGCGCTTATGCTACCGAAATTTTTCGTATGTCAATTCAAGAGATACCTGTTGGTCAGAGTGAGGCGGCACAAGCTATAGGCATGCGTCCTTTTCAGATTTTTTATCGCATCACCTTACCGCAGGTCTGGCAGATTGCTTTACCTGGTTTGGGTAACTTGTTCTTGGTACTGCTCAAAGATACCGCGCTGGTATCCGTCGTTGGCCTCAAAGATATTATGTATCAGTCTTCGCGTGCCGCGCAGTCAACTCAGCAGCCTTTCACCTTTTATATGGCAGCGGCTATTATTTATTTGGGGCTGACTATGCTGGTTACCGGTTTTATGATATGGCTTGAATGGCGCGCTAATCCAGCAGCGCGCTATGCTAAAAAGATCAGCCGTCAATCAATTCAGCAACCAACGGTAAGGTAAGGAGTAGGAGAGGCTCATGGATTGGAATTGGCAAGTTATTTTTGATCATATCCCAGATCTTTTAAGCGGCGCTGTACTGACCATACAGTTGGTCGTCTTTTCAGGCGTTATTGGGCTTTTTTTCGGGGTGATCTTAGCGCTACTGCGCTTATCTAAAAGCTGGGTAGTACAGGTACTGCCCTTCTTATATATTTTCTTCTTTCGCGGTACGCCTCTGCTAGTGCAAATATTTTTGATTTACTATGGGCTTGGGCAATTTGAGGCAGTACGTAATTCTTTTCTTTGGGAGCCGCTACTAAGCCAAGCTTACTGGTGTGCTATTATTGCCTTTACCATGAATACTAGCGCCTATCTTGCTGAGATTATTCGCGGAGCCATTCAGGCCATTCCAGCGGGCGAGCTTGAGGCTGCTGACGCTATTGGTATGTCGAAATGGCAGAAACTCACGCGTATTACTTTACCGCGCGCTTTTGGTATTGTCATACCTGCTTATAGCAATGAAGTTATTTTTATGCTCAAAGGCAGTGCTCTGGCATCAACTATTGCGCTGATGGACATTACTGGCGTTGCACGTACTATCAGTGCACGGACTTATACTTTGATGGAGCTATTCTTCGCCGCTGGCGTTATCTATTTGCTATTATCATGGGTAATTTTATTTATCTTTGGTAGATTTGAGAAAAGAATGAATCGCTATATGGCTTATGTACCACCAGATGTGGTCACTAATACTATTCCATAAACTAGTGGGCGCAAGCTGGGTTTTGGCATTAGCTTCTTATAAACCAAACGGGAAGGTATCCAATGTTTCTTCTCCTACCTTTTTCGTCAAAGCTTCAACCGCACGCGTTTTATCAAACCAGATATATTCATCAAACTGAGAGGGCAGACAGGCATAAAAGTAATGACTCTGTCGCTCAGTTTCAGGTCTATAAATGACGCCTATCGCTCGTTCTAAACGCTCTGGTAGTAACTCCTTACGAACGTCTTCATACAGTGGATAACGCAGTGGTAAAAGAAAATTATCAGCAGCTACCTTATGAAAAATACGTTCATAACTATCAATATGTGAGGGCTGTACTTGTTTTATCTCCATTGGCCCTCCCCATCTAGATGCAGCGGCAACAGTACCGTGATTGGTGCCAAAACCTATATTGTAAGATTTGTCACCATATTCTTGCCGTGCCAATTGACCTATATTTAATTCGCCGCGCGCGCCCATTTGAGTGGCCCGAGCATCACCAATGTGGGAGTTGTGCGCCCAAACGATTGCTTTTGATTCAAAACCTCTAAACTCCAGCACCTCTTTTAATGTTTCAAACATATGCTGATCACGCTGATTCCATGAGTTGTTTTCAGCAGAATACCCTTCAGTATAATACAAGGTACGGTAATAGCGTTCGGCATCGGCTATCAGCTTGGCGTTTTGTTTGGCATCAAAAAATTGTTCTTCGTTAGCTTTAGAATACTCTAAACGTCTTGCAAGTAAATCATGAAGATTTTTCAGTACTTCTGCTTCACAGCTCTTATGCTGCTCGGTTATCACAGCGCGGCTGTACAAAGCAGGATCATCTGCCCAAGGCATCAAACAGTCATAACGCTTGCGGGCAATTTCTGCAGTCTTAGGATCTACTTGCTGTAAATAGTCCAATACTGCTTCAATAGAGCTGTATAAGCTGTACAAATCCAAACCATAAAATCCTACTTTTTGCTCCAAAGATTCAGTTTTATCATTGTATGCATGAAGCCAATGGGTAAATTCAAGCATGGATTGATTGGCCCACATCCAAGTAGGAAATCTGGAGAAAGGTTTATTTTGCAGCAAAGCATCCTGTTCCCTGCTATGAATATAATGATGGATATGCGCAGCGTCCGGCCAGTCCGCTTCGGCGGCGATAATAGTAAAACCCTTTTTTTCTATCAGCGCTTTGGTGATACGTGCCCGCATATCATAAAATTCAGCCGTCCCATGTGAGGCCTCGCCAAGCAATACGACTCGGCTATCGCCAATACGCTTTAGAAGACTATCTAGATTGACGTCATCGATATTTGTAAAATGCTCACTTGATTGAGCAATTAATTCAGGCAAAGTCTTATAAGTTTTCATCCCTTTTCTCCTGCCAACCTGCCGCGCCAATCAAAGGTACAAAACGAACGCTTCCCAGATCTTCTGTCTGATATTCATCTTTACTGATACGCCGAATACGTACCAGTTTTTGTAAATTTAGGGAGGTACCAACGGGAATGATCATCCGTCCGCCAATGGCTAATTGTTCTTTGAGTGTTTGCGGTACTTCAGGTCCCCCTGCTGCCACTATGATGGCATCGAAAGGTGCTTTTTCAGGCCAGCCAAGGGTACCATCGCCATGCTTGACCTGAACATTGGTATAGCCCGTCTCTTTAAGTTTTACCTGAGCAGTATCTGCCAAGGCTTTATGGCGCTCAATCGTATAAACATTCTCACAGATCTCCCCAAGCACGGCTGCGGCATATCCCGACCCTGTACCGACTTCAAGTACGCGGTCATCTGACTTCAACTCAAGGCCCGCCGTCATCAATGCAACAATATAAGGCTGTGAGATAGTCTGATTTTCCTCAATAGGTAAAGGTGAGTCTCTGTAAGCAGATTCAATGAGATTTGTAGGCGTAAATTTTTCACGCGGTACTGCACCCAGCGCATTAAGTACTGTTTGATCATGAAGACCACGTGCCACTAGTTGCTCATCTATCATTTGCTGTCTTAATTTTTTAAAATCCCTCATTATGATCTCCTTAATTTTCATTTTGGAAGATTCAACATGCCCTAATAAGCAGGATACTAAAAATGATATCACTTTAGGCTATGGTTAATGATGACTTAATTCAATATATTCTCATCTAGTTTTTGTCATATTAAAAGAGTAGTGCTTTAATGCTATAGTCAATCCCAAATAAAACTGACATATTTAATCTTAGAAACTCTGAAAGGTAACACCTTTAAAGTGACTAAAGTATATATCTCATAACTTTAAAGCCTGTTAATCGTGAATGGCAAACGCAGATCCGTTAAAAACTTTTTGTAAATAATATCTTCTATTTATCTTATTTACCCGTTAATATGCAAGGGATAATTTATTTTTAAATTTGCCAAAATTATGTCCAGTATAAAGACGTTCGACACCATTCATGACCTCTTCGCTGGCAAGCGCCGTTACGCTACCACTCATCTCGATAATGATCCCAGTATCCGCTATCAAGACGATGTATATGAACAACTGGCTCAGCTTGAATATATCTATGTAGATGAATTGACCGAACAAATAGCGAGTGGTAGCGATGATTTGGTTTGGCAAAAGCCGTTGTCTTTAGCTGACTTTTTTGAAGGATTAACACAGCTTGCGGCCATGGGCGTCGTTGAAGTGACCGATATCGTAGAAGCCATTCATCGTGAGATTCTTTTGCGTCCATTAGGGCGGTTTAATGAAGGTAATCTGAATAAATGGCAGCGCGGTATCACTGGACGTATCTATGGTACGGTACGTCAAGCGATGTCTTTAATAGGAAATAATCTGGTATCAGGACTGCGGCTGTATAACAATGTGCGCAACCAAAGCTTCCCGCGACCGTTGCCCGAAACTATAAGGCAGCTGGTTAATATCTTAAATGGAGTTATGGGCGATCATCTTGTCAATCATAACAATCCACTCGCCATTCCGATGGTGTTGTATGACCACTCTTTATTCCCTATCCATGAAAACATACCGCACCGTAAAATATCCGGACGAGTTATCATTCTATGTCATGGTTTGTGTATGAGTCATTTAAGCTGGCAGCCATTCGAGCCTGACAGTTTAGGTAAGCGTATTGGTCGCAGTCAGCTTGATGCCACTGTTTTATACCTAAATTACAATACGGGACGACGTATTTCCAGCAATGGACGCAACTTCGCTAAAGTGATACAGCAGCTCATCGATGACCATCCAGACATTATGCAAATAGATTTGATTGGGCATAGTATGGGCGGATTGGTGGCTCGTAGTGCTCTATTTTATGGCGGCCAAGCTAGGCAAGATTGGGTGAATCGGGTTGGCAATCTAATCACTTTAGGATCACCGCATCACGGCGCGGTCCTTGAGCGCATTGGCAATTTTGTGCAAGATGTTATCAGTAAACTACCCTTTGCAGGTGCGCTTGCTAAGCTGGGTGATTTGCGTAGTGCTGGTATTATTGATTTGCGCCATGGCAGTGTTCGGGACGCCGATTGGCAGTCCCTAAAAGGCCGCAGCGTGCTTCCGCCAGATTTTCGACATCCTACGCCGCTGCCGCGGCATGTCTATACTTATTTTATTGCCTCTACCTTGGCTGAGGCGCACTATGATGCTAAAACCACAAAATTATTGGGTGATGGTTTGGTTACCATTGAATCTGCACTGGGTGAAGATGAAGACGAGCATACATTGTTGGTGCCTGAAGGCCACAAAGCAATATTTTATGGCATCAGTCATTACAATCTAATTTACAGCAGCCGAGTGCACAAGCAAATCATAGCTTGGCTTTTGGATAATGGTCAAAGCGATTATTTACTCAGTCCACGTATCTACTCTTATCCTAAAAATGTTGAAGTGGTGATCTGAAGAGCAGGCAAACTTAATCTTAGCGTAGACTGAATCTTTAGCAAAGCATTTTCATCACCTACTAAAAAACCCCTCAAACCTTTTGGTTTAAGGGGTTTTAGTATAATTATAACAACCAACTACTCAGCAAATATCGCTTGTACATCATCTTTGGTAAATTTGTACACCTCTCCACAAAAGCCACAATCCATCTCAAAACTGCCGCCTTGCTCATCAATGATATCTAAAGCTTCCGCTTCGCCAACTTGCTCAATGGCCATCGCTGACTTCTCGCGAGAGCACGTACAGCCAAACGCTAGCGCAACAGGATCAGGAACGACGACGTTCTCCTCATTGTACAAACGGTAAATAATCTCGTTGGCAGCAAGGGTGGTCAGCTCATCACTCTTTACAGTACGTGTCAGTACAGATAAGCGCGTCCATAAATCATCATCAATACCGGCGTCTTCGTTTTGTTCAGCTTCAATAGTTTCATCAAAAGTGCGCGGTAGCATCTGTACCAAGATACCACCCGCTTGCAGACCATCGGATGCTAGATTAATCAGCGTTGGAATCTGCGCCGACTGTTTTTGATAATGCGCCAAACAGTCCGCTAAATTATCATGAGTACGCTCAACGATACCCTGGTATGGCTCGCCATTATCAGGCTGGATATTAATAAATAATAATCCTTGTCCCGGCGCGCCCAGCTCAGCAAAAGCTTCTTTAGCGTGGGTCATATTATCCCAAGCTTGTACTTGCTCATCGTTATCTGCTTTCCAGCTAGCAAGGGCGCGAATAATACCGTCTTGGTCGCATTCTGCCATCGCCCAATTAAGCAAGCTCTCACTGTCTGAGGACTGCAATTGAATAGATAATCGACCATTAATTTTAACCGTACCAATAAGCAGGCTTGCGGCACTTAGCATCTCGCCAAGCAGGCGTCTGATCGCTTCAGGATAAGGTTTTTGGGCAATCGTATTAGCATAGCTGCGTGACAGGCGCACGACATCGCCGCGTACTGGCGAGTCTTCAATAAAAAAACGCTGACGAATATCATTGTCGATAACAATAGTGTCAGTTTCTTGGATAGGATTGTTTGGAGTCATAAGTCATTTTTAGTATTAAGAAGTTGTTAGCTTTATGGGGTTTATTTGCCATTTATCAATTGTGATTTATCAATAATATTAGCGCTGTATTTATACTTAGGTTCGAAATTTAGTCACATGTAATAGGGTTTTATAACGGTAAATGAATATTTAATAATTAAATATGAAATATTATGAATATAAGCAATAAATTTTACTAACCACTCTAAAATTGTTGTAAAGTAACATTAAGTTGCTTTAAGATAACTAAAAGTAACAGCAAAAATGCTGGTTTACAATGGATATCATATCAATTACTAATGTTATCTAACCATCCAGACTCTTTTTGATGAGTCAAACTCAACTAACCAGATCCAATTAGAAAAGTTCTCTTTCAATTAGTAACAATGTGATAAAAGGATATGTCTCATGGCTTATACATTCTCAAAACCCTTAACGTTGGCTGCATTTATGACATTAGGACTGGTTGGTTGTAATAATAGCAATCAAACAGCAACCGATGATATGCCAGTAGATGATGCAACAACCACTGAGGCGGCAGCAAGTCTCGAGGGTACTTTACAAAAAATCAAAGACTCGGGCACTATTGTTGTCGGTCACCGTGATTCCTCTATTCCGTTTTCATATATCGCTGATGATCCCAATCAGCCTATTGGCTATGCTCATGATTTAGAAATGAAAGTCGTCGATGCAGTTAAGCAAAAGCTCAACATGCCTGATCTGAATGTTCGTTATAACCTTATTACCTCACAAACCCGTATTCCTTTGGTACAAAACGGTACAGTAGATTTTGAGTGCGGCTCAACTACCAACAATGAGGAGCGCCAACAACAAGTTGCTTTCTCAAATGGTTTCTTTGAGATTGGCACACGCCTGTTGACAGGTACTGATTCTGGAATTAACGACTTTGAGGATTTGGCAGACAAAACGCTAGTCACCACTGCTGGCACGACCTCAGAGCGCTACATTCGTCAGTATATTGATCAAAACCAGATGGATACCGACGTTATCTCAGCTAAGGATCATGGTGAGGCTTTTCTTATGTTAGAAAATGGCCGTGCTGATGCTTTTATGATGGATGATGTACTGCTAGCAGGCGAGAAGGCCAAAGCTAAAAACCCTGACGAATGGGTAATAGTCGGAGAGCCGCAATCGTTTGAGATTTATGGCTGCATGATGCGTAAAGATGACCCTGAATTCAAAGCGGTGGTTGATGAAGCGCTTGTCGATGTGTTTAGCTCAGGTGAGATTAATAGCATCTACGACAAATGGTTCTTAAATCCTATCCCGCCCAAAAACGTCAATCTAAACTTTGAGATGTCAGATAATCTAAAAGCTTTAATTGCAAACCCTCATGATAGTGCTCAGCCACAGAACTAGCCACAGCTGGTTTAATAGCTCATCTCGTTATAAATAGCTCATGCGTTTAGCCTCTTCTAAAACGCATGAGCCTTGCAGCTACTGATAAGGACTATTTAATAAGGACTGTTATGAATTATAGCTGGAACTGGGGCGTGCTCTTTGAGCATACCGGTATCGGTAACGAGCTTTATTTCCACTGGATGCTGACCGGTCTTGGCTGGCTGCTGTTGATTGGCAGCATCGCCTGGGCAATTGCGATGGTCATTGGTACGATACTTGGTATTATGCGCACCTTGCCAAGCAAAACCGCCCGCAGCATCGGCACCGCTTATGTGACCTTTTTTCGTAATATTCCGCTACTCGTCCAACTATTCTTTTGGTTCTATGTTGCACCCGGCTGGCTGACGCCAACACTCCAAGAGTGGTGGTATAGGGATCTGTCACCTAATACCTCGGCAATGCTCTCAGCGAGTATTGGTCTGGGGTTATTTACTGCTGCACGTATCGTTGAGCAAGTACGTACCGGTATCGAATCGCTACCTCAAGGTCAAGTTAATGCCGCTTACGCGCTTGGCTTTACTATCCCGCAAGCTTATAGGCAAGTACTGTTGCCACAAGCTTTTCGTATTATACTGCCGCCACTCAGCTCAGAGTTGACCAACTGTTTCAAAAACGCCTCAGTTGCCTCCTTGGTTGGGGTGATGGAGCTGATCAGCCAGACCAAAACTATCAGCGAATACACTCAAAACAGTATTGAGATCTATACCTACGCGACCATCATTTACCTCGTTTTTAATCTATCATTGATCGCGATTATGGGACTTATTGAGCGCAAACTACGCGTACCGGGACTGATTGCAGGGAGTCAAAAATGAATATGACTGAACTTGTAACCGCTTATCCGGGTTTACTAGGTGGTATGTTGACCACCTTAAAGGTGCTGTTTTTAGCGATTCTTGGTGGTATCAGCTTAGGAACCATTTTAGCGCTAATGCGTTTATCTGGGATTAAGGTTTTAGAAGTTCCTGCTAAATTATATGTTAATTATTTTCGCTCCGTGCCTTTATTACTGGTACTGTTGTGGTTTTATTTTGCCGTACCGATGATCTACTTTTGGATTGCTGGTAAATATCTGCAATTAGATGCTGCTTTCGCTTCGTGCGTAGTCGCTTTTATGATGTTTGAAGCCGCTTATTTTTCAGAGGTCGTGCGCGCCGGTATTCAGTCTATTGGTAGGGGGCAGGTGAATGCGGCTAAAGCGCTGGGTATGACTTATGGTCAGTCGATGCGTTTGGTGATCCTCCCGCAAGCTTTTCGTAAAATGCTGCCACTGATTTTGCAGCAATGTATTATTCTATTTCAAGATACAACTCTGGTTTTCGCTATTGGGTTAACCGATTTCTTTCGCGCCGCCTATGTACGTGGAGAGCTAATGGGGTTACTTACGCCTTATATATTAGGTGCTGGTGCCATTTATTTTATCATCAGCTTAAGCGCTTCTATCGGTGTGCAGCAAGTACAAAAGCGCTTACGTTTTTAGCTTTTTTGGCATGAGAGTTTAGCAACAACTGCAAAAGATTAAAAAAATGGCTAGGAGCCAGCAATGAGTAAAGCGGATACATACGTAAATGAGTTTGGTGGACTGGTCACTGATAATGGTCATGCCAGCGACGAGATCGTCATCAAGATGACTGAGGTTAGTAAATGGTATGACGATTTTCAGGTACTAACGGACTGTACCGCTCATGTACACAGAGGCGATGTCGTTGTCGTTTGTGGGCCATCAGGTAGCGGTAAATCAACCTTGATTAAGACAGTCAATGGTTTAGAGCCTTTTCAAAAAGGTGAGATTATAGTCAATGGTATTTCGGTCGGAGCACCTAAGACCAATCTGCCCAAACTACGTAGCAGTGTTGGTATGGTATTTCAGCATTTTGAGCTGTTTCCGCATTTGACCATTATCGATAATCTAACCGTAGCGCAGATCAAGGTGCTAGGACGCCGCGAGGACGAGGCCAAACGTAAAGGTATGGCATATTTAGATCGAGTAGGATTGAGCGAACAAGCGCCAAAGTATCCCGCTGAGTTATCGGGTGGTCAACAGCAGCGGGTAGCGATTGCGCGAGCATTAGCGATGGATCCGGTAGCTATGCTGTTTGATGAGCCCACCTCAGCGCTCGATCCTGAGATGATTCAAGAGGTGCTTGATGTGATGGTGGAGCTGACGCGTGATGGGATGACGATGATGTGTGTGACTCATGAGATGGGTTTTGCCAGACAAGTGGCTAACCGCATTATCTTTATGGATGAGGGCTATATCGTAGAGAATTGTAGTAAAAAGGAGTTTTTTGAAGAGGCAAAAAGCGCGCGTGCACAGCTGTTCTTATCAAAGATTTTAAATCATTAAATGCTATCTCAGCATAGCTTTACAAAAAGAGGCGCCTATCGGGCGTTTTTTTACACTTGTCGTTTTGTTAGTCAGTGCCTGCTCACTTACTACTGACCAATCTACTAGCTTTCTTAGTTTACAAGCGTTTCTTGTTTACTGCTACAATAGTCATCATGATTTTTAAAACACAAGACACCAAATTAACCTTGGAGCTAATATGAGTGTAGACAATTTATCTACGCAGCAAGGCGTTGTTATCATCGGTGCAGGTCTTGCAGGCTGGCATGTTATCGATGCGATTCGTAGCAAAGATAAAGAGATACCGATTACTTTAATTACGACCGATAATGGCGATCGCTATCATAAGCCGATGCTGACCATGGCCATTAGCCAAAATAAAAGTGCCTCTGATTTAGTGCGAGCTACAGGTGAGGATGCGGCAAAAGCGGCAAATATTACCTTACTTGCTAATACTCAAGTCAATGATATCGATGCTGCCAATCAACAATTACATCTTGTCTCTGCTACACGCTCAGACCCCGTTTATACCAATTACGCCACTATCAGCTATGATAAGCTGGTATTAGCCATGGGCGCACATCCTATATTCCCCAAAAGCTTGCCGCAAGATTTGGTCTGGCATGTCAATCATATTGAGCGCTTTGGACAACTGCAAGAGCAGCTAAACACAGGTAGTCAGCATGTCGCTATCGTGGGAGCTGGTATGGTAGGCACTGAGATTGCAGAGGACTTGCTCAAGGCCGGTCACCAAGTGACGCTCATTGACCTAAATGAAGCACCGCTGGCACAAATGCTACCAGCAAAAGCAACTGCTCGTATTGCTAAAGCCATTGAGTCGCAAGGTATTCAGTTTTTAGGCGGCTATCAAGTCACCAGTGTGACTCGCAATCAGGATGATAAGCTGGAGGTAGGTTATCAGCCGCTAGCAGTGGAAGCTGCAAATGAGGAGTCATGTGCACCGCTGATTGTCGATCATGTCATCGCTAGTACAGGACTTGTAGTTGATGATAAGTTGCCTGCCGCCGCAGGCATTGAGTTCAATCCGCGTACAGGTATTGTGGTTGACTCTTCAACCTTGAGTACCAATACGGCAAATATCTATGCCATTGGCGATTGTATGTCGATCGATGGCGTGGCCTGTCGTTACGTAGCACCGCTACGTGCGCAAGCGGCTACTATTGCTGATGATATCTTGGGTCATGAGCATGAGGGCTACGAGCACAAGCCGCCGATGATTCGCCTAAAGAACAAAGCGATATCGGTCATGGTAACGGGTGTCCCGCAGGCCGATGGCGATTGGCAAATTAAAACAGATAGTATAGATGAGCTGGTCATGGAGCTACTTAATGACAGCAAAGAGGTGCGCGCCACAGCGACTATCAAAGCGCCTGTAGTCGCCAAAACCTCGTAGTCGTTAAACTTAACATATTAAGCTTAATTATTAATCCCAGCCTTAGCTTTATAAAGATTATAAAACTAAGGCTGGTTTTTTTGTACTAGTAGCACAAAGCAAAAATGTGTTAGTTCTATTTAGGCTCAAATATAACATGGCTTTAAAGCTATAGTAGGCTAAGCAAGCAAACTTTAAAGTTATGTAAGTGAAAAATTAATACGATTGACAGACTTCAAATTATAACGCTATATTGATTGAAACGATAAATAGTATTCGAGGAAGAGAATACGGTATTTATGGCTTACTTATAAATAGTTTGTTCATATACAGCTTGGCGACTAGTCATCTATAAACTAAGCATCTACAAACTAGTCACCTACAAACAATGATTAATAAACGCAACGAAAGGATTCGTTATGACCTTATCATCTTATTACGATAGTATTCTTGATAACCTGCCAAACGTCAATACAGGCGTACGCTCAGCGAATGCTCCGCTTACTCAAAGCCACGATAAAGGGCCAGAAGTACCGCTCATTGAAGCCACTATCGGCGACTTTTTTGATGCTATTGTCCACAAATACCCTGACCGCGAAGCACTCGTTTCTTGTCATCAAAATATTCGCTGGACCTACTTTGATCTGCAACAAAAAGTTAATCAATTAGCCAGCGCCATGATTGAGACGGGCTTTGAGATTGGCGACCGTATCGGTATCTGGTCACATAATAATGCCGAGTGGCTACTCATGCAGCTGGCAACCACTAAAATCGGTGTCATTTTGGTCAATATCAATCCTGCCTACCGTACCTTTGAGCTGCAATACGCTCTTAACAAACTGGGCTGCTCAGCTCTAGTACTTATGCGTCACTTTAAAAGTAGCGATTATACGCAAATGATTCGCGAGCTGTGTCCGGAGATTTACCATAAGAATTATAATCAGCTAGATCTGGTTGAGATCCCAACGGTTGAGCGTATTATTTGGATTGATGAGCCGGGTAATGAGGAAGACTTTAGCTATATGCAAAAGTTCTCTGATTGGATAAGCGAAGGTGATGCTCATGATCCACGCATAGCTGAGCGTCAAGCCAAGCTTAAAAACACTGATGCGATCAGCGTTCAGTTTACTAGCGGTACCACAGGTACGCCCAAAGGCGCGACGCTAAGCCATCGCAATATTTTAAATAACGGTTATTTTATGGGCGAAGGTATGAACCTCACCTTCAAGGATAGGTTATGCATACCTTTGCCACTTTATCACTGCTTTGGCATGGTGGGCGGTAATTTAGCGATCATGACTCATGGTGGCTGCGCCGTTTATCCCAATGATGGTTTTGATCCGTTGACGGTGTTACAAGCAGTAGAGGAAGAAAAATGCACCGCTCTGCTTGGGGTACCAACCATGTTTATTGCCGAGCTTGATCATCCAGACTTTGACAAATTTGATTTATCGAGCCTACGCACGGGTATTATGGGCGGGTCTAGCTGTCCTATTGAAGTGATGCGCCGCGTTATGGATAAGATGCATATGAAAGAGGTGACCATTGCTTATGGTATGACGGAGACCAGTCCCGCTTCTTGTCAGACCAGCTCGCAAACGCCGCTTGAAAAAAGAGTATCGACCGTAGGTATGGTACTTCCAGCTCTTGAGATCAAAATTGTCGACACCCAAACGGGTGAGACTGTCCCCATTGGCGAGACCGGTGAGCTATATACCTACGGCTATGCGGTCATGAAAGGGTACTGGGGTAGTCATTTTAAAACGAATGAAGCTATCAAAGACGGCTGGATGCGCACTGGCGATCTTGCCACTATGGATGAAGAGGGCTATATCACGGTGGTTGGCCGTAGCAAAGATATGATCATTCGCGGCGGGGAGAACATTTATCCCGTCGAAGTTGAGAACTATCTGTACCGCCATCCTAAGATTCGCGATGTACAAATTGTCGGTATACCTGATGCCCATTACGGTGAGGTATTGGCCGCATGGATTGTTGCTAAAGAGTCTGAGAGTTTAACCGAAGACGAGGTACGCCAGTTTTGCCGCGAGCATATCGCTCATTATAAAGTACCGACTTACTACCGTTTTGTCACTGAATATCCTATGACCGTAACCGGTAAAATTCAGAAGTATAAAATCGCTGAGCACATGATAGAAGAGCTGGGTTTAGCGTGATTTGATAATGCTCTATTTTTGATAAATTGAAATTTCATTAATTGATGCGCAATGTAAATTGATACACAATGTATCACTATACTTGACAATCTTTTGCTAGAAACGTTATAGTAAAGTTTACTTAAAAAGAGTAAAGTGTTCTATAACAGTTAGTTATAAGAAAAGGTAAACCACTTTTACCAATCAAAATTAAGTATAAATGCAAAACGAAAGGACTCGTTATGACTCAATCCTCCAACCCCGATACTATACTCAGTAGCATTCTTGATAACGTCTCCCCTATTAATATGGGGGCACGTTCTGCCAACGCGCCACTAACAAAAAGCTATGATAAAGGTCCTGACGTACCGCTCATTGAAGCCACTATTGGTGACTTTTTTGATGCTATTGTACAAAGATATCCAGAGCGTGAAGCCCTTGTCTCTTGTCATCAAAATATCCGCTGGACCTATAAAGAGCTACAGCAGAAGGTTAATCAGCTGGCAAGCGCCATCATTGAGATGGGACTGGAGATTGGTGACCGTATTGGGATCTGGTCGCATAACAATAGCGAATGGCTGCTACTACAGTTAGCCACCGCAAAAGTCGGCGTCATTTTGGTTAATATCAATCCTGCCTACCGCACTTTTGAGCTGCAATATGCACTCAATAAATTGGGCTGCTCAGCGCTGGTACTCATGCGTCATTTCAAAAGTAGCGATTACGCACAGATGATTCGCGAGCTGTGTCCTGAGATTTATCATAAAACTTACAATCAACTGGATTTGGTTGAGATTCCAACGATTGAGCGTATTATCTGGATTGATGAGCCGGGTAATGATGAGGACTTTGATTATATGCAAAAGTTCTCTGATTGGATGAGCGAGGGTGATGCGGACGATCCGCGCGTTGCTGAACGTCAAGCACAGCTAAAAAACACTGACCCTATCAATGTGCAATTTACTAGCGGTACCACAGGTACACCAAAAGGCGCAACCTTAAGCCACCGCAATATTTTAAACAACGGCTATTTTATTGGCGAGGCGATGAATCTTACCGAGGAAGATAAGCTATGCATTCCGGTACCGCTTTATCATTGTTTTGGTATGGTACTAGGCAACTTAGCGATTTTGACGCATGGCGGCTGTATCGTTTATCCCAATGATGGCTTTGAGCCACTTAGTGTATTACAGGCGGTAGAAGAAGAAAAATGTACGGCTTTGCATGGGGTTCCAACCATGTTTATCGCTATGCTCGATCACCCAGATTTTGAAAAATTCGATTTATCGAGTCTGCGTACCGGCATTATGGCAGGCTCTAGCTGCCCAATTGAGGTCATGCGCCGTGTCATTGATAAGATGCACATGCAGGAGGTGACCATTGCTTATGGTATGACTGAGACTAGTCCGGTGTCTTGTCAGACCAATGAGCATACGCCGCTTGAGAAGCAAGTCTCAACTGTGGGACTCGTGCAGCCTGCGCTTGAGGTCAAAGTTATCGATACGGAAACAGGGGAAGTCGTACCGATTGGAGAGACTGGCGAGCTACTTACCCGCGGTTATTCAGTGATGAAAGGTTACTGGGGTGACCGCTTTAAAACCCGCGAGGCTATTCAAGATAATTGGATGCATACTGGTGATCTAGCAACGATGGACGAGGAAGGCTATGTCAAAATCGTTGGTCGCAGCAAAGATATGGTCATTCGCGGCGGCGAGAATATCTATCCGGTTGAGATTGAAAACTATCTGTATCGGCATCCCAAAATTCGCGATGTACAAATCGTTGGTATACCCGATGAGCGCTATGGTGAAGTGTTGGCCGCTTGGATTGTTCCTAAAGAGCCAGGATGTTTGACAGAAGAGGATGTTAAAGAGTTCTGTCGTAACAACATCGCTCATTACAAGATACCGACCTATTATCGTTTCGTTGAAGAGTATCCAATGACCATCACCGGTAAAATCCAAAAGTATAAGATCGTTGAGATGATGAAAGCAGAGCTGGGATTAACGTAGATCTGTTCATACCCTATCTTAGACATGTATAAATACCAATCGTAGATATAGAAAGGAATTTCATGAGCGCCAATATAACCAGTAAACTCAGTCCAAATGCCAGCGACTTCCAGCAGAACCGCGCTGCTATGCAAGAGCTGGTCGATGATCTATACAGCCATCTACATAAAGTAGCTCAAGGTGGTTCGGAGCGCGCGCGAGCTAAACATTTAGCCCGTGGTAAATTGTTGCCGCGCGAGCGAGTCGAGCGTTTGCTTGATGTTGGCACCCCGTTTTTGGAAGTGGC
Source organism: Psychrobacter sp. M4 (assembly GCF_055699795.1). NCBI lineage: Bacteria > Pseudomonadati > Pseudomonadota > Gammaproteobacteria > Moraxellales > Moraxellaceae > Psychrobacter > Psychrobacter sp. M4. The sequence continues at coordinate 3,055,234 of NZ_CM146740.1, read as the reverse complement.
ACCGATGGCGGCGCACGACATGTACGGCGCAGACAATGTTCCAGCGGCAGGTATGATCGCTGGTATTGGCCGCATCAATGGGGTCGAGTGTATGATTGTCTGTAATGATGCCACGGTTAAAGGCGGCACGTACTACCCTATAACGGTCAAAAAACATCTACGTGCGCAAGAGATCGCCCAGCAAAATCATCTGCCTTGCGTCTATCTTGTTGATTCAGGCGGCGCAAACTTGCCTAACCAAGACGAGGTATTCCCCGATAAAGACGATTTTGGCCGCATATTTTTTAATCAAGCCAATCTAAGCGCGGCGGGTATTCCGCAGATCGCAGTGGTCATGGGTAGCTGTACGGCGGGCGGCGCTTATGTGCCTGCGATGAGCGATGAGTCTATAATCGTCAAAGAGCAGGGTACGATATTTCTTGGTGGGCCACCACTGGTAAAAGCAGCAACTGGCGAGGAGGTCACAGCTGAGGATTTAGGCGGCGGTGATGTACATACGCGCCTGTCAGGCGTGGTTGATTACTTAGCAGAAAACGATACCCATGCTCTATCGATTGCCCGTGATATCGTCGGTCATCTAAACCGCAGTCCTAAATTTATTCCTAATCAAGTGACGCCGCGTCCGCCGCGTTATGATGCCAAAGAGTTATATGGTGTTATCCCAACAGATAAGCGTAAACCTTTTGACATCAAAGAGATCATCGCGCGTATCGTTGATGACAGCGCTTTTGATGAGTTTAAAGCCCGCTTTGGCAATACCTTGGTATGCGGGTTTGCCCATATCGAAGGCATGCCTGTCGGTATTATTGCCAATAATGGCATTCTATTTAGTGAGTCAGCACAAAAAGCTACGCATTTTATCGAGCTATGCTGTAAGCGCAAAATTCCATTAGTGTTTTTGCAAAATATCACCGGTTTTATGGTAGGGCGTAAATACGAGAACGAAGGTATCGCGCGCCACGGCGCAAAGATGGTGATGGCGGTTGCCAATGCCAAAGTACCTAAATTTACCGTCATTGTTGGTGGCTCATTTGGTGCTGGTAACTACGGCATGTGTGGCCGCGCTTATGATCCGCGCTTTTTATGGATGTGGCCAAACGCTCGTATTTCGGTCATGGGCGGCGAGCAAGCGGCCTCGGTATTGGCAACCGTCAAGCGTGATAATTTTGATCGCAAAGGTGAGACGTGGAGTGAGACCGATGAAGAAGCCTTTAAAGCGCCCATTCGTGAGATGTATGAAGAACAAGGTCATCCTTATTATTCAACGGCAAGGCTGTGGGACGATGGGGTTATCGATCCTGCTGATACGCGCAATGTACTAGCGCTAGGGCTGAGCGCTGCTTATAACGCGCCGATTGAAGAGACCACGTTTGGGGTGTTTAGGATGTAATCCTACAAGGTTTTATGTAAATTCTATTTAAAGAATTTCCCTTGCAAAGCTAAAATTGCAATGCAATTTTTTGACGCTTCTCAGGCTGGTGCTTTTAGCTCAGCAATTCTATATTTGCTAAAGAGAAGTAGGGTGGGTTAGCGCAAGCGTAACCCACCAATGCTAAATACTTATAATGCAAACGGTGGGTTACGTTTTATCAATACTTTCTGTGAGAGTTTGAAAAACTAACCCACCCTACGATTCTCGAAAATAGAATGACTGTATCAAAAGTAAAAAAACATCATGCAAAACGATAAGAAAAAAGCCATCGCACAATATAAAAATAGCATAGAGATAACCGGATATGAATAATTATAAAAGCTTACTGGTCGATATTAATGAGCACACAGCGACAGTGACCCTAAACCGTCCCGAGATTCGTAACGCCTTTAATGATGAAACCATCAGCGAGTTGAATACGGTATTTAGCGAGTTGGGCGGTGATGATAATGTCCGCGTTATCGTTTTGGCAGCAGCGGGCAAAGCCTTTTGTGCCGGCGCGGATCTCAACTGGATGCGAGCGATGGCCGATTTCAGCTACGAGGAAAATCTAGCCGACGCCGATAAGCTGGCGCAAATGCTCAAGACCATTTATGAGTGCCCCAAACCCACTATTGCTGCTATTCAAGGTGACGTTTATGCTGGCGGTATGGGGCTGGTAGCAGTATGCGATATTGCTATTGCGGTAAAAACGGCGAACTTTTGCTTAAGCGAAGTACGATTAGGGTTAGCGCCAGCTACCATTAGCCCTTATGTGATCAAAGCCTTGGGCGCGCGCGCGTCACAGCGCTATTTTTTGACGGCAGAAGTTTTTGATGCCAAAAAAGCACGCCAGCTAGGCTTCATTCATGAGCGCGTGGGTGAGGATGAACTTGCTGATACCGTCGCTGCTTTATGCAAAAAAATAATTAACAATAGCCCCGATGCAGTCAAGACCTGTAAACGTTTAGTGCATGATATAGCAGGCGCAGCCATCGATGATGTGCTGATTGCCGATACCGTTAAAGGCATTGCTGATATTAGATCATCAGAGCAAGGTAAGGAGGGCGTGCAAGCCTTTTTACAAAAGCGCAAGCCGGATTGGTTGGTTTAGAATGACAAGACTTAGGACAAGCCACAGTCAATTATTGCCAGTAGGTTTTTTATCAAGAATAAGCGCTTCTAAGAAGAGTGAGATGTTTGAAAAATAAATATGTGCAGAAAAGCTCTTCTGTTTAAGCTCAAAGTCTAGTTGGCATAATGCTAGTTTAAATAGTGTAGATACAGAGTCTAATAACTTCGACGAGTTGCCTGATTTTAAAACTATACTGAAGCTTTTATCATAACGACTAATATCTTAACGACATAAAAATTTTTAGCTGAGCTAAAAACTTCAACACGCCAAAGCTTGCTACAATTTTGCAAATCATTGATTAAACGATATAGATTAAACGATAAGGACCGTCATGTTTTCTAAAATTCTAATTGCCAACCGTGGTGAGATTGCTTGCCGAGTTGCTGCCACTGCTAAGCGCATGGGCGTTCGCACTGTTGCTGTTTATTCCGATGCCGATCGCGGGGCGAAGCATGTTGCCGTCTGTGATGAGGCCGTTTATTTAGGCGGTTCAGCTCCTAAAGACAGCTACCTTAAAGGTGATGCTATTATTGCCATTGCCAAACAAACAGGCGCTGAGGCCATTCATCCGGGCTATGGTTTCTTAAGTGAAAATGCGGATTTTGCACAGGCGTGTCAAGATGCCGGTATCGTCTTTATTGGGCCATCCGCTGATGCGATCCGCGCTATGGGCGGCAAATCTGAATCCAAGCGCTTAATGGAAGCCGCTGGTGTGCCCTTAATCCCGGGCTATCATGGTGATAATCAAGAAGCGCAGTTTTTAAAAGCGCAAGCGGATGACATCGGTTATCCTGTGCTGATTAAAGCCAGTGCGGGCGGCGGTGGTAAAGGTATGCGTATCGTAGAAGATAGCAGCAATTTTACCGATCTTTTAGAGTCCTGCCGCCGTGAAGCGATTACTAGCTTTGGTAACGATCAAGTACTGATCGAAAAATACGCACTCAAGCCGCGTCATATCGAGATTCAAGTCTTCGGTGATAGTCACGGTAATTATGTGCATCTGTTTGAGCGCGATTGTTCAGTACAGCGTCGCCACCAAAAGGTGTTGGAAGAAGCGCCAGCGCCCGGCGTTGATGAGGTCATGCGCAAGGCAATGGGCGATGCGGCGATTAATGCTGCGCGCGCGGTTAGTTATGTGGGCGCAGGAACCGTTGAGTTTATCGTTGAGCAGCGCGGTGGCGAGATGAGCTTTTATTTTATGGAGATGAACACGCGGCTGCAAGTGGAGCATCCGGTGAGTGAAGCCATCACTGGTGTAGATTTGGTGGAGTGGCAATTACTTGTGGCTGCAGGTAAAGCCCTGCCCAAAACCCAAGATGAATTATCTATCAATGGTCATGCGCTTGAGGCGCGTATTTGCGCAGAAAACCCTGACAATGACTTTTTGCCTGCGACGGGGACGTTATTTACTTATCAAAAACCTGCGCATAGTACCTTTGTAGTTGATGAGGTGCGTATCGACGACGGCGTGCGCGAAGGTGATGTGATCAGCCCGTTTTATGATTCGATGATCGCTAAACTCATTGTCCATGCGCCGACCCGCGAGCAAGCACTTGCGAAGATGGATAGGGCACTGGCAGCAACCCGTATCGTTGGATTACCAAATAACGTAGCGTTCCTGCGTTATGTCATTAATACTGACTCCTTTAGGCAGCCTAATCTTGATACTGCTTTGATTGAGCGCGAGGCAGACGAGCTATTTAATCAGCATCCCCTTGAGCTATCGACGCTAGTGACCACCGCGATTGTGCAGCAGCTAGCGACTGAATCTACGGCTGCTAATGTTGATAGCCACTATAAAAATGACCCTTTTAATCGGCCTTCAGGATTCCGTGCCTATACTGAGTATAAGCGTTCGTTTAGCTTAATCTATAATGAGCAGGACTACATTGCTTACATTAGCGATTGGCAAAACCGTGCAGTTTTAAACCGCGAAAAAGAGGTTGATAATTTAAGTCGCTTTGAGCTGACTATTAAACAAAATACAGTAGAAGATGATGCTGTTGAAGACAGCACTTTAGACGAGGTAAAACCTGCTTATACTGGTCAGATTAGCTATAATAGTAGTGACGTGCACAATCATACGTTATGGCTTGATGGCACGCGTATCAAAGCACAAAGCTGGGAGCATAAGGAAACGGTTTATGTGTTTACTGATAGTGGTCGCGACCGAATTCAACTCATTGATGTCATGGCGCATGTGGGTGAAGACAGCGCTGCAGTAGGTAGCTTAAAATCGCCCATGCCCGGACAAGTCGTTGCTTTTAAAGTCGCTGTCGGTGATAACGTTAAGCAAGGCGAGGCGCTAGCTGTTATTGAAGCCATGAAAATTGAACATACCATTAGCGCGCCAACCGATGGCGTAGTGGCCGAATTGCTATTCGCTCCTGGTGATTTGGTGGCCGATGGTGATGAGTTACTGCGCATTGATGCGGTAGCCAATGAAGCATAAGGATAATAGCTATGAGTAACGCATATCCAGACCATGTCTCTATCGTTGAAGTCAGTCCACGTGATGGCCTACAAAACGAATCAGCGACGGTTCCAACAGCAGTCAAACAAGCTTTGATTGAAGATCTCGTAGCGGCAGGCGTCAAAAAGCTTGAGGCTACTAGCTTTGTCTCACCAAAATGGGTGCCGCAAATGGGCGACAATAGCGATTTGATGAGCGCAATTGCGCCGGCGCGCCGTGAAGATGTTATCTACTCAGTGCTCGTGCCCAATATGCGCGGCTTTGATAATGCGATTGTGCATCATCCTGATGAAGTCGTTATCTTTGGTTCAGCAAGCGAAACCTTTAGTCAAAAAAATATCAACTGTAGCATCGATGAAAGCATTGAGCGCTTTGCACCAGTTGCTGCTGCTGCCAAGGAAAAAGGCATTAGAGTACGTGGCGTTATCTCTTGCGCCGTTGGTTGTCCCTATGAGGGCGAGATTGATCCCAGTCAAGTCGCTTATGTGACCAAACGTATGGTTGAGATCGGTGCGGAAAAAATTGGTATTGCTGATACCATTGGCGTTGGTACACCGATTAAGGTAAAAAATGCCTTGCTCGCTGCGCTTGATTATATCGACGTCTCCAAGGTATCGGGGCATTTCCATGACACTTATGGACAAGCGCTAAGCAATACCTTAGCGGCGTTAGAATTGGGCGTGAGCGAATTTGATACCTCGGTCGCAGGTCTTGGCGGTTGTCCTTATGCAAAAGGGGCAACAGGCAATGTCGCCACCGAAGACGTGGTTTATATGCTGCACGGTATGGGCATTAGCACGGGTATTGATTTAGAAAAATTAGTCGTTGCCGGCGAGCGTATTAGTGAATTCTTAGGACGCCGTAATGATTCTAATGTTGCGCGCGCTATTATTAACAAACGTCAGTCTTAGAACTAAAGTCAGTCTTAGAACTAAAAGAGTTAAGCACTCATTTAACAACTATAAAATATTGTGACCCTTAAACGTATCAACAAGGATTAGTTATGAATTTACCCGGATTAGATTTTCAGCTTGGCGAAGATATTGATGCATTGCGTGATGTTGTCGCCCAATTCGCAGCCAAGGAAATTGCCCCGCGCGCAAGCGAGATTGATAGCAGTGATGAGTTTCCTATGGACTTATGGCAAAAGATGGGTGATCTAGGCTTGCATGGTATTACTGTGCCCGAAGAGTATGGCGGCTCAGATATGGGCTATGTGGCACATATGGTGGCGATGGAAGAGATTAGCCGCGCCTCAGCATCGGTAGCGCTCAGCTATGGCGCGCACTCCAACCTCTGTATCAATCAGCTCAAACGCAATGGCTCTGAAGAGCAAAAGCAAAAATTCCTACCGAAGCTAATCTCCGGTGAGTTTATCGGTGCGCTCGCTATGAGCGAGACGGGAGCGGGTTCTGATGTGGTGAGTATGAAGCTCAAAGCCGAAGAAAAAGACGGTCATTACGTGCTAAACGGCAGTAAAATGTGGATCACTAATGGCCCCGATGCGGACGTGATGGTGGTCTATGCCAAGACTAATCCCGAGCTTGGCGCCAAAGGTATGACCGCGTTTATCGTTGAAAAAGGTATGCAAGGTTTTGGGACGGCGCAAAAGCTTGATAAATTAGGCATGCGTGGTAGTCATACCGGTGAGATGACCTTTAATAATGTTGAAGTTCCCAAAGGAAATATCTTGGGCGGTTTAAACCAAGGTGTTAAAGTGCTAATGAGCGGACTGGATTATGAGCGCGCAGTTCTAGCTGCTGGCCCTACCGGTATCATGCAAGCAGTGATGGATAACGTCGTGCCTTATATTCATGATCGTAAACAGTTCGGGCAGGCGATTGGCGAGTTTCAGCTCATTCAAGGCAAAGTCGCTGATATGTATACCATCTTGCAGGCGGGACGCAGCTTTTTATATACCGTAGGCAAAAATCTCGATATGCTTGACGAGCGCGGCGCAGGTCATAGCCGGCAAGTACGTAAAGACTGTGCCAGTGTCATTCTATGGTGCGCCGAAAAAGCCACGTGGATGGCAGGCGAGGGCATTCAAATCTTTGGCGGTAATGGTTATACCAATGAGTATCCATTAGGTCGTTTATGGCGAGATGCTAAGCTGTATGAGATTGGGGCGGGTACCAGCGAGATTCGCCGTATGCTAATTGGGCGTGAGTTATTTAACGAGACCAAATAAGTCTTTATTTTAAATCTAAAAAAGAGGTGTAGGGTGTGGTTAGCGCAGCGTAACCCGCCATTTAAAGTAAGTGAATATTAAAAATGGTGGGTTACGTTTTATTGGCATTCTCTATGAGAATTTAATAAAACTAACCGCACCCTACCATACTAATTTTGTTTAATCTTCAAACTACCAATTTTTTCTGACTATTATCAAAATAACGCGCCAAGCCATTTAGCATGAGATCATCACGCAGGCGTACCGGACGATTGACGTGTTGCGCGATAATTTCAGCATCACCGCCAGTCATAATCAGCTCAAAGTTGGGATGACGACGAGTAATCTCATTTACCGCGCCAACAATGGATAATAATATCCCGCGATGTACCGCATCCTGCGTAGTTGTCCCTTGAGCAATACTATCAAAAGTACCATTAGAGATAGTGATCTGCTTGGTGCCTGAAAACAGTGATTCGCGCTGCAAATATATATTGGGAAAGATATAACCGCCTAAATGCTCAGCATGGTCAATTAGATCAATCGTTACAGCAGTGCCGCAGCCAACCACACATTGGCGTTTTTTCTTATCGACGGCACCGAGCATCTGCAGCCAGCGATCGCAGCCCAACTGCTTGGAGTCATAGGCGCTACGCATTAAGGGATGGACGGCATCGACATGGACAAATTCAAACGGAATATCCAATCGACTCAGTGTCTCTGAAACCTTGGTGTTTAATTCAGCGCCCAGTACCGAAGAGATACCAATAAAGTCAGGATCATAGCGCTCAAAACGATCCGTAAGGCCCATCAGTAATTCTGCTGGCGCTTGCAAGTGCTGCTTGGCATCGTGAGCCACTATTTGCCCAACATCATCAGTGAGCCAGTATTTCAGTCGAGTGTTTCCAAGGTCAAGCCAGAGCATAAAAGTCCCTTTAGATAGTGCTCGTTATATAAAAAGTGCTTGTTTATAGATAAGCCGCTTAGCGGTCGTTAATGACATCGATGCGACCAGTAAAAAGTGTGGAAATCTTACCGTTATCTTGCTGTAATTGCAAACAGCCGTTTGTATCAATACCGCAGCTTTTGCCCTCTTGAACCTCAAAGCTATCATTGTGAGTTTGGGTGATGCGCAGATCCCATCCTGCTAAAGCGTCTAGCGTAGCAAACTGACGCAAAAACTCATCAGTAGCTTGAGTAGATAAATATATGTGTTGGGTGACCACTTTTTCTACTGCTATCTCTTTAAAACAAGTTATCGCTGCCAGCAAAGCGGTACTGATTTGTTGGTAGAGTGTCTGTAGGCTTGGCAGTTTGATCTCTTGATTGTCTAAATTCAGCTGATTATGAATATCTTGCAAACTCAGCGCTTGATAGCTCATACCCTCCAAAGTCTCTGCCGTTAATTTTGGCGTAGTTTGTACATTTAAACCTACACCCATTACCACGCCGATCAATTTTCCCGCTTGCCATACGGGCTCAATCAAAATCCCTGCCAGTTTATTAAAAAGAATAATCTCATTGGTTTGGGAGGTATTGTCTGTCAAACCCTTAGGCTGATAAAAACCTAAATCATTGGCCCATTTTACTCCGATTGGCATTAAACCTTGTGCGCTTAGTTGCTTATTTAGGGTTTTGATGACTGGCATTTTTGCCAGCTCTACCCCAACGATCAAAGACAATAAACCGCTAATAGCCTCTTGCATAGGATGGTATAGCGACAGATAGACATTGCCGCGTGGCGATTGCCACGAGCGCGCGCGCTGCCCGCGTCCTGCGGTTTGCGTATCTGCGGTCAAAAGATGGACTTGATCTTTATTAAGTTTAGCGGTTTTTATATCCTCTATCAGCTCACTATTAGTTGAGACACTGATGTCTACATGACGATAATTAAGCTGAGATAAAGGTGATACTGAATGGGTAGGCGAAGACATAGATTTGGTCGCTGTGTGTCTGTTTTATATTCTAGGTTAGGTTTCATGCGATCTTGACGATAGTCTTTGTTATACTGCACTCTTTGCTATAGTGCTAAATGCTCGTCGCAAAACCGCCATTATGATATAAAAACCAGCGTAATAAAAGATAAGCCAAATAAAAGGTAGAGGACAATTTAATAATGATAATACTTTGGTTCCTGATTGCAGGCGCATTTGCAGGGATGTGCGCTGGATTATTCGGTATTGGTGGCGGCATGATTATTGTACCGGCGCTGGTGTGGATTTTTAGCGCGTATGGGTTCTCGCCGGATATCGTTGCTCACTTGGCAGTCGGCACCTCGCTTGCCACTATCATTGTCACCTCAATCAGTTCATTGACTGCACACAATAAGCTTGGCGGGGTACGCTGGGAGATCTGGAAAAAGATGGCGCTAGGCTTGGTGGTGGGTAGCCTCCTTGGCGCGGCTATCGCCGATCAAATCAATGGTTTGTTATTACAAGCGCTGATTGGGGTCGCAGCTTTACTAGTCGCCTTTAAAATGCTGTTTTTATCCAATAAAGAGCAGCTGGGCAAACCGCTACCGTCTATGCCTGTGCAAGTGGGCGCAGGATCTGGTATCGGTATGGCATCAGCGATTTTCGGTATTGGTGGTGGCAGCTTAACCGTACCGTTTTTGACATGGGCGGGGCTGCCGATGCGTCAGGCGGTGGGAACGTCTGCCGCTTGCGGTTTACCTATTGCGCTGGCGGGAGCCGCTGGATTTGCTTGGTTTGGGCAAGACGTGGCGAACTTGCCGGAGGGCGCTATTGGCTTTGTCCATATTGTCGGCTTTGTCTGTATCTCGATCGCCAGCTTTGTCACTGCCAAATTTGGCGCTAGGCTTGCGCACAAATTGCCAGGGGCGACGCTTAAAAAGGCATTTGGTGTGCTCTTGATATTTGCAGGCGGACAATTGCTGTTAAGCGGTATTGGGGTGATTTAGGATGAATTTAGTGTTATATCACAAAATATAAAGGGCAAAGAAAGGTAGAATGGAGAATTTTGATTATCATTAACAATGACCGGATAAGTAAAAATATTGTACTTATGTTTATAAGCTTGTGGTAAAGTTTTATTTATCTTTATTTAACTAAGTCAGTAAGATTAATAAATATAAGGTGTATATGGAAGATAACAATAAGGTCTATTTGCAACGATAGACCTCTATCACACAAGGAAGTGTTAGCCATGAGCCAAGATAATCAAACTACAAAGACCAGTAGCAAAGAAAAAACAGCTACTACCAAAGACACAGAAAAAGAAGCAAAGGTTATTCATAATGTTTTCATTGATACCTTAGAAAAACCCATCAGCCCATCTCTTTCCAGACCCATTATAGATACTAGCTCATCCGAAAAACATCCCGATAGCACTGTAAAAAATTTAGCAGGCCTTAATAGACGCCGCTTTATGCAAGGTTTTGGATCTATAAGTATGACAGCACTAAGTGCTGCCAGTTTGGGATTAGCAGGATGCGGCTCTGATAGTGACGAGCGTAGCTACATAGTGGACGAAACCGTCAGCTTCGATCATGGGGTAGCCAGTGGTGATCCTTTATCTGATCGAATAATATTATGGACGCGAGTCACACCGCGGACATCAGGCTCTCGTCAATTCACAGTTCAGTGGCTCATTGCTCGTGATGACCAGATGAGCGAGATAGTTAAGCAAGGAGAGATCGCCACAAGCGCGGTAAAGGACTATACCGTCAAGGTCGATGTGGATGGCTTAAAGCCTAATACCGTTTATTATTATCAGTTCAAGGTGGGTAATCAGACCAGCCGTGTTGGTAGAACTAAGACACTGCCTGTTGGTCAGGTAGACAAGGTTAAGCTGGCCGTATTTAGCTGCGCTAATTATCCTGCTGGGTTTTTTCATGTTTATGCCGACGCTGCCAAACGTGATGATTTAGATGTTTTTGTACACCTAGGCGATTATATTTATGAGTATGGTCGCACCACGACTGATTTACAAGGCAATGTTATACCCGCATACGCCTCGGCAAACGCTGCTGCTATTCACCGTGAAGTTGAGCCTGAACAGGAAGTCGTAAGTATCAATGAATACCGTACACGTTATGCGCAATATAAGACAGACCTTGATCTGCAAGATCTACATGCCGCTGTGCCGATGATTGCAGTATGGGATGATCATGAGCTGGCAAATGATACCTATGAAAATGGCGCCGAAAACCATCAACCTGCGCTTGAGGGCAGCTGGGATGACCGTAAACTGGCCGCCATCACTGCCTATCACGAGTGGATGCCAATACGCAATAAAGTACAAAGTGAGGTCTATCGTCGCTTTGATTTTGGTGATTTATTAAGCTTGCATATGTTAGATACCCGCGTTATCGGACGCGATGAGCAGCTGAACTATGCAAACTTTATCAAAGCTGATGCCACTGGCAATGCTTATATTGATGCAGCAGCGTTCACAGTAGCTACTAACAACCCTGAAAGACAGCTATTAGGACTGCGCCAAAGCAACTGGCTTGTCAATCAGATGCAGCAATCAAAGGCAACATGGCAAATGCTCGGCCAACAGATCCTTATGGGACGTATGAATATACCAGCGCCCGTCATTTTAAACCTTGCTGATCCCAGATTAGGACTAAGTATCGATGCCTACCTAGCTTTAGTCAATAAAGCGCAAACCAACCCGCAAGCTTTGACCGCTGAGGAACAAGCAATTTTAGCGCAGCCAGCCATTCCTTATAATACTGATGCTTGGGATGGTTATGGTGCCGCGCGTGAGCTGGTGTTAACTGCAGCTAAGAGCTTAAATAAAAATCTCGTTGTACTGGCCGGAGACACCCATAACGCTTGGGCAAATAATTTGACTACCGCTGATGGCGAGCCAGTCGGTGTTGAATTTGCGACCAGCTCTGTCAGCTCGCCAGGCTTTGAAGAGTACCTCCCTGAGGTTCCGCCAGCAACGCTACAAGCAGTATTGATCCAACTGATTGATGGCCTTGAGTATATGAATCCTAATCAGCGCGGTTATATGGCAATTACTGTCACGCCTGAGTCTTGCCAGTCAGAATGGATATTTGTAAGCGACATACTCATGCCAACTTACAGCAGTGCCGTTGAGCAAACGCTAACAGTGGTCGCTGGTGAGAACAGAATTAGTGCCTAGCCGGTTGTTTGCCTATATAAGTCAAAGGTTAGAGGTTATTCCTCATCAATAGCATCTAGCCCTAAGCGTATCCATTTGCGTGCCAGCTCATTACGATCAGTGAGCGAGTTCCATAGTCCATCTTCGCTAAAGATAGAGTAGGTCTCGCCTGAGTGTTCAATGGGCAGGTCTGCCTCACGATCCGCCATCCACACAGGGCTAAAGTAATAGTCTTTTAGCTCGCGCAGTAGCTTTTCTGCTTGCACAAACTGCTCTTGCGCCTCTAGTTGCTGGCGGTACAATTGGCACCACTCTTCATATTTTCGCTGCATTTCTTGCGGGTTATATTGGCTCATAGGGTTGCTCTTTGTCTTTAATCGCTGATAGGTTAAGCCATACTATATCATTATCGACAAAACCCATGATCAACAAAATCCAAAACCCAGCAAAATTTCAGGTAAAATAGCCGTCTGTTCTTGCCAAGTTTAATAATTATTCATGCGCCTAAAATCTCTAAAACTGGCAGGATTTAAATCCTTTGCCAATGTGACAACATTTACTTTTCCGCGCGGTATCACTGCTATTGTTGGGCCAAATGGCTGCGGCAAATCAAACGTCATTGACGCCATTCGCTGGGTGCTCGGTGAGACTTCCGCCAAGCAGTTACGCGGCGGCGCGATGAGTGATGTTATCTTTGCTGGCACACAAGATAAAGCGGCCAAAAGTGTTGCTAGCGTCGAGCTGACCTTTGAGCACACCCAAGATGAGCAGACTGGCATTCGTCATGAGCTTAACTTATATCATGAGCTGTCTATACGCCGCCAAGTCAATAAGGAGGGGCGCTCTGATTATTTCATTAATGGCACCCGTGCCCGCCGCCGAGATGTCGTCGATGTGTTCTTAGGGACGGGACTTGGCGCGCGTAGCTACGCGGTGATTGAACAAGGTATGATTGGGCGTATTGTGGATTCAAGTCCGATGCAGCTGCGCGAATTTATCGAAGAGGCGGCGGGCGTATCGCGCTATCAGGCGCGGCGGGAGGAAACCCAAAAAAAGCTAGAGGCAACCGAAGATAACTTGGCACGTCTACGCGATATGCAAAGCGAGCTGCTACGACAACAAAAATCCCTATCAAAACAGGCAGCTAATGCCAAGCGCTATCAAGCACTCACTGAATCTTTGGCTGATATCCAGCAGCAACTGGCTATCCAAGAGCTGTATCAGGCTAAAGCGGCGCAGCTAGAGCAAAAACAGCAACATGAGAGTACGAGTGTCGCAGTCGCTGGGTTACAAAGCGACTATGACGCCCTTAAAAATAAACAAGATAAATTAAGCGCGCAGATCAATCAAGAGCAGTGGCTAAAAGACGATGCTCAAAGCGGGTATTATCAGCAGCAGCTTGACTACCAAAAAGCGGAACATCAACTCAACGATATGCAAGCCAAGATAGAGCAGATTCAAGAGCAGATTACAAGTTTAGCCCAGCAAAAAGTACAGACGGTTGCCCAGATTGAGCAATTAGATAGTGAGCAAAACGAGCAGCAGATGGAGCTTGCAAGCTTGCGTCCTGAGCTTGTTGAACTGACTGCAAAACGCGCGGCATACCAGCAAGAAGAGCAGCCTTCGCAGCGCGCTTGGCATGAGTCAAAGGATAAGCTGGCAAAATTACAAGACGACTTGCGAGCACTTGAGCAAAAACAAGTATTGAATACGCAAGCTAAGCGGCGCTATAAACAAAGCTACGATAATTGGCAAACCCGTCAACAAAACTGGCAAACGTTATGGTCGCAGTTGCAACAGCCAGATATTGACGGACCTGATTTAACGATTGAAAACCATAAGTTTAGCTTAAGTCCGACAAGCGTAAAAGGCACAGAATTAAACGATGAGCTCAAGCATATATTGCGTAGGCAAGATGGCGTAACGGAGCATCTAGAAACCTTACAACCGCAGGTCGATCGCTTACAGCAGCGTTTGCTTGATGAGCAGCGCGCATTGACTGAGATAGAGAAACGCCACGCGCTACTGGCTGGCGAGTATGATACCTTGCATCAAATACTACATCCAAAGCCAAGTAGCAATATAAGTAACAAGCCCCAGCAGCCTGTGGCTGATGACGAAAATAAAGCAAAAAATGAATCGTTTAGCGATTTTAATAAGCTTGCTATCAGCACTTTACGTGAGCAGATTGAGCTGAGCGCTAAAGGTCAAGAGCATGCGCAGTTACTTGATAACGTATTGCACCTATGGCTTGATAGTCATGTATTGGTAGCGAATAACCCAACAAGTAACATAATAGGTAAAACTGATAGCGGCGTACATAAAGAAAACCTCCCCGCGAATACCTTATGGCAAGCGCTTGAGGGTGATTTGCCAGTGTTATTAACCTATCAAAACAGGCAAAACGGGCAAAGTAACACAGAAGCTCATTATAGCTTATGGCTACCAGCCTGCCATGATGACCAGCCCCGTCAAAATTTGGATGGCTTACCAGATGAGCTTGCTGATAAAGTTTATGCGTTAACCCAGCTGATTACCAAACCTGCTTTAGCGCTTTGGCAGCAGTGCTATTTGTATGTCGAAGATGCTGAGAACAGTGCAGATAAAACTAAGCATCTAACACAGATCCTAAAGGTACTACCAGCATCCGCATTGCTATTAACTGCTGATGGCTGGCTACTAAGTCGTAGCGGCGCGTTAAATATAAGCAAATTAGTAAATACTCAAAATAGACAGAACGAAGGTCAACCAGACAGTCAAAGTAGTAGCCAGTTTTTAACCCAGCGCTTGCAGCAGCGTAACAGGCTTGTCCAATTAGAAGACTTGCTCAACGACAGTGATAATGAGATAGCCGCGCAGCAAAAAACGATCAAAAACAGCCAGTATGAATTTGATGCGCTAACCATTAGTTTGGCGGAAGCGCGTGCTCAAGCTGAGCAGCTTAACCGCGATCGATACCAGTATGAGCAGCAATTGTATACTCAGCAAGCACAGCACGCGCGCCTGCAAGCGGATATCAAACGCTTAAATAACGATAAAACGCTACTTGAACAAGAGCAGCAGGAGTTGATCAGCGAAGAGCATGCCTTAGATAGTGAAGCGCAGCGCGCGCGCATGGCTATAGCCGAGCTGACCCCAAAGCTTGCAGAAGCCAAAGATACGCAGCAGCAGCTGCAAGCAAAACGTAGCGAGCTAAGCCGCGTTCGCCAAGCCGATGAGGCGCAGTGGCAAACCTTGCAGCTTAAAGTACAAAAGCTTGAATTACGCCTTGAGCATACCAGCAGTCGTTTAGCAAACTTGACGCAAGCATATGATCAATCAGTACAAAATGAGCAGATATCAATAACGCAGCTTCAGCGCTTGGATGTGCAATTACCTAACCTACAAGCAGCGCTGCAAAAAGCACAGTTGGCCAAGGATGAGCAACAAGCTCTATTAAATGAGCGCGAAGCAGTGTTAGCTCAGATGAAGCAAGGTTATAGTCAACAGCAAAACGAGCTTGATACTCTACATACCGAGCTACAAACCGCCCAAAGTAAGGCGGCTGAGAAAACCACTAAGCTGGCACTTAGCGAAGCCCGGCTTGAAGATGCTATTAAGCAGACTCAAGCAGCTTTAGATCATTATCAGCAAACACTCACTGAACATAGTGCGACCCATGCGCAAACCGAACCACAAAACAGTAGCGTCTCAAATCTGCTAGCAGACTTTATTGCGCATAATCGCCGCGTACGTCCTGATAAAATCGCTGAGCTTAAAAGTGAGCAGACCAAGATAGAGCAGCAAATCAGTAAAATTGGTGCGGTCAATCTAGCGGCGGCGCGTGAGCTTGATGAAGTTAACGAGCGCCTAGAACCTCTAACGCAGCAGATTAATGATATCACTGGCAGCATGAACACACTTATTAGGGCAATTGCTGATATCGATGCGACCACCAAAACACTGTTTATGCAAACGCTGGATGCGGTGAATGAGGAGCTTGCCACATTATTTGCCAAAGTATTTGGCGGCGGACAAGCCAGTTTGACGCTAAGCGATGATGATCTGCCAGCTGGTATATATGCCAATCAACATAAATCAGAACAGTGGCGCGCGGGACTCACCTTAATGGCGCAGCCCAAGGGCAAACGCAATAGCCGTCTTGCCGTGTTATCAGGCGGGGAGAAAACGCTGACTGCGCTGAGTCTTATTTTTGCGATATTTAAACAGCACCCTGCGCCATTTTGTGTGCTCGATGAAGTCGATGCGCCGCTCGATGATGCCAATGTGGCACGTTTTACCAGTCTTATTTCGGATTTGGCAGGGGATTTGCAGTTTATTTTTATCAGTCATAATAAACTATCGATGCAAATTGCTGATGAGCTCAAAGGGATTACTATGCCAAATGCGGGTATCTCAACTTTGGTCAGTGTCTCGCTTGATGAGGCCGCAGATTATATTGACGCTTAGCATGAATAATTATTACGGACTGTGTAATACAGACTATAATATACTCATTGGTGTTAAGATATAGGATAAAATCGATCAACAACGTAACACAAATGTGTAGGGCTGGCGGTAAACAATTACTATATGATGACGAGGTTAGTCAGCCATGCTAGACTATTGCCATTAAATTTAAATTTTTTTAGCCATTTTTTCTTTTATCTCGTTATTTATAGCTATTAGGATATCTCTCTCATGACCGTTATTCAGTTTGTATTGGTTGCTATCGCTGCATTTATTGTGCTTGCAGGACTGTTTATGGTTATTCGTAGCTTTCAGCGCCGCAAGGACACAGAGACTACGGCGGTCAATTATGACAAAAACGGTATTCCTATTATCCCGCGTCACGAGCGCGATATTGTTGATCAGCCGGACTTTGATGATACCGTTGCTGGTGAGACGACCATTGCTCCTGATCGCGATTATCTTAACGCCATTATTGAAGACGAGCCGTTAGCTAATCCCTCTGCTACACAAGATATCCAAGTAACGCAAAGTCACAATTATTCTAACAATCAAGAAAACAACGATGACTATGCACGCTGGCAAGCCGAGCAACAACGGACAGACAACGAAGAATTTGCAGATATAGCTCAGCAGATGCACACTAATAATGAGCAAGAGTTTGATGCTTTCTCAAGCCTTATGTCAGCGACAGACAGCCTAATGCCAGTCATTGACACCGCAGAAGAACCCAGCTTTGATGACAGCAGCCCGATACTTGATCAGCATCTGTCAGAGCCCGTCGATCAGGCACAAAACAGTCCGCTGATCAATGCCCAAGACAATATCAATATTACTATTTTACCGCATCAATATAGCGATCGTCCGCAAATGGTGATCCGCGGTCGCGACTTGTTAGAATTGGTCGACAAATACGGTCTGCGCTTTGGGGCGATGAATATGTTTCATCGCTACGAGCAAAAAGACGGCACCGGTATGCTGTGGTTTAGCATGATGGGCATTACCGAAAATGGCATTGCGCCTTTTGATCCGCATCGGGTGGCGACCAACGTTTATAGCGGTGTGGTGGTGTTTTTATCATTGCCGCACCCGCAGGCCTTGCGTAGTTTTGATAGTATGATGAGTATCGCTTATATGATGGCTGATGACTTAAATGCGATGATACTTGATGAGAACAACGAACCGATTACCCCTGAGTATAAGCAGCAGCTGCGCAATCAAGTGCGTGATTATGGGGTTTAGCGTCTTGCTATAATGACCTACACATTTTAAGCATAAAGATAGCGTCACTAGTTGACGCTATTTTTATATTTACAGTGCATGACTTGCCCAAATTTCTTTATAAACTTGTTATCATATCGGCATCTTGAACTATAAAGACGCCGATCATGACTGATTCTACATCGCCAGCCCCTTCGCACAAAAACAATTCTGTTGGCACTCAAAACTCCCAAAGTGATGATACTGTTATCGCGCAAATGCGTACCCTTATCGACGCTATCAAAACCCACAATTACGCTTACTATGTGCTGGACAATCCAAAGCTAGAAGACAGCGAATATGATCAACTTCGTCTGTCATTGATCGAACTTGAAGAAGCGTACCCCGATCTTATCCAGCCCGATAGTCCAACCAATCAAGTCGGCGATATACCGCTATCTGCCTTTACTCAAGTCGTCCATGATATTCCAATGCTATCCTTGGGTAACGTTTTTGAATACGATGATCTGCGCGAATTTATGCGCCGCGTCAATGATCGTTTAAGCGATGCCCAGCAAAATCCAGAGTATGAGATGGAGCTTAAACTTGATGGACTAGCTGTCTCTCTTAAATATGAACGGGGTCAATTGGTGCAAGCGGTCACTCGCGGCGATGGCAGAGTGGGTGAGGATATCACTCAAAATACCAAAACCATTCGTAATTTGCCGTTATATCTTACGGATGCCAAAGACCTTTCTCTATTAGAAGTTCGCGGTGAGGTGCTCATGCCCAAAGCAGGTTTTGAGCGCCTAAATCGTCTAGCAGAGGAGAACGGCGAAAAAGTTTTTGCCAATCCCCGCAACGCTGCCGCTGGGAGCCTGCGCCAGTTAGATCCTGCCGTTGCAGCCAGTCGCCCGCTGGCTTTTTATGCTTACTCTGTCAATCAAGGTTTGCCCGAGACCATTGACACCCAGTCAGTAGCGCTGGCATGGCTCAAAGACATCGGCTTTAGCGTCAGTGCCGTTGAGGTAGTAGACAGTCCACGCGCCGCGCAAGCTTATTATGAATCCATAATTGAAACTCGCGACGAGTTGCCGTTTGAGATTGACGGGACAGTTATCAAAGTCAATAGTTTAGGCTTGCAGCAGCAGCTAGGGTTTTTATCGCGTGAGCCGCGCTGGGCAACGGCTTACAAATTCCCCGCCGAAACCGTCATGACGCGACTAAACACCATTGAATGGCAAGTCGGACGCACGGGACAATTAACCCCCGTAGGCAAGTTAGAGCCAGTCAAAGTCGGCGGCGTCACCGTCAGTAACGTCACCTTGCACAACTTTGGTGAGATTCAGCGGCTAGATGTTAGAGCTGGTGATATGGTCAGCGTACATCGCGCAGGCGACGTTATCCCTAAAGTTACCCGCGTTTGGACTGATCAGCGTCCCGAAGATTCTGAGCCAGTTACCTTGCCAACTAATTGTCCAGTGTGCGACTCGCCTGTTGTGTTGCCTGATGACGAAGCCTTAGCGCGTTGCACGGGTGGACTGTTTTGTCCCGCGCAGCAACAAGAAGCACTGATTCATTTTGTCTCGCGCCGCGCGATGGATATTGATGGTCTAGGCGAGCGCTGGCTGATCAGCTTTTTTGAGCATGGCCTCGTCAAAACCGTCGCCGATATCTATGAGCTGCATAACCATCGAGACGATCTCATCACTTACGAAAAATTGGGCGAGAAGTCGGTACAAAACATCATCGACGCTATTGAAGCCAGCAAAAAAACCACCTTGCCACGTTTTATCTACGCGCTAGGCATTCGCGGCGTCGGCGAGGGTACCGCGCAAAACTTCGCGCAGCAATTTGGTGACCTTGATAGCTTAATGAATGCTGACATGGAGGCGCTGATTGAAACACCCGATGTCGGTACGATCACCGCTGAGCTAACTTATGAATTCTTCCGTGCCCAGCATAATATCGAAGTCATCGATAAGCTTATCAAAGCTGGCGTGCACTGGGATAACGTCGAGCAAGTCGCCGCAGGTGATCTACCACTCGATGGGCAAACGTGGGTGATCACTGGCGCACTCGATAGCATGGCACGCGACGAAGCCAAAGCCAAACTACAAGCACTCGGCGCAAAGGTAGTCGGTAGTGTTTCGGCCAAAACTACCGCACTACTGGCAGGTGATAAAGCTGGCTCGAAGCTTACCAAAGCAGAGAAACTAGGCGTTAAGGTTGTGAGTGAAGATGAGTTTTTGGGTTTGGTTAAAAGCTGAGTTTGATGAAGAGCAAAAGATAAAAGCATAGCCTCAGCATCGCTTGCTTTAAAAGTGGGCAAATATGCGGGTCACGAGCCGGTTTTCTTTAAGGGTTTATTCGGCGTTCAACTCAAGCACAGCTCTCGCCTTGCGGACGGGCAGAGCAATGCTCTGCTATTTCCGTCCTCACTCGCGCAAGAGCAGAGCACAGTCAATCTGTTGGGTGTCGCAAGCTCCACACCAACCTACGGATTGTGCATGAATTGGAGAGTTGTTTTGCGGGTTAATGTCATGCACTCTGATTACATTATAATTTTCTAATCCTTTAACTCCTCATATGTATTGGCATTACTTATATCTTTCTTACTACTCAACTGAATGAAAACAAACAACACCAACCCTGCTCTAACTCCTTAATTTAAAAATAAATATAAAAAAATTAACATAATCGGTGAAGATTATTGATACTTATCTTTATAAAATAATAATAAGAGTCATTATTATATTTAAAGAGTAGATTCAAGGAGTGAGTCATGTCTACCACGATGATCAATACAGGTGATAGTACAAACGATAAAAATGAAACGCCGCAATCGACTTCAAAAGATCATGCTAATAAATCCAAGACGCAAGCGGTTGATGACAGTCATAATCCTAAAGTACAGCAGCTAATCGAGACGTTGCCGGGCGAGCATATTCAGGAAGATAGTGGTAAATCCGCCATTATTTTTCGTATGGTAATGGATAATCACTTATGTCCGTTTGGACTCAAATCGCTAGACGCACTTAAGCATGCTGACTACGACATTATTGATCGACATATCACCAACCAAGACCAAAATAGCTTAGTCAAAGAGTCTTTAGGCGTCGAGACGACTCCGCAAACTTTTATTAACGGTAAGCGCATCGGTGGTAACGACGATTTACAAGTGTTCTTGGGTAATAGCGAGGCTAAAAGTGATGACGAGACTACTTATGCGCCCATCATCGCGATATTCTCTGTCACCGCTTTAATGAGCTTAGCATTATGCTGGGCTTTCTCAGTGAGCGTGCTGTCGATACAAGCTTTGATGTGGTTTGTAGCGTTATCTATGTGTGTATTAGCTATCAAAAAACTTGAAGATTTAGAAGGGTTTACCACTGGATTTTTGGGTTATGATTTGCTGGCCAGACGCGTAGTGCGTTATGCCTATGTTTATCCTTTTTTAGAAGCCTTTGCCGGTATCGCTATGCTTGCTGATCAGCCTTGGCTCAATCCTATCGCGGGTATAGTCGCCTTTACGATTGGACTGATTGGCGGAGTTTCAGTGATAAAAGCGGTATATATTGATAAACGCGAGCTAAAATGCGCCTGCGTAGGCGGCGATAGCAATGTGCCATTAGGGGCTATCTCGTTAACTGAAAATGTGATGATGTTCGGTATGGGTGGCTATATGATTATTCGTGCTTTGATTTAATAATTGAATAAGTTTTTCTATTATATCTCTTCGTGCGAATCAGCTCCATCCTGATTTTTAACCCCATCCGGCACAATCTCAATCGGCAACGTCAGCCCTTTAGCATAATCACCATCAAACACATAGTCATAGCTGCTAGCATTAATACTAGGCGTAGTATGGATAATAAGGGTCATATTCTCATCATCAGTCAGCTCGTGCGAAGTATAGCTAGCACCCAGCTGATCAAGTATTTTCGATAGCGGCTCGTTACTGGCCATACCTACTGTTAGATTATGCTGAGCCGTGGCGTTATCGACATCGAAGTAGTCAGCGTAATCCTGTACGTTTTGGCTATCAATAGCAAACGGGTAGTCGTAGTCTGCACGTTCGATAGGTGTCTCATCGGTTGCGACCAGTGACCAGTCAATGTCATTGATTGGCGCTGCTGGCGTAGCAGTATCACTGCTCTCTACACTTTGCTCATCAGTCGCAGAGTTACTATTGATAGGATTATCACTACTACAGCCTATTAACACACTTATACTGGCTACGCTAATTATGATCATGCTTATGAGATGCTTTGACATCTTTTTACCTTAACATTATGAGAGGATTAATATTTTTGCTTATTTAATAGCGTTCGTACTATTTTGACAGTTTTTAATTAGGTTCACCACTCAAACACCCATAAAAAAACAGCCATCATCTGATGACTGCTTTGCAAAACTATCAACTTTTAAGACGTTACTAACTTTTAAAAAATTGATTCTTATTTAATTTATAGTGAAGGCATTTCACAGTCGACTTGATACTCTTGACCATCGGCCCATTTCATTGCAAACACGCCTTCATTGCCTTGCATATGCCAAGCATAGATAACTTCTGGGTTGGCATTATTTACATAACTTGCCGTCTCACCTTCGACGCCGCCATTTAAGATAATGGTTTGCTGAGACCAGTTAATTTTAGGGATAGTCGCAGTTAGCATCGCTTGGTTTTTATTGACAGACTGCTTTGCTAAGATCTGGCTGTCATCAGTACAGGTATAAGGAGTTGGCGCCATACGATCATAGGCCACATTAGTAGTCTCGGCAGCTGGCGTCGCTTGTTGCGGCGGCATAGTTGGCGCAGGGGTGGTAGGGGCAGTATCCATATCAGTAGCTGGTTGCGGGACTGTCGCAGCTGGGTCAGTTACCGTTTCTGTCGCAGTCGGCGCTGGTGGCACTGGGGCGGTAGTTGAACAAGCACTGATTAATGCAAAAGCGGGTAGAGCAGTAGCAAGTTTGGTCAAGGTCTTCATGATTCTCTCCAAAATATATATTTTATCTTGCAAGTAAATGGATTTTTTATCTAAATAGTATGGTACAGGGTGCTAATAGCATGAAGATTATGGTAACTAAAACCCTACATCTATAATGTTAGAAATTGTTTACTAGCTGTTGATTTCGTTACTCAACATTGACTAGTGTAAATAGCCCGCTCAATTTTAATAAAAGCGTCCAATGCTAAGCAGTGGACGCTTTTATTATATGATTGACAGATATTAAAAAAACTACTTAGTTTTACGCGGCGGCAAGCCAGTATGCTGCGTTTGGAAGTTACCTTTACTTACTCTCTTTTTGGTGTTCTTACTCGCTGCATTGTTATTAGCTGAGCTATTGCTACGCTTCACTGAGTCATTACCAAGGCGGCTGTTCTTTTTGCGCGCTGATTGATAGCTGTCTTGTGCGGCATCGCGGCCCTCCAAACTGGCGTTGAATGGCGGTATGAGGCAGCCGCGACCTTTACCGATCAAATCACTACGTCCCATATCTTGTAATGCTTTACGCAATAATACCCAGTTTTTTGGATCATGGAAGCGCAAGAACGCTTTGTGTAATTTGCGCTGCTTGCCAGACTTGACGATATCCATGTCACCTTCACTACGGCTGATCTTATGTAGCGGGTCTTTATGCGTATGATACATGGTAGTCGCCGTTGCCATCGGGCTAGGATAAAACGCCTGCACTTGGTCAGCGCGGTAGCCGTGACTTTTTAGCCAAAGGGCTAAGTTCATCATGTCTTCATCTTTGGTGCCCGGATGCGCGGCGATAAAGTAAGGAATCAGATATTGCTCTTTGCCAGCCTCTTGGCTGTACTGCTCAAACATAGCTTTGAATTTATCGTAGCTGCCCATGCCGGGCTTCATCATCTTCGACAGCACGCCTTCTTCAGAATGCTCAGGGGCGATTTTGAGGTAGCCACCGACATGATGGCTGACCAATTCTTTGACGTATTCAGGGTCTTTAACCGCCAAGTCATAACGTAAACCAGAAGCGATTAATATCTTCTTCACGCCTTTGATATCACGCGCTTTACGATATAGCTTAGTCAAATTACTGTGATCAGTAATCAAGTTTTCACAGACATCAGGATAAACGCATGACGGCTTACGACAATGCTTTTCAATCGTTTCGTCTTTACAGTTTAGACGATACATATTGGCAGTTGGGCCACCAAGGTCGGATATCACCCCAGTAAAGTTCGGTGCGGTATCACGAATCGCTTCCACTTCACGTAAGATAGAGTCTTCTGAGCGGTTTTGGATAATGCGGCCTTCGTGCTCAGTAATCGAGCAAAAGGTACAACCACCGAAACAGCCGCGCATGATGTTGACTGAAAACTTGATCATGTCATAAGCAGGGATGCGCGCATCGCCATAACTTGGATGCGGTAAGCGCGCATACGGTAAGTCAAAGACGTAATCCATCTCTTCGGTCGATAGTGGAATCGGTGGTGGATTGAGCCAAACGTCAATTGAGGTGCGTGAGTTACCAGCACCGCTGCTATGACGTTGCACCAGCGCACGAGCGTTCCCTGGGTTGGTCTCCAGATGCAAAATGCGACTAGCATGAGCATAAAGCACAGGGTCAGATTTGACATGCTCATAATCAGGCAGACGAATCACTGTCTTTTCACGAGGCGGCATTTTAAATTTGTGCTTACGCGCAGTTAATCTCTTATCATCAAAGCCACGCATCTGAACGACTTGCGTCTCTTCATCGACTTGATCGGCATTAATGATTTTATTGGTAACTGGCTCTGCGACGAAGCCCTGATACTGTGCCGACATACCTGTCATGGCTTGCCCAACGGGAGAGTCACTAGGCTTTTCTTGCTCAATTTTGCAGCTATCAACGTCTTCGGTCATGACATACGGATTGATAATCGGATCAACACGGCCGACGGTATCGACATCATTACTGGCGACTTCGGTCATGCCCGCTTGCCAATGACGACGTGTCGGTGTCAGTAGATAAGCCGTACCACGCAAACTACTCATTTGCTCAAAGCTATAGCCTTTAGACAAGCCATGTACCACATCGACAATGGCACGTTCGGCATTACCATACAATAAGACATCGGCACGGGCATCGAGCAAAATACTACGACGAACCTTATCCGACCAATAGTCATAATGAGCGATACGGCGCAGACTGCCTTCGATACCGCCTAAGATAATTGGCACATCAGGATAGGCTTCACGGCAGCGCTGGCTATAAACAATAGCGGCACGGTCAGGGCGCTTGTCCGCAACGTTACCGGGTGAATAAGCGTCATCGCTACGAATCTTGCGATCGGCAGTGTAGCGGTTGATCATGCTGTCCATGTTGCCAGCGGTCACGCCGTAAGCGTAAACTGGTTTACCAAGCTCCATAAAAGCGTCTTTGCTCTTCCAATCTGGCTGAGCAATGATACCGACACGAAAGCCTTGTGCTTCTAAGAGACGACCGATAATTGCCATGCCGAAGCTTGGATGATCGACATAAGCATCGCCTGAAATGATAATGACATCACAGGCATCCCAGCCCAAATCGTCCATCTCTTTGCGGCTCATGGGTAGATAAGGCGCAGGCTCGTAGCAGCTCGCCCAGTGTTTGTCGTAGTCATAAAGCGGTTTGGTGCCTTGTTTAAAGGCGGTGCGGGCGATGGTATCGGCAGACATGGGCAGACCTGTTAATCAATAAGACGTAATAAAAGGGGTAGCCACTTTTTAATATTTTATTAGAGGCTAATTTGAGGGCGCTTATTTTAACATAAATTGTGCTTACAATGTGAGAAAGCAGCTTCAATAATTATTGATAAGTTATTGATAGCTTAAGAAAAAATATTGCTATGATAGGAAGAAGGCTTATAGGTTAAATAAGCAAATATTCTTTCCTATATGTTAGACCTTATCTAATCTATTTGACCGTAAAACAAAAAGACGACTCAACATTAAGCTGAATCGTCATTATTTTTGATAGATTAGATTTAAACCTTTCTAGTCTAAATGCTGCTTAAAGCCGCGCTGCTTGTCACGTTCCCAATCCCGATCTTTAATGGTCTTGCGTTTATCGTGCTGCTTTTTACCGACAGCAAGTGCAATCTGGCATTTCACCATGGAGCGTTTCCAGTAACAAGATAAGGGAACACAGGCATAGCCTTTTTGATTGACCGCACCGTAAAGCTTATCGATCTCGCGGCGATTGAGTAGCAATTTGCGCGTACGAATGCTATCGGGATCAACGTGCGTTGAGCTTGATAGTAGTGGCTGGATGTGCGCGCCGAATAAAAAAGCCTCGCCATTACGAAAGGTCACATAGGCTTCAGTGATTGACATCTTACCTGCGCGAATGGCTTTAACTTCCCAGCCTTGTAGCGATAATCCAGCCTCAAAAGTTTCTTCTATAAAGTACTCGTGACGCGCTTTTTTATTGCTGG
The DNA here is from genome assembly GCF_055699795.1 of Psychrobacter sp. M4. Taxonomy (NCBI): domain Bacteria; kingdom Pseudomonadati; phylum Pseudomonadota; class Gammaproteobacteria; order Moraxellales; family Moraxellaceae; genus Psychrobacter; species Psychrobacter sp. M4. The sequence goes on along the minus strand of NZ_CM146740.1, from coordinate 3,028,865 downwards.
CAATTTGATTGTCCGGTTTTCTTGATTTTTTTGACATAGTTTCCTCTTAAGGACGTCTTAATAGCTATTCGTCCTTTTTTAGCAGTTCCTCATTCCAAGCTTTTAGTTTTGATTATCAATCTTTGCTTGTTATTATGAATGAGTCGAACCGCCTATTATATCAAAGGTTTGGTTTTAAATGTAGATAGGCTGTTATGACAAATGTAGCGCTAATTGGTTATCAATTAGCGCAGTATAGATAAATAATCTGGCTAAATACTAGCAAGAGATAGGTATTAAATTTGACCAAAATTTGCTAGGATACGCAGTACTACTAACCACTAGATTAGCACCATTATGAATCCAGAAAATTCCTCAAAATTTTCAAAGCTGCATACCAAAATCTTGTACCCAGGCACCTTTGATCCTATTACTAACGGGCATGTGGATTTGGTCAAACGAGCAACGAAGCTGTTTGATGAAGTGGTCATTGCAGTGGCATCTGGCCATCACAAAAAGCCGTTGTTTAATTTTGAAGAGCGCGTTGCTTTAGTAGAAGGCGTGTTTGCTGATTTACCACAGGTATCAGTGATCGGCTTTGAGGGTTTATTAGTTGATTTTATGCGTGAAAAAGGCGCTACGGCAGTGTTGCGCGGCTTACGGGCTATGTCGGACTTTGAGTACGAGTTTCAACTGGCCAATATGAACCGCGAACTTGACGAAAACTTTGAAGCGGTATTCTTGACCCCCTCTCAACATTACTCTTTTATCTCCTCCACTATGATTCGTGAAATAGCGAAACTAGATGGAGATGTGAGTAAATTCGTCCCTGATATTGTCTCAAAAGCCTTTGTAAAAAAGCTTAGGTAAGTTTAGTAATTAAAAATCTATTATAGTTAGTTTTAAATAAAAGCATTACAATGGTTAGAGGAAATTCGCCGTTAAACTTATGCTAAATCTATTGAGAGGAGCAGGTCATGGCACTACTGATCACTGATGAATGCATCAATTGTGATGTTTGCGAGCCTGCCTGCCCGAACGAGGCTATCTCAGAGGGCGAAGATATTTATGTTATCGACCCTGATTTGTGCACCGAATGCGTCGGACATTTTGATGAGCCGCAGTGCGTAGTGATATGCCCTGTCGATTGCATTCCTCATGATCCAAACCATGTCGAGAGTGAGAATGACTTATTAGCAAAATATAAGCGTCTTACGGGCAAATAGCTGATCTAAAATAATTCAAAAACATATCCAAATTGCCACTTAGTTTGCTATACTAGCGCGCTTGGTAGACTAGACGATCGCCGCTGCATACTGTTTGACAGACATGCAGGGGAGGAAAGTCCGGGCTACATAGGGCAGCGTGCCAGCTAACGGCTGGGCAGAGTAATCTGACGACCAGTGCAGCAGAGAGTAGACCGCCTTTAGTGTCTTATACTTAGTATTTGGCATTATCGGTAAGGGTGAAAGGGTGCGGTAAGAGCGCACCGCGTGGGTGGCAACATCTCACGGCATGGTAAACTCCACGCGTAGCAAGACCAAATAGGCATCGATATGGCGCGGCCCGCGTTCGGTGCGGGTAGGTTGCTTGAGCGTATCAGCGATGATACGCCTAGAGGAATGATCGTCCACGACAGAACCCGGCTTATCGGTCTACCAAACCTTTTAACTTAGTTTTTTTATTGAAAAGTTTTTTGATTAAAATGTCTTTTAGGGGTTGACGATTGGTGTCCTCTTGGGCATAATACCGAGCCTTAAATGGCGATGTAGCTCAGCTGGTTAGAGCGCACGACTCATAATCGTGAGGTCAAGAGTTCAAGTCTCTTCATCGCCACCATCTATATGATAGCCGCCTGTTTTATTTAGAACTCCAATCCTTTGTGATTGGTTTTTTTTTGCCTAAAAACTTGCTGAGTGATATCTTTAACCTATAGTGCAGTATACTAATGTAAAATAAACTACCACTGTTTATCCACTTCTGTTTATTTGCTAATTTCTTGCTCAATCAAAGCTTTATCTGTCGACGTGTAGATTAATTCTTGTAACTTATGCCCCGCTTACTTATTATAGGGGCTGTTTTTGGTGAAGTTCTATAACGCTATGTCCGTACAATTGCCTCCTTATCGTCCTATTAAGCACCGCAGTGGCCTAAAAGTCATGGGTGCGGCTTTCCATGCTTTGCTTATGCGTGAGCTCCAGACGCGCTTTGGTGGCTATCGTTTGGGCTATTTGTGGGCGCCGTTGGAAGTTCTTTTTCAGGTATTGATATTTTTAGTAATCTTTGGGGCTATACGTGAACGCTTAGTGCCCGGTATGGATTATTCCTTGTTTTTGGTAGCAGGGATGGTACCTTTTCGCATGTTTCAAAGAATAGCTACAAGGGCATTAGGGGCTGTTGATGCCAATAAAGGCCTGCTGATGTATCGATCAATTAAACATATTGATGTGATCATTGCCCGCTCGTTTTTAGAGCTGGTTATTTATTTTTTTACTTCTATATTATTATTATTGGGCTTAGCTTTTTTTAATATTTATGCAAGTTTAGAACATTTGCATGTGGTTTTATTTTGCTGGATAACGCTATTTATATTTAGCTTTGGTGTAGCGTTGATTATGATGGTGGTAGGCTTCTATGGCGGCGAGATTAGCAAGGTAATTACTATATTTTTCACCATACTGTATTTTGCCTCTGGTATTATCTATCCCATTCATATCATTCCTGAACCTTATTTTAGTTATTTGCTATACAATCCTTTTATTCACAATATTGAGCTGATAAGACATGCCTTTGCTCCCAATTATCCCGCTTATCACATTGATATATGGTACTTCTTGAAGTGGATGTTTGTGGTAAATTTCTTAGGGTTACTGCTTTATAAATATGCGGAACGGGATATGATTCGTTCTCGTTAAATACAGCGCTCTTAGCTTTTAGTAAATAGTAAGAAGTTAGATAAAAGGGTAAGTAAATGATTGAAGTTAAAAATATTTCTAAGTCATTTATGACCAAGAAAGGTCGGCATTATCTGTTTAAAGATTTAAATCTGACCATCGCTGACAAACAAAACGTCGGGCTGCTTGGTCGTAATGGTGCCGGTAAATCGACGCTATTGCGTATTATTTGCGGCCTTGATGAGCCTGATCAAGGTGAGATCATTACCGACTCAACAATTTCATGGCCAGTTGGGGTCGGCGGCGGTTTTCAAGGCAGTCTCACAGGACGTCAAAACGTACGTTTTGTCTGTCGTTTATATTCAAGCGGTCCCTACATCGATGAAAAGATTCGCTTTGTCGAAGAGTTTGCTGATATCGGTAACTACTTTGATATGCCAGTCAAAAGCTACTCATCAGGAATGAAGTCTCGACTCACTTTTGGTTTAAGTCTAGCCTTTGATTTTGACTATTATATGCTTGATGAAGCAGGCGCGGTTGGTGATGCTGCTTTTCGTAGGCGTAGTGAAGCTATATTGGCGGCGCGGCGAGCACAAGCTGGGTTTTTGATAGTGTCACACAATATCAAAGATATTGAGCGTAACTGCGATATGGGTATTGTGTTAATGGATCAAACAGCACACGTGTTTGAGGATACAAAAGAAGCGATTGAAGTCTATGAAAAGCATGTACACAAATCAAAAAAGTAAGATAGTTAACTTCTCGCTGTTTATCGGCTTGGTAATCCTGCCTTGGGTGCTGGTGATTTTCTATGTCATGACTTTAGCCCATCCACGTTTTATCTCGACCTCTGACGTGGTGGTCAAGCAGGTCAGTGATGCAAGCGTCCCTACTGGTGGCGGGTTGTCGGCGCTACTAGGTGTCAATAGTACCAGTAAAGAAGATGCAACTTATCTGACCGAGTTCATCTTATCTAATGATATGATTAAGACGCTTGATGAGAAGTTTAAATTCCGTGAGGCTTATTATGTTGATGGTTCCGATCCTATCTATGAGATTGATCCTGATGCAACGCAAGAAGAGCTGCTCAATTACTTCAAAGAACGCGTTCGTATTGATCTTGATGAGCAAAGTTACATCTTAACCGTCACGACCGAAGGTTTTTCTCCAAGCTATGCTTATGCTCTAAATGAGGCCATTTTGAGTGAGTCTGAGCAGTTTGTGAACGAAATCTCACAAGAAGTGGCGCGCGATCAACTGGTCTTTGCTGAAACTCAACTTGAAGAGGCTGAAGATCGTCTTAACGAGGCTAAAGAAGAGTTACTCAGTTATCAGAACACCAATGAGATTTACGATCCGCAAGCCAACGCCCAAATTATTAATCAATTAATTGGTAGTCTACAAGGCCAATTAAGCTCACTGCGCACTGAAGAGCGCCAACTGCTAAGCTACTTGAATCCAGATGCGCCGCAGGTGGTGTCACTACGCAGTCAAATCAAAGCAGTCGAGGAGCAGATCGCACAAGAGCAAACCAAACTGACCTCACCTAATACAACCAAACTTAACCGCCAAGCGATACAGTTTGAAACGATCAAAGCCGATGTTGATTTTGCTACGGAGCTATACAAGTTGTCATTATCATCGCTTGAAAAGTCGCGATTAGAAGCCTTTAAAAAGATGAAAAATTTGATCATCATCTCAAATCCGTATGAGGCTGAAGAGGCTCTGTATCCACGCCGTGTTTATATTATTTGGACATCGCTTGCGCTATTGTTGATGTTCTATGGCTTCGTGCGTTTAGTTATGGCCGTGGTACGCGATCACCGTAGCTAGTCTTGATGTACTTAATTTTATGTGTCCAACAATTACGAATGATTTGATAAAAGATATCAGTAATGATCGATAGATTAGCAAAGGAATACCGCTCATGAACATGAAACCACGTCCTATCGTGATGAAAATAAAAGTAATCAGTTTGGCGATGGCTGTAACCTGCTCTCCTGCACTAGCGGCAACTAGCTACGCAGACCAAATAGCAGGATCTAGTTTTGGTACCCCTGCTAACAGCAGTAGTGGCCAAGACCAGAATCGCAACAATATTAACGTAGCAACTCGAGCTTTTGCAGGCGGTGTTCCAGGTCAAGCTACCACTCAAGAAGCGGTTGCTGCAGCAAACCTACCCAGCCAATCTGTGATCAATACCACACGCCCTTATCAGGATATCAATACTCAAGAATTGATGTTTGGTGAGCAGTTATTTCGCGGTGCCTTTTCGACCACTTCTGGCTCGACCTTCAACGACAGTTATGTGATCAATCCTGGCGATAATGTGCAAGTACGCATGTGGGGTGCCTATCAATTTGCATCGACTATGACCGTCGACCCGCAAGGTAATATATTTCTACCGAATGTTGGTCCAGTAAAGGTTTCTGGAGTACAAAATGGCAATTTGCAAAACGTAGTCAAAAGCGCCGTGAACCGTATTTATCGCTCTAACGTTGGCGTTTATGCTGCACTTGAGCAAGCACAGCCAGTCAAGGTGTTTGTCACCGGCTTTGTCAATCAGCCTGGTTACTATGGCGGCTTGGCGGCAGATTCAGTATTATCATACTTAGATCGGGCAGGCGGTGTTGATCCAGCACGCGGTAGTTACATTGATATCCAAATAAAACGTAATGGCCAGCTGATGCAGCAGGTTAATTTATATGACTTCTTGTTAGCAGGTCAGCTGCAACCTTTCTCGTTTCGTGATGGCGATGTGATTACTGTAGCCCCGCAAAACAAAACTTTTGAAGTAGGCGGCCAAGTTCAAAACGAATATACTTTTGAGTTCGATGTTAACGACTTAACGATCGGTGATGTCTTGCAAGTGGCTAAACCAGAAGCCAATGCGACCAACGTGAGCATTACGCGTAGTGCGGGACGCGCGCAAACGGCAGAGTATTATACTTTAGCGGAGGCACAAAACGTACCGGTCTATAATGGCGATCAGATGATCGTCACCTCGGATCGTTATGCTGGTACTATCGCTGTGCAAGTTAAAGGCGCGCATACGGGCAACGGAGCCATGGTCGTACCTTACGGCGCTCGTCTAAAAGATATCTTGCCGCAGTTACAGCCAGGACCGCTGGCAAAATTAACCGATTTGACTATTTACCGCGAGTCGGTTGCCGAGCAGCAAAAACGCCTGATCAATGAATCACTTGATCGCCTAGAAGAGCTGACCCTTGCGACCCAGTCAACTACTCGAGAAGAGGCAGCGCTGCGTCAAGATGATGCCAATTTGATCAAAGAGTTTATCGTTAAAGCACGTAGAGTAGAGCCTGATGGTCAAATCGTCGTAGTACCAAACTCATGGCAGGATATCATTTTGCAGCAAGGCGATATTATTGAGATACCAGCCCAAACTTCGGTAATCTCAGTCAATGGTCAAGTGCGATCGCAAGGAGCGCTCACCTTTAATGCAGATTATACGGTGGGGGATTACATTGCCAAATCTGGTGGTTTCGATAACAACGCTGACACTGACGAGATCTTAGTTATTCATCAAAATGGTGCCAACGAAGTGGTCAACACGGCTTATCGTATTCAGCAAGGTGATGAGATCATGGTGCTGCCTGAGGTCAAAACCCGCCGCGTCGAGATTACACGCGGTATCTCGCAGATCGTTTATCAGTTAGCAGTAGCAGCAAAAGTTATTTTAGATTTATAAAAATAGACGCTTAATAACAGTGTTAGCGCTGATGGTTATACAGTAAAAGGATAGTCAAGATGGTAAAAAGTGTAGCAAATGAAGATAAAACGACAATAACGTCTACTTCTAAGACCGCTACCTCCTTACCATCAGCGCAGCCGTTGGGAGCAACTTCAGTACCAAATCTGATACCTAACCGTTTAGCAGTAATTGGCAAAGGTATGCGTAACAATAATGCATTACTAGCAAATGTCTTACAAGCTGATATTCAGCGCTGGTATCCTTGGTCAAAGCTGCAACACCGTTTCAACTCAAATTTTAAAAAACCTCATGCGTTTATTGGCTGGGGTCATAAAAAAAGCTATCAACGCGCTAAAAAAGCTGCAAATCGGCAAAATATCGCCACTTTGAGCATAGAAGATGGTTTTTTGCGTTCCATAGACTCTGGTATTAGCAGTCGTTATGGTTTAAGCGTCGTCGTTGATGATATCGGTATTTACTTTGATTTATGGCGTAGCTCTCGCCTCGAAGAGTTGATTATTAAGCGAGTTGAGCAAAGCTCTAGTACTGATAGGCTAATTTTAGATAAACAACGAGCTCAGCAGCTAATGGCTCGTATTTGTACTGAGAGATTAAGCAAATATAATGCAGTGATTGATTGTCCATCGCTTGATGACTTAATTGATGCAGGAAAAAATGACAAAATAGCGGCTGCTAAACAAATAGATAGAAAGTCGCCCAAGTCTCATGTTTTGTTAATTGATCAAGTAGTCGGTGATGCTTCAATAAAAGGAGCAGGTGCCGATAAACGTCAGTTTAAACGTATGCTAAAAGCAGCTTGTCAGGCTCATCCTGACGCTCATATTTGGATCAAAGCCCATCCTGCAGCAAAAGCGGGCTATCTTACCCGCTTAACACTGCCCGAAAACGTCAGAATACTAACCCAAGCCCTTAATCCTATTGCCCTGCTTGCACAGGTAAATGATGTGTATACCGTCAGCTCGCATATGGGTTTTGAAGCGCTAATGCTAGGCAAAGCGGTGCACTGCTTTGGGGTAAATTGGTATAGCGGCTGGGGTCTTAGCGATGACAGCGGCGCGCCGAAACGCTTACTTAAAACCGTCAAAAAACGTCGTCAAGTTTCTGCAGCATCACTTGAGACGTTGTTTTATAGTGCCTACATTGATTATAGCCGTTATGTAGACCCTGCAACCAAGCAGGCGTGTACCATCGATAGCGCGATCAATTGGCTGGTGACTAATCGCTACTGGCAAACATGCCTTGCTGGAGACTTAACCGTATATGAATTTAGTCGCTGGAAACTGCCCTTTGTAAAAGCTTTCATTGATCTGCCGCGTACCACTTTATTTATCAAGCCCAAGCCGCGTCTCAAGAACCTATTGCACCTTGATCACTTTCGAGTAAATTATCAGCAGCCCTTACTCGTATGGGGCTTAGCCAAGCGTCAACAAGTCCAAAAAAAGCTCAGCGGTAAGCTTTCAAAGCAATCGTCAGCCATACCAACTATTTTTTGTATGGAAGATGGCTTTATTCGCTCCAATGGTTTGGGAGCAACGCTGCTTGCGCCACTATCTGTCGTCATAGATCAGCAAGGTATTTATTATAATGCAACCCAGCCCTCAGACTTAGAAACACTACTTTATAATTGTAAGACGCTTAGCGCTCAACAGATAACAAGAGTCCAAGCCTTACAAACTAAGTTGCTCACTCAGCGCGTTAGTAAATATAATGTCGGTAACCGTATTAGCTCCAATTCTTATGACAATAGTGATACTCTCAAAATCACTGGTAATCAACCTATCTCTTGGGTAGAAGCAGCTAAAAAGTCTGGAAAGCTGCGTTTGCTTATCGTGGGACAGGTGGAAGATGACTTGTCCGTACAATATTGTGGCGCGCATATTCAAACTAACAGCAGTCTAATTGAGCGCGTACGCCAAGATAATCCGGATGCTTATCTTATTTATAAACCGCATCCTGATGTTGAAGCAGGCCTGCGATCTGGCAAAGTAGCTGAGAGATACTTAAAAAGCGTTCAGGCTGTTGCTTATGATACGGCGATGCCAGATTGTTTGACTGCTGTTGATGAGGTGCATACCATCAGCTCTTTAACTGGCTTTGAAGCGCTGCTACGTGATTTAAAAGTGGTTTGTTACGGCCTGCCTTTTTATGCAGGTTGGGGATTGACAGTAGATATTGACGCTCAGCTACTACCAAAATCAAAATATTTACAGCGTCGTAAGCGTAAGACGCCGTTGACCCTCGAACAATTACTGCATGCTACGCTGATAGACTATCCCTTGTATCGTTTGCCAAATGGCTATGGCCTTGCCCAAGTAGAGCAGGTTATTGACTATTTATATCCTGGACACGATGATCGCAGCGCAGAACAAGCTGACGACACTGCCAAGGCTATGCCAGCTAAAGCATCGAAGCCATCGGCATTATCCACAGTATCTGTACTGTCTGCACAGCTTAAACGCCGCGCTACCACACAATTTATGCAAAAGCGTCATCAGTGGCAACAGCGTCTACGCAAAACCTCTCGCTAAATCGTTTTATACAATCTATTTATGACACTATGAAGTATGTATGACACCATAAATTGACAACCTTATAAATCCATTACGACAAGTAGGAATTTTTTCGGTATAATTTGTGCATAGGTTTATGCATAAGATAACGCATAAGCTTGTTTATAAGCTCAAGCATGAATCGACTAGCTTCACTTTTTCATTTTCAAACTAATGGTACCTAATACTATGGCAGCTTCGATGCATCAATTGCTTACTCATCGACATGTCTTGCTGCTACAAGGAAAGATGGGCGGATTTTTCACTCGCTTCTCTACCTTTTTGCAAACTCAAGACATTGAAGTGAGTAAAATCAATTTTAATGCAGGCGATGCCTTTTTTTATCGACACCCAGCTGCCTACGAATACACTGGCACTTTGGCGCAGTTTTCATCTTGGTTGCAAGCTTTTATTGTAGAACACAATATTGATGCCATCGTTTGTTTTGGCGATTGTCGCCCGCATCATACCCAAGCTGCGCGCTTAAGTGAAACACTAGGAATATCTTTTTTTGTATTTGAAGAAGGCTATTTGCGCCCTGACTATATTACCCTACAAGAACACGGTATTAACGGCTATTCACGGTTAAATATTGCTGACATTAAAGCACTTAAAAAAGCCAATGATAAACCTTTATATACGCATAACCGTTTTTATCGCTTAAGTATTGCCGCTATTGTTTATTACATTATTGCTCGGCTTTATAAGTCGCGTTATCCGCATTATTCGCATTATCGCGGGATGACGGCTTGGCAAGAAGCCATAGCTTGGCTTAAAGCACCATGGCGTAAACTGCGTGGGTATTTGCCAGACAAGCGTTTGCAAAAACAGCTTATTACCCAAGCGGACAACAACTACTTTTTAGTCAGTTTACAGGTGCATAACGATTCACAAATTACCCACCATAGCGATTATCGTGACGTAGTGCAGTTTATTGACGAGATTATCGCAAGCTTTGCAAGTCATGCTGATAGTAGCCAGATGCTGGTATTTAAACACCATCCCTTAGATCGCGGTCATCGTGATTATCGAGAGCTAGTAGCAAGCTTAGCGGCGCGTTATAACGTCAAGTCGCGAGTCTTTTACGGCTGTGATATGCATCTACCAACGCTTATGAAGCACAGTATTGGTATGGTCACTATAAACAGTACTACAGGGCTGCAGTCGGTATATCATAAAAAGCCTACTAAGCTTATGGGACGCGCTATTTATGATACGCCAAAGCTGACAGATCCTAAAACACTTGATCAATTTTGGCAGCAGCCAAAACATCCAGATAATGAGTTCTATTTAAGATTTCGCGAATATCTGATTGAGCAGACGCAAATAAACGGCTCTTTTTATGGTAGATCGCCGTGGATGTATAAGTATTTACAGCAAGTAGAGACGACGAATATGGCGTCTGATACTGCCAAATAGCTTTTCGGTAAGGCTAACCTAAACTATGAGATCGAGCGTCAGCACTGCATACTACTATAACTGTATAATCGTACTTAGCTTGCAAATTCAGTTATAAACCCTCAATTAAATCACTTATTCCCTATGTTTGTGTACGGGCTATTATTTAGTAGCCTTTGATATCGCTTAACAATCAATTCCTTATTAATAATTGCCTTACTTTACCCCAGAAAACTGCTAGAATACGTGCACATACCTGCACGTAACTGTCGGTGTTATTAGCGCATAATTTGCTCTAATAGCTTGCAAGCTTTTAATAGATTTTAAAGATTAAAAATTAAGTAAGAGCTACTGATCTATTTGTTAAGTCTGGTATAGCCAAATTTTTTCGATGATTTATTCAATCACCCTTTATTTAGTAGGCGCTTTGTGACTGCATTAGCCAATATTCGTAACTTTTCTATTATTGCCCATATCGATCATGGCAAGTCGACCCTTGCTGATCGTTTTATTCAAATGTGCGGCGCGCTGCAAGACCGTGAGATGCAGGCGCAAGTACTTGACTCCATGGATATTGAACGTGAGCGCGGCATCACGATCAAAGCCCAGTCGGTCACGTTGTTTTATGATCATCCAAGTGGTGAGCGTTATCAGCTCAATTTCATCGATACGCCCGGTCACGTTGATTTTTCTTACGAGGTATCGCGCTCCTTGGCCGCTTGTGAAGGCGCGCTACTGGTTGTCGATGCTGCTCAAGGCGTGGAGGCGCAGTCGGTTGCCAACTGTTATACGGCAGTTGATCAAGGTCTTGAGGTCATGGCGGTACTCAATAAGATTGATCTACCGCAAGTAGAACCTGAGCGCGTGATTCAAGAGATTGAAGATATCATTGGTATCGAAGCGATTGACGCGCCTCGGGTGTCAGCGAAGTCCGGTCTCGGTGTGGATAAACTATTAGAGGCGCTGGTGGAGTTTATACCGCCGCCGACAGGTGATCGTGATGCGCCGCTACAGGCTTTAATTATTGATTCATGGTTTGATAGTTATTTGGGGGTCGTATCCTTAGTCCGTGTCCGTGAAGGTACGGTCAAACAAGGCGATAAGATCTATATCAAATCAACTAAAGAGTCGCATCCAGTTAGCTCCATTGGTGTTTTTACCCCCAAGCCTGTAGACACAGGGATTTTAGAGGCGGGTGAGGTGGGCTTTATTATTGCAGGTATTAAAGATATCGCAGGCGCGCCTGTTGGCGATACGATAACTAATGCCAAAACCCCTGATGTTGAGCGTATTCCTGGTTTTAAGCAGATCACGCCGCAGGTTTACGCTGGACTCTTCCCTGTTGATGCCAATGATTTTGAGAAGTTTCGTGAAGCCCTACAAAAATTGCAAATCAACGATGCCTCATTGTTTTTTGAACCAGATACCTCTGATGCCCTAGGCTTTGGTTTTCGCTGCGGCTTTTTAGGCATGCTGCATATGGAGATCATCCAAGAGCGTCTTGAGCGTGAATACGATTTGGATTTAATCACTACAGCGCCTTCGGTTATTTATGAGATTGAAAAAAAGAATGGCGATATCATTCATGTTGATAACCCCTCAAAATTACCTGAGCCTAACAATATCGAAGAGTTTCGTGAGCCTATTGCTCGCTGCCAGATTTTGGTGCCACAAGACTATTTGGGCAACGTCATGACCTTATGCATTGAGCGCCGCGGTGTTCAGGTAGACATGCGCTTTATGGGCAAACAGGTACAGATGATATTTGATATTCCGATGGGCGAGGTGGTCATGGATTTCTTTGATCGCCTAAAGTCGGTTTCGCGCGGCTTTGCATCCTTAGATTATAATTTTGAACGCTATCAAGCGGACAAACTGGTCAAAGTTGATGTACTTATAAACGGTGATAAAGTTGACGCTTTAGCGATGATAGTGCATCAAGATCAAGCGCGTTATCGTGGTAATCAATTAGTAAGTAAGATGAAAGAGCTGATTCCGCGGCAGATGTTTGATGTCGCCATTCAGGCAGCGATCGGCGCACAAATTATCGGTCGTAGTACGGTTAAAGCTATGCGTAAAGATGTTCTGGCTAAGTGTTATGGCGGTGACGTCTCACGTAAGAAAAAGTTGTTGTCCAAGCAAAAAGCGGGTAAAAAACGTATGAAGCAGGTGGGTAACGTAGAGATTCCACAAGAAGCCTTCTTGGCAGTATTACAGGTGGATAGCTAAATTTTGGAATTATTTTTACTAGCTCGGACTGAGTATAGTAAATCGTTGCTGTTGATTTTGTAGTTAAAATGGTTAAATAAATAGTAAGTTAATAGGCAATTAAGTATGGATTTTGATTTTAATTTAATTTTAGTGCCATTAACTTTAGGTTTGGGACTGATTTGGCTATTAGATAAGCTGGTACTTAAACAACGAAAAACTCAAGGACGAGGTAAAGAGAGTTTGCCTGTGCGCTGGGCTTATGATTTTTTCCCAGTATTAGCGGTAGTATTAGTGGTGCGTTCATTCTTAATTGAGCCCTTTAATATTCCTTCATCGTCTATGGTGCCAACTTTATACACCGGGGATTTTATTGCCGTTAATAAATATGCTTATGGGGTACGATTGCCGTTAACTTACAGCAAAGTATTGGACACCGGTAGCCCTGAGCATGGTGATGTGATGGTCTTTCGCTATCCTGAAAATCCTAGTATTTATTATATTAAACGAGTGATTGGCTTGCCTGGGGATACCGTTAGTTACGATCAAGGACAACTTTCGATTAATGGCGTTGAAGTGGATACTCAGCCTATAGCTTTTGATGCTAGTCCTGAGCTGACGTCACAGTTATATCCGGCAGGCCCTATTGCTCCAGGACAAGTGTTTACTGAAACGGAAGCGGTACGCATGGGCCAGCAAGAAGAAGCTCAAGCGCAGTATTTTCAAGAAATCCAAGGTGATAATCAGCATTTAGTTCGTTATATACCAGATACCAATAGCTCGCAATATGCACCGTTCTTGCAACAGCAGTCACCAGACGTGATTAGCTCCTCAGGTACGCAGTGGCGTGTTACAGTGCCAGAAGGCGAGTATTTTGTGATGGGAGATAACCGAGATCGTAGCGCTGATGGACGCTTTTGGGGTTTTGTTCCTGATGAAAACCTAGCAGGGAAAGCGGTCTATATTTGGATGCATAAGCCACCAGGTCTCAATCTGCCAACTTTTGCACGAAATGGTTCAATTGACTAGTCAACGTTTGATATATCATCTAGTATAAACAGATACTTTAAAATAAAAACTCTAAAGATATTAGCATACCAAGTAAGTTGAAAAATAAAGCATAGTATAAAAAACAGTATAAAAATAAAAATCTATAAATCAAAAGCAGTAAAACAAGTATTTGAGAAGTAGCTATATTTGATTGATTGAGTTTAATTGACTCATTAGGAGGAATTATGACAAACCAGTTGACCGGTTTGGAATCACAGCGTGGTTCGGGTGTGACTAGTATTGTTTTATTATTAATTATTATTGTTATCGCAGGCAAATTAATCATTGCAATTATGCCTGCTCAGGTTGGAGATTACCAGTTAGACAAAACGCTAGGAGCTCAGCTCAAAGAGGCCAATAACAATGGTGAAACCGCAAACCAGTTTATTGAGAGGGTTAATCGTCAGCTATCTATAAACGCTGACTATGACACTACTGCCGAAGAAGTTTTTAGCTTTACTAACAAAAAACCTGGGGAGCTCGCTATTTATAAAAAGTACGACAAAACCAGTAATTTTTTTGGTAATGTTGATATTGTGAATCGTTTTGAAGGTGAAATAAATGCAGCTTCAGTGGAATAAATGGTAGTAAAGGATAATCAAAGTCACGTATGAAACCAACGTCACGCCAATATCAAGTACCGGTTGCTACAAAAGATAGCGCTATAGTGGAGGCTTTGCCCATTAACTCAGATTTTGTTCAACGTCTAACCATATTAAGCCATAAGCTGGGCTATGCTTTCAAGGATTTGAGTTTACCAAAGCTGGCGTTGACTCATCGCTCATTTGATAGCAAAAAAAACTATGAACGCTTAGAGTTTTTAGGTGATGCGCTATTGGGAATGATCGTTGGTGAAGCTTTGTATCATCGTTACCCTAGTGTAAACGAAGGGCGTCTGACTCGTATGCGGGCAACTTTAGTACGCCAAGAATCGCTAGTTACTATTGCTCAGAAACTAGAGCTGTCTAACCATTTGATTCTGGGTATTGGTGAGCGCAAAGGCGGCGGTCGCAATCGCGCCTCAATATTAGCTGACGCTGTAGAATCGTTGATCGGTGCTATCTATTTGGACAGTCAAGACATGGATATCACTCGCAGCTGTGTACTGAGGTGGTATGGTGATTTAATTGATAACGTTAATGAACAAAAGGTGCTCAAAGATGCCAAAAGCCGTTTGCAAGAATGGCTACAATCTAAACAATTTGATCTGCCGCATTATGAGTTGATAGAGACGCGTGGCAATGCACCTTACCAGATATTCGTGGTGCGCTGTCACGTCAATATCAGTCATTGCCCCGATATTACTGAATCTGGTGAGAGTCGCCGTATCGCTGAGCAAAAGGCAGCCGAGCTTATGATCAATCAGTTGCATAAGCTACCAAGCGCTCATAAAAAACGCTGATAGAACAAATATTTTTATTCTTTAGACAGATGATAGCTGGCCCGACCTATACGATTGTTTTATCGAACGCATAGTTGGGTTTATCAACTAATCACCACAGGATCAACCTATGAGCAATCATAACGACTTGCCTTCTACTACCAAAAATAGTACTCATAATATGACAGACGATAACACCACTGATAACACCAATACTTCAAAAAATGTGCAAGAAAAAAGAGAGATAGGGGCATCATTAACAGCCGTCCAGCAAGGTAGTGACGAGATCAACCATGTTGATGATACTACTAATATGGATACTGAAGATAACGACGCTATTGATGAGTTTTTTGCATCCAGTAGCCATGAGCGCCTAGCAGATAACTTCAAAGCAGGCTATGTCGCTATTATTGGTCGTCCAAACGTAGGCAAATCAACGCTGATGAACCACTTGTTGGGACAAAAGCTATCTATTACTTCGCGTAAGCCACAAACGACTCGGCATCGTATCCATGGTATTTTAAGTACCAGTGAGATGCAGGCGGTATTTGTAGATACGCCAGGTATTCATCGTAATGAAGTTCGAGCCATCAATGAGCGTATGAATAAGGCGGCGGTGTCTGCACTAGTCGACGTCGACTTAGTACTGTTTGTAGTTGATTCAGACCAGTGGCGTGATGATGATTTATTGACCCTACAAAAGCTTGGTGAGACAGATCTGACTATTGTATTGGTTATCAACAAAGCCGATACTTTGAAAGATAAAGGGACTTTGCTACCGCTCATTGAGACCTTTAATGAAAGCTTTGACTTCGCTGATATCGTACCTGTCTCTGCGTTAAAGAACCAAAACCTCGATCGACTCGAAGAAGTTATAGCTTCCCACCTGCCTACTGCAGAACCCATTTATGACACTGAACAAATTACCGATCGCTCAGAGCGTTTCTTAGCTAGTGAAATTATTCGCGAAAAGATTATGCGTAGCGCTGGCGATGAAGTCCCTTATGACTTGACTGTACAAATCGACGGCTTTAAAGATGAAGCTGCGCATATAGATCCAAAAACGAAACGTCCACGTAAAGCTTGTACCTTTATTGACGCGACGATATATGTTGAGCGTAACGGACAAAAGGCTATCGTTATCGGTGAAAAAGGTCAACGTATCAAACAAGTAGGTATCGATGCGCGCAAAGACATGGAGCAGCTGTTTGATAAAAAGGTAATGCTGACTTTATGGGTGAAGGTAAAACGCGGCTGGTCTGATGATGAGCGAGCACTGACAAGTTTAGGCTACTGATCAAACATCGATAATGAAACCAAGTACGATATTGAATATTATGCTGAGGTAATGAGCAATGCGTAATGAGGCATTAGTAGGTTACTTGTTACATCAGCGTCCCTATCAAGAAAAGCGTGCGCTGTATTATTTGTTTTCGCAGCAGCATGGCGTTATCCATGGTATTGGCAAAAAAGGCGCTCCACTGTTCGAGCCCCTACAATTATTTGCAACAGGCAAACGCGACTTAAAAACTTTCACTCAAATCAATTTAGTGCCAGTAGAAGATAGTGCTACTGACAATGCTATTACTAAAAGCGCTACTGATAGCAAGACTAACCTTGATACGAAGTCGCTCCATTATCAAAAAATCAGTGGCCAACAGCAGTATGCTGCTCTTTATTTAAATGAGATTCTTTGGAAGCTGCTGCCTACTGAAGACCCAATGCCAATACTATGGCAACACTACCAAGATAGCTTATTGCAGTTAAAGCAGTCGCTAACAGCAGGTCAGCTGCGGTTATGTTTACGCCAGTTTGAATATTATTTGTTTCAAGAGTTAGGCTTTGCGCTGACTCTAGATTACGATCATTTGTTAGCACCTATTGAACCTAGTTTAGATTATCGATTCTCTCCTGATGCAGGGTTTATTCCTGTTATTCAAAACCATAAGTCTATTCAATCTGATAATGCAGAAATCTCTACATCTCAAACCCTTTTCGGTGGTGCTACGATTATTGAGATGGCACAATCAGGTATTACTAAACATACCTTAGCTGCTTTCTTGCAACTGCATCGCCAGCTTATTGATCATCTACTTGACTATCAGCCTCTACAAAGTCGTTTATTATGGCAACAGCAGCAACGTTATCAATAATAACCGTTTTATTTGGTTGATTAATTAGTGGAGTACTTAACTATTACAATATATTGAAACCTAGCAGCCTGTGTCGTGAGTGCTATTTGGTTTATGTTTGACAATGCCGCCTTGATTAAATGAAATTTGATACATATGCTGATTATAAGTTGCTGTTGGACAATATTTTATATGACCAAAATGCCCTCGAGGCTTACCACTATCTCCCCAAAATTTAGTGTAATGGCGATTGGCTCCTACTCGTAAGTGCAAAGTACTGTATTTGGGGTTCAAAAACTGCTCGTGTAACAAATAGTCTGTTTGAGCATCAAAATTCTGATTGTCATTGTTATCAACGAATAATAAGAGTTTTTTATAGCTATCTCTATGACAGCGTCCACCAGCATTAGATAAGCAAACTAAGACATTTTGTCGCCGAGTATAACTTTCAGTTTTGGCAGTAGCTAGCACGGTTGTCAGCTGATTTTTAATACGTTTGGCTTCCATATGAGCTAGTTGCGTCAATATAGACGGCATAGCTATAGTTATGATAATAGCTAGGACGGTTATAGTAACCATCAGCTCCATTAAGGTAAAGCCGCTCTCGTTACGAGCGGTTGGGTAACTCTTAGCAAGCTTGAAATATAAGTTAGAAGAGTGAGTGATTTTAAGACTAAGTAAGTTCTCAGAGCTGTTATCGCTTAACTCTTTGATCAATGCTAGTTTTAATAAAAATGTTTTACGTAAGATTGTCTTATAAAAAAGTACTGTGCTTAACGTAGTCATTGAGTTGTCACTACCTGTATAAGAAGGTTCTTTAAAAACAGTAAAGTTGGTGCAGATTTGCAGTAGAGCATTGGTTACTTGTCTTTATGTAAAACATAATGGCAAAAAATTTCAAATTTGAATCAAATAATGTTGGTCATCTTAATATAAACAAAGTATAGTACAACTGTCAAAAAATGTTTCAATTAGTGAATCACTGTTTTTTACAATAGAGAAAAAAAATCAATTGTATTACACTCGTTGAAGACAATAGATACAATTTCACTTGTATTTATCAAGCGCTAATATTTTTGGCACGAAGCATGCATATCGTGTTAGCTCTTAGTAAAACAAGTAAGCTATTGTGTTTTGGTTACAACACTATCGTGTAATAATGTGTAGCTGTACAACAAAAAAAGTTGTAAAATTAATTAATAGTCGATAAGCTACTCCCTAATTAGTTTTGTTGTATACTTATGCATTCGTAAGAGATGTTTATTCTTAATACATCTTAGGAAGTGGTTCTGCTTAGCGCATTACTCAAACAATCCTTTGGAGGAAGTCCATGAAATTAAATAAAATTGCTTTAGCTCTAGTTGCCATAGCAGCTGCGCCTTTAGCAGCTAATGCTGGCGTTACTATTACCCCATTACTATTGGGTTATCACGTCACTGACGATATCGATGATACTGCTGATAAGCAACGTGAGATCTTACGTACTGGTAAAGACTTGTATGTAAATGCTGACGGCAATACCATTGGTGATGGTAGCCGTGGTAATCCCAATGGCGGCGTAGCTAAGGAAAGCGGTTTATATACTGGTGCGGCATTAGGTATTGAGCTGACTCCTTCAACTCAGTTCCAAGTAGAGTATGGTGTATCAAACACCAACGGTGAAGCTTCTGAAGATTCTGCTGATGCAGGCGTGAACCGTTTTGATGTTGAACAAACTATGATCACTGGTAACTTCTTGATTGGTACTGAAGAGTTTACCGGTTATACTGATAGTGCATTCAAGCCATATGTCTTAATTGGTGCTGGTCAATCTAAGATTGAAGTAGAAAACCAAGAAACTTATGATGAAGATCAAGGTTCGTCTGTAGGTCTAGTTCCAGCTGGTACTGAAGTATCAAACTCAAAAGACACTATTGGTAACTTAGGTCTAGGTGCTATGTATCGTATTAACGATGCTATCAGCCTACGTGGTGAAGCCCGTGCGATTCATAACTTTGATAACAACTGGTGGGAAGGCCTAGCTTTAGCTGGTCTAGAAGTAGTGCTTGGTGGCCATTTGGCACCAACAGTAGCCGTACCACCTAGCCCAGAGCCAGAGGCTGAAGTTCCTGTAGTCGTTCCAGCGCCAGTAGTCATTGTTGAAGAAGACATGGACTCAGACGGTGATGGCGTACCTGATAGCATTGATGAGTGCCCAGGCACCCCAATGAACGTTGTTGTAGATGAGCGCGGTTGCCCAGTACCAGTAGATATTACTGATGAGCTGAAAATGGAGCTACGTGTATTCTTTGACAATGATAAATCAGCTATCAAAGATCAGTACAAAACTGAGATCGCTAAAGTAGCTGAGAAGATGCGCGAGTATCCAAACTCAAGCGCTCGTATCGAAGGTCATGCTTCTAAAACTGGTCCTTCAGCACGTTACAACCAACGTCTATCTGAAGCCCGTGCCGTTGCAGTACAATCTATGTTGACTAACGAATTTGGTATTGCACCAAACCGCTTATCAACTGTTGGCTACGGTTATGATCGTCCAATCGCACCAAACGATACTGAAGAAGGTCGCGCTATGAACCGTCGTGTTTATGCCATCATCACTGGTGACAAAACTATGACTGTTGAGCAAACTAAAGATATGGTTATTCAGTAACATTATTGAATAAGTATAGACTAAGATTCTGAGTTACAAAAAAAGCCACCTAAAGGGTGGCTTTTTTTATTTATGTACTTATATAAATAACTTATTGCATAAATTTATACTGCAATAATGTTATACTAGCCGCCCAAACACTTTGTAGATTGACAAAGTGCCCATTAGCGTAGCTGTCCTTAGATAAATTAATCGGCATCAGTATTAATCTTGCTAGTATTAACTCCCTTTATATTAAAATTTTATCTAGCAGCTTTTATTGCTATTGTATTTTTTAGACGAAATGAGCATTTATATGGCGAACGACATCAAACACTTGCGTAATATTGCAATTATTGCCCACGTTGACCACGGCAAAACCACTTTGGTTGATAAATTATTACATCAATCAGGTACGTTTGGCGACCGTGCGAACATCGCAGAACGCGCGATGGACTCAGGTGATATCGAACAAGAACGTGGCATTACTATTTTGGCTAAAAACACGGCCATCAGATGGCAGCATCCTAAAGAAGATACCGAGTATCGCATTAATATTGTAGATACCCCAGGTCACGCAGACTTTGGCGGGGAAGTTGAACGGGTCATGTCGATGGTAGACTGCGTACTTTTAGTCGTAGACGCTGTTGATGGGCCTATGCCACAAACACGTTTTGTCACTCAAAAAGCGTTTGAACAAGGCTTAAAACCTATTGTAGTCATCAATAAGATTGATCGCCCTGGTGCACGTCCTGATTGGGTAATGGATCAAATTTTTGATTTATTTGACAATCTTGGGGCAACGGATGAGCAGTTAGACTTTCCAGTTGTCTATGCCTCAGCGCTGAATGGTGTTGCGGGCTTAGAAGCAGACAATCTTGCTGATGATATGACGCCTCTGTTCGAAACTATTGTAAGTGTAGTACAACCGCCGCAGGTTGATGCAGATGCACCGTTTCGTATGCAGATCTCAAGCCTTGATTACAACAGTTTCGTAGGTGTTATCGGTATTGGTCGTATCCAGCGCGGTAAAATCTCCACCAACACACCGGTAACTGTGATTGATAAAAACGGTAAAACGCGTAACGGCCGTATCCTAAAGATAATGGGTTATCACGGTCTTGATCGTATCGATGTTGAAGATGCACAAGCTGGTGACATTATTTGTATCACGGGTATCGATGCTCTAAATATCTCAGATACGATTTGTGATCCCAATCATGTTGAAGCTCTGCCGCCGCTTACAGTTGATGAACCAACAGTATCGATGAATTTCCAAGTGAACAATTCACCTTTTGCTGGCCGTGAAGGTAAATTTGTCACGTCGCGTAATATTCGTGAGCGTTTAGAGCGTGAGCTTATTCATAACGTAGCGCTACGAGTAGAAGACACTGAGTCTCCTGACAAATTTAAAGTATCGGGCCGTGGTGAATTGCATTTATCTGTGCTGATTGAAAACATGCGCCGCGAAGGTTTTGAGCTTGGCGTATCAGGTCCTGAAGTTATTATCAAAGAAGTTGATGGTAAGCTCCAAGAGCCGTATGAAAACGTTATCTTTGATATAGAAGAAGAGCATCAAGGTTCTATCATGGAACAAGTAGGTCTGCGTAAAGGTGAGATGACTGATATGCAGCTTGATGGTAAAGGACGTATGCGTATTCAGGCAACTATGCCAGCTCGCGGTCTGATAGGGTTTCGTTCTGAGTTTTTAACCTTGACGTCAGGTACGGGTATTATGACTTCAAGCTTCTCTCATTATGGACCACAAAAAATTGGTGATGTTGGTGGTCGTTCTAATGGCGTACTAGTGTCTATGGCTAAAGGGGTTTGTTTAGGATTTGCTTTATTTAACTTACAAAAACGCGGTAAGCTATTTGCTGAGCCGCAGCTGGAAGTTTATGAAGGTATGATTGTCGGACAAAACTCACGTAGTGATGACATGGCGGTTAACCCAACCACAGCTAAACAGCTAACTAACGTACGCGCTAGTGGTACTGATGAAGCACTCACTTTGACACCTGCTATTAAGTTTACTTTAGAGCAAGCGCTTGAATATATTCAAGATGATGAGCTGGTCGAAGTAACACCAAAGGCGATTCGTCTACGTAAGCGCTACTTGACTGAAAGTGAACGTAAGCGTCATGGCCGTAAAAAAGGTGCGTAGACATCTATAGTATTAATAACAAATACTATAGATAGTTAAAACTAGCGTAATGTATCGATAACAAAAAGGCCAACTCAGTGAGTTGGCCTTCTTTTGTATCCTTATTCAATTACTATACTGACAAATCAATTAGTAACTATCACCCGATCATTAGTATTGATAAATATCTCTGAAGGTTGATCAACGACAATGCGTACCAGGTTGTCATCGACGCCCTGCGATTTATAAAAGTTATCCTCAGCTACCGTACAGCCCAAGCAGCGTGACATGGCATCCCAAGGCTCAACGAATAGTTTTTGCTGCGCTTGATCCGCATTGCCGCCGATAAGAGAGAAGGGTAGACTAACAAGATAAGCGGCTGTCCCAGTTACAGCAGTAACTAGCTGTAGCGGTTTGCCAACGACTGTATCTACTACCATAGTGTCATAAGAAGGCCCAAAATCAGTTTCATCTATTTCTATTGCTGCTGAGGCAGGCTGCATGATGGCCATAATAAGGCTGACGCTAATAGCAGTAGTAGTAAATATATGCTTGGTTTTACGCTTAGAGTTGGCAATAATAGTCATTGTAATATCCTAAAAATAGTCAGCGTTATAAAAACAGTATGGTTATTATTAAAGCAAGATGTGTGCCGACAAGCAACACAAATAGCTATTTCTGGACGAAAAACAAAACTATTGTTTTAAAAATTAAACTGATGTAGAAGGTCAAACACTTTTTATGATAGGGGCTGACAAGTAACACAGAAAATACTAGCGCGACCGTTGATCTTAATATTTTCAAGTATAGTAGCGCAATGTGGACACGATTCTCCCAATTTGCCATATACGTTTAGCGTTTGCTGGAAGTAACCAGTTTGACCACTAGCTACAGTAAAGTCGCGTAAGGTAGAACCACCAAGTTCAATGGCTTTTTTTAGAATGGCCTTAATATGTTCGACTAATTCTTCAATCTGTTCATAAGATAGTAGGTTGGCTGGAGTAGCAGGATGAATGGCTGCTAAATATAAGCTTTCTGTTGCATAAATATTGCCAACGCCTACTACTACCTGTTGTTCCATAATGACTGATTTAATAGCGCGTGTAATAGGACGTTTTGTGCTTTTTTTATCTGACGTATTATTCAAGCTAGCACTGTGCTTGGTACGCTGAATATACTGATATAAATAATCAGCATTAAACTCAGCTGATAAAGGTTCTGGACCTAGGTGCTCTAAGAGTTTCGCATCATAATCTTCATGCCACAGTATCGCCCCAAAACGCCTAGGATCATGGTAGTGCAGCTGCGACTCTACCCCGTTGGTATCAGTAAATATCATAATCAAATGATCATGTTTACGCTTATCGGTGCTATAAGCATGTTGTTGTAAGCTCCCCGACATACCTAAATGCATAATCAAGCGGCGCGGCTCATATGTTGAGTCTGTTTCATTATCGAGCATTTGCATATCATTTATAGACACTAAGGCTGGCATAGCTAATTTAGGTATAAAGTCAGGCACAAAGGTCAATATGAGATACTTGGCACGGCGCTCTACGTTTTGTAAGGTATAGCCAATCAAAGATGCCAAATCATCAGGTATAGGCCAGCGCAGTTTTGGTTGAAATACTTTTACCTCTGTAAGCTTTTGACCTAATAAAGGAGCAAGGCTGGTCTTAGTGGTTTCAACTTCTGGTAACTCAGGCATAATAGGATTCTATATTGGTTTTTTATTATTTATTAATGGTTATTCATATAATCTAGGTTGGATATAGTAAGACAACTAGTGTGACGAAGCTACAGCACGCCGCGCATGCAAAATTCCAGGCTGCTGCTCAAGTTTGGCCAGTAACTTTGATAAATGAGCTAGGCCTGTAACCTCGACATGAAACTTTAAAAAAGCAACATTATCATCGCTACTCAACGTTTCAACCTGTCGAATATTGACATTTTCTTTATCGATAACCTCAGTCAAGTCACGTAGTAGACCGCGTCGATCATACGCTTCAATATGGATGTCAACGGGCTGATGTCGTCCGGATTTTGATTTCCATGCGGCACTGATTTCACGTTCAGGATCACGCTCAATCAAACGCAAATATTCTGGACAGCCACGATTATGAACACTTACGCCACGTGACAAAGTGATATAACCGGATATTGGCTCGCCATGAACCGGATGGCAACAACCAGCTAGATTAATTTCAATATTATCCAGACCATCAATACAGATTTTGTAGGCATCAATTTTACCTGTAGTTTTTGGATCAACGCTTGGAGCATATTCTTCTTGTTCTCTTTGTGGCTCTAAGTGCAGCTGCCGAGAGATATGACCGGTAAGCTGGTTTAATCCAATGTCTCCAGTGACCAGTCCCACTACGATATCATCAGCATTGTTGACATGAAAAAACTGAGTATAATCGTTCAGATCAATACTATTTGGATGCACCGATAAACGCTCAAGCTCTTTACTAAGCATGCGCCGGCCAATCTCAATATTCTTATCCCGATCTTGCTTATTAAACCATTGACGTAACTTGGAGCGGGCCCGATTGGTATGAATATAACCGAGTGATGCCACTAGCCAATCACGATTAGGCTCGCGTGAAGCTTTGGTAATAATCTCCACTTGTTCACCAGTTTTGAGCTGATAAGTCAATGGTACATAACGCTGGTTTACTCGCGCTGCCTGCGCTCTATTGCCCACTTGCGTATGGACATAATAGGCAAAATCAAGAACGGTTGCACCCTTTGGTAGCTCAATAATATCGCCATCGCGGCTAAAAATATAAATGCGTTCAAGCTCGTCAAAATCACCAAGTTGCTCTTCTTCTTCAAAGTCGCTTAAATCATTAACATCTGGATCACCATCTGCTAAAGAATCTAAACGAGCTTGACTATTTATAGATAATAGCTGACGTAAAGAGCTTATCTTTTGATTTAAATAGTTGTCTTTTTTATTCTTTAGTCCCTCTTTATAATTGACATGAGCGCACATGCCAAGCTCAGCCTCAAAATGCATACCATGAGTACGAATTTGCACTTCAAGTGATTTATTCTCAGCGATAACGGCCGTATGTAGTGACCGATAACCGTTTGGTTTTGGATTGGTGATGTAATCGTCGAACTGTTCGGGAATATAACGCCACAAACCGTGCACCAAACCCAAAACATGATAGCAATCTGATGGGTTGTCAACTAATACCCGCAGCGCTCGGATATCATAAAGCTGGTCAAAAGATAAACTTTTTAACTTCATTTTTCGATAAATGGAATAGATATGCTTAACCCGTCCTGACACATCAGCGATAATGTCAGCTTCTGTCAAAGCTTTATTGAGCTTATCTTGGACGCGCTGAATATAGTCTTCACGCTCACTGCGTTTTTCAGATAATAGTTTAGCAATCTCTTTATAGCGATTAGGAGCAAGATAGCGAAAAGCTAGATCCTCAAGCTCCCACTTGAGCTGTGCGATACCCAAGCGATGAGCAAGCGGGGCATAAATCGTCATGACTTCTCGTGCCACGCGCTGCTGGCGCTCAGTATTAGAAAATGTCAGCTCGCGCATAGCAAAGGTACGCTCAGCCAGTTTAATGAGTACAACCCGTACATCGTTAGTGACTGAGATGAGCATACTATATATATTTGATAGCTGATCACGCTGATTATTGACAAAATGGTCTTCTAAGCGTTTATTGCTTTCAATGATAGCCGATAGTTTTCCCATCGCTAAGGTATCTTTGACTAAGATATAGATATCCTTGCCAAAGTTCTTTTCAATATCTTGTAGGCTTACCAATGACTCCCGTGCACTACGATATAGCATCGCAGCAACTAAAGCGTCCTCATCTTGATACAGATAAGTTAAAATGTCAGTCATACCTATGCCAGTAACATAAGCGCCAGAGCGCTCAGACTCTCTAGTATTCATGCGACTACGTATAAACTCGCAGGCAATAGCAAGATTGGGCACCGACTCTTGTCCGATGCGCTTGGCGACATTGTCAAGCCAAACAGGAACGTCGATATTGGCTTGGTCTAAGTCAATATCATCAGAGTTATCTAAAAGGATTTGAGCTGCATCTAGCGCTGCATTATCGAATTGCTCGTTTTTGAGTTTAGGATCATGATCGTGATAATAGTGCTTTGCTGAGCGATCAAAAGTGGTTTGTAACCTATGGGTCGACAGCTGTTTTTTGATATCAAATGGTACTTGGGCATAGCTATTGGCGGACTGATGAGAACGTTGGCTGGCAACCAAATGTGCTGTCAATGTCGCACTATCGGCTTGTGTGGTTTGTCCATCTGTCAATGGTAACCCTTCGCGAATTTTTACCACAGCTGACTCCTTTTAGCTATTCTTAGATTGTTTATACTTCTTTAGTGTCTAAAACTCAGAAATATAAACCAGCAAAGCTGCCAAAAAATCCATTTCTAGCAGCTTTTATCAAGCCTAATATCTAGTTTGAAAAATCTATAAAAACGAATATATTATTCAATTAAGCGTGAAACACGCATAACTTGTAAGGATATTATTATCTCATTTTAAAATTTAGGTTCAAGCAAGTCTATGTATGAGTATTACGTATAAGCGTAACTTGATCATTATAGACTTTTATCGACCAGCAAACAAACTAAACTCCTGCATATTCAAATTTATAATGACATAAAATGATTTAACATATACAAACTACATAAGCGATACTTACTCATAAAATTAGCTCGTTATTGTAGCGCTAAATCTCTGCTATAAAGCTAAATCGTTATTTTTTCAAAGCGAGCAATAGATTCGACGTGGCCTGTATGACAAAACATATCCATGACTCCAGCATGTGTCAAACGATAGCCTTGTTCTAATAGCGCTTTAGTATCACGCGCTAATGTCGCTGGGTTACAAGACACATAGACAATACGCTGAGCATCAAATTTAGGCAAGTATTGCATGATCTCCCAAGCTCCAGAGCGCGGCGGATCAATAAGTAGCGCATCAAAACCCTCATTCGCCCAAGGCTTATCGGTGCAATCTTGTGTCAAATCTTGACTAAAAAACTCTGTATTAGTGATACCGTTACGACGTGCATTATCGGCGGCGCGGCGAGTCATCTCCTCACTACCTTCGACGCCGACAACTGCACCTGATTCACCAACCAAACGTGCTAGAGGTAGACTAAAGTTCCCTAAACCACTAAACAAATCAAGGACACGTTCGCCTGTTTTTAGGTCTAATAAGTCGCAAGCAAGCTTTGTCATCTGTCTATTAACAGATAGATTGACTTGCGTAAAGTCGGTCGGAATAAACTCGTATGTCAGATCGTATTCTGGCAACTGATAGTATAGACGACCAAATTGCTCACTTAAATCATCACTTGGGCTCAAAGCGATACGTTTAATGCTATCGGCGCCTTTAGATTGTAGATACAGCTGCCAGTTACGCGTAGCAAAAAATCCTTTGAGCTTATCGACGTCACTATCAGATAATGGTGAGAGATGACGCACAATTAGAGCAATAGGCTGATCGCCATCAGGCAGCTTCGGCAGATACTCGCCCATAGCCAGCTCGAGCTGAGCGATTTGGTCACGGCTCTCAAGGGTGCTAATAAGCGCTTTTAGGTTTTCAATCTCAAAGCCAATACGTGGATCCAAAATATGACATTCATTTAATTCAGCCAAAAAATTACTTGAGCGCTCCCGAAAACCAACCAATGCGGTTTCCTTTTTGGCAACATAACGCACGCCCAATCGCGCTTTGGTACGATAGCCCAAACGATCACCGATTACCGGTTCAAGCCATGTATCAGGCTCTACGTTTGCTTGATGTATGAGCATCTCAGCCAGTACAGATTGCTTAAAGTTTATTTGTCCATCAGGTTGCCAATGCTGCAAACTACAGCCGCCGCATATTCCAAAGTGCGGGCAGGGCGGAACGGCGCGTTCAGGGTTTGGGTTGGCAGTAACTTGGGTGGCATCGCCTTCTTCAAAGCTGGCACGGCTGTTGGTCAACTTAACTTCTACGCTCTCGCCGGGCAAAGCGAAGCTTACAAAAACCTTTTTACCATGTTTATCTTCAATATGCCCATCCTCAGTACCAAACCCATTACCATACACAGCAACGCCGCGCCCATCATGAGATAAACCATCAATAGTAAAAGGTAGTGGCTCGGCGTCTTTTAAACGGCGGCGAGTTTTCGATGAAGGTTTAGACTTCTTCTTATTAGGCGGGATAGAGATTTGAGTATTGCCAGATTTTGGTGTTGTGCTAGGGATGGCATCAGGGACAGTAGTATTTTTAGAATCGGTGGGCTGCATAAACCTGCCTATTAAATAAAGATATTAAAAAGAATAGAGGGGTTAGAAATAAGGGCAATTTTAACATATAAAAGGATCGATAAATGGACAGTAATGGTGTTGCAAGATTATAAAATAACCAACAGCGACCAGGATAGTCGCCGTTGGTTCCATAAAACAAACCTTTGACTCTTAGACTACAGGTTTGTATTTTTTACGGTAAATACTACGAATAATAGGCATGAAAATCATTAGGATAGCTAACATCCACAATACGATGGTAATAGGACTGCTCCACAAAATAGCCAATTCACCTTGCGAGATGGACAAAGCACGTCTTAAGTTAGACTCCATAAGCTCGCCTAATACATAACCCAAAATAAGTGCAGATAGTGGAAAATTAAGCTTACGTAAGAAGTAACCAAATACACCTAGTGCCACCATAAATATTAAATCAAAGGTGGTGCTATTAATAGAATAAACCCCAACGAAGCTGACCGCTGCGATAGCTGGGATAAGCATATAGTTTGGTACATTAAGTAGTTTAGCGAATAGACCTACTAACGGAATATTCATCACTAGCAAAATCACGTTACAGATGAACAATGAAACAATAAGTCCCCAAACAATATCAGGCTGCTCAGTAAACAGCTGTGGACCGGGTGTGATATTATATAAGGTTAATGCGCCCATCATAACCGCGGTAGTACCAGAACCAGGAACCCCAAGCGTCAACATCGGCACGAATGATCCACAGGCTGAAGCATTGTTTGCCGCTTCCGGTGAAGCCACCCCGCGCAGATCCCCATCACCAAAATTACCATTGTCGCCAGCAATTTTACGCTCACTAGCGTAAGTCATGGCACTAGCAATCGTCGCACCAGCTCCCGGCAAAATTCCAACCACAAAACCCATAAGGCCGCTACGTAACATAGCGCCTAAGCTGAACATAAATTCTTTGAAATTGAGTAAACTACGTTTGCCTTGTTCAATAACTTTGTGCCCGGTAGTGGTTTTCTCCAGCAGGATTAAAATTTCACTGACACTAAAAAAGCCGATAACGATGGTCGTGAACTGGATACCATCGGATAGATTAACCGAGTCAAAGGTAAAGCGGTAAATTCCAGTTACGGCATCGACGCCCACGGTAGCAAGACCTAATCCTATCAAGGCAGAAATACCTGTTTTAATGGGCTGATCGCCAACTAAGCCGCTCAAGCAAGTTATAGCAAAGACCATCAATACGAAGTACTCAGCAGGGCCAAATGATATCGCCCATTTAGCAAGTAATGGCGCAAATAGAACTACACCAATAGTGGCGATAGTAGCACCAACGAAAGAGCTTACTGCCGATAAAGACAAAGCAATACCAGCTTTACCTTGCCGTGCTAAAGGGTAGCCATCCAAAGTGGTCATGATAGCGCCAGCATCGCCTGGTACATTAATCAAAATAGCTGAGATACGCCCGCCATACTCACAGCCCAAATAAACGGCGGCTAATAAAATTAAGGCGCTCTCTGGTGGCAGTCCAAGTGCATAAGCGAACGGCAGTAAGATAGCAACGCCGTTGATAGGGCCAAGGCCGGGCAGCATGCCTACGATAGTTCCCAAAAAAGCACCAATTAATGCAATCAGCAAGTTTTTGGGTGTAGAGGCGACAGCAAAGCCTTGCAATAAAAAATCAAAGGTTTCCATATCAGCTATCCTATTATCCCTGCGAGCAGTCCAAGTGGTAATTTGACATCTAAAAACACATCAAACAAAAAATATAAACCAATACTGATCACTACCGAAAAGATAAGACTTTTGACAGCGTTACCGGCAAACAGTAAACCGACCGCAAAAGACATAAGGATAGTAGAGATGATAAATCCTAAAGTCTCAAAAAGTAGACCATAAACTAATAAAGCAATGACGCAAAGAATAAGGTTTCTGATGATGGCTTTGTTATAGCCCAACTCAATAACTTTAGTAAATTGGGCGGGGCGAAAGGTGACAATCAAAGCGCCTAAAGCTAGCAGTGAGAAAATAAGAATGGGATAAGGACGAGGGCCAATAGGATCATAAGCAATAGGTGCGGTATAGCCATAAGCTAAGTAGATCAGACCAAAACAGACCAGAGCCATAAGTCCGGAAAATAGACGTTCCATAGTCATAAGATTTGTTCCTAACACTTGAAGCTAAAAAGGCTGGCAGAGACAGAACCTGACAGCCTTAATAAATATTCAACTTCGATAGAATAATTTTACTTAAAAGCGACTTTACTGAGCCTCTACCAGACCATATTCAGCAGAGAGATCACGTAGCTCGTTAGTGCGTCTATAAACGTACTCTTGCAGCTCATCGCCAGTCATTGAAAAAGGTAGTAGTTCACGCTGCGTGCGAATCTCAGCAAACTGAGGATCAGCAAGCATCTTATCAAAGCTTTGCTTCCACCAGTTGTAAGCTTCATCACTGACATCTGGGCCCATATAATAACCACGAACTACCGGCCACGTCACATCATAGCCTTGCTCTTTTGCTGTCGGAATATCAGCCATATTTCCATCAAGTCTTTCATCGGCAAACACAGCCAATACCCGCAGTTTACCCGCATCCACTTGTGGCATCAGCTCAGCAATACCAGCACTAACCGCACTAATATGACCACCCATTACCGCTGTAATGGCTTCACCGCCGCCCTCCATAGCGACATAGGTCATGTCACTAGGATCAACGCCGGCCGCTTTGGCTAAAATAGCGGTTTGCATCCAGTCTTGACCGCCAACACTGCCGCCAGCCCCAAAGCTAACTGATTTTGGATCAGTTTTTAAAACTTCTACCAAATCTTCTAGACTTTGTATAGGCGAATCCGTACTTACGGCTACTGCGCCGTAGTCCGTACCCACTCCAGCCAACCACTTCACATCTTCTTCAGTGAACTGGCCAAATTTACCTTGCGATAGATTGAGAATAGAACCAGTAGAGAAGGCAATAATAGCGTCATCATTGGCGCGATCATTAGCGACAATTTTATTATAAGCCACTGCCCCTACGCCGCCTGGCATATAAGTTACGCGCATAGGTTCTTCTAAGATCCCCGTTTCTTGCAAGCCTGTTTGTGCAAGCTTACAAGTTAAATCAAAGCCGCCACCTGGTTTTGCAGGAGCGATACACTCAGGACGTGATGGGGCTTTTAGCTCACTAGTAGCGCTAGCTGTAGTAGTATCAGCATTGGCATCAGTAGCCGTGGTTTCGCTAGCGTTGTTACAAGCAGCTAAAGATAATACAGAGAGGCCAAGAGCCAAATAAGATAGGTTTTTCAAAAAAACACTCCTTGTTTATTTTATTAACTCGAAAACTAAAAGAACTGCTGATTACTAGAATCTATAAACAGTTTTACAAGTACTATAAAAGTTGTATAGATTAATATTAAACTGCAAACTTATAAGAAATACAAGAATATTGTCAAGAGTTTATCAATAATTAAGAAAATACTCTTATATACTAATAAGCGAATGATGAAGTAAAAATCAAACGAACACAAGAAAAAAATAAAACCGATATAGCCTTATCAAGAAGCAAACAAAGAACTATAATCGTTTACTGTTCAGGTTTAAATTGCCAATCAGTAATAAAGTCTTGATGACGTATACTGCCATCAGCGTCGGTAAGCTTGGTCAAACATTCATAAGTTCTTTGTTGCCAGTAGTTATAGGCAGGTGATGACAACTGGCCGGTCAAGCGCAGCCAACGCAGGTAGATCAGCCAAGTGTTCATGACATCGGATTCGCAGTAGGTTGTCAGAGTATGCCAATCATTTTGAATCACAAGATCTCCCACCATACTGCCATCCACGTCAGTCTTACCCGGCAAACCATAGAGGCTTGCCACCACATCCATGGCTTCACGGCGACTGGCCCCGTATTGGCTAAACCGATCCATCAAGTCCAAATGACGTGTTTGAAACCGGTTGACATAATTATTAAAACGCATGTTTTTAATACGCTCGCCTTCCTCAAACAGCCAAGGCGCTGCTAAATCGTACTGCATCGCACGATAAATCAGCACCGGGATATCAAACCCAGAACCATTCCAACTGATGAGCTGCGGCAAGCTGTCGATATCGCTAAAGGCTTTGAAGAACTTACGTAAAATCTCCTGCTCTGATAGGTTTTCAGCACTGAGTGAAAATAAGGTTGTTCTCTCGCCTTGCACATAAAAGGCTGAGATACAAACTATACGCTGTAGGGGCAGACGCATAAAATCATGCCCAGCTTCTTGTATCCGAATAGCAGTGAGAGCGCTTAGCGTATCAGCATCATTAAGATCAGCCAGCTGCGGATAGATACGGCGCGCCGCTTTTGTGTCGGCTATAGTCTCAATGTCAAAGACCAGTACGGGATTGGAGAATAGGGTATTGGTCATAAATCATCCTAAACTTTTTATACCGCATTGTCGTCAGTATTAGTATCCTCAACACTGTATAGACCTGTCGATAGATAACGATCGCCGCGATCACATACGATAAAGACGATAACGGCATTCGGATTGGCTTTGCCCACTTGCAGCGCCGCCCAAGCAGCCGCTCCTGAGGAGACGCCTGCGAAAATACCTTCGGACTTAGCCAGTTTGCGCATATAAACCTCAGCAGTTTTTTGATCGACATCCATAACTTCATCGACCATATCTGCGTTATAAATACCGGGCATGTAGGCTGCAGGCCAGCGGCGAATACCAGCGATAGAAGCCTCTTCGTCAGGTTGTAGTCCGATAATTTGAATATCAGGATTTTGCTCTTTTAGATATTGTCCCACGCCTGTGATAGTGCCCGTTGTACCCATAGAGCTGATAAAATGAGTGATCTTGCCATCAGTTTGTTGCCACAGCTCAGGGCCAGTGGTGAGATAGTGAGCTTGACTATTATCAGGGTTGTTAAATTGATCGAGGACAATACCTTGACCGTCGGCTTGCATTTGTAGCGCCATATCACGTGCCGCCTCCATCCCTTCATCAACTTCGATTAAGGTAGCGCCATAAGCCGCCATCGCATCTTTACGCTCTTGGGTGGAGTTAGTGGGCATCAAAAGCGTGATTGGATAACCGCGCATGGCTGCCACCATCGCCAAAGCAATCCCCGTATTACCGCTGGTCGCCTCAATCAAGGTATCACCAGGTTTGATATCACCGCGCTGTTCAGCTTGATAAATCATATTAAAAGCAGGGCGGTCTTTGACAGAACCTGCTGGATTATTACCCTCAAGCTTACCTAATAACTGTGTGCCACTAGTAATTTTTTCTTCCTCAGGTAAGCGCTGTAATCTAACTAATGGCGTTTGACCGACACAATCAGCAAGATTGGTGGTTTGAGTGATAAAGTTGCTATTGGGGATGTTTGTAGATGACATAGAGTATCCTTTATTAATCTTAAATTTATAAGCTTTAAATTTTGAGCTTAGTTACTCGTTATAGTTTTTGAAAATTAGTAAGCAAAGCTGACATAGTTGGACTATGCTGAGAAATACTATATTAATTGTAGCACTTTGTTTTTGTCGATGTTTGGTGCATCAAAACCTACTGATAAAAGGTTAACAATTAAGTATAAATGGTTTATGCCTATAATAGAATAAATCAGAACATAGGTTTATGTGCAAGGGGCTGTTAAAATAATCGTTATAGTCACATATGATAGTCAAAGAAGGTAGAGCATGATACACAAAAAACGCTTTGACACTAGCAGCGCTTATGGTCAGCTGATCATATTGGTGTTTTTGCCTATCTGTATACTGGCTGCAGTAGGCGGGATTTTGGTTTTTTATGAAACCATGCGAGCTAGTGATTCAGAGCAAGAGGCTTTAGCGGAAGCTGTGCTCATCCGCTATGCACCGATGGTCGTTGATCTTATCCCAGATTTACTGGATCAAAAAAGCGTACCGCTAATAATCAATCAAAACCTTGATTCAATCTCACTACCTCCAGCCAATAGTAGCGTACCATTTATTGATCAAAATACTTCCGCAGCCAACACTACTACCAGTACTTTGCCACAAAATGCTAGGGTAACCTTAGCCACTATTCATGACAAGCTTAGCCGTATGCAATCGGAGCAGCATGTACAGCGCACAGCTATTATCAATCAAAATAATCAAGTACTAGCTACGGTTGGTTACGGAACTGATGAAGTCTGGCCATCTATAGACCCCTCACAAAACTTTTTATCAAAACAGCCGACGCCTATTGGTACCGCTTATGGTCGTCTGTTAGGTGATTTTGAAGGTCAACGGTTATGGCTGCTAATTGATATGGACAACGAGCCGCTCTACATAGCTCGCTATCGGATTGCTATGTCACTGGCGATTACTGGTTTGTTTACTATTTTGATGTTATTACTTAGCTTAAACATTTATGCCAAACGCTGGATTGCGCCTATTTATGAGCTACGATTAAAGCTACAAAGAACCACCGTTGATAATTTATATAAGCCAATTCTTATAGAATCTGATGGCGAGATAAATCTATTACAACAAGATTTAGTGAGAACTTTACGGCGTTTGCATTCAAGCTTTCAAGAGCTCAAAGACCATGCTGAACAAACCGAAGATGACTTGCGTCTGGCTTTTGATGAGATGGAGATGCAAAATATCTCCATTCGCAATGCCCGTGATGCGGCCATCTCAACCAGCCAAGCTAAGTCTGCTTTTTTAGCCAATATAAGCCATGAGCTGCGTACGCCGCTTAATAGCATTGATGGTTTTATTAATCTGCTGGCGCGTCATGGAGGGCTTAATTCTGAGCAGGACCTGTATGTACAAACTATTCGCAAATCGTCAGCCCATCTGCTGGCCTTGGTTAACGATGTTTTGGACTTCTCTAAGATCGAAGCGGGAAAACTGGTATTAGATTGTCATGAATTTGACCTCTACGATACTATTTATGATGTGGTTGATATGCTCTCGCCGGTGGCCGCAGAAAAAGGACTACGCATGGCAGTCCTCTTTTATAACGATGTACCGATGCAGGTCAACGGTGATGCACTACGTTTAAAACAAGTACTGACTAACATCGTTGGCAACGCTATTAAGTTCACTGATAGTGGTAATGTGGTGGTGCGAGTAAGTTTGGATGATCATCGAGATAATTATCTGATGATTAGCGTCCAAGATAGTGGTAAAGGTATCTCAGCGGCTGATCAAAAGATGTTGTTTCAAAGCTTTAGTCAAGGAGATCCTTCGGTTACTCGCCAGTATGGTGGCACCGGTTTGGGTTTGGTGATCTCAAAACAGTTGGTACGACTGATGGGCGGTGATATTGGTTTTTATGACAATGTGCAAGAAAACATCGCCAAGCAAGGCGCTACTTTTTGGTTTCGGATGCCAGCTCATGTCGATGTGCTAGAGGCTGCGACAGGGCAATCCATTGAACCGCCAGTTTTAGCACCATTGCTCGCTGACAATGATAAATTTAATGTCCTAGTTTGGATCAATCATGTGGCATCAAGACAAGTGCTCAAAGCCAGTTTACAAAATCTGCCCATTAAGCTGACTCAAGCAAACTCCTTACCTGGAGTGCTCGAGTCTTTGAAAGAACATGGCAACTACTGGGACTGGGTGATTGTTGATAACGATACCCAAGACGATATGATGGCGCTACTTAAACAGATTCGTCTGCATTATCAAGGTAAGCTTGCGGTGTTTGGTTATCAAGTTGCAGCGGATCAGGCACTTTTGAACCGTTATCATGCCAATATCTTGTACGAACCTTTAGATAAGCGGCAACTATACGCCATGCTTGATACTCGAAAGAAGAGCGCACCAAAGCTGACGCAAGAGCCAATTTGGCAAGGGGTAACGGTATTGGCTGTCGATGACCACCTGCCTAATCTGCTGGTATTAGATGCCTTACTTAGCGAGCTTGGTATTCATGTGATTACTGCCAGCAGTGGCTTTGATGCTATTGAGATGATTAGTAAACAACAAGCCAAAAATACTAAGCATTCAACAATCAGTACTAATCAGCGCAGTTTGGCCAGTAAAACTCAAACCTCCAAAGCAGAAGACCGCGCCCAGCTTAACAAAGTGGCAGCCACTAATATAAATGCAGAGGAGCAAATGCCTACTAATTTGCTAAATAACTCATCAAACAAGTTTCAGGACAAAGAGAGTATTGATCTGATTTTTATGGATATCCAAATGCCGCGTATGTCAGGACGAGAAGCGGCGCAGCAAATTCGTAAAATTGAAGGCGCTGATAGCCATATTCCTATTATCGCGTTAACGGCACATGGTTTATCTGATGAGCGTGAAAAACTAATAGCTAGCGGTATTGATGATTACGTCGGCAAACCTATCAGTCAACCACAATTATTACGAGTGCTACAAAAATGGCTAGGTCGTACGGCTACTGCGCGTGCGTTGCTCGAAGAAACCGTTAATAACGTCACTTCGCCTACTGAGTCGCTACCTACAAATGAGCATAGTACTGAACTTAGTACTGAGCCTAATATAGCGGTGCACCATACGATCAACCAAAATATCTCTACTAATAAACCATCAGATAGAAAAGTGACACGCCCATTATCTCTTAAAAAAATTCGTGATGATTATTTGCGAGACAGTCAGCCGCGTGACGACTATATGTTAAAGCCTACAAGCGATAATCAATCACGCTATGGAGATAGGCAGTATCATGAATTGCAATATGAAAGACAAAATCAAGCCTTGTTAGAAGATCAATCCATACCTCATGATGAGCAACAATACGGTGAAATAAAAGACTCAAAGCTCTCTCGATTAGAGGCTAACCCATCCAAAAGTCCCGCTTCAACAGCAAGTGCTATTGAGGAATTAGATATTTTAGACTGGCAAGATGCATTAACTCGCTCTGCCCATAAGCCTGAATTAGCAGCTAAGCTCATTATAATGATGCTTGATACTATCCCTGATGAAAAGGAAGCTTTGCATCAAGCGTGGCAAGCACGTGACCGTTATGAGCTGGCACAAATTGCTCATCGTATTCTAGGCGCTAGTCGTTACACAGGCGTGCCGCAGCTACGCCAAGCCAGCCAAAACCTAGAAGATAAGTGTCTGTTGAACGTCCAGCACACCACACCCATTCAGTTTGCGATGCTCAAACCCTATTATGAAGAGTTGTTGCTGGCATTAAGTAACTTACAAACCCTTGATCTATCTTTTTATCCGCAGCTTGATTATCATCGTCTTAGCGAAAACGATATGATTTGGAAGATGATATAGACTCATACTAAACCTAAAAAAAACTACAATAGTCTTATAAGTAAGCCCTAGTAACGCAGTGGTCAATGATTAATACGGCACCCCGATATTTGGCCTGCTACTATTAGCTTTAGTTATTCATCATTAATTGACTATTGACTTTAAATACTCATAATTTTAAACGCTCACTATTTAAGTATTAAGGATTACCATGCACGCTATTGCCACTTATCAATATCAGACGCTACAAGTCAGCGTTACTGAAAATATTGTAACCGTTACTATCAACCGACCCCAAAAAAAGAATGCTATGAGCTTTCAAGTAGTCAATGAGCTGATTGCCGTGGCCGGACGAATTAGTAAAGACAAAACCTTGAGGGCGGTGATCCTCAATGGCGCTGAAGGAGTGTTTTGCGCGGGTATCGATTTGGGAGATTTAAACCAGCCTAAGAATCAAGCCTTTGCGTTTTGGGAATTGATAAAACCGTGGCAAAGTTTGTTTCAAAGGGTATGTCTGGTTTGGCAGGAGGTGCCTATTCCTGTGATTGCGGTACTAGAAGGTTACTGCATTGGTGCCGGTATGCAACTGGCATTAGCCTGCGATATACGCATCGCTCATCCTGAGTGTAAATTGTCTATTATGGAAGCTAAATGGGGCTTAGTACCTGATATGGGTTTGACGCAATCGGCACTAGGGGTGGTACGTGCTGATATTTTAAAAGAGCTAGCGATGAGCGCGCGTACTATTGATGCAGGAGAAGGGCAGACATTGGGGCTTGTCAGTCATTGTAGTGAAACGCCACTTGAGCACGCGCAAACATTGGCAATGGAGTTTACTAAGCGCTCTCCTGATTCAGTACTTGCCAGTAAGCGTGTCATCAATGCTATGTATCAGCAGTCCTTTGCTACCTTGTACAAAGAAAAGACGTGGCAATTGAAATTAATGCTAGGACGAAATCGTAAACTGGCTATCAAAAAAGCCAAAGATGCTAGTATTGAGTTTGCAAAACGTCAATTTGGCTAGGCATTTTTTAATAAAAATGTTTTACACTGAATATTGTTTTATATGTAGATAATAGTAACTTTAGAGATAAGTAATATTAGTTATTATTATGTTAATTAAACTTAACTACCCATTGAAATTCAACTAGACAGAACGATATAGCAGTGTCTACTTATCGGCTGATACGATAAGGGCACTAATAACACTGATAGAAAACGGTCAATGCCATGTCTTCCCCAAAATCTGCTTCAAACAACCAACCAATTACCAGCTCAAGAGTGCGCTCATCAGAGCTACCTGTTGCTTGGATTATGATGCTTGGGCTTATCGTTGCCATAGGGCCATTGTCTATTGACATGTATTTGCCTGCAATGCCTGCAATGGGCGATAGTTTTGGGGTATCAACAGCCTTTATAGCAAACTCAGTGCCAGCGTATTTTGTCGGCTTGGTATTCGGGCAGCTGTTCTATGGTCCTTTTAGTGATCGTGTTGGACGCGTCAAGCCTTTATATATAGGTATGACGTTGTATGTTATTGCCTCTATCATCTGTGCGACAACTGATAGCGAGTATGTGCTATTCGCAGGACGTACCTTGCAAGCTCTTGGTGCCTGCGTAGGAGCTGTGGTCACTCGAGCAGCGATTCGTGATCGCCTTACCGCTAGGCAAACGGCCAAAGCTTTTTCGATTATGATACTGGTCATGGGCTTAGCGCCAATTTTAGCGCCATCGCTTGGAGCGCTATTTTTGCAGTTTTTCGACTGGCCCTCTATATTTTGGTTCTTAGCAGCCTTTGGGGTACTCAATCTATTACTAACTAAATTTTTCTTCTTTGAAACCTTGACCGAAGAAAACCGTAACGCTCGCCCTGCAAAAGAGGTGCTGAGTCAATACTGGGAGCTACTCAAAGACCCCACGTTTAACTATCCAGCGATTGGCGGTGGCTTATTAATGGGCGCAATGTTTGTTTATATTAGCGCCGCCTCTGAACTGATTATGGATACTTACGGAGTTTCAGCAACGCATTTTGGTTGGATTTTTGGCTCGAATGCTGCAGGTTTTGTGGCGCTAACTCAATTAAATCAATGGCTGACCAACCGTTTTCGTATTCTAAGTATTTTGCGCTTTGGTGCAATGATGCAGGTGATCTCTGCAGGTGCGCTATTTATGACAGGTCTACTCTTTGGTACTGACGCCTGGTTGCCATTGGTATTAGGCTGTATTTTCTTTTGTATCGCAGGTTTAGGTCTAACTCAGCCTAATGCTTCAGCTATTGCCTTGGCATTTCAAAAACGCCGTGCTGGTATGGCAAGCGCCCTACAAGGCTCTTTGATGTTTTCAGTTGGTATTTTTGGTGGATTATTAGTGAATCTATTTCCAGTCAACCCCGTACTTAAGATTGGTATTGCTATGTTCGTACTGATGAGCTTGGGCAGCTATTTGATTTGGCAAATTGATCGTAATTTGAACCTCGATGACGCTGAATAGGATCGATAAAATTAACTAGCTTGTACTAAAAAGCCTTCATACGCTTACTACGTATGAAGGCTTTTTTATGTCCGCATTGATTGATACGCGACTCTGTCCAAAATTACATCTGTGGTTCAACTTATCATCAATTAGTTATCCATATATCATTAGCAATCGTAATGATAAGTACCATTCACTATTCACCGTTTATCATTTCATCTATCCATTCATCTACATTTATATTCATAATGATTGATATAATAAAAATACTAAACTATTATCTAGTTTAGTTAGTGTATAAATTTAGACCATGGAATTAGGTACAGTGTTGTCAGGTTTTTGAAAAAAGACAACTACTTTTAAATTTTAAGGATGAACTATGAATACGTTATATCAAATACTACCAATTATAATGGGTGTCGGTCTATTGGGTTGCGGTAATACTAGTAGCACCAATAATACAACTATGCCCGAGAGCAGCACGCCAGCCATTACTGAAACTAAAGAAGCGTTCGTTAGTAAGTTACCGGATTCCGCACCAGTGGTGAAAGTGTCCTCTGATTCAGACTTTGCACCTTATGAGTTTAAAGATGAGTACGGTAAAGTTACTGGGTTTGATATAGAGCTTATGAACTACATCGGTGAAGATCAAGGCTTTAGAGTAGAGAACTATACGGATCGTTGGGAGGAGATGTTCGTAAACTTAGACAACAAAAACCGCGATATGCTTGCCGCAGCTATTCCTTATAGTGCTAAGCGTGATAGCAAATACTTACTGTCAAACCCCTATGCACCGCTGCCGTCCACTCTCTTATATTTAGACAATACACTAAATATTACCTCCTTAGACGACTTAAGTGATGTAAAGATAGGGGTACTTGACGGTACGGTACAACACGAGTACTTTAGCAGTGGTCAATTTAGAGTGAAGTCTGTAGAGCCTTACGTAACAACTTTTGCTGCTGTACAAGGCATGGCAAAAGGCGAAGTTGATGCTGTAGTTGAGGACTCTGCCGCTCTTCGTCATATCATGAGCGAATTGCCAGATCTCCAGCCTAACTATTTTGATTATGAAGACATCCATGCAGAGAGTGCCTACAAAGTTCTTATTATTGATAAAGATCAGCCCGAACTACTCGAAAAGGTAAATGCAGGTCTAAAAAACTTAATAGATGATGGTACTTATGCCATGCTAACGACAAGATGGTTTGGCGAGGATTTAACAGCAGATGTCTTGCAGCAAAAAAAACCACAAACCAAATCCTAACTTAATACTTGGCCAAAAAGCACTCAAATATAAATGATGTTTGAGTGCTTTTTTTGTTTTTATTTAATAATACTTATTTGCCAAATTCAGTTAAATTTTCTTGCTTCATTGCCGCAACATCTAGTTGTCGTATTGAAAATCAAACAAACACATCAAACAGTGGCATAGCTCTTGCACAACTATTGTTGATCCTATAGCTCATTGTTTCTCATAGGACTGCTGTATATCAGGGAACAGAAAACTTTCTAACTTTCAAGGATGGAATATGAAGCAATTATACAAAGTACTTCCAGTAGTACTAAGCATAGGTTTATTCGGCTGTGGTAATAACAATAACGCCAATACCACAACTAAGCCGGAGAGTACTAAGCCTGTAGTGACTGAGACCAAAGAAGTGTTTGTCAGTAAACTGCCTGATTCAGCGCCAGTAGTAAAAGTTGCTACCGAAGCCAACTATGCACCCTATGAGTTTAAAGACGAATATGGCAACGTTACTGGCTTTGATTTAGAGTTAATGCGCCAAATTGGTGAGGATCAGGGATTTAAGGTGGAAGTCTATAACGATCCTTGGGAGGATTTATTCACCAACGTAGACAATAAGAGCCGCGATATGATTGCAGCAGGTCTTTCATACAGTAAAGATCGTAATAGCAAATATTTACTTTCAGACCCTTATGTACCTCTGCCATCAACACTTTTATATATAGATGACTCATTAAGTATCAATTCAATGAATGATCTAGGCAATATAAGAGTTGGTGTCTTGAGCGATACCGTACAATATGACTATTTTACTCAAGATAGTATCAATGTTAAGTCTATAGAACAGTACCCAACTACTTTTGCTGCAGTACAAGCGATGGCACAAGGGGATATTGACGCTGTTGCAGAAGATAGCGGGGTCTTACGTTACCTTATGAACGACTTACCTGACCTGCAGCCTCACTATTTTGATTATGAAGACATTGGATCAGAAGCAGCGCGTAAAGTCCTTGCTATTGATAAAGGGCAACCTGAACTCCTTGAAAAAGTAAACTTGGGGCTAAAAAGTTTAAAAGAAAACGGAACTTACGCTAGTTTAACCACCAAATGGTTTGGTAAAGACCTAACTAAAGATGCATTAACGCAGCAAGAGATGGTTCTATCTAATCCTTAATATTCATAAACAGCTATTACAAACTATTAAGTAAGAATCAACTTTATTAAAGTCGTTTAAATGTGAGTTTGCATTTGAATGACTTTTTCATATGTAACT
This sequence comes from Psychrobacter sp. M4, assembly GCF_055699795.1. Lineage (NCBI taxonomy): Bacteria > Pseudomonadati > Pseudomonadota > Gammaproteobacteria > Moraxellales > Moraxellaceae > Psychrobacter > Psychrobacter sp. M4. The sequence continues at coordinate 2,986,278 of NZ_CM146740.1, read as the reverse complement.
TCATTTTTAACCGTTATTTTGTAAATGAAGTGGATATATTAAACAGTGGCACAGCTTTTGCATAATAAGAAAAAGGTTACTTTCTGATTTTCAAGGATAAGATATGAAGCAGTTATATAGAGTACTTCCTGTAATGTTAAGCGTTGGTCTGTTTGGTTGTGGCAATAATAATACCGCTACTACGACAACGACAACGGCACCAGAAAGCGCTACGCCAGCAGTTACAGAAACTAAAGAAGAGTTTGTCAGCAAACTCCCTGATTCAGCACCAATTGTTAGAGTGGCTACCGAAGCCAACTATGCGCCTTACGATTTCAAAGATGAGTTCGGTAATGTGACTGGGTTTGATGTAGAGCTGATGCAACAAATTGGTGAAGATCAGGGTTTTAAGATTGAGCTCTATAATGATCCTTGGGAAGATCTATTTGAGAATCTAGATACTAAAAGCCGAGATATGATTGCAGCTGGGACTACTTATAGTGAAGAGCGTGCTAGTAAGTACTTACTTTCAGATCCGTATGTTCCTTTACCAGGGACCCTTGTCTATGTAAATGAGGCATTAAATATTAACTCATTAAATGACTTGAGCAATGTAAAAATTGGCGTACTAAGTAACTCAGCTCAGTTTCGTTACTTTACTAAAGATGATACAACTATTGAAAGTCTAGAAGAATACCCAACTACTTTTGCTGCCATACAAGCTATGGCGCAAGGTAAAGTTGACGCTGTCGCCAGTGATTCAGGTGTGATTCGCTACACTATGAATGAACTACCAGAATTGCAGCCCAAATATTTTGATTATGAAGGGATAACCTCTGAGACGGCTCGTAAGGTATTTATCGTTGATAAAAACCAGCCTGAACTGCTTAAAAAGCTAAATACAGGACTACAAGATCTCAAAGATAACGGTACTTATGCCAATTTAACGACTAAGTGGTTTGGTACTGATCTGACCAAAACTGCTTTGGAACAACAACAAAAGCTTTCTGCAGTTGAGTAAGACAACTAAGTAATTAGATAAATTATAGTCTACACCAGAAACACTCGGCTCATCAATTATGTGCTGAGTGTTTTTTTTATGGGTAAGTCTTATTCTCTTGACTCTCCAAACTGGTATTTATGCTTCGTTAATCAGATGCTTCTGTAGATGGAAAACCTAAATCAATGTTACAAAGCTGATATAGAGACTATGATTAATGGCATGCCTATTGCATATATTACGATGCTCTAATGATTGTCGGTTATTATCTAGTTTCCGAACTTAAGAATCTTTTTTATTACCAAACTAGCGACCAAATACCGAATTATAAATTAACTATAAAAGTTACTATAAATTTTTCTAATGTAACTTTAGTTAACAAAAAGTATTTTATTTTTAATGGTTTTTTAAATTGTAAATGAAGGTTTTTCAACTTTTAGGATAAGTTATGAAGCAGTTATATAGGGTGCTACCTGTTGCACTAAGCGTTGGTCTATTCGGTTGTGGCAATACTAATACTACTACGCAGCAAAGTACTACCGCACAAGAAAGTACTACACCAGTTGCTCCAAAAGTCATCGAAACTGAAGAAGAGCCGGTAAGCAAGTTGCCGGATACAGCGCCTGTGGTTACTGTCGCTTCAGATCCTGATTACGCGCCTTATGTGTTCAAAAACGAATATGGCAATATGACTGGGTTTGAGATAGAGCTTGTGCGCTCTATCGGTGAGGATCAGGGCTTTAAAGTTGAAAACTACAATCATAAATGGGAGTTTATATATGATGTATTGGATACTAAAAAGCGCGACATGATTGCAGCAGGTATTCCTTACAGTAGCGAGAACGCTAGTAAATATCTGATTTCAGACCCTTATGCGCCGCTACCACCAACAGTTGTGTATTTGGATGATTCTTTAAACATTAAATCATTGAATGATTTGAGTAATGTGAAAATCGGTACGACGGTTAATACGATCGAATACGATCTATTTAGCAGCGGCGACTTTGCAGTGAAATCGGTAGATTCCTATGACACGATCTTTCAGGCAGTACAAGCCTTGGCACAAGGTAAGGTTGATGCGGTTGCTGGAGACAGTGGTGTTCTTCGTTATACCTTAAATGATCTACCCGAGTTAAAACCCATATTTTTTGATTATAGAGAGCTTAACGAACCAGCTTCTCGTATAGGTTATGTGATTGATAAAGACCAGCCTGAGCTGCTTGCAAAAGTAAATGCTGGGTTAAAGAATCTTAAAGAAAATGGTACTTACGCAACATTAACGACTAAATGGTTCGGTAAGGATTTGACCGCTGATGTTCTAGAGCAAGAAAAGATACTAGAAGCAGCTTCAGCACCATAAACTAAGTTATACCTTGCTCTAGTTTACTAGGTATTAAGTATAAATTATCTCCATATTAATAGGAATTGGCTATGGCTATATCAACTATGAGCGATAATTCGCGTTATCGTGGTTTGATTTTGTCGATTGCAGCCTTTTTAGCACTAATTGGTGCGTTACTGGCTTTTACGTTTTACACCTCAAGTGTTCTAGAGCGTAATACAGCATTAGTAAATGTATCTAACAAAGCTGCTAACGATGCTCAATCAGTGATTAAAGATTTGTTCGATTTGCAAGGAAGCTTGGGTGAACATATCAATTCGCCCCACCAAATAGAGGTTCGAGAAAGATTAGCAGCCAATACTCAGAGTATTGAACAGCTACTGAGCGGTATGAACACAGGATCAGCTTATGTTAATAGTGAAGGACTTAATACTGATATTCCTGAGCTGACGAACGCAAATGAGAAAGCGGCGTTAGCAGGTGCTCAGCAAGAATGGAGTAAACTAAAACCGCTAATTGAGAATTATCTCGACGGCGCTGACAATATTTTGGTGGATTCGTCAAACGAGCTAGCACTAGCTTATGAGCAGGCAAAAACCTCTAGTTTGCTTATGAACGACTCGCTTGACGAGTTGACTGAAGAGGTATATGAGGCATCAGAGAGTCAAGCAAACTTGATTCGTTTGATTCAGATATTAGGGGTTATCGCTATTTTTGCTTACTTCCTAATTTTCGTATTCTTCTTTGTACGTCGTCTTCGCGAGACAGATGCCGAAGTATCGGCAGCTCGCCGTGAAACGCAAGAGATTATGCAGACAGTTAACACCGGTCTATTCTTGCTTGATAAGGATCTAAATATTGGTCAGCAGCACTCAAAAGCGCTTAATAACATCATTGGTACTGATAAATTGGCCGGAGAGAACTTCGCCAGCGTACTACGTGGCCGTATCTCAGATAAAGATCTAAATACGACACGTCAGTTCGTTGAACAGCTCTATAATCCGCGCGTTAAAGAAAAACTTGTTGACGATCTTAACCCGCTACACAAGGTTCTACTAAATAACGCTTCAGGTGAGCAAGGGTCAGACAATCGCTTTTTAGATTTCAAATTCTCACGGGTTTATGAAGATAAAGATATTGCGCGTATTTTGGTTAACGTCAGCGATGTATCAGACGCTGTGTATTTAGAGCAGCGTCTCGAAAAAGAACGTTCACAAAACGATATGCAGATAGAGATGTTAACGACTATTTTAAACGTTAACCCTAAAATTATTAACGAATTTATTAGTAATACCAAGTCTCATATCGACAAGATGAATAACATCTTGAAAAACCCAGGTAGCTCACAATATGAGCTTGAGGCGAAACTAAACTCTATTTATCGTGAAATGCATAGCTTGAAAGGCGAGGCATCTGCTTTAAAACTGCATAGCTTTACTAAAATCGCTACAGATGCTGAAGATAAACTGAGTGCGCTACAAAACCAAGGCAAGCTATCAGGTAATGACTTTTTACAACTAGCGGTGCATTTGGATGATCTACTGAGTCTGTCTAATACGATTGAAACCTTAGGCGAGCGTATTAATCAATCAGCGCCAGCCGCTGCTAAAGAGACCAAAGCTACAGAATCTGTAGTAGCAGATATTGAATCCTTAACGGCAAATCGCGATCAAACCTTGGATGCTTCCACGCACCATGTAGATGTAACCAGCAATAAGAATGGTATTGATGCAGACGAGACTGATAATTATCTGCTGAGCTACTACCAAGACTTTGCGCAAGAAATCGCTACAAGACAAGGTAAAAAAGTACAGCTTAATAGCGATTCGTTTACACAAACACAAATACCAGAGAGCCTGAAAAATACGGTCAAAGAGATCGGTATCCAGCTACTACGTAACGCTGTGGTACACGGTATTGAAAAACCTGATATCCGCCAGTCAACAGGTAAGCCTGCCATTGGCAATATTAACCTAGACATGCAAAGTAATGCTCAAAACCTGACTATTACTCTGCAGGATGATGGTCAAGGTATCGACTATGAGCGTATTCGCGATAAGCTAATTGATAAAGGTCGCTTTAGTAGTGAAGAAGTCGGTCAGTTCAGTCATAGTGAGTTACTCAAGCAATTGTTCTCCTCAGGTTTTTCGACCAAAGAGTATGCTGATGAAGATGGTGGACGCGGTGTTGGTCTAGATATTATTGAGGCTCAAGTGAAAGAGCATGACGGTAAAATTGATGTAGATAGTGAGTTCGGTAAAATGACACGTTTTGTCATTACCTTACCTAAAGCTTAATTAAGGATATAAATTAGATATGTATAAACTAATGATTGTTGATGACTCCAACATTATTCGCAACCGAATTCAGCGCGCTTATGATTCAGGCAACTTTATGTTGGTTGCTACGGCAACCAGCGGAGTCCAAGCCATTGAAAAATTTAATGTGCATCGTCCTGATGTTATTACGATGGATTTAACCATGCCGCAAATGGATGGTCTTGAATGTATCGAAAAAATCATTGCCATCGATCCAGAAGTACGTATTTTGGTGGTTTCAGCGCTGTCTGATAAAGCGACTGGCATTGAAGCATTATCGTTAGGTGCCAGTGGATTTTTGTGCAAGCCTTTCTCAGAGGAAGATCTTGTAGAGTCCTTGTATGAGCTCATGCAAGACTAATATCACTCATTGATGCAAACAGATACAAGATTGAAGAAAATACTATGAAAGAACAAAAGCTACAGATTTTTTTAGATATTATTAGCAATTATTTTAATCAGTTTGGTGGTGAGGAGCTTATCGCTGACACGCCTTACTTATTAGAAAATAAACAGCCTAAAGTTCATGACTATACTGGTGTGATTGGTATATCAGGAGTGCAAAAAGGCGTGGTTTATTTTTCAGCAACTCGTGCATTACTTTCATCCATACTAGATAAAATGGGTGAGACTGATAATAGTGAAGAGATGTATGTCGATCTTGCAGGTGAAGTGGCCAATACGATCGCTGGTAATGCCCGCACTGAGTTTGGTGGGGAGTTTCATATCTCTGTACCATTTGTGTTCAAAGGCGCGCCGCAAAGTATTATGCTACCGAGCGATGAGCGCTCCTTTATCATTCCTATTACATGGCACTCGCAAGTCGGCGAGATTGTGATCTGCCTGCAAGACTAGTAATTAAGCTGACATGTGTTAATTATATATGGCGACTATATCTGTAATAATTATACATGTGATGACTATGGACAATAATATATTATGGTTAATGTAGAGAAGCTAGGTGTGTTTCTAAGTTCGATCAATGCATTTTTTGCGCAGATTGACGACACAAAAGTGGCCATTGATACCCCTTATTTGAATAACAATAAAAATGCTCTTGGTTATGACTATAGTGGAGTTATAAAAATATCAGGTCCTCTCAAAGGCTGTGTTTATGTCAGTGCCCCTAGTGTGATGCTGCGAGAGGTTATTAAGGTTATGGGCGAGCCTGATTCGTCTATTACTATGATGAAAGATCTACTAGGTGAGATGGCTAATACCATCTCAGGTAATGCTCGTACTGAATTTGGTTCAGAGTTTATCATCTCACCGCCACAGATTGTTGAAAGTGCGCCGGGCATGTCTTACTTACCAAAGGATCGCCACAGTTATATTACTCCATTTACTTGGCGTGGCTATAACGCAATGATTGGTATTTGTGTTGCTTAGTCAAGCGCTAGCGGCTTAAGAACAAACTGCTACTCAAAGTAACACTCAAAAACGGTGCTCAGGCGCCGTTTTTGTATTTCACTGTTTTTAGATTTCGCTTTTTTTAAATTTCATAACAAGCATTGATTTTAACGCTCAATGCCTCGATATACATAAAGTATCAGACAAACATCTCTATAACTTATCTTTACTCCTGTACAAACTGCTGGAGCTTACAATGAGTTATATGATAAAATACAGCGCAGCTATTTTTATGATTTATGTAAAATATGATAATTTGAATGATAGCTCAATTTTTAACTAACCAATGACACACACATCATGGTAAAAAATTGCTGGGTGTTTGGTGACTTGATTAATTTGCAATAGCAAAGTTTTGCATAATGGTAGTAAGTTATGTAGATGCTTTTTATAGTAGCAGATGCGTGTCACTAAATAGGCAGTTTTTGTGGTGTGGAGGCATAACCCAATTAATAGGATAAGTAACATGGCTAATCAAAACCCAACACAAGTTTCAATGCGCGACTTATTACAAGCTGGCGCTCACTTCGGTCACCAAACACGATTCTGGAATCCAAAAATGGGTCCTTATATCTTTGGTGCACGCAATAAAATCCATATTATTAATTTAGAGCATACCGTAAAAGCTTTTAATGATGCCCTTAATTATGTAAATGGTCTAGCAGCTAAGAAAAATAAAGTATTGTTCGTCGGTACTAAGCGTGCAGCAAGCGGTATTATCCGTGAACAAGCACAGCGTGCTGGTATGCCTTATGTAGATCATCGCTGGTTGGGTGGTATGCTTACCAACTGGAAAACGTTACGTCAGTCAATCACTCGTCTAAAAGAGCTTGAAAAGCAGTCAGAAGATGGTACGTTTGCCAAACTAACTAAGCGTGAAGCACTTGAGCGTACTCGCGATATGGAAAAGCTTGAGCGTTCATTAGGCGGTATCAAGGATATGGGTGGCCTGCCTGATGCTATCTTTGTCGTTGACGTTGATCATGAAGCGATTGCTATTAAAGAAGCTAAAAATCTAGGTATTCCAGTTATCGGTATCGTTGATACCAACTCTAACCCCGATAATGTTGACTACATTATCCCAGCAAACGATGATGCTATCCGTGCGGTGTCGTTATATGTTACTGCTGTTGCAGATGCGATTATCGCTGGTAAAGAATACGCACAGACTCAAGCGAGTGGTAAAGCAGATCAAGAACAAGCGCCTGCAGATACTGCAGATGCTAATAATACCTCAGCGAGTAGTACTGATGCTATTGAACAACCAGTAGAAGCGCCTGCAGTAGAAAACCCAGCAGAAGCACAAGCTGACCTGTAAGTAGTTTGTAATATCACTAGCAAAAATTAATACTTTACTAGTCAGTGATCTGATAAATAGGCATGATGCAGTATTACTCGTCATGCCTTATTCTTAGTACACCAATCTTAGTAAAATATACTTAATTAGTGAACCTAATTAGTAAACATAGTACGCTAAATTCATAAGAAGCTGACTACAGTTTGAATATCTTTGTTACTATTTGACTGTATCGTTTTAGCTAACAATAATGAGGTAATTGATATGGCACAAGTATCCGCCAAAATGGTAAAAGAGCTGCGCGACCGCACTGGTCTTGGTATGATGGAATGTAAAAAAGCATTAGAAGAAGCCAATGGTGATGTTGAAGTTGCTATTGATAACTTGCGTAAGTCTGGTCAAGCAAAGGCGGCTAAAAAAGCAGGTAATATCGCTGCTGATGGCGCTATCATTATCGCTCAAAATGATAAAAAAGCTTTTTTATTAGAAGTTAACTGTCAAACAGATTTTGTAGCAAAAGATGATAATTTCACTGCGTTTGCTGAAAAAGTAGCTAATCTTGCACTAGAAAACAATACCACTGATGTCGCTGCTATATCTGAGCTACCTTATGGCGATGGTCAAACGGTTGAAGAAGCTCGCGTATCACTAGTACAAAAAATAGGTGAGAACATCCAAGTACGCCGCGTTGAAAGCATTGAAGGCAACAACCTAGCTTCATACCGCCATGGTCTACGTATCGGTGTTGTAGTATCTTTTGAAGGTGGTACTGCTGAGACTGGTAAAAACCTTGCTATGCACATCGCCGCCTTTAACCCAGTTGCTGTAGATGATGAAAGCGTATCAGCTGATGTATTAGCTCGCGAAAAAGATATCATTGAAGCTAAAGCCAAAGAATCTGGTAAGCCTGACAATATCGTTGAAAAAATGATTGAAGGTGGCCTACGTAAGTACCTAGATGAAGTAACTTTACTACGTCAGCCTTATGTTATGGACAATGACAAAAAGGTGGGCGACGTTCTAAAAGCAGAGGGCGTAAAAGTACTTGGCTTTAAACGTTTAGAAGTTGGCGAAGGCATCGAGAAAAAGCAAGAAGACTTTGCTGCTGAAGTTGCCGCCGCGCAAGCATCAGCTAACAGCTAATTTTAGCTTGATAGTTATTGATACAAAAAGCCCGTTAAATAAATAACGGGCTTTTTGTTGCTATTAAATGTGCTATCAAAACAATGTCATTAAAACGATGTCATTAGCACTGAGTTATTAGATCTGCTTTTAACCATTTAGCGTAGGGCGGCATAGGCTGAGTTGGCGTAACTGGCGCTAGCGCTGTTGTTGCTGGTACCGTAACTGACCGTTTGCATATCACTATTAGTAGTAGTAGATGAGTTGCTTGCATTTATAGTACTGTCAGATAGCCCAGCATCATTTTTATATAAGCTATGATAACGACTCATCACGCTTTTAACGTAGTTACGAGTCTCCTTGAATGGAGGAATGCCACCATATTTATCAACATTGCCTTCTCCAGCATTATAACCAGCAATAGCGTATTCAATATTGTTGTTGAAGCGGCGCATAAGCCAAGCGATATATTTAGCTGAACCTTCAATATTATCTGCAGGGTTCCAAGGGTTGCTGACTTTAAAACGGCTTGCTGTAGCAGGCATTAGTTGCATTAGACCTTGCGCGCCGACAGGGGAGCGAGCATTGGGGTTAAACGCTGATTCGGTATGCATCATCGCTTTCATTAAGCCTGGATCAACACCATGACGCGCAGCAGATGCACGGATATAAGTGTCATAAGCGTTGCGAGTTCCGCTCTTGCTAGCAGAGCTGTTACCATAATTGGCACTACTTCCACCATCATACATTTTAGAATCTTTATAATAGGTGACTTTTACTTTTTTGGTAAATTTATCGAAATTACCACTTGGATTGACATTCGTAAGTAGCACTTGTCCGCCCTGATCTTTATAGATATACATGTTGCCAGCTTGGGCAGTAATCGTCAAAGTAGATAAAGTAAGCGCAGTTAGAGTTAATAAAGTAGAAGATAGGTGGCGAGTAAATAAAGGCACAGTTTTCATTAGCGTATTTTTCATCATATAGATATCACTTTTCATCGAATAATAGCAAATGACTCTATTTATAGGCTTATCGTCTGACCTATTAAAATAGCTATCATAATCACAAATATAATCACAAAGTTTTGTAGGAACCGTTAATAGTATAGAACTATGCAAGAATTACGCCTAAGAAAGCCACTTGCGGCAGATACAAAAAATAATAAGTGCTTACTATAACATATAATAACAGTTGACCCTATAAAAACGACGGGATGCACATGACATTAAAGTAAACAAAAAGTGAGGTTATTTAAGGACTTACTACCTTAATAAATGGCGCTAACGAAGACAGGTACCCAGATGGCTGTAAGCAGACCATTTACTGCCAAGCCAAATGCTGCATAACGGCCTGCTGTTGAGCTAATTTGCCAAGCTTCTACTGTACCAAAAGCATGTGCAGCAAGTCCTAGTGCAAGACCTTTGGCACGGTCATCTTTAATACTGCGAAACAAAAACCGACCCAAAGCACCACCTAGAAGGCCTGAGACTATAATGATGAGATTGGCCATTGCAAGTGGCGCTGCAATAAGATCTGCCACGCTAAGTCCAATAGGGGTGGTGACCGAGCGCGTAGCAAATGCTAAGATAGTATCTTTGCTTAGCGCAAACAGATAAGCCAACGACATCGGTAGTAAAGCGCCAACTATACTCGCTATTAGTACGATGATCGATAAGCGCTTAACGGGCAATCCTTTGAAGTTCATAGCAGCAAGCGGAATGGCGAGCAATACGGTTACATAACCCAATAAATGATCAAATACTGGCTTCGCCACTGCATAATAATGATCATAATCCCATTGCAAGATAACTAAAAACACGATGACCAATACTAGCGCAGTGATGACCATCGGTAATCCAGCCAGTTTTTTGGCCAGTACACGAGCGCTTACATGTGCAACTAAAGTCAATAGTATGGCTGCAAGAGTCGCCATTATTACGCTATCAAAATGCATGGCTACTCCTTGGGCTCAATGATTTTTTGGGTATCACTAATAGGATTGTCTGAGCAGTCATTTAGCCAGCGATTGGCCAGTAGCCCTAAACCCCAAAGCGGAATCAAGGTGCTGATAATCATAGTCAGCATAATTCCCCATAGCTCATCACCTAGCTGGAATAACAGTATTCCAGCGCCTGCTGATACAGGTAGAAAGGCAAAACCGCTATCGACCAATAAGGTGTTACTGGCACGAGTCAACCATTTTGGTAATCCTCTAAGCCTGCGCCAAGTTATCAAAATTAGAAACATAGCCACTAACCCCACTATATTGGCCGCTTTTTCAATACCTGCCCACTGACAGATGACAACTGCCGATTCACGAACGACGATCACCATAATGAGGGTCAATATCAAAGCCTGCCATAACGGCAAGCTCGAGTGCAAGGAGGCTTTCATAAACATGCCCTAGTAATTGCTATTAAAATTAGCGCTAAATAGATGCTGTGTAGTCGATGCACTCTAAAAAATATAGTGCTGCTGGGATGCTTTCTTTTAAAGGATGGGTTGCCCAGCATCGAAAAAGATTCATGTAAACAGCCAGTAAGGAAAATTTATACCAGTAGCATATTTAAATCTATGTAACAGTTTGATTTTCAATGAACTATTCTACAATTATTGACACGCCTTATTGGCATAAAAAAATGAGCATATCGACTTATGTAGCCAATATACTCATTTTTTATTTAAAAGCAATACTAGACTTGTGGGCTTGAGCTAGTATTATTAGTGTCAGTATGAGAAGTGTCAAGCTCACTCTCTACATCAGTACCAAATATCTGCTCGTATGTCAGTTCTTCTTCTATGGGCTCATCTTTAGCTACTTCATCATCAAAATCAGCCGTTTCATGCTTATCGTCCTTTTCAAAAGGCTCGAGCACTGGCATCAGTAACGTCGCTTGTGCTAAAGGTAAGACATCCAGCGGCGCTATATTAGCTTGACCCAATAGCTGCTTTAAACGATCACTTGGCAAGCGCACCGTTAGAATCTCGTGCCCCGTGTCATCATAGCTTTCCTCTAAAATCACACCCAGCTCGTACAAAGTGTTTTTGAATTGACCAGCATTATAAGGAAGCGTTAAATCAAAAGTAGTTAAGGTACCCATCAATAACTGTTGTACAGCAAGCGAGAGCTCATCCATGCCTAAATTTTCTTTTGATGAGACATAGACGCGATTGGGCTGACCTTCAGAGGCGTAACCCACATGCGACGGTTCTCCAGTCAAATCAATTTTGTTATAAACATTGAGTACCGGTACGTCATTATCGATCTCAGCAAGCACGTCTTTAACCGCTTGGATTTGTTCGTGCATATCCTCACTTGAGGAATCAATGACGTGCAGCAATAAATCAGCTTCCAAAGTCTCTTCTAATGTGGCATGAAAAGACTCAACAAGCTCATGCGGCAAATGGCGCACAAAGCCTACAGTATCTACCAGTACAACGCGGCCAACACCTTGCCAATCGAGACGGCGCAGGGTTGGGTCTAGGGTTGCAAACAGCTTGTCAGCGGCATAAATGTTTTCATCGACCAAGCGATTAAACAAGGTGGATTTACCGGCGTTGGTATAGCCCACAAGCGAAACAGTGGGGACGTCCGACTTTTGACGACGGGCTCGTCCTTGCGCGCGCGTTTGCTTAACTTTATCCAGCCTAGTTTTTAATTGATTGACGCGCGTTTGTAATAAACGGCGATCGGTCTCAAGCTGGGTTTCACCCGGACCTCGCAGACCAATACCACCTTTTTGGCGTTCCAAATGCGTCCAACCGCGCACTAAGCGCGTTGATAAATGATTCAACTGCGCAAGCTCTACTTGCAGCTTACCCTCATAAGTACGCGCGCGCTGGGCAAAAATATCTAAAATAAGGCCCGTACGATCAAGTACCCGGCACTGCACCAATCTCTCAAGGTTACGCTCTTGAGAAGGCGATAAGCTATGGTTAAACAAGACAATATCGGCATCGTATTCACGTACCAATTCTGCAATCTCTTCTGCTTTACCACTACCTACAAAATACTTGGCATCAGGCCTAGAGCGCGACCCTGTTACTATTGCCAAGGCATTAGCACCAGCTGAGTCAGCGAGCAGTTCAAACTCACCTAAATCATCAGGATCTTGTATTTGGCGGATATCTAAATGTACTAAAATGGCGCGCTCGCCACCTTCATGCCTTTCAAAATATTCCAAAAATTATCACCTATATTAAATAAATAAATCGCTATTATTGATGTCGCCAAAACGATAGTCAATTATCATTGCAGCAACATCACATCTAAATATAGCGCTTAGATTATTATTGATATGCGGTCTTGTACCTTAATATTAAAGCGTATACATCTAATTAGTGATGATTTTATGTTACAACAATTACTGTTTAAAATATAGTCAGCAGCTCAGTGAACAAATCATCACTGAGCGCTATAATTTTGCTATAATTATCCCGTTTTTTGTCAAAGCTATTCTGAATAGCCCTATATTAACCAGTTCTATTTTGACCATTTTTAATAGCATTCAATTTTTAATAGTTATACGGTTCAGTAGTGACATATTTCACGTTTATATACTTAGTCGTTTATACACTTAGTAATGAGGAACACCGATGAGCCAGTCTAAGTCAAATTTTTCACTTAAAAAACAATTGGGCCGTGGTAAAAAAATTGCTGGTATGACCACCACTATCGCTGGCGGTATGCGTACCGCGCAGCGTATTGGCGCGTTTCGAGAGCCTCCTCGTGAGACCTTACCACGCTATATTCAGACTTTTTGTCGCAAAATGGCAGGCTCATTTGGTATTACTATTGAACAGGTGGAACCTGTACCGCAGCATCATGGTTTGTGGGTATCTAATCACGTCTCGTGGATGGATATTCCAGTAGTCGGTAGCGTGAGTCCGGCGTTCTTTTTATCAAAAGCTGAGATCGGAGAATGGCCCGTATTTGGTAAGCTTGCTCATGCTGCGGGCACGTTATTCATTCAGCGCGGTTCAGGTGATGCAGGCTCGGTTGCCAGTCAGATGACTGATTTTTTAAAAAAAGGATTTTCAATTGTTTTTTTTCCAGAAGCAACAACCACTGACGGCAAAAAAATCAAACGTATTCATGGCACATTGCTGCAAGCAGCGATAGATGCTGATGTTCCCATTCAACCAGTGGTATTGGCTTATGTAAATAAAGACGGGACGTTAAGTGAGGCGCTACCATACTACGGTAAGCTGACTATGAAGGAGAGTATGAAGCGCGTCCTTGATAGCAGAAATGTTACTGCCCACGTGTTACCACTTGAGCCAATAGATCCTAATGGATGTACTAAAAGTGAATTGACCAATATATTGCAAAAACGGATGCAAGAGGGGCTGGCTGAATTACACTCAAAGGTATTAAGCACTGCCGCCAAAGCTTAAAGTGTTTGTATCCAAAGTTCTCGTATTTAAACTGACATTCAATCAAATAAAAAGAAAAGAGGCGCAAATTATAATTATTTGCGCCTCTTTAGGTGTGTAATTTTATATCATTAACAGTATCTTTAATTCGCTCTAGGGTGACGGGTTGGGCTGGCGAGTATGCACCGCCTCTATAGCATCAAGCACGTCTGAGCTTAGGGTTAAATTAATACTATCAATATTGGACTTCAGCTGCTCGGTACTGGTCGCGCCAATAATATTACTAGTGACAAACGAGCGCGAATTCACAAAAGCTAACGCCATTTGTGCCATATCAAGTCCAGCATCAGCAGCAATCTTAGCATATTGCTCGGTAGCTGATTTAGCTTCATCATTAATATAGCGCTGAAAACGGTCATACATCGTCAAGCGCGCGCCTTTGGGACGTTTGCCATCAAGATATTTACCTGATAATACTCCAAAGCCAAGCGGCGAATAGGCCAGCAAACCGACATTTTCACGGTGGGCAATCTCTGCCATGTTCACTTCATATAGACGATTGAGCAAGCTATATGGGTTTTGAACGGTGATAGGTGCAATCAAGTTATTCTTTTCTGCCTCCCAAAGGTAGCGCATTAGTCCCCAAGCGGTATCGTTTGAGAGTCCATAAGCACGAATACGGCCCTTTTTAATCTCATCGTTGAGCGCTTGAATAGTCTCTAAAAACGGTGTTAAATCATCGAGTGATTGTGCAGCCATCTCTTCGTTATAGCCGCGTTGACTGAAGAAGTTGGTTTGCCGCTCAGGCCAGTGTAGCTGGTATAAGTCGATATAGTCAGTTTGCAAGCGCTCAAGATTACCATCAATAGCGCTACTGATATGCTTGGCATTATAACGGCTTTGGCCGTCACGCAAAAAGCTTGCTGGCGACATTTTGCTGGCAAGAATGACTTTATTGCGCTGTTTGGTTTTGGCAAACCACGTACCGATATGACGCTCGGTATCGCCTTGTTTATCCGCTTCGGGCGGTGAGGGGTACATCTCAGCAGTATCCCAAAAGTTGACGCCCGCGCTTAGTGCTAAATCCATTTGCGCGTGAGCCTCGCTCTCGTCATTCTGCTGACCCCACGTCATCGTACCGAGGCAGATTTTGGACACTTTTTCATTAATTTGCGGCAGAGTTGTATAATGCATGCGTTTATCCTTTTTAGTTTTATGAAATGGATTGTTAAGCTTAAATGAGCTGTATGCCAGTGACACCGGGCGGGGTGACTTTAAATATTTTCACTTTAAATAATACTGCTTGACCGGCCAATGGATGATTAAAGTCCACTTCTATCTCGTCATCATCTATGGCGCTAATGGTACCTGGTAGTGTGTTTTTGCCTTTATCTTCGAACTCTACCATCATCCCTACCTCAGGATTGTCAGCGATAAGAGCGAACTGCGCCCGGCTAAAGTGTTGCACATTATCAGGATTCCAATCGCCAAAGGCTTGTTCGCTGTCCAAATGTGCGCTGCGCGTATCTCCCGCGCGTAGATTCATAAGTACTTGCTCAAAACCAGGTAATAAACTCTCATCACCGATAGTTAGGGTCACTGGGTTATCTCGGCTAAAGGTTGAATCAATCACAGTACCATTCTCTAGCGACACCTCAAAGTGTAGCTTTACGGTACTGCCGTAAGTGATACGCGTGTCTTCGTTGGGGTTGATAAATTGCGAGTCGGTCATAATTGATAGCCACTTGTTGATGAGTTAAGAGTATTATTAAATGAGCATGATGTAAGAAATGATAAGCCAAATTATGAGTGCTGTAAGCGTCAATAATGTAACCTAAATAGTGTACTATATTTGACTAGCCTATTTAACGAGTATAAAAGTGAGCGATGGTATTAATGGCAAATAGACAACAAGGTCATATCAAAAACTGGCAAGATGACAAAGGTTTCGGTTTTATTGAAACTGAGGTTGGTGAGTCAATATTTTTTCATGTCAGTGAGTTTAAGGCGCATCGGCGTCCAGATATTGGCGAGCCAGTAGTGTTCACCATCGCCCAAGATAACCAAGGCCGTTTGCAAGCCAAACAAGTGCAAGAGCTGAGCTTTGTACAGCAACAAATGGCACAAAAGAATAGTCAAATACGCAAACGTAATCATCAACGAAGCGCACAAGCAGACTTTGAGGCCGGACAAAAAAAACGTTTGTTTCTTGGTGTGAGCTTCTACGGTGTATTAGTACTACTCGCGTTTATGGGCGATATCAGCTGGCTGGTCGTCGGATGGTACGTATTGCTTGGCGGTATTACTTATATAATGTACGCTAAAGATAAGGCGGCCGCGCAAAGCGGTGAGTGGCGTACGCCTGAATCGACATTACACCTATTGAGTGCAGTTGGGGGTTGGGTTGGGGCGATGATCGCGCAGACGTATCTGCGTCATAAATCCCAAAAGCCTGAGTTTCGTATGACTTATTATTTGACGGTAATTATTAACTTGGCAGCGCTACTATTCATTATGGCGGGTGGCGGTTTAGATATTTTGTAGGGTTTAAGCTAACTTTGCTCTAGCATCTGCTGATAAACTATCGCATCTTGCGCTGAAAAACAGCAAAAGATAATCTCTCGGATTGGAAAGTCATTCGCGTTATCCAACCCTCTTTGTACGTATTCTTGCACCGTATTAACAGCGTTCCTAGCTGCTTTGTCAATGGGATAACCATAAACGCCCGTACTGATGGACGGAAAAGCAAGGCTGGCGACATTGTTTGCAACGGCTAAATCTAATGAGTTCTGATAGCAATTGATAAGTAGCGCTTCCTCGCCCTTATTACCACCATGCCAAACCGGACCTACCGTATGAATGACATACTTCGCGGGCAAATCAAAGCCCGGACTTATCTTAGCCTCGCCAGTGGCGCAGCCATTGAGGGTTCGGCAATACTCTAGCAATTTAGGCCCTGCTGCTCGATGAATTGCACCATCGACACCGCCGCCGCCAAGCAGGCTTGAATTGGCTGCATTGACAATGGCGTCGACATCAAGTGTAGTAATATCTGCTTGCATCATTGACAAAGTAACCTTATCTTTAATCTGATTATTAACAGCTGAAATTTGCTTTTGATAAATGGAGCTGGCTTGATTTGACATACGAGTATCCTTGTAACTGTGCAATAATAGTCTTTTTTTTACTCTAAATTATTTTACATCGTTTGTTTGTATATAGTCTGCGTATAATAAGTTGCAAGTTATAAATACCGTTTATGGTTTTATAAACAGACAAATTTTTGATATAAAAAGGCGAACTATAATGATTACCTTATATAAATACACTCATCCTAGCCGCGCCGAAACCGTCATTTGGGCACTAGAAGAGCTGGGCTTTGATTATGAAACCAAAGAGCTGGACGGTAAAAAAGGCGAGCAAAGAAGTCCTGAATTTTTAGCGATTAATCCGTTCGGTAAAATTCCAACCATCACCCATAATGGTAACCACTTCACCGAATCACTCGCTATCATCGAATATCTAAATGATTTACATCCCGATAAGCCGCTTACGCCAAATCCGGACGATGAAGATTACGCGGAGAAAAACTACAAACTGCGCCAAGTCATCTCTTTTGGCATGATTGAGATCGAAAGCTATCTGTGGATACTGACCAAGATTAAAGTGTTAAACAACTATGAGAGCTGGCCTGAGGGTACAGAGCAAAACTGTATGCAGAGTATTCAAAGCGCGTTACCAATTGCCAGTGCTTGGTTGGATAATCAAGACTACATTGCCGGGAATCGCTTTACGCTCGCTGATATTTATTATCAGCATCTGTTCTCATGGCTTAAAATGATGGGGGTTGATCTGCCTGAACAAGTTAAAGGTTATTTGAAAAGGTTGTCAAAGCGGGAAAAGTTTCCTAGGAGGTAGGGTTGTTTTTGGGGAAAGTTGATTAGGTGTCTGTCAAAGGTTCCACCTAGCATAAAGGCTAATTATTTGAAAATGTTTTAGTCTTAGCACTCCAGTAAAGGGTTATCTCTTTTTCTTGCAAGATGGGAGCTGCAAGGGTGCGACCTTTATCATCAATAAATTCAATCATATATGCAGGAGGGTTCGTATCGAAAATATCTACTACCGTTCCGCTATCACCCGCTTGAATATGATCTTCTAAATCTTTTAAGACTTTAACAACGTCATTTATTTCAAACATACAATAGTCCCCTAGTTAATACATTATGATAATTTCTGATAAATAATAA
Source organism: Psychrobacter sp. M4 (assembly GCF_055699795.1). Classification (NCBI taxonomy): domain Bacteria; kingdom Pseudomonadati; phylum Pseudomonadota; class Gammaproteobacteria; order Moraxellales; family Moraxellaceae; genus Psychrobacter; species Psychrobacter sp. M4. Next base: position 2,968,184 of record NZ_CM146740.1, on the reverse strand, counting down.
GTAAGATTGATTCAGTTTTTGAGTACGGAGCGCTCAACCCACTAATAAGGACTCAAATCACGATATATTCTATAGTTTATTGCATCACAACCCATCAAGAATATGATTTTCAATATTAGAAATGGTGGGTTACGTTTCATATGCATTCTCTATGAAAACTTGATAAAACTCACCACACCTTATGCTTATGAGCGTTATTTAGACATAAAACGACAATTCATACTATGCAAAAAACACCAGTAAAAAAAGGGTCATGCTAGTGCCGACCCTTTTTTTATTTTATACACCATATCACTTTTATACGAAATACCAGCCGCTAACCCTTACGCTTACTTTCCAAAAATATCATATCAATGATAATCAGCGCGACACCGATGCAGATAGCGATATCAGCGATATTAAAAATCGGGTAATGCCAAACGTCAGCATAATGCACATGGATAAAATCAACCACTTTACCAATGCGCAAACGGTCGATTAAATTACCTATAGCGCCGCCAAGCACCAGCGCCAGTCCGACAGAGAGAACCTTAGCTTGACGCGGCGCTTTAATCAAAACACCAATCAAAAATAGCGCCATAACTAAAGCTAATACCGAGAAAAACCACTTCTGCCAGCCACCCGCGTCGGCCAAAAAGCTAAACGCTGCGCCATAGTTATAGGCGAGCGTCCAGTTGAGAAATGGCTCAATCACTGGTATCGGCTCATGAAAGTTAAGCTTGGTTTCGGCCAGCCACTTGGTCCACTGGTCGATAATAATTACCACCAGCGATAGCAAATACCACACAAAAGCACGCTTACCATTGGCGATCATGTTTGGCTTTTTATTCAAGCGACTTCTAGGTACAGTTGAGCTGCCAGTAGTCACATGTGCAGGCTTGGGCGTAGTGTCAACCTTGATATGCTCTTCCTCAGTTGGATTAGGCATAGCGGCGTACCTCGCCGTTGCCAAAGACATTAGTGACGCAGCGCGCGCACAGCTCTGGATGCGCGCTATCGCTGCCCACATCATTACGAATATGCCAGCAGCGCACACATTTGGTGCCTTTAGCAGCACTGATATTGACTCTTAGATCAGCTGCTGTATCAGAACCGCTTGCGCTATCTGAATCTTCTTGAGATTCATTACTGTTCATTGAAACATCAGTTGGCGCTTCAGCCAGCGGCGCAAGTGTCGCTTTACTAGTAATAAGCACAAACCGCAGCTCCTCATCAAGCTTGGCGAGGCTATCATACATCGCGCCTTCAGCATACAAAGTAGCATCAGCAGATAAATTAGCATTGATAATTTTATTACCGCGCGCGGTTTCGATCTGTTTATTGACCACGTCTTTAGCGCGCATAATGTTATGCCAGTCAGTAGTACTGATACTGTTTAGCTTAAACTCTGGGAACTTGTACCATTCTTGAGTAAAGACATACCTCTTTGCTTCTTGTTTATTGGTACTTTCTAACACCTCCCACGCTTCTTGTGCGGTAAAAGATAAAATCGGTGCAATCCAGCGAATCAGTGCATGAGCGATATGATAAATTGCCGTCTGTGCTGAACGGCGCGGCTGACCATCGGCTTGGGTAGTATATTGACGGTCTTTAATAATATCTAAATAAAAGCTGCCCAAGTCTTGCGAGCAAAACGCAGTAATATGCTGGGTGACCTGGTGAAAGTCCATACTATCGTAAGCGCTTACAATTTGTGCCTGTACGCTTTGTGCGCGCTCCATAATAAATTTATCGAGGCTGACCAGCTCATTAATATCAACGCTATCCGTCGCTGGATTAAAATCATCGGTATTGGCCAGCAAAAAGCGTAAGGTGTTACGAATGCGGCGATACATATCGATTGCACCTTTAAATACCGTTTTACCCGCGCTCATCTCATAGCGATAGTCGCTTGAGGCGATCCATAAGCGCAGCATATCCGCGCCGGTTTTATTGATCTCATCTTGCGGAGTGATAATGTTGCCGAGTGACTTACTCATCTTGCGGCCGTTTTCATCAACCACAAAACCGTGAGTTAATACTTGTTTAAACGGTGGACGCTCATACATCGCCTCTGAGGTTAAGAGGGAGGTTTGGAACCAACCACGATGTTGATCCGAGCCTTCTAAATACATATCGGCAGGATTGGTCAGCTCATCACGCTGCTCAAGCACCGTGTAATGTGTGGTACCAGAATCGAACCAGACGTCTAGTGTATCGGTTGACTTGTCATAGTCAGCGGCATCAGCGCCTAAATAATCCTCGCAGCTGGCATCAAACCATGCTTCAACACCGCCCTCGTTAATTTTCTGCGCTGCCGTTTCCATCAGCTTAAGTGTATTTGGATGCAGCTCTCCCGTTTCTTTGTGCATAAAAAAAGGAATCGGCACGCCCCATGTGCGCTGGCGTGAAATACACCAATCAGGGCGTCCGGTCATCATCGCCTCAATACGGTTTTGGCCCCAAGCAGGCGTCCACTGCACCGTAGGAATATCTTTTAGCGCACGCTCGCGTAGCCCTTCTTTTTCCATATTGATAAACCACTGCGGCGTGGCACGAAAAATAATCGGCGACTTATGACGCCAGCAGTGCGGATAGCTGTGCTCGATCTTGGTGTGACTAACAAGATGACCATTATCATGCAGGGCTTCGATAATCTTAGGATTGGCTTTATAGATATGCTCGCCAGCAAATACTGCTGCGCTTTCTAAATAAACCCCATTACCGCCTACAGGGTTTTCGACTGGTAGATCATACTTTAAGGCCACGATATAATCGTCGAGACCATGACCGGGCGCAGTATGCACTAGACCCGTACCGCTATCAGTGGTCACATGCTCGCCTAAGATTAGCGGTACTTGGCGCTCTTCGATAAGGGGATGCTGAGCTTGCAGACCTTCTAAATCACGTCCTGCTACAGTCGCTAGTACGCCTTGGTTGCTGGCGTGAATAGACTCTAAAACAGTATCGATGAGATCGCTGGCTAATAATAGGTTACCTTTATCAGTGGCGACCACGCTATAGTCATGCTCTGGATGCACAGATATCGCTTGGTTGGCAGGCAAGGTCCACGGCGTAGTAGTCCAAATAACCGCAGCAACGTTGTCATTTATATCAGCGAATTTAGCAACTTTGTCAGCGTCCAAAACATCAAAGCTGACATAAATAGCATCAGAGGCTTTGTCGTAATATTCAACCTCCGCCTCTGCTAGCGCTGAAGTACAGTCTAAGCACCAGTTGACCGGTTTCATGCCGCGGGTGACATGTCCGTTTTCATAAATTTTTGCCAGCGCACGAACGATATTGGCTTCTTGATGAAAGTTCATGGTCAAATAAGGATTGTCCCAATCACCAAAAATCCCCAAACGTTTAAAGTCCGCTTTTTGTAGCTCAATCTGGGTACTGGCATACTCACGGCAGAGACCACGAAACTCAGTTGCGGAAACTTTTTGACCCACTTTACCCACTTTGGCTTCAACCTTTTGTTCGATTGGTAGACCATGACAGTCCCAACCGGGTACATAAGGCGCATCAAAGCCCGATAAAGTTTTTGATTTAACAATCATGTCTTTAATGACTTTATTGACCGCGTGCCCTAAGTGAATCTGCCCGTTGGCATACGGAGGGCCATCGTGCAAAATATATTTAGGCGCGCCCTCTCGCGCTTGACGAATCTTGGTATAAATGCCGTCTGCTTCCCACTCAGCTAACCAATCTGGCTCGCGTTTGGCCAGATTAGCCCGCATGGGAAAAGGGGTGTCAGCAAGGTTGAGAGTGTCTTTATAGTCGATAGATTCGGTCATAGTGGTGGTCTTTGTCTGTATTATATGATTTATATGGTGAATAAGAGGTAACCATTAGCAAAAAAGTAGCTACAGTCTAATATGTCTAGTGGATATGCGGGTATGATTAGCAAAATCAAAGCTACCTATTATAAGATAAATAATTTACTAAAAATAGGGGCTATAATTCTTCGGTTTAGACGGTTTTAATCGTCCTTAAAAACCCTAGTCCGCTGATATAATTAGCTGCTCTGCTAACGTTGAAAAAGGTTGGATAGAGCGCTGAAAATCCAGCCCGGCTTCTAAGTGATTCAAATGTTGATCAATTAATAAGATCAGGCGTTTTTCATCCTTGTCTGCAAGTGCTTGCACAATACCTGAATGCTCATCTTCTGCGCAATTTGAAGAACCCGCTTTGTTATACAGGCCAATAATTAACGTCGTACGCAGTGTCAGCTCATTCAAAAACTGCTCCAAAACTTTATTGCCCGCTATGATTGCTAAATGCATATGAAAAGCGCGCGACAAGCGCAGCTCTGCTGGTTTATCAGCGCGCGCATGAGCCTCGGCTTCAGCGCTTATTAAATCGCGCATATCGAAGATATCTTGTGATTGCACGTTTTTGACAGCGCTACGTGCTAGGGTGCGCTCAATAGTACGGCGAGCCTCAAACACATCACCAGCTTCTTTTGGGGTAGGGGTTGACACAAAAGCGCCACGATTCGGCTGCAACTGCACAACATGCATGGTAGCAAGGGTGGATAGAGCGCGTCTTACGTTGGCTCGATTGCAATCAAATAGATCACTAAGCATCTGCTCGCCAAGCTTAGTTCCAGCTGACAAACGCTGTTCTGATACGGCCGTAGTAATAGCGTTAATAATAATATGCTCAGGCGTATTATCAGATTCCAAGATCTTTTCTTTTGAGGTTTTTTTATTCATAGCCGCGATTATAGTGTGCCATTCGCGCCTCTACAACAAATATTATTTTATCAGTTGAATTGTTAACAATAATAGTTAACAATATTTACCAGTGTCATTATTTATTTTTGGCAACATTATAGTTAGTCGAATGCCGTCAATTGAGAGCCTTTATGAAAATTTTAGTAATGAATCCAAACTCAACCACTTCTATGACCGATAAAATCGTCGAAAGCGCTCGTCAAAAAGCCAGCGCTGGAACGACTATTATTGGTGCTTCTGGCACAGATGCGCCAGCCTCTATCCAAGGTCATCATGATGAAGCCATGTCAGTACCAGGGTTATTAGCTCGTCTCAAGCAAGCTGAAGCAGAAGGGGTCGATGGCGTTGTGGTCGCTTGTTTTGATGATCCGGGTATTGGTGCTTGCCGCGAAGTGTTTTCAGGGCCGGTTCTTGGGATTTGTGAAGCGGCGGTTAAAGCGGCAAGTATGATCTCAACTTCATTTAGCGTCGTCACTACCTTACCGCGCTCTGTGCCTGTCATTGAAGACTTAATCCACGGTTATGGTCTGTCGCATCGTTGTAGACGGGTACGCTCTGCTGAAATACCAGTGTTGGCACTTGAGGAGCCAGGTTCTGGTGCGAGTGAAAAAGTCCGCGACGAGATCCTGCGCGCTGTAAATGAGGACAACTGCGAAGCTGTAGTTCTAGGCTGTGCTGGCATGGCGGATTTGACAGAATGGTTAACCGAAGAGACGGGCGTTCCTGTCATTGATGGCGTCACTGTCGCCACCCGTATGATTGAGGCTTTAGTCGGCTGCGGACTCAAAACCAGTAAGATCGGCGCTTACGCTAAGCCGATTCAAAGCTAAACTATGCACCATTAACGATAACCTATGCACTACTCACGATAGATAGTAATTCATTTCTCAAGGAAGGAGAACGCAATGGAAAGTATAAAAACGGCCGCTGCGACAGCAGGAATAGATACGCTGGATCATAAGGCAATTGGAGAGGAGAGCCTTGCACCGCAAACTACGCGGATTATGGGTTCATGGTCTTATTTATTTGCATGGCTTGGCGGCTGTGTGTCTATCGGTACGTTTACAGTTGGCTCAGGACTGGTCGGCACTTTAAACTTACTACAAGTAGTACTGGCGATCACCATTGGTTGTACGGTTATTGGTGCCGCATTGATGATCAATGGCAAAGCCGGACACAAATACGGCATACCGTTCATGGTGCAAACGCGCTCTGCATTTGGCTTTACGGGCAGCCGGATACCAGCTCTAGTGCGCTCAGTGCCAGCGATTGTCTGGTTTGGTTTTCAAAGCTGGATTGGCGCAGGAGCACTAAATTTAGTATCAGATACCTTGTTTGGCTATAGCAATATTGTCGTTTTCTTCTTAGGTTTTCAGTTCTTACAAATTGGTCTATCGGTTCTTGGGTTTCATGGCATCAAATGGCTTGAAAACATCGGCTCGGTGTTTATTATCTGTTCACTAGCTTATATGTTCTTTAGTGTCATTGACAAATATGGTACGACGATCTCAACCAATCTTGTCAACGTCGAGGGCAGTTGGGGTACTCCGTTTTGGGGCGCAACGATGCTGTTCTTAGGTGTTTATAGCACCATGATGCTCAACGTGTCAGACTACTCGCGTGAACTACGTAAAAACGTAGGACTATTTCGTCAAGTGGTTATCTACGCCAACTCAATTTTGCCTGCTACCTTGTTCATGGGTTTGATTGGGGTCATGGTCACTAGTGCTACAGGCGAGGTTGATCCTATTCAAGTTTTCTCAAGTGCCGTTGATAACAAGCCTTTACTAGTTATTACTATGCTATTTATCGCTTTTGCTCAAGTCACCACTAATATTCTAAACAACGTTATTCCTCCAGCTTATGCGCTGATGGATATATTTAATCTCAAATATAAAACTGCCGCTGTTATTGTCGGTCTGCTTGCTTTTTGCACTTTCCCTTGGGAGCTGGTAAAAGATGAGTCTGCCGCTGGATTAAATCTATTTATTCAAACCTATTCAGCCTTTTTGGGGCCACTATTTGCTATTTTAGTCGTTGATTATTATTTCCTTCGTAAGCAAAAGCTTGATCTAGATAAACTTTACGACAAAAATGGACCTTATAAAGGTACCAATATGGCAGCAGTCATTGCTATGATAGTGGGTATCGTAGTTGCGCTATTGTTTTCAAGCGTCTCTTGGTACGCCAGTCTGATTCCAGCTGGAGCTATTTATTGGATATTGATGCTAAAAATGCCAGCGGCTCAGCGTTTTATGTCATAAACGCTTGGTAAGCTTACTTTAAAATATGTCCTAAGATATCCATGCTTATTATAACCACCACTCTTAAAAACTTTGAGCAAGGAAGAATTATGAAAATAGGAATCCCAAAAGAGATTAAAAATAATGAAAACCGCGTTGGTTTAACCCCAAACGGTGTCAATATGCTAGTTGACGATGGTCATGAGGTGCTCGTTGAAACTGATGCAGGCATAGGCTCGCAATTTACTGACGATGATTATAAGGAGGCGGGCGCAACTATCGTTGATAGTGCGACCAAAGCATGGAATGTCGAGCTGGTCATTAAAGTAAAAGAACCACAAAAAGAAGAATTTCAATACTTAACCGAAGATCTGATTCTATTTACTTATTTGCATCTGGCGAATGAGCCTGAGCTTGCCGAAGTATTGATCAATAATAAAGTCACCGCTATTGGCTATGAGACCGTGCAACTTGAAGATGAGTCACTGCCACTGCTCACACCAATGAGCGAGATCGCAGGCCGTATGAGCACCCAGATTGGCGCGCAGTTTTTGCAAAGTTTTTATGGTGGCAAAGGGATCTTGCTTGGCGGTGTGCCCGGTGTACAAAAGGGCCGCGTGACCATTATCGGCGGCGGCGTGTCAGGGACAGAGGCGGCGAAAATCGCGGTAGGACTGCGTGCTGATGTAACCATCTTGGACTTAGATCCGCAGCGCCTAAAAGAGCTCTCAGAGATGTTCGGTAATAATGTGCAGACCTTAATATCAAATAAAGCCAACATTGCCAAAAGTGTCAAAGACAGCGATTTAGTTATCGGTGCGGTATTAATTCCGGGAGCATCGACACCAAAACTGGTCACCGAGGACATGATCAAAGCAATGGATGATGGCGGCGTTATTATTGATATCGCCATCGACCAAGGCGGCGTGTTTGAGACTACCGATCATGTCACCACTCATGATGATCCAACTTATACCAAACATGGTATTATCCATTATGCGGTGGCTAATATCCCAGGCGCGGTACCGCGTACCGCAACGATGGCGCTGTCTAACGTTACCTTGCGATATATACAAGCACTCGCCAAAAAAGGCGTAAAAGCAGCCTGCAACGACAACCCAGCACTAGCAAAAGGTGTTAATACCATGCAAGGCTATATGACTTACGAAGCGGTTGCCGAGGCGCTCAATTATGAGTATAAGGATTTAGATGAGCTAATTGATTAGGTTTTTGGTTAAGCGTTTTGATTGTGATTCTTCTGACGTAAAGCTAATACTCTGTTTAGTAGACTAGTTTTTGATAAAAAAGCTCAGTATTTTCAATAATTTAAATTGACGTCAATTGTTAATATATTATATTGTAGGTTAAGATCATCAACCACTATAGGAGCAAGGGACATGGAGCTTTACGATTTAGAATTATCAGGGAATTGCTACAAGGTTCGACTGTTTTTGGCTTTGATTGAGCAACCTTACACCTTGCGTCCGGTTGACTTCTTAAACGGTGAGCATAAGAATGCAGAATCCATTAAACGAAACGCTTTTGGTGAAATTCCGGTACTCGTTGATGGCGATTTAACTCTCAGGGACTCACAGGCTATTCTTATTTACTTAGCTCGAAAATTTGCTAGAACGGACTGGTATCCAACCACAGCTGCTGATGAGGCAAAAGTTGCTCAGTGGCTGATGGTCGCTGAGAGTGAGATTGCAAGAGGGCCAAATGATGCGCGGCTACATGATAAATTCGGCTTTGATCTTGATGTGGATGCCGCTAGAGCGAAGTCGTCCCGTATTCTCACTATCCTAAACGATCACTTAGCTGATCGCGACTGGCTAGAGCTTGATCAGCCTACAATAGCGGATATAGCATGTTTTCCTTATATAGCGCTGAGTCATGAAGGCGGCGTATCATTAGAGCCTTATCCAGAAATACAAAGCTGGATAGATCGCATTAAGGCGCTGCCAAACTTTGTATCCATGCCTGCAATTTAATAGAGTGCTTGGATGCAGACATATAATATAGCGCTGGACTGGGTAAAAAAGATTGATCTGCCAGAGCATCATTTGTCATCCAAATAGTAACGTCTTAGAATTTAATGAAATTTTAAAACAAGTAAGTAATAAGGACTTTAACTTAGAAGGTGTCGCTTAACCACAATCGCAACCTAAGCGACCACAGCGGCTGAATACCAGTCAATCCTTGTGTCATCTTGCCATCTTTTAACACCACATACGAAGGCGTAACTTGTCCTTGCCAATCGGTAAAGATATCGCCTTCTTGGTCGTTGATGGTCGTAAAATTGTACTTATTTTCAGCCAGATAATTATCTAGTTCTTGATCGCTACCCGATTGAATGGCGATGGTGACGATAGGATAGCTACTCGCGTTAGCTAGATTATTGATAGTGGGGGAGGTAACACTACATATCGGACACCAAGTACCCCAAAAATAAACCAGTACTGGCTTATCAGCGCTTATAGCTGCTAAATCAATAGTCTGTCCTTGATAATCAGTAAGCTGCAATTGCGGGTGGGCTGGCATAACCGGCTGTCGCCACCAATTGATAACAGTATAAATTAGTATAAACACTAAGCCGTAAATTAGGACTGTTTTTAGTATTGAAAAGAGCTTTTGTTTTGGCGTTTTTTTAGCTTTTATTTCTGTCTTTTTAATATCAGTCGTCATAGTGGCAGCTTTTTTATTTACTTCCGTGAGGTTTGATTGCGAGCAGTTATTTCAATAGATAAAAATAAACGGCTGAATAAGCAGCCGTTTATTTTAAGTTTTCACAGTAAGTTTCTATAGAGTGTTTCTAGCGATTAAGATTTTTGTGCGCGATTTTGTAATGGATCGCCTAGTAAGACGCTACCTGAGTTCTCACGGCGCTCAGCATCGCTTAGTTTGCTAGCAGATATCTTAGATTTTCGTTTCCATTTAAGACTAAATAAGTCATCGCGGCGATCAAGTAAATTATGCACCGAACCCTCATTACGCACATGGATCAGCTTATCTAAGTTTACATCGGAGAAAAATACCATCTCGGTATTGGGGGTAGTTTCTGCCATAATTGCATCATGCGGGAAGGCAAAATCTGATGGCGAAAAAATAGTTGACTGCGCGTACTGAATATCAAGGCTCTCAACTTGCGGTAAGTTACCCACTGAGCCACAAATCATCACGTAGCATTCGTTCTCAATGGCACGTGCTTGCGCGCAGTGACGCACACGCAAGTAACCATTTTGCGTGTCAGTCCAAAACGGTACGAACAAGATATCCATATCATCAAGTGCCATCAAGCGCGCAAGCTCAGGAAACTCAACGTCATAACAAACTAAAATACCAATACGGCCAGCGTCAGTATCGAAGACTTTTACCTCATCACCGCCTTCAATAACCCAAGCGCTACGCTCGTGCGGGGTAATATGAATCTTGCGCTGCTCCTCAACGGTACCATCACGGCGACACAAATAGCTAACATTATACAAGGTATCGTTTTCATCAAGCAGCGGCATAGAACCAGTAATGACGTTGACATTATAGCTGACGGCCAAATGTGAGATTTCATTCTTAAACCATTCAGTATAATCAGCCAAAAAGCGAATGGCGACGTTTTGATCAGTGGACTCACACAGTCCCATTAATGGCGCATTAAAGAATTCTGGCAAGCAAGCAAAGTCAGAGTTGTAATCGGCCATAATATCCACGAAAAACTCAACTTGCTGCAACAGCTCTTCAGGGGATTCGACCTCTCGCATTTGCCACTGAATACCGCCGATACGCACCTCAGATTTACGCGTATTGGGTTTGTAGTCTTGCGGCTCATAATAGATATTGGCCCATTCAAGGAGGGTAGCAAAACCTTTTGACTGTTTATCATCAGGCAAATAACCGGTCAAGATACGCTTGACGATAAAGCCGTTTGACAACTGAAATGATAAAGCCGGATCATGAATCTCACGCGACTCAACCGCATCAATGTACTCACCTGGCGTCATATCTTGATGATCTTGGTATTTGGGAATACGGCCACCTGCTAAGATAGCGCGAAAATTCATCTGCCGGCACAGCTCTTTACGCGCATCATAGAGCCTGCGTCCTAAACGATACCCACGATACTCAGGATCAATCAAAGCATCTAGACCATAGATAGCGTCGCCCTCAGGATCGTCTTTGATAATTTCTTTGTGACCAATTAGATCATCGTAAGTATGCGGATTGGAAAATTTAGTATAATTAACGCGCACAGACAATACGATACCGATCAATTGATCATGGTCAAACAAAGCAATTTGACCTTCTGGAAAAGCATCAATTAAAGTGTTGATCGTAGTCTTTGACCAAGCCCCGCCTAAGTTTGCATAGACGCGATCCATCAAAGCTTTTAGCTGCGGATAGTCTTTTTTCTTAATCTCAGCAATCGTTAGATGAAAATCGTCTATCTTTTCTACTTTATTCATAATAGTCCTATATCAATGTGCAATTACTATCAGTTGTCAAAATCAGTGGTTAAAGTTTAATAAGGCTTAAATAGTTATATAAGAGAGTTTACAATAGCTTAATGTGCTTACGAAAATTTTGAATTGGGCTAAAAGATAATATCAATGAAACAGTTATGATGTTACAATTATTAACAATATCAATCATTTGTTGTATTCTAACTTACTTACTCATTTACTTTTGTTATATTGAATAAATTTTCTATGTACTAGATTTTTACTTAATAATTGAGATGAGCAATTTTAATATTTTAAACAATTATTATCAGCAGTGCCGACTTGTGAATATTCAATACGCCCCAGTTATGCTTTCTTATATTTAACGTTTTATGTCTATATTCCAACGGTATACACCATCATTCAGGATTAACTTGCTATGTCATCGCATTTAGAGCATATCGATACTATAAAAAACATCGATACTATAAAAAATTTAGATGAAGTATCAGAATCTGCACTAATTCAGCTGGTTTACGTTAGTAGTATCACAATGACTACACGTCTAAATACTTCAATATTTGATGATATAGAAGCGCAGGCTCGCCGTTTTAATCAGTATAATAACATCACTGGTATTCTATGTTATGGCAATGGACACTTTTTACAATGCATCGAAGGTGAAAAGGCGCAAGTACTTGCGCTACAACAACGAATATTCTCTGACAAACGTCATAAAAACACTAAAACATTATTGTTACAAGCTGTTGAGCAACGTAATTTTTCGGACTGGCGTATGCGCTTATTGTTTTTGGAGCGCTGGCTATGGTCGCCGGCGACCAAGCAGCAAGCGACAAAATTAACGCCTTTTCTACCCTTTGCGCCGCACGGCTGGAACCTTAAGCGCACCGAACAGTTTGTAGCGCTGATCAAAACTTTTGAGACGCCGCCCCATATTAGAGCGGCAGGAATTACTTACAATGCGCTAGGTAATATGTTTCGTCATATTGCTGCCCCGCATCAAGCTTTTTTGATAGTGCAAGGGGTCCTCATTGTACTTATTATTACAGCGCTAATATTGCTTTATGTCTAAGCCCTATCCTATTTTTTGTAATACCAAGCACAAAAACGACGCTATATTCTATTTTATAGCGTCATTTTTATGCTCTTTCTTATAGCCTTCAGAGCTATCTAAAAAAGACGAGCCATTAGTAGACAATCACATATCAAAGATCTTGCCACGGTTCATAATATTATTAGGATCAAATACTTTTTTGATGGCCCTTAAGTAATCAATTTCAGTGTCGCTGCGGCTATAGTGCAGATAGGGCTTTTTAGTCATACCGACGCCATGTTCAGCAGATACAGAACCGCCATATCTTTGTACCGTTTCAAAGACATATTTATTGACGATTTGACACTCGTTAAAAAAGTCATCTTTGCTCATGTTTTCAGGCTTTAAAATATTGAGATGCAAATTGCCATCGCCAATATGCCCAAACCAGCATACTTCGAAGTCAGGGTAATTGCTGCTGACGATATGATCAATCTCAGTGATGAAGTCGGGCACATAGCTGATTAGTACGGATAAGTCATTCTTATAGGGGGTAAATACGGAGATAGTCTCAGAGATATATTCGCGCAGCTTCCAAAGCTCAGTTGCCTGCGCCATACTTTGACTCATAACGCCATCAACCACCCAGCCTTCATTCATGCAGTGCTCAAATATAGCCATTGCTTTGTCCATAATAGGCTCATAAGGCGCTTCAAACTCAAGCAAAGTATAAAACTTGGTACGTGATTCGAACGGCTCTTGTACTTGGCCGTGAGCCATTAATTTATCAACCGCAACATCATCGAAAAACTCAAATGCGGTCAGATCAATTTTAGCTTGAAAGGCTGACAATACATTCATAACATCATTGAAACTATTCATACCTAGCACCATGACGTTTAGATCTTGCGGGGGACGCTCAAGCTTAATCTGCGCGTGCGTGACGAAGCCTAACGTACCCTCACTGCCGATAAACAATTGACGCAAATCATAACCCGTAGCGTTTTTGATCATACCGCGGTTTAGCTGCAAAATATCGCCTTTGCCAGTAACAACGGTTAGTCCCATAATCCACTGACGGGTCATGCCGTAGCGAATGACCTTGATGCCGCCCGCGTTGGTACCGATATTGCCGCCCATTTGACTAGAGCCTGCCGAAGCAAAATCAACCGGATAGTACAAGTCCTTGGACTCAGCGAATTGCTGCAATTGCTCAGTGACTACGCCGGCTTCAATCTCCACCAAGCGATCAGCAGGATAAAATTGACCTATTTTATTCATCTTATCCATGCTGACCACAATCTCACCATTGGCCGCAACTGCGCCCGCTGATAGTCCCGTACGGCCGCCACTTGGCGTTAATACTACACTATGCTTATTAGCAAGCTTGACAATAGCTTGTACCTGCTCGGTAGTCTTTGGAAACACAATAGCAGAGGCGGCAGGGGCAAAATGTTTGGTCCAGTCTTTGCCCCAATGCTCTAGGCTCTCGTTATCAGTCTTTATTTGCGTGCTATCAAAGTGATGAGTCTCAAGAAGGGTGTTTAAAATGGTTTGTACAGCAGTAGTATTGGCATCTGCTATAGACCTACTGGTAGGCTCATCAACAGGTGCTTGCTCTGCGGCATGGGTACGCTCGTGAGCGGTGGATAGGGTGTCAGTAGAAGTAGTCATAACGATCTCATATTTTGATTAGCAATAGTTTAATTGACAGTAATTTAATTGATAGTAACCAGTATAAATGCGTATTAGGATCAATATTAGCACACTGCTAAGCGCTACCCCACTGCTATCAAGTCACAAAATAAAGTCTGTATATAAGTGTATAAAATAGTAACTATTTATTTAGACATAATCTCTAACAACATCCACTAAATTTGTGTAAGATAACTGAATTATTTTTATTTATTCGCGTAGGCTACTATCTCTTTGATAGCTTGCTACTACACAAATTAATTATAAAGCAATTATAGGACAGATCTCACATGGCATTATCATTACAAAAAGACAAAATCCGGTTTTTACTCCTTGAAGGGCTACATGAGAATGCCCTAAAAGTGTTAGAAAGTGCCGGTTATCATAATATCGAATATCTTAGTCATGCACTCGATCAAAATGAGCTAATCGAAAAAATTAGAGACGCGCATTTTATCGGTATTCGCTCACGCACACAGCTGACGCGTGAAGTCTTGTCAGAGGCCAAAAAGCTTATCGGTATTGGTTGTTTTTGTATTGGCACTAATCAAGTTGACCTAGAAGCGGCGCGTGAGATGGGTATCCCGGTCTTTAACGCCCCGTACTCAAACACTCGCTCGGTTGCTGAATTGGTACTTGCAGAAGCCATTATGCTTTATCGCGGTATTCCAGAGAAAAACGCAGTAGTGCATCGCGGCGGCTGGGGCAAGTCTGCTACCAATTCGCATGAAGTACGCGGCAAAACCATCGGTATCGTCGGCTACGGCTCTATCGGCTCACAGCTGTCTGTGCTGGCTGAAAGCTTCGGTATGAAAGTTATTTATCATGATGTAGTCACCAAATTGCCATTGGGTAATGCGCATCAAGTTGGCAGCTTAGAGGAGCTATTATCCAGCGCTGATATCGTCACTTTGCACGTGCCAGATGTACCCAGTACGCGCTATATGATGAAGGCGGAGCAATTTGCGCACATGAAAGAGGGCAGCTATTTTATCAATGCCGCGCGCGGTACTTGTGTGGAGATTGACGATTTAGCGGCAGCTCTTGAATCAGGCAGAGTTTTGGGCGCAGCGATTGATGTGTTTCCAAAAGAGCCAAAGTCCGCTGACGAAGAGTTTGAATCACCGCTACGTAAGTTTGATAATGTGATTTTGACCCCGCATATTGGCGGCTCAACCCAAGAGGCACAGGCCAATATTGGCCTTGAGGTAGCTGAAAAATTCGTCAAATACTCAGACCAAGGCGATACCGCTACTGCGGTTAACTTCCCAGAGGTCTCTGTACCGTTTAAAGAGGGCTCACATCGTCTACTGCATATCCATAAAAACGTCCCAGGAGTACTCTCACAAATCAACCGCTTGTTCGCCGAGGCACATATTAATATCTTGGCGCAAAGCCTGATGACCGAAGGTGATGTGGGTTATTTGGTGATGGATGTTGATTACAATGATTCAGATGCTGCTCTTGATCAGCTCAAAGACGTCGAAGAAACCATTCGCGTGCGGATATTGTTTTAATTAGCATCGTTTGACTTGGTTTGGATAATAGATGATAGCAGGCAGTTTTAGGATTGTCTGCTATTTTTTGGCGTGCTCTTACTTAGTTGTGAGACTAGCTTAGCTGTGATACTAATTTATAAAAACTGCTTATTTATAAAATATATTATTTATAACTGCTACAGCCTCTATACTGTACCGATGTTCTCAGACTATAAATCTGCGGCTAGTATACTATACGAGCAGCGATGATTTATTGGTTTTAAAATAGATTTTCTATTTTTGAGCTGGTATACCTCATTGTCTTGTTTTAAAACAACAATTGAAGGATAAGTTATGAAAATAAATATTATGAAAGCAGCAGCGCTAGGCGGCGTATTAGCCATGACCGCGACTGCTGGACAAGCGGCTGATCAAGGTACGCATCAATTATCAAGTCATATTCTTGATATAAGTACGGGTAAGCCTGCGCCAAATGTTAATGTAAAATTAATGATGCAAAATAACGGGCAGTGGCAACTGCTTAATGAGCAAAAAACAGATGATAATGGCCGTATTGGTAACTTCTTACCCAATGCTGGTAATGCGGATCATAAGGGTACTTATAAGCTCATTTTTGAAACCAAACCTTACTTTATGAGCCAAGGCTTAGAGTCATTTTATCCGTATGTCGAAGTTAACTTTAATATCGAAGACAACAACCATTATCATGTGCCAATCACGCTATCGGCCTATGGTTACAGTACTTATCGTGGTAGCTAAGTAGCAAAAATAGTTACATATAATTTGACGATATTAATAAAAAAGAGAGATCCAATCATTGGGTCTCTCTTTTTTTATCATAGGTAAGAAGTAATAATATATAACTGCCTCTTACTTCAATAGTAGCTTAATCCTAACCCGCTTTAGCCTTGTTAGCGGCCTCCGCCTGACGACGCGCTTCTTTTTCCGCTTTACGTTTTTCCATCACTTCAATGACGTCGCTGCCAATATGAGCTTCTCCGCGTTGTTTAGCCAATTGCATTTGATACTCACGCTCACGAAAACGTGCTTTTTGCGCTTCGGTAGCTTTATCAATACAATGTGGGCAAGACTCACCTTTACTATAGGCGGCGCTTTGCTTATCCGCTTCGGTGATTGGCATCCGGCAAGCAAAACACTGATCGTATTCGCCCTTTTCTAGATCATGATTTACTGAAACTCTATTATCAAATACAAAGCATTCACCTTCCCACATAGAGTCGCTGGCAGGTACTTCTTCTAAGTATTTTAAAATACCGCCTTCTAAATGATAGACCTCTTCAAAACCTTGCTCGCGCATAAACGCTGTTGATTTCTCGCAGCGAATACCGCCAGTGCAGAACATCGCTACTTTCTTATGCTTATTAGGGTCTAGCTCTTTTGCCACATACTCTGGAAACTCGCGAAAGGTCTCAGTGTTTGGGTTGACCGCGTTTTGAAAGGTACCGATTTGAACTTCATAATCGTTACGGGTGTCGATTAAAATGACTTCTGGGTCTGAGATCAGCGCATTCCACTCACTTGGCTTCACGTAGCGACCAACCGATTGTAATGGGTCGATATTTTCTACGCCCATAGTAACGATTTCTTTTTTTAGCTTTACTTTGGTGCGATAAAAAGGCTGCTCATCGGTATAAGACTCTTTGAAGGTAAAGCTGCCAATCGCTTCGATACTACGCAAATAACCAAGGACGTTATCAATGCCTTCACGGTTGCCGGAGATCGTGCCGTTAATACCTTCACTGGCAATTAGCAGGGTGCCTTTAACGTCATTTTCGAGCATGGTATTTAAGATCGGTTCGCGATATTGCTCAAAGTCAGTAAAACGGGTAAATTTATACAGCGCCGCCACGACGATATTGTTGATCTCGCTATCGTAAGCCTTGGCTTTTTTTGCATCGTGATTTGTATTACTTATGTTTTTTGGGGTAGTACTCATAATATCTCCTGCGGGCTAGGTCGCAAACCTAGTGCAATAAGTTTAAAAGTTTATAGATAACACTAGCTTAATTGTGGAATTAGCTAGCGGACGTAGTGTAGCAAATTTTGGTAGGTTTTTGAATAAATTGCTGTTATCAAGAGAGCTATCATGTAAAGTTTAAAGTTATCTGTGAAAGTATTAATGACCATAACTACATCAATGGAGATGACACATGAGTGACCAAGCAACTAACCCATCTAGCAGTCCTTCTATCGGCTCGCCTATCAGCCGCTATCCGGTACCGTCTTTAGACAACTTACCTGAGGATATTTTAGAACGTATATTGGCAGTACAAGAAAAAGCTAAATTTATTCCTAATGTATTTTTAGCTTTGGCACACCGGCCAGCGGAGTTTAGAGCTTTTTTTGCTTACCACGATGCTATTATGGAGCGCGAGGGTAGCACGCTAAGCCCTGCTGAAAAAGAGATGATCATTGTCGCCACTAGCGCCGCCAATGGCTGCCAATATTGCGTGGTGGCTCACGGCGCGCTACTGCGCGTGTTCTCAAAAGAGCCGCTGCTCGCTGACCAAATCGCAGTCAACTACTTGCATGCGCTTATTAGTCCCAAGCAAAAACAAATGCTAGCCTTTGCTCTAAAAATTTGCCGTACACCAGAGCTTATTCAGGATGCTGATTATATAGCGCTCAAAGAACACGGCTATGACGACGAGGATATTTTAGATATTGCGGGTATTACCTCGTTTTTTGGCTTATCTAATAGAATGGCGATTGTGATGAATATGCAGTCCAATAAAGAGTTTTATACTATGGGACGTGTGCCAAGAGAATAGAGTTTTTAAATAACTTATCAGTTAAACAAAAAAATCCAGCTTATAAGCTGGATTTTTTATTGACTAGAAACTCAAAGCTTATTTACTTTGGAACCAACGATCGGCTTGACTGCGCGCATTAGCGATATCTGAGCTGGATAAGTTCAAGGCTAACTGGCCGATTTTGCCACGTGCTTTACTACGTACTTTTTCATCGAGCATGCCATCACGGGCCGCAAGATCATACCACTTATAAGCATCAACTAGGTTCTTTTGCTTCTCATCAAGTAGCGCCAAGGTATAGCTGGCACGGTTGTCACCGCGCATCGCGGCTTTTTCAAGCCAAACGCGAGCTTGCTGCAAGTTGGGCTGCACGCCTTCACCGCGCAGATACATAATCGCTAAATTAAGCTGGGCAGGAGCAACGCCTTGTTCAGCCGCGCGGGTATACCACTGAATGGCTTGCTTAGTATTTTGTGCAACCCCTTCACCTTTTTGTAAGCGTTTGGCAAGATAAAACTGCGCATGATCATTACCTTGCGCAGCGCGAGCAGACAAATCACTAACACTCATCAGCTCAAAACGTGACGTATCAAGGGGTACGTTCGATATCAGTTCGGCATTGGCTAGACCAGCACAAGAGAATAATGCAGTAAATAAGGCGGCTTTCAATAGTTTCATAGCAGCTCCAAAATTAGGCAGTTGATAAGCAGTGGATAAAATTTGCTACCGAAATTTAAATAATGAGATAGCAACAATATATCCATTACAGTATTGGCTTACCTAAATATTAGCAGGGACGCAGATGCAAATACGAATGCAAAATAAATACTAAATGGATAGATAAGCAAAAATATTAGAAGTGTCATCGACACTATTTGGCTAGCTTACCATTCGAAGTTACGAAACTCAAATACTAATTACCTCATTTAACACGTTTTGAGCGGTCTTAGTTTGTAACAAAACCAGATAATTACTGTGTAGCAAGTGTAAGTATACTGAGAATATACATTAAGTAAGACTCGCCTTAAAAAATAGGGGTCAGTTAACAATAGGTAATGGGTATAAGGCAGGTTTTATAGTTTTAACGTCTTTGATGTTTGGTCACCCGATAAATAGCAACATCAGCTAAAAGGTTAGGGGCATGTCTTATAAGACTAGTCATCAAAGCAGAATGGCCTTTATCTGAATCGCTCACTGCAAAACGATTGATGATATGAATATCATGTTGAGCACAAAGCTGCTCAAAATCTTTAAAGGTACACAGATGAATGTTCGGCGTGTTATACCACTCGTATGGTAATGCTTCAGATACAGGCATCAGACCCTTTAAGCCAAGATGAATTCGGTTTTGCCAATGCGCAAAGTTGGGAAAGGTAATGACCGCTTCACGAGCCACGCGTAGCATATCGAGTAATAATAGATCCGGTTCTTTAACCGCTTGTAGGGCGCGCGCCATGACTACAGTATCGAAGCTGTCATCGGCAAAACGGCCTAGGCCATCATTGAGGTCTTGCTCCACAATAGATAATCCTTTAGCGATGGCGTCATTGATTTTGTCCTCATCAATCTCTATACCATAGCCAGTTACGCTAAGGTTTTGTTGCAAGTGTGCTAATAATTCGCCATTACCGCAGCCCAAATCTAGTACGTGCGAGTGCGGGGCAATCCAGCGCTCAGCCAGTTGATGATCCATTCTCACAAACGCTCTCCTTTTGTTTATTGATTGACTGATTGAGGGGTAGCAATGAACGGCGCGGTTAAAAACCCTCTGATCGCACCCATGTAACGCGGAATATCAAATAAGAACGAATCATGACCGTGCGGGGCATCGACATTGATATAGCTGACCGGCTTACCAGTAGCCATTAGGGCATCGACAATCTCTTGTGAGCGCTCGGGGGCAAAACGCCAATCGCTGGTAAAGGACACAATCAAATACTGACACTGAGTATGAGCAAAAGCGGTTTTAAGCGCAGTGAGTTCTTGATGGGTGTTACTGGCGTCATCGCTAGCGGCTGCATAATCTTCAAGCTCATCTTTTATAGTAGCGGTTGTGGTTTTTACTGATTCTGCAATAGAAGACTCCAGCGGTTCTACAGAGTCTATAGCATAGTCGCGGGTAGGATCAAAATAGTCCAAAGCCTTGGTCATCAGCAGATAAGTATTAGCATCGAAGTTTTCGCTAAAGCGCTCGCCTTGATAGCGTAGGTAGCTCTCTACCTGAAACTCAACGTCGTAGCCGTACATAAATTTGCCTGACTTAAGATCGCGGCCAAATTTGGCTTTCATCGCATCATCAGTTAAATAAGTGATATGCCCAACCATGCGCGCTAATATTAGCCCGCGGCGCGGGTAGGTGCCAGCTTGTAAGTAGCGCCCGTTCTTAAAGTCAGGATCAGACAAGATGGACTGGCGGGCGACTTCGTTAAAGGCAATATTTTGCGCAGATAGCTTAGGGGTGCTGGCGATAACCACGCAGCGTTTGAGGCGATCAGGATAATCAACTGACCACTGCATAGCTTGCATGCCGCCCATAGAACCGCCAACAATCGCATGCCAAGCTTTTATACCTAAACGATCTGAGAGCATGGCTTGGGTTTTGACCCAATCTTTAATGGTGACTAGCGGAAAGTCAGGGCCATAAACTTGCGGTTCATTATCATCAGTTATACTATTGGGATTAATAGTTGTGGGGCCCGTTGAGCCAAAGCAGCTACCGATATTGTTGACACAAACGACAAAAAATCGATTGGTATCAATGGCTTTATTCGGGCCAATCATATTATCCCACCAGCCCGCTTTAGTATCGTCAGCGCTGTGATAGCCTGCGGCATGATGACTACCAGATAAGGCATGACAAATTAGAATCGCGTTTGATTTATCAGCATTGAGCGTACCATAAGTTTCTACCATCAAGTCAAAGGAGGGTAGAGTGCGATTACACTCAAGCGTCAATGGCTCAGCAAAGTGAAAATTCTCTGGCGTAACAATGCTCACTGAGCCAACTGAACCATTAGAATTAAATCGCTTATTGCCAGACTGATTATCAGCATAGCCATTAGGGGTATCGGGACGTGTGCTCAAAGCTACCTCACAGGACAACAATTATCGATAAAATACAAGATATATCGCTATACAATACGTTATGTTCGCCTATTGTATGGCGATGAGAGCACGAGCACAACCTTCATGCAAAGTGTTTATGTTCAACAGGCGTAAATAACTTAATCAGCGAACTATAGGCTGCGTATTAAATTGTATAGCGGCTATATTTGTCCTGCGATTCATAGCGATAAGATGCTAAACTAACGGCAGTTTTGTGCTTAGTTTTGCTGCTACAACCTTTTAATAACTTTCAATAGAATGTACTGCTATGAAACCTGAATTGCCTCCGCGTATTGCTGTGTTGCTGATTAATCTTGGTACCCCTGATGAGCCTACTGCGCCTGCGGTACGTCGTTATCTACGCCAGTTTTTATCAGATACTCGAGTGATCGAGATTCCAAAACTCTTATGGGCTATTATCCTTAATTTATTTGTGTTGCCTAACCGTCCTAAGCGCGTGGCGGAAGCTTATGCCAGTATTTGGGATGGCGACTCGCCCATGCGCAATATATTAAATGAGCAAGTGGCAATACTTGAGCCGCGCTTGGCTGAGCGTGCCGAGCCATTTCGGATCTCGGTGCATGCAGCGATGAGCTATGGCAATCCAGGTCTGCCCGATGTGATGGATAAACTACGTGCCGAGGGGGTCGATCATTTTGTTATGCTGCCTTTGTTTCCGCAGTATTCAGCCACCTCAAGCGGCGCGGTGTATGATGCAATAACTAAGTGGACACTTAAGCAGCGTAATTTGCCCAATATTACCATAGCTAAAGATTATTTTGCCCATCCTTTATATATCAAAGCCTTGGCCGACAGTATCCGTCGTTTTCAAGCTAAGCATGGTAAGCCTGAAAAGCTTATGTTTAGCTTTCACGGTATTCCGCAGCCTTATGCTGATAAAGGCGATCCGTATCCCAAACGCTGCAAATGTACCGCCGCGCAAGTGGCACATGAATTAGGACTTAAGGAAGACGAATGGATTATTAGTTTTCAGTCGCGCTTTGGTAAGCAAGAATGGGTCAAGCCTTATACCGATGTGGTGCTAGATGACTGGGCAAAATCGGGTGTGCGTTCAGTACAGATTCTCAGCCCTGCGTTTTCAGCCGATTGTTTAGAAACGCTAGAGGAGCTAGCTATTGAAAACCGTGATAATTTTTTGAATGCTGGCGGGCAAGAATATCATTATATTCCAGCGCTCAATGCAGATGACGCGCATATTGATTTGATAGAAGCGCTAGCTGCGCCATTAGTGCAGGGCTGGACGGGTACGCTAGATGGCTGGGTCTAATCTTCTTAAATCCAAAACCGCTTTTTAACGACAAAAAGCACGCTCACTAATATTGGGCGTGCTTTTTAATTGAGACTAACTTGTCAAGTCGTATGACAAGAACTTAAAAATCATCGTCGTTAGTGCGTTCAGCAGCTTCGCTATCAGCGATATCCGCAATATCGGGATAATCGTCATCGTCAAGATTGCCTTCTACTAACAAATCAGGCACTTGTTGCTCATCAACATTTTGACGATGCATAGGGGTCAGACCTTGGGTCGCGTCAGTGCCGACCTCTGAGTTATCAAACCCTGCAGTATTATCAATCACATCGTCATTATCAAAAGTGCGCAGCATAGGGTTTTCTAGATCGACGAGTTGGTCGTCTTTGTCCATGTCAGTACTTTTATTGCTATCGATGCTATCCATCTCTTCTGGTAGTGGATTTTTTGGGTTTTCCATAAGTCATTCCTTAATTTTTATGATAGGTTAATGGTTGTAAGTAGTGTGCGACCTTTTAGTTGCTACTGCTAGTAGCAAGGTGTCACAGGATGTTCAAAAAATGTAAGAAGGTCGTTATGATAAGTAGTCAGCTACCAGTCGCGGTATCATTTATAAGTGTTGTAGTCGCACTGAGCGCTTGTGATCGTCTGCCTATTGGCAGTACCTCTACTGCTAACCATGCTAATACTAAACTTAATTTAAAGCTGCCTCAAATTGTTGATGCCAATCTGCCAGCGCCCACGACAATTATAGAGTGTGGGGATTTAATATCGAAGCAAACTTTGACTATAAAAGGTCATAGTGCGCTGAGTCAAGGTTGCGATTTAACAGGTAAATCAATACGTTTTATACTCGATAGCTCGCACAGCTCACTTAACTGTCAGGGTGCGACATTTAGCACTAGGGCGGACGATGAATCAAACGCTAGCGCCATTACTATTCAGCCTAAAACTGATACCGCTATTGAAGATATCGCATTAGCCAATTGTCACGTTGATGGCTACGGACACGCGCTGCACATTCGCCAATACAGTAATCCTAATCAGCGTTACGCGCGTGGTCTCACTGACCCGGCAGCCAATCGCGCGCTGGCTCCACAAGATATTCGCGTCATCAATGTCAGCAGTCTCAATAGCAAGAATAGCGGCATATTCGTCGGTGACCATGTAAGCCAAGTCACTTTTGAGCAAGTGCATGTGCAAAACGCGGGCACGGTGGGGCTTTATTTGGAATTTGGTAGCCGTAATAATGTCATCAAAGATTCGGTCTTTGTCGGTAATGGTTTTCGCAGCTTCAAACCCAATCGTGAAGCCATCGCTGTCGATTCATCAAGCAACAATCGTATAGAGAACAACACTTTTATTCATAATGGCGCCGGCAGCATCCTGTTATACCGCAACTGCTTTGAGCACGCCAATGATCCAGCGCGCAGCAATCATTTTAAACGTACCGAGTCTAGTCGTGACAATATTATTAGCGACAATCTATTCCAAGACGAACCAGTTGGTGTTTGGGTCGCCTCAAGACAATCACGTGATCTTAAAGGCTTTGAGTGCGGTGCTTATGAGATTAAAGAGACCTTATTTGCCCGTTATCATCTGGACAGTGCCAAAGATAATACGATCACGAACAACCGTTTTGAGCAAGTAGAGCAGGGTATTATCGTTGAAGACGATGGAACGCTTATCGAAGGCAATACCTTTGATGCAACAGTAGCTCAACCTATTACTGTCGGCTCTGATATTCGAGAAGCAAGCACTGCTGGCGCGGTAAAAGATACGGTGATTAAAGACAATATTTTTATCGATAAAATGCTTGCGCAAGCTATCAAAATAACGGACGCCAGCAAAAAGGCCACCGAGATTCGGTAGCCCTAACGTTGATTATAGATTTAACAGATATAAAGACTATGAACCAATCTTACTATTTACAAAGCGAATTACAGGATCAGGGGTAACTTGTGAGAGTTTATGAAAAACCTTGGCTGGCATACCAATAGGGTAGTGGGTACGTGACAGCTTACGATTAGGACGGCTGCACAATTTATATAAGCTCTTGGCAATATCGTCAACGGTTAGATGGATACCCAAACGCTCGATACTGGTGACGGCGATATCTTTGGTCATATCCGACTTGACCCATAGCGGCATGACGTCAATGACTTTGATACCTAGAGCAGCATATTCAATATTCAAACCTTCGGTAAGACCACGAACGAAGAATTTGCTGGCGGCGTAGTTAGCAACCTCAGGCTGACCGTAGATGGCAGAGGCAGAAGACACGTTGATGATTTTACCGTTTTTGCTATCCGCCAGATAAGGCGCAAGCTTATGACAGCCGATCAGAACGCCTTTACAGTTGACATCAATCAAAGATAATTGCTCATCTAAGTCCGTCTCTGGCAACGCACCGCTGACCAGTAAGCCGGCGTTATTGATTAAAATATCGATGCTACCGAAGTTGTCAATCATTTGCCGGGTAGCCTCATCCCATGAGTCTGGCTGAGTGACATCAAGCTGACCGGTAATAATACGATCTTTTTTATTAGGCTTTTTAAAGGTTTTATCTTTGATGGCGTGCTCAAGCGTATCCATATTAGTGGCAAACAGACCGACGTTATGACCTTTTGTAGCCAAACGTTTGGCAGTGGCAAGACCAATACCACGCGACGCGCCAGTGATTAAAATATTCATAGTTTCACCTAATAGTTGGGTTAATGATTGAATTTTTTTAGTATAGCAAAGCGGTAGAGAGCATAACATGGTGTCTTTGCTACAAACTATTAAGGTGTGAGTTTGATTATTGACGTTTTATAATTTTATATTCTAAAACCTTTTATCTTGGCTGAGTGCTTCAAATAAACTTATCATTATCTTAGGATACGATACAAATGATAACCGGGCTAAATCATATTACGCTGACAGTGCAAGATTTAGATATATCTTTGAAGTTTTATACCGATATTCTAGACTTTAAAGCAGATGTACGCTGGGACAGCGGAGCATATCTCCATTTAAATGAGCTTTGGCTATGTCTTTCGGTAGAAGCAACTACGCCTGCTGAAGGTTATACGCATTTTGCTTTTTCTATTGAGCAGGCTGATTTTGAAACCTTTCTAGGTAAGATAAAAACTAATAAAATTTTCGAATGGAAACAAAATACCAGCGAAGGGGACTCGTTATATTTTCTTGATCCAGACGGGCATAAGTTAGAAGTACATACAGGTGATCTACAATCTCGGCTAGAGAGCTTGAAAACTCAGCCGTATGCTGGTCTTAGATGGTTAAACTAACGAGCTTTCTTTAAAATTAAACGTTATCAACTTTAGCGATCAAAGCTAACGTGCCTCCAACTCAAATTCTGTTTTAGTTGCCAAGCGCTTTTCAAAATCTACCAGTCTAAAGCTCAATAAGTAAAACAGAGCAATGGCGTATATCGTATCTTCGCTCAATTCTTCAACCATTATACCAAGATCATGAGGGAAGCCAATCGCGTTCTCGCCCATATACTGTATGAGCGCTAATACCGCTACACTAATATATATCAGGAGCGCTGTACTTTTTAATAGCGCCCACAAATAGCGCCATGAATAAACCAATAACCCAAGAGTTAAGATGTAAACGACTAAGAGTACGCTATCTTCCCACCAGTCATAAGAGTAACTGAGAAATGAGAAGTCGCTAGCAATAAATAGGTCTGGTAAATAGTTTAGTTCTCTACGCAGTACGATTAAAAATACAAAAACTGAGGCTAGCCAAAAGTAGTGGCCTCGCTTGATATGGCTTTGCATCGCATACTGTAAACTGCGCAGTAAGCAGAGCACCAAGATAATATTACCCAAAATCTCAATAATGCCATTCTCGTTGAAAATATTACTCTCCTAAATTATAGAGCTAAATCTAAAGAAAAAAGCGAGCAAAATAGCTTACTTTTATCGCTAAGACGGGTGTTATAAAAAGATAAATTCTAGTACATCATTATAACGGCAACATATGCATTTTTCTATTGTAAAGTTTTTCTAATCAATTGAATACTACTATTGATTTTTTTAATTTACCTTGTATATAGAAACGCTATCTTTTGAGCAACTATGCTATAGCCATACCACTTTTTTTCGTTCTAAGGAGCTAAAACAAAGCCTCCATTCGCAGCAAAGCAGAAGGGTAATGGTTTTTATCGTCTGTTTTGTCGTTGAGATAGTTAAGTTCCGTTTGGACATAAAACCACTCACGCCAAATAGGCTGACGGTAGCTGATGGCAGGGCCGTAACTGTTTAGTGTCGACTTATCGTGATCAAAATAACCGCTGGTCGCGATACCGTAGGCCAGCTGTTTTTCATTACCCAAGTAGTGCACTTGGCGCAGATCATTTACCCAATCTGTGCTCTCTTCATGGTTACGGTTGCGATAGCGAATGGTAGTGCGATTGTTGATGAATCTATCAGCACTAGTACCATATTTTAAATTCAGCGCCCCTTTAATGTAGTGTTTGCTATCAAGGCCATAGCGATAAAAGTTATCATTGCTGATCTTTAGTTTCTCGCCTTCATACCAGTCTTTATCCACGCTTACCTTGACATAGAGATCATCCACCGAGCGCACACCAAGATCTACATCCGTTTTTACACCCAGTTTATCTTCAATCTGATCATCAAAACGTGACCAACGTAGCGCAATGGACGCATTTTCATCTCGGGTTCTTCTAGTATCGATGAGTTTATCTGGATCGCTTATATCCTCATCTACATTGCTACCTGACTTTAGAAAAGTATCCTCATCCAAGTTGCCATCACCGATGATCAAACTTAGACGTTCCTCTAGCACCGGCAGGCGCAAACGTCCACGAATCCTAGGCTTAACCGTTACTTCATTACCTTCTATAGGATCGTCTGCCCAGCGTGTATCCAGTACCAGCCTTAAGCTAGTGGTAGCGGGTTTTTGGGGATCAGTCTCGCCAAACCAATCGTTCATCTCATTTGCCCATATATCCAATTTATCTTTGACTTTTTTACGCTTCTCATCTGTCCAGCCCCATTCAAAATTAGGTTGAGAATATAGAGGGGTTGATTTGTCTAGTGCGGCATTGTCTAAGTGCAAATCTTCTAAAGCTTCTTCTTTGGCCTCTATATAAGTTGCCGCATCGGGTAAAGTCTCTGCCACGGCATAAGATAACAAGCTAAAGCTGACAAAGGTATAAAAGGTTAGAGTAGTGATATGAGATGATTTGATCATAGAGAGGTTTGGTTGCTTTTCCAAGACTGGATATTTGAGGTCGGTGTGGGTAAATAAGGGGTAATTATGTCATATATTGACAGCGATTTGAGGGTAGGTTGGTGTGGAAAGATGAGACACAACGAGTTTTTAGATGATTACTTGCTAAGATATCTTAAGTCGATCACCCGATGACAAAGCCTAGCAACCAGAGCGGCATCATGACTCACGACCAGTGTACCGACGTCACTGTGCTTAAACTTTTCAAGAACCGCTTGCCAAATTTGTGCCTGCGTAATCGCATCGAGCATGGTTGTCATCTCATCAGCAATAAGAAACTTGGTCTTTGGTCCCAGCGCTCTTGCCACACAGAATCGCTGCAGCTCGCCTCCTGATAACTCCCTCGGAAAGCGCGTGAACCACTCTTCTTCAATGCCTAAGGAATCTAATAGCGATTGATCAGGCTTCCAGCCCTCATGAAGCACTTTCCACATTTTCCAGCGAGGGTTAACCGCTTTTTCAGGGTGTTGAAAAACCAATTGCACAGGATGATAAGCCGTTTTAGAGATAGCTGACCCATCAAGCGTGACGCTTCCTTCTAAAGGCGCTTCATAACCCGATAGAATGCGGCAAAGCGTGGTCTTACCGGAGCCACTAGGCCCTATGAGCCCAACGATTTCGCCCGATTCTATCATTATATTCACTCCTCGAAACAACCAAGGTCCCTCCCCGTAGCGAAAGCCAATATTTTTGGCTTCAAGTTGCATGCAGACAACTCACTCTTCCGGTACGAAGGTCGCGCATATCTGGTTGTGCCTCATTGCAGGCAGGCAGCATAAGCGCACAGCGCGGCGCAAATAAACAACCAGGCGGCAAGTCGGTGGCTTTCGGCTGTGAACCTGGAATAGGAATAAAATCGTTTTGTGGCAAGGCACGCCACAAAGCCCGGCTATAAGGATGGCGTAGTCTCTCGCCGTCGCCGCTGAAATCTTCTACTGAGGCGATTTCAAGCGTGGTTCCGGCATAAAAGACCGCGATTCGATCGGCGATTTGTAAAGCCGCTTCAATATCGTGGGTAATGAACATAATGGTGCGCCCTTCATCAGCTAGATCTCGAAAGCTTTGCAGCGCCTCCTTTATGACCACAGGATCAAGTCCAGGCGTGGGCTCATCGGCGATAATAAGCTTGGCATCTCTGACAATAGCAGTCGATAACAAGGTTCTGCGCGCCATACCCCCAGAGAGCTCAAAAGGGTACATATCCTCAACCTCTGCGCCTAATTGCAAACGCTCAAATGCTGCTCTTTGCGCCTTAATGGTCGCTTCATCGTTTGTAGGCGACCTAACTTGCTTAGCTACGCGCATAAGAGGATTTAGAAAATTAACGGATTGCGGAATCAAAGCAATCTCACTGGCGCGTAATGATTCTTGCCGCTTAGCCGTCAATGCTTCCCCTTTATATTTGATAGTGCCACTCACGTTTGCATTCGCTGGCAAAATACCTAAAATTGAATGCGCGAGTAAACTCTTTCCTGAACCACTCGCTCCCACGATGGCTAGTATTTCACCTTTTTTTACACTCACGTCTAAACCTGAGACGACACTCAACTCTCTTTGTTTTAACCCACCTGTATATTGGTTAAACGATATCGATAAATCTTTTACTTCTAAAATCGACATCTATTTCTCCCTTAATTACTGATTTGCTTGTGTAGGATCGAGCAATTTTCTTAAGTTTTCACCAATGGTCTCAAACGTGCGCACCACGATAAGCAAAGCTACCCCGGGGAAAAAGGCCAACCACCAAAGATTTGATGATAAGTATCTCATCGATTCTGACAAAATAATACCGATCGCCGGTTCATGAGGCGATAATCCTAGCCCTAAAAATGTCACCGCCGCTTCATGCAAGATAATGTGCGGGAACATGAGCATAAATCCCACTAACAGCTGCGGGATAAGATGCGGGAGGATATGATTGGTCGCAATCCACCACCGCGATTTGCCCATTTGCTGCGAGACTTGCACGTAGTCCGCAGAGCGTATTTGCATGACCTCAGCTCGAATCACTCGTGCCAGACTTGGCCAGTGGGTCACCATCAAGCCTATCACAATGCCTTTAAAACCGCCGCCTAGCATAAATGAGATGAGGATGAGCGTCACCAGATGCGGCACACTCAAAAACAGATCAATAACCCACGTAATCACCCGATCACTCATCTTTCCCATGGTCGCCGCCGCCATACCTAGTACCAAGGCGATAAAAGCGCTGCCAACCGCGCCCAGCAACCCTACGCCAATACTTAGCCTTAAGCCCTTAATAGTGCGCGCAAACATATCGCGGCCCAGCCAATCGGTGCCAAACAGATGCTCAAGCGTTGGGGAGAGGTTACGATCAGTTAAATTGGTGGCAATTTTGCCTTCATCTATAACAATGCCACCAATTATGACACTGGTAAGAAATAAACTGGCGAGTATAATAATCAGCAGCGTGCGCTGTCTGAGATTGAGTCCAAAGCGTTTAAAGCGCTTATGGTTTTTATTGGTCATGTTGCTTGGTTTACTTTGGCTATTGGGGCTACTTGGCATCATAGCATTCTACTTTCCCTCGTCCTCGGGTCGACGATGTAATAAATCAGATCAGCCATTAAATTGCCTACAAAGACAAAGATCGTACTAAATAACACGATGCCCAATAAAAGTGGCACGTCCCCTCGCAGGCCGGCGTCTATTGTGGCTTTGCCAAGCCCCGGATAAGAAAACACTTGCTCGGCAAGAATAGCGCCGCCAAACAATTCACTAAATGCTGCGAACTGTAGAGTGACTGCTGGCAGAGCAATATTGCGCAGACCATGTCGCCAAAACAAAGAAAAACCTTTTTCACCGCGAGCCCTAGCAAATAAGACGTAGTCACTTGATAGCACCTCAATGAGCTTTTGACGGGTATGTAGTGCCACGTTCGCAACCCCTAGAATACTGAGTGTTAATGCCGGCAGTACAAGGTGCTTGACTCGATCTAAAAACATCACATCCTCCGCTAAAACCCCTGCTGGCACCCCTAAACCGATTGGGAACCAGCCAAGCCATACCGCAAAGATAATAAGCACTAGCAGTCCCATCCAAAAAGTAGGGGTGGAGGCTAGGGTATAGCAGTACCATTGAATAGTGCGATCAATCCATGTGCCATTTTTCATAGCGGCAACGACACCAAACACAAATCCCATCACCCCAGATAACGTCCATGCTACTATCATAAGCGCTAAGGAGCTTATAAATCGCTCACCGATAACCTCACTAACCGGACGCCGATAAATCATTGAGGTACCCAAATCGCCTTGCAGTACCGCCGCCGCCCAGTTCGTATACTGAACTAAAACAGGTTTATTAAGTCCCCAATATTCCGCTATTTGCTGACGCTGCTCAGGTCCTACATTTAGCATATCCGCGCCAATGTAAGCTTGCACAGGATCAATAGGGGAGTTCTTCATCAGGATAAATGAGATAAAGCTAATGGCAACCAGCAATGACGCCATTCTTAGGCCTTTGTACAAAAAAAAGCGTGCCGTTTCTCCCATATTTTTTTGCACATTACTTACTCCATGTCCAATCTACGATATTGTCGGTCGCAGGCCAACCATGTCCATGCACATGAATTCTTTGAGTGCCAATATCGAGATTGTCTTTCATCAGATATAAGTGATCAATATTAACCAGCCAAACCCAAGCCGCGTCACCTTTACCGCTAAGTCCTGTCGTTCCATCCCACTGCGCTTTTTTCCAATACTCAAGCGCTTCTTCTTCACTCTTGGCTTGCAGCGCTTGCTCAAAATAACGATCTACGCTTTTATTGCTGTAATAGCCAGTATTGTTATAATCAATGCCCGCGTTTTCACTGCCATAAATACTTACCATCTCATGAGGATTGTGGCTACCCCAGCCCATTAATACGGCGTCAGAATGCATTTTTTTGCCGATACTATCCCAGCTGCCACCCTCAATATTAATCTGAATGCCTAGAGGCTTTACCATATCAGCGACGGCAATGGCAAGGGATTGTCTAATCATATCGTTTGCCGGGTAATGCAGGGTAAATTCAGCTTTTAGTCCGTTCTTTTCAAGCACGCTGTCGCCATTGGTATCTTCCCAGCCGGCATCGGCGAGTATTTTACGAGCGCCATCCATGTTTGCATCATCAACCACGGTTTCTGGATTCCACCATGGCAAACCATCGACCGAGGTATAAGCCGGCGAACCATAGCCTTCTAACACCCCTTCGATTAACGCTTCACGGTCTACTGCAATATCGATAGCGTGACGAATCGCTGGATCAGCGGTGACGTCGTTGCCAATGGGCAAACCTTCTTCTGTCATTTTGCCTGACTTAACGTAAGGAAAGGCAATGCCGCGGTTATCAACCGTTTCGACTGATTCAAGCTTCATGCCAGGTACTTTTTGGTGACTAAAAGCGGCGGGCAGATAAGTAATATCAACCGTCCCTGCTTGCGCTGCTGCAAAGGCGGCGTCTTCATTTAAGAACACAAACGTTAACTTTTTAAAATAAGGGTGCTTGTCATAGTACTCAGGATTGGCCTCTACAATAAGCTGTTGCCCTTTATCCCACTGCACTAAGTGAAAAGGCCCTGAACCTAAAGGGTTCTCAGCATAATTGTCGTCATAAGCATGCTCAGGCACGATTCCCATCGCCACCAAACTATTCACAAACGTTGATTGCGGGTTTTTTAAGGTAAACTGAACTGTGGTTTCGTCAAGCGCTGCAACTTTTTCTAGGATGTTTAAATCAACCACTGACGCACTTTGCATCGCTTGCTCAAAAGTAAACTTAACGTCTTCAGCCGTTAAGGGTTCACCGTCGGCAAACTTGACGTCATCACGTAAATTTATCGTCCAAACTCTACCGTCCGCGCTTACTTCATAATCTGTCGCCAGATCACCCGCAATATTAAGGTCATCATCTCTTTTGAGTAAGGTGCTTTGAAATAAGGGTGACCCATAGCGTCCCCAACCTGTGATAGGGTCAAACCCTGCTTCTGGCTCTGAAGCAAACGCTAAGATAAGCTCATCTTTTGTCTCGTCAGCCGCTATATTATTACCGGTGCCTGTATTATTTGTCGGTGAGGAACAGCCTACTACTAACACGAGTAACAACGTCAATAATCCAAACATGCCAATAGACTTTCTATTCATGGGAGTACGCTCTTTTTAATAAAACGGTATTTGGAAAAACGTTTATTATTCGACACACAACTTATGCGACCAACTTATTTGAAAAGCAACTAAAACTTATTCAGCAGGGGCGATTGAAAAATCGCCATGACTCACACCCTTTAGCGTGGTCAACTTATGGCTAAGCTTTTGCACCGCTTCAACTTTCCCTTTAACCACGATAAGCTCAAGACAGTTTTCTTGACTGACATGAAAATGAGTGGTCGCTAGGATCAAATCATGGTGTTCATGCTGAATTCTAGTCATCTCCTCAACGAGTTTTCGCTGATCGTGATTGTAAAACAACAAAATACTACCAGCGATTACTTGTTCGCCGTCTTCATAAACATGCTGCATAATGGAC
The DNA here is from genome assembly GCF_055699795.1 of Psychrobacter sp. M4. Taxonomy (NCBI): domain Bacteria; kingdom Pseudomonadati; phylum Pseudomonadota; class Gammaproteobacteria; order Moraxellales; family Moraxellaceae; genus Psychrobacter; species Psychrobacter sp. M4. Next base: position 2,934,589 of record NZ_CM146740.1, on the reverse strand, counting down.
TTGCGTACTAAATCACGGAACGCTTCAGAGCGATTGCTATAACCCTTTAGAGCAACCAACTTATCAAACTTCTTGAGCAAGCCTTCCTCCATAGAGACACCGAATCTTGTTAAGTTTGAATCTTGCATAGACACGTTTCCTATCTGGCTATTACTTAGATAGTAACACGTTAGTTAAAAAACGTGTCACGAGGTGAGCTAAAAAAAGCGTCATACAAAATATGACGCTATGACACTGTAAATTTTCTTTAAAAGGTAGATATTTTGATTATACAGTCTTCTTAGCTCTTTTTAAAATGAGCTGTACTAAAGAAACAATACACCTAAACCTGGCAAGCTCTCCAAGGTAAGGACTTTTTGATGGTATCTACATCTACATCAAATCCAATAACCTAGTCTAAATCAGAATTTAATGCGCCTCATCCCAATTCTCACCACTATCGGTTTCAACCAAAAGCGGTACGGCAAAATCAACCTCCCAGCCCATATCTTTAGCAGTATCAGTCAGTACATTTTGCATCGCATCAGTGATGAGCTTGGCCGTCTCATCAACCTTGTCGCTATCGACTTCAAACACCAATTCATCATGCACTTGCAAGAGCATTTTAGCTTGCTCTTTAGGCAATACTTTATCGACAGCGATCATGGCAAGCTTAATCAAATCCGCCGCTGAGCCTTGCAAAGGTGCGTTGATAGCCGCGCGTTCAGCTCCTTGTTTGACCATGCGGTTACTATGATTGATATCGGGAGTGTAGAGTTTACGACCGAGTATCGTTTCGATATAACCGCGCTCTACGGCGCTGGCACGGGTGTTGAGCATATATTGTTTAACGCCCGGATAGCGCTCAAAGTACATGTCGATATAGTCTTGCGCCTCGCCTCGGCTCATTTGCAATTGCTTGGCAAGCCCAAAGGCGCTCATACCGTAGAGCAGCCCGAAGTTAATGGCTTTGGCATTACGCCGTTCGGTAGCAGTGACGTCTTCAACGCTCTTACCCAATACTTCGGCAGCAGTAGCAGCATGAATGTCCAAACCTTCTTTAAAAGCTCGGGTTAAGTTGGCATCTCCTGAAAAATGCGCCATTAAACGCAGCTCAATCTGCGAGTAATCCGCTGCTAAAATAACGCGGCCTTCTGGTGCAATAAAGGCTTGACGAATCAGACGACCCGTTACTGTACGAATAGGGATATTTTGTAAGTTTGGATCAGTGGATGACAGTCTGCCAGTACTGGTCAGCGCTTGATGATAACTGGTATGCACGCGGTCCGTTTCGCTATCTGCTACCGCGTCAAGAGAGTCAGTATAAGTATTCTTTAATTTGGCAAGGCTGCGATACTCTAGGACAATATCGGCTAGGGGATGATCAACTTTTGAGAGTATGGCCTCGCCTGTAGAGTATTGACCAGACTTGGTTTTTTTGCCGCCGGGAACGCCTAGTTTATCAAATAGCATCTCGCCAAGCTGTTTGGGCGAGCCTAGGTTAAACTCCTCACCTGCGATGTCATAAGCCTGTTTTTCAAGCGCGATAATCTCCTCATCAAAGCGTTTGGACAGCTCATTTAAAAACGAGCGCTTGATCAAAATACCGTGCGCCTCCATTTGGCATAGTATCTGCGCGATAGGTATCTCAAGCTCAGTGAGCAGTCTAATATTATTCTCATCATCCGCTAAAGTTTCGCTAAAGACTTCAAACAACTGATAAGTGATGTCCGCATCTTCACATGCATAGTCGCTAGCAATCTCGATAGCGACTTGATCGAAACTCACTTGTTTAGCGCCTTTACCAGCAACGTCCTCATAACTGATGGTTTGAGTGTGCAGGTAATGGCGCGCCAAATCGTCCATGCCGTGACGAGTAATCGCCGCGTTAATCACATAGCTTGCCAGCATGGTATCCATTGCCCAGTTACTTAGAGTCTCATGTATAGCACCGATCAAATCAATATCGTAACGACTGAGAATATGAGCGTCGTATTTAAGATGCTGACCGATTTTACCAATCTTAGGGTTTTCTAAAAGGGGTTTAAGTTTGGTCAGTACCGTATCACGATCTAGTTGCTTAGCGGTTAGCTCATCACCTTCTAGCACATGAGTCAGCGGAATATAATAAGCTTCGTGCGCTTGCACAGCAAAAGACAGCCCGACGATTTCGGCCTCACGCCAATAAATGCTCGTGGTTTCAGTATCGATGACGAAATGCGGCGCAGCTGACAACTCTGCAATCAAGCTGTCCAAAGCCGCCTCATCAAAGATGGTATGCCACGCTTTATCACGGCTTTTGCTATCTTTAATATTGTCAATTTTGCTCGACTGTAAAGATTTGGCGACTTGCGCTTGCGATTCGGCGTTTGCTTGGCTATCTGCCACACTTGAGCTACCGTTTGCCGGATGATTGGGGTGATCTAAGGATGCTAGCTCGTTTTTAAACTCAAGCTCGCTGTATAGCGCGCGTAGCTCATCAATATGAGCGCAAGGGTCGGTATTGATCTTCAGATCTCTCCAATCTTGGCCGATAGCAAGATCAGTCACGATGGTCGCCAGCTGCGCATTCATAGGAATGTCATCGCTATACTCCACCAAGTTTTTACCCGCGCGGCCTTTGATATTAGCTACGTTTTCAAGCATCGTCGCAATGTTGCCGTATTCATTGAGCAAGTCTTTAGCGGTCTTTTTACCAATGCCAGGTACGCCTTTGATACCATCAGAGGAGTCGCCCATTAGGGTCAAAAAGTCGACCATCTGGTTAGGTTTGACGCCGAATTTTTCCACCACGCCTTGGCTATCAGTGATTTTGCCCGTAAAGCTGTCCTCTAATATTACGCAGTCATTAACCAGCTGCGCCATGTCTTTATCACCGGTTGAGATCACTACATGATGACCTTCAGCGACAGCGCGATGAGCAAGGGTGCCAATAATATCGTCAGCTTCTGCGCCTTCAATGCGTAGTAGGGGAATACCGAGGGCGGCTACTAATCGATGAATATAAGGAATTTGCTCGACCAGCTCGATATCGATGGGCGGACGATCGCCTTTGTAGTCGGAGGATAGATGATGACGAAAGGTGGGCGATTTAGTATCGAAACAAACTGCCATATGAGTTGGGTGATAACGGCGCATCAGTTTTAGTAGCGCGTTTAACGTCCCGCGTATCGCATTAGTCATTAGCCCTTGCGTGTTTTGCATAGTTTTTGGCAATGCATGATAAGTGCGAAACAGATAATACGAGCCATCGACTAGGATAAATGGCGGCTGCTCTTTGTCCACATGAGCGGTGTCCATGGTCGCTACATTGGGCATGGTATCGAAGTTTGGCAAAACATCAGGGTCAATAGGTGAGTGTGAGTTGTGATCGTTGTCGGTCATAAAGGTCACTTAGTAGTTGTTAAAAGTTATTAGCAGTTATCAGATAAAAGGATAGATAAAAAGATAACCTATTATAACGCTAAAAGTGACGCGTGCCGAATAGGGAGAGGTTAACGAATAAAAAAAGAACCCAGACCAGCTGAGTTCTTTTAATATACTTATCTATATTGAACAAACCAACACGTTATTTAACTTCTGAAGTCACTTCGATATCGATATTACCTTGGGTAGCTTTTGAATAAGGGCAAACTTCGTGCGCTTTTTCGACCAGTTTTTGGACATCATCAGCAGATAAGTCAGTACTATCAGCGATAACATGGATTTTCACCGCTAGTTTATAATCGTGGTTGTCACCTTGTAGCAAATCTACTGAGGTTTCAGTCGTTGAAGAAAAGCTGGCTTCTTCCATCTTTTTGACCACCCCTAAAGCACTATCAAAACAAGCAGCATAGCCCATTGCCAATAATTGCTCAGGGTTGTTACCTTCTTTATTGCCACCCGGAGGCGCCATATTGATCTCAAGATCACTGTCTTCTAGCTTAGCGGTACCCATACGACCACCAGTTACGGTTGCTTTGGTTGAATACAAGGTTTTCATAAACATATCCTTCGTTGTTAGTTTTACTTAAATTATTTTTTGCTTAAAGTTCTTAAAGAATACACTTATCTTTAATAACTTATTTTTTCGCGTAGCTTAGTTAGCATAGCAAACCTTCTACAGCACTTTACCTATTCGTGGTAAATGTATGCTATGAATTTGTAAGTGCTTACTTGTGAATGTGTAGCATACTCTGAGGTTTAATATTTTTTCGATTTATAGCAGTTAAGTTCCTGCCTATAACAAGCCTTATATATAAATAGTTGCCAAATCCTTATAAGATACTCGTATAAAGTTCAATTTTATGGTGCGAAAGACTAATAGCATTTTTGATAAAAAGGATATTTTGCTATGAAAAACTTGGTAATCACCCCTATAGTGTTGTCAATGGTGGCTATTGGCTTAGTAGGCTGTAATGATGAAGACAATGCTATCTTTGGTTCGATCAGTAGTAATGAATTTACGGTAACGCGCTTTGATAAAGGTATAGATCGTCAGGTAAGCACAGAAGCTGTTGCTCGTATTGATACCGAGTATAGTGATGGCGAGCGCGATATTGATGTAACCAATATTGTCGGAAGCTTTAATTCGCAAAATATTAATGATTTAGAACAATCGATAGTGCTATCAGATAATTTTGAGGGCACACTCGAAGATCGCTATATTAAGGTCAATGGCCGTACCGTCAGGCAACCTGTTTACGAGGTAAACAGTAGTAATAATTTCAATTATGAAACGACTTATAGAACACTGGACTTATCGGGAGTGAACGCTGGTAGCTATAGTCTGGGTAACAATCTTGGCGGCAGCCGAGGAATTTTGACTGATTTAAACAATTATCCGAATATTCCATTAAGTGTCGAGTTTCCAGTAGGTTCTGTGTGCTATATCCCTGTAACGACTAGCGCGCGCTCATTTTTTGTCTTTAATGATAAAGACAGAACTCGTTATGATGATCTTGAAGATTGGGTTGAGGCATCCGAAAATCGTTTTAGCGACAATAGAAATTTTAGTACTACTCGTCTAAATACAGGTATAAGTAACCAATTACAAACGGCGCAAGTTAAATTCTTCGCCTTTGATAATGAACCTGAATACATATTTAGAGGCGTCGATTATGACGACCGTATTTACGAGGCCAATTATATCGACACTAATGCTTCGCGGCCTAATGAGAACAGCAGTCGCGGTGTGGTAGATTGTACTTTAGTCAATGAGGTAGCGGCTGACTTTTTAGAAGAGCAAATCAGACGCTACTACCGCGATAGCAACTCCATACTATAACTGCTAACAAGCTTTAGCTATCGATTATAAGCTCAATTGTGGGCCGCTTGCCAAGCACCCATTGATCCTAAATAAATATCAAGATTTTTAAAGCCACGGCTCGCAAGCCACCCTGCAGCGACCGTAGCTCGTGCGCCGCTACCACACATCAGCGTATAATGGCGGTTTTTATCAAGCTTGCGCCACTGCTCATTGAGCTTGCCAACGTAGATGTGCTGAGATCCTTTGATAGAAACTTCAGCGCGTTCGTCAGCATCGCGAACGTCGAGTAGTATCCAGTCTTTAGCATCACTGTTAAGTCGTTCTTCTACCTCGCCAGTATCTACCATAGGCGTTTGCTGCATCTGCATGCCTTGCGCCGCAGCAGGAAGCAAGCCGACATAGCCACCTATGACATTATTAAGCGCGATCCGTACCAGATGCTCCATAGCGGTAGCCAGCTGTTCTTCATTGGATGCAATTAATGCAATGCTTTCTCCTTCAGAGATGAACCAGCCAGCAAAAGCAGATATCATATCTACTGGCAAGCTCATAGCATTGGGCAGATGACCAGCAGCGTAAGCCATTGGTTCACGAATATCGATTAAATGATCGGCATTACTGTTTTTGAGCTGCTCAAGGGATAGGTTACGCGGACGCATGACGCGCGGTGCCGCTTCACCGCCTTCCATATTGAGGCGCTCCATCAAGCGAAAATAAGGCGGCTGGTAATGGTTCTCGTTTACTTTGAAATCGATAAAGGCGTCACGATCTGCAATTTGCAGACGTGGATTGTTTACTCTCTCATGACCGACAGTAGAGAACTCACGCTCTGCCATCCCTGAGCCGCAGACTGAACCTGCACCGTGGGCAGGGTAAATTATCGCCTGATCTCCTAAAGCTAATATTTTTTGTAGCGAATCATAAAGTAGTCCCGCGACTTCCTCAAGCCGATCAGGATAAAAGTCGGTGCGACCTACATCACCGACAAATAAAGCATCGCCAGTGAATACGCCAACTGCCTTATCTGGATAAGCAGTATCGTATAGAGCAAAGCTAAGATGATCATCAGTGTGACCGGGCGTCTCTAGGACGCGGATCTCCAGCTGACCGATAGCGAAACAGTCACCTTCATGCGCCGTTTGCGCATAGACAATAGGCTTCTCTGGATTGGGACCATGTAGTACCTTGGCACCAGTTATCTCGGCTAAGATCGGCGCGCCAGAAACCAAGTCTTCATTGCGATGGGTCTCAAAAATATGAGTGATCTCAAGTCCTGCTGCACGTGCTTTGTCGACATAAATATCGCAGTCTCGACGCGGGTCAATGACCGCCGCTTGACCATCTGACCCTATCAAATAAGACAGGTGCGAGAGTCCGGGAGTTTTGATCTTTTCGAGTAGCATAAGCGTTTCCCTATTAATTATTATCAAAAATATATGATTCTAATATTAAAGTTTAGTATCAAAAAGGATATCAAGTAAGTCTTCTGTACAATGTACTTTATCATATATTATAAGTATAAATATTGTTCCAAGAGGCTAGTAAACGCAGTAAAAATAGCTTCTTAATCATAAAACCGCTATAATATGCGCACTAAAATTCATCCTATTTATCTATTAGTTTTCACTACCTTCTATTTATTCCTTCCAAAATTTAACGATAAGTTATTCATTATGAGCGCAGATTCTAAGTCTTCAGCTACCAAGCTGTCTCCCACTAAACTTGCCCGTGAGGTTGCCAAACGCCGCACCTTTGCTATTATCTCGCATCCTGATGCCGGTAAAACTACCATGACCGAAAAGCTGCTGTTGTGGGGCCAAGCCATTCAGGTGGCAGGCGAGGTCAAAGGCCGCAAAACCGATCGCCATGCTACCTCAGATTGGATGAGTATGGAGCAAGAACGCGGTATCTCTATTACCACCTCAGTCATGCAGTTTCCTTATCAGGATCACATTGTTAACTTGCTCGACACCCCAGGTCACGCGGACTTTAGCGAGGATACCTATCGCACCCTGACTGCCGTCGACAGCGCGCTGATGATGGTTGATGGCGCAAAAGGTGTGGAGGAGCGTACCATCAAGCTGATGGAGGTGTGCCGGATGCGTGATACGCCGATTATCTCCTTTGTCAATAAGCTCGATCGCCAGATTCGTGAGCCGCTAGATTTGCTCAGCGAGATCGAAGCGGTACTAAAAATCAAGTGTATTCCAGTCACTTGGCCTATCGGTATGGGTCAAGATTTCGTTGGTGTCTATCATCTGACTGAAAACAAAACCTACTTTTATGAAAAAGGTCATGGCGGCGAGATTACCGTCTCTGAGACCCGCGAAGGTTATGACTACCCCGATATACGTGAGCGTTTAGGGACGTTGATGTTTGCCGCCTTTGAAGAGTCGCTTGAATTGGTACAAATGGCGCTCGAGGACTTTAGTGTAGAAGAGTTTTTGGCAGGGGAGATGACGCCAGTACTATTCGGTACCGCTTTAGGTAATTTTGGCGTCAATATGGTGCTCGATACCTTGGTTAAGTATGCGCCGCCACCCAAAGAGCATCCCACTGAAGAGCGTGAAGTGGCCGCGACTGAGGCTGACTTTAGCGGCTTCGTGTTCAAGATTCAGGCCAATATGGATCCGCGTCATCGTGATCGTATAGCGTTCTTAAGAGTGTGCTCGGGTAAGTACGAAAAAGGCATGAAAATGAAGCATGTGCGCTTGGGTAAAGACGTACGTATCGCTGATGCGCTAACTTTTTTGGCAGGGGACCGTGAAGCGTTAGAAGAAGCTTATCCGGGCGATATTATCGGCCTGCATAATCATGGCACCATCTCTATCGGTGACAGCTTCACCGAAGGCGAGGCGCTGAACTTTACCGGCATTCCACACTTTGCACCTGAATTGTTTCGCCGCGTGGTGCTCAAAGATCCGCTCAAATCTAAAGCTTTGCAAAAAGGTCTGCAACAATTAAGTGAAGAGGGTGCAACACAGGTCTTTATGCCGCAAATTAATAATGACCTAATCTTAGGCGCAGTTGGAGTCTTGCAGTTCGAAGTCGTCGCGCATCGTCTCAAAGAAGAGTACAAAGTACAGTGCACCTTTGAGCCGGTCTCCATTGCTACGGTACGCTGGATTCACTGTGATGATGAGGTAGCTTTAACCAAGTTTAAACGTAAAGCCCATGATCAATTGTCTATTGATGGCGGCGGTTATCTAACTTATTTAGCGCCTAGCCGTGTTAACTTGCAGCTGATGCAGGAGCGCTATCCGGAGATCGAATTTAGTAATACGCGCGAGCATTGATTTATTATTCTTAAACCAGAAAAAAGGCACGCTTAGCGTGTCTTTTTTATTGAGTGGAAGTTATTTATCATAGTTTTCGTCGCAAAGGCAAGAGTGGTTCCCTAGTGAGGACTTGAATATTAGGAAAGGTCATGCTTCTTCGTTTTATTGCGCGTCATAGCACATTAATTATGCCAGTTTGCGCCATTGTGGGCTTTGTTTTGCCAAACTTATCTAATGCAGTATTAGTATATTTACCCCAAGTACTGTTCTTCTTGATGTTTTTTACTTTATTAGGCATTGATCAATATGCGCTGTTAAAGCGTATATCGACAAGCTATGTATGGGTTTTTGCCTTATTACAAAGTGGGGGCATGAGTCTATTTTTAATATTAATTGCTTATGCCCTTGGTGTACGTGGCGATTGGTTATTGGCTATTGCAGGTCTTGGTGCCACTGCTCCGTTATTTGGTAGCGGTGCGTTGGTCAATGCAGTGGGGTTTGATGCACAACTGGCGACGGCAAAAACGATCGCTGCGACCCTCGTTATGCCATGTACATTATTGGGCGTATTGTGGCTATTAGGTGACGCGAATGCGCATTTAGATATTGGTGTTTATGTCAGGCGTTTGTTGGTTTATATTGTTATGCCAATGGTGCTAGCAGTGGTAGTGCGTCGTTTCGTTCCACCAGTTATTTTGTCACGTTATTATCCCAAAATTGGGCAGTTTAATATTTTACTACTGATGTTGTTCCCACTGGGACTGATGGCAGGATTTCGTGCCACCTTTGACTATGATCCGTGGCAAGCGTTATTATTACTAGTGCTAAGTTCGGTATTGGCATTGGTGTTTTATTTTAGCGCTTATGTGATATATCGGCGTTTTGGTTATGAAAATGCTATTGTCGCGGCGCTGGTGTGCGGTGGACGTAATGTATTACTTACTTACACCATAACGGTACCCTTTATGGGTACGATGTTTTTACCGTTACTGGGTGCCTTTCAATTACCAGCATTTTGCTTGCCGTTACTGGGTAAATATATGGCAAAACGCCATACTACATAGAAATCGACCTAGTGTTTTTAAATCTAATACTTACAGGGTATTATAATTTGCCTAACATATAGGTTAGTATAATAGTTGTTCATTGAACGTTCTAGACAGTTGTACTGGATACTTGCTAAAAACGCAACCACTAGTATCAGACAACTAAAAATAGCATCAATAAACACGCCCGCCGTGTCTTTTTTTAGACTTAACTAATCACAATCATCCAAATCCGCCAATACTTTGCCATTAATGGTCAAAATACTATCAGGATCTTGCTCGAGTTGTCCTAAATGAGATGGATTAACACAGGCGATTTCAGTTTGAGTGGTAGTCACATCACCATTGATATTTTTCATAGGCCCAGAGAAGGTAATAGCCGCTTTTGCTGGATGATTGACCTGCACATTGGTTAACGTCATATTTTCAACAGCTGCTCCTAACCCTTCATTACCAAACTCATTACCCAACAACGATAATCCAGCGATTCCTGGGTTGTTAACAGTGACGTTCTCTAAGCTAATAGTTGCAGCTGGATTAATAAATACGCCTGAGCGACTTGGGTCACTGATAGTCATGTCTGCTGCGCTAATATCATTGCCATCAAAATTAGGTAAGGTAGCTGAATTAACGATCATTAAGCCATTGACGCCGCCCAATAGATTAGTATCGTTCATAGTTACGTCGTGGCTGGCTTGCAATACGACCAAATCCATATCTTGTACTTGATGACTATTATCAATAGTAAGGTTATTAGTCGTTACGCCATCGTTGCCTACTAAGAGTAGCCCTTCACGGCGTGAGTTACTAATTTTGGTATTGTTGATTGTCACATTTGAGGTTGTGTTCTTATAAGTGTTGGTATCTGAGTCATAATTGCCTTTTAAAAAATTATTAGCTAAAAAGATACCATAGGTAACGCTATCGATATCGACGTTATCAATGATAATGTTGCTACTACCAATAGCACTTATTGCAGCATTTGGAGCAATGGTCGGCGAGAGTACTGAAAATTCACAAATTGTCTTATCTTCACAAATGCTCAAATCATGAATTGCGCTATTGCTTATACTAAGACCGTCGGTATTATCCAGTTTAATACCATCGCCTGTAGTCGCTGAGATATCAACATCGCTAATACTGACGTTGCTTGTGCTATCGTTTAAACTACCGATACCCTCCAAACCACTTTTAAGAGTTACGCCGCTTATATTGGTATTGGAAGCAACTTTAATAACGCTACTGTTTGAGCTATTGGTAATCACGGCTGGCACTTTGCGTATATAAGTAATTATATTGCCAGATTTGGTTTTAATCTGTAGAGAGCCGTTACCTAATAGAGTCTGATTTTCGCCAATAATCAGGCTATCGTCAAACACAACACTGCCACTTATAAGCACAATCCCATTATCGCCTAGACTAGCAATTTTCTGATTGACGGTTTGTACGTCTACGCTGTCCTCATTGCGATAACCTTCATTGTGAGGATAACGTAAGTCTAGAATGGGTACGTCAACCGATTGATTCTTATACGGCATTACTCTTAAATTTTTATTGCCAGTCCAGTCGCTTGGCATCTTTAGTTGTGTACTACTATCAAATTTTATTCCTGCAGTGGCAGAGACAGAAGAGAAGGCTATATGCATGATTACTGAGCTCATTATTAGCAATGATATCTTTTTCATCAAATAGCCTCTTTTTATTGGACGCTGTAGATTATTGGTATAAATATAATAATTTTAAGAAATTGATATAGAAAGAATGTTTTTGTTCTACTGTTCTAGAGGTATAGTAGAGTGCTTCAATCTCATGTCAATCAACAGGTGAATAAGTGAATTTGATAGCCATAATAATGGGCGTGCTTGGGGGAGCCTTTATTGGTGCTCAGGGCGGTATTAATGCACAACTTACCAAGCATTGGGCAAAAAACTCTGTGTTAGCATCGGCAATCTCCTTTTTAGTGGGTGCACTAGCACTGTGGACTTTGAGCCTCGTATTATTCATTCCTATTCCTGCGCTTACAGATAAAATACTTTGGTGGCATTGGACAGGAGGAATACTGGGTGCCTATTTTGTCTACTCTCTGGTTTATCTCTCTCCTCGTTTAGGAGCAAGCGTAGTCGTAGCCTTAGTTTTGGCAGGTCAAATATTAGCTGCTGTAGTGTTAGATCATTTTGGGCTTGCTGGTTACCCCGTTCGTCCAGTAAATACAACTCGTCTTATTGGAATCGCATTGTTAGGCGCTGGTGTCCTTCTTATCCGTAAATCATAAACATAAAAGGCAGTTATGAATATTTTTTATATAGTAATGGGTATAGTAGGTGGCATGTGTCTTGCCATTCAGGGCGGTGTAAATTCGCAGCTTACCGCAGTATGGACTCATAGCCCTATAATATCTGCTGCTATATCCTTTACCATAGGATTTGTGGCCCTCTTTGTGGTAATAATAATACGTAAAATCTCTATTCCTACCATAATCAAAGACACCGACACAAAATGGTGGCACTGGATTGGCGGGTTTTTGGGCGCTTATTTTGTTTTTGCCACTACTTTTCTAGCCCCAGTAGTTGGTGCCGGACTTCTAGTTGGATTAATACTAATGGGGCAGTTAAGTACCGCTGTAGTATTAGATCATTTCGGATTAATTGGATTTAAAAAAAAGCCTGTCAACGGCCGCAAGATACTTGGTGTTGTCGTTTTAGCTTCTGGAGTCGCATTAATTAGGTTTTTCTAATATTTTATATTCTATGAGGCTTAAAATGTAATCTAATGACATGAGTCAAATAGACCGCTCGAATAATGAATACACTATATATGCGCGCAACGACTCCATAGGCTTTGTTTTTATCACGTTGTAGCACCTCACGAGACCTATCTAGTAATCATAAAAACTTGCTTATTATCTAAAAAACACGCCCACTGTATCTTTTTTATCGCCTCTAATTACTGTTTTTATTTACTGTCTCTAATTATTATCCCTGTTCTTAAGCTGATATTTGACCATAAATAGCGACATTCAGCCCTACAAAAACACAAACAGTGTTTCAACAATAGACAATCATACTTGCGGTACTATATCGCTATAGTTCTAAATATAGTAGCGAGAGTCTATGCCAGCATTTGCTCCTCTTAGTCATATCAACCGCTCGCCTATGCCACTAAACGCGCAAATAGGCAGCAGGTTGCTATGTTTGTTTTTAGGACTATTCCCGTTATCTGCCTTAGCTAATACTTTGATTAGCAGTGACTACTATTTAGAGTATGAACTACCAAAAAGCCTACAAGATCAATGCTATGAGAACAACAATTGCCCTGATATCGATGTCAAATATATCAAAACTAATCAAGATTGGATCAATAATATCGTCAATCGGCGCATCAATAATATAGTAATTAATAGCAAACCGAGCGAATCTGAACCCTCTAAAAGCGACGATGATAAAACCACCCAAACGGCGCTCGATGACTTTGCCAAATCGCAGTTCATTGAGGTGCCAGATGACAGACCGTGGTCATATCAATTGTTGGTGACCCCCAATTATATGGGGCATGTCACACTTGGGCAGCGCCAAGATTTTGAGCTATTTGAGATTGACGCTTATGTTTTTACTGGCGGCGCGCATGGTATGCCTTATAGCGAATATCTAATTTTTGATCCTAGTCATAAAACCCAAATCAGCCTTGATGACATGCTTATTAGCGGCAAAAAGTCCAAGTTTGCAGCATTAGCTTATGATGCTTACAAAACATGGGTACGTACGATAGATGAGGATGTTAGTAGTTATGAGCAGAACTGGCCGTTTACGCTTAGTGATAATGTCACTTTGACTGATAGAGGAGTTGATATTCGCTATCAGCATTACTCTATTAGCCCGTATGCTTATGGCATGCCAGTGCTCAGTATTCCTTATAGTAAGCTAATAGGAGTTATCAAAGCGCGTTTTATGCCCACTATTTTAAAGTAAAATATTAATATGATAGTTTATATAACAGGTTAGTCGTTTATAACATAATTAGATCGATACAATAAAAGAACCTATAAAATATTTAATAAAAAGGAGTAACGATATGGCGAATCATTTAGAGCAAAATAACGCTGCGACAACCGATGTAGAGTCTAATACTTGGCAACTCAATGCTTTGACAGAAGCGCTTGGTGATTTGACACTGACCGTCAGTGATAATTTATCCATTGGTCGTGGCAATGACAACGATGTAGTACTAGGAAGCAAATCTGTATCGCGTAATCACGCTCAGCTTAGCGTGTTAAACGGTAAACTACATATCAAAGACTTGGAGTCATCAAACGGTACTTTTATTAATGATCAGCGTATTGAAGGTAGCGATGCCAAGCTGCTCAATGTTGATGATACTGTCAGCTTTGCAAGTTTTGCTTTTCAGGTGGCGATGCCTGTAGAGAGCAAGACATCTAGGAGCGATGATCAAGTAGATTTAGCACCTGTAAGCGCAGAGATGGATAATGTGCAAGCTAATGACGGCTCTACTACTAAAACTGCAACCCCAACATCTACTACAGATGAGTCAGTAGAAGATGATATAGCTGCCGTTACCGCTGATGCTGTCGTTACTTCTGAGACTAAAGCAAGAGAAACGTCTAAACCCGCCTCTAAAGCTTCACAACCAACTACCATTGACCAAACAACTACTATTAAAGAAACGCTTGACGATCAAGAGACGGCAAGTAACACTGACGAGCCAGTAAACAAAGAAACAATGATCAAAGAGGTAATGGCATCTACAGTGGATGAAAATACCTCCCCCGCTGCCGCAGTCGTAGAACCTATATTGTTAAAAAACACCGTACCACTTGAAGAAGAAGAACAGGAGACAATGATGTCAAACGATAAGTCTGATAAGACCTTAAAAGCAGAACCATTAGAAACAAAGCCGGCAACTGATGAACCAAAAACCGATGAACCGCTGATGAAAAAGACAGCCGCTCATCAAGAGTCAGTCGTCACGCCAGAACATGATAAAACTACCACAACGGAGCTGCAAGAAGAAGCTGATCCAGATGTACTACGCGCCAAACAAGCTGCGTCAGCACAGTTCTCAGGAACCGCCAATTTGGGTCAAGGGCGAGATTTAGGTACTGAGGGTAATAACGCCATGGATCAAGCTATTGATAACCCTGCTAATCCCGGTCAAACCGAGAGAAAACCTAGCGGTGGCTGGTTTATTTGGGTATTTATTGCCATTCTTATTATCGGTATCGCCTTATGGTTATTTAACATGGGCGGAGCATAATACTTGGTTTTAAATCACAAAAAATAGAGGCACACATACTCAGACTTACATAAGTTATCTAGCTGTCCCAAACCCAAATGTTAGCCAGTTTTGTTATACTGGCTAACTGGGTTTTAGATGGACTTAAGTTGTTTTCCCTCTATTTATTTTCAGTGTGGGCTCCATAGTATGGAACTTACGCTGTGATTTTTTTCTGCTTTTATTATTTTTATTCTTTGTTAATGCTGTACTAAGAGATTGCTTATTATGATGACCTTTGAAGAATATAGTGACTTTAAAGCTCGTGGCTTTAGTCATGCTCCGCTTGTCAAAAAACGTCTAATGGATGCACAAACTCCGGTATCGGTGTTCTCCAAAGTACGTGATTTGAGCGGTTCGGCGTATTTATTTGAGTCGGTAGTAGGAGGCGAGCGCTGGGCACGGTATTCAATGATTGGTCTGGGTAATGATTTAATTTTGCAGTATACCGATGGCAATATGATGACTAAAAAAGAGGATCATATCGACACCAGTGCCGTTGACGATCCCTTTGATTATATTCGTAAGCTGATGCGCGATTATAAGATGCCAACAGTAGACGAGGTTGAGGCGCTACCAAGCTTTAGTGGCGGATTGGTCGGTTACTTTGGCTACGATATGGTGCGGGTGATTGAACCAAGCGTTGGACTATCCGCTGCGCCAAACCCTATGACTTTGCCTGATATGTGGTTAACGCTGTCAATGAGTGTCATTGTTTTTGATAACTTAGAAAACACTCTCTCGATCATTGTTTATGCTGATTGTCATGATGAAGACGGCTATGGCGATGCTATACGCGAGCTACAAAAAATTGAGGACAAACTGGCTGAGATGCCAGATTTGACTACGCCTATTATGCCAACCCCCAAATTCGTCTCCCAAACCGGAAAAGATAAGTACTGTAGCGATGTCAATAAAATCAAAGACTATATTTTAGCAGGCGACGTTATGCAGGTGGTTCCCGCACAGCGCTTGACAGCAGATTACAAAGGTGACTCACTAGCGGTTTATCGTGCCCTGCGGTTTTTGAATCCATCACCGTATTTATTTTTGGTTCATGGTTATACTTTAGATGATCATAAGCGTTTTGATATCATTGGCGCCTCTCCTGAGATCTTATCGCGAATAGAGAATGGCAAAGTAACCGTGCGTCCTCTCGCTGGGACACGCAAGCGCGGCTTGGATGAAGTTGAGGACTTGGCGCTTGAGCAAGAGCTGCTGGCTGATCAAAAAGAGATTGCTGAGCATTTGATGCTCATAGACTTAGGACGCAATGATATTGGCCGCGTATGTGAGTATGGTACTGTCAAAGTTACTGAAAAGATGCTCATTGAGCGTTACTCGCAAGTGATGCACATTGCCTCAAACGTTGAGGGTACAATAGCCGCTGATAAAGATGCTTTAGATGTGTTCTGCGCTACTTTTCCTGCAGGAACTTTGTCAGGCGCTCCCAAAATCCGTGCCATGCAAATTATTGATGAGATAGAGCCAGTACGTCGTACAGTATTTGGTGGCTCAGTAGGTTATCTTGGCTGGCATGGCAATATGGATACAGCCATCGCTATTCGCACCGCAGTCATGCGTCGCGGCAAGATTCATATTCAGGCCGGTGCTGGGGTAGTTGCTGATTCAGTACCAGAGGCTGAGTGGGATGAAACCAACAAAAAAGCTTTAGCACTGGTCAAAGCGGTAAAAATGGCTTGTGATGGACTGCGTATCCGCTAAATATGGCTTACATGCTTTTGTTATAAACGCTTATAAGAGAATATAATATAGGCGATAAAAATAGCAATATAATCAATATTTTATCAACGTTCACAAAAAAAACTGTGAAAAAGCAGAAATAAGGCTTGTATTCTAAGATATATTTGATAGAATACTCCCCACTTTGAAGGAACAAGCCGACTTAGCTCAGTTGGTAGAGCAACTGACTTGTAATCAGTAGGTCGCCAGTTCGATCCCGGCAGTCGGCACCATTCTTCAAGGTAGCTTTTTCTAAAAATTTTTTGCTAAAATGTTTTATTAAAAGCAACATAAGGTGGGATTGGGGAGCGGTCAAACCCAACAGACTGTAAATCTGTCGCGAAAGCTTCGAAGGTTCGAATCCTTCTCCCACCACCATATTTTTAAAGTTTGTTATAACAGCTAGTGTTATTAATACTGGACTTTATAACAGCTTGTGCGGGTTGTGCGGGTGCAGTGTAGTGGTTACATATTAGCTTTCCAAGCTAAAGACGTGGGTTCGATTCCTACCGCCCGCTCCATATATGTAATAGAATTTTAAGCCATTATCTAATCATTCATCACGACAGTTTGAGTTATTGCGGGTGTGGTATAATGGTAACACCTTAGCCTTCCAAGCTAATGACGCGGGTTCGATTCCCGCCACCCGCTCCATATACACTATCAGCTGTAGATAATATTAAATAAAATACTAAACAATCAGTCACGACTATCAGTTATATTTATTAACTGTCTCGTGATATTTTTTTTAGTAAATAGCGGTTTATTTAAAACACGCTCATATAGCTCAGCGGTAGAGCACTCCCTTGGTAAGGGAGAGGTCTCGAGTTCAATTCTCGATATGAGCTCCATTTATCATCTATTTGTATTGATGATTGGCGATCTAAATTAGATAGAGCCACAGTTATTATATAAAGTTCTATATTGATACTAAAAAATATAAAGTCAGCTTGATAGATAATAAATTAAAGGTGACACTAAGGTGTTGCCTTTTAGTGCTGTCAATGCCTTAATGTTTGATGCCGTTCTAGTAAAACGAAATAGTGAAAATTTTTTGTACTTTAGTCTAGCAAATAAGTTGAAAAAACAAGTATAGCACCCATATATTACAGCTATGCTGATGAATAAAAGCTAGTAAACGAATCCTAGCGTCAACAGTTTGATGGTTTTAATTCATGATAAGCCGTTAAACCATTATTTACCGATCTTTGATCAATGAAGATTCACCAATAAAGAGGAAGAACCCCATGGCAAAGGCCAAGTTTGAACGCAACAAGCCCCACGTCAACGTCGGCACCATCGGACACGTTGACCACGGTAAAACCACACTAACTGCTGCTATCGCAACCGTAGCCGCTAAAACCTCAGGCGGCGAAGCCAAAGACTACGCGTCAATTGATAGCGCCCCTGAAGAAAAAGCACGTGGCATCACCATCAACACCTCACACGTAGAGTATGACACCGAAGCTCGTCACTACGCACACGTTGATTGCCCAGGCCATGCTGACTACGTTAAAAACATGATCACCGGTGCCGCACAAATGGACGGCGCCATCCTAGTCGTCTCAGCGACCGATGGTCCTATGCCACAAACTCGTGAGCATATCCTGCTATCACGTCAGGTTGGCGTACCGTACATCATCGTCTTCATGAACAAGTGCGACCTTGTTGACGACGAAGAGCTACTAGAGCTTGTTGAAATGGAAGTTCGTGAACTCCTTAACGACTACGACTTCCCAGGCGACGACACCCCAATCGTTAAAGGTAGTGCCACCGAAGCCCTAAAAGGCTCTGACGGTCCTTATGGCGAACCTGCTGTTGTCGAACTACTTGGCATCCTAGATACCTACATCCCAGAGCCTGAGCGTGACATCGACAAAGCATTCCTTATGCCTATCGAAGACGTCTTTTCAATCTCAGGTCGTGGTACCGTAGTAACTGGTCGTGTGGAATCAGGTATCGTAAAAGTCGGCGACGAGATCGAAATCGTTGGTATCCGTCCGACCCAAAAAACCACCTGTACCGGTGTTGAGATGTTCCGTAAGCTTCTAGACGAAGGTCGTGCTGGTGAGAACTGTGGCGTATTGCTACGTGGTACCAAGCGTGAAGACGTACAACGTGGCCAAGTACTAGCTAAGCCAGGTTCAATCACTCCTCACACCAAATTTGACGCAGAAGTATACGTACTGTCAAAAGAAGAAGGTGGTCGTCACACGCCATTCCTAAACGGCTATCGTCCACAGTTCTACTTCCGTACCACTGACGTAACTGGCGCAATCCAATTACAAGACGGTACTGAGATGGTTATGCCTGGCGACAACGTTGAGATGGGCGTAGAGCTTATCCACCCAATCGCTATGGACAAAGGCCTACGCTTCGCGATTCGTGAAGGCGGCCGTACGGTAGGTGCTGGTGTGGTTGCAAGCGTTAGTAACTAATACCTAAAGACTAGTTGATCTATACTATTAGGGTTTATGTTTTAGCCTACTCTTACATAGTATAAACTGACTAAAAGCCGTTCTCGATTGAGAGCGGCTTTTTTTGTGCGTGCTTATTTTGAAATGATATCTTCGATGCTATATTGTCATTATCTATGAGCCGCTGTGTATAAACTAGAAAAATAAAAAAGGAGTAATAGTTGATGCTTAGTACACAAAGGATCAGGACTATCAATGATGAAAGTATAAATGTCATAAAAGATGTGGCTGGCATTGAAGCCAGCATTCAGCCGCAAGATGCTTGGGCTTATAACACGATCAAGGACATGCTGAGCCAAGAAGGAGTAGAGTTACTGATAGTCATTGAGTGTACTCAAGAAGAAAAACAGAGGGTCGTGGGTTACTGTTTGTATCAGCTGCTATTTGAGCAAGCAGAGATATTGCGTATTGGTACGCATCCCTGTTATCAGCGCCGAGGCATCGCTTCGCAATTATTTTTTGAGATCAATAAAGAGTTACAAAGCAAAGAAGTTATGAGTTTGTTGCTAGAGGTACGAGAAGATAATACTCCTGCCATAGCACTGTATAAGCAGCAGGGCTTTGCTATTATTCATCGCCGCCATAACTATTATCAAACCCTGCATCAGCCGTCAATTGATGCTTTGGTTATGGAGCTTAGCTATATAGTCAATCCTAAATAAAATTGGCACACTCTACGTGCTGCTGGTATTAATTTCGTGCAGCCTCTATCAGCGTAGACACAGCACACAAGGAAAATTAATACCAGCAGCACTGTACCTATTCTAAAGTGTGTCAACTATAAAGCTTAATGATGAGAATCAAGGGTAGAACTCAGCTAGAGATCTTAATCTTTTAGTTTGCACGAACTAGCAAGATCGGCGCTTTTTCTACATTCAAGAGTAGCAACTTGTTCAGTTAGTAGCTTAACCATAAGGTTGATATTGGCTTGCTGCTCTTTAACTTGTGCAAGTTTTTGCTCAACAACCTTTATTTGCTTATCAAGATCAAGATGCCCTTCATAATAGTCATTAAGGCAGTTCTTGATTTCGGTCAGTGTAAAGCCAATCGCTTGCGCACTTTTTATCAGCTTAACACGTTCAATACATTCGGGATGAAACTCAGTATATAGACGTGACCCTGCTTGGCGTTTGCGTGACTTGAGGAGACCCAGCTGGTCATAGTGACGTATCGTATCTTTGGTGGTGTTAGCCTGCTTTGCCAGTGCACCGATGAGTAGAAAGGATGTGTCAGGTGCCATATGATAACCTCATGTCTAGTAATGGAGCATTCTATAAGCAGGCGACTTAAAAACTAATTTGAAAACTAACTTAAGACTCAAAAGTAACGTAGAAATTAAGGCTACCTCTAGAGTTCTTAGAAGGATAGCTTTAATAAATGTTAGCTTTATTGCTCGCGCTGCCATGGTTCTATCTCGTTGAGACGAGAAACAGACAGTGCTTTATAAGCACTATGTTGCCACTTATCTGAGCCACTACCAATTAAGGTGTTTAATTCACTCAAAAATTCATTACGCGATCGAGTGGTTGCTCCTAAGCTTAGCAAATGATCATTAACCAACTGACAATCTACTAGCTCTACCTTGCTTTGCTGGCATAAAGCCATTAAGCTCCAAAAGGCAATTTTTGAGGCATTAGAGGCTCGGTGAAACATAGATTCACCAAAATAAACTCGGCCTAATTTGAGTCCATATAAGCCGCCGATTAAATTTTTATTCTCATCCCAAACCTCTATACTATGGGCAAAGCCATAATTATGCAGCTCGGTATAAGCTTCAATCATCTCATCATGAATCCAAGTATGCGCGCCATCAGAATGCTCATTATTGAAGTCGTCACAGCGCGGTAGGCTGCAAGCGTGTATCACCTCATCAAAGGCTTGATCAAGTGTCACTTGCCATCGCGTACGTGCTGCTTGTTTTTTTAAGGATTTACTTGGTACATAGTCGCTGGGCACGATGACGCAGCGCGGCTGGGGACACCACCAAGCAACAGGATCATCCTCATTGAACCAAGGAAAAAGGCCTTGGGCGTAAGCAGATATTAAGGTCTCAGGTGCCAAATCACCACCGACTGCCACAATACCAATACCATCAGGATCGACCAAAGCAGGATCTGGAAAATTGTAACGCCCAAGACTTTTTAGGGTCTCAGGCGTTACTTGAGGGCTATTAATATTTTGGGTATCAACAGCACAGTTATTATTAGTATCTGCAGCGTTTTTAGCAGGTGAGCTCACTTAAGCCTCTTTTTCTTTATCAGCGGTCAAGGTGGACGCATAAGTATGGTCACGAGCGACAGCTTCACCAATAGCATCCAAGTATTTTTCAGCATCAAGCGCGGCCATACAGCCAGTACCAGCTGAGGTGATGGCCTGACGATAAACGTGATCTGCCACGTCTCCTGCCGCAAAGACGCCTTCAATACTAGTTTGTGTCGCATTGCCACTTAGACCGCTATTGACAATAATATAACCATCCTTCATATCCAGCTGACCTTTGAACAAATCAGTATTAGGTTTATGGCCGATTGCCACGAATATACCATGACTATCTAGCTGTTTAGTCGTACCATCAAGAGTAGATTCAATGACAACGCCATTAACGCCCATATCATCACCGACTACTTCTTTGACTTTATGGTTCCATTCAATTTTGACGTTGCCATTTTTGGCTTTTTCGAACAATTTATCTTGCAAGATCTTCTCAGAGCGCAGACTATCGCGGCGATGCACCAAGGTTACCTCGGATGCAATGTTGGATAAATAGAGCGCTTCTTCGACTGCTGTATTACCACCGCCAATAACAGCAACTTTTTGATTTTTATAAAAGAAGCCATCACAAGTAGCACAAGCGGAGACTCCTAGACCTCTAAATTTTTGTTCTGATTCTAAACCTAGATATTGAGCAGAAGCACCGGTTGAGATAATAAGGGCATCACAAGTATAGCTGCCGTTATTTCCTGTTAATTTAAAAGGACGCTCGCTAAGATCGACGTCATTAATATGATCGTAAACCAGCTCGGTACCAAAGCGCTCGGCATGATCTTTCATGCGCTCCATAAGTGCAGGGCCTGTCAAATCATAGGCATCACCTGGCCAGTTGTCGACCTCGGTAGTAGTAGTGAGCTGTCCACCTACTTCCAAACCCGTTACCATAACCGGCTTGAGATTGGCACGCGCAGCATAAACCGCAGCCGAATAACCTGCAGGTCCAGAGCCTAAGATAATAAGTTTTTCGTGACGAGGTTGTTGATAAGCAGTGTGATTATCAGTTGTCATTAATTTTCCTTACGAGTTTTAAAAATATGAAATTTAACAAAATAAAGAGAAAAAGTAGAAATTTTATAGCATTTTCATTATTAATGTTACTAACATAGGGGCAGTCGCCATAGAGCACAAGTTTGCTAAAGCAAATATAGGTATTGTTAGAACTAAAGTACGATTAACGGTGCTGTATTAACCATCCTCAGAGCTTTGGCATCAGTATAGCTTGGATACTAAGAAGGTATAAGGTATAAAGAATTGTCTTTATTGCAAATTATATAGCGTAGCCTTCTATCTACAACCGCTCTATAACCACTATTGTGTGTCTGCTTGCTTTTAAGTGCGTTATTAAAGTGTTCTATTGCCTGCTTTCTTTATAACACGCTCGCCACTTAACCTAAGTATTTGTTATTATAACAAGTTAGGCCAAGCTCAATCAGCGATGAAGGCTAGCTGTCATAACTAAGATAGCGATAAAATGCGAGCATCTAGCACAGTACCAAGCTCATAATGAGCTCAAAATTAGACCCATATTTTACGTCATGAGGGTGGCCAAGATGTCTTATAATGGTTAGTTTATTATAAGTGTTTAGTGACGTAAACTTATATCAGCATATCCAGTCAATATGATTGCACTCAATCATGAATTGACAACTATTTAGTATGAATAACAAGGCAGATCCTACGTGATATCAGCACCATTTATTGAATACTTGAAAAAAGGAACTTTTACTTTCCTTGGGACACTTTTGGCAGTTTATCTGTTTATCATTTTACTGACTTATACCGGCAATGATCCTAGCTGGTCGCATATCAGTAGTGATATGACGACTATTAATAATATGGGCGGCTCTACGGGCGCGTGGCTGTCGGATTTGTTTTATAGTTTTTTTGGTTTTGGGGCTTGGTGGTTGCTAATCTTTTTAGTTTATGAGTCCATTTTAATCTGGTGGGATAATAAACCGACTTTTTGGCCACTGCGTGTGGTTGCTTATGTGTTTTTATTATTGAGTAGTAGTGCGTTGTTTGCACAGCTGGTCGCTTTAGTACAGCAAGTTGCCAACCCTCTAGTGACAGGACTTGAAGGCGTAGCCGGCGGTATTATTGGACTAGAGTTGCAGGCACGTTTAGCACAGCTATTAACGCAGTGGGGCAGTGTACTGTTCTTGCTCGTATTTGTAGTGATTACGACTACTTTTGCCTTCAATATTCATTGGCAAGCGCTATATCATAAACTTGTCGATTTATCGTGGTTTGGCTCCGGTGTCAAAGCGGAGGCTACCGATACCGAACAGTATGCAAAAGATGACAACGATGAGGCGTTAGAGAATAATGAAGCTGTGCTTACAGAAGGTTTAATCAGTAAAAAGTCTAAAAAAGCCAAACCTGACTATGGACAATTGCCACTTGAGCTACAACCTACTCATAGCGAACAAACTAATCACGGACAGGCATCGATAAGTGACACAGAGCGCTTTGGTGATGTATTGACAGACTTTTTAATAAAATCAGGACTTGGCGCTAGTGTAAAAGCGACGCTTGCAACCGAAGCTGCGACCAATCAGAACGCTATGAGTGATAGTCTGTCAACCCCTACGTCTACTCTAAAGCATAATAATATCGACGCCGCGTCAGCACGTAAGGTTGAGCCCAGCTTTGCTTGGAACAATACCGATGTTATTGATGACCTATTAGCAGCTGCGCCTAATTCTAGCAATGACGACCAAGAAGCTATACCGGCGCTTGCAAGAGCACCACATACCGCTGATGCTAACGATTTTGAAGCGCCTACTTCTGAACCAGAGTTTTTTGAGACAAAAGAATCTGAATCAGAGATGGTAGCATCGCAGATATTAGAACCAGAAAAATCTGAGCAAGAGACAGCCGATCATACAGATACCGCCTTGAACGATAAATCTGACGAAGCAATCACGCCTGAAGTTGCTGAATTGGCAGATACTTGGTTGGATGCTTATCAGTCGATAGCAGCAGAATCCGAGGAGCCTTGGCAGCCAGAACCACAAGAGTCAGCTTTAACGTCCGTAACTGATCAATCGGTATCACCATCCTCAGACAATCAGCACGTAGAGGTGCAAGCTGCTACTGTTTCAGATACTGCTACTAATAAAAGAGTTTCAGAGGTACAAACCTCTATACCCGCAGCGCCAGCAGCGGACATGACTCCTACTAATACGCCACCTGCCAATCCAAAGGCTGCGCCAACCATAGAGACGGCTGAGTTAAATACCGCTACTAAACCAGTAGCTGCTGCCAAGTCAACGATGAGCTTTGCGGTACCCGAGGGCGATAGTAGTAATCTTATCACTGATATGATGCCAGACGATGATGCTGACGATGAGATAGCTACGCCAGTTATGCCAGACATCAGTGATGATGCGGCATTCAGTCAAAAGTCGCGCTCTATGCAAACGGCGGCTTACCGTAGCAGTTTAACGCCTATTCCAGAGGTATCGATACTGGATAAGCCAGATCCTGATCGTAAACCCAGCTATACCATGGCAGAGCTTGAGCAGTTATCAGAATTGCTTGAGATTAAGTTGCAGGAGTTCAATGTAAAAGCGACTGTGGTTAACGCGATCCCCGGACCGGTAGTTACGCGCTTTGAGGTGGAGCTAGCTGCTGGAGTAAAAGCCAGCAAGGTCACTGGTATCTCGCGCGATCTGGCGCGCTCTTTATCAATGGCCTCCCTGCGGGTAGTCGAGGTCATCCCGGGTAAGCCTTATATTGGTATCGAAGTGCCCAATAAGCAGCGTGAGATGGTACGCCTTATTGAGCTGTTAAATACGGATAAATACAAAGACCCCAAAGCGCAAATCAGTATGGCGATGGGCAAAGACATCGGTGGCAACCCTATTATTACCGATCTTGCGCGCGCGCCGCATATGCTGGTTGCTGGTACCACAGGCTCAGGTAAATCAGTATTGGTCAATTCCATGCTATTATCGATGCTGCTTAAATATACACCCAATGAGCTGCGTTTGATCCTGATTGATCCAAAGCAGCTTGAGCTTGCCAATTACAATGATATTCCGCATCTATTAACGCCCGTAGTCACTGATATGACCGAAGCGGCGAGCAGCTTGTCATGGTGCGTAGCTGAGATGGAGAGGCGTTATCAGCTGATGAGTTTGCTTAAAGTACGTAAGCTTAATGAGTTCAACAAAAAGGTACGCGCTGCCGAAAAAGCAGGTAAGCCCATGCTTGATCCATTGTGGCGACCCAATGACAACGTGAGCATTGAGCAAGCACCCAAGCTTAAAACCCTACCGATGATCGTCATCGTCGCCGATGAGTTTGCCGATATGATTATGCAGGTTGGTAAGCAAGCTGAAGAGCTGATCACCCGCTTAGCCCAAAAGTCGCGGGCTGCTGGCATTCATTTGATGCTCGCGACTCAGCGCCCATCAGTCGATGTCATTACCGGTCTGATTAAAGCCAATATTCCGGTACGGGCAGCGCTGCGAGTCAACTCCAAAGTAGACTCACGGACAATTTTGGATAGCGGCGGCGCAGAAGACATGCTTGGTAACGGCGATATGCTGTTTTTAGGGCCAGGGCAGATTGAGCCGGATCGCGTGCATGGCGCTTATGTGAGCGACGAGGAGGTCAACCGCGTCTGTGACGCTTGGCGTGAGCGCGGTGCTCCTGATTATATCGATAATATGGCGGGCAATTTCGAATTGTCGAGTCCGAGCGGTGGCGGCTCTGCTAATGCTTCTGGCGAGGACGACGATCTGTACAATGATGCCGTGGCCTTTATCATGGAGACGCGCAAAGTATCGGCCTCCAGTATTCAGCGTAAATTTAGTATTGGTTATAACCGCGCCGCTCGCATTGTAGACTCTATGGAGGAGGCAGGATTGGTCAGCTCTATGGGCAAAAGCGGTAAACGTGAGCTGCTGATGTAGAGTTTATACTTTTATTAGGTGTAAAAAGCGAGTTACGATAGTAGCTCGCTTTTTTATTTAAACGCATAACAAGGATGACGCTATGTTTAAAGAATACACCCAATATGACGCGCTAGGATTGGCAGGATTAGTGAATTCAAAAGAGGTCAGCGCTAAAGAGCTACTGGACGCCGCTACCCACCAAGCCAATACGCTAAATCCTAAACTCAACGCTATCATTCACCGCTTTGATGAACGCGCTTATAAGGCGGCGCAGCAAGGATTGCCTAAAGGGGTATTTAACAGTGTACCCTATTTACTCAAAGACTTATCCTTTCATTTTGCAGGTGAGCCAATAACCATGGGCAGCCGCAGCGTCAATATCGTCTCACAATATGACACCGAAATTGTCAAACGTATGAAGGCAACGGGCGTCAATACCTTTGGTAAGACCAATACCCCTGAATTTGGTTTGATTATCACTACCGAACCCAAAGCGCATGGTGCGACCCATAATCCTTTTAAAAAAGGCTATAGCTCTGGCGGCTCTTCCGGCGGCAGTGCAGCGGCGGTAAGTAGCGGCATTGTACCGATGGCAGGTGCGGGTGACGGCGGCGGTTCAATCCGTTTTCCAGCGGCGTGGTGCGGGGTGATAGGACTAAAGCCCAGCCGTGGTCGTAACCCTATGGGTCCTAAGTTTGGTGAAGGGTGGGAGGGCGCGGTCGCCGACCATGTAATTACGCGCACGGTACGTGATAGTGCTGCCATGCTCGATGCTACCAGCGGGATGGAGATTGGCGCGCCTTATGTAATTACGCCGCCTAACGGAACTTTTTTGCAAGCGGCGATGCGTGCTCCTAGAGCGTTAAAGATTGCGCTACATCAACGCCCGCTCATTGCTAATACGGTAGTTGATAAAGAAGTGTTGGCTGTGCTTGAGGGTACGGCTAAGCAGCTAGAGGCTATGGGACATAACGTCGTCCACGCTGAGCCCAATATCGATATCGATAGGTTTTGGCATGATTTTATCGTCATGATCTGCGCGCATACCGCCTTTACTGTAGATGATATTGAAAGCAATTATGGTAGTGAGCATATTAAAAACCTCGAACCACAAACCTATAATTTAGCGATGCTGGGTCGTTCACTATCGGCGGTCGATCTGGTCCATGCCAAACACGGCTGGCATGATACTCAGTACCAGACTGGGCTACTGCTTGAAGAATACGATATGATCTTATGCCCAACGGTGCCCACAACCGTTGTTAAGCACGGAGTACTGCCACCAAGCCGGATAGATGAGATGCTGATGAACACCTCAGGCTTATTAAGCCGCGGCATCAACATGGGCAAGTATACCTTTAGCTCGGGCATGATTGAGAAGCTTAGTCACCCGGTACTGAGCAAAATGTCTTTTACGCTACTTGGTAATATCACAGGTCTGCCAGCAATGTCAGTACCGATGGGTATGAGCAAAAAAGGGTTGCCCATTGGTATGCAACTGATCGGACGTATGAATGATGAGACGACGCTATTTAGCGTAGCAGGGGAGCTTGAGCGTGCAGGATTATTTACTAAGCCTGCTGTTGAGAAGTAGCCCTAAAACGATAAAAATCAGTCAAAGCGATAAATATCCATCCCCAAGCTATGATGCGCCATGCTTTGATGTACAACTGACACCCGCTGACCGGCCCCCAATGCAAAAAACAACGGTAGTAGGTGCTCATCGCTTGGATGGATGTTTTTATAATTAGGATACTGCTGCCAGTCCAGAGCCGTAGGAATGTCGATTTTAAGCTGCTGCAATAGCCAAAGCTTAAAATCCTTGGCGGTTTGATCGATACTATCAGCTTGCCAGCGCATTGCTTGCATATTATGAGTAATGTTGCCGGAGCCAATAATAAGTATTTGCTCTTCACGTAGCTTGGTCAATTGCGCGCCGAGCTGGTAGCAGGCCACACTGTCATAATACCGCGGCAGGGAGATTTGTATAATAGGCACGCTGGCCTCTGGATACAGATGCGTGAGCGGTGCCCATACTCCATGATCCCAAACCCGCATCGGATTGACACTGCAAGTGATCCCGCGCGCCGTTAGTTGCTGCGCAAGTGACTCGGCGAGAGCGGCGTGACCGGGCGCTGGATACTGCACGTCATAAAGCTCAGACTCAAAGCCTGAAAAGTCATGCCAAGTTTTGGGCTGCGGGTTGCTGCTAATCTCAAGCTTATTAGACTGCCAATGGGCGGACATAATAATGATCGCGCGCGGTACGGGTAGGTTTTGCCCTATACGCGCCAAAGCGCTAGTAGTCGCTGATTGCTCAACCGCCAGAGTAGGCGCGCCATGCGAGATAAATAGTGAGGGCAGACGTGCCGCATTAGCTAAACTTGCAGGTGCATCTTCCCACGCTACTGACGCGGTAATAGGCGTAGTAGAAGTGGTTTTATGCTGATAATCAGGACGGCTACGGCTGATATAACTGGCGGATTTTGAATAGGTCATGCTGCGTTTATTAGGGCGGGCGCGTGTTTTTCAATCTCTTTTGTCATTGATATTGCTCAATTACCGCGGTGATAAGGGTGGTTGTGATTGATACTCATGGCCCGGTAAAGCTGCTCCATAAGTACGACTCGCACCAGTGGATGCGGTAGGGTTAATGCCGATAGTGACCATGTCATATCAGCCTTTGCTAGCAGCTCTGGGGCGACCCCATCTGCGCCGCCAATCACTAAAGCGATATCATCACCTTGCTGCATCGCAGCGCTTAATTTAACCGCTAGATTTTCTGTTGAAAGCATCTTGCCTTTCACATCAAGCACCCAAAGCTGCTCACGACTAGCACTGCTATGCGCCGCTAATAGCGCCTGGCTCTCTTGTTCACGGTACTGAGCTAAGTTAGCATCGGAGGGGTTTTTGGCACGCTTGGCGGCAGCCAACTCGACCATTTCGGTACTGAGCATAGGTTGAATGCGTTTATAGTATTCATCGAAGCCGCTTTGCACCCAATTAGGCATTTTGTTACCCACTGCCAAAATTCTTGCTCTCATTACCCTTAATCCTAGTTTTAGTACTCATTGAGGTTTTTTATAGTTTGGATTTAGCTTAGCGAATCACTGTTTTTAAGGTTTCTGAAACCGTACCTTCTTTAGATTTGTCGCTCTTGGGTATGACCGCAAGCGTAGCATCAGATTCAAAAATAATAGCCTCCACATCATCTAGGTTATGAATACCTGCTGAGCGCATGGCGCTTTCAAGCTCTTGCTGGGTCAAACGCTCATCGCGCATGGCCTCAGGCAAATATTGACCTTGATAGAAAACCACGCGCGGCTCAGACAATAGCAGACTAGCAAAGGGTTGGGAGATAGAAGAGTATTTAGTTACTAAAAATTGCAACACATACAAAGTGACAAGAGAAGCTGCACCTTCGATGAACGGAATCTCTCTTAGCAAAATGATACTGGCGCCTAAGGAGCCAATCATGACCGTCATCACCCAGTCGAAGTTATTGAGCTGCGAGGTGGAACGTTTACCCGACGCTTTAGTAAGTAAAATGATTGTTATATAAACCATGGTCGCTGTTGCTGCGATACGCCCAAGTTTTTCAATATGGTCAAAAAATAACATATCCATGCTGATTATTCCTATTGACAATTTTATGCTAGTGAATCTTAATTTAGTAATGTTATCTAAAGCCAATTATAGAGTATCTACTATAAAAAATTGCTAATCAAAAGGTTTTACGTTTAGGATCTAGCAAACGATTTACAATCAAAATACTTATGCGCGCGCCTACCAAGGTTATTACCAAGATCATGACTAAAGCGGCTATCAAAGGTAGCGGCTGCTGCATAGTCATCTCCATAAATACAGCACGGTTAGCGGCGTCAAACAACCATAGCCATACTGCCAAAAAATAAATGGCAGTTATTGTCCAGACCGCTCCTGTGCCTCCAAAAGTCAAACGGTTTATCTCGCTAATGGTAAGAGCGCGCTGCTGATGTTTTGTAAATTTCAGTACCCCAATATAAGCGCCAACAAACACAGCGATAATAGTAACCAGATAGGGATTAAGAGGAAATTTTAATTGAACAATCATAAAGATAGCGCTGGCTAGCAAATAACCAACCGCGAAAAACCCTACATATTGTAATATCCCCGTCTTTGAATGCTGCTGCGTCCGTTTTGACTGAGTAGGGTCTTTGTGTTGATTAGGCGTGATCGGAGAGCGACGGGACATAGTATTGCCTATATGATCGTTAAATTGACTAGCATTAAACAGGTAACGATAAATGAGTCAAGAATGATAATGAGAGCGTGATTGTTGTGAGGTTATAACTAAAGTACAAACATTTTATTGCTGCGCTGTCCAGTCAAGCAAGCTGTCTAATACAGGTCTTGCCGTGTAAGGGTTTAGTGCTTGCTGTGTATTGATCAATCCTACCACAGAATAGTCCTGACCTGATTGTCCTTTCACGTAACCTGCCATGGCGGTAACGTTATTAAGAGTACCGGTTTTTATCCAAGCTCGTCCAATAGCAGCAGAGTCAGGCAAGCGCTCGCTATGATAAACGATGGTGCCACTCACGCCCGCTACCCCTAATGAGTTGACGTAAGCGTCAAAGCTTGGCTGATAGTAAGCATAGGTTAAGAGCTCATTTAAGTTAGCGGCGCTGATCGTACAGTCGCGGCATAGGCCGGAGCCGTTGGTTAGGTGCGGCGGTGCTGTGGTTAAGTGAGTTTGCCACCACTGATTGATAGTTTGTAGCGCCTGCGGGTAATCAGTCATTTTGGGCGCGCCAAACTCATATAAGCTAGTCGCTGACATCTTTTTATGCTGTGCTTGAGACTGCGCCTGATTAGAAGCCGATTTTTTAGAAGTTAAGTTTGTAGCACCATTTTCTATCTTATAAGCGTCTATTGATAGCGCCACTTGTTCAGTTAATACGTTGTTGGAGAAATGATTGATATCGTAAATTTGCTGCTTTAAAGGCAAGGATGGATAGCTGACGATGGGCAATGGAGTAATAGCTAGAGACTTTAAACCAGATGGCTTTGTAGATAAGTTTGTGGCAGCGAGACTGTTTTTATAATCGTTGTTTTTATAGCTATTGTTTACACCACTGTTATTTTTATAAATACTATAAGGTTGCTCTTGCGCTACAACTTTACCCGTTAAAGTATTACCTAATTGTTGCCATTTGGCAGCAACGACGCGGGAGGCAAAGTCTTTGGCATCGGGGTAAGCGATATAAAATACGTGTTCACCGCAGCTATTTGGTAATTTGGCGTTTAAGCTTAGCTGATCCATCTGCCATATTGGGGCGAGGCTATAACGAGCCTGCGAGCAAGGTGCACTGCGCATGTCAATAGTAGGTGGCAACTGATAACTAGCCAGCTGCGGCGTATAGTTAAGCTCAGCTTGTCCGTTGTCTAAAGGCCGACTTCTTAGCGCCACACTATTAAAATTGACCAAGAACCCATCAGGACTGGCGTTGTAGGAACGTAGCGGTGAGCGATCAAACGTTGCCGGATCTTTATTCACCTTATTAAAAATAGCGCTATCAATAATGATATCGCCGTTGATATGACGAACGCCTGATTTTTGCACTTGCAAAAGAAGCGCTTGCAGGCGCTCATGGGTCATCTTCGGGTCGCCGCTACCTTGGATAATAAGATCGCCATATAAGCGATCCTTAATGATAAGGCCAGTATGATAAACACGGGTATACCAAGTAAAATCAGCCCCCAAGGTATCTAGGGCAATCAAGCTCGGTACCAGCTTCATAGTGCTGGCAGGCGTGCGCGCGATGTCTATTTGATGACTGAGGATAGGTTGTGTGACATTTTGAGTAGTGTCTACCGTAGCATTAGTAGTAGCCTTGTTTTTGATGGTTGTATTTTGAGCCACCGCGCGCGCAGGTAATAGAGCAGGCGTACTTGCTATACTGTAATGAGTATAAGGATCATCAGTATAAGCGTTGATCTTGCGCTCTTGATGCCAGATCACTTGCTGATCGACAACGGGTCCGGCGTTATTTGTAGTGTTGTCTATTTTAGGACTATTATCTTTTGTGCTCGCACTATCAACTACCCTTACCACTGACGGTAAGCGGCTGTTGTATTTATCGCCAATGGGCGTCACTACAATACTGATATCCTGCGAATCTATCGCCGCGCGAGCTAGCGCAGTTTGGACAGATTCTGGCAGCGCTGCTTGACTACTTAGTGGGAGCAATACACCAATTGCAATGAGTAGCTTAAGCTTAGCTGATTTAAAGTAAAGCGGTAGTTTGAGAGTAGGGTAAGTAACCTTAGGCGCGTTCAAATCAGTAATACCTGTTGAATTATTGGCAGGTTTGACAAGGGTAGGCATGGTAGTAATATCGTCAGGTATCAAAAACCGCCTATGGTAACATGAGTTACTAACTTTTAGCTCTAGCGTTGATATTTTTAGCTTAAACAAGTACAGTTCTAACCTTAGCGTACATGCAAAAAAGCCATAGCGGTCATCACCGCATCATTATAGGCATTGTGATTACCAAGCTCCGGAATATCATAATACGCTAAGATACTGCTAAGTTGTTGCGACTGAGCTGGAATCCCTTGAGCGCCGCCCATACGCTGGCTGTAAAGCTCACGTACATCGAGCACTTCGTTAGGCAGCGACGTACCCATATAGTGCTTGACTAGTGGGTTCAAAAACGCGGTATCTATGAGCGTACAAAACCCTACCAGTGGACGATTACCGATAAAAGGCAGTAGCAAAGCGAGCATCTCATCATAAGTCATACCGTGCTCAACATCAGTAGGACGCAAACCGTGAATGACAATAGTATCTCGATCAGGCATGATCGGCGGACGGCACACCAAATGCAAACCATTGCCGGTATCAATAGTACCACCATCGATATGGATAGCAGCTACTGACAGCAAGTGATGCTTTTTGGGGTTAAGTCCAGTCATCTCACAATCAATAGCAACCCACTTCTTGGTAGGTGGCGGCTCAAACATGGATGCCAGCTCCGGACGCTGTAGCTGTCTTTTTTGCCAACTAGTTGTCAGTTGTTTAAGCCAGCTCATATTACTTTATCATCCATTTATCCAATCTCGAGCTGATAATGCTGGCGTAGCTGCGCTTTAAAGCTTTTGACGACAGCGAGGCATTCTTTGAGGACATCGCGCTCAAGCGCTGATAAGGTAGTCGGATCAACTTGCCGCGCGTGTTTGTCATCTGTAGACAGCGCTACGGTTAGACGCTGCGCCATAAAAAACTCCAGCGCCTCGTTTAGAGTGTCGGCGCGTACTTGCGTTAGCATACCCACCTCTACTAGCGCTTTGAGCCGGCCTTTGGAGCTGGGGACATACAATATATCATGCTCAAGTGTTAGAGTGCGAATACCGTGCACCAATGGGAAAATCCCTGCTTTTTTAAGGTCAATATCTTGTACGCTAGGCTTACCAAGTAATGGTATAAACTTTTGCCACCACTGATTAACTTCACCAAACTGCAGTGCAGCCCTTGCAAACTGACGTACAAACATGGGATCTGATTGTCGATGCGCAACTTTCAGGTGCTCGCGGATTTGGGTCAACAGCGACTCATCACCGCAAACGTAGGCGCCATCCAGTATCGATGATATCCAAATACTATGCATCGGATCGGTGTTTTTAAACCATAAACTGATCTGCTTTTTAAAATCACTCAGCGGTTGACGCCACAGCGGATTGGTCATCATAATATTACCATCGCACAAGGGATACCCAAGTGCCGCCAACTGCTGATTAAAGGTGTCGGCAAACTTGGCTAAGTCAGGATGAGAATAACCGTCGCGGATAATCAGGGCATTATCTTGATCGGTACGCATAATTTGTTCGCCGCGCCCCTCTGAGCCCATAACGATGACGCAAGTATTGTCAATGACCTCTTTTGGGACAATAAGCTCCCAAAGCTTGGTAAAAACTTGCGCGTTTAAGGTCTGTACCATGCGGCTTACGATACCAATCTTTACCCCGTTTTGATGCTGGGCGCGGATATAGCGGCCGATGAGTTCAACCGCGGTGTCAAGGCTTGCCATATCTTTTGCTTGTTCGATTTGCACACTGATCAGCTGCGAGTGATGGCTCAAGTGCGCCAGTACATCGCTTTGACCCAAGATACCAATGACCGCGCCTTTATCATCAATGACGGGCAGGCGATGAATACGGTAGCGCGTCATAGTCAGTAGCGCATCCCCAATCTCATCATCAGCGCCTATCGTACGCAGATTAAAGTTTGCAAACTGCCGGCAGGGTGTTGTGGCAGGATCACTTTGCTCGCTAACCGCACGGCAAAGATCAGCATCAGTCAAAATCCCCAATTCAGGTGCCAAGCCAGCTATGGGGTCAGAGGTTGAATGCGAGCCTTGAGTCTGGTCTGCTGATTGACGCAACAGTACATGTTTAAGTCCCGCAGCAGTCATAGTACGCGCCGCTTGATACAGGCTACTGTCCGCGTCGATGATATGTACGGGCAATAAAGTGACAGCCACGACAGGCTGGAGCATGATTTGCTGTACTTCTTGCTGAGCATTATAACTGGTAGCGTTTGCTCCCAGCGCTTGATTTTGAGCGCCGCGCCTTTGTTGCAACGCTTTTAGGCGCTCCGGCAGTTCATTGGATAACAACTGGCGTATGAGATGATTTTGGGCACTCATTCTATCGATGGCTGAACCCTCTACTTGCAGCAGTAAGGTGTCCTCAATAGCGCGGTATTGATATGCTGAAGTATTCTTAATATCTGCTCTAGGCAATTTAGCTGACGGCAGCTCCCGATCGTCAGGAGTACGGCGACTATCGAACCAGTCGTTACTATTGAGCTGATCGGAGTAACTACTACCGACATACGAGGCAATAAATTCGTCGCCTAAGCGCTGTTCAATCTGACCTTTTAATACCACAAAAAAATAACTTAAATCATCGGTAGGTAAAGATTCGCCAGCTGCGAGATAACGCACTTGAGTATGCTTTTTGAGACTTTGGCGCTCAGTGAGACTGAGCACATCAAAAGGGGGCTGAGTGAAATCAAGCTGCGGCATAGCATTATCCTTGATAATGTGGGCTCATGATACTGATAAAATGCTTTAAGAGGTATAACAAATGGTAAGCATCTGCTTTTACTATAGCATTATCTAAGCCGTTATTATCAATAACATTACTAAGAACAAGGTTATCTTTATCTCAAATGAGCGGTGAGCAGCTCTTTAATACGCTCAATAGCTTCTCGGCTCTCAGCAACGCTAGCCACTAGCGCAATACGTACATAACCTTTACCAGGGTTTTTGCCATTGACCTCACGTGACAGATAACGCCCAGCAAGAGCATGGATATTTGCCTGCTCATACAACGCTTTGACAAACACTTCGTCATCATTATCAAACTGCGTAGGAACTTTTACCCAAAAGTAAAACCCAGCTTCTGGCATGGTTAACTCGAGTAGCTCGCCCAATTCATCCATCCATAGCGCAAATTTTTCTTGGTACAGCGCGCGGTTATGCGCCACGTGCTTTTCATCTTGCCAGGCGGCGATAGAAGCAAGCTGATGCGGTATCGGCATCGCACAGCCTTGATAAGTACGATATTGCAAATACGGCTGTAGGATGGCTGCGTCGCCGGCGATAAAACCTGAGCGTAGACCGGGCAGGTTTGAGCGTTTTGATAGGGAATGAAAGACCACGCAGTTTTTAAAATCATCACGGCCAAAAGCAGTACAGGCCTGAAGTAAGCCGATAGGAGGCTCATTAAAATATAGCTCGCTATAGCACTCATCGCTTGCGATAACAAAGTCATATTTGTCGGACAAACGAATGAGATCTTCCCAGTCATCCAAGCTCATAATCGAACCGGTAGGATTATTGGGACTACAGATAAATAGCAGCTGGGTTTGCTCCCATATCTCTTTAGGTACAGCGCGGTAGCTACCTTTAAAATTGTTGTCCGGCGTACAAGGAATAAAGTAAGGCGTTGCCTGTGCCAGTATCGTAGCACCTTCATAGATTTGATAAAACGGATTCGGCATGACGACAGTAGGATTGCTTTTATTAGTATTCACTACAGCTTGTACAAAGCTAAAAATCGCCTCACGTGTACCCATAACTGGCAATACTTCAGTATTGGGATCGACATGACGCAAGAAAAACCGCTTCTCAAGCCAATGCGCTATGGTTTGACGTAGCTCAAAGCTGCCATTAGTAGTGGGATAACGAGATATCTTGTCCAAATTTTCTTGTAGTACGTCTAAAACAAAAGCCGGCGGCGTATGTTTTGGCTCGCCAATACCGAGCTTTATTTCAGTGTAATTACGAGCAGGCTCGCTGTTAGCAAGCAACTGTGCCATTTTGGCAAAGGGGTAAGGGTGCAGATGTGCTAAGTTGTTATTCATAAGTAAGATCATTATAATAAGAGGCTATATTAAGTAAGTAATTGTAACGAAAATTAGAATAGTTAGTTGAGCGTAATTTCGATCGTCATCATATTATATATTCGTAAAAAACTACCAATTAGGCAGTGTAGCATTTAGCTTATTATTTGTCTTTTCCTTCTCTTATCGATTTCTCTAAACTATTATTCATTTTTCAACAACTTACCTACTACTTTTATGCTAATAATTTATATGCTTACAACTTAAAAACAACAATAGACAATAAAACAGATAACTGCTGCCAGAGACTAAGGCAAATTATCGTTAGGATAACCTTATGATCGATGCTCCAAAAATTGACAACTTTAAGGCTTTTAAAGAGGGGGGCAATTTCGTTAACGATGATATAAGTATTGACGACGAGACAGGTAATGATCTGAGCGGTCCATCTTATGAGCAGCTTAAACAATATGAACAACAGTGGTGGCAAGCTCGTCAGCGCTTTATTAATCTCAAAGAAAGACAGATGTTTTGGTTTGGTGACAATAGTATAATCACTTGGTTGTTATGGCAATTAGTCAGTTATGTAATCGTGGCTATCGTAATGATGACGTTGGGTAAGTTATTTAATATACCCATGTCATTGTGGCACTACACGATAGTATTTGGCATCCAAACAATGGTGTTTATAATTGCGCTAATATTTAAAGGTCAGCTGGCCAATTATATACAAGAGCACATTAATGACGCAGACACTATGTGTGAACAGGCGCTAACGAAGATGGCTGATTTAGCATCAGAGAATATTTTTCCGTATGTTCATGATCAGGCGCCAATCTCTTTACAAACGATTTATACGCATTATAAAGCACAGTTAAGGCTTGCAACCTTGCAGCGTTTACTCCAAAAAGAGATTGATGCTGGCCGACTGATTTTAGATCAGCACCAAATAGAGGCAGAGATATTGCCTCCAGAGTTTGTCGATGATGAGTTGACTCCATATGCCAGCGAGATGGTTTATAAAAGTCTAATCACTTATTCAAGCTAGCTAAGCTAAACACTTCGGTTGATAATTAAGTGTATTTGTCCTCAGTATGAGCATTCAAGCTAGTGATAAGTGCGCTTTTTAATGTTGCAAGTTTATCAGCAGATAAAGGGGCATCGTGTTGATCGCTGATATAAAACATATCTTCTGCTCGCTCACCTAATGTCGTAATACGTGCCGCATGTACCTCGATACCTTGCTGCAAAAATATCTGTCCTACGCGTGCAAGCAGTCCTGGCTGATCAAGCGTTTGCAAATTCATTATGTGCTGCGATGAGGCTTCATTAAAGTCAAAACTAATCACTGTGGGTACTTCAAAATGCCTTAGCTGGCGAGGCAAGCGCTTATAGGTAAGCTTGGGCGCTGCTGGATTTTTAAAAGCATCAATGAGGCGCTGTTTTAGCTCTTGCTGAGTGTCCTTATCAGTTAGTAAAGTACCGCTGCGATCAAGCAAAACATAAGAGTCCAAGGCAAAATTACGAGTAGCTGTGATGATTCGCGCGTCCAAAACATCTAGATTCATCTGATCAAACACCGCCATAGTTACGGCAAAAAGATTGGCCTGATCTTGGGTATAAACAAAGACCTGCACCGCATCAAGCGCCAGCTCTCGATGCTCACGTAGCACCACCAAAGGTGCACTATCGGTATCAGAGGCGCGTCCGATAGGAGGATGATTTAAAATGGCTTCGGTATGCCACAAAATATCTTCTACAATCTCCCGCAAAAAATACTCATCGCCCAGATCATCCCATAATCTAAGTACTTCATCACGATTCATATGCTGATTGTCGACACTGTCAAGCCTCGCCAACGCCTGTTTGCGTGTGGCGCTAATCATATCTTGACGATTGGTTGGGGCATCGATATCAGCACGCAAGATACGCCGCGTTTGCGAATATAGCTGCTTCATCAAGGTCGCCCGCCAGCTATTCCAAAGCTGAGGATTGGTGGCATTCATATCAGCAACAGTCAGTACGTATAAATGGTTGAGATGAGTGACGTTACCGACAAGATTAGCAAAAACAGTCACCACTTCAGGGTCAGAGATATCCTTTTTCTGCGCGGTCATCGACATCAGTAGATGGTAGCGGGTCAACCAACCGACCAGATGGGCGTCCGCTTGACTCATACCATGTGCCAAACAGAATTGGGTGGCCTCAGTTTCGCCAAGCTGACTATGATTACCGCCGCGGCCTTTGGCAATGTCATGAAACATAGCTGCTAGTACAATAATCTCTTTGCGCTCGATTCGCTGAAAAATGGCACTGATGAGCGGAAAGTCTTGTGCATAATTAGGATCGGTAAAACGGTGTAAAATTCGAATCAAAAATAGCGTATGGGCATCGACGGTGTAGCGATGAAACAAATCATACTGCATCATGCCAGTGACTTGTGCAAAAGCAGGGATATAACTGCCAAGTACCCCATAGCGATTCATAGCGCGCAGACGGTGAAACAGATAGTTTTGTTCTTTTAAATTGGCTAAGAACAGCGCCTGATGTTCAGAATTATCACGATAAGCTTGATCAATACCGCGCGCCGCAATCTTTAGCGCGCGTACGGTGCGCGTACGGATATTTTTGATCCCGTACTGACCCATAAGCAGAAACATCTCCATGATCGCCGCTGGGGTTTGTGCAAAAACGCGGTGATGAGCGATGGCAATCTGATCACCAACTTGATTAAAGCGTGCATTGATAGGCCGTTTTATGGGACGCTCGTCATCTGGCAGTTCAGGCTCAATAATGGTTTCATAATAGTGGTTGATGAGCATCTCAGATAGCGTAGATATTTGCATCGCACAGCGATAATAGTCACGCATAAAACGCTCAACAGCAGCATTGGGCGCGTCATCAGGCTGCGTCTCATAACCCATAAGCTCAGCAATATCGCGCTGATAATCAAATAACAATTTATTCTCGTTACGTTTTGTCAGCTCATGCAAGTAATGACGTATTTGCCATAAATAGCTCTCTGCAAACTGTAATTCATCGAATTCTTTTTCGGTCAAAAAGTCTTGCTGAACTAAGTCATAAAGTTTGCTGACTCGAAAGTAGCGCTTGGTGACCCAGCCAATGATATGGATATCGCGCAGCCCGCCAGGAGCCGTTTTAATATTAGGCTCAAGGTTGTATTCTGTGGCATTGTGACGCAGGTAACGCGCTTTTGCCTCAGCTGTTTTTACCTCATAAAACTCTCGCGGCGACCACCGTTTATTGACAATCGCATGGGGTACTTTTTGCAGTGCCTCGTTACCAGTAAGTAATCTTGCTTCGAGTAGCGCACTGGCTACGGTATGGTCTTTTGCCGCCTCCAGACAGTCGCTGGTATCACGGACTGATAATGAAGGCTCAAGCCCGATATCCCAAAGTAGCGCCACTAATTTATCAATCTTGGCGCTAACCTCACTGCTAATACGGGTAAGGCTAAGTAGTAAAATATCGACATCTGAATAGAGCGACAACTCGCCGCGACCATAACCACCGGTAGCAAATAGAGCCAAGTCTGTATCATTGAGGCCAAATCGTTCAAACAAAGCGATTAGCAGATCATCGATGGCGCAAGCGCGAGCGGCAACCAACTGACGAATACTAACACCGCGCTCAAGAGCACGGCTGATATCATTATTAATTTGTACTACCCACGCAGAGATAGCTGTCAACGCCTGATCAGATAATACTGATTCAGAATGGGTTGCTGCTGATGGGGGACGCAAGAGAACTGACGGTAGCGGCGTAATATTAATAGAGGTGGTATCGCAAGTAAACATGCAAGTTGTCCAGTGTTATCTAATTGGAGTTTAAGATAAAATTAGCAAAAAAAAGACCGCCTAGGCGATCTTTTATGTTATTACTGAGTCAAAAAACTTAAATCTTCTTCAGGGCGTGTGGTAAATACCTCACAGCCATTATCGGTGACCACCATCGTATGCTCCCACTGCGCTGACAGCTTACGATCTTTGGTGATGGCGGTCCATTCATCAGGTAATATTTTGGTCTGCCAAGTGCCTTGATTGATCATCGGCTCAATGGTAAAAGTCATACCCGTTTTGAGCTCAAAGCCAGTACCCTTTTTGCCATAGTGCATGACTTGCGGCTCGTGGTGAAACTCATTGCTGATACCGTGACCACAGAACTCGCGGACGATACTAAAGCGCTCAGGCTCGACCACTTCTTGAATCGCGGCGCCCACATCACCCAAACGTGCGCCATCTTTGACCACGCTCATACCGGCATAGAGTGCTTTTTGAGCCACATCACAAATACGCTGCGCCATGATAGAACCTTCACCAACGATCCACATCTTTGAGGTGTCACCATAATAGCCATCTTTGATGACAGTGACATCAATATTGATAATGTCGCCATCTTTAAGCAGTTTGTTCTCAGTTGGGATACCGTGACAAACCACATGATTGACCGAGGTACAAATAGATTTAGGAAAGCCATGATAATTAAGCGGCGCAGGAATAGCCCCTTGCTCATTAACAATATAGTCATGAGCAATCTGGTTAAGCGCTTCGGTACTCACGCCAACTTTGACATGCTCATCAAGCATCACTAGCACATCGCTGGCAAGTTTACCGGCGACGCGCATTTTTTCTATAGCTTCAGGAGATTGAATAAGAGATTTTTTAGTCATCATTGTTGTACTTATATTAGTCGTAGAATTAATAGAGACAGAATTAATTTATATGAATTATATCATAAACATAATGGTGACGGTTTTATGCTAATCAAGGTCTGTTGTCGTTTTATGAGCTAATAGTCGTAACTATAAAATTATTAAAAAACATCTGTCGGTCTTTGAAATATTCGTTATTTATATACACTAAGCGGACAGAAAAATCTATTGAATAATACAAAATATACAAGTAATGTAAATTTGATTGCTAAATGGATTAGTAATTGTTTTTGATAGCTTTTTATGCCAAGACAAACATAAGCTGGTTAAAAACACTCTTATTGATACAATAACAAGGATGTTGTTATGACCTTTCATAGTATAAAATCATACAAAAGACCACGTGCATTTTTACCACTATTTAGTGCTATTGGCAGTGGTATTTTGCTAATGACACTGCAAACCACTCCGGCGAAAGCTTCTACCTACTATAGTTGTTCTGCACCCAGCGGATGCCAATTGGTAGGCGCTAGATTATTAACGTCAAATTATACAACTACTCAGCATCCGGTGGTGCTGGCGCATGGACTTGGTGGTTTTAATAAACTATTCGGTGCCCTAGATTACTTTTATGGTATTCCTCAAACCTTGATGAGAGGAGGTACCGATGTATTTGCAACCAAAACCTCGGCCATTAATAATAGTGAAGTTCGCGGTGAACAACTACTGGCACAAGTCAAACTCATCTCAGCTATCTCCGGCAACCCCAAAGTCAATCTAATAGGACACAGCCAAGGCGGTATTGACGTTCGCTATGTCGCTGGCGTTGCCCCTGAATATATAGCCTCAGCAACCGCAGTTTCAAGCCCAGAACAAGGCTCAAAAACGGCAGACGCTGTTTTGCGGCAACTCTCAGAGGGTACTATCACCACAGAGGCGGCGCTTGGCTTATTCAAACTCATCGGCATTGCTACCGACATCGGCTCTGGTGTTAGTGTCACTAAGTTACAAGAGCAAGATGGTTGGAAATCGTTAGTTGCTCTGTCCACTGATGGCGCGGCTGAATTTAATGCTAGATTCCCGGCAGCGATGCCGACTACTTATTGTGGGCAACCAGCTGATATTGAGGTCAATGGTATTAAGTATTATTCGTTTAGTGGCGTTGGGCAACTGACCAACTTACTTGATGCCGGTGATCCTTTGCTGTTGTCGACCAGTACTACCTATCGAGGTGAGCCAAATGATGGGTTGGTATCTACGTGTT
Organism: Psychrobacter sp. M4; assembly: GCF_055699795.1. Lineage (NCBI taxonomy): Bacteria > Pseudomonadati > Pseudomonadota > Gammaproteobacteria > Moraxellales > Moraxellaceae > Psychrobacter > Psychrobacter sp. M4. The sequence goes on along the minus strand of NZ_CM146740.1, from coordinate 2,892,028 downwards.
CGAGTCGTCTTGGTTATGTCATTCGTGATAACTATAGAATGAATCATTTGGATTCGGTTAATCAAGTACTAGGCTTAGTAGCCTTTGGAAGCGTTAATCCAACAACCGTATATCGTAGTCAGGTTAATCGCCTCAAAAACGCCAATCTATAAGCAAAATAGGATGCCGCTTTTATGTCTACTAGACAGCGCTCATATTTAATCCTTACTACTATTGCTGGAGTTATTATAATAACGGCAGCAATTATTTGGTGGTTTAAGCCTACCCAAAGCAACATAACACTTTCTCAAGAAGTGTCTACAGTAGTAAGTAAGAGTACTAATGGTTCAATAGATAGTGAGTCAAATCTTGAGCAAAATCTTAATATATCCTCTACTCAAAGTGGCACTAAGTTTACCACCGGACTTGAAAACTTGCCGCATTCTTTACAAGGCACGGATGTTGATGGCGAAATTGTCATAGATGAAAACCAACAATTAATTGTTACCGAAGGGCTAAAGCGATTGTTTGACTACTTCTTATCCGCGCTTGGTGAAGAAGATGAAGCCACTATCTTTGCCCGCGTTGAGAGCTATATTCGCAGTTTTGTTCCTGAACCGGCCGCTAGCCAAGCTATGGTTATATTTAATAACTATATAGCTTATTTAAAGGCGATTCCTAAGATAGAAAAGCATTACGGTAATTTGCAACTGCAAGCCACACAAAACGGCGAGCTGGATTTAAATATGGTGGCTCAGCAAAAGCAAGACGTGGCGCGGCTGCGTCAACAGTATTTTGATAAAAACACTATTGCCGCCTTCTTTAGCGTAGAAGACGAATACGATAACTATAGTATAGAGATGGTGAGGATCAATCAAAACGATCAGCTCTCAAAAGCACAAAAACAAGTAGCGCGGCAAGACTATATTAGCCGGATGCCAGATAATGCAACCAAAGCTGCTATTCAGCAGCAAGCCAACTTAAACGAGCTTATGAGTCGCACTGAACAGATGAAAAATGAAGGTGCGACTCCTGAACAATTATATAATATGCGCCGTGAGCTGGTAGGCGCGCCAGCAGCAGCAAGGCTTGCGCAATTGGATGAGGAGGATGCCAATTTCGATCAGCGTTTTAAGCAGTACCAAGCGCAAAAGCAGATTATTGTCAATCAAAACAATGATAACGCGGCGACAAATGATCAAACAAGTGCACAAATCAGGCAGCTCGAACAGCAGTTATTTAGTGATACTGAGCGCAAACGTTTGACAGGCTATGCTGCCCTGCAACAGGTAAAGCCATAATAGGCGTTTAAGCTTAACATTAAATAACGAGTAGTAACGCAAAAAGCAGTGAAGTATAAACTTCAAATAAGTTATGGTTACTAACGAAAAAGTAGATGTTCTAGATGTTAGCGTTAGTAAAGAATAACAGTAAAGACATAGCTCGTATTTAAATTTTATTCATTATTGTAGGAGTTCGTATGAAAAGTATAAGCAAAATATTAATGACTGGTTTGGTTGTAATGAGTGTACTAGCAGGCTGTCAATCTACACCCAGTATGACTGCGCCGCCAACCTCTGAGCCTAATATCACTGGCACGGATGTCATATAATTCGTTATTTATCAAAGGCAAATATCAAAGCTAATTATTAAGACTTAGCAATATCTAGTTATCCCATATGTCTAAGTCAGCCTTTATATAAAAACCTCACTACTTAGTGAGGTTTTTTTGGCAAAATCAATCTTGATTTAGACTGCCTTACTATTGTTAGCTTTGGCATTATGATATCCTACGATCTTACATTTAAATTAAAAATTATAATCAGCTATTGTGAAAATTATCGATTACTAAGAATCCATAATATAAAATCTAATAATTCTAGGAGCCTATATGAAAAATATGACCAAAATAATGATGGCGGCGACGCTTACCTTAGGTACGCTAGCTGCAGGCTGTCAAACGACTACTACGCCAAAATCAAGCGTTGAAGCCCCAGCTCCAGTTGCCCAGCCTGTGACTAAACAACAGCTGCAAGCTTACAATTGGCAACTTGTCGATGCCAAACGCAGCAATGGCGATAAAGTAACACAGCTATTTGTTGATCCAGCCAAGCCGCTTACGCTAAACTTTTTCAAAGACAACGGTACTGATCGCGTCAGCTTTATAAATACTTGTAATAACATCGGCGGTGAATACAGCGTAGTTGATGGTAGCGTCCAACTTAGCAACGTATTTAGTACTATGAAGGCTTGTCCTGAACCCGAAGCCAGCTTTGATACTGCGACGATGGCAACTGTACAGGGTAAGTACAGTCTTGGCGAAAATGCTAATAATTTACCTATTTTGACGATTAAAAACGACAATCAAGTAGCCTATTTTAAAGGGGTTGCTAAATAATTGTCTTAATTCTCGGACATTAGTAATGTGATGTTCAAGCTTATATCCCCCATAAAAGCGCTCTACTATTTATAGTGGAGCGTTTTTTTTGGTTAAATTTTAGTTAAGGCTTAGACAAAGGTTTGTTTTATTACTAATAAGTCTATTTTAATTAAAGATATTTCGTAAATTAAGTTATACTATATGTTATATATTTGTTAATAAACTGTCTAAAACAATTCTAATTTATGTTACTTCTGTCTCTATGAGTATTTCTATGTTTAATCGATCTTTAATTAGTAGGCACTCTACTACTATTGCTCTGAGTACCACTTTGAGTGTGCTTTTAACAGCTTGTAGTACTTTACCCCAAACGATACAACCGCTCAGTAGCACCGCGAATCCTATAATTGTTGATCCGTTAACAGCAAATATGCCAATTGTAGATCGGCAAGGTCGTATCGCTTATGTAGAGGAACTAAGTGCAGGTTCTGCAATAATATCAAGTCTTTATACCCTAAACCCTGATGGTAGCGATAGACGGCTACTTGATCAAATCAACGGCTTTATCTACGCCCCAGCATGGTCAAAGGACGGCAAATTATTAGCCTATAGCAAACAAGCCATGCTGCAAAATCCAAAGATTTATATCTACGATACTAATAGCCAAACTCGAAATTTAGTAGTAGACACAGCTGGCAGCAATCTGTCACCGTCATTCTCTCCAGATGGACAAAAGCTGCTTTATAGCTCAACGATCGGCGGTAATGCCGATATCTACGAGATGAATTTACGCGATGGTAAAACCCAGCAGCTCACCACTTTACCTAGTACCGAAGTCCAACCAAGCTATGCCTTTGACGGGCAAAGTTTCGTCTACACCAGTGACAAAAAACACGCAGGGCGTCCGCGCATTTATCGCTATCACTTTGCAACTGGCAGTGCTGAGCAGATTAGTAATGAAGATTATGCTGCCAGCGCGCAGTTGAGTGTTGACGGTCAGCGCCTGGCTTATCTCAACGGTCGTCAGGCAGCCATAATGACTGTAGCAACCGGACAAATCATCAAGCTTGCAGAAACAGGACTTGATGAGCCTGCACGTCTGTCGCCTTCTGGACAGTATGTTCTGTACCCAGCGCGCACCTTACCAGTTAAACAAATTAGTGGTCAAAGTGGGGGTAGTTTAACTGTGCGCTCTTTAGCTGATAATAGTAGTTATGCTATCAGTAGTAAAAATGGAGGCATGATCAGATCGCCAGTATGGGGAAACTGATTGCAAATCAAGTATATTTTTTGACATCTTGTGTATATAATAACTTTATAGCAAACATAAGTTCATTTATAAGTATGAGTTTGAGAAGCGTTTACGTTTGGCGCAACTTATAAAAGGTGAGTACGTAAATTTATAAAATAAGCCATATAAATTTATGAATTACAGGACCAAACCATATAATAATCATGGCTAATTTGTATGGTGGTATGGCTTAGGAGTGCAGGATGCAAGAATCGTTTTTGATTTTTATTACCAAAATAAGTTTATACCCTACCTTTGTGTTTACAGGGCTGGTGATGTTTGTCACTTTGTATTGGGTAGTATCTTTACTCGGCATGACGGATATGGACAGCGTAGAGTTTGGTGAATCAGGCGGTGATGCCGATGTCTCCAACCTATCATCGACCGGATTTTTCACTGGTCTTATGCTCAAATTTGGCCTTTATGGCGTGCCTTTAATCATCATACTAACCTTGATTAGTTTAATCGGTTGGGTATTGAGCTACTTATATACTAGTTTTTTGCATCACTATTTTGATTCAGGCGTTTTGTATTATGTGTTTGGCACAGGGGCGCTCATTTTTGTATTAGTGGTATCGATGTGGTTGACGGGCATCATTATTTCACCGATCCGTAAAAACATCGCTAAAATTCCTAAGCGCAATGCCGTGAGCAATGTAGGTAAGACAGCCATAGTGCGTACACTTAGTGTGATCGATAAGCATGGTGAAGCTGAGCTTAATGATGGCGGCGCAGGATTAATACTCAAAATTCGTCCAGATATGAATGAGAATTCATTAAAGCAAGGCGATAAAGTGGTATTGGTAGAGTATCTAAATGAAGCCAATGTTTACCTAGTTGCTCCTGTTAAAGATAAATAACGCTAAAAATTGAATGGGTTAATTGAAGAACTTTCACGCAAAAGTATTTTTAACTGGGTAGCTTGCAAAAGCGATTTTTCAGTAAAAATTGAACTTAAAAATGAAAACGTAATAACGATCGGGCAATGTATAAACGATAAGTAATCTATTGGCAGGCATTGTAGCAACTGTTTTAAATTTGGTTGGAATGTTTTAATTAGAGGAATGAATATGGACATACTCATTATCGTCGGCGTGGTTGTAGTGCTGGCGTTTGTTTTCATCATGGCAGCACTTTTGATGCTAAAAGCCTTTTATTTTAAGGTTGAGCAAGGCAAAGCACTGATTATTAATGGTGTTAGTAAAATCGCTGTACGCTTTGATGGTGGTTTCGTTTGGCCCATTATCAACAAAAAAGAATTGATGAGAATCTCGCTTATCACTTTAGAAGTGGATAGACGCGGTAAAGAAGGGCTGATTTGCGCCGACAACATGCGCGCTGATATCACCGTTGCGTTTTACCTGCGAGTTAACGAGACCGAAGAGGATGTCCTCAAAGTCGCCAAATCGGTTGGGGTTGAAAGAGCCTCAGATAAAGTCGCTGTCAATGAGCTATTTAATGCCAAGTTCTCAGAAGCGCTAAAAACAGTCGGTAAGCAAATTGACTTCGTTAAGCTGTTTGAGAACCGCAGCGAATTTCGTGACAGCATCGTCCAAGAAATTGGCAACGATCTCAATGGTTATGTCCTAGAAGACGTCGCAATTGATTACTTAGAGCAAACGCCAAAAGCGTCATTAGATTCTAGTAATATCTTGGATGCTGAAGGTATCAAAAAGATTACTCAATTAACGGCCTTTCAAAATGTCATCACCAACGAGCTTGAGCGTGATGAAGAGCTAGCGGTTAAGAAGAAAAACGTTGAAACTAGGGAAGCTATGCTGGAGCTTGAGCGTCAACAAGCCGATGCCGAAGCCAAACAGCAACGTGAAATCTCTTCTGTAATTGCACGTGAGACTGCTGAAACCCGCAAGATTGAAGAAGAAGAGCGTAAAAAATCGGAAACAGCTGTCATTATGGTTGAGCAAGATTTGGCGATTCAGCGCGAGAATCAGCAGCGTGAAATTGAAGTGGCTGGACAGAACCGTCTGCGTGCTGTCGTCATTGAAGAAGAGAAAGTCATTCGTGCTCGTGATTTAGAAATCGTCTCTCGTGAGCGTGAAGTCGACTTACAGCGTATCGAAGCGGAACGTGCCATTGAAGTTGAGAAAAAAGAAATCGCCAACGTCATTCGTGAGCGTATTGCGGTAGATAAAACTGTTGCGCAAGAAGAAGAGCGCATCAAAGAAGTCCGCGAAGTCAGTGAAGCGGATCGCTCTAAGCAAACGCGCGTATTAGCTGCCGAAGCGGATGCTGAAGAAATCAAAGTGCGTCAGGTGAAAAAGGCGGAAGCAGAAGAGCTGTCTGCCAAGCATAAAGCCGTTGAAATCACCACGCTTGCCACTGCCAATCTTGAAGCGTCTGCCAAAGAGTCAGAAGCTAAAATCAAGCTTGCCGAGGGTATCAAAGCTGAAGAGTCTGCTCATGGGTTTGCTGAAGCAGCGATTCAAGAAGCCAAAGCAAGCTCTTTGGAAAAAGAAGGTATTGCTAAAGCCAATATTATTAAAGCGACTGGACAAGCTGAAGCGCAATCAGAGCGTGAAAAAGGCATGGCAGATGCGGAGGTTATTGCCGCTCGTGGTGAATCTAACGCTAAAGCCGACCGTGATGTCGGTATGGCAGATGCTGAGATTATTGCCGCTCGCGGTGAATCAAATGCCAAAGCAGAGCGTGAAGTTGGACTGGCAAAAGCTGAAGTTACCCGCGCGCACTTCCAAGCTGAGGCCGATGGTCTGGTCGAGAAGTTCAATGCCATGGGTAGCATGAGCAAGGAAGCACGTGAGCATGAAGAGTTCCGCATGAGTCTTGAGACTGCATTGCAAGAAGCGATGGCGTCGATCGATGCGGGCAAAGAGATTGCTAAAGAAAACGCTGAAGTGTTGGCAGTGGCGCTCCAAAAAGCCAAAATCGATATTGTCGGCGGTGAAGCGCACTTCTTTGATAACTTCGCTAAGTCACTCTCTATCGGTAAAGCCATTGATGGCTTAGCTGGCAAGTCTGACACGCTAAGCGGTATCATCAATACGGTTATGGCAGGTCAAGTTATGACTAAAGCTAACGAGTCTAATAAGACTGCTCAATATAACGATTAGTCGTTTTAAATATCAATAAAAAATCTGTTGCTTAGGTGGCAGATTTCCAAGCCAACTTAAAACACTGAGTTGGCTACTCTAAAAAAATGTTTTATATACATGACTTACTATGAATTGTCGTAGGGTGCATGCACCATGATAGTGTGATAATAGAAAGTCTTATTTAAAAGATTTTCCTTGCTGAACGCGGCAGTGCTTTTTCATGGCTTTTAGGTGCTTAAAAAGCACCCTACCTATAATTTATAAAACGTTTCTTTAGACTAGCCACATTTAACCCTCTCACCTTTTCTTATTGCGCAAAACTCTCTTATTATATAAAAACAGAAGTGGACGACTCACGATGGCGGATACGCAAAACTCAACCAATTCAGATAGCCCAAGCAACGATAGCCAAGCCAATCAAGCTCAACAAACTGATCAGGCTGTTGCCACAGGCAATGCCTATGAGCTCATTAAAAAACGTCTAACAGAGCAGGGCAGCCGTTTAGAGCAACAGACCGCTACCCTGAATAACGCGCGTCTTGAAGAGTTTGGTAGCACTCAAATGCAAGTGACAGCTCGTACTCGTATTCGCACCGAACACAACTGCGTGGCGCAGGATATGGTGCAGGTAGGTGGTTATTTACTATTCGGCTACAACGTCTTTATGGGTCTTAAACGCGCGAGCAGTGTCAAAGATGTGCTGTCGTTGTATCGTTTGATAGAGCCTGATAATACAAAGCCTGATAATAACAGTAATGATGTTAAGGAAGACTACCAGCTTGAAGAGGTCGATTTAACGGGCACATTTTTAGATCAACAAGCCTTTGTACAAGACTTTAATGAGCTGTATAGATATTACAAGCAAACGCGCCTGATTCAACTGACGGTTAAAGACAGTAAGCTGCTATTAGCGTTTCAGATCGGTGAGCGTATCACCGATATTCGAGTGTTTCGTTTTGCCCTAGACTTTAGCGAAGGCACACCAGAGGCTGCCCAAGTCGCCTATGTAGACAATAGAGGTGAGCGCGATATTGAGTTGCCGCCAGCCTATGATTTTGATTGGACTGAGACTACTCGTGATCAGATGATCAATGGCAAATACCCGCATATGAATATCTTAGATACGATATTTGTAGAGACGGTTAGCGGCAGTTTGACCATTAAGATTGAGGATAATACTCAATCAGGGCTAGGGATTTATAGCGAACCCGTTAGTGACAGCACACAGTCTCTGACAGATGCTGAGATTTCTTATGCCAAAGTTGGTAGTTTAATCTTGCTGAAAATTTTGCCGTATCGTGAAGACAGTCATCGCTATTTCGTCTACAACACCTTGACTGAAGAAGTGCTGCGACTGGATGCCATCGGGCAATCTTGTGTCCAGCTACCCGAAGATCACGGCATTATCTTCCCAGGTGGTTATTACTTGCAAACTGGCGAGCATAAACTGTTTGATGCTCAGAGCGTCGATGCCAATACTAGAACTAGCAACGGTAATGAAAAGAACTTACAATTTAAGCGTAAAATCGTCTCACCCAACGGCGAAGACGTTTTATTCTTATTCTATGACGTGGCGTTGGGCATCACGGGGTTATTCCCTTATAACCTTATCAAAAAACAACTGGCAAACCCCATTTATTGTAATGGTATGGCACTGGCAGAAAATGGTCGCTTGGTACTGTTCAGCGCCCAAAGTGAGCCGTCACGCATTCACCCGATGCAGATATGGCATACCCCTTATGCCTCTCCTGAGTATGTCAGTGAATTACCTGAAAGCACGAGCTTCTATGGCAAAATTGGCAATAAAGAATTGGTGCGCGGCATCTCAGATCTCTATAGCATCACCCGCCTCATTGACAATCAAAGCGTGTCACAAAAGCTCTATGAAGAATTAGCCGACAATACTAGCCGCCTGTTTGATAGCTATTATTGGCTGTCTGAACCTGAGCTGACCGAGATCTCAGGTAGTATCAAAGAGGTGACGGCCACTGCTGAGCTGGTCATTGATGAGTTTGCCAAAGTACAAAGTATTCAAAAGCAAACCCAAACCGCTATAGCTGATGCTGAAGCCCAGCAGAATGAAATATTGCGACAGATACGAGTCACTACTTTTGAGTCGGCCAGTGACTATGTTGATCAATTGTCTGCGTTGAGACGGCAAAAAGGCCGCTTGGTCAGCTTGGAAGATTTGCGTTATTTAGATAGCGATAAATTAGTAGCGCTACAAACACAACTAGAAGCAGCAGAGAGCGAGCTTGCCGAAAAAACCGTACTATTTCTAAGTGGTGAAGAGGCGCTATCAAGCTACGAAGGGGTATTAGCAGATGTTAGTGAGCGTTTAAATACGAGCGAGACCAATGCCGAGCTCAAGCCAGTATTAGAAAAAATCGATGAGACCGCTCAAGGTCTAGACTTGTTGACCGAGCTGCTAGGTACACTAGACGTCGCCGATGCCACGGTACGCACGCAAATTATCGATGACATCTCGACCATCTATGCGAGTCTCAATCAAAGCAAAGCTAAGCTCAATCATAAACGTAAAAACTTAGGCTCAGCTGAAGCCGTGGCGCAATTTGGCGCGCAATTTAAACTGTTTGGTCAATCCATTGCCAATGCGTTATCCATTGCCAATACGCCTGAGAAGTCAGATGAGCAAATGGCAAAATTGCTGGTACAGTTAGAGGAGTTAGAGAGCCAGTTCGCGGATCCAGAGACCAATAGTGGCGATCAGTTTTTAGCCGACATCATCAGCAAGCGTGAAGAGATTTACGAAACCTTTGAAAACCATAAGCAGCAATTGCTTGATGCCCGCAACCGTAAAGCGCAAAACTTAGGTGATGGCGCACTACGCATGCTGGAGAGCATCAAAAAACGCACGCAAAGCACAGGCGTAACAGGCTTCACAGAGGAAGAGGCTTTAAATACTTACTTTGCCTCAGATGGCCTAGTGCAAAAAGTTCGTAGCATCGCTAAAGAGCTGCAAGCACTAGGCTTTAGTGTCAAAGCAGATGATATTGATGCGCGCTTAAAAGCCATTCAAATCGAGAGTTATAAGAGCCTAAAAGACAAGTCAGATTTGTTTGAAGATGGTGGTCAAATCATCAAGCTTGGCAAGCACCGCTTTTCGGTCAATACTCAGCCATTGGATTTGACCTTACTAAGTCGTGGGCAGACAGACGGCAAACGCGTCCTTAATCTACATTTAACGGGCACAGATTATTATGAAGTATTGGACAATGCCGAATTAAACGCTTTGCGTCCGTATTGGGATATGAACATCGCCTCCGAGTCCGATACCGTCTACCGCGCCGAATACCTAGCGTATAGCATTATCGAAAGTGCCAAAAACAGTCAAGATGGCTTGACCGAGTCGCGCCTATATCAAGCTTATGACGATACTGTTAGTACTATTAATAGCAGTGTTAGTAGCACTATCGATAGTAATGGCGACATCGATGATAGCCCTCTTGCCAAACTGGTCAAAGCTTACGCCACACCACGTTATCAGCTCGGTTATGACAAAGGCATTCATGACCATGATGCAACATTGCTATTGCTGCAAATACTACCGACTTTGCGCGAAGCTGGCTTGCTCATTTATACCCCGCAAGTACGTGCGTTGGCGCAGCTGTTCTATTGGCAGTTGAGCCTAGTAAAAGCACTCGGTTTAAATGGATTACGTCAATTTGGTTACGATAACTGGTTAAATGAGTCCGTACTAACGCGCGTGAGTAACTGGACGGATAGAGCCATCACCGCCGAGCAATTGCGTCGTAGCTTAGGTAGTGATACCGCCAAAGCCTTGCTAGTAGAAGATATGACGGAGGTTATGCATAACTTTGTCTCTGCTTATAATGATGATAACTTTAGTAACGACAGTATTAGCCTCGAGAACAATTTTAATAAGAAGTCAGATTCAGATTTAGGCTCAGAATCCAACTCCAGCTCAGACCTGAATTTAGACACCAGCGACATTCACAACGCCAATATCTTTAAACAAAGCTATGTTCAGCTTGCCAGTGAATACTTGGTCAGCGTGATGGGGCAGGCGAGTAGCCCAAATGCAAGCGTAAGTACTGGCACAAATACTGGCATAAGTACAGATGTAGAATGGCAAACCAGTCAGCAAGCGCAGCAGTTGTGCGAGCAGCTGATACAAGCGCTAAATAGTTCGTCAGGTAATACGCAGAACGCTGCCAGTTTTGAGCAATTACGATCCTCAATCGGCAAACTTGGCTTTCAGCCCAAATCAGCCTATGAGCTATTGGCAACGTGGTTTCATGCGCTATTGGATAAGACCTATGGCGATAGCGAAACAATCAATAAGCCATTAGATAGTACTGATAGTGAAGGCAAGCCACTCAGTGAAGAACAGCTTGCTGAAATTGAGGAAAAGTCCGCCTTAAGCAGACATCAATTGCAGATTGGCCGCCACTATGTGCCCGAAGCGATTGCGGTCTTACTCACCCAATTAAATGATGGGCAACGTGAAGCCTTGGTGCAACGTCTCATTGACTCAGGTATTAGCTTTGATAAGAGCGCTACTGGCACGCCGTCTACTTTGTCATTCTCAGCCACTACCTCATTGACCAGTCTCAATAATCCGCTCAATCAAGTACAGAGCTTTGAGCGCAGCATAGGTAAAGTGTCGCTTGAAATACAAGTCAATAACTTACTAGGCGAACATGAGCGCATTCATCAGCAGACTTTGACCTTTGCTGTCGATGATTTCTTAAATCGTTTGCACCATCATGACACACAGGTCATTCCTGCCTACAGACGCTATCTAGCCATGCGCTCAGAGATATTGCACGACTCAAAAGAATCATTGCGATTGGATGAGTTTATGCCACGTCCACTGTCATCCTTTGTGCGTAACCGTCTGATTAATGAGAGCTATCTGCCGTTAATCGGCGACAACCTTGCTAAGCAAATGGGCACGGTCGGCGAAGATAAACGTACCGATCTGATGGGTATCCTGATGATGATATCGCCACCAGGTTACGGTAAAACCACCTTGATGGAGTATGTGGCAAACCGTCTTGGCCTCATCTTTATGAAGATTAATTGTCCTTCCCTCGGTCATGACGTCACCTCTTTAGATCCCGAAAAAGCGCCCAACGCCACTGCTAGAGAAGAGCTGAATAAAATCAACTTAGCCTTTGAGATGGGCAATAATGTCATGCTATATCTGGACGATATCCAGCATACTCATGCCGAATTTTTGCAGAAGTTTATCTCACTTGGCGATGGTACACGCCGTATCGACGGCGTCTGGCAAGGCAAAACCAAAACCTATGATATGCGTGGCAAGAAGTTCTGCGTGGTCATGGCGGGTAACCCGTACACCGAAAGCGGTGAGGCCTTTAAAGTCCCTGACATGCTCGCCAACCGCGCTGACATCTACAACTTAGGCGACATCATGAGCGGTATGGAAGAAGTCTTTGCGCTCAGTTATATCGAAAATTCGTTGACGTCAAACAAAGTTCTCGCGCCACTTGCTAACCGTGATTTGAGCGACGTCCATCGCCTCATAAAAATGGCAAAAGCTGTCGGTTCCAATAGCGAAAGTCTCGCGCAAGCAAGCGACCTGACTTATCCTTATAGCACCTCAGAGATTAACGAAATTATCGCCATCTTGCGCCATATGTTTACCGTGCAAGAAGTCATCCTTGATGTCAACCAAGCTTATATCGCCTCGGCTTCGCAAGATGATAAATATCGCGTCGAGCCGATATTTAAGCTGCAAGGCAGTTACCGTAATATGAATAAGATGACCGAAAAGCTATCGGCGGTCATGAATGCGCAAGAGCTGAACCAGCTGATAGATGATCACTATCTGGGTGAGTCGCAGCTATTAACCCAAGGTGCAGAGAGTAACTTGCTTAAGCTTGGTGATATGCGCGGCGTGCTTGACGATGCGGAAAAAGAGCGCTGGGAGCAAATCAAAGCTGATTTCTTACGTAACGAAGCCATGGGCGGGGAAGATGGCGACACTGGTGCACGTATCGTTGCGCAGCTCGTTGACCTAGCCAGCGGCTTCAATGCTATTAGTAGTCAGTTTGATAAATACCTTAACCAAAACGACCCCGAACAAATTGCCCGCTTACAACAAGCAGGACAGCAAGCCCAGTTAGAGATTCAGATAGAAGCGCAATTAGAATCTCAGAAAGTCCTTGCCGATAGCTTCGTTAGCAATGCCAAAGTCGTCAGCGACAGCATTGATAACGGCTTTGAGAAGAGCATGAATCAGCTGATGCAAATCTATAAGCACGATCATAAAGCAGAAGGCGAGTACCTCAAGCAAAACCAAAATATCCAAAAGCAGCTCATGGTGCAATTGGTCAGTGCGGTTGAGCAATTGGCACAGCAAATGGCAGAAGGTCTGCCTAAGAAAGTTGAGAATCAAATCTCCAAGCCTGACACGCCTAACATTGTTGAGCAAACTGCGCTCATAGCAAATGCACTTAAACAAGCATTAGAGCCCCTTACGCTACGTATGGATGAGAAGCTGATGCTGGATACCAGTACTGATCAATCTGGTAAATTGATTGTGAATTGTCTGAATCGACTCAACAAGATCTTTGATGAGTATGAATAATAGCGACATGCAGGCGTAGGGTGCGTTCCACGCACCAATTTTTAAATATATAGTACGATAAGGAAAATAATGACGCACAAAAAGAAAAATGTACGCAAAAAACAATGCCCTGTCTGCGCGCGCGAGTTTAGCTGGAGCAAAAAGCTAGATAAAAACTGGGATAGCATAGTGTACTGCTCAGACCAATGTCGACGAGTCAAAAAGTATGAGGGTTTAGAACATCAGAAGTGAGATGAAATAACCATGGCACACAAAAAACCAAACTTACCTGAGAAGATTTGCCCCGTATGCCAGCGACCTTTTACCTGGCGCAAGAAGTGGGAAAAGGATTGGGACAATGTGGTTTATTGTTCAGAGCGGTGTCGGCGGGGTAAAGACAAGGCAGATTAAGTTTAGATTATTTGGATATCGAGAACAAATCAATACGATTTTCCATGTAAATTACATTTATCTGTATCAAATATACTAGAGAAAAATATGCAATTTAATCAAGCACATATAAATACAATCATTAATGCAAGAGATAATGACAATTTAGTTATTTTTGTTGGTGCAGGGGTTTCTAAATTTTCTGAAACTAATAGCTTAAATTTCCCATTCTGGGGAGATTTAATTGATGTTTTGAAGAAAGACCTAGATACGAAGGAAAGCGACTACTTAAAAGTAGCACAACTATACTATCTGAAATTTGGTGAATATTCACTCTACGAAAAACTTAAATCATTAATCCCACTACATGCTAACTCGTCTGACATTCACGAGAAGATATTTGAATTAAATCCTAAATATGTTATTACAACAAATTGGGACAATATTTTAGAGAGTACGATAGAACAAAATGGGCATATTTACGACATTATAAAAAGTGATGCTGATTTAGTTAAATCTATAATACCTAGGAAGCTTTTAAAAATACATGGTGACTTTTCTAGCCATAACATTGTATTTAAAGAGGATGACTATTTGCAATATAGCGATAACTTTCCTTTGATTGAAAACTTCTTGATACATATATTATCATCCTACACTATCCTATTTTTAGGATATTCCTATAGCGACTACGATCTAAAAATTGTTTCAAAATGGATTGAGAGGCGTTCTAATATAGCTCCTCCGAGATTTATACTAACAAAAAATGAAAATGTCACAGAAAGTATGTATCTAAGAAGTCATGGGATACAGTCGGTTTTTCCTAGACTTCATAAGGAGAGAAATTTTTTTGATTATAAGGAAGTGTATGAAAATTTTTTAGATAGAGTTAATTCTGAATACAATATTCCTTATAATCTTTTATCAGCAATTGAGAGCATATCAAAAAATGAAATTATTGAAGTTAGCAGTCAAACTAAGATAGAAGTTATTGATTATCTATACGAACATCTTAAAGGACTACTAGAATTCAAGATTTTATTACCTGAGCAAATTACCAATGCACTGTCAAACTGTTCAGTTGAATATCATCTTAACTGTTTCGGATTATGGTTCCACGACGGAGCAATGACAACTGACTACGAAGAAAATCAGCGCAAAATATACAAGATATTTTTTCAGATCATTGAGAACTATGATGATCATGATGCTCTAAAGCACGACAGTGATATTTTTGAAAAAGTAGTGACAATATTTAAAATTTTTTATCTAGGTAATTGTTTATTTATTACTAATAATGGAAGAAAAGATTGGATAGAAATCAAAAAATATTTATCTAGATCTGATGTTGATAAGCTGGAAGACGTAGATTTAAAATATAATGAATACTTGACATTCTCTCATAATAATAAAGAGTTAATGGGAGTAGTACGAACAGTTGATAATAAGTCTGAAAACTTAATAATATATGAAAAGCTGATAAATAAATATAATAACGAGATCTATAAAAGACTAAAGAACAAGGAGTTCTATAAGGCAATAATATCTATGTTCAATGTTGATCTTATAACGAGGAAAATAAGGTTCAATATGGAAATTGAGTTTGAGAGCCAACGAAAATTTGATAATTTGGAAACTAACTGGAGAATCAAACTTGAGTTATATCCTCCGAGTGTAAAAAGGCATATAAAAGGTCTATATGACTTTTTAAATTTTGATATGCTTTATAAATTTTATCATGATGCAAATAATGAAGTTGCGAATATAGATAAGAATTATATAATTAATTCTAATAATTATCGTTCAAATGATAGAAGTTTACAGGTATTACGTTTCTTTGTGCTAAACGAAATAATGATTGACGAATATAGTATTTTTACTGATTTAATGACAATGTACGTAGAATTAAAGCTCAGGTTAATGATTAAAAGAAATAAACAAGAAAATAAAATTTTTCAAATTCCTGTATTAAGTACTCATAGTATAGAGCAACATGACCTGTTTATTCTAGTTAAATATTTCAAATTTAAAAAGCTGTATGAGTTGATTCATAATATTTTAGACTATTATGAATCTAGTGGTTCTTATATAGATTGCGCTGAACATACTCAATACTTGCTAACTACCTTTGAAAATTTAGTCTCACTTTATGATAACTCTAAAATGGGAATTTGCAATGATGTAATTGGGAAAGCAATAACGAATCTAATTCTCCTAAACTCATTGTTAGAGTGGAAAAATGACGATTTAGATAAATTAGTCAAACTAATTTCGTCAAGTTTTATGAATAAAAATCTACCTACAGATGCTTACAAAGCGTTAAATAAATTTATATACTATAACTTTAAATTATTCAATATTTCTAGTGAAAAAATAAAGTCCCTACTAGACATACCTCTTAGAAAGATTATATCAGGAGGATTGAATGCTTTGGAGTTTCACTCCTTCAGTAATGACTTAGGTAATTTGTTCGGGATATTAGTCGAGACTGATATTAAGTATGAAAATAATGTTTTGATTAGTCAGGCAATTGGATCATTGAAACCTTTAGATAATGTAGGTTATCAGAGAAAGATTTGCAAAAATATTCTCATCAAGTATTTGTATATTGTTGATAAAAAAACGGTTAAAAAGCTTCACAGATACATAAACTCTATTAGACTAGAAGATTGGTCTGACGAAACTAGTAACGAACTATTAATTGAAGAGCTGACATTCAATATGTTCGGATTAAAGGTAAATAATAATTTTATAGATTTTTTAAGCAGTAGTATAGAAGATTATAAGTCTACAATAGAAAAAGTTGATTCTAGAAATTTAGAAGAAAAAGATATGCCAAAAATTATAAATGTTCCTGGTTTATTCGAGTTTATAAAAGCTCTATCTGATAAACATATTCATGAATATGTAGAGCTTCAGAAGAAACTATCTCTATAGACAAAAACGCCTATTACATTAATAGGCGTTTCCACTAGTTGCTTACAAATTCGGATTTAACCACTTCTCAGCAGTCTTCATATCCCAGCCTTTACGTTCAGCATAGCTCTCTAACTGATCGGTGCTGATTTTACCGACGTTGAAGTATTCACTATCAGGATGCGAGTAATAAAAGCCACTGACCGAGGAAGCAGGCCACATTGCAAAACTTTCAGTTAGCGTCGTGCCGATAGCATCAACCGTACCGAGCCAATCAAACAGTTTGCCTTTTTCCGTGTGCTCAGGACAGGCAGGGTAGCCCGGTGCAGGGCGAATACCGACATATTTTTCTTTGATCATCTCATCATTGGTTAAATTCTCGTCAGCCTGATAGCCCCAATAATCTTTGCGAATCAGCTCATGCAAGTGCTCAGCGAAGGCTTCGGCCAAGCGGTCGGACAAAGCTTGCACCATGATAGCGTTATAGTCATCGCCTGCCTCTTTGTACTTTTCAGCCAGTGCTTCTGTCCCAACGATCGACACCGTAAAGCCACCTAAGTAATCGGTATGGGTGTCCGATGGTGAGATAAAGTCTGCCAAGCTAAAGTTTGGCTTGCCACTGGCTTTGTCGCTTTGCTGACGTAAGTGCTCAAACTGATAGGTCGGCTTGCCGCCATCAGCTGGACTGTTGTCATAGACGGTTACCGTATCCGCGCCAGTGCGTTTGGCTGGCATGAGTTTAAACACACCTTTGGCAACGATTAACTTTTCATCTATCATTTTTTGCATTAAGTCATTCGCATTCTCAAACAGATCGCGTGCCGCTTCGCCGACCACGTCATCTTGCAAGATTTTTGGGTATTTACCTGTCAGGCCCCAAGAGATAAAGAACGGTGTCCAGTCGATATAAGGCAGCAGATTGGTGATAGGATAATCATCAAATATCACTTGTCCGAGTTTATTAGGCACGGGTGGCACGTAGTTGTCCCAGTCAGCTTTAAAGCCAATTTTGATAGCGTCAGCATAAGATATCTTCGCCGCTTTTGGTTGGCGTTTGGCGAGGCGCTCACGGACTGTTATGTACTCTTCGCGGGTTTCGTCAATCAGCTCTTGACGGTTCTGTTTGGAGAGCAGTTTGGTGACCACACCGACCGAACGTGAGGCGTCACTGACGTAGATGACCGCATCGTTTTGGTAATGCGGTTCAATTTTGACCGCGGTATGCGCTTTTGAAGTGGTTGCGCCGCCAATCATCAGGGGCAGGTTCATGCCGCGCTCTTGCATTTGCTTGGCGACATAGACCATCTCATCGAGGCTGGGAGTAATCAGACCCGACAGTCCGATGATATCGGCTTTCTCGCTAATAGCGGTATCGAGGATTTTCTCACACGGCACCATCACGCCGAGGTCAACGACGTCGTAGCCATTACAGCCGAGTACCACGCCGACGATATTTTTGCCGATATCATGCACGTCACCTTTGACGGTTGCCATCAGGATTTTACCTTTAACCTCGCCCTCGACTTTTTCTGCTTCGATATAGGGGTTTAGCCACGCTACCGATTGCTTCATCACCCGCGCGGATTTGACCACTTGCGGTAAAAACATTTTACCTGCGCCAAATAAGTCACCAACCACGTTCATCCCGTCCATCAATGGCCCTTCGATGACATCGAGCGGTTTGGGATATTTCTCCCAAGCCTCTTTGGTATCGGCGTCAATATAAGTGGTAATGCCTTTGACCAGTGCATGCTCGATGCGTTTTTCTACGCTCTGCTCACGCCAAGATAGATCAACGGTGCTTTCTTTTTTCTTACCATCGTCTTGGTAGTTCTCAGCGATAGTCATCAGGCGTTCGGTCGCATCTTGCCCAGTTTCGCCTTGGTTGCGATTGAGCATGACGTCTTCGATAGCGTCGCGGGCGTCCTTGGGAATATCATCATAAATCTCTAACATAGAAGGGTTGACGATACCCATGGTCAGGCCGTTCTTAATAGCGTGGTAGAGAAATACTGAGTTGATGGCTTCACGAATTGGATTACCACGGAAGCTAAAGGAGACGTTAGAGACGCCGCCCGATACCATGGCATTGGGTAGATTTTCGGTTATCCAGCGTGTGGCATTGATAAAGTCCGCGCCGTAATTATTGTGTTCGGTGATACCGGTGGCGACGGCAAAGATGTTGGGGTCAAAGATGATATCCTCACTAGGAAAACCAACTTCATCGACCAAAATGTCATAACTGCGCTGGCAGATCTCAATTTTGCGCTCATAAGTATCGGCCTGACCGTCTTCATCAAAAGCCATCACCATAATAGCCGCGCCGTAACGCATACAGAGCCTAGCGCGCTCGACGAACTCATTATAGCCTTCTTTTAGAGAGATGGAGTTGACGACTGATTTACCTTGCGTGCGTTTAAGCCCTGCTTGGATAATCTCCCATTTGGAGGAGTCAATCATCAATGGCACGCGGCTGATATCCGGCTCACCGGAGACCAGATTGACGAAATGAATCATCGCCTGCTCGGAGTCGAGCATACCCTCATCCATATTGATATCGACGATTTGTGCGCCGCCCTCGACTTGGTCGCGGGCAACGTCGAGCGCCTCGGTGTAGGCTTCGGTTTTAATTAACCGTAAGAATTTCTTCGAGCCAGTGACGTTGGTACGCTCACCAACGTTGACGAACAAGCTATCAGAAGTAATGTTAAATGGCTCAAGCCCAGACAGACGACAAGCAGGTGCTATCTCAGGAATCTCGCGCGGTGGGTATTTTGCCACCATATTAGCAATTTGGCGAATATGCTCAGGCGTCGTACCGCAGCAGCCGCCGACGATGTTTAATATACCCGCTTTGGCAAAGCCTTCTAGCAGGGCAGTGGTTTCCTTTGCCGTCTCATCATATTCACCAAACTCATTGGGCAAGCCCGCGTTCGGATGCGCGGAGACATACGTATTAGCAATATTAGATAACGTTTGGATATGCGGGCGCAGCGCATCAGCACCAAGCGCACAGTTGAAGCCAACTGATAACGGCTTGGCATGGCGAATCGAGTTATAAAATGCCTCAGCGGTTTGACCAGATAGCGTACGGCCTGAGGCATCGGTAATCGTACCCGATATCATAATCGGTAATTCAAAGCCAATATCGTCAAACACCCCAGTAACGGCAAAGATGGCGGCCTTGGCATTTAGCGTATCAAAGATAGTTTCAATCAAGATGATATCGACGCCACCTTCAATGAGCGCTAACGTCGCTTCACGATAATTATCTACTAACTGATCAAAGGTTACGTTGCGATACGCCGGATCGTTGACATCAGGGGAGAGCGAGCAGGTACGCGAGGTCGGACCAATGACGCCAGCGACAAAACGCGGCTTGTCAGGGGTCTTAGCAGTAAATTCATCAGCAGCTTCGCGGGCAATCTTGGCCGCAGTCTTGTTTAGCTCTGGCACCAGATATTCCATGTCATAGTCAGACATCGATAGGCGCGTGCCATTAAAGGTATTGGTCTCGATAATATCTGCACCAGCCGTTAGATGATCGCTATGAATCTCTTTAATCATTTGTGGCTGGGTTAGCACGAGCAAATCGTTATTACCACGCACGTCTTGGCTAATATCTGCAAAACGCTCACCACGATAGTCCGCTTCTTCTAGCTTATAGTTCTGAATATGGGTGCCCATTGCGCCATCAAGCATCAAAATACGTGCCTTCATTTGCTCGGTAATACGTGCACGCGCGGCCAGTTGCTTTTCCTTAAAGGGAAAGCTAGCTGGCGGAGTTAATATAAAATTATTAGGATTGTCTGAAGGTGAGGGGGTAGTAGTTTGCAAAGGGTTTTGTGAAGTCATAGAAGTACTGCTTATATCATCAAGGTTGTAAAGGGAAAAGAGGTAAAAGGCGTAAAGTTTTATAGATAGAGAATTATAAATTAGTAGTAGTCTAGCATGAACTACAAATCGTTCATGACTGTATAGTTTAGCTCTGTTTAGCGTGAGTATTTAGCATTAATTATTTGGCGCTGAAAATTCAAAGTAATCTCAATCAAATCATATTTTAAAGGTTAAAAGAAGTGTAACTAATTTACTTTTAAAGGGCTTTTCTTTAGTTAAAAGTTATAGAAGCTTAACAATGCTCTTGAAAAATAGACAAAACTTACAAGCGTCTCACAAAAAGTAGCGTAACGATGGCGCGTTACAGCAAAGTTCTATGTTAGTTTACAACCATAAAGATTAGCATCTTACAGTATTTTATATATTTAAGGTTTTTGACTAATAAGGATTTTTAGTTAACTAATTCCAATATTAGTCTAAATAATAAACTTTGTTTTAGTTTTTTAGACTTATTTAGACTTATACTGTTCAAAATTTATTTCTTTTTACAGTAATTGATCTAAATAAAGATGCTGTCTTAGGATATAACACATTAGTCAACACGTAGGATACACCTCATTATTAAGGATATAAGTATGAAACTTACCAAAGTAGCTACTATTGGTACTCTAGCCATCTCACTTGCTGGTCTAACGGCTTGTAATAATATGATGGCGGCAGAAGAAGCTCCAATGGCGCAGCCTGCACCGACGGCTCAAAGCCAACCTGCAGCTCAATCCAATATGACCAAATCGAATGTTAATGTAGTACAAATTGCTCAAAGTAATCCAGACTTCTCTTTATTAGTCGAGGCAGTACAAGCAGCAAATTTAGCTGGTATTTTGTCTGAGCCTAGTGCTAATTATACTATCTTTGCACCAACTAACGAGGCTTTTGCAAAGGTATTACAAGATACTGGAATGACTAAAGAGCAGCTATTTGCTGATAAGGCTTTATTAACTAAAATCTTAGGCTATCACGTTATAAATGCCAATATGCCAGTATATGCCAAAGACGTTAAGCCTGGCAATGTTGTCATGCTTAGTACGGACACCTTAGTGGTGACCCCTCAAGGCACGCTAATGGATGAAAATGGTCGTACTGCAAACATTTTACAAACTGATCTTGCCGCTACTAATGGTGTAGTACACGTAATTGACACGGTACTGCTACCAAAATAAGTACCCGCTATTAATACAACGCCCAGTTTTTAGCTGGTTTTGTAACACTATATATTATAGAACTATATTGAATAAAAAATTATTCAATTACTATTTATAAGGAAGTACTCATGTTAAAGAAGAATTTATTACCACTAGCGTTTGCTATGGCTGTATTACCATTAGCCGCTTGTAGCAACAATGAAACCGTACAAGATGAGCCAGTAGCTGATGTTGCTGAAACTGAGGTTGTAGAAGTTGTGGAACCGGCTCCTGAAGTTGATCCTATGGCTGACCCAGTAGAAGCCGATCCTATGGCTGATCCTATGGCCACGCAGAATATTACTGAAGTTGCTGCAGGTAACCCAGACTTATCGACACTAGTTGCGGCTCTGCAGGCAGCTGGTCTTGATCAAACACTAGCATCAGATGGTCAGTTTACTGTGTTTGCTCCAACTAACGATGCCTTTGCTGCTTTGTTAGAAACGCTTGGTGTGACTCAAGATGAACTATTAGCTGATACCGACTTATTAACTACTGTACTGACTTATCATGTGGTTCCTGATGCTACAGTGATGGCAACTGATATCCCTTACGGTAGCGATATCGAAACAGTAAACGGCGATGCCTTTACTATTAGTGAAGATAATGTGATTACAGCTTCTGGTGGTGGCACTGCAAATATTACTCAGCCAGATGTACAAGCTACTAACGGCGTTATTCATGTTATCGATGCAGTATTAGTTCCTGAATAAAGGCAAATCATAATAATGTGCTGAGTTTAAAATACGATTTTTGAATGAAGCTAATATTGGTTTGATATTCATTAACTTGAGTATCAAACCTTTTTTTGTCTAAATAATAATCTATTATTACCTGGTTTGATGAACTACATTTATAAGATAGGTACAGTTCTGGCTAAAACCACGCTTGTATCAATTATAAAGCTCCATCAAAAAGCCCGTGACTTGATCACGGGCTTTTTGATGATTATTAATAAAGTTTAAATAGCGTTTACGTAAAATCTAAGATCGAGGTGTTTTGCGTAACGACTCTTGTCTTAAAAGCTCTTCTTCTTTTGCATGACGCTCTTCCCAATAAGTGGCGTTTTTGATACCAAATTTCTTAGGATCAAAGACAAATCTCTTATAACTGGTACCGCCACCTGCTTTAAGCTGCGCTTCATAGTCTCGCAAAATATCGATAGCAGGACGGGCAACAAAGAAGATAATAATGATACCAACGATATTGAGCCACGCCATTAGACCAACGCCGACATCACCAAGGCCCCAGATATAGCCTGAGCTATTGAGCGCACCATAAGCGACCATAAACATAATAATCAATTTAACGATAAATTGACCGGTCTTACTGGCCCCTTTACCCATAGAGCGGGTTAGATAGGAGATGTTGACCTCAGCTATATAGTAGTACGCTAAGATAGTGGTAAAAGCAAAGAAGAATACCGCTACAGCGATAAAGGTATCACCAAAGTTACCATAGACAGATTCCATGGCCATTTGGGTAAATGAAGGCGAGTTAATCTCAACATCCGCAGCGACGTTTTGGACGATAAATTGACCATCTTCTAGTGTACCTTGAATGTTATACATACCTGTTGATAGGATCATAAAGGCTGTTGCAGAACAAACTAACAAGGTATCGACATAAACTGAAAAGGCTTGCACCAAACCTTGCTGCGCGGGATGATCAACTGCAGCTGCTGATGCTGCGTGAGGGCCTGTACCTTGACCGGCCTCATTGGAGTAAATACCACGTTTGACACCCCAACCAATTGCCGCACCGAAACCTGCTTGCGCGGTAAAAGCATCACCAATGATCATACCAAATACTTTAGGAATCATACTGAAGTTGGTAAACATAATGAGTAATGCAAGCAAAATATAACCTACTGCCATAAAGGGTACAGCATACTCAGTAAAGGTTGCGATACGCTTAATACCACCAAAGATGATAAAACCTAAAACCACTAAAATAATACCTAGGGCAATAAGACGAGTCGAACCCGTTTCCATACCTACAAAGTTTATCGCTGAACCTTCACCTGCGACCTGAGCGACTGCATTGATAACGCCGTTCGCTTGCACGCCAGGCAGGAACACCCCACAAGCAATAATAGAGGCGATGGCAAAGACAACACCGTACCATTTTTGACCAAGAGCGCGCTCAAAGTAATAAGCGGGGCCACCGCGATACTCGCCTGTGACGACATCGCGCTCTTTGTAAATCTGACCTAGTGTAGATTCGACATAAGCGGTGGAAGCGCCTAAAAAGGCCACTACCCACATCCAAAATACCGCGCCTGGACCACCGAAACCAATAGCAGCGGCGACACCTGCGATGTTACCCATACCCACACGACCTGCGAGTGAGACGGCTAATGCCTGAAACGATGAGATACCATCATTGTCAGGCTTACCTCTAAACAACAGTCTAATCATCTCACCGAATAAACGCACTTGTACAAAGCGCGTTAAAATAGAATAAAACAAACCTGCGCCCAAACACAAATAGACTAGTGCTGGGCTCCAGATAATTCCGTTTGCTAGATTAACTAAACCTTCCATATTAATATTCCTAGTACTGTCTTAAAGTGGTTATGCTCAGTATTAATAGGTTATTGAAACCAATAATAGAAGTCATAATTACTAAGGATAGATTGTCATTGTCTATATTTATCCGCTTGGCTTATCAATAAGGTCATTGAATCAAACAGTTACTATGACCGATATTTTAGCTGCGGCCGCAATTCCTTTTGCCGTTTTATGGATTACCTCATAATAATGACATAACCTTGTGAAGATAGGTAAATAAAATAGACCAGCGGATAAAACAGGTGATTATTGTTATTAAATACCAAGCAATGCTACACCGATATTCAATTTATAGTTAACCCTCTGGTTGCTATGAGTAGCGCTAGCATTGCTAGTGCTACCATAACCCAATGTATAAGCCAGACGGTTAAGTAAATGCAATTTGCCATAATTTTTTAACAATTACTAGAATTTTCTATGCTTTTACAGTCGTTAATTCCATATATCGAGGTCAAAAACGCTCTATATTATTGATACCTAATAAAAAGTTGTGCTAATTCACTTCAAAATCACTCGACAAAATTAATGCTAAAAGTATTATCTTTCCTACTGATCTTTATTAAGTGAGTTTTGTTTATCACTCTTCTGCTCATTTAAATAGCGCTCCTCCCAATAAGAAGCGTTTTTGATACCAAACTTAGCTGGATTGAACGTATAACGGGCGACTCCTGCTTTGCGCTGAGTCTCATAGTCTTTTAGAGCTTTTATAGCGGGACGGGCGACCACAAAGATGAGCAAGATACCAACAATATTTAGCCAGGCAATGAGACCGACGCCAATATCACCGATAGCCCAAATATAACCAGCTGAATTAAGACCACCATAGGCAATCATAATCATAGTGACCACTTTAACCAAAAGTAAGCCTACTCTATTAGCATGGATACTGATAAAGCGGGTCAAATAAGCCACATTGACCTCAGCTATATAATAGTTGGCTAAAATAGTCGTAAAAGCAAAGAAGAATACAGCTACCGCAATAAAGGTATCACCAAAAGCCCCATAGACAGATTCCATTGCCAGTTGGGTGAAGGCAGGGGAGTTAATCTCGACACCAGCGGCAACGTTTTGGACGATAAACTGACCATCAGGTAATTCGCCTTGAATGTTATAAGTACCCATAGTTAGGATCATAAAAGCAGTTGCAGAGCACACCAGTAGCGTATCGACGTATACTGAGAACGACTGCACCAAACCTTGCTGTGCAGGGTGATCGACCTCAGCCGCTGCTGCTGCGTGCGGAGCGGTACCTTGACCTGCTTCACTGGAGTAAACACCACGTTTGACGCCCCAACCAATGGCAGCGCCAAAGCCTGCTTGGGCGGTAAAAGCGTCACCGACGATCATGCCGAATACTTGTGGAATTAAACTAAAGTTACTAAACATGATAATTAAAGCCAAAACGATGTAGCCGATGGCCATAAAAGGTACGACGACCTCAGTAAAGGTAGCAATACGTTTGATACCACCAAAAATAATAATACCAAAGACCACTAAGATAATGGCTATGGCTCCTAAACGCATACTGCCGACATCAGACCCTAGCACTGACATAGTACTGCCTTCTCCAAGCACTTGGGTCACCGCATTGACAACGCCATTTGCCTGAATACCAGGCAGAAATATACTCAAAGCAATAAGCGCAGTAACAGCAAACGCCACGCCATACCAACGCTGTCCTAGTGCACGCTCAAAGTAGTAAGCAGGGCCACCGCGGTACTGTCCAGTGACCACGTCTTTTTCTTTATATATCTGTGCCAGCGTCGATTCAATATAAGCGGTGGAGGCACCCAAAAAGCCAACAACCCACATCCAAAATACCGCCCCAGGTCCACCAAAGCCGATAGCTGCCGCCACGCCTGCAATGTTACCCATACCCACGCGTCCAGCCAGTGACAAAGTTAAAGCCTGAAATGATGAAATACCGTCGGTACTGGCTCTACCTTTAAATATCAAACTTAGCATCTCTCCAAAGAGACGCACTTGTAAAAACCGCGTTGTAATAGAGTAAAATAGCCCTGCACCCAAACAAAGATAAATAAGAGCAGAGCTCCAGATAACGCCGTTTACGCTATTAACTAAACCTTCCATATGTGCATCCCTACATAATGAATTCATTTTAAAATAAGATAATGGTTTTAGCATTCCCTCATTACTGCGCATATTATTAAAAGGTTTTTCTGTCTATTACCGTTTATATTTGTATGCATACTCGTTACATCAAAACATGTAAAAGTAATATATAGAGATTTGCTAGGTAGGCATGCTCAACAATGAAAAAGGAGTACATAAACTTAATCGATTATTGTTAATTATTTGTAGTTGTTTTTTGGTAACGTCTGATTGCAAAACCATGAAGATAGCTCCATTATTAGCAGCATAATTGATATTACTCAGATTACTCGCTTGTCTATTTCTTATGATTGTTTTTGAATAAATAGAATAGATGAACGCTTTTTATTATTAGGAGAGTCACATATGACGCCCAAAGCTATTATAAAACCTATGTTGTTATCAGCTGTATTAGCCACTTCAACAATGGGTCTCTCAGGTTGTGGTTACAACAACTTGCAAGCTCAAGACGAACAAGTTACTGCATCTTGGTCAGAAGTGGTTAACCAGTATCAGCGCCGCTCGGATCTGGTACCAAATTTGGTTGAAGTAGTGCAGCAGTATGCTGAGCAAGAGCAGGAGGTGTTCACTGAGGTGGCGCAGGCACGCTCACAAGCAGGCGGTATTACGATTACCCCAGAAGTACTCAATGACCCAGAGGCGATGGAGCGTTACGCCGAAGCGCAGTCACAGCTCACAGGCGCGCTATCAAGATTGATGGCGGTGTCTGAGCGTTACCCTGAGCTGAAATCTGACGCCTTATTCCAAGATTTGCAAGCGCAGTTAGAGGGTACGGAGAATCGTATCGCGGTTGCTCGTAACCGTTATATCCAAGAAGTACAAGGCTATAACACTACGGTGCGCCAGTTCCCAACCAATATCACCGCCAAAGTCTTCGGTATGGATACCAAGCCCAATTTTTCAGTTGATAATGAAGAGGCTATCTCTACCGCACCAAGCGTGGATTTTGGTGAGTAATGCAGCAGCTGCGAAAACGATGTGAGTTAGATAGTTACATATTAAACAGTTACTAATAATAGTTACTAGTGACTGATCGAAATAGCCATAAAATGATTCAGCACACGATAAGTTTGTGCCTGATGTGTTGGTACCCGTGTCAATTAAGGTGGTAAAGAGCGAATGAATAACTCAAAAGCAGTCATATTAGCATTATTAATTGCCCTTAGCGCCAGTAGTGCTACAGTACTACATGCTGCTGCGGACGATACGGCTGCTCCTACTGACAATAGCGCATCAACTCTACAAAATCGTAGCGTTGAAGATCTAGTCGCTATTGCTAAAGCGGGCGAGTCTAATGAGGCCATCAATGACGCGGTGCTAGGTAATGAGGCTATCAATGAAGCTATACTGGGTAATGATGCCATAAACCCTAATGCCGCTAATGAGCGTGCTGATAGTACGGCTACCAATACCCCAGCGCCACCACCTGTACAATCTACTGCTGATGGCGTCGATGCTGACAAATTAATCCTAAACAGCCCAGTAGTTGATCAGGCTAATATCCTAAATCCGCAAGAAAGATTGCGTTTAGAAACTCAGCTGCAAAACATCTATCGTCAAGGCCTAGCGCAAGCTGCAGTCGTTATTGTACCAACGACTAATGGTGTGCCTATATTTGATTATGCGCTGCAAGTTGCGGAAAAATGGCAGCTGGGTGAAGCGGACACTGATGATGGACTACTAATGGTAGTTGCGGTCAATGATCGTGATATGTATATCCTATCGGGTTATGGCTTGGAAGGCGTTTTGCCTGATGCCGCTTTAAACCGTATCATTCGTGAAGATATCACTCCATACTTTAAGCAAAACGATTATGGGTCAGGTATATTGGCGGGTATTAATAGTATTGAGACCCGTTTAACAGCCGATCCTGAAGTATTGGCGCGTGCAGATGAGCAAGCCGCCGCGCGCAGTGCTCAGCAAAGCTCAGACGACGTTCCAACGCCTATTTTTTTATTCCTAATGGCGATGATATTTGGTAGTTTTATTACCAGTATCTTTGGCCGTATTTTTGGCTCTATTTTAACTGCTGGTGGTTTTTTTGCAGGTTCGCTGGCTTTAGGCGGCGGTTTTTTCATGACTTTGATCATGGCTATATTTATCTGGATGTTCCTCATCTCGCGCGGTTCAGGTGGCGGCCGAGGTGGACGCGGCGGCGGCGGCGGTTTTATCTTTTTACCCGGTATGGGCGGCGGTAGTAGCGGTGGCGGTTTTGGCGGCGGCGGCTTTGGTGGTGGCGGCGGTGGTTTTGGCGGTGGCGGTGCTGGTGGCTCATGGTAGGCTATACCGAGCAATAATCAACAGTTATAAAAATCATTACTATATGTAGTTTGTTGCAAGTTTAATTTAAGCTTGCATAGATAGATAATCGTAAGTGATTAGTAGCTGAGAGCCACTAAACGCATACTTGAGGATACAATATGATGGCACAAAAACACTCGTCTCAGACCAGTCTTGCCCGCTTATGGCGTCAGGTTTTATTCGTGCCTATGCTGCATAGTAGATGGCTGACGCCGCAGATCAAAGCACGTCTGACTGCGAAGATAACTGAGGTCGAAAAAGGCCATCGCGGCGAGGTGTTTTTGGTGATAGAAAATCATCTGCCCATTCAAGAGGCTTATTATATCAACTGCCGTGAACGCGCTATTGATCTGTTTAGTGAATACCGAGTATGGGACACCGAAGAGAATACAGGCGTTTTAATCTATGTCAATATCTGTGAGCAAAGCCTAGAGATTGTCGCTGATCGCGGTATTAGTGCTCACGTTAGTCCCACAGTATGGCGAGCCATGTGTGATAAGGCGCTGGCCGGTATGGCCAATAAAAAAACAGAAGAGAGCCTAGCTGATTTGCTAGATGAAGTGGGGCAGCTACTGCGTCAATACTATCATCTAGAAGATGATCCAGAAGGTAATGAGTTGTCTGATACCGTGGTATTTTTAAAATAGCGTTCCTAAAGTAGCGTTGGTCTTCAATTATGTCACGGGTTTTGTCACTGGCAATTTAAAGAACGATAATGGTGGTATCCTATGATTGAGCTGATAAAAGCCCTACCTAAAGCTGAGCTGCATCTGCATATTGAAGGCTCGCTTGAGCCTGAGCTTATGCTTAGATTGGCTAAAAAAAATAATGTAGACATCCCTTACAAAGATATAGAAGCGATACGTGATGCCTATAATTTCACCAATTTGCAAAGCTTTTTAGATATTTATTATGCTGGAGCCAAAGTACTGGTAACCAAAGAAGACTTTTATGATCTGACTTGGGAGTACATCTTAAAATGTGTGGAAGACAATGTGGTTCATACGGAGATATTCTTTGATCCGCAAACCCATACCCAACGAGGCGTGCCTTTTGAGGTGGTAATCACTGGAATCACACAAGCCTTAAGCGCTGCTAAAGCACGCTACGGCATCACCTCTGCTGTCATCATGTGCTTTTTGAGGCATTTGTCGGAGCAAGAAGCTTTTGAAACTTTAGAGCAAGCCTTAAAATTTAAGCAGCACATTATCGGCGTAGGCCTTGACTCAGCAGAATTGGGCAACCCTCCTTCCAAGTTTAAAGCGGTGTTTAAAAAAGCAAGGGAAGAAGGGTTCAAGCTCGTGGCGCATGCTGGCGAAGAAGCTGATTATTCCTACATTTATGAGGCTTTGGACCTATTAGATATTGATAGGATAGATCATGGGGTACAATCTATAAATAGTGATGCGCTGATGCAAAGGCTCAAAGAGGAGCAAATACCGCTTACGGTTTGCCCAAATTCAAATATTGAGTTAAAAGTCTTTGACAGTTATGAGCAGCACAATATAAAACAGCTTTTGGACTTCGGCTTAAATGTCAGTGTGAATTCAGATGATCCCGCTTATTTTAAAGGGTATATCAATCAAAACTTTATTAACATATATGAGCACTTATCTTTATCAGAAGCTAACATTGTTACTTTAATAAAGAATTCTTTTCGCTCAGCCTTTATTGACAACGATCTAAAACAGCAATATCTGCGGCAAGTTGATCAGGTATTACTGTAGTTTTTGACTGGTTCATCTCTGACTATGTCTCTTTAATCTGTTGCACCAAATGAGGCATGACCACTCCCGCTTTATCGGCTAAAGTGATATCAACTATAGTATTGGGAGTAGGGTTGGGGTTTATCTCAATAATTTTGGCACCGTTTTGCTGAGCCAATTGCGCCAGACCTGCCGCAGGATAAACCAAACTTGACGTTCCAATACTGATAAACACATCGCAATTGGCGGCAGCATCTTCAGCATGTTGCCATGCTCCAGTAGGCAGTGCTTCGCCAAACCAGACGATGTCGGGTCTGATATAGTTGTCACAGTGCTGGCAAGTGATTAAATCAGTACTAAAATTAGAGTCATCTTCGCTAACTTCTTTGTCAGCGTTGAAATCTCTTGATTTGTCCTCGTAAGATATGCCACAGTGACTACAACGATTGCGCCATAAATGACCGTGCAGATGAGCCGCTGTGCTTCCAGCTTGCTCGTGCAGATCATCGACGTTTTGGGTAATCAAGCTGATTGATTGGTTATGCTGTGCCGCATAGTCTTGCCAATCGGCGAGGGCCAAGTGAGCAGGGTTGGGCTGTTTATTGTGTACTAGTTGCCTACGCCACTGATACCATGACCATACCAGCTGTGGATCGCGTGCAAAAGCAGCTGGATTGGCTAAGTCTTCAGCGCGGTACTGTTCCCATAGACCAGTTTGCTTGTCACGAAAGGTGGGAATACCGCTTTCTGCCGAAATCCCAGCACCGGTCAAAATACAGATACGTGCTGGTGCTGTTAATAATCTAGCCGCGCTTTGAATATTAGCCGCTAACGCTTGCGGCAATTCTTGTAACATGACTTAACCTCTAACAATAGGATACATCTCTTTATGATAGACGGAAAATGGTGGCTTGTCATATTATCAGCAGTAATCATTGCATTATGGTTGCTAGCTTCTACGCGCGGCACTAAGAATGTTAGAAACAATAAGAATACTAGAGCAATGAGTAATTCAGCTATTAAAAAAGCATCGCCTAATGACGCCCTACAAAAAACAGCTATGGTGCTCGAACAGAATTTTCCAGATTATCAAGTTACGCGCAGAAGTAAACATCTGCTTATCAGTAAACTTAACAAAAAAGTGGCGATGATTACTATCGATAAAAGTATCGCTGCAGGTCAACGCCGTTTAGGAGAGGTGCCGATCATTAACTATCATAAAGTGCCTAGTCGTGCTCAACTCAAAACTAATTTACAAGACGCACAATAATTTTGGACAGTAACTTTAAATATAGCTCTAAGCCGTAACTTTGAATAAGCTGCCCTAGACACCATCAACTATATGAGTCACAGCATAAAATTTAATCATTATCACTAACGCCTTGTTAGCGTCAGGCAAGGTCATTATAGATTTTTTTGAAACGCTTGATGTCATTATCACTTATCGAGTTGCCATCAGCCAAAAAACAACCACACTCCAAAACACAGAGCCAACTGATAATAAAGCCATATAAAAGACGCTCATTTTTCTCTCCTAAACTTAAATCAAATAATAGTAATAGCTATAGATTCGGTATCCAAACTCGTCCATCAAGTCTTTTATAAATAGTGTCAAACAATATGAATAATCTGGTGAATAGATTTTACCCACTTCAAATCTGATAAACCTAACTTATATTTGGTTTCCAGATTATTACTACTATATTCATTTGTTTACATATAATTACATAAATACCTTAAAAACAATCATACGCATATTGCTTTTAAATTGAAAGTAATTTATTAGATATTTTTGTCTTTTTTATAGTAGATATAAACTGATGAATTTTGCTAGTTGTATCGAAGATATATGCAAAATAGATGCCAAAGAATATAAGGAAGGAGTCGGAGATGAGGTGCGGAAAATAAAGACATTGTAGGGGAAATATGATAAAGGGGGTATTTTATATAATTGCAGAGATACTACGAGCTATGAGTACTGCCAAAGTCAGAGGTTTTAGACACAATTTTTTGACGCATATAACTATCTATTAGCGTTTATGACTATTTCTTAGTGTTTATAGCTGTGAAGACAAAAGTGATGATAAGGATATTGACAAGTTTTTATTTAAAAGGATTGTTGAGGTGAGAAGTCAAGCAAGAAAAAATAAAAAAAGAAGTGGTGCGCTCGGCGGGAATCGAACCCACGACCCTCGGCTTCGGAGACCGATACTCTATCCAACTGAGCTACGAGCGCTTAATGTGATTTGATGACGGAGCGGCTATTAGGATCTTTCCCGATAAGATTTTACAGGAGAGAGTACTAGCCGTGTAACGCAAAGTGTCGAAAAATAAAGACCGCCTAGTCTAACAAATAAAAGCCAAAAAACCAATGCTCAAAGCAGCTAATAAATATTCTTTCACAATAAACAAGATAGTCAACAAACAAGCATGGCAATTTACCACGCTTTTCCCTTATAATGCTATGGAGAATATACATGGATAATCAAATCACCGATTACAAGTGCGCCTGCAGGTAGGGTAATGGTTAATAACCACATGTCCTTGAAGCTCAAAGAAGAACAGAATGCTAAATTATGCTGGCACTTGTATACGCTATAAGAGAACGTGACGGATGAGAAAAGTAGTTATGTTATCGGCAGCTGCCATTCTAGGAATCGCTAGTATCGCGGTGAGCCAAGCTGAAGATATTGTAGATACCCCTGTGACGGTATCGGAAGTGGAAGAAGCGCAAGAAGTCGTTGAAGAGGCACCTGAGGTATTGGGTGATCAGACGCAAGCGGCAGCTGATACTACAGATACGAATGCAGAGGTAAGTGTTGCTGCAGATACTGCTGAAACAGATGCTGATGCTGCTACCGAAGACGGCGCCGCTGAAGAAACTGTGCAAGCTGCTGCTCCTGCCGTTGAAGAAGAGCCTATCCCTGAGGATACGCCGCAAGTACAAAAGCTGATTGCGCTATACCCAAACCTGATTGCTCGTATTCAGCCTGTAGGTAATTTATGCTTTGAAGGTGAGCCTTGTGATGTCACTGTACGGGCCGCTGGTGCTTCAGCAGACGGCAGTCCGCGCGACGGTGTTGCCGTCTACGGCGCAGTCTGTCAAACTTGTCATGGCGCAGGGCTACTTGGTGCTCCAATGCTAGGTGATGCTGGTGCTTGGGGTCCTCGTATTGCTAAAGGTAAAGACACTTTATATGACCATGCTATCAATGGTTTCAACGCTATGCCAGCTAAAGGTGGCGCTGATATCCCTGATGAAGAAGTGCAAAATGCTGTAGATTATCTAGTAGCTGAAGCTAGCTAGTATAAAGTTGCGATAACTTACTTACCACTTGTCTTGCATAGTTCAGTTTTGAGCTTAGCTTCTATAGATATAAATACTCACCTTTAAAAATTTAGAACTTATCTAAAAAAAGCTCATCTTATATATGAACTGACCCCCATAAGTTGGACACAATTTATGGGGGTTATTTTATGCGTTACGATCTAGACTTTAAGATCAAAGTCATAGCATACTACAAGTAAGGACATAGCGGACATGCTACCAGTGAGAAGTTTTCTGTAAATCCGCGGTTTGTCAGCAAATGGGTCGAGCAATATCAACATGGTGGCATAGACGCTATCAAGCCTAAGGTCGATAGGACTAAATACAGTAGCGACTTTAAGTATAAAGTGCTCGCTGTGATGTTATCAGAAGGACTAAGTCAGTCTGAAACTGCCCTTAGGTTTACTATCAGCTCACCTGCGCTTATTAGCCACTGGCACAACGCTTATCGACACTACGGTATGTCTGGACTCACCTCTAAATATAAAGGTAGTAATCCTATGACCTCTCCTATCACAGACAAACCTGATGAGGACAAGACCCTAGCAGAGCTCAAACGTGAGAACGAGTATCTACGAGCGGAGAATGCGTATTTAAAAAAGCTCGATGCCTTGCTCAGAGCGGAGGAACAAGCAGACAAAAAGCAAGGCTCATCGAAGGACTAAGACAACAGCACGTGTTATCTGACTTACTCACCATAGCAAAGCTTGCAAGGAGTAGTTTCTACTATCATAGAGCGAGTCTTTGGGATAAAGACAAATACGCTCCCTTGAAACAGCGCATCCGTGATATCTACCACCAGCATAAAGGTCGATATGGCTATCGTCGAATCACTCAGACACTTAAGAATGAAGGACTAAAGGTCAACCATAAGCGGGTTGCAAGGCTTATGGGACAGCTTAAGCTGACTGCCAGAATCAGACGACAAAGGTATCGATCCTACAAAGGACAGTGCGGCGTTATAGCTAAGAACAGGGTCAAGCGTAAGTTCAGAGCAGGTGCGCCTAATCGCAGATGGTTTACTGACATCACTGAATTTAAGGTCGGCGGTGATAAGTTGTATCTATCACCCATACTCGATGGCTACAACAATGAGATCATCAGTTATACGCTCTCAAGACGACCCGTCTATGATTTAGTCAAACAGATGCTTGAGCGTGCCGTTAAAAACATACCTGCAAAGCGCAAAGAGGAGCTCACCCTGCATTCAGATCAAGGCTGGCACTATCAAATGAAACCGTTTGCAAGTACGCTTAGAGCGAATCATATTAACCAAAGTATGAGCCGTAAGGGTAATTGCTTAGACAATGCATTGATGGAAGGGTTCTTTGGTACGCTCAAATGTGAGACGATTTATATTGAGAAACCGAATACCATTGAGGATTTAGAGCAACAGATTCATGAGTACATACATTACTACAATCATGATCGGATTCAGCTTAAACTAAAAGGACTGAGTCCTGTAAAGTACAGAACTCAGTCCTTTCTTTAATTAACCGTCCAAGTTTAGGGGGTCAGTTCAATACTAGGATGGGCTTTTTTTATGCTTTTTATAAATTAAACGTATTTATCTTGTACTAGGAGTAAATCAACAGGGTACAGCCGTTGAAATTCTTCATAAGCAACCTCACTTTATAGCATTACAATAAATATTCTATAAAACCATAAAAGAGGTGTTCATGTCTGAGGTGCCAGCGCTTACGGTTCAAAATTTATCTAAAACTTACGAGAATGGGTTTTCGGCATTGAAAGGTATCGACTTAACAGTGCCTCAAGGCGGTTTCTTTGCCTTGTTGGGGCCTAATGGTGCTGGTAAATCGACTATGATTGGCATTATTAGCTCTTTATTTAAGCCAACAACAGGTAGTGTGCATATCTTTGGTACAGATTTGCTAGAAAATCCATCAATTGCTAAACAGTATCTTGGAATAGTACCACAAGAATTTAACTTCAACCAGTTTGAAAAAGTTGAAGATATTTTGATTACCCAAGCGGGTTACTTTGGTATTCCGGCCAAAGAGGCCAAACCTCGAGCAAAAAGACTGTTGACGGCTCTTGGACTATGGGATAAGCGCGATACAATGTCACGTGAGCTATCAGGTGGTATGAAGCGGCGTCTAATGATCGCCCGCGCGCTTATTCATAAGCCTAAATTATTAATACTTGATGAACCAACTGCAGGGGTAGATATTGAGCTGCGCCGCTCTATGTGGGAATTTATGCAGCAAATCAATATCGAAGAGAACACTACTATTATTTTGACGACGCATTATTTGGAAGAAGCTGAGCAGCTGTGTAAGCGTATTGCTATTTTGGATCATGGTGAGATTCGTATCAATACTGAGATGAAAGACTTGCTCGCGCAGTTATCTGTCGAAACTTTTGTGTTTGATGTCATCACACCTCTTGAGCAGCCCATAAAACTCAAGGGCGTCACAGAAGTCGCGCAACCAGATGAGCTGACGCTTGAGGTTACCCTGACAGAAGGGGAGTCGCTAAATGGCGTCTTTACTCAGCTGTCTGATCAAGGCATTACTATTGGTAGTATGCGCAATAAATCTAATCGTTTGGAAGAGTTGTTTATGCGCTTGGTAGAAAAAAACGTCCAGAGTGGAGATAGTATGAAGGAGGCAAGATTATGAAACAGGAGATAGAGGTAGATCATAATGAAAGTATATCTTGGTTCAAAAGAGGGATTGCGTTTCGTACTATTTTATTAAAAGAGATACGCCGCATTCTGCGTATATGGCCGCAGACTTTGTTGCCACCTGTCATTACCATGACCCTGTACTTTGTAATCTTTGGTAGAATGATAGGCGATAGAGTAGGCGAGATGGGCGGCGTACCTTACATGCAGTTTATCGTGCCTGGTCTTATCATGATGGCGGTGATTACTAACAGTTACTCCAATGTGGTTTCAAGCTTTTTTAGTGCTAAATTTACTTCGAGTATTGAAGAGCTACTAGTGTCTCCGGTGTCCAAGCATGCTATTTTAATGGGCTATGTCAGTGGTGGGATTTTTCGTGGATTGACTATTGCTATTATTGTCTCTATTGTCGCCCTGTTCTTTACTGATCTTGGCATCCAGCATTTATTTGTCACGGTCTTTACAGTTTTGGGAACTTCAATCTTGTTTTCCTTAGGCGGCTTTATTAACGCTGTGTTTGCACGCTCGTTCGATGATATCTCTATTATTCCAAGCTTTGTATTGACGCCATTAACCTTTTTGGGTGGGGTGTTCTATTCTATGGAAGACTTATCGACATTTTGGCAAAACGTCTCACTACTAAACCCCATTGTCTATATGGTGAACTCGTTCCGCTACGGTATTTTAGGCTATTCTGATGTCAATGTCTTTTATTCGATGGCAGCTATTTTTATTTTTTGTGCGGTATTTTATGTGATCTCATATCGCCTACTTAGTGATGGCTCACGAGTTCGATTGTAGTAGGTGGATTGAATATTATTGGCAATGAAGTAAGTGATAAGGACGTATCAATGAGTATTCACGGTATCTTAGGTGAGCAAACTACTGATTATCCAACCGAGTATAGTCCTGAGACGCTGTATCCTATTGCTCGCAATCTAGGCCGCAATGCTATTGACTGGCAAGCAGATAAGCCCAGTATTCATAAACTAAGTGTTGGCATTGATTGGTGGCACGCCTTTGAGGTGTCATGGCTAAATCCGAAAGGGGTCTCACAAGTAGCGATAGCGCGCTTTAGTGTGCCCGCAAGCTCACCTTATATCGTTGAGTCCAAATCACTCAAGCTTTATCTTAACAGTATTAACTTCACTGAGTTTGCAAGCTGGCAGGATGTAGAGGCACTACTGGCTAGAGATCTATCCGCATGCGTACAAAGCGAGGTGCAAGTTGATTTATTTGCACTCCATGATGACACCTCAGGGTTATTAATCACCCAGCCGGAGGGTATTTGTATTGATGAAGCTTTGGCCGATAGTGATGAAAAGGTAGCTTTAAGCGTTCATCCTGATGCGGCGTTATTAGTGAACGGTAAACTAGAAACAAACCAAACTTACAATAATAATGGGCTTTATACTTTTTATTCTAACTTGCTACGTAGCAACTGTCCGGTGACCAATCAGCCTGATTGGGGAACGCTAGCGGTCTCTATAAATAGCCTTAAAGCAATAGATAATGCGGCGATGCTGCGTTATATCCTAAGCTATCGACAGCATAATGGCTTTCATGAGCAGTGCGTTGAGCAGATATTTGCTGATTTGAGCAGAGTCTATCAGCCAAGTGAATTAATGGTTAGAGCTTGGTATACGCGCCGCGGCGGGATCGATATTAATCCATGCCGGGTCAGCAATACAGCACTGCTACCAATGCCTAGTCGTTTAATTAGACAGTAGTTTTCCATTATATTTTCTTAATCGTATTCAAGAATATCAAAAGCTATTGAGTATAAAAAAGCGCCTATCCAACAAGATAAGCGCTTTTTACTTCTAAAATTCTAGTTCTATTTACCAGTGACTCTCGCCAGTACTTCATCGCGGCTGAGCATTTGCTTCTCGCTATCACGGCGATTGACGTACTCGTATTTGTCTTCTGCCAAGTTACGATCAGAGACTACAATGCGGTGCGGAATACCGATCAGCTCAAGGTCAGCGAACTTGACGCCCGGACGCTCGTTACGGTCATCAAGTAGGACATTAACGCCTTGAGATTTTAATTCTTCATATAACGCGGTGGCCGTTTGCATTACGGTGTCTTCTTTGGACTTCATAGGCACAATAGCCACTTCAAACGGTGCAATTGAGTCATCAATGTCAGGCGTTTTTGGCCACATAATACCGTTATCATCGTTATTTTGTTCAATGGCCGCGGCAATAATGCGGCTAACACCAATACCGTAGCAGCCCATCATTAGCGTGACTGGCTTGCCATCTTCACCTGACACCGTACAACCCATCGCTTGTGAATATTTATCACCCAATTGGAAGATATGACCGACCTCAATACCGCGCTTGATTTGCAGGGTGCCTTTACCATCAGGCGAGGGATCGCCCTCAACGACGTTACGAATATCAACCACGCGCGTGATAGTAGCGTCACGCTCCCAGTTCATCCCTATTGTATGTTTATCGGTCTCATTAGCCCCAGATACAAAGTCTGCTAGGGCAGCAGCAGCGCGATCAACGAAGATAGGCATATCCAGCTCAACCCCAATGTAGCCTTTATGCAGACCTGCGGCTTTAAGCTCTTCTTCTGAGGCCATAGTTAACGGGACATCAACTTCTTCGATCTTCTCAGCTTTGATAGTATTCAAGGTATCGTCGCCACGTATGACCAAAGCGATCAGCTGCGCGTTCCCATCAGCGGTATGACCGTGCACCACTAAAGTCTTGACTGTAGTAGCAAGTGGGATGTCTAAATGCTGCGCGACGGCCTCACAAGTAGGCATATCTACTGTTGATACATCCTCACGTGGCTGTGATGCGGGCTGACGTTCAGCGGTACCAATAGACTCTGCAAGCTCTACGTTTGCAGCATAATCGGATGAGTCAGAGAAGGCAATATCATCTTCGCCGCTATCAGCGAGTACGTGAAATTCATGGGAAGCAAAGCCACCAATAGAGCCTGTATCTGCCTGCACAGCGCGAAAATTTAATCCCAAACGGGTAAAAATACGGCTATAAGCATCGAACATATCATCATACGTTTTAGCAAGTGACACTTGATCAACATGGAATGAATAAGCATCTTTCATGGTAAATTCGCGCGCTCGCATCACCCCAAAGCGCGGGCGGATCTCATCACGAAACTTACCTTGGATTTGGAAAAAGGTCACTGGCAGCTGCTTATAGCTGCGTAGCTCACTTTGAGCAAGGGTGGTGATGACTTCTTCGTGCGTTGGGCCGAGCACAAACTCGCGCTCATGACGGTCTTTGAAGCGTAGCAGTTCAGGACCGTAGTCTTCAAAACGTCCCGTTATTTTCCACAGCTCAGCGGGCTGAGTCATAGGCATAAGTACCTCTTGCGCGCCGATATTTTGCATCTCTTCACGAACGATACGCTCGACCTTTTGCAACACGCGCAGCCCCATGGGCAACCAAATATACAAGCCAGAGGCGATCTTGCGGATGAGACCGGCACGCACCATCAATTGGCTGGAGGCAATATCGGCATCGCTGGGGGTCTCTTTTAGGGTAGCAAATAAAAATTGACTGGCTTTCATAAATAAAGCGTAACCTTATCTTTGATAGAATAATAAATAAGGCGATGAGCTTTTGGCTTATTAGCCACTACAAGCTTGCCTTTATAGGAAGGAAATTATAGTAGTCGATACTTCAATCTAACCGCAGTTTATGCTTGTCTATAGCTAATTTTTTATAGTGCTCTATTTAAGCGGTATTATATAGGTTAGATTTATCGAT
Organism: Psychrobacter sp. M4; assembly: GCF_055699795.1. Classification (NCBI taxonomy): domain Bacteria; kingdom Pseudomonadati; phylum Pseudomonadota; class Gammaproteobacteria; order Moraxellales; family Moraxellaceae; genus Psychrobacter; species Psychrobacter sp. M4. Next base: position 2,851,900 of record NZ_CM146740.1, on the reverse strand, counting down.
ACAAACGCTCTATGTTAGGTAAAGTTTGCCTAAGACGCAATGACTTTTTAATTTTTCCGCCGCAACTTTATATAAACGCTCTTATAAGCTTAAAGATAGTTTGATTGCTTACTAATTTGATAAAAAAATAATATACGTGGACTAATTATAAGCAATGATGTAGGGGATTGGTAGAGATTGCTTGAAGTTACCTTAGAGCCGTATCATTTAGATTGTATAGCTATGTTTGACATTGTTATCTATTAGCTACATTGAAGCTAGTACTATCCGAGCAAAGCAAAGTATACTATTAAAAATGGCATCATCGATAAAAGGCTGCGTATATGACAAGTCCAAATAATAAACCATCTACTGATCGGGACGGTACGCTGAGCAAGTCTCCTAAACCTAAAAAACCCATTGCTATGATGTCATGGCTGCTACTCATTATAGGTTTCGCAGCTTTAGCATTTGCTATTTATGTTGCGCAGAATGCTACTGAGGAGGAACCAATAGAAACGATTACTCGTGAAGGGGTTGTCACTCAAATACAGCAGCTCAATCGTTTGCAAACGGTAGCTTTTAGCGTCGATACCGTAATTACTAGTCAGCGTCCTGGCAGCTGGATGAAGCTGTGGCAAGATGAGCAAAAGGGTCTGTTTATTGCACGTGGCCGTGTAGATGCAGGTATTGACTTAAGCGCGCTCACCCCTGAGATGGTACAGGTCATCCAACCTGACGAGCAAATGAGTGCAGCTAATAATGAAAATCAAAGTAATGACGCTGCTACGCCTGTCATGCCGCAGATTAACATCACTATACCACCCTCAGAGATATTCTCAGTCTACCTAGATGATATCGAGATTTACGATTGGCAAACCGGAGCATTTGGTATGATGCAAGTCGATCCAAAAATCTTCGAACAAGCACAAGACATGGCCAAAAAAGAAGTCCTTGAGCGTGCTTGTCGCGGTGATGTGATGAATATTGCTTTACAGAATGCGCAAACTCAGCTGCAACAGTTATTTGCTCTAACGGGAGCCGTGGTTACGGTAAACACGCAGGGAGCAGGGGCTTGTCAGTTGCCACAAAACACGGCATAAATTACAAACAAAGAAACTACCATTTAAAACTTTTTATAAGGCTTGAAATTACCGAATATAGTGTCATCTATATTATATAGCATTACTTATTTATTATTCATTGCAAACTTATAAATACTGCTAACAGAATATGATAATACAATGTAAGTGGTGGCGAATATGAAAAACCCTAACGATAAACAGTCTACTGATGTCAAGCGCAAACTTAATAAGCGCCGCAAATCGGAGGATTCTCTGCCATTAGCCACGTGGATACTGCTAATTATAAGTTTTTCTCTACTGGCTTACGCCCTCTATTCTATTCAAACCCGCATAATATAAGCGCCTGATAAGACTGACATAACTAAAAGTAGTCTAACGCAAGCACAATAGCTAAGCCATTACAAACTCAGCGCTCTGCTATTAATGCCCTAATTTAGTTCTTTTTGAATTCAGCAATGGCTAGTTTCCGTGCCGCTTTATGCTCGACCATGGGCGTTGGATAATCGATTTTAGCAAATTCGCCGCCTTTTTTAAGTGCCTTACGTAGCTTGTCTTCGCTATGCAAAATGGAGGCAGGAATATCTTTAAGCTCCGGCAGCCAAGTTTTGATAAATATTGCCTTCGAGTCATGCGACTTGGCTTGGCTAAAAGGGTTCATGATGCGAAAGTAGGGTGCAGAATCAGTACCAGTTGAGGCGCTCCACTGCCAGCCACCATTGTTGGAGGAAAAATCACCATCTACTAGCTGCTGCAGAAAATAACGCTCACCTAAGCGCCAATCAATGAGTAAGTCCTTGGTCAAAAACATCGCCGTCACCATACGCAGCCGATTGTGCATAAAGCCTGTTGCGTTCAAGCAGCGCATCGCGGCATCTACAAAAGGCACGCCTGTCATGCCTGTGCACCATGCTGCAAAATCATCTTCATTATATGACCAGTTAATTTTTTTATCCGTATCGTCTTTATAGGCTTGATGACGAATCAGCTTGGGTTTATCTACCAATACATGCCGATAAAAGTCTCGCCAGGCCAGCTCGCTTATCCAGCGATTGATGTCTTCATTGTCGCTGTCATTGCCGTGCAATTTTTCTTGCGCGCTATTCGCTTGCAGATAGCATTCTCTTGCGCTGATTGCGCCAATAGTTAGATAAGCTGACATGTGACTGGTACCTTGCAAACTAGGTTTATCACGGCTTAAGTTATAATCGTTGATATCATCAGAGGTAAATTGCTGTAAACGCTGGCAAGCCGCATGCTCTCCTGCCGGATAATCTTCACGTGAATAGTCAAGCTGCGAATCACTATCGATATGACTTAGCGCTTCATTGTCTGCTAATGACTTTTGATAGTCCTTAAGGACTTTTTTGGTCAATGACTCGATATCTTTTAGCGTGTTGATGCTGTCTGTTGCAGACTTCAGGGTAATAGCTTTATTATTAGACTCGTTATTTTCGATAGCTTGTGCTTGGTGTAGTGTCAGTGCTCCGGTCTCTAGGGTCTCGCGCCATTTTTTATAAAACGGGGTAAACACTTTATACATGGTGTCATTGTCGTTGGTAGTAATGCTTTTAGGCGGTAAAATGCACTGGTCATGCCAGCGTATAAACTCAATATCTTGCTTCCCAAGCTGCTCGGTTAGTTGCTCATCGCGAGCAATCTCACGACCTTCGTATTCGTGATTGGCCATAACTAGACTGATATTCTGGCTGTCACAAAGCTCAACTAGCGCTTTAACGCAGTCAGAGAACTTTGGACAGACATAGACATGCAGGATAATATTTAGCTCATTACGTAAGTCCTTGGCAAGGATAGGTATAGTGCGCATGATATGATCAACTTGCGCCGGTGACCTATCGTGGAGTTGCCACTGTTTGGGCGTAATAAAAAATACTGCGCTCACTGACGCGTTATCCTCATTAGCGCGTTCGCAAAGAGCCGCTAGAGCCGTATTATCATGTAGACGCAAATCACGGCGAAACCACATTAAATAATGCGGCAAGCTAGCACTAGGGTTTTTATTATTACTGTTGCTATTGTCACTGGCAGACGCAGTCTTAGACATTTAAATCCCTTATTTTAATCATAAACAAAACTATGAATAAAAGTATGCTAGGATAAGTTTTTGGATGCAATTGATTTGCAGTCTAAGTAACAAATTATCATCATATCTTTTAGCAATTATTTAGGTTAACCCATGCACGTTAAGTTCTGCGGCTTTACCCAGCTGGCTGATATTCAAGACGCTGTCCGATTGGGCGCTGATGCAGTGGGTTTGGTATTTTATCTGCCAAGCCCGCGTGCCGTGACACCAGATGAGGCGCAAGTCTTGGTTGCTGCTGTACCCGCCTTTGTCAGCGTGGTCGCATTAGTGGTTAATATGACAGCGGATGAGCTAATCCAGCTTGCTAACGATGTCAGCTTTGATATCATTCAATTTCATGGTGATGAGAGCGCAGATGAGTGCCAAGAGCTAGCAAATGAGGTGAATAAGCGCTGGATAAAAGCGCTGCGTATTAATGCCGAGCAAGATACACCCGCTAGCGTCAAAGCTCAGATTGAACAATTTGCCCAAGCTGGGGCGAGCAGTATCTTGCTTGATGCCTATCATCAGCATAAGTATGGCGGCACTGGCGCAAGCTTTGATTGGGATTTGATACCTTATGATAGTGCACTACCTATTATATTGGCTGGTGGTCTCACTGCTGACAATATCGCTGAAACTTTAGACTTACCGATCTATGGGGTTGATGTTAGCGGCGGTATTGAGTCTACTAAAGGAGTTAAGGATGCTGCCAAAATGCGCGCATTTATGAAAGCGGTTAAGCGTGATCGATGGCAAAGCCCAGCGCTAAGCGAGTCCTAAGAATTATACATAGTTAGTCTTATATTTAGCTGGCTATCAAAAAAATACTTCAATTTCAAACCTCATTTATCCTAGGAATTATCATGAATCAAGTCGCTGATAAAACAGCTCAAGAACCTTCGGCCGCTGCCCAAGCTATCAACACTTTTACCAATCCAAAAGACGTAAAAGACTTTAATCAATATCCCGATGCGCGTGGGCACTTTGGGGTGCATGGCGGCCGTTTTGTGTCAGAAACCTTGATGGCTGCGCTCGAAGAGCTTGAAACTTTATATACCAAAGTTAAAGCTGACCCTGCGTTTTGGGAAGAGTACCATAACGATCTGGTTAATTATGTTGGTCGTCCCACGCCGCTATATCATGCCAAACGTCTTAGCGATGAGATCGGCGGGGCGCAGATTTACTTTAAACGTGAAGATTTGAATCATACCGGCGCGCACAAAGTGAATAATACTATCGGGCAGGCATTGCTTGCCAAAATGAGCGGTAAAAAACGCATTATCGCCGAGACGGGCGCAGGTCAGCATGGCGTAGCAACGGCTACTATCGCCGCGCGTTTAGGGCTTGAGTGTATCGTCTATATGGGCGCAGATGATGTCGAGCGCCAAAAGATGAACGTCTACCGGATGCGTCTGCTTGGCACAAAGGTCGTACCGGTAACGTCCGGTTCACGTACGCTAAAAGACGCGATGAATGAAGCCATGCGCGACTGGGTCACTAACGTGGATACCACTTATTACATCATCGGCACCGTTGCAGGACCGCATCCTTATCCGCTCCTTGTGCGCGACTTTCAGGCGATTATCGGCAAAGAGACTCGCATTCAGCATCTGCAAAAAACAGGCAAACTGCCGGATGCACTAGTTGCTTGTGTTGGCGGCGGCTCAAACGCTATTGGCCTGTTTTTTGACTTTTTAAATGACACTGGCGTCAAAATGTACGGCGTTGAAGCCACAGGCGACGGTATCGAAACGGGTCGTCATTCAGCGCCGCTCGCCGCAGGTCGCATCGGGGTATTGCACGGCAATCGCACCTATTTGATGGCCGATGACGAGGGTCAAATCCAAGAGACGCATTCTATATCTGCCGGTCTCGACTATCCAGGCGTTGGCCCTGAGCACAGTTTCTTAAAAGATATGCACCGCGTTGAATATGTTGGTTGTACAGATTTGGAGGCGCTTGAGGGCTTCCACGAAGTCACCCGTAAAGAAGGCATTATCCCAGCACTCGAGACCGCTCATGCTTGTGCTTATGCTTTAAAATTGGCAAAAACTATGACTCCAGATCAAACCATTGTCGTCAATATGTCGGGTCGCGGTGATAAAGATTTGCATTCGGTGATGAAGGCGGAAGGGATTGAGCTGTAGAGACTATAGAAAGATAAAAGATAAATGAGGCTATAAATAATAGCCTCTAGTTTTTTAATAATATTAATTTTAGAGACCCCTATGACCCGAATTGAAAGCACCTTTGACACCCTAAAAGCCCAAAATAAAAAAGCTTTGATCCCTTATGTGATGGCAGGCGATCCCAATCCCAGCAATTTTGTGGGTTTGCTGCATGATCTAGTTAAGCATGGCGCGGATATGATTGAAGTTGGATTGCCATTCTCTGATCCTATGGCAGACGGGCCTACCGTTGCCTTGGCAGGGGAGCGTGCATTAGCAGCAGGTACCAGCACGCGTGATGCATTAAAAATGGTCGCTGAGTTTCGTCAGCAAGATAAAGAGACGCCTATTATCTTAATGGGGTATCTAAACCCTGTTGAAATTATTGGCTACGATAAGTTTGTAGCGCTTTGCGAGCAATCCGGTGTTGACGGTATTTTAATGGTAGATCTGCCGCCAGCGGAAGCGGGCAGTTTTACCCAACATTTAACTGATCATGCGATGAATGAGATTTTTTTATTATCACCAACCACTTTGCCGGAGCGTCGCGAGCAAGTATTGACCCATTGTGGCGGTTATATTTATTATGTGTCGCTAAAAGGTGTCACTGGTTCGGCCACGCTAGATACTGACGATGTAGCAACGCAAGTGCAAGCGATAAAAGCGGAGACTGATCTGCCAGTATGCGTAGGCTTTGGTATCCGTGATGGCGCGTCAGCCAAAGCCATTGGCGCGCACGCTGACGGCGTCATTGTTGGTAGCGCTTTGGTACAAAACTTTGCTGATATTGATGCCAATGACACGACAGCAGTGGCAGCGGCTCAGCAGAAAATAATGGTAAAAATGGATGAGCTGCGTACAGCTTTAGACAGCTTAAGTGCTTAAGTAGCCCTGACAATGCGTATAATAAACGATCTATTAAATGGCTTTGCTAAATCTAGTTTACGTGTGTAAACTAAGATAAAATATAAATGGTTACATTTACCTATAATCTGACTTTTTATAGCTGCTCATCCTCTCAGCTACCTATATTGTGACTGTACTTAACCTGCAAAGACAAGTGTATGGGCAGACTTGTCGACAAGCCTTTGATAATGGCGAATAACTATGACTGATACGATAAAAAAAACGGATACCAAAAACGCTGATACTCAACAGGACAACGCTGATCCGGGGCGTCATTCTTGGTTTGATCGCCCTGTACCGGGCATCAAACAGCAATTGACCCAGGTACTAACGGCGGTAGAAACTGAACCGTCGACAGAATGCTCTAATTGCCATTCTATGATTACCAATACGGCACTGATTTTCAATTGTTATGTCTGCCCGCACTGCGATCATCATCTGCCTATGACTGCTCGCGAGCGTTTAAAATGGTTTTTAGAACAAATCGATGGTGAGCTTGGGCAAGAATTTACGCCCAAAGATCCGCTTGGTTTTGTAGATAGTAAGCCTTATCCCCAACGTATGGCTGAGGCGCAAAGCAAAACCGGTGAGAGTGAAGCGCTAATCGTTTTGTACGGCAAATTGCGCAACCTTGATCTAGTCACTTGTGCCTTTGACTTTCGCTTTATGGGCGGCTCGATGGGTTCAGTCGTTGGCGATCGTTTTGTGCAAGCAGCCGAAAAAGCGCTGATAGAGAACAAACCACTGGTTTGTTTTGCTGCCTCTGGCGGCGCACGTATGCAGGAGGGTTTATTGTCTTTGATGCAAATGGCGCGTACCGCTGCCGCTATTGAGCGTCTAAGGCTGGCGGGCATTCCTTATATCGTAGTACTAACCAATCCTGTTTATGGCGGCGTGACCGCCTCTCTTGCGATGCTTGGTGATATTCATCTGGCTGAACCAAAAGCGATGATTGGCTTTGCTGGTAAGCGCGTCATTGAACAGACTGTACGTGAAAAGTTAGAAGAACCGTTCCAGCGCGCTGAGTTTTTGCTCGAGCATGGCGTAATCGACGAAGTGGTACATCGTCATCAAATGATTGATACTATTTATCGTTTGCTGGCAAAGCTGTGCAATCAGCCTAATGTTGATGCTTAATTGACGTCAACTCTTAGTGTCGAATTAACCATTAATTTATCATTTTACCTCATAGCATTTATCGTCATACGCGATAAATGCTATTTTTACTTGTAAGTTTGGTTTTGGACCCACTTGTTATACACTAGCTTAATTTTTGCGTTTATACCGCGTTTTCAAATTGGTTTTAGATTTTTAATAGGTTACTGTTATGTCTTCATCTTCTGATGCTAATGCCGTTAATACCGATAGCCCCAATAAACATTCTACGCTTACTGAATGGTTAGATTATATGCAGCAGATACATGTCTCTGCTATAGATATGGGGCTGTCGCGCGTACTACCAGTTGCGAAATATTTAGGCGTGGTGCAATCAGCCAAAGATGACGCTTACGTTTTTACGGTGGCGGGTACCAATGGTAAAGGCTCAACGACCGCGATTATTAATGAGATGTGTCAAGTAGCCGGATATAAGACCGCATTATATCAATCGCCGCACCTGCAAGCGTTCAATGAACGCGTACGTATCAATGGCGAGATGGTCAATGACCAAACCTTGATTGAGGCTTTTAGTAAAGTGGAAACGGCGCGGCTTGAGTGTAAATTGACACTGTCGTTTTTTGAGATGACTACTTTGGCGGCCTTCTTAATCTTTGCCGAGGCCGATTGTGATGTTTGGGTGCTGGAAATAGGGCTGGGTGGGCGCTTAGATGTGGTTAATATTGTTGATCCAGACATGGCAGTGATTACCAATATTGGTATCGATCATGTCGAATGGCTTGGTGACAATGTTGAGGACATTGGTTTTGAGAAAGCGGGTATTTTGCGTGATAATATACCGCTGGTTTATGGCGCTCCTAAGATGCCCACTAGCGTTCAGCAAAAGATCGCTGCCCACAACGTAACCTGTTATCAAATAGAGAAAGACTTTGATTATCGTATAATTGATGCCCAAACGTGGCAATATAGCAGTGCCGCTGTGACCCTGCAACTGCCGCGCCCGTCGTTGTCACTTATGAATACCGCCAATGCCTTATCTGCGGTATTAGCCAGTTCATTAACCATCGGTGTTGACGCTATTGAGCAAGCACTACAAAGTGTCAAGCTGGCGGGACGCTTTGATTATCGTGAAATTGCTGAGCGTCAGTGGTTGTTTGATGTAGCACATAATGAACAAGGGGTTGAGTATTTATTGTCGCAACTACTGCCATTATGGAAGCAGCATAGTAGTTATAAGCCATCACCAAGCATAAAAATGCTATTTTCCATGCTCGGTGACAAAGATATTGCTCATGTTGTAGAGCGTTTGACAGCAGCTGGTCTGCTTATTACGGACTGGTATGTGGCCGAGATTGACCACCCACGTGCAGCGAGTATAGAGCAGCTACAAACTGCGTTATTATCCTATGTAGATAATACTCAGGTACATATTTACACCGACCTGCAGCAAGCTACTCAGGCTGTACTGGATAATAGCTTAGTAGAGGATTTAATTGTAGTATGCGGCTCTTTTCATACCATTGGTGAGGCGTTCGCGGCTCTTGGAGTCTAGTTATACTTGTGCACGACCAAGCATAAAATCTTACTACCCTCTTTCAGTATTAGGCTAAAAAATATACGATAGCAGACAGCATGCAAAATATGTTTTATAATCAAAGCACTTGTACAAGGTGGCATAACTTTTGCTAACTGTTAATAGAGATTGGGTACGCTTAGCAATCAAACCTTACTACCAACTAAGAGACGTAAACGGATGAACTTTTCGAGACAAGCCTTATTGGGCATCGGGATGATTATAGGCGGTAGCGTAATGCTATATGCCATGGCGCAGCAAATTGGCACTGATAAAGAGACGACGCCTCCTCCTGCTATCGTCGAGCAATCATCTACCAAGCCTGCATCGACGCCTCCGCTCACGACAGATATTGATACTGAAAAGCGTATCTTAGCGCAAAAACAACAAGAGCGGGCTGCTCGCGTTGCCGCGCAAGAAAGGCGAGCCCAGCAGTTTTTGGCTGAGCAAGAGAGTGCAGAGGCTAAAGCGCTTGCTAAATCCCGCGCCGAAAATCAGCAGTATGTCGCCAATACTACGCAAGTTGGTGGTGACAGTGATAGTCCAGAGGCTGCACAAAACCCAGCTTTAAATCAGCCAACTGTAGTAACCACGCCAACTACGCCTACGGTACAACCGCGCGCCGAGGCTACTCCTGTAAGTGTCACGACTACTGATAATGATACACAGGCTAAAGAGCAAGCTGAAGCTGCAAAGCAGGCCAAAGCCAAAGAACAAGCAGCTGCCAAAGAGCGAGCTGAAGCCCAGGCTAAAGCTGAAAAAGAAGCTGAAGCAAAAGAAGCAGAGGCCAAGAGAAGAGCAGAAGAGCAAGCGACAGCCAAACAAAAACAACAAGAGTCAGAAAAGCAGCAAGAACAAAAAGCAGAAGCCGCTAAAAAAGAGGCGCCTAAATCGCCAACAGATTATACTGTAAAGCGAGGCGATGGTTTAATCAAACTGGCTCGTCAATATAACGTGCCGGTGGAAGCTTTGGCGCAAGCAAACGATCTCTCACCATCAACTTCCTTGCAGGTGGGTCAAGCGTTGACTATCCCTTCACGCAAGCAAGTTGCGCGTTTAGAGCGTGAGGCGGCAGCTGCCAAAAAAGCAGCTGAAGCTGAACGTACGGCCAAACAAAAACTTCGCGAAGCTCGTCAAGAGGTTAAAGAAACGGATGCTAAAGGTAGCTTTGGAGTGCAAGTAGCGTTGGCTAAAAACCAAGCGGCGGCTGATGATGTTGCCGAAAAACTCAAGTCGGCAGGGTATCAAGTAAAAACCAGCGCAACTAGTCGCGGTGTACGCGTTGTTGTTGGGCCTGAGCGTGGTAAAGTGGCCGCCTTGGCACTAAAGGATAAAATCAATACTGATCCCAATGTCGATACCAATGGCGCTTGGGTATTGTACTGGCGCTAATTGGTTTATTACAACTATATCCAGCACTCACCATTTCTAAAACACGACATTAATTGTCGTGTTTTTTAGTTTATGGATGGTAGCTAAGCATTAGCCCAGCTAGTATAGTGACTTTTTGTTTCTCTTATTTTAAATTAATAATACAAGGTAAAACCATGTCATTTGGCGTTATATTTTTGGTATTGGCGGTAGGCTTTTTAGGACTGATTGCGTTGCCAAAGCTGCTATTAAAACGTCATTCTAATAAACACATTGAACAAGATCTACAGCCAGTACGCGGTGATGATTTGGCCATTTGGCCTTTTGTCCCTGTGCCGATTATGACTGATACCGAAGTTATATTTTTTCATAAGCTCAGCGAGGCTCTGCCAGAGTTTCACATCTTTGTTCAAGTCCAGCTCTCGCGTATTATCGAAGCTGATAGCCAAGAAACAACAGAGCGCAGCTTTTGGTTCAACCGTATCAGTCGTCAAAGCGTAGATTATGTGATCACTGACAGTGATGGGCAGACTACTTTGATGGCTATTGAGCTGGATGATTGGACTCACAACAGTAAATCCCGTCAAAAAGCAGATGATAAAAAAGACAAGGCGCTTGCCAGTGCTGGCATTCCGATCGTACGTTTTCATGCAGAGCGCATGCCTAGCGTAGACATGCTTAGACACGAGCTAATGCAAGTTATCGAAATATACTAACTGTTAGCGTATTACTTGGTCTTAACTTATTCTAAGAATAAAATATAGTTTGATATCTTATAAAATTGTGTTTTTTGAGCAAAGATACAATCATACAAAACATCAATCTATTTATGAATGGACTAATGAATAATCTTGGTTGATTACTATTAATCACGAAAAGACAAGTAAACTGAGTCCACACATATTATGTATAGTCCCTATAAAAATAAATAATCTGTTTGTACATTAACAAACAGATAACTCCAAAAATATAAATACTTACCATATAGACTAAATTGGAAAATAAATATATTATCTATCCTTTACTAAATAAACTTATGTATATACTAATGTTCAATAAATTTAAGCTAGAACAGTCACTATTTAGTTATTTATCTAGCTTCGATTCAATGACCTAATCTAAAAATATCTCATTAATAAAGGGTAATTCTATGAAGTTTTTTAAACTAACCGCTTTAGCATTAGCCAGCTCCTTAGTATTAGCAGGCTGTGGTAGTGACGGTGGCAGCAGTAGTACCACAGTATCTAATAATAATGGATCAACCATTCCTGCCAAGCCACCAGTAAATAACAATCTGTCTGATCTTCAGCAAGCTAAAGGTCTTATTGATACGGCTAAACAGTTTATTTTGGACAATAAAGCGATCAAAGATGCCTACGAAGGGGCTAGTGAGATCTTGACCGAGCAGCAACAAGCAAGAGTGAGCTTAACCTTTGATATTGCTGAAGGTCTGCGTGAGTACATGCAGGAGAAATCAATAACACGGCTAGATGCAGCAGACATTATTTATCTAAGAGATAATGGTGATCTTAAAGAAATAATAGACAAAGACTTGGCGAGTGATTTTTATTGGGACAGATTCTACGACAATAAGCTAACGCCAAGCGATGATTTCTTAGCAACACTTGATGCCAATGGCAAGTTCAAGTTGTCCGGTACTACGCTTGTGAATAGCGAAGATTATGATTATAGCTATAATCCTCTAACCAATAATATAGATAGCATAGCCACCAAGGATTCTTTCAAGATAACCTATGATAAGTTTGAAAATACACTAGCATCTAATAGCAGTACTGATAATTTTAAAGGAAGATTTGGCTTTAACAATATAACTATTGGTTCAGGCGCAAAAGCAGTTGTATTTAGCTCATTGTCGCAAGGCGCTACCGTTAATGCTCAATTTAGCGATAAAGTACTGATCAACGATGAGTTTGATCTAGATGAAGTCAATGCAGCAGGTATTACTGTTGAAAAAGCGGTTATTAAGTTAGGTGATGTCAAGCTTAAAGCCAACGACAGTACTATCAAGGCTAGTGACCTTGAACTGGCGTTTTTAGATATGAGCCACAAGCGTGCTGATGGCAGTTTGGTAGTTAGAACACTACCTTCAACCATCAAACTAACCGGTCAGCTGATAAAAGAAAAACCTAAAACGGATATGACTATTTCACTAAACGCAGTTGCTAATGAAAATGATATCAAAAACGTTATCAAAGTGACGCAAGATGGAGACATTGAAGAAGCGGCTGGTAAATTTGTAGGTATAGAGATTGTGATGTCCCTTAACGGACAGGTAGCTAGAAAGAATACCAATATAACCACTAGCATCCCAATTGATATTCAAGCAAATCTAAAACGTATGTCACGTAAAGATGTCGAGTTACAAGGCTTGAGCGCCAATGTTGACGGTAAAAAACTATACGTAACTGGTAAAACTATTTTGGATACGACCTATAATGTTAGCTGTAAATGTACGCAGCTTAATATCACCCAAAACAATGCGGCGGTTAATTTAAAATTCGACGTGAATAACGACTTTGTAAAACAGGATACTAGCACTGGTAAGATTGCTGATATTACAGTTAATGGTAAGGTTTTAGGTCAGCTGTTAGAGAACAATGGTACCGTTAGTGCCAAGTTCGTTGATAATAGCTTTGTTCCTTTAGGATAATAGTGAGCGTTTATTACACCGCTGTAAAGCATAATTCTTCAGACACGATGATACGCGTTTGAGATATTGTCAATATGTACAGAAGAGACAGCTCGCCCTGTCTCTTTTTTGTGCCTTTTAATTTATGGAAGACTATTATGTTCTGTCTGCGATCATCCCTTTATGTACCCTTCGCACAAATGCTACCTACATCTCCCACCATCGATATCTCTCGGTACGCCATGTATAAGCACACGCTATTTGTCCTACGCAATATAGTAGTGACCGTCAGTACAGGGGTGGCAATATCTGCTATGGCTCAACCAGCACCTTTGATAAACGTACCTTTAGTGACTGCACCATCTGTAGTCCCTAAGAGAGCGGCGGCGCAAATTGATTGGAATATAATGGCCACAGCTCATAGCCCAGCGCAGCCGATTAATGATTTTATCAAAGATTGGGATGCACCTCTAGACTCCGGTAAGCACGCTTACGCCCAGGGACGTGTGTCACTCAATGTACGTCCGCCTGATAGCGCTATTAGCTACGGCTTAGCTTGGCGTTACGATTATCTGTTGAGCTTCAATCAGGACACAGCAGATCTATATTGGCAGTATCAAAATAAGCAATTACCTAATCAAAATCAAAACTATCAGTTGCAGCTAGAAGCGCAGCATAATGAGCGCATTGGCGCTAATATCGGTTTTACTCAGCAGATAATGCCCAATTGGCAACTGACTACTTACGCCAATATTTGGCAAGGACAACATGTGCTTGATGGCGCTATCAAAGGTAATTTGACGTCGCAAGCCTTTCCTGAGGGCGAAATAGTTAGAAACCTAGATCGTTTAAATAAGATTGATACTTCTATAGATTATTATTACGATGAGCCCGCGCTTAAAGAGGAGGACTTGAATTGGTATCCTGATAAACCCTCAGGCTACGGTTATTCACTAGATTTAAACCTGACCGGTCAATTATCCCAAAATACCCGATTGTCTATTCGTGGTTATGACATTCTTGGACGTATGCATTGGCAAGACGCACCTAGTACCCAGTACATTCTAGATTACGATATCAATAGACCCACTACCGATAAAACACGAGGCCAACTCGATACCGACGATGTGACACAGACCTTGCCTTGGCGAGTTGAAGGTAGCCTCATGCATGAGCTAGATGAGCAGTGGCAGCTTGGTGCTCATGGTCAAGTGAATGACGTTCATGATTTGTACCAGCTATCAGCAGGCTACAAAATGGAACAGATGGCTTATTCTGTTACGCTTACAGGTCTGATCGAACCGCAAACGCAATCTTTGGGCTTGGCTTTAGACAGTCAATATGGAGGCATTAAACTCCTCACCGATAGTTTAGACGCAGAAAAAGCCAAACGCAGTGAGATCAGTTTATATGGGCGCTATGCTTGGTAGTGCTAGAAACTGTAGTACTGGAAAATAAAGGTGTTAAAACACAGTAAATTTAGTATGGAACAATAAAATTGCCTAGCACTTATCAATTTAAGACTCGTTATCTACGTGGTCGCGCTGTTGAGGATAGATCACTATAAACCTATCGCCTTCAAAGTACAGACCTGTTCTAGGTAGCGCGTCGTCCGGCTGTTTATTAGAATTTTTATCGAAACCTGTTAATTTTACTTGGCAGTTATCGTAAAACTCGCGCTTGGTAAACCATTCAATATAATGCGCTAAGCGTAGGTTGTTGGTATCGAGCATCGCAAGATTCACCTTGTCACTTTTATCGCACCATTTATGCATGGGAAAGTCTGAGGACAACCAATCCGGCCACTCAAAATAGCTCAAATCGTTTGAGTTCATTGGCAAAAAGAACCTTCCCTTTATCAGCGCATAACGCTTGTCGATTTTAACTTGTCCATGGTTTTCAGTTTCGACCCAAACGGCGCGAAATTGTTTGGTTTGCATATGGGTCATTTTACGTTCTAAATTGTCGTTGGAGTTGATACCCACCCAGTTCTCTGGCGCAAACGGATATGAGCCCATAAAGAATTTAATGGCTAATTCCCAATGCTCTACTCGTTTATCTTCATGATTGTATAAAATCAAATCCAGCTCGCCTACTGTTTGCTTACCATTATAAAGCTGTATATTGCTAGCCAATGTCTCATACGGATGCAGGCCACGCGTATAACCATCCTCTAGCCAAAACGCTAGTAATCCTTCAAAATGAAATCCCAAGCGATTGGGACTGGGACGTTTCAGTAAATAACGGGTTAGGTCTTGGTAGGCGTCGGTATTATCTAGCTCGTGCAAGCGCTGCTGATAAGCAGAAAACTGCGCCAGCCAAAACTCGCTACTATGTACAGCGATAGGAGGTGTGTTTTGATGCGGCGCAAATTCTAGCCATCTGGTTAGTACGTCAGGGCAAGCAAGTGCATAGGCCAAATCACGTACATAAGGGCGGTGGTAAGCTTCCCACGGTGCATTATCTACGGGAGTAGCAAAGAGTAAAGCAGTAGGCTCGGGCATAGGATAGACCAGAGTAAGTGATAGAGGAGAATATAAAGTATTTACCCTAATAGCTTGCGTGGTAAAAGTCTATAGGGAGTTGTAATATGTTAAGATTAAGCCCAATTAGCAGGGTATATTTCTGCCTATAATTTCTCATATCACTTAATAAATAGTAGGAATAAACTATGAAATATCTTTTACAAATGGACTTTCCATACACTGGACCTTTTGGCGATGAGTTTTACAAGCAAATGAAGGAGCTTGCTGAAGATATCGCTACAGAAGATGGTTTGGTCTATAAGCTATGGACAGAAAACGCGCAGACGCAAGAGGCGGGCGGCATTTATGTCTTTAATAATTTAGATGATGCCAATAGATACTTATCCAAGCATACTAAGCGCTTAGAGTCGTTTGGGATTACCGGTATTCGAGCGAAAACGTTTAAAGTGAACGAAGAGCTGAGTAAGATTACTAAAGCATGGTTGCAGTACTTGGCGTAGGATAGATTTTTAGGATCAGAAAAGCCAGCTTCTGGATTTAAGGGCTGGCTTTTTGTTGCGTCTTATATGCTCAAAACATGATATTAATCATATAAAAGTTAAGCTGAATGTCAGGCGAGTTTGACAGAAAAGGCACTAGAATCACTATCAAAAACTTTAATATACTAAGTGTCCATTTTGGTGGTTTGTTGAATGATTTTTTAGATGATGTGGTTTCTTTGGTTTGGGTTGGGTGTGTCATGTTCATAGCTCCATGTAGTTTATCGAGCCGTAACTTGTGCTACGGCTTACATGGGCTATGTTAGAGGATGGGCAGTTATAGCAGTTTTATATAATGGCATAGTGATTTTATATAAAATACTAGTCGTCCTTAGGTTGTTCAGATGCAAGTTTTAGCCAGTTGCCTATGACCTGATTACTAACCTTCATTTGATTAGACTTTATTTGATCAAATATAATAGAGTTTGTAGTATTAGGCTCTTTGCTAGCATGGGGTTTATCGATATTTAAATCAGCTATTTGAGTCAAAGCCAAAATAATCTTGGCAACATAGTTTTGAGACTTTGTATTTAACTCTTTATCATCGTTAGCTTGTTCGTCTACTAATTCTGCTTTTACCTGAGCAAGTTGATTTTCAAGTTCTGCTATACGTTCTTTATCGCTCTTAAGGTCGGTTCGAGTGATTGTTGGTGCTGGTATTCTGTTATTATTAGATTGAGAATTCAGAAAATTTGTGATTTCATCACGATGAGTAGGGCTTGTATTGTATGAGTCCATTTGAGCGTCCATATATTCATGAATTTTTGCTATCACTATCTTTTGAATATCAGTTGCTTCTGATAAGTCTGTTTTACTATCGATTTCTATCTTAACGATTTGGTCTATAGCTATTAGCTCATCTATTCTTTTTTGTGGTAGTCCAGTCACCAGTTCATTAGAGCTAAACAGACTACCTATTGAACCTTTACTTAAATATCCAAACCCTCTAGCCATAGCCTCATGAGCTGCATATTTTTTTATAAAGCTAATTTGCTTTAAAGTGTCAGACTGAAATAGCTCTAACAATGAAAAGTATAAGTCCGCATACCTTTCTCGTATTTCATAAGGAAACCCCATAATTACTGAAAAGCTTGCTGTTTTCTCAATATTATTAAAAAAATCGCAAGTGCTTTTACAGTTGTCCTCATTATCTCCTTTGGGGTTAATGTAATCTCTATTTTTTCTATAAAGAGTAGTAGTAGAAGGGAATGATTTTATACTTAGATAAATTAATATTTCCTCTAAATTTGTCTGCTCAAATTCTACAAGTAATTCGAGGAAGGTACAAACATTTATATATTGAATAGTCGTATCTTTCTTATAACTATCTAAATAATTTTTAGCCGTTAGTAAGCTCAAATTCACACTCCTATACCCTTAAATAAAAACAGCTGCTGTTCATATAATTAGCTCGAGCCCTACATAGTCATTACGCCATACCTTCGTTATCGATGGCATTGGCAAGCGTATCGGCAACCCACTGATTGAGGCTCATACCGTGACTGGTGGCGACAGTGCTCACTTGCTCATGTAGCTCGCTTGGTATGCGCGTCATAAACTTACCAGAGAAGGATTTGTAAGGCTCAATACCATTTTCTTTGCACACCTCCAAAAAGGTTTGTAGTGACTGTTCACCCTCATTCTGTAAAGCGGTGATACTATCACCGTAGAAGTCTGCACCGCCATTTAGTCCTACGAATTCCCCACGAAACAAGCTTAGTTCAGGGTCATATTGAATGATGGCTTTATGCTCATTAATCATCATAATATTTTGCATAATTATTCCTTATTGTCATTGATTACAGGGGCGGTCTGTTCAGTATCATCAATAGGACTATAGTCTAAACTATCTAACCATTTTCGCACGCTAGCTACTGCGCCCTTGTCGGTTGTTGGCTGGGGGTGTGGTCGATGATAGACCTGTACTTCATCATCTAATACGATTGCTACTCTTGATCCTGCCCGTTCGCTAACTTCTGCACCCAATGCTATAAATAAAGCTTCAATATCTGACCATTTTATATTACCGGATATGGGTTTACTAAAAATAGCTATGAGTGTCTTTTGATGCTTACGTTGCATACCATATCCTTATTGTTTATCTCATTATAGTATCATATAGTGATACTAAAAACAGTTGTTTAATTCCATTGAACAGTTTTAAATTCTTGAATCAATTAATTTTGTCTTCAACAACAAGTCTAAACTATTTCTTTTATCGTGAAACTATAGACTAATAAAATCCAAATCAAAAAAAAGCCAACCATTGAAAACAATGATTGGCTTTTCTATTTAACTATTGTGTTTGGTCGGAACGGCAGGATTTGAACCTGCGACCACTACACCCCCAGTGTAGTGCGCTACCAGACTGCGCTACGCCCCGAATGACTGCTATTTTACGCAAAATTATTTATATTGCAAGGGCTAATTAACATCCAAGTTAGCAATTAATTTACGCACAAAACAGTCAGGACTATTTACAGCAGACCCTGTTATCCTAATAATTCTTTTAGAATCTGATTGACCTGCTGCGGATTAGCGCTACCACGGCTGGCTTTCATCACTTGACCGACCAAACCATTAAAGGCTTTTTGTTTACCGCCTTTATACTCATCGACCATGACCTGATTGTTAGCGATAACCTCTTCTACCATCGCTTTAATAGCACCAGTATCGGTTTCTTGCTTAAGGCCTTTTTCCTCGATAATCTTATCAGCAGCGTCATCACCATCGCCGCCTTCGCGTGCATAAAGAGCGCTAAAGACGGTTTTAGCCATTTTACCTGATAAAGTATCATCATTAATGCGCTTGAGTAGTCCGGCTAATTGCTTAGCGCTGATAGGGGAGTCGATAATATCAGCGTCCTCCTTATTAAGCGCACCGAGCAAATCGCCCATCACCCAGTTGCCCGCCATCTTGGCGTCTTTTTGTCCGACCTCAGCGACGACGTCTTCAAAGTAATCGGCCAATTGACGACTACCAGTTAAGATACGCGCATCGTATTCTGAGAGTCCAAGCGCCTCTTCAAAACGGGCACGACGCGCAACCGGCAGCTCAGGCATTTCAGCCATAATAGCATCTATCGTATGCTGCTCGATACGTACAGGAAGCAGATCAGGATCAGGGAAGTAGCGGTAGTCATCAGCGTTTTCTTTGGTACGCATGACCCGGGTTTCATCTTGATCAGGATCGTAGAGCATCGTTGCTTGCACAACTTTACCGCCGTCTTCGATAATATCAATTTGACGTTCGATCTCACGAGCGATAGCGCGTTCTATAAAACGAAACGAGTTGAGATTTTTCAGCTCGGTACGCGTGCCTAGCTCATCCCCTGGTTTGCGCACGGAGACGTTACAGTCGCAGCGAAACGAGCCTTCTGCCATGACGGCATCTGAAATACCCAGCCATGTGACCAATTGATGAATGGCTTTGATATAAGCTAGCGCCTCAGCAGCTGAGCGCATATCAGGCTCAGAGACAATCTCAATAAGCGGCGTACCCGCACGGTTGAGATCCACACCAGTCATACCATCGACAGCGTCATGTACTGACTTGCCTGCGTCCTCTTCTAAATGCGCGCGTGTGATACCCATGCGTTTGGGATACTCATTCTTATCACCTTCATTGACTACCACATCGATATACCCTTTACCCACGATAGGATTAGCCATTTGAGTGATTTGATAGCCTTTGGGCAGGTCAGGATAGAAGTAGTTCTTGCGATCAAAAGTATTAAACAGCCCTAATTCTGCGTTGACGCCGATACCAAATTTTAGTGCTCGATCTACCACACCGCTATTTAGGACGGGCAAGACACCGGGCAGACCTAAATCTACAATATTCGCTTGTGAGTTTGGCTCATGACCAAAGTCGGTCGGTGCACTTGAGAATATTTTGCTTTCGGTATTGAGCTGGCAGTGAATCTCGATACCAATGACCACTTCGTAGCCATCGACGAGCAGCTCTTTACGAACTGCAAACTCTGTCATTTCCATCATAAAATCCTATCAAAAAATTAAAATAAAACGGGGGGATGCTAAAAAGATAATCCATATTTATAGTAGCTACCGATGATAAAATGATTATCACCACACAGCATCAGTAAACTAGCGCAGAGTATATTTTGTACACTACTCAAGTGATGTTTCGACAAATAACATACATTACACTACGTCTGCCTAATAAACAGACTTTAATAACTATTCATCATTTCAGTATAAATTTCTGAGAAAATTTTACTATCCCCACCACTTTGATAATAAGCGGGAATAACGTAACTCAACAAGATTCTAAAATCACCTTGTAGAAACAAACTATTTACCAAAGCTTCAGCTTGTTTAGCATCTCCCTTTTCAAAGCCATAAGGGGCAATAGTCTCTTCAAATTTACTATAGAATTCTTGGAAAAAACTTGAGCTATCCTCGAAGTTTTTGTCAAAAAAAGCTTCTAAGTTTTTAAGCTCTGTTTGTAAGTCATTAGCTTGATTATCATCTAAGCCATAATCTTTTTTCAACATGTCGATAAAATTCATTTCATATCCCTAGTAAAGTCAAATTTTTGCCCGCGTAAAATCGTATAATTTAGTACGGTAAGTTATTCAACCACAACACCGTGTGTTATACGCTTTCCTTGGCGATAGTAGAGTGTTGTAGATGATGATCGGTATGCTGCTGGAATAGATGCGCAGTGGCGAGTAGCTTGCTCTCTTGCCAGTACTGTCCGATCAATTGCAAACCAATAGGCAGGCCCTCAGAAGTCAAACCAACAGGCTGGCTCAGCGCTGGTAAGCCTGCCAAATTTACTCCGATAGTATAAATGTCACCTAAATACATAGTTGCCGGATCGAGGTTATCGCTGAGTTTATAAGCGGCTGTTGGCGACGTTGGACTGGCAATTACATCACAATTGGCAAAAGCTTTATCAAAGTCCTCGACGATCATTCGGCGCACTTTTTGTGCTTTAGTATAATAAGCGTCAAAGTAACCTGCCGAGAGCGCATAGGTCCCAGTCAAAATACGGCGCTGTACCTCGGGACCAAAGCCCTCAGAACGCGTACGCGTGTACAGATCAATGAGATCTTTGGGATCCTCACAGCGATAACCAAAGCGCACGCCATCAAAGCGTGATAAGTTTGATGAGGCCTCAGCAGGAGCTAGCATATAATAAGTAGCAAGGGTAATATCAGGATCAGTGATGTTCACCTCCACAATCGTTGCGCCCAATTCTTGATACTTTTGTAGGGCAGCGCGTACAGCTTGCTCGACTTCTTTATCAAGACCCTTACTAAAGTACTCTTTTGCCACCCCAATACGTAGACCATCAAAGGGCTTATCGCCGGCTTTAGCTTCGGCATCATTGATGTCTTGTACATAATCAGGAATGTCGTGTTTGATAGAAGTGGCATCACGCGGGTCATGGCCGATCATAGGCTGCAATAGATAAGCGCAGTCTTTAGCGCTACGACCCATGCTGCCTGCTTGATCAAGGCTTGAAGCGTAAGCAATCATGCCAAAACGCGATACACGTCCATAAGTGGGCTTGATGCCGGTTAGGCCACAAAACGAGGCGGGCTGACGGATAGAGCCGCCAGTATCACTTGCCGTAGCTACAGGAGTGAAACCTGCTGCCACTGCTGCTGCACTACCGCCGGATGAGCCACCAGGGACGTGCTCTAAATCCCAAGGGTTTTGTACCGTACCATAATAGGAGCTACTGTTATCCGAGCCCATCGCAAACTCATCCATATTGAGCTTACCTAGGCTTATCATGCCAGCCTTGTCTATATTGGAGACGATGGTCGCGCTATAAGGCGCCACAAAATTATGCAGCATTTTAGAGCCACAAGTAGTCAGTACACCTTGGGTGCAAAAGATATCCTTGTGTGCCATCGGTACACCAAGCAGACGTCTTTTATCGCCTTGCGCGCGCATCTCATCAGCAGCTTTTGCTTGTGCGCGCGCAGTCTCTGAGGTGTTGGTAATAAAACTATTAATCTTGCTATCTAACGTTTCAATGCGCTTGATATAGTGTTCAGTGATCTCAAGGCTGCTAAATTGTTTGTCTTGCAGTCCGGTAATCAGTTGCTGGGTACTTAAGAGATGAATCTCAGACATAAGGAGTCGTCCGTCAAAAAGGTTGCTGGATAAAATAAGAATAAAAAGTCAGTTAACGGTTATTCAATCACCTGAGGTACTAGGTATAAACCGTCTTCAACAGCAGGGGCAACCGATTGATTACGCTGGCGATTAATATCATGTTTGGCGACATCGCTGCGCAAATCTTGGCAAACCTCATGGATGTTCGAGAGTGGTCGTACCTCTGTAGTATCAACGCTGCCAAGTGTCTGCATGAGCTTGAGTACTTTGCTAATATCGTCAGCATAGCTGCCAGCCGTATTCTCATCAATACCTAAACGGGCAAGATTTGCTACTTCTATAATTTCTTGACGACTCACGTTGCTATCAGCGTTAGGCTCAGTAATAGACCTATTATCGAGTATGGTCTCGGGCGTTTGCTGTGACATAATTTCTCCAATTGAAGTCAGGATTTGTTCGTACGAGTGCCTGCTAGTCAAGGCACTGTTGTTGATCAGTTATTGAATAGCTAAGAGTTATTTGCTGTATCACTCATAGTTTGGCTTTACATGGGATAGTAAATACATCTATGGTACTTTTGAATAATATTATCTATGCTAGGGTTTTAGGACCATAGATTAACGATCCGCTATCAAGCAGTTGTTAGTGACGTATTATAAAGCATCTAGCCTAGGTTTACAGAGGACGATGATAAATTGCTGTACAAACATGAATAATCACAGCCGCGCCAGCTAAATTACTGGACATGTTTTATTAGACTGGATAATAAAAACTTGTACATAATAAAAAATCCTTGTTTTACCCTGTAAATAACCCTGTTTTTTTTGTATTGAAACGGTATAATTTAGTCCAATTTTAGCTTTTAGTCATTATTGTTCAGATTTCCCTTGTCGCCTAGATAAGCTTTTGCTAATGTGAGCGCCTGACTATCATCTATCCAAAACTATGATCTACTCGACCTGACGAGCACTGTCTCAGTCATTTTATTCGCCTCATTTGCTTCATTCTTTTAAAGCGCTGGATATATTAATGAACCCGTTTGGATTTTTATCGAATAATATCGCAATCGACCTTGGTACTGCGAACACCTTAATTTTTATTCCTAATAAAGGTGTGGTGCTTGACGAGCCTACAGTGGTCGCTTTGCGTAGTAACCGTACGCAAAACCCAACAGTGGCAGCTGTTGGTCTTGATGCCAAGCAAATGCTTGGACGTACGCCTGCTAATATTACTGCTATCAGACCATTAAAAGATGGCGTTATTGCTGACTTTGAAGTGACCCAAAAGATGCTCAAGCATTTTATCGCTAAAGTAAAAGCCAAGCGCTTTATGGCGCAGCCTAATGTGGTGGTTTGTGTGCCCTGCAAATCTACCTTAGTTGAGCGCAAAGCCATTCGTGAAGCGGTATCATCAGCAGGTGCTAATAAAGTATTACTGCTTGAGGAGCCTATGGCGGCCGCTATCGGGGCTGGCATGCCAGTCCATGAAGCGAGTGGTTCGATGGTTGTCGATATCGGCGGCGGTACCACAGAGATTGCTGTTATTGCACTGTCAGGCTGCGTGTATGCCGAATCGATTCGTATTGGTGGAGATATATTCGATGAGGCAATTATCACTCATGTCCGCCGTACCCATGGCTGTGTGATTGGCGAGACGACTGCTGAGCGCATTAAGCAAGAAGTAGGCTCAGCCCTGAACGAGGACAGTCAGCTTGAGGTTGAGGTGCGCGGTCGTAGTATGGCAGAAGGAGTGCCCAAAACCTTTACCGTTAATTCAGAAGAGGTGCAAAAAGCACTAAGTGATCCATTGAGTGGCATTGTCAGCGCAGTGAAAGCCGCGCTTGAGCAGACGCCGCCTGAGCTGTCATCAGATATAGCTGAGCGCGGTATTGTACTGACTGGCGGCGGCGCTCTATTGCGTGATTTGGACAAACTCATCTCAAAAGAGACCGGCTTGCCAGTTACGGTAGCAGAAGATCCGCTGACCTGTGTGAGCCGAGGCGGCGGTATAGCGCTTGATTTTATTAATAATAAAAGCTTAAATATGATTTTTGTATAAAGGTTTTTCTTACTACATTTCTACATAAATGAGGGCGGTCAATGCGACTGCCTTTATTGCATTAATGATTGATAGAAGCCTTCACTCTGATAAATAACCGTATTATATGCTACGCTTAGCGAGTATTACTCTAATTAGATATCCTATGATTCCAAGTATTTTTGCCCGTCAATCCCTGGCACTACGTAGGACTGCTATTGTATTGATAGTGGCACTAATATTGATATGGTTTGATAGCAAAAATCCTGAGTGGTTTCAACCACTACGTAATATTAGCCACGCTGCGA
Source organism: Psychrobacter sp. M4 (assembly GCF_055699795.1). Lineage (NCBI taxonomy): Bacteria > Pseudomonadati > Pseudomonadota > Gammaproteobacteria > Moraxellales > Moraxellaceae > Psychrobacter > Psychrobacter sp. M4. The sequence continues at coordinate 2,827,504 of NZ_CM146740.1, read as the reverse complement.
TGCAGCCCATCTACGAGTTCTCTTTATTGCCAAGCTACGCTGAGCATTGGACGCGCGGCAGCATACAATCAAAAGAAGCTTTGCGCCGTGAGAACATAAGACTAGAGTCGCAGCTGATCCATGCGCAAGCTAAGCTACAACAGCAAGATTATATCTTGGCACAAAATGCACGTCTGCAAGGTATTTTGTCAACGACTAAGCCCGATTTGTTTGACTTAAACTTGGCACAAGTTATTGGTACTGATACCAATTTACTCAAGCAAATTGTAGTGCTCAACAAAGGCGCAAAAGATGGCGTGCAAGTAGGACAAACCGTTATAGATGAGAACGGTATTTTAGGCCAAATTATTAATGTTTATCCAAATACTAGCAGACTACTATTGATTACCGACGAGCAGCAATCGGTGGCAGTGACGATCAAGCGTACGGGGCAACGCGCTATTGTGACGGGGGCAGGTACTCCAACCTCACTGCATTTAAACTATGTTTTTAAAACCTCGGACGTACGCGTTGGTGATGAGCTGGTGTCATCGGGTCTTGGTGGACGCATTCCGGCAGGGTACCAAGTAGGCCGTATTGCGCGTATTCAAGATACCCAAGCTGATAATTTTAGAAGTATTGAGGTAACACCAGCCGCCAATTTTGTTGATAATGCTTACGTATTAATTCTACAGGATAAAACAGCACTTGATAATTAAGGTAGGCAATACAGATGTCCGCTGCAGTCAAGTTACTCAACGCTGCCAGTTGCTAACCAATCGCTAAGGCAAGCATTTATGGCGCTTTCAAACTCTGAGCAATCCTCTGGTACAGTACTAATTGCTATAGCATTAAGCTTTGTGGTGGCCTCATCGCCTAGCGTATACCCTCTAAGTCCAAGTATGGCAACCTTGCGCCCGATGATTATGATTATGGTGCTGATATTTTGGCTACTGTTTCAGCCGCGCTATGTTGGTGTCTTTACCGCTTTTATTATTGGGCTTATTGCTGATTTGCTGATGGACACTCATCTTGGTCAGCAAGCCTTTGCCGCTGTAATAATGGTGCTGGCTCTGAGGCTTTGTAGCTTACAGGTTAAACAATTAAACACATTTAGCGCGTGGCTATTAGCGACCATAGGATTGATTGTTTTTCAATTAAGCTTGTGGCTATTGCAGCTAATGACCCAAAGCATATTTGTGGTTCAATCAGGATTATCTCTACTAATAAGTATTCTTAGCTGGCCGCTAATCTTGTTGATATTACGCGGCTTTACGCGCTAAAGTTTGTCTAGAAAACCTTATCTGTATAATCATAAAAAATTAACTCCAAGGGACTAGCAATGAATATTTTATTGGCTTCTGGTTCGCCGCGTCGTCGTGAATTACTAATGAGTGCCCAGCTTGATTTTAAGGTCATAAGCGTTGATATTGATGAGACATATTATGACCAAGAGACGCCAAAAGACTATATCCAACGTATGGTCGCTACCAAAGCTGAGGCTGCCATTACGCAGCTTCAAACAGATGATCAAAACCATACTGCTACTATAGATCAGTCTTCTGTGCCTTTTGTCGTTCTAACCGCTGACACTATTGGGGTACTGCCAGACGGACAATCCATTTTGGTTAAGCCAATAGATCGCGATCACGCCTATAATATGTGGCAACAGATGTCTGATGACACCCATCAAGTGTGGACGGCCGTGCAAGCCACACTCGTCGATCCGGCTTTGCAAGTATTATGGCAACAGCAAATCATAGAACGTACTGAGGTTACTTTTGTCCCTTTAACGCCTGCTATGATGGCAAGCTACTGGGATAGTGATGAGCCTGCTGATAAAGCGGGCGGCTACGCTATCCAAGGACAAGCAGCAGCATGGGTCACCCGTATCAACGGCAGTTATACTAATGTCGTCGGCCTACCTTTAGCGCAAACATTGGCTTTAATCAAATCTGCGAGCAATAGTTACGAAAGCCATTGTGCATAATAATTATAACATCAGACACCTACAAGCAGGCGTTGATTAATAGGCTAGGACACATAATGACACGGCAGGAGAGTGGGCAGTGCTAGCAAGCGTTTGTTACACTGTAAGCTTGATCAACTTAATAAGCTTACAAGCCTATATGATCTTAACAAACCTATAACTATAAAAAGCTATCTATTATCAATACGCATTATAAGCAATAAGAGAAAACATTATGTCTGAAGAGCTGCTGATTAATGTCAGTCCGATGGAATGCCGTGTGGCCGTTTTGGATAATGGCGTGCTCGGTGAGATTTATATTGAACGTCACCATAAGCTAGGTTTAGTTGGTAATATTTATTTGGGTACAGTAGTACGCGTACTACCGGGAATGCAAGCTGCTTTTGTTGATATAGGGCAGTCGCGAACCGCGTTTTTACATGTTAATGATATGCAGCGTGAACCACGGACTACAGTAAAAAATACAAACCAAACTTCTATAGACCAAGTCAGTACTGATAAGTCAGTGACACCTGCCGATAGTTTAGCTATGACGCCACCTGTTGTCAGTGCTCAAACGACAGATGTGGCTACTGTGGTTAGTAAGCTTATTCAACACCGCTTGCACGAAGGCCAGCGTATCTTAGTACAAGTTACCAAAGACCAGCTAGGCAGCAAGGGCGCACGATTAACCACCAACATATCACTACCGTCCCGCTATTTAGTCTACCTGCCATCCAGCGATCATGTTGGTATCTCGCAGCGAATAGACGGCGAGGAGGAGCGTACGCGCCTAAAGACTGAGCTGACAAGTCTTATGCAAACGGTCAATCTACAAGGTGGTTTGATCGCACGTACAGCAGCAGAACGCGTTCCTGTTGAGAAGCTAGAGGAGGATATCTACTATCTTGTGCAGCTATGGCGTACCATCTGTGCACGCAGACAGGAAGTAAAGCATCATCAAAGCTCAGAGCTGATCTACCAAGAACTGTCTTTGCCCCTACGCTCCATCCGTGATTTAGTACATGCTGGTACCGAAAAAGTCATAATAGACAATTCGCAGATTTATGAGCAAGTACGCCTTTTTGCTGAAGAGTTTGTTCCCTTTGTTTATGACCGTATTGTACATTATAGTGCTGAGCCAGCATTATTTGATGTGCACCGTGTTGAAGAAGACTTACGTGATGCCCTAAAACGCCGCGTCGATCTAAAGTCTGGCGGTTATCTGATTATCGATCAAACTGAAGCTATGACCACTATCGATGTTAATACCGGCTCCTTTGTCGGTGGCAGATCCTTAGAAGATACTGTTTATAAAACCAATTTAGAGGCCACCCACGCTATAGCGCGTCAGCTGCGTTTGCGTAATTTAGGCGGCATTATTATTCTTGATTTTATAGATATGCAAGAGCAAGAGCACAAGGACGACATATTAGAGAGTTTGCAGCAACAGCTTATGCAAGATTATGCCAAAACCAATATCACGCAAGTTAGTGAGCTAGGTCTGGTTGAGATGACGCGTAAGCGTACCCGTGAATCCTTAGGTCAGCAGTTGTGTGAACCCTGTGCTACTTGCGAGGGCCGCGGTTTTGTCAAAACAGCAGAAACGGTTTGCTTTGAGATATTTCGCGAGATCATGCGCTGTGCCCGTACTTATAACGCTCCAAAGAAATTTACGGTCGTCGCCCATGCTGCCGTTATAGACTTACTCTTGACTTCAGAAGCAGATACCGTAGCAGAGCTTGAATATTTACTCGGACGCGTCATTACGTTTGAGGTTGAAAACTTATACAACCAAGAACAGTATGATATTGTTCTCGACTAAAATGCTGTTTTCATGTTTTGACTTGTCACTTGTGTGACGATTTATTAGAGTACTTAGTGGGTAAAATCATAGTTTATACGCCATTTACCCTTGCAATGACTCAAATGTTCTGTATAATACGCACTACTGAATTATAAGAGCGCAGCGAAGAATATTGCTGCTGCTATGACAGCTAGAGCATCGTTTCTAGCACTATTTCATTATGCCTTTGCTGACATCCATATAACTAGGAGGGTCGGCGGGGCTTTAAATTATTTTGCTTTTAGCACGCTGCTCGTTCTATTAAAAGAATATTAAGCCGCTTGAAGTGAATCTTTAACCAAACGGCTTTTGGTCATCCACTTGCACAGCAAGAATGATCGAAGCACATATTAGGAGCTTGCTGGCATGGCTAACCAGAGAATCCGTATCCGACTTAAATCTTTTGATCATAGATTGATTGACCAGTCGGCACAAGAGATTGTCGATACTGCAAAGCGCACTGGTGCGCAAGTTTGTGGTCCTGTACCGTTGCCGACTCGTATTGAGCGCTTCGATGTCCTAACCTCGCCACATGTCAACAAAGATGCGCGTGATCAGTACGAAATCCGTACTCACAAGCGTATGGTTGATATTGTTCAGCCTACTGACAAAACTGTGGATGCGCTGATGAAGTTAGATTTAGCGGCGGGTGTTGACGTTCAAATTGCTTTGGGCTAACGCGTAGAACACCCCACCCATTAATAAGATATAAAGAGGTTCAAAATGGCGATCGGTTTAGTCGGTAAAAAATGCGGCATGACCCGGGTCTTCACTGAAGCAGGTGCATCTATCCCTGTAACTGTGATTGAGGTCAATGCAAACCGCATTACTCAAGTAAAAAACAACGAAGTAGATGGCTATCAGGCTATTCAGGTTACTACAGGCACTCGCCGTGACAGCCGTGTCACAGCTGCTCAAAAAGGCCACTTTGCAAAAGCTGGCGTTAAAGCGGGCCGCGGTGTTTGGGAGTTTCGTGCCAATGATAGCGATTTAGAAAGTTATGAGATTGGTGGTGAGATCCTAGCTGACTTGTTCGAACAAGGTCAGATGGTTGATGTCACAGGACAGAGTAAGGGTAAAGGCTTTCAGGGCGGTGTAAAGCGTCACAACTTTAGCATGCAAGATGCCACTCATGGTAACTCAGTATCTCACCGTGTTCTTGGTTCAACTGGTCAAAACCAGTCACCAGGTAAAGTATTTAAAGGCAAAAAAATGCCAGGTCAGATGGGTAACAAGCGTGTCACCGTTCAAGGCCTAGAAGTGGTTTCGGTTGACGCTGAAAAAGGGTTACTTGTCATCAAGGGTGCTATCCCAGGCGCCACCGGTGGCGATGTTATCATACGTCCGTCAGTCAAAGCCTAAGCAAGGGGATTAACGTGGATTTAAAAACAGTTACAGGTGCGGCGGTTGAGCTTTCTGATACGGCTTTCGGTCGTGAATTCAACGAAGCATTAGTGCATCAAGTCGTCACGGCGTATTTAGCCGGTGCTCGTCAAGGTACACGTGCACAAAAAACCCGTGCCGAAGTTTCTGGCGGTGGCATAAAGCCATGGCGTCAAAAAGGTACGGGTCGCGCTCGTGCCGGTTCTATTCGTAGCCCAATCTGGCGTAGCGGTGGTCGTGCATTTGCCGCCAAACCACAAGATTGGTCACAAAAAGTTAACCGTAAAATGTATCGTGGTGCGATGCAGTGCATCCTAGCTGAATTAGTACGTCAAGAGCGTCTGATTTTAGTTGATGAGTTGGTTATCTCTGCACCTAAGACCAAAGAGCTGATCGCTAAGCTAAATGATTTGAATGCACCTCGTGCACTTATCGTCACCAAAGAAGTTGACGAGAATTTATATTTAGCAGCTCGCAACATTCCACACGTCAATGTACTTGGTACTAATGAAGTGGATCCTGTGAGTTTGATTGCCTTTGATAAAGTCATCATGTCAGTTGAAGCTGCGAAACAATTTGAGGAAGCACTAGCATGAATAACGCAAGACTCTATCAGGTCTTAAGAGGGCCTGTGTTCTCAGAAAAATCTCAAATGCTTGGCGATTCATTTGGTGTGCAAGTATTTAAAGTTGATTCTAATGCTACTAAGCTTGAAGTCAAAAAAGCAGTTGAGTTGATGTTTGAAGGTGTTGAAGTCACTAAAGTAAACACTTTGAATGTTAAAGGTAAGACAAAGCGTTTTGGTAAAAGTATCGGCCGTCGTAATGACTATAAAAAAGCCTACGTTACCTTAAAAGCTGGTCAAGATGTACAAATGGCTGATGCTGGTGAGGATGTAGCAAATACTACCTCTACTAGTGAAACAGCGAACAACGAATAAGGATTACACTCATGCCTATCGTAAAAGCAAAGCCAACATCACCAGGCCGCCGTTTTGTCGAAAAAGTGGTGCATCCACACCTTTATAAAGGTCGTCCGTATGCTCCACTTGTCGAATCAAAAGGCAAGTCAGGTGGGCGTAACAATAACGGTCGCATTACCACGCGTCATATTGGCGGTGGTCACAAGCATCATTACCGTGTTATTGATTTTAAACGCACCAAAGACAACATTCCAGCGATCGTAGAACGTATCGAATACGATCCTAACCGTACTGCACATATTGCGCTACTTAAATATGCTGATGGTGAGCGTCGTTATATCATCGCTCCTAAAAAACTAGCTACTGGTGATACGGTGTATTCAGGTGAAGGTTCTCCGATTCGTCCTGGTAATTGTTTACCGCTTAAAAATATTCCATTGGGTACTGTAATCCACAATATCGAGCTTAAAATCGGTAAAGGTGCGCAGATGGCTCGTTCAGCAGGTGCAGGCGTACAGTTATTAGGACGTGAAGGTATTTACGCTATCCTACGTCTACGTTCAGGCGAAACTCGCCGCGTCCATGTTGATTGCCGTGCCGTTATTGGCGAAGTATCCAATACTGAAAACAACTTGAAATCACTTGGTAAAGCCGGTGCTTCACGTTGGCGTGGTATCCGTCCTTCTGTTCGCGGTGTCGCGATGAACCCAGTTGATCACCCACATGGTGGTGGTGAAGGTCGTAACAAAGGTCGCCATCCAACTAGCCCTTGGGGTCAGAAGTCCAAAGGACTTAAAACGCGTCATAATAAGCGTACTGACAGTATGATCATCCGTCGCCGCCGCGCCAAGAAGAAATAAAGGAAGAATTTCATGCCTCGTTCATTGAAAAAAGGTCCATTCATTGATGCGCATTTGTTTGCTAAAGTTGAGAATGCAATAGACACCAACTCACGCAAACCCATTAAAACATGGTCGCGCCGCTCGATGATTCTCCCCCAAATGGTTGGCTTAACTTTATCTGTTCATAATGGCCGTACTCATGTACCGGTCATCGTGAGTGAGCAGATGGTTGGTCATAAACTAGGTGAATTTGCCCCGACTCGTACCTATCGTGGTCATGGCATTGACAGAAAAGCTAAGAGATAAGGTGCTTACCATGGAAGTAACTGCAAAATTACGCGGTGCCGCCATCTCGGCACAAAAAGTTAGACTCGTTGCTGATGAAGTTCGTGGCAAATCTGTTGAGCGTGCTTTGGATATTCTAACGTATAGCAATAAAAAAGGCGCGGTTTTCGTTAAGAAATGTCTTAACTCAGCCATCGCCAATGCCGAGCATAACAACGGTTTAGATATCGATACTCTAAAAGTATCAACTATCTACGTTGATGAAGGCATTACGCTAAAACGTATCCTACCACGTGCAAAGGGTCGCGCTGATCGTATCAGTAAGCGTACCTGTCACATCACTATAAAGGTAGGAGAATAAGTTATGGGTCAAAAAGTACATCCAATCGGAATCCGTCTTGGTATTGTCAAAAAGCATAACGCAAACTGGTATGCAAACCCTAAACAATACTCAGAATACCTAATTAATGATATCCAAGTTCGTGAGTATCTACGCAAAAAGCTAGATAATGCCATGATCAGTAATATCATGATTGAGCGTCCTACTGGTGCAGCCAAGATTACCATCGCCACTGCGCGCCCTGGTATTGTTATCGGTAAAAAAGGTGAGGACATTGAAAGACTTCAAAAAGAGTTGACCAAAATGATGGGCGTACCTGCTCAGGTTAATATTGAAGAAATCACATCTCCTGACCTTGATGCTCGCTTAGTAGCAGATGGCATCGCCAGCCAACTTGAACGCCGTGTTATGTTCCGCCGCGCCATGAAGCGCGCTGTACAAAACAGCATGCGTTCTGGTGCACAAGGTATCAAAGTTGAGTTATCAGGTCGTCTTGGCGGTGCTGAGATTGCTCGTACTGAATGGTACCGTGAAGGCCGCGTGCCATTACATACTTTCCGCGCTGACATTGACTATGCATCAGTTCGTGCAGAAACGACTTACGGCACTATCGGTGTAAAAGTTTGGATTTTCCGTGGTGAGATCCTTGACGGTATGAACAGTGTTTATAATCCCGTCAACGAAGAGAAGCCTCGTGCGCCAAAACGCCGTGGTCGTGGAAATCGTCGAAACTCAGACAGAGGTTAAACTATGTTACAGCCAAAACGTACCAAGTTTCGTAAAATGCATAAAGGTCGTAACACAGGGCTCGCTCATCGTGGAAGCACCGTTGCATTCGGACAAATTGGTCTAAAATCTTTGACTCGTGGTCGTATGACCGCCCGTCAAATCGAAGCAGCACGTCGTACTATTACTCGTAAAATTAAGCGTGGTGGTAAAATCTGGATTCGTGTCTTCCCAGACAAACCGATTACCAATAAGCCACTCGAAGTACGTATGGGTAAAGGTAAAGGTCCAGTCGAATATTGGGTATGCGAAATAAAACCTGGTAAAGTACTGTATGAGATTGAAGGGGTTTCAGAAGATCTAGCTCGCGATGCTTTAACGCTTGCAGCAGCTAAACTGCCCTTTAAAACCACCATTGTTAAGCGGACGATAATGTAATGAAGATCAGTGAATTACGTGATAAATCATTAGAAGAGCTGACCCAGTTACTTGATGAAAAGCAACTTGATGCTTTCCGTATTCGTATGGCTAAAGCAACTGGTCAGTTGGGAAATACCCATGAAGTCAAAGGCAATCGTCGTACGATTGCTCAGATTCAGACTTTGATTAACGAGAAACAACGAGGCAACTCATGAGCGATAACAATCAAGCAACTGCAAATGCTAGTGTCTTAACAGGACGTGTTGTCAGCGACAAGATGGATAAGTCCATTACGGTTTTGATTGAGCGTCTGGTTCGCCATCCTTTATATGGTAAGCAGCTTCGTCGTTCAACTAAAATCAAAGCCCATGACGAAAATAATGTTTGCCAACAAGGCGATCTTGTACGCATTAAAGAGACGCGTCCAATCTCAAAAACTAAAGCATGGACTTTAGTTGATGTGATTGAAAAAGTAGAAAAAATCTAAGTAAATTGCATTAGAAGCTAGAAGCTGTTAAAATAGCCGCCTTTTTCAAGATGCTGATCGTGCCTAGCGCACATCATAAGCATGATGAGTAAGATAATGCTATTTTTATTTAAATGCCGCCTACTCATACGGAGCTTGCGGCAGCAACTGGTTTTTACTGCCCATACGTGTGGAGTAACGCTATGATTCAGGTCGAATCTATGCTGGAAGTTGCAGACAATAGCGGTGCAAGACGAGTTCAGTGCATTAAAGTACTGGGTGGTTCTCATCGCCGTTACGCATCTGTCGGCGACATTATTAAAGTAACGGTTAAAGAAGCCATTCCTCGTGGTCGTGTCAAAAAAGGCGATGTGATGAATGCCGTAGTTGTACGTACCAAAAAGGGCGTTCGTCGTCCCGATGGTTCGGTGATACGTTTTGATGACAACGCTGCGGTGTTGCTCAACCAAAATAAAGCACCTATTGCAACTCGTATTTTTGGACCGGTAACTCGTGAACTACGTGGTGATCAGTTTATGAAAATTGTATCTCTAGCACCAGAAGTATTGTGAGGTAACCCATGGCTAAATTACGCAAAGGCGATACAGTTATTGTGATTGCTGGTAAAGATAAAGGCAAGCAAGGCACTGTACAAGCGGTAAAAAACGATCGTATCAAAGTGGAAGGCATCAATATCGTAACTAAACACCAAAAGCCAAATCAGGCTACTGGTACTGAAGGCGGCATTGTTAAGCAAGAAGCTTTTTTACATATCTCAAACGTCGCAATTTTAAATGCGCAAACCCAAAAAGCAGATCGTATTACTTATCAAATGGATGAAAACGGCAAAAAACAGCGCGTTTATCGTTCAAATGGTGAAGTAGTGGCGACTGCGTAAGACACTAAGGGTGTAACGGTAATGGCAAGATTAAAATCTTTATATAATGATAAACTCAAGCAGCAAATCAAAGAAGAGCTTGGTTTAGACAATGTGATGCAAGTCCCTAAGATCACTAAAGTCACACTTAACATGGGTGTAGGCGGCGCGTCTCAAGATAAGAAATTACTTGAAGGTGCTGTAGCTGATATGACCGCAATTGCGGGTCAAAAGCCTGTAGTCACCAAAGCGCGTAAATCAGTTGCCGGCTTCAAAATTCGTGAAGAGTGGCCAATTGGTTGTAAAGTAACGCTACGTGGTGAGCAAATGTACGAATTTTTAGATCGTCTCATTGCCATTGCTATTCCTCGTATTCGTGATTTCCGTGGTTTTTCACCTAAGGCATTTGACGGACGTGGTAACTACTCGCTGGGTATCAAAGAGCAGATCGTATTCCCAGAAGTAGACTTTGATAAGATTGATCGTATCCGTGGTATGGATGTGACGATCACTACGTCAGCTGGTACTGATGAAGAAGGTCGTGCGCTGCTTAAAGCATTCGGCTTCCCATTTAAATAAGGTAAAGACGTTATGGCAAAGAAGAGCATGATTAACCGCGAATTGAAACGCGAAAAAATGGTAGCTAAGTATGCTGAAAAGCGTATGAAGCTAAAAGAAACCATCAGTGATATGAATGCAAGTGACGAAGAGCGTATGGATGCGATGTTAGAGCTGCAAGCTCTACCTCGTAATTCATCACCTGTACGTCTACGCAATCGCTGTGGTCTCACTGGTCGTCCTCATGGTTACTTCCGTAAGTTTGGCTTATCACGCAATATGCTGCGTGAGCGTGTCATGCAAGGTGATGTACCTGGTGTTCGTAAAGCAAGCTGGTAAGGAGTAACTACATGAGTATGCAAGATACCGTTGGGGATATGTTGACCCGTATTCGTAATGCACAAATGGCGAACAAAGTATCTGTCGCTATGCCAAGTTCAAAACTACGTAAATCTATTGCTGATTTATTAGTAAATGAAGGCTATGTGGCGAGTGCTGTTGTTAATGAAGAAGACAACAATAAAGCTACCCTAAATATCGAGTTGAAGTATTTTGAAGGCAAACCTGTCATTGAGACTATTCAACGCTTTAGCCGTCCTGGCCTACGTCAGCATCGCGGCAAAGATAACATTCCTACTGTTAAGCAAGGTATGGGTGTTGCTATTGTATCAACCAGTCAAGGCATCATGAGTGATCGTGCTGCACGTGCTGCTGGTATTGGTGGTGAGATCGTTGCATTTGTAGCGTAAAACTGACATATTTTTATTTAGGTACTAATATTATTAGTATTTAAATAATAAAAACGATATATCTAATTGTTCTCTATAAAGCTTATAAAATTATCATAAATATTTTATAAGCTTATCCCTAAGGTCTGTTTAGTAACTTTGTAATGAATATTTATTGCAATGACCTTATAAAATCGATCGATAGGTGTTAAATAGAGTCAATTATGTTAAACTAACACGCTTTTTAGCCTGTTAGTTTTTTCGCTATTATTTATTTTTAATAGAAGTATTAATTTTTTAAGGAATATTCCTATGTCTCGTGTGGCTAAAGCCCCAGTAACGCTGCCAAATGGCGTAAGCGTTACTTTGAACGATCGGCAGGTTGAAGTGAAAGGCAAGAACGGAAATATGTCTTTACACCTGCACGAATTGGTCGAGCTGAAACAGGAAGATGATGCTATCATTCTCTCACCTACAGCCGATTCAAAAGAAGCAATGATGCACACTGGCACTATGCGCGCTCTGATTAACAATTACGTTACAGGCGTCAGCGAAGGCTTTGAAAAACGTCTTCAGCTTATTGGTGTTGGTTATCGTGCGCAAGTTAGCGGCAATAAGGTAACTTTAAACGTTGGTTACTCACACCCAGTAGAGTATACGCTCCCTGAAGGTGTTACTGCTGAAACCCCAACGCAAACTGAGATCGTTCTAAAGTCGAACGATAAACAGCAGCTTGGTCAGGCCGCCGCTAATATTCGCGATTTTCGTCCGCCTGAGCCTTATAAGGGTAAGGGTATTCGCTATAGTGACGAACGTGTGATTCGCAAAGAAGCTAAGAAAAAATAAGGTGAGTTGAGATGTTTGATAAAAAAGCAGCTCGTCTGCGTCGAGCTAAGAAAACCCGCGCACATATCCGTCATTTAGGCGTTCATCGTCTTACGGTTAACCGCACGCCAAAGCACATCTATGCCCAGATTATCTCTCCGAACGGTGGTGAAGTGATTGCTCAGGCATCTACCTTAGACGGCAGTTTGCGTTCAGGCGCGACTGGTAACGTTGATGCAGCGACGTCTGTAGGCCAAATGATCGCAGAACGTGCAAAAGCAGCTGGCATCACTAAAGTTGCTTTTGACCGTAGTGGTTTTAAATATCATGGTCGAGTAAAAGCTTTAGCTGAAGCCGCTCGCGAAAACGGATTGGAGTTTTAATCATGGCTAGAAACGATAGAAATGATAAAAATGAACAGAGTGATGGTCTAGTAGAACGCTTAGTGACCGTTGATCGTGTTGCAAAAGTAGTTAAAGGTGGTCGTATTTTCTCTTTTACCGCGCTGACAGTAGTTGGTGATGGAAATGGTCGTGTTGGTTTTGGCCGTGGTAAAGCACGTGAAGTACCCGCTGCTATTCAAAAAGCTCTAGAAGCTGCCAAGCGTAATATGATTACGGTTGAATTGAATGAAGCTACTTTATACCATCCAATTAAAGCCCGTCACGGTGCAAGCAAAGTTTATATGCAGCCTGCTTCTGAAGGTACTGGTGTAATTGCCGGTGGCGCTATGCGTGCAGTATTAGAAGTTGCTGGTGTCAAAGATGTCTTGACTAAATGTTATGGTTCTACCAATACGGCCAACGTGGTTCGCGCTACGTTTAATGGTCTGCGTGATATGTCAACTCCAGAAAAGATGGCAGCAAAACGTGGTAAATCTGTAGACGAAATTTTGGGCTAACCTTTTTATAGATAGGAATAGGTGAGTTACGATGAAAAAAATGAAAGTCACTCAAATAAAATCAGGTGCCCATCGCCTCAAAAGCCACAAAGCGAGCTTGAAAGGATTGGGTTTACGCCGTATTAATCATACTGTAGAGGTTGAGGATACCCCTTCGACTCGTGGTATGGTCAATCGCGTCAACTACATGGTAAAAGTGGAGGAAGCGTAATGGGACTCAGATTAAATGAATTATCACCAGGTGTTGGCGCGAAGAAAACTGCCCAACGCCGCGGACGTGGTATTGGTTCAGGCCTTGGCAAAACTGGTGGCCGCGGTGTGAAAGGACAAAAGTCACGTTCAGGTTCTAGCATCGGTGCTGGATTTGAAGGCGGCCAAATGCCTTTATATCGCCGTCTACCAAAATTTGGTTTTACTAGTAAAATGGCAATGACAACGGCTGAAGTTCGTCTTTCTGAATTGAACAAAGTCGAAGGTGATGTGGTTAGCGTTGAAACCTTGAAAGCCGCTAATATTATTCGTCATGATATGAAGCGTGCTCGAATTATATTATCAGGCGATGTCACTAAAGCTTATACCTTTCAAGGGGTAAAAGTGACAAAAGGTGCCAAGCAGGCAATCGAAGCTGCTGGTGGTAGCATCGAGGAGTAGTAACGTGTCAAAACAATCAATGTCATCGACTGGTATCCCGCTCAATCCTTTTGCCTTTATTCGTAAATATGATGAGTTGTGGACGCGCCTTTTATTTTTGATCGGCGCATTGATTGTTTATCGTTTGGGATCACACATTCCAGTACCAGGGATTAATCCAGTAAATTTGGCGGACTTGTTTTCACGCAACGAAAACACCATTTTGAGTATGTTTAACATGTTCTCAGGTGGTGCACTTGAGCGAATGTCAATTATGGCATTAGGTATTATGCCTTACATCTCAGCTTCAATTATTGTGCAGATGATGTCAGCAGTAGTACCTTCACTTGAAGCGCTTAAAAAAGAAGGTGAAGCAGGTCGACGTAAGCTGAATAAGTATACCCGTCAAGGAACGCTTGCACTGGCTTTAGTACAGTCACTGGGCATGTGTGCTGGTCTTATCAGTCAAAATTTAACATTGTCTAGCGGTCTTACCTTTTATATCCCTGCAGTTACCTCACTGGTGGCTGGTGCTATGTTCTTAATGTGGCTTGGTGAGCAGATTACAGAGCGCGGTGTGGGTAATGGCATTTCCATGTTGATTTTTGCTAGTATTGTAGCTGGTACGCCAGGTATGATTTCACAGTCCATAGAACAGGTCAATCAAGGCCAGATGAACTTGATTGTCTTATTTATCTTTATAATTTTAGGTATCGCAGTAACCGCTGGTATTGTTTATATTGAACGTGCGCAGCGCCGCGTACCCGTTAATTATGCGCAAAAACAGCAGCAAGGCCGGAAAATTTATGCTCAGCAGCAATCACACTTGCCGCTGAAAATAAATATGGCCGGGGTTATTCCTGCTATTTTTGCCAGCTCTTTATTGCTGTTTCCAGCAAGTTTAGGGCAATGGGTGGGTCAATCAACTGATCCTACTTTTACTCAAAAGATTTTGCAAAATATGGCTTTAGTGTTGTCTCCTGGACAACCGCTGTATCTAGTTCTGTTCGGAGCGATGATTATTTTCTTTTGTTATTTTTATACAGCATTAGTCTTTAGTCCCCGTGAAGTTGCTGAAAATCTCAAACGTAGTGGTGCGTATATCCCAGGTATTCGTCCTGGGCAACAAACCCAGCGTTATCTTGATCATGTATTAAACCGACTTACTTTTATCGGTGCTATGTACATGACTGTTATTTGTTTAATGCCTATGGTCATTCAGTCAGGATTTGGGGTGCCATTCAATCTTGGTGGTACATCTTTACTGATTATGGTAGTTGTTGTGATGGATTTCATCTCGCAAATTCAAGCCCATCTAATGACTCATCAATATCATGATCAGACGCTAATTCAGTCGCCTACGCAACCTTAAGATGAACAGGTTGACACTTAAAGGAGCATGCTATGAAAGTTCAAGCATCAGTTAAAAAGATTTGTGGTAGCTGTAAAATAGTACGCCGCAAAGGTCGTGTCCATGTTATTTGTACAGCAGAGCCACGTCATAAGCAGCGTCAAGGTTAATGTTTAGGAATTGGATAGTTTTACCCTATTTATATTCCAAATTAATGCTTGAAAAATAACGGCGGATGCGATATCATCCGCCACTTGCCGTAGTTTATACCGAAAATTTTCAATCAGGATAGTTTGTTTAACTGATCACTGATGAGTTAATAGTATATCCTAGTATTATAATATTTAAGGTATTAACAGCAATAAATCAGAAAGGTAGAACGTTATTTGTCATAAATAATGGTTATTTTTCTTTAATGGAGAGAAATCAATGGCTCGTATTGCCGGTGTCAACATTCCGGATAATAAACATGCTGTTATTTCACTAACTTACATCTTTGGTGTAGGTCGTACTACTGCTCAGAAAATTCTAGAAGCAGTTGGTATTGAGCCTGCTACCAAAATCAGTCAGTTAGATGATTCACAGTTGGATGCTATCCGTGCAGAAGTTGCAAATTTTTCGACTGAGGGTGACCTTCGTCGTGAAGTATCAATGAACATTAAACGTTTGGTTGATTTGGGCAGTTACCGTGGTATTCGCCACCGTCGTAACTTACCTGTAAATGGTCAACGTACGAAAACGAATGCGCGTACTCGTAAGGGTCCACGTAGAGCAATTAAAAGATAATTAACTTAGGAAGCTAAAAGATGGCAAAAGACACTCGCAGCCGCAAAAAGGTGGCTCGTCGTTCAGTATCGGAGGGCGTTGCCCATATCCATGCGTCTTTTAATAACACCATTGTTACGATTACCGACCGTCAAGGTAATGCATTGGCTTGGGCCACTTCAGGTGGACAAGGCTTCCGTGGTTCACGTAAATCTACACCATTTGCAGCGCAGGTTGCAGCTGAAGTTGCTGGTAAAGCAGCTCAAGAGTATGGTGTTAAGAATATCGATGTTTTGGTCAAAGGACCAGGACCGGGTCGTGAGTCTGCGGTAAGAGCACTAGGTGCATTGGGTTATAAAGTGAACAGCATCTCTGATGTAACCCCAATCCCACATAATGGTTGCCGTGCGCCGAAAAAGCGCCGCGTCTAATATTAAAGACGAAGCTTTTTATCCCAAAAGCTTAAAGGAGACATAAAGATGGCCCGCTATATTGGACCAAAATTAAAACTATCACGTCGTGAAGGTACAGACTTAGGCCTTAAATCAGGCGTTAAACCTTATGAAGTAAAAACTAAAAAAGCTGGGCGTCCGCCTGGTCAACATGGCGTTAGCCGTAACAAAAGCTCAGAGTACTCTTTACAGCTACGCGAAAAGCAAAAAGTTAAGCGCATTTACGGTGTACTTGAGCGTCAGTTCGCTAACTACTATAAAGAAGCCGCTCGTAAGCGCGGTGCGACTGGTGAGAACCTACTGGCTATGCTAGAGAGTCGCCTTGATAATGTTGTATATCGTATGGGCTTTGGCTCAACGCGTGCTGAAGCGCGTCAGTTGGTCAGTCATCGTACAGTTATGCTCAAAAAGGCAGGACGCGACGAATTTGTTCGAGTGAATATTCCCTCTATTCAAGTTCAAGATGGCGACGTTATTGCTATTCAAGAGAAGTCACGCGAACAGCTACGTATCAAGAACGCTATTGAATTAGCTTCCCAGCGCGGCATTCCAGAATGGTTAGATGTTGATCACAGCAAACTGCAAGGTACATTTAAACATGCACCTGATCGTATTGATCTACCTGCTGAAATCAATGAAAGCTTGATCGTAGAGCTTTACTCTAAATAACTAGCATTATAATTAATACTGTCTTGGTATGTTTATCATACTAGGTAGTATTGATTTGAAGCGCTAATTAAATTTATAATTAAATCGAGGTGACATCATGATGCTAAATGCAACTGAGTTTCTAACGCCGAATGCCATTAATGTGGATACGGTTAATGAAACGATTGCGAAAGTCACGCTCGAACCGTTAGAACGCGGCTTTGGACATACCTTAGGGAATGCTCTACGCCGCATCTTGCTTTCTTCATTACCTGGCGCTGCAGTCATTGAAGCTGAGATTGATGGTGTCGACCATGAATACTCAACACTCGAAGGGTTGCAAGAAGACGTGCTTGACTTACTTTTGAATTTAAAAGGTTTGGCCATTACGCTTCACGAACAGAATGAAGTATTTTTGACCTTGGACAAACAAGGTCCAGGCACCATTACTGCCGCAGACATCGCGTTACCGCACAATGTTGATATTATCAATCCAGAGTTGGTATTGGGTACATTGAGTGATCGTGGTCATCTTAAGATGCGTCTACGTGTGGTTATGGGTCGTGGATATGAGCCAGCAAATCAGCGCCGTGAAGATGGTGATACTAAAGCAATTGGTCGCCTAAAGCTTGATGCAAGCTTTAGTCCAGTGCTGCGTGTTGCTTATCAAGTTGAGAACGCCCGCGTCGAGCAGCGTACCGATCTTGATCGTCTTATCATTGAGCTTGAAACTAATGGCACCATCGATCCAGAAGAAGCAATTCGTAAAGCGGCCACTATTTTACAACAACAGATTTCTATCTTTGTTGATCTAGAAGCTGAAGAAGCGCCTGAGCCTGTGAAAGAAAAAGAAGAGGTTGATCCAGTGCTACTACGCCCTGTAGACGATCTTGAACTAACGGTTCGCTCAGCCAACTGCTTAAAAGCTGAAAACATTTACTATATCGGTGATTTGGTACAACGTTCAGAGACTGAACTACTCAAAACCCCAAATCTTGGTAAGAAATCATTGACCGAAATCAAAGACGTATTAGCGTCTAAAGATTTAGAGCTCGGTATGCGCCTAGATAACTGGCCACCAGCTGACTTGCGTGTCGATGATCGTTTTTCTTATCGTAGCCGTTAAACTTTAAGGATATTTGACCATGCGCCATCGTAAGAGTGGAGTCAAGCTGGGTCGTACCGGCAGTCATCGTAAAGCAATGTTCCAGAACATGACTAACTCACTATTTGAGCATGAACTGATTAAAACAACATTGCCAAAAGCAAAAGAGTTACGCCGTGTTGCGGAACCATTAATTACTATGGCTAAAGAAGATAGCGTTGCTAATCGTCGTCTAGCTTTTAGCCGTATGCGTAGTAAAGCTATGGTAGGTAAACTATTTGGTACGTTAGGTCCCCGTTATCAAACGCGTCCAGGTGGTTACTTACGTATCGTAAAGTGTGGTTACCGTGATGGTGATAACGCGCCAATGGCTTATGTAGAATTGGTAGATCGTGACGCATAATAGTTTTAATTCTAACTAAAAAAGCTCCAATTTATTGGAGCTTTTTTAATGCTAAAATTTTCTAACAAGGTTAATTCTAAATCCTAATACGTGATTTTATTATAATAATAAAGAGCTAACATCAGCTGCTCCTTGTCTCACAATCTCAGGCTGACTACCGGTCATATCAACAATAGTAGTCAGCTTAGTGGTTTTAGTACCAGCATTGATGAGTCCATCTATTTGATTGCCTAATAATTCTTCTATATCAAAAGGATTATCTAAAATGTCTTCATGAGAAGGCAGTATTAAAGAGCTAGTTAATATAGGTTCATCCATAGCTTCTAATAGCGCCTGCGCTATAGGGTTACTTGGTACCCGAATACCAATGGTTTTTTTCTTAGGATGAGCCAGTTTTTTGGGTACATCTTTGGTGGCATTTAATATAAAGGTGATGGGAGCGGGGGTATGCGCTTTTAGTTGTTTAAACTGGTTATTGTCTACAGTTGCATAAGTAGCAATTTCACTCAAATCACGGCATAGCAAGGTGAATTGATGTTTATCATCAAGCTCACGTATTAGTTTTAGTTTTTCTAGTGCGTCTTTGGCACCGAGACGACAACCAAAAGCGTAACTGGTGTCGGTAGGATAAATGAGTAATTGATCGTTACGTAGTAGATCTGCAGCTTGGTCTATTAAACGCGGCTGCGGGTTCTCAGGATGAATATAAAAAGTCTGCATAACAGCTCCTTGTTTAACTCTATATTTTTTTGATTATTTGCTAAGTATAACGTCAGTTGTTAGTCAAGTAATAGGAGTACGTCGTTAAAAATAGTGTGAGGTTGTTAACATTGTTTTAGTTAAAGGTTTTGGCGATCCAGCCTATAGTAGAATCCTATTTAAAACTGATTAGTGTTAAAGCTGATTAGTGATGCATCTTAATAAAGCGTACAGTAGAATTTGTGCATCGCGAGGTAAGGATTGAGGGCTTGTAATATAATGTTTAACTTGCTGGTAAACATCATTAGCAAAAGTGCTGTTGCCTGTATCGAAATCAGCAAATAAATTATCCTGTGAGACTTGAAAAGGACGCTGACAGGCGAGAGTAAACAAACACTCTATAGCTTGTGGTTTAACTTCTACACGCTCAAATGCTTGCTGCTGAGAGGCGCTACGTCCATCTGGAGCATACCAATAGCCAAAGTCATTTAACTGTCTACGAGCTTTTCCTGCCACGCACCAGTGGCTCAGCTCTAGTAAACTCTTATGCATAGATGTACATTACTAAGTTATTGATTAATAAAGAAGTAATTGTAATGACGTAAAATCAGATTTTTGATAAAAAAATGTACAATATTTCTAATAAAAGGAGATATTGTACATTAATTGAGTCATTGGAATTACTACTTTTCAAAGCACTAAGAAGCTTATATTAGCCGTGCATATACAATCGAGACATATCAATATTTTATTTTTGATGAATAGATCGAGATTTTTTGTTGGTTCTTCTCTTAATAGACATTCTTTGTTTTTCAATAAAATTGGGAAGGCTAGATTATTTACTATAGTTATCATCGGCTGAATAGTAGCCTGATGAATCGTCATTCACATGAGTCATTATTTATCATACTTAGCAAGTACCAATTATATCGTTCTTTGGCATAGGCACTAGTAAACATAAACACTTAAAATAGTCTGCTATAAGTGGTTCCATTATACCAGTCTGTCTTAAGTGGTCTATTAGTAGGTTTAAGGGCTAAAATAACTGGTTCCCTTGGGGTATACCCTAAAAGCCTTCCCCTTGAAATTCATGATATTTAGAAGAAAATTTATGCAAATTACTTTTGGATTCTTCGTTTAAAGAATCATACAGGTCATTATTCAAGACAGCATAAGCGCATATAAAAGCACTTTTGTTTTTTTGAGTGTAGTCTTGCATCATGTCTATACAAGAAAATGAATTGAGTACGTTGAATAGAATACTAGTATTATAAGGGGCGTATTCCAAAGCTTTTTGGAAAAAAATTAGTCCAGAGTAGTTTTCTTTATCTTCCGAAAGATATGGAGCAAGATCTACAGTTATTCCTTTTAGGTTTAAAGCCTCCGCTATTTCACTATCTGTTGAATTACTATCAGAAATTACTTCATTTAAGATATCAAGAGCTAGCTCTGGTTCATAGTTTTGGTAAAAAATCTCTGCTTGGTTCAGCTTTTTTTCTATAGTAGGCATTAGTTTTTTATCCATTCATCTTTGGTTATACGGTAAGCAGATCGATGCCTGTATAGCGCACCGAACAAGTGAACGTATACTCAAAATAACAGATGTTAGAGTGATTTTACCATTCTAATATCTGTTATTTTGGCGTCCTCGTATAGCTCTTCATCACATTGACCGTCAGACTTAAAACCAAATTTTTCATAGAAACTAATCGCGGATAGGTTAGTTTTTAACACCCACAAAGATAGAATAGAGCAGCTATTGCATTGAGAAGCATCAATTAGGGCTGAGTCCATCAACTTAGTACCTATTCCTAAATTTTGGTATTGCGGTAAGAGATACAAAGTGGTTATTTCCCACTCTTGATCTTTCTTAAAGTAAGAAATAAATCCTACAGCAGTATTCTCAGCATCATATGCTATCCATGTATTTACACCAGAGCTAGGTAATACCTTCTCCCACATGTTCATTTTCTGAGACAAGTTATTTTCTTTGTCTCTATACGTTTCGGGTAAAAGACTCGAATACGTAGCATTCCAACTTTCAAAGTGTATATGAGCAATATTAGAGACATCGTTCTGGTCTGCCTTCCGTATAAAAAACATTTGGCATTCCATAGCTAATATTAGGGTAATACTACAGCGTAACAAAATGCATCAGCTGAGGTCTCATCTGACTGGTACGTAGATAAGGAAATATCTTGGCTATCAGGATAATGTTTTAAAATTAATTCAATTTTATCAATAATACAATTTTCCGAATCTGTCATCTTTCCGTTGTACACAGCTTGTTTAAAGCTCTCACCTTCGTGTAGCTTAATTTTATACTTACTTTCTATTTCTAGTAATTTTGAAAGAATACTCATATTTGATCCACTCTTTTAATATTATTTAGATAATCATTGTATAGGCTTTTTCATGTTCAAATAAGCCCAAGTTCGATGCATGTCTATCGCATCAATCACAAACAGAGTATGTATGGTAAGTACACCATGAAGTACACTGTGACTCTTTCAATGAGTTAAAATCTTGATACCATTAGCCCACAGCTTAACGTTCGAGTCCTCACTAGGGGACCATACTTCTTCTTATAAAAGACATTATTGGAACAATTCAAACAGAGAGTAATTTAAAATATCTAAATGTTCATTTTGAATAAAAGGGAGTGTTTGCTTAGATCGATACTTTCCAAGTATTTTTTGAGTATGATAGGTAATTACTCATTGAAATGAATATCTTTTCACACAAATACTTCTAAATTTTAAGATTAGATAAGTATGAGCTTACAAGAGGTAGTTAATAAACTAACTATCTGTGAATATAGAAAAATCTGTATGCATTAATGTTTCTAAAGCTATTCTAGCCGTGGGAGGAGGATTCGTAATCATCTCTTGATAATTAACTTCTAAGTTTTTTAGAAACATCTCTGATATTGGTCGACCTGAAAAATCATCAAAACTAGGTGAAAAATGTATACCTATAGCTTCACACATAGCCTTTTCTAAGCCTTGGGGTCTTGCTTCAACCAATTGAAATAGCTCTTGCTCTTCACTTGTTCTACCACATTCAGTATACCAGTAACCATAATCATCTAGTTCGCGTCGTTTTTGCCCTGCTAAACAATAATGAGCTATTTCATGTAATAGACTTCTTGGGTAGTTTTCTTTAAAAAATATCTTTGCCTTTGTCTCCACCTTTGGCGCTTCGTAGTAAGGTTCATCTGCTCCACCAATTATTACTATACTTGGAAATACATGTTCGAACAAATTTATTAGGCTAATACATAAATCATCGTCATTCATAGGAATACTTATAAAATATTTTAATAAACGTAGTACGGGAAGTAATGCTTTAAACAGGCTATGCAAATAGATGAAAGTTAAGTAAGCAATAAGAAGATTAAGCTATTTATCAAATTCTTTAACCAATCTAACATTAGAAGAATCCATTAGTCCTGATTGAAGCTCAAAATTTTGCTGCAAAATATTAAGATAGTTTTGCATTAGAAGATCATATTCTTTTTTAAGCATATCATACTTCGACTTTGCTTTTAATTTAAGCTCTTTTTCGTGCTTGAGCTTAGCAGTATGATTAGGCACTGCTTTAGCAAGTTTTTTGCGTTCCTCTTCCGCTTTTTTTATAGCTTCGCATAGTTTTGGATACCTCTCATTGCGAACATATCCTTTCCCTTTGCCTGCCTCTTTACCTACAGCGTCCTTAGTTAGCTTGAATCGAGACGAATTCGTATCGACAATTTTAGCTGTATTAGTTATGAGGCGCTCCAAGGCATTCCAATAAACCTGTTCTGCTTGACTGGTTTTCATATTGTTTTTCCTTAATTTAATACTAAGACTGAAAGAAGGCTATCGATTTTTTTAATGCTCGTTTCGTACTCATGATGGACACGTTTAGGAATGTCTAGAGTGAGTTGAGACTCATAAAAATCTTTGGTTTGTATTAAACTACTTCTAGATTCTGATGAAAAAACTGCATTTTCACAGCTAATACAAGCAGTTGCCAAAACACCAGCACCCTTATCACAAGGTTTGATAGACATACATCCGCCTACTAAAGTAGATCTATAACGAATTTTACCGTTTTTTACCGCTTTCTTAGTGCTCTTTCTATCGTCTAAAAACTTAGGAAAATTGTTCTCTGCTCGCTTTTTTTGTAAATTTTTGCCAGCCGCACCAGTTAACTTCATTCCACTATCTAATAATTTATGTAAGTTATCTGACTCTACTCTTGCTTGGGCTTCCTGCCACTCCTTTTGCATAGCGATAACTTCAGGACCATTTCCTAAAATATTTATTGCTCTAGAGTTCGAGTCCGTGTAATAGACTGTCATTATCATACTGATATGCTTTAGTTGAGACTTGAGGGTAGGATATGAAACATAACCACTAGAAGCAGCATATACGGCTAGAGAGCGTCTAAATTGATGGAAACCCAAAGGCCAAGGCTGACCTAATTGGACGCTGTCAGATATTTCATTACCATATAGAAACCAATTAACCTCTGATATGTCTTGTTCTGAGATAAGAAATTGCTTACTTCTCATAATTCTTTCGAGCTGTGTGTGACGAAGCGAAGAGGTTGTATAATTGAAATTAGGATGAGGCTTACTAAATTTTCCTTTCTCAATTGAGAGGAACAACGGCAATTTACTTTTATCAGTTTCTATACAACTCTTGTTTCCTGACCAAGCTAATACCCCCTCAGCGATAAACTGAGCTGCTTTGAAGGCATCTTCAACAACCGAGCCTGTAACCCACTTAGTAAATCGTGGTACTCCCCCTTTTTCTAGCTTCGTTGTAGTTGACCATATAACAGGTATGTTACCATTTTCAGAATTAATATATTTTAAACCATTGAAAGGTACAGCTAATAATTCTTGTTTTCGCATACCTGTAAAAGCAGCTATAACTATAGCGCACCTAGTTTGAATTTGAGCCAAGCAAATTGTCAAACTTCCCCAAGTCAGCTCTTTTATAAGTCCTGCCTTCCGAAGGTTTTTTAAAATGGATATCAACCTATCGTCTTTTCTCAAATTAGCATCCCAATAACTCTTAAATAAAGACTTTTGTGACGAAGTTAGTATTGCCATTGGTGCATTTTTTTCTATTTTTAACGTTGTATCTCTTATTTTAATACGCGTAGAGAAAATATATTCTAATTCATCTAGAAACTCATTAAAAATTCTCAAAATTTCAATACTGTCTTTTAAAAGAGCTTGATAAATGCGTGAAGGAATGACCATGGTTTGAAAGACATCAGTAGTCTCAGGAAAAGACAGTCTAGCTTTTTTTAGTTTAATCAAAAATTCTTCTGAGGGTTGTAAGTTAATCCAAAATTTATTCTGATTTAAAACAGATGCAGTATTGATAATTCTATTTATTCTAGCTAAACATAGTCCTATTTGTCTTTCTGATGTATTACTGGTAATTAAAAACTCGATTGCATTAGGTTCCGTAAATATGTGATGCTGTTCTATATCGTTGTTTACACAGTAGCCAATTAGAAAAGAGAGAGCTACTAAGTCGCTACTAAACTTTGTCATAGAACACCCATTTATTTCACAAATCCAATGGAGTGCAAATATCTTGAGAAATTTAACTGCCAAGTCAATTTTTTTATTATCAATACTATTAGTTTCTATTGATTTTTGAATTCTAGATCTAAAGTTGATAGTTTTCAAGATATTGCTAGTAGCACTATAATCCCAGATGTCATCTGAAAAAATGGATAATGCTTCTCCATTTTTAGAAAAAGTTACAGCTAAGTCGTTCAATTGCCTGTCAAGCAAGGCATTAGGTATAGGTTGAACTTCCTTACTGGAAGATTCTCGCATCATAATATGTTTCATAACTTGATTTATCTCTATTTATATTGTGAGGCAGTTTTAAGAAAGTCAATATGCTTACTCCAATACTCGTTATAAATTTGCGCGTTAATGTGTCGTTCGACGTCGTTTACTAGTTCTTTAACGCTATCGTCCCCTTTCTGAAGAGTAACAATAATTTCACTAATTCTGTCCAATGAAGGCTTTATTGAAATAAGGTAATGCTCAGGATCATTACGCATAGCAGAAGACTTCAACAAAGCTTCCCTCAAGCTTAATAGCTTATGTATATCTTCAAAGCTTCTGTGTACGGCGAAGAATCCACAGAACAAGCAGCTCTCGAATGTTGCACAAGAAGGATTGAGAGCTTCCTCACTAAATCCTATTGCCTTAACAGGGTCATAATCAGATAGGTTGGAACAAGATCCTGTTGGTATTTCCAAAGTATCGTAATTATCGGAAGTATTGATAGGTATAGGTTGGTGATTAGTTCGACCAAATTTAAGAATTGCAGCACTCATCTTGTTGTGGTATTCGTTCATCTCTATAGCTTGGGAATCAATATCGATTGAAGCATAAGATTTAGCTACCGTAGTCAGCGAATTATTCAGCTTTTTAGCTACTAATGATAGATTTCCTTTAGAGTGTTTTATAAAATATTCCGAACATAAGTTTCTGATATCTCTAGCTGAAATTCTTTTCACTCCTTTAAATAAAGGAGATTCTTTATTAGTAGCACTTGTAGAACTTCTACCAAAACGAAGCAACTGACCTTGCTCACCAATCCGAACAAACAGGTATTCACAACCCTCGCTAAATCCATAACTATCAATTTTTTCTCTAAGCTTTAAGTATTGTATTAGATAACGTTTTAGTTGCGGAGACGCAGAGAAATCAACTTGTCTGCCTGCTCTGTATTTGTGCTTTGTAGCGAAGTTCGATGAACCAATTTTTTCTAAGTCTAGATCAGATATTTTCAAATCAAGTGTGGGTTGTATATTGGAGGCGGTAAAAGAAAGAAATATATAGTAAAAGCAATACGTACATAAGTTATAAGCATAGATTTTTTTATATTCTAATATGTCACTGTTCCAATTAGTTCTAGAAGCTATTAATGTGTTCTTATAAAATTTTCTTATAGAATATTCATTCTTAAAGCTTGGTTCTAAGATAGGTTTTATTTTATCAAAAGTTAATAGCTCGTTTTTACTATCAAACAAGTTAGGTATTTTTCTTACACCCAAACTACTAGGAGAAGTCCAATAATAATCTTTACTTGAGGGGGATGACGGTAGAGTAACAGGTACAGGATATATATTATCTAATATCGCTTTTGAGAATTCATTGAAACATGTAATACAGGTTTGTAAAAAAACTCTGAAATCTTCTTGTGAATGCTTTCTTTCTTTAGTGTTATGTCCTCTGTAACGTGGTTTAGGAATAATGTTCAGCATCTCAATATCAGATAGTTCAAAAACTATTTTTATGAAGTCTCTGGCGACGCTTAGATTTGAGTAGAGTGTTGAAGCACTTAAAGATTCTCCCTCAGTCAAACGGCTTTTATGATACAGATTAATTTGATAGTACTTATAATTTGATACCAAACTATCTAAATCAATTGGCTTAGAGCCTTTAAAATCACAAAAATTGAAGAATCTTCTTAATACAACTAGAGTGCTTTTTAACGACTCATCTCGCCAACCTCTTTGAAGTATATCTGTGAGATATATTTTCAACCATCTGCTACGTTCTATAGATAGTGATGATTCTTTGACCTGACATGTAGTGTAACGTTTAGTTTTATGACGGTTATAAGTAGAGTATTTATCTCTATCGGTATAACAGACTCTACCGATATCCATTCTAAAAGTCCTACCATCAGCTTTTGAGCCTACGATAACTGTGTATTGAGGATACTTAATATCTACTATTTGCCTAGTACCTATCTCTATAAGTTTCTTATCACGGAAAGAGTTATACATTTTTTTCACCTAAATCAAACGCTATTCCAAAAGTTTCTTGAATATCATTAAATTCTTTTATTTCAGAGTCGAATTTTAGATAGGCTTCAGTGGTTGTTAAACTTCTATGATTTAACCTCTGTCTGACATGATCGAATATTTTAGAGTCAGGGTAATCCTTAGCTCTAAGGTTTCTTACGATATTCATCCCATAGGTAGCACGTAAATCATGGAATGAAAAATTTTGAAGACTGGGTTCAACTTTTTGAACTTTATTGATGAACCTTTTTAATTCATTTCTTAAAGATTGGCCGTTTTTAGGCACCATGACTGGTGCTTCAGTGTTCCAAACTGGTTTAGGGTTATTACGATTACGATCTATAATTTCTCTTTCAGCAGTTAGATAGGGGTTTCCAGTTCGAGTTAAAAACACATAGTTGTCGTCAGTATTTGCATAAAAGCTGTTTATATTCTGTCTTCTATGTTCCGCTCTTTCGCAATCTATATATGTTGCTAAATGATCAATTAGGTTACGTGAAAATATTAAGCGGTTTAGTCTCCCACTCTTTGAATCTGTTCTGTGTTTATATCCAGTATTTATCACGGCATAATCTGAATCAGCACTTTGTTCTAAGTAGTTGAGAGCAGTTTTAATACAAGCAATAGAGAGAGTGCATACGCTTTGTTGTCTAGCTCCTGTTCCGAGAGCTATTCTTATCATTAGTTCTAACTCTATTGACGCATAGTCTTTATCAAATGCCCTGAAAATAATTTCTTGTTCTTCAGAGCTTAAAGGACGCAGACTGCCTCCATCTCTCAATTTACCTAATGATGGTAAAGGTTTTCTGCTGCTTCTTAGCTTGAGATCATTTGTAATAACACTAATATTTCTCATTATTCCTACATTATTATGAATAGGTATAGAAACCTTCCTTTCTCTAAAGGGCTTATTCTCTATATCAGACTGAGGTACGAGTGATTGATGCTGTATATAATTATAGAAATGAGCAATAGAGGACAGAATGTTATTAATGTATTGAGAGCTAAAGTCGTGCTGTTCTATTACAACCTGTAAAAAAGCTTTGAATTTGCGAGGAACCCTTTGCTGATACTGGGTAGGTAAGTCTAAAAAGTGTTGGTTACTATGCTCTAGGTACTGTAGATAGTATTTTAGGTGGATAGCTCTTGCGGATAAGGTCTTCATATTTGAAAGAGCTGGAGTGTCTAGTTGTCCCATGAGATATAGGTTGCCTATTTTCCAAGGTAAACCATCTGATTGAATGATAACAGGCATTCTGAAGTGATAATCTGAGTTAGCTAAAGAGCTAAAAATGTAATCGTAATCATTAGCCTGAGCAGTCTTTGACCAATTTGCATTCTGCAATCTAAACCGTTTTAGATAAATTACTTTTGCATTAGAGTCAAAAAGGTCTTTAAGAGAAGGTTTCATCTCTTTTCTAGTTCGCTGCGTTCTTTGGCTTTAAACATAAGCTTTTCTATATATTGAGATAACGAATGGAACTGGTTCTTTGCATCATTTATGGCAAACCTCTTAAGTTCTTTAGGTACCCAGACGTTCATCTGAACCTTCTGATTTGACATGTATTCACCCCTTCAGGTTTTGTTACATAAGATGATAGCATTATGCTATCATCGTCGCAAGTTCCTTATGGTAATATTATTTGTTTAAAATTCAATATTCTATTTGGGCTTCGAAATGTCAAAAAATGTGCAGTTTAATTTAAGAATTCCTACTGAATTGAAAGCCCTGATCTCCGACGCCTCAAAAGTTAGTGGACGTTCAATTAATGCCGAGGCACAGTATCGACTAGAAAAATCTTTTGAAGGTCAAGAAGGAAGTTATATCGAAGCTATCGACGATTTAAAGAGTTTTTTTGATGCTCATTTACGTAGCGATCGCTTAAATCTACTATCTGGCAAACTAAATTTCCTCTTGAGTGAAGCTAAGGCAGCTGATAGTTTTCATACCCCAAGTATTTCTAGAGTTGCTGAGGCGCTTGGATACAATAGTGTGGGCGTCACTGAGGATTGGTTTGAAGGGCGAAAAGAGCCATCGTTTAACGAATTAGAAAAACTAGCCGCATACTTTGGGTGCCAAAAGAATTGGCTCGCTCATGATGAAGGAAGGCCTTTCGCAAAAGAAACATTTGAGTTTGGCTATGACATTGAAGAGAATGCTAGAAGCTTATTAAAAGGTAATAATGAAGATGAGGTTAAGTTGGTCTGGTTTGCTCGGAACAATACTGAAAACGGTGAACTAGTTATTATCAAGCATTACGATAGTTGGCATGGTTCGATTCTAGACTCTCGTGTGCATGTCAGTGACAAGGTAGGTATAGGTGGCTCTGAAGACAGAGCGCTCCTATCTTTAACATTAAAGTATCTTTGTAAGTACCATATCTCAAAGATTAGAGGAGCAATAGTTTCAGAACCAGACTTTAACGAATTAATTTGGGCCAAACAAAATCCGATCAAAGTAATTGATAAGTATCGTCACAATCCTTGGATTGAAGATATTTGGGATAGGTCAATGTATTCAAAGAAAGCTAATAGT
Organism: Psychrobacter sp. M4; assembly: GCF_055699795.1. Classification (NCBI taxonomy): domain Bacteria; kingdom Pseudomonadati; phylum Pseudomonadota; class Gammaproteobacteria; order Moraxellales; family Moraxellaceae; genus Psychrobacter; species Psychrobacter sp. M4. The sequence goes on along the minus strand of NZ_CM146740.1, from coordinate 2,798,009 downwards.
TACTGGAAGGGATGGAGTGAGATGTGCATGTCTAATGAACTTTATATTAGTGAACATGAGATTTTATCTAAAATATCTATAAATTAATTTGAGATAAAATAAGTATGCCATACTAAGTTCAACATCACTTTTATAAGCGTAAATATTTAGAAAGTGCAGTGTTTAGCAAGCTATCAGGTATTTGAAAAGTAATTGAAGTGAGTCCGTAAGGATGGGTGCTCTCGATAGCAAAGTTATACTCATTTCTACCGTATAATTCCGTATACTTTTAAAAGCTGATAAAAAGGCTTTGTACGCTATGTAGTTCTCTATGAACCTAATATCAATGACAACTGAAAAGACTTTAATAGCCTTCGGTACTTAGCTATAGCAAACTGTATAAGCTACCAGTCCCAGAACGTGGATCTAGATAGCCTATTTTTTGAGATGAAATATCTATCCTAAAGATTTTAAAAGCTTATTACTATCTAAATTATAGCCTGCTTCACTGAGCTCTTTTGATAGTACCTGTTTCCAAGCACCAGCATTATCTAATTGGTTCCAAATAACACCGCTAAAATCTGTCGGAATGTCTAAGTCATCTGATTTGAATGCACATACTTTATGCCGTCCGAGCTTCCCCATAAAATAACCTAACTCTAGAATCACATTTTGACGTGCTCGAGGTTGGTAATTATCTGCATTTTTCGATTTACCCATATCATCTGGAGTCAGTAATATAATTGCAAACCCTACATCTGCATAATGCTCAATTTTTTCAATAATCGTTTTATTACCACTTGCCTGTTCATGAAGAATAATAGCTTCAAAGTCATTTTTTTCTAGAAAACGCGCCATCATTTCTTTTGCATGATCGTCATGCCCATGAACGACAAATATTTTTCTATTAGATTGAGCTACAGCGTTAGCATCATGTGTCTTAAGCTCAGGCTCAATTTTGCTATTTGAAGCAACATATTCTTTGTAGTCGCGTACAAAGGGGATTATTAGCCCTCTAACTAAGTTGTGAATACAAGAGATTGTTTTATTATCGCGGCTACTAAAAAACTCGTATGCATAATTGAAAGCATAACTTGTATCATTACCTATTTTTTGAATTAATGCATACTTTAAACCTAAGTCATGTTCATCATCGCCAGTCCATTGTAATTTGCTAGTGCCCGACATTCCTTTCTGTGTGGCATAGCTATCTTCTAGAAACTGTTCTAAATTAATATTTTTAGTAAGTATTTCATTGAAAGGCTGCAAGTCATCATGGCGCAACAGCTGAGCTAGCTTTTCAAGCAAGCCTTCATAAGTTTGGCTCTGTGATGCTTGGAGATCTAACACGGTATTATCTATTTTTTTGAATAGATCAATAGCCATTTTCATTCTCCTCACTATCTGCCTGTATTCTTGCTTCACTTGCTTTATCTACAATCATCTGCCTATAGGCTGCCTTGATACCGTTAGCCATGTCGATAGCCATAGGATTTGAAGCGTAATTTTCGAACTTTTTATCAACCATGTTTTCCATTTCAACGATAGCTAATTCAATGCTTTCAGCACTTTCAGCATCGAACTGTATGGTTCCTAATTCACCTTCAAGCTCATCGGTCACTTTGCCCAACTCACTTAATGTCTTGTTCAGTTGATCCAGCCCTTTTATCTCAAACATCTTATCTACTCCTATTTCATGACTATCGATTTTTATAAAGTTATAATAGCAGGTTAGCTGATTAACAATTCACATTAGCCGAGCATATGCGACAATATGTGTCGTTTGAAATATTTGTCTCATTGTTTGGATAGAATGACTTTGTCATAATGCCAAATCAGTTATATAAGCGCTCCTTTTACCTTACACCTTAGGAAGTATCATGACCAACTTGTCTACCGAAACCCTTTTTGATGAAACTGAAACGGCAAATAGTAAACAAATTGCTATTTTGAAGAAGCACTTTCCTCAATGTTTCGATAAGGATGGCCATTTTCAGCCTGAAAAGATGATGGAAGTCGTAAAAGCCAACGAAATAGATATGGTCAAGGAATCATATAGCTTAAATTGGCTTGGTAAAGCCTATGCTAGGCTGTTAACCAACTTACCGCCTCAAAAGCTACTAAAACCTGATACAACGCATAACGAGAGTTTAGAGAACAGTGATAGCGGTAATATACTGATTAAAGGTGATAACCTTGAAGTGTTGAAGCATCTAGTGAATGGCTACCGTGAAAAAATTAAGATGATATATATTGATCCGCCTTACAACACAGGATCAGATGGTTTTGTCTATCAAGATAACTTTAAGTTTTCAGTCGATGATTTGAGCCGATTAGCAGGCATCGATAAAGCCGAAGCGGAACGAATCCTTAGTTTTAACGCTAAAGGCTCGAATAGTCATAGCGCTTGGCTGACCTTTATGTATCCAAGGCTATATATCGCCCGTGAACTCATGCGCGAGGATGGCGTGATCTTTATTAGTATTGACGATAATGAGCAAGCTCAATTAAAACTATTATGTGATGAAATATTTGGAGAAGAGAACTTATTATCCCAATTTACTTGGCGAACAGACGGTAACTTTGATAACCAAGCTAAAATAAAAATTAACCATGAGTATATTATTTGCTATACCAAGAAACCTGCGCTTTTTGACTTTCCTGAGGCGTTAGATCCGAATATCGATGAATCCAGTAAGCTATTCAATAATGAAATTGTAAACACAATTGTAAAAAATGGGCCTAAAAACCCTATTAGTAAGGTGTTACTCCCAGTTGAATTTAGAGCGAACTTCTCAGATGGAGTAATTAAAGCAAGAGCAAACTCTTATCCCTTCTTTCACCGTGATGCAATTGTTAAGAACGGTAGGTTAACTAATGAGGTTGTTGTAGAAAGCGGGTGGAGTTCAAAACGGAACCTTGAATTGTTCATTGGTAACAATCTTAAGCCTACATTAGATACTAAAGGTCAGTTAACCGACTATCGGTTAACTGAAAATGGAGCTATTGAAAGCGTTAAAGTTAGGAATATTCAAAGCCATGTCGTTAGTGTTTTAATGAATATGGGTAATACACAGAGTATGGGAGCGCAATTAATTAACGAGTTTGATATCCCGTTCTCATTTCCGAAGCCTCTATCACTCATTAAATATTTAGTTTCGATTGCAACTAATAAAGATAGCCTTGTCATGGATTTCTTTGCGGGATCAGGAACTACGTCTCATGCATTAATGGAGTTGAATAGCTTAGATGATGGGCGTAGGAAAAGTATCTCAATTCAGTTGTCAGAAGATATTGAGCAAGACAGTTTAGCTTATCAGAAAGGATATAGAGCTGTATTTGACATTACCAAAGCCCGTATCACCAAAGCTGCGCAAAAAATCGCTAAAGAAAACCCTGATTATCAAGGCGACTTAGGCTTTAAAATCTTTGAAACGACTAATGACTTCCGTCCTAAGATAGATGATGATTTTGAAGTTGCTAATGAAAGCTTATTTGACGATATGGTATTAAGTGACGAGCAGTATCAAGCGCTGCTAGCGACATGGATGCTTTACGATAACAATGAGCTGACTGCAGATATTATAAGTATAGACTTGCAGGGCTATAACGCTGAGCTGGTGAATAAGAACCTATATCTAGTCGCCTCTGACTTTGGCACTCAAAATTTGAAGTGCTTGTTAGATAAGTTAGATGAGGATAAAAGTTTTGCGCCAGATAGAATCATAGTTAACGGCTACAACTTCGATACTGCCATACAGATGGAGTTAAACGAAGCCATCAGAAGCTATCAAAACAAAAAGAAGATCACGATCAATATTATTGTTAGATACTAAATTTTTGATAGCTATTTTCTTTTTCAACTTCATAGACGAGAGTGACCATGGCAGGCTTTAACTTTGAACCAAATCTATCTCACCAAGAGAAGGCGATTACTGCGTTAATAAAGTCATTTTTGAACGTAGAGTTCCATCCTTCAAGTGACTATATCATCAGCCAGTATATCAATCCTAAGATTAGCTTTAACGCTAGCGTATTAACTAGTGATATCAAGCAAACTCAACAAGAGAACGGTATATTTGGCACAGACAAGTGCAGTGATGATCTTGTGTTTGATATCTCAATGGAGACAGGTACAGGTAAGACCTATACCTATACCAAAACCATGTATGAGCTTAACAAAATCTATGGGCTGTTTAAGTTTATCGTTGTCGTGCCTACTCTTTCTATTAAAGCGGGTACGGTAAACTTCTTAAAAAGTGACGCTTTACGTGAGCACTTTCGCCATGATTTTCAAGGTGAGTATCATGATAAGCAAATTGTCATTTACGTGGTTGAAAGCAAAAAAAGTAAGAAAGGCAAAAGATCCTATATGCCAGAGTCTGTGACTCAGTTTGTCAATGCCAGTCACGGTGATAAGAGTAAAATTCACGTTTTGGTGATTAACCAAGGCATGATTAACTCACCTACTATCCAAGAAGAAAGGTTTGATCGCGCACTGCTCGGAGAGAAATATGATCGCGCCATCGATGCGCTAGCAGGTCTCAACCCTGTCGTCATCATAGACGAACCACATAAATTTCCACAGAAGGGTAAGACTTGGAAAAGCATATCGAACTTAAAAGCACAGTTCACACTACGCTACGGTGCAACTTTCAACGATGAATATAAAAATCTCATTTACCATCTAACTGCTATTGATGCCTTCAACCAAGACCTAGTCAAGGGAGTTACTGCTTACGTTGAAACCTTATCAGGCAATGATGATGCTAATCTCACTTTAAAGTCATTAGATGGTAAAAAAGCCGAGTTTGAGCTTAGCGAAAATGGTACTAAGACTCGCCATATACTTGGCAATAATGACTCGCTTTCAAGTATCCATTCAGCGATACACAGTTTAAATATCGAAAAACTAAATAAAACTACTTTGGTGCTCAGTAACGGTATTGAGCTTAAGAAGGACGAGAGTATTAATCCTTACTCTTATCATGAGTCACTTCAAGACAGTATGATTCAAAAGGCTATCAAAGAGCACTTTAAACTGGAGCGGGAGCTGCTTACTCGTAGTCCTCGTATCAAACCGTTAACGTTGTTCTTTATTGATGATATCGAGGGTTATAGAGACGGTAATGAGCTCGCTGGCAGTTTAAAAACACAATTTGAGACTTGGGTACTGGCAATAGCTAAGTCCTATCTTACCAAAGAAACAGATCCATTTTATAAACAGTATTTACAGCGTACTATTGAAGACATCAGTCTAACCCATGGTGGCTATTTCTCAAAAGATAACACGGGTAACGACGAGAAAATTGAAGCTGAGATCAACGAAATTTTGCATGACAAAGAAAGTTTATTGTCACTGGATAATCCAAGACGCTTTATTTTCTCTAAATGGACACTACGCGAAGGGTGGGATAATCCAAACGTCTTTCAAATCTGTAAGCTACGCTCAAGTGGTAGTACGACCTCTAAACTACAGGAGGTAGGACGAGGCTTACGACTGCCTGTTAATGAACACATGGCGAGGGAGAAGACTGATGACTTTCGCTTAAACTACTATGTCGACTTTACGGAAAAGGACTTTGTAGAGGAGCTGACCCAAGAGATTAATCAGACCTCTGCTTCAGAAGTAGTGCCAGAAGAGCTGAACAATGAGTTAGTTGAGCAAATCAAAAATCATTATGAAGTGAGTAAAAGAGAGCTCAGCAATCAACTTTATGACCAAAACTTAATTGATGATGACGAGAAGTTCTTGGAAGGTGGTTATCAAGCCCTTAAAGACCTCTATCCTGACGCCTTTGGTAAAGCACTTAAAAAAGGCAAAATTGAGAATAAGTCTAAAGAGGACATTAAATCTAAAACCAAAGTTAGACTTGGTAAGTATGAAGAGCTTAAAGCGTTATGGGAGCTAATTAACCAGCGCGCCATTTTAGAATATCAGTTTGAAGATGAGGGTAATTTTTATGAAAAGCTACTTATGGACTATCTCAAGCAAGAAATTACCGCTAATAACTTTAGTAAGACTGGGCTCGTAACAAAAGTATCGAATCTTCATATCCACAATAACCAAGCTGGTTATCAGAGTGTATATGACGATGAAGAAGACTTCGCAAAAATCAGCACAATGAGTTACGGTAGTTTTTTACGTCAGTTATCTGAAAAAACATATATAAAACTGCCAACCTTGCATAAAGCGTTCGTTACTCTCAAACATCTAAAAGACGAAGGTGAACAAGGTCTTGATATTAATGACTACTTGAACATCCAAACTATCCGTAAGTTTGCTGATGGGATAAAGCTGTATCTGTTCCAAAATGCTATGCAAAAATTTGAGATAGGCTATAACATCATATCTAATCAAGTTCATCCTACCAGCTATACAGATTCAAATGGCTCACCTTTACTCGAGTTAAAATCAGGTCAGCTAGGTGTTCATTATGATAACGGTAAGCCCGATGACGCTTATCTTTTTGAAGATGTCTTCTATGATTCGCCTTTAGAAAAGCAAAATATTCAAGAGAAGATAAAGCATGTGACGGTATTTAGTAAGATTCCTCGAAATTCAATCAGAATACCAATAGCTGGGGGTGGCACTTACTCACCTGACTTTGCTTATGTTGTTGAGACTGATAAAGGTCAAACGCTAAATTTAATTATTGAGACCAAAGACACTTCATCGTCTGATAACCTTAGAGCAGAGGAAAACCGCAAGATTAAGCATGCTGAGCGTTTATTTAATCAGATGGAAGCAGTCGGGCTCAGCGTGAGTTTTAGCACCCAGTTTCAAGATGATCTGGTGAAGGATATTATTAACAAGGCGTTAGATCGGGCTGGATGAAGGAAGATGCGTCAATAATGAGAGTAAACTAAATAATAACCGTAACATTTCATTGGGTAATAAGGACGTTAAGATGTATAGAGGTTCAGAATGGGGGCGTTGGGATTTACATGTTCATACAAAAGGAACTGCCAAAAATGATCAGTTTGGCAATATAACTTTCGATGAATACTGTGAGAATTTGTTCACTAAAGCTTTAGAGAAAGGTATTAAGGTTATAGGTATCACTGACTACTTTAGTATTGAAAACTTTGAAAAAGTTAAGATTTTTCAAGAGCATATTAACAAACATCCTTCATTCACTGAATCTCAAAAAGATGCGGTAAGTAAGATATTTCTAATACCTAATATAGAGCTTAGAATTACTCCAACTACTTCAAAGAGTAAACTAGTCAATATCCATATAATATTTAATCCAGAGATTATTGAAGATTTCAAAAGTGGGTTCATGACGAAAGTTGAAATGACAACTGACACTCAGCAAAAGTTCAATTTAACTAGACATGATGTTACAAGCTTAGGCAGACACCATGATTCTAAAGCCATCGATAACGATACTGCTTATAAAATTGGCTTAAGAGAACTGGTTATAAATCATACTGATATCATAGATGCTATAAATTCAAGAAAGATTTTATCTGATAATTGCCTCATATTTGTTTCTAATAACTCAACAGATGGTGTTTCAGGTGTTGGTAAGCATGAGGTTCCACCAAGAGAGTTAATGAATACAATTTACAGAACCTCTAACGGAATTTTCTCACCGAAACTATCTGATATTGAGTACTTTATAGGCAAAAGAGCTGATGATAAAGAGGAAATAATAAAAAAATATGGTTCATTAAAACCTTGTATACATGGTAGTGATGCTCATTGTTTAGAAGAGCTGTTTGACCCTGATCTGAATCGATACTGTTGGATTAAAGCTGAGCCAACCTTTGAGGGTTTAAAACAAATACTTCATGAGCCTGAAACACGCGTGTACATAGGCTCAAATAGACCAGAACCCAAGTTAGATTACGAAGTAATTGATAGGATAGAAATCAACAATGAAAACATAGGTACTAACGTTCTTTATTTGAATCCAAACCTTAATGCTATCATTGGTGGACGTTCTTCTGGAAAGTCTACCTTAGTCCAGTGTATTGCTAACAAGGTTGCTCCTAGTTCTCTGAAAAATGGTGAACCAGAAATTCATGTTCAAGAAATTTCAGATTGTATTAAAATAATTTGGCAGGATAATAAGGAAGATGATACAAGATCAATAGATTATTTTTATCAAGGTCATATGTTTCATAAAACACATGAAGAAGGTATTGAAAGTATAGTTAAAGACATCCTATTTCAATTAAACCCGAAAGTCTATGAAGATAGTGATAAGAACATTGCAGGGTTGAGACAGAAAAATGCTAGTCAGCTTTCAAGCTATTTTAGTAATCAAAGACTTATCAATCAGAAGCTTGAACAGTCAAGTAGCATTGGAAATAAAATCGATATATCACAGCAGATTGACAGATTAGATCAGTCAATAAACGAGTCTAGTATTGGAAGCTATACTCAGCATGAGCTTGAAGAGCATAGTCAAAAACAAGCTGCTTTGAAAAAGCTGGAGTATAGTCTCAGCACTCTTAAAAGCACTATAGAAGATATAAGTAATCTATCCGTAGAAAATGTATTAGAAATTAGCAATCCATTTTTAGATAATCCTTTTTACCAATATATAAAAGACACTACAGAAGAAAAGCTTAATAATATCGAAACGTTTGTTGAATCCCAAGTTGAAGAGTTAAAGCAAGTAGCAAAACTAGCTCTAAATACTACTAAGGATTATTATGAGAAGCAAATTTCTTTAATAGATACAGATAGTAAGTTTATCCAAATAGAGCAATACCTTAAAGCTACTGAGTCGATAAAGCCATTAATAGTCCAAAAAACTAAAGAAAATGAAAAGCTTGAAGTTATCATGCAGTTAGAAGATGAGATCAATGAAATTAGAAATGAATCTAGCGTAATTCTAACTAAAACTCATGATAATTGGCGTTTAATAAATAAAGAGCCCTTACTTCTAACTAAAGAGATTAAAGTGCTTGAGGATAATAGCTTAGAAATATCACCTATTCCAAAGTTTCAGGGCGAAAAATTTAATGCATTTATAGTCAAGTATATTAATCAACAACCAGAAAAAGCACAAAATTATGCAAATTTACAATTTTCCGATGTGGAAGCTTTATTTTTAGGTTTTATCGATATTAGTGAGGCACTAGAAAAGGGTTCAATTAAGCTAAAATCAGGCTTTACAGAAGAGAGTTTTCATTCTGAGTTCCTAACTACGACTTGGTTTAAGCTTAGCTATGATGTTCTTTATGAAGGTGACAGTTATATTGAGATGTCACAAGGTAAAAAAGCTTTTGTAGTTCTAAAGTTAAGCTTAGAGTGTAGCGAAAGGAAATGTCCGATAATAATAGATCAACCAGAGGATGATTTAGATAACAGAGCCATTTATACAGAACTTGTAACATACATTAAAGAGAAGAAATCAAAAAGACAAATTATCCTAGTGACACATAATGCTAATGTTGTAGTTAATGCTGATAGTGAACAGATTATAGTTGCGAATCAGCACGGGTCTAAAACTCCTAATAATGGCAGTAAAAAGTTTGAATATAAACTCGGTAGTATCGAGTCAAACGTTAAGTTTGATTCTGAACATGCGTCTATTTTAGAGTCCAAAACCATAAAAGAGCATATTTGTGAAATTCTTGAAGGTGGAAATACTGCATTTAAACTAAGAGAGCAAAAATATAATTTTTGATATATTGAAAGTATTACTAAACACTAGGTTTGCTATCTGATCATGTATCGATAACCAACCTAGTTCTTTTGAGAATATGATTTCAAATTAAATCTTTTATATCCACTTCTAGTGCATCACAAACTTCATACGCCTTTTTAAGAGTAACATTCTTCTCTCCACGCTCAATGTTTCCCATATAGCTACGATCAATACCTGCCATCTCCGCCAATCTTTCTTGGGATATTCCTTTGCTTTTTCGCATCTCACGGACACGCTTGCCAAAGGCAATCATACGCTCATCTGTTGTCATCTCATTAACCACTGCTAAAGATAGCAATACTCACAGTGGTAAGCTACAATATCCACGGGATATAGTCGGTATTGAGAGGTGGGCGTGAAAACTAAACTAGAGTATCAGCCAGACATAACAGAAACTAATAAGCTGATCTGTGAGAAGTACTGGTTAAGAGAAGGCGATAAACGAAGTGGTTTTATATATACCTGCAAAGAGATAGGTCGAGAGTTTGGTGTTAAGCATCAGGATATACCGAGTATCGTTAAAATAAATGCTCATCTTGTTGTACTAGACTGCCAATGCATAGACTGCGGTACAACTAAGATTTGCTATACTCGCTCACAGCTAACTCGATTGGATCTTATTAGATGGCGGTGTGACGATTGCGGGGAGGCGCTTGAAAAAAGGATGGATCAAGAGTACTTAGAGTATCGTCTTAAACAAAAGCGTTTAGAAGAAGGGATGAGACAGACTGCTTTAGAGTACATCAATCAATGCAGAAGCATTCAATTAAGCAGTATTCCTTCAATTACTGAGCTTAACGATGTGGATAAGCTTCTACTTGCAGCGACTGTAGAGAGTATAGGAGCAGATAATCTAAGGAATACAGTCTCTCTACATGACAATTTATCATTATCTTTATCACCGTTCTCTAGACTAGATGAAGAAATACTACAGCATCTCTTTAACCGAAATCTGCTTATACTCGCTCCTGAAAACAGCTACGAATACGTAACTATCAACGAAGAAAAAGAGCTAGAGATAGATTTCTATCAAGCGATCTTTGAGTTTGCTTATAGTATTGAGAATCTTACTAAAATCTTGATAAACGCTAAATCTAAAAAAAATACCAGTGCTCTAGTAGCGGATAGTCAATTTAAGAGCTGGTGTGAAAAGTTACAGCTAGGAGAGTGTTTAAGCTACCTGGTTACTAGAGCAAGACTGAACTATCTAGCACCTCCTATTGGCGACAAGCTAATTAGCATTCTCAGAGCATGTTTAGCTGAATGCTCTGTATCAATCATGCATTATGTCATTTGGAAGTCTGTTGAAAATGCTGCTGCATATGTACAAAAACCAGGTATTACTCGAAAACATGCTTCAAATTCTGTTTCTGGTAATATAGAAAGAGTTTTCGGTAAAATACATAGTGGTAGTTGGAGTCACAATAAATCTTTTCGCGATGCTAGCCACCCTCAGTCTGCAATGGCCAAAATATTTTTTGATTATGTATTTGGAGTAGATGATGGTGGTTTTCACCATACTCTTGATGAGCTATTCAGCCCATATAGGTCCCAAAAAACTTTAGAGCAAGTAAGTTACGCAACTCTAGGAGATGCTAGAAGTACGAATTATTCAGTCACAATCGCTCTTGATATTAAACAATCATGATTTACCGATGTCTAAATCATTAATACAATTAAATCAGCCGAATAAGACATAGCAATGAGAGAAGAGTTATCTAGATAGAAGACTATCTGACTTGCTGAACAATTTTATTACTACTGATAGGAGCTAGTATGGAAGATTCTAAACTTGAAGTATCGATTATTGATGATCGTCCTATCATCGTTAGCCAACAGGAAATAGAAAAGCGCCGCCGCATCAACTTTGATACTTTGGGTAGCTTTGCAGTCGATAATATTCCTACCAACCCAGATACTCAGCATATTTTTAGAGATTTTGAGGAAGGTAAAATTGCAACTAGCAAGGAGGTGAAGGCTCTACTGCATGCTCACTATACTAAGATAGCGCTCGAAGATAATTAGCTCTTATAGTTTGAGCCCGACGTTGCTAAACTATTACAGTATTACTTTTCACAGCCAGTATCGAAAGATGACACATAATTAATTGTGCTATTCAATCATATTTATCAAATCATTTCACCTATGTAAGATTACTAGTCCAACATCACTAACTCTCGTCCAGCTATCTTCGAAATAAAGAATAACTATCTTGCCCACAAACATAATAACGCTATAGCTAGTCAGCTTATTCGTTTAGTGAATAGATAAGCATTAAGACCTGATATCACCGTGATGAATTACATCCTTGGGTCTGCTTCTATCTACACTCGCTTGTTTTAATATTACCATCATTATATCCGTGTTCATATGGTTCGATATATTGCAACTGACAATACTATGTGCAAAGACGTTAATGATAAACATGAATAGCAGAAAACTACTTCTACCTATCTGACATAGATAAAATCTACTGGATTAGAGGATGGTACGATTGATCAAAAGTAACCATTAATAGATAAACGTAGCGAAGCGTACCATGTCCGCGTTTATAGTTTGGTAGGATGACATTAGAAAGGGCATTTCTGAAATTGTGAAAGATACCTGAAAAACTTAATTATTATGATATCTAATTGATAGAACGATCATTATCTTTTGGATAGGTAAAAGTGATTTATTCTGATAGATGGTAATAATCACCGAAGTGATAGTTTTAATTTAGATGCTTACAGATAATATAGCGATGTACACTATTAGAATAAGAGGTTTCTAGCATGTCAACCTATAAAGAGATGTGTGTATCTCATGTAAAGCACTAGCAAAGAAGCCATGTGCAAATTCAATACGCGCAGGTTGATTAGGTTTAGCAGGAAAGTATTCAGGTTCGTTGTCACCATGTTGCAGTTGTACCTGCTGTTTGGCAAACAAGGTATTGAACAATATGATCAGCTCAGTAGTCGCTTCGTCTTCGTTGTTTGTACGCTTTAAACAAAGAGAGTGATTATACAAATAGTCGTGGTCATAAAATTCTTCATTGGCGCCTAGTAGCTGATATTGTTGTTCAATGAGACTGCCAAGTTGAGACAATAATATTGATGCGTCGTCAAAGGCCAATAATGTAGTGAAACTAGGAGTGTTGACAACATGAGTGTTCATACTGAGGGTCATAAAATAGATATTGTATTGACTATAGGTTAAGAAGGTTGAGAGCAACTAATAACTATGCTACCAATAACTATATAGGTAAGAACTAGCTGAGCGCGAAAAAGTAAAAATCGTAACATACTAGCGCTAGCGTAGTACAACGCTTTGCATTAGTATGACAGGCAATATTATACACTGTTTTGATCAAAGAGGCGCTTATGTCAAACCCTAAATCTAATATCCAAGCCAATGATCGCAACGACGACAACCAAATAGCTCATTTAGCAACTATGCCTGAAAATATTGTTTTAGATAAGTGGGCTGAGAGTGGTTTTGAGTGGTCAGGTGTAGTAGCTCCAACTTCTTTTGAGCGCCTATCTGCTCTGTTAACCGATGATCACGAACAGAGTAATTTGCAGCTAAGTACGCGTCTGTATCGTCAGAGTAATGTCATACACCTAGCCACTCACCTAAAAGGTGAGGTGTGGTTGACTTGTCAGCGCTGTCTACAACCGGTAGCAGTCGATCTCACTGATGATTATGATATCGCTTTACTCGAAGATGATAGCCAAGTTGGTCTGATTGACGAAGAAACACAAGACTACTTACTACTTGATGAAGTAATTAGCGAACAAACGCCTGAGCGTCTGTTACCTATCAAAAAAATGATCGAAGATGAGATTATACTTAAAACTCCTATGGCCCCTAAACACGATGACTGTGAAATGGCAGCTTCACAAGTAGGAGACATACCAGAAGAAGAGACAGAAAACCCTTTTGCTGCTTTAGCAGCTCTAAAGGGCAAACTATAAATCTGCTACTAATTTAGGTATAACCTAATTTTTCACAGGTTTTGTAGGTAGCAGTTAAACGCAGGGCTTTATTAATGACTCAAACATGCGTATAATGTCCGGTTTATTGCATTCTGGCAACAAGCCATGGAAAACTAAAAACTGACTGGGTAAATTATATAAAATTTAGCTTCAGTGAGTATTTTAAAAACATGGTCAATCATTTAGTGGTGCGTAAGACTTAGGTTGTTGCAATTATATAGCCTCTGTCAGTATCAATTAACACTAAGTCTTAAGTAAACCTAAGTCTTAATCTAGTAATTTTAAGCTTATCCCCTTTAGTATAGGAGCTATATCATGGCCGTTCAAAAAAGTCGTAAAAGCCGTTCTCGTCGTGACATGCGCCGTTCACATCATCATATGAGTGTGGCTGAACTAAGCGTAGACGCTACTACTGGTGAAAAGCATCGTCGTCATCATATGACTAAAGATGGTTTTTACCGTGGTCGTCAGTTGTTTAAAGTTAGTCAAGAAGCTTAAATTATTGTCTAGATAGCTATGAGAGTAAAAACAGTGAAATGTTAATAACTACTTGCTGTTACTGCTACCCAATCTTTTTAGACAATATATTTAATTAAGCTAATAAAAGCCAAGTTATTTCGCTATCATATACAGTATAGCCGGATAACTTGGCTTTTTACTGTTCTACTGTTTGTCTAAATTACTATCAGTGAGCTTAGTAGTTATTCATTATTGATGTTAATCGTAGCAACGAGCGCTTATTAATCACTGAATTTAATTGTTATTAGTATTCTACTAGCTATAATGATTGAACAAGACAGTATATAGCTAACTTACAATCAGCCGTGGTTACGGATTCAACAAACAATCTTCATAATAGCGTCCAGTAACTTTAAAGACGTCACTAAGTATTTAAGGACTATTGACTATGGTATCTACACCCGATACAACACCAACACTACCACCTCGTATCGCCGTCATTTTTCCTGGACAAGGCTCACAAGTAGTAGGCATGACAGCCGAGCTTGCTGAGCTTTACCCAGAGATTCAGGATACTTTTGCTGAGGCAAGTGAGGCTTTAGGTGAGGATTTATGGGCAATCTGTCAAAACGAAGAGAAGCTTAACCAAACCCAGTATACTCAGCCCGCGCTGTTGACCGCTAGTATTGCTATATGGCGTATCTTACAAGACAAATTAGATAAAGCTCCTCATTATTTAGCTGGCCATTCATTAGGTGAATATAGTGCCTTGTGTGCATCCGGAGTTATCTCTTTAAAAGACGCGGTACAACTCGTCCATAAACGCGGACAGCTGATGCAAGAAGCTGTTGCTGATATCGATACGGCGATGGCTGCCGTACTAGGGCTTGAGGATCAGCGTGTTGAAACGCTGTGTGAACAGGCTACAGAACATGTCGAAGGTGCAGTCGTGGGAGCGGCGAATTTTAATAGTCCGGGTCAAGTGGTGGTGTCTGGTAATGCAGTTGGGGTCAGCGCTGTTATTGACAAGGTGCAAAATACTGGCAAAAAAGCAATTCCTTTAAAGGTAAGTGTACCTTCGCATTGCGCGCTTATGCAGCCTGTCAGTAATGCTCTTGCAGAAGCACTTGCTGCTATCAAATTTGAGCAACCAACTATTCCAGTTATCCAAAACCGACATGCTCAAGTTGAAACCAATATTCAAGATATAAAAAAAGCTTTAACAGAACAGCTTAGTGAGCCTGTACTTTGGTCCAAAACGATGCAAGAGCTGGCAGACAAACATATTGATATACTAATCGAATGTGGCAGTGGTAACGTACTGAGTAATTTGGCTAAACGTCAAGCGAATCCTATTGCTAGCTATCCAGTCGACAAGCCTGCCCGAATGGAAAAACTAATGGAGGTGTTATCATGAGCCGAACTATTGTGTTAGTAAGTGGCGCTAGTCGCGGAATCGGTAAGGCGGTCGCTAAACGTTTTGCAAAAGAAGGCCATTTTGTCATAGGAACGGCGACCACAGAGAAAGGTGCAGCGCTCGTTGATGATTATTTGCATGATAGTGGTGGTATCGGACGGGTATTGGACGTCCGTGATGGCGAGCAGATAGACAAACTGTTTGAAGAGATAGAAAGCGTATATGGTGTGGTACAAGTACTGATAAACAATGCTGGTATTACGCAAGATGGTTTGCTTATGCGCATGAAAGATGAAGACTGGGAGAGCGTGGTAGATACCAATCTAACCTCAGTTTATCGTATGAGCAAACGCGCGATACGCGGTATGATGAAAGCGCGCCGTGGCCGCATTATTAATATCAGCTCAGTAGTTGCAAAAATGGGTAACGCTGGACAGTCCAATTATGCGGCGACCAAAGCAGGCGTTGAAGGATTTAGTCGTACGCTAGCGCGCGAGATTGGATCACGTCAAGTAACGATAAACTGCGTGGCGCCCGGTCTTATAGAAACCGATATGACCGATGAGCTTGATGAGCGTCTGCTTAACTCTATGCTCGACGCTGTCCCTATTGGCCGTCTAGGACAACCTGAAGATATCGCAGCGGCTGTATTATTTTTAGCCAGTGATGAGGCTAGTTATATTACCGGTGCGGTAATACCCGTTAATGGCGGCATGTATATGTAGCTCTATAATTTGCCAAAGATTATAATAAGAAACACTTTACACTTGTATAATAAAAAAAATTGTGTACGAGTGTAAACTGTAATTAATGGTGCTATAATAACAAACACTTTTAGGCGCAAGACCTATAGTATGATAAAGTCTTGTGAGATATTGAATAAAAAGCAACAGTCGTTATAGTGTGTTTAGTTTATAAAGCTGACATAATGTACCGTATTTTATATAATGTCATCGGTGCTAATACTGGCTAGGTGACGATTTTTACATCGATAAATAGAAAGGAGTAATCTATATGAGTAATGATACTGAGCTAAGAGTAAAATCTGCAGTAGCAGAGCAGTTGGGCATGAATGTTGAAGACATTAGTAATGACGCTTCTTTTATGGAAGATCTAGGCGCAGATTCACTAGATTTAGTTGAACTGGTTATGTCTTTTGAAAGTGACTTTGGTATTACTATTCCTGATGAAGATTCAGCTGAATTGACTACCGTACAAAAAGCTATTGATTACGTTCAAGCTCAACTGTAAAAGCTATTGTTATGGAGTTCATTTATAGTAGATTTATCACATTTTAGAATTATTAATCGTATTCTAAAACTACTAGCAATACAAATAAACTCTATAAGGTTTTCTCAACCGCTTATCTTAGTTGATAAGTGGTTTTTTTACGTATAGTAGTCTAATATCCAATAATTTTGACAGTTATTAGCTATTCTATGTTTCTAGTAAGTCAAACTATCATTATAAATAGTGTTCCGCTTAACATAAGCAAAGTAAAATTAACATTACTCAACACTGTTTTACTATTTGCAACTATTTATTTATTTTCTTCTTGGCTATAGTGTTTGTAGAATAAGAAATTTCGTAGTTAGTAGTGATACTGGTATGATTGTTCTGCTAATGAATAAACAACAATGTAAACAATAGAAAATTAAACTTGAAGGAGTAACCATATGGGTATATTTAGTTTTGCAAAGGATATTGGCGATAAAATTTTTAATCGTGATGATGAGAAACATGATGCTAAAGTAGAGACTAAGGCAGACGCTAATACGCCAGTAAAAGACAACGAGCCTTCTGCACAGTCTGTCGCAAATATTTTATTGCGTCGTATTCAGCAGCAAAATCTTAACATTAGTAATTTAAAAGTTAAATATAATGGCTCTACAGATACCGCTGAAATCAGTGGTAACGCCAAAACCCAAGCTGATCGTGAAAAAGCAATTATTGCCATTGGTAATGTACAAAATGTGGCGAAAGTTATTGATAATATCGATATTGAAGAAGATGCACCAGAATCAACTATGTATACCGTAAAATCTGGCGATAGTTTATCTAAGATTGCTCAAGAGGTATATGGATCATCTGGTGACTACATGCAAATATTTGAAGCCAATAAACCGATGTTATCAGATCCAAACAAAATATACCCAGGTCAAGTATTACGTATTCCTAAGCCCTAGTTATTTATAATATATAAGTTAAGCTATTAGCTTCAGCTCATAAAAAGCGCCTTTTTTAAAATAAGAGGCGCTTTTTTATTGTATTTTAGAAAGTGTCGTTCAACAGATTTGAGTTTACGCTAGTTCTTTTAACTTGCGTCGCTGTTCATCGATAGCCCAGTGAATATGTTCATCAAGCATCTCGCCATAATTCCCTAATTTAGCTTGTAACTGAATGATATTATTCTTTTTGACGTTAGCATTACCTAGACCAATAGCTATATTGCGCAAAAAGTTGACATAGCCGGTACGTCTAAGCGGACTACCTTGAGTGTTTTGTAAAAACGTCTCCTCACTCCACTCCCATAATTCAAGTAAGCTACTGTTGTCAAGATTATGTCTTGGCGCAAAGTCATCAACGGTAGTCAGTTTGGCATATCGGTTCCACGGACAAATCAGCTGACAGTCATCACAGCCAAAGATGCGATTACCGATAGCGCGGCGATACTTAGTATCTATTGAACCGTCATGTTCAATGGTCAGATAAGAGATACAGGCGGCAGCATTAAGCTTATGCGGGGCAACAATAGCTTGGGTTGGACAGATGTCAATACAGGCACTACAGCTACCGCAGTGTGCGCTAATAGGCTTATCATCAGGCAATTCAAGACTGATAAATAGCTCGCCTAATACAAAGAATGAGCCTGCTTGCTTATTTAGCAGTAACGTATGCTTCCCGGTCCAGCCGAGTCCTACCGCGTCTGCTATAGGACGCTCAAAAATAGGCGCAGAGTCACTAAAGGGCCGAAAAACAAAGTCGGATTCAGCCCCAACAGCTAGATGTTGCCATTCTGGTAGCATGGACTCTATTTTTAAAGCCAACTGTTTTAGACGACTACGCATAATTTTATGATAATCACGACCTCTAGCATAGCGAGCAATAATGCCATGATTTGGACGATCATTGTCCTCAATGCGGCGACGCATAGGCGTTTGTGTTAAGTAATTCATACGTACGCTGATAATAGTTTTCGCCCCTGCAACTAGTTTATCAGGATGTGCCCGTAGCTCATGATTATGATGCATAAATTGTAGCTGACCCTCATAGCCTTTAGCGAGCCAGTGCTCAAGTTGCTTAATCTGTTTTGAGAATAAAGGATGATGAACGGATAAAAATCCGCAATCAGCAAAACCCAAGGCTTGTGCCTGTACTTTAATCCACCGTTTGACGTCCTCAGCAGTAGCAAACACTTCGGTGTTAACAACATCGATAGATGCAGGTTTTTGAGTTATAAATGATTTTTGCTTCATATAAGATTATATAACGAGTAGGATAAAATAGAGTATAACGATAAATTAGAGATATTTTAGCAGTAATATCAATGTTATTAATATCAATACAGAAGACCAGTCATGATTTTGTTAGGCTTAGCATAATAAATAACTATCAAAACTAACGTTTTTTGATAAGAAAAATAAGGAGAGGTCATGCTACCAAAGATACCGACAACAGCATATCAATACCGTCCATCAATACCAATCGCTTTATACAGTAGTGATCAGGTTTATACTATGGAACAAGATTGGTTTGCACAAGGGTATAGTGGTTTTGCACTTATGAAGCAAGCGGCTTGGCAAATAGCGCAGCATATTATTCAGCTCAATGAGCATAGCATTAAGTCAAAAGACGCTCATAACTGCCAGTCATCTACTAGTCAAAAGCTGCGAGCCTGTGTTTGGGTAGGACAAGGCAACAACGGCGGCGATGGTTGGTTGATAGCTTATTATCTACAGCAAGTAGGCTGGCATGTGCAAATTATAACTGTTGGCATTACTGATCTTAAAGGTGATATACAAGCAAAAAACGTTGATGATACCTCATTATCAGATGCGCTAAAGGCTCAGCAAATAGCATTGGTGGCTCATTGTCCTTATCAACGTTTTGAAGACAGCCAATATTATCAAAATGAAAATGCTCAGTTAGACACGGCGTTGCAGGCTGATGTCTATATTGATGCTTTGTTTGGTATTGGTCTCGATCGTGCTCCAAAGGGTGTCTATCAACAGGCAATTATCGCTTTTAATAAACTTGCTAAGCAAACTGGCGCTTTAGTTGTCGCTGTTGATATTCCAAGTGGCCTAGTAGCGTCCACCGGGCAGGTATTTGAGCAATTAGCGATACAGGCAGATTTTACATTATGTTTGGTGGCGCGTAAGTTTGGTTTGCATACCAAAGATGGTGCTGATTACGCTGGGCAAGTTATTGATATTCCTCTAATACCTTATGAGCCAATACAGCCAGCAGCTTGGTTATTAAACCGGACTTATTGCCTGTCCTCACGTCAGCAAAACAGTTATAAAGGTAGCTACGGGCATGTACTAATTATCGGGGGCAATCGTATAGATGGCTCACAAGGTATGGGCGGTGCTGCAATTTTGTCGTCTGCAAGTAGCATGGCAACGGGTGCGGGCAAGATTACGGTAGCTTGCCATGACGCTTTTCACGGTGCCTTGCTCACCTCCCTCCCAGATGCGATGACTATAGATTTACATGATCAAGGTGGGGTCAAAAATTTAATCAAAGATGCTAGTGTGATAGCTATTGGTATGGGACTTGGTCGTGATAATGCTGCAAAAGAATTATTTATAAGTTATGTGCAAGCAGCCATAGAGCAAAAATGCACTATAGTTATCGACGCTGATGGTCTTTATCATCTAGCATCGTTATATAAAGATAATCATAAGCTCATCAACAGTTTACGAGAACATAGTAGAAAGCATCGGGTTTGCTTAACGCCGCATAGCGGTGAGGCAGCAAGGTTGCTTGATCTGAGTATTAATGAGGTAGAAAATGGGCGTCTGGCAGCTATAAAACAGTGTGCTGATCTTTATGGGGGCGATTGGGTGCTAAAGGGTTCGGGGTCTTTAGTAAGTGAGCAGGGGCAAGTCTACGTTTGTAATGTCGGTAATGCAGGTATGGCAACAGCAGGTATGGGAGATGTATTGTCTGGAGTAACTGCAGGATTGTTAGCTCAGCAAGATTTAGATAATGAGCAGCGCAGTTTGCGTCAAGCTGTGCTTATTCACGGCTTAGCAGGAGATCAATTAACTAATCAGTCAAACAGTGCTATCAACAGTAAGCTACTATTGATCGGACAACGAGGCCTACAAGCACAAGACATGCCTGCTGCTATTCGTCATGTAATGCAAATGTACACTCATTAAAGTGTTTCTTAGGGTAGCCAGTTCAATATAAAACGATACAGGAGGACTAATTTTAGCTTTTATGCTTATTGTTGCAAGCAGATAAGAGTTGCAAAAAATAAGGTTACAAAAGATTCAACTTAGTCCCGCGCTATAGTAGGATGTATCTCTTTTATTTGATATCTTCTGTATTTTACAAGCACCAGTAGTCTTCAACAGTTCAGTTTAGCTTGGTCAGTTAAGTTAAGTACTTACCCCACTGCAGTATTGACCTATAGCCTGCTGCACGCGTTCACGCTTAAGCTCAATCTCACGGCCGTCCAAATACTTACGATTACCGTCTGCATCCATCTCATAAATACGTCCACCGACATTAAGATTGGTAAGGTTATTGCGTAGTGATTGACAGCGCTGAGCATTGGCTTGCGCTTCTTGATCCTTAATACGGGCCTCTAGCTGTGCTATGCGCTGCTCTTCAGCAATCTGTGCGTTGCTGCTTTGGCTTGGGTCAGTTTTTCCAGCCATCTGCCCTGTATCGTTTTGTCTGCCATCACTACGAAATTCAATGACCTCAATATTTTTAGCATCTTGCGGGGCATGTTGGCTATATTTGACTTCACCATGCGCGCCAATTGATTTGTAAACCTGAACGGCATGGCTATTACTTATAGACAAAGCAATCATACAGGTAGTCACAAACGTAGCAAGTAGCTTGTTTTCAGCTTTCATTATAGGTAGATGAGCCATGAGGATGATCCTTTTAAAACATCAACAAAGCAATTACTATGCCGAATTAGACATATATGTCCAAAAGTTACAATTATTATACGATTTTGAGCTATATTAGCGAATAGTAGTTATAGCTAGATATTTCCAATAACGAATAGTTAGGAGTATGATTCACAATTTTTCCTTGACAATAGGACTCAAACCACCGAATATAACAGCAGTTGATTGGTCAGTGAGCGGCTTTTATGATATTGCCGTGGCACTCGAAAATAACCACTACGAGCTACTTATCGGTAGCATTTGTACGTTATTTTCTTTGTGACAATAGCTCAGCATAGTTTATATAGTAGTAGCTACTTTAAACTGTACTTATTGTCTCCGGACTTATCGGTCTACAATGACTAAGATAAACTTATTATTTTGAGATATTAAAGCTAGTTGTAGCGCTGATAGCGCTAAGTATAGTATGTTAAGTGCTCGGTATAATACGACTTTAGTATTCATACGTCATCAATAAGTAAAGTGATTAGTGTCTGTACTAACTGTTTTTATTGACGTTATTCTTCGTGTCGTTGCTACTAATACCGCTATAGCGATTTAATGCTTGACTGTAATGTCTTCTCAAAAGTTAATAAGCCTCTTTTATAGATAGTCTTTAATGCGCTATTTAGTGTATATAAAAACATCTTGCCACTGTATATCGATAACCTCCTATCAAAACTGATCCCATAAATTACTATGTTTAAGCAAAATGCTGCCCGATACAGTAGCACGGCTTTGACGTAGTGAGCATACCTACTTGATAAGGTGATGACAGTGACTCAAACCACACAAAGTCCGAACATGACTGGCCATACCCAGACGGGTCATGCCGCCAAACATTTCGAAGAAAAGCAGCAACAGCTTGCTAAAGGTACTAAGCAGCCCGTAATGCTATCGGGTGCTGAGATGTTAGTACAATCGCTGACCGATGAAGGCGTCAAATATATTTTTGGCTATCCGGGCGGTGCTGTTCTGCATATTTACGATGCTCTATTCCAACAAGATACCATTGAGCATATTCTGGTGCGTCATGAGCAAGCGGCTGGTCACATGGCCGATGCCTATTCAAGAGTGACAGGCAATACAGGCGTCGTGCTTGCCACATCGGGCCCAGGGGCTACCAATACGGTTACTGCCATTGCGACGGCCTACATGGATTCAGTACCGATGGTTGTGATCTCAGGTCAGGTACCCAGTAGCCTGATTGGTGAAGATGCTTTTCAAGAAACGGACATGGTTGGCGTCTCACGCCCTATCGTAAAACATAGCTTTCAGGTCCGTCATGCTAGCGAGATTCCAACCATCATCAAAAAAGCCTTTCATATCGCTCAGTCTGGTCGTCCCGGCCCGGTCGTTATTGATGTGCCAAAAGATATGACTGCGCCCAATGAAAAGTTTGCTTACGAATATCCAGCACAAGTATCCATGCGCTCTTATCAGCCCTCAAATAAAGGTCACGGCGGTCAAATTAAAAAAGCAGTTGAGACTCTACTTGCAGCCAAGCGTCCGGTGGTCTATGCCGGCGGCGGCGTTATTTGGGGTAAAGCACACGCTGAGCTGACTGATCTTGCGCACCGTTTAAACTTGCCAGTTACTAACACTTTAATGGGTCTTGGGGTATTTCCAGGCTCTGATAGTCAGTTCTTAGGTATGCTTGGCATGCATGGTACTTATGAAGCCAATATGAGCATGCATCATGCTGATGTTATTTTGGCTGTGGGCGCGCGTTTTGATGATCGCGTGACCAATAATGTCAAAAAGTTCTGTCCTAATGCCACTATTATTCATGTCGATATTGACCCTGCTTCGATATCAAAAACGATCCTTGCTCATATTCCTATCGTTGGCGATGTCAAATCCGTGCTTAGCGATATGCTAGATATTATCGGTAATGACCAAGAGCTTGATCAGCATGCCCTGCTAGATTGGTGGGCACAGATTAAGGAGTGGCGTAAGCGTCATGGCCTGCGCTATGACACCAATACCGATGAGGGTATCAAACCACAAAGCGTGGTACAAGCATTGGACAAGGTCACTAATAGCAATGCTATAATCACCAGCGACGTCGGTCAGCATCAAATGTTTGCAGCGCTCTATTACACCTATAACGAACCACGTCAATGGCTTAATTCAGGTGGCCTTGGTACTATGGGAGTTGGGCTACCGTACGCGATGGCTGCCAAGCTTGTTTACCCTGATCGGGACGTAGTCTGTATTACGGGGGAGGGCTCCATCCAGATGAATATTCAGGAGTTGTCGACTTGTCTGCAATATAATTTACCGGTCAAAATCTTGAACATAAACAACGCTCAGCTTGGTATGGTAAAACAGTGGCAAGACATGTTGTATGAAGGCCGCCATGCTCAGTCTTATATGAACTCTTTACCCGATTTTGTTAAATTGGCCGAAAGTTATGGTCATGTTGGTATCAAAATTACTGACCCTGAAACTATGGAGGCGCAAATAGCAGAAGCTATGGCGATTACTGATAAGTTGGTATTTATTGATGTTTATGTGGATCGTAATGAACATGTTTATCCGATGCAAATTGCTGGACAGACAATGAGTGATATGTGGTTATCAAAAGGGGAGCGAGCCTAATGCAACAGCAACATCTGATTTCGGTATTGATGGAAAACGAAGCGGGGTCGTTGTCGCGGTTAGTCGGCTTGTTCTCCCAGCGCGGCTATAACATTGAGACACTAAACGTAGCTCCAACTGAAGATCCTACAATTTCGCGTTTAACCTTGACCACCATCACTTCTCCTGAGAAGATTGAGCAGATTACCAAGCAGCTGCATAAGCTAATAGAAGTGGTCAAAGTACTTAACCTGTCAGATACTGTACACGTAGAGCGTGAGCTCATGTTGATCAAAGTTCGTGCTAGTGGTAGTGTACGTGAGGAAGTCAAACGTAGCGCAGATATATTTCGCGCCCAAATTGTTGATGTTAATGCCAATTTATATACTATCCAAATCGTTGGCGATACGGCTAAGCTCGATGGCTTTATCGATACCATCGGTCGCGAACGCGTTTTGGAAGTCGTGCGTTCAGGAGTTATAGGTATTGCTCGCGGTGAAAAGACTCTAAGTTTATAGTTAGAAATCATAACGAAACTGTGCAATACGAAACTGTGCAATCAGCTGTTTATTAATGATCTATATTTAACATCAAGCTTATGTATCAAATGATCTAAGCATTTACTAGCCTCGGCTATCCATGATTGAGGAAAAGGACTCTATATATGAATGTTTTTTACGATAAAGACTGTGATTTATCCATTATTCAAGGCAAAAAAGTGGCCATTATTGGCTATGGCTCACAAGGTCATGCGCATGCTCTGAACTTACAAGATTCTGGTGTTGATGTCACCGTAGGTCTACGTGCAAGCTCAAGCTCATGGAAAAAAGCTGAGAATGCTGGTCTTAAAGTTGCTGAAGTTGCTGAGGCAGTCGCTGCCGCTGATGTTGTTATGATCCTAACCCCTGACGAATTTCAAAAACAATTGTATAACGAAGTTATAGAGCCTAATATCAAAGAGGGCGCAACGCTTGCCTTTGCTCATGGTTTTGCAATTCATTACAATCAAGTAGTACCACGTAGCGATCTTGATGTAATTATGGTGGCGCCAAAAGCACCTGGTCATACTGTACGCAACGAGTTCGTTAAAGGTGGCGGTATACCTGATCTTATTGCTATTTATCAAGATTCTTCAGGTCAAGCGAAGCAGTTGGCGTTATCTTACGCCGCCGGTGTTGGCGGTGGTCGCTCAGGTATTATTGAGACAACTTTCAAAGATGAGACTGAAACGGATTTATTTGGTGAACAAGCGGTACTTTGCGGCGGTGCAGTAGAGCTGGTCAAAATGGGTTTTGAGACTTTGACTGAAGCAGGCTACGCGCCAGAGATGGCCTATTTTGAGTGTCTGCATGAGCTTAAGCTTATCGTTGATCTCATGTATGAAGGCGGTATCGCTGACATGAACTACTCAATTAGTAACAACGCGGAATATGGCGAATATGTTACAGGTTCTGAGGTCATTAACGAGCAGTCTCGAGAAGCGATGCGTAACGCTCTTAAACGCATTCAATCGGGTGAGTACGCTAAGATGTTTATCTCTGAGGGTGCAACTAATTATCCATCAATGACAGCGCGTCGTCGTAATAATGCTGAACATGACATTGAAATCACTGGTGCAAAACTGCGCGCTATGATGCCTTGGATCGGTGGTAATAAAATTATTGATAAAGACAAAAACTAGAAGCCACCATTGGATAGTTTCTAATAGCTATCATCAGTCTTAAATGTACTTAAACCCTGTGCTATCAAAAAGATAGCATAGGGTTTTTTATACTGTAGCGTTTTTTATCATAAGGTTTTTTAACTTATGCTAAAACTTTTTGTGACATTAGGTCAAACAGGAGTCACTAACGTTGCTTGAAAAGCTATAAAGGATACTCAATATAAACAGCCCTCACAACCGTTATTTGTTGTTGTTATCTGTTATTCTCGTCATTGTTGTTGTAAATTTCTTAAATTATAGGTCGTATTGTGCAAATATCAAATCTTGACTGGCTAACGCCGCAGTTCATTTATATCGCTTTTAGTGCCGTGGTTGCCATTCTCATTTGGGTAGAAGGTGAGATGCTCAAACGCACTGCTGGAAAATTGCCACAATCAGCCCTGTTTAAATTTAGCTCATTATTAGATACTGCTTGGTTTTTTATCTCTGTTTTGATGCTGTATGTGATTGATTTGACACCACTTGCCGTTGCAGTACCAGCGGCCTACGGGCTTTATACTGTTTTTGGCTGGATCTACGGTACCCGTTTACTTAAGCGGCGCGGTATTCCAGATTCTCCTAAAGATTTAGTAATACCTCCGAAATATATTGCTTATAGCCAGTCTTTTGCTCTTATATTTTTAGTTTTATGCTTGTTGGTACTAGTTTCTCCATGGTTGCCTATCTTTGATTAAGCTTTCCCAACTATAACTATTTAAATATTATTAAAGTTAATTTATATCTATCTTTATTATTTTGACACATGAAAAGTAGGTGTCAAAAAGTTTTTATAGTTATATGTAAGTTTATTAAACAATCTGTTAAGTTTTTACAAAAACGTCTTAATTCATTATGTTGTCAGTGGTCAAAGCTGCTATAATCAAAACATACTCACTTGATCTTGATTTGAACTTAAAATAATTTATTACTTGATGATTTTTCATTCGATAAAAGATTATTTTAGTTTAAGTAAAAACTTAAAAATCAGCTGAGTATTTGTCAATTAACCGGTGACGATGTAGGTCGCATCAATAGTTTAAGAGTTAGGAAAATTTATGTCAGAGAAAGTTGAAGGCACTGTAAAGTGGTTTAATGAAGCTAAAGGTTTTGGTTTTATCGCGCAGGATAACGGTGGACAAGACGTATTTGCTCACTATAGCGCTATCCAAGGCAGTGGCTTTAAAACTTTAGCCGAAGGCCAAAAAGTGTCTTTCATCTTAGGTGAAGGAAAAAAAGGCCCACAAGCTGAGCAAATCGAAGCAATCTAATCTTTTTAGTAATGAAGTTAATTGATTGATCAGTTAATTTGTTATTAGAAGATAAGTTATTTGCAAAGATTACACGTTGTTATAACAACATAGATATTGTTTAGACTGTATATTAAAAGCAACCTCTCATCAGGTTGCTTTTTTTATGTCTCCAATAAATGATACTAAGTCAATGATTAAAAGTATAAATAGGCTTTATTAAAATATACAAAAAAGGGTAAGGTTATGGATTGGCAAGCATGGTTTTCGATCGAATGGCAACAGATACTTGGTATTTTTTTATCCGTTATTGGCTTTTACTTCTGCTTGATATTATTTACTCGCATTACAGGTCTGCGTAGCTTCTCTAAGCTATCTAGTTATGATCTAGCCATGACTGTAGGGATAGGTAGTATTTTAGCTTCTACAGTATTATCAAAATCTACATCGCTATTGCAAGGGGTTGTTGCCATTGGTTTTTTATTTGCGCTGCAAGGGTTAGTCTCCATTGTTAGACGTAAAGTTAAACCTATAAAAGCATTGATAGATAATCAGCCTATTATTTTGATGGCGCACGGTAAGTATTTTGAGGAAAATTTGAAAGAGGCTAAACTAAGCACCAATGATATTAAGCAAGTACTGCGAAAAAACGGTGTCAAGTCAAAGTCTGAGGTGTTTGCAGTCATTATGGAGACGACGGCTGATATGAGCGTGATCAAAACTAGTGATGCTATTCCTGATTGGTCAATATTTGATGATATCCGTGATAATGAGCTATTGTTAGAGACAAGGTCTAATGATGATCAAGCGCACATTAATAACAATAAAGATGATTTTGCGAAACAACAACAAACTGTAAAGCATGGACAGGCATAGCAATGCTATAAGTATAAAGGTAAAATAAAGATATAAAAGTAGGATTAAGAGTAACTTTATAAGGCTATAACGAATTTAAAGTTTTACGATAAAAGGCATAATGCTCAAAGTTTGTGCAGATGATCTGAAAAAAACGACAAATTTATGACGCGTTATTCACGCCCTTATCTTGACCTTGCAGTGCTACTGACGCAAGATAGTTGAGTCTTAATAACTAGTTTTAATTTGAACTGAATAAGTGCTATTTATTGTATTCAGTTGTTATTTTTAATTGGCTATTTTAACGAATAGCTTTTTAACGATTTGAAAGCATTACTTTTCACCCTTAAATAACATCTAAAAAACGAGGAACGTATGAAAGCATTAGTCGCAGTCAAGCGTGTCATTGATTACAACGTAAAAGTTCGTGTAAAAGCTGATAATAGCGGTGTTGATCTTTCTAACACCAAAATGTCCATTAACCCATTTGATGAAATTGCTGTTGAAGAAGCTGTACGTCTGAAAGAGGCGGGCGTTATCGATGAGATTATTGTAGCTTCTATTGGCCCAAAAGAATCTCAAGAACAGATTCGTGCTGCCTTAGCTTTGGGTGCTGATCGCGGAGTTTTAGTACAAACGGATGATAAACCTTATCCACTACAAGTTGCTAAGATTCTAAAAAGCATTGCAGAGAGTGAGTCTACTGATATCGTTTTGTTGGGTAAACAAGCTATCGATGATGATAACAATCAGACGGGTCAGATGTTAGCAGCATTGATGGGTGTAGGCCAAGGTACTTTTGCTTCAGAAGTCAAGGTTGAAGGTGACAAAGTAAATGTCACTCGTGAAGTAGACGGTGGACTACAAACGGTTGCTCTTGAACTACCAGCGATCATAACCACTGATTTGCGCTTAAATGAACCACGTTACGCAAAACTACCTAATATTATGAAAGCGAAGAAAAAGCCACTTGATGAAAAAACGCCTAGCGATTTCGGTGTTGATATGGCTTCCAAACAAGAGATCACCAAGGTTGAACCACCTGCTGATCGTAAAGCCGGTATTACGGTAAAATCAGTTGATGAATTAGTCGATAAGTTAAGAAACGAAGCAAAAGTAATTTAATAATTTATTTATGTTTACATAGAGATTCGTACTTTTAGCGCTGTATTTAAGTGTTTAAAAGATAGGCGTTTAGAAATTAAGTACTCAAAATTTAAATATCGAAAACCTAAGTGTTGAAAATCTAAGTATTCAACACCTAATTATTTGAAATCTAGTTGTTTAAAATCTATGTCTCAATATAAATATACAAATTAAGGATAAAAACAATGGCAATTTTGGTATACGCAGAACACGACAATGCCAGTCTAAAAAAGGCAACCTTAAATACGATTGCAGCTGCTAAGCAAATGGGTGATGACGTTCATGTGTTAGTAGCAGGTAGTGGTAACCAAGCCGCTGCTGATGAAGCCGCTAAAGCTGAAGGCGTAAGCAAAGTATTATTGGCAGACAATGCTGCCTATGAGCATCAAATGGCAGAGAATATCGCTTTATTGGTAGCTGATATTGCTGGTGATTACAGCCATATCGTTGCACCAGCAACCACCACAGGTAAAAACTTTATGCCCCGGGTTGCCGCTTTACTTGATGTTAGTATGTTGTCGGAGATCTCAGCAGTAATTGACGCGCAAACTTTTGAGCGCCCGATTTATGCAGGTAATGCCACTGCAACGGTTAAAACTACCGAAGACAAAGTAGTAGTTACGGTACGTACGACTGCTTTTGATCCGGTAGCAAGCGAAGGTGGTTCTGCTACAGTTGAAACTATCGATAGTGTCCAAGATGCTGGTAAATCAAGCTTTGTCAATGAAGAGATGGCCGCCTCAGATCGTCCAGAGCTGACCTCAGCAGGTATCGTAGTTTCTGGTGGTCGCGCGCTTGCCAATGGTGAGAACTTCACTAAATATATCGAACCATTAGCCGACAAGCTAGGCGCAGCTATCGGGGCATCGCGTGCCGCAGTCGATGCAGGCTATGTGCCCAACGACATGCAGGTCGGTCAAACGGGTAAAATTGTTGCACCGCAGCTTTATATTGCAGCTGGTATTTCAGGTGCTATTCAGCACATGGCAGGTATGAAAGATTCTAAGGTTATCGTTGCTATCAATAATGATCCAGAGTCGCCTATTGCAAGTGTTGCTGATTATTTCTTAGAAGCTGATTTGTTCGAAGCGCTACCTGAGCTGACTAGCAAAATCTAAATCAATAGATGACTGGTTAAGAGATAAATTATAAAATCCCGCTATAATAGTAGCGGGATTTTTTATGTACAGAGGGCATAAAATATAGTTTTACGCTGATAGTTATGGTTTTAACTTAACTTTGACTATAGTTACGCTGACGCAGGGTTTCATAAAGACATAAAGAACCTGCAATGGCAACGTTTAAGCTTTCCTGCCCATTTGGTTGTGGCAAGGCAATAGGAGTTGCACATTGCATCAGCTCGTCGCAAACCCCTTGACCCTCATGTCCCATCACCCAAGCGATAGGCGCTCGCAAATCATGCGTATAGATGAGCGTATCAGTATGAGAGCTGGTCGCTAATAGTGGAACTTGTACATAGTCTAAGATGTCTTGAGGGCTCAAACCTTCATAAATACTGAGTGCAAACTGAGCACCCATACCCGCGCGCAAGGTTTTAGGCGACCAAGCTTGGGCGGTGGCGCTAGTGCAAAGTACAGTTTTGATACCTACTGCTGCTGCAGTACGCAGTAGGGTACCAACATTACCGCTATCTTGTACGTCGTTAAAAATTAAACAATCGCTATTAATAGTAGATATATCAGGTATTGGTATGTCGATAATAGCCATGATATCGATGCCAACACCTAGACTGCGAATGCTTTGATAGAGCTTATCAGATAGCAAGAGTAAGCTCGTTTGACTGGGCAGACGATCTAAAAGCTGTTGAACTTCCCTATGATTTTGTGCAGACTCCGCTAACAGTATCTGAGCAAGAGGGTAATTGCTACGTAGCGCTGCATCAATAAGATGCGCGCCTTCAATGATGGTCTGCCCTTGCTTTTTGCGCAGACGAGCCTGAGTCAGTAACGCTCTAGCAAGCTTTATCGTTGAGTTTTTATCGGAGGTAATGAGCTCGTTAGGGTTAGATCGCATAACTCTTTAAACCTTTATTAGGAATACTTTTAAATAGACTTTAGGTTTCATCGTGCTCTAAATGCAGCTGTTTAACATAGTCAACCTCGTTTTGACTTCCGAGTACTACAGGGACGCGCTGATGAATGTCGGTTGGCTTGATATCCAAAATACGATTGACCGCATCTGTTGCTCCGCCGCCTGCTCGTTCGATAAGCAAACTCATGGGATTGGCTTCGTACATCAAACGCAGTTTGCCAGCTTTGTGAGCATATTTGGTGTCAAAGGGATAAGTAAACAGACCACCACGGCACAAAATACGATGCACATCGCCGACCATAGCCGCGACCCAGCGCGTATTGAAATCGCGTCCACGTACGCCTGCTTCGCCAGCAACTAACTCGTCAATATATTGCTGCATGGGTGCCCGCCAGTAACGATAATTTGAGCTATTAATAGAATACTCACTAGTCTCAGCATCAATTTTTACTTCATCGTTTACCATTATATAATCACCACTATCTGGGTCCAGACTGAACATTACCACATCATCAGCAATAGTTAGTGCCAGCATAGTTGAGGTACCATACAATAGATAGCCTGCTGCCAATTGCTCGCTACCGGCTTGCAGAAAATCACTATTATTACAGGTTTGACCTTGACGCTGATACGGCAAGATAGAGAAGATGGTTCCGACTGCCATATTGATATCAATGTTAGATGAGCCGTCAAGCGGGTCAAACAAGACCAATAAACTACCGTCTGCATTGGCAGGGGTGGCATCGTCAAGCTCTTCTGAAGCTACGCCTGCGCAGTTCTTGTTTTTCGCCAAAGCGTCTAGAAGTAAATCGTTGGCAAGAACATCAAGCTTCTTTTGCTCTTCTCCTTGCACGTTTTGATTACCTGCCTCACCAAGAATATCAGCAAGCGCGCCCTTACGCAGTAGCTGTGATATAGTTTGGCCGACATTGGTAATAGTGGTAATGACATCGTTAATCGCAGGATTAGAGGAGTGGTCTTTTAAGTATTGTGTTAAAGTTGTCATGGTACTTCCTAGTTGATAAAGTGAAGAGTAAAATAAAGTACAAATAAGCTACCAAGCTGGCAAATAATGTAGAGCACTCATAGCTTAACTTTTTATATTAATCCTAATATCAGCTACACTATCTCTATTATTATTTGATAGCTTCAATTGTTTGTCGTAGCTGATGTTAGTACTATTTAAATCTTTCTACTGCTGCGGCAAAGTGTAGCAAATAAGCGCTAAAATGTCCTTGTATCTGTGTGCATGATTATAAGGCATAACGAAACATGCGTTAAATAAACCAACGAAAAAGACTCGCCACTATGTCAAATATGTCAAATTCAACTCAAGATTCTGTAGAAGATAAGACGGCGTCTGTTACCCATAAAAACAATACGAAGTTTGACCCTGCCACTATTCATAAAAGACTGGATACCTCGCTAAGCCGTCCGCAGCTCAACGAAGATGGTAGCTTACGGCACTTTTTAGGTGTAGAAGGGCTTAATAAAGCGCAGCTACAATCTATCATAGCCAAAGCAGAAACCTTTTTTGATGACAATGGACTGCTCATTAACCGTCCAGAGCTTGAAGGGTGTACGGTGATGAATTTGTTTTTTGAACCCTCAACCCGTACGCGTACGACTTTTGAGGTAGCAGAAAAACGCTTGAGCGCCAACGTGCTGAATATAGATATTGGTAGCTCTAGTACCAAAAAAGGCGAAAGCTTACGTGATACGTTATGGAACTTGCAAGCGATGACCGCTGATATCTTTGTAGTGCGCCATTCTTCTTCAGGGGCTGCCCATTTTATGGCAACTGAGGTTACTCCAAACATTGCTATTATTAATGGCGGTGATGGCTGGCATGCGCATCCAACTCAAGGGATGCTGGATATGCTTACTATTCATCGGGAAGCGCCGCGTCCTTTTGAGGAATTGTCGGTAGCTATCATCGGTGATATTAAACACTCGCGAGTAGCGCGCTCTAATATAAGTGCGCTACAGACCTTAGGGGTCAAAGACATTCGAATCATCGCCCCGCGTACTTTATTACCTAAAGGTATTGAGCGTTTTGGGGTGCAAGTTTATGAAGACATGGATAAATGCGTGACAGATTGCGATGTCATTATGGGTCTTAGAATACAAAACGAGCGCATAGGTTCGCCACTATTGGCTTCATCTAGTGAGTACTACAAACACTATGGCATTACTCCGAAGCGGGTAGCGCTGGCTAAACCCGATGCACTGATTATGCACCCAGGTCCTATGAACCGGGGGGTTGAAATTGCTTCAAGCGTAGCAGATGGTGATCAGTCTGTTATCTTAAAGCAGGTCAGTAATGGCGTAGCTATTCGTATGGCAGTACTAGCGCTTACCATGCAAGGTCAGCGCGTACATCAAGCGGCTAAGTTGGGTTAATTTAGCAATAGCTGTCAAAAGATTAAATCCCAATTAGCATGATATTTTTTTGTCCTAATTTATTTATTATTTATATGGTAATTAACGCTCATGACCACCTCTATTGCTACAAATGCGCAAATGATTGATTTACTGCCTACCGCCTTTAAAGCATCGCTGTCGGATACAGCACTTGATAAGCTGAAAAATATAGTTATAGAAGGTGAGACTTGGCTACTACCTCCTTTGGTAGACTTGTGCGCGCGTCTGCGAGAACCGGGTCAGCAGCAGCACGGGACTTTAGCATCTGAAGGCCAAGCCGCACGCTCCAATGGCTTTTTACACGTGGTCATTCCTCCAGATACCAATCCAATTTTAGAAAATGGCTCGTTATTAAAGGGCTTACGTGAGCGAGCACTAGATGACGGCGGCATTTATTTGCATATTCTTGGGGCATTGACTGCTGGATTAGAAGGCACGCATCCTTCGAATATCGCTGGCTTAAAAAAAGGCGGCTGTATCGCGGTCTCTAATGCTCGGCGACCGTTTGCCAATGATTTAGTATTGCTACGCACATTAGAGTATGCTGCCACCTTTGGTATGAAAGTGTTTTTTTATCCCGATGAGCCAAGCTTATCGAATAATGGGGTAGCGCACGAAGGTTACATTGCCTCTTATCATGGCTTGCAAGGCATTCCTTGGATCGCTGAAACGGTAGCTTTATCGACTCAACTGTTGATGGTGGAAGAAACTGGTATTGCTGCGCACTTTAGCCAGTTGTCTTGCAAATCGTCAGTGGAGCTGATGCGCTGGGCAAAAGATAAAGATTTGCCAGTCACTTGCGATGTCGCCATGCATCAGCTGTATCTAACGGATGATAATTTAGAAGGTTTTAACGCGCAAGCTTATGTACTACCACCGCTACGCAGTAATACCGATCAGCAAGCTTTGCATCGTGGTCTCAAAGATGGGACGATCGATGCGATATGTAGCCATCATGAGCCACTAAACGCTACTGCCAAAAAAGCGCCTTTTGCTGAGAGTACGCCTGGCATCTCAAACTTTGATACCTTTATGGCGCTAGCTTGCCAATTGGTGCGAGATGAGATATTAACCTTAAAGCAACTGGTAGACAAAATATGTCTCAATCCAGCAAAAATCGCTGGCATAAATGAAGACTATGCAAGTATCGGCGGCGCGGTAGTTATCGACCCCAATCTTGAATGGCAAGTAACTACAGATACGATGCACTCAAATGGTAAAAACACACCTTTTTTTGGACAGTTTCTACAAGGACGTGTGGTGGAGACTCTATTTGACTAATAGGCCTGTACAAGAAGATAAAGTACTATCGTTGCCCCCAAAAAGGAGTCATAAATTCGATAAACAAGATCAGGCATTGTCCAGTTATGCTAGTAAATCTAGCGAATCTATTAAGGCGGTAGCCATATACGAGATTGTCAAAGGAGGTGGCGCGTTATTGATGGCTGCCGCATTGTGGCTATGGCATAAAGATTTAGAGCAATGGCTTGCCACAGTAACTCAGACTTGGCATCAGCAGTTTGGTCAATTACTAGCGCCGCAAGTTGACAGTATTGTGCAGCTTGCTCAGCGTGCCAGTAAAAACTGGACGCTATTTTTATTATTAATATTTGCTTATGCTAGCCTACGCTTTATTGAAGCTTATGGACTATGGCAAGATAAAACTTGGGCGTACTGGTTTAGCGTCATCGGTTATGGGATTTTTATCCCCGTTGAGCTGTACTACTTAATTACAGGTCCATTTGATTGGTTCAAACTGGGTATCTTTGTGCTAAATATTATTATCGTGGTAGTGGTCTACCGCAATATGAAGCACAAAGGTTTATTATAAAAAGGTTTGCTATAAAACTGAGCGGTTATGATGTAGGCGTTGCAGGCTGGTTTTCAGTAATGGTTTTAGCCACTTTACCGATGCTTAGACCTTGAACTAAGATAGAGAATATTACCACCGCGTAAGTTAACGATAGTAAAACATCGCGCTCATCTCCGGTAGGTAGCTGTAGTACTAAGGCGACCGAGATACCACCACGTAGACCGCCCCAAGTTAGTACTTTCCATGCGCCTTCAGGCAGATCAAGCTGACGACTAAAGGTCTTGGTGGTCATACCCACTACTATAAACCGAGCAAGCAAAGCGATAACAATTGTTAAGCCACCAGCGATAAACAAATTGCCAGAATAAGCAATCATCACGATCTCAAGACCAATGAGTACAAACAAAATCGCGTTTAAGATCTCATCGATTAACTCCCAAAAGAGATCAATATAGTGCCGAGTCTTATCACTCATCGCTAAGGCGCGACCACGGTTACCTACCATCAGCCCCATCATGACCATTGCCAGCGGCCCTGACAAATGCCAATGACTGGCCAGCGCATAACCGCCTATCACGCCAGCTAGTGTTAACAGTACCTCTTCTTGATAGCTATCGATGCTTTTGATCATATAATACAAAATGCCACCAAGCACCAAACCAAAGACAATACCACCGCCAGCTTCGACCGCTAAGGTATGAGCAACATAATTAGCTGTTGGGATATCGCCACTTGATAAAATGCCAAGCAGTAAGACGAAAATGACAACGCCAATACCATCGTTAAATAATGACTCGCCAGCGATAACCGTCTCCAAGCTTTTGGGCGCGCCAGCTGAGGCTAAAATGCCCATAACAGCAATGGGATCGGTAGGAGATATCAAAGCGCCAAACAGCAGACACCAGATGAAGGGTAAGCCAAAATCTAGCAGAGGTAACATAAAATAAAGGGTGGTCGCAATGAGCACAGCTGATACGATCGTACCAATACAGGCCAAAATACCTATAGGTAATTTATATCGTCTCAAGTCGCCAATATTGACATGCAAAGCGGCAGCGAATAACAGCATAGATAACATGCCATCTAGCAATACTTCAGTAAAATCAAGCTGCTCTAGTAAACTGACTTCATAATCAATAAGCTCATCGAACCCTAAAAATCCTAAAAATATCGCTCCTATAGATAGCAAAATAGAGATTACCATGACACCGATAGTTGTTGGTAGACCGATAAAACGGTGGTTGACATAGGACAGTACAGCGGTAATAGATAAGAAGATGGCGCTTATTTCAAGTACAGTTAAACTGGTTGCAGAAGCCATAAAATAGATCTCAAATAAAATAATAGATAGTTATAAGTTGTGAGTTAAAACGCTAGCTAGATTGGCTCTCTAGTGTCTTATGGATATGAGCAGAAAAACTACCAGTATATTCAAAGTGCTGATGCTGAGCAGAATCTCCTTCAATGAATTGCCGGGCTTGTCGACACATAGCAAACAAGTCGTCTACCAGCTCACTATAAGCAAGGTTTTCTTCTCCTGCGCGTTCAATCAAGGTTAGCTCACGCAGTAAAGTTTGCCGCTGCCCGTCATTGACGCAAGAGTAATTAAGATCAGTCATTGCCTGACACAGTGTTTTTAATACCATTAAATCAGCGGTCGCATAACGGCGTATATCCCCAAGTGAGGCATCAATAAAATCTGATATCTTTGGAGTCTTGGTAATAACTGCTAATATCGGTAGACGTGGCCGATTAGTAGTAATAGTTAAGTCATCATGATCATGGTCTGGAGTATAAAAGTGATAAGGACTGGGCGGCTGGCGGCGCATCATAACGCTCAAACAAATGGTTAGCGACTGGACACAACTAATAGCTGTTTTAGGGTCATTAGTCCCTGGCGATAGTGCTCGTATGGCGATTTCAGTCACCTGTCCTAAGCTATAAGCAATATCATTAGAATGAGTAGGCCTGCGCACTAGGTCGACACAAGCGCTCAGACGCTGCCAAAAGTTGCCATCAGGGCGGCGCGCTAAAAGAGCCAGATTTGAGGTCTTAGTTTTTTGTAAATGGCTGACTTGATCGTCTGGGCGCTGATAAAAATAGCCGATGATATTTCGATCTGTGACAAAGTCGCCAAGATTAGTGTGCAGCCGTATAATGCCGCCATAGTCTTTGGCTAGAGCAACTACTGATTCGACGTAGATTTGCTGCAGGTAACCTGAGTGCGGCGCGTAAATAGGGGTAGCTGGCCACTGCTTATACTGTTCTATGTCTACTTGTTCTACATCACGCTGGTGTTGAACATCACAATACTTGCCATACCAATAATCGATATTTTCCATAGCATCGTCGCTGGCATGCTGAATGACGTGTGAGGCTTGAATAGCATGCACCATATGTTGAATAAAATATACCAGTAATAAGGCACAGCTAATAGCCATAATAATTGCGAAAGTTACCGCTAATTGCGGTACGCCAAAAGCCACATCTTGCTTATGAATAGCTTTTAGTACCAGTAAACTATAGCTAAAGGTGCCAATAAAAGCGCCTAGAACTAACTGGTTGGAGGTATCTGTCAAAAAATTACGCAGTAGTCTGGGACCAAATTGCGATGAGGCCATGGACAAAACAGCAATAGTAATTGAAAAGGTGGTACCAGCAACGCCTAATACCGCACCAGCTATAGCGGTCATGATAGCGCGCGCGGCTGCATCACTGCCAGTAAAAGCAAAACCAATTTCTTTGACTGCTTTGCGATCAAAGTGCTCGTCAATAGCTATTAACAGCGGCGCTAACAAAATACCTAATAGCACACAAGCTGTTGGAATAAACCAGTAAGACCCAATCAATTGTTGCCACAAGTTTTTTAGCCGTTCAGGCAAACTGGCCAAAGTATCAGTTGACCATAAATAAGAAAATTGCTTTAGCCCTTGTATGCCAGTTGCTATCGTCTTTTCAAGCAGTGATTTTTTAGTAGAGTTGGGCACTGCTGTAGCCTCCAAAGTACTTAGAAAAATAGAATGTCACTTTTTTATTGTTAATTTCTTAGATTGTAGTTTAGATAAACTTTTAATTTAAACGTTTATCTAAACTGTTTTATAGTTTATAGATACTTAGCCCGCTGCGGATTATCATCTTCAGTAATAACATTGTTCTTATTATCAGCGCTACCCGGTATCAATACCTCATTGTTATCCTTATCAGCTATTAAATGGCTGTCTTCATCATAAGCTGCAGGCTCGAGATATACGTCACTTTTGTCGTTCTCGTCTTTGGAGTTGGTTTTGGATACAGCAGGCTTACTAGATGAATTGTCGGATGACTTCTTGCGAGGTTCAATATGAGCAAAGATCTCAGCTAAGGGCAAATTAAGCTGTCTCTTGGCATAATCTTCGGTATTTTCAAATCTACTAACCAACATATTCAACCAAGCCTTTTGACTGTGAGGCTCAATCTCATCAAGCTCATCTTTGATCGGTAGGGGGTAGGGCAGAGTACGATAAAAGTCCCATAGCGTCATCTGACTCAAATCTCTTTTGAGCACATATTCATCGTTGTCTGTGGTCGTAATCAGGTTGCTGTCTTTGAGGTAATTGATATAAATATACCACTTTGGCAGCTCTTTTCGGCCTAGTACATTACGCAGCTCTTGCTCGCTTACCGCCTCGCCTTTGACATGATAGGTGTAAACCAAATTTAGCATATCTAGTAAGCTTAGGAGGGGATGGCGAGGATGCACCTCTTTAGTCTCAAAAATAGTCAGAGTGTAGCTAATCTCAACCCCTAATAAAATCAAATTCCAAGATAAATAGATCCATAACAAGAAGATCGGCAGCGCAGCAAAAGCACCATAAATCGCTTCGTAGCTGGTAAAGTTAGTCATCACTGCGCCAAAGATGTGTTTAAGTAGTTCAAAAACAATAGCGACAATAACGCCTGCGATGGCAGCATTTTTAAAAGGTACTCGTGCTTTGGGGATAAACCAATACATTCCCATAAATCCCGCCATCGTAATACCGATAGAGGCCATTTGCACCCAAAAAGACCAATCAATTCCGTAGCCTGCAATTTGACGATTCAAAAAACTCAGACTTTGTACCGTACTAGAGGCGATAAAAGCGGTACCCAGTACAATCGGTCCCATGGTAACGATCGTCCAATAACGCAGCATACTTTTAATGCCACCAGAACGATCTTCTACCCGCCAAATCTGATTAAAAGCACGTTCAATAGTCGTTAGGGTCATGATCGTCGTGACGAATAAAATCACAATACCAATAGCGGTTAGATTGGTTGATTTTTCAGCAAAATTGTTAATATATTTACTGACCTGTAGGCTTGACTGCGGTAACAGGTTACTATAAATAAGATCATAAATTTGTGCTCTTACGGAAGCTAGCGCTGGCACAGAAGATAAAATCATCAATAATACTGTCAATATCGGCACGATTGACAGCATAGTGGTATAAGTTAAGGAAGCCGCCTTTTGCTGGCAGTCGTCCTCGAAGAAATGCCGCGTCAAAAATTTTAGGAACTGAAACCAACGCTGCTGCAAAAAAGGGAACTTTTTTGATAAGTTTTCCATATGAACCATTTAGAAAGCGTAAATATGACCACATTGTAACAAAAATGTAAGGTTAGCATCTGCCAATTATTTGTTTTACAAGCCTCAAATCGATCATTTGCATGTCTGCTTCGGAGTCGGGCATAATGTAGACAGTTTTATAGCCTATTCACTGAAGGCTTTAGTGCCGTTGCTCGTTGGTAACGTCGCTATTGCTATCAACGAATGGCTACTTTAATAAAACCTAGAGCTTAAAGTAAATTTAAAAGGAAATACGGTTAATGAGTCAAACTACCACGCATGCGCCTTACATATTGGTACTGTATTATTCTAGTCACGGTACGACCAAGACGTTAGCTTATGCTATCGCTCAAGGTATTGAAGAGGCGGGCGTAACCGCACGTATTCGCACAGTGCCAATGGTGGCTCCTGAAACCACAGCTAGCAAGCCTGCGATCCCAGATGAGGGCGATTTGTATTGTACGATGGATGATCTCAAAGACTGTATGGGACTTGCACTTGGTAGCCCAACTCACTTTGGCAACATGGCGGCACCCATGAAGTATTTTTGGGACAATACCGTTACTATTTGGCTGGCAGGTAATTTGCAAAACAAACCTGCTTCAGTATTCACCGCCACAGGCTCCATGCACGGCGGACAAGAAACCACGCTACTGACGATGATGTTGCCTCTTATACATCACGGCATGATGATAGTCGGTCTACCTTACGGGGAGCCTGCGCTTGGACGTACCAGTCGCGGCGGTACGCCTTATGGAGCTAGCCATGTTAGCGGTACCGCGCATGACCAGCCTGTCTCTGAGGATGAGCGCGAACTGGCAGTGGCACAAGGTCGCCGTCTCGCTATTAGTGCTAAAGCATTAGCGCAAGTAGAATGGAGCCGCTAAATAATTATTACGAGCTGGTTTTAGTGTTAATTGAAAAACAAGCTGCTCATCTAACTTAGGGAACCATCGCTGCTGATGCCAAATCACTCTGATCTACCTGATAGCCCAATAACTACAAATTCTGCTAGTACAGAACCGGCGGCGAACCGTGAGACAGCTAAACCTATTACTCCAATGCGTCAGCGTTTGCTAGTAACTTGGCTTATTTGGCTGGGGTATCGTCTGCTCGTATTGCCAGTGTTGATTAGTGTTTTTAACCCTAGCAATCCTGATATTGTAGGGGGTATCTTTTGGTACGGTCTGTGGTTGCTCCCTGCTTTTATTTTAACGCCAGTGATCGTGCGTGGGCGTTCGCCTTATTTATTATTGGTAGGCAGCATGTTGACTTTAGTGTATTTGGGCGCAAGCGGCGTGGTTTTGTTTACGCGCCTCTACGGTAGCAGCGCCGCTGAGATTTTAGTTTGTGGGCTCGATTTTTTGCTACTACTACTCATTAATACTTGGCTATTTTTACTACTAAAGCGCCTACCGTCGATGAATAACGTCGTTAAGCAGCCACGCTCGCGTTAAACCACGTCTTTTTAAAGTAAACGATAGCGGTTCTCTTAACTTTAGAATCTAAAAAAGGCGGCGCTCTATACACTAGAGCGCCGCCTTTTTATTGACTTAGTTTTGTTTATCTATCTAACTATCTAACAAAGCAAAGCTCGCTTAGTTGACTTTGGTTAATTCCAAGTCCATTTTTTTACCATCGTTAATCTGGCTCACTTTCACGGGTAGATAATCTAAGCTTGGTGCCAGCCAAAAACTGGTAGAGCGACTATCGCCGTCGTGGATGCGATCCACACGTACGGTATCAAAAGTACCAGCAGGCACGGTAATTTGAGTATTACCAGACTTTTTAAATGGGGTACTCTCAATTTTATTCTTTTTAGCCATATAGTAATTGCCAGAGAATTTACCATTCAATAAGTCTTGACGGATTTGCACCTCAAGGCTCAAATCATCAAAAGCTTGCTGCGCCATGTTCATCGTCGTCGATTTACCTTTGTAAGTACTGACAACTTGGTTGGTACTAGGATTGAAATCAAGCTTATGCGTGCGCCCAATGCCTAATAGCTTATAAGTAGTGCTAGCTTGAGTCGGCGTGACATTATTGCCAACGATAGTAAAAGCACTGTTTTGTGCAGCACTTGCAACGCCTGCCACACGCGCGTTTACATTATACTTCCAAACATTACCTGACTTGCTCAAGGTGCGAGTGGCAGAGCCGTTGTATTTATCTTCAACGGTAAAATTATAACTGGCCGTTGAAGGTTGCACAGTTTTGGCAGTAGCAAGAGTAGGGGCAGTCATACTTAAAGCTCCTATGGCAGCAATACTGATGCCGGTTGTAAAGGTGGATAAAAATTTGGAGTGACGAGATTTTATATTATTAGTATCAGTTTTTATAGTTGATAAGACTGTCATGGATGATCCTTAATTATTTTATTCTAAATGAAATAAATTTATTCGCTAACTTTTTTAAAGTATTTATAGCTGTTATTTTGTTCTCAAATCTTATGATGGTCATATCCTGTTACATTTTCAAGGGTAACCGCAGAGTTAGGCGTATTATCTTGTAGCTGATGTAACTAGAAAGCGTGGACTAGCTATCATAAGTAACCCTCTGTAAGCAGAGTTGCTAGCTCAACTGAATTTGTAAACACTTTAAAACTGCATTCTTAGAGCAGCATTCTTATAAATATTTTGTTTTTACACTTGAAGCA
This sequence comes from Psychrobacter sp. M4, assembly GCF_055699795.1. Taxonomy (NCBI): domain Bacteria; kingdom Pseudomonadati; phylum Pseudomonadota; class Gammaproteobacteria; order Moraxellales; family Moraxellaceae; genus Psychrobacter; species Psychrobacter sp. M4. The sequence continues at coordinate 2,755,306 of NZ_CM146740.1, read as the reverse complement.
CTCCTACCTTGCCCCCACTTTTGGAGACAAGCTCAACGCATATCTATAGAATCTATTTTTGAGAGCTATTTTTAGAAAAAGGCTTTTAAATTAAGGTCTTTCAGGTATTAGCATTGAGACTACTAAACCAAATAAACCCTTAACGTAAACAACCAAATTTTGGAGTCATCTCGATGAATATTCGTCCTTTACATGACCGTATTGTCGTCCGCCGCATAGAAGAAGAAACAAAAACTGCTGGCGGTATTTTATTGCCAGGTTCAGCGCAAGAAAAGCCATCACAAGGTGAAATATTAGCCACTGGTAATGGCCAGATCCGTGATAATGGCGAAACTCGCGCGTTAGATGTAAAAGTTGGCGACAAAGTATTGTTCGGTCAGTATGCCGGTCAAACGGTTAAAGTTGACGGTGAAGAACTACTCATTATGAAAGAGTCTGACGTATTAGGTGTGTTAGAAGGTTAGTTTGATTAGCTTTTTCTAAGCACTGTTTTTATAGGTACTATTTTTATAAGTACTAACTTTATTAAAATAAAATTATTATATATTGGAGTAATTTAACATGGCAAAAGACGTAAAGTTTGGCATTGATGCTCGTAAACAGATGATGGACGGCGTAAACATTTTAGCAAACGCTGTACGTGTTACTTTAGGCCCCAAAGGTCGTAACGTGGTTATCGACAAGTCGTTTGGCGCACCAACCATTACTAAAGATGGGGTTTCGGTCGCTAAAGAGATTGAGCTTGAAAACAAGTTTGAAAACATGGGCGCGCAATTGGTACGTGAAGTCGCTAGTCGCACTAATGACGTCGCTGGTGATGGTACAACTACCGCAACAGTACTTGCTCAATCAATCTTGCAAGAAGGCATGAAATCAGTCGCCGCTGGCATGAACCCTATGGATCTTAAGCGCGGTATCGACAAAGCGGTACGCGAAGCGGTTAAGCAGATCCATGAGTTATCAACCCCAGCTGACGATCACAAAGCGATCGCGCAGGTCGGTTCCATCTCTGCCAACTCAGATCCTAAGATTGGCGAGCTGATCTCACAAGCTATGCAAAAAGTGGGCAAGCAAGGCGTAATCACCGTTGAGGAAGGTTCAAGCTTTGAAGATACCTTAGAAGTCGTTGAAGGTATGCAGTTTGACCGTGGTTATATCAGCCCGTACTTTGCTAATAAGCAAGACAGTCTGACTGCTGAATTTGAAAACCCATATATCTTATTGGTTGACAAAAAAATCAGCAACATCCGTGAGATCGTGCCTTTACTTGAGCAAGTCATGCAACAAAGCAAGCCACTGCTAATTATTGCTGAAGATGTTGAAAACGAAGCATTGGCTACTTTAGTAGTAAACAACATGCGCGGCGGCCTAAAAACTTGTGCGGTTAAAGCACCAGGATTCGGCGATCGCCGTAAAGCCATGTTAGAGGATATCGCAACGCTAACTGGCGGTACTGTGATCTCAGAAGAGATTGGCCTAAGCCTAGAGACGGCGACTATCGAGCAGCTCGGTACGGCTAAAAAGGTTACTGTTGGTAAAGAGAACACTGTAATCGTTGATGGCGCTGGTCAAAAGACGGACATCGAGAATCGTGTTGAGTCTATCAACCGCCAAATTGAAGAGTCTACTTCTGACTACGATAAAGAAAAGCTTCAAGAGCGCGTGGCTAAACTTGCTGGCGGTGTTGCCGTTATCAAAGTAGGAGCCGCGACTGAAACTGAGATGAAAGAGAAGAAAGATCGTGTTGATGATGCCTTGCATGCGACTCGTGCAGCGGTTGAAGAAGGTGTGGTTCCTGGCGGCGGTGTGGCACTAGTGCGCGCTATGAATGCCTTGTCTGAGCTTAAAGGCGATAACGACGACCAAGACGCTGGTATCAACATCTTACGCCGTGCGATGGAAGCACCACTACGTCAAATCGTTACCAACTCTGGTGAAGAAGCCTCAGTAGTTGTTAACGCTGTCAAGCAAGGTAGCGGTAACTACGGTTATAACGCTGCTTCTGGCGAATATGGCGATATGCTGGAGATGGGTATCCTAGATCCTGCCAAAGTAGCACGTTCAGCACTTGAGAACGCCGCTTCTGTCGCAGGTTTGATGCTTACGACCGAAGCGATGATCACCGACTTACCAGAAGGTGATGATCCAATGGCTGGCATGGGCGCTGGCGGTGGTATGGGCGGCATGGGTGGTATGGGCGGCATGATGTAATCAGCTCTTTACCCTGTAATGCTTAGCAGTTAGAAAAATAAAACCCCGATAGGCTTTGGCTTATCGGGGTTTTTTATATGAATTCGATAAAATCTTAGATTCTACTGATCCTTTTCATCGCGCCGAAAAGTCCACGTCTTGTCATCAGATTCACTGTCCACATAGTAATACCCTGCCAAATCAAACCCCTTGAGCTGTTCAGCATCCGTCAATTTATTTTCAGCGGCGTATTTTACCATTAGGCCACGCGCTTTTTTGGCATAAAAGCTGATCACTTTATACTGACCGTTTTTTTGGTCTTCAAATCTTGGCGTAATGATTTGCGCATCGAGTGCTTTCTTCTTCACCACTTTAAAATATTCATTAGAGGCAAGATTGATTAGCACTTTATCTTCGTTGTTCGCCATCTGATTGTTGATAGCTTCGGTAATTTGCTCGCCCCAAAACTCATATAAATTATCACCGCGCTCATTGTTAAGCTTAGTGCCCATCTCAAGCCGATAAGGCTGTATTAGATCAAGCGGCTTTATAATGCCATAGAGTCCTGACAAGATACCCAGATGTTCATTAACATAAGTGGCAGTGTCTTTATCCATATTGTACATATCAAGACCACTATAAACATCGCCATCAAACAAGTAGCCCGCAGGTTTGGCATTATCGTTAGTGAAGGGCTTTTCTTGGCTCCATTGCCACTCCTGATTACGGTTAGCGTTAAGCTGCGCCAGATCATCAGAGATACCCATCAGCTCTTGCAGGTCAATAGGCTCTTTTGCTTTTAATGTTTTCATCAAGACTTGCGACTGCTCAATAAGTACAGGCTGACTATGATAATTACCAAGATTTAATGGCACAGCATCCGTCTCATTTAATGATTTGGCAGGGGACAATAAAAAATACATCAGTGCTCCTCTCTAATAATACGATCTATTTATACCATAGCTCTACCATACCACACAGATGACAAAAGCAACATGCACCTTTCAAACTACAGTTTGTACCGTTATCTAGCTGTCTTGTCATAGGCAGGGCTAATTTTAGACTAATATAAAATAAATAGTATCTTTACAATAACAATTTTAAATACAATAATAAAAGTTATAGTGATGGTAAAGAGATTAACTTTTTATTTACTTATGAGTCATCATTTGACAATGAAAGGTAGGTAGAAATGTCTCTATAATAAAAAAAGGTGATGAGAAGTGTATTGTCATTTATTATATTGATAGTCTTTGGTTCAACTCTTTATATTGAAGCCCAAGCTTAATATTAAGATCGAACTAAAGATTTTTTACGCCATACGTTTTATAAAAAGTCAGACATGTATAGGCCAAAAGTATTCGGATGCGAGGAGACGGTATGAAAATCGGTGTTATCAGTGCAGATAGTGCTCGTGAGAGCCGCGTAGCAATTACCCCAGATGCGGTCAAAAAGCTACGTAAGCTTGGATTTGAAGTAGTCATACAGTCAGGCGCAGGTCTTGGAGCCTTTTATACTGATGATAGTTACAAGACTGCTGGCGGTGAGATTGCAGCAAGCAGCACTGATGTTATTACCCAGTCTCAGATCATTACTACCGTCGATGATCTGCCCGCAGCGTTGACAGAGCAGTTGACCTCAGGACAAATCATTGTTGGAATGCTTGATCCTTACCGTAATACTCAGCTCGATACTTACGCAGCTAAAGGCGTCACTGCCTTTGCCATGGAGCTATTACCTCGCACCTTATCACGCGCGCAAAATATGGATGTGCTGTCCTCACAAGCCAACCTTGCTGGCTACAAAGCTGTACTCCTAGCCGCCAACGAATACTCGCGTCCTTTTCCAATGTTTATGACCTCAGCAGGTACCGTTAAGCCCGCTAAAGTCGTGATTTTGGGCGTTGGTGTGGCAGGTCTGCAAGCGATTGCGACGGCCAAGCGTTTAGGGGCAGTAGTTGAAGCCAGTGACCTGCGTCCTACGGCAAAAGAGCAAGTGGAGTCTTTGGGCGGTAAATGGTTGGATGTGCCAATGAGCGATGAGGAAGCGCAAAAAGCCAAATCGACAGGCGGTTATGCGTGGACGCCCTCGGAGCAGTATATGAAAGACCAAGCCATCGTTGTAGATAAAGCGCTGAGTAATGCTGATATTGTCATAACTACAGCGCAAATTCCGGGTCGTCAAGCACCACGTTTGGTACACAAAGCCACGCTAGATAAGATGAAAGCTGGTTCTGTCCTTATAGATATGGCGGCGGGTACGGGCGGTAATGTAGAAGGTAATGTTGCTGATGAAACTATCACCACTGATAATGGGGTGCGTATCGTTGGTGCTGCCAACATACCGTCTATGCTCGCTGCGCAGTCATCGGATCTATATGCCAACAACTTAGTCAATTTTATTACCACGCTGATTGCCTCCGATGACGCAGCAGATACTACGGCACCGAACACACTAGCCCTGGATATGGAAGATGAGATTCAAGGCGCATTAGCGGTCACGCATGATGGCCAAGTACGCCTTGCAAAACGTTAAGTCTTGTAAGACTCAATCCTGTGAGACTCATAACCAAGTTTGCCAGTGATGAATAAATTTTTAGGAGGATAAGATGATTGCCAGTATTTTAGCGGCGGCATCAGCCGGCGCGGCCATGGGCAATACCCCATTCGTAGCAATTTTTACCGTATTTGTACTTGCCATTTTTGTGGGTTATTACGTGGTCTGGGGCGTGACCCCAGCACTGCATACGCCGCTAATGGCAGTGACTAACGCCCTATCTAGTATTGTCATCGTCGGCGCTATTTTGCAGACGGTGACTATCGATGGTGAGGTATTTACGGCTACTAGTCTCATTGGTGCCTTTGCTGTCTTTTTAGCCAGTATTAATATCTTTGGTGGCTTCTCAGTGACTGAGCGTATGCTGTCTATGTTTAAGCCTAAACCCAAAAAGGTAGCTACGCCAGTTACTGATGCTAGTGATACTTTAAGTGAGAAGGGAGGCAATGTATGAGCAACTTTTCAGCGATGATTGCCGCTAATGCCGACTGGTTTTATTTAGTCGGCGCTATTTTATTCGTCTTGACCTTACGTGGACTCTCAAGCCCAAAGACGGCTATTCGCGGTAACCGCATGGGTATGGTAGCGATGGCGATTGCTGTCATTACTACCTTTTTCTTAGCCGAAGGTCCTATCATGTGGATGATCATCGGTGCCATGGTATTAGGCGCTGCTGTTGGTATTTGGAAATCAAGAACCGTTGCGATGACACAAATGCCAGAAACGGTCGCTTTGATGCACTCCTTAGTCGGTCTAGCGGCGGTTGCTATTGCGCTGGCAACGGTTCTGCATTCTGATCAAGAGTACAATACTGTCACGCGCCTAGAGCTATTTATTGGTTGCTTTATCGGTGCAATTACCTTTTCAGCCTCGGTTTTTGCTTTTGGTAAACTTGCTGCTAAGAGCTGGGCGAAAACGGTCAATGGTAGTTGGGTCAAACCCGTACAAGCCATCTTATTTATCGCTATGATAGGCTTTGGCGCGGTATATTTTATTACCGACTCCTTACCTGCTTTTTATGTCATGACTGTATTAGCTATCGCTTTTGGTTGGATGTGGATTGCGCCTATTGGCGGCGGTGATATGCCAGTTGTTGTGTCATTATTGAACTCATTCTCAGGCTGGGCCGCGGCAGGTATTGGTTTTACGCTGGGTAACTCCATGCTTATTATCGCAGGCTCGCTTGTTGGCTCATCGGGTGCAATTCTATCTTACATTATGTGTAAGGCGATGAATCGCTCATTAATCAACGTCTTATTTGGCGGTATAGGCACTGCAGCAGTAGCAAGTGGCGCTGATGACGGCGTACCAAAGAACTACAAGTCAGGCTCAGCAGAAGATGCTGGCTTTTTGATGTCTAATGCTAGCGACGTCATTATCGTACCGGGTTATGGTATGGCTCAAGGCCGCGCGCAAAACGCAGTCAAAGAGTTGTATGAGCTGCTAAAAGAAGAGGGCGTCAATGTCCGCTTCGCTATTCACCCGGTTGCAGGTCGTATGCCTGGGCATATGAACGTTTTGCTAGCCGAAGCAGACGTACCTTATGATGACATTATGGAGATGGATGAGATCAACTCGGACTTTGCCAGCACCGATGTGGTACTGGTTATTGGTGCTAACGACGTGGTGAATCCGTCGGCAAAAGATGATCCAACCTCGCCTATCTTTGGTATGCCAATTCTGGAGGTTACCAAAGCACAAACGGTGATGGTCATCAAGCGCTCAATGAGTACAGGTTACGCGGGTCTTGATAACAGTCTGTTCTACATGGATAAAACCATGATGATCTTTGGTGATGCCAAAAAGATGGTCGAAGAGATGGTACGCAGTATTAACGGCGGTGGTCATTAATACTTTGGCTTGATTATCATAGTAGTCGCCAGCGTCTAGGTTGATAGCTATTTAATATTAATAATGATGCTAATATAGTCCATAACAGCGCAAAGATTTAATACACTAAAAGTCACTCAGGTGACTTTTTTTGCGTTAAGGTATGCCGCAATTTGGGCGTGTTGAACATTCAAATATTAGGACTGCTGATAGCTAAAATTGCACCAAACCTTTATTAGAATGGGCATAAACCGAAGATAATGTCGAGACCTTAGCTAGGTTTATAACACCGTTTGGGGTGATTTTAGCATCATCCTTTCAGGGCGAGACTATTTTTTGTCAATACATGGCGAAATTGTCTATCCTAGAATGACTAGGCTTCGAAAATTTCACTGCGTATTGCCCAAAAAATAGCACCCGCCAGTGCCATATTTGAATATTCAACACGCCCTATAATCAACGACAAAATAGACCTTAAGAGAGCTTTTTTATGAACATGTTGATACGTTTTTTTATTATGTATGGTCTACTACAACAGCAGCTCAAGCACCAGTCCGCTCGCCCGCGACTTAGCGAAGAGACACTAAGCACACCGAGTGTCCGTCACTATCGGGTATTGCCACACGACATGGGTTTTCGCGATCATCTGCCCAACTATCGCTATCTATCATTTATTGAGCTTAACGTGACGCGCTGGCTAATAGCCTGTTGTCATCAAAAAGGCATGAAAACCTTAGACTGGGTTATCGCTATGCAAGAGATGGTTTATCTAAAAGAGATTAAATTTTTGGATAAAATGACGCTTAGTAGTCAGCTTGCCGGCTGGGATCATAAGTACATTTATTTTGAACATCGGTTTTTTGTAAAAAACCAGCTTATGAGCGTGGGAATGAGTAAGTTTGTATTAATGGATAAAAAGGAAAAACGCGCGCCAGCAGTGCTTGATATGTTTGGAGAGCAGTTAACTGATGTGATCAATACGTGGAATAAACATCAAGCCGCGGTTAAATCTGCGCCCTACAAAAGCTAAGCTATATTCAATCGGCAAATTTTGCTAGGATAACAACTATCATATTATAAATTCTAACTACCACTAAGGAGTAATTATGACCCCGCAAAAACTAAAATGGACCGACAGCCTAGATATCGCTATTGAACTTGCTGAAAAATTTCCTGAAACTGATCCGCAATATGTGCGCTTCACAGACTTGCATCGTTGGGTAACAGAACTTGAAGGCTTTGACGATGATCCGCAAAGATCAAATGAAGGTATTTTAGAGGCGATTCAGATGAACTGGATTGATGAAGCAGATTAGTTATTAATCAGCAAAAATTCGCCTACCTGATAAGCATTTTTATACATAATATTATAGAGATTATAATGACCGTTAATGCCAAGACACTCACTGAAACCATAGCATGCCAAGGCTTGAGTGTGAGAACTACTAACCAAGCCGAATTAAACCCCAGCACGGCAAAAATGGGTAAATTATGGTTAACTTTCTATCAAACGATTTTTTCTAAACTGCCAGCGGGTAGCGCTGCTTATGGTATTTATCATAACTACGAAAGTGATGCGAATGGCGCTTTCGATGTGACTGCCAGCTGTCAGCAGGATATGAACGTTGATAGTGATAATAATCTAAATTTGCAAATAGTAACTATTCCAGAAGGCAAGTATCTGGTATTTAGTGAGCAAGGTATGATGCCTGCAGCAGTGATTACCGCTTGGCAAAAGGTTTGGTCGTATTTTAATAGCTCAGATTGTGAGCATGCCCGCCTTTATAACGTTGATTTTGAACATTATGTGAGTCAGTTTCAAGTTGATGTTTATATTGGTATTGAGCAGAAGTAATATCAAATACAATAGATAAATAATAACAGCCTACGCAAACTAAAAAGCGTTACTTATTGGATAAGTAGCGCTTTTTTTAAGTCATAATAAACGGGTTAAGTAAAATTAGTCTAACAATAAATTCTCCAAAATTCCCTCATAAATTTGCGCAAGCTTACCTAAATCATCTACTTCGACCTTTTCATCGACTTGATGAATAGTGGCGTTACGTACGCCAAGCTCAACGACTTGGGCACCCGTTGGCGCAATAAAACGACCATCGGAGGTGCCGCCAGAGGTAGATAAGGTAGCGTCCGTATCGGTCACTGCCTTAATAGCTTGCTGGCAAGCTGAAACCAGTTTACCTTCGGGGGTTAAAAACGGCTGACCCGATAACTTCCAGTGGATATCATAACTCGCTGTACTGTCTTTGAAATGTTTATCAAAGATAGCATGGGTTTTTGCTCTTAATTCTTCCTCAGTTGTCTCTGTTGAGAAGCGAAAGTTAAAGATCGCCTCTAATGTTTCTGGAATAACGTTGGTTGCACCTGTACCGCTATTAATATTGGAGATTTGCAAGGAGGTCGCTGGAAAATAGTCGTTGCCGTTGTCCCATTTAGCTGCAGTTAATTCAGATAATGCTGCCATCGCCGCATGAATAGGGTTGGAAGCCAGATGCGGATAAGCAACATGACCTTGTTTTCCTGTTACCGTTAGCACTGCGCCCAATGAGCCACGGCGACCATTTTTAATGATATCGCCGAGCGTATCGGTGCTGGAAGGCTCACCGACGAGGCAATAAGTGATTTTTTCTTGGCGAGCTTCTAAAGCTTCGATGACTTTTACCGTGCCATTGATGGATGGGCCTTCTTCATCGGAGGTAATAAGCATGGCAATAGAGCCATTATGCTCAGGATGATTGGCAACGAAACGCTCGGCGGCAATCGTAAAAGCGGCAATGCCTGTTTTCATATCAGCGGCACCACGTGCCCATAAATAACCATCAGCGATAGTTGGCGTAAAGGGTGGATAAGTCCAATTTTTTACATCGCCAGTCGGTACGACATCAGTATGACCTGCAAAACAAATAACTGGATCGCTACTTCCGCGTCTTGCCCAAAGGTTTTTAACCTCAGCATGTTCGCCACTTTGCTGCTTATCACCGAAGAACATAAACTCACAATCAAAGCCTGCTTGCTCTAAGCGTTCTGACAATATATCTTGGCAGCCGTCATCATCAGGAGTTACTGAGAGGCGTTCAAGTAGGGCGATGCTTAAGTCTAAGGTTGCTTTTTGATGGGTAGATTGCTGGGGAGTTTGAGTACTAGAGTCAGACATAAATAAACCTTTTATATTGTAAATTGAATTATTAATCCGCGCTCAACTATTTATTATTACTAGCGTAGGCTGGGTTTTTAACCCAACTTTGAAACTCTGTAAAATCAAAATGCTGGGTTAAAAACCCAGTCTGCAATAGTTTATGACAAGTTAAGAGCCAGTTATTAATGTTATCTATTAATTATCATTTTCAACAAACGGCACCAAGCCATCACGGCGCATCCATGTGGCAATTGAGTAACGCTGACGATGCGCGATTTGAACCTGATGCTGCAGGTCACTATCAAATATGATTAAGCGATTGGTAACTGGCATAACCGTATGATAGATACTATGATTATCGACAATCTCTAGCGCGCCGCCGTCATCAGCTGTCCAATCGTCGTTCAAATAAAAAACGGCTGATAACACGCGCTCATTGCGTCCAGCAGGGTTATCGCTGTGCCACTGGTAACCAAAACCTGGTGGATAACAAGCATAGTGTGCTTCACTGTGGCGAATACCTGTAAACAGCGTGCGGTTGAGTAAAGAGGCCAGCGCATTGATACTTTGTAAGTAGTAAAATCCAGCAAAGAAGTTTTTGGTAATCCAGCGAATCCTGTCACCGCGTATGTCGCTGATACGAATACCAGCGGTAAGCTGAGCATCACGGTAATCAATAAAACCACCCTCCGCTTGTAAAGCTAATAAGGCCTTAGTTGCAAAAATATCATCAATAACCGTCCAGCCGTCATCAGCAAGCTTATCTAATTTATCGTCGTCAAGCTTATCCTCCCAATTCACTTCGAAGTCAGATAATTGCAGCACCTTTTGCGTTAAGTTACTTGCTTCACTAGTATTAGTACAGTTATTGGGAGTAAGAAGCGGAGGATTATCTCGGCCTATAGGATTATCGAGCGCAGCCGTCGTCAAGCTCGAATCTTTTGCATCAAGATTACTAATAATTACGGTCATCTCATCATTACCTTTATGTGAGTCAGTACCTTTATTACTAAAACCATCGTTATCTTTTGTGCTTCCTATGCTACCATAGATGCACTTTTTCTTATTTAAACTTTTGCTACTATGAATTATAAACATGCCTATCATGCCGGTAATTTTGCCGATGTGGTCAAACACATTTTACTTGTGCAACTGCTCAATCAATTAAGCCAAAAGAATAAACCTTTTTATGTACTTGATGCCTATGGTGGTCGCGGTCTGTACTCTCTTAGTAGTGAAGAGGCACGCAAAACGGGTGAAGCCGATGGTGGTATTAAAGCCTTATCAAAGCTCGATGAGGCTGATATAGAACAAGCACCTGCAGCCATTAAAGACTATATGGAAGGTATCAAGCAAGCTCGTTCTACTTATGATAATAAAGTTTACCCCGGTTCTCCATGGTGGATTGCGCATCATGTTGAAAAGTATCCTGATCTAGGGGTGCGCGGTGAAGCGTTTGAGGCCAAAGCAAGTGAGTATGATGCGCTCAACTATCAGCTACATAAACTACCGATTGGTATTCATCATCGCGACGCTTTTGAAGGTGTTACTGCCGTTATTCCACCCGCTGAGCGCCGTGGTCTGATTTTCCTTGATCCGCCATATGAGCAAGAACACAAAGACTTTACGCGGCTGATTAATTTGTTAGTCGCTGCTTATACCAAGTGGCCACAAGGTACGTATGCTTTATGGTTTCCTATTAAGAATATTGAAGCGGTCGAGCTGTTTTATAAGAAGCTAAAACGTACTGATATTAGACGTCAGCTGATTTGCGAGCTGAACATTTATCCAAACGACGTTGCGGTGGGTTTAAACGGTACGGGTATGCTGATTATTAATCCGCCCTGGCAGTTTGATAATCATGCTCGCGAGATATTACGCTTTTTACAGCCGGTATTAAAAGTTGCTGATGCGCCAAATCTATCAGCCGACAGTGCGACTAATGTGCGCTGGCTGGTTGGCGAATAAGGATATTGTTTTATGAGCAACGATACACGTATTGATCCCCAGAATAATACTGCCACTGAGCTGCCACTTAGTGATAATTTAAATAAGATAAGTGATAGTGCAGCGACTCAGCCGCCTTATATTGATGAGCACGAGTTTAATATTCGCTTAGCAGACAACGACAATTACGATGGTCTAACTTTTGAGGTCATTGAAACCGAGGTTGCTGAAGGTAAGCAAGTAGTGAGTCGCGGTGTTTATCTAGCACCTAACTTAATAACTACCTTATCTTTACTATCTGGTTTTTTCTCTATTCTAGCCAGTACCGATGGACGATTTTACCAAGCCTCGTTAGCGATTTTCTTATCAGCCATTCTTGATGGAGCAGATGGCCGCGTCGCCCGCATGCTCAATGCCCAAAGCCCTTTTGGCGAGCAATATGACTCCTTAGCAGATATGTTAGCCTTTGGCATTGCCCCAGCAATTTTGATTTATAGTTTTGCTTTGGAACCATTAGGACGTATAGGTCTCGGCTGCGCGTTTGTCTTTACCGCTTGTGGGGCGTTTCGTTTGGCACGTTTTAACGTTCAAGTTGGTACGGTCGATAAAAAGTACTTTGTCGGACTTGCAAGTCCACTCGCAGCTATCCTAGTAACCTCGGCAGTGATGGTCGCTATTGACCATAACCAATGGGTTGGTGAGTATGATAGTCTCATTATGATCTTGTTCGCTGCTTGGGTAGTTATTTGCGGTTTACTAATGGTCAGTAATGTCAAATACTATAGTTTCAAAGAGTTCGACAAAAAGAAAGTACCGTTTGTGGTATTAATTTTAGGTGTATTAGTTATAAGCATTGCTATCTACGATATTCCAGTTGGTATTTTAGCTATAGGTATTATTTACGCCCTATCAGGTATTGTGACGACGATAAAAAGTAAGATGTAGATTTGAGTGGTAATGATCTATCTAATAGAGTATGGAAAACATGCTACGAATAGCTAATTCAAAAAACATAGATTAAATTTAGAAAACCGCTTGACCCAATCTGAAAGATGCGTATAATGCCACCCAGTCGAAAGGGAAGGCGGGTTAAGGAAGTGGTTTACCACTGACTTATAATTAATAGCGCAGCTATTAACTAACCAGCCGATAGTTTGAAGCCATTATCTAATTAAGATAAAAACTTTAAACGAAATTAAAAATACTTCTTGACTTACCAATTAAAGCGTCTATAATACGCACCTCACTAAGGGATAGAGACAGATTAAAGCTAACAAATTTAGCGAAATCAGAATCTTAACTTACTGAAACAAATGATAAAAAAGCTTGACAGAACATCAAACTATGATATGATAGTCAGCTCGCTAGACAGAACCACCCGTAAGGGATGGGGAGAATTTAGCAAATAGAATACAAGATATACTTACATACTGGACGACAGATGTAGGACACTATTTAAAAGCGAAACTAAAGAACAACTTGTGTGGATTTTTGCTGAGACAGAATGCTAAACATAAAGTTGACTATCTTCTCTTTTCGGGGAGGTAATTAACTATAAAAATTATCATTTAATCAGTAAAGAAACTCGAAGTTAATTCATTACGAACATATACGAAGAGCGTAATTGCCAGATTAGATGAGCCAAGTTTAGTAACCTCTTTAAAGGGTTACATAGCAAGATTAAACTGAAGAGTTTGATCATGGCTCAGATTGAACGCTGGCGGCAGGCTTAACACATGCAAGTCGAGCGGTAACATTTCTAGCTTGCTAGAAGATGACGAGCGGCGGACGGGTGAGTAATACTTAGGAATCTACCTAGTAGTGGGGGATAGCTCGGGGAAACTCGAATTAATACCGCATACGACCTACGGGAGAAAGGGGGCAACTTGTTGCTCTCGCTATTAGATGAGCCTAAGTCGGATTAGCTAGATGGTGGGGTAAAGGCCTACCATGGCGACGATCTGTAGCTGGTCTGAGAGGATGATCAGCCACACCGGAACTGAGACACGGTCCGGACTCCTACGGGAGGCAGCAGTGGGGAATATTGGACAATGGGGGCAACCCTGATCCAGCCATGCCGCGTGTGTGAAGAAGGCCTTTTGGTTGTAAAGCACTTTAAGCAGTGAAGAAGACTCAATGGTTAATACCCATTGACGATGACATTAGCTGCAGAATAAGCACCGGCTAACTCTGTGCCAGCAGCCGCGGTAATACAGAGGGTGCAAGCGTTAATCGGAATTACTGGGCGTAAAGCGAGCGTAGGTGGCTTGATAAGTCAGATGTGAAATCCCCGGGCTTAACCTGGGAACTGCATCTGATACTGTTAAGCTAGAGTAGGTGAGAGGAAGGTAGAATTCCAGGTGTAGCGGTGAAATGCGTAGAGATCTGGAGGAATACCGATGGCGAAGGCAGCCTTCTGGCATCATACTGACACTGAGGTTCGAAAGCGTGGGTAGCAAACAGGATTAGATACCCTGGTAGTCCACGCCGTAAACGATGTCTACTAGTCGTTGGGTCCCTTGAGGACTTAGTGACGCAGCTAACGCAATAAGTAGACCGCCTGGGGAGTACGGCCGCAAGGTTAAAACTCAAATGAATTGACGGGGGCCCGCACAAGCGGTGGAGCATGTGGTTTAATTCGATGCAACGCGAAGAACCTTACCTGGTCTTGACATACAGAGAATCCTGCAGAGATGCGGGAGTGCCTTCGGGAATTCTGATACAGGTGCTGCATGGCTGTCGTCAGCTCGTGTCGTGAGATGTTGGGTTAAGTCCCGCAACGAGCGCAACCCCTATCCTTAGTTACCAGCGGTTTGGCCGGGAACTCTAGGGACACTGCCAGTGACAAACTGGAGGAAGGCGGGGACGACGTCAAGTCATCATGGCCCTTACGACCAGGGCTACACACGTGCTACAATGGTAGGTACAGAGGGCAGCTACACAGCGATGTGATGCGAATCTCAAAAAGCCTATCGTAGTCCAGATTGGAGTCTGCAACTCGACTCCATGAAGTAGGAATCGCTAGTAATCGCGGATCAGAATGCCGCGGTGAATACGTTCCCGGGCCTTGTACACACCGCCCGTCACACCATGGGAGTTGATTGCACCAGAAGTGGATAGCCTAACCTTTTAGGGAGGCGTTCACCACGGTGTGGTTGATGACTGGGGTGAAGTCGTAACAAGGTAGCCGTAGGGGAACCTGCGGCTGGATCACCTCCTTATAGACGGCATTCGCTCAGCAAGAATTCACAACAAGTTGTTCTTTAGTTTAGTTTAAGAAGATATGGGTCTGTAGCTCAGCTGGTTAGAGCACCGTGTTGATAACGCGGGGGTCAGTGGTTCAAGTCCACTTAGACCCACCATTATCTGGGTAAGGCACAAACCAGCAAATCCCCTTTAAGGGATTTACTCTTGCGCTCGGGATGAAGCAGTGCTTCATCTATATCCTCGCTCAGGGGCCATAGCTCAGTTGGTAGAGCGCCTGCCTTGCACGCAGGAGGTCAGGAGTTCGACTCTCCTTGGCTCCACCACTTAAACGAAAAGCTTTTATAGGTTAATACAGAATTAAGTGATCGTAGATGATTATTTAGTTCTGTTTTATACGGAAACCTATACTCTGACGAAGAGATAGGAACTATTTAAAAACATAGATATGAGTCTGGGTTAGGAAGAGCGTGTTCACGCGCACTTTCTAACCTTAATAACTCACCTCTTAACGACATTGTTGTTATCCCAGGGGTGGGTTATTAAAAAAGTAAAGAGAACTGAATCAAGCGTAAACATAGGTGATATCGTTATAATTGCGAGACCAACCTGTTAAGTATTAGATTTATGCATTGGTTAAAACACCTCGGATTACTTCGAGGTTGTCTTTAACCAATAGTAAAACGAAACTTAGCAATTAACCAAGACTACTTGGGGTTGTATGGTCAAGTAATTAAGCGCACATGGTGGATGCCTTGGCAGTCAGAGGCGAAGAAAGACGTGACAGCCTGCGATAAGCTTCGGGGAGGCGGCAATATCCTGAGATCCGGAGATTTCTGAATGGGGAAACCCACTTAGCATAAGCTAGGTATCATATACTTTGTATATGAGGCGAACGAGGGGAAGTGAAACATCTCAGTACCCTTAGGAAAAGACATCAAATGAGATTCCCCAAGTAGCGGCGAGCGAACGGGGAGGAGCCGATTGATACTAGAATAGAAGAACAGATTGGGAAGTCTGGCCATAGTGGGTGATAGCCCCGTATTTTAAATTCTAGTATTGACATATTAAGTAGAGCGGGACACGAGAAATCCTGTTTGAAGATGGGGGGACCATCCTCCAAGGCTAAATACTCCTGACTGACCGATAGTGAACCAGTACCGTGAGGGAAAGGCGAAAAGAACCCCTGTGAGGGGAGTGAAATAGAACCTGAAACCGTGTGCGTACAAGCAGTGGGAGCGAGCTATCTACTTGTAGATAGTCTTGTGACCGCGTACCTTTTGTATAATGGGTCAGCGACTTATATTCTGTAGCGAGGTTAACCGTTTTGGGGAGCCGTAGGGAAACCGAGTCTTAATAGGGCGATGAGTTGCAGGGTATAGACCCGAAACCGAGTGATCTATCCATGAGCAGGTTGAAAGTGCCGTAACAGGCACCGGAGGACCGAACCCACTGTCGTTGAAAAGCCAGGGGATGACTTGTGGATAGGGGTGAAAGGCTAATCAAACTCGGTGATAGCTGGTTCTCCCCGAAAGCTATTTAGGTAGCGCCTCGGACGAACACCATTGGGGGTAGAGCACTGTTTCGGCTAGGGGGTCATACCGACTTACCAAACCGATGCAAACTCCGAATACCGATGAGTGATATCCGGGAGACACACAGTGGGTGCTAACGTCCATTGTGGAGAGGGAAACAACCCAGACCGCCAGCTAAGGCCCCAAATTCCTAGTTAAGTGGGAAACGAGGTGGGAAGGCATAGACAGCTAGGAGGTTGGCTTAGAAGCAGCCATCCTTTAAAGAAAGCGTAATAGCTCACTAGTCGAGTCGGCCCGCGCGGAAGATGTAACGGGGCTCAAACTAGGAGCCGAAGCTGCGGATTTGAATTTGTTTTCAAGTGGTAGGGGAGCGTTGTGTAAGCCTGAGAAGGTGCATTGTAAAGTGTGCTGGAGGTATCACAAGAGCGAATGCTGACGTGAGTAACGATAATGGGTGTGAAAAGCATCCACGCCGGAAGATCAAGGGTTCCAGTCCAACGTTAATCGGGGCTGGGTGAGTCGACCCCTAAGGCGAGGCCGAAAGGCGTAGTCGATGGGAAATCGGTTAATATTCCGATACTTGTTTATGATGCGATGGAGGGACGGAGAAGGTTATGCCAGCCTGGCGATGGTTGTCCAGGTGAAAGGATGTAGGTTTATAGCTTAGGTAAATCCGGGCTATTTTATACCGAGATCTGATAGCAAGCGGTACTTGTACCGTGAAGTGGTAAATACCATGCTTCCAGGAAAAGCTTCTAAGCGATAGTCATAAACGAATCGTACCCTAAACCGACACAGGTGATCAGGTAGAGAATACCAAGGCGCTTGAGAGAACTCTGCTGAAGGAACTAGGCAAAATGGTACCGTAACTTCGGGAGAAGGTACGCTGCTGGAGGTGAAGGACTTGCTCCGTAAGCTTCTAGCAGTCGCAGATACCAGGCTGCTGCAACTGTTTATTAAAAACACAGCACTCTGCAAACACGAAAGTGGACGTATAGGGTGTGATGTCTGCCCGGTGCTGGAAGGTTAATTGATGGGCTTAGCGAATGCGAAGGTCTTGATCGAAGCCCCAGTAAACGGCGGCCGTAACTATAACGGTCCTAAGGTAGCGAAATTCCTTGTCGGGTAAGTTCCGACCTGCACGAATGACATAATGATGGCAGCGCTGTCTCCAGCAGAGACTCAGTGAAATCGAAATCGCAGTGAAGATGCTGTGTACCCGCGGCTAGACGGAAAGACCCCGTGAACCTTTACTACAGCTTTACATTGAACTTTGACCTGACTTGTGCAGGATAGGTGGGAGGCTATGAAACCGAGACGCTAGTCTTGGTGGAGCCAATCTTGAAATACCACCCTGGTCATGTTGGGGTTCTAACTCAGGTATAACAGTACCGAGGACAATGTATGGTGGGTAGTTTGACTGGGGCGGTCTCCTCCTAAAGAGTAACGGAGGAGTACGAAGGTGCGCTCAGAACGGTCGGAAATCGTTCAAAGAGTATAAAGGCAAAAGCGCGCTTAACTGCGAGACCCACAAGTCGAGCAGGTACGAAAGTAGGTCTTAGTGATCCGGTGGTTCTGTATGGAAGGGCCATCGCTCAACGGATAAAAGGTACTCTGGGGATAACAGGCTGATACCGCCCAAGAGTTCATATCGACGGCGGTGTTTGGCACCTCGATGTCGGCTCATCTCATCCTAGGGCTGAAGCAGGTCCTAAGGGTATGGCTGTTCGCCATTTAAAGAGGTACGCGAGCTGGGTTTAGAACGTCGTGAGACAGTTCGGTCCCTATCTACCGTGGGCGTTGGAAATTTGAGAGGAGCTGCTCCTAGTACGAGAGGACCAGAGTGGACGAACCACTGGTGTTCGGGTTGTCATGCCAATGGCATTGCCCGGTAGCTACGTTCGGATGGGATAACCGCTGAAAGCATCTAAGCGGGAAGCCCACCTCAAGATAAGATTTCCCTAAAGAGCCGTTCAAGACTAGGACGTTGATAGGCAGGGTGTGGAAGCGCAGCGATGCGTGTAGCTAACCTGTACTAATTGCTCGTTTGGCTTGACCATACAACACCCAAGTGGTTTGTATCAAGCATTATATCGATATCACCTTTATCCTTGATTCAGTTAGGATAAGTGATACTTAGTCAAATAAGTAAAACAAACACAGACTCATATCTAACCCCCTTTGCTGACGACAATAGCACGATGGCACCACCTGATCCCTTCCCGAACTCAGCAGTGAAACATCGTAGCGCCAATGGTAGTGTGGCTCCGGCCATGTGAGAGTAGGTCATCGTCAGCTCTCTATTCTAAAAAGAGTCATCTCGAAAGAGGTGGCTCTTTCTTTTTACCTTTAATTTAGTCATCACCATGTGACCTACGCAGCCAATCCTATTTAAAGGATTGGCTCTTGCGAACCTGAGGAGGATTAAGCGAAACACTGTTTCGCCCGACGCAAGACAAGAGCTGTGCTCGCAGTTAGCAGTGCTTTGCTTTAACGGCGCTCTCTTCGTTCGTCAGCTCTCTATACTCTAAAAGCCCCCCAACTTGATTGTTGGGGGGCTTTTTTTGCCTTTTATTCTAATATATAAAAAAACCATCATTCTTACGAGTGATGGTTTTTGTCGTTTTAATTTAAACTGTTACTGTGAATAGCATAGTTACTTAGTAGTTGATATATCAAACACTTCTTTCAAACTGTTAGGCTCTTTACGTTTTACACCGTTCATTTTATGACGAGTATCGGAAGAAGTCTTGTAGGCTTGCAAACGCGAGTTTTGAATCACACCAATAGGACGGTTCTCTTCTAAACATCTAAAAGTCGTGAAAGTAAGATCTTCTATCGCTTCAATATTGCCATCTTCTGGCACATCCTGACAAGGTATGGTCAAATTTGCGACCGTAACAAAAGGCGCATCAGACTCATCCCATTCTTGAGTCAGCTTCTCGATAGGTTGCTTCTTAAGATTACGACATAATTGTATTTGTACGTTGAACTGATAATCATGTTCTTGAATCTCTTTAATGATAGCAGGACGAATAGCTTCATCCTCTGTGAACAAATGAATGTCACGACGTTTGATTTTGGCAGCAGAAGCTTTGGTAGGGGTTACTCTTATTTTCCCCATATAATCGCCATGACGACAAGCACCTTGTGAGAAATAATCATATAACCAGGCATTTTTTGGTGGAATAGTAGCCAGCTTTCTAAACGCGTTTAAGGTTCTTACTCCTTCTGCGTCAGGAAACTCTTTGCCGTACTTAGTGAGCCAATTGAATACTAGCTTGCCTTTACCGAGCAGGCCATCACCTAAATAGCCGTTTAGCTCAAAATTCAGTTTAGACAAATAACCATAATCAGCTAAGCTATTGGTAAAAAAGATAGGACCATTCACTAAAGCATAATCGAAAGTGGTGCAATCTTCTTCGCCGGGTGTTAGTTTCTTGCCGGGCACATCGAATACTTTGATAGCTAGTCCCTGTCCTAAACCTAGTCTTCTATCAGCGTCGACACCTGCCGCTGCATTAGAGAAACGAATGACAGCATCGTGAATACCTGGCTTAGCATACAAGCCTTGTGCAAATTCTTTCGGCAAGTTATCTAGAATTTCAAACTTAGCTTTTAGACCGCAATAGCTTTTGGCATGAACAGAGCGAGTGTGATAATCAATGTCATTGGCTTCTTTACTTTTTTTGACGTACGCGCGAATATCAGCGGTGATCATCTCCATAGTTTGCTTATCTTCTGGACTTAGAATGGTATATTTCTCATCGAATTTAACGTATTTGGGTTTAAACAGTTTTTTTAGCATAATCAGCTACCTATGTGTTAATGAGTTATAATCTAAAAGCTTAACTATTTTATAAAAGTTCGGCAGCCAGTCTTAGTGTTAAGTATTAGTAATATGTAAAGAAATATTGTTACGTTTGCTGTCGAGGAAGATTAGAAAGGTGCATGTAATCATCGTTGAGACAGCTGGTAAAGCTTAAAATCAGCTTTACCATTAACCCAAATTAATTGGTTCCATTTCAATTTTTTAAATGATTTTAGGCTTGATCTAATAAGCGTGATAGAACTAGCACAAAATAACAAAGCTTGCCAAAATTAGATTCTGGCAAGCTTCGTTATTGTTAAGTTGCTATCAAAACAACATTTACACTTAAGATTATTTCTCTAGAAATGAATTAGCTAGACATGAAGCCTAAATCTGTATTGTTAAACTTATGCAGATTAGGCGCTACCATAGCTAGATTGTTATCTGCGACACCAAACCATTTAGCCAAAGTCGCTGAATACTGATCAATAGATGTCGTAGGTAGCCATATACCTTGACCGACATCAGTGGCTGTATTCAAACCAATTTCCGGTGCTTCACCATAGAAATCTCTACCTTTCACCGCGCCGCCCATAATAATATGATGAGCTCCCCAACCATGCTCCGATCCATCACCATGGCTGTTAAAAGTTCGACCGAACTCTGATATAGTGAACGTCGTGACATTCTGAGCAACTCCTAATTCTTCAGTAGCTTCATAGAAACTTGCTAATGCATTATCAAGTAGACCCATCAACTTACTATGCCGACCAAGTAGATCATTATGTGTATCGAACCCTTTAAGTTTTACAAAGAATATCTGACGTTTGACACCTAGATTGTCTCTTGCTTTGATAAGTGAAGCTACTGTTTTTAACTGCTGTGCCAATGCATTTTCAGTGGGAAATTTGGTTGAAATAGTTTCGGCATTCTGTAGCGCAGATAGTATTATTGATTCATTAGCAGAGCTTGCAACTACATTATCATCGTTATCGTCAGATGAAGTAAATAAATTATTCACTGCTTCTGAAAAACTCGTCGCACCAGATGCTTGTGACCCCTCATTAATACTTTTAGTACTTTTGATACCATCAGCGGTAACTCTCAATGGATTGGTGTTTTTGCCTGTCAAAAATACAGTATCCTCATCGGTACTAATACAAGAAAACGCTCCATGCGAATTTTGTTTTAGCATGGCATCACCAATTTTTCCGCCCCAGCCTTCTCTAAACAAATCCGAAGCTGTGCTTTGCCAATTTTGCTTTTGATTAAAGTGCGCAAACAAACCCCTAGGCAACGCTACTGATCGCTTTTTATACTGATCCAACGAAGTAGGTTGTACTAAAGAACCTACATTTTGTAGGATTGCTAATTTTTTTAAGTGAAATAAGCTATTTAAACGCTTAAGATTGGGATTAAACCCCCATTTTAGACCGCCTGCTAAATTGGTTGTGGGTATTAGAGGTAGTAAAGTGGACTGATCCAAAGCAACATCTTGACGTATGTTACGGTAAGTTGCATAGTTAGATGGGTCGATAGGAATCAAAGTGTTGGTTTGATCATTGCCGCCGTCTAATAGGACACAGACTAAGGCTTTATAATCTGAGCCTGCTGTTGCCGCTCGCGCTTTGTTCATAGCTGATAAGTTGAGCGCCATAGGTGCCACAACACCAGCACCCGCTAAATAGCTTAAACGCTGTAAAAAGGCTCTTCTTGATAACTCGTTCATGATAACTTTCCTATAATCTTTGTCATTTTATTACGTATTAAACTGTTGATTTACAATATAGCTAAAGATATCATTAACTAAGATTCCGAGTGCCTTCTACATTTGTGACATTGATATTAGTTGAAGAATTGATTTCAATGTTTGTAACTCTGTTACCAACTTCAGTTTTGATATTTCTGACCACACAGTCTTTACCAAGAGCAATAAACGTGCTAAAGGCTTGTGTATTGTTTAGGGTAATATTCTGAAACGTACAGTCTTCAAGTAATCTCTCATAATCTATGCATGCAATAACGCGGTTATTATGGGTACAACCTTCAACCTTAATACCTCTGAATACGCGCTGATTAGATTTTGATGCCAGTCTGATGTATGGGGCGTCTCCATTATGATTACCTTCTTTAATCATCAGACAGTTACGAATAGTAATATCAAGGTAGTTACGATTGTTACGATTGTTATCTTGTATGATGATCTGTCGACCATCATACGAGTCGCTAGCAGTGATAAACTCAATACCTTCATAAAGCACATCGCCCCATTGATAAGCGGTGCTAGGGGGTTCAATATCAGCAAGGTATAAACCGCCATAGGTCGGTCGAGGATCACTGTTTCTAGGGTTTGTAGAATAGACATATACGTCTTTTTCAAATCGAACGACACCGTTCTTAAGCGTTATGCCAATACCTGAGGCAATAGTAATGCAGTTTCTGTTGGATGGACCTATTTTGAAATCACTGGCTTCAAAGTTCATTGCACTGTTGCCGCGTAGGTATAAGCTATCGTATATTGCACCTTCAGTGGTAAAGTTACTAAACTTACAATTCTTGCCCCATATCCACATGCAATAGATAGATGTGGCCAATCGGCTGTTAGAATCCGCATTCCTTATGGTTTGACCTCTAAAATGAACGCCTGTAGCTTGAAAGCCATCTCCTTCTTCACGAACTTCCAGCACTGCTGCACTAGATTTAGCATAAAAGTAGGTTTCACCCGTACCGAACAGCCGAATATTGGGCACTCTAGGTTTTAGCGCTACCTCATACCTACCATCTGGAAATACAATGTTGGCACCTCCGCGCCTAGCTGCATCCTCAAGCGCTTCTTCAGGCGTATTATAATTGTTGTTATAATAGATAGTATCTTGATTAGGGTCAGGGTATACGCCCTCAAGCTCAGTTTCGGAGTATATGCTATCAGGGTCAATATCAGAGGATATGTCCCCAAGATTTTGACTAGGTACTCCTTCGCTATCCTTTACAAACATACGGTTGTGTTGAGAGGCAGGGCCGCCATTCATATTGAGGCGTGCATAGTGAGCATTTCTAGGAATGGTAACAGTTATACTGTCTAAATATCTGTCTCTTGCAGATACTCGTCTTATAAATCTTCTGTTGCTATCGTAATAGGCAATACTGTTAAAGGTATCAAGACCTCTGCGTTGTTCGCTAGAGATGGTATATTTAGCGCTTGGCTCTACTTCAATGAAGTCAGATGTATCATAATTGGGACTGATAATCATTCTACCATCGTTTTTGATCACTCTATTTTCTGTGACCGTATCTAAGTTTAACAAATTCTGACCAATACTCATGAACACTCCATTCATTAATATAATTTCGTTTTACATAAATCCGTTTTATGTATGCTGAGGAATCAATGCTCAGCTTTAACTTTAGCTTCAATAACGCGGGTGTGAGTATAGTCCAGCTTTCTTACTATAAAACCCGTGGCAATTGCAAAATTGTAGCAATCAAGTTTTAATAATTACGTTGATTTGTATAAGTTTTATACTAATGTAAAATGGTGTAATAAAATCATTTCATACAAGTCTTACTATTAGTAAGCATAATGATCAAGACCAACAATTATCGAAGAGAAATCTATGACAACTTCAAAAGTAACTTATAAAGGTGACCTACGCACCATTGCCGTCCATTTACAATCTAATAACGAAATCATTACTGATGCACCAACTGACAATCAAGGTAAAGGTGAGGCTTTTTCGCCAACAGATCTACTAGCAACCAGTCTAGCCAGTTGTATGCTCACTATTATTGGTATCAAAGCAAGAGATATGAAGATTGATATTGCAGGGACTAGCGCTGAGGTGACCAAAGTGATGGCAGCTGATCCAAGACGCGTTAGTGAAGTGCATGTGGTTATAACATTTCAAAACAAGTTAGATGCTAGAGTCCAAAAAATATTTTATAACACGGCGTTGACTTGTCCGGTGGCTAATAGTCTGCATCCTGATATTGTGCAAAATGTGACTTTTAATTACGAGGGTGACTGATATGACCTCTAAAACGCTACTTATTGTCGCTCATACGCCATCGCCTAATACCAAAAAATTGGCGCAAGCAGCTTACAATGGCGCTAATCATCCAGATATAGATATCAGTGTGATATTGAAATCGCCACAAGACACTCAGCCCGAAGATGTACTTACAGCTGATGCTCTGCTTTTAGGAACGACTGAGAACTTAGCTTATATGGCAGGACTGACTAAAGATTTTTTTGATCGCTGTTATTATCCGGTGCTTGAGAAAAAACAAGGCATGCCCTTTGCTTTATATATTCGTGCAGGACAAGATGGCACGGGGACTAAACGTGCGATGCAAACTATTATCACGGGTTTGCGCTGGAATCAAATCCAAGACACCCTTATCTTAAAAGGGGAATGGCAAGATGAGTTTATTGGGCAGGTAGAAGAGCTTGCGATGACGCTAGCAGCTGGTGTAGAGGCGGGTATCTACTAGCGACTAATATAATTATGAACTGAACTAGCAGTGAGAAAGAATATAATGCAAGATGCAGGTAGGTTACCATTTTCACAAGCTTGTGAGAATAATAAAGATGCTATTCTAAAAGTACTACAACAAGAATTGCAAGAATATACTCACGTATTAGAAGTGGGATCAGGCACAGGTCAACATAGCGCTTACTTCGCACCCAATTTACCACATCTACAGTGGCAGACCAGTGATGTTATTGATAATCATCATATTATAAAGGCTTGGCATAACGCTTATCCTACGTCTAATCTATATGCGCCTTTAACGTTTGATCTGAGGACAGATGCTTTACCTAAATCAATGACAGGTAAGCTTTACGATGCAGTATTTACCGCCAATACTTTGCATATTATTGCTTGGTCTTTAGTTGAAAATTTATTTAAGTTGGCCGCAGAGGCGTTACCTACAAATGGTAAACTTATTATTTATGGACCATTTAATGAAAATGGACACTATACTAGTGCCAGCAATCAAAGTTTTGATTTGTCCTTGAGGCAGCGTGATCCTAGCAGTGGCATCCGCAATAAAGAAGATATTATCATCTTGGCAAAACAGCATCATTTAACCTTGGGTAATCAATATCAGATGCCAGCAAACAATCAAATTCTAATTTTTAAAAAGATAAAACGGTTAAGAGCTGAAGAGTAGCCTTGCAACTAAAAACTACTCTTCAAAGATATAAACTATTTGTAAGTATTTTCTAAAAAGTTTAAGTAGCGATTCCAAGAGCGTTTATCTGCGCGCTCATCATACCTATCAGGGTTATTGAAGTCAGTAAATGCATGAACTGCGCCGCTATAAGTGATCATTTCATGCGGTACTTCACTGGTCTCTAAAGTCTTGCCAAGCGCAGCAAATTCATCAAACGGAACGGCTTCATCAGCGGTACCATGAAAAACTAAAATCTCACCCTTAACGTTATTATAATTTTGACCCGCTGGCGTATCTAAGCTGCCATGAAATGGGACAAAGGCTTTTTGCTCAAATCCTGAGCGTGCAAGCTCCAAAGCCACACCGCCGCCAAAGCAATAGCCCATCGTTACACCCTCACGCACATTATTGCCTTGTGCTTGTCCAGCATTCAAAGCTCCTGCAAGTAAGCGGCGCATTTTACCACGATCGTCATACAGCTCAGAAGTAAGACGTTTTTTATCTTCCATTTCAGTTGGGCGAACGCCTGTCCCAAACAGGTCAGCTGCTAACACATTATAGCCTTCGGTAGCGAGCATATCGGCACGTTTCTTTTCATAATCGGTTAAGCCGTCCCAATCATGAATCAAAAGTATAAAAGGTGCATTTGGTCTATCTGCTTTAGCGTAATAGCCTTGATAAGGCTGGTTATCTACGGTATAGGTAATGTCTTTAGTAGTAATGGCTGATGCAGTCTGACTAACAGTCAATACAATGACGCCTAGTGAGGCTCCTAGCAGGAAGCGACGATAATTAGAAGTAAACGTGTGCGAAGGAATAGATAACATAGATGGCCTCATAAATTAAGTGAAGTATAGATTTTTAGGAGATAATACTCAAAAACAGTATTTAGAAGTAGCAAGGCTTAAGTTAATTCCTCTTAATAGTATCATGCACCAGAAAAACTATGAAATACTCTTTTTTGGGTGCAATCTTTAACTAAATATCAACAAGGTTAATCATGTATATAGCTGTTTTTTTAGGTAATATTACTGGTAGCTCTTTTTGGAGCACATTTTAATTTACTAGCTAGGATGCATGATGAAAACAAATATTGATCATACTGACCCCGCAAAAGATATGAACACTGAACGTGGCAATGGTGGCGAGACGCACCAGCGTGCAGGTGACAATGATAAATCTTTGACGACACAACAAGGTGTGGTTATCGCAGATAATCAAAACTCATTAAAAGCAGGTAGCCGTGGTCCAACATTACTAGAAGACTTCGTAATGCGCGAGAAAATCAACCATTTTGATCATGAGCGTATCCCTGAGCGTGTGGTTCATGCTCGTGGTAGTGCTGCGCATGGTTATTTTGAGTTGACTGAATCATTAGAAGAATATACTACAGCAAAGATTTTGACTGAAACTGGCAAACAGACGCCACTATTTACGCGTTTTTCTACGGTTGCCGGTAATAAGGGCTCAAAAGATACGCCGCGTGATGTTCGCGGATTCTCAGTGAAGATGTATACTGAAGAGGGTAACTGGGACTTGGTTGGCAACAACATGCCCATCTTCTTTATTCAAGATGCCATCAAGTTTCCAGATTTGATTCATGCGGTCAAGCCTGAGCCTGATCGCGGTTTTCCGCAAGCGGCTTCTGCGCATGATACCTTCTGGGATTTTGTCTCACTAAGTCCTGAGACTATGCACAATGTCATTTGGCTCATGAGTGATCGTGCCTTGCCGCGTAGCTTTAGTATGATGGAAGGCTTTGGTATTCATAGTTATCGCCTATTAAATAAAGAAGGTAAGAGTACTTTTTTCCGTTATCACTGGAAGCCAGTAGCAGGCGTGCAATCACTCATTTGGGATGAGGCAGTCAAAATCTCTGGTGCTGATCCTGACTACAACCGTCGTGATATGTTTGAGGCCATCGATAATAAGATGTATTTTGAATGGGAACTAGGGGTTCAGCTCTTTACTGAAGAAGAAGCTAATGAGTTCCCATTTGATCATTTAGATGCCACTAAGCTGATTCCAGAAGAAATGGTACCTGTAAAAATCATCGGTAAAATGGTACTAAACCGCAATCCAGATAACTTCTTTGCTGAAACGGAGCAAGTCGCCTTCTGTCCGTCACATGTACCACCAGGAATCGATTTTAGTAATGATCCACTATTGCAAGGTCGCCTATTTAGTTATCTAGACACGCAACTGATTCGCTTGGGTTCACCGAACTTTGTGCAAATTCCAATCAATGCACCGAAATGTCCGTTTGCCAATAATCAGCAAGATGGCCATATGCAAATGCAAGTACCTAAAACTCGCGTGCTCTATGAGCCACAAAGTCTAGATCTAGATCGTCCACGCGAGAATCCTAAAAAAGGTTTTGAGTCGTTCCATGAGAAGCTAGATGATGGCGTTAAAGGACGCGTACGTGCTGAAAGCTTTGCTGATCATTATAGTCAGCCACGTATGTTCTATCATAGCCAGACACCAGCTGAACAGGCGCATATTGCTTCTGCTTATGCTTTTGAGCTTGGTAAGGTAGACACGCCGCACGTACGTACTCGTATGCTTAGCCATCTGATCAATATCGATGAAGATTTAGCTAATCGTGTGGCAAAAGC
The DNA here is from genome assembly GCF_055699795.1 of Psychrobacter sp. M4. NCBI lineage: Bacteria > Pseudomonadati > Pseudomonadota > Gammaproteobacteria > Moraxellales > Moraxellaceae > Psychrobacter > Psychrobacter sp. M4. Next base: position 2,727,283 of record NZ_CM146740.1, on the reverse strand, counting down.
GTTGGGTATGAAACTGCCAGAAGCGGCGGAGCCTGCGGCGCCAGTATTGGATATGGCAACCTCAGAGCCACTGCAAACGATTGGACGTACACCTAAATCTTTACAGGGTCGTTTGATTGGTATCTTAGTAGCTGAGGGTTCAAGTCATGAACAGGTCAAAAAGTTTGAAGATGCTGTAAATGGTCAGGGCGGTATGGTAAAACTCGTCGCTCCTACCAAAGAAGTAGAATTAGACGATGGTACGCGCGTGCAAGCTGATGAGCGTGTTGCTGGTGCTCCGTCAGTCTTCTTTGATGCGGTAGTTAGTATCATTATGCCTGATCAAGCTAAAAAACTTGCTCAAGATAGCTCAACCTTGGACTGGTTTACCGATGCCTATGTACATTGTAAAGCTATTGGTTATTGCCCAGCGACAGATGAGTTTATCTTAAGTAAGCTGCCTGTTGAAAAAGATAGCTTTGTAACCCCGCTTGATGAGATGGATAGCTTTATTGAAAATGCTAAATCACGTCTATGGGAGCGTGAGCCAAAGGTTCGTGACTTGGCTTAATTAATATCAATTGACAAAAAATACTTATTAACTTTATTTAAAACTCAGTCTTAGCACTGGGTTTTTCTTTGTGTGTATGATCGGAAAATATATAGTCAAAAAATATATAGTCACAAGCGTTCACTGAAAATAACTTAGTTATAAAGTATCAACGATATAATAAAGAAAACCAAGCTCAGATTGATGAAATATTAGAGCTTAGTAATTTTTCTTTAGTCAGGGAAGATCGATGAGTTTATGTGAAATTGTACATTTAGAGGGTTATATTCAAAGCATCTATCTAGCTGTATACCCAGATAAACTATTGCTGCTTGATGGCTGCTGTCGTCCTGATGTGTCATTAGTGACTAATTATATTGAACAGACACTTCGTCGTCCACTTAATGACCTAAAGGTAGTTATGGTCACTCATATGCATCCAGATCACGTAGGCGGGGCAGTGAAGCTCAAAGAAGTAACGGGCTGCCAGATTGTAGCTGCTCATAAACAACGACAATGGTATAGCGGCGTAGGAGGGCAATTGATGCATTTGATAGATATCAGCCTTGCGCACTATGTAGCTCGGCGTAAAGGTCTTTCGATTAAAAACCTATGGTATCCAGCGTATCTGTATCCTGATGTTACGGTTCAAGATGGTGATAATATTCCAGGGTTTGAGGACTGGCAGGTATTAGAAACGCCTGGGCATACCGATCGAGATTTGTCCTTATTTCATAGACCTAGTCGTCAAGTTTATACGGCTGACCTAATTATTAAGCTTAAGCACAAATTTGTCGCGCCGTTTCCTATCTATGATCCTAAGGTATATATAAAATCTTTGCAAAGAATTAAAGATTTGAAGCCCTCTAAAGTCATGATGGCGCATGGATATGAGTTAGCCATCGATGCTGAAACTTTTGATAAACTGATTTCTCAAGCGCCCAAACAGCCGCGTACGGTAAAAGATACTATCAAACATAAGCTGCTATGGGGACACAGTAATGATTTTAGTTTCCGTAAGCGCCGCTAAGTTTATTCAAGATGCTATAGTTGCCTATAAACGATGACTTGATATAACTGAACAAGAAAAAGCCCCACTACCAATAAAGTAGTGGGGCTTATCTAATATATGGTGGACCGACCGCGACTCGAACGCGGGACCAATTGATTAAAAGTCAACTGCTCTACCAACTGAGCTATCGGTCCTGAAGAGCGTATAAAAAAAGCACTGCTTTTTTAGCTCTGCAAGAGAAAATCCCTTAAAGGGGATTTTCTAAAAACTTTGCGTACAACCTAAACTTATCAACTAAGATCTTCGCAAGGGAAATCCTTTAAATAGGATTTCCAAAATCCCTGCATACAATCAATGTATATGATTATTTGCAAGAATAATTTCCTTAAAGGGAAATTATGTAAAACTTAGAGTTCTAAAAGAATTCACAATTTTGTAAATCCTTAATCTATTATATTGATACCGGATAGGGTAAAACACATAATAAATCTAGTAATATGGTGGACCGACCGCGACTCGAACGCGGGACCAATTGATTAAAAGTCAACTGCTCTACCAACTGAGCTATCGGTCCTGAGAACCGTGAAAAAAACGTTCATAGAACGTTTTTAGGTTCGCAAGGGAAATCCTTTAAATAGGATTTTCAAAAACTTTACTATCAAACGATTACTTACTTGAAAGCTATTTATTAAAATCTTCTATCCACATTCAGATAAGACATCTCGCTAAACGTGAGAGCACATTATATATATTATTGTGATAATTACAACCCTGCATTAGCAGAAAAATGCAATTTCTAGGTGAAATTTACTGTATTTTTTGTATTGGACTTTATTTATATTCTATAACACGGTTTCTATAGGAGTTTGGAGAGAAAACTATTTAGGCGATCAAATTAATCTCTAGAAAGTGCTTCAACAGGATCAAGCTTGGCAGCATTACGAGCGGGCAAAAAGCCAAAAATAATACCGATAAGCGTCGAGCAAACAAAGGCGGCAATAATTGAGGTTGGCGAATAGATGACTTTAAAACTATCCCCACCAACACGATTAATCAATTCACCAATAGCAAAAGCCAGCCCAATGCCAAGTAGGCCGCCTAAAATACACACCAATACTGCTTCAATCAAAAACTGCTGCATGATATCACTTTGACGCGCGCCAACGGCCATCCGTACGCCAATCTCATTGGTACGCTCCGTCACAGATACTAACATAATATTCATGACGCCAATGCCACCAACGATGAGAGAGATAATAGCAATAGAGGATATTAGTAGTGTCATCGTGCCAGTCGTAGCTTCAATAGTTTGCCGAATGGAGTCAGAATTGCGAATACGAAAATCATCAGCACCGTGTCGACCCTCTATCAGCGTAGATATCGCAGTTTCTGCGGCAGAGGATGAAATACTATCATCAATTAGCGCCACAAAACGCTCGATAGTGGGACTACCTACCAGACGCGACATCATCGTAGTGTAGGGCATGTATAGTGTCGGTGAGTCCACTTGTCCACCAAAACCACTGTCATTAGGTTCAAGAACACCAATTATCCGTCCCGGTACACTACCAATCAAGACCACCTCACCGATAGGATTAGCATTATTAGGAAAAAAGGTTTGTTTGGCATTATCATCAATAATGATATCTTGAGTGCGCGTCAAGATGCTTTGCTCATCGAAACCTTGACCTTGCGCGAGCGTCTCACCGCTAACCGCGAGATAATCTTTACCAACCCCGCTAATGCTTGCTGCCTCTTGGACATTGCGATAGCGCACATTCATATTAGTATCAAGTTGCGGGCTGACGCTGGTGACATAAGGTTGGTCAGCGACTGCTTGCGCATCTTGCGGGGTTAGGTTGTCATCGTTATAGCGCCGTCTGGGATCGCCCCAAGGATAGCCGTCGATGACGGTAATGGTATTGGTACCAAGCGAGCTGATATTGGCCAATATCTGCTCTTGTGAGCCTTTACCTAAACCGACAACGGAGACGACTGACGCAATACCAATAATGATACCTAGCATGGTCAAAAGCGTACGCATTTTATGCGCGCGCATAGCCAGCAAAGACATCTTAAAGGCTTCAAATAAGCGATCAATAAAACTGCTAAGCTTACCCTTACGATGCTTATCAAGTATAGCTTCTGGCCTAGCTCTATCGTCACTTTGAGCTTGCTGATAATGCTCGGTTTGATAGTCCTCAATGACGTAGCCATCTTTGAGCTCAATCACCCGCTCGGCTTGCTGGGCAAGACCGGGGTCATGAGTAACCATGATGATGGTGTGACCTTGCGCCTTTAGATCGTGCAAGATTTTCATGACATCTTCGCCAGATTTGCTGTCGAGAGCGCCCGTTGGTTCATCGGCTAAAATAATGTCGCCGCCATTCATCAGCGCGCGCGCAATAGAGACGCGCTGCTGCTGACCACCTGATAGCTGGTTAGGACGGTTGTTAACTTTGTCGCTAAGTCCTAAGTTGCCAAGCAAAGTCTCAGCACGATCGCTACGAGCTTGTCCATCCATACCTGCATAAACAGCAGGTACAGAGACATTGTCGCGCGCGTTGATATCACCTAAAAGATGATAACGCTGAAAAATAAACCCAAAGTGCTCGCGGCGCAGTTTGGCAAGCTCGTCGGCATCAAGGCGACTTACAGGCTGTCCAAATATTTTATATTCACCAGCCGTCGCTTGATCAAGGCAGCCCAAGATATTCATCAACGTTGACTTGCCAGAGCCTGATTGACCGATGATGGCAACCATCTCACCTTGATGGATGGTCAGGTCGATATCATGCAGCACGCGAATGGTTTGCTCGCCAGCAGGGAACTCTTTAATCAGGCCCTTAACTTGCATCAAAGGCACATCTGTCAAAGGTTTGGAAGGAATGGTTTTGCTGTCCATGTACGCGTGCCTATATCAATAACATTTAGTATCAAAAGTCTGTTACAAGTCCTAAAGGTTAAAGCTTAAAAGGGGCGTCTACCTCTGCTTTGTCCTTGTTCTGATTCTTCACTCAAGATCACCTCATCGCCCTCAGACAGACCGTTTAAAATCTGAGCATTAACCCGGTTATTAATACCGACTTGTACCGTTTGCTCGACCACTTCGCCATCGTCTTTAAGAACGCGCACAGTAGCGGTAGAGCCGTTTGTCGCTTCAGTATTGGCTGCGTCTGTAGATTTTGGCGCACCGCTGGCAGGCTGTAAGGCGGCAGAAGGGATAAGCAGAGCATTCTTTGCCTCATCAACAACAATATAAACCTGCGCAGTCATATCGATACGAAAGCGGCGTTCAGTATTGGGTACTTCAATATAACCGATATAGTAGATAGCAGCATCGGTTGAGCTGGTGTCACTAATATTCTCGGGTGCAGGCTCGATGGCTTTCAAGGTAGCATCGTACTTTTGGTCAGGATTACCAATAATATTAAAATAAACCGGCATACCGGGTTCGACGTTAATGACGTCGGCTTCGGAGATTTGCGCATTGATACGTGCGGTTGATAAATCGGCTAAGGTAACGATGGTTGGCGCGGTTTGATTGGCATTAACAGTAGTCCCTTGCTCGGTGGTGATAGAGACTACGGTGCCTGCCATCGGCGCGCGAATGGTGGTGTAGCTCAGATCTTCTCGAGCAGTGCTGACATTGGTCTGAGATTTGCGTAATTCTGCGCGCTGGCTGTTGATATTAGCTTGCGTAGTAATAATAGCCGCTTTGGCAGTATCGATAGCGGCACGCGCATTATCAACCGCTGCTTTGGCAGTCTCAACACGGGTCGCTTGTGTATCGTACTCTTGCTGCGAGATTGCATCAATGGCCACTAAACCTTGCAAGCGCTCAAAATCTGCTTGTGCTTGCTTTAATTCAGATTGTCGACTGTTAAGATCGGCCTCAGCACTTTTTAAGCTGGCGCGCCGACTCAAAAGCTCAGCTTCGGCGCTTTGAATGGCAGCTTCGCTCTGCTCAAGACTGGCTTGCTGATTGCTTAGATTGTTTTTTTGGGTAACCTGATCAATCTGCGCAATCAAATCGCCAGCTTTTACTTCATCGCCCACTTCCACATACAGGCGCGTTACTTCCCCTGAGACCTGTGCACCAACGTCTACAGTGTTTAGCGCCTTAACTTTACCAGATGCCATGACGTTATTTTCTATATCGCCAATCTCAGCTGTTGCCGTAATATAATTGGGTGTATCCTCAGTAGGTTTAAAAGTATTATAGGCTAAAGCGGCAAGCAGCAAGACTACTAAAGCTATAATACCCCATTTGATGGCAGACTTCTGAGTCATTTTGCGCATAACAACAATCCAATTACAGTTAAATCAAGTTTAGTTATAGTAAAGACTTCATAGTTAAAAAGGAACGTTAATTAGTTTAAGAAAGGTTAAGTAGAAGGCTATGAAAATATCTTTTAGGCAAACAAGCGTTTACCCGATAGTTCTAGAGCAGCTTGCAACAAAAGCTCCCAAGCGGGCTGACGAATAAGACCTTTAATAGCCTGATCGCAGCGATAGAGAAGGTCAGGCCAGCGAGCCGTTTGTGCTTGGGTTTGACGACGACAGGCTTGCTGATACAACCCTTGTTTACTGCGCCAAATGCCCAAACTTTGCGGATCTTGTCCGTCCATTAAACCTATGATTTGTCGCATGTCCTTGCTGATCGCCCAAAGCACCAAGGTAGTCGGCTCATCAGTGGCTTTAAGCTGGAACATAATCTTGGTAACTTGTGTGCTATTGCCTGCGAGCATAGCATCGGACAAGTCAAACACACTAAACTGGGCGTCACTAACCAAAGCGGATTGTAAGTCGTTAATATCTAAGGCGACATTGTCTGAAGCGCTCGTCGCGTCCCCTTTTGCTAGCTGCGCTGCAAATAGATAAGACAGCCGCCACAAGGTTTGATAAGCGCTCAAAAGATGGTGCTCAGTATGTGACATCAATAACTGCCAAGCATCTTGTGATAACTTTAGGCCAAACTCTTGTGCTTGAACTTGCAATAACTGTTGGCGTTGACGCTCATCATAAAGATTACAGTCGATAACGTGACCGTATTTGGCAAAAGGAGTAAACCACTTGCTGCTCTGACTACGACGATCTTGTTTGGCTGTTAGCCAAAGCAAGCTATGACTGTGCGCGCCTGTTTGGGCATCTTGAGCAAAGCCTTCAAGCTCAGTGATTACCCCTTTGTCTGGTTTATGATTGCCGGTGACAATTAAGCTACTAGCATCATCAAATAAAGACTGACTGCTAAGCTCGGACAACACTTCTTGCCACGTTTTTACAGAGACCAGCTCAATGCGCTTTATGGCGTAGTTTTTTGCGCGCCAATGTGGCCTTAGAGCGTCAACAAGCCACTGCTGTAATAGCGGCTCATCACCGTGCGCCAGCCACAAGCCAGCTACCGCAACGTCAGTTTGCAGTAGCTTTGGATAGACTTGTATAAAAGACTCTTGCATAAATTTATGACACAAATTTATTGATATGAATTTTTAGGTATAAGTGAACCAATTTATCATCTAGTTGGCGTGCTTAAAAGGTCATGCAATTAAGACGTTACGTCTTTAAGAAGAGGGAGCAATAATGGTGGTAGTCGCTGAGCTCTCCTCTATTTGCGCTGACTTATTAGTAGGAGCGGGCGCTACTTTAGGAAGAGCAATCGCGACATACTGATCGGTAATACGCCGCGCTAAACTATCGTATAACCAATCACGAATTTGGCTGCCTTGCTGATCATCAGTGCTAACCGAGGCCTCGTTGTACTGATAGCTACGCTCAACTTGAATAGGGTTAGTAAGTGTTACTGGTCTACCATTTTCTATAGTTTCATAGCTGACATCTGCTGATAATACCAAGCGAATCTCCGTTAATACACCAACCAGCTCATAACGTCTAAAACGTACATTATTGACATTAATGACGGCTATTTGTTCAGAGCCTTCATCAGCGATAGTACCATTTAATTGAGCATTGTCTGCATTTTCAATAAGACTAATACCATCAACGACTTCAATGCCCAAAGCTTCTAAGCGTCTTGTTAAAGGCAGCTTTAGCGGAAACGATATACGCTCATCTTCGATAACCACAGCGGTCTTAGCAATATCAAAGCGCATAGGAGCGTCATAACCGCGCAGATGAAAGCCGCAGCTACTAAGGATAGTTGTCGATCCAAGCACGGCGATTATAGGCAGACTTGTAAGTAGTGCCATCGCCGCTTTTTGTCCAAAGCGCTTTTTCACATTAAGTTGATGCTTATACGACATAATTGCTATCCTCAATTGTACTAATAGACACTTGCAACCCTAAAGTTGCAAGCTTAACCTGCAACCACAATATTGACTAATTTGTTCGGTACGACGATCTCTTTTTTGACATCACCGGTGATAAATTTTGCTACGCTATCAAGGCTGCGTGCTTGTTCTTTGAGCTGCTCAGGATCGCTATTTGGCGCAACATCCATTTTGCCGCGTACCTTACCATTGACTTGTACCACCATGGTGATGGTATCTTGTATTAAAGCACGCTCATCAACAGCCGGATAGCTTAAGTTTTGGGTATCAAGACCTAGGCGCTCAAGCAGATGTTCACCGACGTGCGGCGCGTATACTGACAACATTATAAGCAAATCAATCAGCGCCTCATGTTGTACTTGTAAGTCCTGCTCGCTACTAGCCTTAAAGCTGGCAAGCTCGTTAGATAGCTCCATAAGACTAGAGACCGGCGTATTTAGTGCTAAGCGGTCACCCAAATCCTTATCAATCTTAGCGATAGTCTCGTGGGTCTTACGGCGCAAATCTTTAGCCGCTTTACTCAGATCAGTGCTATCTAACGCGCTATTATTCAAACTATCAAGACTTAGGTTCGCAGCTGTTAGCGCCTGTATATGGTCGGTAGCAATGCGCCATAACTTTTTGATAAAGTTATAAGGGCCTTTTAGTGCGTCATCTGACCACTCAAGCGTTTGATCAGCAGGCGCAGTAAATAGGGTATAAAGACGCACAGTATCCGCGCCGTATTGATCAATGGTGGTTTGTGGATCGACGCCATTGTTCTTAGACTTTGACATCTTCTCAATTTTACCGATGGTCACCGGTTGGCCATCTGCTTTTAAAGTAGCTTTGATCGGCTGTCCGCGCTCGTTATAATCGATATCGATATCGTCGGCAAAATAATAAGTAGTGCTGCCATCGCTATTGGTACGATGGAAAGTACCAGCGAGTACCATGCCCTGCGTCATCAGGTTAGCAAATGGCTCATCACCGGAGACTAATGACTCATCACGCATAAGTTTGTGAAAGAAGCGTGCATAAAGCAGATGCATAACGGCGTGCTCAACACCGCCAACATATTGATCTACCGGTAGCCACTTATTAGCCGCTGCTTTGTTCACCATATTATTGGTATCGTTTGGACTAGCAAAGCGGGCATAGTACCAGCTCGACTCTACAAAGGTATCAAAGGTGTCGGTCTCACGCTCAGCATGATTACCACATTTAGGACAAGTGGTATTGACAAAATCGGTGATGTTTTTAAGTGGGTTACCGCGTCCATCGGGTACTACGTCAGTTGGCAGTATCACCGGCAAGTCCTGCTCTTCAACGGGCACCGTACCACAATGCTCACAGTTGATCATGGGAATAGGGCAGCCCCAATAGCGCTGGCGCGATACGCCCCAATCGCGCAGACGATACTGAATCTTCTTATTAGCTAGACCTAGCGGTTCAAGCTTGGCGAGCATCGCCTCAAAGGAGTGCTCAAAATCCATACCGTCAAACTCGCCTGAATTGATTAGAGTATTGCGTTCAGTATAAGCAAGATTGACCTCAGAACCATCAGCTTTTGCCTGAGCTTTTATGTTATCAAAGTAGCCCTTTGGCGTATCGATGACTTGCTTGATAGGCAAATTATACTTGGTCGCAAATTCATAGTCGCGCTCGTCATGAGCAGGCACCGCCATAACAGCGCCTGAACCATAGCTCATTAAGACATAATTGGCGACCCAAACCGGTAGCTTCTCGCCAGTCAACGGATGCGTGACGGTCAGACCCGTATCCATACCGATTTTCTCAGCTTTCGCAAGATCGGCTTCAGCGACTGAGCCTTTTTTGCATAGCGCACAAAACTGCGCAATTACCTCATCACGCTCAGCAGCGTACTGCGCTAGCGGATGCTCGGCGGCAACAGCAACATAAGTTACCCCCATTAAAGTATCGGGGCGAGTAGTAAACACATCTAAAGTATTGTCGTCACCAGCAAGCGTATAAGGAAAATGCACCTCCATACCAGCGCTACGGCCAATCCAATTGCGCTGCATGGTCAGCACCTCGGACGGCCAGTGCCCTTCTAACTGCTCCAAATCATCGAGTAGCTCATCAGCATAGTCAGTGATATTAAAGTAATACATCGGAATATCGCGCTTTTCAACGGGCGCGCCGCTACGCCAGCCTTTGCCATCAATAACTTGCTCGTTTGCCAAAACCGTATTGTCGACTGGATCCCAGTTGACGGTGGCTAGTTTTTTATAAACCAAGCCTTTTTTGTACAATTGCAAAAATAGCCACTGCTCCCACTGATAATAGTCCGGGCTGCAGGTGGCAAATTCGCGCGACCAATCGACTGATAAACCAAGCAGTTTAAGCTGCGCACGCATGTTGTCGATATTGTCAAACGTCCATTTAGCAGGCGGCATTTGGTTGGCAATCGCTGCGTTTTCAGCAGGCAAGCCAAAACCATCCCAGCCCATAGGTTGCATGACCTCAAACCCTTTGAGCCGATAATAACGGCTTAACACATCAGAGATAGTGTAGTTGCGCACATGACCCATATGCAGCTTACCGCTTGGATAGGGGAACATGGAGAGCATGTAGCGGCTAGGCTTGTCGCTTGGCTCATTGTTAACCTCATAGCGCTTGTCGGTTGCCCATTTGGCTTGCTGCTCAGCTTCGATAAGCTGCGGCTGATAGTGGCTGCTATCATTATTAGTATTTATATTGTTAGTATTGGTTTGATCTGCTGTCACAGTGTTGCTCATAGTTGGCTCTAGGTTGGAATTTGATAAAAAGAATAAGGATGCATTTGGATAAGGTAGAATAGCGTAAATTGGAAAAAATTGCGATGGGGCTGATAAAACATTGAGTATATACTGCAATTGATTATATGTAACAACCTCTAAATTTTGTATAGATGTCTATTTTTTCTATCTATTTGTCTATCAGTAATCGCTTAATAAATAAGAGCAATTAAGGAGTAATAATGACCATCACCATTTACGGTATCAAATCATGCAGTACCATGAAAAAAGCGTTTGCCAAACTCGATGAATTAGGCGTTGATTATATCTTTCATGATTATAAAAAACAGGGTATCGATAAACAAAGTATCCAGCGCTGGGTAAATGCATTAGGTATTGATAAAGTGCTCAATAAACGTGGCACCACATGGCGTAAATTGGACGATGAACAAAAAGCGCGGGCAGATAGTAATGAGTCTCAAGCTATTGAGATGTTAGCCGCTAATACCAGTATGATTAAGCGCCCTATCGTAGAAGGCGAGTATAATGATCAGAACGTGTTGCTATGCAGCTTTGATGAAGAAGCGTTCATCAGTACTTTTTCTTAAACCATTTAGTGTTTTTGCATAAATAAAAGTGTTTCTACATAAATAAACCCAAGCCTAGAAGCATTTAAATCTAGGTTTGGGTTTTATGGTTTGTACTTAGTTCAACGTCGACTCTAACTCACGGCTGATCAGCGTACCCACGCCTTCATTGGTAAAAATCTCTAACAGCGTAGCATGCGGGACGCGGCCATCAACGATAACAGCGCTTTTGACACCGCTTCGTACCGCATCAAGGGCGCACCCGATCTTTGGAATCATACCGCCTGAGATCGTCCCATCCTCAATCAAAGCATCGACCTTCTTAGGGGTAAGGCCCGTGACTACTTGGCCATCACGTCCCAATACCCCTTTGATATTAGTAAGCAGCATGAGCTTTTCGGCTTGCAAAAATTCAGCGACCTTACCGGCGACTAAGTCAGCATTGATATTATAAGTATTGCCATCGGTATCCACCCCTAATGGCGCAATAACGGGGATAAAATTAGAAGCAATGAGCATGTTGATAACATCTTTATTGACGCTGACCACATCGCCGACAAAACCTAAATCTATCGGTACTGCTATACCATCTTCGCCGACTTTTTCCATTAGCATTTTTTTGGCTTGAATAAGATTGGCATCTTTGCCCGTCAGCCCAATAGCGCGGCCACCGTGTTTGTTGATTAAACTAACAATGGATTTGTTGACCCCGCCGCCTAATACCATCTCTACGATATCCATGGTGCTTTTGTCTGTCACGCGCATACCATCGATACGCTTGGAGGTACGTCCCAGCTCTTTGAGTAGGTTGTCGACTTGCGGGCCGCCGCCATGTACCACTACTGGATGCATACCCACGGTTTTTAACAGGACAATGTCACGAGCAAATGAGCTTTCAAGCTCAGGATCAGTCATGGCATTACCACCGTATTTGACCACAATAATCTTGTCAACGAAGCGCTGAATATAAGGCAGAGCTGTGGTTAATACTTCGGCGGTGGTCTTGGCATCGTCCAAATTTAGCGACATGGTAAGCTCCTAAAACACGGTTCTAAAATATAATTTTAGGCTTATAGTAAGCCATGGTTTTTGTGATAAGCTATTTGACAACTATTCATAGCCGATAGCAGCGATTTGTTCTGCTATTTGGGTATCAAAGTAGCGGCACAGGGCTACAAAGCGCGCTTGCACCTTTTGTAGATCAGCGACACTATCTCCTGCAAAGCGCACGGTCAGGCTATGACTGGTATTAGACTGACGTAATATACCAAAGCCATGAGCAAAATCTAAACGAATCCCGTCAATACAAGATAGAAGAGTACCAGCTGGCAGAAGTTTACGAGCCTGCGCTATCGTTACTTGTTTTATAGTATCAAAGCAAGCGCACGACAATAGGGCTTGAAAATCAGCTGTTTTTGCTATCTCTTTAGGTAAGTCGGCAACTGTAAAAGCCGCTGATAAGTTTAGTGGTTTAGCGTTAGGGTTTTTTACTAAGTGCTGCAAATAATGACAAAATACTACCATATGATCTACTATTGAGCAGGTGCTCGCCGTCTCACTTGACGAACGATCTGGTAGCGGCAAATAATTATCAGCCGTACTGACTAGCCTCGGTAGATACTGGGTAATATCAGTCAAGCGATACGGTAGTGTCGCCCGTCTAGAAGCGCCCCATAAATCAGTGCTAGTAGTAGCTAAAATGCTATGGGTAAGCATGGGATCGACAGCTGTTTTAGCACTACTATTTATTCCAGCATGAGCATTTGTTTTAATGTTAGCACTTAGCTGGGTGACGATATCGGACTCAATAACTGTTGATGCTAGCCAGTGTAGAAGCCGGAGGCCAGCATACATAGCATCGTCATAAACAATAAAATAGTCATCATTAAAAATAAAGTGACCTGATAATTCGCCAGCGAATATAGCAAGGCTGTCTTGGGACTGCAACTGCTGACGCAGTATACTACTGCCAGTCTTGCTCATTACAGGTATAGCCCCAAGTTTTTTTAGTAGGCGCGGCAGATGATGAGAGCATTTTACATCGAATATAACTTGTGGGTCACTGTTGTTTTTACTAGAGATAGCTCGCTCAGTCATTGCAACTTGCGCTAATAAAAAAAGCAGATGATCGGGGGTAACCACTTTACCACTATTATCAACAATCATCAGACGATCACCATCACCATCAAAAGCCAGACCCATATCTGCTGCATTGATAATAACGGTTTGTTGCAGTTCGGCCAGACGGTTGATCTCAGTAGGATCAGGATTACCCGTTGGAAAATTGCCGTCAGGCGTATCATTGAGCATAATGACACTTTTACAAAAATTCTCAAATAAAGGCTGCGCGATTCTGCTCGTCGCCCCATTCATACAGTCAATCACTACCGTCAAATCAAGTTTAGTAGCTACACTTTGATTATTGAGATTGGTCTTGATGTTTTGCTGTTCAATAAGGGTAAATATTTGCGCGATCTCATCAATATAAGTAGAGGCCACTATGTCGGTCGGTAAACTTATAACACTAGAGCTAGATGCCTGTTTATAATGCGTCTCTAATTGATTTATCAGCGTATCATGATGTTTTCTATTGTAGTAATTGTACTTATACTCGCCAACTTTTGATCGTTCAATGGCTAACAAACTTTTATAGAGCGTTTGAATGTCAACATCGCTAGGAGAGTTGTTATCAACCAGCCATTTAATTCCTAAAGTGTTTTTTTCTGAATGACTGGCTGTCACCATAATGCCATGGCCAGCATATTGCTGCGCCCAAAACGCCATCATAGGCGTGGTAATGAGACCAAGCTGAATAACTGTCAGCCCATACGCATGCAAAATGCTAGTCAGTGCTTGCGATATCGTATCACTATTACAGCGTACGTCGTAACCAATGACGATGGTTTTAGAAGCTATGCGATTATACCTAGTATCAGAGGCAGTGTTGCTAGAGACAACATTATTAGAGTCAAAGTCGTTAAAGATTGGAGAATTGATGTTTTTTTGACAGCTAGAGCTATTCTCAATAAGATGATTTTGGGTAAGATAGAGATGAGCAAAAGCCACGCCCAGCGCTTCTATAAATTCAGTAGTAAAATACTGACGCGCGCCGCGAATGTCATAAGCACGAAATAAGGACTGCTGTGCGGCAAAAGCTGACATGGCTATACTCCCCTTATTATTGTTCTTATAAAATCAGACGTTTTATTTTATTAATATATTTGCTTTATACAAAACGGACAAAGACTATTGACGACCTGAATGACCAAAACCGCCAGCGCCGCGTGCGCTCTCATCGCTAAATTCAGTGACAACTTCAAATTCGGGTCGAGCAATAGGCACGACAATATACTGCGCCATACGCTCGCCTGAATTAAGTACGAAGTCCTTACCGCTACGATTCCAAACACTGACCATCAGCTCGCCTTGGTAGTCGGCATCAATGAGACCGACTAAGTTGCCAAGTACTATGCCATGCTTATGACCAAGGCCTGAGCGCGGCAAAATCATACCAGCGTAATCAGGATCAGAGATATAAACAGCCAAACCCGTACCTATTAAATGAGTTTCGCCAGCTTTAATCGTCAGTGGCTTATCAATACAAGCTCGCAGATCTATACCCGCTGAACCATCGGTAGCTCGCGTTGGCATCGGAAAGTCAGGATGCGTGCCAATCTTAGAATTTATTATTTTAACTTGTACTGCTTGCATGATACGTTCACTTATATGGTTATTGTATTCTTTACAGCCTAACTACTCGAGGCGCTCTACAAACTACAAATTAGGGTATTCTATAAATCAGCCGTGATTATAAATAATAACGAGAGACACCGCGTTGTATTTTTAGCTTGAAAATTTTGCTGCTAAATTGCCGTAGACATAAGCTAAAGTAACAATATACTCGCCAGTCCCAAAAATGACATAAAACCGACAATATCAGTTACTGTGGTCAAAATAACCGAAGCTGACAAGGCGGGGTCAATATCCATACGCTTGAGAATCAGCGGTATACTAATGCCAGAGACATTAGCAGCGGTCATATTAATCGCGATGGCAAGACCAATTACTGCACTAATCTTAATATCATGAAACCACATTTGTGCAATAATTGCCATAATAATAGCCCAAATAAATCCATTTATAGCGCCAACCCATAGCTCCTTGTTAAGTAACCAGATGCGGTTAGAGCCCCCGATCTGACCCATAGCCATACCACGAATGACCACGGTTAGGGTTTGGGAGCCGGCGATACCGCCCATACTGGCAACTACTGGCATCAGTATCGCAAGCGCCACCACTTGCGCTAGTACTTCTTCAAATTGGCCAATGACTGCAGCGGCTAGAAGCGCAGTACCTAGATTAATACCTAGCCAAACACTACGGCTCTTGGCGCTGGTCAATATCGGCGCAAATAGCTCTTCGTCTTGACTGACCCCGGCCAAGCTTTTCATAGTGCTATCGACATCATCTTGGATAATCTCCATGATATCCTCACCATTTAACTGACCAACCAGCTCGCCGAAGTCATTAATAACGGGCGCGTAACGAATATCTTCTGAGCGAAAAATAGCGGCAGCATCTTGGATATCTAAGCGATCATTAATCGTAATGGCATTATCAATAAAGCTTGCCACCATGGCCGTTTGATCATGCTTGATAAGATCAACTAAGCTGAGCAGACCTAACAGCTGCTGGCTTTGATCAACGACCAATAGCTCTTGGCTTTGATCGTCAAGCAAATCTTCATGCTCGCGCAGCCAAGATTGTACCTGC
Source organism: Psychrobacter sp. M4 (assembly GCF_055699795.1). Taxonomy (NCBI): domain Bacteria; kingdom Pseudomonadati; phylum Pseudomonadota; class Gammaproteobacteria; order Moraxellales; family Moraxellaceae; genus Psychrobacter; species Psychrobacter sp. M4. Next base: position 2,711,372 of record NZ_CM146740.1, on the reverse strand, counting down.
GCTAGACTGATATCGTCTTGCACTTGAATAATATCTGGATCCATATAACTGCCAACTTCCCAGTCCTCGTAAGTATCGAGCTTGTTAACCTGAATGCGCACCTCTTCATCCAAGGTTGCCATCACAGAGGTACGTACAGTTTCGGTAACGGTCTCTAGAATCTCTGAGATATCCTGCGCATCTAGGTCTTGGGTGAATGCAGATATCTCTTTTGAAGAGATATTCTCCATTAAAGGCTGGCGCGTATCCACCTCGAGCTCTGCAAGAACCTCACCTTTGAGATGCTCAGGAACCTGTGCCCAAATAATTTGCCGATCTTGATTGGGAAAAGACTCCAACAGATTGGCAATCTCGTACTCAGACTGCTTAGCCAAAAACTCGCCAATATCTGTATACGCATCTTTTGCGACCAAATCCTGCAAATATAACAGCTTATATTCGGCGCTAAACTCTAGCGGATTATAATCTGTCGGTAATTTAGGGGGTTGATCTGGGCTAGGCGTAGGGTCGAGCATAAGCGTTCCAAAATAATAAATAAGGGTATAAGACAATATAAAAGTTTATTAAGACTAAAAATTTGAGCGCTTGGAGTCAACGGCTATAGTTAACACACTTTAAAGTAGGTACGGTGCTGCTAGTATTAACTTCCCTTGCGTGCTGTAGCTAACAGAGATATGAGCATCAACGATTACCCAATAACGCCCGAATATTAGCCAGATATTCATCAGCGACGGCTTCTGGGTTTTTGGTCGCTTTTTTCTTTTTGGTTTTGGCAGGCCAGTCGATATGATCCTCAGGTAACTCATCTAAAAATCTAGATTCAGAGGTCACGCGCATCTGCCCACCAGCGCGGCGCTGGGTGGCAAGCGTTAACGTTAGTTCACGACGTGCGCGGGTAATACCCACATACATGAGTCGACGTTCTTCCTCGACCGTCTCACTCAAGATAGAGTTGCGATGCGGCAGCATCTCTTCCTCTAACCCCATGATATAGACATAATCAAACTCCAAGCCTTTAGCCGCGTGCAGCGTCATTAGATTAACTTTGTTAGTATTCTCTTCTTCTTGCTGCTGCTCAAGCATATCGAGCAGTACCAGTTTGCGAATAATAGTATCAATCGTGCGCTCGTCATCTTCCTCAGCACGGTTGATAAGCGATTGAATACTGGTGTAGAGCATATCGATATTATCAATACGGTTTTTCTCTTGCTGCGGTGTTTTGGCATCGCTGCGCACAAAGTCAATATAGCCCGTCTCATCGATCATTTGCCTGACGATAGGGACGGGGTCAGGATGCTGATCCAATTCCCTAGTATAGTGCTCAATAAACTCGCCAAATTCTTTTAGCGTACTGTAAGCTTTGGAAGGCAACACGTGAGCAAGACCAGCGTGAGTACAGGATGCTAACAAAGATATGCTATGCTCTTGAGAAAACAGTCCGAGCTTCTCAAGGGTGGCAGGTCCCATCCCGCGCTTAGGCGTATTAATAATGCGCAAGAACGCGCTGTCATCTTCAGGATTCAAAATAAGACGCAAGTAGCCCATGATATCTTTAATTTCACTACGCGCAAAAAAAGACTGACCGCCAGATAATTTATACGGCACTTGCAGCTGACGCAGCTGCGCCTCTAACATGCGCGCCTGAAAATTACTGCGATAGAGTACCGCATACTGCTCCCATTCGTTACCAAAGCGTAGCTTGTGGGTGATGATCTCTTTTGCCACACGCTCGGCTTCGTCGTCATCGTTACGGCAATTGATAATCCGGATCTTTTCGCCATGACCTTTGTCTGACCAAAGCTTTTTCTCAAATAAATGTTCATTATTAGTAATGACCGCATTTGCAGAGGTCAAAATACGCGTGGTAGAACGGTAGTTTTGCTCAAGCATAACCACCTTAAGCTTAGGAAAGTCCTCCTTGAGCAGCGCCATATTTTCAGGTTTAGCACCGCGCCACGCATAAATAGACTGGTCATCATCACCTACCACAGTGAAGCGTCCTTGTGGCCCGACTAAGTATTTAATCATCTCATACTGCGCGGTATTAGTATCTTGATACTCATCGACCAGCAAGTAGCGGATACGGTTTTGCCATTTGTCACGCAGCTCTCTATTTTCACGCAAAATCTTGGTGGGCAGGACAATCAGATCATCAAAATCAACGGCGTTATAAGCGCGCAAGTTGCGTTCATATAATGCATAAAGGGTAGCAAAGATCATATCTTCTGGATCGTCCAATGTCTCCATAGCCTTATCAGGTTCAACCAGATCATTTTTCCAATCAGAGATGAATTTTATGGCTTTACCGACCAGCTCACGACTCTCAGCACCCGATAAGTTATCGCGCATCATCAGCTCCATCAAGAGACGCTTGCTGTCATCGCTGTCCATGATAGAGAAATTACCCTTAAGCGGCGTATGAATCAGCTCATAACGCAAAAACTGGAGACCAAATTGGTGAAACGTCGATACCGTCAGCCCACGCATTTTTTCACTAGGCAACAGTTTGCTGACCCGCGCCTTCATCTCGCGCGCCGCTTTATTAGTAAAAGTCACCGCCGTGATGCGTTCAGCTGGCATGTTGCAGTTTTCTATTAAGTGGGCAATTTTACGGGTAATTACTGAGGTTTTGCCTGAGCCTGCACCCGCCAATACCAGTAGTGGCCCTGATACGTAGAGCATAGCCTCGTTTTGTTTGGGATTTAGTTGACTCATAAGTGACCTGTATAGCAAAAGAAAATAGAGGTTAATAATAGCGCCGACAACACGAACGCTGTGCGTTTTAGTCTAAAAGTTGAGTAAAAGTAGGTTATAGGAGTAGAGTTTAATAGTGGTAAAAATAATTATAAAAGTAACGGGAAAATGTTATAAATGAATGATAACGCTCAGCTTTATAAAGCAGATAATACATTAGATTTTAACAGTTGACGTTAACTGAAAATCAAAATGAAGTTAGCTATTATAAAGCAAAAATATTGACTTTGGGGAGGAGATGGACAGGGTAAATTTGTCCAGACTGATAGCTCATAACAAAATGCGTCAATAGATCTAAACCAATTGACGCAAAAAATTCAAATAGAAATTCTATTTCTAACTTTTATTGTTTACTAAGTATTATTCAACTGCCGCGCTGCCTCAAGCGCAAAGTAAGTCAAGATACCATCGGCACCAGCGCGGCGAAAGCCAATCAAGGACTCCAAAATTACCGCGTCGGTAAGCCAGCCATTTTGAATCGCTGCCATATGCATGGCGTATTCGCCGGAGACTTGATAAGCAAAGGTAGGTATGCCAAAGGTATTTTTGACCTCACGAATCAGATCAAGATAGGGTTGGCCGGGCTTGATCATCACCATATCTGCGCCCTCGGCGATATCCATCGCCACTTCGTGCAAAGCCTCAGCACGGTTACCAAAGTCCATCTGATACTGCTTTTTGTGCCCGCCTTTTAGGTTGCTAGCACTACCGACCGCATCACGAAACGGTCCGTAGTAAGCAGAGGCGTATTTGGCAGAGTAGGCCATAATAGCCGTATTAGCAAAGCCCTCGGCCTCAAAAGCATCGCGCATGGCTTTAATACGTCCATCCATCATATCGCTTGGGGAGATAATATCGGCGCCTGCGCGTGCATGTACTAAAGCTTGTTTGACCAAGACCTCTACTGTAGCATCATTGACCACATAGCCACTATCATCAAGCAGACCATCTTGACCGTGCGAAGTATAAGGATCAAGCGCCACATCAGTCATGACCACCATCTCAGGCACCGCGTCTTTTACCGCCGCTACTGCGCGTGCAGCCAAACCGTTTTCGTCATAGGCTGCCATGCCATCAGGCGTCTTTAACGAATTATCGATAACAGGAAAAATATCGATAGTGGTGACGCCTTCGCTCAAAAGATCTTTGGCATGTTTGATTAGTAAATCAATTGATAAGCGTTCAACCCCGGGCATACTAGCGACTGCTTCGCGTTGATTGTCTCCTTCTAACACAAACACTGGCGCGATAAAATGCTTGGGATGCAGCTCAACTTCACGAATCATAGCGCGCACGTTATCGTTGTAACGCAAGCGGCGCAAACGGGTTTCAGGAAATTGGCGATTGAAAGTATAAGACATAATAAATCCTTATTTCAGTTTGATAATAGACAGATGTAACAAATATCATAAAGCAAAAAGCCCCACCAAATCGGCAGAGCTGATCGTATTATTGATTACTAAATGACTGGTAAAACAAGCATCTAAGGTTCGACAATTTCTGTAGTTGGCGCTTGTTCAACTGGCGTTTCTTGAATCAGAGTACCAACCGCTGCATCAGCGTCGTTGTCATTATCGATATCAACGACCGCTTTTGGTCTAAATACAGCGGTCGCTGGATCTTTTGCTTGTTCAATAGCCGCCGCTTCTGGCACCGATGCTACGCGTGCGGAGCTTGCAGCATCAATAGCATAAGCCGCTTTTGCTTTAGGACTGTATTCATTAAGATTGGCAATCCGTGCTAAGTTAGTGTACTGCGGTACAGGAATAGCCTCTGGTATATCCAAATTCGCACCGCCGCCCAGCGCTTGATACAGCTCAATTTGACTGATGATGTTTTGTAGCTCTAAATCCAAAATACCTTGCTGCGTTGAGAACAATGAGCGCTGCGCATCAAGAACATCGAGATAGTTGGAGATACCGGCTTTAAAGCGCGCGTCAGCAATCTGATAAGTTTGATCAAAGTTATCTTGCAGACGGTACTGGGTTCTAAGCTGCTCGCCTAAAGTCGCCCGCGTAGCTAGAACATCCGACACCTCACGGAATGCTACCTGAATAGACTGCTCATAGTTAGCAAGAGTTTGCTCGCGCTCGATTTTTGCCACATCATAATTGGCATTCAAACGCCCGCCATCAAAGATAGGTACAGTGATATTAGGGCCAAAAGACCAGCCGTATGAATCACTCTCAAACAAATTACTCAGACTATCACTACGCACTCCTACACTACTGGCTAAGCTGATCGTTGGGAAGTAGGCGGCGCGTGCGACAGCAATGTTAGCACCAGCCGCTTTTAGGTTATATTCTGCTTGTAGCACGTCAGGACGATAGCGCAGTAGCTCACTTGGTAAGCCTGCATTAAAGATCTCAGGCGTAGTAATGTTGCTGATCGCAGGTGCTGGGATGAGCTGGCCTGGAATAGGCGCACCTACCAAAAACTGTAGAGCATTGCGTGATCTTAAAATACTAGTTTGAGCTTGCAATACAGCGATTTTGGCATTTTCAAGAGCCGCTGCAGATTGCAGTGAGGGGAGTTTAGGATCAATACCTGCTTCAAAACGTGCCTCGGCAATATCCAAAGAGCGTTCACGGCTCTCGACCGTAGCTTCAGCTAGTTTAAGCTGCGCCATACTATAACTTAGGTTGGCGTAGCTTTGCGCGATATTACTAATCAGACTGATCTGCGTCACATCTTTGGCGGCAGTGGTTGCCAAAAAGTTTTGCAGCGCCTGATCTTTTAGGCTGTCAATTCTGCCCCAAAAATCAAGCTCGTAGCTGGCTAGACCTAGATTGACGCTATAAGCATCAGTCGTTTGTCTGCCACCAAAGCCGCCGACGCCAGGAATATCTGTCCGCGGTGAAGACTGACTTTGACGAGAATAGTCCGCTTGACCATTAATCGTCGGCAGGTCTTGAATATCAGTGATTCGGTACTGAGCTCGGGTACGCTCAATAGCTAAGCGTGCACTTTCAAAATCTTTGTTGTTCTCTAAACCTAGAGCAATTAATGCTTTTAAGCGCTCATCACTATAAAAGTTCTGCCAGCGCTGACTGGCTAGACTTGGCTGATTACCATTACTAACGGTCTCACGATCAAGATCGCTAGTACCAAAAGCCTGATTAATACCAATATTAGGCTTGGCAAGTATGGGACTATTATCCGCTTTTGGAGGAATGGTAGTACAAGCGGCCATACTCATCACCAAAGCACTCAAAGCAAATAATCTTCCTGATCTGGTAGCACTTTTCAAAGAAGTAGCAGCAGTAGTCATTAGCAATGCTTTACCTGTCGCAGGTCGCACAGTAGTAGTGGTAGCTACTGTTTGACTTGCTGATTTGGGAGTAAAAAAAGATTGAAAACTCATTGTATATTATCTCCAAAGCTTACAGGCTGATAACTTCCAGAAGGAGCATCTCGCTTATCATCGGTTGGCTTTTTAGGCTTATGGTCATTATCACCGTTGTCATCATTATCACCGTCATCGTTACCATTACTGCCATTTCCACCGTTATTATCGCCGCCACCATCATCTATGTCATGGGCTTCATTACCTTTATAAGGGAACAAGCTACGTACCCAAACGTAGAACATTGGAATGAAGAAAACCCCTAAGAAAGTTGCAGTAATAACGCCGCCAAGAACACTCGTACCGATAGCATTTTGGCTACCAGAACCTGGACCGCTGGCTATGAATAATGGCACAACACCCAAACCAAAGGCAAGTGAGGTCATGATAATAGGACGCAAACGTTGCCGTGCTGCCAGCATCACCGCATCTCTGAGACTATTACCTTCTTCTTGGTGGTCTTTGGCAAACTCAATGATCAAAATGGCATTTTTGGCGGATAGTCCGACCACGGTAAGCAGACCAACTTGTAAGTAAATATCGTTGGAAAAGTTTCGTAGCCAAGTCAGGAGTACCGCGCCTAAGACGCCAAGTGGAATGACCAACAGCACCGAGAAAGGCACAGACCAGCTTTCGTAAAGTGCAGCTAGACACAAGAATACGACTAAAATTGAGATAGCATAAAGGATCGGTGCTTGTGCCCCTGATTTTTGCTCCTCTAATGACAATCCTGTCCATTCATAACCAACCCCTTCAGGTAAATTGGTGATCAGCTCTTCCATAGTATCCATTGCTTCACCAGTACTTAAACCTGCAGCAGCGTTACCTTGAATGTTCATGGAAGGTAAGCTGTTATAACGGGTTAGACGCGGGGAGGCTAGGCGCCATTCGCTAGTGGAGAACGCATCGAACGAAATCATATCACCAATCTCATTGCGCACGTACCACTTACCTATATCTTCAGCGGTAGTACGGCTCTCAGGTTCCCCTTGAGCAAACACCCGTTTAATACGGCCACGATCAATAAAGTCGTTGATATAAGCTGAGCCCCAAGCGATAGAGATAACGCTATTAATACTACCCATAGATAGACCGTAGGCGGCCGCTTGCTCTTGGTTTACGTTGATCTTTAATTGCGGTGCATCTTCTTGACCGTTGGGACGTACGCCCGTCACTCTGTCATCTTGTCCTGCCATACCAAGTAGCTGGTTACGGGCTTCAAGTAGACCTTGGTGGCCGATATTACCAACATCTTGTAGCATCAGATCAAACCCGCTTGAGTTACCAAGACCGGTAATAGCTGGAGGCACGATGGCAAAAACCTGAGCTTCATTAAGCTGGGTTGCAAAGTAACCATTGGCACGGGTAGAGATTGCTTGTACCGTATCCTCCTCTGCGCCGCGGTTGCCCCAATCGCTAAGCGAGACAAAAGCCAGACCAACGTTTTGCCCTTGTCCTACAAAACTAAAACCTGCAATACTAAAGATCGACCTAATATTACTCTCTTCTTGCGTATTGTAATACTCGGAGACTTTATCGAGAACGTCTCGTGTTTCATCGAGGGTAGAGCCTGCTGGCAGCTGTACTAGGGTAAACATGATACCCTGATCTTCTTCGGGCAAAAACGAGCCAGGAATGCGCAAAAATACCACTGCCATAATGGCAATAATAGCGGCGTAGCCAGCAAGGTATAGCCATTTTACCCCGATACTTTTACCAATAATTTTTTCATAACTACGACTAACTTTGTCAAAACTACGGTTAAACCAGCCAAAGAAACCTTTTTTCTCTTTAACTTCGCCATTTTTGTCGTGATTTTTGCTACGTTTAAGTAAAGTGGCGCATAGGGCCGGGGTAAAGATAAGAGCGACAAGCGCTGATAATACCATTGTAGTAATCAAGGTAATAGAGAATTGACGGTAGATTACACCCGTTGAGCCACCAAAGAACGCCATGGGTACAAAGACGGCTGATAAGATAAGTGCGATACCAATAACGACTTTACTGATCTCACCCATAGATTGAATCGTAGCGTCTTTGATGGAGATCTCTTGATTCTCCTCAATAATACGCTCAACGTTCTCGACCACGACGATAGCATCATCGACCAGTAGACCAATGGAGAGTACCAACGCGAACATCGTTAATACGTTGATACTAAACCCTGCTGCATACAGGACGGCAAAGGTACCTAAAATAACCACAGGCACCGCAAGTGTTGGAATAATAGTGGCGCGCCAGCTCTGCAAAAACAGATACATGACGATAAATACCAAGGCAATGGCTTCAAGCAAAGTATGGACTACTTGCTCAATAGATAAGCGTACAAAAGGTGTGGTGTCATAAGGGACAACAGTCTTTAAACCTTCTGGAAAGTTTTGCTCCAGCTCAGCGATACGCTCTTCTACCGCTTCACGAGTATCAAGTGCGTTAGCCCCAGTAGCGAGAGAAATACCCATACCGGCTGCTTCTTGACCATTATAAAGCGCCGTCACACTATAGCTTTCACTACCAATCTCAACATCTGCGACATCACCCAAACGTACTATCGCGCCTGAGCTGTCTGTTTTTAAGAGTATATTGCTAAATTCTTCAGGAGTTTGTAGATAGCTTTGCACCGTAACCGTTGCACTGATAACTTGATTATCAAGATCAGCGGGTCTTTGAGCCAGCTGTCCAGCTGATACTTGAGTGTTCTGTGCCCGTACTGCTTCAACGACATCAGCTGGCACCATGCTAAAGCTACGCAAGCGCTCAGGATCGAGCCAAATACGCATCGCATAAGAAGAACCAAATGACTGTACCTCACCGACACCTTCAACTCGGCTGATCTGATCAACGATATTGGCGTTAATATAATCACCAATATCAGCCTCATCCATACGCCCATCTTCAGAGATAAAACCCTGTACCATCAAAAAGCTACTAGAGGACTTATTGACGTTGACGCCTTGACGCTGAACGGCTTCTGGCAAAGCGCTTATAGCTGCCTGTAGTTTGTTTTGCACCTGTACCTGAGCGATATCGACATCAGTACCGTTTTCAAAGGTTAGCGTTATAGATGCGCCGCCGTTTGAAGAGCTTGATGATGAGATGTACATAAGGCCATCAAGACCTTTCATACGCTGTTCAACAATCTGTACCACCGAGTTTTCAATAGTTTCTGCGTTAGCTCCTGGGTAGGTGGTACTAACAGTGACTGTCGGTGGTGCAATAGGAGGATATTGTTCAATCGGTAGATTGATAACAGCTATTATCCCCATAAGCATGACTAAAATAGCCAACACCCATGCAAAAATAGGGCGATTAATAAAAAAACGTGACATAGTATATCCCTAAGTCTTCCTACCTTTGAATGGAGTTAGTTAGTGGCATCGGTTGATGTGCTAGTATCATTATCGCTACTAGCTGGCTGATCCGTTGTTGCAGCCGCTTGCTGTGATGACTCATTTGTAGGAGCATTTGGTGTAGATGATGCAGGATTAGAGTCTTCCATTGGTTTGACCGTAACTTCTTGATCAGGCCTGAGATTTGCACCGCCGACAACGACGACTTTGTCACCTGACTCAAGACCATCAGTAACAACCCAGTTGCCCTCATAAGTACCATTAATCGTAACTGGACGCACCTGAACTTTATTATTCTCATCCACAATATAAACTTGCGGCGCGCCTTTTGGCGTACGTATAACGGCACTTTGCGGAATTAAAGCTGCATTAGGGATAACGCTTTGAATGATTCGAGCGGTGACATACATGCCAGGCAGCAAGACATTATTAGGGTTTGGAAATACAGCGCGCAGGGTAACAGCCCCTGTCGACTCATCAACACTAGCTTCTGATAGTGAGATCTTGCCGCGTACTGGATACACTGAGCCATCTTCTAGCACCAATTCAACAGAATTTGCGCCAGCTTGAGCTTTACCCTCAGCGAGCTGCTGACGCAATTTGAGCAGATCAGAGGAAGATTGGCTAATATCAACGTAAATAGGATCTAAGCGTGAGATAGTTACCAGCGGTTCAGATTGTCCCGAGCTGACTAGCTGACCTGCAGTAACGTTTGAGCGATCACTGCGACCAGTAATAGGCGCACGCACGATAGTACGGTTAAGATCTAAGGTACTGGCATTTAGATTGGCTTTAGCGGCTTGAATGTCAGCTTTTGCGCTTTCTATAGCAGCTTGGGTTTGACCAACTGCTGCTTGCGCGCTTTCGACTGCTGCTCGTGCCGTACGAACCTGCGTTTGGGCTTGGTCGTACTGCTGCTTAGAGATGGCGTCAATCTCAACCAGCCCCTCGAGGCGTTGAAAATCGTTTACCGCTTGCGCTAGAGAAGCTTGACGACTGGCCAGCTCCGCTTTAGCATTAGCGTTATTAGCCAGCGCTGTTTGATAATTAGCCTGAGATTGCTGGACAGCTGCTTCACCGCTGGCAACAGAGGAGGTATAGTTATCGGTATTAATACGATAAAGAGGCTGACCTTCTTCAACGTTACTACCTTCACGAAATAAGACCTCTTCGATAACCCCGTTGACCTGAGGTCGTACATTCGCAGTTTCATATGCAGCAGTACGCCCAGAAAAAGTCTGTACTTGAGGGATAGTATCAAAGCTCACAGTTTGGACGTTGACGACGGCAGGTGGCATCTGCTGCTGTGCGGCGTCTCCAGCGTCTTCGTTTCTGTCACAGCCAACCAGTACAGCTCCAGATAGTACAGATGCTATTACAAGCGCAAGATAAGAGTGCTTCATCAATGTCCTCGGCGATATATTATAAAAATAATAACAATATAAAAAATGATGGTTGAATTCTAGCCTGTTGAAAAAATAGTTTTACAGCATAGATAATAATTTACGTCAAACAGGCTAGATGACTGACTACTATTATCCAAAGAATATTTAGTCACGAACCGTTCGGCTCGTTGCCAATTTAGCTATATAAATTTGATCGCTATTATAAACTATTGGGCACACCCTATAGTCAAGCCTAGTCAAATGACATAGGCCGCATTTCTTTTAATACTAGAATAGAGTCAAATATATAATTTGAAGTATTACCGATAATAAGAGCATTACAAGGGAAAATCTGTACAATTCTTTGTAATAAACGAGTAAACAAGAAAATGTTAATTTTTGTTAATATTTCTTTAGCATTATTAAAAACATAAGAAGAACTTTTCTTATGCTCCAAAAAACAAACGAGACAGTAAAGTAAGAAAATTATCAATAAGAAAATGTAATCAATACTATCTAACCTCTTAATTATATTAAAAAGTTATAAAAAGAATGAGAGATGATACCTCAGTTTAATCACTAACGTCTATATTGTGTATACGGCATATATGACACAAATTATCTTATAGCAACCGCGCACTAGCCAGCTCTGTCAACTGATACAATCCTAGACGGTAGCGATTGTCAGGTAAAAATTTTAGCGCCTGCTGTGCTAATTTAGTTTCTTCTAAAGCCCGCGTTTTACAATAAGCAAGTGATCCTGAACTACGTACCAATTCAATAAGCTGCTCAGCATTAGGGGTTTTGCCTGTTTGAACGGCAATACGTAATTGATTATAGCCTTGCTCATCGCTATCTTTTAATAGCTCAAGTGCCTTGATTGTTGGTAAAGTAGGTTTGCCCTCACTCAAATCATCACCTAGATTCTTGCCCATAAGAGCGCTATCACCACTATAATCAAGCACATCATCTATAATTTGAAAGGCATTGCCGAAGTGTTGACCAAAGTCTGACAAAGCTTGCAGATACTGTTCTTGCCCCTGCAAAATAGCCGCGCCTTGAGTCGCCATCATAAACAGACGTGAGGTCTTACCATCGATAATACGCAAATAATCTTCTTCAGTGGCAGAGGGGTTATGCTGGTGCTGCAGCTGGAGCACTTCACCTTCGGCAATATCACACGTACCATCTGAAAATAATTGCAACAATGATAAGCTTTGAAAACCGACCAATAAATTGAAAGCTCGTGCAATCAGGTAATCACCGACTAACACGGCTGTAGCATTGTCCCAAGTAGCATTAGCAGTAGGTTTACCACGGCGCTGCCCTGATTCGTCAATCACATCGTCATGAACCAAAGTGGCAGTGTGCAGCATCTCAGTAATAGCAGCCAGATGCATCGCTTGCTGTGAGGGTACATCGTTAAACATGCGCGCACATAATAAAGTAATCAATGGGCGCATACGTTTGCCACCAGCGTTAATGACATGTTGCGAGACGCTCATAACGAGCTGTACTTTTGAGTTCAAGCTGCCAAAAACTTGTTTATCCATAATCTCAAAGTCGTCAGCGACGATACTTTGAATATCGGCATAGTTTGGCTGAGATGAGGGAGGTGTCGCTGCTGCGCTGACTAAAGAGGTGCTGGTCATAGTAGTAATCGTATTAATAATAGAAAATAAGTAAAGGGTTTGAGAAAGCGGAGGTGTGGCTGTTTATTCTATTTATGTTTATAAGTTATCGTTTCTCAGTTCCATAGCGTGCATATCATAGCACAGCTAACCTTTAAAATCGGTATTTAAAGTAATACAAATGTGAATAGCGTACTGTAAGTATTTGATTAAATAAGATATAATCATACCTGCAAATACAAATTGATGTTAAGGTTAGTTGGCTTGCAAGTTTATGATTATAAGAATTATTTTTAGTCTCCTAATCTTATAAAAACAGAGTAGTTAACTTGCTTTTAAAGACAAAAAGACGTAAAATCTTGCCTTTAATTTTTCCCTGTCGTGTTCGTTATTGAAGCGTTGGTATAGTATCAGCCACGGCACACGGGTTAAACGGAGTCAGACAATGTACGCAGTAATCAAAAGTGGTGGTAAGCAGCACCGTGTCGTTGCCGATGAGTTGCTTAGAGTTGAGTTACTAAAAGCAGAAAAAGGCGAGACAATCAAGTTTGAAGATGTCCTTATGGTCGTTAATGGCGATGATGTCAAAATCGGTCAGCCAGTTGTTGACGGTGCAAGCGTAGAGGCGGAAGTAGTTGAGCATGGTCGTGGAGAGAAAATTCGTATTATCAAGCACAATCGCCGCAAGCACTACCATAAAGAGCAAGGTCACCGCCAATGGTATACCTTGTTAAAAATCAAAGCGATTAATGCTTAATTATTATCAATCAGTAGTCAGTTATTCATTTTATTAACTGACTACTTATTAATTGACTACTGATGATAAGCTAAAGTGTTAACAGCATCCGAATGTCGCAGCCGCGATAAGTCATATTAACAAGGAGAATTATCCATGGCACATAAAAAAGCTGCCGGTTCAACCCGTAACGGTCGTGATTCAAATCCAAAAATGCTTGGCGTAAAAATTTTTGGTGGTCAAACGATCACTGCTGGTAACATCATTGTTCGTCAACGTGGTACCGAATTCCACGCAGGCGAAGGCGTTGGTATGGGACGTGACCATACTTTATTTGCACTAAACGATGGTGTAGTAAAGTTTGCAACTAAAGGCAAGTTTAACCGTCGCTACGTGATGGTTGAAAGCGCGTAATTATTTATTTGTGCTAGTTTATTATCTGTACTAGTTTACAGTTTCCACATAAAACGGCACGATTTTTAAATCCTCATTACCAGATGGTAGTGGGGATTTTTTACGCTTATATAATTTTTATTAGCATTATATTGGCTATACTCCATATACCAAACAATAGGTGAATAAAAGTAACGAGTAGACAATAGAGTCTACAAAGGCTATAAGATAAAATTATTTTGGTAAAAACTGTGTAACTGTCAGTGTTACAAGCGCGTATAATAGGGGTAGTATTGATTGCAAATCATGACTAGGCGCGTAATAAAAAAGCTGGCACACTGTAAACATTAATCAACAGTATGCTATGCAAAAGAGATGCTCACTGAGTACTGACTATTTAAATTTTAACTAAAAAGACTGCTGATTAATTAGAACTAAAACGTTGCAGATCCACATTGTTAGAGAACCACATTATAATTTGATTGACTGCCATTAAATTTTTATTATGAGAGGAAAAAGATGACCTTATTAACAAAACCGACAGATAAACAGCTAACCGAGCAGAAAGTGTCTGTCAAACAAAAGCTTATCAGTGGCGCATTAGCAGGTGTATTAACAACCACACTTGGCGCTGCTCTGCCTATAATAGCGCTAACCCAATCAGCAACCGCTGCGCCTGCTGATAGCTTAACTGCTGCTAAACGCTTGAATAAACTATTAACCAATACCAAGAGTATGACGGCAGACTTTAGCCAAACGACTCAGGGCGCAAGTAGTGGTACCTTCAAGGGATCAATGAGTGTACAGCGTCCTAATAACTTTCGCTGGGAGACTAAGTCGCCATCAGAGCAGCTAATTGTAGCTAATGGCAACTCAATGTGGATTTATGACAAAGACCTGGAACAAGCTACCAAGCAGGGCGTAGATACGCAAGTAGGTAACACACCAGCACTGCTATTATCAGGCGATCCTAACAAAATTGCGCAAAATTTCAAAATCACCCAGCCTTACAACAATAAAAACTATTATGTGCTTTATCCCAAGTCAGACGATGCTAGCTTCAAGAATTTATCGGTAAGTTTTAGCGGTGGTAAACCAGTTATGATGGTATTAAACGATACTTTGGGTCAAACCACATCTATTAAGTTTAACAACATCAAACTAAACTCTAGCGTCAATAGCAACCAGTTTAAATTTACTCCACCAGCAGGTGTTGATGTCATCAATCAATAGTTATTTATCCTATCTTTTGTAGACAGAAGGACAGATCGTTAATCGATTTGTCCTTTTTTATGAAAGTCATATAGAGTCATTGTAGGTAAACCCTTGTTATTATTTATAGGTTTACCTATTTAATAATAATATAAGCTTTACTATCTATTTTATGACTTGCAAAAATTAAAATAAGGCGTACCCTGTACCATAATTTATGGCAAAACACACACATTTTGTAGCATATTAGGTGACCACTTGATACAGTTAAAAACTGGCTTTTGAAGCTTGATATGCGTATAGTAAGTAGGTGATTTATGTCAGTTGTCACGCTATTATTGATCATATGTAATGAGTTATTAAATCAATTAAATGGTTCAATATAATATTGATTTAATAAATTCATTCAACTAAGTTATAGAATGTATTCTATGACCAAACGTTGTACGCATATACCGTATATGCGTTCGCAATCGATACCATTTGTATCATTTTCAATAATCTTGCTAATTGGCTATTACCAGTATAACTACCCAAAAACAGCGAGTTCTGTTTTCGTCTAAGTTATCGATATCAAGAGCATTATGTTCAATGGCACTGCTCATGATTTTCTAACTTTAGATTTGGTGAGGAGCAAGTATTATCATGTCTGCTTTTAATTGGTCAGCAGTTGCTTTTATTCTAGCTGCTATTGGTCTGGTTGTATTCATGCTTGTCGTCCCCCGCTTACTTGGTGGACGTTCACGTGGCTTGCAAAAAGAAGAAGTATTTGAAGCGGGTGTTGTCGGAGCGGGCAATGCCCGTATTCGTTTGTCTGCCAAATTTTATTTAGTGGCGATTTTCTTTGTCATTTTCGATTTAGAAGCGCTCTATTTATACGCTTATGCCGTCTCCGTAGTTGAGGTGGGCTGGATTGGGTTTGCAGCAGCGGCCGTCTTTATTGGTATCCTAATTATTGGTCTAATATACGAGCTTAGTTTGGGTGCTATGAACTGGTCACCTTCTGATAAACGAATCAAAAAACCACGCTTATATGCAAACCCTAATGGTTTTAATTTAGCAGACATTACTAAGTTTAATGGTGTTGACGAGCTAATAAGAGATCCTACTGGTAAAATACCAGCACAATCATCAGGACAGATTAATGTCTCTAATAGTATTGAGATCAACCGTCAACATTTGCAAAACATTGATCATATCAACACTACAGGTGATATTACTTCAGTAGACTTTGCTGAGACTGCTCAAAATACAAATAACTAGTACCTAGATGAGCCTTAATAAAATAATGGTATGACTGGGTTAATCTACATTTAGTTGCTGAAAAAGTAGTCCATATGATTATGTCGATCTGAGTACTATCATCTCCTTCTTCGCTGTGCTTAATATAAAGGTTGTATGTTATGAAATACACACTAACAAAAGCCAACCCTGATGCTGAGTCTTATCCTGCTCAGACTCGCGAAACGGTCAATGATCCTATAGAAGATGAGGTTAATAAAAACGTCTTTATGGGCCGTTTAGAAGACCTTGTGCATTCAACAGCCAATTGGGGTCGCAAACATTCACTATGGCCTTTTAACTTCGGTACTTCTTGTTGTTATGTCGAATATGCGACGACTTTGACAGCAGTTCATGACTTATCACGCTTCGGCGCTGAGGTTATTCGTGCCTCACCTCGTCAGGCCGATGTAATGATCGTAGCTGGTACCTGCTTTATTAAGATGGCACCCGTTATTCAGCGTCTCTATGAGCAAATGCTCGAGCCTAAATGGGTCATCTCCATGGGTGCTTGTGCCAATTCTGGCGGTATGTACGATATTTACTCTGTGGTGCAAGGGGTGGATAAAATTATCCCCGTTGATGTTTACGTACCTGGTTGTCCGCCGCGTCCAGAAGCGCTAATACAAGGGCTTATGTTACTACAAGAGTCCATTACTAAAGAGCGTCGACCATTGGGTATTCATGTTGAAGACCAAGGTATCTATCAACCGCAGATGACGCCTGAACGTGATCGCAAACAAGCAGATCGCATTGCCGTAAAAAACCTACGTAGCCCAGACAGTATTTAACCAAATGATTACTCACAATATCTAAAGAGCTTATTGCTGAGAGAATCCCGCTGTTAATCTTGCTATAAAGTAGTTATGAAGGAAGACATCATTCATGGTCATGGTAGTTGAAAACAAAGATCCCAAAATTAAACCAGTACCAGCAGTTATCAAAGAGCTCGGTCACAAATATGCTGGCAAGTTTGTAGTACAGCAGACCGTCGATGAGATTCCAACGGTTTGGGTGGCGCGCGCTGATTTATTAGATGTTCTATTATTTTTGCGTAAGCTACCCAAACCTTATGTCATGCTATTTGATTTGTCGGCGATAGATGAGCGTCTACGTCAACATCGTCAAAGTTTGCCCGCCAGCGACTTTACAGTGTTCTATCATTTGATGTCGCTTGAGCGCAACAGTGATGTGCGCATTAAGGTGGCACTTAGCGAAGAGGATTTGACTGTTCCTAGTGCGACCAAAATATGGCCCAATGCCAACTGGTATGAGCGCGAAGTATGGGATATGTTTGGCATTGTTTTTAGCGGTCATCCGCATCTGACCCGTATTTTACTACCGAAATATTGGGAAGGTCATCCGCTACGCAAAGAGTATCATGCGCGCGCTACTGAATTTACCCCTTACTTTTTAAATGCTGCCAAACAGCAATATGAGCAAGAAAACCTGCGTTTTGTCCCCGAAGAGTGGGGTATGAAGCGCTCAGGTCGCGACGAGGACTTTATGTTTTTGAACATAGGTCCCAACCACCCCTCAGCCCATGGTGCTTTTCGATTGGTACTGCAGCTTGATGGCGAAGAGGTCATTGACTGTATTCCAGATATTGGTTATCACCACCGCGGCGCCGAAAAGATGGCAGAGCGCCAAACTTGGCACTCCTACATTCCTTACACCGATCGTATCGATTATCTTGGCGGGGTAATGAACGAGCTACCTTACATCATGTCGGTAGAGAAGCTTGCGGGCATTACTATACCTGATCGCGCGCAGACTATCCGTATTATGATGAGCGAGTTTTTCCGCATTACTAATAATTTACTTTACGTCGGTACTTTTATTCAAGATGCGGGTGGTATGACGCCGGTCTTTTACATGTTTACCGACCGCCAAAAAGCCTATGACGTCATTGAAGCGGTAACTGGCTATCGTATGCACCCAGCTTGGTTTCGTATCGGCGGCACGGCAGCAGATTTACCACGGGGTTGGCAGCGTTTGGTTCGTGAGTTTTTGGACTGGATGCCTAAGCGCTTAGATGAATATGTCAAAGCAGCGCTTAAAAACAGCGTGCTTAAAGGCCGTACCCAAAACGTTGCTCAGTACAACGCTAAGCAAGCGCTGGCATGGGGGGTAACTGGGGTCGGTCTTCGCGCAACTGGTGTGGATTACGACTTACGTAAAGCTCGACCTTATATGGGCTATGAGAACTTTGATTTTGAAGTACCGCTCGGTCACAACGGTGATGCTTATGATCGCTGTATGATTAAAATTGAAGAGATACGTCAGTCCATGCGTATTATTCGTCAATGTATGGACAATATGCCGCAAGGACCTTATAAAGCTGACCATCCACTGACGGTACCGCCGCCAAAGGATCGCACCCTCAATGATATCGAAACTCTGATTAATCACTTTCTCTCAGTATCTTGGGGCCCGGTCATGCCAGCAGGTGAATGCGCGACATTAGTAGAGGCGACCAAAGGAATAAATAGCTATTACATTACCTCAGATCGCGCCACTATGAGCTACCGTACACGCATTCGTACGCCAACATTTGCACATTTGCAACAAATGCCCTCAGTGATTAATGGTTCTTTGGTGTCCGATGCCATTATGTACTTGGCATCTATTGATATTGTGATGGCTGACTGTGATCGTTAAATGAGGCTCTAGTTTAGTAAGACTGTATTTGATTAAAAATTATATAATAGGTTCTTATTGCCAGTAGGCACACCAAAACGCTGTAATGTTTCAATATGACTATTTGCACATTTTTTTTGATACAACGTTAGTCGTAATATGATTAAGCGTGGTGAGTGAGGATAGAAAGAAGATTATGAAAATTGTTTCTGATAAAGTGCCAAAAGTAGATGTAGCTAGTATTTTAACCAGCGCAGAGATTGATGCCATTTCCGACTTTATGCACCATTATCCGCATGCGCGCGCGGCCTCATTAGATGCCCTAAAAATTGTACAAAAGCGCAATGGTTGGGTCGATGATGCGCAAGTACATGCTATTGCTAATATCTTAGATGTTCCTGTAACTGATCTTGATGGCGTAGCCACCTTTTTTAACCGTATTTACCGTCAGCCTGTTGGTCGCCATGTTATCCTAATATGTGATTCTATCGCTTGTTATTTGACAGGTTATGAGGAATTGTCTGCTGAGTTTAGATCCCAGCTAGGTATCGAATATGGTCAGACCACCATCGATGGTCGCTTTACGCTATTGCCAATTTGCTGTTTAGGAAATTGTGATAAAGGTCCTGCAGTATTAATTGATGAGGATACTTATGGGCCAGTCCAGCCTGACGAGGTTGCGCAACTATTGGAGCTATATACATGAGATTAACCGTTTCAGAGCAAATTGAGCAGCGCCGCCAAGGCAAAGCGCCAAGTCAGCTCAACGAGCAGCGTATCCCAGTTTATGGTGATAAAGCTACGGCCACCAGTGAGACCAAACCTCTAACTTGGCGTTTGGCGCACCATGATGCTGTCTTAGACCTGGCAACCTATGAGTCCCTACGCGGTTTTGAAGCTTTAAAGATAGCATTGAATCAATCAGCAGATGAGACTCTCGAAACTATTAAAGAAGCGGTCGTAAAAGGTCGCGGCGGCGCCGGTTTCCCAGCCGGGATTAAATGGTCACTCATGGCACCGCCTGATGGCGGACCACGCTATTTAGTTTGCAATGCCGATGAGATGGAACCGGGTACTTTTAAAGATCGTTTGCTTATGGAGCGTCTCCCGTTTCAGCTCATTGAGGGTATGATTATCTCGGCTTATGCCATTGGTGCTACAGCGGGTTATATTTTTATCCGCGGTGAGTATATCGTTGCAGCAGAGCGCTTAAATGCAGCCCTCGACGAGATGCGTGCCAATAATCTTATCGGTGACGATATTTTAGGTTCAGGTTTTAGCTTTGATTTGCATGTGCATACCGGCGCTGGTCGTTACATTTGCGGTGAAGAGACGGCTCTACTGAACTCTTTAGAAGGTCGCAGGGCTAATCCGCGTACCAAGCCGCCATTCCCACAAGTTGCTGGAGCATGGGGTCGACCAACCGTAGTTAACAACGTCGAGACTCTGCATAATGTCTCAGCAATTATTTTGCACGGCAGTAAATGGTATCAAGATTTAGCAAAAATCAAAGATGTGGTTGAGACTCCAGGCACTAAACTGTTTGGCTGTTCAGGATTGGTTAATGATCCTGGTCTTTGGGAGCTGCCTTTTGGTTATACAGCGCGCGAGATTATTGAAGACTTCGCAGGCGGTATGCAAGAGGGGCGAACCCTTAAAGCTTGGTTACCAGGCGGGGCGTCAACTGACTTTTTGACTGCTGATCATCTAGATACTGTCGTTGATTTTGATACTATTCAAGAAGCAGGTAGTCGTATGGGTACTGGACTTATTATGGTGGTTGATGAATCGCAAGATATGGTAGCACTGCTGCGTAACCTTGAGATTTTCTTTCAACGTGAGTCCTGCGGGTTTTGTACACCATGCCGTGATGGCCTGCCTTGGGGCGTCAAGTTGCTGACCGCTATTAATAATGGCGAGGGGCAGATAGGTGACGTCGAAAAGCTTGAGGGTTTAACGCGCGATTTATGGATTGGTAAAACCTTCTGCGCTCATGCCCCCGGTGCTATGGAGCCGCTGATGAGTGCGATTAAATACTTCCGCCCTGAGTTTGACAACAAGATTGCACGGGCGGTTGGTGAAGATGTCATTGAGGCTGCAGATGCTCAGCAGCTAGTAGTGAAATAAGGAGAGCGGCATGGCAGTCATACATATTGATGGAACCACTGTCGAAGTAGATAGCAGTGATAACTTGCTGCAAGCTTGTTTATCCCTTGGCCTCGATGTGCCCTATTTTTGTTATCATCCAGCTCTAGGTTCGGTAGGCTCATGCCGTCAGTGCGCGGTTAAGCAGTACAAAGACAAAGAGGATTTAGAAGCTGGTAAAGGCAAGATCGTTATGTCTTGCATGGTGGCTCCCGATGATGATATGTATATCTCGGTCACCGACGATGAAGCTAAAGCATTTCGTAAGTCTATGGTTGAGCTACTAATGACCAACCATCCTCATGACTGTCCGACTTGTGAGGAGGGTGGGCACTGCCATCTGCAAGATATGACCTATATGTCAGGTCACACCAATCGCCGCTATCGTTTTACCAAACGTACTCATCACAATCAATATCTTGGGCCCTTTATCGCTCACGAAATGAACCGCTGTATTGCTTGTTACCGCTGTGTGCGTTTTTATAAAGACTATGCAGGTGGCGAGGATTTAGGCGTTTTTGCTTCCAACAACCGGGTTTATTTTGGCCGTGAAAGCGAGGGCCAATTTGAAAGTGAGTTTTCAGGTAATCTAACTGAAGTGTGTCCGACTGGGGTATTCACGGATAAAACCCACTCTGAACGTTATAACCGTAAATGGGATATGCAGTATGCGCCTAGCATTTGTCATGGCTGCTCAGCGGGCTGTAATATCTCACCGGGTGAGCGCTATGGTGAGCTGCGCCGTATTGAAAATCGTTATAACGGCGAGGTTAATCGCTATTTCTTATGTGATCGTGGTCGCTTTGGTTATGGTTATGTCAACCGTGCCGATCGTCCTACGCAAGCGCTTGAGCTTATCAATGGCAAGCACGTCAAAATCAATATCGATTATGCGCTTGATGAAACTATCAAACGCATAAAAGATAAAAAGGTTATTGGAATCGGCTCACCGCGCGCCAGTTTAGAAACCAACTTTGCGCTAAAAAACTTAGTCGGCTTTGAGAGGTTTTCAACAGGTCTTAATCACCAGCAGCAGGCTTTGGTCAATAAGTGTATCGAGATTTTAACTACCGAAGGCATTCACAATCCAGGCTTAACTGAGGTCGAATATCATGACGCCGTGCTTGTTTTGGGCGAAGATATCACTCAAACCTCACCGCGAGTCGCACTATCTGTACGTCAATCGGCAAAAAACGAAGCGCTTAAAATGGCCGCCGCTGCTAAGACTCAGGCTTGGCTTGCAGAGCCTGTCCAGCGTATTGCTCAAGGAGCGCTAAGTCCTGTTTATGTCATCGATGTCACGCAAACTAAGCTTGATGATATCAGTAAGATCAGCTGTGTAGCAACTCCTGAAGATATCACCAAACTAGGTTTTAAAGTCGCTGATGAGATCAGTAGCTTAGCTGATGATTTAGAACAAATAACTGACCCCGAAGAGCAGGCAGAGTCAGATTCTGCTGCTAGTGATATGGATGCTATGCAAGCGCTTGCTAAGCAAATCGCTTACGATTTAGTAACTGCTGATCGACCCCTGGTAGTATCAGGTAGTAGTCTATCGTCTATTGCTCTGATAGAAGCTGCTGCGCAAATTACCCAAGTACTAAGTCAGAAGCGCACCGCTATTAAACGGACAGAACAAGGTCGAGTTGATGCCCATAACGAAGAGGTTCGCGCAGCCAAGCAGCAAGCACAAACCGCGCAGCCTGATGAAGATAAAGAGTTATCGGCCAAGCCCGCTAAATCTGGAATGGGTATCAATAAAGACGAGCAAGACGATATTGATCGTGAGCCTGCTGATGAGCTTGAACTAAGAGAGATTAATACTGACTATCATGCCCAAGCTGGCATCTACCTTGCAGTAGCAGATGCTAATAGTATAGGCGTCTGTCTGCTTGGCGGTCAGTCAGTAGAGGAGCTGCTTGCTACTGATTTTGAAGTTATAGTCGTTGCTGAAAATCAATTGACAGAAGCGATTGATGCCCAAAAACTTACTCGTTTATTGGCCGATAAAACCGTTATTGCTCTAGATCATCAACTGCTAGATTGGCATAAAGATGTTGATATCGTACTGCCAGCTGCCAGCTTCGCTGAGGCAGATGGTACGTTGATATCAGCAGAAGGCCGTGCTCAGCGTTTCTTTCAGGTTTATGACAACAACTATTATCATCCGCTTAGCGGTATCAAAGAAGGCTGGCGCTGGCTGCATGCTGTGCATAGTAGTTTGATGGAAAAGGAAGTCGATTGGACTCAGCTTGATGATGTGATCAATGCTTTAGTAACTACTCATCCTAAGCTTGCAGGTATCAAAGATGCAGCTCCAGATGCTGATTATCGCATTACTGGTCTAAAAATCGCTCGCCAACCGCGTCGCTACTCAGGTCGTACTGCTATGCGAGCGCCCATATCCGTACATGAACCGATGCAGCCAAAGGATTTAGATACCGGTTTGACGTTTTCAATGGAAGGTTATAGCGGTAAACAAACCAAAAGCTCAATGATTCCATTTGCTAGTGCTGCAGGTTGGAACTCACCGCAGGCATGGAACAAATATCAAGATAAAGTCGGTGGTAGTCTAAAAAATGGTGATCCAGGGGTACGCTTGTTTGATCGCTTCGAGCGTTTAGCCAAGCGCCAATATATCGCACCTGAAACTACAGCTTTAAATACTACTAATATGCAGCAAGGACAGGCAAAACTGGTGCCTATTTACAACATCTATGCTAGCTCTATTATGGCTTCGCGCAGTCCAATCGTCGCTGAGCAGTTGCCGGTAGCGACATGGTATATCGGTATTGATGATGCCAAAGAATGGAGTATTGCCGCCGGAGACTATCTGGCTATCGAGATCGACAACCAGCAAATTACCTTACCCGTACAAACGGTTCCGTATTTAGCGGAGGGTTGTATTGGTTATCCTGTCGGACAGGTTAATATCGTGCATCCTTCTACTCCTGCTTCCGTACGTAAGGTGGATGCGCCAGTTGTGATAACGGGTGGCATGGCAGATGACACTCATTTAACGGCTGATAGTGTATCAGCACCGACTAGCACGCAAGAGGTATAATATGCCATATACTCGTATTATTCCCGATGTGCCAAGCTTTTTGGCTGGTATGATGAGCTTTGATGCTTGGTCCATTCTGTTTTTGGTCGTGCAATCTATCGTTATTTTTTTAGTTGTAGTCATTACCGCAGCTTTAATGATCATATATGAGCGCCGTATGTTAGCGCTTTGGCAAGATCGTTATGGGCCTAATCGCGTAGGACCTTTTGGCTCCTTACAATTGGTTGCTGATATGCTCAAAATCTTCTTTAAAGAAGATTGGACGCCCAATTTTACCGATAAGTTTATCTTTACTCTCGCGCCCGCCGTGGCCATGTTTACGGCATTAGCTTCTTTTGCCATTATTCCAATATCACCCACCTTTGGGGTTGCTGATTGGGATATTGGCATTTTGTTTTTCTTGGCGATGGGCGGTATCGCCGTTTACGCCGTGATGTTTGGTGGCTGGGCTTCAGCGAACAAGTTCTCACTATTGGGCGGCCTGCGTTCAGCGGCGCAAACCATCAGTTATGAGGTGTTCTTAGGCTTGTCTTTAATGGGCGTTGTTGCTTTATCAGGCTCTTTTAACCTGAGGGTAATCGTTGAATCACAAATTGACGGCTGGTACATTATTCCGCAGTTTTTAGGGTTTTTGACCTTTGTTGTAGCTGGGGTTGCCGTTACTCATAGACATCCCTTTGATCAGCCAGAGGCAGAGCAGGAGCTGGCCGAAGGTTATCATGTCGAATACTCGGGTATGAAATTTGGTATGTTCTTCATTGGCGAATATGTCAACGTAGTACTTATCTCAGCGCTAATGACCTGTCTGTTCTTTGGCGGCTGGCTGGCGCCTTTTAACTTAGATATTCCATTTATTCCACCTGCTTTTTGGTTCATGATTAAAACCTTGTTTTTTATGACGATGTTTGTTTTAGCACGGGGTTCGCTCATACGGCCACGCTATGATCAGGTAATGAATTTTGGCTGGAAAATATGCCTACCAGTCACTTTGATTAATTTGCTACTTACCGCTGCGATAATTTTGATCCTTACCCCGACGTGATAGTTATTGACAACTATTTGTCGTCACTGTCTATACACCAAGGTTAAGCTGATAAGGATAATAATTCCATGCTTACTACTATAAAAAAGACCATCGTTGGTATGTATACCATCGTCCGCAGTATGTGGATGGTCAATAGCCACGCGATACGACCACGTGATACGATTCTTTATCCAGAAGAGGCCGTGCCGGTGCCGCCGCGCTTTCGTGGGCGCATTGTGCTCACTCGCGATCCTGATGGTGATGAGCGCTGTGTGGCTTGTAATCTGTGTGCGGTCGCTTGTCCTGTGGGTTGTATCTCTTTGCAAAAAGCTGAGCGTGAAGATGGACGCTGGTATCCAGAATTCTTTCGTATCAATTTTTCGCGCTGTATTTTTTGTGGTATGTGTGAAGAGGCTTGTCCGACGACAGCCATTCAGATGACCCCGGATTTTGAGCTTGGCGAGTATAATCGCCAAGACTTGGTCTATGAAAAAGAGCATTTACTGATATCGGGGCCAGGTAAATATCCCGATTATAATTATTATCGCGTCACTGGTATGGCGGTAGCAGATAAACCAAAAGGCTCAGCACAAAACGAAGCTGCGCCTGTGGATCTAAGGAGTTTGCTGCCATGATAGATTTTTTGAACTCTCCTGATCTGGTAGGGTTTTATACGCTAAGCGCGGTGGCAATTTTTGCAAGCTTGCGAGTCATCACCCAAAGTAATCCGGTACATGCTATTTTATCGATGATCGTACTACTATTGTCCATTGCTGGCATTATGTTCGTACTGGGTGCTCCGTTCGCTGGTGCACTTGAGGTTGTTGTTTATGCTGGTGCTATTTTAGTTCTATTTGTCTTTGTGATTATGATGCTCAATTTAGGAATGGCTAATAAGGCGCGTGAAGAGCTTTGGCTTGATGCCGGCACTTGGGCGCTGCCTACTGGTTTAATGATTATCGTTGCTGTGGTACTTTATGCCTTGATAGGTCTAAATCACAACGATACAGCTATGATGGGCGGGGTAACTATTCCAGCCAAGGTAGTGGGTACTGTGTTATTTAGTAAGTATATTATTTTGGTTGAAATTGCCGCGTTACTATTATTGGCAGCTCTAGTGGCCGCTTATCACTTGGGTAAAGAATCTTTGGATGACGACATCACAGATGAGCATAGCCGCTCTGCACTGAGCAGCGTAAATATCGAAAAACCTAATGCTCAAAAAAGTAGTGTAACAAGAGATAGGGCACTGGATACAGCTGCGACAGCCGAATCTTACGAATATAAAGAAGTAGATCCACATGACTATGTGGGCATGCCGCAAGCCCCGCGCAAGGAGTCAGACTAATGACACAAGCAGCAAGCGTGGCACCAGAGGTGTCAAACGTACCGTTTGCCCATGAAGTAGTAGGCTTAGTACAGCCCGCTGCTGAGGTGCAAAACGTACTGGGCGTGATACCCATGAGCCATGGACTGATCTTGGTTGGTATTTTGTTTACGATTGGTCTGTGCGGGGTTATGGTACGGCGTAATTTTTTATTTATGCTCATGAGTCTTGAAATTATGATGAATGCGGCAGCGCTTGCCTTTGTAATTGCAGGGAGTCGCTGGGCAGATCCCGATGGACAGATTATGTTCATCTTTATTTTGACTTTAGCGGCGGCTGAGGTGTCTATTGGTCTTGCCATATTATTGCAGTTTTATCATAAGCGTGGACATCTCGATGTTGACCGCGCCAATGAGATGAAAGGATGATGTCATGAGTTTATTACCATTAACCTTTATATTTCCGCTCATTGGCTTCTTGATTTTAGCCTTTATGCGCGATCGGTTAACCGAACAGGCAGCAGCATTCGTCGGTGTGGGTAGCATGGCGCTATCTGCCCTTTGCACTTTAGTCGCCAGCTTTACGTTTTTGACGACTTATCCTACTGGTAGCATCGTACAAGTACCGCTATGGACATGGATGCAAGTTGGTGATTTTACACCAAGCTTTGGTCTCAGCTTCGATGGCTTAGCGCTAACCATGCTTGGTGTGGTGACCGGCGTTGGTTTTTTGATTCATCTGTTTGCTGCTTGGTACATGAAAGGCGAGCTGGGGTTTGCTCGCTTTTTTAGCTATATGAATCTGTTTGTCGCCAGCATGTTACTGCTGGTATTAGCAGATGATTTATTGTTGTTGTATCTTGGCTGGGAAGGCGTTGGTATTTGCTCGTATTTACTGATTGGCTTTTATTTCAATGATCGCGCCAATGGCCGCGCGGCGATGAAAGCTTTTACGGTCACGCGAGTTGGTGATGTATTTTTAGCCTTTGGTCTGTTTTTACTGTACCGCGAATTTGGTACCCTTAATATTCAAGAGATCATTACTCGCGCGCCTGAACTATTTAATGTCAATGATCCGGTAATGATTCTAACTACTATGATGCTGGTTGGCGGCGCTATGGGTAAATCAGCGCAGCTGCCGCTACATACTTGGCTTGCAGATGCTATGGCTGGACCGACGCCAGTATCTGCGCTTATTCACGCCGCTACCATGGTTACAGCAGGGGTGTATTTAATTGCGCGTATGCATCCCTTATTTATACTCACTCCAGGTATTTTACTGTATTGGGTTGGTGCAGTAGGGGCATTAACTTTAGTCGTTGCAGGATTCTGTGCATTGGCGCAGACTGATATCAAGCGCATTTTAGCGTACTCAACCATGAGTCAAATCGGCTATATGTTCTTGGCTTTAGGCGTTGGCGCTTGGCAAGGCGCTATCTTTCATCTGATGACGCATGCCTTTTTTAAAGCGCTATTATTCTTGTCCTCAGGTGCGGTCATATTGGCGGTGCATCATGAACAAAACATCTTTAAAATGGGCGGTCTGCGTACCAAAATACCTTTAGTCTTTTGGTGCTATATTGTCGGCGGCGGTGCCCTTGCTGCGATCCCTTGGGTGACGGTTGGATTTTATTCTAAAGAAGCTATTTTATGGGAATCTTATGCCACAGGTCATCAAGTTTTATTCTACGTAGGTGTATTTGGTGCATTTTTAACCGCGCTTTATACGTTCCGGATGATTTGGTTCATATTCTTTGGCGAAGAAAAAACTCACGCGCACAAGTTGTCAGGTATTTCCTACTGGCTACCGCTTAGCGTGCTATTGGTGCTATCAACTGTAGTTGGCGCACAGATTATACCGCCGCTACAAGGGGTATTGCCTGAGAGCTATGGTCATATGTTAGAGATAGCGGGACAAGCGCATGGCAAGCATACCGCTGAGTATATCGCCATGGGTGCGATGGTTGCAGGGCTAGTCTTAGCGGCATTATTATATGTGGTGAATAAAGGCCGCATGCTCACAAGCTTTAAGCGCTCATCTATAGGCGGCGCTCTGTATCATTGGTGCTATCACGGCTTAGGTTTCGATGCCTTATATGATTTGGTTTTTGTAAAACCTTTCTTGATGATTGGGCGCTTGTTTAAGACTGATCCGGTCGACAGGACTTGGAATGTATTGCCAACGCTTGCATCTGCGGGTAATAGGATGTTTTCGGCGACACAAACAGGGTCACTTCGAGGCTACGCTACAAGCTTTGGCTTGGGAATGGCTGTATTGCTAGTGCTGGTAATGATAACGGTGGTATAAAATGATAGAGTTACAACAAACGTGGATGCTACCAGCGCTAATTGCTATTCCCTTTATTGCCGGATTGCTGTGCTGGTTAATTGAAAAGGTCAACAAACGCTTGCCGCGCTGGATTGCTTTGATCGGTATGATATTGACCTTTATCTTATCGCTAGTGTTATGGCAGTATGGCGACTTTAGTGGTATGAGTGAACAGGTTATCTCACCACGTGCAGCCGCTCCTTGGTTCGCAGAATTCAATGTGCCATGGATACCTATCTTTGGTATCAGCTTTTATCTGGCGATGGATGGCATGTCGCTATTGATGGTGGCTTTGACAGGGTTGCTTGGTATCGCTGCAGTTGCTTGCTCGTGGAATGAGATTCAACGCCGAGTTGGTTTTTTCCATCTCAACCTTTTATGGAGCTTGGGCGGCGTTATTGGTGTGTTTTTAGCGCTTGATATGTTCTTATTCTTCTTCTTTTGGGAGATGATGCTGGTTCCCATTTATTTCTTGATCGCTATTTGGGGTCATGATGTAGCTGGCGGTAAAACGAAAGAATATGCCGCGACCAAATTCTTTATCTATACTCAGCTCTCAGGGCTGATCATGCTCGTTGGTATTTTGTTGCTAGTTATCATCAGCTATGCCCAGAGCGGTTTGCTTAGTTTTAACTACAACGATTTGCTTGGTACCTCGCTTCATGGTTGGGAGTACCCAATCATGCTGTGCTTCTTTATCGGCTTTGCTGTCAAGCTGCCTATTATGCCTTTTCATGGTTGGTTGCCAGATGCGCACGCACAGGCACCGACAGCAGGTTCAGTCGATTTGGCAGGGGTGCTGATTAAGACCGCCGCTTATGGTTTGATTCGTTTTGTATTGCCTTTATTCCCCGCCGCTTCTCAAGACTTTGCGCCTATTGCGATGACTCTAGGAACGATAGGTATCTTTTATGGCGCATGGTTGGCCTTTATGCAGACAGATATGAAGCGCTTATTGGCTTATACCAGTATCTCGCATATGGGTTTTGTAGTATTGGCTATTTATGCCGGTACGCTACTAAGCCTGCAAGGTTTGATGGTGCAAATGCTAGCACACGGTTTAAGCTCAGCGGCACTGTTCATTATGGCAGGGCAATTGTATGAGCGTTTGCATACGCGCGACTTGACAGTGATGGGCGGTATTTGGGGACAGTTTCGTTATTATGCGCCGCTCCTCATGTTCTTCTGTGCAGCGCTGCTTGGTATTCCAGGTACCGGCAACTTTATCGGTGAGTTTATGATTTTGTTTGGTACCTTTAATCAGTATCCAGTATTCGTAGTACTTGCAACCTTCAGCTTAGTATTAGCTGGTCTATATTCGTTGGTTTTAATACACCAGGCTTTGTTTGGCGCCAATAACATCAAAGAAGTAGCCAGACATGAGACCAAATCACATGGTTTACCGCAGCGTCCGCTAAAAGATTTGGGTAAGCGTGAGATCTCTTTACTACTGGTATTAGCTGGTGGGCTGGTATGGCTTGGCCTCTATCCGCAGCCGATACTTGATACCTCAAGTCATGCTATGCAGTGGATTAATAACGCTTATATTTATAGTGAAGTAACTCAGTTAAATATACCGCAGTCACTCGATGCGATGGAGGTACGTTAAGTCATGAACGATATTACGATGAATGATTTGATGGAATTGTTGCCTTATGCATCCATTATTGCGGTAGCGATTACAGTTTTGCTGGTAATGATCGCGATTACCGTGAAGCGCTCGCACTTCGTCACAGCTTCGATTACCGTATTTGGTCTCAACGTTAGTCTGTTTACTTTGCTTGCCCAAATGGGAGGAGTTATTAGTAGCGGCGCTGCACTACCACATGCCGATACGATGTTTGTCATTGACAATTTTGCTCAGTTCAACATGGTGGTCATACTGATCTGCGCGCTAGCGTGTTGTACGCTGTCTTATGCTTATTTTGCCAAGTTCAATGACCATAAAGAAGAGCTTTATTTGCTAATACTGGTATCGACTACCGGCGCACTACTTATGGTAAGCGCGCAGCATATGGCAGCATTCTTTATGAGTTTGGAGCTACTATCAGTACCCCTATATGGCCTGCTTTCTTATACCTTTTTACGCAGCCGTTCTTTGGAGTCAGGATTAAAATACATCGTTTTATCCGCTACCGCTTCAGCGACCTTGCTTATGGGTATGGCGTTCATCTACGCGCAGGTAGGGACGCTTGCCTTTAAACCCATAAATATGGTACTTGGTGATATATTTGAGTCGCCTCTACTCATATTGGGTGCAGCGATGATGCTGTTTGGCATTGCTTTTAAGCTGTCAGCCGCGCCTTTTCACATCTGGACGCCCGACGTCTATGAAGGAGCTCCAGCACCAGTTGCTACTTATTTAGGTTCAGTTACTAAAGTTGCGATGATGGCTCTAGCGGTACGCTTCTTAATAGATACCGCTTTATTAGCGCTGCCATCAGTACAAATGCTATTGATGGTTATGGCCACTTTATCTATTTTAGTAGGTAACTTATTAGCGGTACGTCAAACCAATCTCAAGCGTCTACTCGGTTACTCCTCCATTGCACATATGGGTTACGTGTTAATTGTTATTGTTAGTATTGGTTCAGCTGCTGATAGTATCTCTAGTATGTATATGGCCGTTTATGCCTTTACTTCTATTGGCGCGTTTGGCGTGGTGACCTTGATGTCAAGCCCTTATCGAGTAGAGGGTGAAGCCGATGAGCTGATACATTACCAAGGTCTGTTTTGGCGTCGTCCAGTACTGACAGGAGTCATGACTATCATGATGTTGTCGCTGGCTGGTATTCCATTAACTGCAGGCTTTATTACTAAGCTCTTTGCTATACTTGCCGCTGTACAAGGCATGCAGTGGTTCTTAGCTGCCATGATTGTTGTAGGTAGTGCCATTGGTCTGTTCTACTATTTGCGAGTGATGTTAACGCTGTTTAAACGTCCAAAAGAGTTTATTGAGTTTGATGTGGCTGGGCAATGGGGTATTCGTGTTGGCGGTCTTATGGTTATAGGCGTCACGGCTGTTATTATCTTCTTTGGTATCTTGCCCAATAGTTTGATCGAATGGTCGAGTATAGCGCGTATTTGGTAGCATAAAGTTACTTTGATGCTACCTTGATTATAATTTATTCTTCTTATTAGTTATTTAAGCTCGAAAAATAAGATGCGCCGCATTATGCTATGCTTGGCGCATCTTTTTTATCTGCTTTGTTATATAAACCTTTGCCAATAAGAGAGCTTCAATAAGAAAGCTTTAATAAGAAAAATTTAATAATAAATAAGGATAAACAACTATGAGTGATAATATTCAAACGGTAACGGTACTGAGCAAAACCACTTGGACACCCCATTTATTTAGTTTTACAGTAACCCGTCCAGACAGTTTTAAATTTACTGCTGGTCAGTTTGTACGTTTGGGCGTCAACCCTAGTAAACTTAAACACTATCAACAGCTTAGCGAAGACTTAGATGCTGAGCCAATAGATGAAGATATTTTTCGAGCTTACTCTATTGTTTCCTCACCCTTTGACGAGACACTAGAGTTCTTTTCTATCGTCATCCCTGATGGCGCATTTACCTCACAGCTGCAATATTTGCAGGTAGATGATGAGCTGCTACTCAATACCACGCCATTTGGGTTTTTGACTTTAGCACGTTATCAGCAGCCGCTGCCCAAAGATTTATGGCTACTAGCCACCGGTACTGGCCTTGCACCGTTTTTATCGATGCTACAAGATATACAAACTTGGCAGGACTACGAGCATATTGTATTAGCTTATAGCGCTCGTACAGTAGAGGAGCTGGCATACGTAGATAAAATCAAGCAGCTACAAGAAGATTTTGGCACATTGGCTGATAATCCAGCGCAGCTTATTTTTATACCGATAGTAACTCGCGAGCCCATAGAGGGAGCGCTGACTGAACGTTTACCAAAACTACTACTTGATGGTTCTTTACAAGACGAGGCAGGCGTTGATCTGGACGCTGATAACGCTCATATAATGCTATGCGGGAACCCTGAGATGGTAGAAGATACCAAAGAAACCTTGAAATCTATGGGATTTGTAATGAATAGGCGTGGTGAGGGTAATATTGCTGTAGAAAATTACTGGTAAAAGAATAGATACACAACGCCGCGACTTTAAATCTATTTTAGGTTTGGAGTGGCGGCGTATTGGTTTAGGCCTCTTTTTCTTTACTAGGCTCGGTTGCATCCTCTATAGGGTGAAGCGGGCCTTTCATCATCTCAGGCTCGGCCTCACCGCCGTAGTAGTCATCATCGACAGCTTCTTTATGTTCTTTGCTTTCTTCTTTATGGCTGTCGTCTTGGTCTTGATCGCTATCACTAGCATCTTCAGCGGTAATGATATCTTCACCGCTATTACCGCCTAACAGATCTCGATAGTTGATTTGAGCTTTGAGTACTAGCTGCTGCTCTTCAAGCTCACCGTAGTTTACTTGCACTTTATGCAGGGCGCTCATAATCTTTTGGTTTTTCTTAAGCCAGCGATGAATATCTAAATAGATGATATCTTCTTTAGCGCGCGCAATATTGATATAGGTTAAGATGACCCCTAAAGGGTCTTTTTTGAGTATCTTATGATAAAACCAGATAGCAAGCTTAATACCTTGACGTTTAAAAATAGACTCACAACGCAAGTTGAGAACGTCAGTATAGCTAAGTTGTCCAAAGACAAAACGCTGTACATTGCGATCCAATTGCACGTGAACTAGGCTAAAATTGCCCGCAACTTCAATATAAATACCAGCAGCATTGACCGTACAAAAAAGCCGAAACCAGTCATTATGTAACTCGGTACGCAGCTCTAAAATAGCGTTTACATTGTCAGTAACAAACTTTTGCAGAGCATCATTAACGTATTTTTGGGCTACCGGTAAAGCAATCTCATCATCGAGTTTATCGGTAGTTTTATTATAGGCTTGTCTAATGGTTTGGGCTATATTATGCCAACCATCATGAAACGACTCGTTAAAACGGTAGCCGATATTATCAAAGAAGTCGTCAAAGTCATCAAAATGGCTCAAACTTATTATCCTTATAATTGTAGGATTGCTTTAGTAGTACAATTTTCTAAATGCTCTAACAGTACAAAGGGTTAGATGTACTCATATAGCGAGCAGTAACAGAGTGGTGAAAATAGTATATAGCAAAATAACGTTATACTAAATAAAGGGCAGTACATTGTAGCAAATAACCCTAAAATATAACGAATAGAAACAAGCGCTGTCAAATTTCTTACACGCGAATCTATAATGTTGAGCGAATTGACACCATCTTATTGCTATAAAGAAGTTTTTTAAAGCAAGTGGCGCTAAAATTTAGTAATTTTAGTATCGGTAGTTAGAACCCAGCGCTATAATTTTGCTTCATGCTATGGTAGCAACGTCCATACCTAAGTATAATCAGGATATAACAATCGGAATATAAGTAGAGTCAGCACTCATATCAACGGTATGATAATTGCTTATAATTTTTTATAGTCCTAGCAAAATGATTGTCGCTGTATCTACTTTTATTATTTGAGACCTGTTTTGGCACATATTAAAGACTCGCAAAGTTATCATTTTTCTGCACAAGCACCCACCCGCGATTTTAGCTTACCGATGGCTGTTTTTATAGCATTATTGGTACACATGATCGTCATCTTTGGTATCAGCTTTTCTATGGGTCAAGACCCAGCAGCGATGATGCAGGATGTGGCAAAAGCGCTCACAGAAAACATGCAGCCTAACGAAGATGCGCATTATATTGCTAACGCTTCGCAGCAAGGCGGCGGCACTGTACTTGAGCCGATAAGACAAGAAAGCACGCAGTCTAGTCCCTTGTCTGCTGAGCAGATGAGTGAGACGCAAGATATAATTGATTTGCAGCGGCAAGTACGTCAGCAGCGCTATCAAGAGAGCTATCTGCGTACCACCTTAAGCTGGCGCAAAGCTGACAATGAGACTGACAACGACAGTGACCAAACACAAGATGATATGGCGGCACAAGAAGCACGCCTGCGTAAAAAAATTGCTACCTTAGAGGCCCAGTTATCGCAGCGTGAACAGAGCTTTGCCACCAAATCCAAAGTGGTGACCCTTGATAGCAATTCAACCACTCGCGGCGCGGCAGCTGACTATATTGAAACTTTTCGTGAGCATGTCGAGCGCGTAGGTAACTTGCATTATCCAGCGCAAGCTCGCGCGCAAAGTATAACTGGCGATGTGCGTCTTATGGTAATCATCAGCGATAATGGCAACATAAAAGCCATTCGTCTACTCGAAAGCTCAGGATCGACGATACTAGATGAGGCCGCCAAGCAGTCAGTACGCCAAGCTGCGCCCTTTGGTAGATTTACGGCAGATATGAAAGATATTGTAGAGCTACGCCTGATTCGCACCTATCGTTATAGCAACACAGTAGAAGTCACTTATTAGATTTACAACCAATGATTAATAATTAACAAAAGAGCAGCTATGGAATTTTTAGGATTTACCATTGATGTAGCAGCATTAACCAGCAACACTTTGAGTATATTATTTAATATTGCTCTGGCGATACTAGTGTTTGTGGTTGGTCGCTGGCTTGCCAAAAAACTGGTCACTTTTGCTCATGGTATTATGGTACGTAGTCATCTTGAGGTGACCGCGGCTAACTTTTTGAGTCGTATGTTATATGGAATACTATTGGTAGTAGTTACCTTGGCGGCGCTCAGTAAGGTTGGGGTGCAGACCACCTCGGTTGTGGCTATATTGGGCGGCACCGCGGTAGCGGTTGGTTTGGCTTTAAAAGATCAGTTGTCCAACTTTGCTGCTGGCATTATGATTGTGACCTTTCGCCCATTTGTGCGCGGCGACTATGTGCAAATTAGTAGTTATACGGGTACGGTTGCTGAGATTACTTTAGTTAATACTCATCTAACCACTATTAATAATCATGACATTATTATTCCTAATAGCGATATTACTACCTCAGCGGTGGTCAATTATACGGCATTGCCCAATCGCCGTGTCGATATTACTATCGGTGTAGGTTATGATGCCAACATCAAAACGGCTAAAGAGTTGATACTAAAACTGGCTAAAGAGCATCCCGCTTCTTTTAGTGATCCCGAGCCTATCGCCCGTGTAACCAATTTAGGTGACAATTCAGTTGACTTGACCTTGAATGTTTGGACGACCAACGATGACTGGTGGTCCATGCAATGTGATTTGCTCGAACAGTTCAAAAATGTGTTTGATGACGAAAAAATCGACATACCTTTCCCGCAGCGTAGCGTACATATTAAAGGTTTGGATCAGATGATAAACAACATGGATCAATCGCAAAAAATACCTATGAGCAAAAATTGAATAGGTTAAAATCTAGTTTAAATGCAGCTTTATTTAAACCTGTTTCAGTTTAAATATGATGTCATTTAAAGATAGGGATTAGGCACAGCCAGCTTTGCCAAGATATCAATCTCAAATTGTTCCATCTCATCCTGCTCTGATTGTCCAATCTCATGGTCAAAACCTAGTAAATGCAGTATACCGTGTACCAATAAATGCGAAATATGTTGAGCGGTGGTTTTGTCTTGTTCATGCGCCTCAAAGGCAACGACTTCATGACAAATAATCAGCTCACCGAGCGGTAGCGTTGGCATCAGCTCAAGCACACTGCTAGGCAGCTCGCTTGGATAGGATAGGATGTTGGTGGCATAATCCTTACCGCGTGCCTCTAAATTCAATTCATGACCTTCTGTACTATCAGTGATATAGATATCTAATGTTTTTGGTTTACTTTGCCACAGCTCACTATCCGTATCGGTAAAATAAGGCAGGGTCAGACCATTTTTGATACAGGTATCGATATAATCTAAGGTAGCTATCGCTACAGGCATAAGGCTATCTTCACTGTAGAACTCATCAATTAGCGCATTGTCAATACTGTCTATAGCACTGATATCCAGCTCAACTTTAACGGCGTTGTTCTTTCTAGTACTGTCTGTATTATTACTAGGTAAATCCATCGTTTGACCCTTTAATATCTATTGGTGTTATATCATTTATTCTCAAACCATAAAAAACCGGACTGCTCTATTATTAGCAATCCGGCTTTTTGAGAGTAAAGACAAGCTCTAAAACGATGCTTCTTTAAGATAATGTTTTTAACACAACACTTTATAATTTGTTCGCTGCATCAGTTATCGCCTGTTTACGCTCTTGCTCTTTTTGACGCTCAAACTTGCGCTGCTCTTGTAGCGCCAACTGCTCTTCATCAAAAACATCATAAGCTTCGACGATCTTTTGTACCAAATGATGGCGTACCACGTCTTTTGAGGTAAACTTGGTGATATGAATCTCTTCAATATCGCTTAGAATCTCCATCGCTTGCGCCAGACCTGACTTGGTACCGCGCGGTAAGTCAACCTGCGAGATGTCACCAGTAATAACTGCTCGCGAACCAAAACCTAAGCGCGTCAAAAACATTTTCATCTGCTCAGGAGTGGTGTTTTGTGCCTCATCTAAAATCACAAATGAGTTATTAAGGGTACGGCCACGCATGTAGGCTAGGGGCGCAATCTCAATAATCTGCTTTTCTAGCATTTTACCCACTTTTTCAAAGCCAAGCATCTCATAGAGCGCGTCATATAAAGGCCGCAAGTACGGATCAATCTTTTGCGCTAGATCACCGGGTAAAAAGCCTAACTTCTCACCCGCTTCCACCGCTGGACGCACCAGCAAAATACGCTCAATCTCGTTACGCTCAAGCATATCGACCGCGCAAGCTACCGCTAAGTAAGTTTTACCAGTACCAGCCGGTCCAATACCAAAGGATACATCGGAGGTGAGCACGTTTTTGACATAGTCCTGCTGGTTACCACCGCGCGGGATGATTTTACCTTTGCGCGTACGCAAACTGATAGGGGTAAAATCGCTTGCTGACTCTAAATCATCTTCATTATTATCAATCCTGCGCCGATCGTATTCCATATCCTGATCACGAGTAATACTTGATTGGATCATAAGGTGTAGCTCTGCGGCACTAATGTCTTTTGAGTTTTGCGCCTCGTCAGCCAGCTTATATAAAACACGCTCGCCACGCTCAACACCTGTTAGATCGCCAGTAAGGGTAAAACTACCTTGGCGCTGGTTGATTTTGATATCTAAGCGATCTTGGAGATATTTAATATGATTATTATACTCACCAAGCACGGTTTTTAATTGTGCAGGGGTTAGCGATTCAAATGTTACCTGTCGGCTCATGGATTCAGTCAAGCGGTTATCCTTGTGTAGTAGTTGCCCACCTTGTTATGAGGCTATGCTTAAGTTTATAAAGGGTATGTGTAGGCGAAAAATAAAACAACGCAACGTCTCTAACGTAAAACAGTGACGATAAATGATCTACCTTTATTATGGTTGATAGTTTTTAAATTTCAAGCATTGGACCGCGCTTACGAGGTTGATTTTGTATGCTGATTGCAACGGTTTGCTACATAGCTTATGAGTTATTTAGTCATTAATTAAAATCTACCGTTATTTTGCTGATAATGCCGTTTTGTAATCAATTATAAACGCTAGCAACACGGTTAAGCGCAGCGCTATCCACTCAAGATATGGTAACCTATTAAACCTTTAACAAGGATTTAATAAAAAATATAAAACAATAATAATAGTCTTATCATCAGCAGATTTGCTGCAAACCTATTAGATATTTAGCAAGAAAATTACCATGGGAGTAAATAATGAATAACAATAATGTAGAAAGTGCTGATATGACGTCAGTAAATAATAAGATTTATCAGCCAAACGAGCATGCAGAGGCGACAAAGCTTACCGAGCAGCAAGTACTGATCGCAGGTGGCGGTAATGTGGGCTTGTCTTTCGCCTTGCTCCTTGCCCATCATGGCATTGCCAGTACCTTACTGGAAAAAAACAGCTATCCTGATATCAGTCCTGATGATGACCAGCTACGTAGCCACTACCTAGACAGTCGCAATACCGCTCTGTCGCGCCGAACGGTGCAAATTTATCAAGAAATTGGTCTTTGGTCACAATTGCAAAGTCATGCCTGCCGCATCGATGCGGTACAAATTAGCGAGCAAGGCAGCTTTGGACGGGCACAATTAAATAAGGCTGAAGAGAGAGTAGAGTCTTTTGGACAAGTGATGGAAAACGCTTGGCTGGGTCGCAAATTGTTACTGGCCGCGCAAGATGCACCTTTGATTACTCTTATTGATAATGCTGAGGTCACCACTATCGATCAGCAATCCGATAGCGTAACGCTAACTTTTAACTATTACAATGGCGATGAGGGCGCGCAGCAATTACAAGGCAGTGTGTTGGTCGCTTGTGACGGTCGTGATTCGACGGTACGCCAATTGCTTAATATTGGCACAACAACTTATGATTATAAGCAAACCGCTGTCGTAGGTGTGGTAGAAACTGATCAGCCTCATAAACATACGGCGATTGAGCGCTTTAGTCCCGCAGGACCACTCGCCGTATTGCCGCTAACCGATCCTGAGGGCGACGGCAATGATGAGTATCAAAAAGGTCATCGGCGCTCAGTGGTTTGGGTCTGTCCCAAAGGCGAAGAGACGCGATACCTAGAAGATGACGAGCACTT
The DNA here is from genome assembly GCF_055699795.1 of Psychrobacter sp. M4. Lineage (NCBI taxonomy): Bacteria > Pseudomonadati > Pseudomonadota > Gammaproteobacteria > Moraxellales > Moraxellaceae > Psychrobacter > Psychrobacter sp. M4. Next base: position 2,672,144 of record NZ_CM146740.1, on the reverse strand, counting down.
TTTGCAAACCTTGCAGCAAGCTTTTGGCCCGCGTACAGGCACATTTATCAAAGCAGGTCGCCGTGGGGCTTATCCATTGACGCGGGTGCTTGCTGATAAACAGGTAGAGGGTCGCTGCGTGATTATGGGTAACTCTGCTCATACGCTGCATCCGGTTGCCGGACAAGGTTTTAATCTGTGTATGCGCGACGCTCATGTGCTGGCGCAAATGATGGGCGCACAGGTAATGAAAGGCGCGGATATTGGTGATCCAAAGCTACTTAAACGCTACGAGAAAGCACGCCAAACCGATCAAAAGCGCGTCATTCGCTTTTGCGATGCGGTCGTACATGGTTTTACTCATCCCAATCCTGCGATTAAGCTGGCGCGTAACGTAGCCTTGGTAGCTTTTGATAAACTACCTAATGTTAAACCGTTAGTTGCCAATTATGCTATGGGACTAAAATCGTAAGACTAATAACTAATTCTTATATTTATTGTCGTTTCTCAACTTGATGTAGGGCTTTACGAAAACTCTATTTAAAGAGTTTTCCTTGCGAAACTAAAATTGCAATGCAATTTTTAAACGTTTCTCAGGATTAAAAATTCAGCCTACACCAGACGTTTTACATTTAGGAAGCACTTATGAAAAGTAACCATACCTTGATCATTGGTGGCGGTATCGTTGGGGCTACGCTAGCACTCAAATTAGCCCAAGCGAAAATACCAGTAACCTTAATTGATGCTGCCCCTGAGCGCGTAGCGGACGATTGGCAAAAGGTTTTAAGTCAGCGTGATGCGCGAGTTTATGCACTGAGCCTTGCTAGTATTAATCTATTAAAAGAGGTAGGCGCTTGGCAGAAAATCACGCAATCTGGACGCAAAGCAGATTATTCTCAAATGCAGGTTTGGCAATTAAACGGTAGGGGTGAGTTACTTTTTGGTGAGCAAGATAACACACACCCGCAAATGCTGGGCAGTATGGTCGAGCCTTTGGTCATTGAGCATGCACTATGGCAGCGTCTATATGAGGATGACGTTAGCGACTATTTAACCATCATCGCTGGCCAAAAGGTCACGCAAATGGACTGGTTGGGAGCGCAGCATGGCTACCGTGTGGTTTTAGAGGATGGTCAAACTATCGATGCTGCTTTATTAATTGGCGCTGATGGTCGTGGCTCCTTTGTGCGCAAGCAAGCGGGTATTAAGCTGGACACTTTAGACTATAATCAAACCGCGATTTGCTGCGCTATTCAAACGACCAAGCCGCATTTAGCTACTGCTCGCCAAGCCATGCTGCCTACCGGGACGCTGGCTTTACTGCCCCTTGCTGATATTACCGATGAGGATAAAGCCCGTCCGCAGCATTGGCAGTCAGTGGTTTGGACACTACCGCGTAATCAGGCGTTGGACTTGTTAGAAGAAGAGCCGCGCACTATCGCTGATAAACTTGCTGCTGCTAGTAACTATGAGCTAGGCGCTATAGAGCAGATCGAATCTATCGCCAGCTTCCCGTTAGCCGCGCAGCAAGCTAAAAGCTATGTCGCTGACAACTTAGTATTGATAGGCGACGCCGCGCACGGGGTACATCCACTAGCGGGACAAGGGCTTAACTTGGGTATGCTTGATGTAAAAGAGCTATTTGAGCAGTTGACTCATGACTTTGCGCGTAGTGGCGGTACGCTGTGGGGCGCGGGTCAAACACTGCGCCGCTATGAGCGTCTGCGCCGCCCGCATAATAGCCTGATGATGCATAGCTTCTCGGCGCTTAACTGGCTATTTGCAGGGGAGCTGGCACAAATGCGTCCCATCCAGCAAATACGTAGTGAGGGCATGTACCGGGTTGGTAAGATTAAGCCCTTAATGAAATTGTTTGCGAAGCAGGCGAGTGGGGTTTAATCAACACTTTTAATAAAACAAGGATAGTTTGTGAAAACTAAGTCAGGGATGACGATTGCAATTGCAGTAAGTGTTTTGATGCTTGCAGGATGTCAGCATACTCTGGTAACCCCTTCTAAAATAAACTCCACACCACAGAACATTGATAACGATATAAAACTTATTGTACCGCTACCAGATATTCCTGATTCAGATGGCGATGGGGTATTAGATCATGTTGATAACTGTCCAAAAACTCCAGTAGGTGTCATTGTAGATGATAAAGGTTGTCCGGAGCCAGTTGATCTAGCGGATACCGTTACTATGGATCTTCGAGTATTTTTTGAGCACGGTGACTATGAGTTGCAAGACAAGTTCTTACCGCAAGTAGAAATGGTCGCTAAAAAAATGTATAGCGACCCTAAGTTAATAGTTTTTTTGTCTGGTTATACCTCTTCTAAGCATGAAGATATACAAATACCTACTATGACAAATAAAGAAACAGATGAAATAAAAACGTATAATCAGCTCGGACAAAAACGTGCACAGCGAATAAAAAAGGCTTTACTTGAACAAGGTATTCCTGCGGAAAAAATCTATACGTTCGATTGCGCTGATGATATGCCGATTGCTTCAAACGATACCGAGGAGGGCGCAACAATGAACCAGCGTGTTTATGGCAGAGCACTGCCAGCAGATGATTTTTTTACAGGTACAGGGTATGGTCAATCCGATTCGTTCGATTATTATCAATCGCTTTGTCAGCAGTTTTGAGAGAGGAAGCTATAAAAAAGTAAAACTAGAAATGAAATTATTTAAGGCGCTTATAAATAAAATAGCTCCAACTTGTCAATTCAGCATAAATCAATATTTCTGCTGAAAAAGCCTTGTATAAATACTTGCTTGGAGCCACTTACCTTAAACACAAATAAAAGCCTAATACGAAAAAGACGACTCTAAGGAAAAACTATGACTGATATAAATGATCTAAAAGAGCTTATTGATTTTAATCAAACACAAACGGCTTATATTAATGGTCGATACCTTGCAGTAGATGAAAAACTGTCAACTTTTGACACTATAAATCCCGCGACTGGTAAAGTTTTAGCAACGATTCAGCAGACAACTAATGAGCAAATAGACGCCGCGGTAATAGCGGCACATAAAGGACAAAAAGTTTGGGCAGCGATGACCCCAGTTGAGCGTAGTCGTATTTTATTAAAAGCAGTGGCTATTTTGCGTGAGCGTAATGACGTATTAGCCCTCCTTGAGACCAAAGATACGGGCAAAGCTTACTCGGAAACTAAGTATGTAGATATTGTCACTGGTGCTGATGTGGTTGAGTACTACGCAGGTCTGGCATCAATGATTGAGGGGCGTCAGATTCCTCTTCGAGACACCAGCTTTGTTTATACCCGTCAAGAGCCTTTAGGTGTTGTGGCAGGTATCGGTGCTTGGAACTACCCCATTCAAATCGCTATGTGGAAAGCCGCCCCTGCCTTAGCTGCTGGAAATGCGATGATTTTTAAACCTTCGGAGGTAACTCCTTTAACAGCGTTAAAACTGGCAGAGATCTTTACCGAAGCCGGATTGCCCGATGGAGTGTTTAACGTCGTGCAAGGTAATTATGAAGTAGGCACCATGCTTACTGAGCATCCTGATATCGCTAAGGTATCGTTTACGGGCGGCGTACCGACGGGTAAAAAAGTAATGGCAAGTGCAGCCTCGTCTTCGCTTAAAGATGTGACGCTGGAGTTGGGCGGTAAGTCGCCGTTAATCATATTCGATGATGCCGATATCGATATGGCAGCTGACATTGCTATGATGGCAAACTTTTATAGTACCGGTCAAGTATGTACTAATGGTACGCGAGTATTTGTACCCAAATCTTTACAAGCTCAATTTGAGCAAGCTATCGCCAAGCGCGTCAACCGTATCAAGATAGGTGATCCTATGGATGAGAATGTCAATATGGGGCCTGTCGTAAGCTTTACCCATATGGACAGAGTGCTTGATTATATTGAGCAAGGTAAAGCCAGCAGTGCTCGATTGTTATGCGGTGGTGAACGTCTAACTACAGACGCACTTGCTGATGGTGCTTATATCGCGCCTACCGTATTTACTGATTGTAGCGACGATATGACTATTGTAAGAGAAGAGATTTTTGGTCCCGTCATGTCAATTTTGACCTATGAGACCGAAGAGGAGGTCATTGACCGTGCTAACGATACTGAGTATGGATTGGCTGCAGGGGTAGTGACGCCCGATCTTAAGCGTGCTCATCGAGTCATTGGCCGGATCGAAGCGGGTATATGTTGGTTAAATACTTGGGGCGAGTCGCCAGCGCAAATGCCGGTAGGCGGCTATAAGCAGTCAGGTATTGGCCGCGAAAATGGTATTGAAGCGCTTGAGCACTATACGCAGACTAAATCTATTCAAGTCGAGTTGGGTAAATTTGAGTCCGTATTTTAATAAGCGTTATTAAAAATACTTCTAAAGCAATAAGGGTTTCTAATTAAAATTTGTTCAATCTTCTTATCCATCTTTACTGACTCTAAGTCATTTATTCTTCCAAATTATGGAGCATTTTATGTCATCAACTACACCTGAGTATGACTATATTATCGTTGGTGCCGGGTCAGCAGGCAATGTGCTGGCCACACGTTTAACCGAAGATGCCAATATCAAAGTGTTATTGCTAGAAGCTGGTCGTCCCGATCATCGCTTAGATTTTCGTACGCAAATGCCTGCCGCACTAGCCATGCCTTTACAAGGAACCACTTATAACTGGGGCTATGAGACTGATCCTGAGCCAAATATGAATAATCGGTTGATGGACTGCGGTCGCGGCAAAGGCCTTGGCGGCTCATCTTTGATTAATGGCATGTGTTATATCCGTGGTAACGCGTTAGATTTTGATGATTGGGCCAAAATAAAAGGCTTAGAAGACTGGACATATCTGGATTGCTTACCTTATTTTAGAAAGTCGGAAAATTGCGACGCTGGAGAGAACGCTTACCATGGTGTTGGTGGACCTGTCGAGATGACCACATCAAAGCCTGGCGTCAACCCCCTGTTTCAAGCCATGATTGAGGCTGGCGTGCAAGCAGGCTATCCTCGCACCGATGATCTAAATGGTTATCAACAAGAAGGTTTTGGTCCGATGGATCGATTTGTAACACCCAACGGTCGCCGTGCCTCAACTGCTCGAGGCTATCTTGATCGCGCCAAACCGCGCAGTAATATTAATATTTTGACAGGAGCGTTAACCGACGTTATCTTATTCGATGGCAAACGTGCTGTTGGCGTTAAAGTAGAGCATCAAGGACAAACCAAGAATTTTTACGCTGCTCGAGAAATTATTGTATCCTCTGGTGCGATTGCCTCACCGCAGCTGCTACAACGCTCAGGTATCGGACCTGGTCAATGGCTCAAAGAGTTTGATATCAAAGAAGTGCTAGATTTACCGGGAGTAGGCAATAATTTGCAAGATCACTTAGAGCTTTATATGCAGTACGAGTGTATCAAGCCAGTATCGATTGCGCCTGCTAATAAATGGTGGAATAAGCCGGCTATTGGAGCTGAATGGTTATTTATGGGAACAGGTTTAGGCGCATCCAACCAGTTTGAAGGCGGCGGCTTTATTCGTACTGATGAGAAATTCACCCATCCTAATATTCAATATCATTTCTTACCACTTGCGGTTCGTTATGATGGCCGTAGTGCGATTAAATCCCATAGTTTTCAAGCACACGTTGGTTCCCTGCGTTCTCCGAGCCGAGGCCGAGTAAAGCTGACTTCACGTGATCCAAACGCACATCCTAGTATTTTATTTAACTATATGTCGCATGAGCAGGACTGGCAAGAGTTTCGCGCTGCTATGCGTATTACTCGGGAGATTATGCATCAGCCAGCGCTAGACCCATACCGGGGCCGCGCTATTTCTCCAACCGATGATCTGGTTACCGATGCGCAGCTTGATGAATACGTTCGTCAAAATGCAGAGACTGCTTATCATCCTTCTTGTACCTGTCCGATGGGTGAGCACAATGATGCCGTAGTGAATGGCGAAGGTCTCGTACATGGTATGGAGGGTCTGCGAGTGGTTGATGCTTCTATCATGCCAAACATTATCAGCGGTAACTTAAATGCCACTACTATTATGTTAGCTGAGAAAATTGCTGACAAAATAAAAGGAACGCAGTTACCTCGTTCTACTGCCGAGTATTATGTAGCGAACGGTGCGCCTTTTAGATCGAAACCGATGCGAGAGTATAATGCTGCTGTTTGATAGGTAAATATCTTTATTTACTTAAACTATATACTTTGTAGTTACGTCGTACCCGCTTGATAGTAACTCTCTTATAGACCTATAAGAGAAGGTGCTGCTAACAAAAATAGTTAATTATCTAGTCTTTGTTTATCATTGTTTCTTTACTCGATGTTGCTTTATCAAATAGCTGATATAGCAATATCGTCGAGGACTTCATTCTATTATTAAGGCCACTTATGCAAGGCTCGCCCTCAGAAAACACGACAAGTAGTACCACAAAACTTCTAAGTCTAAATAAAACGGTATTTTTAGGCTCAGCGATTATCTCTATTTTGCTTATAGTCTGGACAATTATGTTTCCAGATTACAGTGAAGCTTTACTTGGTTCTGGAATGGCTTGGGTATCAGAGAGCTTCGGTTGGTACTATATGCTTGTTGTTGCAGCATATAGTATCTTTGCTCTATTTGTTGGTTGTTCTAAATATGGTGATATTAAGCTAGGTTTAGATCACGAAAAAGCTCAGTTTCCTTTTCTAGCGTGGGCTGCGATGCTGTTTTCAGCAGGTATCGGTATTGATCTATTATTTTTTGGTGCCTCAGAGCCACTAATGCACTATCTGACCCCTCATGTTGGCCTTGAGCCTGCTAGTGCTGAGGCTATGGAACAAGCACTTGCTCAAACTTTTTTGCATTGGGGACTACACGGTTGGGGTATCTATGCATTGATCGGTATGGCTTTGGCTTATTTTGCTTATCGCAAAAACATGCCGCTTGCGTTGCGATCACCGTTAACGCCCATTTTTGGCGAGCGTTTGATTAAAGGCTGGCTCGGTGATGGCATCGATACCTTTGGGGTAGTATGTACGCTAATGGGGATTGCAACCAGTTTAGGTATCGGGGTACTGCAGGCCAATGCTGGACTCACCCATGTGTTTGGTATTGAATCGAGCAAAATGGTGCAAACCTTTATCATTGTGGGTGTCGTCGCTGCTGCTGCTATATCTGCTATGACAGGTGTTGAACGAGGCGTACGCCGTTTGTCTGAATTCAATATGTTGTCTTCGATACTGCTATTGATCGCTATATTAGTAATGGGCAATACCGTTTATTTACTTAATACTTTTACCCAGAGCATTGGCCAGTATTTCCAGACCATTATTTATAAAACATTTGATGTTTATGCTTATCAAGGAGCAGTGGGTGCTGAATGGAAATCAGGCTGGACGATATTCTTCTGGGCATGGTGGGTCGCATGGGCGCCATTTGTAGGCTTGTTTATCGCACGTATCAGTCGTGGTCGCACTTTACGTGAATTTGTATTTGGCGTAATGTTTATCCCGCTAGGCTTTATATTTGCATGGTTCTCAATTTTTGGTAATTCAGCCATATATTTAGTCGCTAACGGTGCCTCTGAGCTGGGTGAAATTGCGGTCAACGATGCGGCTATGGGTATGTTTGCTCTGTTTGAATACTATCCTTTTAGCGATATATTATCATTCGCTGGTGTGGTTATCGGTCTAGTGTTTTTTGTTACTTCAGCTGACTCAGGCGCTTTAGTATTAGCTAATCTAAGCTCAAGAGGCATGACTAACGATGCGGATGCGCCAGTGTGGCTACGCCTGTTTTGGGCCGCTGCGACAGGACTAATTACTCTGGGATTACTTTTTGCAGGTGGTTTTGCTTCATTGCAATCTGTGTCTGTAATTGCAGGCTTGCCATTTTCAGCTATCCTTGTCCTTTATATGATGTCCATGTGGAAATCACTTAAGGAAGAAGGTAATAAGCGTAAAGCCAGCACAGTAGGTACAGCGAATGTACTCGATAGTGGCAAAGGTTGGAAAGCAAGATTGCAGCGTATCGTCAGCTTTCCTGGACATAAACAAGTTGAACAGTTTTTGCAGAACGTTGTCTTGCCTGCCATGAATGAGGTTGAAGAGGAGCTAAAAGTAGGAGGACTCAATACTACTTTACAAGTTCATGATCTTGCAGATATCGAAAAACATATAGACGCGAATAAAAATCAAGACAGCTGTCAAATAGATGGTTTAAAACTACAAGTTGGTCACGGTGATAAAGATGATTTCATTTACGAGGTAAACTTAGTTAAAGCGGAGCGGCCTAACTTTACGCTTAATACTTCAAGTAAAAACGTTGAACATTACTATAGAGCGGAAGTGTTTTTAACTGATGGTTCTCAAGAGTATGATTTGGTTGGCTATACTAAAGAGCAAGTATTGGTCGATATTCTTAATCAGTATGAACGGCATATGCAATACATTCATTTGGAGCGCTAAGTAAAATTTAAGTATTAGTTCAGTAGTAAGTATGCCTTTAGTCTTGATAATATTAAACCCTTGTTGGACTATGAACCAACAGGGGTTTTTGCTATTCTTTTGAGAAACTATAATAGTCTATATGCTTATTTAAGTAGCCGTTAAAACCCCATACTTATATGGTAAAAAATAAAGAATCCAAAGGCAAAACCCATGCTCATTCCCAAATACTGGGCGCAACATAAGCAGCGCTTTGAATCTTCTACAATATCCAGTGGTAACACAAAACAAGCTACCATCAAACGTTACGGCTGGTCAGATACTAGCCAAGTTGCGGCATTAGATCACGCCAAAACGCGGGTTTTTGAGGCGCACAAGCACTGGCTAGCAGGCGAGGATATCTTGCGACGTGAGCGCAAAGAAGAATACAACGAAGGCAATGGCATTCCTATTCGCGAACAAATCTTCGCTGAACAGACTTTTCCTCAAAACGCATCAGTTTCTATAACGCAAGTTATCGTCACACGTAATAGCTACGGTGCACAGGTCGCCAACGTCGACAACATCGCCATCATTGACGTCGATAACGCAGAGTTGTTACATCACCTTTATTCTGATCATTATGATCGCCATGGCTTTATAATCACAGCTGCTAATCAAAACCAACCTATTACTAAAGGACTCGTTTGGAGCTTTGTTATCATCTTCGCTCTTATTGCCAGTATCATAGCGTGGCAAAGCTGGTCGTGGCTGTGGTTGATTGTGGTGATGGTAGCGGCAACCGCTTTTTTATGGCAAAAAGCCAGTAAAGAAGAGCAAGCGCGCCAGCAAAAGATAGACGCTGACTTAGCTTCGCTTCTATCGTTTATGACCGACTTAATGCAAAAGCGTATCGGCAATTATCCAGATGAGGCTTTTCGTCTGTATAAGACGCCAGCGGGATTTCGTATTATCGCTATTCACGATACGGTTTTACCAAGTGATCGCCTAATTGCCGAATGGTTTGAGTATTTCCATGCCGATGCTAACTACGTGCGTCTGTGTCAATCGCAGCAGTGCTTTCGCGCGCGCTTAACCTCGAAACCTTGGCGTATGACTGAGGTCACTGAGACGAATAAGCTATCTAAAAATATTCCGACCAAGGATTTTTGGTCAATGCCAATTGATGACGTTGATTCTGAGGAAAATGAGCTACGCTATGCAGAGCTTGAGGCTAGGGAGAAATGGCTGGCTGACTATGATAAGTTTGCTAAAGGCTATAAGGCTTGCCGTTATGTAGAGAGTTTTGATGGTAGAGAGGTTAGCGATAGTAAACCCGCGCCAGACGCTATTGGGGAGTTTGTTGATTGGCATGATAGGGTTTGTCAGGTGGATAAAGATTTACCGTTGGCTTAATTGTTAAATCTAATATATTATTAAAATAATGTTTGTTAATTACTAATAATATTTGTGAGACGGTTATGGTTATTAGATTTTCAATGTGTTTAGCCATAGCAACTGTTGCTTTAGCAGGCTGTCAGACCTTGCCAACCTCGTCATCTCAATCAGAATCTGCGCTTAAAAGCTTTAAAAACTATGGTAATGAAAGTGTTGTTACAATGGCTCTACCTACTCCAGATTCAGATGGCGATGGCGTACTTGATGATATAGACGAGTGTCCAGCCACGCCTATGAACGTGAAGATAGATGAAAGGGGCTGTCCGCATTCCTTACTTTTCGCTGAAAATGAATTTATGATGGAAGCTAGAGCATACTATGATGAGAATAGTAGTGAAATAAAAAGCGAGTATTACGAACAGTTGGATAACGCTGGTAAAAAGATGCAAGATCATTTAGATGCTGTCATGCTAGTTGAAGGGCATATATCAAAGAACGAAGACAATAGCGCCAACCAAACATTATCAAGGTATCGGGTGGAAGGTATCAAAAACTATGTGATCATGAAGTATAATATTGACCCTGATCGTATCAAAACTTTTTATTATGGTTCAGATCGTCCGATTGCGCCAAATGATGCAGAAAACAGTTGGTTAAACCAGCGTATCTATGCGCTTATTAGCAATGTTGAGTAGGGTCTTAAACGTTTGAATAATTATAAATAAACACATCAACGCGAATTAAAAACCAAAATTATTTATCCTTACCAAGCCGAAAACACCACCATTAACACCGGCGACACAATATTAATAATAAAACCAAAGCTAATCGCTAAAGGTATCACTTTAAGCCCACCAGATTGTTGAATAATAGGTAAGGTAAAATCTAGGCTGGTCGCGCCGCCAAGCCCAACCGCCGCCGAGGGATATTTACGCATAAATACGGGGATAAATATCAGCGCGAAAAACTCACGAATCAAGTCGTTAAATAATGCCACACTGCCCCAAATCGCCCCATAAGCATCGGTCATCACGATAGCGGATAGCGAATACCAGCCAAACCCAGAGGCAAGCGCCAAGCCTTTTGTCCACGATACCTCAGTAAATAATAGCGCAAAAAGTAACCCGCCTACTAGCACTGCTAAGGTAAAGATGATACTAATCTCCACTCCGCGCTGATTGAGCAGCACCTCCCTTAGGGTAATTCCTGAGCCTTTGAGTCCAATACCAACCAGTAGTATCAAGATCATCAGTAGAACAGTCATGGTATTCTCAGGTGGCATGTAGCTCTCCGGTAAGAAATAACCGATGATCATGCCAATCACCACACAAAATACTTGCGCCAGACTACCGCGAATACTGACCCGATGCTCTTTGGATTTGGCCGTTGACTTTTTGACTTGCCATGGACGCCAGTGATCGAAAATCATTAATCCAACTAAACCTGTGCCGATAGTCAATATCGACAGTACCGCAACATATAGCGCAATCTCGCCCAGTTGACTGCCAAGCCCTTCGACTTGCGACAGCTCAATACCGATAAGCGTTAAAATGATAAATACTAAATAAGATAAGCCCTTATCTGCAAGGATAGTCATCCTCCGATGCGAGGGAATGGCAAAGCCAATAAACATCGGCGTAAGTACCAAAACGAGGGTAATGAGGCTTTGCATAGTGGACAGGCTCGTAACAATTTTGACAAGCCGGAGATTGTATCATATCAGTACTTAAAAGCTGGAATAGCGTTGCAAATTTCGGCCCTAATGAGGGGTTTTATAGCGGTTGTTTTAGCTGGCTGCTTTTCGAGTACTCTTCTTAGAATGTTCTACTATAGTTTGTAGAGGGCTATCTTTTAGCTTAATACCTTCTTTTGATAGCGGCTCAATAATACTAATTCTTGGTTTATCTGCTAAATTAGGGTAGTCCGCTCGGTAGTGTCCACCGCGACTCTCACAGCGCTGATAAGCGGACTGGATAATCAGGCAAGCCAACCTTAATTGCCGGTTAAGTCGAAAGTACGCCAGCTTGTCTGTTTTGTTTGAGGATGTTTGAGTGTCTAAATTATCTATTTTAAGTTGCCACTCTTGTAGTTGTGCTAGCGCCTGCTTTAGTTGCTTAGCACTACGTACAACCCCCAGATGGTTGGTCATTAACGATTTTAATTGAGCGGTTATTTTATCGATATTAATAAGAGTAACGGTATTGATGTAAGAAGTGTCATTGGTCATGACGCGGCCAGTAAAATTAGAAGATGCTAAATGTACAATCTGAGTATCCGTTAAAGTAGGAGTTATCCAAGTGTTAGTTGCTAAATAATGCGGTACATGCGCTGCGATATTGCGACCAACTACTACGCATTCTAGCAGTGAATTGCTTGCCAATCGGTTAGCGCCATGGAGACCAGTATAAGCAACCTCGCCAGCTGCATACAATCCTTGCACATCAGTTAAACCATTGGCGCAAGTGACTACGCCGCCGCAGCTATAATGTGCGGTAGGCGCAACTGGAATAGCGTCTGTGGTGATATCAATGCCAAGTGCTAATAGCGTCTGATAAATTTGTGGAAAGTGAGCGGTTATAAAGGTGCTTGGCATGTGGCTGACATCAAGATGCACATAACCAAGACCATTATTACTGATTTGCTTAGCAATGGCGCGGGCCACGATATCTCTTGGAGCGAGTTCGGCACGCGCGTCTATGCCCAACATAAAGCGATTGCCCGTCAAAGGACAATAGAGCCGTCCACCTTCACCGCGCAGGGCTTCGGAGATCAAAAAACTACTGTCATTTAAAGCCAATCCGGTTGGGTGAAACTGGATAAATTCTAAATTAGCTAAGCGGCATCCTGCTTGCCAAGCCATCATCACCCCATCACCGATGCAAACATCAGGCGCGCTGGCACGCTGAAACATCTTACCCAAACCGCCACTAGCAAGCACAACTGTTCGACTATAAATAGACAATTGACGCTGACTAGTATGGTCAAAAACGATTGCGCCTTGGCATTGTTTATCACTATTAGCGTTTTTTACTTTATCGTTGTTATTGGCTAAGTCGGTGTCGCTAGAGGTTGAGGTTAAGGTTAATAAGCTGAGCGCTTCATAAAACGGCAAAATAGTAATATTGTTGGCCGCTTTCGTCTTTTTGATTAAAGCGTTCATAATATGTCGACCAGTGGCGTCATCAGCGTGCGCGACTCGGCGGTGACCATGACCGCCTTCTTGGGTCAGATGTAGGCTATCAAGGTTTAATGTAGCTTGAGCTGACTTTGGAATAGGCTTTTGTGCTACAGCTTGAGTAAAAGGTACGCCTTGCTCGCACAGCCACTGTACGGCTTGTTGTCCAGCGCTCAAAATAGTATTAGTGTTGTTAGCAGCACAAAGTCCTGCGCCAGCGATAAGCGTATCATCCACATGATCAGTGACGCTATCATCTTTAGCTAAGCTTGCCGCGATACCGCCCTGCGCGTAGTAGCTAGAGCCACTCTCAAGCGCGGCTTTACTTAAGATAATAATATTTAATGACTTAGGCAGTGACAGCGCAGTACTGAGTCCAGCAAGACCTGCACCGATAATCAAGACATCCGTCTTTACAATATTCGTTTGCATAGCGCTAGCAAGTGCTGTCATCTTACGCGGCTCCAACATTGGCAAATAACGCGCGATCTTTGACAATATCACCGCTAGCAGTTACGCGCTGCTGTTGCAATTCAGCAAAATCAAGCATCCGTTGTAGAGGTTTTTTAGCCGCAGCTGCCAGCTCTGGCGTCATGGTTACCTCGCCAGTTTTATGCATCAAGCACTGTTCAATACCTTGAAGCCCATTCATCGCCATCCATGGACAAAACGCACAGCTCTTACAACTGGCGCTCTCACCAGCAGTAGGCGCGGCCAAAAAGCGTTTATAAGGTGAGCGTTTTTGCATCTCATGCAAGATACCTAAGTCGGTGGCGACAATAAAAGTATCGGCATCCATCTCATAGGTGGATTTGAGGAGCTTGCTAGTTGAGCCGACGACATCAGCAAGCGCAATCACGCTGTCAGGCGACTCAGGATGGACGAGTACTTTGGCATCAGGATGCTCGGCTTTTAATTGCTCAAGCTCTGTGGCTTTAAACTCGTTATGTACCAAGCATGACCCTTGCCACAGCAGCATATCCGCGCCAGTTTCACGGGCAATATAGTTGCCCAAATGTCGATCAGGACCCCAAATGATTGGCTCGCCTTGTGCATGCAAATGGCGGATAATATCGATACCCACTGACGAGGTTACTACCCAATCAGCACGTGCCTTCACTGCCGCGCTAGTATTGGCATAAACTACCACGGTACGCTCAGGATGCGCATCACAAAAGGCAGAAAATTCATCAGCAGGGCAGCCCAAATCGAGCGAACATTCGGCCTCTAAATCAGGCATCAACACTGTTTTCTCCCTACTAAGTATCTTGGCCGACTCGCCCATAAAGCGTACGCCTGCGACCACTAAGGTTTGGGCGCTATGCGCTTGACCAAAGCGTGCCATCTCAAGCGAATCACCAACACAACCACCAGTTGTCAATGCCAAATCTTGGATAAAAGGATCGACATAGTAATGGGCGACCAGCACCGCATTATTATCTTCTAGTAATTGTTTGATATTGGCTTCGATAACGCTGCGCTCAGTGCGAGTTAAGTCTTTTGGCATTCTAGCTTTGGCATGCTCGATATTAAGAGTGGCAACACGGCTGCTATCAGAGCTCAATATTGGCGCGTCATAGGGATAAGTGTTCATGGCTGCAAGCCTCCGTGCAATAATGCTAGTGAATATGTAAACAAGTAATTGATATAAAAAACTGTAGCTAGTTAATAAAGTAACTCTAATTATGCTCATTTTGAGCATAATTACAAGAAGTTTTTGATTTTTTTATTTATTCAAAGACGTTGTCTATCTCAAGTTAAAGAAGCAAAAAAATATAAATTACATCCAGTAGCTACGATAAAACGTGAACCGCGTTATACTAAGTTCTATTAACTAAGGCTTTATCAACTCAGGTTTTATTAACTGAGTCTTATCAAACATGATTTGTAAAAAACGAAGGATAATACTAAAGAACTATGAGCTTGTCTTATTCACATGCGCATCAACAAGGTAGTGGCACAACCGAGGTGGTCGCTGTATTGGTTGCTATCACTGATCATAACGCACGAGTATTAACGGTCGATCAAGGTAAATTACTACCCAATGGACCACTCATGCCACTGCATCGCTCGTTGCAGGCGGGCGTCCGCCAGTGGGTGGAGGAACAAACCGAGCAGCCGCTTGGATATATTGAGCAGCTTTATACTTTTGTCGATACCAATAGGCGCAACGTTGATGGTCATGCGCTAGTTTATGTTAGCTATTTGGGATTAGTGCAAGAGGAGCAAACTCAAGAGCTGCAAACTAAAGCGTTGTGGCGTGATTGGTATGATTATTTTCCATGGGAGAATCATTTAGATGGTATGCCAAGTACCATTACTGATTTTATCGTCCCTGCTTTATTTGACTGGGCGGATAGCTCGGCAGATGAGATGATGCAGCAACGCCGTCGACAGCGTATTCGTTTATGCTGGGGAATAAACAAGGTTGCTATTGGAAATAATGCTAACAATACGTTAGAAAATAAAAATACTAAAAAAGGTAAAAAGCATCATTATGAATGGGTCGCTGAGCATGCGCTGCTGCGCTATGAGATGCTCTATGAAGCAGAATTAATTCCAGAAGCGCCTAATTATCAGCCTAATAAGCTTCCCAAGCATTGGGGACAGGTAATAGGCATACCGATGTATTATGATCATCGCCGCGTAATCGCTACTGCCATATCCAGACTACGCGCCAAGATTGAATATCGACCGCTTATCTTTGGTCTTATGCCGGATACTTTTACCTTATCACAGTTACAGCGAAGTATTGAGGCGCTCTCAGGAGGGCGCTTGCATAAACAGAATTTCCGCCGGTTGCTCGATTCGCAGAATTTGGTCATGGAGACGGGAGAAAGTAGTAGTGCTCAACGAGGTCGTCCTGCCAAATTATATCGTTTCTGTCATGATATCGAGCTACAAAGCCTGCTTATGGATAGCAAGTTGCCTAAAAGCAGATAATCTTATACTCATAAATAGCCCCTTATATTAAGTGAGAACAAATCTTGCTAGTCGTTAAACTTTACGTTATATTTATGCTCGTTTTGAGTTTAATTAAACCAAAAGATCTTTAACAGAGGCAAAAACAAATGAGCGTACGCATAGAGCCGGCGATAGATGAAGTACTATTAAAACCTTTAGTAGAAACAGCATTAGTAGAAGATTTGGGTAGGCGTGGTGATGTCACCTCGCAAGCGACCATTCCAGCAGATAGACAGGCGCAGTTACAGATTAGAGCTAGGCAAGACGGAGTCATTTGTGGCATGGATCTAGCGCGTTTATCTTTTGCTATAATTGATAAGCAAATTGAATTTATTGCTCAAATAAGTGATGGCGAGTACGTCACAGCCAATACTGTACTAGCAACGGTGCGCGGTAATGCGCGCCATCTATTGACCGCCGAGCGTACGGCGCTGAATTTTATGACTCATCTGAGCGGTATTGCAACGGCTACGCGTGAGATCGTCGATAGTGTGGCAGATTTTTCTGCACAAGTCACTTGTACTCGTAAGACTATTCCAGGCTTACGTATCGTCCAAAAGTACGCGGTACGCTGCGGCGGTGGACGCAATCATCGCTTAGGCCTCGATGATGCAATCTTAATTAAAGACAATCATATTGCTATTGCTGGCGACATTGAAGCGGCTATCAAACAAGCAAAGGATTTTGCCGGACATCTGATTCCGATTGAAGTTGAAGTAGATACGCTAGAGCAGTTAAAGCAAGCTTTAGACGCTGGCGCAAATCTGGTGTTATTAGACAATATGTCGCCTGAAACACTCACACAGGCAGTCGCTATGTGTAAAGGTCGTGCCAAAACTGAAGCCTCGGGCGGGATTACTCCACAGACAGTACAAACAGTTGCAGAAACTGGCGTTGATTTTATTGCTATGGGTTATTTGACCCACAGTACAACGGCACTGGATATTGGACTTGATTTTAATGCTTGAGGTTTATAGGTGCCAGTTTTATAAGTCTTAAATAATATAAATCAGATTAAAGTTTCATTCGTAGAGCACTATTAAAAATCGGATGAAGTTAATGATTTAATTGACTTATCTACCTATGCTACAATGCTGCTATTAATTGCCTACATGGTCATCGTTGCACTCGCGCGATGGCCTTATTTTTTGCTAGATTTTGACGACCAACAAGCGAGCGCTCAGTGAACACTGAAATTATTAAAATTATCTTAGCCTTTGTGGTGTTGATCAATCCCTTTAGTGCTTTGACGCTGTTTTTAGATTTGACTCGCGGCTACTCGATGATCGATCGACGTAAAGTTGCGCGCATAGCCTGCCTAACTATTTTTATTACCATCAGCTTTTTTACCGTAGCTGGTGAAGTATTACTAAAAGCTTTAGGTATTTCAATCGGCTCGTTTCAGCTAGCAGGGGGCATATTAGTGTTTTTGATTGCGCTTAATATGATGAACGGGGAGGGCAACCCTGTTAAGCCGGATCAAGAAAACTTCGACGTTGAATATGATAAATATGCGCCGCCAAGTACCGCCTCGGCAGTAGTGCCTTTAGCCATTCCTATGATGATAGGACCTGGCGGCATCTCAACGGTAATTATTTATTCTTCACAAGTTTCAGGCATACTGCGTGTGTCCGCCGTTATTATCGCCGGATTGTTAATCAGCCTTTTTTGTTATTTGGCTTTGATGGCTGCAGGTCGTATTAGCCGTGTATTGGGTGATACTGGTCTTAATATCATGAGTCGAATCATGGGTATGCTACTTGCTGCCGTTTCCATTGAAATTATTGTTAGTGGTTTACGTACTTTATTTCCCAATTTAATATAACGCCAATGCTTTAATTTAAAAAACACACTTATAATTTTTTGTAGTAAAAACAGGTTGTTTATAGTAAATAATTGTTTACTAATGACTAGTAATGTCATCTTTTAATGTCGGCCATAAAAATATGTTATGATAGCTTCTCACTATTTTTAACAGGAGTTGACTTTGAGTAAGACAAGAATTGCTATTTTAGGTGCAGGTCCAAGCGGTCTAGCACAATTGCGCGCTTTTGAAGCCGCACGTTTAGCTGGTGTCAAAGATTTGCCTGAAATAGTTTGTTATGAAAAACAAAATGCCATCGGTGGCATGTGGAATTATAGCTGGCGTACAGGTTTAGATAGAAACGGTGAGCCTGTGCACGGTAGTATGTATCGCTACTTATGGTCAAATGGCCCCAAAGAGTGCTTAGAGTTTGCAGATTACTCTTTTGAAGAGCATTTTGGTGAGCCTATCCCTTCTTACCCGCCTCGTGAAGTGTTGAAAGATTACATCATGGGTCGCATCGATAAGCAGGATATTAATAAATACATTCGCTTCGAATGCCCAGTGCGTTGGGTATCTTTTGATGATGAAACCCAAAAGTTCACCGTTACGGTCATGAATCATAAAAGCGGTGAGCAAGAAGTTGAAGAGTTTGATTATGTGGTAGTGGCAACTGGTCACTTCTCAACGCCAAACATGCCTTATTTTGAAGGGTTAGAGGCGTTTCCAGGTCGCATTTTGCACGCTCATGACTTCCGTGATGCTCTAGAATTTAAAGATAAAGACATCTTGCTGGTCGGTAGCAGTTACTCAGCTGAGGACATTGGTACGCAGTGTTATAAGTATGGCACCAAGTCCGTGACGATCAGTTATCGTACGCAAGCACTGGGTTATGATTGGCCAGAAGGTATCAAAGAGGTGCCATTAGTTACTCATTTTGAAGACGATGTGGCGCACTTCGCTGACGGTACCAGTCAAAGCTTTGACGCTATCATCATGTGTACCGGTTATCTATTCCATTTTCCGTTCTTGCCTGATGAGCTGCGGTTGCAAACGCATAACTGCTTATATCCTGCAAACTTGTACAAAGGTATTTTTTGGCAACCCAATCCAAAGCTTATCTATTTAGGTATGCAAGATCAGTACTTTACCTTTAATATGTTTGATGCTCAGGCTTGGTATGCACGCGATGTGATGATAGGTGATATCGAATTGCCCGATTTAGAGACGCGTCAAGAAGATGAAGCAAAGTGGCTTGCAACTTATGACAAGACGATAACGGTCAGTGACTCAATTGACTTTCAAGCCAATTATATTCGTGATCTAACTAACGCAACGGATTACCCAGAGTTCGCTGTTGAAAAGCAAGGTGATATCTTAAAGCAGTGGCAAAAAGATAAAGTTGCCAATATTATGGGCTTTAGAGAAAAAGCTTATCGCTCTACCTTGACAGGTACTCTAGCGCCTGAGCTACCAGAGCCTTGGCTTGATATCACTGATGATTCGCTTGAGCACTTTTTGAATCTGACTTTTGTGAAACCTAAAAATCAGAAAAATCACAAAAAGGCTTCATAAATAATCAGAATTTTTAGAGATATTTTTCTAATACCGATAATAAGGTTCATTTAAACCAAACATGATCAATTGATGATGTTTGGTTTTTTTATTGCTCAATTTTTAATTCAGCTTTGGTACTTAGCTTTGGTATAAGTGCCATGCCAAATATAGCATTAATATACCTACTAAAGCGTCAAGTATGTTCCATGCCTTTGGTTTAGTAAACAGCGGCTTTAGTAATTGCGCGCCATACCCCAAGGCGAAGAAAAACACAAATGAGGCACTGATGGCACCGCTAGCAAATACTAATTTACTACTGGCTCCGGTTGAAACCATGCCCACTAGTACCAAGGTATCTAGATAGACATGAGGATTGAGCCAAGTAAAGCCAAAACATAGTAGAAGTGCTCTTTTTAAGCTCGTGACCACTTGTCCTTGAGTACTGAGAGCGTGTGATAGACGCACACTAGCATACAAACTTTGCAGTCCATAACCTAACAAAAAAACCACGCCTACAAGCTTAGCGATATCTACCACTTGCGGGTAGCGCGCAGTGACAGTACCAAATCCAGCTACGCCTGCAGATATAAGTAGAGCGTCACTGACTGCGCAAAACAGACAAATAAAGAACAGGTGCTCGCGTCTCAGTCCTTGTTTGAGTACAAAAGCATTCTGGGAGCCAATCGCAATAATCAAAGATAAGCCTAACAAAAAGCCAGAAAAATAATCGGTACTATTCATAGCGTTTGCTCGTTGTTAAGACTAAGTTTTTAAGACTAAAACGTTGACGTTTGCTTACTGGCAGCATAGCGAAAAACTGTTAAGATACGTTATTAAACCAGTGCATGCAATACAAAAAATATTTGGGAAATAAGCGAGGAGCACAGTAGGTCATGGCCATAAGTTTGACAAGAATGCTACAGTCTTTTGGGCAGGCTCAAGATGATCTACCGACCATAGCAGCTACTAACGCCCAACGGCGAGTGAGCAGTCAAAGTCTAGAGGATAACGTTGTTGAAGATACTGAGAGTAGCAATGAAACCTCTACGCTCACAGCGCCTGAACGTGTAAATCGTCTTTGTCAGGCATTAGCACAGGTGAATGATTCGCATTCGCCAACGCCGCTGACGGATCGCTATTTGACCAATAAAGCGCAGATGCGCTCGCCTAATCGCCCTCCCTTTGATCCTAATACCTTATGGTATCTTAAACATGGACATTGCCCTATTATGACTGAGCTTGTTGATGTAGTTGATGAGGCCACCCTAAACGCTATGCCCATCGAAGCCGTGGCGGTCTTAGACCGGATTAATGGTAAGCTAAAACGCTATCGTGATTGGAGTCAAGAGCTCAATGAGCAACAGCAGCAACAGCATAACGAACGTCAGTTTGTTATCGATAAGCTAGTGACTGAAAGTATTCCTGAAGCCATACATCATTATGAGCAGCTGCTACGCTTTAGTCCGCATAGAACCAAAAATAATACGGTACAAGGCAGTATGACGGCAGGGGATATGCTAACGGATCTTTTTCTAGAGGTGGATTACGAGCTAGATGAGTTGTTAGATGAGCTGCATCAAACGGTCCTAAACCGTTTAGCATCGACGCATCGCTATGTTAAAAGTCGTACGCAGAACTGATATAGATATAAAATTAAACAGGGATAATCCAATGACTCAAATGACGGCAATGTTCATAATGTTCGTGTTGTACGGGGTGTTGCCAGCAGCTGGATTGTATCTGGGTTATCGTGGTATTAAAAAAGTCACGGCACCCAAAATGCTTGAGTATGAAGCGATGCCGCAGCTGGGTTATATTCCTGAAAAAAGCCTCCCGGTAGAGGTTAAAACAGCACTTGAAGAGATTAACCAAAAAGGCGAGAAACTGCGCGTTATTTACGGTGATACCAACAATGATGGTAAGATTGATGACACCGATACGGTCAATGAAACTTATATTATGATTCAAAACCTAATGGACAAACATATTCCGCAAGCCGTTGCTGATTATCGCCGTTTACATGATTTAGATGGTGCACGCGCAGATAATACCAAGATTAAACACTCAGACGTTACCGGAAAAGAGGCTTTGCTAGAAGTGCTTAGCACTATTAACACTCAGTTTGATGACCTGCTATCTGCCTCCTACCATCAAGATGGACAAAAACTATTGGTAACTAAGCGTTATTTACAGCAGCGCTTCGATAATCCTGACGCCACTCTCCGAGCCCATCAATCTGTAGATACTGATATCGATGTTAATAGTAGTAAAATTACCAACGATAAACATATTTGATAGATATGAAACTGAATATAAGCTTTCTTTGAAGAATTATAGATTTAAAAAGTCATAGAGAAGCAAGTAGCTAGGTAGATAGGCATGAGTATATTAATAGGGGTAGGAGTGGTTGGTACAGTTGCTATCCTTTATTTGGGCAAAAAAGGCTGGCATGCTTTGCACAATGCAGTCGGTATTACCCCAGGTATACTCACCTATCAAGATCCTCATGCGCCTCTATCATTAGCCAATATAAAATGGCAACAGTTGAAACTAGATACTGAATACTTAAAGAGCTTATCGGATATACAGCTGCGTCAGCTACAACGTATTGATGAAAAGATAGCGATTTATAGTCAGCACCAGCAGAGTCTAGATGCGCAAAATAGAACATTGGCGGTGGATGAGTCGCAAGTCGTATTACAAAGACTACTGTATACACGCTTACCAGAGATGCTAGCCAGTTATCATCATCTAGGAAAAACTGGAGCTAATCATGCTAGTTTAGATACACAAACTAAAGCCAAAAGTATTTTGCAAGAAGGTCTAGATAATATTGAAAAACGTTTAGATAAAGCTTTAGAGGCCATGGAAAATCGGCATTTACAAGATTTACAGGTCATGAGGCGCTATTTAGATGATCGTGATTAACGATTAACTAAGCTGATGTATTATAAAAAAAGCAGCCAGTGATATATATATATCACTGGCTGCTTTTTTTGTTTTTATACAGCTAGTAAGCAGTAAGCAGTAAGCAGTAAGCATAGTATACTTGCTAGCTGTTGCGATCACGAGTATTACGCGTACCGCGGCTTGGTTTTACACTACTATTAGATGATGTATCACGACGTTTACTATCACTACGACGCGCTTTGAGAGGTTTATCTTTGATCCGCTCTTGCTTACGCTTAGCAGCGCCATGAAGACCAGTACCGTAGCGCGGACGCAGACTAACTAAGTCAGTTAATGTATTGATGTCTTTTTTATCAAGCTCTATAAAACGGCCAGTACGTAGCTCTTTTGGTAGAGCAATGCTGCCATAACGTGTTCGCAATAAACGGCTGACCTTGAGACCTTGGGACTCAAATAAACGACGTACTTCGCGGTTACGGCCTTCTTTGAGCTTCACATGATACCATTTGTTGACACCTTCACCGCCACCTTCTTTAATGTCTTCAAATTGTGCCATTCCATCTTCTAACATGACTCCAGCGGTTAGCGTACGTGCGATATCTGGTGTCACTTCACCTAAAACTCTTACTGCATATTCGCGAGTAATCTCATTGGAGGGATGCATCAAGCGATGTGCCATCTCCCCATCGTTGGTAAACAATAAAAGTCCAGTTGAATTGATATCTAAGCGTCCAACCATTACCCAGCGGTCATGGGTTAATTTAGGCAAGCGCTCAAATACTGTAGGGCGACCTTCTGGGTCATTGGCAGAGCATACTTCACCCTCAGGCTTATAATAAGCCAGTACACGGCGGCGCTTTTCGTTCTCAGCGGTATATTTAATCAAACGACCATCTACACGAATCTCGTCACCTGGTTCGACACGATCACCGATAGTAGCAGGACGGTTATTGACAGAAACACGTCCTGACTTAATAACTTCTTCCATTTGTCGACGAGAACCTAAGCCCATACGAGCCAGCGCCTTTTGTAGTTTTTCATCTTTCATAACGGTAACCTTAATCCTTGAGTCGGTTTGGGTTTACATTTCGCAATGTATTGCTAGGTTACTAGCATTAAATAAGTTGCCCGGTATATTCTACGCTATTTTAATGAGCTTGACAGATAGATTAGCGCTTTTGCTGTATATAGATGTCTATATAATGCAGTTATCCAGATATTTCTGCTAACAGTTACTTTTCTATAAATTTTATCTGATTATGCTTATTAATTCTGTTAAACCATCTTAAGTAACATTTTCTTAACAAATCTATTAATCGTTTTTTGTGACACAAATATTCATTATTGAGATTTTATGTCGTTAATCGTTTATACCTGTAATATTGCGTTTATACTTAATTGACTAAAACTTATAAAAAAAATACCATAATTTATTCCGTTAAAGAGAATATAGGTGCCGTTCATACTGTTTTTTAGTATTTTTGTTTTTCTTATCTTCTGTCGATTGTTACAATGCCAATTGATGATGAGGGTAGTTAAATTTTAGTTTCTGTATATATTTTACGCAACAATTGGTGATTCTTTCACTACAAAAGTTTATAAGATATTGCGTTATCTTAGTTTTGAGTGTATATTTGGCACTTATTAATTCGCTTTTGTGAATACATTTATTCAGGTTTGTATCTATAAGTAACTGCATGATTCACGTTATAAGTGAAAGTAACTAACTGAGTTTTTGCGTGAACATAAGTAATTTCCAAATTCAATTTAAGAATATGTACGAATTTTTAATCCGGATTTAAGAATATAAAATTGAGTCATAATTATGGTCTATCATCGTTTACTTCCTATTAAACAGTCGCCCAAACTTTTTACGGCATGTCTGTTGTCCCTCAGTCTGCTTTCAGGCTGTACTATTAACTCAGGACTACAAGCTGGCGACCTGCCACCTACTAGTGGTACTTTCATAGCAGAAAATGGCATGCAGTTTAATATTCAGCCTTTAAATCTGCAAACCTTACCGCCCAAACCAGTCGCTACTCCTGATAGCGATTTATCTCGCTTGTTGCAACAATCCGGTAAAGCCGATTACCGCATTGCTGAGGGAGATATTTTAAGTATCACATTGATTGATTATCCAGATATTACCCCTTCGACACTAAGCGATAGCTCTAATCCTTATGCTTCGGGCCTTCCTGTTGATCAGCAAGGCTTCGTTCAGTTTCCTCTAATTGGACGTATCAAAGCAAGTGGTCTGAGTGTGCCGCAATTTACAGCGAAACTACGTAGTCAACTACAAGAATATCTAAAATTTCCCGACCCTCAAGTAAAAATTATCAATTATCGCGGCAGTAAGTTCTTTATTGATGGTGAAGTTAGACAGCCTGGTGAGTTTGCGATTGCAGACACTCCTGTTTCACTCTATAGCGCAATTTCTCTAGCAGGAGGAACGACAGATACAGGCGATTCTAACAATATCGTATTGAACCGTGACGGCAGAACTTACTCATTGGGATTACAAGCACTTCAACAAGCCGGAGTGTCAGGTAGCCAGATTTATTTACGTGATGGTGATTCTATCCACGTCAATAATGAAAGTCGTAATACGGTTTATACCCTAGGCGAATTTGGTGTGGTAGAGCCTATTGTTATACCTGAACAAGGAATTACTTTAGCGCAGGTATTAAGCCGGTCAAGAGGTTTGAATTCAGCTACTGCTGATGCGGCTAAAGTATATATCGTACGTGATAATCCAGGGTACCCTTACACCACTATTTATCATGCTAACTTGCAGTCAGTTACAAGTCTAGCATTAGCTAACCGTTTTGAGATGCAATCAAATGACATTATTTATGTCGATCCAACTGGCCTAGCACGTTGGAACCGTATCATCAGTGCTCTATTACCTTCAACCTCTGCAATCAATTCGATTTCACGTATATAGGTAGATATATAGAAGCGTAAGTTATGACATTCAATAATATCTTAGTTGTTTGTGTTGGCAATATATGTCGTAGCCCTATGGCTGCGGCGTTACTGGCTCGAGAATATCCACAAAAGCATATTAACTCCGCTGGCGTGTCGGCATTAATAGGTTATCCGGCCGATGAAAAAGCAAGCGCTGTAATGGCAGCTGACGATATAAATATAGATTCACACCGTGCTCAGCAGATCAGTGCAGAGCTAGTAGAAAAAGCGGATTTGATTTTGACGATGTCAACAGATCAAACTAAGTGGATTGAAAATGAATGGCCACATTGCCGAGGCAAAACGTTTCGAATTGGTCATTGGAATAATAAAGATATTGAAGATCCGTACTTGCAAGATAGGTCAGCGTTTGAGGCTGCTAAGAAAGACATTATTGATAGCCTTGAACAATGGGCTGATAAAATTAGTTAAATGGCGAATACACACATGAATACAGATTCGAAAAAATTGACAGAACCTGCTATCGATCGAGAGAACAACGAGTTTAGTTTGTCAGACTTGTTTGGAGCATTGATGCGTGGCTGGAAAACGATACTTTTGTTTGCTTTACTAGGGTTGGTATTAGCAATACTGTATAACCGCTACGTCAATCCAACGTATCAATCAGATGCGTTGATACAAATTAATGAAAGCTCGCAAAGTGTTTCAGGACTTGGCAATGATATCTCTAATTTGGTTGGTCCAGGAGCAAATAACTCTTTAGCAGAAACGCAATTAATAAAATCGCGCATGGTATTAGAGCCAGTAGTTGATTTGTTGCATTTGCAAACTCGATTAGGCAATCCTGAAGTTACTGCTATAGATAGAATAGCAAATGATCGAGTTAATACTCCAGTACATGCACCAACAGGAGTCTCATTAGATACTGATAATGGACAAGCACAGATCAGTCAGTTCAATGTAGCACCAGACTACCTAGATGAGACTTTTACTTTGGTGAGATCTGATAACGGTTTTACATTGAGCAATGCTCTTGAAGAGTTTAAAGGTCAGTTTAATCAATCACAAGAGTTTAAAGGGGCCAAGGGTCCTATTCAAATTACTGTAGAGGATCTACCTGCTAGTGGACACCCCATCAATATTACTAAGCAGTCGTTACAAATTACGACAAACGCTATAAATAGTAAATTGGAAGTAATAGAAACAGAAAATTCAAGCGGTATTATCCAGCTGTCTTACACAGGCCCTAATCAGCAACAAACGACCTTGATCTTAAACGAAATTGTTCTATCTTATGTAGGTCAAAACGAGTCGCGCGGTGCTGAAGAGACGACTAAAACCATAGAATTTATGGAAACACAAATCCCTAGACTAAAGCAGCAGCTTGATGACTCTGAGGCCGCTTTTAACGATTTTCGTGAAAGATACGGCACTATTGATGTCGCTCAAGAAGCTGAGTTGTTGATAGCAGAGAACTCTAGAATTGACGGTCAGATTAGCGATCTAAAGCTGCAACAAGCAGAGCTGTCTACTTATTATACTGACGAGCATCCTCTAGTTATACAGATTAATGATCAGCTAAGAGTGCTAAATAATAGAAAACAAGAGATTAGTAATACTATTGAAAGATTACCCGATATTCAAAGAGAGTTTTTACAACTATCAGAGGATGTTGGTATCAATAGAGATCTTTATCTCACTATGCTTAACAACTATGAGCAACTAAAAATTGTTGAAGCCGGTCAAATTGGTTATGCGCGTGTCGTTGATCTACCTGTTAGCACCTATGAGCCTATAGCACCGATGAAAGGTCTGATTATGCTACTGGCCACAGCTATAGGTGCGCTATTAGGAGCAGCAGTAGTATTAATTAGAAGCTCTTTTAAAGACGTAGTCAAAGATCCTGAAGATTTAGAGTCTAAAATAGGTGTTCCTGTTATAGCTACGGTTCCTCGCTCTAAATCAGTGCAACGATTAGGTAAAAACAACAGAGCTGGTAACCGCTTATTATCTTATGCTGATCACGATAGTGTGAGTTATGAGGCGATAAAAAGTCTAAGAACTTATCTAATGTTTGGTATGCCGGTACAAGGAAAAAATGATCAACGTAGCCGTGTGATTGTGGTATCTGGTGAGAGTCCTGGCGTTGGTAAATCCTTCATCGTTGCAAATTTAGCGGAAGTGTTCTCACAATTAGATAAAAGAGTGTTGGTTATAGATGCAGATATGCGCTTAGGTAGTTTGCACAATACATTTAACATAGATCAAGAAAGTGAGAACGGGCTTGCAGATTACTTCGCCACAGATGACAGTACGGCCGTTAGTATTACTTATCCTACGAGTATAGATAATTTAGATATTATCCCTCGCGGTAACCAGCCCCGTAATCCGTCTTCGCTGCTAGCTAGTGATAGGTTCAGTGGGTTGATGAGTGAGCTTGCTGACCATTATGACTATATCATTATTGACTCGCCGCCTGTATTAGCAGCAACAGATGCGGTAATACTGTCGAAGTTTGCTGACAAGGTCTTAATGGTAACTCGCCATAACGACTCTTCAGAAGGTCAATTAGCTTATGCTATTAAACAGATGAGTAGATCAAATGTTGAAGTTGACGGTATTGTAATAAACGATATAAAGCAAGGCATGATGACTAAGAATACTTATCATTTTACTTATGCTTATAGTAGTAATAATAGTAAATAGTAGTAATAAAAAAGTAGCAACATAACAAAAATAGTAATAAAACAACCAGTTGAGTTTATGATTATGAAGCCAAAGCTTAATAATACTTATTCTGAAAATAGGAATACCGTTAACCGGTTGTACAATACTGCTCAACGATTATTAGAGCTGCCGCGTGTAGTAAAGCGTAGTTTCTTTTTAACCGCCGATATCTTAATGTCATTAGTCTGTTTGTTTTTCGCTTACGCATTGAGATACGGTTATGTTGCCAACCACATTAGCCCTATAGCCTTGTTTTTTTATGCTATACCCCCTGTGGTTGGCCTCTACCTTATTGGATTTTATAGAGGTGTTGCCCGTATCTTCTTTGATTCGGTGATGCGTAACGTATTGCAGTTATTTGTATTGTTGATAATCCTTTATCAATTCATAGGATTCTTTGATGCATTACCTGTTATGCCTCGCTCTGTTCCTCTGTTGTATTTATTCCTATTTTTCATCTGGTTATGGGGCAGTCGCTTAAGCATTCGCGAAATACTAGAGCGCAGTACAGGTAGTCAAAAGCATCGTCGTAAAGATACAGAAGTCAACGAGAATGTCATTATTTATGGAGCGGGCGTAGCAGGTAGAGAGTTGTTCGATGCTCTAGAGCGTTCACATAAATATCGTACTGTAGCCTTTGTCGACGACAATCCGCAGCTAACTGGGGGCTATGTCTTTGGCAAAAAAATATACGATGCTAGCGAAACAGTGGCTTTGGTAGATCAGTTGAATGTTGAGCAAGTATTTTTGGCCATGCCTTCTATAAGTCGTGCCCGTCGTCGCCAAATCATCGATGAGTTTGCAGAAGTCTCTGTCAAGATCAAAGAGTTACCAAGTCTGCATGATATCGCTGATGGTCAAGTGACCGTTAGCAAGATGCGTCCTGTTGATATCTTAGATGTATTAGATCGACAAACTGTCGAACCTGATGCCAAGTTACTAAGTAAAAACATTAGTGGCAAAAGCGTATTGGTCACAGGGGCTGGTGGCTCTATTGGTAGTGAGCTTTGTCGACAAATCATTAAAAATGGCCCTCGCTGTCTAATACTTTATGAACTATCTGAATATGCTTTATACAGTATTCATCAAGAACTAAAAAACCAACAAGCGCTCAATCCTGATTATGAAAACATCGAGATTATAGCCATGATTGGTAATGTAACTAACGAAGATAAGCTAATCAGAGTATTTAAAAGGTATCGCATTCAAACCGTTTATCATGCTGCTGCCTATAAACATGTGCCTATCGTTGAGCATAATCCATTTGAGGGCGTGATCAACAATTCTAAAGGGACTTATCATTGTGCTTACGCAGCTTTGCAAGCTAAAGTTGAAACCTTTGTACTTATTTCAACCGATAAAGCGGTAAGACCTACTAATGTTATGGGCGCCTCTAAACGTTTGGCAGAGCTAGTTTGTCAAGGGCTAAGCCAAGTTAATAGTAGCACCTGCTTTAGCATGGTACGTTTTGGTAATGTATTAGGGTCATCTGGATCTGTTATTCCTTTATTTACTAAACAAATTGAGCAAGGTGGTCCCATTACAGTAACCCATGAAGATGTGACACGTTATTTTATGACTATTCCAGAAGCAGCAAGCTTGGTTATTCAAGCAGGTGCAATGGCATCAGGTGGTGAAGTATTTGTGCTTGATATGGGAGAGCCGGTCAAAATCGTAGATCTGGCTAAACGTATGATTTACTTAACAGGTTGTAAGCTAAAAGATAATAATAATCCTGATGGGGATATGGAGATTATAGTTACTGGGTTAAGACCTGGCGAGAAACTCTATGAAGAGTTGATCATCGGCGACGATAATGTTGAAGAGACAGAGCATCCTCTAATCAGACAAGCAATAGAGCGCAGCTTTCCACTAATGGATATTGAAAACATGTTATCGCAGTTGACACGCAGGGCTCAACCCCATGATGTCGAATGGCTCAAAGAAGAGTTTAAATATTTTGTTGAAGGATATCGCGAAGGTTCAGAATCTTAGTAAACCTGATTAATCTTAACCTTTATTAATTTAATTTAAGTGGACGTTATTTCGAATTATCGAAACCGTTATATACGAAACTATTATATAAATATATTTAGAAGGGAGTGTTATGAGAGATATTAATGATATAAAAATAGCTGTTATCGGCCTTGGTTATGTAGGTCTACCTTTAGCAGTCGAGTTTGGTAAAAAAGTACCAGTTATAGGTTTTGACATCAATGCGAATCGTATCGCTGAGCTGCAATCAGGTACTGATCATACTTTAGAGGTTAGCGATGAAGAATTGGCTCAAGCTACGCATCTCACCTACAGCTCAGATATTGAAGCACTAGCGAATTGCAACTTTATTATCGTTACTGTACCTACACCTATCGATGACTTTAAACAACCAGACTTAACACCCTTAATTAAAGCATCGACAGCTATAGGCGGTATTCTAAAAAAAGACGACATCGTAGTTTATGAGTCTACAGTTTATCCAGGTGCTACAGAAGAGGTTTGTATTCCTGTACTGGAAAAGGTTTCTGGATTGGTTTTTAACCAAGACTTCTATGCAGGCTATAGTCCTGAGCGCATCAACCCAGGTGATAAAGAACATAGAGTTACCAATATCTTAAAAGTTACTGCAGGTTCTACACCAGAGATTGCAGACTTCGTTGATGATGTCTATAACCTTATCATTACCGCCGGCACTCATAAAGCACCAAGCATCAAAGTTGCAGAAGCTGCAAAAGTGATTGAGAACACTCAAAGAGATGTCAATATTGCCCTTATTAATGAGTTAGCGGTTATCTTTAATAAAATGAATATAGATACTGAAGCCGTATTAACTGCTGCCGGTACTAAATGGAACTTTTTACCGTTCCGTCCTGGTTTAGTAGGCGGACATTGTATTGGTGTTGATCCTTACTATCTAACCCATAAAGCACAAGCTATTGGATATAACCCAGAGATTATTCTTGCTGGCCGCCGCTTAAACGACGGTATGGGCGAATACGTCACTACTCAGCTAATTAAAACTATGATTAAGAAGCGTATTCAGGTGGAAGGCGCGCGAGTACTGATACTTGGTCTAAGTTTTAAAGAGAATTGTCCTGATGTTCGTAATACCAAGATTATTGATATTGTTCACGAATTAGAAGAATACAACATTGAAGTGGACATCTACGATCCTTGGGTAGATAACGAAGAAGCTCAGCGTGAATATAACGTTACTCCTATTGATAAGCCGCAGTCGCAGCACTACGACGGTATTATCTTAGCAGTAGCACACTCAGAGTTTACAGATATGGGCATCGATAATATCCGAGCTTTGGGTAAAGATAAACATGTCCTCTATGACCTAAAATATGTATTTGACAAAGAAGAAGCTGATATTCGTTTGTAGAGGTAAAATACAATACTAATAAGGAAGCAACATAATGCAGTATGAAGAAACAAAGCAGACGTTGGTAAACCATCCAAAGAAGTGGTTGATTACAGGAGTAGGCGGGTTTATCGGCTCAAACTTACTCGAAACGCTACTGAAATTAGATCAGGACGTAGTAGGCTTGGATAACTTTGCGACCGGTCATCGAAAAAATTTAGAAGAAGTAAAAACCCTAGTATCTGAGGATCAATGGCAACGTTTTAATTTTATTGAAGGCGATATAAGAAACGTAGATGACTGCTATCAAGCATGTACGGGTGTAGATTACGTTTTACATCAAGCGGCTTTAGGTTCTGTACCGCGTTCACTTGCAGACCCTATCGCTACTAACGAAACCAATATTTCAGGTTTTCTAAATATGTTGGTTGCGGCTCGTGATGCGAAAGTATCAAGCTTTACGTATGCTGCTAGTAGCTCAACTTACGGTGATCATCCCGCTTTGCCCAAAGTTGAAGATGCCATTGGTAAACCTTTATCTCCATATGCGGTGACTAAGTATGTCAATGAGCTATATGCAGAAGTGTTTGCACGTAGTTATGATTTTCATTCCATTGGTTTACGCTATTTTAACGTTTTTGGTAGACGCCAAGATCCTGATGGCGCATATGCGGCTGTTATTCCAAAATGGACAGCTGCAATGATATCGGACGATGAGGTCTTCATGAATGGTGATGGAGAGACTAGTCGTGATTTTTGTTATATCGATAACACAGTACAAGCAAATATATTAGCAGCGACAACTACTGACCCCGAAGCTAAAAACCAAGTTTATAACGTGGCAGTAGGGGATAGAACCACATTAAATGAATTGTTTAATGCTATCAAACTAGCACTGATAGACAACGGCGTCATTTACGAAAAACCACCTACCTATCGAGATTTTAGAGAAGGTGATGTCAGACACTCTCAAGCAGATATCAGTAAAGCAAAGAATTTGTTGGGCTACAATCCGCAGTTCAATATAGAGCAAGGTATTGATAGAGCAATGCCTTGGTATGTTAAATCTTTGAAAACAAATAGTTGAGTTTTATGATCAAGAAAGTTCGCACTGTGCTGGGTGACAAAGATATCAGTCAACTGCTCAAAAATTTTTTCTCCTTAGCTGTTTTAAAGCTAATAAATGCAGTACTACCTTTTGTCACTCTACCTTATTTAATTAAGGTATTAGGAATACAACAGTATGGTGCGATCGTATTAGGACTAGCTTTGATTGCTTACTTTCAAGCAGTTACGGATTACGGTTTTAATCTATCAGCCACTAGAGAGATTGCAAAGCATAGAACTAGTCAAAAGCATTTGAGCTATATTTATAGTAAAACTATGGTGACTAAGTTTTATCTATTAATATTTGCATTAAGTATATTAATTCCTACTATTTTTCTTGTGCCTCAGTTCAAAGAAGATTTAGTCGTATATCTATTAATGTGCTTAATGCTGTTAGGCGAAACCCTATTTCCTGAGTGGTTTTTTCGGGGAGTAGAGAGAATGACTTATATAGCTGTTCTAAATCTTATTGTTAAACTAACGTTTACCATAGGAGTGTTTACACTAATTAAGGAGCCAGAGGACTACTGGCTTTATCCTTTCTTATTAGGAATTAGCTTTATTGCGGTAACCTGTGTATCACACTATTTAATTATAAAGAATTTCAAATTAAATATAGTACCTATTAATCTAACTAGAGTTAAAAAAACTTTAAAATTTGGTTTTCCTTTGTTTATAAACCAATTTGTTCCAAACCTTTATAATAATACTACTAACTTTTTAGTAGGAATAATACTAGGTAAGTCAGCCGCTGGTTATTTTGGTGCTACTAGACAAGTAGTAACAATATTAAATGTATTTAACTCTGTAATATCAGGAGTTGCTTTTCCGTATCTAATTAGACACAAAGAGAAGTTCGGTATTTATAGAAAATATTACTTAGTATTGATTGTTTCTATCATTGTTTTCCTTTTATTAATACATCAGTTTATATTTGACATTATTGGTATAGAGTACGCGAATGATTCAGAAGTTTATTACATTCTTATGCTGGGAGTGTTGTCTGTTGTTATTTACAACATACACTCTACAAATTATCTAATTTCAAGAGGGTACGATAAGATAGTAATGAAAATAACGATAACAGTATCGATAATAGGTTTCTTATTATCTTTTCCACTCATTCAAAATTTTGGACTATTAGGAGGTGCTACAAACATATTTATATCACAAATTATGTTAGCAGTTTCTGCTTATTTCTTTTATAGAAAAATAGAAAAGAAGATAAACTACGAAACTAGGCTACTGTAGGCAAGTATGAATAGTTTTAATGTATTAAAGTTTCTCAAATAAAATTAACTACTGAGGTGAAATATGAAAGCTAGAAAATTTATAAGGGATAAGGCTAGCAGTACATGGACAGGTCTTTCAGTATATTCCTCTTTTCATAAATATAATAGGTCAATTTATAGTAACCCTAACTTTGAAAGATCAAAATTAACGAGCGGTGAAAAAAAAGAATATTATAATTACTGGAAACAAATATCTCCAATAGTAAGCTTCAAAACAGTTGAAATGTCTAAATCTCTCTCTGGAGTATTTAATAAAAGAATTATTCCTGAAGAGTTTTTTCTTCTATATATTGAACCATATTTGAATAATAATAAGGATGTTGCTTTTTTAGGTAACAAGAGTATTTATAACAAATGGTTTGGGGGTGAGCTTTTTCCAAAAGACTTTTTTCATAAATTAAACAATATATATTACACTTATGATTTCGATGTTATAGATGATATTGAAAGTTTTATTGACAACACGATGAATGTAAATGATTTTCCTGTAGTGGCTAAGCCAAATAAGGATAGTTATGGAGGTGCGAATATATATTTTTTAAAAAACAAAGACGAAGTAAAAAAAATAATAAAAGATCATCCTGATCTAGTAGTACAAGAAAAACTGCAGCAGTCTGAATTAATTAACGAGCTTAATAAAGATAGTATAAATACCGTTCGAACATGTCTATATAAAGATAGCAAGAACACTATACATTTCCTTGGTTCTGGTATACGTATGGGTGTAGATGGAAGTTTAGATAATGTATCAGATGGTGGGATCATTTGTACTATCAATTCTGATGGGTCTTTAGATAAATATGCATTTGATAAGTATGTAAATAAGTATTTAGCACATCCTAACTCAAATACTGTATTTGCAGATAAAAGGTTACCATTATATGAAGATTTAGTTGAAACAAGTAAAAGCGTTTTCGAAAAAATCCCAGAAGCAAGATTAGTAAGTTTAGATATGTGTTTAGATAATACTGAAAAGTGGCGCTGTATAGAAGTAAATTTGTTTGGCCAAACTACAAGGTTTATGCAGTATGTAGGTGAGCCATTTTTAGGGGAATTTACTGATGAAGTTATAGATAGTATAGTTAATTTAAAAAGTTAATTGCTAGAATAATTAGAGGCTTTTGGCTTTACAAAATTACAGTGATCGGAAGATATGGCTCTATATTGTTTTGAAAAATAGTATAGAGTTAAAATTCTAAGTGTAAAAAGGAAGATGGAATATGCAGGCTAGAAAAATTATAAAAAATACAGCTATTGATGTTTGGAGAAGTGTAACAGTATATTCTGCATTCTATAAACATCATAAAGCTGTGAATAATGGTTCTAACTTTGAAAAAACAAGATTAACAGAGAATGAGGAAAAGGAATACCGAAGTTATTGGAAAGTATTGTCTCCTATTATAAGTATCAAAACAGTGGAGATTTCAAAATCATTGTCAGGTAAGTTTGATAAACGTATTATTCCTGAAGAAATTTACGCATTGCATGTTGAACCTTATCTTAATGATAACAAGGCAATCACCTTTTTTGAAAATAAAAGTATTTATAGTAAATGGTTCAATAAGAGCGTTTTTCCAACGAATTTTTTCCATAAATTCAATGGTATTTACTACAACAATAACTTTATCATCATAGATGATATTGAAGAGTTTATTGATAACGAAATTAATGAAGCGGACTTCCCTATAGTGATCAAACCTAATAAAGGTACTATCGGAGGAGCAGGTGTAAACTTTATTAAAGACAAAAACGAAGTTAAGAAGATCATAAAAGAATACTCTGATTTAGTAGCCGAAGAAAAAATACAGCAATCTAATTTTATGGTTGAAGTTAACGAAGCAGGAATAAGTACGGTTCGAGTAACTTTATATAGAGACAAAAATGGAGAGTCTCATATACTTGAAACTAATCTTCGTATGGGGAAAGATGGCAGTCTAGACAATGAAGGAGATGGGGGGATAGCTTGTAATATTGATTTAAATAGTGTCTTAAACACTTATGCAACTGATAGATATGCAAATAAATATTTAGAACATCCTAACTCTAGCTTTACTTTTGCAGGTAAAAAACTCCCTCTATACAAAGAGCTGGTTGAAACAAGCAAAGATATTTTTACAGAGGTTATAGGTGCTCGTATAGCTGGTCTTGATATGATTTTAGATTCTAATCAAAATTGGCGCTGCATAGAATTAAGTTTTTTTGGTTTAACCACTAAACCTTCTCAATATGGAGGTGATCCTTTTTTAGGTAGATATACTGACGAAATTGTAAATGACATAGTTAGTTCTGATAAATGATTATAGACCAAAATGATTTTAAATAGCTTTACTATGAATGATTAATTATTTATCAGCTAGATTTATGTATTCAATACTATTTCGCTATAAATAAAGAATCTACAATAATGTTCGTAGTTAGTTTGCTGTTATATAGGTTTTTATAGCAAGTTTGACACTGAATATAATCTATATTCATATTATTGAACATACCAGTCATAAATAAACTCCAAATATTAATGAACAATTGTGAATAACATGTTATCATTGTAATTTACACAATAGAAGTATTTATTACAAAAGGATTACGGTATGAAAATATATATAGCCACGTTACCCAATGGGTTCTTCGGTAGTGCAGGACAAAGTTGGAAAAGTATCGACGTTAATAAATTGGCTTCCTTGTTAAATCATGATACTGAAATTGTAACTATAAACGATTTAATACACATTGATTTTCAAGAAACAGATACAGTAGTTTATACTTCTAGTGATGAGAGAAATATAAGAGCTTATTTAATAGACGTTATGTATTTTGTGAGTAAGAAATGTAACATCATACCAAGTTACGATATGTTGATGAGTCATGAAAATAAAGGTTTTCAAGAATTATTTAGAAATGAATTAGATTTTGGTAATCTACGTGGCAATTATTTCTTCGATTTAGACGATGCCAAACTTGCAATTCCTAAAGTGCTAAAAAGTGTAACAGGTGCTGGAAGTAGCGGAGTTTATTTAGTAAAAAAACAAGATGAGATAGCAGACATAAAAGATAAGCATTTTGCAGTATCTAAAAAAAGAAAGGTAATAAAACTACAAAGAAAATTTAAACTACAAAGTGATGAATATTCGATATACGATTATAGGCATAAAGGTTTTAATAGATTCGTTGAACAAGATTTTATACCTAATTTGACACATGACTTTAAAATACTTGTATTTGGTGATAGATATTACAGCTTAAAGAGAAATATTAGAAAAGGTGATTTTAAAGCAAGCGGCAGTAATTTGTTTGAACATGTTATGCCTTCAGTAGAAGTATTAAACTATGCAAAAAGTGTGTTTGAAACCATAGATAATCCATATGCTTCTTTGGATATTGCTCAATCAACAAATGATTGTCATTTAATAGAATACCAAGGTACCAATTTTTCTCCAGGTACTTTATTGAAAGCTCCTAATAGATTTTTGTGTAAAAATGGTGAGTGGCTTAAAGAGAAAAATGATAAAGACCTTGAGGCTAACTATGCTCACGCTCTAAATCTATTTGTAGATAGCAATTATTTGTCTGATATATCCGTAAGAATGAATATAACATCTAAGAATGATTATGCTGAAGTCTTATAAATAACATTTAAAATTGTATACGAATTACTCTCATTGTTGATAGCTTTTGTTTAGATACGATTTAATTACAAAAGCTAAGGTATAATTATACTTGTGAAAAATTATAATGTTACAATAAGTTTTAATTATTGTTTTAAGGACTTCACAATGAAAGTATATATTGCAACGCTGCCAAATGGCTTTTTTGGCAGTACTGGTAAAAGTTGGAAAAGTTTAAATGTTAACAAGATAGCAGGTCTTTTAGAATATAATACTGAGATCATAACTATTAATGATCTGAAAAATATTGAACTTAATGAAAGTGATACTGTCATATATACTTCTAGTGATGAAGAAAACATTAGATTATACATGAGAGATGTTATGTACTTCATTAACCAGAAATGTAGAATTTTACCTAATTATAATATGCTTTTAGGCCATGAAAATAAAGGTTTTCAAGAATTACTTAGAAAGGAGTTAGGTTTCGGCGATCTAAAAGGAAATTACTTTTTTGATATTGATGATTCTATTTTACCTACTCCTAAGGTATTGAAAACAGTATCTGGTGCTGGTAGTAGTGGAGTTTTTCTGGTAAAAAATAAAAAAGACATGAAAGATATAAAAGATAACCATTTCGATGTATCCAAAAAAAGAAGACTGATTAAACTTCAAAGAAGAATTAAGCTAAAGCGCAGTGAGTTCTATTTCTATAAATATAGACATAAAGGATTTAATAGATTCGTTGAGCAAGAATTTATACCCAATCTAAAAAACGACTTTAAAATTTTAGTGTTTGGTAATAGGTTTTATACCTTGAAAAGAAGTATTAGAAAAAATGATTTTAGAGCTAGTGGTAGTGGGTTATTTGAATATGTGACTGCTCCTGAAGAAGTCTTGAATTTTGCAAAAAGTATTTTTAGTAAACTTGATAACCCATATGCTTCTTTAGATATCGCTCAATCAGCAAATGGATGTCACTTGATAGAGTTTCAGGGAACTAACTTTGGACCATTAGCTTTACTAAAATCCTCTACTAGAAAGGTATTTTTAGATAATAACTGGATCGAAGAAAAAAACGATCAGGATCTTGAAGAAAATTTTGCTTATGCTATCAATATGTTTTTAGGTAATTCGTCATCAATTCATAGTGAAGGCTGAGTAAGTTTCAGGCAGGTTTTGGACCCAAGAGCTTGCATTTAAAAAACTGAATGAGAAAACTGTTTAATATGAAAATTGTCCATATAATTATCGGCTTAAATGTAGGCGGTGCTGAGTTGATGCTTAAGCGCCTAGTACTTCATAGCCAAAAAACAAACCAGTTTCAACATTCCGTTATCTCTTTGACGGATGATGGTGTTATTGGTCCGGATTTACAAGATCAGGGCATAGAAGTACATAGTCTTGGTATGAGCTCCACTATAACAGTGCCAAGAACTATGGCTAGGCTTAGAAAACTCCTTAAAAATCTTCAACCTGATGTGGTGCAGACTTGGATGTATCATGCAGACTTTTTGGGTGGTTTAGCTGCTAAGAGTTTGAATGTAGATAAAATTATTTGGGGTATCCGTACTACTGATGTTTCACAAGGGCCTTCAAAACTAACGGTTCATCTGAGCAAAATATGTGCAAAATTGTCTTATTCTATTCCTGACGTTATAGTTTGCGCCGCTCACGTATCAAAGGACTATCATATAAGCATTGGATATGATGAATCTAAAATGATGGTTATACCTAATGGATTTGATGTAGAAGCGCTCTCTTCTACAGAAGAAGAAGGATCAAAGGTTCGTAAAGAGATTAATCTGTCTGACGACGATACAGTGATAGGTACCGTAGGTAGATTTAATCCCGTCAAAAATCAAAAGCTTTTTGTTGAAGTTGCTGCCAATCTAGTAAAAGATTTTCCCAATTTGAAATTTATGATGGTAGGTCGTGATAATACTGCAGATAATAAAGAATTAACGTCTTGGATAAAACATTACAACCTTACTGATAATTTTAGATTGCTCGGACAAAGAAATGATGTGCCTAAATGTTTAAAGGCAATGGATATCTTTTGTCTCCATTCTAAGACTGAGGGATTTCCTAATGTTGTAGGAGAGGCCATATTATCAGAAACGGTAAGTGTAGCTCCTGATGTTGGGGACGTTAGGGTTTTATTAGATGATGAGTCTATTGCTACTAGCAATGATACAGCAGGTATTAGTGACGTAATACGCAACTATCTTAACTATCCAAAAGATAAGCTGGAAGACAAAATTAGTAAGAACAAGGAAAATGTTATTACCAAGTATTCTATGAATGTTGTTTTAGATAAATTCCACAGTTTATATTCGCAAAATAAAAATTAACAGACAATACTGTAGTAAATAATATGAATATAAAAGCTCCTAGATTCATTAGTTTTAACTCTTTTTTGTTGAGTTCAATACTTGTAATCTTTATTGTTAGTTTTTCAAGCTTGGCTATACTAAGAGCACCATTAATTGTCTTGCAGTTTACATTGTTCTATTTACTTATACTGTATAAACATAGAAAGGTAGTGATGAATAATAGTTTGATTCCTATTTTTCTTCTCGTAGTTTATGTATTAATACAGAGTATTATCTTTCAAGGCAGTATCATAACTATTTTTCAAGCCGTAGCTATGGTGGTTTTCTTATTTTTTGCTTCTCAAATAGGTTTAACTGAAGCTGAGTCTTTTTATAATGAAGGACGCTATAAGAGTCTAGCTAAAATACTACTTTTTCTATTGCCATTCTTTTTAATAAGTTTTGTAAATTGGTCACCTTTTCGACAACCTGGTTTGTTTATGAACCCAAACATTACCAGCCATCTTGCTGTTATGTTATCACCTTTTGTATTACTAGGTTTAGATCAAAAAAAATACAAAGTTTTACTAGTAGGAATATTATTGGTCATTCTACTAGCTACGGCCTCTAGGAGTGCTACGTTAGCGTTTGCATTAGGTTTGCTGTCTTATATTGTTGTTGCACAGTTTCCTAGAAGCGGTTTCCTAGCTTTGTTACTCTTATTGGGGTCCGTTTTACTAGCATCTATTTATTCTGTAGATATAGCAACTTGGTTCTCTACTCGTTTCGCTGAATTGGTAAGTTCTTCTGATTCAAGGTTATTAAATACAGGTTATAACGCACGCGATATATTGCTAGAGATTTCTATCAATAGATTCAAAGAAAAGCCGCTATTAGGCGTAGGTTTTGATGGCACTAAGATTATTCTTGAGGGTCACGAGCTTGGTACCCATAATGGATTAGTAGAAACCTTATTAAAACTTGGAATTATTGGAACAACAATCTTTGTAGCTTTCTTTTTGTCTATGATATGGATGACATCTAAACATAATAAAATATTCAAACCTGCGACGGTGATGTCGCTTACAGCTATACTTTCTTTATCTACCAATAGCTCAACTTTTTTAATACTAAACTATCTATTTATTTATAGTGTTTTCTTAGTTTACTTGGGTTATGGAGCCAAAGAGGCTGACCGAGTAGCTACCTCTATTTGATATTAACCTACTTTACTAGAGTCGCTTATGAAATTTTTAATTATAGCAAGCTTTCCGCCTTCTTTACTGAGTTTTCGCGGTGCTCTACTTACTGCCATACAAAACGCAGGATTTAAAGTGCATGTTGCTGCTCCAGAATTTGAAAATTACTTAGAAGATAAAAAAAAGTTAGAAACGCTTGGTTTTGTGGTTCACAACATTCCTATGCAGCGTACAGGTACTGACCCCATAAAAGATGTTAAAACTCTAAGTGCGCTGTATCGACTGATGAAGAATGTCAAACCTGATTATGTGCTGGGTTATACCATTAAACCTGTAATCTATGGTACTTTGGCGGCATGGCTTGCAAGGGTACCTAATCGCTTTGCACTTATTACCGGCCTGGGCTATGCCTTTCAGGAGATGGAATCAGCCGATCAGCGTACTAGGTTACAAAAGCTGATACATGATCTATATCGACGGGCACTATCGAAGGCAGATAAAGTTTTTTTTCAGAATCCTGATGATGAAAAACTATTTCGTCAGCTAAATATTGTATCTAAAAAATCTGAAACTTGTGTAGTAAATGGTTCAGGTGTTGATGTTGCACAGTATAACGTAGCTCCTCTTACTGAACAAACAACGCCAAAATTCCTGATGATTGCTCGTTTGTTGTGGGACAAAGGCGTACGCGAATACGTGCAAGCAGCACAGCAGATTAAGCAGACCTACCCTGATGCCCAGTTTGATTTGGTTGGTTGGATAGATACCAATCCTCATGCTATTACTCAAAAAGAGCTAGACGATTGGGTTGCAGAAGGTACTATTAATTTCCTAGGTCGCTTAGATGATGTGCGTCCAGCAATTGGAGATAGCTCTGTTTATGTGTTGCCATCTTATCGTGAAGGCACACCCCGTACGGTATTAGAAGCAATGGCTATGGGGCGTGCAGTAATCACTACTGATGCACCAGGCTGCCGCGAAACGGTAGTAGATGGTGATAATGGTTTCTTAATCCCAGTTAAAGATGTAGACGCTCTAACTCAAGCTATGCTCCGTTTTATTGAAGAACCTTCACTGATTATAGAGATGGGAAAACGGGCACGTGAAGTAGCTGAAGAAAAGTATGATGTGCACAAAGTTAATGAAAAAATGCTAAGCGAGATGGGTTTGTAGGTAGAGTAATCATTGAAATTGTCGTATTTTCCAAATGTAGAACTCTACGAAAATTTTAAAGTATTTAAGAAAAAGACCAATAAAGTCATTAATAAAATTTAATAACACTGTATTTTACGCTGTAACAATACATTTAAAATAAAAGGGTTCCTATGAAGCGTTGTTTTGATTTTCTCATAAGTATTCTTATACTGTTAATTATATCACCATTATTAATTATAACTGCTG
Organism: Psychrobacter sp. M4; assembly: GCF_055699795.1. Classification (NCBI taxonomy): domain Bacteria; kingdom Pseudomonadati; phylum Pseudomonadota; class Gammaproteobacteria; order Moraxellales; family Moraxellaceae; genus Psychrobacter; species Psychrobacter sp. M4. The sequence continues at coordinate 2,630,019 of NZ_CM146740.1, read as the reverse complement.
TCCTAATAAAGACGACGAGCAAAGGGCCGTTGTTTTTTAAACAAGAACGAGTAGGTAAAAAAGGCAGTCTGTTTTCTGTATACAAGTTCAGAACCATGATTGATGATAAATACAGAGATCTTAGCAAACAAACCTTTAATAATGATGCAGAGATTACTAGAGTCGGTAAAGTAATACGCAGATTAAAGATAGATGAGTTGCCACAACTATTTAATGTAGTCAAAGGTGATATGTCTTTGGTCGGACCAAGACCTTGTCTGCCAGCCTTAGTAAAAGAGTTTGATGAGAGCGGTAAAAAGCGTCTATTGGTGCGTCCAGGCTTAACAGGATTGGCGCAAGTAAATGGCAACATTTATCTCAGTTGGGAAGAGCGCTGGAAATTCGATAGAAAGTACGTTGAACAACAATCGTTTTTATTGGACTTAAAAATCCTTTCTAAAACAGCTTTGATAGTCTTGCTGGGAGAGAAATGGGGTAAAAAAATATGAAGGTTGCATTAATTGGCGGCGTAGAGTCGAGCTTGCTAACATTACGTAAATTGTATGAACATCAGCTGGATATCGTTAAAGTTTTTGGTTATCAGCCTAAAAGTACTCGCTTAGTCAGTGGCTATAGTGATTTAGAACCTTTTTGTGTAGAAAACTCAATTGATTTTACGCCATTTACAAAAATCAACGAGCATGTTGATGAAATTACTGCTTTAGATATTGATTTTTTACTAGTTGTTGGTCTTTCGCAGTTGGTTTCTGAAGATATTATAAATACTCCTAAATTAGGTGCTATAGGTTTTCATCCCACGAAGCTGCCAAAAGGTAGAGGCCGTGCTCCAGTAGCTTGGCTTGTAAATGAAGTTGCAGAGGGCGCCGCTACCTTTTTTATGCTTGAAGAAGAGGCTGACGCTGGCGCTATTGTGGCTCAAAAAAGCTTCGAAGTTACTAATAAGGATGATGCTAAAAGCGTTGAGTTCAAACTGTATGACGCTATGATTTCTGCGTTAGATAGTTTGTTGCCTCAACTGGCCAATGGTAAGTTAAATGCTATTGATCAAGATGATTTGCAAGCCACAGAATTTGGTATAAGAAAACCTGAAGATGGATTGATCGATTGGTCTCGTTCAGCATATGAGATAGATCGTCTTATTAAGGCTGCTTCAGAGCCGCATCCTGGCGCTTTTACTTATTCAGATACCAAAAGAATAGAAGTAAAGGCTAGTAAAATTGACAAAGATTCAAAAATAAAAGGTATTGAAGGCCGCATCTTAAAGCTTAATGATGATCAAGCCTTGGTACAAACAGGCGATGGACTTATTTGGATTACGATGGTTTTGAGTGGCACAGATAAGGTACGTGTAGGTAGTTTGTTAGGTTATAAAGTCGATCTTGAAATTTATGAGCTCAAAAAGCAAATTGCAGAATTAAAAGAGATTATTAGGAATATATCATGAAGAATGTTTTAGTAGTAGCGCCTCACGCCGACGATGAAATTATAGGATGTGGTGGCACAATAGCAAAACATATACGTAAAGGCGATACCGTATATGTAGCGATCATGACTAATGCTTCAATCGGTGCTCCAGAACTTTTTAGCCTTGAGGGTTTGCAGCACGTACGCTCTGAGGCTCTAGAAGCACATAAGATATTGGGTATAGAGGAAACTTTCTTTTATGATTTTCCTGCACCGCAGTTGGAACAATATCCACAGTATAAAATTGCTGGCGCTCTAAACGAATTAGTAAAAAAGAAGAATATTGATACCCTTTATATACCTCATAAAGGTGATTTGCATCTTGATCATGGCGCTATATACAACGCCTGTTTGGTTGCAGCTAGACCTTTGCCAGGACAATGTGTTCGTCATATCTATGCTTATGAAACATTATCTGAAACAGAATGGGGGCATCCAACTGTAGAAGCCGTTTTTATTCCAAGATATTTTAATGCTTTGAGTGATTCAGATTTTGCAAATAAGATTGAAGCTATGCAATGTTTTTCTAGTCAGCTTAAGGACTTTCCAAGTACACGATCAATTAAGACCATTGAACATTTAGCGGCGCTCAGAGGTTCCTATGTTGGTACTAATAATGCGGAGAGCTTCGATATAATTAGAAGTATCAATGACTAGTTTATATCCTTAAATATCTTACCAAAATTTGCGTACAAATAGAATTGTGTATTATTACTGTCGACTTAATTTTTCTAACTAGATTTATACTTAAACCATAATAGTAGCGACATCTACTAGTTCAATAGCTACTATTATATTAAGTTATTCAACTATAATTATAGAAAACTAATAAAGCAACAGTGAAAGTATGAGTCAAAAAACAATAATAAAAGTATTGAAAAGGTTTAAATTAATTTTTCGATGAGTGGTCATAATAAACTAGCTTTTGTTTTAGTTTAGTTGCTAAAACTAAGTAAGAGAGTATATACCAAATGGCTTTTACTATATCTCATATGGCCGCAGCATTACCATTTTATCCTGCTAGACGTTGGTTGCAGTTCGATGCGCTGCTTATCGGTACCATGATGCCAGATATGCCTTATTATACTGGTATCGGTAATCCAAATGGAAACTTTTCACACCAGTGGATAGGGGTTTTTGCTTATTGTTTACCATGGGGAATAGTAGTATTCGCACTCTGGTACTGGGGACTAAAACCTGCCGCTTATGCACTTGTTGAACCGTTTTTAGAGCAACCATCAAAAGGACATCATTATCAGCCTAATCAAAGTCATCGCTACATTACCGGTTATACCAGTAGTAATTATCGGTCTATTAAAGGTCTTATGCAAGGATCAGGCCGATTCTATTTATCAGTAGTCTTGGGTCTGGTATTGGGAGCAGTGACTCATATCATTTGGGATGGTATTACGCACGAAGATGGGCTTATTGCCAGTCATATAGACTGGCTACAGTATCGCGTCTACTTTTATCCTTTTAAAGGTACCACCGTTGCTAGGTTGTTGCAGTATTTAAGCTCGTTAGCAGGACTAGCAGTACTGCTCTGGTTTGCTTTCTCACGTTTGCAAACGTGGCAACGTAACAGCCACCGTTTAGATCGACAATTTGCGATATTCCACAAGGCCATAAGACCTATATTTACCAAAAAACAAAGCTTACTAATAGTAGTCTTGATGATCGTTTTATCTTTAGTGTGGTTTGTAAAAGCGGTTGTAAAGTGGTACCCCTCCTTGATTGGAAGTCCTTATAATTTAGCTGCAAGAGTATCGGTAGTTGTATCGCGAGATATTATAATACTATGCGTTGGTTATGCGGTTATCTATCATGGACTACGTTTTTTACGCTATATAAACCGTAAGCATAGAAGACATTAGCTTAGATTGATTATAATCTTTACTAGTATAATTTTCTTTAACAGTAGTTTTGAATCATTAAATGGGAGAAATAATAAATATCCTCGAATTTGATAGATTGATTTTTTGAAATACTAGAAAATAATTTAGGTAAGTTACACTTAATAAGTGAATAGAGGTGTAAGAAAAGTATTTTTATAAGATAGTAGCTATTTAACTATAGGCAGATAGTTAAATAATATAATAAATTAGCACTTAAAGAGTCAAATTTTTTAATATATTCGGTTTAACGAATATTATAACGTATTTTATACATTAAATTTTGGAAATAGCTATGATTCTCATACATAATGCCCTTATTAATAATATAAAGCGCTCCGAAGCTGCTTATAAAGTGTATCAAAAGGGTCTGACTTATCATCAGGCACTACATGTTTTTCATGCTAATAAAAAAGTATACGATGAATTAAATCATTTATTAAACAATAATAATATAGATCCTGTATTAAATAGAAAGATATTTAATTATATGTTTCATCTTGAAGATTGGTTTTTACAGTTCTCAAAACTAGAAGAAGATATTAGTAGTATTGAAGATCGTTTTTACTTTACTGCTCTAAAGTACAGTATACCTTATCCCTCTAATTTTTTAGATGATATAGTGAGGTAAGACTTAGGTAACTACCAGCAAGCTGATTGTTATCAAAACATTAATTAAAATGACTAGCGAACATCTAATAACACAATATAAATACTATAAGCAAGTACGCTTATTAACCAATATTTTATAATAGAATTAGGAAACCATATGTTAAATTCACCTTTCTCACCTTGGCCAAGTTTTACTCAGCAAGAGGCTGATGCTGTAAGTAAAGTCCTCTTGTCTAATAAAGTCAATTATTGGACAGGACAAGAATGCCGTCACTTTGAAAAGGAATTTGCTGACTGGGCAGATAGTAAATATGCTATAGCGCTGGGTAATGGTACTCTAGCTTTGGATGTGGCTTTAATAGCTTTAGGTATTGGCGCTGGGGATGAAGTGGTTGTGACACCGCGTACCTTTATTGCCAGTATATCAAGTGTGGTTAATGTAGGAGCAACACCAGTTTTTGCAGATATTGACGAGGCTACTGGTAACATAACTCCGGAAACTATCGCTGCGGTTGTAACTGAGAAAACCAAAGGTATTGTTTGCGTGCATCTGGCAGGCTGGCCATGTGATATGGATGGCATCATGGCCTTAGCAGATAAACACAACCTGTATGTTATTGAAGACTGCGCCCAAGCACATGGTGCTCACTATAAAGGTCGAAGTGTTGGGAGTATAGGCCATGTCGGAGCTTGGAGCTTTTGCCAAGACAAAATCATGACTACAGGCGGTGAGGGCGGTATGGTTACTACTAATGATGAAGCATTATGGCGTAAGATGTGGGCTTATAAAGATCATGGCAAAAGTTATGCTGCAGTTTATGAAAAAGAACATCCACCTGGCTATCGCTGGCTGCATGAGAGCTTTGGTACCAACTGGCGTCTAACTGAAATGCAAGGGGTAATCGGACGTATTCAGCTTGAGAGAATGCCGGATTGGACTGCTAAACGTACTAGCAATGCACAGGCAATATTACAAGCTTGTAGTCAGTGGGAGACAAAAGGGTACTTGTCAGCACCAAAGCTGGAGGACTCTCCAAAGTTTGCAGATTCAAAACATGCCTATTATAAGTTGTATGTTTATGTCAACGCTGACAACTTGCCCAAAGGCTGGACACGTGATCGTATTATAGAAGAGATCAATGAGCTTGAAGTCCCTTGTTTTTCTGGATCCGCCTCCGAGGTCTATTTGGAAAAAGCTTTTGACAATACAGGTTTGCGTCCTGAAACTAGACTGCCTATTGCTAAACAGCTTGGAGAGACTAGCTTGATGTTTTTAGTTCATCCTACTCTAAAAGATTCGGAGATTGAACAAACAGTTGCAGCAATAAATACTGTTTTTTCTAAGATAGATGAAGAGTCTAGAAGTTAATTCTTTATATAAAGACTAAGGATAGTAGTAAGACAGAGTAACATAAAATAATAGTGCCTATTTTCAGAATAAATTAGCCCTTGTTATATTATTAATCGTTATTGAATAATCAAAGAATTATCCAATTGCAAAGACTTTCAAGCCTTAAAAGCTGTAAGTGTTTAGATGTTATTAATTATAATCAAGGAAGGTACTGATATAAAAGTCCAAGAGTTATCTTGTTCTTATGCCGACGAGATAAGTACAATGTATCAGGAAATATACGATCCGTATTACCTGTTGGGTAGTGTTTATCTCGTCTTAGAGATAGCGATTTAGAGGACTTAGAGTTTTTCTTTATAGCTTCCAACATTCTAGTCTTAAAAACATCGATAGAAACAGAGCTATTAGATAAGTTATGTAATTGAATTAGCGGTCTGTTGATTATAGACTCAGGTTTATTAGACGAAGAACATAAATCTATTCTTAATAGAGGCAATATTAAAATAGTAAGACCTCCTATTAGTCAACGTTAGCTTGGAAGATAAATTTATTACTTTTTATAGTAATGTGATTATTCAAATAGTCTAATAATAAAATACGTTAGGGTACTCAAAAGAGGCTCTAGCTTTTTTTTATCTAAAAATTACCAGATAGATGTAGCCGTGCTGAACAATTTAACATATTTCGATAACCCTTCTTTTTAAATCAAACCTCATTTATCCCAATTATAGACAGTTGTTTCTATTATATGCAAGATTTTGGATATTAGACAAACAATTGAAAAGTTACATACTATTCTTCTATAATGAAGTAATAAATCTAAAGGTTAATCCTTGATGTAGAAGAGTAGCAAATTAAAGCAACATAAAACATTCGCGCTCAAGTTTAGAATAAATTAACCTTTATTATAATTATTGACCACCTCAAAACGGTTGAAAACTCTTAGATTTACATACTTGCAGTTTATAGAAGCTGCTAGCATTTTAAAGTTTTAGTCATTAATTATTATTGAAGGAGATACGGACATGGAAATGCAAGAGTTGTCTTGTTCTTATGCTAAAGAAATAAGCACTATGTATCAAGAGATATACGATTCACTTTATATGTTGGGTAGCGTTTATACTAGTCCAAAACTAGATAAATATTTGAAATTTATCTGTGAAGAAAAAATAGAGACCTTTTTAGGTTTTGTCGGAGACGATGAGTTAGCAGCAGTCGCGCAGTACAAGAAGACAGATGAGTATTTATATACAAATCATATTGTAGTAAGACCTGCTTATCAAGGTGAAGGTCTGGCTAGAAAGTTATTAATGCGTATGTTTGAGATAGCTGATGCAGAAGGTCTTGAGGTAAGAGGAGATGTAAATCCTGCTAGTGAAAGCGTTTATGCTTGGTATTTAAAAGTCGGTTATCTACCCGTTAGTGAAACTACAGTTTCCATCCTCAAACTTGATAACCAAAATCCTAGTCCTATCAAATTCGAAGATGAGGATAAATACACTAACTTTGGTATCTCAAACTCTCGTCTCGATAACAGCGACTTAGAGGACTTAGAGTTTTTCTCTATAGCTCCTAATACTTTAGTGTTAAAAACGCCTATAGAAGCAGAGCGTGTAGGTAAACTGTGTGATGCCGTTAATGGTCATCTAATTATAGAAACTGAGACACTACCAGAAGAGTATAAGTCCAAGTCCATTCATGAAAGAGGCAATATAAAATTAGTAAGACCGCCTGTCAAATAGATCTTTAGTTAAATTTTTATCGGCTGTTGAACCGATTACTTTAAAAGTAACACAGAAATAGTCAAAGTATTCAAGAAAATGCTTTGGCTATTTCTGTGTTGGGGATAGATGGCAGCTCATCCAAATTGGTAAGACCAAAGGCGTCTAAAAATTGTGCTGTGGTGTGCAATAATGCTGGACGTCCCAAGGTTTCTTTATATCCGTCCTCTTTGATCCAACCTTTATCAAATAGCTGACGCAATATGTTACTAGATAATGTTACGCCGCGCACATACTCAATATCACTACGGGTTACTGGCTGTTTATAAGCAATAATACTCAAAGTCTCAAGCAGTGCTTGACTCAAGCGCTCTTGACGCTGCGGAAAAACGCGTTGTATCAACGCACTATAGCTATCTGCTATTTGTAAGCGATATCCACTAGCTGTTTTATATAGTCTAAGCACTCCAGAGTCTAAGCGTAGACGTAGTAATTCTAAAGCTTGGTTTAGCTCTTCAGTAGATAAAGATAAATGTTTTTTGAGGGCATTGTCAGTCAATGGCGCTTCAGATGCATGTAATAGCGCTTCAATATGGTGACTAATGCTTTCATACTTATTAGTATCGCTAATGTCTTTCATAATAAAGAAGGCTCTTTTTTAAGTACTATAATGCTAGTGTTTAACATAACTTCCAAATCACGATAACCACTGCAAAGCCAGTTGCTCATTATGGTTACTAGAATCAGTATTAACTACACCGACCAATTGACGTTTTATTAGCTCAAGCACCGCGACAAAGCTTACCACCACGCCTATTTTACCTTGTGATTTATCCAATAGTTGATGAAAAAAGTGGGTTTTGTCAGCATTAGTACTGAGCTGACGGCTGATACTGGCGATACGGTCTGCTAGTGGTACGGTATCGGTCTTAATATTGTGCGTTTGCATCTGATAATTCGCTTGCAACTGCATCTTAAACAAACTATCAATCAATAAGTTTGCTGAGTAACTGGGTAGCTGGGCATTCATGATATCTTGATCAGGCATACTAACCATAGCCAAAAATACATCACGTTCAAGCCTGACGAGACTGTCTAAACGTCGGCTTGCTTCTTTAATCTGTGCGTAAGCTTCAAGACGCTCAATCAGCTCTGCTTTGGGGTCGCGCTCATCAACAGGCACTTGTGGTTTTGGCAGTAGTAACTCAGTTTTTATAGCTATTAGCGTTGATGCCATCAGCAGGTAGTCGCCTGCTAATTCGAAATGATCAGTATCCAATTCGCTAATATAGGCCAGATACTGCTCGGTAATAGGCAATATGGGCATTTGGGTTAAATCAACATTGTTTTTTTTAACCAGATACAGTAAAAAATCCAATGGCCCTGCAAATTGTTCCAGCCAAATGGCAAACGCTCCGGGCGGTACGTATAAGTCGTCTGGCAAATGCTGAATCGGAGTCTGATAAATACGTAGTGAAGATATTGACGTGTCAGAAACGTTTATTACCACATCATTAACCTCAGTGTCATTACGTTCAACATCAACCATATGGCCAACACTTGCTGGTATTGCTGGCACTTATTTGAGCTTAGCTAGTGGACGAATACCAATCGCGCGGCGAGTTTTGTCGAGCTGCTTGCGGCTATGACGACGAGCTTTGTCTGCGCCCATTTGTAAAATCTCTTCTAGCTCTTTTGGATTGGCCATTAGTTCTTGATAGCGCGCGCGAAATGGGGCAATCTCGTTATTAATCTTATTATACAATGCTTGTTTGGCATCACCCCAGCCAATACCAGCGGCGTACTGAGCACGCATGTCAGCGATCTCCTCTGGTGTTGCAAAGGCTTTGTAAATCTCAAATATCGCAGAGTCGTCAGGGTTTTTGGGTTCTTGTGGTAGCTGTGAATTGGTGACGATTTTCATGATGGCTTTGTGCATCTGTTTTTCAGGACTAACTTGCGGATTAGGTTCACCAAATAGCGGAATGGTGTTGCTATAGCTTTTGCTCATTTTGCGCCCATCAAGACCTGTCAATAGCGGTATTTCATCATCCACGACGGCATTGGGTAGGGTAAATAGCGGTTTGTATCTATGATTGAAGGTACCTGCCATATCGCGTGCCATCTCTATATGCTGTACTTGATCGCGTCCGACAGGAACGTGGGTTGCATTAAACATCAAAATATCGGCTGCCATCAGTACCGGATAACCAAATAGCCCCATAGTAATACCTTGATCAGGATCAACGTCGCTTTTCTCCATGTTAACGTCAACTGCAGCCTTGTAAGCATGGGCGCGATTCATCAAACCTTTAGCGCAAGAACAATTAAGTATCCAAGCTAATTCTGGAATCTCTGGCACATCCGACTGCCGATAAAAAGTCACGCGTTCAGGATCAAGCCCGCACGCAATCCAAGTGGCGGCAATAGCTTTAGTTGATTCATGAATGATAGCTGGATCATAGCAGCCGATAATACCGTGGTAGTCTGCCAAAAAGAAAAACGCTTCATGGTCGCTATTTTGTATAGATTCAATCGCAGGACGAATGGCACCGACATAGTTGCCCAAATGCGGAATGCCAGTGGGTTTGATGCCGGTTAAAATTCGCTTAGTTTCACTAGATTTTTTGATATCAGAATTTTGACTGTTGGCAATTTTATTAGCGCTCATAAGAGATCCGTTATATTATTTTTGATTAATTAATTCTTTAAAAGCGGTAGCTTATTGTAATTGATGCTAAATTAAATGGATGCATAAGATTATGACGCGAGACTGAAATAAACTTTACTTATGTGCTGTATCTAAGCTGTTTCGATACTACGTAACCTACATATTAAGATATAAGCATTCCAGTCTCACTATGCCATATCTCTTTTACATTGACCTAACTATATTTAGGCACGAAGCAGCTATTAGCAACAGAGTATAACAAATTTGCTTAAGTTTTTTGCTACGCTCCTATCTATTTATAAATATCGGTACGACCATTAGGACCATTTTTAAAGCGTCTATGAAACCACATCCACTGGGACGGATCAATGCGAATCAGCCCTTCTAGTATTTCATTAACGCGAGTGGCATCTGCGACCTCATCTTTGCTAGGGTAGTTGTCAAGCGTAGCAGTGATAGTCAGATGGTAATGCGGACGCTTACCTCTAGGTAAATTATCTGGTGTTTGCCGATAAGTATGCAAAGCCATTACCGCAGGCGGTTTGGCTTTATTACCAAGTTTGGCTAGACGCCTAGGCATAGTAATTGTTGCAGCCGGCACGCCAAAGAAAGGTGCCATAACGCCTTGTTTGAGACCGTAGTCTTGATCGGGTGAGTACCAAATCACGTGTCCCTCGTTAATAGATTCAACCAGACTACGCATATCACGGCTAGAGATTTGTTTGCCAAAGATATGAGTGCGTCCGTTATAAATAAACCAGTCAAGCAAAGGATTGTTTTGCGGGCGATACATGCAGTCTGCTGCAAAAAACTGCGTACAAAACCTACCGCCTAAGTCAAGCAGCGTATAGTGAGCTCCTAGTAAAATAACGGCGCGCCCTTCATTTTGAGCATTAATTAGATGCTGTAGCCCAGATATCGACACAGTACGGGTAAATAGATTGGGACGAAACCAAGCGCACAAAGTCTCAAACACGCCAATGCCTTGATTAACAAAGACTTGGTTGGCTATAAGCTCACGTTCAGCTTCTGGCTTTTGTGGAAAGGCTAGTTTTAAATTAATAAGGGTGTCGCGCCGCCGTGAACCTGCAATCTTATAAATAAAAATGCCCAGTTTACGACCCAGCCAAAACTGCCAACGTAGTGGCAAATAAATCAGCAAAAGGAGCAGACCCATCAGCAGCCAGATGCCCCAATATTTGGGTAGTAAAAACTGCCATTCAAAAGGCTTTTTATCTGCCTGTACGGTTTGTTTGTGCGTCTGCTTAATGGTAGGAGTACCAGGTGCAATAGCAGGCGATTTATTTAGCTTGCCTTGTTTCAACGCACCAGATACTTTATCAGGCGTGGATGAGGGCTTACTAGGATCAAATTGTTCAGGCGCTTTCATAATATCCCTTTATAGCATTAGCTATGGTTTTAAGACTCAGTATGAAAATTTGCTATTATGATAGGGTAGCTCGCATCGCTTTATAAGATAGTAAATACAACCAAAGTTGGATCATTAATGATCCTAATTTACAACTAAGTAAATATAGTTTACCAGTAAACAGACATAAAAAAACCTTACAAGCTGTGACCAACTTATAAGGTTTTGCAAAGCTATGTTTATATTATTTGCAGATAGTAGGTCTTTGCGACGAAGACAGTAAATGCAAACCTATAAACAAAAGCTTTGATTGATTTTCGAAGATTAGCGTTTTGAGAATTGTGGGCGTTTACGTGCTTTACGTAGACCCAATTTCTTACGCTCAACTTTACGTGGATCACGAGTCACAAAGCCAGCTGCTTTTAGAGCAGGTTTTAGTGTCTCGTCTGCTTCGATAAGTGCACGCGTGATACCATGGCGAATAGCGCCCGCTTGACCACTAATACCGCCGCCTGCGACAGTAATATATAGATCATAAGATTCAGTAGAATCCAATAGCTCTAGTGGCTGACGTACAACCATACGTGAGGTTTCACGGCTGAAATATTCGTCAAGTGGTTTGCCGTTGACAACGATACTGCCAGTGCCTCTTGATAAGAAAACACGAGCGGTAGACGTCTTGCGGCGACCAGTTCCGTAATTGCGTTCCATAAGTTTATCCTTAGATGTCTAGTTCTTTGGGTTGCTGTGCAGTATGTGGATGTTCTTCTCCGGCATATAGCTTTAGCTTTTTGATCATGGCATAGCCAAGAGGGCCTTTTGGAAGCATACCCTTAACTGCTTTATGTAGAACATCTTCAGGCTTATGTGCAATCAGCTTAGTGAAGTTGGTTTCTTTAATACCGCCAGGGTATCCGCTGTGACGATAGTATTTTTTATCTTGCGCTTTCTTACCAGTAACCGCGATCTTTTCAGCATTGATAACTACGATAAAATCGCCAGTATCAACATGCGGTGTATAAGAAGTTTTATGCTTGCCACGTAAGCGAATAGCAATTTGAGTGGCTAGGCGACCAAGGGTTTTGCCGTCAGCATCGACAACGTACCAGTCATGGGTCACTTCAGCTGGTTTTGCACTAAGTGTTTTCATGATAAAACCTTAAATTAGAATTTATTGAGAGTTTAGCTGGGAACGGGGCTCTCAAAAAACAGACTGCACATTATAAGCAGTAGCGCCTAAGCTTGCAAGCGGCATTAGGGTTTATTTTAGCTTGCTGCTCATTAAATGACTATATTTAGCAGTTTTTGGCGCTTTTGATAGGGATAGTTGATTATGACGATGTCAAGCGATAAAGTCCAGCGACAACTTGCCCTACTTTGGTCTGTTTAAGGCACTCAAAACGGGTTAAATTTTGAGTCTTGACCTTTTCATTAAGTCTAGCTGTTAAGTCATCTAATCGCTCGCTTAGATCTTTATCAGATTCTAAATAGATTAAGGTATCAGCCGTGATTAAATGATTATTAATTAAGGCGCTCAAAATAGGCTGCCACAAGTTTTGGGCATAAGGCGGGTCAATGAAAACAATATCAAACGGCTGCTCAAAACCGCCTTTTTGATTTAATACTTGTTCAGCGGCGCCGCCAATAATCTGATAGTCATTGCTCTCAATCTGTAATTGTTCAGCGCTTTGAGCCAGCAGCTTACTTTGCACGTTATTGATTTCGATAAAGGTGCAGTGTGCCGCGCCGCGAGACAAGGCTTCAAAACCAAGAACCCCGCTACCCGCGCAGCTGTCAAGCACGCGGGCGTTATGAATATCAGCAAGTAGCCAATTAAACAAAGTCTCGCGCAGACGATCAGGTGTCGGACGCAGCCCATCGGCGTCAATAAAGGCAATACTACGGCGTTTGAATTGACCGCCAATGATGCGTACGCTACTTATTGGCACTGGTTTAGCTTTTGACTTGTTTGATGTTTTTTTCATAAAAATAGTTTTCTCATAATGAGAATAGTTTATTAAGCTCAATTTTTTATAAAATACAGATAACTTACTTATATTGCTTCGGCAGCAGGATCAGTTTCGGCTGCAGTTTCTGCTTGTTCTTTGAGCGCTTCTTCTCGATCCCTTATAGCATCGCGTTGCGCTTTAGCTTGCGCCTTTTGTTGCTTAATGGCTTTGAGCTCATCAGCTGTGGGCGGCAAGATAGGATCATTTTTGCGCTGCAGCACCCAGTAATCAAACAGCGCACGTCCAATAGGGGCAGCAACAGCACTACCACCGCCGCCATTTTCGACTAATATAGCAAGCGCAATTTGCGGGTCTTCGACGGGTGCAAAACCATTGAACCAAGCATGATCCCAATGCCGCTTATCAAGAGCTGCTTTGTTATAACTTTTACCTTGAGCGATGGATTTAACCTGTGCGGTACCAGTCTTGCCAGCGATACGATAGCGCGAGGTGTAGATGCCGCGGCCAGTACCGCTCTCAATCACGCTCTCCATCGCATCATGCATGCGTGTCCAGTCAGAAGGCTTGCCATTGTATTCTATTTTGCCATCAGGCTTGGTAATCACGTTGACTATGGCTGCACCATCACTGCTTTTTAACAAATGCGGGGTAATGTGATTACCCTTATTGGCTGTCATAGCAGTAGCGTTTGCAATCTGTAGCGGTGTCGCTAAAAAGTAACCTTGACCAATACTGACAGAAATGGTCTCACCGGGGAGCCAGCTTCTATCATAGGTCTCTTTTTTCCATTTTGGAGAGGGCATGATGCCAGATTTTTCGTTAGGCAAATCAATGCCTGTCTCCTCGCCAAAACCGAAGCGTACCATCCAATCATGTAGACGCTGAATACCCATCTCATATGCTAATTTATAATAATAAGTATCAACAGACATGACGATAGATTTTTTTAGATCGACGGTGCCATGACCACCACGTTTCCAATCTCGAAAACGATGTGAGTCACCGGGCAAACTAAAATAACCGGGATCATAGATGGTCGTATTCCAATCGCGCAAACCATAGTGAATACCGCCCAAACCTTCAAAGGGTTTTATGGTTGAACCGGGTGGGTACATACCTTGCAGCGCCCGATTATATAGAGGCTGGTCAATGTCCTCACGCAGATCGCCGTAGTCTCTAAAAGAGATACCAGAGATAAAGGGGTTAGGGTCATAGCTTGGGTTACTGACGAATGCCAGCACGTCACCGTTCTTGGGGTCTATCGCGACGATAGCACCGCGCCTACCATCTAGTTGCTGCTGCGCGATAGTTTGCAGACCATAATCTAAACTTAAGGTAATATCATTACCAGCGATAGGTGGCTTGGTATCTAATTGGCGTAGAATATTGCCATGGGCATCGGTTTCGACCGATTGATAGCCGGGCTGCCCCAATAAAATGTCTTCATAAAAATCTTCAATACCGATCTTGCCAATCAGATCAGTACCAGCATAGCGATCTTTATCAATGCGTTTGGTCTCTTTATCATTGATACGCCCCACATAACCGATCACGTGCGCGAACAACTCATCATAGGGGTAGGCACGCGTCAACTTACTTTGAATGGTGACCCCACGAAAAAAAGGTTTGCGTTCACTAAACTGTGCTAGCTGCGTATCTGTCAGATCTATTTTGATAGTCACCGGATCATTTTTACTCTTACTCAAGCGCGCTAAGATGTCAGTAATTTCAGTATCTGTCAGCTCAAAAATAGGTGCAAGCAGGCTTAAAGTGCGCTCAGGGTTCTCTACTTCATCAGGACTTAGCATAGCAGTAAACACGGGCTGATTATCAGCAAGCAATATGCCGTTACGATCGTAGATATAACCGCGGCTAGGCGGCGCTGATATCAGTTTAATACGGTTGTTATCTGCCTGCGTTTTGTATTTGTCGTGAGCATATACCTGCAAATAACCATAGCGCAGCAATAAAACACTCAGACCCAAAAAAATCAGTAAACCGAGAATAATAATACGGTGCATAAAAATACGGTTGATTTGTTCAGTATCTGAGGTAAGCGGTGTTTTCATGTAAAGTTAGTACCAATAAACCGTGGAGAGCAATAAGCGCAGTAATAAAAAAAGAAAGTAATGAGGTGAATAAGCGTTAACACGAATAATAAATTATAACAGAACTAAGACAGTTACGCTGGACTTGCCCACTCATTTTACGCTGGTTTGTCTCAGTAGACTCTGTGTTAGGCTAAGCAGATAACGAGCCATAGTTTTCAATAGCAAAAATAAATATTATTGGTTATTAAAACGAAGCGTTAGATATAGAATGCTGTCACTTATAGTCACAACTTGTATAGGGTCTACAAGTGCTAATAAATAGCAAGTATGCTAAAATTGACTGGTTTATTTTTAGGGTATTTATTTAGAATTGGCTGGTCGTTGAAGCGCTCTTTTTATTGAGCGTTTTTTAACTGTAATAAAAATGACAATAGATTAACGATAATCGCTATGTCAGGGGCACCAAGAGTCATGTTTGCAACCTCAATATGGCAAACGCTTGCTGAACATCCAGAATTTTTTGCCATGATGACTATTCCGCCTGTGACGGCGTTTGTCACATGGCTGCACGTGTGGATGGCACTAAAAATGCTGTTTTATCCGATTAAGTTCTGGGGTATTCGTATTCCTAGATTTCCCTTTTTTGGTCTGCCAGGTATCGGCTGGCAAGGTATTGTGCCACGTAAAGCGGGCAAAATATCGGGGGTTATCGTTGATCAAACGCTCTCAAAGCTTGGCTCGCTTGATGAATTCGTACAAGCGATGGAACCTGAGCAAATGGCCGCCTTTATTACCGATACGGTGGATAAAAATATCGAATCACTCATTGATGAGATTATGCTTGAGCATTCAGGTGCGCTATGGAGTGGTCTGCCTTATGCCGTAAAACGGCGTATTTACACGCAAGCGCATCAAGATCTACCAGAGATTATGCAATCATTAGTAACTGATTTGACTTACCATGTTGAAGATCTGGTCGATATGCGCCAGATGATTGTCAACAAGATGGAAAGTGACCGGCGCTTGATGGTCAATATGTTCTTGAAAGTCGGACAACAAGAAATTGATTTTATCTGGCATATCAGTGCGCTGATTGGTTTGGTGTTCGGTGTCATTCAAATGTTTATCTTTTTGGTAGTACCGCAGCACTGGACCGTGCCTTTTTTCGCTGCTATTTGGGGTCTGCTTACCAACTGGATTGCAATCTGGATGGTATTTAATCCAGTAGAGCCGCACTTTATCCCATATATAAAGTTTTTTGATCGTTGTAGTAGTTTTCCCTTTGTCAAATTGCAACTACCGCACAAGGCGCAGTTTCGATTCCAAGGCGGCTTTATGAAGCGTCAAGAGGAAGTATCAGAGGTTTTTGCTCAGATCGTAGTCAATGATTTGGTCACTTTGGAAAACATTATGAACGAGATGATGTACGGCGCCCGAGCCGCACAAACGCGTGAGATGATGAAGTCACACCTTTATCAGGTGTTAGAGTCGCCGGTGGTGAGAACGACCCTACGAATGGGACTAGGTCGCCGCGAATATGGACAGATGAAAAACACGATTATTGATAAATCGATTAGCGCTACTATGATACCACTGCGTGATCCTGAGCTTAATGAGAGCCGTGCCAGCAAAATATTTGGTCTCTTTCGTGATCGCATTCGAGCTCTATCGCCTTATGAGTTTCAAAACTTATTACGTCCTGCGTTTCGTGAAGATGAGATGACGCTGATCGTATTAGGCGGATTGACTGGGTTCTTAGCAGGTTGGTTACATCTGGTTTTAGTGTTTTTTCCGGCGATGCAATAAAGCCTATGGACGTTTTTGTGGACTGTCTAGGCTCAGTTATGAGCTTGTTCGACCATTGCGTAGCCCCTATATAATGCTTATATGGTAAGGAATAAACGATAATCTAACATCAACTGACCCAGCA
The DNA here is from genome assembly GCF_055699795.1 of Psychrobacter sp. M4. NCBI lineage: Bacteria > Pseudomonadati > Pseudomonadota > Gammaproteobacteria > Moraxellales > Moraxellaceae > Psychrobacter > Psychrobacter sp. M4. The sequence continues at coordinate 2,612,988 of NZ_CM146740.1, read as the reverse complement.
TTATTAAAAGTCGCGTTCTTATTAATTAGTAAACACTATTAGTTAGTCAATAAAATCTAGTAAATCATTAGCAATAATTACATAGTTTAGCAGTAGCGAATGCATGTAATTGTGAACTCATTATTATAGTAAACCTATAAATAAAGACTCCAGCAAACGCGGGGTGTTTTTAAACGAATAACATGCTTAATCTGCCGTAGCTCACTATGAAAAGTAAGTATGAAGCTATGACTGGATTAAGACAAACAAGGTTAGATGGTATGTTAATCACAGAACTGGGTTATTTGGCCTTGCTAGCCGCCTTTATTTTGGCGATTTTGCAGGTAGTATTGCCAACCGTTGGGGTCATGCATAATAGAGTAGTATGGCAGCGTTTAGCACCAAGCTTGGCTTGGACGCAATTTGTAGCGATGATCATATCGTTTGGCTCGCTCATGGCAGGCTTTTATTATAATGATTTTAGTCTTGTCTACGTTGCGCAGCATTCTAATACTTTGTTGCCTTGGTATTATAAATTGTCGGCTACATGGGGCGGACATGAAGGATCCTTGCTGCTATGGATGACGATCATGGCCACTTGGTGTGCCTTGGTATCGTACTTTAGCCGTGGTTTACCTCTGTCTATGCGGGCGCGGGTTTTGGTCATCTTAGCTGGCGTGCAGCTTATGATGCTATCGATGTTGATTTTTACCTCGTCGCCTTTTGATCGTACCCTACCAAACCTAATCGTTGATGGCGCTGACCTAAACCCTTTATTGCAAGATTTTGGGTTAATTATTCATCCGCCTATGCTGTATATGGGTTATGTGGGTATGGTAGTGCCGTTTGCTTTTTGTATGGCGGCACTATGGGAGGGGCGTTTGGATGCGGTATGGACGCGCTGGTCACGTCCGTGGGCTCTTGCGGCTTGGGGTTTTTTGACCACAGGTATCGCGCTTGGGTCTTGGTGGGCTTATTACGAGCTTGGCTGGGGCGGCTGGTGGTTCTGGGATCCAGTAGAGAACGCTTCATTGATGCCTTGGCTTGCTGGTATCGCACTGCTGCATTCTTTGGCCGCCACCGAAAAACGCGGTGTTTTTAAAGCGTGGACCATCATGCTAGCGATTTTCGCTTTTGCGCTCAGCTTACTTGGTACTTTTTTGGTGCGCTCTGGGGTGATTACCTCAGTGCATTCTTTTGCCGCTGATCCAACGCGCGGACTCGTCATTCTAGTGATTTTAGGTATTATCGTGGGCGGCGGCTTGTTGATGTTCGCTTTTCGCGGTTGGCGCTTGACCGTTGAAAGTCAATATCAGCTGGTTTCACGCGAATCATTTTTAGTCATTAATAACGTTATTATTCTTATATCAACCTTAGTAGTACTGCTGGGCACGCTTTATCCTATTATCGCTGACGCCTTTAGTTTGGGTCAGGTATCTGTAGGTCCTCCATACTTTAATGCTCTCTTTGTACCACTGACGTGGCTGCTGCTCATCGCTATGGGTATGGGATCGAACATCCGCTGGAAAAAAGACACGCGTCCGCTATTAGGCGTTGGTATGGTCATTGCGGCCAGTAGCTTGGTATTAGCGGCGATCGTTACTTATTTTGTTAATCCTTCATCAATGTTCAACATCGGCGTGACTTTATTGGTCAGCTTTTGGGTACTAGCGTGGATGATTGTCGATATCAAAGATAAGACTAAGAATGCTCCTAGCTTATTGAACGGTCTACGCAGACTGCGCTTGCACTATTGGGGTATGCAGACCGCTCATATCGGTGTCATTATTGCCGCTATTGGTGTGGCTTTTACCAGTAGTTTAAGTATTGAAACTGACGTGGCTTTAGGTGTTGGTGATACGATCAATGTACAAGGCTATGATTTTCAGGTAAATGATTTTAAAGAAGTTAAAGGCAGTAACTTCGATGCTATTCAGGCGCAAGTAGATGTCAGTAAAGATGGTCGCGAAGTTGCCACCTTATATCCTGAAAAACGTACCTATATTGTTAGTATGATGCCGATGACTGAGGCAGCTATTGATGCTAGCCTCATGCGTGACCTATATGTCGCACTTGGTGAACCAATAGCTGACGGCAGTAACAAATGGGCGGTACGTATTTATGTTAAACCTCTGATCCGCTGGATTTGGCTTGGCGCCATTATTATGACTTTGGGTAGTGTACTGAGTATATTTGACAGACGCTATCGCATGAAAAAAGTTAAAGTGCTGCATGATGTTCCTGCGAATACGACAAATAATACGATGACCCCATTAGCTTTGCAGCGGGAGAAGTGATATGAGTGCAACGAATAACCGTTCTGATAACCAAACGATGAAAAAGAGTCAGATTAAGATTTGGTTTTTGATTCCGCTTCTGGTTTTTGTTGGTTTAATTGTCATACTATTTATGCGCTTAGGTAAGCCGACTGATATTGTACCTAACACGGCACTTGAGCGTCCGGTACCTACCTTTGAGCTGCCCTTATTATCAGATACAACGCGGATGATTACCAATGATAATTTACCTGACGAACCATTTTTAATGAACGTCTGGGGTTCTTGGTGTCCAACATGCATCGTTGAGCATCCTTTTTTAATGGAGTTAGAGTCGCGCGGTGTCAATATCGTTGGAGTTAATTATAAGGATGAAATTGGCAATGCGTTTAGATATCTAAATGAGGGCGGTGATCCTTTTTCGATGTCTGTGCAGGACTTATCAGGCCAATTTGCGCTTGATTTAGGATTGACGGGTGCCCCTGAAACCTTTTTGGTTGATAGTGATGGGATAATTCGTCAGCACATCATAGGTGAGGTTAATGAGGCTAATTGGCAAGCGCGCATCAAACCTTGCTTAACCTTATTTAATGACGCTAGTGGCAGTAATGAGAGTCCAGATCCTAGCCAGATTCAGGAGGCATGCCAATGAATAAGAACCTAGTAAACATGAGCATAGTCTCAAAGCTTATAAGTCTAATGTTAGCTTGTTTGCTAAGTATCACAGTTTATGCCGCGATTGATGTTTACGACTTTGATTCACCGCGCCAAGAGGCGCAGTACCGTGGTCTTATTGAAGAGCTGCGTTGTCCTAAGTGTCAGAACCAGAACTTAGCAGGATCTGATGCGCCTATTGCTCAGGATTTAAAGCAGAAGACTTATGACATGGTCAAAGACGGCCGTAGTGATGCTGAGATTCGCGCTTTTATGCAAGAGCGCTATGGTGATTTTATCAGTTATAAACCGCCGGTACGGCCCTCAACGTGGATATTATGGTTTTTCCCGCCTTTGCTGCTGATCTTTTTAATTACCGGTTGGTTTTGGCAAAGTAAACGTCGCCAACTTGCTGCTAAAGGACAAGGTAGCATGGCTACAAGCAGTAGCGCTCAAGCTTTGACTCCAGCTGAAAAAGCGGAGCTTGATCGCCTATTGTCGCGTGCTGACAATAATGATGATACGGATCGCAATAATCGTGACACCATAAGCCCAGAGGACAGAAAATGACTTTATTCTCCACTGTTAGCTTGTTCATCTCTTTAAGCTTGCTGATTACCCTAATTCTTGCCCTCATTGTCATTACACCGTGGCTGCGCGCCAAGCAGCTGCGCGCTAAACCTGTTGATAATCAATTATTAGATATCAATGTAAGCGTCTTCCGTGAACGTCTAGCGGAGCTTAAAACCGATAAGGATAGCGGAGTCATCGACGATAATCACTATCAAAATCAAAAGCTTGAGCTTGAGCGTCAATTGCTAAGCGCTCAGCATCAAACCTCACAGATGATTCCTCCGGGGATTAAAAGCCGTCTTATTATCGCTTTTTGGGTACCGGTGCTAACGGCGTTGGCTTATCTATTAATTGGTGATCGTACGCCAGTGTTTGAATTTTGGGCAGGGCAGGATAAAGTAGGTCAAGTCGCCGATGATCTGCTGACTGGGAAGATTGATGGCCCACCAGCGTGGGCGATTGAAGATGACGGTCGTCAGCTGATCACGGCTATGCAAGCCAATGTCCATAGTCATGCCGATGATCCTAACCGCTGGATGCGCTTATCAGAGCTGTTCTTATCGCTTGAGTCTAATGAGTCAGCGTTAGAAGCTTTGTCACGTGCTTACCGCTTATCGCCTGACAATGAAGAGATAGCCACCACTTATGCGCAAATTAGTTTCTTTGCTAACAACGGTCAGCTCGATCCTGCTAGCCGCCGCGTCTTGCAGGATGTGTTAGCGAAGAACCCGCAGCATGAAGGGGCGCAAATGCTAATGGTAATGGGAGAATCTCGTGCTGGCAACTTTGCGGAGGCACAAAGCTGGATTGAGCGTTTGCGGACCAGCATCGCAGCCAAACCTGGTGATCATAGTCATGCACTGGCTAGCTTGGATGAGCTGACTGCTAATGTTACCTCACAGCAACAGCAGGCGTCGCAAGGTATTGACGTTGATATCACTGTTAATCCAAGCTTACTGCCTTTGATAAAAGGCGATGATACCTTATTCGTCGCTATTCGTGATGTCAATGGTGGGCCGCCATTTGCAGCTAAACGTCTGCCCATTAGTATAATCCAACAAGGCAAAGCTACGGTTAGCTTGAGTGATCTTGACGCTATGATGCCTGAGCGTACTATAGCCTCTGCTCGCGCTGATAATGTACAGCTTGCAGTGATCGCTCGTATCAGTCATAGCGGTAATGCAGGAGCTGAATCAGGAGACTTATCAGGTAACCCTGTAGTTATTAATATTGACCAAAATCAAGTTAATGTTGAGATTAATCAACAAGTCCCATAATAGCAAGTTCTATAATACTTAGAGCTTGTCGTAAATTAATAGTAAAATAGGCGCTGTAACCGTATGCTTGCAGCGCTCGCTTTTAAGTCCTAGTGATATAACCTAAAGTAATGAATTATTGCAATCTACTGCCTCGGTACTAAAAATACTTGAGCTTTGTAAACCCACAAGGTAAGGTAAGCCTTGCTACAAACCAATCCCTAAGTTTTATCATCCAAACATATGTCTATTAAGGAGAGTCGTATCATGATGCGTATAATTTTGCTAGGTCCACCTGGTGCTGGTAAAGGCACGCAAGCTCAGTTCATCTCACAACAATATGATATTCCACAAATCTCAACAGGCGATATGCTCCGCTCAGCCATTAAAGAGGGCAGCGAGCTTGGCCGACAAGCTGAAGGCGTCATGAATGCAGGTGGTTTGGTCTCTGATGACTTGATTATCAATCTAGTAAAAGAGCGCATCAGTAAGCCTGACTGTGCTAACGGTTGTATCCTTGATGGTTTTCCGCGTACCATTCCTCAGGCGCAGGCACTTGCTGAAGCTGATGTATCTATTGACCATGTTATTGAAATTAGCGTTCCTGACGATGAAATCGTCAAACGTCTATCAGGTCGTCGCCAGCATCCAGGTTCAGGCCGGGTGTATCATATCGAACACAATCCGCCTAAGCAAGAAGGCATTGACGACGTAACTGGTGAGGCTCTTATTCAGCGTAAAGATGATAAAGAGTCTACTATTCGTGATCGCCTAGCGACTTATCAAGAGCAGACTTCAGCACTAGTAGGTTATTATCAGGACAAAGCTGCTAAAGGCGGTGATGCGCCTAAATATGACAAGTTTGATGGTACGCAGCCCATTGATGAGGTCAAGCAGAAAATCCTGTCCGCCTTAAAAGGTTAATACCTGGTAAAGCGTAATAAGTCAGACCGCATAAAAAACCCGACCAACAATAGTATTGTTGGTCGGGTTTTTATTTATATATTATAATTTTAAAAACTATAATATATAAATGTACAGGTTTATAAAAGTATGCTGTTTAGCTGTTTATGCTTGACCTTGGGCATCGACCTGCGCTTGTTGTTGGCTTTGCGCATAAGCTTGATCAAAGTTTACTGGAGCGAGTAGCAGCTGCGGGAAGCTACCACGAGTTACGATGTCACTTATGACTTCACGCGCATATGGGAATAACACATTAGGACAATAAGCGCCTAGAATCTGTCCAATTTGATCTTCAGGTATGTTTTTTAGTAAAAAGATACCCGCTTGATGCACCTCAGCAATGAAAGCCGCTTCTTCAGCATTTTTAGCAGTCACGCTGACCGTTAGGACCACTTGATAATGATCATCATCAAGCTTTTCAGCATTGCTTGATAGATTGATGTCCAGCTCAGGGTTCCACTCTTTGGTAAAAACGCTAGCACCCGGTACTTCAAGCGACATGTCTTTTACATAGATGCGCTCTAGTGCTAATTGGGGTTGTGCTTGTTCTTCAGCCATGATTACTCCTCAAATAATTAATACAGTACAATGTCACTTAGTTTGCAGCTTATTTCATAAACTGATAAAGCGTAACTTAGCATAAACGGTTAAAATTAAACCTAGGCTGTGGTCAACCAAGTTCATTATAAATAAACCTTTAACAAGATAACAGATTAACCTGCTAATAGCTCGTCAAGCTTACCTTGCTGATTCATCTGATTGAGCTCATCAAAGCCGCCAATAAAATCATCACCGATAAAGATTTGTGGTACGGTGCGATAGTTATTGGTTTTTTGCATCAAGGCACGGCGCTCATCGCTACTCATATCATGCATGCCAATCTCTTCATAATTAACGCCTTTATTGTCTAATAGTTTTTTAGCGTTTGAGCAATAAGGGCAAATAGGCGTAGTATAAACTTTTACAGAGGTGGTCATAAAGTATCCTTAATTAAGTTATAAATAAACGGTTAAAGTATAGTGTTTTTTATGGAGTTATATTATAAAAACTGCTGCTATATGTTACTAACAAGTTTGTATTTAGCTGCGCTCATTATAAAGTGGGGATAGGTGCTATAAATTCAAGCCAGTCGTATCGATAATTTATAAGGGCTTGGCTTTTATGTCTTACTTTTTATGGTAATCACAATAACTATAATTTCTTTGTACTTAAAACATCATCAAAAACAAAAAGACACCATTAAAAATGATGTCTTTTAAATTCTAATCTTTACTTGCTCAGTTTAGGTTTGGTTTTATCTTTTTTCGGTTGAGCGTCTTTTATACCGACTAATGGCATACCAGCACCTTGCCAGCCGCCAATGCCGCCTTCTAAACGATAAACATTTTCTTTAGCGATCATTTGTACCGCTGCGCCAGCTTGCACACCAATGTCACAGACGATAATAACTGGATGCTCAATCGCCCGTATCTCTTCTAAGCGATCTTTGAGCTCAGTAAAAGGTATATTACGACTACCTTGAATATAGCCAGTAGCAAACTTCTTTTTGGGACGAATATCAATCAATTGCGCGTTTTGAGAGTTGACCATCATACCAAGCGTATTGGGCGATATTTTTCTGCCACTGCGTTTGTTTTCAATAGTGAAAAACAATATCGCTAGCACAGCTAAAATACCGAATAAGAACGGGTGGTTGCCCATAAATTCAAATGCACGATCCAAAGCATACCTCCAAAGATGATGTTCTATCAGACTTAATCATTAATATGATAAGCATGAACAAGGCGCTATTATACCCACTCGTTCATTGATAGTAAACGTATGATAACTAAGCACAAGCAAGGCGAAGCTTAATAGGGCTTGGTATCGGCCTCTGCTTGTAGCGTCACTAAGTTTTCAACTCGGCGCTGTAGTACCTTACCGTCAGCTACGGCCTGCCACAAAGCACAGCCTTTGCTATTATGGGTATGTTTGCAGTCACGAAACTGGCAATAACCAGATAGGGGTGCAAGCTCAATAAACCCTGAGATAATGTCCTCAGGAGTCAGATGCCAAATGCCGTACTCGCGTATTCCTGGGGTATCAACAATGCCGCCTTGGTTGAGGTCATCAGGATCAAAAGGTAGCAAACGGCTGGTCGTCGTGGTGTGCTGACCCAGCTGTGAGTTCTCCGAGATGATATTGACGCTTTGAGCGGACTCAGGCAATAGCGCATTGATCAGACTGCTTTTACCGACACCTGATTGTCCCGCGAAGATGACCAACTTTTTATCAATATAATTTTTGAGCTCACTAAGTCCTTGCTGCTCATCGCTACCAGCGATATTTTCAGGACAATCAACTGAGGTCAGTACGCTCTCATAACCCAGCGCAGCGTATTGTGTCAGCAGCTCATTAGTATTTGCATCGTCACTTTTGGCCAATAAATCCGCTTTATTGAGTACCAATAGTGGCTGCACGCCTGCGTGGTGACAGACTACCAAATAACGGTCAATCAGGGAGGGCGCTGCTGCAGGCAGCGGCGCAAAGACGATGGCTAGGATATCAACGTTAGCAGCCACAGGTTTGAGCTTATGATAGCGATCGGGGCGAGACACTAAAGAAGTACGCGGCTTTACTGATTCGATACGTCCAAAGCCGGTATTAGGATCAGCGCTCCAGCGTACTTGATCGCCAGTCGCGAGCATAGGCAGATTGGTACGCACGTGACAGCGCCAGATATCGCCAAGCGCTAATTCCTGCCAAAACGGCTCAGGGTCATCAGGGCCAATCTCAGGCTGCATAGGAATAATAGCAGGTAAGCTTGTGACCTGTACCTCTAACTGCTTACCGTAATGCGCCATGACCACGCCATCCATCAAGCTATCATCGAGGCTGTCTTGGCTATCAAGTTGTTGCTTATCAATGCGACGGATTTGTTGTTTGGTCAGTTTGCGTTGTCGAATCAGTGCCATAAGTGCTGCCTATCAAAAAATATCTCTAAGTGTAGCGTGAAAATTTGCTAACATACAGCCTAAAGCGCCAATGCTAAGCAGTGGTTTTGTAACGTTATAAGTAGCATGCAAGCAATTTTTGAAATTTAACTATAGGACAATATATGAGCACCGATGATCATCCCAATAAGATCAGAATTAAGAACCAAGGTAAAAAAGGGCTGGTATGGATTGACCTTGAGATGACCGGACTTGATACGCTAAATGATGAGATTATCGAGATCGCAACGGTGGTGACTGATGAGGACTTAAACGTATTAGCGGAAGGGCCAGTATTTGCGATCAAAGTATCGGATCAAACCTTAAATAAAATGGATGATTGGAATACCAAGCAGCACGGACAGTCAGGATTGGTCGATCGTGTGCGCCGTAGTACAACGACACTGGCAGAGGCAGAAGCGCAAACCATTGCCTTTTTAAACAAATGGGTGGATAGTGGTAAGTCACCAATGTGCGGCAATTCTATATGCCAAGATCGGCGCTTTTTAGCCCGGCAAATGCCAGAGCTTGAGCGCTTTTTTCATTATCGTAATTTAGATGTCTCATCGATCAAAGAGCTGTGCTTTCGCTGGCGTCCTGATATTTTAAAGAACTTTGAAAAAGGTGGTAGTCATTTAGCACTTGATGATATTCGCGACTCTATTCGTGAGCTCAAACACTATCGTCAGCACTTTTTTAAATTGATGGATTAAGGGTTTTAGAGTTAATGTGACATATATATTGTAGGGTGGGTTAGCGATAGCGTAACCCACCGTCTGCCCAAATTATCAAAGTTCAATGGTGTGTAGAAAGCACTCTATAAATAACTATCTCACCAAGTATTGAAACTCAACTAATCTAAACTCATCATCATTATTTACATTTTCTTCTACAACCGCGCCAATGACAGCATTAACTTTGGGCTGGCGCGTATCGCTATCTAGTAGCCGCCAATCACCAAGCACATAGCGTATTTTATTATCGGTAGTTTGATGGATATCAGGTCGATGAGTATGACCGTGTAATAAAGCGTCATTATCATAAAGAACCTTATCTACCGCATCCTTATTAACATCCATAATATGAGTGGCTTTATTGGCGTTGCTTTGCTGACTTTTTTTGCGCATGTTATCGGCGATAATGAGGCGTTTTTCAAGTGACTTATTTAATAGATACCATTTGGTAAAGCGATTACGCATCACTTTGCGAAACAGCTGATATTTTTTATCATCGATACACAGCGCATCGCCATGCTCAAGTCGATACGTTTGTGCGCCGATCAGCAGCGTATAAGGCTCATAAATAAGCTCACCGCCAAACAAATTACAAAAGGGCTGACCGAGCAGAAAATCACGATTACCGTGCATCACTAAAATCTCACAGCCAGCTATGCGTAGTTTTTTAAGTTTGGCTATCAACGGCGTGAGCCAATGCACTGAAAGTTCGTCATCTGATAACGACAAATACGTATCATCACCAACCCAAACCTCAAACCAGTCGCCCAAGATAAACAGGCGTTTGAGCGCAGGCAATGCTAAGCAGTCATCAAGCAGTGCCAAAAAAGCCTGCACTAGGGCAGGCTCCTCAGGTGATAAATGCAAATCGCTAATCAATACTTGCCGTACCTCATGAGGACGGGTCGTTATCAGATGATTAAAAGTTTGCATTTATCGATATCCTAATTAAGCAATACATCATTTACTGAGATACAATTTTCGCTGATTGAATAGTGATCGGCTCTTTTGGTACATCAGCATGCATACCGAAACGACCCGTTGGTACGCCGCGCATTTTTTCAATGACATCCATACCGCTAGTGACTTTACCAAAGACGGTATAGCCCCAGCCTTGTGCATTTTTACCGCTGTGATTTAAAAAGTCGTTGTCTTTAACGTTAATAAAAAACTGGCTAGTCGCTGAATGTGGATCTTGGGTACGCGCCATGGCGATCGTGCCTTTATCATTTTTTAGATCGTTGTCCGCTTCGTTTTCAATCGGGGCATTGGTTTTTTTCTCATTCATCTCAGCGTCCATACCGCCGCCTTGAATCATAAAGCCATCAATGACGCGATGAAAAATCGTACCTTCATAATGACCTGATTTTACATAGTTTAAGAAGTTTTCGACCGTTTTTGGCGCTTTTTCTTCGTTGAGTTCAATAGTGATATTACCCATTGAAGTCTCTAACTGTACTACTGGCATGTTGCTCATTGTGTTCTCCTGAGTGTTTACATTGGAAAGTGAATTGGGCTGATTGTCCGTAGGGATCGTATTATTAGTACTGGTACAACCTAGTATAAATAAAGGCGCAAATAAGCTGGCAAACCCGAATGTTTTGACGGCATGCATAGATATTCCTTGTGGTTCTAAGAGGCAATCCTAATTCAGACGCCAGTTTAGATGCCAGTCTAACGGCTTTTTTGTCATATGTCATGTATCAGGCTGTTAATGGCTTTGTAAAAGCTGATAGAATAACGCCATTCTTTTTTATAACAACCTTTAGATGCTGTATTTCAATTCTAAATTATATCTACTATATACATCGCTTAGGAGCAACGCTACATGAGTGAGCACGCAAAGAGCACCATACAAAAAGACGAGCCAAAAAACGACTTTATTCGTAACATCATACGCAGCGATATTAAAGCGCAAAAGTACGAGCAAATCGTTACCCGTTTTCCGCCAGAGCCCAATGGTTACTTGCATTTAGGTCATGTTAAATCTATCTGCCTAAATTTTGGCGTGGCTGAAGAGTTTGATGGTCTGTGTCATCTGCGTTATGACGACACCAATCCAACCGCTGAAAAGCAAGACTACATTGATAATATAAAGAACGACGTGCAGTGGCTGGGTTTTGAATGGGCAGGTGAGGCGCTGCATGCGTCTAGTTATTTTGATCAACTTTATGCATGGGCGGTGCAGCTCATTGAGCAGGGCGATGCTTATGTTGATCTGCAAACCCCCGAGCAGATTCGCGATAACCGAGGCTCGTTTAATGAGCCAGGTACGCCATCACCGCAGCGCGAGGCGAGCGTGGAGGACAACCTAAAGCGTTTTATGGATATGAAAGACGGTAAGTATCAAGACGGCGAAGCTGTTTTGCGTGCCAAGATTGATATGACCAGTCCAAATATGAATATGCGCGATCCTATTATTTATCGAGTTATGCATCAAGAGCATCATCAGACTGGTGATAAATGGTGCATCTATCCAATGTATGATTTTGCCCATCCGTTGTCAGATGCTATCGAAGGCATTACCCACTCATTGTGTACACTAGAATTCGAAGATCATCGCCCCTTTTATGATTGGGTGGTCGATAAGATCGGCTTTGATAAGCCGCCGCATCAGTACGAGTTTAGTCGCTTAAACGTCGACCATACTTTGACCAGTAAGCGTAAGCTGAAGCAATTAGTCGATGAAGGTATCGTTGAGGGCTGGGACGATCCACGTATGCCCACTATCGCTGGCATGCGTCGCCGCGGCTATACGCCAGAAGGCTTACGTGACTTTAGCGAACGCGTTGGAGTATCAAAAGCCGACGGGGTCACTGATATGCGCCTACTGGAGTTTAGCATTCGTCAATCGCTTGATGATACCACCGCGCGCGGTATGGCAGTGCTCAAACCACTTAAAGTGACGATTACTAACTTTGATGAAGTATTAAGTCAATGGGAGACGCAAAAGGCGGATAGCGTTGAAGCTCGCTGGGACGCAGACACGCAAACCCTTTGGCTTACGCAGCCTAAGCATCCAAACGTCGATATGGGCGCGCGTGAAATTCCTTTTACCAAAACCCTTTATATCGATCAAGGCGATTATGAGATAGAGCCGCCAGCAGGTTATAAGCGCTTATCACCAGAGAAACCTGAGATTCGTCTGCGCAATACCTATGTGCTAGCGGTTACTGAGCATATTACTGATGAGAGTGGCAACGTTGTTGAGCTCAAAGCCACTATTGATCCTACGACCTTGGGTAAAAACCCTGAAGGACGCAAAGTCAAAGGCGTCATCCATTGGGTGTCAGCAAGCCGAGGCGTACCTGCAACCGTACGTTTATATGAGCAGTTATTTAGCGTAGAAGACCCCAGTAGTGTCAGCGATGTCCACGACGCGCTTAACCCTAATTCACTAACGGTGCTTGATGCGGTAGTTGAGCCGTCACTTGCCGAAGCGGAGGCGGGTACTCGCTTTCAGTTTGAGCGTGAAGGCTACTTTATAACAGATAGTGAGGATCATACGACTGATAAGCCCGTCTTTAATCAAATTGTAAGCTTACGTGATAGTTATAAGCCAGCTTAAGACATGCCAAAGCGCAACGATAAATTATTGGTCATTTTTATCTCTCGGTTCAATTTTATCTATCGATAAAGGTAAGTAAACCCAAGGATCAATTTAAAGAAGAGTAAAGAGATTATGGTTAAAAAAAAGTCAATCAATTTAGCCTTACAGGGCGGCGGTTCGCACGGTGCCTTTACATGGGGCGTGCTTGATTATCTTATGGAAGATGGCCGGGTTAGTGTAGAAGGTATTTCAGGCACGAGCGCCGGTGCTATGAATGCAGCAGTATTAGCACAAGGCTATATGGAGGGCGGCGCAGATGGCGCGCGCGAATCGCTTGAGACGTTTTGGCGCCAAGTGGCTTATATGGGTAGGCTCAGTCCTATTAAACGCAGCCCTTTAGATATCTTGACAGGTAAATGGGATTTGGACAACTCACCGACTTACCTTATGTACGATCTATTTACTCGAGTGGCCTCCCCTTACAACACCAATCCGCTAAACATTAATCCCCTGCTTGATTTAGTCGACTCTACCATTGACTTTGACAAAGTCAGAGCGTGCAGTATGTTACAGTTATTCGTGGCAGCAACCAACGTACATACGGGTAAAATAAAAATATTTAACCGTGAAGAGCTGACCGCAGATATGCTGCTAGCCTCAGCGTGTCTGCCCTCCTATTTTCAAGCCGTTGAAATTGATGGCGTACCCTATTGGGACGGCGGTTATGTTGGTAATCCACCTTTGTATCCCTTGTTTCAAACCACCAAGTCCAAAGATATTGTCATCGTACAAATTAATCCAGTTGAGCGCGCCGAGACCCCGAGAAGTGCGCAGGAGATACAAAATCGCATTAATGAGATCTCATTTAATTCCTCTTTGCTCAGAGAGCTGCGAGCTATTGACTTTGTAACCCGTCAACTACAGGAGGGAAAGCTCGATAGAGAGCGTTACACAGAAGTACTCGTGCACCGTATCGAAGCCACTGAACAAATTAACCCGCTATCAGCGTCCAGTAAAATAAATTCTGAATGGGCGTTTTTAACCCATTTGCGTGATATTGGTCGCGCGTCAGCGAAAGCTTTTCTTGATGAGCACTATGAAAGTTTAGGCAAGGATTCCACTCTCGATTTGCGTCGCGAATTTTCATAAATGAATGGTAAAAATCTAAAGCCCTAATACTAAATTATTACTATTATTAAATTCAACAATAGTAGTTTGCAAACCTGCCCATTTCTAGTACGCTAGAGATGGGTTTTTTTGTAAACCATTGTAAGTTTTTATCAGTGAATCTTGAGGATGTAATTATGGCAAAATTTTTGAACACCAGTGGTACTACTTACCATTTAGAAGAATTGATTAAAAATGCATCTGATCGGCTAATTATTATCAGTCCTTATCTAAAATTAAACGAGCGCATCAAAGAGCTATTAGAGGACCGTAATCGACTCAAAATAGATATTCGCATTGTTTATGGCAAAAACGACTTGCAACCAGAGGAGATCAATTGGCTAAAGAATTTGACCTTTATTCGTACCAGTTTTTGTAAAAACCTGCATGCCAAATGTTATTTGAATGAAAACGAGTGCATTATTACTAGCTTAAATCTATATGAGTTTAGCCAAGTTAATAATAATGAGATGGGCGTACTTATCTATCGTAACGAAGATTCTAAACTCTATGCTGATACTTATGAGGAGGCGCAGCGCATTATTCGTATCAGCGATGAGGTGCGTATGTCACTTGAAAAAGTAAACGATATTGATAATAAAGCTGATCTTAATAGTCAGACCAAAGCTGATAAGCCAGTAGAAACAACGCCCAATAGTATCTCTAAATCGATAGAGGCAACGCCAAACTACTCTAAACTCACCACCGCAAAGCTGGCTAAAGAGCTTGGATTTAAAACCCAAGAGTTAAACGATAAGTTGATTGAAGCAGGATATTTAGAAGAAAAAGATGGCGAGCTGGTGTTGACTGAGGCTGGCACTACGGCAGGCGGTGTTACTAAACGTGGTAAATTTGGTGCGTTTTGCTTATGGGATGCAGGAATGGTGGTTTAGTTTAAAAGGCTACTATTGAATGCATTTTCTTAATCCTAAACGGAATAACAGCATTACAATCGGTCACAAGACATTCATAACCAGTTTGATAAGATAAAATAGGATTTTTACTCAAAACTTACTAATAATTAAGGAGCCAAGTATGGCACATTTACGATTAGGTGATACCGCGCCAAATTTTGACGCAAGCACCACCGAAGGCGATATCAACTTTTATGATTGGGCAGGGGACAGCTGGATTGTTTTATTCTCGCATCCTGCCGATTATACGCCTGTATGTACCACCGAGCTCGGGCGCACCGCCGCATTAGGAGGCGAGTTTCAAAAGCGTAACGTTAAACCTATCGCGCTCTCGGTTGATGGTTTGGACGATCATAAAGGCTGGGCAAAAGATATCGAAGAGACGCAAGGCAGTGCTGTCAACTTTCCAATTATTGCGGACTCCGATCGCAAAGTCGCTGATCTTTATGACATGATTCATCCCAATGCTGATGATACCGCGACAGTAAGAAGTGTATTTATTATTGATCCCAACAAAAAGGTACGCTTAACGCTGACTTATCCTGCCAGCTGTGGCCGTAACTTTAATGAGATCGTTCGCGTAATCGATGCATTACAATTGTCTGATGACTATAACGTGGCTACCCCTGTTGATTGGCAAGAAGGCGATGATGTGATCATTCCGCCTAGTGTCAAAAACGAAGACATCGCAGCCAATTATCCTAAGGGTCATACTGAGATTAAGCCATATTTACGCACTACGCCAGCACCGAATAAATAAGCTACACCCGCGATGAATAGTTAAATAAACTAAGTCCTATAACTAAGTGTTATAGGACTTTTTACTATTCGTATCACAAGCGAAGGTTGGGTTTTGCTATGATAATGGGAGTAGATGGTTTTACTTAAAACACTTATAATCTCAGTTAAGTAAGGGCTCTTCGTCTATAAACTTTATATCCATAAGCAGTATGGTGTAATTTCATTCATCGCTCAAATTAAAAGGAATTTATTGTGAAAAAATTATACGTTACCCGCACGGCTCCCAACCCACGTAAAGCGCTTATTTTAATGGCATCGAAAGGCATCGATGTTGACGATATAGATGATTTAGAGGTTGTTGATATTGATTTTGCAACCAAAGAGCAGTTTTCAGAGTCATTTACCAAAATAAATCCTATGCAAACCGTACCCGTTTTAACGCTTGGTGATGGTACGGTACTTAATGACTCGCAAGCAGTTTGTGAATACCTTGACCGGGTTTATGGAGAGCGTTCGGTCATGGGCAATGACGTGGTACAGCGTGCTCAAGTTTGTTCTATGCGCCGTATTGCTGAGTTTGAGGTGCTTTATAATCTGATGCTGGCTTTTCAGCATAGCCATCCCTCAAAGGCAGAGCGCATAAGTCAGGTACCAGAATTTGTAGATCAATCCATCGCCCGCGCTATTAAGGCACTCCCTTATTTCGAAACCGCTTTAGAGGGACGCGAGTATCTAGTGACCGATCATCTTACCTTCGCTGATATTGTTCTATATTTAGGATTGGATTTTGGCAAAGCGCTCAAGGTCAATCCAACTGAACATGGTGACAATCTGGCGCGTTTTTACCAGATGATGCATGAGCGTTTCAGCATTAAAAAAATGGCTAGCGCTAAGTCAATAAATCAGTAAGAGTAGGGGTAGTGAGGTAAAAAGATGAAACAGAGGTAGCTGAGATAAGTTTCAGCTACCTCTGTTTTTTTGTAAAATGAGTAAAGCAAACATCAATACATAAACAGTTACATTATACAACTAGAAGAATAATAATATAGCAATGTTGTTCTGTGAATATGGCTGGTTCTTCATAGTGTAGTTTTACTGCATTATTTATTAATTTATTTAATGAATCACCTAAATAGATGAAGTTTATATATATAAAACTGTTAAATTGATGATCATAAAAGCGTTGAGATAACATCTTAGAGTAGTACTAAAAAGACGAATAGTACTAAAAAGACAAGAATATACGTTGAATACAATGATGAAACGAAACCTTAAAATACTTTTGTTACCAGCTATGATGGTAACAGCCTTAACACTGAGTGCTTGCAACAATATATCGTCTGCTAGTGGCACCGAATTCAAACACGTAACTACTGATGACGTAGTAGACACCGATAATAGTAGCAATGACATAACCGAGCAAAGTATAAGCGCTGAAGAACAAATGATCGATAATCTTACTCGTCATCACTGGACATTGGTAGCAGCGAACGATGATAAAAGACAACCGCTACTACCTCTTACGGACATCAAAGATCAAGTTACTTTAACTTTTAGTCAGTATCAAGGACAGAACGCTGTTAGCTATACAGTTGGATGTAACATGGTGAACGCCGCCTATCAGCTACAAGGAAATACCTTGTTAATTGAGAATGGTATGAGTACCAAAATGTCATGTGATGATCTAAATGTGGCCGAAGATACTTTGAATCAGCTTATGCAGGGTGAGAGCCTACTAAGCTTTGTAGAAGGCATATCGCCAATGCTTACTCAAACCACTAACGATGCTGTCCTAGAATGGAGAGGCAAACTGACAGCGCAAGCCAAATATAATAGCAGAGGCGAAACTATATTCTGGGCGGTAAGTGCTGAGACTAAGCCTTGTATAAATAATAATACTCAGACATGCCTGCAAGTAAAACCTATCACTTATGATGATCAAGGTATAAAAATCAATGAAGGCAATTGGACTGAGTTCTCAGGCAGTATTGATGGCTATCAGCACGACAGCAAACATGATGAAGTACTACGTCTGCAACGTTATCAACTTGATGCTAGCAGTGCAGATAAAGGGTCAAAAGCAGAAAAATATGCTTATGTATTAGATACGGTTATCGAAAGTAGTCTGATTGATTAAAAGTACCGCTGCTGATTAAGCGTTTAATAGCATACTTTAGATAGGGTTGAGTTATTTCAAAACCCATACAGTGTTACTGGGAGATATTTTGCGCAGCATTGAAACAGCGTAGACACAGCATGCAAGTAAAAACTATCCCAGCAGCACGACAGTATTAGTGTATTAATTTTATTTCAAACTAACTATAACTAGGTGTTAATCTCAACTGCTATAGATTGCTCAAATCTTCTTCAGTCAAACGCCAACGTCCTTTTTTCTTAGAAGCACCGCGCCCGCGCATAGAGCTATTAAGTAATATCTTATTCATAGAGTGGCTCGAGTGCGCATGACAGATAGCGCAGGCAAGTCCGTCAGCTGCGTCCGCTTGCGGTACAACATCAAGCCCTAAAATCCGGCAAACCATCTCTTGCACTTGCTCTTTCGCCGCAGCGCCGTAACCGCATACGGCTTGTTTTATTTGTCGTGCCGTATACTCTGATACCTCTAAGTCAAGAGCTACCATTGCTGCAATCGCAGCACCGCGTGCTTGTCCTAGCTTAAGTGCTGAGTCAGGATTTTCTGCCATAAATACTTGCTCAATTGCTGTATAAATAGGTTCATCTGCGTACTTGAGATGATACTGTGTGATACGTGTCAGGCCATTGAAAATACGTTTGAGGCGTTCAGGCATCTCTTTGGTATCGGTACGGATGGTGCCTGCATCGATAAAAGTTAGCTTGTCACCCGTTTGTTGTACGATTCCATAGCCCGTCATACGCGAGCCGGGATCAATACCTATAATAATTGCCATAATTTCCTACAATATTTCTATCTTATTAATTGGCTTAAAAAGTAACGCTAAGTTTGATAGTATAGCAAGTCATCCCCATATATAGCATAAGTTAACCATTTTAATTTATGCCGCTTTTTTATTTTTAGATTTTATTTACAGGATGACACTTTATGGGTCAGATAGTTGGTATTGCCATTGTTTGGTTTATTATTGAGATGTTGGTGTGGTATCTAATCGCTCAGTTTGTGAGTGGTTGGTGGGTCTTTTTCTGGTTCATTATCGCTGCGGTTATTGGTATATCACTGATTCGTAAAGGTATGTCTGCGCTAAATCCAATGGCTCAGCAAATGAAAGCAGGCGGAATGATGAATCCTGCTATGCGTCCGCAAGAGTCTACCATGCTTAAAAGCGTGGCTATGGCTGCCGCTGGCATTTTATTATTGATTCCAGGAGTTGTCAGTGATTTATTGGCTTTACTAGTTGTTTTACCACCTGTACAAAAAAAGCTTAAAAACATGGCCAACAATTATGTGATGAATAACCAGCAAAAAATGATGGAGATGATGGCCAAACAAATGGGTGGTCAAAGTCCATTTGGCGGTGCAGGTGGTATGAGCGGACAAAATCCGTTTGGTGGTATGGGTGGGATGAATAATCAAAACCCGTTTGGTCAACAGCAAAATCCTTTTGGTGATGTCTTTAAGCAACATACTACCGTTGATGGTACTGCTAAAAATGTACCAAAAGACGTTAAAAAAATTACTAAATCTGCTAACGATGAGTAACATATAACTATAGCAGCAGTAATTTAGAAGCATTAATAAGTGCTTGTTAAATAGCATCTTATCAGACTTAAACACTATTAAGCATAATGATAAAGGTATAAAAAAGAGAAAACCCCTTTAGCCGTCAGCTAAGGGGGTTTTTCTGGTCGTAACCAAATATAACAACCGGAGTGCCGCCGTAAAATGGCGACCCATGAACCGTGAAGTTCAGGGCGGATGTGTCATCGTCTCGGCAGGTTTCCTGATACACCGTAAACGGTGCAGGCATACACAATGAAACGATAGGTAGCACATCCTGGTAAAGCATTATCGGCTCAGGGAATAAACATTCACTAGCGAGCACTCCAGAATAGTCTTATCTTAACTAATGGAACAGAGGATTGCAAGTTAGATTGATGAATGAGCATATAGTACAAATTTTATCAATAACTAGCTTTTAATCGTTATCGTCTGTAGCTGGCATACTAAAATGCTCATAACAAATATCTAAAAATGTCGAGTTTTCAGCTATTTTGAGATATGTGTTAAGATAGGCTCGTAATGGCTGTCGGTTTTAGCAGCCACTGATTTTATCTATGTTTTTTTTCTAATAAAATACACCAGACGTTCACCTAGTAAAGGAGCGGTAATCTATGACCAGTACACTACAACAAGTAGAAAATAGCCATGATAATCAGGTACATTCTGATAACAACCAAAATAAAAAAGTACCTAATGTCTTGATGATTTTAGATGGTTTTGGGCATCGTGAAGATACCGAGGACAATGCTATTGCCGCTGCAAACATGCCAAACTTAGACAAGATCTATCAGCACTACCCACATGGGTTAATATCAGCGTCAGGTGAAGATGTCGGTCTGCCAGATGGACAATTTGGCAACTCAGAAGTTGGTCATATGAATCTTGGTGCTGGGCGCGTCCTATATCAAGACTCTACTCGTATCTCAAATGAGCTTGCTAATCGCGAATTTTATAAAAACGAGGCATTGGTCGAGGCGGTAAAAGCGGCCAATGAGAAGGGCGGCAACGTACATATTATGGGGCTATTGTCTGATGGGGGTGTACATTCGCATCAGGATCATATTGAGGGCATGTGTCACTCTGCACTGGTACACGGGGCTAAAAATGTTTTCGTTCACTGCTTTTTAGATGGCCGGGATACGCCGCCCAAATCTGCCGATAAATACATCAACCGTCTGCGTGATTATCTCAATAAGCTTAACGATCATTATGAAGGTAGGGTGCAAATTGCTACGATCATTGGGCGTTATTATGCAATGGATCGTGACAACCGCTGGGATCGAGTGCAAAAAGCGTATGAGCTGATCACCGAAGGTAAAGCCGATCGTCATTCCACTCGTGCTGATGGTGCGGTGCAGGCGGCTTACAAAGCGCGCGAAACAGACGAATTTGTTAATCCTACTACGGTCATTGAGCACGGAGAGATACCATCTACTGTCAATGATAACGATGCTGTCATTTTTATGAATTTCCGCGCCGATCGTGCGCGTGAGCTTGCACAAGCGTTTGTACTACCAGATCATGAGTTTTCAGGGTTTTCTCGTCATAAACGTCCCAAACTTGCCGCCTTTGTCATGCTGACTAAGTACTCAGACATATTGGCCGATAATGCTAATACCAGTATTGCTTATTATCCAACCTCTTTGAGCAACACGCTTGGGGAGTACTTACAGGATCAGGGTAAAACTCAACTGCGTATTGCTGAAACTGAAAAGTACGCGCACGTTACTTTTTTCTTTAGTGGTGGCCGCGAAGAAGAGTATGAAGGTGAAGCGCGCATTTTAGTACCATCGCCTGACGTAGCGACCTATGATTTACAGCCTGAGATGAGTGCTCCTGAGGTCACAGATGAGTTGGTAGCTGCGATAGAGTCGGGTAAATATGATGTACTAATAGTTAATTATGCTAACGGTGATATGGTTGGACACACGGGTAACTTTGATGCTGCGGTACAAGCAGTAGAGGCGCTCGATGACTGCATTGGCCGTATTGAGTCAGCCGTACGTGCCGCAGGTGGCAATATGCTTATTACCGCCGATCATGGTAACGTCGAACAAATGCATGATTATGAAAGCGGACAGGTTCATACGCAGCATACTACAGAGCATGTGCCTCTCATCTATGTTGGTGAGAAAAAAGTGCGGGTACGTAGTGGTGGTAAGCTTAGTGATATTGCTCCAACTATTTTAAACTTGATGGACATAACGCCACCTGATGAGATGACGGGTGAGAATTTACTGGTTTCTACTTGATCGTTTTTACTTGGTTATTGATATATTCTAAATAGAGTAAAGATTGATCTATAAAAAGACAGAACCAACTATTTATGTCTGCATGATTGTTAATTAACTGGCTACAATGTGAGTCAGTTAACTCTTTGTTGTCTGGACGATCCAGTTTTATGTGAGCTCTGTTATGTTTCTCTTAACCTGTAAACGAGCAATGAAAGTCACCAAACCTAGTAAGCAAGTATTGATTAACGGCGTTTTCCATGAATTCGCTGCTAATCTTATGCGGAAAACTGGTTGCATAATGGTAATCGCTTTAAGTAGTGTTAGTCTATATGCCCAAACGGCTCCAGCAGCTAGTAATTTAATGGGTTCTGATAATACGAGTCGTAGCCCAACGGCAAGCTTGCAACTCATTAGTCTAAGAGTTGATGAAGTTCCATTAAACAATGGCGCTGATGATTTATCTGATATAAATACGTCAGATGCAGTTGACGAGACGGATAGCTGGATGGATGATGAGACACAAGGTGTCAATCCTATAGAGACAGCGTCAGACTATGAAATTGATGAGACGCCAGAAGAGGTGGCTCATGTGTCGTTAAATGCTATTTCGCCAGAAACTTTAAAGACGTTTGTTGCGGTAATAGACTTAGTGCGCCGTGAGTATATTGATCCTGTCAATGATGAAGCATTATTTAACGATGCCATGAGTGGTATGCTGACCAAACTTGATAGTCATGCTGAATTCTTAGATGTTGAGGCTTATGAAAACCTTCGTGCCTTTACTCAAGGTGATGTAGGTGATATTGGTTTAAGGGCTGAGTATCAACCCAAAGTAGGCTATTGGGTAGTTGTTGATGTCATCAGCGACTCACCTGCAGACAAAAAAGGTATTACGGTAGGAGATTATTTACATCAAATTGACGATTTCAAACTTGATCAAGATAAACAGTCTAATGATATTGAGCAGCTATTAACAGGTATTGCTGGCACACAGGTAAATATCATCGTCTCAAAAGCAGGTCGGCGTAAAAGCACGATAACTTTGCAGCGCAATAATAGTCACCCTCAAACTATTGAAACAAAGCTGATTGATGGTATTGCTATTATCAAACTACCAGCCTTTCAAAACAATAGTCGTGAGCAAATTTTACAAAGTCTAACCAAATTAGATGGTTCTGTGAAAGGGGTACTGCTTGATCTACGCGACAATCCTGGTGGCGTACTGGCATCAGCAGTAAAAGTCGCCAGCTTATTTATGAATGATGTAGACGTAGTACAAGTTAAAGGTCGTCAAGGCGATCCCCGTGTTTTATCGACCAAAGACGCGGCCATGTTGAAATCTTTACCAGTGGTCATTTTACAAAACCGCTATTCTGCCTCGGCAGCTGAGGTACTAGCCAGCAGCTTACAAGAGCAAAAACGTGCCACTATTGTAGGCGAGGTAAGCTATGGTAAAGGTTCTGTGCAGTCGGTTATACCGCTTGATAATGAGCAGGCGGTCAAATTGACAGTAGCGCATTACTTAACAGCAGCAGGAAAAAAGATAGATAAAATAGGAGTACAGCCTGATATTACGCTATCTGGTAATGAAAACACATGGGAGGAACAAGCGCTTGCTGTGCTGCGTCAGCAAGTAGGTACCTCAGGGCTTCGTTTTGTAAAAAATGAAGCTGCTGACAAATAAGTAATTAAAAAATAGGTAATTAGAAAATGAATCATCGCAAAACCGCTAGCTACTGAGGCTAAGAATAGCCTTTAGGTTCTATTTACTTTAAATCCTCGTTTTGTTCTTCGTCGATATCAAGCTTTTTCATACGGTAGCGTAGCGAGCGAAAAGTAGTTCCTAACAATTCAGCAGCTTGGGTCTTGTTCCAATCGGTCTGTTTAAGTGCTTTGATAATTAGACTCTTTTCTTGTTCTTGTAAGTAAGCTTCAAGTCCTCTTTGTGGTAAGTCAGCATCAGATATACTGACGAGTGAGGGTTGACTGGTTAACTCGTCAGCGAGTAGCTCAGGTCTACGGCGATCTTGATTGTAAACAGAAGAGGTACTGATAGAGTTGGACTCAGGTGTCGACGTTCGAATAGCAGAAGAGTATCTTTGACTATGAGTACGATAAGGATGCAAATTATTAGTAATCTGCCCATTAAGCGCTTTAGGGTTTTGGTTTAAGTTATCTGCTGTAAGCGGAGCTGATACGTCAGCTGATTCAACATCAGCAGTAGTATTATTCTTGTGATCGTGAGTGAGTGTAGGTAAGCCTAAATGATCACTATCAATGATTGAGGTTTCTGCTAAGGTAATTGCACGCTCAAGTATATTGCGCAGCTCACGAACATTACCAGCAAAATGGTGATTTTGTAGACGTAGGCCTGCTTCTTCTGTTAATTGTATAGGTTCATCAAGCTGCCATTCAGCAGAGATCGACGCCAAAAAGTGTTTAGCAAGTACAGGTATATCATCGCCGCGCTCATTGAGTGTCGGCAGCTTAAGCTCAATAACGTTAATACGATAGTATAAATCTTGTCGAAAATCGCCACTGTGTACCAACTGATTTAAATCTTTATGGGTAGCCGATAAGATGCGAATGTCGACAGGTATCTCTTTGGTATCACCAATGGCGCGTACTGTTTTTTCTTGAATAGCGCGCAGTAGCTTTACCTGCATCACTAACGGTAAATCTGCAACTTCATCTAAAAACAATGTACCGCCGCTGGCTTGTTGAAACAGTCCTTGCTTATCCGCAACGGCGCCTGTAAAGCTGCCTTTTTTGTGACCAAAAAACTCTGACTCCATAAGCTCTGAGGGAATTGCACCGCAGTTCACCGGCACAAAGCTACCATCGCGACGCGGACTTAGATCATGAATAAGTTTGGCAACCACTTCCTTACCGGTACCAGAGGCCCCAGACAAAAACACAGGTGCTTGAGAGCGTGCCAATTTAATAATAGTGGCCTTTAGCTTTTGCATAACCGCAGAAGCACCTATAAGGCGAATGTCTAATAGTTGCTGCTCAGGCGTAGGTTGATTAGGCTTTTCAATGCTTTCATCTTGGCTCACCACTTTAAGAGCATTTTCAACCAATTGACGCAAACGTGGTAATTCAAGAGGTTTATTAACAAAATCAAAAGCACCCAGTTTAAGCGCTTCAATAGCTAGATCCATACTGCCGTGAGCGGTAATAACGGCAACAGGTACGTTTGAGCTGGCGCTGATTTTTTTGACTAAATCTAGTCCTGAGCCGTCTGGCAGTTGTAAATCGGTTAAGCAAAAGTCGTAATCGTTATTGTCCCAGCAAGACTGGGCTTCTGACAAACTATAAGCGACATCACTTTTTATACCCATCTTTGTTAGTGTGATTTGCATCAGTCGGCATAGATCTACTTCGTCATCAACGATTAACGCAGTTGCTGTCATACATAACCTCATAGGTATTCAAATGATTACTAATTGCTAAAACATATCCAAACAAACTACTGTTATTGATAGTGAACTTTAGGCTACGCAGTTGGTTTGTTGAGATGGGGTAATTGTTCGATTTACTGACTTTAATTAATGTTGCTTCGATTAACTGTCATTGTAATTTTGTTAGTATACACTTACTCATTTTCTACATCTGTCTCAATAGATACCACAGGTATAATGAGTCGAAAGCAAGTCTTTTCATGTTCAGGAACATAAAGTAGCCGAGCATGATTGACTTCACTAAAGGCTTGCGATAAATAAAGTCCAAGCCCAGTACCAGCTTTATCTGTTGTAAAAAATGGATTGAATAAGTGCTGTATATCATCAGCACCAACACCAACGCCATTATCTAAAACATCAATTATAACATCGTTCTGCACGCAATATATTTCTACCTCAGCATAAGAGTGCGTCTGCGTATGACTGCTGTAACGTAGGGCATTATTAATCAGATTGATAAGAATTTGCTCTAAATGATGAGTATCAAATTTTACTGCAGGTTCAGAGTCACTACGCAAAACAACATTGTGTTCGCTATAATAGTTGTGTAAAAACTCAGGCATCCAAGTAGATAGTTCTATCGTTTGTTGATTTGGCTTTTGTTGACGTGATAGTTTCAATATATCTTCAATGATACGGTTGACGCGCTTGGTTTGGGCAAATATTATTTTGTAAAGCTCATGGTTGCCCGTCATGTCAACTGCAGTTTGTTGCTGTGTTGAAGTGACATTAGTGTTTGTTGAACCTGGATCATCAGTAGCTTGAGTATCATCGACTACGTCTTCTATTAGTAGTTGGCTCGCCTGTGAAATAGCAGCCAACGGATTACGAATCTCATGAGCAATGCTTGCCGTTAGTTGTCCTAAGGAAGCAAGCTTTAACTGCTGGACGTTGGCTTGCTCACGTCGTAAGTCTTCAAGTAATATCAGCTGGCTATGGTCTTTTAAAGGCGTAACCTGTACCCTTAATCTATTAACTACAGAAGCATTAGCAGCGGCGGGAAGCTCGTAAACAAAATCGCTCGTTCGGCCAGTAGCAGCTGATAGGCAGTCGGCTAGAAGTTGACTGTGCTGCTCAGCCAGTTGCTGCTGAAAATAAATAAGTGGATAATCTTTACCGACAAGGTTTTGATACTGCGGTATAAAGCTAGATAGTTTTTCTTGACTGTCAGTAGCGGATGCTTCTAGATCAGGAATACCTAACAGCTGGTAAGCTGCGTGATTGGCTAAAACGATACGTTGCCGATCAATAACCATAACTCCATTTAGCATCTGACTAATTACTTCTTGATTGATAGTATTAAGACGCTCTACCTCTTCTGCCTGCCGAGCGGCAAACTTCTCAACATAAACTAAACGCTGGGAGATGGACCAGCTCAAAAAACCAACGGCCAAAAAGCTTGCGGACATCAGTAGCGCATCACCTAGATTTGTAAGACTCATACTATTGGCGATAGCATAAAAAAACTGCTGATAAATAACAAAAATAATTGCAAGTAAGGTAATTATCAGTGCCTGTGAGCTTGGCAATAGCATAAAGCTTGCCGCCACCACTACCATATACAGCATGGTTAATTGTAGATCCGGTGCACCGCTGGTATACAATAGCAGGCTCAAAATAATGACATCAATACCTAAACCAAAAGCCAGTTGTCGTCTAGGTCGTCTCAAAGCTACTAAAAATAAACCAAATAAAATTAAACTGAGAATCAGATAAAAGATAAGGGCGGTTTGTTGCAGTAAGCTAGGTAAAAGTAAACTTTCATCTGTTTTAACGGCCGCATAAACCATTAACAATAAAAACACACTTATGATCAAGCGGTAGCTATTGTAGATAACACCAAGTCTACGCAGCTGTGAAGCTGGTAAAGTATCTGCTTGATGCAATGACCCAACAATAGTAGTCATAGTATTAGAAACAGGGGTCATAACAGGGCCAAAAGATAAAGTTGAAGATTAAGGATAGTACTGAGAACGACTCTAAGTTTAAGGTTGGATTAAACCATGGCGAATGGCTAGATGAGTTAATTTAACATCGCTATCAACCCCTACTTTTTCGTAAATACGATAGCGATAAGTATTTATTGTCTTTACGCTTACAAATAACTGATCAGCGATTTGCTGCGGGCTTTGACAATTAACTACCATCATAGCGACTTGTTTTTCGCGATCACTTAGTAAATCAAAAGGTGAGGCAGCATTATCTGATAACAAAACCTCTGCTAGTTGTTCTGCGACATCATGACTAAAATAACGGCCACCTTGATAGATCTTTTTGATACCGCGTATCATCTCATCGAGCGGTGTTCCCTTAGTAATATAACCGTTAACGCCTGCTTTGAGAAGCATTGAGGGGTAAGGCTGAGCTGACATGCTGCTTACAGCTAATATTTTGATTCCCATATTTAATTGCACCAAACGTTTGGCTGCCTCAACACCGCCAATATTAGGCATGTTTACATCTAGGAGCACCACATCAGGACTTAGTTTTCTAGCTAGTTTCAAGGCCATGTCACCACTATCAGCTTCACCGACTACTTCAATATCTGGACTATCAGATAGCATACGACTAATGCCCATTCTTACTAAGTCGTGATCATCTACTACTAACACTCGAATCATGGTTGTACTCTTAATCATTTAATATATTGATAACTGTTAGCAATGCTTAAATATGACTTAAAAACAATTATCGCTTCAATAATTTATATAACATTTGTTAGTCTTTTATGGTCTAATATTAATATTTTATGGTATAACGATGTTGCTATTAATGACAAGTTTGTTTTATAGTAAAGATCTTGCATTGAAAGATAACATCAAATATTACTCTCATGTTAGTAGACTTTACTAAAAATTAAACATAGCGGGTTATTTCTGACAAATACATGAAAAAAATTATAAAATTACTCTCATTAATTAAATTTGAAAACAAATCATGATACACTAAAAGTACAAAAAATCTATGTAAGTGTATATAAACATAGTAAAAAATAATAAATGCTTCGAAAAGAGCCGTTAAATCTATTATCGATCATCATCAGTCATTAAAATTATTACGTAACGTCTATTAAGTGCTTATAGCCACTTGAGCTGAGGCGCCACCAACAGTAGGGAATACAATGAAACACTTGCCACTAACTAATCAGCAATTAGTCGCTGCTATTATCTCATTAAGCTTAGGTAGTGCAGCCCAAGCTGCGCTTACTATTAATGGTAGTCCAGCTACCAATAGTAGTCCAGAATCTAGTGCACGTATCAGTTGGGGCGGTGTCGATAGTTTGTCAGAAGCTCGCAACATTATGTATAGCTCTAATGCCAAACAATCAAACGGTTCGACCATCAAAAAAGTCGACAATGGCTATGGCTCTACTAATATTACTAATGCTAATGTCAATAGTTATGCCAGCCCCAGTAATAGTAGCTATAACACTACTTATCGGGGTAGCTTTGGTAGTAGTGACATGTTGCCAATTAGTACGGACTCGCGTAGCGTAGCAGTAATAGACGCGGAAACAGGCGAGTCTATCTACGAGAAAAATGCTGATGTGGCACGTCCCATGGCTAGTATCACTAAAGTGATGACCGCTATGGTGGTATTAGATAGTGGCCTTGATATGCGCGAAGAGATTACCCTTGAGCCGGAGGATTTTATCGGTCCTAAGCGTGCCAGCTCACGGTTAAAGTCAGGCGATCGTATGAACCGTGCTGAGCTATTATTAATGTCTTTGATGAAATCAGAAAACCCTGCTGCGAAAAGCTTAGCGCGTAATTATCCAGGCGGCTATGATGCCTTTATGCGCGCTATGAATCAAAAGGCACAAGAGCTTGGCATGACGACAGCTTACTTCGGTGATCCCACTGGCCTTGATAAGCGTAATGTTGCTTCTTCAAATGATTTGGTAAAGATGGTACGTGCAGCGGGCAACTACGATGTTATTCGCCGTTTTTCAACGACCAAAAGTTATGATTTTTTTGTCGCCAACTATTCAAGCGGCAATCGCACCTATAAGGCCAACAATACCAGTAGCCTTGTACGCTCAGGCGATTACCCCATCGGTATCTCAAAAACTGGCTTTATCAATGAAGCTGGCCGCTGCGTAGTCATGGAAACCCGTGTCAATAATCGTCCGGCTATTATCGTCATTTTGGGCGCCAATAGCTCAGCTACGCGCTGGGGCGACGCCAAAAACATCCTAAGTAGTCTTGCTACGCGTCGTACAGTGTAAGGTGTCGCTGTTTATGAAGTATTGAGTATTTTTAACTAAAAAAAGGCTGTTATATATATAACAGCCTTTTTCAGTGTTTCTTGAGGGTGAAAAATCGTAAGTATAGAAAATTATTCAGCGTGCTCCATGCATAATGTAGCATAAGGCACTGCCTCTAA
Organism: Psychrobacter sp. M4; assembly: GCF_055699795.1. Taxonomy (NCBI): domain Bacteria; kingdom Pseudomonadati; phylum Pseudomonadota; class Gammaproteobacteria; order Moraxellales; family Moraxellaceae; genus Psychrobacter; species Psychrobacter sp. M4. The sequence continues at coordinate 2,583,410 of NZ_CM146740.1, read as the reverse complement.
GCGCTTCTCTTCTATATCACGGCCACAAACTTCACATTCTCCATAAGTGCCATTTTCAATACGACTAAGGGCATTTTCGACATAGATAAGGTTTTGACGAGCTTCTCCCATTAGGCTCTTACGCATGTCGTTTTGACGATAGGAGATAGCTTGATCTTCCCAATGCTCATTGAGTGAGTCCTGTGGATTTTGGATATGATCTTCAATTTTATCAATACGAGTCTCATATTCTTCTTTTAATTTTAATAGCTCTTTTTTAGCGATGTCAAAATCAACGCTCATTATAATCTCCTAATAGGGGTGATGATTTACTACTTTGCTTATTACAAAAGTAGCTAGCGCTTTATAGTAAAAGGAATAATCATTAAGTACCACCACGAAATGTTACTGGTGCTACTGAATACACGCTAGAATAGATGATGGCTATTGTATAAACTATAGCGAATATAATGGACGTACTTTGAAAAGAAAATAGTCTTGCTGCGATGCTTTCTTTTAGAACATGGGTTGTGCAGCATCGAAAGAAATTCATGTAAACAGACAGCGAGGAAAATTTATACCAGTAGCATATTTAGATATATATACCAGTTTTGTTTTCAACTGAGTGTATAAGTTTATAGGATGATATAGGTTTTAAAATAGTTGTTACTATAATTAAGAGATACCCAAAACAAACAAACAAAATAATTTCATTATAGGAGTAGTCATGAACTTTTTGCGCATGAGCGAGCTGGATTTAACTGATAAGGTGGTGTTGATTCGTGAAGATTTAAATGTACCAATCAAAGAGGGTAAAGTAACCAGTGATGTGCGCTTACAAGCCAGTTTACCGACTATTAAGATGGCACTGAGTAAAGGAGCGGCTGTCATTATTTGTTCTCATTTGGGACGTCCAACAGAAGGTAATTTTGAGGCGATATATTCACTAGCACCAGTGGCCGATTATCTAACGGACAAGTTAGCCGGATCAATAAAGCAGCCTGTAACTCTCAATGATAATTATCTTAGCGCAGGAGTAGATATTAAAGCTGGTGAGGTGGTTTTACTAGAAAACGTACGTTTTAATAAAGGCGAGAAGAAAAATGATGACTCACTAGCAAAGGCTTACGCTGATCTTTGTGATGTGTTTGTTATGGATGCCTTTGGTACAGCGCACCGTGCGCAGGCTTCAACCGAAGGGGTGACTCAAGCCATGCGTCAGGCTGATAAAACTGTGTGTGCAGGGCCTTTATTGGCAGCCGAGCTTGATGCGTTGAGTCAGGCGCTTGAAACGCCAGATCAGCCTATGCTTGCTATCGTTGGCGGCTCAAAAGTATCGACTAAGCTTGAAGTACTTCATAGTTTGGCAGAGCTTTGTAGCCAAATTATCGTGGGCGGCGGCATTGCTAATACATTCTTAGCGGCTCAAGGCCATAGTGTTGGCGCTTCACTATATGAAGCAGACTTGGTTGATACCGCGCGCGATATTATGAGTAAAACGGATATTTTATTGCCCCAGTATGTTGTCGTTGCAGATAAAAACGACATTGATTTTGCTGATTTTGGGGGTTCATTGCAAAAGGCGACTGCTACCGTTAAAGCTGTAGATAATATCGCTGACACTGATATGATATTGGATATTGCTCCGCAAAGTGCCAAGCAGTTAGCTGAAGCAGTTATGAATGCAAAAACCATACTATGGAATGGCCCAGTGGGTGTATTTGAAGTGGATGCCTTTGGTGCGGGTACTGAAATTCTAGCAAAGGCGGTCCAAGATAGTAAAGGTTTTTCAATCGCTGGCGGCGGTGATACTTTAGCTGCGATTAATAAGTATGAAGTGGCAGATGGCGTAAGTTATATGTCGACAGGAGGCGGTGCATTTTTGGAGTTTGTAGAAGGTAAGACACTACCTGCGGTCGCCGCGCTACAATCTTAATGAGTTAAATATTATAATTAGACAATTGTTATTTGTTAATGTACTAAAATTGTTATTGCATGTCTTATCTGCTCTCTATAAAATAGCGTTACCATGTATTTTGACATGCACTATTGATAAGAGGTTTATTATGTTAAAGCGTCATTTGTTAATTGCTAGTGTTCTTGCTGGTACTTTTGCAGTCACTGCGTGTAGCCAACAAACTGAAGAGCAAGCTGAAGCTACTGTTGAATCTGCTGGTGATGACATTGCAGCTAACACAGAAGCTGCTACTGCAGAAGCTGAAGCTGCAGCTCAAGAAACAGGTCAGGCCATTGCTGACGGAGCTGAAAATGCTGGTGAAGCTGTCGCTGATGGTACAAGTGAAGTAGTTGAAGGCTCTGCTTCAGTAGTTGCTGACGGTGCTGATGCCGTTGCTGATGGCGCAGATAATGTCGCTGAAGGCGCAAATGAGGTAGCTGTTGACGCCGATCAACAGTACTAGGCAGTATTAGTGGCTGGTCTGACAAAGGCCTGTTGGTTAAAAGCATAGTTCTAAAGAATAGTTTTGAAGTAACTGTTGCTTAAAGATATATAATTTACTTAAAAAGCTTTGGTAATTGCTGAACTGACCCCCTAAACTTGGACAGTTTAAGTTTACATCAAGGACTGAGTTCTGTACTTTACAGGACTCAGTCCTTTTAGTTTAAGTTGAATTCTCTCATGATTATAGTAGTGGATATACTCATGAATCTGTTGCTCTAAATCCTCAATGGTATTCGGTTTCTCAATATAAATCGTCTCACATTTGAGCGTACCAAAGAACCCTTCCATCAATGCATTGTCTAAGCAATTACCCTTACGGCTCATACTTTGGTTAATATGATTCGCTCTAAGCGTACTTGCAAACGGTTTCATTTGATAGTGCCAGCCTTGATCTGAATGCAGGGTGAGCTCCTCTTTGCGCTTTGCAGGTATGTTTTTAACGGCACGCTCAAGCATCTGTTTGACTAAGTTATAGACGGGTCGTCTTGAAAGCTCGTAGCTGATGATCTCATTGTTGTAGCCATCGAGTATGGGTGATAGATACAACTTATCACTACCAACCTTAAATTCAGTAATGTCAGTAAACCATCTGCGATTAGGCGCACCTGCTCTGAACTTACGCTTGACCCTGTTCTTAGCTATAACGCCGCACTGTCCTTTGTAGGATCGATACCTTTGTCGTCTGATTCTGGCAGTCAGCTTAAGCTGTCCCATAAGCCTTGCAACCCGCTTATGGTTGACCTTTAGTCCTTCATTCTTAAGTGTCTGAGTGATTCGACGATAACCATATCGACCTTTATGCTGGTGGTAGATATCACGGATGCGCTGTTTCAAGGGAGCGTATTTGTCTTTATCCCAAAGACTCGCTCTATGATAGTAGAAACTACTCCTTGCAAGCTTTGCTATGGTGAGTAAGTCAGATAACACGTGCTGTTGTCTTAGTCCTTCGATGAGCCTTGCTTTTTGTCTGCTTGTTCCTCCGCTCTGAGCAAGGCATCGAGCTTTTTTAAATACGCATTCTCCGCTCGTAGATACTCGTTCTCACGTTTGAGCTCTGCTAGGGTCTTGTCCTCATCAGGTTTGTCTGTGATAGGAGAGGTCATAGGATTACTACCTTTATATTTAGAGGTGAGTCCAGACATACCGTAGTGTCGATAAGCGTTGTGCCAGTGGCTAATAAGCGCAGGTGAGCTGATAGTAAACCTAAGGGCAGTTTCAGACTGACTTAGTCCTTCTGATAACATCACAGCGAGCACTTTATACTTAAAGTCGCTACTGTATTTAGTCCTATCGACCTTAGGCTTGATAGCGTCTATGCCACCATGTTGATATTGCTCGACCCATTTGCTGACAAACCGCGGATTTACAGAAAACTTCTCACTGGTAGCATGTCCGCTATGTCCTTGCTTGTAGTATGCTATGACTTTGATCTTAAAGTCTAGATCGTAACGCATAAAATAACCCCCATAAATTGTGTCCAACTTATGGGGGGCAGTTCATATTTAGAGGCTTTTTTGCGTTTAGATAACGGATATGACGCTGAAGATTAAAGATGTAGATAAGTTTGTAGACAGTCACAAATAGTCGTACAACGGCTACGAAGCAGTAGCGAATCTTGCTATAATCAGCGCGTAATGATGACTAGCAAAATACGATGAATAGGTAACGGTTTAATCTTTAAACTCTTTCCTATCGATTTTGTAATCCTCAAACATCATTACAAAACTTATTTTAAAATCGAAACAGAGAGTTTTATGGCTTTAATATCTTTGCGTCAACTTTTAGATCACGCCGCTGAGCATAGCTACGGTGTTCCTGCCTTTAATGTTAATAACCTTGAGCAAATGCGTGCGATAATGATGTCAGCCGATGCTTGCAATGCACCTGTGATCGTACAAGCTAGCGCTGGCGCGCGCAGCTATGCAGGATCTAGTTTTTTGCGTCATCTCATTAGCGCAGCTATTGAAGAGTGGCCGCATATTCCAGTAGTTGTGCATCAAGATCATGGTATGTCCCCTGCCATCTGTCAACGCTCGATCCAGCTAGGGTTTTCATCGGTGATGATGGATGGCTCTTTGGGAGAAGATGGTAAGACACCTATGGACTATGATTACAATGCACGCGTCACGCGCGAAGTGGTGAAGATGGCTCATGCTTGCGGAGTATCTGTCGAGGGTGAGATTGGCTGTTTGGGTAGCCTTGAGACGGGAATGGCAGGCGAGGAGGACGGCTCTGGAGCTGAAGGGGTACTTGGTCATGAGCAGCTATTAACCAGCGCTGATGAGGCTGAGCAGTTTGTAAAAGATACCAATGTTGATGCTTTAGCAATAGCTATTGGTACTAGTCATGGCGCTTATAAGTTTACCCGTCCACCGACAGGAGACATCTTGTCTATTGAGAGAGTCAAAGAGATCCATGCACGTATTCCCAATACGCATCTGGTGATGCACGGTTCATCTTCTGTGCCGCAAGAGTGGCTCCAAGTGATCAACGAGTATGGTGGTGATATCGGTGAGACTTACGGCGTACCTGTGGAGCAAATCGTTATCGCGATCAAGCACGGCGTACGTAAGGTCAATATTGATACAGATTTGCGTCTGGCTTCAACGGGTGCGATCCGTCAGTATTTAGCAAACCATCCTAGCGAGTTTGATCCGCGTAAATATTTTAAAGCCTCGATGATAGCGATGTCAGATATTTGTAGTAATCGCTTTGAAGCGTTTGGATCAGCAGGACAAGCTAGCAAGATCCGTCCGATGAGTCTTGAAAAGATGACTGCTTTTTATCAGTAAGTATAACTACTTACCTCCCGTATTATAGGTGACGGATCATGATAGGACTAATTACCGGGCAAGTGCAGTATTTAATGGCACCAACAGCCTGCATTATGACAACATCTGGCGTAGGCTACGATATTGAACTGCCGCTACCGTCATTTTGTCAGCTACAGGTGGGTCAACAAGCGAGTATTTGGACACACTTTCATGTACGCGAAGATGCGCAGCTGCTCTTTGGCTTTATAGATCGCAAGGAGCGTGATGTGTTCCGGCAACTGATCAAAATCAACGGAGTAGGAGCTAAAATGGCGCTAGCTATGTTATCAGCTATGTCTGGGGCTGAGCTTAAAATGCATGTTGAGCAAGATTCTGAGGCGGCGTTGACTCGAATACCAGGGATTGGTAAAAAGACCGCTCAGCGCTTATTGATTGAGCTAAAAGATAAGCTCAAAAATATAGAAGTTGATAGTAGCGCCCTTGAGCTGAGCATGCAGCCTATTGCCATCTCAGCTGAAGGTAGTATTATTGCTGAAGTGGAAGGCGCACTTATAAGCTTGGGTTATAAAGAAAAAGAAGCACAGCAAGCGATTAAGGCGGCGAAAAGTAATGGTGATACTTTTGCAGACACCCAAGGTTTACTAAAAGCGACGCTACAACAGTTATCAGGCTTTTAAGCTTTAGTTAAGAGCAATGTTCTAACGGCATGAGCGACACCAGTTGTCGCTTATTTTTATAACAAGCATTATTTAAAACGTTTTTGCATGACTTATCTATTAAGGTTGGTTATGCTATTTCTATTCTTATTCAATCTCTTCGCTCCTTTTATACAATGACAAAAACTATGACGCAAGACCGCTTAATCAATCCATTAGCAGGTGCTGGTGACGCGCCTGACGCCAACATTCGTCCCGCACTACTGGCTGAGTACATTGGTCAGCCAGTGGTACGTGAGCAGATGGAGGTCTTTATCAGTGCCGCTCGTGGACGTAATGAGGCGCTAGATCATACGCTGATTTTTGGGCCACCAGGCTTAGGTAAAACGACGCTTGCCAATATTATCGCGCGTGAGATGGGCGGCAATCTGCGTTCAACCTCAGGACCTGTGCTTGAGCGCGCAGGCGACTTAGCGGCAATGCTGACCAACTTGGAGGCAGGAGATGTACTCTTTATTGATGAGATTCATCGGTTAAGTCCAGTGATCGAAGAGATACTGTATCCGGCAATGGAGGATTTTCAGCTTGATATTATGATCGGTGAGGGGCCAGCTGCGCGCTCTATCAAGCTTGATTTGCCGCCCTTTACTTTGGTTGCTGCGACCACGCGGGCAGGTCTTTTGACCTCACCGCTACGTGATCGCTTTGGTATTGTCCAGCGTTTGGAGTTTTATAATATTAAAGATCTGACCACTATCGTCAGCCGTGCAGCGCGTTTGATGCAGGTACCGATGACTGAGGATGGCGCGGTTGAGATTGCTCGCCGTGCTCGCGGTACCCCAAGGATTGCCAATCGTTTGCTGCGCCGTGTGCGTGATTATGCACAGGTAAAGGGCGATGGTGGGATTAATGGCGTTATCGCCGCTAGTGCGCTTGATATGCTGGCTGTCGATCGGCGCGGTTTGGATCATTTAGATCGGCGCTATATTGAGATTTTGCATGAACGCTTCGATGGTGGTCCTGCAGGCGTTGAAGCTATAGCAGCGGCGATGGCGGAGGATCGTGGTACGCTTGAAGATGTGATCGAGCCGTATTTAATTCAACAAGGTTACGTGCTGCGTACCGCGCGTGGACGGGTACTAACGCAAATGGCTATCGATCAGATACAATAATTTAACAATAAAAATCGCTTAGTTATAACTAGGCGATTTTTATTGCTAATAGCAGTCGCACTGTACCGGTCTCGAATTGTGTTAACTATACTACTAGTGGCTGCGGCCATATCTTGCCGGGGTTTAAAATATTCTTCGGATCCAAAGCAGATTTGATAGCTTGCATAAGCATCACTGCATTACCATGTTCTTGATCCATGTATTTTTGCTTGCCTTGACCGATACCGTGCTCACCGGTACAAGTGCCATCCATTTCAATTGCGCGTATAGCCAAACGGCCAACTATACCATCCGCTGCGGCCACCTCTGCTGGATCATTGGTATCTACCAACAATAATACGTGAAAATTGCCATCGCCGACATGACCGACGATAGGACCGATCATTCCTGCTTCTTCTATATCTTTAGCAGTGGCACTGACGCATTCGGCAAGACGTGAGATAGGGACGCAAGCATCAGTAGATAATGCACTGGCCTCAGGTCTTAGTGCCGAGCTGGCATAATAAGCGTTATGCCGCGCTTGCCAAAGGCGTTTACGCTCAGCCTCGTTGGTATCCCAAACAAAGTCAGTGCCGCCAAACTCTTCGATAATATCGCTAAAGGTTTGTGCTTGTTCACGTACGCTGGCCTCGGTGCCATGAAACTCTACAAATAGCGTTGGCGTTTCTTGTAGATCGAGATTGTCGTATTGGTTGCAAGCTTTGACTTGTAGCGCGTCAAGCAGCTCAATACGAGCAATGGGCAGACACATTTGAATGGTCATCATCACCGCTTGGCAAGCGTCTTCAATCGTTGGAAAATGGCAGATGCCGCTACCTATACTCTCACTCAGTCCAAATAGTTTTAGCGTCACTTCAGTAACGATGCCGAGTGTACCCTCAGAGCCTATTATCAAACGGGTTAAATCATAACCAGCTGCTGACTTTTTAGCGCGCGTACCGGTGCGTACAATATCGCCACTGGCAGTAACGACTTCAAGCGCCAGCACTACATCCTTCATAGTGCCATAACGTACCGCGTTGGTTCCTGAAGCGCGAGTGGCAACCATACCGCCGATACTGGCATTGGCACCTGGATCTATCGGAAAAAACAGTCCGGTATCACGCAAATAATGATTGAGCTGCTCACGGGTAACTCCTGGTTGTACAGTTACCGTGAGGTCTTCATTGTTAACTTGCAAAATAGCATCCATCGCATGCATATCGATACAAAGCCCGCCGAATGGCGCGTTTAACTGGCCCTCCAGTGATGAGCCAATACCAAAAGCAATTACTGGCATTTGATACTCACTACAAATCGAGATGGCAGTAGCTACGTCATTTTTATCGTTAACCGTCAATACCGCGTCGGGCGGCTGATTGGCAAGCCAAGTCATGGTGTGCCCATGCTGCTCACGTACCGTTTGATTGATGCTCAGCTGCTCGCCAAATTGAGCCTGCAACGCATCAATAGCAGCACTGTAATTTGTTTGCGTAGGAGTAGGACTAACTTCGGAAATTAACATAAGTAGTTCCCTTTATAGCTTTTAAATAGGTTTAATAACTTTCATTTTAGCGTAATTAAACCTAACACATTAAGCTAAAATGCGCCAAATAACTGCCAGTACAGCAAGAATATAAAAAATTGGCGCAAACCAGCCCACTTGGGTAGCAATGGCAATAGAAACACCAAATCCGGCTAGTGCTAACCAGTCACGACGCCGGTCGTTGAGCATATCAGCGCGAATTTGCTGAATCTCGCGCAGCTGACTGTCTTGCCTTGAGCCTTGGGAGGCAAGGCTTTGCAGGCCTTGATCAAGCAGTTTAGGAATGTTGGTGCTGGATAACAAAATCTCCGGTAGCTGGGTACGCAGTTGCTGCAAATTACGCACAGGATCGAGCTGCTCTTTAATCCAGCTACTCAAAATAGGCTTAGCTAACGACCAAATGTCTAAATCTGGATATAAATCGCGGCCAAGACCTTCAACATGAACTAAGGTTTTGAGCAGTAGCATCAACTGCGGCGGAATACTCATATGATGGCGACGGGCGATGTCTAATATCTGCATCAGCACCCCTGCAAAATCAATATCGTTGATAGACTTTTGCAGCATAGGGCCGACGGTTCGGCTCATATCGCGCATTAAAGCATGCTTGTCAGTATTTGGCGGTATCCAGCCGGCGCGACTGACAATATCTACTAAAGCGGCAAAGTTATTGTTCATCACCGATAGCAGCATGCGCGCTACGATCAGCTGGTCGTCCTTTGACAGCGTACCCATGATCGCGCAGTCAAGGCCAATATAGCGCGGCTCATAACCTAGACCTGTAGGAAGTGTATTGCTAGCTGAAGTCTTTACTGGCGGCGTTTCTACAAACACATTACCTGGGTGCATATCGGCGTGAAAAAAGTTATCACGAAACACTTGGGTAAAAAATATCGTTAAGCCTTTTTCTGCTAGTATCGCACGGTCATAACCTAGCTCATCAAAGATATGTACCTGCGAGATGGGCACGCCTTGAATACGCTCCATAACCATCACGTTTTTGGCGGCATCATAGACTTCCGGCACGTACATCAAAGCTGAGTCTAAAAAATTGTTGCGCATTTTGGTAGTATTGTCAGCTTCTAACAACAAATCTAGCTCGTTGAGCATGACTTGTCGATAGTCCTCGACAATATCAATAATGTGCACTGCGCGCGCCGCTTCAATACGAGCAGATACCCACTGAGCAAGCTCACGCAGCAGCTCAAAGTCAGCAATGATAGTGCTGCGAATATCGGGACGTACGACCTTTATCACCACTTCGCGGCCATCACGCAGTGCTGCAGTATGGACTTGTGCGATAGAGGCGGCGGCTAAGGGCTTGACATCAAAGCGCGCAAATAAAGTAGCAATAGGTTGACCAAGGCCATGTTTGGGATCTTGTATTTGTGCGATGGCAACATCAGGATCGAACGGTTTGACCTGATCTTGCAATTGTACCAACTGTTCAATGATGTTAGGTGGTACTAAGTCGCGGCGCGTAGATAGGAGCTGACCGAGCTTTAAGAACAGGGTGCCCATGTCTTCGAGCGCGTACTTGATAGCATTGGGCTGATGGGTCTTACCCCATGCGGCAGGATGCAGGCGAATCAGACGTAGCAGCGGCTGCAACTGCGGCGCGTCTTCGATAGAGAAGTGGGTATCAATACGGTAGCTTGCTGCGATACGCCAAAGCTCAAGTAAACGGGCACGGTGAGATAGTAGCATGGACAATAATAACTCTAATAAGCGATAATTATTCTAAAGTAACAATTATAAAAACAACGGTTGAAAAACTTATCGTCTAAAACGTCACTGTTTAAAATGTTGCTATTTAAAAAATTACTTTGAATAAATAGGGGAGAAGCGACTTTAGATGGATACAAAACGAATCTTAGGGTCTTACTAATCGCGATCATAGCGTGCTTGTTCTGCTTTAATTGCAGCAAGCCTTGCCTCTTCACGTTCAACATCTGCACGTAGCTTGAGCAATTGCTGCTTTAAATTATCGGTTTCAGCTTTGTCATCAGCGTCGGGCTCACTATTGCCTGCTACTTCATTGGCCCAGTCACTGACATCATCAAAAGCACGTTTGGCACTATGGCGCAGGCTACCCTTAAGTTGAGAGATCAGTAATTGTAATTGGCTGGACATAGGCTTACCTATAATAGGTTCAAGCTGTCCGGCAATATCAGGATCAAAACCTGCGACCAACTGTTTGAGCTGCATAAGCACTTTATAATCGCCTGCGATAGGCAAATTACCTTCAGCGCCGCGCATCAGATTAAGCAGCTGCGCTGGGTTATCGACAGAGATCGTGCAGTCAGGACTACTGTGACCGATACGCGCCATATCTATATTTGCCTGTACACGCTCGCTATCAGCGTTGCCATTATAATCAGAGCTAGCTGCAAATTTACGCTCAGAATGGCTGCGCGGCTCAAATACACTCTCAGTAGTCACAGGCTCAAAACGCAAACGCTCATGATTAAATAAAATATCTAAATGTATCTCAGGCATTGCCATATTAAGACGTAGCACTTTACCTGCAAGCGGTGCAAGTCCAGCTTGCGTAATCTCATCACTGGCGATAGCCATATTGATAAGCTTCTCGGCACCTGCCAAAAGTAATACCGTTAGCATAATACTGTCACCTGTTTAAAGGGGGTTATAATCATCTAGCTACACTGTTTTATGTGACAACTTTCACCGGTTTAACCATCCAAGATTAAAGCTACCACACAAAACCTGTTAAGCTTTAAAACCGCGATGTACCGCTACAATACCAGCGGTTAGATTATGATAATCGCAGTTCTCAAAACCGGCTTCTTCCATCATCTGCTTTAAGGTTTGCTGATTGGGATGCATACGGATGGACTCAGCTAGGTACTGATAACTCTCTGAATCGTTAGCAACCAGTTTGCCCATCATCGGCAGCGCGGTAAAAGAATACAGATCATAAGCTTTAGATAACGGCTCAAAGACAGGCTTGGAGAATTCTAAAATAAGGAGACGACCACCTGGCTTTAGTACCCGGTACATGGAGCGTAGCGCTGCGTCTTTATCAGTGACATTACGAAGGCCGAAGCTGATCGTCAACAGATCAAAACTCTCATCATCAAATGGGGCTAAGGTCTCAGCGTTTGCTAGCACAAAGTCTACATTATTACAGCCAGCATTGATCAGGCGTTCACGACCAACTTCTAGCATAGCTGCATTGATATCTGATAACACTACGTGGCCACTGCGTCCCACCTCACGGCTAAAGACTTTGGCAAGATCGCCAGTACCACCAGCAATATCAAGTACCTGTTGACCGGCACGTACCCCTGACAAGCTAATGGCATAACGCTTCCAAAGGCGATGAATACCAAAAGACATCAAATCGTTCATGATGTCGTATTTTTTGGCGACCGAAGTAAACACATCGGCGACGCGAGCTTGTTTCTCAGCTTTTTTCACGGTTTTATAACCAAAATGCGTCTCTTCGCTACCATCGGTATCTAAAGTATGCGGATTATTAATATCATCGCGCTGATTAAAAGCAGTTTGCGCCGCAGTCCGTGTTTGTTGACTATTTTGCTCATCACTCGAGCTGGTGTGATGGGCGTTGGCCTGATTGGTTGGCATAGTGGTTTGTTGACCTTGCGCTTTGCCTACCGGTAAGTCCTGAACTTGAGTAAAATCGCTACTGCGACTGTCTTGAGACGCGGTTTCAAGCGTTGGGCTTGGGCGGGCTTGAGCCTGAGTACTAATATCCTGGTTGCGCGCGATACTATCTTTAACCAGCTTGTCTTGAATATCGTTATTCAGATGGTTTTTTGGGTTGTCAGTCATAGCGTTGTCCGATTGTAAGCTCTTATAATCATATATGATACTTAGAGGCTTAAGATTTACTCTTTAATGATGCTGTTGTTTTGCGAGCTATCATACACCAAACACAGCTCGTTTATCGGCAATATTGGCATCATGGACTTGATCAATGATCTTTAGTTCGCGCTCGCAGAAAGGTTCAATAAAGCCGCTAACACTTTTGAGAGGTTTCATAGCACTAAAACCGGCTTCAATAAAGTCATATAATGGCTGATAGTTATGCTTATAAGCGGTACCTTTAGAAAAGGAAAAAGCTTTACGCAGCACAAAAGAGTTCAGATATTTATCGGTACGATAGCAAACATCTTTTAGATTATTGATTTGTGTACGGCGTGCATCTGCTTCATCAACGGCATTGTAAGCGGTGAGCATGTTCTCTTCATTGACATCTAAATCATGCTCTATCAACCACTGCGCTAAATGCATATCCAACTCAATGGCCAAAATAGCAGCTTGAATAGCCATACTGCCGGTTTGTAAGACATTTTCGCTGGCAAGACGCTCAAGCTTTTTAGCTTTCGGCAAGATGCGTTCTAACTGTTTAGCTAATAGCTTAAATTCACCACCGCCGTATAGCTGGGTGACGAAGTAGTCAGCCATGGGCTTGTTTTTGGGCTGCTCAAACAATGCTGCATGAGTTTTTTGAATACGCGCGCGTTGCCAAGCTTGAACTTCATTGAGAGTGTCATTAAGCTTTTCATCTTCATGATAAGGTAGCGCCCAATAGTGGGTTAGATGCTGTTGTAAGTCAGATAAAGCAGACATAATAGGCAATCCTATAGATATAAATGTTAATGGGAAAAATAATTGTTATTTGAAAGTTATAAAATGGATAACTAAAACTAAGGCTTATCGGTAGCTGTCAAGCATACTGTCATCATAGTCAGTTACCTTAAAATAAAACAAGACAGAATACAAATGTCAAACTGTTACACAGCGAAGTTATTTATCGTTAAAGTGAGTGTTATTATCATTAGATAGGTATTACTACTAGCAGTAGCTACCTTTATAACTATAAAATGGACTTAAAATATGTCTAAACCCAAACAAAATCAGCCTCAAGCTAAAAACAATAAGGCAAAAAAAGACAGTCAGTCCCCACAAGCGACTATTAATCAGGTTAATGATCAAATAGTAGATCAGCGCTTGACGCCTAATCCACTTAGTCAGTTCTCATTAGATAAGGACGCGCTTAGGTTGGCATTAGTGACTGCACAGTATGCTTTGAGGGCGACACGTCAGCAAGAGCCGACAGCGTTCAATAAGCCTACAGGTCTATTAGTGCTAGTAAATGGCATGGAACAAGCTGGCAAAGGGACAGCAGTCAAGCAATTGCGTCAATGGGTGGATCCGCGATTGTTAAAAGTCGAGGCAACTATTGGCTATCCGCCACTAGCTTATCAGCCTATCTGGCAAGCACACGTACAAGCGCTGCCGCGCCACGGTGATGTGATGGTCTACTTTGGTAACTGGTATGCTGACCTTTTATATAATGTCATGCGTATTACAGCTGATCAAGATCAAAGTGAAGCCGTTAAATCCAGTAGCACTAATAAAGCGGCCACGTTACCGGTTACAGATTGGCAAGATTATTTACAGCAGCAACTGCGTAAACTGCAAATATTTGAACAAGATCTAGCAGCCAACCAAACCAAGCTACTTAAATGCTGGTTTCACGTTGATATCGCCACCTTGCAGGCACGCTTAAAAGATGAAGAGGCTGATCCGCAGTTTTTGTATCAAATCAACTGGGACGATGTTGATACCGTAGCAAAGTTTAATGAAGTTGCCGCTGAGCTATTACGCCAGCAAGAAGATTGGGTTATTATCGATGGTAGTGATAAATCCGAGGCTGCCACTAGTTTTTGTCATGAAGTGCTGCAAGCTATGCAAGTGGCGCTTGTAAGTAGTCAGATATTGGATAGGGATAAGGAGAAGGGCAGTAGTATTGATGAGCATAGTAGTATCGATAAGGACCTAGATGATTTAGGTAATAAATCTCTAAAAGTTGATTCGCAGCTTGATGACAACCAGTATAACTTTGCACCAGTAAAAATACCTAAACCGCTTTTAGATATTGACGATCCTGATATGGATAAGTCAGACTATAAAGAACAGCTGGCTAAAAAACAGGCCAATCTTGCTCAGTTGCTACGTGCCCGCAGAGGCCGTCATGTGGTTTTTGCCTTTGAAGGTATGGACGCTGCAGGTAAAGGTGGCGCTATTAAACGGCTGGTGGCACCTCTCGATCCGCGTGAGTACCAAATTTATAATATCGGGGCGCCTATGTTATACGAGCTCCAGCATCCTTATCTGTGGCGGTTTTGGACACGGTTGCCCAATGAGCAAACGGACCGTATGAGCCGTGTCGCTATTTTCGATCGTACTTGGTATGGGCGCGTATTGGTTGAGCGCATCGAAGGGTTTGCAACTGATCATGAATGGCAGCGAGCTTATGAGGAGATCAATCGTTTTGAGGCTGAGCTGGTTGCTGCTGGCACTATAGTGATCAAGTGCTGGTTGGCTATCGATAAAAAAGAGCAGTTAAAACGCTTCGAAGATCGCGAGGACACGCCGCATAAACAATTTAAATTAACCGATGATGACTGGCGCAACCGTGACAAATGGTCGGAGTATGTACAGGCCGCTGCTGATATGCTAGCGCGTACTGATACAGAGGTAGCGCCTTGGAAAATAATTGCTACTAATGATAAGCGTACCGCGCGTTTAGAAGTACTAGATTATGCTATCAAGCAATTAAAAACACACTGGTAACTGTCATATGGTACTGTACCACTTCTAAAATGAATCAACTATATATGTCCTTTAATATTATATTCATTCAACAGTAATTGTTGAATAAAGAGATTTTAGATCAGAATAATTGATATAATTATCTTTGACAATTTATCGCAGATATTCATAATAGGCGAGAATAATTCAAGAAGTAACTTAAGCCGCAAGAGCTTCTAATCAGATGATTTAGCCTAATCAGATGATTTAGAATTGTCACTTGCGGCTTAATGCTATGTCGAAGATTTTACTTTTAATGAATTCACGCAAGGCGTATCAATTTATGGGTACTAATAGCAGTTCTACAGGAGTAACTGAATCAGTTGGTAATAAGAGAGTGAACCTCTTTTTTGCTCTTTTACTGATTGCGATGACCAGTTACTTTGTATGGTGGGGTCTTGACTACACCATGTATCAGCAAACGACTTTATTTTTAGTAGCGACCGCTTTTGGTGTCTTTATGGCATTCAATATCGGTGGTAACGATGTCGCCAACTCCTTTGGTACCTCAGTGGGATCAGGCACATTAACGATTCCACAAGCCCTTGGAATCGCGGCAATATTTGAAGTATCAGGAGCGGTGCTAGCGGGTGGCAGTGTCACCGACACTATTCGTAAAGGTATCGTCGACTTGGATGGTTTACCCGTTGCGCCCAATCAGTTCATTTTTGTGATGCTTTCAGCCTTGATAGCAGCAGCTTTTTGGTTATTGTTTGCTACTCGCAGAGGTCTGCCAGTATCAACGACTCACGCCATCATCGGTGGTGTGGTCGGCAGCTCCATTATTTTAGGTTTTGATTTGGGTGGTAGCGAGACGGCACTATCGACAGTCAATTGGGCAACGATAGGGCAGATTGCTATCTCTTGGGTGCTATCACCGCTCTTAGGCGGCGTACTCGCTTACTTGCTATACAGTCAGATCAAAAAGAAAATTATTGATTATAATGATAAAACAGAAGCGTATATCAATGATCTTAAGGCGAATAGAAAAGCGGTAAAAGAAGATCATAAGGTATATTTTGACAGTCTATCAGAGATGGAGCAGGTCACTTACACCTCAGCGATGCTTCATGATCAAGATATCTATAAAGATGAAGATTGTACGCTTGAGGATCTAGAAACGGATTATTATAAAAGTCTTTATAAAATTGAGCGTGAGCGTAGTGGCCTTGACACCCTAAAGGCGTTGAAGCAGTGGGCACCTATTATTGCGGCTATGGGCGGCGTAGTTATGGCCTCCTTAGTCGTCTTTAAAGGTCTTAAAAACGTTAATGGCAACTTTACCACCATCCATGGTTTTTTAATCATGGGTATGGTTGGGGCGCTGGTATGGCTTGCAACCTTTATGTATACCAAAAGCATTCGTGGTAAACATAAAGAGAATCTAGCTAAAACCACTTTTGTTATGTTCAGCTGGATGCAGGTCTTTACCGCCTCCGCTTTTGCCTTTAGTCACGGCTCCAATGATATTGCCAATGCGGTTGGCCCTTTTGCCGCTATTATGGATGTTATTCGTACCGACAATATTGCCTCGCAAGCAGCGGTTCCTCCAACGGTCATGATCACCTTTGGCGTGGCACTTATCGTTGGCCTTTGGTTTATTGGTAAAGAGGTAATTCAAACAGTCGGTACCAATTTGGCAAAGATGCATCCTGCTTCAGGGTTTTCAGCTGAGCTTGCCGCCGCCGCTGTAGTGATGGGAGCCTCAACTATGGGCCTACCAGTATCAAGCACGCACACTTTAGTAGGCGCCGTACTAGGTATCGGCATGGTCAATAAAGATACCAACTGGGCATTGATGAAGCCTATTGGTCTTGCTTGGGTCATCACCTTACCCGCGGCCGCTTTATTATCAGCACTTAGCTACGTTATATTAGGTCAGATATTTTAAAAGCCTAATTAACAGCGAATAACGTTTTATGTTGTTAGCTTGTATTATAAGAAAAGTATAAAAAACGCTTATCAGCACGATGCTGATAAGCGTTTTTCAGTGAAAATATTAGTGACAATAGATATTGTTTATATAGTGCTGTTTTTATCTAGTAAGACGATTAGGCTTCTGCAGTGCTATTTTTGGTTTTATCGGCTACTTTATCAGTACCAAACTGTTGACGTTTTTTGGCAAAAAAGCGATCTAAGCGATCCATAGCATCCTCTAATTCATATAGATTAGGCAAAAATACCACACGGAAATGATCGGGCGCATCCCAGTTAAAGCCTGTGCCTTGTACCATTAGCACTTTTTCATCGATCAAAAGCTCCATCATAAATTCCATGTCGTTTTCAATAGGATAAACGGTAGGATCCATCTTTGGAAAGCAGTAAAAAGCGCCTTGCGGCATAGTGCACGAGATACCTTCGATGGCATTAAGGCGCGAGACCGCCATTTCGCGTTGTCTGTACAGACGACCTTTTTCCGAGGTTAGATCCTTCATACTTTGGTAGCCGCCCATAGCGGTCTGAATCGCATACTGACCCTGTACGTTTGAGCACAGACGCATAGAGGCGAGCATGTCAAGCCCTTCAATAAAGTCACTGGCATGCTGTTTTTTACCAGAGACCATAAGCCAGCCGGCGCGAAAACCTGCGATTCGGTGCGATTTTGATAGACCATTATAAGATAAAACCAGCGCCTCATCTGTCAGGGTGCACATAGGAGTATGCGTCATATCATCATAAAGCACACGATCATAAATCTCATCAGCCATAATGACTAAATCGTGCTCTATAGCAACCTCTACAATTTGCTTTAGAATCTCATCAGAGTATAAAGCACCGGTAGGGTTGTTGGGGTTGATGACGACGATGCCCTTGGTTTTGCTAGTAATTTTTGCTTTGATATCTTCAATATCAGGATGCCAATTATCGTCCTCATTACATCGATAATGAACAGCGTTGCCACCAGCTAGGTTGGTCGCCGCGGTCCACAGCGGGTAATCGGGCATAGGAATGAGTACCTCATCACCGTCGTTGATGAGCGCTTGCATGGTCATAACGATCAGCTCAGAGACGCCGTTACCCAAATAGACGTCACGTACATCTACTGCCGATAACAACCCTTTGGACTGATAGTACTGGAGCACTGCTTTACGCGCTGAAAAAATCCCTTGCGAGTCCGAATAACCTGTTGCCTCAGGCAAGTTCGCCGCTACATCACGCAGGATCTCGTAGGGAGCATCAAGACCAAAAGGGGCAGGATTGCCTATGTTTAGCTTTAAGATACGCTGACCTTCGGCCTCCATTTTGGTCGCTGTTTTTAGTAGGGGGCCACGAATGTCATAACAGACGTTTTGTAATTTGGTAGATTTTTTAAGTGCGCTCATAGGTTTATCATCCCTAGTTGTGTTATTTTTTAAGTCCATATTATGATTTGTAGCGGTATAGTTAGCTTGCAAATTTATTTGAGAATCTGTATTTATAGTTGTTGAAGCATCTGTAGCGTAATTATTATTTTGGCCGTCAACTTGATTTTTAGTATTTTGGTTGCTGGCAGTTGGACTATTGTCAGCTGGCATATCACCACGTAATAGATACCCTTCCGAGCAGCCTAATATGCGTGCAAGCGTAGGCAATTTTGAGGAGACAATACCATTAGTACCGCGCTCCCAATTGGAGATAGCGCCGCGGCTAACCTTGGCGCCAGCCTCAGTCATAGCTTGTGCCAATTGCTCAGCAGTCAGGCCTTTATCGCGGCGTAGCTGTACTAGGCGCTGCGCTTGTGCCAACTTGGCTCTATCGTCATTCATAATTATTTACGCCTCTATTTTATTTTTCACGAATAAAAATTACTATTATTGCAAACTTAATCTAACGTTTAATGCAAGATTTTATTGCATTTATATCTATGGTGCAAGCTAATTTTATTCTAAATTTCTATGATACTTTTATTGCAAGTTTTTCTTGCATTAAGTGGTTTTGTTTTAATCTTTTTCTAGATCTTAGAAAATATACCCTTGTTTTTAAGTCAATAATAAGCATATAGAGAGGTGAGCTAAACAGGTTCATAAAAGGAGTATTTATGCAAGACAACCAATTGACAAAAGAAGAGATCTCGCAACTTACTGAAGCGGATTGGAAGCAGCGTTTGAGTAGCGATGAATATCATGTAATGCGTGAAAAAGGTACTGAACGCCCCTTTACTGGTGTTTACAACGATGTTGAGGACAAAGGCGTGTATCGCTGTAAAGGCTGCGGTGCTAAACTATTTGACTCAGATAGCAAGTTTGATGCAGGCTGCGGCTGGCCAAGCTTCGATAAAGGTATCGACAACAGCGCTATCGATGAACATGTCGATAATTCGCTAGGGATGACTCGAACAGAAGTTACCTGTAGTAACTGCGGTGCTCACTTGGGTCACGTCTTCCCTGACGGTCCACGTGAGACCACGGGCATGCGCTATTGCATCAACTCAGTCTCCATTGACTTAGATAAAGCTGAGTAGTTTGCATTGTTTAACTTCTAAATAATAAACGTATAGCGGCATGATTTTATGAATCAGGCCGCTATTTTTTTGCTATATTAGTAAATCATACAACTTTGTTATAAAAGAGATAGCCTGTTATGAATACTATTTATGATTTTAACGCTGAACGTATGGATGGTACGAAACAAGCGTTTACTGACTATGAGGGTCAGGTGCTCCTGGTCGTTAATACCGCTAGCAAATGCGGATTTACGCCACAGTTTGAAGGCTTAGAAGCTTTATATGAGCAGTATCAAGATCAAGGGTTAATGGTGATTGGTTTTCCTTGCAATCAGTTTGGTAGTCAAGATCCAGGTAGTAATGAGGAGATTGGCGCGTTTTGTCAAAAGAACTACGGCGTCAGCTTTCCTATGATGGCCAAAATCGATGTCAATGGCGCTGATGCTCATCCTATCTTCGAGTGGTTAAAAGACCAAAAGGGCGGAGTGCTTACCGATGGTATCAAATGGAATTTTACTAAGTTCTTAATTGGCCGTGACGGACAGGTGATTGATCGCTACGCACCGACCACTAAACCTGAAGCCATTCATTCTGATATTGAAAGGGCCTTAGCGACAATGGTTTAAACTGAAAGGGTATAGCTGTTTGATATAAAAAATAAAGTCAATATAAACAATTACTTGTCACCGTATCGAACCTTGACATAAAAAATATCTCATAAAAGCTTAAAATATATTTGACAGGTAGGTGTAAATCTATATAATACACACCCACAGCACAGGGCTTTATTTAGTTTTGGGCTGTTGGAAAACTCCCTTTAAGGAATTTCTATCATTTAGTTTAGGTGCAAAGTTTTAGGAAATCCTATTTAAAGGATTTCCCTTGCGAAGCTAAAAACGTTCTATGAACGTTTTCTTAACGCTTCTCAGGGTGATTAGCTCAGTTGGTAGAGCGTCTGCCTTACACGCAGAATGTCGGCGGTTCGAGCCCGTCATCACCCACCACTTACTAGCTTGTGGTAAAAAAGCTAAAACGACCTAAGCAGCGGTAGTTCAGTTGGTTAGAATACCGGCCTGTCACGCCGGGGGTCGCGGGTTCGAGTCCCGTCCGCTGCGCCATATTTAAAACTTAGTTTGCGTACAAAGTTTCAACCTCAAGTATTCGTTTACTTGAGGTTTTTTTGTATCTGTTTATTACCTCAAACCCTTTATTTATTGAGTATATTTGTAATTATGAATATATATAATAACTAAGTTGAGTTTAGATTAACTAATAATACTTCTTAATATATTAATGCAACCTTACAACCATCTGGAGGCTGGGAATTAAGTGTTTGACTCTCTTTTTCTGCTGCAAATTTTTAAAAATCAAATCGAATAGGAATGAGTTTTATCGTCAGAATGCTAATCAAAATCTTTGCAAATAGAATATCATGGGTTTGACAACTCAAATTAGACTGTGTATAGGTAAAGGTGATAAACCATTGATGTAATGGATAATTTCCAAGCATTAGTATATTTGTTTTATATGTTTGGTAATCATTTCTACATCTGCTCGTGCTGTTGATTTCTACATCTGCTTGTACTGCTGACTTTCAGTTGTGATGTCTACTGCAATGTAACACTAAACCAAACACTTGTACTAAGTATCTGGCTAATGGAGACATTAAGATGATTGAAAATAACCAACATACCCCCGACGAGAAGTATCCCAAATCCATAGAGTATAAAGGACGAAAAATTACCTTTTCTAAACTGCCAAGCTCTGACAAAAGCCAAAAGATTTTGCAGGTATTAAAGGTTGAAATCGACGAAGAAGCATTTGAAGTTGTAGAGTTCCGTAATGGATCATTTGAGTCCGGTTTATTGCCATATTCTTCATACTCGACACCGATTGAGTTGGCGCAAGACGTGGTTGATTACGTACCGGATTTCAGATAACAAGCAATCTTATATACACAGTTTATCCAAGTTCACAATGCCTGGACCTTTGCTCCTAGTAATTAACTTCAAGCATCTAATTCCAAGCATTTAATAAAGGAATTATCACTCATGACTTGTAGAAAAAACGTGAATTCTCTGACGACAGAGGAAAAGGCCGCTTTCATTAATGCTATTAAACTTATGAAAGCCGAAGAGTACGTGTACGTCGACGATGAAAATGATCCAGAACACGTACGTACCAGATATCCTAACATAACCAACACCTATGATAAGTATGTACTTGACCACTATATCGTCGCGCTAACAGGAACACCGGGGGTTGGGGGGTAGATCACGGGGTACGAAATGGAGCGCATCGCGGTCCAGCATTTTTGCCATGGCACCGTGCGTTTATACGCCAGTTTGAGCTGGACTTGGACAGATTAGTACCTGGAGTAACATTGCCGTATTGGGACTGGGCAGCAGATGCGGCAGATCCTATGAATGCGGCCGTCTGGGCTAATGATCTTATGGGCGGCAATGGGTCTGGTACGGGTAACTTTGTTCAAAGCGGTCCGTTTGCTTATAATGCTTCAGACATAAATAACAGTTGGAATATCATTGATATATTCGGAAATAATACCGACTCATCGGGTATGCATTTTGGGTTGGTACGGAATTTTGGCTCTCGTCCTAATACTCCGGACTTGCCCACTCAAGCTGACGTTGACGAAATTCAGCAGATATCCATTTATGACAGCGGTAATTTCGATGCAACGAGCACGGAGGGTTATCGTAGCGCGAATGAAGGACGTCTAACTGTCAACGGCAAAACACCTCCGCCCGGAAATACCCATAACCTCGTTCATGAATGGATAACTGGCTCTATGCTGCCTCCCACCTCACCCAATGATCCGGTCTTCTTTCTGCATCACTGCTTTGTGGATAAACTGTGGGCTGATTGGCAAGTGCTGCATCCAACAGTGCCTTATGTACCTGACGACACAGCAAGCGATGATCTCGAGGGTCACCGTTTGGGCGACACACTCTTTGGTTTGGGGACGCTGGTATCTGAGACGCTGGATCACCACGCTATGGGATACTCATATGATACAGATACGCCGCCCATAGTGACATCCACTAACACGACGTTAGTGTTTAATGACACGCCTGTAGGTAGTACAGCGGTACGGGCTGCAACTTTTAATATAAGTCCTCCAAGTCCTGACAACAGTTTTTGTAGAGAGCTAATCTTTACTATCACGGCTGGCCCAACAGGCACAGGGTTTGGAACGCCTGACGGTGATAGGGTCGTTGTTAATAGAGATAATACCAATACGGCACAGGTTTGGTTTTCGTACACGGCAACCAGTGTCGGTGATTCAGTTACGGGAACTGCGCAAGTTACCTGTGTACAAACAGGACAAACTTGGTCAATTGATTTGTCTGCCAACACTATCGCCAAACCAACGGTCGCCACCGTTTTGGTGTTGGATAAATCTGGTAGTATGGCTAGGGACGCAGGCGATGGTCGATTGCGTATTGATGTGCTAAAAGACAGCGCACCTGTATTCGTCGATCTATTAGGCGACGAGGACGGCATTGGTGTGGTGTATTTCGACAATGATGCGACTCTAGGGACTCCGATTGCGGTTGCGGGCGCAGTAGGGACTGGCTCTGGGCGTATAGCTGCGAATGAAGCCATCACGGATCAACCAGCATCTGGCGGTTCGACGTCTATTGGTAGTGGGATTGAGTTGGCCAGTAGCGAGTTGGATGATTTGACATCTGGTAGCTATAATCATACCGCTATAGTGGCGCTAACGGATGGTCGCGAAAACCGAGCGCCTTACATTAGCCAACTTATAGATGATGGTATCATCGATGATAGCGTCTTTGCTATTGGCCTGGGAACGGCGCAACAGATCAGCCCTGCTGCTTTGGAAGCATTGACTGGTAGTGCGGACGGTTACGTTTTGATGACTGGCACGTTGGACTCCAATGATTACTTTACGCTTCAAAAATATTTCTTGCAGATATTGTCAGGAGTTAAAAATACGGAAGTAGTGATGGATCCCGAGGGTTGGATTCAACCTGACCGCGAGATACGTATTCCGTTTAATCTTAATGAAGCAGATATCACAGTGGATGCAATCTTGTTGACGGGAGACGTTCTACCAGATGTTTTTGACTATATGCTTGAAACTCCGAGTGGCAAAATTATCGACCCAAGCATTGCCAACACTTCTGTTGAGTTAGTGTTTTCAGCAAATGAACATATGCAGTTTTATCGCATGACTTTGCCGACCGCTGTTGCAGGTTTCGAAGAACGTGAAGGTCAATGGCATGCCGTCCTCAATCTGAATGAAAAAGTATTCGCTAAATATTTAGCCAGCCTTGAAAACGACCGTGAAAAATTTGATGAGGTCAAAACACACGGGCTACGCTATTCTTTTAATGTGCATTCTAGTTCTGATCTACGCCTTAGAGCACAGCTTGAGCAGGCTACCCGAGAGCCAGGTGGCATGATAACTTTATCAGCTCAATTGACTCAGTACGAACGCCCATTGGATAATGGTGCGTCCATCCAAGCTGAATTGGAAAGACCTAACGGCACTAAAATCAACCTAACCTTATCGGAGGTTGAGCCTGGTGTTTTTAATGTCACATTCAATGCTGGTTCAGCCGGTGTCTATAAGGTGCGAGTTTTGGCTAAAGGAAAGTCAATACAAAACAACCCTTTTACAAGGGAGCAGCTCTTAAGTGCTTCTGTCTGGATAGGCGGTGATGAGCCGTTCCCAAACAGTAACACGGATGGACGTGATCAAAAACTCTGCCATCTGCTCATGTGTTTGCTAGAAAAAGATAGTATTCGCAGCTTTCTCAAACGACAAAAAATTGATGCCGAAGAGGTGAGTGAATGCCTCAAACAAGTTTGTGAAGATAGCAGTCAACCAAAGTCACGGTCAGAAGTTACTAAAAACAAAGATTTAGCCGATGCCTTAGTCGCATTTGCTAAGAACCCAAACCTGATAATAAAGTGGCTTAGAAATATGAAAAATAAGCCGTAGACTTATGGGCGTATAGCAAGATGGACGTATAACAAGCCAAAGGGATGGCATATTTTGTTCCTTTGGCTTTACATTTAACAATTCTAAGAGTAAAAAAGTTCTATTTATCAAAAGCATAGGTATGCTCTCTATATTATTTACAGGCATAGCTCATGCTGATCTAAAAAGCGGTAAGCAGTGGCCTTCTACTCAAGAAAACATACTTATTTAGCAGCATTGTAGATAATCTACAAACTAATATTAAAATGATGACACGCCTTAACTTTTCAAAAACCTAAATACTGCTATATGAAATAGGTTTGTAACTTGTTTATTTAGGTAGACTTAACTTTTACAGCAGATTTAGCTTGCTTCGTCTTTACGAGAAGGTTAATGTTATAGATAACTTATGTACGCTGCTCCAAATTTCATCTAAATACATTTGTATAACTGTCTTTATCAGGTTCAGATGATTGTTCATTATATGTAGTACAGGAGTGTTTTAATTAGTTGATCTCGTAGTATTAATTGTGATTTCAAATTCAGTATCGGCTATATTCAGCAGTGAACCAATAATCCATGCTTTTGTAATGTTAAAACAAAAAATCGTACTCAACATCTAAATGGAGAAACTGAAATGATTGATAATAACGAATCTACCTTAGGCGGACGTCATTCCAAGTCCACAGAATACAAAGGACGGAAAATTAAGTTTTCTGATCTTTCAACCTCTGATTTACAAGCCCCTGATTTACAAACCTCTGACCTACATGGCAAAAAAGCACTTAAAGTCGAAAAAAGTGCTGACTTACACGGCAAAAAAGCACTTGAAGTTGAGAAACGCGCTGACTTACACGACAAGAACGCACTTGAAGTCGAGAAACGCGCTGACAAAAGCCAAAAACACTCACGAAAATTGAAAGTTGAAATTGATGACAAAGAATTTGAAGTCGTAGAGCTCGAAGAAGGAGTCTTTGAGTCTGGCTTATTACCTTATTCTTCGTACTCGTCACCGATTGAGTTGGCGCAAGACGTGATTGATTACGTATCGGAGTTTAAAAAATAACTAATTTTAAATCTATGGTTTACTCAAATTCATACTGCCTGGATCTTTGCTTTTAGTCTTTAGTGCCAAGCATCTAACTCCAAGCATGTTAAAAAGGAATTTTCACTCATGACTTGTAGAAAAAATGTGAATTCTCTGACGACAGAGGAAAAGGCAGCTTTTGTCACCGCTATTAAACTTATGAAAGCTGAAGAGTACGTGTACGTCGACGATCCAAATGATCCAGCACACGTACGTGCCAGATATCCTAACATTACCAATACCTATGATAAGTATGTACTTGACCACCACATTGGCATGTACACAGGAACACCGGGTGGTTGGGGAAGCAATTTCTTAACTCGCAATGCAGTGTACCGTGGTCCAGCATTTTTGCCATGGCAACGTGAGTTTATAAGGCGTTTTGAGCTGGACTTAGCTAGATTGGTACCTGGGGTAACATTGCCATATTGGGACTGGGCGTGGGATGCGGCGGACCCTATGAATGCCGCTGTCTGGGCGGATGACCTTATGGGCGGTAACGGATCTGGCGCGAGTAGAGTGGTTAGAAACGGCCCATTTGCTTATGACGATGCAGATCCAGAGAACAGTTGGGTTATTATTAATTATCTTGGACTACCGGACGGCGGGTTGGTTCGGAATTTTGGCTCTCGCCGTAACGCTCAGAACTTGCCTACTCAAGCGGACATTGACGCAATCCAGCAGATATCCACATATGATAGCGGTAATTTCGATACAAATAGCGTCGGTTATCGCGGCGCGAACGAAGGACGCATACCTGTCAACGGCAAAATACCGCCGCCTAGTAATACCCATGCCCTCGTACATGAGTGGATATCTGGCTCTATGATGCTCGGCACGTCGCCCAATGACCCAGTCTTTTTTCTGCATCATTGCTTTTTGGATAAGCTATGGGCTGATTGGCAAGCGCTGCATCCAACAGTGCCTTATGTACCTGGCGACACGGCAAGCAATGCTCTCAATGGTCATCGCTTGAATGACGAGCTTGTTGGTTTGGGTACCCTAATATCCGCGACCTTGGATCACCATGCTATGGGGTATTCTTATGATACGGATACGCCTCCCGTAGTGACACCAATTAACACGACGTTAGTGTTTAACGACACGCCTGTAGGTAGTACCGATGTACAGGCTGTAACTTTTAACATTAGCACCCCAACTCCTGATAACAGTTTTTGTAGAGATTTGATATTCACTATCACAGCCGGTCCGACAGGTACGGGTTTTGGAACGCCTGATGGTGATAGGGTGGTCGTTAATAGAGATAATACGAATACGGCGCAGGTTTGGTTTTCGTACACGGCTACCAATGACGCTGATCCAGTCACGGGAGAAGCAGAAATTACCAGTGTGCAAACCGGGCAGACGTGGCACATTAGTTTGTCTGCCAATGCTGTGGTTACCAACACTATTAGAAAAAATGTGAATGCTCTGACGACAGAGGAAAAGGCAGATCTTATTACTGCGATTAAGCTTATGAAAGCCGAAGAGTATGTGTACGTTGACAATCCAAACGATCCAATACACGTACGTACCAGATATATTAACATTACCAACACCTATGATAAGTATGTACTTGACCATCATATCGCTATGTACACAGGAACCCCAGGAGGATGGGGGAACAACTTCATGAATCGCAATTCGGCACACCGTGGTCCATCTTTTTTGCCATGGCACCGTGCGTTTATACGCCAATTTGAGCTGGACTTAGCTAGATTGGTACCTGGGGTAACATTGCCGTATTGGGACTGGGCGTCAGATGCAGCTGACCCTATGAACGCTGCCATCTGGGCTGATGATCTTATGGGAGGCAATGGGTCTGGTGCAAATAATATTGTTCAAAGCGGTCCGTTTGCTTATAATGCAGCAGACCTAGAAAATAGCTGGGTTATCATTAATTATTTTGGACTGCCCGACGGTGGATTGGTTCGAGATTTTGGTGGTAGTACGCCAAGTCTGCCGACTCAAGCTGATGTTGACGAGGTTCAGCAGATATCTACGTATGACAGCGCTGCTTTTAACCAAGCCAGTGTGGGCTATCGTGGTGCGAGCGAAGGGCGTTTGCCTGTCAATGGCAAAACACCTCCGCCCTCCAATATGCATAACCTCGTACATGAATGGGTAGCTGGCTCTATGATGCCTGGCACATCACCCAATGATCCGATCTTCTTTTTGCACCACTGCTTTGTAGATAAGCTGTGGGCTGATTGGCAAGCGCTGCATCCAACAGTACCCTATGCACCCGATGATACGGCGAGCAATGATCTCAATAGACATCGCCCAAGCGATGAGCTTTACGGTTTGGGTACGCTAGTATCTGAGACGTTCGATCACCAAGCTATGGGATACTCGTATGATACGGATAGTCTTTCATAGTGACCTGCCATAGTGAAAGCGATCAATATAGCGTCAGTTTTTAACGACACGGCTGTAAATAGTACAGCCGCGTAAGCTAAAAATTTTAATATCAGTGCATTCAATCATGACGATGATAGCGTCATCAATAAAGACAGTACGAGTTTGGTTTTCGTACATGGCAACCAATGTAAGTGAGTCGGCTCAAATACTAAGCAAGTTGTCTGTGTGCAAACAGGGCAGCTTGTTATACCAAATTGCTATAAAATAAATAACTCTTACCTCAATGAAACTAATTTTTAACTAGAGCTTACCTGCGTATCATAATCCACTAGCTGCTCTGGCTGATTTGAGCCGCTAAGAATCCGATTACCGACCACGCCTGAGGTAATTGAGCCGCTCACATTCACTAAAGTACGCATCATATCAATTAGCGGTTCAATTGAGATCAGTAAGCCTGCAAGCTCAAGCGGCATACCTAAGGTAGATAGTACGATAATGGCTGCAAAGGTTGCACCGCCGCCGACACCGGCAACCCCAAATGAGGCGATCATCGACACGCCAACCACAGACGCTATAAAACCAATAGACCAAGGATCAAGTCCCATCGTTGGTGCAATCATGATCGCCAGCATAGCCGGATAAACGCCTGCGCAGCCGTTTTGACCGATGGTCGCGCCAAAAGAAGCGGAAAAGTTAGCAACAGGTTTAGCGATACCAAGCTTGTTAATCTGCACATCGATATTTAACGGAATAGAGGCGGCTGAGCTACGTGAGGTAAAAGCAAAGGTAAGCACAGGTGCGATTTTTTTGAAGTGGGTAATCGGCGAGCGTCCCGCCAATAAAATAATGATAGCGTGCATGATCAGTACAATAAATAAAGCTACGTAGGAGGCCAGTAGGAATTTTGCCAATTGCCAAACAGCGCTGGCGTCTGTAGTTACGATTACCTTTATCATCAGCGCAAAAACGCCATAAGGAGTTAAGCGGATAATAAAACGCACTAGCGCCATAACCCAGCTTTGTAGTACATCAATAGCGCGAATGATCACTGCACCTTTTTCAGGCTCTTTGGCATTAACCGTCAGTGCTGCTATCCCTAGTAAGCTGGCAATAACCACCGCTGAGATCATTGAGGTGCTTTCCAGTCCTGCAAAGGTTGCGCCGATACTAGTGGGAATAAAGCTCAAGATCAACCCCGGAATGGACAGGTCAGTGACTTCACTACTGCTCTCAACCATGCTTTGCCCACGTGCAATCTCTGATTGACCGGCAACGATGGAGCTGGCATCAAGGTTAAATAAATTGGCAACGATGGCACCGTCTAACGCAGCGATCCCAGTGGTCACAAGTAAAGTACCGATGATCCAAAAGCTCATAAAACCGATCACTGAGGCCTTTTCTAGGCGAGCAATAGCGGCCAGTATGGAGATAAAAACTAAGGGCATCGCAATCATTTTAAGCAAATTGACATAGCCGTTACCGATAATATTTACCCAAGGCAAAAAGGTGCTAGTATCGATACCAAGGGTAGAGATCACCAGACCATAACCCACGCCGATGAATAAACCTAGGAATACGCTACGGCTCAGCGAATCACTCTGACGGTGATAACGCCACAAACCATAAAGTAACGCTATAAAAACAGCCACCAATAATAATAACTGCATTACAAACTCCTAAAAATATGGATACCAAAGAGGCCATTATCCGGACTTTAGTTATAAGGTCTAACATCAAAACTTCATGAGGTTATTCCTTTTCGTTATAAAGTCGCAAACTCTTTGTCTACATTAGGACTATTTATTAGAGCTATGCTTTGACAGCGGTACTTAGTAGCGAAATGATAGTGAATCGACTATAGTGATCAGAACATAAAGTTGAGCATAGATTAATAGCAATTTAATGGACAATGAGACGTCTCTTTAGGACACTGTTAAAATAATTATCAACATATAGGGCAAAGACATGGATACCTTAAATATCCTATATCTAGTAGGGGCGCTATTGATATTTACCAGTATCATGGCAAGCACCCTATCTGCTCGTCTAGGCTTGCCTTTATTACTATTGTTCTTAATAGTGGGTATGCTGGCGGGCGAAGAGGGTCTCTTAGGTATTGAGTTCTCTCAGTACAACATTGCTAATTTTATAGGGCAGGCGGCCTTAGCTTGTATTTTGCTAGACGGGGGGCTGCGCACCTCTTTTCAGTCCTTTCGGGTCGGTCTCAAGCCTGCGGTAACCTTGGCGACTTGGGGTGTGCTGGCTACCGTCATGGTACTAGGCGTATTCGTCACTTGGCTGCTAGACGTTGATTGGCGTATAGGTTTAT
Organism: Psychrobacter sp. M4; assembly: GCF_055699795.1. Taxonomy (NCBI): domain Bacteria; kingdom Pseudomonadati; phylum Pseudomonadota; class Gammaproteobacteria; order Moraxellales; family Moraxellaceae; genus Psychrobacter; species Psychrobacter sp. M4. Next base: position 2,553,026 of record NZ_CM146740.1, on the reverse strand, counting down.
TGATGGCGGCCATCGTCGGCTCAACGGATGCCGCCGCAGTGTTTTCTTTATTGCGTAATGGCGGCGTCAAGCTCAATGATCGCGTACAAGCTACGCTTGAATTAGAATCTGGTGCCAACGATCCTTTAGCAATCTTGTTAGTGACCGGTTTGATTGCCCTAAACGTAGATCCTGTTGGCCAAACGGCCTTTGGTTTTTTAGGACTGCTGCTGCAACAATTGGGTTTTGGCTTGGGAGTCGGGCTGCTCGCCGGTTACCTGCTAGCGCAGCTGCTGCCCAAAGTGCGTTTGGCCGAGGGCATGTACGCTATTTTGATTCTGTCAGCGGGGCTGGCCGTATTTGCCGCTACCAACTTGCTTGGCGGTAGCGGCTTTTTGGCAGTATATTTGACTGGTGTCATCATCGGTAATCATAAAGTACGCTCAACCGAGCATGTGCTGCGCGTCATGGATAGCTTTGCTTGGTTATCACAAGCAGTACTCTTTGTAGTATTGGGTTTGCTAGTTACCCCCTCCAACGTCATCAATGTATGGCATTATTCAGTCGCCATCGCCGCCTTTATGATTTTGATAGCACGTCCCATCGCAGTTTATACCAGCGTCAAACCTTTTAAATTCAAAGACCGCGAGATCGGCTTTATCTCCTGGGTCGGCCTGCGCGGTGCGGTGCCCATTACCCTTGCTATTTTGCCAGTAATGGCCGGAATAGATAACGCTTTTTTATTATTTGACATTGCGTTTGGCGTGGTCGTATTGTCCTTGGTACTGCAAGGAACGACTATTCCTATCATGGCCAATCTGTTTAAAGTACGCATTCCTAGTAATGATGAGCCCAAAGAGAAGCACAAAGTATGGGTGTCTGATAATGCCAGTATTACTTTGTACGAATTTGAGGTCAATGCTGGCGCATTTGCTATTGGACGTCATCCCAAAAGTGTATCTAACCGAGTCAGCCCGGATGATATTAACATCTTCGCGCTGGTACGCGCGCAAAAAATTATCGTCGTTGATAAAAACACGCAGCTAGAATATGGCGACAATGTCTGGTATGCCATGCGCGGTGATTATGCCAGTCAAATCGCTAAAGTGTTTAATGATACAGCGATAGATCGTAAGAAAATAGATGACTTTTATGGAAATTGGTTATTATCTCCTAACGTCCAGCTTGGCGATCTGCCGTTTTTTGCTAAGGCTATGCAAACGGATGCCAAGACCGCTATGTGGCGGCAAACTGTAGCGGAGTATGTAAAATCAAACTTAGAAACTGCACCAGTGGCAGGGGATACCGTCGCTATTAATGATGAGTGGTCACTAGTAATCAAAGAGATTGATGGTAAAGGCACGCTAAGGACGATCGGGCTTAAACATTTAGATCGTCCTAATAACTAAACCTTTCATCTCAAATCAAAGGTTTATTAAAATAGCACCTCGATATTTCTTATGATCATTATAAGACCACTGATGACCATAAGTAGGAGTAGCATCACTCTAAACTGACCAATGCTCATGCCTGCCAAAAAACGCTTGCCAATGATATTGCCGACTACTGCGCCTAGACCTAATATAAGACCGTAAACCCAGAGCTTTGCTGTGAGTACATTAAAAAAACTGTAGCTGGCGACTTGTACCATACCCATAAAAAAAGAATTGGCGGTTTTGGTGGCGATAAGATTTTCTTTCTGCAGTCCAGCATTCATATAAAAAGGGTTAAGAATAGGCCCAAGACCGCCTACCAAGGTGCTCATAAAAGCAATAGCAAAGCCTAAAGGAATAAAGCCTACTTTTGGCATATCAAAAGTTTTGGCGACTTTGCCAAACTTGTATTGAAAGATGGTGGATACCAAAAAAGCGCCCACTAATAGCTGAATCCATTCAGCATTTAAACGGCTAAATAATAACGCTGCTAACCACGTTCCTATCATGGCACTGGGCACATAATACTTAGTCAGTGACCAGTCAATATCATTCCAAAATAGATAAAGTCGTGAGGTATTACTAAGAAAGGTACCTAAATTAATTATGGGCGCCGCAACCGCTGCCCCAAGCATCCAAGAAGTCCCTGGTATCAGTAGTATCGCACCGCCGCCGCCCGATATAGTAGAGATAATAAAGGCCGTCATGCCAGCGATAAACAAGACAACCAAATGCCAATTTGGAATGGCTTGCAAGAGAGCTATAAAATCAAAATCTATAAAAATAGCCACTATCACACCCTACTTTATGACTTCTTATAGTTAATAAATCGCCAAGTGACAACCAATACCAGCTTTATAATAAATAGTAGTTTTGCACATACTCAATGCATAATTCATGAAAAGCTTGGGCGGCAGGCGAGATGGTTTTGTCGGCCCGTTTAAAAACACCAATTTGCCGCGTTAAAGCCGGTTCTAACAGCTCTATCCAAATTAGTTCTGGCTCATTGGCTGGAAAAGCTAGTTTAGGCAGAGTAGTAATACCAAGATCGTTACGTAATAAAGAAAATAGTGAGGTAATGTTTTCGATAGTATAACGCGCTTGCCTGTTTAGCGCCTGCGCTGGTGTGTTCTCAAGCAAAACACAAGTTCCATTATAAATGAAAGGTTGATCTATGAGCTGCTGCCAGCTTAAACCTTTTTTGTTACGTGAGTTATTGGCTTTTGACGGGCGTGACGACTTATTTAGCACATTGCTTTTTAGACAAACCACGCCAATAGGATCAGAGATCAAAGGGGTAAAGTCTATATCAGTTTGACTGATACTATTATAATTACCTAATGCTAAATCAACCTCTCCTGCCAGTAGTCTATTGGTCACACCAACTGAATTATCATCTATCAACACAATCTCAATGTTTGGATATTTCTCTGAATAAGCCATAAGCACATTTGGTAGTAATCTAGTCACTAGCGACGGTACGCTGGCGATTCTTATCTTGCCTTTATCACCGGCGGCAACCGATTTTAAATCCTCCTCAAACGCTTGCACAATGGTCATAAACTGCTCAATTTTTGGCAGGCAGGTCTCGCCAAAAGGCGTAAGCGTAGCGGTATTGCCAGCCTCAAATAAACGCTGACCTAGTGTTTTCTCCAACTCCTTGATAGAAGCCGATAGCGCCGCTTGCGTGCGATGAGCGCGATCTGCCGCTGCCCGAAAACCGCCTGCTTCGACGACTAATAAAAAGTGGCGTAATTGCTGTAGTTTCATTTTCAATTATCCAAATCTGCTTATTTAAAACATCTCCTACATGATAAGTTAAATTTATCATTATTAATATTTAATTAGTTAGATTTGTCATATTTAAACAAGTAGCATAAATGCTAACTACAGAAACGTTTATAAATCTATTTAAGGAACATGACATGACGACTCACTCAACCAAACAAGCGGTTAAAACCTCTCTTTATGCTTCAAAATCTCCTCTTGAGTGGGCAGTCACTAACAATGGCACGCTATATACTGCGCAAATTCCAATTGATAAGAATGGGGAAGTGGTCGCAGGCGGCATTGAAGCGCAAACTCGGCAAACGCTAGATAACCTTAAGCACACGTTAGAGAGTGCTGGCGTTGGCATGGACGCGGTATTACAAGTGCTTATCTATGTAACTGACCGCGAGTATTTAAAGGCGGTCAATCAGGTTTATGCTGAATACTTCGAAGCTCCTTATCCAAACCGAGCAGCACTGGTGATAGCAGGACTTGCGCGTGAAGAGATGCTAGTCGAGCTGGTCGTTTATGCTGCTGTGCCTTAAATTTCAAAAAATATTATTCTACTAAGTTTTATTAAAATACTAACTATTCTTTATTTTTCATTAGAACATAGTCAATCTTACTAAAGTACAAGTAAAGGTGGGATGAATTTTTTGAAGCCTCTGGAGTGACGAAGTCACACAGCAAGCGAAAAAAATTTATACCAGCTATACAAAACTGTATCAATGCTTGTTTCATTTTAGATAAGTCAGATCATTTATCAAACTCTTAATCGTTTTACTAAGGATTTTTTATGTCAGCACAAACTGCTCAAAAAGTATTGCAACAAGACCCAACCAAAGCCCTTTATATCAATGGCGAATGGCAAGCGGGCAGCGATACCGTTGATAATATTAACCCCTCAAATACTAGCGAAAATTTAGGCGAGTTTGCGCAGGCAAGCACGGAGCAAGTCAAAGATGCTATTGCTGCCGCACGCCTTGCCCAGCCGAAGTGGGAAGCGACGCCACTTGAGAAAAAGCAGTCTATTCTACAAGCGATTGGCGATGAGCTGATTGCGCGCTGTGATGAGCTGGGCACACTATTGTCTCTTGAGGAAGGCAAACCCTTTCTTGAGGGTCGCGGGGAGATTTATCGCGCGGGACAATTTTTCCATTATTACGCCGCTGAAGTGCTACGCCAAATGGGCGATCTTGCGGAATCAGTCCGTCCGGGTGTCAAAGTCGAAGTCACCCGTGAAGCGGTCGGTGTCGTCGCTATTATCTCACCTTGGAACTTCCCAACCGCCACCGCCGTATGGAAAATCGCTCCCGCTTTAGCATTTGGCAATAGTGTCATTTGGAAGCCTGCGAATTTGACGCCAGCCAGCGCCGTTGCCTTAGCGGAAATTATTCATCGTCAAGGTCTTCCAGAGGGCACCTTTAACTTGTTATTAGGCGGCGGCTCCTCAGTAGGCGACACGCTTATCCACTCAAGAGAGATTGATGCGGTCAGCTTTACAGGTTCAGTGCCGACGGGTCGTAAAGTCGCTGCCGCTACCGCGCCAAACTTTGTACGCTGCCAGCTTGAGATGGGTAGTAAAAATGCTCTAGTCATCGCTGATGATGCTGACATGCAAATCGCTGTTGATGCTGCAATCGCTGGTGCATTTGGCGGTTCTGGACAAAAATGTACCGCCTCCTCACGCCTGATTGTGATGGACAGTGTCCACGACGCTTTTGTCGAGGCTATGGTTGAGCGCATGAAAACTCTAAAGGTCGGTCACGCGCTTGATGACGGTATCTTTATGGGCCCGGTCGTTGATGATAAGCAATTAACATCAAACATGGATTGGATTGAAAAAGCCAAACAGTCTGGTGCCAACCTAGCTTATGGTGGCGAGCGCCTAGAGATGGCCCACGACGGTTATTACATGGCACCAACCTTGTTTACTGAGACCGAAAACAGCTGGGATATTAACCAAGAAGAAGTGTTTGCGCCACTAGCTTGCGTCATGCGTGCCAAAGATTTAGAAGAGGCGATTGCAATGACCAATGACACGCGTTTTGGTTTGACCGGCGGCATCATTACCCAAAGCCTACGCAACAGCGCGCTGTTTAAAGAGCAAGTACAAGCGGGCTGCGTCATGGTCAATCTGGCGACGGCGGGCACTGATTATCACGTGCCATTTGGCGGCCGTAAAGAGTCGAGTTTTGGCCCGCGTGAGCAAGGTCAGTACGCCAAAGAGTTTTATACCATCGTGAAAACGGCTTATCAAAAAGCGTATTAATTTTTGAAGGGATAAAGGATAAAGGCGTAGGGTGGGTTAGTTTTTCAAACTCTCGCAGAGAGTGCAGATAAAACGTAACCCACCATTTCAAATTCAAATTGTTGAATAAAGGTGGGTTACGCTATCGCTAACCCACCCTACGCAAACCTTAAGTTAAAAGCCAGTTCGTAAAATTAAGAAAGTATAAAAAGGATAGCAAGATGTACCAAGATCATATCGTCATTGACGGCTTGCAGTACAGTAATTGGGATAGGGATTATTTCAAGATGCTACAAAATAGCGGTATCAACGCGGTACATGCCACTTTGGTTTATCACGAAGACGCGCGTCAAACCATGACCCGCTTCGCGGAATGGCACGCGCGCTTTGAGCAAAACCCTGACCTTATCATACCCGTCTATTCAGTAGATGATATCAAAACCGCCAAAGAGCAGGGCAAAGTCGGTATCTTCTTTGGCGCGCAAAACTGCTCGCCTATCGATGATGAGATTGGTTTGATCAGCGTGATGCGCCGATTGGGTCTCTTGATAATGCAGCTGACTTATAACAATCAAAGTCTGCTGGCAACGGGCTGTTATGAATCCAAAGATAGCGGGGTGACACGCTTTGGTCAGCAAGCGATAGCGGAGATGAACCGCGTCGGTATGATTGTCGATATGTCGCACAGTGCTGAGCAATCAACGCTGGAAGCGATAAATATATCTACGCGTCCAATATGTATTAGCCATGCCAATCCAACTACTGCTCATGATGCGCTGCGCAATAAATCGGACACCGTGATTAGTGCCTTAACTAAAGCGGGCGGGCTATTAGGTTTTAGCTTATATCCCTTTCATTTGCCAAACGGTAGCGACTGTACCCTTAATGACTTTTGCACCATGATTGCCAATTGCGCCGATAGATATGGCGTGGAGCACTTAGCCATCGGCAGTGATTTATGCCTGAATCAGCCTAAGTCAGTGCTTGAATGGATGCGTAATGGACGCTGGTCAAAAGCGATGGATTATGGCGAAGGCAATGCTAATAACTCAGGCTGGCCGGATAACCTACCTTGGTTTGCAGGCGAAAAAGGTATGGAGAATATCTATAACGGTTTGCTCAAACACGGCTTTAATGAAACTGACGCTGGCAAAATTATCGGTCAAAACTGGTTTGACTTTTTAGAGCAAGGCTTGAAGCCTTTAGCCTAAAGAGCGATGTTTGTAGTTTCGCTTCAAAACCGCTATAAGACAAGCATGGTTTTATAGCGTTTAGCCCTTTCAAAGACAAAAGTACTTACGTAAAAGTACTTATATAAAAGTACTGATATAAATGAGATACGAGACTGCTTGTACACACCCTCAAACAATACCGTATATATGGAACTATAATCATGGCTAATTTAAAAGGACTTAATCCAGACGAGCAAGGACGCTCAGCTGCTGCTAATAGTGTGGCGTCTGATACAGCTCGAGTGTCAGCTTCTGAAAACACCGATACGGATACCTTAGGGCTTAAAAACCCGGCGTTTTGGTATAGTGGCGGCTTTATTACGCTCTTTGTCATTATGGCGATCTTTGCTGAAGAGCAGCTAGCAGCAATCGTTAATACTGCTTTCACTTGGTCAGCCGATATCTTTGGACCGTTTTGGCAAATACTACTACTAGCGACTTTTGTCATTGCGATAGCTGTTGGTGCTGGTCGTACAGGCAGGGTCATCTTAGGTAACCTACCCAAGCCTGAAATGGATAATTTTAAATGGATGGCGATTCTTTTTTGTACGCTACTTGCAGGTGGCGGGGTATTTTGGGCCGCAGCTGAACCGATCGCGCACTTTGTCTCAGCGCCGCCAGTTTACGGGGAAGCCGCCGATTTGCAACAACGCTCTTTTAATGCCTTGGCACAGTCGTTTATGCATTGGGGATTTTTGGCGTGGTCGATTGTCGGTAGTCTGACCGCTATAGTGGTGATGCATTTGCATTATGATAAAGGCTTACCGCTCAAGCCGCGTACGCTTTTATATCCTGTGTTTGGCGAGCGTGTGTTGACTGGTCAAACAGGCGCTATTATCGATGCGTGCTGTATCGTCGCCGTCGCTGCCGGTACGATTGGACCTATTGGTTTTTTAGGATTGCAGACCAGCTATGCACTCAATGAGCTATTTGGTATTCCTGATACCTTTGTTACTCAGCTTATTATCATCATATTTGCCATCGTTCTTTATACCATCTCAGCCATTAGTGGTCTGGCGCGCGGTATGCAGCTCTTAAGCCGTTTTAACGTCATATTAGCAGTGGCGCTGATGCTGTTTATTTTAATCTTGGGGCCGAGCAACTTTATCGTCAATGGTTATATCCAAGGCGTGGGCACCATGGTACAAAACTTTATCCCGATGGCAACTTTTCGCGGTGATGAAGGCTGGCTTGGCGGTTGGACGGTGTTCTTTTGGGGCTGGTTTTTAGGTTATGGACCGATGATGGCGATCTTTATCGCTCGTATCTCGCGTGGCCGTACTATCCGTGAATTAATTACTACCGTGTGTATCGTTGCACCATTAGTCACTTGTTTTTGGTTTACCGTTGTTGGCGGTTCGGGGCTCGCGTTTGAGGTTGCAAATCCGGGCAGTGTCAGCGCCGCTTTTGAAGGTTTTAACCTGCCAGGAGCGCTTCTTGCTATTACGCAGCAGCTGCCATTCCCATTGATCGTTTCGATATTATTTTTGATCTTGACCACGGTTTTTATTATTACTACTGGCGATTCAATGACTTATACTATTAGTGTAGTTATTAGTGGTGAGAGAGAACCGAATGCGATGATCCGTACCTTTTGGGGCGTTATGATGGGGATTACCGCCATTGTCCTTATCTCCTTAGGTTCAGGCGGGGTGTCGGCGCTGCAATCCTTTATTGTTATTACTGCGGTACCAGTATCTTTTATTCTTCTGCCGTCCTTATGGAATGGACCACAAATTGCGCAGCAAATGGCACGTGATCAAGACCTATATCGTCCCAATCGTGTGGAGACGGACTACCGGATCGCTGAGGAAAAACTGGCTAGAGAAGAGCTTATTAAAGATAGAGATTAGATAGTCGTTCATTAATATAGTCGGCGACTAGTTTATATATTTGTTGCTGGCTCAACACATTATCAAAGGTGGTGACATTATGAATCAGGTTCATATGGAAAATGGATGCATGGACATCGCAACACAGTCCCTGCGCTCGCCTGATGTGGTTATGAATGCCAAAAGAGTAGGCGCGATGCATCAGACGCGCATCAGCTTTGTTCGCACCTTGCTGCGCAAAATCGATAGAGAGAAATGGACGCTAGATACCTATCTGTGGGATTTGGATGACGAGGGTTTCGGACAAGTGATCTATCGTTTGCAAACCCCTGAACATGTTTATAATTTGGTAGTGTTCTGTAATGAGATCGCTGATGAAGAACGTAACGATCGCGTCATTGCGCAAAAGTGGGACGTCACCTTTGGACTGGTGTATGGCGAGATTGGGGAAGAGCTACTTGATAACTTAAAAGCCAATGTGCCGCTGCAAGAAGCGGGGCGTAATTCCAATATGGTCATGGTGCTGGCCCGCGCCAATAAAAGCGTACGGGTCTTTGAGCATACGGTTGATGCGCTTGCGAGTGGACGCCAGCCTGACCTCGATATTCTGGCGCAAGTGGGCTATATTTTGCGTACCACAGCGGTTTATGGCAATGGCAAATTTGGTATTTATGATTTTAAGCCCCTTGATCACAGCGAAGATTTTAAGCAGTCATTTCGCGCGCAGATGTGCGCCGTTTATCTATTACGTGAGTTCAGCCTCGACTGGGTGGATTATTTAGCCAAAAAGCGCGGCGGCGATAAAGCGGTGACCTTGCATCCACAGATTAAGCGTTATTTAGGAATTGGTAATGCGACAGGTCTTGGCATGGCACCCTATTTGATTAATCATCCGTGTATCGTCGATCAGTGGCTAACTAGTCGCGAAAAGGCGCTACAGGCGACTTTAGAGTGTGCTATCGAGCCTAAAAAGGTTGAGCATTTTTCAACCTTGCTAGCACGTGCTATTCAGCATTTTACTGAAATTGTCACTATTAATGAGCCGCAAGATCAGCTGAATGCGACTGTCGTTGAGGAGCTGAGCTCATTACAAAGTAATTTGAATGATAAGTTGCAAAAGTATGATAGGTGGGAAGATTTCCTACAAGCTCAAAATCATCTAAGCTTTGAGAGTCAAGAAGTTATTATCTCATGTCTGATGGAGCTGTATCCTGAGCGTGTCGATAGCTTTGAAGAAGAGGTCAATGCAGATGAGACGTTGTCGCTACCTAAAGGCAAAATGGTCAGAGATTTAATCGAGGTGTTAGAAGCCCGTTATCAGTGGGCTATCAATATTGATTTTAGTCAACCTGAAAACAAGTATTGGTTTTGGTATCGCTCCATAGATAAAGAAGAGCCGCGAATGGGTGTGCGCGGACAAGAGCCAGGCGATGATCGTGAGCTGTTTTTGGACATAGCACGCCAAGCGAATACTTTATATTTAGCTCTAAAGCAAGCCAATCCCAATCAGCTACTCTCAGAATTTATTTTAAAGCAGCCTAAATATCGCTCTATTGCGCGCCGTGTTTGGACATTGGGTCATAAAAAAATGGGCGATATTCAGATGAATGTGCTACAAAAAGACACGCTACCCATTCGTTTACTGCGCTGCAAGTTATCGATGTTTGGTGCCACTAAGTTTGATCCTAGATCTGATCGCTGGGTTCGCGTAACGTTGTTTCAAGGCGCGCCGCTGTTCTCGGAGGTGCATAGCGATGAGTGGCTGTTCCCATTATTGCCAAAAGCAGATGAGCTTGCCGATTTACCCCTAAAGTCAGTGCCATCGCGCTTGTCGAGCCGCACCAGGGAGGAGATATGATCGTATCACGCAATGAAATTGTCACCACGGTTTACAAAGCTTTTTTGGGAATGCACCGTGAAGTCGGCGAGGCGGATCTAATCGCTACTATGGTCGCAGAGCTACAAATGGCTGGACTTGACGGCGTACGTCACTTCAATAATGCTAGCCCTTATATCTTATATGAGCGCGATATGCCTATCGATATCGTTCATGAAGAAAAAGGACTTATCCATTTAGATTTGCAGGGCAGCAGCTTAGTTTGTCATCTCCCTGCTGTGATAGATTATGCGCTTGAGGAAATGGGTAATCTCGATCACATCAAAATCTATCTCCAAAACTGTCATAACCGCTGGCTGGCTTATAGTGAGCTGGTCAATCTGGCGGCTAAGCACATCGCTTGTCTGGCAAAGTGGGACAATGGCTCAGCACCTAAGCATACTTTATTTACCCTAAACCAAGGCTTTGTCTATCCTGATATTTACTTTTTTGATAAGGCGCAAGAGAACTACAATACTAATGATATGGTCATTGAGCTCTCCACCTCTAACTTTGATATTGAGGAGAAGATTCAACACTTTAATCATAAAATATCAACCGATGAGCTCTATGAAACTCATCAGCGCGCGTGGAAACAAGGCATCTATGTCGATGATGAGCAGTGGGAGATGCTGAAAAAAACAGCGGCGGCTATATTGGTTGAAAACAGCGAAGCTTCTAGTAAAGGGGCAGGCGGGGTATAAGTTTGATCGGTCTTCATGCTTTAAATTGAATGTTTGGATCCCTTCATTCATAGGGGGTCAAACTTAGCATAATATTATTAGAGAGCTAGTATCTAATTTTAAAGACTTCTTCGGTGCCTTTGGTTGCTCTTGTTGGGCAGTGTAAGCCAATTTATTTTGTAGCCTGTTAGTTGATAGCCTGACTTGCTTATTGATAGTAGAAACCCGCTAAATTATTTTTAGCGGGTTTCTTGCTATGTGCTGTGCTGTTAAAAGCTCTAAGTCATCACTTATCAACACTTCTAATTTATTATTTATTGAATTATTTCCATATGTCTGTATTATTGGACATATGGAAATAAAAAATGCTATCGCAAGCTTCGCGGCGCTCTCTCAAGATACTCGTCTTAAAGCCTTTAGGTTACTTGTCAGCCAAGAGCCCGAGGGTTTACCTGCGGGTGAGATAGCCCGTCAACTGTCTGTACCACATAACACTATGTCCGCGCATTTATTAGTGCTGGCACGAGCAGGGTGGGTAGTGTCAAAACGCCAAAGTCGGCAGATAATCTATCGTGCCTCGCTTACGCATATGGAGGCGGTCGTGCAGTTTTTATTGCAAGACTGCTGTGCGGGACATCCAGAGCTGTGTGCCTCGCTGATGGACAGTTTGAGCGGATGTGAGACTGCCCAGTTTAACAATCAAGACAGTTTTTAGAGCAAGCGCTACGCCAACAACGGATTTGATCAGCCTATTTATTCATAAACATTTTCTTAACAAGTAGGTTTTTAATAACCTTACTCAAAAAATAAGTGAGACTGCTATGACGTCATACATTTTTCATAATCCAAACTGCGGTACCTCTCGCAATACGCTTGCCATTATAAAGGCATCAGGCGAGCAACCGGAAGTAGTGGAGTATCTGAAAAACCCGCCGAGTCGTGATGAGTTGGTTGCGCTATTGGCAAAGATGAATATCTCGCCAAGAGAGTTACTACGTAGCAAAGAAGCCATCAATGATGAGCTGGGCTTAGATAATCCTGAGTTATCTGATGATGAGATTATTGATGCGATGATTGCCCATCCTATCTTAATTAACCGTCCTATCGTGGTCACAGATAAAGGCGCAGCGTTATGCCGACCTTCAGAGCGAGTGTTTGAATTGTTAGACCACCCAGTCAGCAGCTTTACTAAAGAAGATGGAGAGGTTTTACATCATGGTAAAGGTTAATACAGGGCAATCTGACGTCGATGACTTATCCAATCTAGATGACTTGCCCAATATTGATGCCAGTCAATTACAACCGATTGATATTGAGTCGTTGATTGCGCCAAATGATCCGCGTCATCCGCCTAAGATACTGGTGCTATACGGGTCATTACGTGAGCGCTCGTTTTCGCGGCTGGCGGCTGAAGAGGCAAGCCGTCTATTACGTTGGTATGGCTGCGAGGTACGGATGTTTAATCCATCGGGTCTACCGCTGCCAGATGATGCTGATATCGATCATCCAAAGGTGCAAGAGCTGCGCGAATTGGCGCAGTGGTCAGAGGGTATGCTGTGGGTGAGTCCAGAGCGTCACGGTAGTATGACTAGCATTATGAAAGCACAAATCGATTGGATACCACTCGCACTGGGTGGCGTACGTCCAACCCAAGGCAAAACCTTAGCGGTGATGCAAGTCAGCGGTGGCAGTCAAAGCTTTAATACCGTCAATCAGCTGCGCATTCTGGAGCGCTGGATGCGTATGATTACTATCCCGAATCAATCGTCTATCCCGAAAGCCTTTTTAGAGTTTAACGACGATAATCGCATGGACAAGTCGCCCTTATATCTGCGCCTCGTTGATGTCTGTGAAGAGCTGGTAAAGTTTACGTGGCTCACTCGTGGACGCTCAGCCTATCTGACAGATCGCTATTCAGAGCGGGTTGAAAGCGCTGAAGCAGTGTCGCAACGTGTCAATCAAAAGTCGCTGTAATATCTTCTAGTTATAATCAACACGCTGTAAATAAGGTTGCTCCATGCTCGCATTAATTATCTTTATCGTGACTTTGGTTTTGGTGATATGGCAGCCTAAAGGCTTGGGTATTGGTTGGAGCGCGCTGGGTGGGGCTTTAATCGCCTTAGCTTTTGGCGTGGTACAGCTATCCGATGTCGCTGTGGTATGGGACATCGTCTGGGATGCGACCTTTACCTTTGTAGCGCTAATTATCATCTCGCTTATCTTAGATAGAGCGGGATTTTTTGGTTGGGCGGCGCTACATGTGGCCAGACTTGGCAATGGGCAAGGACGGTTGTTATTTCCCATGATTGTGATATTGGGCGCGTTTATCTCCGCGTTTTTTGCCAATGATGGCGCAGCATTACTTCTGACACCGATTGTCATCGCTATCTTGTTACGGCTTAAGTTTTCACCGCCATCGGCATTGGCTTTTATCATAGCGACTGGCTTTATTGCTGATACCGCCAGCCTGCCGTTAGTGACTTCTAATCTGGTTAATATAGTCAGCGCCAATTATTTTGATATTGGCTTTGGACGTTATGCGGCAGTCATGGTGCCAGTAAATATGGTTTCTGTCATCGCGACATTAGCAGTGCTATGGGTGGTATATGCGCGCCAAATCCCAAAACATTATTCCATCGCCAATCTTAGCGCACCTGCATCCGCTATCGAAGATCCGCTAGTTTTTAGAGCGGCTTTTCCGCTATTGGCATTATTACTTGTTGCTTATTTTGCGACTGAATCACTAGGTATTCCTATTTCCCTCGTCACGGGAGCAGCGGCATTGGTATTAATGGCTATTGCAGGCCGCTGGTGGCAAGGCGGACGAGATGCCGTTGTTTCTGTGCCTGATGTCGTACGTAACGCGCCTTGGCAAATCGTATTGTTTTCTGTGGGTATGTATTTGGTGGTGTATGGCTTGGGTAATGCAGGACTGACGGCTTATGGTGCTCAAATACTGAATTGGTTAGGGCAGCAGGGCAATGTCATCGCTACAGTAGGGACTGGATTCCTTTCAGCGATCGTGGCTTCTATCATGAATAATATGCCATCTACCTTAGTAGGTGCACTGGCTATCGATAGCGCGCAAGTACCGGCTGCCACTCGTGAGCTGATGATATATGCTAATGTGATTGGCAATGATTTGGGGCCAAAGTTTACGCCCATCGGTAGCCTTGCAACCTTGTTATGGCTACATGTTTTAGCAGAGAAAGACTATAAAATAAGCTGGGGGCAATATATGAAAATCGGGCTGCTCATCACGCCGCCAGTGTTACTAGCCACGCTGTTGGCCTTGGTATTTTGGTTGCCGATGCTACCGAGTTATTGAGAAGCTATAGTCGATTCGCTTTAAAACCGATACAGTGCTCGCTACAAAACTACCTCAACTTGGAAGTAATAATCATCTTTGATAGTAATGCTGACTTTGCCGTTATGGGCGTTGACGATAGCTTGCACAATGGATAAACCCAAACCTGATCCTGCGTGCATAGTCTTGGTTTGATCATGTCGATGGAAGCGCTCAAATAATTTATCCGCATCGCTTTGAGTCAGGGGCTTAGCCAATTTATTAGTTATGGTGACTGTTAACGTAGAGGTTGTAGCTGCTTCAATAATAATGACGCTATCACTAGCCGCATAATAAATGGCATTTGACAGTAAATTGGCAAAGAGTCTTTGCAACAAGCCTTTATCGCCTAGCACTGTGCCAAAGCTGCCTGTTTTTTCAAAAGTTATCTCACGATCTTCCGCTATCAACTCAAAGTAATCTATGAGCTTAGTAATAAGTAAGTCTGTATCGACAAGTTTAAGCTGCGAGTCTTCAAGTCCTTTTTGAGTTTTTGCTAGCAAGAGCATGTTATTAATCAGCGCAGATAACTGCTCAAGCGTGTCATGTTGATGATGCAATTGCTCGATATATTCATTGGTGTTTCTCGTCTTGCTAAGCATGACCTGAGTCTGAGTGCCAAGAGTTGCCAGCGGGGTACGCAGCTCATGCGCGATGTTATCCGAGAAGCGCGATAATGATTCAAAGTTACTCTCAAGCTTGCTCATCATTAAGTTATAAGACTCAGCAAGCGGTCGCAGCTCGCGCGGCATATCACTAACGATGACTCGTTCATCCAGCTTTTCAGGGTTAATGCCTTTCATCTTTTGGACGATAGTAGATAAAGGTGCAAAACCCCAGTAGACACTTAATGCGGCAACTGACACCAATAGCAGGGTAATCGCTATCAATATCATACTAAGCTGGCGGTTAAACTGTAATAAATATTGATGATGGACATCGATAGGCAGTGCGATAAGCGCAAGCATTTGATTGTCTTGAATGATAACGGCGCGGTAACTTCTATTATTTATCTCCACGACAAACTGCTGCTCGTGATGGTCTTGCCATAGAGATGGCAGGTTAAAATCTGCGGGCAACTCATCGGCAAAGCTACTCGGAGCACTAGACAATAAGCGTCCGTTTTTATCCGCTATGAGCGTCTTTAGATCGTAGTCCAGCCAAGAGGAATGAAGGTGATCAGAGCCAATCGAGGCTGATGTTGGTAAAGTGGGTGAGTTCAGCGAAGTTGCTGCAGATGGTGAAGAAGGTAAAGTTGGATAAGCCGTTTCTTCATCGAGATGGGTTATGCGCCTGCGTAAATTAAACGCGGCATGCGTAATAATCTCTGAATCCATTTGCTTAAAGTGACCATTTACAGAGCGCTGAACCCAGATATAAATAACGATTTGAGAGATGACAACGAATATCGTCAGTAAAAAAATCGTCCGCCATAGCAGAGGTAAGCGTCGATTTTCAAAGTTATATTTCATCTTATTTGGCTTCAGTGCTATTGGTGGCAACGCTATTCACTACATTGCCATTGATGGTAGCGTTATCAGTACTCGTATCCGAAGTATTTATGGCATCCAATCGATAACCCATCCCGCGCACGGTATGAATCAGCTTTATAGCAAATTCATCATCGATTTTGAGTCGCAGACGTCTTATAGCGACGTCAATGACATTGGTATCACTATCAAAATTCATATCCCATACTTGCGAGGCGATGACGGAGCGTGGCAATACCTCGCCTTGACGTTCTAATAAAAACTGCAATAGAGAAAACTCTTTTGCTGTGAGTTTAATGGCGGTATCACCTCTATGTACAGTGCGCTTGGCAATGTCCATTTTTAGATCCGCTATGTGCATAATAGTGCTTTTATAATCTGCTTGATTGGCGCGGCGGAGCAGACTCTTTATTCTAACTATTAATTCTGCAAAGGCAAAAGGCTTGGTTAGATAATCGTCTCCGCCAATTTCAATGCCTTTGATTTTATCACTCAAATCATCTTTTGCAGTCAAAAATAAGACGGGCGTATGCTTGCCAGCGGCGCGGTAATTGCGTACCAACTCAAAGCCACTGACATCAGGCAGCATCACATCCATTAATACCACGCTGAACTCATCTGTCATCAAGGCATGATAGCCGTCTAGACCAGTTGTATGATGGTCAACGATAAAGCCAGCCTCGGTTAAGCCCTTTTTTATATACTCTCCAAGCTTTACCTCATCTTCTACTAGTAATACTTTCATTATTACTCCTTTAAATATCACTCTGATAATTGGTAGCTTAACACTGAATCATTTTTAGACACGTCTATACATCAATTGGTTCGATTGCCTAGTTGTAATAAAGACTTGTATGACAACTTTGATTTATTTCTAACAAACATGTCATGTCTGCGTCATTAAGCTGTCAGTTTCAGTTTAGTATTCCCAATCAACGCTAAATAGAAAGCTTTGTCGGTTAGAGATGGCCTTTAAAAGATAAAGATGACTTCTATAAATAGCTTCACTAACAAACATTCTACTTGAATGTCCAATTATTTATCTTTGAGAGTATTATATGAAAAATTATGGTCTAAAAAGTGCATCTCTATTGTCACTATCGATGTCATTGTCGATGTTTGTCGGAATGTCAGCAGCAAATGCCCATACTACCAACCTAAGTACTTCAATTATCAACAACTGCGATGCGGTTACTCAATTTGCAAAAAATGCGGATCACAATGATGCGCAGATATCTGATGCGCAAATGAAAAGCTATGTCGATGCAAGAGTAGCCTGTCAAGTTCAGCATCAAGATCAACATCTGCAAGCTGAAAAGTATTTTGTAGACAAGTATGGTCGAGATCGCGACAGTAATGCTAAGGCAATACTAGAGGATTATGAACAACATTAAAATCTATAGATGCAAAGATGACAGAATTGTCATCTTGGTGTCATCTGTCAGTCAGAATGAGTAAGTTATCATTTAGACTGATTTGATGGTCTTAGTCTTTGATAGCTTTAAATTAAATATATTCTTTAAGTTTCAAGGCGTTAAGGCCAAATTCAACCCAGCGTAAGCTTTGCTAGCTGTTAATCAAATCAAATAAGGAATTATTATGTCACCATTCAAATCAATGTCTAAATCAATCATCGTCACTGCTGTTGCTTTAGTTGTTTCAACGTCTGCTATGGCTCATGATCCAAAATTGCATGCTGAAAAGGATCAAATGAACTGTAAAAAGATGGAAAAACATATGCAAATGATGCAAAAGATGGATCATAGCAAGATGGATATGAATGATCCTGCTATGAAAGCAATGATGGCTAATATGGGCAAAATGAAACAGATGTACCAAAAACATTGCGTCAGTAGTGACAATAGAAATAATGACAGTAAATCTTAAGAATTTTATATAGTCCTATGAAATATACATCACTACCAGGCAGCTTTGCTGAATAAGCAGTTTTATTAAGTAAACAGCCGTGCTAAATGATAGTGGTGTATTAACAAAAATAGATTTTAGGATAAATACATGAAATTCTTATCGGGGATACTTTTTGCCATTGTTGTTGCGATCGCTGGTGTTTTTGCTGTGATTACTAGTGGTGTCGTAAACGTTGGGGCCGATCAAGAGCATAGTCCAATGGTCTACAATTTCTTGGAAACGGCTCGTCATCGTTCTATAGAAAACGCGAGTAAAGATATCATCGTTCCGGATTTAGCGCAGGTGGACATGATTAGCAGTGGTGGCGCGGATTATAAAGACATGTGCGAAGGCTGCCATTTATCTCCTGGCGTAGAGCAGACTGATCTTAGTCAAGGCCTATATCCAAAGCCACCTAATTTTACCAATACTGATGTTGTTGAGCGTTACCAAACGCAGGCGGGTGCTAGACAAGGGTTTTGGGCGATTAAACATGGCATCATGGCGTCTGGAATGCCAGCATGGGGCGCAACGCATGATGACGATAGAATGTGGGCCATGGTCGCTTTTATTAGATCGTTACCTAAGTTAGATGAAAGTCAGTACACCATGCTAACGACTAGATTGGACGACGATATGTTGGATATGTCATTTGATGGCAATATGGATATGGATATGTCGGGCGATGAATCTGGAATGCAGCATTAATAATTAAATATATACACAACGCTTAGGAGTGACTTTATGAAGCGCGATACCAATATGTTTTCTAATGAACACAATCGGTTATCTGGTCGTGTTCTTTTAGTGATGGTGACATCTTCACTATTATTAGCGGCTTGTAGCCAATCAAATACAAGCGCTTCTGATTCGCAGCCTGTACAACCTGAGCCAACGGTTGCGACACAAACGGCTCAGGTAGCACAGCCACAAGCTGAGCTGACAGCGGTGACGGCTCCTTTGATAAACCAATCAGAGCTCCTTAAAAATGTCTCCGCCACTGTTTATAAAGATGCCAATTGTGGCTGTTGTAAAGAATGGATAGGCCATGCAGAAGATAATGGTCTAAACGCAACGGCACACGATGTTGCAGACTTGTCGGTATTCAAAGAGCGTTATGGCGTACCGCCGCAAATGCAGTCTTGTCATACGGCGGTTACTACCGACGGTTATGTCTTTGAAGGCCATGTCCCCGCCAAGCACATAGCCCAATTCTTAAAAAACCCACCTAGCGATGCTATCGGTCTTGCCGTACCTGGTATGCCAGTCGGTAGCCCTGGTATGGAATATCAAAACCAATTTATGCCGTATCAAATTATGCAAATCAACAAAGACGGTACGACAAGCGTTTATGCCGATATTGAGTCACCGCAGCAGCAATTGTAGTTATGGTTTGAATGTAGTTTTGATTTGAATAAAGTTAACCACCATCTCGCAGATTAAGTTAGGGCATTATTATGAATAATAAAAACATGCTTAACCGCAGGCGTTTTTTGACAGGGTCATCTACGCTACTTGGTGCGTCTATGCTATCGACGTTACCGACTATTGCAAATAGTGCCTTGGGGACAAATCAAAAAAACGTCGTCATTAACAGTGATAAACCCGATCACAAAGTACCCATACTGACAGGCAAAGAGTTTGATCTTTATATCAGCAAAAAGCCCATTACGGTTAATGGCAAGACGAGCATGGCGACGCTTATCAATGACTCATTGCCAGCGCCAACGCTAAAAATGCGCGAAGGCGATACAGTAGTGATCCGCGTCCATAACCAAATGAATGAGTCGACCTCTATCCATTGGCATGGTCTGCTAGTGCCATTCGAGATGGATGGCGTGCCCGGCATTAGTTTTGATGGTATCCCAGCCAATAGCACCTTTACGTATAAATTTACCCTAAAACAAGCGGGCACTTACTGGTATCACTCGCATACTGGATTCCAAGAACAAACCGGTATGCGCGGGGCGATTGTCATTGAGCCGAAAGGACGTGAACGTCATCCTATTGAGGAAGACCATGTCATTTTGCTCAGTGATTGGACGCACCGTGACCCACACAATTTGCTGAAATTATTAAAGCAACGCGCAGACTTTGATAATTATCATTTGCCAGATTTCAAAAAACTGCTGTCCGATATTGCCGCAACGGATTTAGAAGCTGCTTTTGATAAGCGCAAAATGTGGAATCAGATGCGGATGATGCCGACAGATTTTACGGATCTGTCTGGTGAAACGACTTTTACCTATCTGATGAATGGTAAAACCACTGCGGCTAACTGGACGCAACTTGTCAAGGCTGGACAGCCGGTCAAACTACGTTTTATCAATGGTTCAGCACAGACGATATTTGATGTACGCATCCCTGGTCTAAAAATGAAAGTCGTCGCGACGGATGGGATTGATGTCAGTCCTGTCGATATCGATGATTTCCGTATTGGGGTGGCCGAGACTTATGATGTCATCGTGACGCCAACTAAAGATGCCCATACGATATTTGCCCAAAATATTGATCGGACAGATTATGTGGCGACGACGCTTGCTACTAAAAAGGGCGCACGTGCGCCAATACCTGCTATGGATAAAGTTGAATGGCTGACCATGGCCGATATGATGGGTGCGATGGGAGATAAAGGTTATCACGCTCGTCATGCCAAAACAGAATACGACTTTAAGACGGATATGCGCGTCGATAGTCCGCGTATGAACCTTGATGATCCAGGTATTAACCTGCGTAATATTGATAGACAGGTTCTGACATACAGTCAGCTGCGCTCTGTTGATGAGCATATTTTGACCGAGCAGAAAAAACCGACTAGAGAGCTTGAGATTCACCTAACGGGTAATATGGAGCGTTACATTTGGGCATTAGATGGGGTTATGTTCAAAGATGCCGCACCGGTCAATATTAAGCCCAACGAGCGCGTACGTATTACCTTAGTCAATGACACCATGATGAATCATCCCATGCATCTGCATGGTATGTGGAGCGATATGCGTGCGCCTAATGGCGACTTTCAGGTTCGTAAGCATACGATCACGGTACAACCTGCTCAAAAAATTAGTTTTGATGTTACGGGTGAAGTTGGACGCTGGGCTTGGCATTGCCACCTGCTTTATCACATGGAAGCTGGGATGTTTAGAGAAGTTGCCGTTGTTTAATAAACCTTCGAATATGAGCCTTATTATGAAAATATATAAAGTAGGTCTACCGTTTATTGGCATGTCATCTTTGATGTTATTAATGTCACCTTTAGCAAATGCTGCTGAGATGTCGCACATGGATCATGGCAGTATGGATATGTCAGATATGGATCATAGCAGCATGGATATGTCGGGTGATATGTCAGGTATGGACCATAGTGGCATGTATATGTCAGGCGATATGTCGGAGATGGACCATAGTGGCATGGATATGTCAGGCGATATGTCGGATATGGACCATAGTGGCATGGATATGTCAGGTGACATGTCAGGTATGGACCATAGTGGCATGGACATGTCAGATGATATGTCGGGCATGGATCATGGCAGTATGGATATGTCTGGGATGCAAGGCGGTGAACCGCCAGCCGATGCTCGTAGTCCAGATTATTCAAATGGCGTTCCTTATGGAGAGCATGGGAAGCCTTTGATGATGGGTAGCTTACCGTTATGGGGCGTGTCAGTAGATGATTTGGGTTATCAGTTTGACGAGGATCAAATCAATTATGAGTTTGATACGTGGTACGGTACAGATAGCCATCGCGTATCGCTACGTAGCGAAGGTAGTATCCAAACTAAAGATGAAAAAGAAATTGATAGCTTAACCTCATTATCATACTGGAAGCCGCTTAGTATCTTTTGGAATGGGGAGGCTGGTGTTGCTTATGATACCGAAAATGATAAATCTGCCGTGATGGCTGGTATCACAGGCACTGCGCCATACTTCATCGAAACTGATGCTAGAGCGTATTTATATACTGATGGGCAAGTCCGGCTTGATTTAGCTGCGGAGTACGAGTGGCGTTTAGATCAGCATTGGGTAGTCATTCCAGAAGTAGAGCTGACGGCATTTAGTAAAGATGACACTGATAATAATATTACTAAGGGATTTAACGAATTAGAAACCGAAGTTAGGCTGACTTATGAGACATTGAGTCGACAGCTCGCGCCTTATGTGGGTATCAGCTATGAGACCGCTTTAGGCAACACAAGAGATTTGCGACGTCAAGAAGACGAAGCTGTTGATTCTAGTAGCGTGACAGCTGGTGTAAAATTTTGGTTCTAGTGTTAACCATGTAAGCAAAAAACAGTTTATAACACTAGCTCTAAAAAAAGGCACCTCTTCATTTAGGTGCCTTTTTTACTAAATTAAGGACATGAATATGAATAATCATATGGATAATAAACAGAAGCAAATGAACCCCTATGTGAAGTTCACCCTGATGATTTTAACATCGACAGTGGTGATGTTTATCATGATGTATTTTAATACTTATCAATGGGATCACATTTACTTTAGCGAAACCAGAGCTTATATGGCGTTATATATGGGCGCTATGATGGCTATTATCATGCTCGCCTTTATGACCAATATGTATAAAAAGACCAAGGTCAATCTCATGGTTTATGGGATTAGTGTCGTGCTATTTGCCTTTGGTTTATGGGGCGTTAGATCACAACAAACGGTCGATCAAGTGGATTGGATGCAAGCGATGATACCGCATCACTCGATTGCTATTTTGACCAGTACCCGTGCTGATATCGAAGATCCACGCGTACGACAGCTTGCTGATGACATTATCGAAGCACAAAAGCGTGAGATCGGTGAGATGCAGCAACTGATTAATGAGTTGGAATAAACAGTCATAAATTTTAAACACTTTGTATTAGGTGTTATTAAGTAAGTAGCCTATTGAAAGGTGTACGTACACATGCCAGTGCTATATCATTACTAATACTAAGGAAATAACATATGGAGTCCTTGTAATGGTTATTATGATGCACGGTATGATGAATGCGCCTATGCATGGCATGATGAATGGGTCAATGCATGGTATGGGTTGGGGAGGATCTATTGTCTCCTTATTGTTTACAGTACTGATTTTTGTGGTACTGATATTAGTTATTATGTCGCTAATTAAATATCTGCGTAAACCAGACTGAGTCTTAGGCTTAATTAAATTGTTAGGCATGTAAAGCAAGAGTAGAGACAATGGCTATCAGCGATAGATATAACTGATTCAAAATCTCTACTCATGGTCTTCAAGGAGTGGTTTTATGAAACATGTTGACGATGCCAAATCTATAAAAGGCGGACAGTACGATAAAGTTCCCGAAAACTATAACGGTACAGTCTATGCTTGCCCAATGCATCCGGAAGTTAGAGATGTTGAGAAAAGCGATTGTCCAATATGCGGTATGTTTCTTCAACCTGAAGACGAGGTTGCTGACTCTAGCAATAATGATGATAGTCACGCCAGTTGTCATGGAAAGGGTAGTAGCGAGGTAAAATCTATCAAAGGCGGTAAATACGACAAAGTACCAGACGATTATGAGGGTACGGTCTATGTCTGCCCGATGCATCCCGAAGTCCGAGACGTTGAGAATAGTGGCTGTCCGATATGTGGCATGGCACTTGAGCCAGAAACGGTTACTATCGGTGAGGAAGACACGTCTGAGCTTGATGATATGACGCGTCGATTTTGGGTTTGTGCCGTTCTTACTTTACCGCTATTTTTATACGCCATGAGCGATATGTTTGGGATAAACTTAGATCAGATTGGGCCACTCGATATCTCTGGACAACTTGGTCAAATCATACAATTGGTGCTCGCTACTCCGGTTGTACTTTGGGGCGCTGCGCCATTCTTTGTGCGCGGTTGGCAGTCTATAAAAAGCCGCAATCTAAATATGTTTACCTTGATTGCGCTAGGTGTAGGCGCTGCTTATATTTTTAGTATTGTCGCGACCTTTTTTCCTAATATTTTTCCAGACAGCTTTAGAGATGGCGCTGGTCAAGTGGGGGTGTATTATGAAGCGGCAGCTGTCATCGTAACCTTGGTGCTACTTGGCCAAGTGCTGGAGTTGAAAGCCAGAAGCCAGACCTCGGGCGCAATCCGTGCTTTACTTGAGCTCGCACCGCCGACTGCAAGACGTGTCGATGAACACGGTAATGAAGTCGAAGTCTCACTTGATGAAGTCGTCAGTGGCGATAAGCTAAGAGTTAGACCAGGGGAGAAGTTACCAGTAGACGGTACTGTGCTCGATGGTAATAGTAATGTTGACGAATCAATGGTAACGGGCGAGCCTATTCCTGTATCGAAGGTAGCAGGAGATACAGTCACTGGCGGTACGGTGAATGGTACTGGCACGCTATTGGTCGAAGCGGTCAATGTCGGAGCAGATTCGGTATTATCCAAAATCGTGCAAATGGTTAGTGAGGCTCAGCGTAGCCGTGCGCCTATCCAGCGCTTGGTAGATCAGGTGGCTGGCTGGTTTGTGCCCATTGTGATTGTCACCTCCATCATAACCTTTATTGTGTGGGCGATATTCGGCCCTGAGCCGGCTATGGCTTATGCACTGGTCAACGCTATCGCGGTACTCATCATCGCTTGTCCTTGTGCGCTAGGACTTGCCACGCCGATGTCAATCATGGTCGGTACGGGAAAAGGCGCGCAAAATGGCGTCCTTATCAAAAACGCCGAAGCGCTAGAGACCATGGAAAAGGTCGATACTATTGTCGTTGACAAGACCGGAACGCTAACCGCCGGTAAGCCTGAGCTGACTGCTATTGATGCGCTGGCAGGTCAAGATGAGGATGAATTTTTAGCGCTAGTAGCGGCAGTAGAAAGCGCCAGTGAGCATCCTTTAGCAGAAGCTATCGTGAGAGCCGCGCAAGATAGATCACTCATTATTCCTAAAGCTACTGACTTTAATTCGACCACCGGTGAGGGCGTACAAGCCGTAGTCAATGGTAAACAGGTAGCTATCGGTAACTCAAAGCTTATGGAGAGCTTAAACAGCTTCGATCAGGATTTATCTACTAAAGCCGACGTGCGTAGAAAGGATGGTGAAACGGTCATGTTCGTGGCTATAGACGGTAAAGCTGCTGGTATTATTTCAGTGGCTGACCCTATTAAACCAAGTACCAAAGAGGCTATTTCACTGCTTCATGACGCAGGACTAAAAGTCGTCATGCTGACCGGCGATAACGAAAAAACCGCGCAGGCCGTCGCCAATAGATTAGGCATCGATGACGTCCATGCGGATGTGTCACCAGAAGACAAAAACCGCATCGTCAAAGAGATGCAAGACAGCGGTAAATTGGTGGCGATGGCAGGCGACGGTATCAACGATGCGCCCGCATTAGCGCAGGCGGATGTCGGTATCGCTATGGGTACTGGTACTGATGTGGCGATGGAGAGTGCAGGGGTGACGCTATTAAAAGGTGATCTAATGGGTATTGCAAAAGCTCATAAGCTCAGTCATTCGACCATGCGCAATATCAGACAAAACCTGTTCTTCGCCTTTATCTACAATGCACTTGGCGTACCGATTGCCGCAGGTGTGCTCTATCCCTTCTTTGGACTGCTGCTTAGTCCTATGATAGCAGCGGCAGCTATGAGCTTGTCGTCAGTATCGGTGATTGGTAATGCGCTGAGATTGCGTACTTTGGATTTGTGATTGCTGATTAGTACTACAACTTATGTGTTAATCTAATTAAAAAGAGACGTTAATCATGTTAGATTTAGCCAGTATGAGTCCAAAAGATATCCGAGCATTGATTAGAAAAAATGAGATCGATGTGCCTACCTCTGGTATGAGTAAAGGTCATGTGCAAGCAAATTTAGTCGTAGTACCTAAAGATTTGGCTTATGATTTTTTATTGTTTGCCCAAAGAAACCCTAAGCCCTGTCCTGTTTTAGATGTAACCGATATCGGTAGTGCTGAGCCAAAACTCATGGCAAAAGGGGCGGACTTAAGGTTTGATATACCAAGATATAGAATATATAAATATGGTGAATTGGTTGATGAGGTAACAGACTTAGAGGATTACTGGAGAGATGATCTGGTCGGCTTTTTACTAGGATGTAGTTTTTCTTTTGAATCTGCTCTACTAAATGCCTCAATTCCTATCAGACATATCGAAGACAATCATAACGTCCCTATGTATCTCACCACGATAGAGACTGAGCCTGCTGGCAATTTTTATGGAAAAATGGTGGTGAGTATGAGACCGATCCCGTATCAGCTGATTACCAGAGCCGTGCAAGCCACTTCTAGGTTTCCTCAAGTTCACGGTGCCCCGATTCATATAGGCGATCCTAGTCTTATAGGTATTAATGATATAAATTCCCCTGATTTTGGAGAGCCTTCAATCATAAAAGAAGGTGAGGTTCCTGTGTTTTGGGCATGCGGTGTCACCCCTCAAAGCATAGCCATGACCAGCAAGCCTGAGCTTATGATTACTCATGCCCCGGGATATATGTTTATCTGCGATCCAAAAGATGAAAGCTTGGCGGTGTTATAGCTGAAAAATGCCTAAGCTACAAGCTGTTGTAATAGTTTAAGCGATAGCTGACCTTCCACAAAAAGGCGGTACTGAATTGAACCAGTACCGCCTTTGATTTGCTGTTTTTAAAGCAACTTATAAAAAACGCCAATCAATAACAGCGTTTTATGCTAAATGATGAACCTCCTGCAAACCATAAACAAGGGTCTCTAGCCCCTCCATTCTGGCTTTTAGCTGCAGTGATAAATACTGAGAGTAGTGCCGCGACTGATGCAATTTGCCACCGTGAAACCATAATGCCTGTTGCTGGGTGGGTTTCCACATATTTCTTAACTCACCTTCCCAAGGCCCCGGATCTTTCTTGGTATCTGACCCCATACCCCAGCACTTACCAACTTTGTCAGCCACTTCTTGCGAGATTATTTTTGCCGCCCAGCCATTCATAGAGCCATACCCCGTGGCATAGACAATCAAATCCGCCTCTAACTCTGTACCATCGGTGAGCACTACCGAATGCGGTTTAATATGATCAATGCTAACGCCAGATTTAAGCTTTATTTTACCTGTAGCTACCAGCTCGGATGCGCCCACGTCAATATAGTAACCAGAACCTCGACGCAGATATTTCATAAATAGACCCGTATGATCTTCACCAAAGTCGAGCATAAAGCCTGCATCGGTTAGCTTTTGATAAAAATCAGCATCGATCTCTGCCACTTTACGATAAACCGGCTCATGAAATTGCGGCATGATTTTAAAAGGAATAGAGCCGAAAGTCAGATCGGCTTTATAGGTAGTCATGCCATTTTCAACCGCCTCTTCTGAATATAAACCGCCGAGCACCTCATCCATCAAGGTATCTGATTTGATAATATGCGTTGAAGAGCGCTGGATCATGGTGACGTCTGCGCCATTTTCCCAAAGGGTAGCGCAGATATCATGCGCTGAGTTGTTTGCGCCCAGCACAACACATTTTTTGCCTTTATACGCCTCGCCGCCCAGATGCTGGCTTGAGTGATGCTGCTCTCCTGCAAAGTCTTCCATACCAGAGATTTCAGGAGTATTTGGTAATCCCGACATGCCAGTGGCCAACACCAGCTGCTTAGGATGCAGCACTAAACGTTCACCGTCTCTATCGACCTCTACATCCCACTGCTGCAACGCCTCGTCAAAGGAGGCGCTGACACATTCCGTCGAGCCCCAATAGTTAAGTTCCATAAGCTTGGTGTACATCTCTAACCAGTCGCCAATCTTATCTTTTGGGGTAAATACCGGCCAGTTCTCAGGAAAAGGAATATAGGGCATGTGGTCGTACCACACCGGATCATGCAAGCACAACGACTTATAACGGTTGCGCCATGTATCCCCCGGCTTTGGCTGCTTATCAATGATAATGGTCGGAACCTCAAGCTGGCGTAAACGAGCGCCAAGACCGATACCGCCTTGTCCGCCGCCCACGATTAAGCAGTAAGGCTGCTCGCTATAACCCAAATTCTCCTTCTCAAGTTCGCGTTTTTCCAGCCAGGTTAAACGATCAGGGTTAATGCCATGTTCGGCACCTTGTGGACGCAGCTTTTTACGCTTTTCAGGGTAGTCTTTAAGCTCAGTCATGGTGGTTAGTAATGTCCAAGCTTTGCCATCACGCAGGCGTAGATGTCCATAACCTTTGGCTACTTTGGTATTAAAGCTTATCCAAGCTTCTATAATCCCATCAGTTTCGACCGCTTCTTCATCAAGCTGCCAGTTATGCGGCTGGGTAGTCTCTAAGGTATGCGCCAGCATCTCTTTGATAGCATCTTGCCCCTCTAGCGTTTTTATATTCCAAGTAAAGGAAACTAGGTCACGCCAATATCCTTCGGCCTCAAAACATTCGGCGGCTTTGTCTATATCTTGTGCACGCAAGGCGTGATCAAAGTCTTGTAGCCAGTCGGTGACTTGCTGGCTTGCGGATAGTTTGTTGTCCTTATTTTGTTTCATCATAAGATTCCTCTCCATGGTTATCTTAATTTACGTCATCGCTGAACTTCAGGTGCAGCGGTAAACGTTTACTGAAAAGCAACTTTTTAAGGCGCATCAAAATACATAACCTATTGATATACAATAATATTCTTTTAAAGGATAAACAAGAAGAAGTACATTGTTTTTGTAGCTATTATTATCTAAATATCTTTGCCATATATATTTTTAATAAAAGTATAGTGAATCCTAAATAAATAGAGTACAGCTATTATAGCGTGCTACTGGTATAAATTTTCCTTGCTTGCTGTGCGACTTTGTCACTGTTCGATGCTGCGTAAAATTCATCCCAGTAGCACTGTATTTATTTTATAGTGGAATGACTATAGTACAGCCTATAGGCTGAGTGGGGTTTGCGATACTCGACACTATAAAATAATCTATGTTAAAGGCTGTCCTAGATAAGCAAAATAATCTAGGATAGTCTTTAAATCATTAGCACCTAAACTATTGATATTTAAACTATTAGCAACAGGCGAGATCATCATGAAATTAAACCTAACACCGCCTTTAAAGCCAAGCTATTGGCAACAGTCCATTGCTCCAGTAGGAGTATTGCCTGCGTTAACTGGTGAGCATCAAGCTGATATAGTGATTATCGGCGGTGGTTTTGTGGGGCTATGGACGGCCTTAACTATCAAGGAATATGAACCCGATTGTAAGGTGGTCGTGCTCGAGCAAGATATTTGCGGCGGCGGCGCTTCAGGACGCAATGGCGGCATGGTGATGTCTTGGTGGCCTAAGATTAGCTCATTGAATGTTCTTTGTAGTCCAGAGGAGACCTTGTTCTTAGCAAATGCCTCAGAGCGAGCCATCAGTGAGTTAGGTGAGTTTTGTTTGCAGCACAATATCGATGCTCATTTTGTACAAAAGGGCTGGTTGTGGACAGCGACTACGCCCGCTCACGTCAACGCTTGGGACAGTACCCTAAAAGTTTGCGAGCGTTTAGGGGCAGCGCCATTTGAACGTCTTTCTGTCGAGGACTTGCAGCGCCGTACCGGCTCTAGCAGTCATCTTGCTGGGGTTCTAGAAGCATCGAATGCCACCGTACAACCCTTTGCTTTAGTGCAAGGAATGCGCCGCGTGGCCCTAGAGAAGGGCGTCAGTATTTACGAGAAGTCAGGGGTAACTAATATCGTATCGGGTAATCCCGTGCAAGTGCAGACAAAAGGAGGAGTGATAGCCGCGCAAAAGGTTGTGTTAGCAACCAATGCTTGGTCTACATCCATTCCTGCCTTGGCGCGTACAATCGCCGCAGTGAATAGCTCCATTGTGGTTACCAAAAAGCTAAATGAGCAACAAGCGTGGCAAGGAGGAGAGTGCATCACGGATTCGCAGTTGTTAGTAAATTATTATCGCAAAACTCATGACGGCCGCATTGCCTTTGGTAAGGGTACGGGTGCCATGAGTTACGGCTCAATCATTAATGAGGTCTTTAGTGAGGATACAGAGAGTATCGATATGACCCGCGATGATTTTTTTAAGATTTATAGCACCATGGATAAAGAGATTGTAGAGCAAAGTTGGTCAGGGCCTATTGACCGCACCTTTGATAGTCTGCCAGTTTTTGGTTCCTTGTCTGCGCACAATAACATTTTTTATGGTATAGGCTGGAGCGGTAATGGGGTAGGCCCAAGCCGTCTTGGCGGACGTATTCTAGCCAGTATAGCTTTAGAGCGTGATAATGAGTGGAGTCAGTGCAGTCTGGTTGATAGAGCTTATAAACCTTTTCCTCCTGAGCCGTTTCGCTATTTAGGGGGGCGTTTGGTGCGCCGTGCAGTTATCCGTAAGGAGCAGGCTGAGATGTCAGGACGTGATGCCAATGTATTGGATCGTTGGCTGGCTGGTTTGGCACCAGCGGGTCTGGAAGATAAATAAATTGTGTAGGGTTTGATCGCTATTTGTTGGCTGTCGCAAGATGTACTCGATCTATGTATTGCTATGACCATAACTGAACGCTCAAACACGCTATAACTGTCAAATTAGAATCAATCAAAAATAGGGTAGTGGCACAATAAATGCTTATCATTAATACTTGAAAATAGGCCTAATTAAAGAATAAATAGCGATACTCTAAAAGCTAAATATTTGTCAGGTGATGCCTTAAATTAATTAAAAATTACCATCGTAAATGATTGATTGTATTGAGGATAAAATATGAAGTTATATGTGCTAGCGTTGACGCTGCCGTTATTGACCGCTTGTATGAGCATGAAGAATGTCAAAGAGTTGCCCCCAGAGCTGGTTTATCAACCGCCTGTATCGGGTGCGACGGCAACGATCATGGGTAAAATGGAACCGCGCCATACTGCTCTGGTCGGTGATCGTATTGCTTATATTATCGATATCGATGGCAAGCGCGTGCCCAAAGAGAGAAAAGAGGTTTACAGTGATACTTGGGATAATGTCTATCCGCTCACGACAGGTGATCATACGGTAACGGTCACTTATCGTATGGCAGGGCACTATACCAAGCCGACGAAGCTTACCTTTAACGCTGAGGCGAGTAAAAACTATCAGCTAGATTTCGTCACTGATATCGGTACGGCGTGGCTGAGTAAAGACAGTTATGCTGATATTTGGATTAAGGATAAAGCAACGGGGCAGCCCGTGACGGAGGTGGTGCGGACGACGCCACCGCCTGCGCCGAGGACTATTTCTTATCCTATTATTATTAATAATAGATAACTAAATAAGAAAATTTTTTGTCGATTTTAGAAGCAGCTTTAGCATATAGCTAAAGCTGCTTCAGGCGTATATAGAATATTTATTAAGGTATCACTATAAGTCCTTTACAAACTATTCGTTATTGAATAACTTACTCATTATTTGACATATTTCTTTCTCGAATATAATCGTTATAAATAGCGACTTGTTCTTCATGTTTATCAAAATAAAAGTCGAAGAAAGCTCTTTGAGCGAAGCATTTTGGAGTTATGTTATATTCTTCTTCAAAGTTTCTCCATATAAAACCTTCTTCGTCCTCATGAGTTTCGTCACTATCTTCAAAGTAGAATTGATATATGCAATCTTTAGGAATGCTGGGGTCTAAAATCTCGAAAATGCGTTTATCATACAAAATAGGCTCCTTATTATCATTCTCAATACGATAGTACTCTCTATGAATTTCTATTATCTCATAGATTTTCTTATGACTGAGTGCGGTACCCTCAATAATTTTCTTATAAAACTCATCGCATTCGTCAATATTTTTCAGTTTAACTTTCATATACTTTCCTAATAGTTATTAGTTTTAAAATGGATCGTTCTCTCCTGCTCTTTTCCATCCAACAGTAGGGCCGTTCTTTAGTTGATACCAATGGTATTCCTTACCGTTACTGTCCCAACCCTTCTTTTTTGTCCAATCACTAGCTCTACCACCGAATTTTTCTACTAGAACATCTACTTTCCTAATACCACTACCAGTGAACATTACTTCAGTTCTCCTATTAGAATTAGTAGCAATATTCTTGATCATAGCATTACTTGGTTTATTTCTATTCGCATAAGCAATATTGAGTCGTTGTAAATCATCTTTTAATAGGTTAGCCGAATTTCCTGAACTTTTCTTCAAGTCAGTACCTACAACTAAATCAAAGCCTGCTAATAATCTACTCGTAGGAGAGCTGGAACTATTAAATACAGTTAACAAATCATCCGCAATGCCCAATAGTTCATCAGCACCTTGCTCTCTAAAAGAGGTTTTTATATCATCAGCAGTGATCTTTTTGCCAGCTTTTCGTAAATCATCAAGTTTATCAAGAGTTTTGACTAGTATTTTTCCACCAGAACTTACGAGTTTGAAAACTGAATTATTTTTTACAGCTGTCCCAGCTGTATTGGCTGCTACATTAACATCAACATTGGTCAATAATGCTACAGTACCAGCAGATAATTTTGCTATATCCGTAATTTTTACTATTTCATCATCAGTTAAATCAAATGGATTATCAACTAAATAATCACCAATCATCTCGCCTACAGCAGCACCGATCGCACCAGCATCGCAGCTTTGGCTTTTCGCACTCGCTGATACACACCCTACCCCAGCAGCTACTAATTTATGTGCTAAATTATCAGCAAAATCGTTGGAGTCAAAACCTTTTACCAAACTACTAAAGGTTTGGGCTGCAAACACATCTACCAGTGAGCTACGCAAACTATTTTTTAGAGCCTCTTCAAAGCTCATACCATTAATGGTAGCATCAACAACGGCTTGAGTTACTCCAGTACCTACGCCATTTGCTAGCTTCTGTCCAAAAGTATCTGTAGCGGCGCTACCTAAACCTAACTGTGCGCCTACGCCTGCCGTCAACGCTGCAGTTGCCATATTACGAACAGTATCGCTACTCGCCATATCTTTTAACGTTTTACTGATATCGCCCTTGTTATTAATCAAGGTAATAGCAGCTTGCGTCTGTAAAGCAATACCAGCAGCATTAGTAGCTACCATAGATGCGGTGAGACCTGAACCTGCTGGACCTGCTGCGACAGCGATAGCAATAGCGATCAATGCCGCTGCCCCCGGAGTCAACCCTTCTTGTGTATAATCCCACTCTTCTTGAATGAGGTTGACTTGTACCCAGTTGATATCATTACTCTTATCTAAATCAGCTAGATACTCATATCCGGGCTGCTTGGATAGCTCAAGTGCAATTTTACCAAGCTCTTCGGGACTCTTTTGGATACTAGCTTTGGCTTTATTGTTGATATCGACAGTGACATTGACTGGAACTTTTATCGTGACTCCACCAGGTGCAGAAATAGTCGGCGTTTGATTGAATTTAGGCAGGGAGTAGGCAAGGCGAGCATACGGTAACGGTCACTTATCGTATGGCAGGGCACTATACCAAGCCGACGAAACTTACCTTTAACGCTGAGGCGAGTAAAAACTATCAGCTAGACTTCGTCACTGATATCGGTACGGCGTGGCTAAGTAAAGACAGTTATGCTGATATTTGGATTAAGGATAAAGCAACGGGACAGCCCGTGACGGAGGTGGTGCGCACTACGCCACCGCCTGCGCCGAGGACGATTTCTTATCCGGTTATTATTAATAATAGTTGATTG
Organism: Psychrobacter sp. M4; assembly: GCF_055699795.1. Taxonomy (NCBI): domain Bacteria; kingdom Pseudomonadati; phylum Pseudomonadota; class Gammaproteobacteria; order Moraxellales; family Moraxellaceae; genus Psychrobacter; species Psychrobacter sp. M4. Next base: position 2,519,644 of record NZ_CM146740.1, on the reverse strand, counting down.
GTGGAGTTCATAAAAATAACTCTGGTACATGACCAGAGTTACTTTTGTCTTGAAGTTGAATTTTTAGACAAATTATTTTTGACTGTTTTAAACTTTAATGCGAAAGATATTATCCATCGCTCAGGCGGTTCTAAAAACCAGCAATCTTTTGATGCTAATTTAGATAAAAATTTAGCCTTTAATCTTGCTTTTTTTCATGGTACCTACGTGCTAAAAACTATCTCTTATACTTTATTGGGAAGTAGTCGTTAACTTTATCAGGGTAATTAATCTCTAAAATTAACTTAAACTCGCTATCCATCTCTTTCATTAACGCTTTACTTTCCTCAGGTTTATAAGTGTTCGTTATAAGCTCTCTTTGAATCCACAACTCACTACCCCGCCACATGTGTTTAGTAAGATGATCATAATAACTAACGCTAATGTAAAGTTTAACAAAGTCAATAATAATATCATTTTTAAAGAAGCTAGTACAAAGCTTGAAGTCCAGCTGTTTGGACAAAAAGTCAAAACAATCTATCTCTTTGGCTCTTACACGTTTTATATTATTAATGAACGACTCTTCGTTTTCTAATTCTTCTGAAAGAAGTTTCCTTGAATAAGCCCATTCAATCATGTAAAAGAAGAAAATCGCATAGTACTCTAGTTCAATTCCAGAAATATCTGAATTAATTTCAAAGTCATCAAATTCTATAATTTTGCTCATAAACGTATCCTAAAATAAGTAATTAGATACTAATTTCGTGTTTAGTTTTGGAGATTCTATGGGAATAACAGCTCCGATTTTAGTCCCAGACTTATCGGTTCTGTTTGTAAACTTCCAAACAGACCAATGCATTTTTTGAGAACCTGGTTTAATTTTTTGACCCGTACTTTGAATAGTTGCACCATTTTTATTTAGATAATAGTCTTTTATCACTTGATTAGACGCTTGTAAACCTCTTGAAGCTTTAGCGGTCATATCTATAACTCTTCTAGGATCTGTCCTTCTTTGAACCCTTCGAACACCATTATCAGCCCGTAGGTTGGGTGAAGCCTGCGACACCCAACGTCATAAAGTAATATAAACCATCAATCATAACTTGCGACATAAAATGCAATACCGAAGGCCCAATGACAAAAGAGCCATCAAGGGGCAAGTTATTTCTTCACCATCAACCTTGCTGATAGATCAAGCGCTTTATTAATTGAGCAAATTGACGTTTTACGATAAGCTTTTAAAACGGCATATAACGTTAACTATAAAACCAACTCATAACTCGTACTACGACCTGCCGCTGCAGACTTTTGCAGCATCCTTTTTTCTATCAAGTCATTGATATCGCGTAGGGCGGTATCGGCTGAGCATTTCATCATCGTTGCCCATTTTTTAGTGGTCAGTTTGCCATAAAAGTTAGTCAATAAAATATTGAGCATCTTTACTTGACGCGCGTTCAAAGCCTGCTCACGATGTCTCTGCCAAAATTTTGCTTTGCCGACTATTTTATCTGTCGTCTCTAGCGCTGATAGCAGTGCTTGCTCTAGCGTTTGCAAAAACCAGACCAGCCAACCTGTGATGTCACTATCACTTTTTTGCGTACGTTCCAATATCTTATAATAATCATTGCGCTGTTTGAGAATCTGCGCCGACATACTATAGAAGCGCTGGGCACTGTCATCACTTTGCGCCAGCACTCGCTCGGTGATAGCGCGGGTCAATCTTCCATTGCCATCATCAAAAGGATGCAGTGTGACAAACCACAAATGAGCGATTCCTGCTTTTATCACCAAATCCAAATGACTTAATTCACCTTTTGGCGTGTTAAACCATAGTAAAAACTGCTCAAGCTCTCGCTCTAATCTATCTGCACTTGGCGCGACAAAATGTACTTGCTCACGGCCATAGCCACCAGAGATAACTTGCATAGGCCCTTGGCTATCATCACGCAGCATGCCCGCTTTAATACGATAAAGGCCACTGTAGCCCGCTGGGAATAGGGCCCGATGCCATCTCAATAAATCATCTAATAATAATGGCTTATCAAAATGATAGGTTGACTCAAGCATCATGGTCACTACCGCGTCAATCTCGCGAGTAGCTGCAGGCATAGCGCTATTATCTACCCCTAAGTGCTGAGCCACAGAAGAGCGTACTTGTTCGATATTTAAGTCTTCCCCTTCTATCTCGGATGTTTTAACGACTTCCAAGGTCACAGCATCAAGCTGGGCTTCGACGTTTAACTCAAAGCCTAAGGTTGAGAGTTTACCGAGTAGGCGTCCTTGTAATATGCGTACACGACTGACGAGAGGCAATAGCGCTTTATCTGACCATTGCCACTCAGTCCAGTCTGATCTTTCATGAATATAGGTAGTATGTTTCATTGTCGTCTCAAATATGCGCTGATTAATGCTATTATTCTCCGCATATTATGCATGGATTAAGTGGTCTATTCAACGCATTTAATGTGTGCAAGGCGACAGGAAAGCCTGTGTCAAAAGGCGAGCGCGGCATTTGGCAACGTCGGTTTTGGGATCATTGTATTCGTAGTGAAGCGGATTATCGGGTTCATATTGACTATATCGCTGTTGTTGAAAATCAGGAACCCTGTGAAGCATGGCTATGTTGAACGGGTTCAGGATTGGCGCTATTCATCATTTTATCGATTTGTGGCAGATAGTTCGTTACCTGTGAATTGGGGTAATTGAATGAATTTTTAAGGGTTATCTGTTGGATGTCGCAAGCTTCACCCAACCTACGTGCTAAAGCCCCAGCTTAAAGAGCAGCGCAAATAAATTATAGGCTCTATCAAACCCCAAAACCCACCCAAAAAAATACCGCTAACCCAATGGCTAGCGGTATTTTAATACTATTTTTATATAGTGGTACCGGTGGTCGGACTCGAACCGACACGCTTTTAAAGGCAACGGATTTTGAATCCTTTGGCTATCTTAAATAACTAGATATACTTAACGATAATAAGCAATGATTAGAGGTAAAATATATTTATAAACAATGACTTAGGTTTAAATCAACTATGTTTAGCTATAACTAAAAAGATGTAACAATATTTTTCGAGTATCAAATAAGTATCAAAATTACTTTTAAAAATTGGTTTATTTAACTGATTTTAGATCTCGTCATTAATTTCAATATGGTGAAGCACATTTATATGACGGACTTCGATTCAGTTAGGAGTATCAAAAAAGTTATCATCACATTGTGCAAAATGTTGAATTGTATAGATTGTAACAATCAAATCTTGGCTCAATCGTTTATTCCTAATTATCACACTGAATGCGCAGCATATCGAATCAGCTGCCATACATTTATTTGCGGCTTAGCCGATAAGCTCTATAGCACATAATTATTTATCCTATGTTAGATATAAGCAGTCGTTAGTAGTCCAGATGCATTTAATGTCACTGACCCACTCCTTATTCGTGCAATTGTCATCAAACTAATAATTTAGCGCGTTTGGATAGTCGAGCTTATTATTTGCTTATGCTTCCTAAAGGTGCAGATGACCTTTTTTTAATATTTAGCACTCTTCATAAGTAGCTTTAAGATCACGTTAAGACATTTCTTTACCAAGGATCCATATTAGTCCAAGCATAAACGTAACCGAGAACCTCTAAGCTATCTATTTTAGATTTAGAAATTTTCTCATCTGGATATTCCTTGTTCTTACATTGTAGTAGCAGACCACCATCAGACTGACTAAATAGTGCTCTTACCCCGTAAAAACTATTCCTTCTTATTAAGTAAAACTTGCCATTTTTTATAGTGCGTTTAGTTAAATCTACTGAGCACTGTGCACCAACACTAATTAGTGGCTCCATCGAACTATCTTCTTGATTATAAAATAAGGTCTTATTTAAGTTAGTATTCGTTCTTCTAGCAATCTCAGATTGCAATCTTAATGTCTCTTCTACATATTTAAAATCTTCTATAAACATACTTAAATTGGAGTATTTCTTTATCTGTTCCAATATTGACCTATTTTCAATAAAATCATCCGCTTTTTCCTCCCATTCTAGCCACTCTTCATACTCTTCTATTTCACGCTCTTGTTCAGCAGAAAGCTGATATTGTTGTTCAATTTTTTCATGCTCACTAAACATTTTAGTTTCAAACTCTTCCTGTAAAAATCGAATGCTATATGGAAGATCAGGTTCTAAACCGAGCTCTGCAATGTAATGATCCCTCATACTTTCTTCGTAAGCGTTCATATAGTCCATAGCGTCGTCAATATCTTCATAAGAACTGTAAGGATATTCACCGTTTAGTATCCAATACTCAGAAGTTTCTAATACTTCAGAGAGGCGGCGAAGATACTCCCCACTTGGACAGGCTTTAGCATTTAGCCATTTAGATACGCTCGATTTGGAAATTCCTATAGCTTTTACAACATCAACTTGCTTTAAGCCTTTAGAGTCCATTAAATCTTTAATTCTCTCAGCCACTTTATCAAGATCCATACTCATAAATAATCCATTGCTGTTGTTAAAAGTTTCTTTTGATAATTCAGTATAAAATAATTAAAGGAAACTTTATATAATATAAATTCTTTTAATGTAACTTTATGTTATAAAGTAACTATTTTTATAATTTAAACCTATCAATAGAAATAAAATAAACACAATTTATACAAATAAAGAACTATCATAAGCTAAAGTCTTCTTATGAGCTATATCTACCTTCATTAGATAACAACTAAATGAGTGAATGCTATGAGTAAAAAAAGTTGGTCAGAATATACAGATGATGAAAAAGAGGTGTTAAGACAAAAAGTTATCGAAGCTGCTCCAGAAACTCCTTTTCCTCCTGAATTTGCCGCCGCCTATATTGGCAAGTCGTTGCACACATTACAACATATGCGCTGTCATCAATCAGACGCTATTACTTATAGCAAAGCTGGCAGGCATGTTTTATATCGTAAAAAACATCTTGATGAATATCTTGATGTCTGCCAAAGGTCATGTACATCAAATTAAATGTTTGTGAAAAGTATTAGTAAATTCAGGACAAATTATATTTAAGGATATTAATGATGAGGAATTCAAAAAATACACCAATTAGCTCTAGTGCCATGCATTATGTTAATCATAATTTCGGTGACTGGGAGCTTGAAACTCGCCATATGACGCGTATAGAGAAAAGCATATATTTAGATATGCGTACGAATTATTTAAAAGATGGTAAGCCGTTTACTTCTGATGTAGATCTATTGGCGCACAGGTTATCTTGTAACAGTGATAATGAAAGAAAGGCCTTAGAAATAATTTTAAAAGATAAATTTAAATTGGATAAACGTACTAAATCTTATAAACACACTGCGTGGGAAACTACTCTAAAAAATTATAGGGCTCGCAACTGGGAAAATAGTACAAACGATACAACAGGCAGTAGTGATGTCACGACTGATGATAGTAACACTATCTCAAACACTCCCTTAACTGATGCTCAAAGAAAAGCCAAGTCACGTGATGCTGAAAAGATAATGCGTCAGCAGTTATCAGACATAGGTGTAGATAGCACAGGCACTAAAGGCATGACTAAGTTGCGAAAATTATTTGACATACATCAGCATAAAATTAACTCAAACAACAATAACATTGCAACGTGTCACTCTGAGAGTCACGCAATAGTCACGCAAAAAGAAGCTATAACTATAAAACATGAACTAGAAAACAGAAAACAAGAAACATTTGAGAGAGAGGCGCACTCACAAGGTTCTTCTATTGTGTGCTCAGATGTTCAAACTGATTTTGTTGAGCAAAATGATACTAACCATGATTTATCCACTAGCGGTTATGATGGTATTGAAAAATGGCAAGCACCCTCAAAGAGCGTTATGCAAGTTGATCTATCTCAGGCAAGTGTGAAATTAGAAATGACAGATAATGAGTATAAGTTACACGTTGAAGATTTTAAAACTTATTACGCAGAGAAGGCTCAGAACGGCAAGCCTTTAGAAAGTGAAGGTATTCGTAAGCTAAGACTACGCCAATGGTTACAGCGTGTTGTAGATGGCCAACGCACTATTAAAAAGCAGACCGATAAACGCTTCAATATCGATGATGAAGACTGGGAAAATGAGAGAAGCAGCAAATCAAATAAGAATGATAGCAGAGAGATTACGACTGATGTTTATCATCCAAGTCATAAAACTTCATCAACTTCTAAAGTTAAAGCCAACCCTAAAATTAATGTAGTTCTTAACGGGTTATGGAGATCATCGCTACCAAATATGTCAGTTGATGAAACCTACACATATATAGGACAACATCAAATGCCTGGCGAGTCGCAGGACGAGACTTATGATCGATTAATAATTGAAATACAAAAAGAAAAATAAATTTGAGACAGTATGAAAACTACAAACTTAAAACCAAATCAAAAGCTCATTAATTTAGATAGAGACAAATTAATTGTACATCCACAAGCTGAGCAAGCTTTAATAATTTGGCAAAGACTTAGGCTTAGCTCATCTTCTGTGAGCATTAGATATCTAGATAAGTTTTATTGTCCACCTATTAGAGTGATCAAAAACAGTAGTGATACATATTACTTTATTAATGATTTTGAGAGAGTTAATGACTTATTAAGAGTAAGAGACGTGGACAGTTATCCATGTCTTGTTACGCCTGAGAGCATCAAAGATATTCAAATGCTGGCATGGTCTGAAGTAGTACAACTTACTAATTTAAAAAATATTAATCATCTAGACTTGTTTAAGGCGCTTAAGCAGACAGCGCCTAGCTCAGTTATTTGTAAATTGATGCGCATAGAGGTTTTATCCGTTGAGTCGTATTGTCAATATGCAGGTATTAAAAAGGCAAGCTTTGAGTATCAACAATGCAGAAGATCTATTGAGAACGATGTGATAGGTATTCCAAAAAACATGGATTGGCTGGTGAACTAATTATGATGAATTTGAGTAGAGATGAGCTAAAAACAGCTCTCAATAAGTTAATACCTAAAGATTCCCCTGACAGTCTAAAAATACAAAATTTGATTATTTACGTAGTGGGCTTTAGGCCAGACTTTGCTCTGAATATAAACTCCACTATAAATTTATTTGAGGTGACTTTTACAAGAAATGAATGCGCTAGCATAGCTAATACGATTATTAAAGAGCAGAAAATTGAAGAATGGGCTGTCTCATATATGCTCGTAATGTTTTATAAAAGATATGGAACGGTAGATAGCAAAAACAGTGCTTGGCAGTTTATGAGTGTTTACCTACAAATAACTTTAAGGATCACACTGCGAGAGGATAATCACTTTGCTAAGGTCAGTCAGTTAGGCGTTAGAGTCAGAATGGGATTAAATTCGCACAATCCTCAATCTGAAATAATAAATGAGCTCATTGGTATACATGCCCAGCAGAGTTCATTAGAAAGTGTACTAAATGCTATTCGCCAGTATGAGGCTTTAACTAAGCAGTCAGAAGCGTCAAATAAGGTTGTCAATACAAAGCTGGCAGCAAAAATTAGCCGCATTAGGCTCGCCTATGAGGTTGTGGCGGAAGATAAAGCGTTTATTGGCAAGACTTATTCTAAGTCTGATGACACTGACAATAATAGTGTTGGTTTAAACAAGGTTTTTCTTGATAGTGATGATGAACCACTTAGAGCCACTATATTTGGGATAAGTCACCAAAACGATAATGTGTCCTCCAATGAAAATTTAGCTGATGATGATCCAGAGAAGCTTTTAGATAATGATTTTAAGCCTTCTAAGTATACTGCTAAGTCTGCTGAGCTGCAGCAATGGAAACTCAAAAATAACTTTCGCCACGCTAGGCGCAATCAATTTGGCTTTCCAACAAGCTTAAGGCAGTTAAGTTTACTCAGTATTCAAAAATTGTTTAATAGAGTTTGGCAGCTTTCAATGGTTACGGATGATTATAGTCGTTTTGGCTATGTAGTTATCTTAATGTCATTCCTTAGTGGACGTAAGATCCAAGAAGTCATTAATGAACTTGGCAAAGAGAAAAGCCAACGCACGTGGCTCAGCAGTAAAAAAATAATAGGTGAAAGCTACTACACTTTGAAGATTGTAGTAAACGTTACTATGAATCGCAGAAGTCATCTACTGCAACATCGCAAGAGCATTGATAACGAATTTATACTTCTTTTACCTACTCAGTTGCATTCCATTATTGACGCAGTCAATATCGAAAATACAGATATATCTGAAATACTAAAAGACCTACAAGAACAATTAGACCTGCCTGCACTCAGTTATCAACACATAAATTCAGCTCTATACCTCATCATAAAAAATAAGTTAAATGAGCCGTTGCACGCTGATTTAATCACTGGTGTTGACGTTAGACATAGCTCGCCTCTTTACTACACAAGCATTGATTCTAATAGTATTGAGAATACATATAGAAGTGCTATTTTGTTAATGAGAAAATATTGTCCTGATATGATTCAATCACAGCTTCGTCAAGATTACAAAACTAAATCAGAAAATATAGAGCGCCAGAGTTATATCGGTAGTGATATGGCTTTAAATAAACTGACATGTCAAAAGTTCTTTTCAGAATTAGCGAATGGAGCCGAAAGTTTTAATGGATGCCTTGAGCGAAACTTAAGTATTCGACAGGATCGTTATATAGAGCAGTTTAATGCCTATGGTATTTGGCTATGGCATATTATCATGATTCAGACAGGTATAAGACCTGTTGTACATGCGCCAGGTGTGTTAAACCAGCTTGATTTTATAGCAGGGTTGTTTTGGGTCTCTGATAAAGAAGAGCGTCAAGGACAAGAGCAGGGAAGACTCATACCTTTAAGCAAATTTTTAATTATAGCGATACAAAATTATATTGAATATATAAAAGAATTTGCTTCACTGCATAATGTTATATATCCCTCTGAGCAGTTTCCCATAGATGATATTTTAAACTCTCGCCAACCTATTATTCAAATCTTTAGTAAAAACCCTAAGGGGTTTTCAGGCATTACACCTAGCAAAGTTCGCTATCAATTAAAGAGATTCTTTAGTCATCAAGACAATTGGCTGAGACACCAGTTGCGATCAATGTTAGTAAATAGAGCGCCAGAGCACTTGATATGCGCTCTTTACGGTCATGAACACCCTGATCAGGAGGCGATGCATCCAATGTCTTCATTATCAATTAATGAGCTAAAGGGAATAAGTAACTATTTGGATGAAATTGCTTATGAACTTAATCTGAAACAAGTTGAGGTGACTATATATGTCTGAGCTAGTTGCACATAAGCTAAGAGCTGAGAATCGTAATAGCGCTCATGAGGACATTAAGAACGAAGCTAAAAGCCTTGTTAAGTCTTATATGAACTCTAATCCACTCTGTAAAGGTATAGATCTGTTTGATTATTACCAAGATATAAATACCATTTTAGAAATCAACTTTGACACTCCTCTTAGTTTTCAGCTGGCACGTCAAGGATTTTTAGAAGTTATTCGTATATATAATAAAAATCATAAAGTTTATCTTGATGAGCCAGTTGTTCCTGTCTTAGCAGAGAGAGACAGCTTGAGCATTGGTTATGATTGGTTCGTAAAGGGGTCACAGGTCAGTCAAGCCAGCCGAGAAATGATAGAAATATGGCAAAGGAAGGTAAAGTTCACTACCAATGATTTGGTCGAATCCGCGATATTCTGCAGCATTGTCTACGGCGGCCTTAACGATATTGAAGTATTAAAAGCATTTTACGAATGGCTTTTGGCTGAATCCGAAGTCTATAGAATAGATTTACCTAGTGAAGGTAATACGGTAGGTGTTGAGAGTGTACCGATTATTCTATTAGTTATTGACGATAATAGTTATGGGTGTTGGGAGTCATCTAGTAGAAACTCAAGTGATACTCCTGACAGCGAATTAAAACGCTATGTTGAGTATGTTCCAGATGACGTAACGTTGTGTTTTTTATATGCGTTAAAGGATAAAGTTTTTAAAAAGGGAGACATTAAATCTTTCGATACAATAATTAGTGATATTAGTAGAAAACTTTCACTGCAAAACAAAGATAAGACAAAGCCACATCTTTCACACCTGATCAAATACGCTAACTATCACTGGAGACAATTAGAAGGAGCTGATATTGATAATGCATTAGCTACGATCAAGCAGGGTAAAATTAAAACTACAAGTCTACCTATAAATAAGCTGCTTAGTTACAATAAAGAAGAAATTAACTCTAATGTTAAACAGCTGCAATGGAATGAGTTATTTGAACTAGATTATTCTAAGCCTATAAATGCAAGTAGAGAAAGTATAAGTTATCCTGCGTTTAGTAAAAATATGATCAGAGCAATTCAGGAAGAGCTTAAAGATACTAGAGTAAATGCCATAGATGGTATTGAGCAGTTACAGAATGAGTTTCTTCAACCAAACGCACAGCGCATACTAGGATGGGTACGTCAGTTATTGGATGATAAAAGTTTAAATCAAGAGAGCATAAGCAAATATTTGGGGTGTATAGGGCGCGATTGGTTGATGCTGACAATTAATGAGGATATAGATAAATGGGACGGCGAAGACTTTGAGGTTATTTATGAGCAAGTTATTCAGAGCAAAAATAAAGATGGTCGAAAAAAATCAGTCATAAATAAGGATTCTAATTTTGAAAATGAGCTGGCAAGTGGTAATGATAGTACTTATATAAATAAGTTTAAAGATGTTCAAGGTTTTACTTATGGTCGTTTAAGAGCTTTTCATGATTATCAGCGTGAGTGTCATGATGCGCCCTATGTATATTTTGCATGGCGTAATAATAGGCAAATCGTCAAAGCTAATATCATTTCTCCTCGCATCTACCATGCTATGAAAGTATATGTTGACGAATCAAAGTTAGAGCTTGAGCAGAAAAGAATTTGTCTAGTTGTTCTGAGTATTGCTTATAGAACAGGGCTACGGATAAAAGAGCTCATTGGTATTAGAGTTTCAGATATTGCAGATATTTATACTGACAATTATAATCAAGAAATTGATGAGCCTAAGATTTGGATAAGACCGAATCGTTATCGTAGACTTAAAAGTAGCAGTGCAAGTCGTGTAATACCTATTAACTGCCTTTTAAAAAAAGATGAAATGGATTTGTTTATCGAGCTTTTTAAGCATCAGAAACGGTTAAAACGGAAATACTTGTTCTCACAAGGTTCAGGTAAACAGCCATTACCGAGTACGTTCTTTAGTAATATGATGAAGTTAATTTGGGATAGACTGCTTGGAGAGCATGACTTTACTTTTCATAGCTTTAGACATACAGCCATAAGCCAACTGGCTTTAGTGCTAGGTAAGTCTTCCTTAGCATCAATAATGACAGATTATGATGCTAAGCAGCGTGAGACTATTATTGAGGGTATTCTTGGCTACCATAAAGCACAAGGATCATGGTTTGGGCTGGCAAGTTTTGCAGGGCATTTGACACCTGATACAACATTTGAGCACTACATTCATACTGCCCACCTGCATACAGCAATACAGTTAGCTGATGCTAAGTTACAACTTCCTTATACAGTCTTTCAGCAAATCACAGATTTAAAATATCAGACTATACATAGACAAAACAAAGATGTTTACGATGCTAAGTCTAAAAAGGTAAGACTTAGCCTGCTAAGATCGTACTTAGTTAAAAGCTTAGTGACTAATAAGAACCCTTTATTTGTTGATAGTCTTAATATTTCTACAAATTCGCCAGTCATAGAATCTAATAGATTAGCATCGCAATCTATTTTTATTCATCAAAAATATTCGGATGTGATTGCCTATTTAGAAGAGCTACAGAAACTTAACTTAGAAAAACGAGATAGACTATTGCCTGAGGTTGCTATAAGACATGGCATTAATATAACCGAAGCTAGACAGTTATATTACAATGCAAATCAGGTTTTTGCTAGCGATGAGAAACTGTTATTAAGCTCACCAAATGGTAGTAAGAATCAAGAGTTATTAGTTAGAGCGTTAGAAAAGGCGTACCAGATGTCTATTCATGAACCCGATCAACTAAAAATGTTTGTTGAAATATTCGTAGCTAAACAGAATTTAAAAACATCATCTATACATTTTGGGATCAAGCCTAGTGAAATAAAGATGTTAGAGCAGTTCTTAGAGGTAGGATGCAAACTTATTAATGCACTACACTGGCAAATTAGAGCTTCAAGTGAAAACGAAGTAACTCAACTAAAACGATGTTTGAAGCTAGATAGTCAGATACGTACTGGAAGTCGTCAAAATTTCCATGGTTATGAAGTTAGGGTAGTGCAGAAAAAAATCAAACGATCAGATAAGAATATGGCTATATCTGAGAATTATTATGCTTCATCAGGTGTGCTGAAGTATCTTGGATATTTATTGAGTGTGCTGATTTATATAGAGTAGAGTCTATGCTATTTGATATTATAGGTAAACCTACAAGATGAGCGATAGTGGATTTGATATATTAGGTAGTACGCTTAAGTTAAAGCTTTACATTCACTGCTGTATGGCATAAGTTTGAAATAGCTTGGGAGTAGCAATTACAGACATTTTATCTATTAGACTATTAGGACTAAACTATGGAAAATCCAAATAACGGTGGTACGAATTCAGATCGTAAAGAAATATCAGATAAGGGTTCTAAGCCATCAGATAAGGGTTCTTGGCCATTAAGTAATAACGGGCAGCGACCAACCCCACCCTCTAGCAACATGCCACCTCTTAAAAAACCGAAAAAATAATATATTAACCTTACTTTTAGTAAAACTTATCTGTGGGTTTCAACTTATCAAAACTATTAGGATAGAATTATGGGGCATTCAAACAATAATAATTCAGGTTCAGATCGTAAAATAAAATCCGATAGAGGGGGTTCTTCTGGTAGACCTCTAGGTGATGCATCTATTGGACAAAGGCCGAGCCCACCAACCAACGTACTACCTCCACTTAAAAAACCAAAAAAATAATATGTTTAAGTCTGTTTGTGATAACGCATTTCTAAAAGTTTGATATCCTCTCTAGGGAAGTAGGTAACCATACTGCCAAGATCGTCTGCCAGTTTGACATCATCCTCTTCTTCCCAGTTTTCACCTGCTTTTGCAATATGCGTTACATAGAAGGCGATACCATCCTCATCCATAGTAAATGGTGCAAATGGCTCGTCTAAAAATTCACTTGTATTTTGAGAGGCATAACAAGTACCGTCTTTGTGGTATAGTTTGATCTGTGTTGCTGCTACTCCTTTATGTGAAGATAGCGTTTTCCATACATTTCCTAAATTTAGAGTGCTACTCACTTTCTTTTTGTACAAGTAGTCTCTCCATTTCTTCTCGCCTCTTGTCAGCCACCAGTACGCTATCAATATCCCAGACGGTATAGAGAAGTAAGCATAGGCTGAGTCCCATAATTGCACTGCGAGAGCAGTTGGTAGACCCAATACCAATATCAGCATCCACACATCGACTAGTTTTTCAGTCTTTCTATAATCACGCCTGAGCAATATATAGCCTAGATAACCCGCGACAAGTGTGGCTTGAACCTGCAATGGCAGTTGTAATAATTCCTGCATATGCCCCCCCCTAATATTTGACTAATATTATTACACACACTAAAAATATAATTTGAACGATAATACGCAATAAAAAACCATCTAAAAATAAGCGGATTTTATTATAAAAATACTAGGAAAGATTAGGCAAGGTAACGTAATTTAGGCTTTAGTTTTTTAATATGCACCAACCTTATTTGTCAGCAAATTAACTTGAATATAATTTAAAGCTTCGATAATTAAAATTACTATAGTTTCCATATCATAAAATTTCAAAACTCACATTATCTAAAACTTCACCCAGTGAAAATAAATTATTATCAACAATATTGTAACCATAATGGTGCTTATCATCAGAGAGCAGTTCTTTTTTCTTCCAGTCTAGAATATCTTTATCGATACGCCCGGCTGATTCTAATAGTGAATAGAAAGATACCTTTTTATGGGTAGAGTTCGTATCTAGTAGTTGAAACTTGACTTCGGCTTGAAGGGCTGTATCATTTTTAAACCTTCGCATTAATGGCTGATAGAAAAAATGGTATTCATAATACGCTTCATTATAGTTAAGGAAAACGATATCAAAAAAATCCATTATATTTTTCAAATCTCTGAATAGAAATTTCATCGAATACGCTAAATCTCTATTTGTTGAAATAGATTTTTCTGCAATTTTATCAAATTCACTTTTTAGCTCTTCATTTTTAGGCCAGCCGTAACATAAAGCCATTAACCTACCTGAATGCTTGTCTATACCCTCGATTTGAGATACTAGATCATATACATCCTTATCTTGGCTAAAGCGTTCTCCAAGCATTCGACCACTATAGACAGCCAAACCTTCATTATCGCTATCAATATTCTTAATTAGAATATTCTTCAAAGAATTACTATTTGTTGATATTTTGCTTAGGAAATCTATAAGGTTAATGTTATCGATGTCATCAATATTATCTTCAATAAAACTTAAGATGTAGGGGGCGGATTGAGCATCTTTTGATGAATATTTAGCTATGAACCCCCAAAGAGGTTGGAGGTTATCGATACTGTGTCTTGATATTTTACTGAAGTCTTTGTCGATTACTTTATAGATATAGTCGAAGTTTGCAATAAGTTTATCTGTCATAACTCTACTATGTCTATAACTATCGTCAAAACTTAATTCAGGACTAGCACGTCTTTCTTCATCGGTTCTATCTGCCATGTATTGAGACTCATCTAATAGCTGATAGTAATCATCTAGACTTTCTAGAGTTAGAAAGCCAAAAAAAGCAATGCGTCTATCCACTTGAAAAGTCGGTCCAGTCTGGAACACTAAATTTTGAGATACATCCAAAACTGTTTCAGGAAATTTTTCCTTTATAAAGTCGAAATATGTTAAAGCAGAGGCTGGTTTTATCACCTCATTCTCTTCGTCATGGAACTGGCTTAATCTACTTACAATTTCATCATCACCAATACGGTTTTGAGCCAGCTCACTTATAAGCTTTAATCGCAAGTTTTCTGCCAAAGGTAAGGAGGTTGAAATTAGATCTTCAAAATTGAGGATTAGGGAAGAATAGTATTTAAAAATTACTTCTGGAAACTTTGATAGGTTTTGAATTGCTAGTTTCTTAACTTTATCATTCTCATAAAAATGATTAATCATTGTATGTAATGCTTCGTAATATCGACCAGTCTCTTTATTCAATGACTCAAGTTCGTAATCAATAAAATTGTCTAAGACATTTTTATCAAAATAATTTCTATCTAATGTGATTAGTGGAGATAATGCACGCTCTCTAAATCTACACTCTTTGTCAAAAAGTATACCTTCAGCGATAATAACACCTTCTGAAGGTTTGTTTCTAAACACATCTTTTATATAATATGCAGATATAGACGCGTATGCATTAGTTGACTTAAAGTAGTTTTCTAAAGACTTTTGTACCTCCTTATCACAACTCCAACCAGCTAATAATGCCGTTATTGACCAATAGGCACTAGAAGAGCTTTCTAAGGTATCCAAGAATTCTCTCTTATTTTCATCCGTACGTCCAATCAAGCCAGCATAGGATTTTTCCATTTGTGGATGGATTCCTTTGGCGCTTTTGATTTTCTTATTAACTACTGAAATAACTTTAGGATTGTTACTAAAGTTTTCTGCTAATAACTTCCATAAAATAGCGGAATGCATAAATGAAAAAGGATACTCTTTATTTTCAAACTCTTCTGTTATCCTATCTACTACTTCGTCTAAGTCATTATAGTGTTCAAACAAGATACGCCATGCAGTTTCTTTCCTAATTTTTGCATCACTTATACGTAAGTTTAAAGAGTCAATAAGATGTATGTAGAGCTCTTTACTCTTTGACCAACCATCAATTAAAATTCTTTCAATCTCATCATCAAGTGTATAACTTGCGCTTCTTTGCTTATTAACGAACGTATCTAAGTCTTTAATAGTATGACAACCTAAATGAATCTTTAATTTCATGACAAAGACAAAAATATCAGGGTGCTCTGTAGCTCCATACTTGTTTACATATTTCTTTTTAATCCTATTATCGACCTTGTCAGAGATTATTGAATTAATAAGATAGGCAAGTATTTCAGGGTTATAACAGCTTTCCATAAGTTGAGCAACTTTATCAAAAAGCCACTTATCATCAATAAATTTCTGTATTCGCTTGGACGATTCTAATTTCTGATAATGGTTTCCATCAATAATGGACTTAAACAGAAACTCTTTGATAGCTGGTGTAAGTTGGTCGAAATTGGCATGCTCTAGTGCTTGTAGACGAGTATCACTGTAATTATACTTATTAGGGAAGTATCTAAAAAAGAAATCGAGTAGTTGAGAACGTATTTTGTTATTAAAAAGGGCTTTTAACAGTATCTCCCACATAATTTCTTTTTTGGTAGGATTGGTCTCGTATTCGAATGTTTTGATGAAATCACTAAGGTAGTTTTTGGACAAATCCACTGGTGCATTGCTTAGTGTTAAGGCTATAGAGGCTTTCAGAAAGTCGACATAATGTAATTCATTACCTTCCGATATTTTTATACAGTCAAAATGCTGTTTAAAATATTTTTTCTTCGGCGAGGGGATTAAGCCAAAGTAAAAAGTAATCACTTGATTCCATTGTAGTAAGCTTGCATAAGCCTCAATCTTGCCCTGTGATACATCAGAATCAAAATTCATAAGGTACTTAGCAGACATAAATTCTTGAAACTGACGGTGCATAAAAGCAATTTCAGTAGGTGATTTTTCTATGATGATACCAATTTTGTTAGCGCCAATATCCAATATATCTTTACTGAGTTTTTTTGCTTGCGGAGAGTGATAGTGCATTTCTTCTTCAAAGTATTTGCTAATTACCTTGGTTGCATCATTTTTTGATATTACTCCATCATGATGCTCTTCTTGAATATGCATAGCCAGTATGATAAAGACTTCTTCAATATCAAAATCAAGGTCTACTTCTTCTGATATGTTTGCTGATACTCGGCGTTTAGTAGGGTGTTTTTTTATCAAGTATTCAGTAATACTCTCAAGTATTTCTACTTTATTTTTAGGTAGTACTGCATTCTGAAATCGTTGAGAAATTAGTATGCTAAGTAATAAAGGATTGTCGGATAATCTGTAGAGATCTTTAGACTTCTTTAACTCTACTAAAAATTGATTTGTCTCCAATTCAACGTATCCGTTAATTGTCTTATTTAAATGAGCCATCAGTTTAGTGTACCAATAACTTATGTGTTCTTTTTTTTGAGTATCGGATAGGTTGGCTATAGTATGGATTTGTAATTGTTGGAAGTACTCTTGCTGAAGTCTATATCCGTAAGGCCGACTAGAATAAATAACTTTCGCATTCTTGAGAGAGGTTTGAGTCTCAATTTTTGCTATAGCTTGCTTGGCAACAGTTATATTTGTCCATTCATCGACACCATCTACTACCAATAGTAAGCGTTCGTCATCTAACGCATCTTTGACTATATCGAATATAGACTCACTGTTATTACTTTTGAACCATAAACACAATAAGTCACTAAGGTTAAGGTTTTCATCTCGATGCAGATTTTTAGTAATAAATGCGAATGGCAACCAAATAGGTAGTAAGTCGCCCCATTTCTTAGTTATATTTTCAAGTTTGGGATGCGTAGATAATAAGTCTAATACAAGATAACGTAACAATGTACTTTTGCCAGAGCCAGGCTCTCCTAGTATCATTATATTATCTGAGGTAGGTAAATGAGCATCTATGCTCAATCGAACCTCGGTTTCATAATTAATAACTTCAAAACTCTTAGACTCTTTAGTTTTATCTAGTTCACCTTCTTTAGAGGGAACATCAGAGTATTCGAAATCATCTACTCTCTTATCAAGACGTCTATACTCACTTGCTTGTTGTTTCTGTATAAATTCTGGCTTAATAAATCGTTCTTGAAGCCTGATAGCACAATCATCCAGATAGCCAGACGGAATGCTAGGGTCATATTTTTGAAAAATAGTATCGTATATCCTATAGAGCTCTACTCGATAAATAGTAATTTGATGAGCATCTAATTTCTTAGTCTTTCGGATTTGGTTTAGTGAATCTTCTCCATGAAATGCTTTCACCCATCCTTCACCAAAAAAATCGAATACAATGGATGGATAGTCTTTTAATAGTCGTGAAATTTTAGACTTATCGAGTGTCTTAAATGTGATACCTTGGTTCGCAAGCTTGGTTTTCAACTCATTAAATTTATTTTGTAATTCAGTTCTATCCAGCGTTGTACTGGTACAAAAGGTAAATTCATCACTATTTTTAAACCAATCTCCATCTTCGAAAACTTTAACAGCTTTGTCTAAATCACCTTCTTTCACTTTTTGATATTTTTTACATTGATAAGAGGCGTACTTATCCCCGTTATAGGCAAAGATATCAATACCATCCTGCTTCTGACCTTTAATACCATAGATTTCACAATCATCAATCGAATGATGAATTTGAACTATTCTAAGGCAGAGCTTTTCAAAGTCTTCCCAAGCCAACTCTTCAACTGGCAAAGTATCAACTGTTCCTTGAATTGGAGGTTTTACTTTAGAAGTATTAGGAGTATGAAGGTATGTAGTATTGAATTCATCAAGCATGGAATAGCCGTTTCGATTATGACAGTGGTTTAGTTAGTATATAAGGGTTTAAAGTTATTTGTATATGCTAAATTTGGAATAGAGAGGTTGTTTAAAGCTATGAGTAAGGCTGAGCTCCTAAAATAGCCGACTCCCAGCGAACTTGTTATTACAAACTAAAAGTAGTTAAGATATCGTAAACAAACTAGATCGAACGTAATCTGTCTTATAAATATTACAACAAACGAACCTTAAAATAAGCTTAGGAAGTCAAAATATTTTTCACAATTAAGCGGTAGTTATCCAGATAATAACATTTGTAAAGAGTGTTATATGCTAGAGATACTATTATTAGCATTGGCGTTAGCAGCTGATGATGGCTTCGCCGCTTCAAACCCTAATATTAAGCACACCACCTAAGTAAAATGATAAATACAAAAAGGGTGCTAACGCTATATTTTATAATACGTGAGCAACCTTTTTTACTACTACCTACATCTAATCATTATCCATATTTATTCATCATACTAATAATTGCAGCCCCTCGTTAACAAAGCTATGAGCATCTAAGAAATTATCATTTAATCTATAAAATAATCTTACTAAAAACATAATCATCAGTGAGCTTTAGTGCTAGCCCGCTGCTTGAATACTAATAAGCAGACAATGATAAAAACTAACAGCGCAGCTGATGCACCAAAGCGACTCAATGCAAGACCGCCATGATCAATAGGTTTATCTAAGAAGTCACCTAGCGCTGCTCCTAGAGGTCTAGTTAGAATGAAAGCACTCCAAAATAGTAGTGTTTTAGATATTTTAGTACCAAAATGGGCTAGAGCAATAAGTACTAATAAAGAGCCAAAAATGATAGCACTCGTTGTATAGCCCATGCCTTTAGTGTCTGCTACCCAGTCACCAAGTGCAGTACCTAATGTTTGCGAAAATATAATTGTCGTCCAATAAAATACTTCCGCTTTAGGTATTGCTAATACTATTGACGGCAATGCTGCCCATCGTTTTTTGCCACGCTATTAAACACATACCAAGTAGAGCTACTAGCAGCGCTGACCCGCCAGCGTAGCCAATTCCTAAGGATCTAGTCACGTAATCCGCTATCGTTGTTCCCAAAGTCGTTGTCGCTATAATGGTGATCCAATATAACCATTTATTAAATGAATTAGCTTTGATTTGGGTGGCTACTGCTATAGCAAACAATACAGCGAATATACCAGTACTGACAATATAGCCTAGGTTTAGCTACATAGATAAGGCGTCACCTGCTGTCTCACCAAGCGTGGTAGCAGCGATTTTAATTATCCAAAAAAGAAGGGTAACTTCTGGAACTTTGGACAAAGCTTTTAACAGGGGATCGTAACTAGAACCAGTGGGTGAATATCGGGCGTTCAAGGTTGTATTCATAGGTGGATTCACTCTATTGAGAAGCAAATTTAATGTTACGTTGTAGACGTCACTAAATTATCAGTAGAGGAGTTAAGAAAGTGTGAAGATATAGCTAATTAAAGCTATTAAAATTTGTATGTATGGGTTTAGAAGATTAGCGTTATACAAAGTCCTCGATTACCATTTAAATTTAAAATTTCAGAAGTAGAGTCATTCATAAAGACATCGATACCTGCCTGCTCACAGATTGACTTGACGATAGAGAGCCCAAGTCCTGTGCCTTCTATTTGTTGTGATTGCTTACTGGCACTATCTGATCTTGAAGCGCTTATAGTATCGCTGGATTGATCAGTAGCTGCTGTTAGCTGATTGAGCCGTACAAAAGGGTCAAAAGCATTTTCATAATCGCTAGGATGAATGCCTGCACCTGAGTCTATTATCTGCAATACCAATCTGCTACCTGACGTTTTATATAGATTACTTGGTTTTCCAGAGTGAATTATATGTGAGCCAAAATTATATTGAGTATTTAGAGCTAATTTATTCAAGCTATCTGAGTGTGGCTTAAGTTGGTACAGTTTAATCATTACTTGACCACCAGCTGGCGTGTAAATAATAGCGTTTTGAATCAGATTTTTGATGAGCATTAATAGTGAAGTCTCATCTATCTTTACTTTGCTATTAGACTCTAAATCGACAGTCAGCTCAATGTTCTTATTATCTGCAATAGGTATGAGTAAACCGATGACTTGTTCGATTATAAATTTAACGTTAGTCGATGTATCTTCATTACTGAGTGCTGTATTGATATTACCCGCTCGTGCCAGTGTTAATAGCTGCTCAACCAAACTTTGATTACGTTTCAGGCGAATAGCTAGTTTATCAAGACCTTCCGACATAATGTCATCATTAGTAATACGCTGTAGTCGTTGTAGCTGTAATGAAATGGCAGTCAGTGGCGAGCGCAGTTCATGAGCGGCATCAGCGATAAAGCGTTGCTGACGTTCAATACTGATTTTCACCAAAGCCAATAGTCTATTTAGGGATTCGGCTAATGGTAGTAATTCAGAGGGTAGGCTGTCAATCTGTAATGGATTTAAATCATTTTCATTACGCGCGCTTATTTCATGATGTAATTGGCGCACAGGTTTCATCATTCGCCACATGATAAAAGGGAGTAAAAGCAGTAATAATGCTATACCGATAATAAGCGGTAAAAAAGACTGTAAAGCGCTGGCTTTGGCTAAATCATCCTGTAAATCCGTCTGTTGGCGTAAGATTAGCGCCACTTCTTCATTAGGATCTAAAGACTTGATCTCGACATCATTTCTATAAGTTCGCCAAGAATGGCCGTCAATATCTTGATCACTTATTCCTTTTGGAATGCCACTTACTAACGCCATCGGTATAGGCTCTGAGTAATCATGCTCATCATCGCTTTTATTGTTCTGATAATCTTGTACTCCGTTATCGAGTGAAGCAGAGAGTATGACGATATCAACGGTGATAGCACCATCATCGTCATCGGTATCAAAATGGATGTTGCTGCTGGCATGTTCTTCATTGCCTAAAGCAGCCGAATTACTATTTAAACTACTAATATTAAGCGACTGCTCTAATAAAGCGGCGGTATTTTTTAAATTATCATCTTGAAAGTCATTTATCTCGTTATAGCTATACCAAAACCCGTAACCCCCCGCGATTATGGCCAATAGTAACAATGACAAAACGGACCAAAAGATTAGTTGGAATTGTAGGGAGTTAAGGAGCTTACGGAATTTAGGCATATCAGTTATCTTCTAGAAATGACAAGGTGTTTTTAAAGTCATGTGTTTAAAGTTAGGCATTACTGATATACCATCCAAGGCCGCGAACATTCTTAATTCTAGCTTGTCCGACCTTTTTACGTAAGCTATGAATTAAGAACTCGATGGCGTTACTTTCAACTTCACCGCCCCAGCCATACAGTGAGTCTTCAAGCTCAGTCTTTGACATCACCTTTTCAGGAGACTGCATAAAGGTAGTGAGCAGCATGTATTCTTTAGCGGTTAAATCTACAGGATTGCTATCCATCATGACTCGTTTATGCGCGGTATCTAAACTCAAATTGCCAACCACTACCTGATTATCCGCTTTACCTTGGGCACGGCGAATCAGTACACGCATTCGTGCAAAGACTTCTGCTAGCTCAAAAGGTTTAACGACATAATCATCGGCCCCTGAATCTAATCCTGCAATTCTGTCTTTTAATTGATCGCGTGCGGTGAGTATTAACACTGGTGTATCAATCCTGGCATCACGCATAGCAGTTAATACGCCCATACCATCAACCTCTGGCAAGCCTAAATCTAATAAGATGATGTCATAAGGCTGCACCCTTAATGTCAGGATAGCTTGGCGACCATCTTTCACCCAGTCGACAGTGTAAGCCTCATCTTGCAACGCTTCACTCAGACTCTCACCAATCATAAAATCGTCTTCGACCAGTAATACGCGCATGGGTATTCCTTATTTGTGAGCTATTTTCTTGGCTATTAGGGTTATCAAAATATAAAAGACGGTTTGCTTTAGCTATAGTGGTACTTTTTAAACGGTATTTGAATTAAAAAGCTCTAATCGATACTAGTGTACAGAGTAGAGCTTCGTGGAGATATATTAAAACTAAATTTTTACCGCATTAATCATCATCGTCTAACTGACTACTGATAACCTGACCATTCATGCTATCGATCATTAGTTTGTATATTTCCATCCCTTTAGCCATTTCAATCTCATAAGCGGGTATGCCGTTATCAAAATCGAACTCTGCCTCAATAATTTTACCATTGATACTTTCCGTCGCTTTTTGCATGGCTTGGGTTAGGGTTATCTGTGCTTGTTTCATAGCGTTATATTCTGCTATATCTTCCGCACCGAGTTTTTTCTGTTTAGTCTTGAGAATTTTACCGCTACTGGCATCAATTTTTACTTCATGCTCCACACCATTCGCGATAAACTCAATGTCATACTCGCCACCTGTCATATAATCGTTTTGGTCAAATTCAGCGCTAATTAAGTCTCCTTTGACTGTTTTTTGCGCAATAGCGATGGCTTGCTCTAGACTAATTTTGCTTTTCGCTATTGCAACTGCGTCACTAGTCTTTGCGCCCGAAATAGCGGGTATTTGACCTGAGGCAATGGCGATGGTACCGATACCTAGAGCACCAACGACAACGATGGCTGATTTGCTTAGTGTTGATAGTTTTTTCATAATATTTACTCCGTATTTAAGATTCATGGCTGACTACATCATCGATGTGAATGTCAGATGTGTCCATCATACAAAATAAGACATAGGAGAAACTTAGCGTAGAGTAAGCGTTTGATTAGAGGCTGAAAAATTGAGAGTGATGAAACCTATTCACTAGAACAGATTTATCTTAAAGCTTTGTAGTACGGTTGCGAATAATGCAAAAAATAAAGCCGTCAGCAAGCTACTAGACAATAGTGCCATACCAAAACCAAATTTATTGAGCAGGTAAGGGAATAACAAGAAAAAAGGCAACGTTCCGAGAACATACCAAAAGGTGTAGTAGGCGTGATTACTTATCTTAGCGATCGGCTGCTTTTCAACATACAGCCAAATTAAGGTAAGAAGCGTGACTAAGGGCAAGGAGGCAAGCAAAGCGCCGACTCTGTCGCTACGTTTGGCAACCTCCGAGATAACAACAACCAGTGAGGCAGTAATTGCGTATTTAAGCCATATATTCAAATCACACTCCTAGATTCAGATCACTCTATTCAGATTTTATTAACTTCAACAGACACATGAGACAGCTGAGGTAGGGATTCTGATAATATTTTTTTGTATTCTTCCGTACTTAAAGGGTATGGTGAGGAAACTGAAAGAATGGCGGCTTGGTGGGTTGACGCTATTTTCCACACATGAATATCGTTAATAATCGTATTTTTCTTATCGAGAGTCTGCGATATCCTCTCAAAAGTTGCAACATCAACAGATTTATCTAAAAGCACGGTACTCGATTCTTTGATCAATCCATAAGACCAGTGAAGAATCACTATTGCACCGACAATGCCCATGACAGGATCAATCCAGATGATGCCTATATATTTACCGGTCAATAACGCCACGATAGCAAGCACAGAAGTAAGGGCATCCGCTAAAACGTGTAAATAAGCCGCTTTCATATTGTGATCATGGTCATGATGATGGTCGGAATCGCCATGATGATCATGGCTATGGTGGTGATGGTCATCTTTAAGTATAAATGCCGATACTATGTTTACTATCAAACCGACAACGGCAACGATAATGGCTTCGTTAAAATGTATATTATTTGGCTCTACTATTCGTTGGACTGATTCTAAAATCATTAATAATGCGACAATGGCTAATGCAATGGCACTCGCAAAACCACCGAGATAATTTACCTTGCCCGTACCAAAACTAAATGATTTATTATTAGCGTTCTTTTTAGCGTACGAATAAGCAAAGATAGCGATAAGAAATGCGGCTGAATGCGTGCCCATGTGCCACCCATCAGCAAGTAATGCCATGGAGCCAGACCATGTACCAGCAGCGATTTCTAAAACCATGATTATCGTCGTCAACCAAAATACAATTTTTACTTTAGATTTGTTTTGGGTGCTATCGACACCGAAATCATGAGAGTGTTCCCACTGAATACTTGATTCTTTCACGTTTCAAATCCCTAGCTGTGTATGAAAAGATGGCAATCTTATGTATTATAAACATCATCAATAAATATACTACCCCCCAGTATAAAATGAGGTAATAAAAACAATGTCACATACTCAAAAAAACAAGAGCAAGCTACTAGGGCGCATTAGACGTATCAAAGGTCAGTCAGTAGCAATAGAAGCGTCATTAGAAGGCAATCCTGAATGTATGGCTCTTTTGCAGCAAATAGCGGCATTAAAGGGAGCGGTAAATGGTCTTATGAAGGAGGTCTTAGAAGAGCATATAAGAGAACATTTAGGGGCAGAAGACATTACCCCGCAACAACGACAACAAGAGATAGAAGATGTGTTATCTATCCTAAAAACTTACCTAAAGTAGAAAGATAAAAGTCTTTAAAAAGGTACTATTTTATTATGTTAGAAATATTATTATTGGCGTTAGCACTTGCTGCGGATGCGTTTGCGGCTTCAATTGGTCTTGGTTCAACGCATAGAAGCGATGTTAAGTCGCAGTTTATAAAAATGGCGTTACTTATTGGATTATATTTCGGGGTTGCTCAGGGGATGATGCCGCTGATTGGTTATGCGCTTGGCTCTACCATGCTAGGTTGGTTTGCTGAAGGGGCTGCTTGGGTTGCTTTTGTCATACTGGTTGCGCTTGGGATTAAGATGCTCTATGAGTCGCGTTCAGTTAATGATGATGATACTCGGATTAACTTAAGTCATAAAACATTACTGTCGTTGGCTATAGCAACGAGTCTTGATGCGATGGGGGCAGGTTTTACTTTGAATCTATTGTCGGTTAATGCTTATGTTGCCTGTTTAATCATAGCACTGACGACAGCTGTTTTAAGTGTCTTAGGGGCTTATATAGGACGCCAATCAGGGACATGGCTCGGCAGTTGGGCAGAAGCTTTGGGCGGGGTAGTGCTAATAGCGATCGGTGTGAAAATGATTGTTTAAAGTATTATGACGCCCTTTATGATGCTTTTTATTATGAGCTACTCTTCTAAAAAACACGCTGGCCAGCGCACAAGCAATGGTTAACGACAGCAACATCGACACTAAGGTGTGACTAAAGAAATGATCGCCAAATAGCATTTTATAGAGTCCCATTGTCCAACCTAATACGGTTACGATTTCAAATATTCTGTAGCGATACTTATGCAAAGTAGGTAAAAATGCTAAACCATACAAAGAAAATCCTGCGCTGGCATGAGCTGCTGGAAAGCATTTTACATCGGTTTTAGCGAGCATATTTTGCCAGATGTTTAAATAGGGTAAGTCACCACCGAATAAGGTTAAATGATTAGGGCAACTGACATGAGTGACACCCTTTAATAGCGCGATAGTAGAAGGTACTGCAATAAGAATAATCAGTAAGTAACTTATCTCACGAATTGAAAAGGGCACGATAAATTTATTGAACTTACTATTGGCAATATAAGTGTTATTTGAAGATTGTCTGTATTTGACAATTAATATAGCTAATAAATAGATAGCTGATAAAATTAATAACGTTTTAGGCCCATCATAAAAAATAAAGGCGTAAGGCTGAGCGCCTTTTTGTATAAGCCATTGTCCATTAGTATAAAAAAGCTCACTAATACGAATATCAAACTGGCTATGCTCAAATATCAGAGTTGCAATGATAGTTAAGCAAAGTAGCTTGAGCCACATCCAATGAGATGAGTTATTTTCTAAAGTCATTAAAACGCCTTGTTTATTAAATCGCAAAAAATATAAGCATTAGTTAGTATAAAAGACTGGATACTGCCATCAACCACAAAACAAACAACAGCAATAGCGATAGAAATTGAGCAGCAGAGCCGACATCTTTGGCTATCTTAGCTAAAGGATGTTGCTTGGTTGAGGTGTGATCGACACTCGCTTCGATACCCGTATTGATAAGCTCAACGATAAGAGATAGGAAAGAGGCAACTACTAGCATCATTTTGATAACTACGCCAAAAGGCATAAACATAATGATTGTGAACAGTACGAGATTGAGCCATAAAACCTGTCTAAACGCTGCTTCAAACTTATAAGCCGCCTTAAAACCATCTATAGAGTATCCTGTAGCTTTTAAGATACGAGCCAGCCCTTTTTTACCTTTAGCATTACTGGCAAAGCTATCAGCTACAAGTAGAGTATTAGATACTTCTTGATTTTTAGAGTATGAGTTTTCTTGATCGTTCTCAAGAGTAATCGGCTTAAGAGGGCTCATATTAATGGCTTAATAGTTATTAAAAGCAGAGTAGATGGTAGGTTTTAAAAATAAAATAAAAAAGTGCAATCACCGATATAATTATTGTTGTAATGATCCCAGTGTAGGAGAAGGGCACTGGTTAGCACTTGGGTATCAGTATGAGCTTGAGGTTGTTAAGAAAACGTTAAGAGAAATAAATTTAATCATTTTGCTTAAATTCATTTAAATAGAACGACTATCAATCTCAGAAAATTGACAGTGCACTATCACTAATTTGAAATTTAAATTCGACATATACTAAAAAAGCAGTAGCCGACACCTTGGTTATCATTGTATCGGTTACTGCTTCCTATTAATGATGAGATAAAAGCTAAAAGTTAGTGCACTCACTGATATGATCAATTGTTTCAACGATTCTATTAGAGACAACCAGTTGGCCCTTAGTTTCCGAGCTTTGATTGCTTTTTAACCATCATCCTCCATATCAACTTGACTACTCAAAACCTTGCCAGTATTGGCATCTATACTCACATCGTATATCTGATTGTCTTTGACAACTTCGATGTCATATAAGGCTTGTCCTTTTTCAAGCTCGAACTCAACACCAATTATTTTACCATTTACGCTTTGAGTGGCTTTTTGCATAGCACTAGTTAGCGTAACTTTGGCCTGCTTCATGGCGCTGTATTCAGCCATATCTTCTTTATCTAGTTTTTCTTGCTCAGTCTTAATAACTTTGCCAGTATTGGCATCGATCTTGACCTCGTAAGAGGTACCATTAGAGATGAATTCAACTTCGTATTCACTCGTTGCAGTACCTTTATCATCATCATCGTCGTCATAATCAAACTCTGCACTGACCAGATCGCCTTTGGCGTTTTGTTTGGCTATATCGATTGCCTGCGTTAAGCTGATTTTACTTTGCATAGCACTGACGGCTTCACTTGATCCTGTTACTGCTTTGGTATTGGTAACAGGGGCGGCTATAGCAGTTGCACCTACACCTGCAATAGTAAGGGCGATGAGTGCTGATTTGGTTAGCGTTGATAAGTTTTTCATGAGAGTCATCCTTTGTATTAAATCAATTTCTGACACACCGTTAGTGGTTTTGTCAGCTACCTTGTGGGTATAAATCTATAATACGAGAGACGACATAGGAGAAACTTAGCGAGGATTAAGGGTTTAGTTAGCGAGTTAAAAATAATAAAAATTTTTTTCTTGAGCTATTCAAGACGGTATTTAAATGGTCTTAGCCAAACCTTTAAAGGCAAATATCTGTTAACTTAAGCGTGAATATAGTGCTTTTCAAAATAAAAGCCATTACTCATTCTTATGCTTAACCTAGATGTTAAATCTGTTCAAGCTATAGAGGTTTTAAGCTTTTGTTTAAAAGCCTCTTCATAAGGTAAAAACGATGTCAGAAAAATTCTTACAAAATACGACCCTTATTGCTTATTCATCGTCACAAGTGTCAAATATGCCTTGTGATGATCTTACAAAGTTAAGCTTTAACTCAAATAGTGACGAAGTTTTTTGGCTCAACACCTATGGGTTGAGTGAGTTAGATGGAATGGAGCACGTTGTCATCCAAAACCAGTTTGATGACTTTTTAATTAAATCTTAGATTAACACACCAAGTGCAACGCTAATTAATATTATAGAACGCCTGCATAGGCGTCTTAAACCCTAATCGTTTTCTTGGTCTGTTGTTTAGTTTGTTCTCAATGTCCTGTATTTCATTATCAGAGACTTGTCTAAAGTCACAACCCTTAGGCAAGTACTCTCTGATAAGGCCATTGGTATTCTCGTTGGTTCCTCGCTGCCATGACGCATAAGCATCGGCAAAGAAGAAAGGGCTAAAGAGCTTTTGTTTCACCTTCTTATGCTGAGCAAACTCTTTACCATTGTCAGAGGTAATGGTCTTAACCTGCAACCTCACTGGCGCTAAGAGTTCTATCATTGCCTCTGATACTTGCTGTGCTGTTTTATGACCCACACGCTTCATCTTCAATAGCCCCGTTTTACGTTCAACGAGCGTGACAATCGCTTGCTTGTGATGCTGACCGATAACGGTATCCGCTTCCCAATCTCCAATACGTGAGCGTTCTTCAACAATACAAGGGCGCTCATGAATCGAGACTCTGTCATTGATACGACCACGGGTCTCAGCGGTTAGGCGTTTACGGTATGGTTTTCCTTTACGTCTGAGACACTGCCACAATGTACCGCCCTGCCTCTTATCACGCCAAATATAGCGATAAATGCTCATATGACTGATACCAGCATGAACGCCAGATATTTGCTCAGGACTCCAGTTCTCTTTAAGCTTGTCTGTCGCCCATGCCCAGAGGTCAGTCACAATAGTTGTGGCGTTGTTAGCCCGTCTGTCACAAGCCTTGTTATTAGCATGCTTTGCTCGGTAACCTCGTAGGCTTTTATTACGCCTAAGCTCTCTTGATATGGTACTGGGACTTCTGTTTAACACCCTCGCTATAAAATTAATACTATGTTTTGCCCCTTTAAGGGCATAAATCTGGTATCGTTCACCTAGGCTTAGATGTGTATAGCTCATGGTTGCAATCTCACTTTGGTCGGTGGATAAAAACTTTGATGCTAGCGCATCTAGGTCTTTTTTTCACCTTGCATTTGGTATTGCACTTCATGTGTTAATCTAAGAATTACTCCAAGATGATGAGCATGCCAATAAGGTTATTGAACTCGATAACGTACTATTTATCGGCTTAAAGATACTGAAAACTGACGACAAAAATCTAAATAATGAACAACTGATTTTCGTTGTATCAGCAAATATGTTATGGAGTTTGCAAGAGAATGATAACAACCATTTTCAGTGGATTCGTAACCGCTTAAGCGAAGGTAAAGGACAAGTTAGAAGCAAAAAAGTAGATTATTTGATTTTTCTGTTGATTGAATCATTAATAGTAAATTACGAAGAGACGTTTGAGAACTTATTGAATGCTGACGGTGATTCGATAAAGGTGACCAATATCAATCCAACACCTTATTTTACCAAGAAGGTTGAGGAGCAAAAACGTCGCATGTTAAATTTTAAGAAAGCGACGCTAAGCTTGCGTAATACGGTTGTAAAGCTTGAAACGATTAGTGTTATCCCTATGGACAGTAAGTATTTCACAGAGCTAAAAGAGCAAGCAAATAACTTAATTGATGAAATTGATTTTGAACTATTTGAGCTTGATAGTAAAACAAATCTAATATTTGCCATTCAGGGGCATCGTTTAAATGAAATCATGCGCACCTTGACTTTGGTATCGGTGGTGTTTATACCGCTGACATTTCTAGCAGGCGTTTACGGTATGAATTTTGAGTACATGCCTGAGCTAAAGTGGCACTATGGTTATTTGATTTTACTTGGTTTGATGGCAGCCATAACCGTAAGCATTGTCATATATTTTAAGAATAAGAAATGGTTTTAAAGCAGTTGTAATTTAGTTTTTCATGTTTTGAGACCTGCAAATATGACGTAGGGAATGCTTAATAGGAGTTGATAATATAATTAGCGAAAATATATTTAAATTAAGAGATAGCTGATGAGGTCTTAACACTTTCTTAATAGCAGGGTGGTTACTATATAAGCTCAAGCTTTTTGATTCAGTTTTATGATATAAGTTAATATTGAGTTAAGTTATTATAAACCGATAGTCAAGTTAGAGATTGAATACTAACAATTTAAACTTGCCAGCCAATTAAACTAGCCGCGCTGTGCGTTATGCTTAAGGCGCCTAATATAAGTAATTAGCAATGACTATAAAAAATATAAAGTTTAATTGGCATTGGCATTGGTTATTAGCTATTATTGCTATCGTCATGTTTGCCTTGGCATCCAAATCGGGCGCACACCTTAGATCTAGCGCAGGTAAAATCTGTCATTTTATCAACACCACCATTAACGATGTTTAAATCCGTTGCAACAGTTATAGCCGCCTACGTATTACTGAGCGTTTATGATCTCATAGCGGTGCGTTATCTAAATACTAAAATACCTTATCCCAAAATACTAAACACCTCGTTGACTGCTTTTTCGATTGGCCACACTCTAGGGGGTGTCAATGCTATCAGCAGGCGCGGTACGCTTTCACTATTATGGCAAGTATGGTGTTGAAAGTGCGAAGATTGCTAATATTATCTTGCTAGTATCTTTAGCATTTAGCTATGGCATGATGACAGTGATCGGTATATCACTAGTAGTGAATCCACATATGCTTTCACAGTTGCTTAGCAATATAGCTTGGCTTGCAAATATATCGCCATTAGTGTTCAAAGCGATCGGGTTTATTATTCTGCTATTAATTGCTGCCAGCCTTATATTTGCTGGCAAGTCAGGACGAGCGTTTGTTATAAAAAGCTGGCAATTGCAGCTGCCACCAGCCACGGTATTATTTAGGCTTATCGTGCTTGCCATTGTTGATATCGCTTTAGTAGCCTACATCATTCATATACTAATACCTGCCAGCACAGTGAGTTATCTAGAAGTTTTCTCAGCTTACGTCCAAGCTATTACAGTAGGTATTATTAGTCACGTACCAGGTGGGTTGGGTGTGTTTGAGCTAACGATGGTGGCCTCACTACCTAAGGTGGATAAAACCACGTTATTATCCGTGCTGCTGTTATTCCGTATTCTTTATTATTTCATCCCCTTTATGCTGGGGATATTATCGTTTGTCTTACATGAAGCTTATATTCGCTCAGGTTTGGATTCAAATAAAAAACGTAGAATGCTTCCCAGTGTCTGGATTCCACAGCTCCTTGCTTTGGCAACAGCGGGTTTGGGTATAGTTATGCTGGTCGTCAGTATCCTGCCGCCTGTAGCGAATCGAGAGCTATTACTGGGTGAGTTTATACCGATACCTGTTATCGAGATGTCTTATCTTCTCAATACACTCATGGGATTTGCTTTACTAGTATTAGCGCGTGGATTGTACCAACGTCTCAATGGCGCATGGCATATATCAATGTGGTTATTGGGTGCGTCAATAATGACTTTATTGGTTAAGCATTTAGAAATAGAAGTCGCTGTCATCTGTGCCTTATTGTTTGGCGTAGCCTACTTTAACCGAAGCTACTTTAACCGTCAGTCTAACTTGATGAGTTTACGCTTAAACGCGCAAACTCTCGTTTTATTATCAGTATTTTTAATCAGTCTATTCTGGGTAGGGATGTATGTTCATCGTCATGAAGCCTATAGTCCAGATTTATGGTGGAATGTGTCAGGAGATGGCGGCGCCCGTTTTTTACGCTCATACGCGATGCTCGCTATATTAACCATCGCCTATACTTTATTCAGTCTCATACGATTTAAAAAACCACTACCAAGCCTCCCCACAGCAATAGAGCTTGCCCAAGCTGAGCAAGTGGCTCGCAACTCTGCTTACTCAATTGCAAACTTAAGCTTGCTGGGTGATAAGCAGTTGCTATTTAGCGACTCGGGCAATAGCTTTATCATGTATCAAACCCATGGTAGAAGCTGGATCGTTATGTCTGATCCTATTGGAGAGGAGAGTGAGTTTGGCGCTTTGATTGAGACATTCATTGCGTTATGCCAAAGCTTTGGCGGTACTTGTGTCTTTTATGAAGTTAGCAATAGATATCGACATCTATTCAATAAGAATGGCATACAGCTGCTAAAAATCGGTGAAGAAGCTATTGTTGACTTAGATAAATTTGGCCTACAAGGAAGCAAAAACTCCAAATTCCGCCAAGTTATCAGTCGCGGCACCAAAGATGGGCTGAGTTTTGAAGTCGTGCCACAGGCGCAAATCTCAATAATAATTGGAGAGTTGAAAGCAGTTTCTGATATTTGGTTAGGCGATAAAAAATCAGCAGAAAAAGGATTCTCACTGGGCTATTTCGATGAAGACTATTTAAAACGTTTTGATTGCGCAGTAGTAAAATACCAAGGGGAAATCGTCGCTTTTGCCAATCTCTGGCAAAGTGGTCAGCTCAATGAGTTATCTATTGATTTAATGCGCTATAAAGGGGTGCAAAATAGCGAAGGTAAAGAAATTAAGAATATGATGGACTATCTATTTATTAACTTATTTATGTGGGGTAAAGAGGCGGGCTTTCATCATTTTAGTTTAGGGATGGCACCGTTTACTGGGTTTGAGGCTCAGGCTAAGCCGGTAGTTGAAAGCCATCCTTTAAAGAATAGTACTTCAAAAGATAATGGCTTAAATGACGACGAAGCCTTAAAAACGATGAGTCAACATATTATAGATAGCAAATATATGGAGAGTCCAGCAAGAGTTGAAGCTATTGGGCCTAAATGGCGCTATGTGACCAATACCGTGACCAAATACGGCAAGACTTATTATAACTTTACGGGACTGCGTAATTTTAAAGAAAAATTCAATCCTGAGTGGGAACCGCGTTATATAGGGATTGAAACGGGACTTCGTGCAGGCATGAAACCTATTAAAGGATTAACCGACACCACATTACTTATCTCTGGTGGACTGGGTAGTTTGGTTAAAACCTAGTAGCGCTCAGTAGGGTTGTCTTAATGGCCTTAACGATAATAAATACTAAACGTACTACCGCCTGTCGCATTAGCCTGATGCGTTAATTCCCAACCCATATGGGTCATAATACGCTGCACGATACTCAGTCCTAAGCCCGACCCTTCAACCTTATTACTAAATGCTTTATCTGTGCTCGAATCATCATCCGTATTGCTATGCTCTAAACGCTCAAAGCGCTCATACAGCAGCGGCATCATACTCTCAGGAATACCAAGACCCGTATCAGTGACGACTATTTTGTCACTATCGATAGTTATGATGACTTCGCCATCATCTGTATATTGAAAGGCATTTTTAATGAGATTGCCAAGTGCCATTTTTAGTAGTTCAGGACGCACGTTTGTAAAATACTCTTGTTCAGCGATTATTGTACAAGTGACTGACTTATATTTGAGCAGATAGTTTAATCGCTGCACCTCATTGATAGCAGTATTATTAATAGAGGTTTGCGGGGCATCCAGTTTTTCAGGAGCACGAGAGAGTAGTAATAACGCGCTGATAATCTCAGAGGTTTCTTTTGCGGTAGTGCTGATACGATTGGTAAATTCGCTTAAATGACTATCATGCGCTAATTGGGAGGCCAAGATCTCTGATGCGCCCATTATTATGGTTAAAGGGGTACGCAGCTCATGGCTGACATCGCCTGTGAATAATTGCTCACGCTTTAAATACTGCTCAAGATTTTTGTTTTTTTCATCAATAGCTCGTGCTAATACGCCAACTTCTGAGGGTAGATGGGTTAATTCGGTTAAATTGTGATGATCGGTCTCTACTGCTTTTTTTAAGTCTAACAACGGCTTAGTGATCTGCCGAGAAGAAAACTGAGAAAACACAATGGCAATTAATAAACTTAAAATAACCGCGACTCTTAAAGCATTAGCAAAGATATCTTCTAATTGTTCAAATATAGCGAGAACGGGGTAGTTTGCCATGACCAGCTCGGTATCTTCTAAGTAGGTCAAAATATACGCTTGTCCGCCCTGCGTGTAGGCGAAAAAATGTAGATTAGTATTAGAGGCACCTGTTTTTGTATTCACAGTGACAGACGTTTCTTGCACCGTTTTAGTTGCTAACGCTTTTAAATCGTCAGGCGCACTATCATAGCGATAAATCTTAATACCTGGATCGGCACTATAAATAGATTGTTCGCCCTCTTTTTCTTGACTCAGCTCTAATTGTTGGAGCAGGCGAGCTTTGACCAGCTCTTGCTCCATGCGGGTTTCAGCATACATAAAAATACTAACGAAAGTTGCGCACAGTAGTATGGCAAACACGAAGTAGGACAGCCGAAACTTATTAACGATAGACGTTATATTAAAAGAGGCTAAATTAAAAGAGGGTAGAGGCATCATGGCAGTGGCTTATTTGGATTTAACTTATGAAGTCGTTCGAATGAGCTAGCAATGCATTATAAAGGTTAGCAGAGCTTAAGCGTTATCAGGGTCGATGATCTGATAGCCAACGCCTGCTATAGTCATGATCATCGGCTCAATGAACGGTTTATCAACTTGAGCGCGAACACTATGCATATGCGTACGTAAGGCATCGCTACTGGGTATATCCTCGCCCCATACTTTTTCCTCAAGCTCATTCTTACTAACGACTCGAGGCGCTGCGCTAATCAGTGTATTCAGTATTTTAAATCCCGTTGGCGTGAGCTTTAATGATTTGCCTTCACGGGTAACCGTGTGCTTATCGGTATTTAAAGAGAGTTTGCCAACGGTAATATCATGTTGAAAATGATCGTCTTGATACCGACGAATCAAGGCTTTAATGCGGGATTCTAATTCGACAAGTGAAAAAGGCTTGACCAGATAATCATCAGCGCCACTATCAAAACCTGCGACTTTATCCAAAATCGTATCACGTGCCGTTAGCATGAGTACGGGTGTTTTATTATGCAATTCCTCTCGAAGCATCTTGCACAGTTTGGTGCCATCCATGCCAGGCAACATCACATCTAGTAAGATAACGTCATAACGATTGTTTGAAGCTAGCGTTAAGCCACTAATGCCATTATGAGCGTTATCGAGATCAAAGCCTTTGGGTTCAAAAAAAGCATAAATATTGGCGACGATATCGGGATTGTCTTCAATAATAAGTATTTTATACATAGCGGTCTCGTGCCTAAAAGCGAATAAGGTTTGGGTTAATAAACTTAATAAGTAGACTTAAAAAAAGTTGGCGCTGCTGCCACCTCATCGGTGGTAATACCAAAAAAGTTAAGTAAAGTTGGAGTAATAAAATCGTGTGATACCGGCTGATCAAGCATAAGGCTGTTTTTATCAATACTATTGTTATTAGTAGGCGACCAGATAATGACAGGTACCTGCTTTTGCGCAGCGGGTGCTATAGAGTACGGTAGGCCGTGTAAGTAGATATTATTCTCACCTAAACTCTCGCCATGATCACTAACATATACCATAACTACATCATAATCGGGCTCATAAGCTTTTAGCGTATCAATCACGTTATTCAAGAAGTAATCAGTATAACGAATGGCATTGTCATAGCCATTGATAACCGATTGGTCATCGCATTTAGATAGCTCATTGGTCATACACACGGGCTTGTATGCTTCAAACGCTTTAGGATAGCGCTTGTAGTAAGCAGGGCCATGATTGCCCATTTGATGTAATAAAATGAGCGTATCTTTGGCAGGAGCGTCTGTTTTTACAAGCTTATCGAAACCATCAAGCATACCACTATCCCGACATTCGTCATCGCAATTTGGGTTGATATCGCTTGTTCTGTAGTCCTCGAAAGTCACTCGATCTGCCACGCCTTTAGAGCTGGAGTTATTATCGCGCCAAATAACATTGACGCCTTGTTTATTGAGCGTATCTAGCACGTTTTCATTGTAGTCTGCTTCATCCAGATTATAGTCTGAACGATTAGCATAACTGAACATACAAGGCACTGAGTAAGCCGTAGAAGTACCGCAAGAGGTGGCATTTTTGAAGCTATAAATATTAGATTGCTTGGCAAGTAGTGGCATCGTATCGCGCTTATAACCGTTAAGGCCAATATGATCCGCGCGCACCGTTTCACCAACGACAAATACCATGAGTTTTGGTTTTGCTGTACTAATATTAGCGGTGCTAGCATTAGTGGCGCTACGTTTGGCATCAGTGGCGTGCAGTATCATCGTATCGGGGCGACGCAGCTCATCGATATAATCAGTGCCGAGTTTGATAATTGAATAAATAGGGGTAATAGGATTGGTATAACTGCGCACCATTTTATGCTGGCGAAAAAAGCTCGCATACTGATCACCAAAGGGCAATAAGCAAACGGCTGCTAAGGCAATAGCCGCTATCAAAGTAGCTGTCTTTTGTAGTATCGAGCGTCGTAAGGAAACATGCTTTATACGAATTTTAACAATAATAACAGCAGGTACAACGCCCAATATTATTATTCGAATAAAAAAACTTAGCGACATCAGCCCCATCGCTTCAGCCTGATCAGTCTGTAAGCTATTGATCAGCATATTAGTATCAAATATAGTGCCGTAAGCATCGGTAAAGTACCCGCACACAGCCGCTATCAGCACTAAAGCAATCAGCACTGGTTTGGCAATGGGTCGATAGCATAGCAACTGCACGACTAGCCACATTAAGCTACATAATAAGACTGTGAGAGACACTATAAAGCCAATGTTTGTGCTAAGTGGATAAACACTTAACACTTGCGTAAAAAAGCTAATATTGGCAGTGGCTATTAAATACAGCGCGACGATGATAATCAGAAAGCTAAGATTAATCTTGCGATCAAAGATTCTACTTAAAAAGCTTTTTTTCGTATTGGTTTGATTACTAATAGTGCTAAGTGCTTGAGAGGGTAACATAAGCGGGATTCTCAACAGGATGGTAAGGAATGCGATTCCTTACGATAGCAAGTAGCCTGTTAAGAAGACGTTAAGAGGATTGAATAGGAGTCTGTCTTTTGGTATTAATATTAAAAATTTTAGATGCGTAGGGTTATATAATAAGTAGCGTTAGACAGTATTGTTATGAGGATTAGAAAGCCGATGTTTGACAAACCAACCAATGATAATAACTACAGCAAACCCTAATATTAACAACACCACCTAACAAAAGTAAATTTTATAAGTTAGCGCTCTAAACCATGTAAGTAATAGCGTGTAGAGCTTTTAGGACTTGTCAAAGTAAAACCAATCTATGATATATGTAGATATCAATGATATTTTAAAAACCATAATATCGAGAAGTTTATTACCTAATAAGTTATAGTTTAAATTCAAATCTAGACTATTATAGGGTTAAATAATTTTTAATATCGATGCTAATTTTATAGCTATAAGCATATTCAAATAACCACAATGGTTAAAGGTATCGATCTAGCGACTACAGCTTCTTAAGTTATTGCTAAGAAACTATCCTTTAGATGATTATAGTAGAGTAGGGCTGTAGAGCAGGGTGACTGTGAATACCTATCGATTAAAAACTTGCAAAAAATCTATCAGTCATGGAGAGGCCCATTAGAAGATATGCAAACTCCTTATACCCCTTATTATCTACAAATCTGGCTATACAAATAATCTATCAGTCACTCTGAAGTGGTCTGCGTGATAGAGGATAATAAAGACTTTTATCGACATGTTTTTGAGCCAATAGATGAGCAGCCCAAAGAAGGTATTGAAAGCTCTACTCACTAGGGTCAGAACCCGGTGGAAAGTCATGACGTAGTTTAGCGACATTAGCCGCAGTGACTGTATCTGTAAAACTATTTAAATCACTATGCACATATTGAGTGACCGCTG
This sequence comes from Psychrobacter sp. M4, assembly GCF_055699795.1. Lineage (NCBI taxonomy): Bacteria > Pseudomonadati > Pseudomonadota > Gammaproteobacteria > Moraxellales > Moraxellaceae > Psychrobacter > Psychrobacter sp. M4. Next base: position 2,481,389 of record NZ_CM146740.1, on the reverse strand, counting down.
CTATTTGCTCATCACTCATCATGCTATGAAAAGAGGGCATACCACGCAGCCCATTCATCACAACGCTAATAATATAATATTTTGATTGCATCTTACTGTTATCGGCAAGCGGCGGATAGTAACCTGCGCCTTGTGCACCCTTACCATCTTGCATATGACAGCCAGCGCAGGAATCGTCATAAAGCTTCTTGCCGTTGGTCGTTATAAAGCCCTTTTTACCTTCAGAACTACCTTCAAATTTTGCTAACCACTTTTGCAGACTAGCATCTTCTGCCATTGTTGGTAGCGAGCTGATATCAACGATATTAGCTCTTGGCGACCTAAGCTCTTCTTTCGTCATATAGACAGCACCCCACGCACCATTATTGCGACTGTCTTGATTATCAAAGACCGTTTGCTTGGCTTGTTGCTGACTGGAAAGAGTGGCTGTTGTATGAGCGGTTTGGTCTTTTTTATATTGACTACAGCCAGATAACGCGACTGTGCCTCCAATAGTTAATATCATTACCACAGCAAGCAGGTTTGGTTTGATCATATCCATGATTACCTCTACATTCATTATCGTTATCACAACTTAAGCATTCTTACTAATCAATGTCGTTAATCAACAACCATTCCGACTAGCCGAGCTTTTTTGCCTTTTGGTGTAGTCGCTGAGCGGCATCCATGCCAGATAAAATTGCGCCTTCTTGCCATGCTGGGATATGCGAGCAGTGCTCACCTGCTAGCACGATACGGTGATCAATCGCGCATAGCGTATCGTAGTACTGATCACGGCTTGATTCACTCCAAATGCCGTAGCAACCGAGCGACCATGGAATACGATGCCAAGCGACGGATGTCCCAGAGCGGAACTCTTTGGTATATTGCGGGTGGATATGTTTGCCATACTGTAGTGCCGAATCGATGCGCTCTTTTGGAGTAAGGGTATTAAATTTATAAGAGGCTTCGCCAAATCCATAGGCACCGAGTAGCACCCCTGAGCCAGTGGTAAACATATCGTGTGAAGGATATGAGATTTGTGAGATGGGCATGTCAGTATAAGTGATACCGCCATAAATCCATTCGTCTTCCTCCCAAAAGCGCCGTTTAAACTCCAAGCCTACTTTATAAGAGGTGTCATAAGGGACGGCTGCCATTGCTTGCTTCATTGGCGCTGAGACGTTAATGTCAATCTGGGTCAATACTGATAGTGGAATGTTGCAAATACACCAGTCAGCACGTACAGTTTTAGTTTCGCCATCTAGATTGTTACTGATGCTATTGCTATCGACGTAATCGACAGTGACGCCGCTCTCATCTTGATAAATTTTAGTGACTTTGGCATTGAAGGTAATCATATCTCGACATTCGCGAGTAAAGGCATCACCGATTTTCCCCATACCACCGACAGGCTGGAACATCGCTGGTTGATGGTCATATATCGTATAGTTGTTATAAATATCTGACCAAATACCCGAATTTAATAGTTTATTCATCGGTATCGGTGTCGAGGGTTTGGCATCAGGCATCAAACCGCCACCCGGATAAACGCTATAGCCGCGATGCTTACTGGTTTCGTGGCTCTTAACATAGCGATAATTGTTATCAAGGACGCCCCAGCCCTTCAAACCTTCTAATAGCTTTTCTTTATCCTCTTTATTGACCGTCTTATCAAGGCTACCGGTATTGACCGCTTTAGATAATAGCTCTGAGACATAGCCACGTATGTCGCTTTGCACCTCGCCTAAGCGTTGCGGTGCGCCATTAAAATGGGTGGTACGGTGTAAATAGGCGCGGTCATTAGTTTGTATAAAGGGCTGTAGTGCTACACCGAATTTTTTACAATAATGGAATAACGCATAATGATGAACCGGCAGCCGCCATGGTCCACCGTTAAAGTAGTTGCCTTTTTTAAAGTCGCAACTCACCTCGCCGCCACCAAGCTCAGTATATTTATCACCAGCGTTTAGTGTCCAACTGCGACCACCACCGCGATTTTGAAATTCAAGAACCGTCACTTTATAGCCGGCTTTACGGAGCTCATAAGCAGCGGTAAGCCCGCCCAATCCTGCGCCAAGTATCACAATGCTAGCGCCAGCAGGTGCACCCTTTAAATTCATCTCTTGTTTAAAGCTAGATTCAGAGGCAAAGCCCAATGTGGTCATCGCCTGATACATTGCCGTCGCTCCTGCGGTCTTACCAATCATTGACAGCAGTTGCCGACGTGTGGGCGATTGAAGCATATCATTCATTTTATTATCCTTGTTATAGAACCGTCATCCATGACATCAGGTGGTACTAGGTATTTTTATAGCTGTATTAGTAGTGAGGTTAATAATCCTTACTTTAAGATGCGTTTGACGTCAGCAGCACTGACATCACTAGTTGGTAGACCACCGAAATTTATCCGCACGTAATTGGTAATACTGGCGATCTGCGCATGACTTAACTCTTTCTCGAAGCCGGGCATTTTGGGTGCTGTGTTTAACGCCCCTTTTGCACCATAAGCAATAACGTTAATCAGTGCGTCTGGCTTAACGCGACGAATACTACTCAGTCCTACGATAGAGACGTAACGAGCATCGGGCTGCGCGTAACCATCGACCCCATGACAGCTGCCACAGGCAGCAAGATATAGCGCTTTTGATGAGTTGCGGTCATTATTAGAATGAGCATTCGTGGATATTTTTGCCTGCGCTAAATAGTCTTTTTGCTCTATTAAGTTATAAGTAATAGAGCTGCTGACCGGATTAGGCAGCCGTGATGTATCTATAGGTATCACGTAATCGTCAGTCTTGATGATAGGAATGACTTTTAAATAAGCAGCCATAGCGCTTAAGTCGTCATCGCTTAGATAGCGGGTACTATGGGCGACCGCTTCAGCCATAGGTCCACCGGCATAAGCGCGTTTATCGAGCATGCCAGTACGTAGATAAGTGACGATATCATTCTCGCTCCAACGCCCGATACCACTGTCATTATCTGGGGTAATGTTAGGTGCATACCATTTACCAAGCGGCGCACCAGATAAATATTTTTTCTTATCAAGACCTTGCGTAAGGTTGCGCGGGGTATGACAAGTGCCGCAATGCTCTAAGTTATTGACCAGATATTCACCGCGTTGCTGGGTTTGGGTGAGCCCTGTACGGTTTTCGGTAGAAGGTACATTAATTACGTTCCAAGCCAGCATTAAAGTGCGGATATTTAACGGAAATGGTAGCTTAGTTATATTTTCAGGCGACTCTTCTACTGGAGGTACGGTTTGAAAGTAAGCAAATAGTGCACTGATATCCGCATCAGCCATACCATGATAAGACGGATACGGCATCGCAGGATAAAGCTGATGCGTGGGTGCACGACCTTTTTGCAGAGCTTTTTTGAAGTCGGCTTCGGTATAATTGCCGATACCATAACGTTGAGAGGGTGTGATATTAGTCGAATAAATATTACCAATCGGTGTTTCAATCGCGACACCGCCGCTATAGTCCTCGCGATGACAAGCCATACAGTCAGCAGTACGGGCAATATAGGCGCCACGATTGGCTAGATCGCTATTCGTAGGACTTACATTGGGCAAGCTAATAGCGGGACTAACATTAAGCTGGCTTATTACATGAGGTAAGCCAGCGCTATCAGCCATGATAGCGCTGGAAGCCATACTAAGTGCAAGTACTGATAACATTATAGAAATTGGCTTCATAGTATCCTCGCTAGGCTGGCAAAAACTCATTTTTAATAACTTTGGCTATCGCTCTATAACTCGCTAATTTTTTACTGGACTGGAAAAGCTACTGTTTAGCTGCTTCAACTTGAATATTTAAAGTCAGATTTTTAGTCATGCCGAATAAGACATATTTTTTGATATTCCACTGGGTACGATCAATCGTGGCGGTAAAATTGCCGCCACAGACCGTTCTATTAATTGGAGAGCTCAGGTAACAATTAAATTTGGTCGCCAGTAAGCTAATAGGATGGGTCTGACCGTTTAGAGTTAGCTTGCCATCTACTCGTGTGACCTTTGGATTGTCTTTATCAGAGGTGAAATGCCATTTGGTAGATTCAAAACGTGCTAATGGATACTGTTCCATATTAAAAAAATCAGGTCCCATCAGTTTAAGATTAAAAATCTTGTTACCGGTGTTTAAGGATTTTATGGGAATAATAAGGGAGATGTCACCGGTTTTTGCGCTCGGATCATACTGGAGTATTCCGGTCACATTATAGAAGCCGCCAGTGGTAGCAGAGGTTTTGATGTGGTCAATAGCGAAGCGTACGTTGGAATGGTCAGGCTCAATTTTATAGGTAGCAGCATGGCTGCCAACCGTACAACCTGCCAGCAATAATAATGTCCCTAATCGCTTATAGTAACGTAATACGACTTTGTCAAATACAAGCTGGCTCATGACAACATTCCTTTGTTGTGTAATCTTACTTATGACACGCTTCGTAAAATTTTACTAGCCCTATCTTATTAAACTAAATACAAGGGTCGTTCATTACAGCAGATAAAAAACTACGTTTTCAATTAAATGTTATTGATATTACGTCGAGCCATTAAACGACGTTTTATAAACCAAGCAATAATAATAACCACAGCGAGTAATAAGAAACCTTTAGAGTACGGTGCTAGCATAGTCTCAATCACTTCGTAATTCTCACCAAAATAATAGCCAGCAACGGTCAATAAGCTTGTCCAAATGCTTGAGCCCAAAGCAGTAAATGCCAAAAAAGGAAGAATCGGCATTTTACTCATTCCCGCAGGGATGGATATAAATGAGCGAATACCCGGCACCATACGTCCAAAGAAGACAGCCTTGCTGCCATGTTTATCAAACCAAACACTAGAGGACCGTATATCGCTAGACTTAACGAACACGTATTTGCCATACTTTTGCGTAAATACTAGTAGGCGATCTTCATTCAGTAAGCGCCCTAGGTAATATAGCGGCAGTGCTCCAAGTACCGAGCCAAGCGTACCTGCTAGGATGACTAATATTAAATTTAAATCACCTTTTGCTACCGCAAAACCAGCGGCTGGCATGATAAGCTCAGAAGGTATGGGCGGAAAAACGTTTTCGGCAAACATAGCAAAGATAATACCGAGGTAGCCAAACTTTGCCATGATAATTAGTACCCACGCGCTTACCTGACTCATTAAAATACCTTGTTAAATAACTGATGTGATTTTTGCACCATGAGCCAATATATCATGCCCTTCTATTTCTACCTCTATCATCATAACTTAGCTTGCCGTTAAGATAGCGTTAAGGTGATGGCTAATGTTAGGAATAGTTTTAATTGATAGCTTGTTTTTAGAGATACAGTGAACGCTAGACCGCCACCCCAAATAGGCGTCCAATCAATGAGGTAGCAACCATTGCTAGCACGCCCCAAATCACGACTCTAGCAGTAGCAGGAATAACAGGTGCGCCGCCCAAACGCGCCGATATTACCCCAAGTAGCGCTAAGCCTATTATGGTCAAAGATGATAATGACCAAACCAGTGTTTGTGCGGGTAACAGGAGAATACCAATAATCGGTAATATCGCGCCAGCAATGAATGATAACCCAGAAGCCACTGAGGCATGAATCGGTTTTGCTTGACTTAAATCTGTTAAGCCAATCTCATCGCGAGCATGAGCCTCAAGTGCATCATGCTCAGTCAAAGCGACAGCAACTTGATGTGCCAATACGTGATCCAGCCCACGTGTCTCATAAATCTTAGTCAACTCAAAAAGCTCGCGCTCAGCATTATGAGTCAGCTCATGCAATTCTTTATCTAGATCCGCTTTTTCGGTATCTGCTTGTGACGATACTGAAATATACTCACCAGCAGCCATTGATAAAGCACCCGCGGTCAATGCTGCCATTCCTGTTAGTAGCAATGTCTGACTATTTGTACTTGCTGCAGCGACACCGACCAATAAACTAGCGGTTGAAATCAACCCATCATTTGCGCCCAGTACTGCCGCTCTTAACCAATGATTGCGGTTACTTAAATGAGCTTCGTCATGAATAGAATGGTGCATAAATACCCTCAAACGGTTTAGACATAAATTAGAATATGTCAGTGTAGCCTATAATGTCACACCCTTTCATACAACTTAGCAGACGGTCACTTTGCTTGCTTTAGCGCCACTAAGCGATAGGTCATCAGTAGAAAAATCAGTGTCTGACTACCTGCGTAAAATAACAATAAAGGCAGCGCTTTACTGTCCGATCCCACCATAAATACGTGAATGCTGATAAACATATAAGCCATAAAAGTTAAAAAGTGTAGCCAGCGCCAAGCTGATTGCCCAATATATTTCTTAATATAAAAGCTAAAAGCACAGATAAACAATAGCCAAAACCCCAATTGTCCTAGTGCAACGCCTACACGCTCAGTCTGAAAACCAAAAGGAAGTAAAATTTGCCATAGATTAAGGTTTAAGAAGTTATCTGCTAATAAGATACCTGCATGGAACGCAGCAAAGCCCACTGCTATCAGGCTTAAATACTGATGTAAGGCAAATACCCGCGCTGCATTAAAATGCTTGCCTAAACGAGTGCTTAGCAACAAGCCAAAAACGACTGCTAGCCAAAATAATGTGTAGGCAATAACCCCACTTGCGCGTGACAAATACCAAAAATGTTTATCAGTGGCTGTCAGCAGCTGAGAAACCGTCTCTCCCCATGTGAACAACGCATAACCGCCGACTCCAGCAGCAATACTTAATATTAAACCAACCCATAAAGCCTGAGTGAGAATATTGGTGTTGGAAGCAGTATGACTGCGACTAGGGTGGTCTGTGTGCATGACTATACTCCTATGAATGGCTCTACTTTATCTATTAAATCTTGCGTATGTAGGATGATAAGTTAACCAGGAATCAAGTCTGGATGTAGTAAGTTTGGCTGAACTAAGTTTGGACGCATGGCAGATGTCATCAGAACTTTGTTATTCGTATCGATTAACAGCGCAGCAATATGATGTTTGTTAAGCCATGCCATCGCTTCCGTGACGCCAAGAAGCACACAGTATTTTGCGTAGACTTCTGCTGTCATCGTGTCCGTAGCCAATACAGTTGCAGTCAATACATCACTATTTACGGAACAAGAATAACGAGGGTGAATTAAATGATGTTGCCAGCGGCCTTCATGCCACCAGCGACGATAGTCTTGTCCAGACGTAGCGACAGCGCCCGAGCTGAGTTTGAGGATAGCGATATCTTCTTCTTGAACATGCTCACTGTTAGCAACGTAAGGTTTGGCAACAGCAACTCCCCAAGTCATTGGTTTATCTATTTGGGCTCTTGGAATGCCAATAGCCATATCTCCACCCATATCTACTAAGCAAGGAAATTGCCAGTCGTGAACTCGGCTAATATGCTCAGCCAGCTGCATGGCGCACCATCCTTTTACATATCCATTCAGATCCAACGCCATTCCAGCGGGAAGATATACTTGATGCTGTCCATCAGCTAACTGGCACAGTTGGATACGCTCTATGTGCTGATGGTCCAATTTAGAAGCGTTCGTTATAGAGGTATCTTGCAAATTTGTATTGGTATTTAAATTAACGTTCAAGTTTGAACTAATAACAGGCAAGGGTGGCACAGACACTTTGGGTAGAGTTTCAAATGAATGCTTATAGCCAGCGTTCCAAAGATCTTTAAGTAAGGTCGGCGTTACCAAACCTTGAGTTTTTGAGACAAAATGAATGGCACGTTGCAAAACCTCAAATAACTCTGCACTGACTTGCCTCCATTGATCAGTATGATGATTAAGTCGCATCAGCTCACTGGTCTCATCAAAACGATTAAACGTATGTTCCCAGTGAGTTAAGCGCTGCTGAATATCACTTGTCAGAATAGCAATTTGCTGGTCTATTGCTATCGCTGAATACTGCATGTTCAGCATTGTCGTATTTAAGCTGACTTGAATATGACAACCCATCGCGACCAGTTGGATAGTTGCGAGTTGTGGTATGTTTTTATTAAGCACGTTTTCTTTCATTAGGGGTCTCCATCTTTTTGCGACTAGGTATAAATTGAATGACCATTAACCTTTTTATTGAGAAGAACGTGTGCGGGCGACAACCCTTATTGCTTGAACAGACTCTACTTCGTTGACCTGTCGCAACTGGTTGATATCAACAATTGGCGTCGGATTAATAGCACTCTCACTACCTTCAGAAGCAACCGTACTTAACATGGCGGTGTTCACAGGCGCAGTGTCGGCTTCTTGATTGAGTAGTATTAACCATCCCGCCATAGTGCCTGCAATCGAGACGATCATAATGCTGCTTTTAAGAGAGGCAAAAGGATCTGTCTTTTTAGCGGTTTTACTAGTGGCTGTATTAGAGGTTTGGGCCTGATGTGATTTGGTATTAGTCATCGTATTCATCCTCATCATGTTGCTGATAGCTCGTAGCAATCAAACGCCCACTCTCTTTATAGCGTTTGTCGTCGTGTTTTTTATTGCGGTGTTTATCATCATCGTGATGCTTATCTTTATAGTCATCATGATCATCGTCTTCTTCTTCTTCTTCAAAGCCCTCAGCACGATAGTCACTAGCAACTGGATTTAAGACAGCACCAAGATTGGCATCAATATAACTAGGACCGCTGTCTAATAGCACTTCATAAGCGACTGTACCGTTATAGTTGATAAGCTCCGGGGTCGCCTGCAATGTCGCATCAGGAGCCCCTTGTTTGGCAAGCGCGGTTGCTTGCTCAGCAGTCAGTGCAGCAAGAGATGAGGTTTGGGTAGATTGAGAGAGAGGATTGGTGACTGCTGTAAACGATGATAAAGAAGGAGAGGTTATGTCAGGATTTTGACTCACAGTATTTGCTGCTGCTTGAACGTTATCAGCATTAGGCGACTGGACAGATAAAGCGATGACGCCGCCAAAAAACACTAATGAGGTCGCACCGACAGTTAATAACAAGGGTTTTAATAGAGGTAAGCTCATAATAGGTGTACTCCGTATACTATTAGGGAATACAACTAGCATACGTAGTGAATATTAACTCAAGCTTAAGAAAGTAAGGTTTAATTTTTTATAGTGTTTTTATAAGACGCTTGATGGTGGTTTTTTATCTATTACCGTTGCGATAAAACCTACTTCTGGTGCAGTGCGGTTCGCAAACGTTATGGCGAGACCATGTAGCTCGGCAATTCGATTAACAATGGAGAGACCTAAGCCGCTACCCAATTGGCTTTGACCTGCTGGACGATAAAAGCGTTCGCTTAGACGCGCTAACTGCTGCGGATCTACGCCTAAGCCATTATCAACTACTCTAATAGTATTGGTATCCAATTGAAGTTCAATCAAAGCCCCTTCAGGACAGTAGCGAATGGCATTGTCTAACAAGTTGCGGATTAACAATTTGAACAAGATAGGATTGATAAGAATCGGTAAAATATCAGCAGGGTTATCACACTGTACAGTACGTTTTAATTGAATATGTTTTTCACGAGCCAAACGATTAACATCACTAAGTACAATATCCGTTAGCGCCAGCCAATCTGGTTTTTCTAATTGCTCAGGCGGTAATTGTTGTTGCGGTTCTATTTTGGCTAAAATCAGTAGTTGGTCAACTAAATGAGTGGCGCGCTCAATGCCATTACTAATTTTTTGAGCGTGGTAAAACAGCTGATTATCATCTTCTATATCTAATAGCTGTAATATCTGCTGTTGCAATAAGTCCGCTTGTAGTTTTAATGCCGCAAGTGGACTTCGTAGCTCATGCGAAGCATCCGCTGTAAAGCGTTGCTCACGTGCTAAAGTTTCCGCTACTTTGACAAACAAAACATTTAAGGCGGTCACTAAAGGCTGAATCTCTTTAGGTACATCTGCAGTGATGGGACTATCATCTTGCGGCTGGCGTTGAGCAAGCTCGGTACTGATTTGGGTTAGCGGCATAAACCCGCGCCGAATTAACCAAATAACCAAAGCGATAAATGCCAATAGCCCAATCAACATCGGCAGCACTTGCACAGACATGGCGCTGACAATCATCTCTTGGCGAGAATCTAGATTTTGACCGACCGCAATCACCCGATCTTTATGCTTAGAATCATGGTCATCATGAACATAAAATAAACGCCAGCGCTTACTAAATGGGTTGAGGCGCTGATACGCAGAATCATGCGCTTCTACAAAACCATGCTGATCAGATAAAAAGGCAAAGGATTGACCATTTTCATCGGCCATTAATAAGCGTCCTTTTTTATCCCAAATGGCAAAGCCCATATAGTCATCTTTAGCATTACCAAGGTCACCTGACAGCTGCTTACTGTTTAAGTTGTATATTTTGGCGGAACGCTTCTTTTTACTTTTACTATCCTCTTGCTCATGATCGTCTCTATCATCATCGTCTTTAGGAGCGACACCTATTAGATAGCGGGCAACTTGAGTAATTTGGGTATCATTCATCTCGTTTATTTCGTGCCACAGCCGCAACGCAATAAAGCTGGAGGTAAGTATCCATAACAAAGGAAGACCAATCAATAAGGAGGTTAATAGCCGTTGCTGGATACTTTTCATAGGCTCACGTGTACTTACATATTAAGTAAAATAGACAAGATAGATAAGCTAAAGGTAATCAAGGATATCATTCATGACTGTTATAAGAGGGATTGAGATAGTAGCCGATACCGCGTTTGGTCAAGATAAAGTCATTGCCCAGTTTTTTACGTAAGTGATGAATGTGCACTTCAATGGCATTACTTTCGATATCTTGTTGCCATCCATACAGTTTATCTTCTAAGCTCGCTCTACTATGGATTTGTTTGGGATGGGTCAGCATTTGCTCCAAGATTGCCACTTCTTTGATGGTCAATTCAATCACTTGACCTTGATACGTTAGTTGCTGATTATGAGGCTGATAGGCAACCTCGCCATAACGGATTTCAGGTTGGCTACGTCCCTGACTGCGTCGCATCAAAGCTTGCAGACGAGCAACAACTTCATCTAATGCAAACGGCTTAACCAAATAATCGTCAGCGCCCACATTGAGTCCTGCCACCCGATTGGCAATCGCGTCGCGTGCAGTGATAATTAAAACCGGCGTATCAATGTGTTTGGCGCGCCAATTTTGCAGCACGGTCATGCCGTCCCCTTTTGGCAAGGTTAAATCAAGCAGCACCGCATCAAACATATCCTCTTGCAGCGCCATTTCACCTTGCTTAGCATCACTGAACCAATCGACCATCATGCCATGGCTTTTTAAGCCGAGAATAATACCTTCAGCAATGCTGCTATCGTCTTCTATTAATAATATACGTGACATGTGTTTTCCATCGCTCTATTTATTCTGCCGCTTCGTTTATTTCATATTTGACGGTTCATCTGTCACCGTTTTATTGCCGGTTATCATCGATTTAATCAGGTTTTGGCGTTGCCAGTAACTCATGGCAATCGCAGCGATAATATGCAAAGGAACGAGTAGATATAAACTGTTTGCTAATAGCTCATGCACATCTTCAAGAAAATCTTCATTACCAATGATTTCTGATTCCATTAGATAACCGGTTATTCCTAATCCTATAATCACTGCCCATAACGATAGTATCATAAGGGCTGCCAATGGATTATGCCCAAGATGCTGCTCATCAACACGGCGAACACTTAAGTCTGATATATGATACTTAAGTCGTGTTGGTGTGGGAAAGAAATTAGTAAAGCGTGCATATCGAGTGCCAATTAAACCCCAAAGCAAGCGTATCACCACTAATCCTACCACGGTATAGCCTACATAGGCGTGTAGATCGCTACCGTCTTCAGTAAAGAGTAGATTGGCAATAATACCCGCTGCCACTGTCCAGTGGGTGATTCTAACTAAAATATCCCAAACTCGTACTTGTCTCATCTTGGGGATGCTGGATGACGGTACGCCAGAATTAGGGATCAAATTGGTGGTGTTATTTTGGCTCATGATCGTCACTCCCTTAAGAATACATTTGTTTATTAACGATATTTGGCTGCAAGAAACTAAAGCGAAGCGAGATATCGTAAGCAGACTAGATGTCGCAGTGTCTGTCTTATAGCTATTACAACAAATGAACCTTAAGGTGAGCTTAGTAAGCTAAAAAATTAATCGCTGATTAATATATTATGAAATGCCTTTTTCTTAAGCCAGTAGAAAGAACTTAGAATTTGTAATGCAGTAATAAATAGAGCAACTAACTTAACAATTTATCTATGTTAAGCTTTTCTTAAGATTTCCTTAAGTTTTATCTATTATGATTGAGTTATCAACATGGCAAGTTGTAAAACCCATTAAGTGTGTTGTTGAAATCAATTAAAAACTCTAAAGGCAAGGAGAACATCATGAAAAACTTATCAATATTTAGTAAGTCTATTGTTATGACACTTAGTATGATAGCGGTTAGCAGCGCTACTATTTCTGTTGCACAAGCTGCTACTCCAGCCGTAAAGGTCAGTGAAGCGGTGGCAGCAGCAAAAAGTAAAATCAGCCTTGAACAAGCTATTGCTATTGGCAATAAAACGATTAAAGGCGATCTTGTCAGTGCAGAGTTTGACCAAAAGGGTTATTCGGCAGGTGGTAAATACGATGTTAAGTTCATCGCTAATAATACTGAATACAAAATAAGAATCGATGCTGATACGGGCAAGGTTTTAAGTGCTAAACAAGATCAGCTTGATAGAGAGGATATGGCAGAATACAAAGCGATGAAACAGGCGAAAGTTAGCCTAAACCAAGCAATGAAAAAAGCCACTCAAGATGTAAACGGAAAAATCATTAAAGCAGGGTTTGATGTTGACAATGGCAAGTCAGTGTATGAGATTAAAGTTGCTAAAGGCAATCAGATACACAAAATCGTTATCAATAGCATGACTGGTAAGGTTATTAGTAGTCGCCTAGAAAGCTCTGACGACGATTAAGAATGCTGTCCACTAACTTTTAATGCTGTAATTGTAATCCTACTTAATAATGGCTCTAAGCGGTACTCAAGTATCGGTTAGAGCATTTTAATTTAAAGTATTCTGCGTTTAAAATAGCTTTAGCTTAGACTGATAATAAATGCTTATAGACGATACTATCAATAAAGGATGCTTCATGCGCGTGATCTATGCTGTCAACCCCGTAGACGTTAAGTTGGGAGATTTTAATCAAACAATCTGAATATAGTCATCAAATAATATCTGTATTGGCGATCTATCGTCCAAACTCTTTTTAATCCTAGCCTAACTATCTATACCTATAAAAATCAGGCAAGTGCTTACCGTTAACTAAAAAAGAGTAGTCTTAAAGTTTTGTAGGAATATTGCGAACAGTACAAGAAAAAAAGCTGTTAGCAAGCTACTAAGAGTAGTGCTATACCAAAGCCAAACTTGTTGAGCAGATAAGGGAATAACAAGAAAAAAGGTAGGGTTCCAAGAACATACCAAAAAGTATAGTAAGCGCGATTGCTTATCTTAACTATCGGCTGCTTTTTAACATACAACAAATGAACCTTAAGGTGAGCTTATGAAATCAAAGAATGTGAAGACTTAGTGGATGTAGTGGCATATCTGAGGTCATATGCTACCTTAAGACTCAGTTAAGAATTAAGTAGTAGTATCATTCATGCTTTTTTAAATAATCTAAACTTGGTAAAACAAGCTTTCTTAACTTTAATGAAATAATTTTAGGGAGTCTATTATGGCCTTAAAGGCTTGGCAAGCTATCGTTAGTATCGTAGCAATTACTTCAGTCACTGTACTCATGCAAATCCCCTCTGAGACATGGGCAACAGCAGCAACAGCCAGCCTAATACTAGGTGCTTCAGCTTTAGCATGTATGGCAATCTCATGCATACTTGCTAGTCGTTGGCATGTTGTTGAAGGATTATTTGGTGGTCTAGATAGAGTGTATGAAGCTCATAAATGGATTGCCATCTGGGCATTGGTATTTGCTGTCTATCATTTCGTTTTTAAAGCCAAATTAGACTCTTGGGATCTTGCACCCATTTTAGAATTGTCTAAGTATTGGACGCGTTTGATACGACAACTCAGCATTGTCGCCCTAGGTCTAATTGTGATGTTGGCATTGAATAGAAAAATCCCGTATGGCAACTGGCGTTGGTTACATAAATTCTCAGGGCCACTTTTTTTAATCGTCATACTGCATTGGTTGAGCTTTAAGTCACCTATTACCTTGACTAGCCCAGCGGGCATTTGGTTAGCGCTAATTTGTGGTTTAGGGGTGATTGCCGCGCTGTACAAAATGCTACTGTACCCTTTCGTTGCCAAAGTTGGCGAATATAAGCTCGTGTCTATGTCTCATGGCAAAGCGGCTATACACTTGGAATTTGAGCCAGTGGATAGTAAATTCCCCTTTAAAGCCGGTCAATTCGCTTTTATCTCTCTTAAAGAATCAGGTTTGCGTGAGCCGCATCCCTTTACCATAGCCAGTGCGCCCTCAGATACTGGACACATTCATTTTGTGATTCGAGCATTAGGCGACTACACAAAAAAGCTTAGTGAACAAGCTAAAGTGGGTATGTTAGCTGATATTTATGCCCCTTATGGTCATTTCAAACGCAAGCTGAACGCAGAGCGTGAAGTCTGGATTGGGGCTGGAGTAGGAATCTCACCCTTTATTTCATGGTTAGAGGATAAAACGGTCGGTCATTTTGAACAGGCTACTTTGGTTTATTGCTTCAGTCCCTCACGCGCTTTTCCTAGTGTTGAGCGTATGAAAGAAGTAACAGATCAATCTGGTGCCGATTTTGTGGCCAATCCGAGTGGTAGCGATGCCATGGCTGATGCAATTCGCAAAGCAACCAGTGAAGTCAATCCAAAGGAGGTTCAAATCAGCTTCTGCGGCCCTAAAGGCCTGCTACAAAATGTACAGTCACTCATGAAAGAGTATGGCATTCCCGCCAAAAACATTCATTATGAGCTCTTTGATTTTCGCTAGAACACATAAAAGTTGCTGTGCTTAGCATTAACCTGATAAAGCAAATGGTACGCTTATTTAAGCCTTAGATCATCGTTGCTAGGGCTAAGTAATTGAATGACAAACCCCGATATTAATAGCGTCACCTAAGAAAAGTAAATTTCATAGCTCAGCCCTCTATGCTATATAAATAATAGCATATAGAGCTTTTCTGACTTATCAGAGTAAGGTTGTTCCATGGCATATGCAGATGTTGATACCCCAATTTTAATAAACTCACCTAAGTAAAATACCAAATCAGATAAAAGTTCCTAACGCTACCTATAGTAGTGTTGGAAGCCTTTATTTGATGTCCCTAATGTCTAAAAAATAAGGGCATACATCTAATATAATAAGATTTATACCCCCTTAATAATAAAGTCATTAACACCTAATAAATTATAATTTGGCTCGTAAAAATTCATACCCCGACTTTCACAAACCCCGAGCTTAACAAAGCCACCTGAGAAATCTTGTTATTAGCCATTCGTAGTGAAATCCTTGTATGGAAAGGCTCAGATGAACTAGTGATATAGCATTTTCACATTTTGGTAAGTAATCAGTACATCTATAAATGCGATTTTTAGACCCGCAATGTTATAGGAAATCACATCTAACAATTTTGAATTATGGATGTAAGTTAATTCTAAAAACGCTCATTACTTCAAAACCACCTTGCCAGCCGCACCATCCATTCGATAGTTTTTAATGTCCCCGGCGATAACCAGGTTAATTGCTTTTTCAATCTCATCAAGGGGAACATTAAACCACTCTGTCGCCTTGTAGAGGTTATCGTTTGCTGCTTTTGAAGATACCTTGACTCTTTGATCATAAAAGAAGGCGTGCAACACACCTTCCACGCTTCGGGCATTGGCGTCATAAACCTGCCATTCAGCAATAATATTTACAGGCTGTTGTAGGAATGCAGTATCCCTAATTGAGTGCTTAGTGCGCGCCTCTCCTGTAAGGGTTGAAAAACCAACTTTATGCAGGTGCTTATAGTGTGCTAAATTGCTTGGCGTATCAGTTAGCTTGGCGACATAAATGACACCAGTAAGCTGTCGATCATCTCCGAAGTTTTTGGCCAATTCATCATTCATCCAGTCAGGATCGGTAATTAATAGCTGATAGCTGTTTTCATATTTATACTGAGCGGTAGCCAATGAGCGGATGAGCATATTAGACTCAGTACCATTAGCAAACACCAGACGAAGTCGCTGCTGGTTACGCTCATTCTTTCGATCCTCTGCTTGGTATATATCCGCTACATAACACAAAATCCCGTTTAAAACGAAGACGCTGCCAATGTTGATATCTTTCACCGATGAAAAGTTGGTTTTAGTAAAAGCCCCCGTTTGAATGGCTTTGGATATACGCTCAAAGGTTGCCTCAAACTTATAAAAGTCCTTACATTCAAAGCGAGTTGCTATTTCTTCATCATCGTACTGGTCATAAGTATTGCGAGAATTGAGCTGACTATCACTGACTAAGATTTCAGAATGGATGTTGTCAAAAATCCCTAGGTCATCACTGTTGAAAATATCATCTAGAGTGTTAATAACAGGTGGCTCGCTAACAGTATCGATGACCGGCTCAGCTTCCTTAGTGCTAGCGCTGATTGCCTTTTTAGACCCATCACCCTTATTATTCAGGCTTTTTACTGAGAGTGTCGGCTTGTCGTCAGATAGGGTAGACGCCGTACCTTGAGCAGTTAGTAAACCATGCTTATCTAAAGCTAGCAGTTCTTGCGAGTTTGCGTGGTTGGTTTGTATGGTAGCTAAGAGGCGAGCATTTATCTTTTCATTAATATCGCTAGCACTGCTACTAGGCACGCGCCCATGTTGATCGATAAAAAGGTTGATACTGTCAAACTGCTGCGCTAAAACGCTGTTATTCGTCGGGCTTTTGGTAGCAGGCTTTATATCGTCTAATAAACCAGTACTGTCATTTAAAAAAATATCGTCTAGTGTTTTGTACTCACGACTTTGATAGATCTCATCGAGTTTAATCATGACTATTGGCTTCTCGCTTAGCTTTTTGGTTTCTGACATAGGAGATAACTTCAATCATGCGCCGCTCGATAGCATCTTCTGAGTTTCTATTAGGCTGACGACCTTTATTCTTGATAAAAGCCACTATCTTTGGCCACATTAGTACCGCTTCGGCCTCGGTTACGGTCGAACGGCTGGCATGCACGACGTCATTGATGGTTTGCAAGACTTCTTTATCGACTATTCTGGAGAGGACTTCATACGCATCATGAAAGGGGTTGACTGATTTGACAAGATCGATGGGAAGGTTGTTCACATTGACAAACTTACTGCCAACCTTCACAAAGCCGTTGCTAGGATTTGAGTCATTGCTGCTGCTTGATTTGGTTTTAGGGTTATATATTTTTGCGTCAGCTGGCAGGTGGCGCTCTTTGACAATATCGTTTTCATTGAGCTGACTTTTTCGTTCAGCATTGAGAGTAGCGATATCTATATACTCATGACCTTGCTTAATGAAACAGCGTTCATTTTCGATGATGGCATCATCAGGGATATCTTTACCTGCAACCACGCCACCTTGACGGTTGATAGCCATATACTGCATGACGCCTTCTTGTACTTGCCGTACTTCATTGGCATCTAGCGTTGGGTATTTACTACGAATAATACTTGGAATAACGGTATCCGATACTGCTTCTGTCTCAACGTTATTGGTTTCGGCAGCGATATACTTTTTAATATGATCTGTGTTTTGGGCTAGCTGGGCCAATATCTCTTCACGGTCTTGGTTAAGTATATTCATCACTCGATCAGAGGGAGGATTGACGGTGTCATCAATAATAATAGTACCTGCCGGCAAGTCTGCCTTACCTAATATATCCAGCTCACTACGACGTTTAAAGTTGATATTAGGTTTGAGTACTTGCTCCATCAGTAGTGATAGCGTAATGGCTTTTAATAAGTCATTAACGGAGCTTGTCACCTCAGACTTATCCGCTTCTGGCTCAGCGATTAGGTTGGTAAATTGGGCATGGTGTTTGCCCGCGCTATCGCGTGTTGAGCGGCCAATAATCTGCACCACCTCGGTCAGCGAGCCTCGATAGCCAATGGTTAATACGTGCTCACAATACTCCCAGTCGAACCCTTCTTTGGCCATTCCAAGGGCTACGATGATATCCATATCATCGCGAGAGGCAATATCCGCTAAGTAAGCTTGCGTATTTACTCGTATGGCATCATCAGTCACTAAGTCAGCGAGTAGTAAACGCCTGCCATCATGTGACCGTATGGTGATGACACCAGTATTTTCATCACGAGATTCAATTTCACCGATAATATCGATGATACGACCAACGGTCTCATATTTGTCAGTCTCAGCGGTTAAGCTATTAACGTTAGGGATGTGAATGATGGTCTTTTTGCTGGTATCTAAGCACTCATCTAAGGCGTCAAAGAATGATTTTTTATAAAAGTGATAGCCAAGTCCTAATGACTTTAGGTGCTCATAACCATTCAGCTGTTCGTAATAGGTGTAAGTCACCTTATCAAACTTCTCTTCATCGTTATCTGACAATATGGGTACTGAGTCGCCACGGAAATAAGAACCCGTCATTGCCACGATATGCGCGCTGGTCTGCGTCATAATGCCATCTAGTATGGCACCCAAGCGGTTAGAATCATCTGCAGAGACGTGATGGAATTCATCAATACCGATAAGTACATCGTTAAATAACTCGATGCTACCGCCATCCTCAATTACTTTGTCAAAGCCATATCGAAAGCTATGATGGGTGCAGACTAGGACTTGGGGAAGAGAGTTATCATTGACGCTTGAAGTGACAAACTCTGAGAAGATGGCAGTCTTACGAATATCACTTTGCGCGAGGCTTAAGCATAAGTTATAGCGGTCTGCTACTTCCCAATCCGCAAAGAAACCATAATCACTCAGCGCTGTTGACTTAAAAGATTTACCAATACTCATCTCTGGGACGGCAATGATGACTTTTTTGACACCTTGGTTGATAAGCTTGTCTAAAGCCAAAAACATCATGGCACGTGACTTACCAGAGGCGGGAGGTGACTTAATGAGTAAGTACTGGCTATTACGCTTCTCGAACGCACGTGCCTGCATTTCACGCATGCCTAGCTTGTTGTTCTTTTTGCTTTGACCAGTGCGGGCGTAAGTCTGATTTAGGATATTAACAGTTGCAGTCATAGTAGATTCATTATAGGTGGAGATGATCGTAAATCTTTAGCGTAGTAAAAACACAGCTCATTTATCATAACAATAGTGCAAAATTAGTAATAGCAAGTCAGCGTATTATTATTACGATCAAACTCAGCTTTTGAATCATACAAACCGTCACTCATATAGTCTGATGTCCGACGTGTCTTGAAGTGTTTCCAAACACTTTGCATATCTGCGTTCTTAGCAAACTTCAGAACGTATTCACCACCTTCTGACTCAGGTCTAAATTTATAATGATACTCTGCTAGAGGCTGTTCGCGGTATTTGACCCCATTTGCAAACTTAATATGATATTCAGTATATTCATTACTGGTCTGAATGCTCACATCCTTCATCAGTGGGCTATAACCAGGGGCCCATTGAGACCGTGGAGCTATAGAAAACTCGTAAATCTCATCATTTTCATTCGGTTCTGCAAGCGTCTTCATTTTCATTGTTCTGCTAATGAACTTATTATGATTTTCATTGATAGAACTATAAATGGGTCCGTCTCCGATACAGCCATCCTCCATCCAAGCAAACATTATGAACATGTCACCCATAGGAAGGTCTTGACCATTTTTGCCTTTTAACGATATTAGATCGCTTTGTGGCGCGGCTGATGCTTGACCTATAGAAAGTACGAGTAGGGCAGTAAAGGCTACGCTTGGTAAGATTTTAGAAATCATAATAGAACGCTCTTTATAAGGTGTTTGATGTTTTTTACATAAGTACTAAATGATGCTACTTACTCTTCTTTTGGGAAGTCTTTTTACCTTTGCTCTGCTTTTCCGCTTCGATAAGCTGCTCATAACGTGCCAGTAAATGCGCCAAACGCTCTTCGGTATTGGCAAATCCTTGCGGACGATACAGCTTGTCCACCGCATCATCAAGCCTGCTATGGGCTTGCTTTAAGTCGTCAGGCATCTTCTCTGGATCGTATAGCTCTGCGAGAGTCATGCCAGCATTACTAGCGCGAGCGAGTAAGATTTCTTCCGCAAGATTTTCAATATTCTTTTTCTGTTCGTCAGTTACATCAGGAAATGGGAAGGTGTTGTAGACGATAGTTCCAGAGTATCTGTAATCGCTTTTTAGACGACCAGCAACTAAGCGCATCCAGTCATTATGAATAATCGAAGTTAATATCCCAAAATCATATAAAGAACTATTAGTTATAATCTGAACTAAATTTGTAGCTATTTTTTGCTCATCTATAAAGCCTATAGGTACGTATCTTCTACGCTCTGAACTTACACTAGGTATTAAAATAGCTTGATTTGGGTTTTTTGTTTCTCTAAATAGGTGAGGCCTTTCTGCTAGCTTATTTGCGCTTTCATCATCACAATCTAAACGGTATTCCCGTACTTTTTCTACTCTTTCTTTAATCAAAGGAATAGAGTTTATTTCATTTTGTTCTATATCCTTTAACCATAAACACCATCTATCTTTGCCATTTAGATATTCATCAGAGCCAACGACTTTTCTTAACCATTGACTTGCTTCAGGATTTTTGAGAATCAACTCATTTTTTTCTTCACTATTTAATAATAAATTTCCATCGTCATAAGGCATATTGCCTTTAGAGATTGGAGGAACAGAGCATAGTGGCTTACTACGTCTAGAAATCGCTATATTACCTCCCTCAAATAAATAAGGAGTGATGTTTTTAACTGTTTTTTTACTAGTATTGCGCTTAATGTTTATGTAGATATCTTTGCTTTCATTATTGTTTGTTGAGAGCCCTATGATAACTACATGAACATTTGCATTATCTTTCGCATTATTTTTCCAAATGAATGTTTGGTAAGCAAATTTAATTGTAATACCTAAATCGAATATATATGGAAAGAGCATTGCTACCTGTTCACCTTGAACTACTGAATTTGTAGCAACGAATGCAAGTTTAGCGGAACTGTTTTTAATATAGTCAGCACCACGCCAAAACCAAGAGGTGACATAATCTAAGGTTTTATACTTCTTAAAACCTTTAAAGACAATAGCCATATCTTGATTCATACTTTCAGGTCTTTTTACATTTCCTTTAAAGGGTGGATTACCAATAATATAAATCTCATCAGTACCATTATTTAGACAGACCTCATTCCAGTCAACACGTAAGCTATTACCATGAATGATATGCCCACTGTCTTTAAGCGGTAGCATAGGGGTTGATGCGCCTAGCTCTTGCTCGAATAGCACATTCATTTGATGTTCAGCGAGCCAGAGTGACAAACGCGCTATTTGACTGGCAAAGTCGTCATACTCGATACCGTACAAATTATCTAAGCTGACCACACTATCAAAGCCTAGACCTAATAGATTGTCTTTAGAGCCTAGTAAATCGCGTTGTGCCTTTAATACATCAATCTCTAGTTTGCGTAACTCTTTATAAGCGATGATTAAAAAGTTGCCCGAACCGCAATATCCGTAACATAGTATAGTGGTGACATCAGTTTAGCCTATTAATCATATAGGTCTAACAGAATAAGTGTGTGTCACTACGTAAGACAATAAAGTGGTGACATATAGCATTTTTTGTCACCACTCTACAATAAAGGGGTTCTATGATGTGGTTTGAGCGTCTAGGACAAACTATATCTATATAATCAATCTTCTATAGTTTTGATATAGAATCACTTCGTTTGAGGTACTATTAACCCCAAGTTTTCTTGTATCAAAATTACTTAGATTTTCTTATAGTGAGTCAATTATGGTTTTGAGTTGAGGGGTAGTGACTCCATTATCACAAAATTTATGAAACATGTCTTTGTAGTCAGGATTTACGATATACTCTTCTTGGTTCAATTTAGAAGCTGTATTGATCAATATAATGTTGTTAGAAAGCATGTTTTTCACCTCATTTCCACCACGTTTTGATTTTACTTCAACGGTTTTCTTAGGCATAAATCGCCCATTCTTTATGAATAACCTTATAAACTTGGCTAGCCTTTCTTCTTTTTTTATACTACTATTTTCTAAAGAGCTCTCAATCAAATCTAAGACATCTGAGGTCTTGCCTAACTTTATAATTTGATTGGAAAAATGGTATGGTTTAATTTGAGAGCCAGCATGATCTGAGTGGTCAATATTTATAGTGCCTGTATTAAAAAGTGTATGCTCATTAAAATTACAGCTAACAAATCCTGGGTAATTGTCTATATAGCAATTATCTATAGTAAGATTTGAGAAGTCAAATAGTGGCTTAGGTGAGGCCTGCATATTTTTTATATTGCAAAGTGATATATTCTCTAATTTATTTTTATCAGAATTAGAGAATATTTCAAGAAGAGCATCGTTTAAATGTTGTGTATTTTCGAGTTTTTGCTTTGATTTTAGTATTCCTAAATATAAAATAAATAAGCTTGAAATATATATTTCGTAGTTGCTGTTTTTAGATTGAACAATATCTTCAATATTCTGTAAAACGAAAAAATGTATATCAGATATATCTAGGTCAGATAGTCTCGATCCTATGTCTAAGGAAAAGTAGTTTAAATAACTAACCTTTGAAAGAAGTAGTAATAAAATACTTTCTTCTAAAATATCTCCACTGTAAAATCGTTGTGAGATTGATATTTTCAGAAAAAAATCTCTTAAGAAGTCATATCTTATTCCTATGCTATCTTTACTATTAAAATTAATAAATGGATGAGCAAGTAATAAAGATACAGTTTTATTGTCAGGATTTTCAATAATATTATTAACTATTAATATAAATTCAGACTTACTAATTACTTGCTTTTTTTCACTTATCTTACATAGAATGTTAACTTGATTAATAAGACTTATATTGAGTTTTTTGACTTCACGTTTACATACGGCATGCACTAAATAATCTAGCATACTACTTCTTATAAAACATAATTCAGAAGATTCCTGATCTTCTATATCGAAAATATTTGATATAGAATCTTTGTTTATATCTGACTTAACTAGCTCGCTAATCGTATCTAACATAAACGGGCTATAGTAGCTCTCATTTGACCGCAATAATAAATTTTCAACTATACTCATGGATTTTTTTTGAAGCTTATTTTCATTCTTAAAACAACTTTCAAAAAACTTCTCCGCTTGAGATTGATTAAATGGTTTTATAACAATTTTCTCTATATCAAACTCCGATGGAATAAGATAAGAGGCTTCCTCCCAAATAGAGTCTCTACAAGTAATTATTATTTTAGTTCTAGCTAGATTAAAACAATAATCGTCAAATATATTTTTTAAGAAATATTGTAGCTGGAACTTTATACTTATCCCAGAAATTATTTCATCTAGTCCATCTAATACTATTATAAAGCTACCATTATCTATAGAGAGCTTGAATAGTTCTTCAGTAAAGTAGTTTGAGTCTGAGGAATCAGCTTTGTATAAATCATAAATTGTAGATACTCTATCCGATTTTAATTGATCTAGTAAAAACGATGAGTCGAGGAACAGCACATAATGCTCATTTATATACTTAAATTCTTTTAATGTTTTATTAAGGAAGTTTCTAGCAATTGTTGTTTTTCCTACTCCACCTGCTCCTGTTAGTACAACTACTGGATTATTCTCCATTTCAAACCATTTTTTTAGTACATGGGAAGCTAAAATATCATTATTTTCATCATCTATACTTGCAGAATAATTTTCAATAAAATTTTTAGTGTTTGGGAAGTCTTCAGTAAAAGCAAATGGTTCAAGATATTTTTTATATAGATGCTCTCTACCAAAATCATCTATGAAGTCTATATTAACTTCGCGACTATATATTGATTTAATACGATTTCGTACGTAATCCATACGTGTTTTTGGAGAAGTACCATTAGGCTTATCAATTAATAATACTAAACTTCCCTGGTTTTGATTAATCGTTTGAAATTCTTTAAATAGCTCTTCAATAGAGTTTTTTAAATTGGTGCTACCAATATATGAGAAATAAGTTTTTTCTCCATTTATCTTATTTATTAATTCATATAATTCATAATATTTTTTCGAGTCTTTTCCTTCTATAGGAAAATTGTCTGAAATCCTAAAAGTATCGTTTTTTTCTAAATATGATATTACTGTATTTTTTATAGTTTTATTCTGGTTGGGTTGTAAAGGTAAAAATTGGGTAGAAAATGCCTCTTCCATCTTTTTTTCTATTTTTTTTATTTGTAGCAAACTCATAACATCTACATTATCATTTTTATTTGATAAGTTTCCATTATTTCCTCTACAAAGAACTGTGTTTGCCTTGTAATCAGTACTTTGAGTCTGTATGTCGTTTTTCAAGAAATGTAACTTAAATGGCTGATTAATCTCAAAATGTATTATATTAGCCCCATTAGCCAGTCGTAGATAAAACTTAAAATCAATATTCTCAAAATCTGATATAAATTTGGATAACTTAGAATTTATACCCCTCTCTAATTTTTTAAAACTAGATTCATCTAGATCAAAATCATTAAACTTCTTATCATTCTCGTCGTATCCTATAATTAGATGTCTTTTTTTCCCAAACGAATCCAAATTTGAATTTACTAGTGCAAGAAAGTCTTTGATGAATTCTCCCCAGTTTCTTGTTATATCAAACCTTTCTCCATCATTCCTTTCTAAACTCCAATACCATTCACTTTTGAATTCTATATGACCGCATTCTTCTTGATTGCATATTTCTGCTATCTTCATGAAAAAAATCCTATGTTTAGATTACGATTTCAAAAAATATTTAAATGCACTGATTTAACGATATTTTCTTTTAGTTTAAAATGCAAACTATATCATTTTAATTTTTTATCTAGACTACTTTATTTTTCTTAAAATTCTGAGCTTGTTCAAATATCTCTTTATAGACCTCTTTTGAGTCCACAGGTGGATAGCCCCATTCATCAAGCAATATCATCAAATCAAACTGTAGTTCTGCTTTAATATCATCGCGCTTATTCCAGTCGGTGTATCTCGCCTTATCATCTATGAGCTTTTTCACCTCTTTTGACAGCTCAATCAGCTTGTCTTCGGGATAGGTAAAGTCGTATTTATGCGCCAGTGACAGCAGGATGTCGTAAAACGCCTTTTCTTCAAAGTCGATACCCATCTCACCAAACGATGCCATCTCTTCGCGCAGCTCGTGATAGAGCTTTATGATTTCATCAGAGAAATCGCCAATGACTTCAGCACGTAGTAAGTCCTGCTCGTCACGGTCGTTATACTTCTCAACCAAGGCATTCATCTTCTTACTGAAATCGACGCCCTTAACCTTATTGGTCTTTTTCAGCTCACCAATGGCTTTAGCGAGTAGCTGTTGTAGTAGCTCTAACTTGGTATTGGGCTGTTTAATCACCTCAAGCTTGGCTAGGTAGTCTTCATCGAAGATATCAATCTCACCGTCGGTGTTATCACCAAGCTTAAAGATTTCTTCAACGCCATCACTCAGCAGCGCGTCTTTTACCAGGTCACGTACCTTTTGGTTCATCTGTTCGACGTCAGGTGCGCCACCAGTGGTTATTTTAAAGATGATAGTACGAATGGCTAGGTAGTAATGGATCTTGTCCTTGTGCGCTTTTGTGAGCTCACTGCTACCGACGCAAATATCATAGGCAGACTTCAAACGCTTGGCCAAATCCATAAAACGCTTTTCTAACTTCTTGGATTGCAGCGCAAAGTCAGCAGCCGCATTTAAGCAATTAAGTTGCTGCAGTGGTGTGCCATTAAAGTACAGGCTAGAGTCAAACTTATGGTAAACCGTATCCAATAGATTCAAATGGTCTTTCACCACCACCACTGACTTTTGGATGTCTTCTAGGTTTTGAATCTGACCGCCAGTGTAATGTGAGAGCGCCAAGTTCATCTGTTTTTTGATGCCGATATAATCAACCACTAAGCCGCTTTCTTTACCTTCAAACTTACGGTTGACCCGTGAGATGGTTTGAATCAGGCTATGCTTTTGCAAAGGTTTATCAATGTAGATGGTATCGAGAAAAGGTACGTCAAAGCCTGTGAGCCACATATCGACAACGATGGCGATTTTAAAGTTAGATTTGCCATTTTTAAACTGACGGTCGAGCTCTTTACGATAGTCTTTATTACCAAGATTATCCCACATGCCTTTTGCGTCATCCTTGTTACGAGTCATGATCATCTTGACGCGCTCCATCGGTTTAACTTTTTTCTTATCGCTTTCAGATAAGGTTGAACCTTCTTCGCACGCTCGTACCTCATCCCACTCAGGACGCAGCTCTATGATGTCTTTGTACAGCTGATAGGCAGCTTCACGGCTGCTACAGACAAACATCGCCTTGCCTTTTTGTGTGGTGCCCTCAGCGACGCGTGATTCATAATGCTTAACGAAATCTTCTGCGATGGCTCTAATGCGGTCAGGGTCACCAAGAATGGTGGACATGCTCGCCATGGCTTTTTTGCTTTTCTCAATCTGATATTCATTGGTGCCAGCGTCGGCGCTCTCCGTATAGTACTTCTCTACTTCATCAAGCTGCTTGCTATCGAGTAGCACTTTGGCGGCGCGACCCTCATAGACAATACGCACGGTGATCTCATCAAATACCGACTCAACCATGGTGTAGCTGTCAACGACGGGACCGAAGACATCAAGGGTGGCATCAATCGGCGTGCCTGTGAAGCCAACGTAAGTGGCATTGGGTAATGAGTCATGTAGGTACTTAGCGAAGCCGTAGGTCTTTTTAACACCATCTTCAGTAACGGTGATTTTTTGCTGGAGATTGATTTGGCTACGGTGCGCTTCATCAGAGATACAGATGACGTTGGTACGCTCTGTCAGTAAGGCTAAGTCTTCGGTAAACTTGTGAATGGTGGTTAGGAACACACCGCCACTCTTACGTCCTTTGAGCTCTTCTCGTAGCTCAGCACGACTCTCGACACTGATGATATTGTCATCGCCGATATAGGTCTTGGCATTGGTAAAGGTTTTGGATAACTGATCATCCAAATCGGTGCGGTCAGTGATTAAGATAATGGTTGGACTACCAAGCGCCGCGTCTTTCATTAGCAGACGGGCTAGAAACAGCATGGTAAAGCTTTTACCACAGCCAGTCGCGCCAAAGTACGTACCACCCTTGCCGTCACGTAAGCCATTATTGTTAATTAAATTGCCATGACTGTCGAGCTGCTTCATGTGCTGCTTGATATTGTCGTATAGCTTGGTGGCGGCATAATACTGCGGATAGCGACAAACGATTTTTGCATCAAAGCTTGATTTGTCAGGTACGTAAATAAAATTACGGATAACATCGAGCAAACGCGTTTTATCAAATAAACCGCTCATCATGGTCAATAAGGAATGAATGCCGTCTTTCTCTAACTTCTCATCGCCTGTGACTTTGCGCCAAGAGTAGTAGAATTCATAAGGCGCAAAGAATGAGCCCATCTTTGAGTTGACCCCATCGCTAATCACGCATAGGGCGTTGTATTTAAACAGCTCTGGGATATCGCGCTTATAACGGGTGGTCAGCTGGGTGTAGGCATCAAACATGGTGGCATCTTCACGGATGCTGCTCTTAAATTCAAACACCACCAGTGGTAAGCCATTGATATAGAGAATGCCATCAGGTATACGCAGCTCAAAGCCTTGTATCTCCATCTGATTGACGATGCGAAAGCGATTGTTATCGAGTGCTTCATAATCAATCAGCTGGATGTATAAATCTTTTTGGGTATAGTCTTCACGCTTGAGGGTGAAGCCATCAGCAACAAGCTTCATGATGGCTTTATTGGTATCGTAAAGGTCGGAGGCAGGAAGGTATTCAAGCTTATGAATGATGGACTCAATCTCGTACTCTGTGATCAAGTCAGCTTTATAACGGGTGGCTAGAAAGTGTCGAAGATCAGACTTAATCAGCACATCGTCAGGATTGCGGTCGAGTGCTTCACCAATCGTATGTGGATAGCCTTCAGCTGCTAGTAACTCGATAATGGCTTGTTCAAGTCTGTCTTCGGTGAATTTCAACTATAAGTCCTTTTTTAGGTAAATAGAGCATGTTTCAATAACATTAGTAATCTCTGAAGGCAATGTGAACCCTACAAAGCTGCAAAGCTGGATGTCGTTTCATAAACTTTTTTTACTGGATTGAACTTCATAACGAAGCTTTTATTGATAAAGTCAGGAAGTTCAGGATCATCAGGAGGCACACCCTTATAAGTCAACATAATGGGATAGTAAGCAGCGTTTTCAGGTATTACTTTAACAACCCCTTCATAGTCGTAATATAAAGGCGAGTCTTCTTCTTGATAGCCACTATTATCTGCACCCGCATCACCTAACATATAAGTATTGATGAAATCATTTTCAGGTAATTGCAGTACCGCCCACCCACCTGTTGTTTGACCTTGAAGCATGTAGTCACTTATAAATATACTACCTACCAGATTTTTACCTAAAGGCTGTAAAGTATCTTTAATGTCATTGTTTCGAAGATTCATCAATCCCCAGTGTTCATAGAAAACTACGCTCTCTGATGTTCTGCTTACTAATTGAAACTGTCCATTGCTAAGCTTTTTAAAACTAAATAAGTCAGCTGTGGAGCCACAAGGAAAGCAGTATTCTGATGATTCATCATTGACGATTACCTTTTCAATAGTCACTAAATAACGTGGTTCACCTTTTGCGTTGTCATAAAACTCTATAGGGTGCATTAAAGCGACTAGTCTTACTCCATTCGTATCAACCTGACCCAAACCGATGTTTGGCATCGAATCAATGTATTCATCACTGACGGACGTAGGTCTCATCTGACCGCTATAAAACTCGCGCATGACTTCTTTAAAGCTTAGGTCTGTAATTTTGACCTGAGCTATTTGACTGGCAGAGAAAGCAGGAGCGGCAGCCATTGCAGGAATCGCGGATAAAGTGCCCAAGCTGAGCGCCAAACTAAGTAAAAGCTTCTTCATCTTGAACTCCATTAATGACTACATTTTTGGGATAAACGTTTACTGTCAAAAGCTATACAGCTTCATCTACAAGTGCGTTAGCGTCTGGTATGCGTAGCTCGCCCGACATTAACTTGGGTAAAAGGGTGTCACGGATTTTGGCGAGCGTCTCATTATGGTTACTGTTCTCACCAATTTTTTTCAGAAAACAATATGCTAAATCATCAAATTTTTCTAGAACTTCTGATGGCGGTATAATGCACTCTAAATCTGCAACTACGCTAGGATTAATAGCTGGATAAGCACCACCATCTGCAATATGTGCAAAATAATCAATCACTATACTTTGAGTTAGTCCAAGATAAATATAAGTTCGATTTATAGACTCTATGGGTTTCATCACTGCAAAACCTGTACTACCTGTTAAACCTTCATTATGAATAAAGGCGAATGATCTATTACCAGGTCGAACCGTTCCTATGATGGTATCATCGGTTGATAATACTCGTTTAGCTCTGCTAGGTGCTTCAGAGGATGAATAAGAAACAACCAGATCTATTTTTCCATTATTTGTATTACCTAAATCCACGTATGAAATCTCTTCAGGCATACTTTTTTTACTCCAAGACAGTGGGTTTAGTTCTGCCAAATCTGAATATTTCCCAACTGCCCAACCCCTCGGAATCCAACCCATCTCTTCCGTAAACTCAAACTCATCAGGGAATAATTTTTGAATATCTGCGTTGTCTTTTCTTTCAATCGTTTTACGCTGCTCAGCACGTTCAGCGAAATCATCAGGTATAGCATTACCAGCCGCGAACGCATTATCAATCACCGGATCAAAATCCACAAACCAACTCTTAAACAACGCCTGCGCCATCGCCTCTAGCGTTTCGTTCATGTGGCGATTTAGCTCGATTTTGTCATCCAAAGAACCAAGAATATGGGCAATGGCTTTTTGTTCTGTGAGTGGCGGAAGAGACACCTCTATAAAATTAAAGGTATCTCTAGTGATTGTGTCAAACACAGCACCATGAGTAATACGTTGGATATTAGAAATGGAATGCTTTAATAAGTAATATAAAAAGTCATTTAATGTGTACTCAGTTTTTGCATCAATCCCATAGCATGATTGATTAAATGCCATCGTTTTTGAAACTTGAGCAAGCTCACCAACCGTTCCACGAGCCGATATAATAATCTGCCCTCGTTCGAGTAACTTAGTACTACTTTTTTCCAAACCTAGTTTCGTAATAGTTTCGTCAGACTTCTCTACATGCCTATACTCATTATTAAAATCCTTCACTGATAACCAAGGAATATCGCCTCCCCAGTACTCTGCAATACTTCTTTTCGGCGTGCCACCACCAATTAGATTTATAACTTCTGATAGTTTAAAATCAGCCCAATCATTCACCATAACCCAGCACCTCCAAGTTCTGACGAATAGTCGCGTCTAGCTTTTGTGACTCTTGCATTTGCGCATATAGCGTATGGCTTAACTCTAGCATCTTAGTCTCAAACGGGATGCCGTCATCTTCGATAGCAGCAGCACCAACATAACGCCCAGGAGTGAGTACATAATCATTGGCTTTAATGTCATCAAGTGTGGCTGACTTACAGTAACCTGCTTCGTCTGCATAAGCTTCATAACCGCCTGCTTCCGCCTCACCGCGCCATGCATGATAAGTCTTAGCAATCGCCTCGATATCATCAGTAGTAAATTCTTTATGCGTACGATCAACCATACTACCGATAGCACGCGCATCAATGAATAAAGTTTCGCCGCTACGATTACGCAGCCCTTTTGCTTTACTATCAGCGGAGGTGGCGGCTTTGTCCTTACTGATGAACC
The DNA here is from genome assembly GCF_055699795.1 of Psychrobacter sp. M4. Taxonomy (NCBI): domain Bacteria; kingdom Pseudomonadati; phylum Pseudomonadota; class Gammaproteobacteria; order Moraxellales; family Moraxellaceae; genus Psychrobacter; species Psychrobacter sp. M4. The sequence goes on along the minus strand of NZ_CM146740.1, from coordinate 2,450,537 downwards.
ATAAGCACACAGGAATCTGCGTGGTATAAAACAGCTGACCCGGTAGCGCAATCATACAATCCACCAAATCATTTTCGATAATCTGCTGACGTATCTCACCCTCACCACTTGTCGTAGTGGACATCGAGCCATTTGCCAGTACGAAACCCGCAGTCCCATGCTCAGACAATTTAGATATCATGTGCAATATCCATGCATAGTTGGCATTGCCTGTAGGCGGTGTCGGATACCCTGCCCAACGTGGATCATCCACTAGCTCATCAGACGCCCGCCAATCCTTCTGGTTGAAGGGTGGGTTTGCCATGATAAAGTCAGCTTTGAGATCTTCGTGCTGATCTTTAAAGAAGGTATCGGCAGCCACATCACCCAAGTTGCTAGAGATACCGCGAATGGCAAGGTTCATCTTAGCCAGTTTGTAGGTCGTGCTGGTGTACTCTTGCCCATAGATAGACACGTCCTTGGTATTGCCGTGGTGACTTTCGATGAACTTAATAGACTGGACGAACATACCGCCTGAGCCACAGCACGGATCATAGATTTTGCCTTGATACGGCTCTAGCATCTCTGCAATCAGATTGACCACCGACTTGGGCGTATAGAACTCACCGCCGCCTTTGCCTTCAGTCGCGGCAAACTTACCCAAGAAATATTCGTACACGCGCCCGACGGTGTCTTCTTCTGGATTACCAATAGTGTCGATGTTATTGATCACATCAATCAAGGCAGCAAGCTTACTAGCCGTTAAGCCTAGACGCGAGAAGTAGTTATCAGGCAATGCGCCCTTCAATGATTGGTTGGTCTTCTCAATCGTACTAAGTGCCGTATCGATTTTAAGCGCGATGTCTTCTTGCTTGGCATTCTGCTGAATGAAGCTCCAACGACTCTCTTCTGGCAAATAGAAGACGTTATCTTTGGTATAGGCTTGCACCATATCGATATGCTTTTCATAGCCCGTATCGATAAGCTTCTGTCTTTGCTGTTCAAAAGTATCGCTGATAAATTTTAAGAAAATCAGGCTAAGGACGATGTGCTTATATTCTGATGATTCGACGCTACCGCGTAACTTGTTGGCAGCATCCCAAAGGGCTTCTTCAAATCGACCATCTTTTATATTTTCATTCTTATTTGCAGGTGTTTTAGCCATGTTTCTTTATTCTCGACTGTTAGTGTTTTTCATTGTGTATAGTAGGATAGGGTAGTTTGCTGTAAGGAGATACATATATAAGTAATGCAGCTATTGTAGCCTTGAGACATCAATTGCTGGTAAGCGGGCTTTCAATCGTTCATTTTCCAACGTTAAATCAACAATTTCACGCTGAGTCTCTACTAACATTGATAGGGCTTTATCTCTTTGTTCTTGTAACGAAGTGACTTGCTCCCTTAACGCTCTATTCTTTGATCTCTGAGCAAGCATCATTTGTCTTGAGGACTTCTGGACAGGATCTTCCTTGTGGTCTTCTATCCATTTTTGAATTTGCTGAGATAGCTCAGGATATCGAGAACTCCTTAAGGCCGATGGATTCACACCTGCTTCTTTAGCAACGTTGTTCTGGCTTACAAGAGTTCCTTTAGGTAAGATTTCTGGCTTATTAGATTTTAAGCGTTCAAATGCTTCTAAGAACCTTATTTCCGCCTTACTGACTACTTTTTCTTTGGCTTTCGGTTTAGCTTCTATGAATGACATGAATAGCTCGCTCCGCTGATTCTAGTTGGGCTTGTAGAGACTCGTGTAATGGTGTTCCAATTTCAACAATATTTATTTGGCTACTCAGCACATCTTTTAGCTGATTGATCATGGGTAACTTTTCTTTATCTATCAATGCAGATTTACATGGCTTTTCATTACCAAAACCCATACAAGAGCTAATATTGCTTATTCCGCCTAAAGGACAGGGTGGTCCTAAATTGGCACAACCACCAAGGAACGTCTCACGGTAGCTTACCTTGCCAGTTTTGGCAGCAGCTAAAAGCTGCTTATGATCTTTTTCTGATATCTCAGACAAGAGCTGTTCTTTTCGTTTCTCAGTATGTGGAGAGATGTAATGGTCAGCTTGTAGCTCTTTAAGATCTCTGACTATAGATTCGTACATTTCACGTAAATAAAAACTACGAGCTTCATCATTTAATGGTTCTTTTAACTTATAATAATTTTGGTGGTGTATCAAAAAGTATGCTGAAGAAATAAAGGAGGGGTGACAGCCGAAGCAAGATGATATATTTGAGGTTATGAAGACACAAATAGATATCATATGCCCCGACTGTCACAGTCCTAGTTTAAAGAAGAATGGCATAAAAAGCTATGGTAAGCAGAACTACCAATGTAAGGACTGCAAACGTCAATTCATTGGCGACCATGCTTTAACCTACCAAGGCTGCCATTCGCAAATAGAAGACAAGATACGGCTAATGACGGTTCATGGTTGCGGCGTCAGAGACATAGCCGTTATAGCCTCTATTAGCATTGGTAAAGTCCTTAGCACCATAGGCTCATCGGTCTATAAGATTACACCTAAAAAGCGCTACTATGAACGCTTAGAGGTTGATGAGTTTTGGACTTACGTGTATCGCAAGAAGCGTAAAGTTTGGCTTATTTATGCTTATGACCGTGATACTAATGAGATTGTCGCTTATGTCTGGGGCAAACGTGACCTGAAAACAGCTAAGAAGTTAAGAGCACGTTTAAAGCAACTCAAAGTAAGCTACGGTTCTATTAGCATGGATAACTGGGATAGCTTTATAACCGCATTCAAGCCTGACAAGAAACAAATTGGCAAACAGCATACCGTAGGTATAGAAGGTAATAATTGCCGTTTGAGACACCGATTGCGACGAGCGGTTCGAAAGACCTGTTGCTTCTCAAAAAAGTTTGATAACCACTTTAAGGTGTTTGATTTGGTGTTCTTTTATGTCAATTATGGCTATGTCTGATGCCAGCATACTTTTTAAAACACCACCATAATTTTGACCGTAATACTGGCTCATAGCTCGACTAGCATGCTTTAGCTGGTACTGTACTGAGAACTCTGAAACAAGCCCACTTGCAAGCATATTGACGGCTCCTGTACGCCTTAACTGATGCCATGCTAAAGGCCAGACTTTACCAACCGAATATTTTTCTGGATCTAAGCCACTTGTAAGTCTATTAGCCATTTCTAGATCTTTTTCGGTTATCCTCAGTTCATTTTCATCGAACAGCTTAGGCCATAGCTTAAGAGATTCAATATATCTACGTGGGGTTTTGAATAGATTTTTACTTTGCGATGCATTTTTCGATATCCACGGTTCGTGTGACGTACACTGTAAAACAGGGTTATCAATAAACTCTTTAGGTAAATTCGCATAGGGGTTTTCTTGAGCAGCTAGCATTCTCAAAGATGCAATACTAACCATAGCATCAATCGCTATTTTCACACTTGGAGAAACTATCCAACGAGCATGGCTATCTTCGAGAGTCTTAGTGGTAGCTCCTCTTATTAAATAAATCTCAGTCCCCAGTGGGTCTACTTCGACTTCAAAACAGTCAGCTCTCAGCCTATTACATTCTTCGACACGCATTAAGGAGAAGTTCAGTGTATAAGCTAACCCTACAAAGCTAATCAAGCTCATATAACTTGAAAGCGTTCCAATGCCAAATACCTCGTCAGCATTACCCCATTTTTTTAGTAGAGTATCTATTTCAAAAGTCTTAGCTGTATTAGCAAAGCTTCCATAGAAAATCTGACCTGACGGTCTTTTACCAATATACCTAGCAGAATTGAAAGGTGATTTCTCTAATAGCCCATTGAATGCATGTGAAAGCTTGCCACCAGCGTTATTAGCGTAAGCTTCCAAGCAAAATTTATAACATTCTTCTATCTTGTCTTTATGCGCTATGAAATCATCTAAGCACTCTTTTAATCTCTTTACCTGATAATGCCATAATCTAGTAGGAATATATGCTGTTTGAATTTTATCGCGTTTAACTACTGCACTGACAAAAATACTCATACCCTTTTCATCGAGAATATTAAATCCAATTTCTTTTGATATGAACATAAGGTCATTCAGGTAAGTAATTAAATGTTTTTCTTTAATCGTAGGATTAGAGGCTATTTCTTTAATTATGTCTGGAAAGTCAGACAGCTGAGAGGCACTGATGTTATGTTGTGAGCAAATTACAAATATGGGCTTTATTGTTGCAAACTTAGAAACTAGAGATCTTGGGTTAGTTACTGCTGCATAACCCCAAAGCCACCAAGCGACAATTTGTCGTAATAAATTGGCATTATCTTGACTAAGTTTATGACCTTGCCCCTGTCCATCACCAAAGTAAATCTTTAAATTGCTACCCTGCCAAACTGAAAAATCCCATCGAGCATCACCATACCGTGAAATGACACTACCATCTGTGTCAACAACAACAGGAAAATTAGAGGAAGGAGGCCAGCAATTAGGACGGAAGTTAGGTGAATCTGCTTCAATAAATGAAGAAGCAATTTGCAACCCTGGAAGGTTTGATATATTCATACCATAACCTCCAACAGTCTTATATAGCCATCCCAAGCAGGATGGTAATTACCTGAGCGAATTGAGTTTTGAGCATCTTCCACCCATGTATTTCGGATCTCACCACCATCAGAAATGGCTTTGAGCTTTGATGTAATTCTATCCATTACAAGGTTACCTGGATGGATGTGATTATGTTCAGATGGTTTATAGAGATTAGTTTCAAGTCTTTTGAGTTGTAAGTGTGATGCTAGCTTCCAACAATATTCTGAACTCATCACATCTCTATGTTTCTCACAAAACAGGCAGCCTTCAGGACTTATACAGTCAGGCTTAGGTGCATTTTCTGGGAAATTAACTACTTGCTTAGGTTGATGTGAATCTACGCACAGTCCTGGACCAGGTGCTAATTGAGCGGGGTCTATCAAGTTATGAAACTCTATAATCTCACTTGATGCTCTTTGATGATGAGGACGCATATAGTCTTTAAGCAACACTTCTGTTGTATGACCCATTTGCTCTGCTGTGAGATTTAAGTCATTCGTTTGCCTTAATAACCAGTTAATACGTGTATTGCGTAATTGAGTAGGGTTAATAAATAGAAGGTTATGATTTTTGAGTAAGTTCTTGAGAGTGCTGATGCTTACCTTAGATGTTTTGGTGCGAATCATGCCTCTGCTTATCATTGGGAATAGCCTTTCATCGTTTTGACTTAACTCTGTCTCATCCAGCCAATCTAAGTATTTCTGTAGGTGGTCACGGTACGCTTTATAACAGCGAAAAATGGCTTCACCTTCTCTGCGACCCTTATAGACTCGGAAAACTTCATAGTCCTCTCCATCAGACTGCCATCTGTAAGTGCTTTTACTTAAAGCTACTGCTTGAGATAGGTTCATTCCAGTTTGCGCTATGAGTATCAGTAACTCTGATTCAATTCGGAGGTTTAAGATTGATGATCTTTTATGAGTTTCTAAAAGGCTGATGTTCTCCGCTAATGGTTGTCGCGCAATAATAGCTCTTTTCTTTGAACCGCTATTTTCTATTGTTGTAACATCTAAGTAAGGATCAATTAAGTTGCCAGCGACCGTTAAGGATTTATTTTCATTGAGTAAGATTTCTATAGGTAAACTGCCGCGCACAGTTTTAATGTCTAAATGATTACAAATAGCAGTTAATGTATGTCCAAACTCAAAAGTGTCTGCTAAATTCTGTTTATCAGCTTTTGTGCTCAAAACCTTAGTGGGTTTTTTTGGTCTTTTGAGCCTCGTTGTAAGCATAAGACTGTGCCCAGGCTTAGCACCTGGTAGGTCTAAAGCTTTAGCGATTAAATTTGCTATTGTTGAGGCTCGTTTATATGCCGTCATTTGAGCGATATCTTTATTAACCTTAACTCTATTTAGTAAATGCTCAGTCCAAGCTTTAAAGGTAGGTATGATAGCCTTCTCTGTAGAAGGCATATCAGTAATATCTATCCAACTATAGAATGACCATATACGTTCTAAATATGTACGCAGAGTTTGTTGAGAACTTCCTTTACTAACATAAGATTTTAAAACCTCATGCAACCTTATAATGAAAGGCAGCCTGTCTTGAACTATATCTCTAAATTTACCATCACTGATAGCTTGGATTGCTACATCGCGTCTAACACTTGTAGCTCCCTTATATAACAAGACTTGCAAATTCCAAGGTGTTTCATGGGTACCTAAAGCCAAACCTTTCACGGTAAGATCTAATTCAGACATTTTTATGGCTCTCTATTAATCCCATAAAAGCTTGGGTAAATGCATCAGATACTTCTTTCATTGCTTTGTTGTTTTCAATGAACTTAATATACTTCATAGTCGTGATTTCATCCTTATGGAGACAGGCCTCTCTGACGAACTGAATAGACTCACTAACGGGCATGAATTTTAGAGCTAATTTCATCAGCTCGGTAGCATACGTGGCACGAGTTCTATGAAAATGAAAACCTCTTAATACCTTTACACCACAATCCTTTCCTATACTGCGAAAACGAGACATCTCAACATTTACTGCCCGACTATTATCACCGCTATATGTATTGCCATATCTAGTTAAGAAAAGAACATCCTGATCTTTATAAGACGCTAGAGCTTGACGCTTTAAACGCCTCGTACTCATAGCGTAATCTAACAGAGTATCAACCAACTCTTTTGGTATTGGAACTGAACCTGTTACATCAAATTTTGTTGCTACTGGTGGTCTAGCACCAGGTCCTACAGATAGCGTCTTTAACCCAACATTTGGGATAAGAGTGGCATTTTGAAGGGTAGACACTTTTAAGTCAGTAATTGAGCCAAGTCGCAAACCTGTGAAAAAACCTATTCTTAACATCAAGGCAAATTCCTCAGAAGCACGTTCATCAGCTAAGGTCAGAATCTCTTTCATGCCTAAAGCTGATACAGGTAATAGCCCATCTTCAAGATTAATAGACCCTGCTACTTTGCGGTTCGGAATAGCTAGATCTGTACTTGATACACGTAAAGTGTGTTCCAGTCCAAATCCGTTCGTAATCTTGATTCCTACAAATCTATCTTGCCACATCGGCCAATCTGGTGAAATAAGACCCTTCTCTTTGACCCATTTATAATATCGGATGACTGAGGACATTCTTTGAGATGTAGTACTAGGGGCTAGCTCACCTAAGTTTCTAGCTTGTATCAGTGCGCCTCTAAATCGAATTAGGCATCGCTCATTCTCTCTCTCAGGAAAATGCCACCAATCAATTGACTCAGCCTCTAGCCATTTTGCATAAGCCAGTAGGTGAGACATATTAGATATGACAGTCTTGATATTACGCTTAGAAGAAGTTGCCTGTTCTAAAGCCCATAAGTTCGCTTCTGCCCAAGTTGAGTTATCTTCCCAAACTATTTGAGGCAGTCTATCGATACTTTTAATCTTGAGTTCATTCCAGGATATAGAATTATTCTTGACTTGAATTGAGCGAGGTTGGTAATTGATAAATTCTAGGCTAGCCACTTTTATTTCCTTAATACCAGATCATCATTAGAAGTAATGTACTAATAATCAAATAATGATATCTATGTATTAAGTCATCATTATGTCACTAGATTATCATGTATGATGTGTTATTAAAAGTACCTATGTAACGTTTACCTGCGGCCGGGTCAAATACTTTGATTTGGCTTATACGGGTAAGTAAGGCATCTAAGCGCTCGGCTTTATTGTTTTTATGGCGATTGTCATGACTCAGCGCTATGGCCGTGTCTAGCTCTGCACGTAGCTCGTCTAAAAATAGCGGCTGAATGACCTTCATGATATTGCTAACACTGGTGTAATGCTGTCCTAAGCTGCCACGTTGCTCAGGGTCGATCACTGCTTGGAACATGGAGCCAAAAATATCTGGGTTAATCTCGGCCCAGCTCAAACGTGCGCACTCTAGCAAGATACGGCGGGTACGTGCATCAAACTCAGGAATGGCGAACTGATATTCAAATAAGCTGCCGTTCACATAGGGGAATGCACTTAGATGAGTGGGCTTGGCTTGACGCTCGGTGCTAGACTCAGGTAAGTCTAAAACCTCAAACAGCTCATACAAGACGCCATCGACGTCACTGCCATCTATATTGGTGGTTCTATCAATCACGTCATAGAACTGGTCTGCTTTAAAAATACCCGTATCTTCGGCATAAAAACAGAATAGCAGCCGCGTTAAAAATATATTGAGAGCATGTAAGTCATCAGCAGTATTAAACTCGTTGAGCTTACGGATATGGTCAAACAAGCGTCCCATCTTTTCAGAGGCTTGAACATCTGCGGGGTGCTCTGAGTACTCACGTGCACGCTCTAGGCCGGCAAGTGGCAATAAGAAATGATAGTTTTTATAAAGATCGGTAAAGTCGCAGTCAAGCGTCTCATCATATTTAGTATCGTTAATCAGTACGGTGTTGAAGTCCGTTACCATCACCATACGGATTTTGTGCTGGTTGATGATTGGGCTGTTCATGACATCTTTTAAGGCTTTAGCAAGGTCTTGACCCGCATCTACAGGCTTGAAGTAGATACGATGCTTATTGGCAACCTCGCCAGCCTCAGGATTGGCGGCGACGTTAAAACGACCGTCATTCTTTTTAAGTGAGGTTATCGTAGATTTTGAGACATCTAGCAGCGTTAGAAAATCGTATATAAAGTCGTCTTTTTTATTCTTATCAATGACTTTGATGGTTAATTTTTCTAAATCTTCAAAAAACTGAGTTTGGTTAAATGCCATGGTTGTCTCTGTAGATGAATTACGGGTGTAAATAAGCAGGCTAATGTGCAATTATAGCGCTATCTTATCGTATTTGAAGGCTTAAGTGTTCTGAAAAATAGGGGGTATATAGTATTTTATTGCTTATGTAGTCGATACGCTACAAGCTTATTAACAAGGGTTAATGATGATAGTTGGTACTAAGTTTCAGGGTGATTCTACTCGTATTGCAAAGATTCAGCATGATTGCTATGGAGAAGCATTGCGTGTCATATTTAATTTTTCTGTTCAAAAACATCGTGAAGCTGAAAGGGTAGTTGCTGTTCGCACTGAACTGAGCGACTTACGTGATGAACCTAGTAGTTTTAATGATCATAGGCCTCTGCAGTGGCTTCATGACCGTATGGCAGCCGCGTTCCGTATGGAGTATTGTCTTAATGCAGATTTATTCACTTATGTGATACCCGATCCTCATACACCCGCAGAAATTACTACTTTTTGGTTTGACTTTCTAAGAAGAGAGCTGGCGAAAGTATTTGCTAATCATTTAGAGCTACCTAGATTGATACTTACCGCTGCTGCCTATCCTAATCCTAATCCCAAGGGATCAGATGCAGAGGACGAGATTTATAGATTAACCAAGATTCTATATCCTGAATTAGAATAGATAAGTGTTTATCCATTAAAATCATATACTAACTTTTAGTTCATATTTATTAGTTTTATAAACTATTTTTTCATCTTTAGTCTAGGGCTAGCGTGTCTTCAATTGGATAAGCTATAAGTAATAGCTCTGCACACGACAAAAAAATCATCCCCACCCGATTTTCATAGGTTTAGGGGTTAAAAAGCTAACTAACCCCAGTTCGGGATAAGGGCTCAAAAAAAGATAAAAAAAGAAGTCCAAAATTGCTAAAGTAAGTTTACCAAGACCACTTAAGCAAAAAGGACTTCTTACATGGACAACCTAACCGAACTCTACTGCCATATTGACGACTTTTATCAGCAATTCAAACCTGAGTTTGACGCTCATTTAATCGCAACGGGACACCAAAGGTTAAGAGCATGCCAGATAAGTGTAGCAGAGATTATGACCATCTTGGTACTGTTTTATCAACTGCGGTATCGACAGTTTAAGGCGTTTTACTACCATCACATGCTTGGCATGATGAAACGGGCGTTTCCAAATCTGCCGAGCTACTCGCGATTGAGCTATGCTGAAAAAACCGTAGAGATAAACTTGGTAAACTAAGCGTATTAATCGGAGTTTATCATGACCAAGAAAGTAAGAACCTACAGTGACGAATTTAAAGCCGAGGCCGTCAAGAAGATATCAGACAATAATGGCAATATCTCAGCCACTGCAAAGCAGCTTGGCATTGCCATGCAAACGCTATCAAATTGGCATAACAAAGCCAATCAAGGCAAGCTTGTCGGCACAGAGCAATACGATCCTGATCTTATGAGTGCTCTTCAAGAAATAAAGCAGCTCAAGCGGCAGCTCAAAGTGGCTGAAGAGGAACGCGAAATACTAAAAAAGGCGACGGCGTACTTCGCGAGAAACAGTTAGTCAGGTACGCCTTTATCAAAGACAACCAGTTCCTCTTTCGCATCACCACTATGTGCCGTGTGTTAAGGGTTAAGCCATCAAGCTATTACGACTGGCTAAGTCGTGATCTCAGCGACCAACAGATACATCGCAACCAGTCTGAATTACTGGTTAAAGCGGCTCACAATGAAACGAAAGAACGTTATGGCGCAGATCGACTGCATGCTCATCTAAGCGAGCAAGGCCATAACATTAGCCTATACATGGTAAGAAGCATCAAAGAGGAACACGGCATTAAATGTCGTCGTCATAAGCGCTTTAAAGTCACCACTGACTCTAATCATCACAAACTGGTCTATCCAAACGTGCTCGATCAGAAGTTTGACACCAGTCGCCCTAACCAAGCATGGGTAAGCGATATTACTTATATCTGGACACATGAGGGCTGGTTGTATTTAGCGGGAGTCAAAGACTTATATACCAAAGAGCTGGTCGGCTATGCGATCAACAAACGCATGACCGCAGATTTGGTCTGTCGCGCATTGAACATGGCCATCAGGAATAAACGTCCAAACAAAGGGCTAATCGTTCACTCTGACAGAGGCAGCCAGTATTGCAGCCATGCCTACCACAAGATCGTTAAGCAGCATCAGTTTACAGGTTCAATGAGCGCTAAAGGTAATTGCTTCGACAAACCCCCATATCAACAACATCACCTAAGAAAATTAGACTTCATAATCTAGCCTTATACACTATATGAATAATAGCATTCAGAGCCTTTCGACTTATCAAAATAAAATAGACCTATAGTAGGTCTACATATTATTAATATTTTGAACACTAGGATATTGAGGTGTATGCTACTTAGCAATCAATAATCCTACAGTAACTTCAAAACAATACTCATCTTTGTTAGTGATATTGACCGTACCTTTATGAGCATTAGCAATAGCCTGAACGATAGATAAACCCAAACCTGATCCTGAATGGTGCTGGCTAGTTTTATCATGACGATAAAAGCGCTCAAACAATCGATCTGCTTCGCTTTGGTTTAGAGGTTTTTCTAGAAGGTTAGTAAAAGTTATCTCTAGCCAAGATTGCTTCGCGGTTTGAGTGTTACTTTGATCGTCTTCAAGCATCTTATAATTATTAACGGAAGTATTTGGAGTGTTGACAGTGGCTGATATTGTGACGACGCTATTACTAGCGGCGTAGTAGATCGCGTTTGATAGCAGATTAGCAAATAGCCTTTGTAATAAACCTTCATCGCCTAATACTGCCTTAAAATCTCCTAATTTTACAAAAGTTATTTTACGATCCTCGGCAATCATTTCAAAGTAATCTAACAGCTTATTGATTAGGACCTCAGTATCTACAGTAGTCACTTGCGAATCACTCAGTCCTTTTTGGGTTTTTGCTAGCAGTAGCATGTTGTTAATCATCGCCGATAATTGCTCTAAGGTGTCATGTTGCTGATGTAATTGTTCGACATATTCCTCTTCCTCTCTAGGCTTATTTAACATGACTTGCGTTTGCGTAATCAGCGTCGCTATTGGCGTGCGTAGCTCATGCGCGATATTGTCTGAAAATCGCGACAACGACTCAAAATTGCTTTCAAGCTTAGCCATCATCGAGTTATAGGATTCTGCTAAAGGTCTTAGCTCTAATGGCATATCACTAACTATTACTCTTTCGCTCAATCTTTCAGGATGAATACCTTTCATCCTTTGCACGATAGTGGATAAAGGGGCAAAACCCCAATACACGCTTAAGGCTGCTATTGAAACCAACAGTAGTGTGATGGCAAATAGGATCAGACTAAGTTGACGGTTAAACTGTAATAAATACTGATGATGCACGTCAATGGGTAAGGCGATAAGGGCAAGCATGTCATCGTCTCCAATAACCATAGCTCGATAACGTCTGTCTTTAATATTTATTACAAACTGTCTGTCATCATGATTTTGCTGTAATGATAATAGGTTAAAGTCGGCACTTAATTCATTAGCAAAGTTTTTGGGAGTACTAGATAGCAATCGCCCCTCTTTATCAGCAATGATAGTTTTTAGATCGTAATCTAGCGCTGATGAATGCAGGTGATCATCATTTTCTGTGGCTATTGTAGGAAGTAGATTTGAAGAAGCTTTCGAGCTTAGCGGTTGTTGAGTGTTTGATGGACTTTGAGGCTTAGGTAGTGTCTGAGAGGCTATTTGGTTATCCGCCTCTGTTACGCGCTTACGTAGATTAAAGGCTGCGTGGGTAATGATTTCAGCATCCATTTGCTCAAAATGGCCTTTAACAGAGTGCTGTACCCAGATATAGATTATCAACTGCGATAAAACGACAAATATCGTCAATAAAAACACAGTTCGCCATAGTAAGGGTAAGCGTCGATTGTCCAATCTATTTATCATATTGGCTATCTTCCGTTTCGCTGGCAGCTTTATTACTAGCTGAAACGTCGACAGCATCTAATCGGTAGCCCATGGCACGCACAGTATGAATTAGCTTGGTATCAAACTCATCGTCTATTTTTATACGCAGACGTCTTATTGCCACATCAATCACATTAGTATCGTTATCAAAGTTCATATCCCATACTTGTGAAGCAATGATTGAGCGTGGTAATACTTCACCGCGGCGCTCTAATAGAAACTGTAATAGGGAGAACTCTTTTGCGGTTAGTTTAATGGGCGTGTCTCCTCTATGTACAGTGCGCTTGGCAATGTCCATTTTGAGATCCGCTATTTGCATGAGCGTACTTTTATAGTCGGCTTGATTGGCGCGTCGTAATAAGCTTTTTATCCTGACTATTAACTCTGCAAAGGCAAAAGGTTTGGTCAGATAATCATCACCGCCAATCTCAATCCCCTTGATTTTGTCATCTAAATCATCTTTTGCGGTTAGAAATAACACTGGCGTATGCTTGCCAGCCGCTCGGTAATTACGTACTAGCTCAAAACCGCTAACATCAGGCAGCATAACATCCATGAGTATCACGCTAAACTCTTCAGTCATCATAGCATGGTAGCCATCTAAACCTGTCAGCTGATGATCAACAATGAAGCCTGCTTCACTTAAGCCTTTTTTTACATATTCGCCGAGTTTTAATTCATCTTCTACTAGTAGTACTTTCATAGTAATCCTTCAATATAATTATGATTTTATAATACCCAAATCAATATAAATGACAAAACGGACTGGTATCTGACAAAGATGTCATGCGCTCGTCATCAAATGGTCAGTCTTCGTTTGTTAATCTATACCTATAGTACATAGCGGCTCATTCTTGATACGAGTAGCTACTATGAATTATTACTACAGGTAATTAGTTTCAATATTTAATAATTTATTAAGGATGTTATATGAAAAGCTATCGTTCATTCAAAAAAGTGGTGCTGCTATCCGCTTCGATGCTTATCGGTATATCAGCAGCTAATGCGCATACTACCAATCTAAGCACTTCAATTATCGATAATTGCGATAACTTAACTACGTTTGCCAGAAATCTAGATCACAATAACGCGCAGATGTCTGATGCTCAAATGAAAAGCTATGTTGATGCACGAGTCGCTTGCCAAGTTCAGCATCAAGATCAACATCTGCAGTCTGAAAAGTATTTTATAAAAAAATATGGTAGCGATCGTGATAGAAATGCTGATGCCATACTAAATGAATACGTGCAGCATTAAAATATAAAAGTAGCAAGATGACAATATTGTCATCTTGCTGTCATCTCTCTGTCAGAATCAATAAGTTATGCTTTAGACTGAATTAATATCCTAAAGCTTTATGTACCCTCAACTAAATCAATTAAGGATTAACCATGTCACTCTTTAAATCAAAGTCTTTACCTAAAGCAATCGTAGCCACTGCCGTCGCTCTAGTCGTTTCAACCTCAGCTCTAGCACATGATCCTAAAATGCACGCTGAAAAAGATCAGATGAACTGTGAAAAAATGGAAAAGCATATGCAAATGATGCAAAAAATGGATCATAGCAAAATGGATATGAACGATCCCGCTATGAAATCAATGATGGCTAACATGGGTAAAATGAAACAAATGTATCAAAAGCACTGCGTAACAGATAAAAGTGACTCTTAAACATTGATTTTATAAATCCTTTATTACTGCTAGATAGTTTCATCAATCAGTAATAAGGGTTTGTAGGAAATATTTGTAGACGCTAAGAGTAGGGTATTAAAGAAAATGGATTTTAGGATAAACCCATGAAGTTTTTACTAGGAGTACTTTTCACTGTCGTGGTCGCTATTGTTGGTGTCTTTACTGTGGTTATGAGTGGTGTCATTAATATTGGCGCTGATCAAGGACATAGTCCATTGGTTTATAATTTCTTGGAGACGGCTCGCACCCGTTCAATAGCCTACGCTAGCAAGGACATTATTGTTCCAGATTTAGAAAAAGTAGAGATGATTAGCTCAGGCGGTGCCGATTACAAAGATATGTGCGCAGGCTGCCATTTGTCTCCTGGGGTAGAGAGCACTGATTTTAGTGAGAGCCTATACCCTAAGCCACCTAATTTCACTAATGCGCAAGTAGTTGATCGTTATAAAACGGATGCAGGAGCTCAGCAAAGTTTTTGGGCGATTAAGCACGGTATTATGGCATCAGGCATGCCAGCATGGGGTGCTTCTCATGACGACGATAGAATGTGGGCAATGGTCGCTTTTATTAGATCACTACCTGAGTTAAATGAGAATCAGTATACCATGCTAACCACTAGACTGGATGATGACATGATGGATATGTCACTGAATAGCGACATGATGGATATGTCAGAAGGTGGAGCTGGAATGCAGCATTAATTCTTCCATATTCCTTTATAAAAGCGCAGTGCTAAATAGTGCTGCCTTTTGGGATTTAAACTTTGCCTATACTACACTTAGTTATAGGGTATAAATCTTTAGAAGGTTCAACAGATAAGCAGACGCTTAGGAGTAAGTTATGAGACGCTATATAAATATAATGGGCAATGGACATAAAAAGGTATCAGCTTCTGCTCTTTTACTAGTAGCAACGTCAACAGTAATGGCTTGTAGTCAGCCCGATACTAGTGTTTCAAATTCTACTCAAACTGAGCCAACGCTTGCCACCAAAAGTGCTCAAATAGAGCAACCACAACCGCAAATGATGTCTGTCAGTGCTAATTCAGGTACTGGGTCGACAATTCTACAAAACGTCTCGGCTACAGTTTACAAAGATGCTAATTGTGGCTGCTGCAAAGAATGGGTAGGCTATGCCGAAGGTCATGGTCTAAGCGCAACTGCGCAAGACGTTACAGATTTATCTTTATTTAAAGAGCGTTACGGTGTCCCGCAGCAAATGCGCTCTTGTCATACCACCGTCACTACTAATGGTTATGTTTTTGAAGGTCACGTTCCTGCCAAATACATGGCACAGTTTCTAGCCAATCCGCCAACTGATTCCATCGGTCTTGCGGTACCGAGTATGCCAGTTGGTAGTCCGGGCATGGAATATCAAGATAAATTTATGCCCTATAAAGTCATGCAATTGAACAAGGATGGCAGCACTCAAGTGTATGCGGCTATTGAGTCGCCAGCGCAGCAGATGTAGTTCTATTAATAAGTTATCAGATATATAAGTTCAACTCTCATTTCATGGATTAACTTAGGTCAATATTATGAATAAAAACAGATTTAACCGCCGACGTTTTTTAACCGGATCCTCTGCTGTCCTTGGTGCCTCCTTGATGCCGACTATTGCTAGTAGCGCATTGGGACAATCGAGTCGCTCAGGCAGTCAGGGCGCTACTATTAACAGTGATAAACCCGATCATAAAGTACCCATACTGACAGGCAAAGAGTTTGATCTTTATGTCAGCAAAAAACCCATCATTGTTGATGGCAAGTCAAGCACGGCGACGCTCATTAATGACTCATTACCAGCGCCAACGCTAAAAATGCGCGAGGGCGATAAGGTAGTGATACGCGTCCATAACCAAATGAATGAGTCGACCTCTATTCATTGGCATGGTCTACTAGTACCGTTTGAGATGGATGGCGTGCCCGGCATTAGTTTTGATGGTATACCAGCAAATAGCACCTTTACGTATAAATTTACGCTGAAACAATCTGGCACTTATTGGTATCACTCGCACACTGGATTCCAAGAACAAACCGGTATGCGCGGGGCCATCGTCATTGAGCCGAAAGGGCGCGAACGTCATCCTATCGAGGAAGACCATGTCATTTTGCTCAGTGATTGGACGCACCGTGACCCGCACAACTTGGTTAAACTATTAAAGCAACGCGCAGACTTTGATAATTATCATTTACCAGATTTTAAAAAGCTACTGTCCGATATTGCCGCAACAGATCTAAAAGCTGCTTTTGATAAGCGCAAAATGTGGAATCAGATGCGGATGATGCCGACAGACTTTACTGATCTGTCTGGTGAAAAAACCTTTACCTATCTGATGAATGGTAAAACCACAGCGGCTAACTGGACGCAACTTGTCAAGGCTGGACAGCCTGTCAAACTACGTTTTATTAATGGTTCAGCGCAGACGATATTTGATGTACGCATCCCCGGCCTAAAAATGAAAGTCGTCGCGACGGATGGGATTGATGTCAGTCCCGTCGATATCGATGATTTCCGTATTGGGGTGGCCGAGACTTATGATGTCATCGTGACGCCCACTAAAGACGCGCATACCATATTTGCTCAAAACATAGATCGGTCAGGCTATGTTGCGACAACGCTTGCTACCAAAAAAGGTGCTCGTCCTGCGATACCTGCTATGGACAAAATCGAATGGCTGACGATGGCCGACATGATGGGCGCCATGGGATCGAATGGCTATAACGCTAAACATGCCAAAACAGAATATGACTTTAAGTCCGATATGCGCGTTGATAGTCCGCGTATGAACCTTGATGACCCTGGTATTAATCTACGTAACATTGATAGAAAGGTTTTGAATTATAGTCAGTTGCGCTCTGTCGGCGATGAGATAATGGCAGAGCAGCGCAAACCCACCAGAGAGATTGAAATACATCTGACGGGAAACATGGAGCGCTATATTTGGGCTCTAGACGGGGTTATGTTCAAAGATGCCGCACCGGTCAATATTAAGCCCAACGAGCGCGTACGTATTACCTTAGTCAATGACACCATGATGAATCATCCCATGCATTTGCATGGTATGTGGAGCGATCTGCGGATGCCTTCAGGTGAGTTTCAAGTACGTAAGCATACGATAATGGTACAGCCTGCACAAAAGATAAGCTTTGATGTCACCGGAGAAGCTGGCAGATGGGCATGGCATTGCCACTTGCTCTATCACATGGAAGCAGGGATGTTTAGAGAAGTTGCCGTTGTTTAATAAACCTTCGAATATGAGCCTTATTATGAAAATATATAAAGTAGGTCTACCGTTTATTGGCATGTCATCTTTGATGCTACTAATGTCACCTTTAGCAAACGCTGCTGAGATGTCGAACATGGATCATGGCAGTATGGACATGTCTGGTATGGATATGTCAGATATGGATCACAGCAGCATGGATATGTCGGGCAATATGTCAGATATGGACCATAGTGGCATGGATATGTCAGGCGATATGTCGGATATGGATCATAGTGGTATGGATATGTCAGGCGATATGTCGGATATGGATCACAGTGGTATGGATATGTCAGGTGACATGTCAGATATGGATCATAGTGGCATGGATATGTCGGGCGATATGTCAGGTATGGATCATAGTGGCATGGATATGTCGGGCATGGATCATGGCAGTATGGACATGTCAGGAATGCAAGGTGGCGAAGCACCAGCCGATGCTCGAAGCCCTGACTACTCGAACGGTGTTCCCTATGGTCGCTTTGGTAAGCCTGTGATGATGGGTAGCTTACCGTTATGGGGCGTATCAGTAGACGATTTGGGCTATCAATTTGACGATGATCAAATCAATTATGAGTTTGATACGTGGTACGGTACAGACAGCAACCGCGTAACGCTACGTAGCGAAGGTAGTATCCAAACTAAAGATGATAAAGAAATTGATAGCTTAACCTCACTATCTTACTGGAAGCCACTTAGTATTTTTTGGAATGGGGAAGCCGGTGTTGCTTATGATACCGAAAATGATAAATCTGCCGTGATGGCTGGTATTGCAGGCACTGCACCTTACTTCATCGAAACCGATGCTAGAGCTTATTTATATACTGATGGGCAAGTTCGTCTAGATCTAGGTGCGGAGTATGAGTGGCGCTTAGATCAACATTGGGTAGTGATTCCAGAAGTAGAGCTGACGGCATTTAGCAAAGATGATACAGATAACCATATTACTAAAGGCTTTAATGAGTTTGGGGCTGACGTTAGGCTTACTTACGAGATGTTAAGTCGTCAGCTCGCGCCTTATGTGGGTATCAGCTATGAGACCGCTTTAGGCAACGCAAGAGATTTGCGACGTCAAGAAGACGAAGCTGTTGATTCTAGTAGCGTTACAGCTGGTGTGATGTTTTGGTTCTAGTGTTAACCATGTAAGTAACAACAGTTTATAACACTAGCTCTAAAAAAAGGCACCTCTTTATTTAGGTGCCTTTTTACTAAATTAAGGACAAGAATATGAATAACCATATGGATAATAAACAGAAGCAAATGAACCCTTATGTAAAGTTCACAATCATGATTTTAACATCGACAGTCGTGATGTTTATCATGATGTATTTTAACACCTATCAGTGGGATCATATTTACTTTAGTGAAACCCGAGCTTATATGGCGTTATATATGGGCGCTATGATGGCTATTATTATGCTTGCCTTTATGACCAATATGTATAAAAAGACTAAGGTCAATCTAATGGTTTATGGGATTAGTGTCGTGCTATTTGCCTTTGGTTTATGGGGCGTTAGATCACAACAAACGGTCGATCAAGTGGATTGGATGCAGGCGATGATACCGCATCACTCGATTGCTATTTTGACCAGTTCGCGTGCTGATATCGAAGATCCACGTGTACGTCAGCTTGCTGATGACATTATCGAAGCACAAAAGCGTGAAATCGGTGAGATGCAAGCACTTATTGATGAGTTGGAATAATATATTATGATACCAATAAGTAAGCTCTTCTTTAAAAACTATTTACTATATCGCGTCTTTTAATTCTAACTATACCTACTCCTTACTTCAAAAATAACCTGTAAAACTGAAGTTCTACGAAGAAATAGATTAAGGTCGAATAAGTATGAAGCAAGATAGAACGACTCGCTATCAGAAGGATAGTTTGACATTATCAGGAACAGTTATGCTAGGTACCGGTGTCATGATCGGTGCTGGTATTTTCGCTCTGACCGGTCAGATGGCTCAGATGACGGGTTCGCTTTTCCCACTTGCTTTTCTAGCCGCCGCAATCGTTGTTTCTTTTAGTGCCTATTCTTATATCAAAATCTCTAACGCTTACCCGTCGGCTGGCGGTGTTGCAATGTACCTGCATCAGGCATACGGAGATCGTTTACCGACTGGATTTAATGCCCTGCTGATGTATTTCTCCATGGTTATAGCGCAGAGCTTTTTGGCCCGGACGTTCGGGTCATACACTATGCAGTTATTCGGTGGCGATGACAGCGGTCGCATGGTATCCATCCTTGGCGCCGCGCTTATTCTTGCTGCGTTCTTTATCAATTTACTTGGTAATCGTTGGATTCAGGGGGTTGCATCGGTTATCGGTATTATAAAAATTGTCGGTATTCTTATATTCGGGTTGGTTGGTATCTGGCTAGCTGATAGCTTTGCAGTTGATTCTTCTACATTAGGTGACACTAATACTGTTGGTGACTTTCTTGGCGCAACGGCGCTAGGCATACTGGCATTTAAAGGCTTTACCACGATTACCAACAGTGGCTCGGAAGTAAAAAATCCTCATCGCAACGTCGGCCGTGCCATTGTAATATCAATCGCAATATGCGTAGTTATTTACACTCTAGTCGGTTTCGCGGTGTCTAGTAATCTATCTCTTGCCGAAATCATCGAAACTAAAGATTACTCCTTGGCTGCCGCCGCACGCCCAGCACTTGGCGACTATGGTCTATGGTTCACAGTTGCAATCGCAATGGTAGCTACCGCTGGCGGCCTCCTTGCTAGCATCTTCGCAGTCTCTCGTATGCTTGCTATGTTGACTGAGATGAAGCTGGTGCCTCATCGTCATTTGGGAATGCCGGGAAGCGTTCAAAAACATACGTTGGTCTATACTGTGGTGTTGGGTTTAGCTTTTACGACGTTATTTGACTTATCACGAATTGCAGCGCTTGGCATTGTTTTCTATCTAATTATGGATATCGCCATTCATTGGGGTGTTTTGCGATACCTTCGTCAGGATATAAAGGCGGTGATGTGGGTGCCTATAGTGGCCATACTTCTTGACCTGTTGGTTCTCGGCGGTTTTGTCTGGATTAAACTAAACTCAGATCCATTCGTACTTGGCGTAGCAGTCGTCACTATTGTAGTGATTGCTGTGGCTGAGCAGGTTTACCTGAAATCTTCAGCGAGGAAAAAAGCTATCGAAAAAGATACGCTTGCAGACCATCATTGACAGTAACATCAAAGAGTTTACAGAAAAATTGTTTGGTTAAAAATTGCATAGATTTAAGCGTCTGCTTACTATCTTCAAGAATTGATTTCATGCAATACGATATTCATAAAGACAACAGGGAAAGTAAGCTATGAATGAGTCATTTAATCACGCTGGAACTTGGGGTCTCGCACTAATTGTTATTGTTCTGATTTCTTGGTTCTTTTACCGTTATTTCGCACCAAAGAACTGGCGTGAATGGGCGGGTGCTGGTGTAGTTCAGGCTTTCATTATTGCACTTTACGCAGAAATGTATGGCTTTCCGCTCACTATATATTTATTAGTACGGTTTTTTGGTTTGGACAGCCAATATGTCAGCGCTAGCTTATGGTCGACCCTTGTTGGTTTAGGTGAGACAGGCATGATGATCTCAATGCTACTCGGCTATGCTATTGCATTTTTAGGAGTCGGTCTTTTTGCTCAAGGTTGGCGCCAAGTCCACAAAGCACGAGGGGGAAATCGTTTAGTAACTGATGGACTCTATGCCTACGTACGTCATCCTCAGTACACCGGGTTGTTTATTGCACTGTTCGGTGAGGGTGTGGTGCATTGGCCAACTCTGTTTTCAATCGGTCTGTTTCCAGTGATTGTGCTTGTATACACATGGTTAGCTCGACGTGAGGAACGGCATATGTTTGAAGAGTTTGGTAAAGACTACCTTGCTTACAAACAGCAAGTGCCAATGTTTATTCCTCAATGGGGTCAATGGCGTCAACTTGCCGCCGCCGCACGAGTTAAAAAGTAATATCAATACAGGATAAAGCTTTAATTCATACAAATCCTTAGAGTTAGCATGGTTAGATACGATTGGTTATCTTGAGCTTGAACCACATCATACAATAGTGAGGATTACTAAGATGGTCAAATCAAACTTAACAACAAGTACTTTAAGGATTGCCCCTGTTGGCAATAGTGTATCGTTGTTTCTACTCATTAGTTATCTATTATGCATAGGGTTTGGTTTACTCGCACCCGAACAGATAGCGATGCACGAAGCTTGGGCACCTCTACTACCTGGCTTTGAGTGGTTAACATGGACAGGTTTTCTAATTGGACTTGTAGAATCATATCTTTACGGTTGGTATTTCGCCATCTTGTTCGTGCCACTATATCGTTGGTTCGCCAAAGTGCGCTAAAGATATTGATATATTAACAGTCAGTAAACCTCTTCGGTTCGAGTAAAAATTAATTGAAGAGTTGGAGTGATCACAGTTTAGACTGAGGAGAAATCATAATGAATGGGTCAATGCATGGCATGATGAACGGCTCAATGATGTATGGCATGGGCTGGGTTATGATGCTTATCTGTTTGTTATTCACCCTACTATTTTTCGCAGTACTAGTACTATCAATCATGGCACTGCTCAAGTATTTGCGTGATAAAAACTAAATTCCAATTGAAAAGTATAGAAATTATTTTTTAGAGGTTTTTAGATTAATGATTAGATGAATAGCAATCGAGGATTGATGATAGTGCTTTAAGAGTTGTACTTATTATCAATATTTATTGTCTTCAAGGAGTGGTTTTATGAAACATATTGCCGATGAAAAATCTATCAAAGGTGGTCAGTACGATAAAGTACCGGAAAATTATAGCGGTACGGTCTATATTTGTCCTATGCATCCAGAAGTAAGAGATGTTGAAAAAAGTGACTGCCCAATATGTGGCATGTTTCTTAAACCTGAAGACGAGGTTGCTGAATCCAACAACCATGAAGATAGTCATGCGCATTGTCATGGAGCGGATGCTAATAATAGTAATGAGGTAAATTCTGTCGAAGACGATAAGTACGACAAGATACCGGAAAATTATAGCGGTACGGTCTATATTTGTCCTATGCATCCAGAAGTAAGAGATGTTGAAAAAAGTGACTGCCCAATATGTGGCATGTTTCTTAAACCTGAAGACGAAGTTGCTAAAGATGATAGTCACGCTAGCTGTCATGGAAAGGATACTGATAGTAGCGGAGTAAAATCTGTTAAAGGCGGTAAATACGATAAAGTACCTGCTGATTACGATGGCACGGTATATACCTGTCCTATGCATCCTGAAGTGAGAGACGTTAGAAATAGCGGTTGTCCGATATGTGGTATGGCGCTTGAGCCCGAAACGCTTACTATCGGTGAAGAGGACACCTCAGAGCTTGACGACATGACTCGTCGTTTTTGGATATGTACCGTGTTGACTGTACCGCTATTAATATATGTGATGAGCGGTATGTTTGGAGTTGACTTTAGTCAGTATGGTATACCTTCACAGGTTTTACAATGGGCTGAGTTAGTGCTCGCGACCCCTGTAGTGCTTTGGGGCGCCGCCCCGTTTTTCGTTCGTGGCTGGCAGTCTATAAAAAGCCGCAATCTAAATATGTTTACTTTGATTGCGATAGGCGTAGGCGCTGCTTATATTTTTAGTATTGTCGCGACCTTTTTTCCCGATATTTTCCCAGACAGTTTCAGAGATGCCTCTGGTCAAGTCGGAGTCTACTATGAAGCAGCAGCTGTCATTGTAACCTTGGTGCTACTGGGTCAAGTATTAGAGCTCAAAGCCAGAAGCCAAACTTCAGGTGCGATTAGAGCTTTGCTTGAGCTCGCACCACCAACCGCAAGACGTGTCGATGAAAACGGTGAAGAAGTCGAAGTCTCGCTTGATGAGGTCGTCACTGGCGATAAGCTACGGGTTAAACCAGGTGAGAAACTACCCGTAGATGGTACAGTGATCGATGGTAATAGTAGTGTTGATGAATCAATGGTGACGGGTGAGCCAATCCCTGTATCAAAAGTAGCAGGAGATACAGTGACTGGTGGTACGGTAAATGGCACCGGAACGCTATTAGTCGAAGCGGTCAATGTTGGAGCAGATTCAGTATTATCTAAAATTGTACAAATGGTTGCTGAAGCCCAGCGTAGCCGCGCGCCTATCCAGCGCTTGGTAGATCAAGTGGCGGGTTGGTTCGTACCTATTGTTATTGTCACCTCTATCATAACCTTTATTGTCTGGGCGATATTCGGCCCTGAGCCCGCTATGGCCTATGCCTTGGTTAACGCGATTGCGGTACTGATTATTGCTTGTCCTTGTGCCCTTGGTCTAGCGACGCCGATGTCCATTATGGTTGGTACCGGCAAAGGCGCGCAAAACGGCGTCCTCATCAAAAATGCTGAAGCGTTAGAGAGTATGGAAAAAGTCGATACCATTGTCGTCGACAAGACCGGAACACTGACCGCTGGTAAGCCCGAGCTTACCGCAATTGATGCGCAGGTAGGTCAAGATGAAGACGAGTTCCTCGCATTGGTAGCCTCAGTAGAAAGCGCTAGCGAGCATCCTTTAGCAGAAGCTATCGTTAGAGCAGCTCAAGAAAGATCACTCATTATTCCTAAAGCTACTGACTTTAATTCGACTACTGGCGAAGGCGTACAAGCCGTGGTCGATGGTAAGAAAGTCGCTATTGGTAACTCTAAGCTTATGGAAAGCCTAAATAGTTTTGATAATGAGCTGTCCACTAAAGCTGATGTCCGTAGAAAAGACGGTGAAACGGTAATGTTTGTGGCTATAGACGGTAAAGCTGCTGGTATTATTTCAGTTGCTGACCCTATTAAACCAAGCACTAAAGAGGCTATTTCACTGCTTCATGACGCAGGTTTAAAAGTTGTGATGCTAACCGGTGACAACGAAAAAACCGCGCAGGCAGTCGCCAATAAACTAGGTATTGATGAAGTTCATGCGGATGTCTCACCAGAGGATAAAAACCGTATCGTCAAAGAAATGCAAGACAGCGGTAAATTGGTCGCTATGGCGGGTGATGGTATCAACGACGCACCAGCGCTAGCGCAAGCTAATGTTGGTATCGCTATGGGAACCGGTACCGATGTGGCGATGGAGAGTGCGGGCATTACCCTGCTAAAAGGTGATTTAATGGGCATTGCCAAAGCTTATAAGCTTAGCCACGCCACCATGCGCAATATCAGACAGAATCTGTTTTTTGCCTTTATCTACAATGCACTTGGTGTTCCTATTGCCGCAGGTGTGCTCTATCCCATATTTGGGCTTCTGCTCAGTCCGATGATAGCAGCGGCAGCGATGAGCTTGTCGTCATTCTCGGTGATTGCTAACGCGCTGCGATTGCGCCGTTTGAAACTATAATTCTGGTACGGTAAAAAGTGTTCTAAAGCACACTGACACATACTGGTCTAAACAAGATCACAAAATATAAGGATACCGTTATGGGCAGCTTTTCTATTACACATTGGCTGATTTTATTGGTCGTAGTGGTGGTCATATTTGGTACTGCCAAGCTTAAAAATGCAGGTAAAGATTTAGGCGGTGCGGTGAAGGGTTTTAAAGAAGCGGTCAAAGATGAAGAACCCGAGAATGCTCGCAAAAATCATGTGCTTAGCCATGAAAATAGTACGCCAGCTGCAAGTAATGATTTAAATACGCGTGTAGGTAATCAGGCTGATGATATGGAAATCAGCCCTATTTCCACTGATGACCAGCCTAAAGTATGAAGCGCGCCGCTTATAAATAGCGGCACTAAGTAGTCTATTAATATATGTGACTGTTATGTTTGATATTGGGTTTTCCGAATTACTCTTGTTTGGCGTCATTGCTTTAATCGTATTGGGCCCAGAAAAACTGCCGCAAGCCGCACGTACCGCTGGGCAATGGTATGCCAAATTGCGTCGCACGATTTCAACCTTACAGTCTGATATAGAGTCTGAGCTTGATTTGGCTGAGACACGAAAACAGATGCAAGATGAGCTGGCAAAGATTCGTCAGACTGAGACAGACATGCGGCGTGAGTTAGCCGAGATGCGCGGTAGTATGGATAAGTTTGAAAACTCGCAAAACCAAAGCTTAGATACTTCCTATCAGTCAAACACTCCTCAGCAGCAAAATCATCAGCCAGATACTTCCTCTTCTTCAGCTATAGAGAAGGGGGATAAATGAGCTTATTTAAGCGCCAAAAAAGTCGCCAAAGAAAGTTAGCAAATACAGATGCTAAGGCGTCAGATGCTACCCATAATGTTGAGACTGATAATGTGCTGAATGTGCTTAGCGACATGCCTATTACTGAGCATTTGATTGAATTACGCAAGCATCTCATCAAAATATGCGTAGCCGTTTTGATCGTCTTCTTAGCATTGGTAGGGTTTTCGCGTGAGCTCTACAATCTTTTATCAGACCCTCTGGTTGCGCAGCTGCCTGCGAATTCGACTATGATTGCTACTGATATTACCTCGAACTTTATGGCACCTATTCGCTTGACGATTTTCGTTGCTGCCTTTGTAGTGATGCCGTATATTCTGTATCAAATTTGGTCATTTATAGCGCCTGGATTATATAAAAAAGAGAAAAAAATCACTATTCCAGTGCTGATATCTTCGATATTCCTATTTTATTCTGGTGTCGCTTTTGCCTACTTTGTGGTACTCAAAGGCGTATTGAAGTTCTTTATTTTATTCGCTCCGCAAAACGTTATACCTATGACCGATATCGACAGTTATTTAAGCTTTGCGCTAAAGTTATTTATGGTATTTGGACTCACTTTTGAGATTCCAGTGGTTACTTTATTATTGATAATGGTCGGTATCATATCCACTCAGAGTCTAGAGAGTAAGCGCCGATATATCATCGTCGGTTGTTTTGCTGTGTCAGCGGTAGTCACACCGCCCGATGGGGTGTCAATGCTATTGCTCGCGATTCCAATGTGGCTACTGTTCGAGTTAGGTTTGTTTTTAGCGAAAGTACTCATTAAAGAAGAGCGTAAAACCGTATAACCTTGCAAAGTAGCTAATTTATAAACTAGATATATTGCAAATTAAGTATCTTGCAAAATGACTATTTCGTAAAGTAACTATAAAAATAACCTTATCTTAAACATTTAAGACACTTTTTTTATTTT
This sequence comes from Psychrobacter sp. M4, assembly GCF_055699795.1. NCBI lineage: Bacteria > Pseudomonadati > Pseudomonadota > Gammaproteobacteria > Moraxellales > Moraxellaceae > Psychrobacter > Psychrobacter sp. M4. The sequence goes on along the minus strand of NZ_CM146740.1, from coordinate 2,423,749 downwards.
GGCTGTCCCCTAAACCCTATCAGTACATTCAACTTAGTAATGAGATTTAAATGGAATCCCTAATTAATAATAAAAACAAAACGAATGATAATCTGGCAAATCAGCTTAATCAAGAGTGCTATTGCCGTACTTTAGATCGTAAAGCGCTTAATAACAGCCTGCAAGATCAATTAGTAAACACAAGAGATAATCCACTAGGAGCCAATGAGCTTAATAAGCTGTTTTCAGCGACACCGGTGTTCGTCCCTAAGACAGAGATAGAAGCAATGGTGCGAATCATCGCAGCTATTGAGTCGACTGCTAGACTACCGTCATATCAACAGCAAGTACTGTCGTGGGCACCCAATATCGCGGCTTTCGATCCGGGGCCAATAGGGGCCTTTATGGGTTATGACTTTCACTTAGGGAGCGATGACCCCAAGCTTATTGAGATCAATACCAATGCTGGAGGCGCATTTTTAAACGTAGCACTTGCCCGCGCACAAAAACACTGCTGTCGCCCCTCAGAGCAAAGTGTTGCTACTACTAAAATGCTTGATGGGTTTGAAGAAGCGGTCGCTAATATGTTCATACAAGAATGGCAGCGACAATCGGCAACTAGCATGCCCAATCGCATTGCTATTGTGGATAATGAGCCCAAAAGCCAGTTCATGTATTTGGAGTTTCAGCTGGCCTGCCAACTACTTCAAGCTAAAGGCATTGATACCGTTATACTCGATCCGTCTGAGCTTAACTATGCTGATGGTGTACTGACAGCTCATAGCAAGCCCATTGATATGATCTATAATCGGTTAGTCGATTTCGCCTTTGAAAACCCCAACCACGCCGTGCTTAAAAGTGCCTATTTAGAGGGTGCGGTAGTAGTAACCCCCAATCCGCATGCCCATGCTATATTCGCTAATAAGCGCAACCTGACTTTACTATCCGATACGCAAACTTTGCAGTCGTGGGGACTAGGTGATGATGATGCAGAATATCTAAAAAAGTCAGTACCAACTACCAGAATGGTTACAAAAGAGGATGCAGCAGAATTATGGCGTACTCGGAGACAATTGTTTTTTAAGCCAGTAGCTGGTTATGGTAGTAAGGGCGTTTACCGTGGCAGCAAGATTACCCGCCGCGTATTCGAGACTATTTTAGATGAAAGCTATATTGCGCAGACCTTTATCCCTGCTACAGAGCGATCAATAAAGATTGATGATGTGGTGACGACTAGAAAGGTAGATATACGTCTTTATACCTATGCAGGACAGCTGCTACTAACTGCTGGGCGTATCTATCAAGGCCAAGCGACTAACTTTCGCACACCAGGGGGTGGCTTTGCGCCTGTTTTTCAAGTCTGAACATAGCATGAACATGTAGCTTTGGCTTCTTAAGTAACGTTTACTAGTTTAATTATTCTGCATACCAACTTATCAATAAAACATCATGCTGAATTGGAAAGATGATGATCCAAACCGTTATCCACTACTTCCTGCATTTTGGCATGCCGTTGATTATTGCCTATACTTTTTTTCGTGATGATTACAAACTGTAGTGGCATAATGAAATAGGACAGTAGATAAGAGATACCATCTTAAAAAAGCCAAATCAAGTGCTAATTAGCTCAACTCTTGCTTGGTAAGGTTGCTGATGTTTAACCACGCCGAAACAAATATGCACAAGCTTACGCATCGCCGCACAGACAGCCTGCATTTTGCACTTACCATTAGCAAGCAGTCGCTCATACTGCGCCTTAATATCAGGATTATGCTTAATGGCGACTAGCGCTGGCATATACAGTTTGGCTCTGATATCACTTGAGCCATTCTTTGCTAAGCGAGACTTGCCTTTAAATAGCCCTGATTCACTATGTTTGGGAACTAAGCCTAAAAAGGCGGCCATTTGTGACGCTTGACTAAACTGCTTATTATGCATCAGCGACACCATCTGCTTTGAGACAACAGGGCCGACGCCTTTAATAGTTTGTAGTAGAGTCTGATCTTGCTTTAAATTGTGATGATGATCGATATGGTCATCAATATCACCATTGAGCTTAACAATAGCGGCTTGCAAAGAGGCTATCATATGCTCAATAGAAGCTTTAACGATAGGAGCGGTGTCTGTGGCCTGCGCTTTTTCCAATCGATTCAGCTCACATTGTAAGTCTTCTTGTAGTGCGTCTAAGCGCGACAATAATGACTTGAGGTGACGCGCCTCTGCTGGCGGCGGTGTCCATAATTTAGGCTTAGCACTATAGGTGTAGCGGGCTAATAACATACTGTCTTTTTTATCCGTCTTGTTGCGACTTCCTAAACTAGCAGCATAGCTTTTGATATAAGCAGGATTGATAATACTGACGTTAAGACCTTTATCAAATAGGTAGTAGGCGATGTTCTCGTGATAGACTCCTGTGGCCTCGACCGTGATGTGAATATTACTTAAGTCGTCAGTGATGTTAGCAATGAGCCAGTTGATAAGAGCAGCGTAGTCACTGTGATCATTTTTAAAGACTTTAGTTTTGAATTTTAGTTTGTCAGTGTCTTTGAGCCATGCAATATCTAGCTTATTTTTACTAACGTCTATGCCTATATAATGTGTCATCTTATTGTCTTCCCTTGTTTATGCAGTGTCACTCATGGCATCTGATAAGATGTCGAGGCACTTGGATACCATTCAGAATATTAAGATGATAGGATGAGCATTGGGCATAATCTCTTACACAGTGTCTAGGCACTAAGGTTATACTCATACTCTCAATGCTCATGAATAACTGCTTTATTTTATCAACTTTCGTTGGCAGTATTAAGCGATTATTCAAGATACAAGGTTATACTATCACCAAGACTGGAGAGAAGATATGACCACCAAACGCGGACGCTACAGCCAAGAATTTAAGCTAGAAGCCATTAAACTGGTTGAAGATCAAGGCAGGAAGATACCAGAAGTAGCCAACTCATTAGGTATCGGCAAAACCACCTTAGAGAATTGGGTATATAAATACCGTAAAGAACAGCAAGGTGTCATGCCATCAGAAGGCAAAGCCCTAACGCCTGAATTACGGCGTATACAAGAGCTTGAAAAACAGGTCAAACAGCTTAAGATGGAGCGAGATATATTAAAAAAGGCATCTGCTCTGCTAGCCCAAGACAATCTCAGCGTCTATCGCTAATAACCAAGCTTGCAGAGCATCATAAGCATATTAGCAAACACAAGCTATGTGAACTGTTTGGGGTTGTTAGAAGCAGCTATTACAACAGTACTAAATCTAGGTCTATAGACATTGAACTTATAAGGCTCAAAGCCTTAATCAGAGAAGTATTTGAGCAGTCAAATGGCTCGGCTGGTGCAAGGACGGTATCTGCTATCGTCACGCATCAACATGACATTAAACTCACACGCTACAGAGCAGGTAAGCTGATGGCACAAATGGGGTTGATTAGTCGACAGATAAAATCACATAAGTACAGGCGTTGTGAAAAATTCCATAAAGTTTATGGAAACATACTAGACCGTCAGTTTGCGCCCACTGCACCAAACCAAGTGTGGACAGGTGATGTTACTTATATTCGTATCAAAGGCGGATGGTGTTATTTAGCCATCGTTATGGATTTATATGCTCGACGTATTGTTGGTTTTGCCTTGTCAGATAGCCCGAATACCCAGCTGACCACATCTGCACTAAAAATGGCATATCACATAAGACTTGAGCCTAAAGGCGTGCTGTTTCATTCAGATCAAGGCAGTCATTATACCAGTGAAGAGTATGCTAAATGCGTAGCCAAGTGCAATGGTATGTCGCATAGTATGAGCCGACGAGGCAACTGTTGGGACAATGCACCTACAGAGAGGTTCTTTAGAAGCTTTAAGACAGAGTGGATGCCAAAAAACGGCTATGACAATATTGATGAGGCTCGGCAGGCAGTAAATGATTATATTTGGGGCTATTATCAAAGTGTAAGACCACACAGCTTTAATGAGTATTTAACACCGAGCGAGAAAGAGAGGCTTTATTTCAACAAAAACCTCTTAAGTACTGTCTAAAAATATTTGACCACTACAATTTAGCTAAAGACTATCTCGACTATGTGTAGCATAGGGCTGCATAAACCTATGTCAGGATACTAACGTTATTCTGGCATAAGAAAAATAGTTCAAGTTGTTATAAGGAATAAAGCTATGAATCCAAACAATAATAACTACCATCAGGACATTCATCAGTCTGATACTTCTAATAAAACATTAAATACTAATGACAACTGGATTGAGAAAATATGGGCGTGGGCAGATGAGTTTGAGCTCAAGCATTCTGAAATTCCTCGTAATAAAGAATCACTGTTAGCCCTAAAAAAGCTAGAGATCTTAGAGCCTGAACATGATGAGCAACACTCAAAAGACGTCTATAGAATAGCCTATCTACCCGATGAGCTTACCAACCTTACAAATCTAGTAGATATAACTATCAGTGGCATATGTTCAAGTCATTTACTGCCCAATATCGGTAAGCTCACTAATCTAACCAAACTGTCTATTAGTCACTCTAAACTTGTCGCATTACCTGAGAGCATCGGGCAACTGAGTTATCTTACTGAACTCTTTATTGATCAAAGTGAACTCGAAGCGCTACCTGATAGTATTGGACAACTTCATAACCTTACTAAGATGTTCATTGGTCGCTGTCAGATTCAATGTTTACCTGACAGCATTGGACAGCTTACTAAGCTTACGGTACTTGATATAGTTCACTGTGAGATTGAAGAACTGCCTGACAGCATAGGGCAGCTTATTAACCTCGCTAAGCTTTTTATTAGTTATTGCCCGCTCAAGCACTTGCCTGACAGCATAGGGCAACTCAAAAATTTAAATGACCTTGATCTTATTAACTGTGATCTCAAAGACCTACCTAGTAGTATTGGACAGCTTACCAACCTCAACAAGCTTTATATTAATCGTTGTCGTATTAAAGAGTTGCCCGCCAGCGTTGGACAACTGAGCAGTCTTACAGAGCTTTTTATTACTCATTGTGAGCTTGAAGAGCTACCTGATAGCATAGGCCAGCTTTTGAGCTTAACTCACCTTGACCTGCTTCACCTTGAACTAACGGAGCTACCCGATAGCTTTGGACACCTCATTAACCTTGCTGAGCTTAATATTATCAACTGTAAACTTAAAGTATTGCCTGATAGCATCGGACAGCTCGTTAACTTAACTAAGCTCAATTTTAATCACTCTAAGCTTGAAGTCCTACCTGATAGCATAGGGCAGCTTATTAGCTTAACTGAGCTTTTTATTAGTCATGGCAAGTTTGACAAGCTACCTGATAGCGTAGGTCAACTTACTAATCTAGAGAAGCTTTATATTAACCATTGTAGCCTCAAAGAGCTGCCTGAAATCATAGGGCAACTTAAGAGTCTGACTGAGTTTTTTATCAGTTATTGTAAATTGGGCAAGCTACCTAATAGTATTGGTGAGCTTAATAATCTTGTTAAGCTTGAGCTTGTTTATTGTAATCTTAGAAACCTGCCAGATAATTTTACACAGCTGAATAGTTTGAGATGTATCAATCTTACTGGTAATCCTCTTGATAGGCTTTCTCCGAGGGTGAAATGTTATTTACGTTCTATTGATACAGTCTACGGTTGGGATAAACAATCATACTCTTAGCGGTCGTGCGATATTCACATCATACTCTTAGCAAACTTCAAACCCTAATATTAACAACCTCACCTGAGTAAAATATCAATTTAAACGAAGGCTACTAACGCTATATATAGCATAGTGTTAGTAGCCTTTTTTAATGTCTCAAATGCACAAAATATAAGCGCATATATACCATGAAGTAAGATTTATAGCCCCTCAATAGTTGAGTTTTTGACATCTAACAAATTATGATTTCGCTCGTAGAAATTCATCAAATCCTCATTAATAATGACAGTGTGGATTCCTGATAAGATTATTATTGGAGAATAACTTAGCACACACATCGCTAGGCTGAACCTATCATTCAGTGTCGAAAACATCATTCGCTCAAACTATTTTTACTAGATATAACGGGGTGCGCTATAATCCTTCACACATATCAAATAGCCCTTCTAAATATTAAGACGACGCTTATGACAACCAATAACTTCTCTCAAACTGCTGATTTCATTTGGTCAGTCGCTGACCTATTGCGTGGCGATTTTAAACGATCCCAATTCGGGCGCATATTATTACCCTTTGCACTGCTGCGCCGTTTAGAGTGCGTATTAAGCGACCATAAAGATGCGGTTGTCGAAAAGTATGCCGCTATCAAAGATCAAAATATGCAGGAGCAGCAACTAATTCGCGTGAGTAAGCGCGCATTTTATAATACTTCCCCAATGGACCTAAGCAAGCTTGGTCAAAGTGATATCAAGGACAATCTAAACACCTATATTCAATCCTTCTCTAAAGACGCACGGGAGATATTTGAGTATTTTAAGTTCGAAGAGTTCGTCGGACAACTAGATGATGCCAACTTGCTGTATCAAGTAGTACAAAAGTTTCAAAATTTTGACCTCAGTCCTGAAGCAATATCGAATCATGACATGGGCTTAGTGTTTGAAGAGCTCATCCGCAAGTTTGCCGAAAGCTCCAATGAGACGGCAGGCGAGCATTTTACGCCACGTGATATTGTACGTTTGACGACGTCCTTAGTCTTTATGGAAGATGACGAGGCGCTCACCAAAGACGGTATAGTTAGCTGAATGTAAAACTGTTATGGATTTAAACGCGCTACTGGTATAAATTTTACTTGCGTGCTGCGTTCCCAGAGGCTGCGCAAAATTCATCCCAGTAGCGCTATGACATTTTTAGAGTGTATCTACTATATCATCCGTACTATCTACGATCCAACAGCGGGTACAGGTGGCTTCTTATCATCGGGTATGGAATACGTGCTTGAGCTAAACCCAGACGCGGTGATGCGCACTTTTGGTCAAGAGCTTAACCCTGAGTCCTATGCTATTTGTAAAGCAGATATGCTTATTAAAGGACAGGATGTCAGCCGTATCAAACTTGGCAATACCTTATCCAATGATCAGCTAGAGAATGAGCAGTTCGACTATATGCTCTCCAATCCACCGTTTGGGGTGGACTGGAAAAAGATCGCAGGCGAGATCAAAGATGAGTATGAGCAAAAAGGCTTTGAAGGGCGTTTTGGTGCTGGCTTGCCAAGAGTGTCAGATGGCTCCTTGCTATTTCTTATGCATCTGCTTAGTAAGATGCATGACAATCATAACTCTAGCGATAAAAACGCCAATTTTACAGATGCGCAGGGTAGCCGTATCGGTATTATTCTCAATGGCTCACCACTATTCACGGGCGGCGCGGGTAATGATGTGCCAGACGATAGTAGTCGTTATGCCACTGACTACCTATGGAATGAAGTGCTGACCCCTGAGCATTTATTAGCTATTCTGGGCCGCTTCGTGCATTTGCAAATTGAAACAGTAGAGGACTGGGAAGGGCGTAAGTCCAAAAAAGAAACGCTGATATTTCCGCGTTATCATCAGTGGGATGTGGTGACCAAATTGGTTAACGCCGCTATCAATGAAGGCGTAGGGCACAGCTCTGAGCAACGCTACCTTATTCAGCATAGCGCAGGCTCTGGTAAGTCGAACTCTATCGCTTGGACCGCGCATCAGCTCTCCACTTTGTATAATAGCGATGGCGATAAGCACTTTCATTCCGTCATCGTTATCACCGATCGTACAGTGCTCGATGACCAGCTACAAGATACTATCTATCAGTTTGAACATGCCGATGGTGTAGTAGGTCGAATCAATAATAAAGAGGGCGACGGCTCCAAGTCAGAGAAGCTAGCGGCAGCATTAGAGAACTCACAGCCCATCATAATTGTCACCATCCAGACATTTCCCTTTGTGTTGAGAGCGATTGAGAACTCAGCCGTGCTAAAAGAGCGTCGCTACGCCATTATAGCTGATGAAGCGCATTCCTCACAGACTGGCGCTACTGCGCGTAAGCTTAAAGAAGTGTTAGTGTCGGGTGATGCTGGAGGAAGTGACGATAATAACAATAATGACGATAAGCCACTATCTAGTGAAGACATGCTCGATAACATTATTGCCACGCGTCGTAGTAGCCCTAATCTGAGCTATTATGCCTTTACTGCTACGCCAAAACCTAAAACTATAGAGCTGTTTGGGCGTCTGCCTAATCCTGAGCTGCCGCCATCTAAGCAAAATATTCCAGAGTCTTATCATGTCTACTCCATGCGCCAAGCGATAGAAGAGGGCTTCATACTAGATGTGCTAAAGAACTATACCAACTATAAAGTAGTCTATCAGTTGACTCAAAAGCTGGTCGCTGCAGATGAGGAAGTAGACACTCGCCGTGCGACTATCAAGCTCAATAACTGGGTACGCTTGCATGATCATAATATCTCACAAAAAGTGAAAGTCATCATTGAGCACTTTAATAAAAACGTCAAAGGCTTACTTGGTGGACAAGCCAAAGCGATGGTGGTGACTGGCTCGCGTAAAGAGGCAGTACGCTACAAGCTCGCCTTTGATCGTTATATTAGTGAGCAAGGCTATCAGCGTATTAATGCTATGGTGGCCTTTTCAGGTGAAATGAGCTTTCATGCTAGTGATCCCGATAGCAGTGCTTTGCTTGAGCAAAAATTTACCGAGCAGACTATGAACCCCAATCTAAAAGGTCGGGATATGCGCAAAGCCTTTGATAGCGATGACTATCAAGTGATGCTAGTGGCTAACAAATTTCAGACAGGATTTGATCAGCCCAAACTTTGCGCTATGTATGTCGACAAAAAGTTAGGCGGCGTAGACTGCGTACAGACGCTCTCACGTTTAAACCGTACCTATGCGGGCAAGTCGGAGAGTGGTACCTTTGTGCTCGACTTCTTTAATGATCCAGAAGATATATTAGAGGCATTTCAGCCGTATTATAAAAATGCCACGCTAGATGAGGTCTCCGATCCTGATAGTGTATTCGAGCTATATGACAAGCTAGTAGCCAGTAAAATATTCCATTGGGCTGAGGTTGAGCAGTTGGTCATTGCCTTTTATGCTTCGAGTAAATCTAACGCGGCTATCAGTAATATCTGCAAGCCTGCCGTTGAGCGTTGGCAAAAGCGTTATAAGCTTGCCCGTGAGCAAGCGGTGCAAGCTAAGATGCTGCTTGAGCGTAGCAAGGCTACAGCAGATGCTGTGCTGATTGCCAATGCCGAAACTGATTATAAAGGCTATAAGATAGAGCAAGACGCACTTGAGATCTTTAAAAAGGATCTGGCTACTTTTACCCGTCAGTACGAATTTATGTCGCAGATTGTCGATTATGATAATAAGGATCTGGAGAAGCTAAGTCTCTATGCTCGCCATCTGCAACCTATGCTACGTGAGAGACTCGATGACGATGAAGAAGTGGATCTTAGTAATATCGTTATGAGCCACTACCGCTTGTCTAAGCTACGTCAGCAAGACCTCAAACTGCAAGAAGATAGTGTCAATCCACTGAAGCCTGGGAGCGGTGGTACTGGTAAGGCTAAAGACAAACAAGAGGACTGGCTATCGAAAATAGTCGCTAGGTTAAATGAGCTATTCGATACTGAAAATTTGACCGATAGCGATTTAATTAGTTACTCGCAAACCATCTGGAATAAAGTCAATGAAAATCAAATTGTAATGAAGCAGATCGCTAATAACACTGCAGATAAAGCGATGCTTGGCGATTTTCCAAACGCTACTTTAGACGCCATCTTTGATAGCCAAGATGCTTATCAAGAGATTACCAAACAATTACTATCAGACCCTAAGCGCTTGAGTCAATTCACGCGGTTTTTACTGGATACGAAGGTAAAGGCATAGGAGAAGGTAAACCCTAATTATGTGCGATCATCTTATAAAGCATGAATATATATAAGAATGTATTGCTAGATCAAAAGTCAAAATAACTAAGGGTCAATATGGCTTTTATTTGCATAAAAAACGATGAAAAAATCTATAGTTTTATATATAGCTTAAAAGATTGGATAGCTTTAAAAGAAGATAAATCGTCCAGTTTCAATATGGCTTGCTGTGGTAATCAGGCAATACTAAAGACAAGTAAGCTAGGTACGAAGTTCTTCGCTCATAAGGCAAAACCTAAAGACTCTAACTGCTCGACTGGTGGTGAAACTGCCGAACACATGCATATCAAATATCTTGTTATGAAAGAATTGGATAGAAACGGTTGGGTTGTAGAAGTTGAAAAAGCGGGGCTTACCCCAAGTGGTGAGGAGTGGATTGCTGATATTTATGCAGAGAAAGGCAAAGCTAAGATTGCCATTGAAGTGCAATGGAGCCCTCAAGCTTTTATAGAAACAAAACGCAGACAAGAAAAATATGCTCAATCAGGCGTAAGGTGTGCGTGGTTGCTTAGAAGTGGCTCAATTAAAGATACCAACGCAATTACAGGCGATTATGCCTATAGTACGAAAGACATACCTGTATTCTCTATTTATAGAAATAAGACGCAGGACAATCAAGCTTATATGATCTATAACGTGAATAGGCTAGACAGCAACAGTAGTCGGTACAACCACCGTTCATTTAAGCCTATTACGCTACCATTAGAGAGTTTTATACAAAGATTGGTGTCACAAGGCCTAGTTTTTATACCTTATGAGCGATTCACCTCTACAAAGTTTAGATTTAAATCCAATGGTATCACTGAGATGACTTTAGGGGTGAGTAAAGACTCTTGCGCTAAATGTGGTTACTCCAATCCGATAATTTCTGAGGTGAGATATAAAGAAGACTATAAAGTACGTTCTAAGAAAATAAAAAATTGTAGCGATAAAGAGCTTAGAATTATTAATACGCATTTTTCTAAGCATTATGTTTTTTCACCCATAAAAAAGGTGCGTAGTGAAATACTGAACAAAGTTTTTATAGTCAACACTTGTGTTGAATGTGGTTTTGTCATAGATAGAGATGGTCAGTATAGTACCTATTTAAAAAAAAATTTCACTAAGCCGCTTTTTATAAAGCATTTAGGTCTTAATACAGAAAAATTCTATACTTCGAATACAACTCTTAATACGGAATGTGTCTACCGTGTAAACAACAGTTTCAAAATCAAATATAACGAGAGTTTTGAGTTTGGTAAATGGGTTACTAGAGATAGTGAACCAGTTTAATCAGGATAATTGGCATATATGATTGTTTATAAAAAATCATAAAATGTAATTTACTACTGTAGATTTTGCAATAATTACTAGATCTCTTGCATAAGTCATTGCTAGCCTTCGTAACTCCGTCAGTGGAAGTCAATGAACTGGTACTTTTGCAAGAGATCTACTATATAAGTTTGAAAGCAATCAAACGTAATCCTTTTGCCATACTGCGTTTTTGCAAACCATACAACACCAACTATCTTGAGCACGCATATATAGGATATCTGCTGGCATCTCTACCGGGCAAGCACTTGCGCAGTACTCACAGAGCACATCATCTAAACAAGCGTAACATTGAGCAATCGTCTCAAACAATAGATTTGAGCTGATTCTATATTTATGACATAGCATTCGTACATGTTCAAGATAATCCTCCTTATGATCATATGCCCAATAGTCGACACAGATTCTTTCGTCTCTAATATTCTGTGTCATACTCAGTTCAAGCTTAATACCCATAATATATCTCCTAATCAAAATGTCGTTATATGTTCTATCGATTAGTTAGTTGTACAGAACTTTAAAAAATTATATGAAGTTATGTCTGCAAGAGGCTCTTAATTACCTCATCTTGAGTCATTCCTATATGCTTGCAATAAGAATCTTCAATCTCGTCTAAAGCTTCACGCAATTGTCGCTGTGATACTTGTATGTATTGTAATGTCACATCATCACTAGATTTAGCCTCACGATGATTTAGCAGTCTCTTGAGCACAGGGTAGCTTACATTGAGACTATTGGCGACAGTGCCAAATGTACGGCGTAAATCGTGAGGGGTAATATGCATGCTAGCCTTATTTGATATCGAACGGTAACTACCGCTCAAATCCTTGACATGGTCATCATTTCTCTGCAAATCACTCGGAAATACCCAATGCTCTCCATAGCTCAATCTAAATCGTTCACTGAGTATGGCTTGAAGTATTTTTCCAGTTGGCATATGGTAATCAGAACCATTTTTAGTGGCTTTAAAGACAATGCGAGCAGCGTCAAGGTCTACATCTTCCCATCTTAGTGATTGCGCTTCATTTAAACGAACACCAGCAAACATAAAAAGCAATAAAATATCGCGAGCGTTATTACTATAAGGTGCTTGTTTAAATGAACTACCGTCTCGGTGCTCTATCAAAGTTTTAAAATATACTCCCAAATATTCCTCCTCAACATGGTGAGTACGAGGTTTAATTTTGTTCCAATCATTTTTGGCATTCAGTATTCGAATGGGTTGGTCCTTTATTATGTACTCTTCATCATCATCTAAGAAGCTATCTTGACAATAATTCCATACTGATCGAAGAGCTCGCATAGTGGCATTTGCCTGAGCTGGACTAGACTTACTTATTTGCTTATGTTTTTCACTTATCATAGTTTTAGTTATATCGTTTAAAGACACTTCAAGCCAATCATCAAGTCGACCAAGTATCTGTTGGTCGTAAGTCTCAACAGTACGGCTGGCAAGATTAGGTTTCATAGATTTAAAGTAGATATAAGCTTCATTTAGTGTTGGCACGTTAAAATCTGGTGTATCTTTTATTTTTGGAGTAGCGTGATAGCTATCATATACATCAAGTCCCTTCTTTATGTTGACCATCATTGTGCTGGCTTTTTCACGAGCTTCAGTCAAAGTGATAAGGTGTGTTTCTTCAACTTCGTCACGATAGAGCTTACCGTTAATGCGTTTGTGAAGTGTGTATCGCTTAGATTGTTTACCCACACGAAGTGCGAAGCCTGTTAATACTTCATCCATGTAAATATCTGTGCCGCTTGAGGTGTATGCTACTGAATCAACAAACTTCTTACTAAGCTTAACTTTCATATCTCATCCGTACCGCATTATTTATCGTGTTAATAATACTATAATACGTTAAATAACAGATGCATCAAAGTATCAAGATAGTATCAAAATTTTATTTGATACTATTATTACTCGAATAATTTATAAATAATTCACGCAATAAAAAACCCTCACAATCCATAGACTGTAAGGGTTTCGTATATTGGTACCGGTGGTCGGACTCGAACCGACACGCTTATAAAGGCAACGGATTTTGAATCCGTCATGTCTACCAATTCCATCACACCGGCGTGTTAGAGATAAGGCCAAAAGAGCTTATCGAATGGAGTTACAGTCTGAACTGTATAGGCGCGTATTATAACAGCCTATAATTAAGCGTCAAGAATTATTTGCAGTATTCAACTTATCTTTATTTAACCGACAAACGCACGCTCAACCACATAATCGGCTTGTACGCCCATGCGCGGCGAAACAGTAAGACCAAATTCATCTAATATCGCTGAAACATCAGCATTAAAAGGCATACTACCGCAAATCATCACCCGATCATCGTCTTTGTTGATCGGCGGCAAACCAATGTCTTCAAACAGTTTACCCGACTTCATAAGCTCAGTCACGCGGCCGGTGTTTTTAAAGTCTTCGCGAGTGACAGTAGGGTAGTAAATGAACTTTTCGCGGTACCACTCGCCAAATAATTCATCATTGGGTAGCTCTTCTTCAAACATCTCGCGATACGCCAAATCCTCCACGTGACGCACACCATGCACCAAGATAATTTTATCAAAGCGCTCGTAGACCTCTGGGTCACGGGCGAGTGCCAAAAACGGTGCAAGTCCGGTACCCGTCGATAGCATATACAGATGCTTACCAGGTAGCAGATCATCCATGACCAGTGTACCAGTAGGCTTTTTACTGACCAATAGCTCATCGCCAACTTTGATATGCTGCAAGCGCGAGGTTAATGGGCCGTCTTGGACTTTGATAGAAAAAAACTCTAGATGCTCTTCATAATTGGGACTAGCGATTGAATAAGCGCGTAGTAGCGGCCGACCATCAATGACGATACCGATCATTGCAAACTCGCCATTACGAAAGCGCAAACCATCATCACGTGTGGTTTTGATGCTAAATAGATCATCACTCCAGTGATGAACCTCTTGAACCGTTTCGGTGCGAAGTTTTGACATAAAGTCCTCGTCGATAAAGTGTTGTCTGAATGAGTAGGTTTAAATATTATTAGTTTTAAATGAATATTACATTAATAAGTATTATATTAAAAATTTCAATGATGCTTTTGAGGTTGAAAACGTATACAAATAATAGATGCTGTATTTGTTCTTAAAAACTGTAGTGCCGTAGTTGTGATCTATTTATAGAGCCGACACCTTACGGACGCAAGCGATTCTCAAAATTTAGCGCTCATGATAGCAAACTTTAAAATAAAAATCCGCTGAGCGGCTTAGGGTCAGCATGATAAAATAGAATATCGTTAGTAAATAATTGTGTATGACGCTTTGATAAGCTGTTATAAAGCGGCTTTTATGCTGTCTCAATATGGACAGTTTTTTATTGAAGTTAAGTTAGCAAGTTAATTAGAGGAAGCCTATGTCTTTTCACCATGCCCCAGTTATAGGCTATCACCGCGCGCCCTTATCGCAAAAGTTTGGCGCGCCAAGGCAGCCCAACTTGGTCAACATAATAAGCGTTATTGAGATGGTCGCGCCTTATGACACCCCAGCTGCTTTTGTAGGACTAGAGGCATTTAGCCACATCTGGCTGACCTGGCAATTTCATCACAATCATCTAAATAAAGAAAACAGCAAGCATAAAAACAGGTATAAAAGTGAGGACGCTTATGAAGACAACGCTAGCACCTATTTTCGTGCGCAAGTACGACCCCCAAGGCTTGGCGGCAATCAAAAAATAGGGGTGTTTGCCAGTCGCAGTATGTATCGTCCCTCAGGCTTGGGCTTATCAGTGGTAAAGCTTGAAAAAGTGACGGTGATAGAAGGACGGATTTTATTAATCATAAGCGGCGCGGATATGATCGATGGTACGCCCATTATCGACATCAAACCTTATGTGGCTTATAGCGATGCGCTCACTGATACCCATAGTGGCTTTGCGTCCGCTGCTCCTGAATTATTAACAGTGACTATGACAAACTTTGCGTATGAGCAATTTGTCACTCTGATTAAAAAACAAGAACTTGATAATCTGAATAATAAAAATAGTCCTACCAATAGTGGTACGAAAAATGCTGTAAAAACATCAACGCCAGACCCAGCTGATCCCTCAGCCGCTTTGATAGTTGCTAGTGTCCAAAAGCAGTTGCTCGCGTCTGATATGGAATTGATTCAAGCGCTGATTGCGCAAGACCCGCGTCCAGCTTATCGCCGTCATGAGCTTAATACCGTTTTTACCATGCGTTATAAATCGGTTGATATCAGTTTTTGCCAAGTAGATGAAGGACAATTGCAAATAACGGCGGTGGTAGAGGTAGATTGAATTTTATAAGATAAAGTTATTGTAGTTTAACTTACTGGCAAGCAGATGATCGCGTAGGCTGTGGCTTTAGCCCAGCATAATAATAGTAAAATTAATAACTGCGCAAAATTTATATAAAAACACATTTGTACAATAGCCAGTTTTTCGAAAGTCTTTATACCAATCAGTTAACCATAAAAGAAGAAAAGTATGTCCGCTCCCCAGTTTTCATTAATAATAGATTTGCGCTGGTGCCTTGATGAGCTGCTAGCGGATAGGGTGATTGATCAGCGCGGTTATAATTTAGTATTGACCAGTCGCCGTGACAAATCGCAGCATCCACTGGTCACCATTAGCGAATTTGGTCTGCCTAATAGTCATATTGAGCACGATACTGAAAATCTTCTTGATAAAAATAGTAACAACAATAATAGTAACAATGTTGACAATAAGCTGACGCTGGCATGGCTGAATCAATGGCTGGCCACCAAGGCAGAGTTGCCGCTAGTGCGTATTGACCCATTAAAGATCGACGTGCCGGCAGTGACACGCTTGATGTCTTTTGAGTACGCGCGCTTGCAGCACATTTTACCGATTGAGGTGACAGCGGACGAAGTGATTATCGGTACCGATCAGCCCTTTTATACGGACTGGCACTCCAATATCGAACAAATCATTAAATCAAAAACTTATCGCAGCGTTTATATCAGTCCAGAGCAGATCAATCGCTACCGCCAAGAGTTTTATCAAGTCACCCAAGCGATTGCTGGCGCTAACAGCGTGCACAAACGCGCCGCCGCCGATGTCACCAATGTTGAAGCCCTGCTACAGCTCGGTGATAATACCAATCCTGATGCCAATGATCAGCACATTGTCAAAGTCGTTGATTGGCTGCTGCAATATGCGTTTGAGCAGCGCGCCAGTGATATTCATTTAGAGCCGCGCCGCGAGACTGGCAAGGTACGCTTTCGTATCGATGGCGTGTTGCATACGGTTTATGAGATGCCACTGGCTATTATCGTGGCGGTGACCGCGCGTATCAAAATCTTAGGACGACTCAATGTGGCTGAGAAGCGTAAACCACAAGATGGCCGCCTAAAAACCCGAACCCATCATGGCCTTGAGACTGAGCTGCGCCTCTCAACTATGCCGACCGCTTTTGGTGAAAAGCTGGTGATGCGAGTGTTTGATCCAGAAGTTTTGGTGCGCACCTTTGCCCAGCTTGGGCTATCTGGCAAGCAGCTGGCAACGTGGCACGAGCTGACCGCGCATCCCAATGGCATTATCCTTGTTACTGGACCGACGGGCTCGGGGAAGACTACCACTTTATATAGCACGCTTAAACAGCTGGCGACCGAAGAGGTCAATGTCTGCACTATCGAAGACCCTATCGAGATGATTGAACCGGCCTTTAATCAGATGCAGGTCAATCCGGGCGTGGACTTACATTTCGCTGGTGGTATTCGCTCCTTAATGCGCCAAGATCCTGATATTATTATGGTAGGGGAGATTCGAGATCAAGAGACTGCCAACATGGCAGTGCAGGCATCCTTAACTGGACATTTAGTGCTCTCAACGCTGCATACCAATGATGCGCCAAGCGCTTTGACGCGTTTGCATGATTTAGGTATTCAGCCGTTTCTGACCTCAGCGACTATCCTTGGCGTTATGGCGCAGCGCTTATTGCGTACGCTTTGCACGCATTGTAAGCAAGCGGTTCCTGTTATTGATGATAGCGACATTGCAGTGCAGTGGCAGGAGCTGGTGCAGCCTTGGCGCGCGTCAGTTCCGGCACAGATTTATACCGCGCAAGGCTGTGAGCACTGCCGACATACTGGCTATCAGGGGCGTATTGGACTGTATGAGATCATGCCGTTGTCTCATGAGCTAAAAAAGCTAGTCGCCGCCGATGCCAATTTAGATATGCTCAAACAACAAGCGTACCGTGAAGGTGTGCAGCCATTACGTTTGTCGGGTGCCAAGCGTATTAGTGAAGGGGTGACCACGATAGAAGAGGTGATGCGGGTTGTGCCTTTAAATTGAGTGGGGCCACAGCCTAACGCTCCCAGCGTACGTTTTGACGAATGATCTTAGCAGGCGTGCCCGCGACCATACAGTTTTGCGTTTTAATTGGTTTATTGACAAATGAACCGGCCGCAATAATGCAGCCATTAGCGATAGTCACGTTTTTGGAGATGGTCACGTTGGCGGCGATCCAAATCTGATCTCCTACTATCACATCAGATTGCGCACTGTTTATACGCTCATTGGAGTCTAGATCATAAACCTTGTGCACATCGGTGGCGCGAATCTCAATACCGCGCGAGATCATGCAATCCTTGCCAATCGTCACGCTCTTATCGCGCGCTAAAACGTAGCAGTCAATAGCCGTGGTACGCGCGCCAATATGAATATGCAAATGATTACCAACAATTAATAAATGCCCGGAGAATTTGACGCCGTCTTCGATAGTGATTTGGTTGTGATTACCATTGATATCAATTTTTAACTTATTAAATTGACCATTTTTACCGATACTAACTTGATTGTCATGACCTTGACGAATGGTAATAGCTGAATTACCAATAATACGCGCGTCTTTGGCGATGTTGATATGATTATTACGACCTTTATTCGTTAATAAAAACCGCTGTCGATACAGATATTTAGGCAGTAAGGTTTTGCTGACAGGGGATAGGGTAACGGTTTTTTTGGGCTGCATATAATAAGACTTGTAAGAGATGAATATAAATAAGCGCGGTTCACTATACTATAATTAATACAAACTCTAAATACCACTTGAAAAGTGGCGTCTGTAGAGCAATTAATATGACTACCCTTATATATTACTGATTTTAATAATTAATTTTTTAAAGTTTTAACAACGAGATTATTTATGTTTACTGATACCCATTGCCATCTGAACCGGTTAGATTTGACCAAGTATGACGGTCAATTGTCCGGCGCTATTGACGCTATGAAAGCCGCTAATGTAAACCGCGCGATGGCAATCATGTGCGACTTTGCTGAATATGACGAGATTGCTGCTATTGTCAGCACCTATAGTGATGAGATGCTTGACTTAGGAATGAGTGTTGGCATCCATCCTTGTGAGGACATAGGTGTATTACAGTCGGCAACTACTGAGCGTTTGATCAAGACGGCCAGCGCTGATCATGTTTGGGCAATAGGCGAGACGGGGCTGGATTACTATTGGTCGACCCAAAATGCCAGCGCGCAGCGCGACAGTTTTGCGCGGCATATTTATGCCAGCCAGCAGTTAAAAAAGCCACTGGTGGTGCATATGCGTGATGCCAAACAAGATACGATTGATATCCTAAAAGCGGAAGGTGCCGAGCACGGCATCATTCACTGTTTTACTGAGGATTGGGAAACCGCCAAACGTGCGCTGGACTTAGGGTTTTATGTTTCATTCTCTGGTATTGTGAGCTTTAAGAGTGCAAAAATGATTCAAGAGGCGGCAAGAAAAATGCCAAGAGACCGGATACTCATCGAAACCGATAGTCCTTATTTAGCTCCTGTCCCTAAACGCGGCAAACCTAATGAGCCAGCATATGTTCCTTATGTGGCAAGCTTTATCGCTGATATGTATGAGTGCGAGCCTGAAGAAATTGGCAAGTTAACGGCAAAAAACTTTGAAAATTTACTGGCACAATATCACTAAAATCGTTATGCTATGACTAGTCAGTCATTAATCAGATGTTTTTATACTTAATCTTGTCAAGCCTTAGGAGAGATTATGAGTCGTCAACACCAGTTCAAAGCGCGAGAGGAGAACATCTTAGCGATGGCTGAGCAGCTGCTGCTTGAGTCAGGCGATGGTGATATCACCTTAGATAGTTTGGCCGATCAGCTCGATCTGGCAAAGGGGACATTATATAAACACTTCTCGAGTAAGGATGAGCTGTATCTGCGTATTATCATTCGCTACGAAGAACAATTATTCGAGATCAATCAAATTGATGATTGTCCATCAGCAGGGATCGCACGTTTGATATTTCAGCAGCTACTTAATCCACAAAAAGCCATGCTACTTAACCAAATTGAGGAGCGGCTGGCAGCCTCAGTTACTGGTCTTAATCGTTTATTTGGCGAGCTGTACGATATTCGCCGTCAGCGTATGAAACGTATGCTCGATATCATTAGTATTTATTTAAAAGATCAAAACAGCAGTATGAGTACCCGTGATTATCTGTCCACGATTTGGGCTATGGGTCAAGGCGGAGCGGGACTATTAAACTCAAGCTTTTATCAGCGTTACTTAGGTCGCCGTGATACCTTGCGTTATGTTTTCGTTCAACAGATGCTGGAGTTGCCCAGTCACTATCCAGCTACGGATATCGATGAGAATACGCTTGATGAAGACATGCAAGAATTGGTTGAGCAGATTGATACCGAATCAGAGGTGCATCGTAACACGCATTATTAATGACGCTTGTATTAGCAGCATGCAAGTTTGGTACATTAT
This sequence comes from Psychrobacter sp. M4, assembly GCF_055699795.1. NCBI lineage: Bacteria > Pseudomonadati > Pseudomonadota > Gammaproteobacteria > Moraxellales > Moraxellaceae > Psychrobacter > Psychrobacter sp. M4. The sequence continues at coordinate 2,403,781 of NZ_CM146740.1, read as the reverse complement.
TTTATGTCTTAAGATATCTCAAGACTCAGTCCAATTTAGTGGCCATCACTCATTCTCCACATCTAATAGATATCGGCACCTGTACTTATTATATTGACTAGTATTGATTGACTAGTATCAACAGTTAGTATTGACCGTTAGCCTTATAACCATACGCCGCTTATGCCTATTAAATCTACTCATCGTCAAATCTTCCAAACCAGTACACAAACCCTGCCACCTCGTATCAGTCATTCGCAGGCAGGTTTTACGCTGGTCGAGATCATAGTGGTGGTAGTTATCTTATCTATCTTCGCTGGTATGATAAGCCTATCTGTCAGCAGTAGTGATGCCCGCAAAAACCGCGCCTTTTATGAGCATCTTACCGATTCCTTAAGCTATGTCAGACTGCTATCGGCTGAGCGTATGCAGCCTATGGGGCTGAGTCTACAAACCAATAGACAAGGGGAGGTGACCCCCATCATTGTCACCTTATCCAACCCTTATATTAGCTACCAAACTCAAGTATTGACGAATAGTGGCGATAATACCCCTAAAAACGCCATGGAGCTGTCGGCCGATTTATCTACTATGACGACGGCAAACGAAGAAGCTTTACCCACGCCAAGTTGGGAGCTGGAACCTGAGGTCAGCTTACCAGAGCTGCCAGCTGGGGTCAGTTTAAGTATTCAAAGCTTGCAGGCCGATAATAGCTCTAGTAGCCAACAGGCGCAAAACTTGCAGCCTTGGTTTACCAATCAGGCAGTACCACAAGTATTATGGTTTGGCACTGGGCAGGCGGCTCCGGTAACCATTGAGGTACGCTATGACTCACGTCTGGTTGGCAACGTCATCACTATTATGCCTGATGGCAGTATGACTATAGGGCAGGGGTCATAAGCAATGATTAGAAAAGATACTCAAACTACGCCTCCGTCCAATCGAAGCGCTTATCAAGCGGCATCGTTATCGAGGCGTGAAGCCGGCTTTACCCTAATTGAGGTTATGGTAGCCCTCGCTATATTAGCAGTAGTTGCTGTTGCTGCAAGTCGTGCCAGCAGTGCTTATCTAAACTCGGTTGATGTGCTACGCACCCGAACGCTGGCGCATTTCGTTGCTCAAAACGCTGCCGCTGATCTACGTATTCAGGATACTTGGCTGACGGCCAACACTACTCAAACTATCGATGCTCAAGGCCGTCAATGGCAAATAACTATGAACACTAGCGATACGATAACGCCAGCACTAAAAGAGGTCAATATCAGCGTTGCTCCAATTGTAGATGGGCAAGCTGGTGCGGCGGTAACGGATATTGATGTGATGATCAATAATGCAGAGCAAGAGATTGGTGCTTTGGATTTTAATCGCTTAGGCGTCAATAGCTCAACCCCTGGTAACCAAGCAGGTCAGTTGAGGAGTGATTCGTGAGGCAGCAGCGCGGCTTTACTTTACTTGAGCTGATGGTCGCCATGTCGATCTTCGCTATGCTGGCGGTTGCAGGCTGGCAGGTGTTTGATAGCGTTAACCGTGCTCGCGAGCGCGCGCAGTATCATGCTGATCAGTTGGCAGTGTTGCAGTATGCGTATTTGCAACTGCAACAAGATATGGGACAAATAATTGCTTATCAGGTACCGTCTGACAGTGCTGATAGTGCTAACAGTGTCGACACTAATGACAATCAAGATGACCTATTGGCCGAGCCGTTTATGAGCTTAAATGAGGCGCAGATCAGCTTTGTACGCTTTGCTGATCCAGATCCACGTTATCAAAGCAGTCCTAGCTTGCAGCGCGTTGATTATGTGATTGCAGATGAGCGTCTTATCCGACGCCAATATACTGACATTAATAGTAGTTCTAATGACATCAGCTTAGATACTGTGCTCCTTGAGGGTATAACTACAGGGCTTTGGCAAGCTTACTTACCGGAGGTGAGTACCCAGTTTCCTAGCTCTGATCTTGATGTTAATGATGGTATGGATGAAGAGCCTGAGGTGATATTACTACCCAAAGGCGTGGGCATCAGCTTTACTTATGAGGATACTCCCATTACTTGGCAATTTGCTCTAGCGCCCCAGCCTTTACCTAATAGCAGTAATAGTGATGATCCCTATCTATGATCATACCAGCGACGGTTTTACCTCTAGTAGCCTCACTTTTGATAAGGTATGGCATGGTCAATAATAAGGACTGCTTATGACGGTGCTGCTAAAGATGCCATTGAACACGCCAGCGGACTCGCAGCGCGGGGTGGCGCTATTGACCATTTTACTGTTAGTAGTCAGTATTACGGTGGTGGCAGGTAGTATGCTTGCCAGTCAAAAAATCGTTATTCGCCGCAGTGGCCTGCTGTTTGATCAAAATCAGCTGCTACAAGATATCAACGCCGGTCAACAACTAGCTGTTACTTTGATTCGCGCCGATGATAATCTGAACGATACCGATAGCGCGCAAGATATCTGGGCGCAGCCACTACCGCCTTATACTTTAGGCGGACATAGCCTTACTATTGAGCTACGCGATGAGGCGAGCCGCTTCAATATTAATAACCTGTATCATGACAACGAGGTGGATAGCGCAGCACTAGAGATGTTTCAGCGCCTACTGCAGCAACTAAACCTAGATCCTGACCTTGCCACTGCGGTACTAGATTGGCAGGATGCGGATAGCGAGGTTTATAATGATGGCGGTGATGAAAGTATTGTTTACGCTCAGCAAGGAGACGGCAGCGTAAATAAAATACCATCCAATCAACCTTTTGTAAGTATTGATCAGCTACAAAACATACGCGGGGTAAGTCCTGAGGTGTTGGCATCCTTGCGGCCATACATTACTGCTGTGCCTTATTTCCTGCCTATTAACATCAATACGGCTAGCTCTGCGGTATTGGCGGCACTCGCCAAAGATATGACATCAGAGCAGATGCGCGAATTTACGGATCAGCGTCAGCAAAACGTATTGACCTCTGTAGATGATATTTGGCAGTTACCGCCGCTAAACAGTGCAAATACAGAGCAAAGCGGTGTGGCAACTTCACTGTTGAGCGTAGATAGCCAAGCTTTTATGGCACTCATTACTGCTACTGATATGGGCAGCTTAGGAGCGCCAAAACAGCGTTTTGCTACGGTATTGATTAGCAAAACTCGTCCTAGTAACGATAATGAAACTGGTGACAATAATACTGGTAATGGCGGTCCGGATAAAAATCCTAACAATAATGCTACTAACAACGCTACTAATAATGCCAATCCTAATAACAATGTTGATGACGATGAGCAGCCAAAGACGGTAAAAGTAATTAACCAACGTTTATGGGCTTTTCGACCCGCTTTTTAATCTTTCAAAAGTCGATAAATAATGTAGAGCTGATGCACTATCAGTCCGTAAGGCGCGTCTCTTCGCTCGATTTCCAGTTGTAAGCACCATAAAACAGCATTTGCGCTTGGCGAGTACAGTTGTGCAGCATGAGCTGTTTTTTATTTTCAATCTCTGTTAAGTCGACTTCATCGTCATGTGCCTCAGAATAGGTCAGCTCAAGCCAATCAATAATCCAAGAAAAAAACATATTGATACCCGCCTCAGACAATAAACGCCGATCGTAAGCATTGATATGTACAAAAGCAGGCTGTAGCGCCAAATCTTCCCCCAATATCTCACTATGCATTTTGAGCAAATCACTAATCGCTTTACGCACGGCCTCTGAGCCGCCAAAGCGTTCACTAACCAAAAACTGCCAATAGCGCGGCTTGTCACTGACGGTTTGCAAAAACAGTTGGATACTTTTAGCGATTTGTCTATCAAAACTACGTTTGCGTCCAATCTGTAGACTGTCTTGCAAGATAACTAGGGTACTGCCCAATTCTTCGAGCACCAATGCCTTACCCAGCGCTTCCATATCATCAAAATGACGATAAAATGCGGTAGGCACGACGCCTACTTCACGAGTAACTTGTCTCAGGCTAATGGAGCTAAACGATTGCCCCGTCATACATAGATCAAGCACGGCGTTGAAAAATGCGCGCCGAGTTTGGAGTTTCTTTTGTTCGCGACTGCTCATAATGTTTCAAAACTCATAGTATTTTAAAGCTCACTATATTTTAAAGCTCGTAATATTTTTAAATTTTTAGTATTTCAAAACTAACTGATAGAAGTTTATCATACTCGTTTTAATGCAAAAATACGAATAAGATACCCAGTTGTACTAGATTGGCTAAATTTAGTAGTGTCTTTAAGCTTTCAAGCTTTCAAGCTTTTAAACTTCTAAGCTTTTAAATCTCTAAACCCTCAAGCCTTTAAACCCGCAAACTGCTAGACCATAGTACCCCAATGGCCTTGCAACTCTTGCGCCAATCGATAAGCTTCATGATCGTTCATACCAGTGATAAAATCCAAGATGTTTAAAATATTGTGATAAATGTTGTCCGACAATATGCGCTGCTGCTCATCCAAGTGCGGCTGCAAAAGGCTCAATAGACGCTGTTGCTCAAAGGGTTTGGGAGCAGTAATCAGTGCTGTCCAAGCAAGCGGCATAAAGGCATCAAGCAGACGATGCAAACATTGATTGGCCATCAGCTCCATACGTACTTTGCTTGGGTGATTAAAGATTTGTTCGCGCGCTAGCTGTTTGGCCCCGTTGATGCCGCTTTGTACGAAGGGGTCGCAGTGAGTAAATAAACTACCGGACAAGGTTCCCGCTAGCATCGCATCGCTATTAGCAACAAAAGCATCGGTCACCATATTGACTAGGCGCATCATAGCTCGCGCTCGCAGCGCGGCCAGTTGTTGACGCACTGAAACCTGCTGGGGTAGGTTGATGGAAGAGGGGCGCTCGCCAATCAGCTCATAAAATATAGCTGCCACGTCAGGATAGCTGAGCATATTAAGATGAATTCCGTCCTCTAAATCTATTAATGCGTAGCAAATATCATCAGCCGCTTCTAGTAAATAAGCTAGGGGATGGCGAACAAAACCATCGTGCTGCGTAGATCGCGGCAAATGTAAGCAAGCGGCTAGCGCTTCTAGCTGGTCCGCTTCACTATAAAAGCAGCCGAACTTTTGCGCTTTATCTGTTAATTTTCCTGCACTAATTTTATCAATGTCATTGCTATGAGTGGCCAGCCATGGATACTTCATAAAGGCGCCCAAGGTCGCACAGGTCAAGCGCATGCCGCCTCTATCAGGATGATGCTCATTGCGCACCAGCAGCCGAAAGCCTTGCGCATTGCCTTCATAGGCAATGACGTCTAATTGCTCATCAGGGCTTAAATGTTGCAAGATCACTTGACGATCAGGATGCAAAAACCAATCGCGAATGGCATACTCGCCAGCATGACCAAAGGGCGGATTACCGATATCATGAGCAAGGCAAGCGGCTTGCACAATGACGCCAATGTCTGCTGGACTCACCCCAGCTGGCAAGCCATTTGGCAATTTATCATGGAGCTTCTCAGCCGCCATCATCCCTAAAGAGCGACCAATACAAGAGACTTCTAGTGAATGGGTTAAGCGTGTGTGAATGCCTAGCTGATTGGTTAAAGGATGCACTTGGGTTTTTTGATTGAGCTGACGAAACGAGTGCGAGAACACCAAACGGTCGTAGTCTTTATGAAAGGAGGTGCGTGCACTGTCTTGCACCGGCGCTTGTTGATCACTACCTAAACGCTGAGCGTTAAACAGTCGCGCCCAGTGATCGCTTGCACTAAAAGGTTTACTAGCATAAATAGTCATAAGTTATTATCCATTATTATTGTTATTGAAAGCTAAATTCTATGCAGACAACTAAACCTAGTATAATAAAAAAGCCAGCGCTAAGGCTGACTTTTAATGTGGTAATAAGACTACGTAAATGACGGTATAGAACTATTTAAACGTTAAATCTAAAGTGCATGACATCGCCATCTTGCACGATATAAGTTTTGCCCTCTAAACGCATTTTACCAGCCGCCGCCGCGCCTTTTTCGCCATTGTATTTGATAAAATCATCATAGGCGATGACCTCAGCGCGAATAAAACCGCGCTCAAAATCAGTATGAATAACGCTTGCCGCTTGTGGAGCCGTCGCCCCAATCTCAACCGTCCAAGCGCGCACTTCTTTAACCCCAGCAGTAAAGTAAGTCTGCATATCAAGTAGATCATAGCCGCCGCGAATCACTTGATCGAGACCTGCCTCTTCCATGCCCATCTCATCCAAAAAGTCTTGCTTATCAGACTCATCAAGCTGCGCGATCTCAGCTTCGATCTGATTGCACAAAGCGATGACAATAGACTCATCACCCGTAGCGTAATCGCGGACAGCGTCGAGATAAGGATTATTTTCAAAGCCATCCTCAGAGACATTAGCAATATACATAATGGGTTTTAGGGTAATTAAACCATAGCTGCGAATGAGCTTTTTCTCATCAGCATCCAAATTGGCTACGCGCGCAGCTCGGCCTTCTGCTAATAATGGCTCGACTTTTTTGAACACCTCAAGCAATGCTTGCGCGTCTTTATCACCGCCTTTGGCCTTTTTGGTTTGGTTGTGGATTGCGCGCTCAACCGCTTCAAGATCAGCCAAAGCCAATTCAGTATTAATTGTTTCGATATCATCAATGGGGCTGACGCGGCCATCGACGTGGACGACGTTGTCATCATCGAAGCAGCGTACTACATGCGCGATAGCATCGGTCTCACGAATATTGGCTAAGAACTGATTACCCATGCCTTCGCCTTTGGACGCGCCTGCGACAAGGCCAGCGATATCTACAAATTCCATGGTAGTGGGTAATACACGCTCAGGATTAACAATGTCAGCGAGCGCTTTGAGGCGCGGATCGGGTACCGGTACGATACCGGTGTTAGGATCTTTGGTACAAAAAGGAAAGTTTTCAGCGGCGATTCCCGCTTTGGTCAAGGCATTAAATAAAGTTGATTTACCGACGTTTGGCAGGCCGACGATACCGCAGTTGAATCCCATAATGGTCTCTCAATCAATTAGTATAATATAGTGTAGTGTGGAATAAAAATTGGCGCTATTGTAGCAAAGTTTAACTGTTAGCGGGCGTATAGATGTGCTAATTTCTAAGGGTAGCATTGATAAAAATGCGACATTAAGGTAAAACTATGAGAAGCTTGAACAATAAAGAAGCGGTATGGATGGCATTGTCGGACTTGTTCGTTGACCATGATATCGATCATGAACATATAGCCAATCAAGTTGTTCATTTAACGATCAGTGAAGTAGAACATATCTTGTTTTATGAACTAGCCCCGGTCTGTATGAGCAACTTACTAATGCCTGCGCCAACGGTTTGTGAAAGGTTTAGTGAGGATTATGTCCTCTCAAGCGTAGCGCAGCATTTAGAAAAAATGCAGTCTAACGGGTTTTATCGGCGCAAAGTTTTATTAAAAATAAAGCTATATAAAATCTTTTTAAAGCGAGACTGGTTAAAGCTAATGGCCAGAATGCGCCGAGCCCAAAAGAAGCATGTAAATGACTTACAAAATTATGATTTTTAGGATTAAAGCTCAAAAAGTTATTCTTTACTTTGGACTACGCCAATCATTACGCCCATCTCTTTTTTATCATACTTATTGATACTGGGTGCATAAAGTGCCGAAGCAATACCGCCGTCCAAAAACAGCGCGTTGTCACAATCTAAATCTTCTTTAAACAGCGCGGCAAATTGATAAAAGCTAACTGGCTCTTCGCTATTAACAAACTGCACGCTCCCATCATTGCACACACCTGCGCCATTACGAAACTTAAGCGAAGTACTCTCTGGATTGAACTCAGAGTGAATGGTGCCGTCGATTACCAGCATAGGTCCTGACTGGGTGGCATACCAAGGCTTAGCTTGATCTCTTTTAAGCTGACCATCTAGCGCATGACTTTCTGTAATTTGGACATTACCAGAGTGATCCCACCACATCACGCCATTGGGCAATAAATGAAAATTGCCACCGCCCTCATTAAGATTTAGCGCGCGTCTCTCTTCACCTGCGATGACCGTATAACCGATCGGTGCGTAATCTTCATTATACATACCAGCGTTCATTGCAAAAGTAAGGGTTTGCGAATTGGGTAAGGTATTTAGCAAATTATCAAAAGTGAGTAGGGGCTGATTATAATTGGGTTGTTGCCAAAATAACTGTAATTGGTATTGAGAATCATCACCGCCAAGTACCTGCTTATCAATACCACAAACACTATAACTGAAGGGTTTATCGTGAGTTTGACACGACCAATCCATTGATGAGTTGTTCAATGGATTGGGCTGACAAGCATTTATGGTTAAGGTAATCAAAGCTAGAGCGACTAGATGAATAGGGTTGAACCAAACAGGGGTAGTAAAAATAAGGCGCGGCATCAATCACTGATCTTGTAGGTTAAAGATCACGAATTATAAGCGATTTTGTCGCCCCTTTACTACTTTTTGTATGCTGACTATGTTACCTACTGACTATTTATATACTGTTTATGGTTTAATTTGAGGTGTCAGCGCTGTCTGACATCTCTGGTAGATCACGAAAAGTATGATTGACATTACCCACCATACCACTAGGATCAATGAAGTCATCATCGACAGTTTGTTCTGTAGGCGCGCTGGTTTCTTTACCTTTATCGCGTGAGTCTTTGTTATAAGCAATTAGCGCATCGTTATTGGGCAAAAAAGTCTGGGGGTCTGCCATCACCCACATTTGATTGAAAATATCAGCACGGGCACTGCCATCGAGTAGCGCGCCTTTATCCGTGAAGTAAAAGAACTTCGATAACAGTTTAATCTGTCCATCATCCAAGCGCCGCGCGATATGATAAGGTTGCAGCTGGCTGGGATGCTCAAGTCCTACCGCACCTACAATGTTGGCTAGAGACTTAAGCGTGTTTTTATGAAAACTTGCCACGCGCTCCGCTTTACTAGGTACATCAAGCGCTTTTTGGCGATAAGGGTCTTGGGTGGCAACGCCTGTGGGGCACGTATTGGTATGGCATGAGCGCGACTGAATACAGCCAACCGCAAACATAAAACCGCGTGCCGAATTACACCAATCTGCGCCCAAAGCAATCATCCGCGCGATATCAAATCCCGAGACAATCTTACCGCTAACGCCAATTTTGATTTTATCGCGAATACCAGCGCCAACCAAGGTATTGTGCACCACTAAAAACCCATCTGCCATGGGCATGCCAACATTGTCCATAAACTCAACGGGCGCCGCTCCTGTACCGCCTTCAGCGCCGTCCACAACGATAAAATCAGGATAGTTATCGGCTTCAATCATGGCCTTAACAATAGCCATAAATTGCCATGGTTGACCGATGCATAATTTAAAGCCGACTGGTTTACCACCTGACGCTTCACGTAGCTGCTGCCAAAAAGCCACCAGTTCACGCGGCGTACTAAAAGCGCTATGTGAAGCCGGCGAGATACAGTCTTGACCCATCGGTACTTCACGGGTCTCAGCGATCTCTTGGGTGATTTTCTCCGTTGGTAGGACACCGCCTTTACCGGGTTTTGCACCCTGTGAGAGCTTAATCTCAATCATCTTCACTTGTGGATCAACGGCTTTTTCGGCAAAAGACTGTAAACTAAAATTGCCCTCGCTATCGCGGCAACCAAAATAACCCGTACCAATCTCCCAAATCAAATCGCCGCCAAACTTGCGATGATAAGGGCTGATCGCGCCCTCTCCAGTATCGTGAGTAAAGCCGCCCATTTTGGCGCCTTGATTGAGCGCCATAATCGCATTGGCCGATAGGCTCCCAAAGCTCATCGCGGAGATATTAAATACCGACATATCATGCGGCTGCTGACAGTGCTCATTGCCAACGATAATGCGAAAGTCTTGATTGTCTAAAGGCGCACTAATCGCAGACTGCAAAAACCACTCTTTACCATGCTTATACAGGTCGTTTAAGGTGCCAAAGGCATTGGTATCGCTAACGTTTTTGGACCGCTGGTACACCAGTGCGCGCTGCTGGCGCGAAAATGGTACTTGCTCTTTATCATCCTCAAGTAAATACTGACGAATCTCAGGACGAAAGTCCTCAAGGACATAGCGAATGTGACCGGCAACCGGATAGTTTCGCAATATGGCATGTTTGGACTGGATTAAGTCATAAATACCTAAAGCTACTGCCAAACCGCCAAGCACAATTAGCCACCAATTTATCAACAAGAGCCCTGCTAAGAACAGAAATATAGCCGCACCAAAGGTACTGTAGCGCAGTAGTACGCCGACTAGATAAGGCGAGCTGGTTTTGGGTTCAGGGTTTAGATTGGTACGAGATTGGGGCATAGCAACGCTCAACTATTAAGTATAGACAATATAAATATGAAAAATAAAAACGCGATATATGATGTGAGCTAATTAGATAATTAAGTCACATATTTATCGCAAATATCATGTACTTATGATATCACGGCTTGCTATTAATTGAGTAACGGTATGCTAATAAGATGCTTATTTTCATAAGGTTTTAACACCCTACATATACTAAAGTCTTCTGTTTGTCAGTAGTTTTAAACGTGATCGATACGGGTAAGAACTGCTCAATCAGCCATGCTTGGGTTTCGGTATGTTGGCTGATAAAACGGGTACTAAACTCGCTGCCACCGATAGGCGCAAAGCCTGCTTGCAAGCACTTAACACCAATCTTCATGCCATATCTAGCTAGAGCAGGGACAAACGCTTGCTGCAAAAAATTGGTAGTTGGCGCCAAAGGGTTATGCGTGCCGCCTTTGATTTTGATTGTCGATGTTTTACTGGTATCCGTATTAGCAAACAGTAGAGCAGGACGCTATCTATATGCAAACTCGCGAGATAAGCTAAAAAGTCCTAATGATAGTGATCGTTTGCGTAAGTATCTTATGAAGTTTAATTTGAAGTTTGATGAGTTGGGGTAGGATTCTAAGTCGTTACTTTTACAGAGTCTGCAAACTAAAGGAACCTTCGTCAAAAACCTGTGTACGATTGGTCATTAACATTGCACCCTTACTATTATTAGTAGATTGACCTTTTCTAAGTGATTGCGAAAAACTGAGTGTGAAGTTTTTTTCGAGTTCAATATAGGGAAGTAAGTCAACCATAGGCACTTTTTGCCCTACATCATGAATAGCCACTGTGAAAATCTGTGGTTCTTTTAAAGCATGAGCAGGAATTTTAAGTGTGACACCTTTATCTAAATTGGCCTTTAGAGCAGAGGTTGGATTGTAAAAAAGCGTTTTTAACCCTTTACGATAATAGTGAGTATTGACCGTAGCAGGATACAAGCTTGAGCTAATATTTCTGAGTCCAAATAGAGCCTGATAATTTAAATGCTCTTCAATAGTTAAAGGTTTAGCAAGATTTAGGCGACCATTAATGCCATTTTTATTTTTAACACTGTTTTCAAAATCAATATAGTTTATTTTAGAACCTATAGGTACACTTATGGCTCCTATAAAGTTTGCATCGCCATTTTTTTTAGGTAATAAATGAACGTTTTTGTTTAAATTATAAGAAAGGCACTTTTTACTAGTTGAGCAAATTTTGACTTTTTCAACACTATATTTACCATCTAGGTCAGATAATACATTTAGTCTTAATATTTGATTATCTGCATTTAAAATAGCAAAAGAGCTTACTGATAAAAAGAGTAAAGGTATAGTTATAAGCACTTTATTAATATTCATATAATGTCTCTGCATAGATTGATAGGAGCTATGATTTTTATTATAATCTTTTCCAAATCCTAGAGTTGATAAAATACATTATATTTGTTCACTTTTTATTCGCTTGAAACTGTAAAATGGTACTTTAATCTAGCTCAAAATTATGCAGAGTGACAATGCTGGGCTAAAGTACCAGCTTATGAATTCTCAACTTTTTTAATCCCCACGCCCAATTCGCTCCGCCAAAGCCTGCAATTTTGGCACAATTGTCGCCGCATATTCTTCACTATCCCAGTTCGCCCTTGGCACACTGGCATTAAGCGAATATTCGTATTGTCCGGTTGCCACATCAAACACGCCAACTGCGACTGCTAAAATATCGGGTGAGAACTCACCATCAGATAACGTATAACCGTGCTTTTTATAGTAATTTTGCGCATCGTTCAGCAAATTTTGCGCTTGTTGATACTCAGCCTCATATAACTGTTCTTGCAGATGGTTATCAATAATCTTTTGTCGATTAGGCAAGCTTGTCGCATAAAAAGCTCGTCCAATAGCCGTTTTATCGATAGGAACAGCCGAGCCGACTTGTAGATTAATTGATAGCCGGGTAGGGCTGCGATAACAAGCCAAATAGCGCATTTCCCCTTCGATCTCCGTAGCCAGATTTACTGAAACCTCATTTTCCATAGCAAATTGGCGTAGCAGTGGTTCGGCAAGCGCTACCACATCATAGCGACTCCAAGCTATAGCGCTTAGACGCACTGCGCTGCTCCCTAATTGATACTGACCTTGCATTGTAGTGCGTAAAAAACCAAGCGTGGTTAGAGTATAAATGAGCCGCGTAACGGTCGCTTTAGGTAGACCGCTCATCTGACATAATTCTTGATGGCTAAGCGTTTCATGATGCTCAAACGCTGCTAATAAAGCCAAACCGCGTCCAAGAGCAGTGACAAACTGTCTATCTTCACTTATCTTACTTTGATTAAGTTTATCGCAGGTTTTTTCCAACAAAGAGTCAGTTAGTTTCGGTTCTAAGGCTATAGCTGTCATTTTATATCCATATTTTTGATGAAAAATTTTTGGTTAATAAATTTTGAGAACAAGAATAAATAAGTTTTAATAAATAGTTTACAAACTAACCAATTTTTGCTTTAATAGTACATATTATGAAACTAAGTTTCACATAGTGGAACTAGTTTGTCAAATAAGCTTTTTCAGTTCTTGCTACAACATTCTATTTTTTAGCTATCCAAGTTTTAATTCATTTAGGCAAACAAGCCTTACACCAACCCGTCAAGGAGTATGACATGGCCCCTATTACCAATCCACGTACCAGCTCAAGCCCAAGTTTTGATTGGGAAGATCCGTTTTTGCTGCGCGACCAGTTGACCGATGAAGAGCGTATGGTTACTGATAGTGCCCATCAGTTTTTCCAAAAAGAGCTCATGCCTGGTATCTTACAAGCGAACCGTAATGAGACTTTTGATCGCAATATCATGCGTCAGATGGGCGAGATGGGCCTGCTTGGTGTCACTATTGACGGTTATGGCTGCGCAGGATTATCTAGCGTCGCTTATGGTCTGATTGCCAAAGAGATCGAAGCTGTGGATTCAGGCTACCGCTCAGCGATGAGTGTGCAGTCAAGCCTGGTGATGCATCCTATACATGAGTACGGTACCGAAGAGCAACGCGAGAAGTATCTACCTAAGCTGGCAACAGGCGAATACGTTGGCTGCTTTGGTTTAACGGAACCTGATTCAGGATCAGACCCGGCTTCTATGTCAACGCGCGCACGCAGTGTTGATGGCGGTTATGAGCTGACTGGTAACAAAATGTGGATCACCAACAGCCCTATCGCTGACGTGTTCGTGGTTTGGGCTAAAGACGATGAAGACAAGATTCGCGGCTTTATTCTAGATAAAGGCATGAAAGGCTTGTCAGCACCAAAGATTGAAGGCAAATTCTCATTACGCGCCTCAGTCACTGGTGAGATTGTGATGGACAAGGTATTCGTACCAGAAGCTAATGCGTTCCCAGATATTCGCGGATTAAGTGGTCCGTTTGGCTGCTTAAATAAGGCACGCTATGGTATCGCTTGGGGTTCAATGGGCGCCGCTGATTTTTGCTGGAAAGCCTCGCGTCAGTACACTCTTGATCGTAAACAGTTTGGTCGTCCATTAGCAGCGACACAGCTTGTGCAATTAAAGCTTGCCAATATGCAAACCGAGATCGCTCTTGGTCTGCAAGCAGCACTGCGCGTTGGTCGTTTGATGGATGAGCACAACGCCGCGCCTGAGATGATATCGCTAATCAAACGCAACAACTGCGGTAAAGCACTCGATATTGCACGCGTGGCTCGTGATATGCACGGCGGTAACGGTATCTCTGATGAGTATCACATTATTCGTCATGTTATGAATTTAGAGGCGGTCAATACTTATGAAGGTACTCATGATATTCATGCGCTAATCTTAGGCCGTGCACAGACGGGTATTCAGGCATTCTTCTAACTCTTTAATTTAGCTACCACAAGCTAAAAGTTATCCTAAAACGTACGCTACTGTTTGGCTGTTAAACGCTTAACACTGGCGTACGTTTTTTAGTTTTGGATTAAGTAATAAAAAAGTGCCATTTAAAAAAATAGCAAAATAAACTAAGAATGAAGAGAATACTATGGACAAAATAGATAGTAATAATCAGAGCAATGACGCTGCTAATAATGACAAGCAAGGGGCTTTACACGGAATCAAAGTGCTTGATTTATCCAGAGTGCTAGCTGGGCCTTCTGCTACGCAAGTACTCGCGGACTTGGGTGCAGAGGTAGTTAAGATTGAGCGTCCAGGTATTGGCGATGAGACCCGCCACTGGTCGCCGCCAGCTTTTAGTGATCATACTTCTGCTTATTACGCGACCATCAACCGTAATAAAAAATCCTTAACGGTAGATATCACCACCCTTGAGGGTCAAAAAATTATCAAGCAGCTTGCCGCTGATAGCGATATTTTGGTGGAGAACTTTAAGGTTGGCGGGCTTGAGAAGTACGGCTTGGATTATGACAGCCTTAAAGAGAATAATCCGCGCCTGATCTATGCCTCGCTAACCGGTTTTGGTCAGACAGGTCCTGATGCTAGGCGACCAGGTTATGATTATATAGTCCAAGGTCTATCAGGACTGATGAGCATCACCGGCCCAAGTGATGGTGAACCGCATAAAGTTGGTGTGGCGGTCGTAGATTTATTTGCCGGATTACAATTAACTATCGGTATTCAAGCGGCGCTGATCGCCCGTCAGCGTACCGGACGCGGACAGCATGTCGATGTGGCGCTACTAGATAGTGCGCTTGCGATGCTGGCGAACGTCGGTATGAATCACTTAGCATCAGGTAAGGTGCCACCAAGACTTGGCAACCAGCATCCCAATATCGTCCCTTATCAGGTATTTGCAGGCGCAGGCGAGCAGCATTTTATTTTGGCTTGCGGCAATGACCAACAGTTTGCAAGGCTTTGTCAGGTTTTAGACGTTGATTGGTATGAAAATAAGCGTTTTGCGACCAATCCGGCACGAGTTGAAAACCGTAAATTGCTGTGTGATTGGCTGGCTGACAAGTTTGCCGAGCAGACACGCCATCATTGGCTTGATGCACTGAACAAAGCGGGCATTCCTTGCGGGCCAATTAACGATATAAGCGAGGCTTTGGCGATGCCACAAGCACAGGCACGCGAGATGATTGTCGATTTTAGCGAGCAGGGCAGTCCGGTCAGAGCGCTGGGTAATCCGATAAAATTATCAGAGTCTCCAGTTAGTTATCGCACGCCGCCGCCAAATTTAAGCGAGCATACCGATGAGACTTTAGCAAATTTAGGTTATGACAGTGAGATGATCGCTAAGCTTAAAGCAGGTGGGATTGTTTGATTGATGTTAACGATACTGTCGCTGTTGAAGCTACAAACTTTCATCTTTACTTATCGTAAGGCATGAAGTGCTTAGCAACTTTGACAATTCATTTTGTTTAGATAATATAAAGCTAACAGTTTGAATTTACTCATCTTAACAATCTCTTTAGCTCTCGTTTGCAATAGCATCTGAACCGTGCTAGCTTTGATATTATCAATCATAGTTATTAGGAGAACAGGATGAATCAGCGTCAGAATTTCGTTAATAACAAATACGTCAAATCCCACAACTCAGAGACTTTTGATCTGATTGATCCTACTACTGGCGAGAGTATTGGTCAGTCTTCAATATCCAATGAGCAGGATGTCGAGGAAGCATACGCGGCGGCCAAGGCTGCCACGGCTACTTGGGGTCGCACCACTCCTTCAGAGCGACAAGCAGCGATACTAAAGATCGCCGACGCCATAGCAGCGCGTCGTGACGAGCTAATAGATGCTCAAGCTCGCAACACTGGTCAACCGAAGTATTTGATTGCTTCAGAAGAGATAGATGGTAGTGTCGATCAGCTACGTTTTTTTGCTGGCGCAGCACGCATGCTAAATGGAGTGCCATCGGGCGAATACTTGGAAGGTTTTAACTCAGCGCTGCGCCGCGAACCGATCGGCGTTGTAGGACAGATTACCCCATGGAACTATCCGCTTATGATGGCGGTTTGGAAAATTGGGCCTGCGCTTGCAGCTGGCAACACTATTGTCCTAAAACCATCGGAAACCACTCCTGATTCCACGCTATTGTTAGCAGAGATTGCAGCGGAGTTTTTGCCTGAAGGCACATTTAACGTGGTGTTGGGTAACGGCAAGACGGGTGCTTTAATAGCAAGCTCGAAAGTGCCTGGGCTGGTGGCCATCACCGGTTCTGTGCAAGCGGGTAAGGCAGTCGCCGCCGCTGCAGCAAAAAATCTAACTCAAGTACATTTGGAGCTGGGAGGTAAGGCTCCATGTGTGGTCTTCGATGATGCTGATCTGGACGCCGCCGCGGCCAATCTTACTGAGACTGGTTTTTTTAACGCCGGTCAAGACTGTACAGCGTCTACTCGGCTTCTGGTTCATGAATCAGTCCATGATGACTTCCTCGCTAAGCTGGTTAAGGCTGCCAAGGCTACGAGATACGGAACCCCGGAGAAGGATGATATCCTGTATGGGCCACTCAACAACGCAGGCCAACTTGAGCGGATTGAGGGTTTTTTAGAGCGCCTACCTGTCCATGCTACGGTAGCGACTGGCGGTAAACGAGACCAAGATATGTCAGGATTTTTCTTCGAACCGACTATAATTGACGGTTTGCGTCAGGACGATGAGGTCATCCAAGACGAGATTTTCGGGCCTGTCATTACGCTGCAGACGTTCTCAACAGAGGAAGAAGCAGTACGTATGTCCAATGACGTAGAGTACGGTCTAGCGTCTTCAGTGTGGACCAAGGATCACGCTCGTGCACTGCGGGTATCGCGGGACTTAGATTTTGGCTGTGTCTGGATTAACTGCCACGTTCCTCTTGTCGCAGAGATGCCCCATGGAGGTTTCAAAAACTCTGGTAATGGTAAAGATTTATCTAGGTACGGTGTAGAGGAGTATACCCGAATCAAGCATGTCATGAGCTCAATGGAATGATTGCAAACCTTGCAAACATAGCATAGAAGTCAATATGAAAGGAGAAAGTTGACATGACTGATATTCGTAAGCTCGTGGTTACTGCTGACAGGGAGCTTTTTACCGAGCATGATGTGACTACTCTAGAGCGTAACTTTTCAGCTGATTACGTCGAGCACTCACCGCTCATTGCAGAGGGGCTGCAAGGTTTGAGAGATCTTGTCGCAGATGCTCCTGATATGCGCCATGATGTGGTACGCGTGTTAGTGGACGAAGCAAAAGGATTGGTCGCCTTGCACGGTTCTTACCCTGGGCTAGATCCGAATGAGCTATACGTCGGCTTCGATATTTATCGCGTTGCCGATGGCAAAATCGTTGAACACTGGGATGTGCTCGTCACTGAGACGCCGCCTAATGGGTCCGGCCATACTCAATTAGACGGGCCGACTAAGATCGATGAGTCAGTGGATACTGAAGCCAATCGTGCATTTGCAAAAGCGATATGGCACACTTTTCTGCAGGCACAGGATTACCGCTCCATGGACAGATTCGCGCGTCCAGATGGTACTTTTACACAGCACTCCGGAGACATCGCTGATGGTGTTACGAACATGATTGAGTTTTTAGAAGAGCTAAAACGAGAGGATAGCGCACTGACCTATGACACGCTGCATCGTACTGTCGCTGATGGAAACTTCGTCTTGACGCATTCTGAGGGTTCAATTGGCGGTGAGCGCCATGCGTTCTGTGAGCTGTGGCGTATTGAGGATGATCATGTGGTTGAATTATGGGATGCGATTGCGCCTGTGCCATCTGATGATAAGCTCGCACATCGTCATGGTGCGTTTATATCGACGGAGTCTTAAAGAATTTATTACTTTATTTAGGTAATGAAGTCTTATTATTTTGATAGTCTGGAACAGTATTTTTATAAAGACGCTGTTCCAGTTTTACTT
Organism: Psychrobacter sp. M4; assembly: GCF_055699795.1. NCBI lineage: Bacteria > Pseudomonadati > Pseudomonadota > Gammaproteobacteria > Moraxellales > Moraxellaceae > Psychrobacter > Psychrobacter sp. M4. The sequence continues at coordinate 2,385,673 of NZ_CM146740.1, read as the reverse complement.
TTAACATAAATTTATTCAATACTTCAAGCTGATTGGGCTGTAATAAAGCCTAGATGCTGTTCAATCTGCTGAGCAAGCTCAATAAGTACCGCACTGACTTCCTCGCGTTTGACTTCATACTCTGCTTGCAAGAAGCTTACTGCCATGCCCGCGATAGCGTTACCGGAGGCATTACGAATATAAGTGCCCAAGCAGTACATACCCTCACGCAGTTGACCGTCGTCAAGTGAGATACGGCTATTATGGATAGCGGCAAACTCTTTTGATAAATCAGTGAAGTTATCGACACCATTCGAGGTGAGCGGTGCTGGAAAATTACCATCATACAAAGATTCGATGGCTGGCATCGATAGCGTTGAAAGCATGGCTTTACCTGTAGCTGAAAATACCGCTGGTACGCGTACGCCAGCACGAAAAGTAAATCCTAGCGGAGCTGGCGCTTCATGACAGGTCAAAAAAACTACTTCGCCCATGTCTAGTTTGGATAGAGTAACGGTATGCTGTAATAGCACAGGGTATTGCATGATTAAATCCTTGAACAGCTGAATAATACCCTGCTGCTGCTCGTATTTACCTGCCCAATAGAGCAGGTAGGAGCCTAGATGAAAGCGGCTTTCAGCATCTTTATAGATGACGTGTTTAGACAACAGACTTTGCAAAATATTATGCGTGGAGCTACGCGCAAGCTGTAATTGCTTAGCGATTTGTGCTGCGGTCAAAGGCTGCGGATTAGCTGTAATTAAGTCTAAGATTTGAAAAGTTTTGTCTAGGGCTGGAACCGCCGTCGTGCTCATAAGTTGACCTTAATAAATAAAAAAATAAAAGAGGAATAAGGGTTGCAAAGTATCAGCATTCATTCTTATAATAAAATCTAATATAGAGAATAGTTGTTCAGTATATTGAACGATTAACAATTTATCAATAATTATATACCTCTATTTTTTATCAAACTCCTACTACATACACTATTGACATAAACTACAAGGAACGTTGCTATGCCCCAAGCTACTTCACAAACCTCACTGAAACTCTCAAATCCGGACCTGCTCAAACAACAATGTTTTATCAAAGACAGCTGGCAAGATGCTAGTGATGGTGCAACCATCGATGTCACCAATCCGTTCAGTGGCGAGCTTATCGGTACCGTACCAAGCTTAACCAAACAAGATGTTGAAGATGCTGTCGCTTATGCCGATCAAGTACAAGACTCATGGGCAGCCAAAACAGCGCAAGAGCGCGCCACCTTGTTACTAAAGTGGGCAGATCTGATCGATGAAAACCAAGAAGATTTAGCTGTGCTTATGACCGCCGAGCAAGGTAAACCACTAACTGAGTCGCGCGGTGAAATCGGTTATGCTAACAGCTTTATTCGCTGGTTTGCCGAAGAAGGTAAGCGCGTTTACGGTGATGTGATCCCTGCCAATAAGTCGCAGCTGCGCCATGTGATCTTAAAGCAGCCCGTTGGAGTGTCAGCTGCTATCACGCCTTGGAACTTTCCAGCGGCGATGATTACTCGTAAAGTAGGACCGGCTTTAGCTGCAGGTTGTACCATGATTATCAAACCGGCGACCGAAACGCCATTTTCTGCCCTAGCGCTTGCTTCTTTAGCTGAGCAAGCGGGTATTCCAGCAGGCGTCGTCCAAGTGGTCACTGGTAAATCCTCTGTTATCGGCGAGATATTAACTGGTGATAGTCGTATACATAAACTCTCCTTCACTGGCTCCACCGAAGTGGGTCGTACCCTAATGGCTCAGTGCGCGCCAACGATCAAAAAATTATCATTGGAGCTTGGTGGTAACGCGCCTTTTATCGTCTTTGATGATGCTGATCTTGAAAAAGCAGCTGATGGCCTGATCGCCTCAAAATTCCGTAATGCGGGTCAAACCTGTGTTTGCGCCAACCGCGTTTATGTGCAAGAGAGTGTCAAAGATAAGTTTTTAGAGGTCTTTGTCCAAAAAGTTAAAGCGCTAAAGGTCGGCGATGGTATGAAAGAGGGCGTGGATATTGGGCCTTTGATCAATGAAGGCGGCCTTGAAAAAGTACAAGAATTACTTAAAGATGCACTAGATAAAGGGGCGACCTTAGTTGCAGGTGGTGATACCAATGACGCCTCGAAACTAAGCTTTAATCCAACGGTCATCACTGATCTTAACTCTGATATGGATATTAGTCACGAAGAGATCTTTGGTCCTATTGCAACGATATTTATCTTTAAAGACGAAGAAGAAGTCATTCGCCGCGCCAATGACACTATTTATGGCCTAGCGGCTTACTTCTATAGTGGCGACTATGCACGCTCATGGCGAGTTACCGAAAGCCTTGAGTACGGTATTATTGGTCATAATACAGGTCTTATCTCAACTGAGGTCGCTCCGTTTGGTGGCGTTAAGCAATCAGGCTTTGGCCGTGAAGGCTCAAAATATGGTATTGAAGAGTATGTATCAACTAAATACTGGTGCTCTGATATCAGCTAATTTAGATCATTAAAACCTTATTATTACAATACTAGAGACTACAACGCTAAGTATTCAAGTGACTTAACTAAAGTGACTTCATTAAAGTGACTTAACTAAAGACACTATTAACCAAAAAGATATTAACTCAAGAATAGGATATCCTTATGTCTACTACAATTGATCGTCATGACACCCAGCATACCGATAATATGCGCACTAGCAATGATAAACAGACTACTAACGACTCGCTACTACAGCGCCGTAAAGCGGTACTGCCAACAGGACTTGGCGTAGCTTTTCCTATTTTTGCTGAAAAAGCCAAAAACTCAGAAGTTTGGGATATCGAAGGCAATCGCTATATCGATTTTGTTGGTGGCATCTCGGTACTTAATACTGGTCACAGTCATCCTAAGATTATCCAGCGTGTCCATGAGCAAGTGGATAAATTCACCCATACTGCCGCGCAAATGATCAACTATGAATGCTATGTTGAGCTTGCAGAAAAGCTTTGTGAAAAAGCGCCAATCAGCGGTGCTAAAAAAGCGTTCTTTTTGACTACTGGTGCTGAAGCGGTTGAAAACTCCATTAAAATCGCTCGTGCCAAAACTGGTCGTCCCGGTGTCATCTCTTTCGTTGGCGGCTGGCATGGTCGTACATTGATGTGCATGAGCCTAACGGGTAAAGTACTGCCATACAAAAAGAACTTTGGCCCGATGCCAGGTCCTGTTTTTCACGCGCTATTTCCAGCTGAAGAGCTAAATGTCACCGAAGAGCAAGCTTTGCATAGTCTTGAGATGATATTCCAAGCCGATATCGATCCAAGTGAAGTGGCAGCAATGATCATTGAGCCGGTACAAGGTGAAGGCGGTTTTCATCAAGTAACGCCATCATTTGCCAAAGCGCTACGCGAGATCTGCGATGAGCACGGTATCGTATTGATTTTTGATGAAGTGCAGTGCGGCTTTGCCAGAACCGGTACTTTATTTGCCGGCGAGCAGTTAGGTGTTGAGCCTGACCTTATGACCAGTGCTAAGAGCTTGGCTGGTGGTTATCCGATCTCTGCGGTTATTGGCCGTGCTGATATTATGGACGCACCGCAAGTGGGTGGCCTTGGTGGTACTTACTCTGGTAACCCGCTAGCCTGTGTAGCCGCTCTAGCTGTTATAGACATTATTGAAGAAGAAAACTTACTTGAGCGCAGTGTCGAGATTGGCAACAAGGTTGGTGCTTTCTTAAAGGACTTAAACCTTGATAGCATTGGTAATATTCGCTATAAAGGCGCGATGCTCGCATTTGAGTTAATTGATAGCGAAGGTAAGCCTGACACTGATGCAACTGCTAATCTAAAAACAAAAGCTTTTGAGCACGGCTTATTATTGGCTTCTTGTGGTATGCATGGCAACGCGATTCGTGTGATGGTACCACTGACCGTTGAAGATGAGGTGCTACAAGAAGGTCTTGATATTATCGGAAAAATATTATCCGCCTAAGTAGATATTTGAGATAATATAGTTTAGTAAGGCTGCTATCAGAATGTTTTATTTTGAATAAATACTTTAGAACAGCGCCTTGTACAACAAGGTGCTGTTTTTATTTGCTCTATTTAAAAGGTATTTATTAAAGGGCTTGTGTTCAAAAAGACTGACATGGCGCTTTATCAATAGATGATTTACTGAACAGCTACTAACAACGATTATAAAAAATTTACATGGATGACACATAAACAAGGAATAAGTTATGTCTGTAATGAAAAAGTCGCTAGGGGTAATCGATATTATCGCCTTAGCATTCGGGGCTATGGTCGGTTGGGGCTGGGTCGTCTTGGCCAGTGGCTGGGTGGTTTCAGCAGGTACTTGGGGCGCGATTAGCGCGTTTTTAATCGGTGGTATTGCGGTCGTGCTGATCGGGGTCACTTATGCCGAGCTATGTGCATCTATGCCGATCACAGGCGGAGAGCACACTTACACGCATCGTGCATTGGGTGTTAACGTCTCTTTTATATGTTCATGGAGCATGCTCTTTGGTTACTTATCTGTGGTTGCCTTTGAGGCTGTGGCGTTACCGACGGTCGTAGAATACCTCATACCCAATTATAATCAAGGGTATTTATGGAATGTAGCAGGTTGGGATGTCTATGCCACGTGGGCAGGCGTTGGTATGGCAGGCTCTATACTGGTGACATGGTTGAACACTCGTGGTCTAGAGGTCAGCGCTTGGTTCCAAAAGACAGCCGTGGCAGGTATTTTGCTCGTTGGTGTCTTATTGTTTGTCGGGGCAGTATTGTTTACGCCTGAGAATAATAGTGCTCCATTATCGCCAGCGTTCATCGGTGGCATTGGTGGCATTATGGCGGTCATCGTCATGGTACCCTTTATGTTTGTAGGTTTCGATGTCATTCCGCAGGCCGCAGAAGAGATGGACTTAACTCGTCCTAACATTGGTAAGTTCTTAATTATCTCTTTAATTGTCGCAGTCATCTGGTATATTGCGGTCATTTGGAGTGTAGGCGTAACCTTACCTTTAGCGCTAGCGGAAACCTCTACGCTGGGTACCGCTGATGCCATGGAGACCGCTTGGCAAGGTAAATGGGCAGGCGTGTTATTAGTCATCGGTGGCGTACTGGGTATCATGTCGAGCTGGAACGCCTTTTTAATCGGTGGTAGCCGTCTACTTTATGCCATGTCCAAAACCCATATGTTACCAGCATTTTTAAGTAAATTGCATCCCAGACACAATACCCCTATCAATGCTATCTTGTTGATTGGTGGCCTTGCGACACTGGCACCGCTGTTTGGTCGCAAGATGCTCGTCTGGATTGTGACCGCTGGTGGTTTTGGCGTTGTTATTGCTTACACCTTAGTTGCCTTGTCATTTTTGGTGTTGCGTTATCGTGAGCCTAATATGGTACGTCCGTTTAAAATTCCTGCGGGTAAAGTGGTCGGTATTGTGACTATTATTCTAAGCCTAGGCCTATTTGTACTATATCTACCCGGTATGCCATCTGCGCTTAGTGGCATTGAGTGGTCGATCTTTATTGGCTGGACTATTCTCGGTATCATCTTCTTTGCTTATGAGTCGATCAAAAATCCAGGTAAGAGCAAAGTAGTCATGAATAAGGAGCTTGAGGAGTTAAAAGTAGTGAATCAGCACTGGTTAACACAGAATCCTACTAAAAGGTAATCTTTGAATCTCAAACATAAAAAAGCCTAACAATGAACTGACCCCCTAAACTTGGACAGTTTAAGTTTACATCAAGGACTGAGTTCTGTACTTTACAGGACTCAGTCCTTTTAGTTTAAGTTGAATTCTCTCATGATTATAGTAGTGGATATACTCATGAATCTGTTGCTCTAAATCCTCAATGGTATTCGGTTTCTCAATATAAATCGTCTCACATTTGAGCGTACCAAAGAACCCTTCCATCAATGCATTGTCTAAGCAATTACCCTTACGGCTCATACTTTGATTAATATGATTCGCTCTAAGCGTACTTGCAAACGGTTTCATTTGATAGTGCCAGCCTTGATCTGAATGCAGGGTGAGCTCCTCTTTGCGCTTTGCAGGTATGTTTTTAACGGCACGCTCAAGCATCTGTTTGACTAAGTTATAGACGGGTCGTCTTGAAAGCTCGTAGCTGATGATCTCATTGTTGTAGCCATCGAGTATGGGTGATAGATACAACTTATCACCGCCGACCTTAAATTCAGTGATGTCAGTAAACCATCTGCGATTAGGCGCACCTGCTCTGAACTTACGCTTGACCCTGTTCTTAGCTATAACGCCGCACTGTCCTTTGTAGGATCGATACCTTTGTCGTCTGATTCTGGCAGTCAGCTTAAGCTGTCCCATAAGCCTTGCAACCCGCTTATGGTTGACCTTTAGTCCTTCATTCTTAAGTGTCTGAGTGATTCGACGATAGCCATATCGACCTTTATGCTGGTGGTAGATATCACGGATGCGCTGTTTCAAGGGAGCGTATTTGTCTTTATCCCAAAGACTCGCTCTATGATAGTAGAAACTACTCCTTGCAAGCTTTGCTATGGTGAGTAAGTCAGATAACACGTGCTGTTGTCTTAGTCCTTCGATGAGCCTTGCTTTTTGTCTGCTTGTTCCTCCGCTCTGAGCAAGGCATCGAGCTTTTTTAAATACGCATTCTCCGCTCGTAGATACTCGTTCTCACGTTTGAGCTCTGCTAGGGTCTTGTCCTCATCAGGTTTGTCTGTGATAGGAGAGGTCATAGGATTACTACCTTTATATTTAGAGGTGAGTCCAGACATACCGTAGTGTCGATAAGCGTTGTGCCAGTGGCTAATAAGCGCAGGTGAGCTGATAGTAAACCTAAGGGCAGTTTCAGACTGACTTAGTCCTTCTGATAACATCACAGCGAGCACTTTATACTTAAAGTCGCTACTGTATTTAGTCCTATCGACCTTAGGCTTGATAGCGTCTATGCCACCATGTTGATATTGCTCGACCCATTTGCTGACAAACCGCGGATTTACAGAAAACTTCTCACTGGTAGCATGTCCGCTATGTCCTTGCTTGTAGTATGCTATGACTTTGATCTTAAAGTCTAGATCGTAACGCATAAAATAACCCCCATAAATTGTGTCCAACTTATGGGGGGCAGTTCACAATTTTGTTAGGCTTTTTCTTGATCTAAAGATTGGTTTTTCTAAAAAAAGTTAAAGATCAAGACATATCACGGATCAGCTTATAGTTCAAAAATTCAGTAATACCAAGATGACCCAGCTCACGACCAAAGCCTGAACGCTTAACACCGCCAAACGGCGTGTTAGCCTCAGAGCCGGAAGGAGCATTAATGGTTACCATACCCACTTCTAACTTATCAGCGATCTCAGTAGCTAATGCTGGATCTTGCGTTTGAATAGAAGCCCCCAGACCAAAAGGCACGTCGTTGGCGATCTTAATTGCCTGCTCAATATCTTTTGCTTTATAAATCACAGCGACAGGGCCGAACAGCTCTTCGCGGTAGACATCCATTGATTCAGTAACATCGGTAAGTACCGCAGGTTTAAACCAAGCGCCAGGCTTGTCTTTAACCATCCCGCCCTCTACCAAAACAGTAGCGCCTCCTTGTATGGCACTATCTAGCTGCTGTTGTAAATTAGTAGCCGCCGCCTTCGAAGATAGGGGACCAATAAACGTTTTCTTATCTAACGGATCAGAGAGGCTCATATTTTTTACAGCATCGGTAAAGCCTTCAACGAACTTGTCGTGGACAGCGTCAACAACGATCAGGCGTTTGGCCGCGTTACAGGCCTGTCCAGTATTACCAAAACGTCCTGTAATAGCGTTTTTTACTGCCTGTTCGATATCAGCGTCTTCTGCCACAATAAAGGCATCAGAGCCGCCAAGTTCTAATACGACTTTCTTAAGAGCCTCGCCCGCTTCTTTAGCAACGGCTGCCCCCGCACGTTCAGAACCGGTCAACGATACTCCTTGAACTCGACTATCATGGATAATAGTCGCCGCTTGCTCGTTGGTCGCGAAGATATTATTATAAACACCCTCTGGTAAGCCTGCATCTCGTAAAATATCAACGATAACCTCAGCGGTTTGCGGGCACTGTGGGGCATGCTTTAGAATAATAGTATTACCTGCCATTGCATTTGGTGCCACAAAGCGCGCTACCTGATAATGCGGATAGTTCCATGGCATGATGCCGAACAATACCCCGACTGGGAATTTTTCTACAAAAGCTGATCCATCATCAACATCGATCTTATTTGGAGCCAATAGTTTTTCAGCATTATCGGCATAATAGCGATAAATCTCGGCAACCAAACCAATCTCACCTTTACCTTGAGCCACCGGTTTGCCCATCTCTTTGGCAATGATATCTGCCAGCTCGTCTTGACGCTCAAGATAAATATCAGCAACCTTATGCAATATGGCACTACGCTCACTAAGCTCTATGCCGCGCCAATCCTTATAGGCATTCTCCGCCTTTTCAATAACTTGCTGAATATCTTGTTCAGTGGCAGTAGGGTAGGTGGCTTCTACTTCACCAGTCGCGGGGTTAGTTACTTGATAATCACTCATAAATATTCCTTGGGTTAAATTCCGTTTTTGATAGTTGTTTGCCATCGTTACTTAAAATGACGTTATAAAGCTCAATTGTAAAGCTATTTTCTAATTATTTTAGAAGGTTAGTAAAACTACTGTCAACGAACCACATTAAAAAACTACGGCTTAACGGCGGGCTGCTGCTGAGTAATACAGTGAATATTACCGCCGCCAAAAACAATCTCTTTAGTTTGTACTCCCACTACTTGATGACGAGGGAAGATTTTTTCAAGCTGATTAATTGCTAAACTGTCGTTGGCATCATCATATTGCGGTACAATAATAGCGTCATTGCAGATTAAAAAATTAGCGTAAGAAGCAATACAAATATCACCACTTTGGCGCACTTTGGCATCATCAGACTGTACAACGTCATAATGATTAGGTAAGGTTACTGGCTGCTGAGTACAGCACAGCTTATGAACGGTCAATGAGCGCCCTTTAGCGTCTGTCATATGGTTTAGCTGCTGATAAGCTTTTTGCGTGGCGGCATAAAAGGGATGATCCACGTCCTCTGTGTATAGGCAAACTACCTCGCCCGGACGAGCAAAGCAGGCAATATCATCGATATGCCCTGTAGTCTCCTCAGGGTCAATACCATCATCAATCCATAGCACCTTTTGGGCGCCCAGATAGGTTTTTAGTTTGTCTTCAATCTGGTGCTCGGTAAGATGCGGGTTGCGCCCAGGACTAAGCAAGCACATGCGCGTGGTCAGTACCGTGCCTTCACCATCGACATGAAAAGCGCCGCCTTCTAACACAAAGTTTTTAGTACGATAGCGCTTAATACTTAATTGATCGCACAGGCGTGCGGCAAGCTTATCATCGTCATCCCAAGGCGCATACAAACCATCATAATCGCCGCCCCAAGCGTTAAACATCCAATCACAAGCACGCAGCTCACCTTTATCATTGACCAAAAACGTCGGGACGATGTCACGCGCCCAAGCATCGTTACTGGGCATCGAGATGACTTCGATGTCATCGGCTAGGCCATCACGGCACGCTTGATAATCATTGGGGTTTACCAATACAGCAACTTTACAGAAGCGATTAATAGCTAGGGCTACTGCTTTATAAGCCTTTTTGGCAGGCTGTGCTTGATCACGCCAATTATCAGGACGATAAGGCCATATCATCCAAACTTTTTCTATTGGCGCAAATTCCGCTGGCATATAAAAGTCATCATTGATAGGGGTGGAGTCTGTGATTAACGAGTCTTTGTTTGAATAGTGAGAAGGTTCTTTAAATGATGACATAATAATTGCCTTATAAAATTAACAAGCTAATACCAACGTGCTGCTAGCCATGACCCAGTAAAGTGCCATACATAGAAGGACGGCGATCGCGGAAAACGCCCCATTGCTGGCGATCTTGAGCCAGCTTATCCAAGTCAAAGCTTGCGCTTATAAACTCATTTTTATCGGTTGATGCTTCTTTTATGATAGCGCCGCGTCCATCAGTGATAAAAGAGCTACCATAAAATGCCATAACGCTGTCATTGCCATTTTGAGTAATCGTTTCTTCGCCAATACGGTTGGAGGCAATGACTGGCATCAAATTGGCGGCCGCGTGACCTTGCATACAGCGCTGCCAGTGTCCTTTTGAGTCGATATTTAAAGTTGGCTCGTCACCGATGGCGGTTGGATAAAACAATAACTCAGCACCCATCAGTGCCATACTACGCGCACACTCAGGAAACCACTGATCCCAGCAAATACCCACACCGATCTTGGCGTATTTGGTTTGCCAAACCTTAAAGCCGGTATCGCCTGGAGTAAAGTAGAACTTTTCGGCATAAGGAATACCATCTGGTATATGGGTTTTGCGGTAAGTGCCGAGTATCTCACCATCGGCATCGATAACCACGATACTATTGAAAAAAGTATTGCCTGCTTTTTCATAAAAGCTAATGGGCAAGACAATTTCTAGATCTTTAGCCAATTGTTTAAAATGTTGAATAGCACTATTGTCTTCTACTGTGGTCGCCAATTTAAAATAGTCAAAATCGTGAACTTGGCAAAAATAAGGGGTTTCGAACAGCTCTTGTAGCAACACAATATGGGCACCCGCCTTAGCAGCTTGGGTTACTAGGTCAGTAGCAGTAGCAATATTTTGTGATTTATCCCAACCACAAGCCATTTGAGTAGTAGCAACGGTTACAGAACGCATATTTAATTCCTTTTAGTAACTTTTAATTATAAAAGATTGTGATAATTGCCAATGATAAAATCGTAATGGGTAATTACTAACTAGCAATTACCCATATTTTAAGATTTAATAGCTTAGAGTTAACGGCTGATATTTAACAAAATAATTATTAAATACTTTACATCAAGCCATGGCATACCCTAAACCTATAAAGGTGATAACGGACAATCCTGCTCCTAGCATCGCATAGGGAAACTGCGTAAAGGCATGTTGCATGGGTGAACAGCCTGCGCCCTGAGCCGCTAGTAGCGACGAGTCACTAAAGAAACAAGCATGACTACCAAATGAAGAAGCTGATAACAATGCACCGATCATAAGCGGCGTGCTCACACCTAGTGCTAAAGATATTGGAAATACAATCGGCATAGCAAGGACGTATAGACCCCAGCTTGAAGAGGTAGCAAAGGTTAAAAACGCCATAACGGCAAAGATAACAGCAGGGAAAATCATCACTGTCATATAGGGGGTAATGGTCTCAATGACATAAGAGGTCATACCTAGCTCATCATTGATTGCTTTTAAAAAGAAACCACCAACTACGGTTGAGAGCGGATATAACATCACTTTAAAGCCTTTGAAGATAGCTTCAACTTGAGTTTCAAAGCTTAAGATACCTTGTACCCAATAGATAATAACTGTAACAAAACACGTTAGTAACGCCCCACGTAGTAAATCAATTTCAAAATAAACCGTGGAGATAATGAGCAAGATCATAGGAAAGGCGAAGTTAAGAATATTGGCTTTAAACGACAATTTGCGCTTAGCTTTGACGTTTGACACCAGTTGCTCTTCTACAAAGGCTTCAGGAACAGGGTTACCACCTTTAGCACGTTTTTCTGCTTTTTTCATTGGCCCCCAATCACCTAATATGCCATAAGCGACCAAAAACACAATCAAAAGGGCAAACCAAGCATAAGCCATATAAGGAATAGCACTGATATAAAGGGTAATACCATCACCATCCCCTGCAACACCATTTTCTTCCAATAGACCAGCAAAATAAACGGCCCAAGTAGAGATGGGCACTAAAATACACATCGGCGCAGCGGTTGAATCGACTATATAGGCCAGTTTCTCACGTGATACTTTGTAAACGTCCGTTAGTTTTTTGACTGAGGTTGAGACAGCTAAACAGTTGAGATAATCATCAATAAAGACAATGACCCCTAAAGCAAAAGTCGCCAACAAGGACTGTCGACGCGACTTGATAATTTTTTGTAGCCATTCGCTAAAGCCATCTAAACAACCACTAATTTCAAGCAATTGGATAAGCCCGCCCATCAAGCCACAAACGAGTACAATCCAAATAATGGTTTCATTACCTAAAACCATCGACATGTTATCTGCAAAAGGGGAGATAAGATCAAAAGGATTGAGCATAACCAGACCAGCGACGCAGCCTGCTATCATTGATTCAAAGGGACGTCTTGATACGATAGCAGTTACCAATACTAACAGCGTAGGTAGTAAAGATAAGGCACCCCAAGACTCTTCGCCACTACGACTAAAAGACAACCAAGTAAAAGCGAGATATATCGCTATGCCTGCTAATAGAGTAAGAAAAACTCGTTTATTATGATATTGTCGTTCCACAGCATCATTGAGCTTCATATTCATGGTTACACTCCTTGTAAAATCTTAAGTTTTTATACCACAGTATGTGTTATTTGATTTATTTTATATAAACAAAAGTTTATATAAAGCATCACAACACTCCATTGCTATGATGCGTTAACTTATAACAATTAATATTCCTCAAAATAAAGCTTTATAAATAAAGAATTATAACTAAACTATTATCTAGCAGTTTACTCTGTTAGTCTACAGTCCGGTACGATCTTTTAGGGCATACCACCATGATCCCATGACCGAGTAAGGCACCCGCAGAGCGCGGCCGCCAGGGAAGGGTATCCATGGAATTTTAGCAAAAGCGTCAAATTCGGTAGTATCACCATTGATGGCTTTGGCTATGATTTGCCCAAACAGATGCGAGCCGGTAACCCCATGACCGCTATATCCATGCGCGAAATAAACCCGATCATGCAGCTTACCTAATTGCGGTACGCGAGAAAAAGACAAAGCAAAGTTGCCACTCCAAGCATAATCTATTTTGACATCGCGTAGCTCAGGGAATATTTTATTCATATTGGGCTGAATCTTGGCTGCGATATCAGCAGGGTCTTGACCACCGTAGACAGACCCACCCCCAAATAGCATACGTTTATCAGCTGATAGGCGATAATAGTCGAGAATATAGCGGACATCTTCAACACAAACATCAGAAGGTATCAGCTTATCTGCCAAATCTCCTAACGGCTCAGTCGCAATAATTTGCGTCGATACAGGCATGACGCGGTCGGTGAGTTTGGGAATGACTTTGTTTAAGTAGGCATTACCGCAAAGAATGGCTTGCTTACAAGTTACGGTGCCAAATTCAGTAATCACTTTGATCGCATCATCGGCATACTCAATGTCGACGACTAAAGTGTTCTCGTAAATCGTGCCGCCCTTTTGTTCGACAGCCGCCGCCTCACCAAGTGCTAAGTTTAGCGGATGAAAATGCCCACCTGAGTGATCTATCACTCCGCCAACATAAGCATCAGTATTGATATATTTTTGCATACCCTCACGATCTAACATCTCGCGATCGTGCATACCGTGGCTTTCCCACAAGTCGTAGGTTTCTTGCAGATCTTTTAGCTGACTGGCATTAAAAGCGGCAAAGATGTTTTTTTCTTTAAGATCGCAATCAATATTATAATCTGCTATAAAACGGCGAATGATTTTGCCGCCACGGGTCACAAGCTTACCGACGAAGTCTGCGTTTTCTTGACCATAAGACTTTTTGATTTTTTGCAAGCTAGCGTTAAGACCATTGACGATTTGGCCACCGTTACGCCCTGATGCGCCCCATCCAATTTGTGCGCCTTCTAAAACTACAACTTCATGATCGGTTTCGACCAGATGTAGCGCTGCCGATAAACCGCTATAGCCGCCACCAACGACACAAATCTCAGTTTGAATATCGTTTTTCAAAGTAGGTCTATCAGGCTTAGGATTACGACTGGCCGCATAGTAGCTGTCAGGATATTGGCCCTTATCTGAATAATGCGGAATGTTACGCTTATTGTTAGATGAGACAGTATTAGACGGCTTGTTGTTTGTCTGAAGCTCTTGATTCATAGGCGGCGTAGCGTTGCTATTTGACATATTAGACATCCTGTAAATAGGTTAAATATTCGAGATTGGTGACTTGCTGAGCAAAACGTTTGGCTTCTTGTTTTTTAACAGCGGTCAAAAGCTCAATCATCTCACTTGGGAAGAGCGAATCAATGATGTCGCTATTTTCAAACTTACGGATAGCAGAAAGCCAATCTAAGGGCAGAGTTTTAAGCTCCGCCTCATCGTAGGTAATACTGTTGATAGGCTCTGGCGCTGCAAGCTTGTTTTCGATGCCGTATAGCATGCCGGCAAGAACCGCGCTACAAACTAGATAAGGGTTGGCATCAGCGCCTGATACTCGATGTTCAACGCGGCGTGCCGCAGTGTCACCACCAGGAATACGCACGGCTGCGGTGCGGTTCTCATACCCCCATGAGATGTTGTTGGGAGCTAGTGTCCCAGGCGTGAAGCGGCGATAAGAGTTGACATGCGGGGCGAACAGTAGCGTGCAATCTGCCATGGTAGCTAACAATCCTGCTACGGCATGACGCAGCATATCTGAGCCTTCCTCTGAACCATCATCAAAGACATTGTTACCGTCTTTGTCGAGTAAGCTGCAATGGACGTGAAAGCCATTGCCTGATTGCAAACCAAACGGTTTCGCCATAAAAGTTGCGGTCAGCTTGCGGCGGGTAGCCACAGATTTGACCACTTGTTTAAATAAAATAGCGTCATCAGCAGCTTTTAGCGGATCGTCGACGTGTAATAAATTGATCTCAAACTGACCACAGCCGTTTTCGGCTAAAGCAGCATCAACAGGAATATTAAGCTTATGACACTGCGCGTAGACTTCATCTAAAAATTCATCAAACTGCAATAAATCATTAATGCTTAATATAGAGGTTTTATTGAGTCTTAGTCCGCTTTTTGGGCGAATCGGCGGTTTTGGGGTTTCGCCTTCGGTATAATCAAGCAAGTAAAACTCAAGCTCAGTGGCCATAACTGGCGTGAGGCCCAGCGCTTTAAATTTCTTACTGATGTAATCTAGAACGTGACGAGCATCGCCATAATAAGGTTGATTGTCTTCGGTGTATAGCCATACAGGCAGGAGTGATGAGGGCGCACTAGTATTGAGCAGAGGATAGGATGCACGTCCGGTAGGCTTGGCAATGGCATCTATATCGCCATTAGTTTGTGAGGACTCAATAACATCAGCGCCCCATATATCAACGCCTAAAATAGATAAAGGTAGCCTGATACCGCCACTTTTTGCTTTTTCCATCTGATCAAAGGGGACGCGCTTACCGCGAAGCAAACCGTTGATGTCGCCTGCTGCAATATATACGTATTCGGTGTTGTTGGCAGAGTCGACCAATCCATTGGCTGTCGTCATGTCTATTATTCCTGTTTATTTTGAGGCGCCATTCGCCTACTTGATATCTTGGTATGTAAATTGTACTTTTATCTTGCTTATGCATTCCAATATAGAACTGAAATTTATAGTTGTCAATAGCTATTTAAAACTCGCTTAAAGTAATTTATAAGATTCATTAAGAGTTAACTTCTATAATAATGAAATTTATAGTTTACATTATATGAGATGGTATGCTAATTTTGACCTAGAACTGCTCATTAGACATATAATGAAATATGAACCACTAGATATAACTTTTTAAGCTCAAATCTCACTGGAGAGAACTATGCAAGCCTTTAGACCTGTTATTGCCATCATCTCTTGTCATAAAATAGTTGACGGTCAATCAGCACAGACGGTATATCAAAAGTATGTTGATGCTATAAACTTTCATGGTGGTAATCCCATACTGCTGCCCAATACAGCTGCTGATGGCGAGAATTTTGAGGCAATAATGCCAATGGTAGATGGTATTTTATTAACAGGAAGCTATAGTAACGTCGCTCCAGATCGTTACGGAGCGGTGCATATTGAAGAAAAACAGGATTTAGGTCGTGACGAGCTCAGCTTTAAGCTACTAGCTTATGCCGAGGAGCATAATGTACCTCTACTGGCAATATGCCGAGGCCATCAGGAGATGAATGTGCATTTTAATGGCACCTTGTATCCTGACTGGCGTGAAGTGGAAGGATTTTATGAGCCACATTTAGAGGACGCTAACGACCCGCTCGAGGTGCAATACCAGCCAGTACACAACATTAATATTAAAGCGGGCGGAAGACTTGCAGCGTTCGCCGAGCAGTTTCAAGTCAACTCTTTACATAAACAGGCGATTAATAAGGTGGGCGCGCGCTTATTCGTTGAAGCGCTGGCAAATGATGGGCTGGTTGAAGCCATAAGTTTACCAAAACATCCATTTATGCTTGGTGTACAGTGGCATCCTGAAGTAAACTATGACAAAGACGCTATGTCCAAATTTTTATTTACGGAATTTGTTAATCATGCCAGTCAAAGACACTCAAGATAAAGCTGTTACTAGTAGTGATAAGATCAGTACCAATATCAGTACCAACAATGATAATGAAAATACACCAGTAGCTAAGCCAGTGCAAAGCGTGCCTGAAACTGCAGCTACTGACAAACCTGAAGAAAATATCGGTAGAAAAATTAACCAGCTGCGTCTTGCTAAAGGCTACTCGCAGCGTAAGCTGGCAAGACTTGCTGGACTGACCAATACCTCGATTAGCGCTATTGAACGCAATAAAGTCAGTCCTGCGGTCAATACTCTAAAAGCGGTGCTCACGGTATTAGACTCTGATCTCAATACTTTTTTTAGTGATGATTGGGAAGATCGTAAGGCTAAAGTAGTGGTGACACCAAAGGATCTGATAGAAATTAGTGAGCCTAGTAGCCGAGTTTCGTTAAAACAGGTTTATAACCATACGCCAACCAAAAATTTGGGGTTCTTGATTGAAGTTTATCAGCCCAATAGCTCAACGGAGGAGAAAATTGTTCATGAAGGTGAGGAGATTGGCACAGTGATTGAGGGCAAGATTGTTATTCGCGTCAACGAGACCACTTATCTGCTCAATAAAGGGGATAGTTATGTGATTAACACCAATAATCCCCATACTTTTATAAACCCTACCAATGCCATAACTCGTATTGTTAGCGCCCATACCCCAGCGACTTTTTAAACTAGATTGAATAGCAGAAGTGACTTGACTAGCAAACGTTAGTATCATGACTTATAAGACACCTATATTTTCAATATTATCATTCAATTCATGACAAACTTTAGGATATATCAAACCTCTTCATTAGTAGATTTTGAGAGGTTTATAGTCTCAGAGCTCCGTTTTTTAGAAGTTTTTTTGGTTAGCTGAACGGGCGCTTTTGCTTTCATGACTTTTTCATCAAAACTAGCGTTCTTATTAGCGTTGAGCCTGTCAGAAGGTTTGAAACGGTTTTTAGTCCTTTTTATCAAATCGACCTCTAATAACGCTTTCTCTTTTATTTGTAAGTCATTGTATAAGCTTTGATAGACCGCAAGGGTTTCATCTATCATCTCGCGCATGGTAAATTCATTGGTCATATGAGGACGAGTCACGCTCTCTAATTGATTTCTGACTGCTTTACATAAGCTTTGGGCATTATACTTTTTGACTAGACCTTGTGGGTATAAAGGCTGCAATATCTCACTGTACGCCGCTTGATCCCAGCCGATGACAGGCGTACCTAGATGAATGGCTTGTAGCGCATTGATACCGATAGATTCAGGTTGATTGGCTAGTGCCAGCACAATATTGGCCGCCGATAGCCATTCACGCATATCATTGCGTTTGCTACCGACATAAGTGATACGATCAGCAAGATCAAGCGCATTAGTACGCTGACGAAAATCTTCGTGCGCCACATTCCCTTCTCGGTAATCCTCATCCATGATAATGGCGTGAATCTGCGGAAAATCTTCTTGCAGATTGCCCAAGATATCAATCAGCCACTCCTGACCGTACTCATTGCCGATGATAGAGGGAAACACCAACCACTTTTTATGCTCAAGCTCAGGATATTCAGCAAAGGTACGCCGTAGCCAATAAACGGATGGATTATGTCGATAAGGATAACGCCGAGTATCAACGCCGCGGTAAATACGTTTGATAACCCTTTTGCCCATATCCTCGCGGCGCAGACCGTTTTTTAGATAATCTGTCACGCTATCAGATACGGTGATGATGGTATCGACATCGAGCAGTGCTTGCGAGTATTTATTAATCGGATAAAAGCCGTACATAGTTGAGACTAGCTTGGGCTTGCGTTTGACACGGGCACGGCGCAGCGCTAAATGTAGTATCCACGCAGGTGTGCGTGAGTGTACATGGATGATATCAGGACTATATTTTTCAATAAGATGGCGTAGTGGGACTACTTGTAACAGTGATAGCCAAGACTTTTTATTGATATGTAGCTCGTGATATAGATTGCCATCACGCTCTAAGCGTTTAACCAGCTCATTATCATTATCAGCGCTTGATACAATAATAGAGGTATGGCCATTTTTGACCAAAGCTCGTCCAAGATGAAAAATACCGCGTTCGGATTCATCATGTTTCAAAGACGATAATAGACGCATAACTATCATAAGAGCGCAAAGAGTCCATTGGCTATATTAAACTGCTATTGTCAGTTAAAAATGAGTAAAACTCAACCTTTAAGGTTGATGGTCAATCAAGGCTTAGTGCTCTAATCTTACTAGAAGAGGGCCACTAAAAGGTAGTAAGTTTTTATAAAGGACAATAAACAGCGTTATCACATAGCCACAATCAATAGATCAACGCCTTTTTTGCAAGTACTCAGCATTAGGCAATACTTGCTTTTCACTCAAATACTTCCAGTAGCGCTGCGGCAAATACTGCTTGTGCAGACGCATATTTTTGCGCTCTTTGATATTGACGTTGGTAAAGTAGCCTTGCCAAAAGCGCTGATAACGCTGCTCATCAATGCTATGAATACTGGCAGGATTACGTAGTACCGCCTCATCAAGATCGGTTATGGTTTGTAGGGCTGCTGGATGTGATGGAGTGCTCGTACTTTTATCATAATAAATACCATAACCGCGAGTTAGATCATAAATTGCCCAGTGCTGATCCTGATAGCGCTGACGAAAATGCTCACCAATGAGCGGCAACACATTAAAATCCGGTTCAACTCTAGCAAAATAAATGTCGTCGGTAGTATGCTCAAAACGCACAAAAGCTTCCATCCGATGCCGCTCGCGCCCAACTGATTTCACGGTTTGTGCCAGCTCAAGCACGTTTAAATTACCCAAGTCTTGCATAATATCGCGCTCAGGATGATCAAGCGCGTATTTGACTACATTGAATAAAGTCGTCCCGATGTTGTCTTTTTCAGATAAAAAACCCCATAATAACTGGCGCATACCAGAGCGCCCTAGCAGCTGGTTTAGCTTGGTCAATACGCGCTCAGCTTGCTCTCCATTAGTAGCAACATGAGTCGCTTGAGCAATGAGCGATGGTACGTAACGTTCATTAGCTATCAGTTGCAAAGCCTCATCGTGCTGTAATTTATGAGCATAAACGTAGAACACTGCGCTAAGCCAGCCCTCAAAGCTTGGCTCATACAAGACAATGCTCGGCGTTAACTGACCTACAGCATAGGTTGTATTTTGCATAGGTTGTAACATTCATTACCCTCAATTGATCAAGACAATACGAATCAAAGCTAACTGATCAAAACCTAGCCATTAAAACAGTGCCAGTTGCCCGCTGCGCTGATCTTTATACTTGGTTTGGGTTTGCGCCAGTACATATTGACGAAAGTTATCACGGGTTAGATGCGCTAAATGTTCATTTTTACCTGTAGTAGCGATAAAGTATTTAGCACGATTGACCGCCGCGCCCATTTTTTTAAGATGATAAAGCGTTAATTGATTAAACTTACGCGCTTTGACTATCTTTTTCGCTGTCTTCACTCCAATACCCGGAATACGCACAATCATCTCGTACGTTGCGGTTTGGATATTCACCGGAAAATGCTCACGATGGCGAATCGCCCATGCTAGCTTGGGATCGCAGTCCAAATCCAAAAAAGGCGATTCTGGCTCGACAATCTCATGCGCGCCAAAGCCATAAAACCGCATCAGCCAATCGGCTTGGTAGAGGCGGTTTTCACGCACCATGGGCACCGGTGTACCGATAGCGGGCAGACGGCTGTCCGATAACATCGGCACATAGCCTGAATAATAAACGCGCTTAAGGTCGTATTGTTGGTAAAAGTGGCTGGAGAGCTGAATGACTTGCAGATCGGTCTCATTGCTTGCGCCAACGATCATCTGACTGGTTTGCCCTGCTGGCGTGAATTTTGGCGCTTTTTTATGAGTTTTGCGGCTCTCACGAATAGTGATGATCTCTTCTTTTACCGTCTCCATTGGCGCTTTTAATTGCTCATGCGACTTCTCTGGCGCCAGCAGTGCCAGCCCCGATTTGGTTGGAATCTCAATATTGACGCTCAAACGATCGGCATAAAGTCCAGCTTCTAGTAACAGCTCTTTTGACGCGCCAGGGATGGTTTTTAGATGAATATAGCCATTAAAGCGCTCGCGGGTACGCAAAATTTTGGCGACCTCAACCAAACGCTCCATCGTATAGTCACCGCTTTTAAAGATACCGGAGCTTAAAAATAGCCCCTCGATATAGTTGCGGCGATAAAACTGCATAGTGAGATCAACTACTTCCTCAACCGTAAACGCCGCGCGCGGGGTGTCATTGCTTTTGCGCGAAGTGCAGTAAGCACAGTCGTAAATACAGTGATTGGTAAGTAAGATTTTGAGCAAGCTGACACAGCGGCCATCTTCGGTATAGCTGTGGCAAATGCCGGTTTTTGAGGCGTCACCTAGTGCGCCGCCTTGGTTTTTACGCGTGCCAGCGGATGAAGAGCAAGAGACATCATACTTAGCCGCATCGGCTAAAATATTGAGCTTGCCTTGAAGCCTGTCATAATTGATGGTTGCCATAAAGGAGATTACCAATTAATTTATTGGTATCTATTTTAACAAAATTAGGGGTAAGTCATCGGAATTATAGGAGAAACTATAGGAATAGACGACAACCGTTGTCGTTTGCTAGGCATAAGAAATAACCTTGATCATTTACGTATGACTCAAATAATCAAGGGTATAGAGGTTAAAATTTAACTGTAGTTTCGGTTTTTATAGGTGGGTATTAAGCAAGCTCGGCCGCTAAGCTTGGCAAATAGTTCAAAGCACCAACGACTAAAGTTTCAATACCAGTACGCAAGGTAGTTGGATTACCGGGGAAGTAGTAGGGTGAGTGCGGCATCTCAAGATTACGCATTTTTTCGACTACAGTGTTGCCCTCGGTTTCCTCCCAGCGCGCCGCTGGCGTGCTACCGACAAACCAGTATAAACTTGGAATATCTGCACCGTCAAAGCCGCCGACGCTGGCATTACCAAAGAGTGGGAAATCCTCGCTACCGTTTAGTTTTGGCACCTCATATATATTCTTCGCCCCAAAGTAGTCGGCGTGGGCACGGCGTACACTCTCAAAAGTCGCGGTATCATTATCTAAACTGATGGTATCGTTCATAATTGTGATCTCAGGCGGCTTCGGCGAGCGACCAGCTTCGCATTCAGCATTAATGATACGATGGATCGCATCGACGACCTGAGCGTGTATCTGATCGTTAAAGCTGCGCACATTGATCTCAAGCTCAGCGTGATGCGGAATGATATTGGCTTGAGTACCGGCGTGCAATTTACCTACCGTTACCACCACTGTCTCCTCAGGCGGTACTTCACGCGAGACGATCGTTTGCAGGCGCGTGACTACGTGAGCGGCAATGACGACCGGATCAATCGTTTGCGCAGGCATTGAACCGTGACCACCGTTACCATGGATGATCACCCCTAGGTTGGTACAAGCCGCCATAGCAACGCCTGACCGATGACCTACGGTACCTGCAAGACCCGGCATATTGTGCTGACCGAGTATTACATCAGGACGACCAAAGCGCTCGTACAAGCCATCTTCTAACATAGCTTTGGCCCCGCCGAACACCTCTTCGGCCGGCTGACAAATGAGCATCAATGTCCCAGACCAGCTGTCTTTTAGGTTATACAATACCTCAGCTGCGCCAACCAAGCAGCTACTGTGCATGTCGTGACCGCAAGCATGGCTAACGGCGGTTTCTCTACCATCTTTTTTTCCTACCTCTTGACTGGCATAATCAAGTCCGGTCTGCTCTTTAATAGGCAAAGCGTCCATATCACCCCGCAACATAATAGTGGGACCGTCACCGTTTTTGAGCATAGCAACCACACCCGTTCTGCCGACTTTGGTGGTCACTTCATAACCAATATCACTAAGCTCTTTGGCAAGACGCTCGCTAGTATTTTGCTCAGCAAAAGATAATTCAGGATGCTGATGCAAATGTTGATACAAAGCTTGGGTCTTATTAAAGATTTGATCGACTTGCTCATTCACATCGACTTTAATATCATTAATATTCATAATTTTCTCCGTCTATCTTTGTTAGTAATGATTTTTATTTCAAAAATCTAATCTATATACTTTAACTTAAAAGACCTAACTAGAAGCCACAGGGTCAGGTTTGGTTAAGAATTTTTGCCAGATAGCAACCACAATGACGTTAAGTAGTAGACCCCAAATACCAGCGTGCCAGCCAAAGGGTGAGCTTAGACCTGCTATTCCAAAGTCCATGAGTATAAATAGTAGTGTACCCAGTATCGCGCCTACCATCACACTTTGACGCCTCAAGTTTGGCATGAATAGCGCGCCCATAACCATAGGGAACATTTGTACTATGATTCCGTAAGCTGTGAGCAATATGACAACTAAAGAGCTGGGGTTTACCAAAGCTAATATATAGGAGATAGCAGATAACCCGACTACACTCATACGAATGGCATTGACACTGGTGTTTTCGCTCGCGTTTTTCATGACTGTAGGTTTTAAAATATCTTGCACAAAAATAACCGCTGCCGTGTGCGCTAAATTAGCTCCTGTAGACATCGCAGCTGCTAGTGCGCCTGAGAGCATAAGACCGACAATCCAAGGCGAGAAGTCAACCACATTAATCACCATCTCAAGCAAGATCTTATCTGGGCGATCCAGTGGATTACCTTCGAATACCAAAATGCCCGCAAAACCGATAAACAATAAGGGTATGAGCAGGTAAGCATATAAAGGATAAAAAACACTGACCTTGCGTAAGGCTTTGCCGCTGTCGGTGGCATAAAACTTCATAAATAGATGCGGCCACATGGCACCACCAAAGGCACTGATCAAAATAGCGGTACTAAAGTAGCCCCAATTCATCCCATTAGCACCTGGCATCGTCAAGTATTCGGGCGCTTGCTCTTGCAGACGCAAAAACATCTCACCAACGCCGCCGTATAGTACCTTAGGAATAGCCAATCCTAAGAACCAAGCAATGACGATCATCATGATGCCTTGCACCAAATTAGTCCAACCGATACCGCTAAGACCACTGGTAAAAACATAAATAGCAACCACCACAAAGGCTAGTAAACCGCCGAGCCAAAACGGTATCAAACCATCAGTCGCCGCTTCAAACAACAAGCCTGCGCCAGCGATTTGAATAGTAAGATAAGGCACTAAAGCTATAATCCCAATAACGCCAGCAAGCATGCCCAGTGTTTTACTATCAAAATGATCAGCGATCATATCGCCTTGGGTTAAGTAACCATGCTTGCGCCCAAGCTCTGATACTCTTGGTCCCATGGTCCAAATGACAATCGGTACCAGTGCCAAATAGGCCAAAATATAAAGTGCTGGCGCGCCATTTTGATAAGCCCAGCCCGGTGTGCCTAAAAAGGCAAATGCTGAAAATATCTCTGCTCCCAAAATAAAGAACAGCACGATGACACCCATATGACGCCCACCAGCCACATAACCTTCAAGGCTTGAAGCAGAAGCACCTCTAGCACG
The DNA here is from genome assembly GCF_055699795.1 of Psychrobacter sp. M4. Taxonomy (NCBI): domain Bacteria; kingdom Pseudomonadati; phylum Pseudomonadota; class Gammaproteobacteria; order Moraxellales; family Moraxellaceae; genus Psychrobacter; species Psychrobacter sp. M4. The sequence continues at coordinate 2,361,830 of NZ_CM146740.1, read as the reverse complement.
GATACCAACGATAAGTACACCGATGAGGTAGACGAGCGTTATAGCGACAATAATTAACGTATCACTGCTCATGGGTATCGCCTCCTTGGCTTACTAGATAAACCAGCCAAGTGCCAGCAAATAATATAAACATCCATAGGACATACCAGAAGATAAAGAAAGGCAAGCCCATAACAAAAGGTTCAATACGATTGCCAATGAGCGCTCCTGGCCATATCATGGCAAGGGTACAGATGGCGAAATGCACCCATAAAATATATTTTGATAGCATATCATCTCCTAAAAATTCCGTTTAATAGCAGGTTTTTATTTACCTAAAATTTGAAATAAATATTAAAAGTAAAATGTAGCTAGCAGTTTGACATGGCTATAAAAAACAGTGCTTTATTCAACAGCCGAATTTCACGCACAAAAAAACGCTGTTAGCGATGTGATCGCTACAGCGGTTGAAAATGTTTTTTATTGAATGGCAATATGGGTTATTCGTGGCAGTAAGGAATAACTTATTTCTAATAATAGAAAGAGGGAGAGAGTAAACAATCATATGGCATCCTTGCCGTTTCCGTTTTGCTACTTTTACATAGGTTTTCAGTATATTACTGTGTACTGGTCAGTATAAACACATTTAAACTGTTTTTACCAGAGTTTGTTGAATATTCAAGTAATTATTACGTTGATCAAAACTAAAACCAAAAAAAATATAAATACAAAGGTCATGTTCTAGCCATAAATCACTTCCATGATCTCATACTCAACCACGCCTTTTGGCGTCTCAATACGGGCTTCATCACCTTCAGACTTACCGATTAAACCTCGAGCAATAGGGGAGTTGACTGAGATTTTGCCCGCTTTAAAGTTCGCTTCGTCATCACCAACGATCTGATAACGGGTTTCTTCTTCGGTGTCCATATTTTCGATAACGACCGTTACCCCAAATACCACACGTCCCTCTTTGGGCAGCGTCGATGGATCAATGACTTGGGCGGCGCCAAGCTTGGCTTCGATATCACGGATGCGCGCTTCACTAAAGCCTTGCTGCTCACGAGCGGCATGATATTCTGCGTTCTCTTTTAAGTCGCCATGTTCACGTGCTTCAGCAATAGCGGCGGTGATACGCGGACGATCAACGGTTTTTAATTGTTTGAGCTCACTTTCTAAAGCGGCATGTCCTTCTGGAGTCATAGGGTAACGTTGCATAATTTTTCCTTAAACCAATACCAGCACACCATCTCATAACGAGATGGTGCTGATGCGGTTGCAATGAGTGTCAGTGATATAAAAAATTGCGTTTATGCGTATGATAAAACGCGTAATAAAAAGCATAGTCGCTATTTGCCACTATGCTCTTTATGAAGTTCTTTAAGATTTAGATAGGTAAAGTAATATGCCTAATCTACTGAATTTATAGCCTTAAGTCAATACAACTAACTATTTGCCTCGATAGGTTCTGCTTGTGCGTGCAAATCTTGCAGTTTATAAACATCAAAGGGCAGATCGATAGCGTAAGATTTGCATACTGCGTCAGCCGCGCCTAAAGTTGTGACATAAAAGACTTTACCTAATAGGGCACTGCGGCGGATAGAGAATGAATCCTCCTGCGCCTGTTTGCCCTCAGTCGTATTAATAATAAGGTCAATTTTACCGTTTTTCAAGGCATCGACGATATGGGGACGACCTTCGGTAACTTTATTGATTTGCTTGGCTTCAATGCCGTGGTCGCTAAGTACTTGTTGCGTACCAGTTGTCGCCACAATCTCAAAGCCATACTCTTTTAGCTGGCGAGCAATAGGAGCAATTTGCGCTTTATCACTATCACGTACCGAAATAAAGACGGTTTTGGTCTCATCTTTAGTAGGCAGACCAGGCAGACGCTCATTACTACCGATGACTGCTTTGTAAAAGGCTTCGCCAAAGGTTTTGCCCACGCCCATGACCTCCCCAGTTGATTTCATCTCAGGACTCAAGATAGGATCAACGCCGGGGAATTTGGCAAACGGGAATACGGATTCTTTTACCGCATAAAATGCAGGTACAATCTCAGTCGTGAAACCTTGGTCTTTGAGCGAGGTACCCGCCATGCAGCGCGCTGCCACCTGAGCAAGTGAGGTGCCGATACACTTTGAGACAAAAGGTACGGTACGGGCGGCGCGCGGGTTAACTTCCAAAATATAAACGGTTTCACCTTTTACGGCAAACTGGACGTTCATAAGGCCGATAACGCCAAGCTCTTTGGCCATCGCCACCGTTTGCGCGCGCATCACATCGCACAGCTCATCAGATAGCGAGTAGGGCGGTAAGGAGCAGGCTGAGTCACCCGAGTGTACGCCTGCTTGTTCGATATGCTGCATGATACCGCCAATGACGACGTCTGTACCATCACAGACGCAGTCAACATCAACTTCAATGGCGTCGTCTAAGAAGCGATCAAGAAGTACCGGCGCTTCATTGGACGCTTGTACTGCTGTGCGTAGATAGTGTCTGAGCTCCTCTTCATTGTAGACGATCTCCATGGCACGGCCACCTAAAACATACGATGGGCGTACGACTAGCGGATAGCCGACATCTTTAGCTTTAACCAAGCCATCCTCTAAACTGGTCGCCAAAGCATTGGATGGCTGAACAAGATCAAGCTGTTGGATCATATGCTGGAAGCGCTCACGGTCTTCGGCGCGATCGATAGCATCAGGGCTGGTACCGATAATATTCACGCCAGCCGACTCAAGTGCACGGGCAAGCTTTAGCGGTGTCTGACCACCGAACTGGACGATAACGCCGTCTGGCTGCTCAACGCGGACGATCTCCAGTACATCTTCAAGCGTGATAGGTTCAAAGTAGAGACGATCAGAGGTGTCGTAATCGGTCGATACCGTCTCCGGGTTACAGTTAACCATGATGGTTTCATAACCATCATCGCGCATGGCAAGCGCGGCATGGACGCAGCAGTAATCAAACTCAATACCTTGGCCAATACGGTTGGGCCCGCCGCCGATGACCATGATTTTTTTGTTATCAGTTGGATTGGCTTCGCATTCCTCATCGTAGCTTGAGTACATATAAGCGGTGCTGGTCGCAAACTCGGCCGCCGCCGTATCGACGCGCTTATAGACTGGATAGATGTTCAAATCCCAACGCTTTTCGCGCAGCTGTTTTTGCGATACACCAAGTAGCTTCGCTAGACGCAAATCTGATAAGCCTTTACGCTTAAATTGGCGCAAGTTGTTTTCGTTAAGCTCACCAAATCCTAATTCTTTAATATGGGCTTCAGTGTTAACGATATCTTCAATCTGCACCAAAAACCACGGGTCAATATTGGTAAACTTAAACACCTCATCCACGCTCATACCGATACGAAAGGCGTCCGCGATATAAAAAATACGCTCAGGCGTTGGAATAGTCAGCCGATTGACAATCTCGCTGCGCGCTTTATCAGCACTCAAGCTACCATCTTTAATAGCAGCAAAGTCGATTTGCTCATCGAAACCATCAGCGCCGGTCTCAAGGCCACGTAGGGCTTTTTGCATAGACTCTTGGAAGTTACGCCCAATTGCCATCACCTCACCGACCGACTTCATTTGCGTCGATAAGATATTGTCCGCTTGCGGGAACTTCTCAAAGTTAAAGCGCGGGATCTTAGTCACCACATAATCTAGCGTTGGCTCAAAGCTGGCAGGTGTTTTGCCGCCAGTAATGTCATTTTGTAATTCGTCAAGCGTATAACCAACGGCTAGTTTGGCAGCGATTTTAGCGATTGGAAAGCCGGTTGCTTTGGATGCCAATGCTGATGAGCGCGAGACGCGCGGGTTCATCTCGATGACGACCATGCGGCCGGTTTTTGGGTTGATACCGAACTGGACGTTTGAGCCGCCAGTCTCGACCCCAATCTCACGCAGTACTGCAAGAGAAGCATTACGCATGATTTGATATTCTTTATCGGTCAAGGTTTGCGCGGGGGCTACGGTGATTGAGTCGCCCGTATGCACGCCCATGGGATCAAAGTTCTCAATGGTACAAACGATGATGCAGTTGTCGTTTTTATCCCGGACAACTTCGGTCTCGTACTCTTTCCAGCCGATCAAAGATTCATCAATCAGCAGCTGATGGGTCGGGGATAAATCAAAACCGCGTTCGCAGATCTCGATAAATTCATCGCGGTTATAAGCGATACCACCACCTGAGCCGCCCATAGTGTATGACGGACGAATAATACACGGGTAGCCCATTTTCTCTTGGGTAGCAAAAGCCTCTTCCATCGTCTCGGCGATCTCAGCACGCGGACACTCAAGGCCGATACGTTTCATCGCCTTGTCAAATAAATCGCGGTCTTCTGCCATCTCAATTGCGTCTTTGGTGGCGCCAATCAGCTCACAGCCGTATTTTTCTAACACGCCATTTCGATCTAGCTCTAGCGCACAGTTAAGCGCCGTCTGCCCGCCCATGGTAGGCAATATCGCATCAGGACGTTCTTTGTCGATGATCTGTTCAACCGTTTGCCAAGTAATCGGCTCAATGTAGGTGGCGTCTGCCATTGCCGGATCGGTCATGATGGTGGCTGGGTTTGAGTTGACTAAGATAACGCGGTAGCCTTCTTCGCGAAGGGCCTTACATGCCTGTGCCCCTGAATAGTCAAACTCGCACGCTTGACCGATGACGATAGGGCCTGCGCCAATGATAAGAATGCTTTTTATGTCGGTACGTTTTGGCATAATGTTTTTAAGTCCTATTTTGGCGGGTTGGAATTTAATTAAGAGTCTTATGATCAGATTGAACTGAATTTATATCGTCGGGCATATTATCCCAATAGTCTGTATCGAGTTTCTTTATACTAATAGTTTGTTCAACCTGAACACCCAATCCGTATTTGTAAATATATTCAGCTAGTTTTTGACCATCTATTAAGACAATCCTTGCATTGGAGAGATTTTGTGCATAAGTAATTGCATCGGCAGAAAATCTTGAAGTAGTGATAAAGACACCTTTGTTTGCGTTATCACCTAATAATGCACCAGCAAAACTTTGAATATCTGGACGACCAATAGCACTGCCTTTGTTATAGCGTTTAGCTTGGATATGTATTCGACCTAAGCCCAATACATCTTCGTAAATTTCACCATCAATACCACCGTCTTTCGTGTATGGCGTCACGCGCCCTGCTTTTTCAACAGCACCGCCATAACCCATTTTTTGTAATAGTTCAATGACTAGTCTTTCAAATGCTATAGGCGTTTTAGTCAAGATGGTATCTAATATTTCATCATAAGTTTCTTGACGAATAGTTTCATAAGAGGCGTAGAGCTGTTCTTGCGGTGTATTAGCATTTTGGTTAATATCATTTTCTTTAACATTCTTTACTAGCTCGGTTTCAGTCGATTTTTCTGCTTGTCTTTCTGCCATTTTCTGCTTGACGAAAATATTAATATCTTCGTTGCTTTTGTCTAAAAACGATTTTCCTAAACCATTAATTTGGTAATGCCCCCTTTTCGGTCTATCTAACATGTCTGTAAGAGCAAAATAACTTAATGCCCAAGAAATCCTATCAACTAATATAAGTCCATTACCTGATTCATACTCTTTGGAAGCTTCTTCATCTGTAAGGTTAAGATGCTTTATCAAAGGTTCAGTGAACTCTGACTTTTTCCATACTCTACCGTCTTCTAAAAGCGTCAGTATAGGTTTTCTCAAGTCATCGAAATGCGGAATACTCATTGTTATTTCTTCGCCTTTTCCATCATCTGCGCAAACTTAGCAAACAATTCAGCGGCATCATGCGGGCCGGGGCTGGCTTCAGGGTGACCTTGGAAGCTAAAGACAGGTTTATTGGTCAGCTCGATACCTTGATTAGTCCCATCAAACAGTGAGCGATGGGTGACTTTGATATTGTCAGACAAAGTCTCTTCATCAACCGCAAACCCGTGGTTTTGACTGGTAATCATTACTACGCCGGTGTCCAAATCTTGTACCGGATGATTGGCACCATGATGACCAAACTTCATCTTAACTGTGTTGCCACCACTGGCAAGGCCAAGTAATTGATGACCTAAGCAAATCCCAAAGGTAGGAATGTCAGTCTCTTCAATTATATGACGTACGCTATCGATAGCGTAATCACAGGCGGCTGGATCGCCGGGACCATTCGATAAAAAAATGCCGTCAGGATTCATCGCTAGCACCTTTTCAATAGGCGTTTGCGCGGGGACAACGGTGACGTGCGCGCCAATGTCTACGAGCATACGTAAGATGTTGGTCTTAGTACCAAAGTCATAAGCGACAACGTTGTATTTGTGCTCGATATGCGTACCCAGCTGCCTATAAAAGCCGCCTGTACCGCTGTCATGACTACCGGGCGCATCACGGTTAAGTAGAGTGTCAGAGAACTCCCACGTACCCGTTGTCCATTCAAAACCCTCTGGGTGCGAGGCTTCTTTAGCAAGATCCATCCCCTTAAGGCCAGCAAATTCTTGCGCCAATTTGATAGCTTTTTGTTCGTCAGCAGTAGTGATGGTTTCGCCATTAGAAGCTGTCATGATACAGCCGTTTTGTACGCCTTTATCGCGTAGTAAGCGCGTAAGCTTGCGGGTATCGATCTCAGCGATAGCGACGGTATCATTACGCTTTAAATAATCGCTTAGTGATTCAGAGTTACGAAAGTTCGAGGTGACCATAGTAGCGTCACGAATAATAAGACCTTCGGCCCATACTTGATGCTTAAAATCGACATTGCCAGATTCGGCGTCCTCGCTATTGGTACCAGTGTTGCCGATATGCGGATAGGTAAGCGTTACTAATTGACGAGCATAGCTTGGGTCAGTGAGGATTTCTTGGTAGCCGGTCATAGCGGTATTAAAAACTACTTCACCAACGCGGTGACCGAGACTGCCGATACTGATACCGCGAAAAATAGTACCGTCTGCTAGTGCCAAAATGGCTGGTGTTTGGGTCGATGAACTCAAGGAAGGCCTCCGCTGGTTTTGATGAGTACTTTTGATAAGTGCTGTACTACTCTTGCGGCAAATAGTGCGCACTTTTATGGCTTAATCCTCGCTTATTGGGACTACAGGCAAACAAAGATAAAGACATAATGGCAAAAATTTTCCACAAAAAAGCGAGAGGACTAATAGATGAAAAGATACTTGATTCACAGGGTGGTGAAGAGTAACTTACATCATGTCCGCTCGCTTAGGCACAGATTTTGCGTATTATATATAATAACTAGGTAGATAGCCAGCCGATTTTTGCTGTTATAGTGTTTTGCATAACCATTATTTTGCGATCGTCCTTATAGCCATAGAGTTATAAATCTCATACTAAAACGTCTGGATTTTGGTCACTAGCTTTGCCACAATGGACGCCATTAATGGCACAATTAAACAAACGGCTAATAAAACAAGGAAGCGTTATGATTTATAAATATCTGGATAAAACCCCACAGTTTGCTAGCCCTTTTAACGGCTGGGTCGCAGATACTGCGCGGGTCATCGGCGATGTGTATTTGGGTCATCAAGCCAGCGTTTGGTTTGGCGCTGTCATTCGCGGTGATAATGAGCGCATTCATATCGGTGATTATAGTAACGTACAAGAAAACAGTGTGATCCATACTGACGAGGGCATTGAGGTCAAGATTGGCAACTATGTGACGATCGGGCATTTGGCGATGTTGCACGGCTGTGAGATAGACGATAATAGCTTAATCGGTATCGGCGCGGTCGTGCTTAATAACGTCAAAATTGGTAAAAACTGTATCATTGGCGCTAAGGCTTTAGTGACCGAGGGCAAAGTAATTCCAGATAACTCAATGGTCATGGGTGCACCAGCGAAAGTAGTCAAAACCTTGAGCGATGAGCAGGTAGCGATGCTTAGAGAATCAGCTATGCATTACGCTGATCGTTGTCAAAAGTTTAAAACTGGTCTGCAAGAGATTGAGCAACCTGAATAACATCGTTCAGCACTCATTAACCAGACTGATAACTAAGATATTTGAGGGTTAGGTCCTATTTTTGATTTAACATTATACTAATTTATCGGTAACGCTATAAATTTGGCAACTTTAACTATAATTGAATAAGGTTTCATCATGCAGGCAAGTCCACATAACCAATCAGGCCAGCAAAAAGAGCTGGCTTTATTTGATTTAGATCATACGCTACTAGATGTCGATAGCGACTATCTATGGGGCGAATATATCGTTAAACATAACCTCGTTGATGAAGCCGAGTATCGCACTGCCAACCAAAAGTTTTATCAAGACTATATTGAAGGCACTCTTGATGCGACTGAATACAACGAATTTGTTGCGCAGTTTTTAAGCAGTTTGCCTATGGAGGAGCTTATCGAGCTACGTGAAGACTATATTAAAACTGAGATTGAGCCGCACATGCGCCCAAAAGCCATCACCGTATTGCGTGAGCATTTAGATAGAAATCACGAAGTCGTTATTATCTCAGCGACTAATGACTTTATTGTCTCTGCTATCGCTGAGCGTTTCAGTATTGAAAAAGCTAATATTTTAGCCACGCCGCTTGAGGTCATTGATGATCGCTATACCGGTAAATTGACCGATAAACCCAACTTTAAAGAAGGTAAAATCTATCATCTTGAAAGATGGGTCGCACAGCAACAGGCTAAAGGCATTAGCTTCACTAAAACTTATGCCTATTCGGACTCCAAAAACGATATTCCACTGCTAGATTGGGCCGATATTGCGGTCTGTGTCTCGCCGGATGACGCGCTACATGCTCATGCTTTAGCGCATCGCTGGGCAGTAGAAGATTGGACAATTTAGTTTTGCTGATATTTAAAAGTAATGTAAAACTATCATAACCTGAAAACATATACCGAATATTTTACTAAAATTTAGGAACCTTTATGGAAATTAATCCCTACCAAGAACAAATTAAAGACTTATCTGAACGTGGACAGGACCTGCGGAGGTATCTTTGACGTCGATGGCAAAAAAGAGCGTCTAGAAGAAGTAAATTTAGAATTAGAGAACCCTGAGCTGTGGAACGACCCTGAGCGGGCGACCAAAATCAGTAAAGAAAAAAGTCAACTCGACGGCGTCATCGATGTGGTGGTGTCGCTTGAGACCACGTTAGAAGATGCGGCCGCCATGCTTGATCTAGCCGTAGAGGCTGATGACGAGACACTATTAAAAGATGTGCAAACTGAATTAGACAATGCTGAGAAGCGGGTGGCTGATTTAGAATTTCGCCGCATGTTCAGCGGCGAGATGGACCCCAATAATTGCTACTTGGATATTCAATCGGGTAGCGGCGGCACTGAGGCGCAAGATTGGGCAGAGATGCTGCTGCGTATGTATACGCGCTGGGCGGAGGCGCACGGATTTAAAGTTGAGGTGATTGAAATATCATCTGGCGGGGTGGCAGGCATTAAGTCGGCGACCTTAGCTATCAAAGGCGATTACGCCTTTGGCTGGCTGCGTACTGAGATTGGTGTGCATCGTTTGGTACGCAAATCACCTTTTGATAGTAATAACGGTCGTCATACTTCTTTTGCAGCCGTCTTTGTGTCGCCTGAGATTGACGATAATGTCGAGATTGATATCAATCCGGCTGATTTGCGTATTGATACTTATCGCTCGTCAGGGGCAGGGGGTCAGCACGTTAATACTACCGACTCGGCGGTGCGTATTACCCATGAGCCAACTGGCGTAGTCGTTGCCTGTCAAAACGAGCGTAGCCAACATGCCAACAAAGACACCGCGATGAAAATGCTACGCGCCAAGCTTTATGAGCTTGAGATGCAAAAGCGTATGGAGAAGCAGCAAGCGGTCGAAGATAATAAATCTGATATCGGTTGGGGCAGTCAAATCCGCTCTTATGTGCTCGATGATTCGCGAATTAAAGACTTGCGCACTGGCGTAGAAACCTTCAACACTGGCGCGGTTCTAGATGGCGATTTAGATCAATTTATTGAGGCGAGTCTTAAGGCTGGACTGTAAATTGTCATTATAAAACATTGTTATAAAATATCGTTTTAAGCCATTTAATAAAACTTACTTAAGGAAAACTATGCCAAGCGTCAATCAATATTTCGATAATAAAGTTACCTCTATCGCTTTTCAAACTGCTATCAAGCCTGCCACCGTTGGCGTCATGGAAATCGGCGAGTATGAATTTGGTACCAGCGAGTTTGAGACTATGACTGTAGTGAGCGGAGCATTAATCGTCAAATTGCCAGATAGTAATGACTGGCAAACTTTTGCAGCGGGTGAGCAGTTCACTATTGAAGCCAATAAAAAGTTTCAAGTTAAAGTTGAGGTGGAAACAGCTTACCTATGTACTTACGGGTAAAGAATATTTTTTATCTTAGGAGTAGTCATTATAAGAAACGCCAAGTATTCATATTTGGCGTTTTTTGTCGTTATTATATTTCTATCTTAATAGTTTTACACAGCCTTACACATTATCTGCGCCAAACAAACAGCAAAACTAGCAATATCTATTTATTCTTAAGAGCTATCTAACCTCAAAAACACAATAAATAAAGGCAAAATAGTTTATGGACAAAACGACTGAGCAAACATATAAATCAGCTCTTACAGATGATTTGCGACATGACTACGAACGTTTAGCTCAGCGCGCCAATTTGCGTTATGTCAGCGACGATGAGCCCGGCTTTACGCGCAGGCGCTGGGGGCGCGGTTTTACTTATCGTGATGCGACTGGCAAGACAGTAAAAGATAAAGCTTTGCGTCAGCGTTTCGACTCTCTTGTCATACCGCCTATGTGGTCAGATGTTTGGATATGCCAAGATGAAAAAGGCCATTTGCAATCAACAGGCCGCGATGATAAAGCGCGCAAACAGTATTTGTACCATCCACTATGGGATAGCGTACGTGATCAAGCTAAGTTCGATGCGATGATTGGTTTTGCTGAGGCGCTGCCCAATTTGCGCGCGCAGGTTGAGCAGGATTTATCAGCAGAGGCATTATCTTACGCTAATGTACTGGCGGCTGTGGTTAAACTGCTTGAGACGACGTTAATTCGTATTGGCAATAGCCGTTACGCCAAGCTTAACAAAAGCTATGGTTTAAGCACTTTACGTAGTAAACACTTGAGCGAAACCGAGGATGGGCTGGCGTTTGACTTTGTAGGTAAAAGCGCTAAAGAGCATCATGTTGAACTGCAAGATGAGCGCTTAATCGATATTGTACAGGCGTGTTCTGAGCTGCCAGGCTACCAAGTTTTTAAATATTTAGATGAGAATGGCGATAAGCAAGTGGTTGATAGCTCTGATATAAACAACTATTTACGCGAACATCTTTGTAGTAACGGTTGTAGCGACAGACTGTATAGCGCCAAAGACTTTCGCACTTGGATGGCAAGTGTGCTTGCAGCGAGCTATCTTTATGATGAGCTGCAAACCTCAGAAGCCGGTGAGATATTAGTTAGTGCCCCTGATAGCAAACTGCGGCAGAAGCTGGTAACAAATATGGTCAAAAATGTAGCTGAGGAGCTAGGTAATACCCCAAGCGTTTGCCGCGCCTCTTACATCCATCCTATTATTATTGAGCGGTTCTTGGCCGGACAGTTTTTTGAGCCCTATAAACAAGCACGTCGCGGACGTACTAAAACTTATCAAAGTATAGAAGAAAAAGCCTTACTTGGGTTTTTAAATAACTTAAAATAAAAATGTATCTTGTTTTAATCTATTTCAAAGTACAGCTAGCGTCTTCATCCTAGTCATAGTTCATATTCACAAGAATACTCATCTAGACTCCTAGCTTTAAAAGTGATACGTTATGTATTGAAATAGATATAAACAGGCTACTATAAATAGAAGTAGCTACAAAAACAGCTATTTTCTCCTCTTATCTCAACTTTTGCTAAAGGATTAGCTCATGACCACTTCACCATTAAATAATACCCATTCTTTAAAAAGCTATAGCGATTACTATGACAACTTTGATATGGCATCGTTGTTAAAAGAAATCTTTGGCGATCATCTAGATGATAGGCTTAATGCTTATCTGGCTTGCTGTGGACGTCACGTTCGTGATGGTCTGGCGGATAAAACGGCTTTGGTTCATGAAGATACCGCGGGCATAATTACTCGTATGAGTTTTAGTGAATTAGATGTTGCCAGTGCGCAAGTCGCCAATTTATTACAATCTTATGGGGTCAAGGTGGGTGATCAAGTCGCCACTATGCTACCGCGTACCCCTGAATTATTGGTTATTGTATTAGCAACATGGCGACTAGGCGCTGTCTATCAGCCTCTATTTACCGCTTTTGGTTATGATTCTATCAAATACCGGATGGATAAGGCCAATACTAAAGTAGTCTTCACCAACAGCGAGAATCGCAACAAATTTGAAGATTTAGCGCAGCAAACTAAAATGGTCATGGTTGGCAATCAATCTGATAACCAAGCTTGGGATGATGATCATTACAACGAAATGGTTGTTAAACAAAACCAAACCTTTGAGCCGGTATTGCTCGATACTGATGCGCCATTTTTACAGATGTTCACCTCAGGTACGGTTGGTAAGGCCAAAGGCGTCAGTGTGCCTTTAGCAGCATTGCCAGCATTTTACTTATATATGCGCTACGCCATGGATCTGCGTGCATCTGATAACTATTGGAACATGGCAGATCCCGGCTGGGCATATGGGCTTTATTATGCTATCACTGGGCCTTTATTAATGGGTAACACTACTTATTTTAACGAAGCTGCCTTTGATGCGAATAATACGCGTGACTTTATCAAACGCCATAATATTACTAACTTGGCCTCATCGCCAACAGCTTATCGAATGATGAAATCCAGCGGCGTATTCGGCGATTCAGCTGACAGCACTGACAATACCGGGCATGGTCTAGTGCTACGTGTGGTCAATTCAGCGGGCGAGACTCTGAATACCGAAGTGGTCAGCTGGATTGAGAATTATTTAGGCTGCAAAGTTTGTGATCAATATGGGCAAACCGAGACGGGTATGACCTGCTGTGAGCATCACGCCCTAGAACATAAACGTCCAGTAGGTTCGATGGGTATGGCACTGCCTGGTCATACTTTGGTGGTACTAGACGATAATATGCAAGTCTTGCCTGATGGTGAGCAGGGTCAGCTGGCAGTGGTGGTCAGTCAATCACCAGCGTTTTATTTCCGTGGTTATAGCTGGAACGAGAAGCAAGCCTTTGTGGATGATTATTATCTAACTGGTGATGTGGTTGAACGCCATAGTGATGGTACTTATTGGTTTTCAGGGCGCGATGATGACATTATTACTACTGCAGGCTACCGCGTAGGACCTACTGATGTAGAGAATACAGTGCTTGAGCATGAAGCAGTTGCAGAATCTGCTGCTATTGGTGTGCCTGATGAGGTGCGCGGGCACAATATCAAGTCCTATGTGGTGCTCAAAGAGGGTGTTGACGCTAGTGATGAGATCGCCCAGCAAATCAAAGATTTGGTTCGCAAGCGTTTATCGGCGCATGCTTATCCGCGTGAGGTTGAGTTTATAGATGCGCTACCCAAAACACCAAGCGGCAAGATTCAGCGCTTTTTATTACGTAGCTTATCCGCTGATTAAAAAGTTCTAACACTAAATAGAAAAGGAGTAAAAATGGATATTGGCAATAATAGTTTTTTGGTAACGGGCGGTGCATCAGGTTTAGGCGAATCAGTGGTTCGCGCTATTGTCAATCAAGGCGGTAATGTCGTTGTCGCTGATCTCAATAAGTCGACAGGTCAAGATTTGGCAGAGGAGCTTGGCGATAAGGCTCGCTTTATTCGCTGCGATGTTACTAGCGGTGAGGAGGTACAAGCAGCTGTTGATTTAGCCGAACAAACCTTTGGCGGTCTACAAGGATCAATAAACTGTGCAGGCATTGTGATAGTACAAAAGTTATTAGATCGTGACAATAATCCGGCCGATCTTAGTGAATTTAGTCGCGGGGTCAATATCAATCTGGTGGGTTCGTTCAACGTGGCACGTTTAGTCGCGGCTAGTATTGCTCGCCGTGTTACAGCTACCGCTGATGATAAAGGCAATACTGAGAAAAACACAGACCAAGGCGTCATTATCAATATTGCATCCATCGCCGCTTTTGATGGCCAAGTCGGGCAAGGTAGTTATGCCTCTTCAAAAGCTGGCGTAGTTGGTCTCACTCTGCCATTAGCGCGTGAATTGGCTCGTCATGGTATTCGCGTTATGACTATCGCCCCAGGGGTTTTTGCCACCCCTATAATGCAAAGCATCCCTGAAAAAGCACGTGAGGAGTTAGAAACAGCCGTGCCTTATCCCAAGCGTTTAGGCGCTCCTAGCGAGTTTGCCAGTCTAGTAACGCACATCATCAACAACGCCTATCTAAACGGTGAAGTTATTCGTTTAGATGGCGCTATTCGTATGATATAAATATATTCATTTTTATGCATATTTAATCACACACCTTACACAAAAGTTGATATAATGCTTTGACATATTGCGAAGATGTTACTTAACGGTAAGTCAAAAAGGTCAAAGCTTATGTCACTTTCCAACAAGAGTTCTGACAAAAAATCCTACCGGTTGGTTTCTTACTGGCTGTTTGCAGTCGTCAAATTTGGCGTTATTGTTCTGGTTAATACCCATACAATAGCCTGTAAAAATAAGTCACTTTCGCTTTTCGATAAACAAAGTAAATCTAGTATTAAGCTTTATAGCCAGTTATTTAATTACTGTTAATGGGTCGTATATTCAAACTCCCATGGTCGGTTTAGGTGATAACTCAGTTAATAATGTCTTCATTTATTGGTAATAAATAGCTTAGACATATTATTGGACTCAACCGCTTAATCAAAACGACAGCTTCAATGTTTTATTGATTAATTAGTAAAACTTTACTAATGATCCATGTGGTTCTGAGCCAGCGAAGTCAATAGCAAAATTGTGTTTGTAAAAAAAATAAAATAAATATCAATTTTTCTATAAAGAAAATTTACTTTTGTTTATTAATAATAATAAATCTATTTACATTTATAGTAAGGGCATCCTGTGTTTGACAAATATACTTATCATGAATACAGAAATGATATTCAAGGGCTAAGAGCTGTAGGTGCTATCATTATTATGGTATTCCACATCTGGTTCAACAAGGTATCAGGTGGGGTTGATGTTTTCTTTGTTATCTCTGGGTTTTTGATGGCATCTATTGTCCTAAAAGGATATTTTTTAAACGGTACCGTTAGTCCGTTTCCGTTTTGGAGCGGGGTGGTAAAAAGAGTATCACCATCAGCTTATATCGTACTAGGTGCCACGCTAGTTGCTAGTTACTTTATTACCTCTCCTGTGCTCATATATAGTGTATTACATGAGATTATTGCCAGTGCTGTTCATTTAGAGAATATTCAGCTGATCAGACTTGCTGTTGATTATCTAGCTACTGGTCAGCCTGACAGTCCCGTCCAACAGTTCTGGGCACTGTCTATTCAAATGCAATTTTATGTGATTTTTCCGCTAGTACTTATTCCTTTGGCTTATTTGACCAAGAAAACTCAGAACTCTATGCCTCTTTTTTTAGGGGTAGGTTTTATTATAGTGGCGTCTTTTATTTATGCTACGCTATTGGTGAGAAGTAACCCGGCGATGAGTTATTTTAATCCGTTGTCAAGAGTTTGGGAGTTTTTCTTTGGGTCACTCTCATATCTATTGATAGCCAATATGCAAAGGATTAAGTATAGACAGCTTTTAGGGATATTAGGGATTGCCCTGATCATTGGCGGCGCTATCTTTATACCTAGAGGCGCTAACTTTTCAGGGCCTGTCTCTTTGATTCCGGTATTAGGTGCGGTCGCTATTATCATGTCCGGTATTGGCAGTAAAGGCGTGGTGAATAAGCTATTATCCCATAGGTATTTGGTGTTTTTGGGCGGGATATCTTTTACGATCTACCTGTGGCATTGGCCGATACTGGTGTTTTTTAAAGAGTACTTTGGAATTGAGTCGGTCAGCTTGCTTCAAGGTTTAACCATCATGGTTCTCGCTACCATCTTAGCTTACTTCACTAGTAAAAAAGTCGAGTTTCCTCTTAGAAAAATACCAAGAGAGAAGGTATTGGTTAATTTCTCTATCGGGATATTATTTTTCTTACCCGTCGTTGTAGCTGCTTTTGCCTTTCGACAGGAAGTGGTCTCCACTACCGAAAACACCTTGACTACGTTGAATAACAAGTCTATTGAAACGTTCTCAGGAGACCGTATTTATATCGAGGATCGAGCTTTTAAACCAAATCGCGATCGTCTGCTTACTATCAAAAAGAGAGTTCCTGCTGCTTATGCCGATGGGTGTAACCAATCTATGGATGATCCAGAGGTCACCACTTGCGACTTTGGTGATGTAGATGCTGAGAAAACGATTATATTGGCAGGGGGTTCCCACGCGGTACAGTGGATTACCGCGCTAGACGCTATAGGCAAAGAGAACCATTTTAAAATTATCAACATGACCAAAGCTGCTTGTCCTTTGGGAGTAGTAGAAGATTCGAATGAATCTTGTCACGAATGGAACAAAAGCGCACTTGAGAAGATTGTAGCTATCAATCCTGATGCCGTTATTACCAACTCTACCAGAGCCGATGTCGACAAAGGTGAGTTTATCCCTGAAACCTATGTGGATAGCTGGCGCGTACTTGCTGATAACGGTATTAAGGTTATCGGTATCAGAGACAATCCACGTTTTGCATTTGACGTACCAGATTGTCTACATAGAAATAGAAATTCGGCAGATGAAAATGCTTGTATGGTAGATCGAGCGAATATCTTGCAGCCGACTGATCCTTCTGCCGCCTACCAAGATATTATTACTGGAATTGATATGTCGGATATGTTCTGTACTGCAGATGTTTGTCCTACTACTTTTTCTGGAAGAATTATGTACCGAGATGCTGAGCATATCAGCATAGAGTATGCCAAGTTTATACAAGATAATTTTGAAAATAAACTAAAAGAGGTCATGCCTGATATAGGCTAGTAACTAGTATTAGTAACTAATACTAGTTACTGAGCAGGAGTATAAGTCTCTAATTAAAAA
Source organism: Psychrobacter sp. M4 (assembly GCF_055699795.1). Taxonomy (NCBI): domain Bacteria; kingdom Pseudomonadati; phylum Pseudomonadota; class Gammaproteobacteria; order Moraxellales; family Moraxellaceae; genus Psychrobacter; species Psychrobacter sp. M4. The sequence continues at coordinate 2,344,804 of NZ_CM146740.1, read as the reverse complement.
GCGTTTGCATGCCTAAGTGGTGTGTAAACGCTTTTTTTTTGCCATTTATTTATTGTCTTTTTTCTTAAGTTTTTTAAATGTTGGCGCAGCCTGCTATAGTGTTTTCTATAGCTACCAGAAAGTCACTAACTGCCATTGACATGAGCTATTCATGAGTTGAAATACAACTTAACATACCATATATAGATAGCAGTCAAATTAAGGCGATACTCTATAATTTTGTTATAACAAGAGGCTTGCCAAAAATACTAATTATAAAAGGATAAAAATATGAGGTTTGAGAAATTTACTCAAAAGCTGCAATCAGCTATTCAAGAGGCGCAAAGCCTTGCGCTAGGGCGTGATAATACGGGCATTGCCCCTGTTCATTTACTTGCCGTTTTGTTGCAAGATGAGTCTAATCTATCGATTTGTCAGCAAGCAGGAGCATCCATTCCTGCGCTTAAGAACGGCGTGGCAAAAGCACTCGATAACCAAGCGACGATTAGCAATCCAACGGGAGAGGTCAACCTAAACCCTGATTCAGTAAAGATACTGAATCTTGCTGATCGACAAGCCCAAAAAGAGGGTGATGATTTTATAGCGACCGAATGGGTGATATTAGCGCTGGCAGAGCAAGGCGAGACTAAAAAGATATTCGAAAGTGCTGGCGTGACCGCTGATAAGTTAAAAGCAGTCATTGAAAAGCTACGCGGCGATCAAACCGTCGATAATCAAAACGCTGAAGACCAACGTGACGCTTTAAACAAATACACTATAAATTTAACCGAGCAAGCGGAGCTTGGTAAGCTTGATCCGGTTATTGGCCGTGATGAAGAGATACGCCGTACCATTCAGGTACTGTCGCGTCGTACTAAAAACAATCCTGTGCTCATCGGTGAACCAGGGGTCGGTAAAACGGCGATCGTTGAAGGCTTGGCACAAAAGATCATTAATGGTGATGTACCAGAAGGTCTGCGCCGTAAAGAAGTGCTGTCACTGGATTTGGGCGCACTAATCGCTGGCGCAAAATTTCGCGGTGAGTTTGAAGAGCGTCTCAAAGGCGTATTAAGTGATCTTGCCAAACAAGAGGGTAACGTCATCTTATTTATTGATGAGCTGCATACCATGGTCGGCGCAGGTAAGTCTGAGGGCGCGATGGATGCTGGCAATATGCTAAAACCGGCGCTGGCTCGCGGTGAGCTACACTGCGTTGGCGCAACAACCTTGGATGAATATCGTCAATATATCGAAAAGGACGCAGCTCTTGAGCGCCGCTTCCAAAAAGTATTGGTCGATGAGCCAACCGTTGAAGACACCATTGCGATTCTGCGTGGTCTCAAAGAGCGTTATGAGCTGCATCATGGGGTCGATATTCAAGACAGCGCTATTATTGCAGCGGCGCGTATGAGTCATCGTTATATTACTGATCGCAAACTGCCGGACAAAGCTATTGATTTGGTTGATGAAGCCGCCAGCCGTTTGCGTATGGAGATGGATAGCAAACCTGAAGCATTGGGTAAGCTCGATAGCCGTCTGATTCAGCTAAAGATGCAGCGCGAAGTGCTCAAAAACGAAGAGGACGCTGGCGCTAAAGCTGAGCGCAAAGTATTGGATAGTCAAATTGAGGAGCTAGAAAAAGAATATGCCGATCTCAACGAGGTTTGGCAAGCTGAAAAAGCATTGGTAAAAGGCAGTCAGCAGCTAAAAGATGAGCTGGATAAAGCCCGTATCGCTTATGACAAAGCTAGCCGTGAGGGCGATTATGAGACGATGAGTAAGCTGCAATATGAGACTATTCCGCAGCTGGAGCGCCGTATCAATGAGTCGGATTTGGCTGAGCAAAAAGAGCAGTCAGGCGAGCCTGCGGGGGTTAAACTACTACGTAATAAAGTTACGGATAATGAGATCGCCGAAGTGGTAGCGGCGGCTACCGGTATTCCGGTCAGCAAGATGCTACAAGGTGAGCGCGATAAAATGCTCGCTATGGAAGATAAGCTTCATGAGCGCGTCATCGGTCAAGACGAAGCCGTTGAAGCTGTTGCCAATGCCGTACGCCGTAGCCGCGCAGGATTATCTGATCCCAATCGTCCTTCTGGCTCGTTCTTATTCTTAGGGCCAACGGGTGTGGGTAAGACCGAATTGACCAAATCACTGGCTAACTTTTTGTTTGATAGTGAAGATGCGATTGTGCGTATCGACATGAGTGAATACATGGAGAAACACAGTGTTAGTCGTCTAGTCGGTGCGCCTCCAGGTTACGTCGGTTATGAGGAGGGTGGTACCTTGACCGAAGCGGTACGTCGTAAGCCTTATAGTGTGATACTGTTTGATGAGGTTGAAAAAGCGCATCCTGATGTGTTCAATATTTTACTACAAGTACTGGATGATGGACGTTTGACAGACTCGCAAGGCCGCGTTGTCGATTTTAAGAACACGGTCATTGTCATGACCAGTAACTTGGGTTCGCACAAAATCCAAGAGATGGTCGGTGATGACTATCAAGATATCAAAGCGGCAGTCATGGATTCAGTCGGTGAGCATTTCCGTCCTGAGTTTATCAACCGGATTGATGAGATCGTAGTATTCCATGCCCTTGGACAAGAGCAAATGGCAGGTATTGCTGATATTCAGCTAGAGCGCCTGCGTCAACGTTTACAAGATCGTGAATTGGATATCGTTATGTCTGATGAAGCTATGAGTCAACTAGTGGCAGTCGGTTATGACCCAGTATATGGCGCGCGTCCTTTAAAGCGTGCAATCCAGCAAGAGATCGAAAACCCGCTCTCATTGAAGCTACTGGCAGGCGACTTTGTCGCAGGAGATATTATTAAAGTTGATTTGGGTCAAGATGACAAGCTTGTCTTTGATAAGCTTAGAATGAGTTAATATTAAGCGCTTTATAATAGTTTAATTTATGCTTAATTAAAACCAACCCCTTATTTGCACTAGCAAGTAAGGGGTTTTTTCGTTGCAAAGTACAAAATTTGTACCGCAGCAGTAGTTTGTCTTGCTATATTAATGAGAGCCTAATTCTTAATTATGCATCTTTAACAAAAATGGCATTTACACTCTGGTGTGTTGAGAATGGGTATACTAGCGAACAAGGATGATTATTATGAAAACAACTAGCAAATATATCAGTGCACCTTTAGCAATAGCAGCCTTACTTTTTGGCGTCTCGGCTTGCTCTAATCCAACAATGACTAGAGCTTCTGACACGCCTCTTAAGAGTACCAACAATTCTGCAAGCAGCTCTAGTCAAATACAAGCAAGTACCGAAAAACCTACTTTTACCACTGAAACGGTTGCCACTTTTGATGAGCCGTGGGCGATGACGGCATTACCTAAGAGTGACAATGAAGCGCTTAAACTACTCGTCACCCAAAAAACAGGCGAATTGTTTGTCGTTAATACCGAGACCGGAACCAAAACCCAGGTAAGCGGCGTACCTAAAGTGGCTTACGGTGGACAGGGCGGATTAGGAGATGTTGTTTTAGCGCCGGATTTTACAACTACTAATGCTGTCTATATTAGCTATGTCGAGGAAGGCATGGGCGCTGATAACAATAAATTTGGTGCCAAAGTCATCAAAGCCACACTTGCAGGATTAGATACAGACCAACCAAACTTGCAGGCAGTCACTCCAATCTGGCAGCAAAACCAAAAGGTTAGCGGCCAAGGTCATTATAGTCATCGTTTATTGTTCTCACCCGATGGACGCCATCTTTATATTAGCTCAGGAGATCGGCAGCAAAAAGACCCAGCACAAGATATGAGTGTCAATTTGGGTAAAATTATTCGCCTCAACCCTGATGGTTCGATACCAGATAATAATCCGTTTGCAGATGAAAATAGCACAAGTGATATCGCCTCGCAGTTTTGGACGATAGGGCATCGTAATGTGCTCGGTATGGTATTTGATGACACCGGCAAATTATGGGCGCACGAAATGGGACCAAAAGGCGGCGATGAGTTTAATCTAATTGAACAAGGTAACAATTATGGCTGGCCTATAGTGTCCAACGGCCGTAATTATTCAGGTACAGATATTCCTGATCATGATACGCGGCCTGATTTTACCGCGCCCAAAGTCAGCTGGACACCCGTCATATCTCCATCATCAATGAGTATATATGAACGTGGTAGTCATAATGACTTTCCAGCGTGGCAAGGAGATGCGTTAATTAGTGGACTATCATCGAAAGCATTAATTGTAGTAGACATAGACGACAACAATGAAGCCGCTGAGCGCTACCGTTATGATATGGGCGCGCGTATTCGTAGTGTGCTGGTGCAGAACGGATCAGTATGGCTATTAGAGGATGAGACTAATGCCAAATTACTCAAACTACTGCCTGAGTAAGTATGGCAAACAGTCTATTTCTATTTTTGGTATCAATAGTTGAGCCTATATAAAGATTTATGACTATGTATTTAATAACAAAAATCGTGAGAGTAGAGAAGGTGTGTCTAGTGGGTTTAATATTGTAATTAATTGATAATTAATGGTTAATTTGTTAAGGTACGACCTCTGAAAAAACGAGGCTACTAGATAAATGAATCATGTAAAGGTTGAAAGATTAGGCCCTTTTCCTAGGGTAAATAAACCCGTTTTTATTACCTCAGGTGTTTTAATCGTCGGCTTTATTCTCTTTGGGGTATTTTTCACCGAAGCCGCAGCAGCGCTTTTTAGCTTTTTGCAGAGCTTTATTACTGATAAATTTGGCTGGTTGTTTATCATTCTAGTCAATATAGCGCTCATATTTTGTATTTATCTAGCAGCGAGTCGCTACGGCGATATTCGTTTGGGCAATCAAACTGAACGACCGCAATATACTTTATTTTCATGGATCGGGATGCTGTTTTCAGCAGGTATCGGTATTGGACTGGTATACTGGGGCACAGCAGAGCCCCTATACCATTATATGGCACCGCCACTTGGTGAAGCTGAAACGTTGGACGCCGCTAAACAGGCGATGAATCTCTCATTTTTGCACTGGGGATTACACGCCTGGGCGATTTATACCATCGTGGCTTTAGCGCTAGCCTATTTTCATTTTCGTCGTGGTCTGCCTCTCTCGATTCGCTCAACACTATATCCCATACTGGGTCAACGCATTTATGGGAATTGGGGTCATACGGTCGATATCCTAGCCGTTTTTGGTACCATGTTTGGTGTGGTGACGTCTCTGGGCTTGGGAGTTATGCAAATTAACTCAGGTCTTGAGAACTTATTTGGCATACCAAATAATATCATAGTGCAGTTCATTACTATTGCTTTTGTGACAGCGCTAGCTTGTGGTTCGTTGATGCTAGGTCTTGATAAAGGTATCAAGCGTTTAAGCGATATCAATATGGGCTTCACCGGTGTGCTGCTGGCCTTTATGGTGATTTTAGGCCCAACGCTATTTATATTTGATAGTTTCATCGAAAACATTGGTAACTATATTACCGCGATTGTGCCTTTGTCTACTTGGGGTGAAGCTTATAGCAGCACTGATTGGCAAAGTGCTTGGACCATATTTTATTGGGCTTGGTGGGTCAGTTGGTCGCCATTTGTAGGGGTATTTATTGCCCGTATCTCTCGTGGCCGTACCATTCGCGAGTTTGTGCTGGGTGTACTACTGATTCCTATGACGATTTTGTTCTTCTGGTTTACTACCTTTGGCGGCGTCGGTATTCATATGGAGCTACTTGCTAATGCAAATCCAGAGATGATAAGCCCAGGGTTAGTAGAAGCGGTACAAGCAGATATAGGTAGCGCAATTTTCCAACTGGTCGAGTACTATCCACTGACCAAGCCGATTACCTTTTTAATTGTGATTATGATTGTATTATGGTTTGTGACGTCCTCAGACTCAGCAAGCTTTGTCATCGATATGCTAACCGCTGGCGGTGATACCAATCCGCCCAAGATCCAGCGTTTATTTTGGGCGCTGATGCAAGGCTTAATTGCAGCGATACTGTTAGCAGCAGGTGGTCTGGGTGCATTGCAAGCCGCTGCTATCGTAGCAGGACTGCCGTTTGCTTTTGTCATATTTGTGATGATGTATGCGTTACTGCGCGGTTTGGGCCGAGATCGTTTGATTCTATACCGAGCCCGGCAGCGCTTTATTACTGATGAGTCTGCCGATCATAACTCAGCTGATGAGTTCGTCGATGAGCATCTGCTCAAAGGACCACCTAAGATTGTTAAAGGCGATTAAATATTTAAGCTTGTATCGTTAGCCCAATTTCATACAAGTTGGGCTTTTTAATGACGCAAATTTATATCTTTAATTACAAATTTTTAAGAACACTAATGATGTTAAAAAATGACATTAAATTGATAACTTAGTAATCTTTTGTTATTGTAACTTCCTTCTAAATTCTGGAAAACATAATGAGTGAACTCAAAATTGGCCGCTTAGGGCCTTTTCCAAGAGTAAATAAGCCCGTTTTTATTGCCTCAGCTGTTCTTATTCTTGGCTTTATTATTTTTGGTGCTTTATTTCAAGACTTAGCCGACACTGTATTTACGAGTCTACAAGGTTTTATCACCCAACGTTTTGGTTGGCTGTTTATTATTTTGGTGAATGTCGCTGTGTTTATGTGCTTGTATCTAATCTTTAGTAGGTATGGGGATATCAGGCTAGGTCATCAGACCGAGACGCCGCAGTATAGTCTCCCTTCTTGGATTGGGATGCTGTTTTCAGCAGGTATTGGTATTGGTATCATGTACTGGGGTACCGCCGAACCGGTTTATCATTTTATGGCACCGCCACTTGGTGAAGCTGAAACCGTAGAAGCTGCTAAACAAGCGATGAACATCTCCTTTTTACATTATGGTATACATGCTTGGGCTATCTATGCCATCGTGGCCTTATCGCTGGCTTATTTTCATTTTCGCCGTGGTCTTCCTTTATCTATTCGTTCCAGTTTATACCCGATACTGGGTCAAAAAATCTATGGAAATTGGGGACATGCCGTTGATACCTTGGCCGTATTCGGTACGATGTTTGGGGTAGTAACGACGCTTGGCTTTGGGGTATTACAGATTAACTCTGGCCTAGAAGGTCTGTTTGGTCTACCTAATACCATAACCATGCAAGTTATTTTGATCGCCTTTATTACTATGCTAGCTTGTGGCTCCTTGCTCATGGGTTTGGATAAAGGTATCAAACGTTTAAGCGACACCAACATTGTATTGACCTTTGTCTTGTTAGGATTTGCGTTCATTCTTGGTCCTACGCAGTACATCATGGACAGTTTAGTCGAAAACACTGGTAACTACCTACAAAACATGGTGCAACTTGGGTTTTGGAACGAAGCTTACAGTAAAACGGATTGGCAGTCTTCGTGGACAATATTTTACTGGGCGTGGTGGATCAGTTGGTCACCATTCGTTGGGGTATTTATCGCCCGTATTTCTCGTGGTCGTACTATTCGTGAGTTCTTGTTGGGGGTATTATTTATACCTATGATTATTCTATTCTTCTGGTTTACAACCTTTGGTGGGGTAGCCGTAGATATGGAATTGATGGGTAATCCTGGCTTTATTGAAGTGGTACAAAACGACTATGGTAGTGCTATTTTTAAACTTATGGAGTTTTATCCTTTCACACAAGCTACCACCATGCTTATCGTGATTATGATTGTTTTATGGTTTGTCACCTCATCAGACTCTGCTAGTTTCGTTATTGATATGCTCACCTCGGGCGGCGAGACTAATCCTCCTAAAATTCAGCGCTTATTTTGGGCTATTACCCAAGGTTGTGTGGCTGCTATTTTGCTAGCGGCAGGTGGTCTTGGCGCTTTGCAGGCTGCTGCTATCGTGGCAGGATTTCCTTTTGCTATCGTCATGTTTATCATGCTTTATGCACTGATACGAGGGCTTGACCGCGATAGATTGATACTGTACCGAGCAGAACAGAAATTTATCACAGCAGAGTCTGTAGAACATAATACGGCGAATGAGTTTGCTGATGAAGGGTTGCTAAAGGGTCCACCTAAGGTTGCCAAAGGTGATTAACTGACAGCATTAAACTGTCTTTTAAACTGCAGCTACTTTTATTGATTTTAGTGTTTAATAATTTTAATAACTTTTGCAGCTATAGCCTCAATCTATTTCTAGGTTGGGGTTTTTCTTTAAGAGTTATTTACTAAGATTAGTACCACAGCTGCATATTATAAATCTAAACACTGAAAAAAGCCAAGGTAGCGGTTGAGCTAAATACAACGTAAGCGAAACATTGTCAATAGACAATGATATAAGCTTCTAAAGCAGTTTTATATCTTTAGATTAATTATCTTAATATTACATTTGATAATGAGTTGGTATCTTGATATCGTAACGAATTTTTATTTCTAGGAAAGTCTATGGATCATGTCAAAGTTGGCAGAGTGGGGCCTTTTCCGCGCGTAAGTAAACCGGTATTTTTGACCTCAGTGATTTTGATTACTGTTTTTATTATCTTTGGTGCGTTGTTCAATAAGCAAGCAGAGATTGTATTTAACCAAGCCAAAGAGTTTGTATCTTTGCGTTTTGGTTGGTTTTTTATAGCGGTAATTAATACCACATTACTTATGAGTATCTATATGATATTCAGCCGATACGGTGATATCAGGCTTGGCCATCAAACTGAGAAACCTGAGTACAAGCTCCTGTCTTGGATCGGGATGCTGTTTTCAGCGGGTATCGGTATCGGACTACTTTACTGGGGTACCGCTGAGCCGCTTTATCATTATATGGCGCCGCCGCTTGGAGAGGGGGAGACCGTAGCTTCGGCTAAGCTTGCGATGAATATCTCCTTTTTGCATTATGGTATCCATGTGTGGGCGCTATATGGCATGGTCGCTTTAGCTTTGGCTTACTTTCACTATCGACGTGGTCTGCCGTTAGCTATTCGCTCGACGCTGTATCCTATATTGGGTAAGAAAATCTACGGGGGCTGGGGGCATACGGTTGATACGCTTGCGGTATTCGGTACCATGTTTGGGGTGGTAACCACTTTAGGACTTGGCGTACTACAGATTAATTCAGGCCTTGACACTTTATTTGGTATTCCCAACAATATTAGTGTGCAAATTATTTTGATTGCTATTATTACGGTATTGGCGGGTATGTCCCTGTTCTTAGGTCTTGATAAGGGTATTAAGCGTTTAAGCGATATTAATATCTTTTTGACCATTATCCTATTAAGCTTTGTGATTATCCTAGGTCCCACGCAGTTTATTTTTAACAGCTTTATCGAAAACATTGGTAATTATATCCATCAAGTCGTGCCATTAGGCTTTTGGACCGAATCCTATGAAGGTGAACAAAACTGGCAAGCCTCATGGACGATATTTTACTGGGCGTGGTGGATTAGCTGGTCACCATTCGTTGGGGTGTTTGTCGCGCGTATCTCGCGTGGTCGTACCATTCGCGAGTTCACTTTAGGGGTATTACTCATCCCAGTAGCCATTTTGTTCTTATGGTTCACCGCCTTTGGTGGTTCAGCTGTGCATATGGAGTTAATGGCCGCCATGGATCCTAATGTGGTTAGCCCCGGGTTGGTGGAAGCGGTCAGAGCCGATACCGGTAGTGCTATCTTTAAATTGATGGAATCTTACCCACTGACGACGGTATTTAACTTGCTGATTGTGACGATGATTGTACTATGGTTTGTCACCTCATCGGATTCAGCCAGTTTTGTTATCGATATGCTGACCTCAGGTGGTGACACAGATCCACCAAAGATTCAGCGCCTGTTTTGGGCCGGTACTGAGGGCGTGATCGCAGCTGTGCTACTAGCGGCGGGTGGTTTGACCGCTTTGCAGGCCGCATCTATTGTATCAGGGCTGCCTTTCGCCGTTGTGATATTAGTGATGATGTATTCATTACTGCGCGGTTTGAGCCGAGACAGCCTGATTTTATACCGTCAGCAGCAGTGGTTTATCACTGAAGAATCCGCAGCTCATAACTCTGCGAATGAGTTCCGTGATGAAGAGCTACTAAAGGGTCCGCCTAAAGTTGTGGTAAAACCGAGCGAGTAAAGCGAGTAAATAGTAGAAATAGCGAACTAATTACCATTCTTATATAAGTAAAACCCCAGCTAATTACAAGCTGGGGTTTTGTTTTGGAAGACTAGAAAATAAAAATCCTTGAGTCCTAAAACATTTACTTAATTATTTGGATTATCTTCCTTGTTAATTTGAACATACTTATCAAAATTTTGCGCGTAATCAGTTAGGTTATCGCTGAGCATTTGACGATACTGTTTGGTATAAAACTCGATAATATCTTCTTTTTCCTTAGCAAAATCATCACCCTTTACAAAACCAATTGAGGCCACCGAAGCACTATAACGGGCAGCGGCATAAAGAAGAGAAGCGCCCACTTGGCCCGAGTGCGCATCAGGCCCCAACTGGCTATTAGCGACACTAATAATAGCGTCAGCACGCTGATAAAACGCTTGCATCTCAGGGGTAATCTCAAGCGGTGTTTCAGGGTTCTCATTGGTGTTTACATTGTTGTTCTGCGTATCGTCTTGCGACATGGATAACTCCTATTAAAGATGATAATTATGTAGTATGAGGCGATCGATATAGTCAGGTGCCAATAACGTTTGATGATAACGTTTAAAGCGCTAAAGCGTCATATTAAAAGTGTAACTTAAAATTTAGCCACAAAAAAACCAAACTTCTTAGTGAGCAAATTGCTGTTATGAAGTTTGGTTTTTTATTAAAACTGGCTGTTGTTTATTAATCTAGTTGATACTAAATTAAATGGATACGCTAGGTTATAACGCGAGACTGGGACAAATTTTCCTTGCGTGCTGTGCCTACGCAGACAGAGGCTGCGCAAAACTCATCCCAGTCTCGCTGTATCCTTCTTATATTGACCTAACTATTATTGATCTAACTATAATTTTAAAAGATAAAAATCATTTAAGACTTATAACATCTAAAATTTATAAATGAATTATAGTCCCGCATCGGCTTTTAGTATCTCAGCTTTGTCCGTCTTTTCCCAAGTAAAGGCGGTCTCAGAGCCTGGGCGACCAAAATGCCCAAAGGTAGCCGTTTGCTGATACATAGGCTGTAAAAGATTGAGCATACGAGTAATGCCATAAGGACGTAGATCAAAATGGGTGCGAATCAGTTGAATAATTTTCTCATTACTGATTTTACTGGTACCAAAGGTATTGACTGAGATTGAGGTTGGTTCAGCAACCCCAATAGCATAGCTGATTTGCACCTCGCAGCGATCAGCAAGTCCTGCGGCGACAATATTTTTGGCGACATAACGCACGGCATAAGCGGCGCTACGATCAACCTTTGAGGGATCTTTACCACTAAAAGCGCCGCCGCCATGCCGCGCCATGCCGCCATAGGTATCGACGATAATTTTACGTCCCGTAAGGCCTGCATCACCAACAGGACCACCGATCACAAACTTACCCGTTGGGTTAATATGATAGCGTGTGCCAGCGTGTAGTAGCTCGGCTGGCAGGACTTGTTTGATGATGTTCTCCATCACCGCTTCTTGTAGATCGGTTTGTGAGATACTCGGGTCGTGCTGAGTGGAGAGTACGACAGCATCAATCGCTGTCGGATGACTGCCATCGTATCTGAGAGTGATTTGCGCTTTGGCATCAGGACGCAGCCAAGGTAGCTCACCAGCTCGTCGCAGCTCAGATTGGCGCTGCATAAGACGATGCGCGTATTCGATCGCTGCCGGCATCAATACTTCGGTCTCATTACTGGCATAGCCGAACATCAAACCTTGGTCACCTGCGCCTTGCTCCTCAGGACTCATGCGATCCACGCCTTGCGCGATCTCAGGCGACTGTTTGCCAAGCATATTGATGACGGCACAAGTTTCACCGTCAAACCCTAAGTCTGAGTGATGATAACCTATGCCGTTGACGGTATCACGGACGATACGTTCAAAATCAATATTGGCGGTCGTTGTGACTTCACCTGCCAATACTACTGCACCGGTTTTGACCAAGGTCTCACACGCGACCCTAGCATGTAGATCTTCACGCAAAATAGCATCAAGTATCGCATCTGAGATTTGATCAGCCATTTTGTCAGGATGGCCTTCGCTTACGGATTCTGAGGTAAATAAACTGTATTCACGCATAATGGGATCGCTTAATGGCAGGGACTGTTATTGATAAGTACAGTCATTATTAAATGGTAATAAAAACAAGAGGTAAAAGTGACTCAAAAATGGCCACATTTTACCCTGAATTGGGGTAAAACTCTAGGGTATGTTTGCTACTTCCTAATAGGCGCAGCTAGTAGCAGTGTTTAAGTATTAAGCTAGTGAGTATATTTGGTAGCAGTCGCTATTAGTGTGGTTATTGTCATTATTATTAAGGCTGATAGAAGTCATCAAGCTCGCTATCTTCTTGCCAACGATACTCCGTGTAGTTGGCAACTTGCCGAGCGATATCAACACCTTGTCTGTCGGCAATGAAGCCCAGCGCCATATCCATACCAGCACTAACGCCTGAGGAGGTATAAAATTTATCGTCCACCACCCAGCGTGCTTGCTCAACCCAGTGTACTTTATCCGATTGGGCAATTACCCATTGCCACGAAAGCTTATTGGAAGTAGCGCGTCTATTATCTAAAATACCTGCCTTTGCTAATAGCGCACTACCGGTACAGACGCTTAGCACCCAATCAGCTTGATCAGCAAACGTAGTAAGGGTTTGTAGAAACGGCTTATCATTAATCACTTGCCGAGTGCCCATACCGCCGACTATTAATAAAATATCGGTTACATGCTTAAGCTCTGCTACGGCGATAGTCTGCATAGCAACGCCATGCTTACTACGAATAATACCGCCTGCCATTGAGGCAAATTGGATTTGATAATGCTCAGGCAAGCTTCCCAACATCTCGACGGGACCGAATAGATCTAAGGTTTCAAAATTTTTAAATACTAGCGCAGTAATGGTTTGCATAAATCATCCTTTGATTTAATCTTAAGCTCTAATGATAAGGTTAAAGCTCTAAAAATTTAGCCTTATCCTTAAACATGCATTCTTCATAAACCGGACAAGCCCTGCATTTAGGCGTACGCGCTTGACAGGTATAGCGCCCATGCAAGATAAGATAGTGATGCGCGTCTAGTATCAAGTCCTCGGGAATACGTTCAACCAGTTTTTCTTCAACGATAAGTACGTTTTTTCCAGTTGCCAGCCCGGTACGATTGCCAACGCGAAAGATATGCGTATCTACCGCCATAGTTGGCTGACCAAAAGCGGTATTTAATACCACATTTGCCGTCTTACGACCAACGCCTGCCAGCGACTCTAAATCTTTACGGTTATCAGGCACTTGACTGTCGAACTTCTCAATCAAGTCATGGCAAGTTTTAATGATATTTTTAGCTTTAGCATTGTATAAGCCGATATTTTTGATATAAGGCTTTAACCCTTCTTCCCCTAATGCCAATATCGCCTCAGGGGTATTGGCAACCGGATAGAGCTGTTTGGTAGCGATATTAACGCTAATATCTGTCGCTTGCGCTGATAAAATAACGGCGATGAGCAGCTCAAAATTGCTTTTGTAATGCAGCTCGGTGACTGGCTCTTCAATCGTTGCCGCCAGCTTCTCTAAAAAGGGGCGGACATACCGATTGGGCATGCGCCTTGAAGGCGGAGTATCGGCAGTCTTATGTTTGACGGTTTTGCTCATAACCGTACCTCTTTACATTATTTTTAATTACGTTGTTTTTAATTGCATTGTTTTTAGGAATCAAGTGTAATATTTAAAGCTTATAGCTTTGCAAGATCGGCTTGTAGCCCGGCAAGCTCAGCCTGTTTACTTGCGTTTGGACGCACGCTGAGCTGCTTTTCTAGCTTTTTGATTTTACTGCGTAGTTTGGCCGCGGCGATGGTATCTTTGGCTTGGCGTTCGCTAATAGTTAACGTTTGAGTCGCGGCATTATTAAGTTTTGCCTCAACCATACTAACTACGGGCTTTTTATTGCTACTATCAGTAAGCTGCTCGGTTACGCGGCTAAGATGAGTGTGATAACGCAGGCGTAGATCGTCCTGTTCTTGTTGCCGTTCGATGGGCGTAATCTGCCGATCGATAGTCACCAGGTCAATACAATCAACGGGGCAGGGTGCAATACACAGCTCGCAGCCTGTGCAAAGATCAGTGAAAATGGTATGCATGTGCTTGCCCGTACCGACAATGGCGTCAACGGGACAGGCTGGAATGCACTTGGTACAGCCAATACAATCATCCTCACGAATGATAGCACGTACCTCGGTAGGGCGTTTGGTGACAGGGTCTATAGGCCACTGTGAAGATGCCGCCGTAAGAGATTCTTTATTATCGTCTGCAAATATTTGATCGTCTATCAGTAGTTGCTGGATCGCGTCAGTGACGGGTTGGCCGCCGGGAACACATTTGTTATAAGCCTCACCGTTTACCACGATAGCGGCCGCGTAAGGCAAGCAGCCATCAGGATGCTCGCACAGACCGCACTGCGTTTGCGGCAAGCAAGCATCGACCCGCGCAATAGTCGCTTGCTCAGCATCGCTAAGGGCATCCAAAGCTAAAGTATCGAACAAAATAGGTAAATTCGTTAGGCGTTTTGGTAAAGTGCTGGACATTTAATGAATGGCCTTTAATCTGGCGTAAAAAGGTAATGATGGATCGTAGTATAGTCAATGAGATATAAAAAGCATGTTTAAATCTATATAACAGTTTTACTTCTAGCTGACTATATACAATAAAAGAGCAGGTAGACATATTGCAGACTATAGCATAAGCGTCATTGTCAGTTAATTAAACCCAAAACTATCATTGCGTTTAAATGCAATTAAAGCGTTACCCCTTGCTCATGGACAATTTGCGCAATTAAGTCATAAGCGATACTGCCTCTAAAAGGTATCTTGGGCAGGTTTGAGATATCAAAAAAATCAGCGTGGGATAGCTCATCTTCTTGCAGTACAATCGCGCCACTAACGTAAGTCGCCCGAAAGCCTAACATTAAATTAGAAGGAAACGGCCAAGGTTGACTGCTGACGTAACGGATATCTTGTAGACTAATACCGACTTCCTCGCCAACTTCGCGCACTACAGCATGCTCTAGACTTTCACCTACTTCGACAAAACCTGCAATTAGTCCATATTGTAGCTGCGTGGCCGGTCTACCATAACGGTGGTGATGGGCAAGTAGGATTTGCATCTCACCCGTTTGCGGGTTGGGACGTGTAATTGCAGTAATGACACAAGGCTGTACGCGCGGATACTGACGTAGCCTGCAAACGGGACATACCATAGCACGCTCACCGGATCTAGCAGCATGTACAGCGGCGCTACAGCGGCTACAAAACTGGGTATCCGCCTGCCAACGCAGCAGCTGCATAGCTTGACTAAGCTGGCTTGCAAGCGCTGCTGGCAACTGAGTAAGGAGTTGCCGATAACTGATAAAAGCAACGTCTACGTTATTTTCTGATAGAGCATTGTCTAATAAAGCGTGGTTTGATGCAGAGCTTTTTGATGAGGCAGGCAATGAGGTTAACGTAGAGTCGTTCTCAAGTCCTTTAGGAACAGCAATGCCATTATTTTTTGCATAATCATAGGTAATGGCACTGGTTGCTGGAATCTCTTGAAAAGCGCTTGAGGAGCTTGGCTTGGCTTCCCAATTACTCGGTGCTAAGCTTGCCAATAGCTCCACACGGCCTACTTGATAAGGGGTAGCTATGCTTTGTTCCTTACCATCTACCGTAGCGGCTGGAAGCTCAACCTGCATAGGCCACCAACCTTCCGGAGTTTGGCGACATAGTATAGTATCATTATCAAGTACAAAAGCGCTGTTCATCATTGGCGGTCCAAGACAGCTGCGATCTTATTTGATAGCAGCTGTATATTAATTCATTAATATGGTTTGAGCTATAAACTGTTTAAGCTACAAGCAATTGACTCAAGCTATGTTGACCGACATCGATTGATTGTTTGCTTACCGGACGATTGTATTCAAACCCATCCAAACGATAGTCTACTGCCATGATCACATCAGCAATATAGGCAAGATTGTGATCTTCGATGTCTGCCCCGTTGCTAAGACGTTCTTGCAAATGGGTGGCTAATTGACTAAGCATACTGGCGGCAGTAGGAAGCTGTAAAAAACGTATCGCTCCTGCAACCTGACGCATCATCTCAGGTATGTTTTGAATATTGAGTAGCTCACGATTCTCATCTGCCAAGTAGTCGCTAATCGCTTGCTCAGCACTTGATATAGCAGAACGACTCTCTTGTATCAAGGTATCATAAGCCGTATTGATTTGATGCAGTGATATATGGTGGTTATTCACTGGCAGATGAATGGCACCAGGCGTATGCATTTTTGCCATTGCAATGGAAGCATTCTCTGCAGTTATTAGCGCTAGCAACAATGAGTCAAAGTCATCAGGGCTAGGAGTATACCATTTAGATACTGCATTTGCAGCCGTTTCTAGGGAGGCTGCAGCCTTTGGTAAGTTTAATAATTGTAGCGCTGAGGCAAGCTCAGTAAGATCAGCGGCTATGGAGGACACCTGCGCTTCAGTAGTGCTCAGAGCCTCGCCGCGTGCATAGCTATCGACCTTTTCTTTGATAGTACTAATTTGATTTTGAATAATGTCGTTTAAGGTATCGGTGATAGCGCGGTTAGGACCAAACAAAAAGCGCTGCATCTGTTCGCGCTGTGAGGTTTCTATTTGGTTGGCGGCATACTGCATGCACAGCGCTTTAGCTTGTTGTCCTTCACGCTGGCAGGCAAAGCTGACCAAATCAGCAAAACGGGTATCCATCACCGGCAAGTAACTTTGAAACTGCTGCTCTACATAGATAAGTGTATGCTTTTGACTCAGATTGAGCGGCAAAATACTTTTGATGTCGCTGACGGCAACCATCGCTGCTTGCCAAAACAAGCTGTTGGTGTGAGCGGCGATGGTGTTACAAGCAGCACTCATAGCATCTAGCTTTTGCTGCGCATCAGCACTTAAAGAGTGGTTTTGGTTCTGATAGCCAAGTACTACGCCAAGGCCACTACGATAAGCATTGATAAGCAGGTCACGATCAAGATTTAACTCGCTAAGTGCCTGAAAGTTTTGCTCAGGGTTGGCAACTACCACACTGCTGCTACCAAAGTTGGCAAAATAATCCGTATCGATAGTGTCTTGCTGGCTATGGGCATATAGTTTGTTAATAATAGGTAGCAGCAAACTTGGCTCTACCGTTTCGGTTAGTAGGACAAATTCGACATAACGATCAAGGGTGATAATAGCCTCTGATAAGTCCATAATCAAAGCAGTATCATTATTATCACCACTATCATAGAGCCGCTGTAAACCTTGTACAATAGCGCAGCTCAATACTTGGCCACCTATTAAATCGATCAGCTCAAACACACAAGACAATTGAGTCAGCACGCTAATAGAGTCTAGCAATAAAGGCGCTTGCTCTTTATCATCATTAAACTCGCTTAAGTGGATTTCAGCGTCTTTAAGAATGATTGTAATCTCATTATGCAATAAGTGTAGGGAGGGTAAATTAAAGTTGGTAACACTAGGGGCGGGGGCGGTTAACGCTATTTGCTCAGACTGGCTCATAGTTATTTTTCCGTAAAGTATCGATAAAGTCGAATCTATCAACAGCTAGTGATTTATGAAAAATGGTTGTTAAAGAGTTTAAATAAGCGGCCAAATCTTGTATTTAAAACGATAGTTGTAAGTTTTATTTATAAACTTCGTCATTACAAGCTTTGCCTCTACCTAAACCAAACATACCTTTTGATGCCGTCTACCAATGGGACAAATTAGACTGTAAGCTTGGATACTCATCGGCCAAGCCTGCTAACCAGTCTTGGTGAGCACGGTCATCTACCGCTGACTCTAGCAATAAAGATGCCAAATTAGAAAAATTGCTATGAGCGCTAGGACCACCATCAGTTTGTCCATCTTCTTCAATAGCTAAAGCGACCTGACCCCCAGTCATAGCCAAATATACTTCTGCTAAAATCTCAGAATCTAGCAACGCCCCGTGAAAAGTTCGATCTTGCTTACCTACATCTAAACGGCGCACCAAGGCGTCCAAAGTGTTTTTTTGTCCAGGATACTGCTGTTTTGCCATAGCCAGCGAGTCGGTGACTTGTACGCGCGCGCTAAAGTCTGTCAGGCCAACCTTACTAAACTCCGTATCCAAAAAGGTCATATCAAACGAGGCATTGTGCGCAATAATCTCCGCCCCATCCATAAAGTCATAAAGCTGCTGCGCCACCTGATCAAAGGTAGGTTTATCTTGTAAGAATGCCTCGGAGATACCGTGGATACGAATGACTTCTTCATCCATACCGCGCTCTGGATTAATATAGACGTGTAGTTTTTCGCCGGTAAATTTGCGCCCTACCATCTCGACGATACCAACCTCGATGATACGATCGCCTTTAAGCGCGTCAAGACCAGTAGTCTCCGTATCCATAATCAGCTGGCGATCGGCCTCATGTTTGTGGCTCGGTTTTGGCAGTAGGGGTACAAAGTTCGGGTTTGCTCGTGAAGTATCTCCATCGAATTTTGGCAGCTCTGATGTTGCATTCGAGATGTTGTCTGTGTCTGCTGTTTTAGTCTCTGCTGTTGGGTTCGCTGTCAGATTCATAGTATCGCTACTCATTGATGAGGGCACGTTTGATTCGTTGGGTGCTGATATGGTGGAGGTATCATTGTAAGTATCGTCAATTGGGTTTTCAGTAAGGCTTTCATCAAGCATATCAAAACCCAGTGGATCATTTTTTAGCCAGTCATCAGCGGCTATTTGCGCTTTTTTTTTAGTTTGAGGCTCAGCCATTTTTTCAGAGCTATAGACAGATGCAGGCTCGCTGCTAGCATTGACCCCAAGATTGGCAAGCTCGTCAGCTTTTTCGTTACCAGCGTGCCCGGCATGACCTTTAACCCAGTGCCAATCAACAGCGCGTCCTTGACAAAGCGCGTCTAACTGCTGCCATAAGTCTTGATTGGCAACTGGTTTTTTACTGGCCGTTTTCCAGCCACGCTTTTTCCAATTGCTTAGCCATTCGGTAATACCTTTTTGCACATAGCTTGAGTCCGTCCAGATCTCAAGCTTTGAGCCGTGCGGGCTATATTCTAACGCTTTGATAGCGCCCGTCAGCTCCATACGGTTGTTGGTCGTCTCTTTGTCGCCACCATACAAATCTTGTGTGTGACCATCCTCAAAGATAAGGTGCGCGCCCCAGCCGCCAGCGCCCGGATTACCTTTGCAAGCACCATCGGTATAAGCAACAGTAGTATTAGCTTTGGCGCTCATAGGGTCAATAGTGTTGGAGCGGATGGTAGTGCTGCTAGTAGCAAATAGAACAGTATCTGACATAAAAACTCATTGGGCTGATGATCGTTAAGTGTTTCATTTAATAGCGTTTGATTATAGCAAATCTACTATCAACATAGGAGATGGTAGCTAATAAATAGGGCGTACAAAACGATTGGTAAGCAGGTATAAACAACAAGGGTAAAACTGTAAAGACACCAATCAAAATAAAAGCTGCTACTGGTTTTCTGTTAAAATAACATGAGTGTTTTACGCACTAGAATTCCTTAACGTACTAACGCAGGACACTATCCATGCTTTTATATTTAGACGTTATACATAAAAAATCGACTGCTTTTATCGCTGGTATCGCAGTTAGTAGTTTGTTATTCCTAACTGGTTGTAATGATACTACTAACACGGTGGATGAGAATGGAGTTACGAGCGCGGCGACTTCTACGGTAGATTTATCAGTATTTGCAGGCTGCTATACCGTAAGCTATGATGAACCGGCGCAGATTAAGGTCAGTGAGCAATCCGGCATGTGGGTTATGCAAATGAAAGAACCTGCTAGCGCCAATCGGGTCTGGGATGATGCTGAGCCTTTAGAAGTACTGGATAACAGTGATATTCCTAAGTTTTTCTCTATTGATCCTGATAACGTTGATGCTGCTATCGCGCGTCCCGATAGGGTGCTGGTTATGGCGCATGTCAAACCCGTGTACGCGAATATTGATCCGCTGCTTGATAGTGAGTATTTGTCCTATATTTATAAAGGCGCCAATACGATTTATCAGGTTGAATGTGATGACACAAATACTGACATTTTAGCCAATCCCCATGCCAATATTGTCATCGATAATGTCAATGAAAGTCTTTAAGTATCAGTATTTAAGCTATAGTCCTTGAGTTTAAACCGTTAAGTATAGAGTCGAATGATATGAATTTTTTGAGTTATGTATTATTAGGCGGATTGTCTTATGCCGCTGGCTGGGCTGTGCGTATTTACGTCCTTGATAAGCAGCCCAAACCTGAGCAGCCTTATAATCTGAAGCATCCGGCTATTTTGGCATACCTGGCTGGGTTTTTTATTATTATGCTCATCATCTCATGGCTTATCGGACGCTATTTGTTAGGTCACGTCACTATTGATCTCCCCTTTATTATCGTTAATAGCTTGGTGGCGACTTTCGTGTACTCGTTTGGTCTTAATCCTGAAAAAGCAAACTATGAAGTACCTGATTGATCGCAGATTATTATTTTAATAATAGTTTAGGACAAGCAGACACAAAAACACAGTCAATGCTAAGCTCGTTGACTGTGTTTTGTATGATCAAAAAGGCTATTTATAGCTTGGCATTTACACCATAACAGTATTTACACTATAAATAAGAAAGCTAGGATAGTATTAATCTTTAGATTTGGCTTGTTTTTTGGTGCTCAATTTACCTTTATATTTTGTATTACTGTCAGACTTTGCATCCTCGTCTTTATTAGCATGCTCATCCTTCCAAGCTTTGTATTTACTTAAATCTTTTTCCATCAGCTTTAAGCAGAATCCTAGTACCAACGCATCATCAACTTGACCAATGAAAGGTATAAAGTCTGGGATAAGGTCGATAGGATTGAGTACGTATAACAAACCTACAACCGCTGCTGAGATAGTTTTATAAGGAATATCGCGGTAGTTACCTTGATAATAATCTTTGACCAAGCTTAGCAGTAATAGCAAGTCTTTGGAGTAGCGCTCAAGACCCTTACCATTTTCAAGCTGCTGGTTAATCTTGTCCTCTTTGTTCAAAATCTGCTTGATACTATCCAAAAGGGATTGATTGTCTTTTTCTTTATCAGCCATGCTTATGTTCCTTTAATAATGAGTAATCAGTTAGTGAGTAATCAGTAATTTATTACTATTTACTATAACAAGAGTAGAGGTAACTACCAAATAAGGTTATGAGGTAATTTGTATGGTTTTTATCTATGAGAAGAAAAATATCTAAGAGGTTAGCATTTTGAAATAAGTTACAATAGACGGTTTAAAGTAAATAATAGCCTAAGTAATGTCCCATCAAGATATTGTTAACAGAAAAGTAGAGGCAATAATAAACGATGCATACCATCATATCCACATTCAGTGCTCCATTGAGTAATAAAAAGAATAATAATGAGAAAAGGGCAGTGAGAAGTAAGGAAACAGTATTTAATATTAATAAGGACGCTACTGAGCTAAGTCGTCGCCAATTTTTGTATCGACTAGGCCAGCTAGGAGCGGGTGCGGGCGCAAGTTTGCTGGCAACACAAAGTTTGGCTGTCAATATAGCGAATCAAAATGACAATCACAACCATAGTGACCAACTCACTAAAGACGATCTGCCAACTACTATAACTGCTAATAATCCGCCAGTTGCGCCCAACTCATCCTGCATCCTGCCTACTATCGAAACCCGTCTATTCGCCAGCTCCAACGTTGGCAGCAATGATACTCGTAACCAGCTGGCACTCGAGCGCTTGGCCTGTGCTGGTTTTAAAATCGATAACCCTAAGATCGTTGATCGCCAGTATCTACGCTTTGCTGGTACCGATATTCAGCGCGCCAGCGACCTGCAAAATATTGCCACAGGGGCTATCGCTACGCCCAAGCTGCTTATGGGAGTGCGCGGCGGCTATGGGGCGATGCGCATTTTGCCTTTGATTGACTGGCAAACACTAGGCCGTCTGATGACTGAGCGCGGTACGATATTGACTGGTTTTAGCGATGTCACCGCGATTCAGTGTGCGCTGTTGGCGCAAGGACAGATGAGCTCGCTTGCCGCGCCGATGCTCTATAGCGAGTTTGGTAAGACTATGCCCAATGAGGTCAGTTGCCGCCAGTTTGTAGAGGCTCTGACCAATCCTAATTTATCTATTGAAATAACTAGCGCAGATTTGACCAGCAAACGCTTGCCTGCGATTCTGGCAAAAGATGAGAACCAAAGCTTAACGGGTACTATTTGGGGCGGTAATCTAAGCGTAGTATCGGCGCTGGCAGGCAGTCCTTATCTACCGCGCATCGATGGCGGTATTGTGTTTTTAGAAGATGTTGGCGAGCAGACTTATCGTATCGAGCGTATGCTCTATGATCTGTATTTAGCAGGTGTGTTTAAGAACCAGCAAGCCATCGTGTTTGGCTCCATAACGGGACAAGGGGAGGACAGTTACGACGCGCGTTATGATGTTGCCAAGGTTGTGCGCCAATTGCATGAGCTGACAGGACTGCCTATTTATAACGGCATGAGCTTTGGACATATCGCCCAAAAGCATAGCTTTCCTTTAGGCGCGAGATGTCAGATTAGCCCTAACGCGCTAGGCGGTTATCAGTTAAGTTTTGCTGATTATCCGATTGTTGAGGCTAGTGCCATGAATGTGGCGGGGCTTTGGCAGGGTAGTTAGGATAACTACTATCGCTGAAGATCTGGCGTTTGTGCTTCTTCAAGGTTTTCAAGCATATCGATATTTTCATAAAAAACGGCTTTTCCCTCATCGTCCTGCCTAGTAAGCCTACTCAGCAAGCTAAAGATTTTATCAGCGACAGGGGTATTAAGAATATCGCCGTCGCTGCTACTAAATGACTTGGTTTCTTTCACATTTACAGTCTCTACCAATAGCCACAATCCGAGTATTATTGCAACCAATACAGCCGTCCATCGCAATGTAGATTTTTTCACTAATACCTCACGTACTTGATATTTTAGACTTCTTCATCATTCAAATACTTTATATATGATCGTTGATTCTACTAGCATTTGTTTGTTAGTGGCTTTGATTTTATGTGTATAATCAAAATATCATTCTAGTTTTAAGAGTACCAATGCCATGAAAAATCTTAACCAGTATGTGTATAAACAACTTACCAGTAAGATCAACATAAGTGCCTTTGCTTTAGGCAGTGTGCTCGTCATCAGTGGCTGTAGCAACAGTCTAGTTAATAATCAACCGATGCAAGCCGTGGATCAAAAACCTATAGCGAACAAGGTGGAGAACGCGGTGCTCCTACAGACTGACAGAGATTATATTGCCGCTGACGACTCCGCCTCAACAACAGAGGGCATCTTGCAAGTAGTAAGTGCCAACAACCAATTCGCTATCGATCTGTATCAGCAGTTAAATAAGCAGCCCAATCAGTCAGATAAAAATGTGTTTTTCTCGCCTTATAGCTTATCTACGGCGATGGCCATGCTTTACGCCGCAGCGGAAGCAGAGACCAGATCACAAATTGGGCAAACCTTTCATTATCCGTCGCCAACTATTCTCAATCCCAATAGCGCTGCTCTTTATAACCAATTCAACCAGCCTAACTCAAACTATGATTTAAGCACAGTTAATGACTTGTGGCTGCGCCAAGATTTGCGTCCTAATCAAGCTTATTTAGATATTGTACAGCGTTATTATGGCGGTCAAGTGACCAACCTTAATTTTATGAACAATCCTGAACCTTCACGTCAGACCATTAATAAGAAGATCGCTCAGCATACCAATCAGTTGATCCCTGAACTGCTTCCTAAGAATAGTATTCAACCTGACACCGCTACAGTATTGACCAATGCTGTCTATTTTAAGGGCGACTGGAAAATGCCTTTTGAGGTTCAAAGCACCAGTACTCAGCCCTTTTATAATCAAACTGGCGCAAGCGCTAACGTTGAGATGATGCAGCTACAGTCGTATTTTGACTATACAGAAGATGACCAAGCACAGATCGTGCAATTGCCCTATAAAGGCGATGATTTATCAATGCTGGTCGTCTTGCCAAAATCAAAAGATAAGGCAGCTATGCAGCAGCTGGTACAAAATTTAAACGCCTCTAAAATCAAGCAATGGAGTGCAGACTTAGTAGGGCAAGAAGTAAACCTGCATTTACCAAAGTTTAAGCTTGAAGAGGGCTACGATATGAAAGCGTTATTGTCAAATATGGGTATGGCAAGGGCGTTTCGAGAAGAAGCTGAATTTAATTTATTTGATGAGAGACCACCTATAAAGATCGATGATGTTTATCATAAAGCGGTAGTCATCGTGGATGAAACTGGCACTGAAGCTGCGGCAGCGACAGGTATTGTTGCCGTGGTGACCTCTATGCCTATGAATCCGCCAGTTGTTTTTAAAGCCGATCATCCCTTTATATTTATGATTAAAGACAATAAAACTGATGCGATATTGTTTTTGGGCCAAGTGAATAAGCTATAGCTTGAGGGTGGGACAGTTTATGAGAATAATGAATAAAAACGTAGCTAGGATTTTTGGTTTAAGCACAGCGTTAATAATGTTAGCAAGTTGCTCAAACTTTACCTTGACTAATCCTACTTCTACTAGTCAAAGTGTACCAGTGGTAAACGCTGCAGCAGTCTCTGTTAATTGGTCAAAAATAGAAGCGACTGCCGATAAATTTTATCAAAACAATCCTCGTTCTAATAGAATAGGCGTTGATAAACGTGCTGCACAGATTTATGCCAACGAATTTGAAGTGTCAATAGCAGAAGCAGAGCGTAGATTACTCATACAACAATATAGCTCGGGGCTTTTAAGAGCAATTGAGCAAGAATTGAAAGACAACGTTGTAAGCGCTTATTTTGTTAACGATGATCCAAAAGGGTTTCGAATTGGTCTAAATACGCTCACGAATTTACAGTCTGACCGATTTATCTATGAGTTTAAGCAAGGCGTTTTGCAAGGAGAGACGATAACGTTAGATATTCATCCAAATGGTGAAAAGACACTAGAGCAAATACTTGCGCTAAAAGACAAAGTAACGCCTGAAATATTTGAGCGCTATCCTAATACTCAAGGTGTAGGTTATAGCCCTGCCGATAATACTATTAGCGTATCAATATACGTACCGTCTTCTTCTAAAGAGTACCGTCAGAAAGTTGAAAGTGAATTAAATAAATTGGTTGGACATCCCGTTAAAGTAAATTTTATGTCAGGTCGAATGATGCCGCCGATACTTTTAGAAGAGTCCGCTGTATTGCCGAACAAGAACAGTAATGAAAAGAGATAAGATGCGTCTTTTCAGCTTTCCTTTCAAATATGAGTTTTCTGTCAAAAATTGAGCGTACAGATGAAAAAAGTATTCTTGATTTTAACAAGCTTAGTGGTAGTCGGTTGTACGACAACCCCCGTAGCTAGTCCGCTCGAACCAGTGCCAGCTATCAAAACTGTTCCAGAAACCATATTGCCTAAGCAAAAAACCAGTATTTTTTATTACTATGTTCATCCAGTAAGACCCGCTCAATCAGCAGCGGTTGTAGAAGGAAATTTTGCATGGAGAGAGGGTTGTATCTATTTAGTAGGTAAAAATGGTTTTTATCACACAGCTATGTTTCCACTCTATCCAAAAGGTATTGTTAAATGGGATGAAGCGACCAAAACCCTAAATCTTAATGGTCGTGTTTTTAAAATGAGAAATTTTATTTCAACAAATGGACAGTATTCAGATTACGTCCCTAACAGCCCTATTGGTATAGAATATGAAAAACAAGGCGATAAAAAATGCTTAACCCCAACGGTTGCATTTATAGGTACTTTTTTCGATTAAAAAGTGAATAAGGTAGGTTAGGAATGTATAAATACACTTAGTTTAAAAATGAGTAATTTAGCGTTGAACATTCATATTATAGATAGGTTAACCTTAAAAGTAGCGCATAACTGACGTTAAGTGATAATATAAATAGGTGTTAATCTATCTTTAAAATAAGGACAGGGAGTCTAAAATGTTAGGGAAAATGATGCATCAGCCATTGCTGATTAGTAGCTTGATCGAGCATGCCGCACGCTATCATGGCGATACGGCGGTATTATCTAAGGAAGTCGATGGGTCAATGACGCATAGTGATTGGTGCACCATCTCCGATAACTCAAAACGCTTAGCCAATGCTTTGCAAGCGCTAGGACTAAAGCGATCAGAGCGCTTAGCGACACTAGCTTGGAACAATCGTCGCCACTTAGAGGCATGGTATGCTATCTCAGGTAGTGGCATGATTTGTCACACCATCAACCCGCGGCTGTTTCCTGAGCAGCTCAGCTACATTATTAATGACGCTGACGACCGCGTCTTGTTCTTTGATACTACCTTTTTACCGCTAATCATGGCGATTAAAGATCAAATTGACCATGTTGAGCATTTTATCTGCTTAGGCGCTCGGGATGAGAAGGTGCTAGAGCAATTGCCCGACGTGCTGTTTTTTGATGACTTGCTAGCCGCGCATACGGCTGATTTTGATTGGCCGCAGCTTGATGAAACGACGGCCAGCTCGTTGTGTTATACCTCAGGCACGACTGGTAATCCCAAAGGCGTTCTATATTCTCATCGCTCCTCATTGCTACATGCCATGGCCTTATCTATGCCTGATGTCTCAGCACTATCTGCGCAAGATGTTTTGTTGCCCGTAGTGCCGATGTTCCATGTCAATGCTTGGGGCACGCCTTATGCTGCCGCCCTAACCGGTTGCTCTTTGATATTACCGGGGCCGAACCTTGATGGCGATAGTCTAGTGTCATTGATTGATGATTATCAGGTGACTGTCGCTTTAGGGGTTCCGACGATTTGGCAAAGCTTATTAACCGCTGCTAAAAATAGCGGCAGTAAACTTGCTAGCATGACCCGTAATATTGTCGGCGGCGCCTCTTGTCCTCCTTCTATTATCAAAACTTTTAGAGAAGATTTTGACTGCGACACCCGGCATGGCTGGGGCATGACCGAGACCAGTCCGCTTGGCACTATGAATCAGATCAAAGCCAAGCATAAATCGTTAAGCAAAGAGGAGCTCAACGAGCTGCGTAACTTACAAGGTCGACCGCCCTATGGGGTTGAGATACGTGTCACCAAAACTGATCAGCCGCTTGAACGTGTCGCTGAGGATGGCGTGTCTCAAGGACGTCTACAAATTCGCGGGCACTGGGTTATTGATGATTACTTCACCGAAAACAAAGATGCTATCACTGAAGATGGCTGGTTCGATACTGGCGATATTGCCACTATCGATGCTGATGGCTATATGAATATTCGGGATCGCTCAAAAGATCTAATCAAATCAGGCGGTGAATGGATATCTTCAGTTGAGCTTGAGAATATTGCAGCCGCCCATCCGCAAGTCAAAATGGCAGCAGCGATAGCGGCTACACATAAACAGTGGGGCGAGCGTCCGGTACTCATCGTGGTTAAGGAGGCGGAGTCCGAACTTACTGAGGCGCAAATGCTGGAGTTTTACCAAGGTAAAATTGCCAACTGGCAAATACCAGATAAAGTTATCTTTGTCGATAATATTTTGCTCAATGGCGCTGGGAAAATGGTGAAAAAAGACTTGCGGGACGAACATGGCGATGTGCTGCTGAGTGCGTAGTATTGTTATCAGCATAGAGAAGTATGAGTTATCGGTCGTGCTTTCGATAAATGAACTGTACTGAAGAAAGTGTAAAGAAGAGCTTAATAAGATAAGTGTATAAATAGCAGGGCGTCTTAATAAAAAGAGTAAAAAGCTGTTTGCATGACTAAATGGCCCCTAACCCTAACTATGCTCTTTTAGGTTTGCTATTAATCTTTGCATAGTAGCTTTTAGCATAAGTACATTTTCAACAGGCAAGCCATCTAGCATTTGCTGTTCAAACTCAATAGCTTTGATTTTGCACTGCTCATAGATGGCTTGCCCCTCATTGGTGAGACTGATAAGTAGGATACGTCCATGATTGGGGTCATCACATTTACTTATCCAGCTTTTTTCCTCCATGGTTTTGATGATCTGATTCGAAGCTTGGGGGCTGATAAACGAGCGTGAAGCCAGTTTGGCATTGGCCATTTTGCCATGCAGATGTAGGTTTGAGAGCATGGTAAACTGTGGCAAGCTTACGCCCACTTCTAACAACGCCTCGCTAAGTTGTTGATTAATCAGTTTATCTAGTTGTCCTACGCTATAGCTAACGGTTGGAATGTCGCTCATAAGTTTATCAAGTTGCAGGTTTTTCAATTGACTTTCCTTTTGATGCTCTACTGGCTTGATAGCGGTAAATCTTGTAGCACCCTATAGTCGATGCGATATAAAAGGCACACTTAAATCTATATAACCGTCTTATTTTCAGCTGACTATAGGCTATTTCGCCAAAAACCTCAACTTATCTGTCTCATCGCTATATAAGGCAGTATGTTCGTCCACTCTGCTGTTGCGAAGTTTACGTTGGTTAAGCGTGCCTTTATCGGTTTTTTCACCAAGGGCTACACTGGCTGGATTCTCCATTAGATAAATGCGAGCAATGCGTTTTGAGCTGGCTTCGTAGTCGTCATTAATCTTATTCATAAAGTCGCTAAACCAAGCTTGCACTTTATCGTGTTCTAATACTTCTTTTAAACTGGTGTTGGTCAAGCCTGTCAAATGGCGAGCTGCTTTTTCTTTGATAAATACAAAAGCGCCAATCTCATCTTTGCCCTCGCCAGTTAATACCACGTCATCAATCATCTCAAGCCCTTGTAATATTATACGGCTGCGCAATTCACTAACGTTGACAAAAGTGCCCGTCATTAGCTTGAAGTCTTCGGCGATACGGCCATCATATACCAAACCTTTTGCTGGATCATCAGGATCGTAAAACAACACCCCATCACCTGTACAATAAAAACCTTCTTCATCAAAGCTGTCACGAGCACTGCTGTTACTAGTACTACTGTTAGTCGTATGATGTCGCCAGTAGCCTGCCATAACGTGGGGCCCGCGAATGCGCAATTCTAGTTTGTCTTGCACGGGTACAAGCTTGACTTCAACCCCTGGAGCCGGAAAACCCACAAAACTGGCATTGGTGTTCGCAGGTCCTGTGGTAAAGGTACAAGAAGGCGCGGTTTCGGTCATACCCATCCCGGCCATAATGCGAATTTTTTCGCCGCAGTGCTGATAGCTGATATCGCTAAGCTTTTGCCAGAGCTCTTGCGATAATCCTGCGCCGCCAAACAAAAACAGATCAACGTTTTTAAAAAAGTTATCACGTAGCGCTTTATCGTCCTCTAGAGCGCTGGCAAGCATAGCCCATCCTACGGGTACGTTGAAGTATTTACTGGGCGAGATCTCTTTGAGATTGCGAATGGTTTCATCAAAGCTACCTGCGATAGGACGACCATCATCAATATAAAACGCGCCGCCATTATATATAGCAACGCCAAGGTTATGGCTGCCACCAAAGGTATGATGCCAGCTTAACCAATCGACCAACACTGGCGGATCGTTCTCATCTAAGCGTAGCGTTTGTTTAAGCATTTGCTGGTTGCTACAAAGCATACGGTGGGTAGTCGGTACGACTTTAGGATCGCCTGTCGAACCTGAGGTAAACAGAAACTTCACAATGCTATCGGCGCTAATTTGCTGCTGCCTATGTTCAACCTCATCGGTAGCTTTAGTAGCAATAAAGTCGTCAAAGTTTAAGCAGGGCACACCGTCAAGCTCTCCAGTGGTGGTAATAATAGGTTGGTGCAGTTGCTCGCAGGCTTTAAGCTGACGCAAAAAACCCTTGCCATCACCTGCATAAAACAATGCTGGAGTGACTTTATCGATGACGTATTGTAGTTTGTCAGGGGTTTTGGCCAGTAACGAATAGGCCGGAGCAATCAAAGTATAAGGGACGCCAGCAAGCATAGCGCCAAACATCAATAAAAACACTTCTATTGAGTTTTCGGACAATATCATCAGTGGGCGCTCTGCCGATAGCTCGTATTTAAGTAAAGCTTGCGCGATGCTACGAGACTTTTGTAGCACTTCACTATAAGTAAGCTTTATCCAGTCGCCGCGCTCGCCAGTTGCGGTATCGGCTTCACGTTGAGCGATAAGCATTCTATCTGGATATTTGTCTGCGTACTCATAGAGTTTGTCAAATAAGCGCTTTGGATAATCTTGCAGCGCTTCGACAGCATCGATATAAATAATATCGCCATTTGATCCGCTGGTCTGGCGAACGTGGACTTTATGACTACCTATGGCAACCGCTCGTTCCGGATAAGTGTGGTAGGTAAATTGGGTCATAAACGGCTCCCTTCGTCTTAACTGATGATGTCCTTATCTCGTATAGCGTCAAATCGGATAGTGTTTTGGCGTACTACGCATGGTCACCCAGCGCAGCTCGGTAAATTCACTGATTGAGGCTTTACTACCAAAGCGCCCATAGCCGCTAGATTTAACACCGCCAAATGGCATGGGAGCTTCATCGTCAACGGTAGCAGAGTTGATATGGCAGATGCCGCTTTCGATACGTTTGGCAAGCGCTATAGCTCGTCCAATATCTTGGCTAAAAACGGCAGAAGATAGTCCGAATTCCGAGGCATTAGCTTTATCAATCGCTTCGTCATCGTCCGCTACGCGCTCCAAAGTACAGACTGGCCCAAATGATTCTTCGGTGTAGAGTTGCATATCAGGCTTGATACCATCTAATAAGATGGGGCTAATGGCAGTGTCATTAACGCGGTAATCAGTGATGGCTTTCGCGCCTTTATCTTCAGCGTCTTTGACCATAGCCATAATACGATCGGCGGCTTGTTGGCTTACGACGTGAGCGATATGCACAGGTTCAGTTGGCAGTCCGGTAACAAAACCCTCAATTTTGGCTTTGAGATGTTTAATAAGTTTATCAGCAACCTTTTCATTGACAAGAACGCGCTCGGTGCTCATACAGATCTGCCCTTGATTAAAAAAAGCACCAAAAGCGATAGCGTTGGCCGCCTCCTCTAAATCAGCATCTTCGCAGACGATGACAGGGGCTTTCCCGCCTAGCTCTAGAACCACCGGTTTTATATACTCAGCGCACTGTTTGGCAATTATTTTGCCAACGTGCGTTGAGCCAGTAAAATTAATACGTTTGACCGCGGGGTGAGCAATAAGCGCGTTCACTACCGCTGGGGCATCTTCGCTACTGTGCGTAACTAAGTTGACTACGCCCGCGCCTAAGCCTGCCTCGTTGAGAGTTTTGATCAGGAGCTCATGAGTAGCAGGACAGTTTTCAGAGGCTTTGAGCACCACGGTATTACCGCAAGCTAGCGGCATAGCAAGCGCGCGGGTAGCTAGGATAACGGGCGCATTCCAAGGTGCCATACCGACAACCACGCCGCACGGCACCCGCCAAGCCATGGCTATCCGGCCTTCAGCGTCGCTTGGAATGATGTCTCCTTGAATTTGGGTAACCATTCCTGCAGCCTCGCGCAGCATATTGGCAGCCACTTGCACGTTAAAGCCATACCATGCCCCACTTGAGCCCATCTCAGTCATGCCAATGTCGATAAATGTTTCTGCTCGCGCCGCAAGCAGGTCGGCGGCTTTAAGCAAGCGGATACGCTTCTCGCTTGGCGGTAGCGCTGACCAAATAGGGAAGGCAAGGGCTGCCGCCTCAATAGCTTTTTTGGCATCAGCGGCTTTACCTGCCGCAGCTGTGGTCACTGTTTTGCCTGTAGTTGGGCCAATATGGTCAAAAGTGCTGTTATCACTGGCTGGGCACGATTGACCATTAATGAAGAGTTGCACGTGATTCATAATGGAATTCCTTTTCCTTGATCGAAATCAGATATGATCCTTTTACTTTTACAAAGAAGAATACAAACGATTTAGCGCTTATAAGTTTGCAGGCCCGGCTTAATGCTCTTTTCATCAAGGAACTGACGCATGCCTTCAGCACGTCCGTTTTCTGGATCCCGCATGAGGCATTGGTCCAGCTTGGCGTAGAGGTAGTCCTCATTTTGATCCCACGTCAGCTCTCGGCAGCGCTTAAAGCCGTTTTTGGCATAGCGCAGGACGACTGGGTTTTTCTCAAGGAGCACTTTAGCCACTTTTTCCACTTCAGCTTTTAATTCATCGAGGGGGACACTTTTATTGACTAGGCCCATTTGTTCCGCTTTTTTGCCTTTGAAGGGTTCGCCCGTCATGATGTAGTAGAGGGACTCACGATGACCTACGGTATCCGCCATGGCTTTACTAACTAGGTTACCCGGCGGAATGCCCCAATTGATTTCTGAGAGTCCAAAAGTGGCTTCATCGGCGCAGTAAGCAAGGTCACAGGCGACCAGTGGCGAGAAGCCCCCGCCGAAACACCAGCCATTTACCATAGCGATGGTTGGTTTGTTATACATGCGCAGCAGTTGCCATTGCCATTTACAAGCATCGCGGCGCGTTTTTTCTTGGAAGATCTCAGGTTGCCCATCGGTTTCGCGAAAGTACTCTTCTAAATCCATTCCTGCTGTCCAAGCACTGCCTTCACCGGTGATAACCACCACGCCTGCCTCTGAGTCTTGCTCTAGCGTTTCTAGAATATCAATCATTTCACGGTTAAGCGTTGGGCTCATGCTATTACGTTTGTCTGGGCGGTTAAGGGTGACCCAAGCAATGTTGTCAGTAACCTCGACTTTGACGGTCGTCCAGCGATTTTCATAACTTGGCTTTTCATGACTTGACATAGTGTGCTCCATGCGATGTTAAGTTACTTTACTACTCTATTGAGTAAGTCTTATTGAATAGAGGTTTATACTATCAACAAACTTTATAATATGTAAAGTTTTATATCAACTAAATTGATATAATTATTTGACATTATATTTATATAAGCTTTATTATACTTTTAGTATCAGCTATTTATGAAATATTGATATTATCTAGTTATAAGTTAACTTTATAAATTAATTTTAACTTTTATTAAGAAAATATGGACTGGTTTTGTACGAAACCTTCAATCAAAAGGATTTGATTATGTCTCTTACGTTTTCTAGTTTGACCGCTAGCTTCAGCACATCAAAATTGTTTGCTGCGCTGGGGTTATCGTTTGCATTATCCACAAGCTTAACGGCTTGTGATAATGCAAATCAGACAACTCAAACCACAACAAGTGACGCTAATGCCAACGCTGTAGCAGGAGAGCCGATTGTCCTACGTATGTCGCACTTTATGCCTGCGCCCTCGGTTATGAATACGCAAGCATTTGAGGTTTGGGCCAAAAAAGTCGAAGAAGAATCGGATGGTCGTCTTAAAATTCAAAATTTCCCGGGGGCAACGCTCAGCAAGCCCTCTGATACTTACGACGCGGCGGTAAGTGGTAAAGTCGATATCGGTATCCAGTTGCAAGGTTATACCAGTGGGCGCTTTCCACTGTCCCAAATCGCTGAACTACCCGGCCTGTCAAATTCAGCGGCGCAGATGAGCTGTCTGATGCAGACGTTATACGATAATGGCACTATCGCCGATGAATATCAGGATTCACATGTGCTAGCATTGTATGGTCTGGGACCTGGGGTTCTGCATAGTAATAAGTCTATTGCCAAACCTGAAGATATGAATGGTCTTCGTATCCGTCGCCCTTCTGCAGTGGCTGGAGATATTATCGAAAGTATGGGAGCCGCGCCTGTAGGCCTGCCTGCCAATGATATTTATACCTCCCTACAGCGCGGGGTCATTGATGGCTTAAGCTTACCTTGGGATGGGGTACCTATCTTTCGGGTGAATGAGCTGGTTGACAATCACACCAACATTCCGCTGTATTCTTCAGGCTTTGTGATGACAATGAATCAGACAAAATACGACTCACTTCCCGATGACTTAAAAAAAGTCATTAATGATAATTCGGGTATGGCGTTTTCTAAAATGGTTGGGGATGTAATCAGTGAGATGGATATAAAAGCTCTGCAAGCGGCTAAAGATGCAGGCAGTACTATTATTGAGATTCCGGATCCACTAAGCGACCCTGATTGGTCAGAACCATTAAAACAAGGCACACAAAAATACCTCGACTCTGTCGATCAAAGTGGCGTTGATGCTGATGCCATCTACGAAAAAGCGCAGCAAGCTAGTGTAGCTTGCAGGGTTTAAGATTTTTTGGACAAAATGAAATTCAACACGCCCTAATCTCATCTTTTAAAAAAGGAAATCTTATGCGTATTTACAACGCTCCTTTGGCAGAAATGCGTTTTTTACTCACCGAAGTTTTTGATGCGCCGTCATTTTGGCAAGCTAACGAGAGTCTCAATCATATTGATATGGATACCGTTAATATGGTGTTAGAGGAGCTGGCAAAATTCACCAAAAACGTACTATTACCGCTTAACCGTAGTGGCGATGAAGAGGGCGTTGGATTTACCCATGACGCGCAAGGCTATGGACAGGTGACGACGCCAACGGGCTTTAAACAGGCCTATCAGCAGTACATGGAGGCGGGCTGGGTGGGATTAGGTGCCACTACAGAATATGGCGGGCAAGGCTTTCCCAAAATGGTGTCCATGTTCCAAGAAGAGATGATGTTTAGTGCCAATCAAGCTTTTGCGCTGTATCCTAATCTTGCTTTAGGTGCCGGATTGTGCCTTTTAGAATCAGCTTCTGAGGCGCAAAAAGATATTTACCTAGAAAAAATATACTCTGGCGAATGGGCTGGCACTATGTGCTTGACTGAGGCCCATGCCGGTACCGATGTCGGTTTAACCAAAACCAAAGCCCTGCCCAATAAGGACGGCAGTTATAACCTCACCGGTAGTAAAATTTTTATTACGGGCGGCGATCATGATTTGACGGATAACATTATCCATCTGGTATTGGCAAAGACGCCAAATGCGCCTCTCGGCTCCAAAGGGGTTTCTTTATTTATTGTGCCCAAGTATCTGGTTGAGCGTGACGATAATGGCGACTATCAGCTAGGCGCACGCAATGCCGCCTCTGTTGGCTCGGTCGAGCATAAAATGGGCGTTAAAGGCTCGGCAACTTGTGTACTCAATTTCGATAATGCTAAAGGCTGGATGATAGGTGAGGAGAATACGGGCCTTGCCTCTATGTTTATTATTATGAATTATGAGCGTCTGGCCATTGGTGTACAAGGCATCAGCGTGACAGAACTTGCTTATCAAAATGCGGTTGCTTATGCCAATGAGCGCCTGCAATCTCGTAGCGACTCTGGTATAAAGACCCCTGATAAGTCAGCAGATGCCATCATTCACCATGCCGATGTGCGCCGAATGCTACTTAATGCCAGATCCCACACCGAAGCCTCGCGCTGCTTGGCGATGTATGTTGCCAAGCAATTGGACACAGCAAAATATAGTAAGGATGAGCAACTTATCAAAACGGCTCATGCTCGTGTGGCCTTATTGACGCCTATTACCAAAGCGTTTTTGAGCGACAAAGGTTTTGAGGCGACTGTGGATTGCCAGCAAGTCTTTGGCGGTCACGGTTATATTCGTGAGTGGGGCATGGAGCAGATTGTACGTGATGCACGTATTGCGCAAATCTATGAAGGCGCAAACGGTATTCAGGCCTTAGACTTACTAGGACGTAAAGTTGCCAAAGATGGCGGCGCTAAGTTGTTTGACTTTTTAGCAGAGATCAATGACTTCGTTAATAATATGCAAGCCGAGCATCGCATCAAACAAGCTACGTTGCAGGCGACTGCTAATATTGAGGCTTTGACCAAAGCGGTACTGGCTAACATTGGCACGCGCAAAGATGAGATTAATGGTTGCGCGGTGAACTATCTGCATGCGGTTGGTTATCTGTGCTTTGCTTATATGTACGCACTAATAGTGGAAGCCAGCTATGACAACGACGACTTATTTTATGTTAATAAATTAAAATTGGCCGATTACTTTATTGATCACATTCTGCCACGTATGCAGTCACATATAGAGATGGCGCAAGCGGGAAGTGAGTCCATGATGGCTTTTGATTTATCTTATTTTGAGAGCGTTTGATTAAGGTTTAAAAATATTATTCACATCAACCATAGAGTAAATTGTTAATGTCAGCAAAAACAGCCGTTCTGATACAAAAAAGGGCCATACTGAATTGAACCAGTACGGCCTTTTATTTACCATAAGTCACTTATATCAGTAACGCTCAACTTACTCTGAGCTTAACAGTTCGACTTAACTCTAAGGAGTTCAATTAATGTATGGCAGCTTCACTAACATCTTGATATTATACGGTCGGTTTCACACTCGCTTCATATAGTTAGATATAATTCATGGTTAGGAAGTTGACATGATTGTCCGGCAAAAACCGAATGCTATAAAGATATTTTTCACCATGCGCGGCTCAGTGCTTCCCAAGATTTATCGCCAAATCTTATTTATTACTTTGCTAAGTATGATTACAACCATCATTCAGCACTGGATTCCTAACTCATTTCCTTATTACAGTACCGCGCCTTTTACCTTGATCGGTATTGCCTTATCGTTATTTCTCGGCTTTCGTAATAATGCCAGTTACCAGCGCTGGTGGGAGGCTCGCGGTTTATGGGGACAATTGGTTTTTGAGACTCGCAGCCTTACTCGTCAATTGCTGTCTTTTATCGATGGTGATGACGAGATCGGTCGGCAGACGCAGCAAAGTATGATTCATCTTGCCATCGCCTTTACTCATGCCCTGCGCCATCGTCTGCGTGGCAGCTCGCCTTGGGAGGATGTCGAGCGTTTTGTAGAGCCGCAGTATCATGCCAGTATGCGTGAGGCGCGCAACTTGCCTGAGTATCTGATGCGCCTATTGGGCAAAAAGCTAGGAGACAGTCGGCGTCAGAGGTTACTGTCAGAGCACATGGTACAAAACATCGATGAGCGCCTGACGTCGATGACTATCGTGTTAGCCGCCTGTGAGCGTATTCATAACACGCCGTTGCCCTTTGCTTATATGTTACTTGTGCACCGTACGACTTATCTATACTGCTTTTTATTGCCCTTTGCACTAGTGGCCTCGCTAGGCTGGGCGACGCCTTTGATCTGTGCCATGATCGCTTATACTTTTTTTGGTCTGGATGTATTGAGTGAAGAGTTAGAAGACCCTTTTGGACTTGCAGCAAACCAGTTACCGCTTAGCGCTATGTCACGGACGATTGAGATTAATTTATTAGAAGCGCTGGGGGAGGCTGATATTCCAGAGGATATCAGGGCGACTAATGGTTATTTGCCTTAGAATTTGTTTTAGATCTTTAAGCTTATTTTTATAGTAAGTAAAAGCCACCTTATCATTTCGTAAAGTGGCTTTTTTTGATAAATTACATCCCTTGGGCAAACCGTCTCTCAATTTCAGAATCATTTACCGTAAATAAGTTTTACCTATTTTCGTCACAAAACTGTCTTAAAAATAACTTAAAACTATCTTAAATCATCATTGACAGCTGTCAGAGTAAGTCATAAAGTAATTTGATGAGTTCAAAAAATGACGATTGAATTTTAAACTATGTAACTATACTCGTCATTAAGCTCTACCTTACTTTCATCAACATAAAGGACTATGAGATGAGTATATCTATAAAAGATACTCTGGCCGCTAAAGGCGTTCATCCTAGCGATGAACATTTAGCGATTATTGAAGAGAAGTGGAATGAGTACGAGCAGTTAAAAGGCGACTTAGAAGGTGTTGCTCTTGATGATGCTGATATCGCATTAGTCAATATTGCTGGAGACGATCATCATGAATAACATGCATAAAGAGTTATTAGAAAAAACCGTCACAGAATTGGCGGATTTGATCAAGAATCGTGAAGTCTCTCCTGTAGATGTCACCAAAAATATTTTGGAATATATCGACAAGATTAATCCCAAAACCAATGCTTATATCTCTATTACTGCCGATACCGCCTTAGAACGCGCACGTGAAGCTGAAACTGAAATCACTGCTGGCAACTATAAAGGGATTTTCCACGGCATCCCTATCGCCTTAAAAGACAATATTTATTTTGGTCAAGAGCTGACCACAGTAGGATCTAAGATTCACGGTAGTTTTATTCCAGAAGCCGATGCTACTGTGACGGCAAAACTACGCGCAGCAGGAGCGGTTTTCACAGGTAAGCTCAATATGCATGAATACGCTTTTGGTGCTGACAATAACAACCCCCATTTCGGTGCCGTACATAATCCATGGAATCCTGAAAAAATACCTGGTGGCTCTAGTGGCGGCTCTGGTGCAGCCGTTGCCGCGCATAGTACGTATAGCTCTTTGGGGACTGATACTGCCGGCTCTATTCGTATCCCATCTTCAGCTTGTGGTACTGTTGGCTTAAAACCCACGCATGGCAGGGTTAGTAAATATGGTGTTTATCCGCTAGCATGGACGTTAGATCATGTAGGGCCAATTGCCAAGTCCGTTGCAGATGCTGCGGCCATGCTCTCAGTTATTTCTGGTTTCGATATCAAAGATCCAACTTCTGCAAATGTGCCCGTCAATAACTACCTTAGCGGTCTGAACGGTAATGTTAAAGGTTTGCGTATAGGTATTAATGAAGATTACTTTTTTAAAAATATAGATGCTCGGGTAGAAAAAATCATTCGAGATCGTATTGCAGATTTAGAGAAATTGGGCGCTATTGTAAAACCCGTATCAATGCCGACGCTACGCCATGCCGAATGGACCGAGTTGGCCACTTGTTTTTCTGAAGCCTCAGCCATTCATCATCGCAATTTGCAAAAGCGACCAAACGACTTCGGTGCGGATATCCGTCTTTTATTTGAAATTGGTGAGATGTTCTCAGCAGTTGATTATCTGCAAGCACAACAAGTCAGACGGCAAATTAAGAAAGAATTTGTGCAAGCTTTATCAGAGGTTGATGTGATTATTACACCTACTTTGCCACTTATACCACCAAGTATTGGCGAGAATACCGTAGACATCAATGGTAATGAATCCGGTTATATTGAAAACTCCATTCGGCTTACAGGGCCAAGTAATTTGACAGGTTTGCCTGCACTCTCAGTACCAGCAGGAATAGCTGAAGGGATGCCAGTAGGTGTGCAAATTATAGGTCGGGCCTTTGATGAAGCTAGAGTACTCAACGTAGGTATGGCGATTGAACTTATGAAGCCGCTAGGTGATCATCGACCAGTTTTGGCTCCTTAACTTAACAAGAAGCTCATTCATTAGAGGAGCTATGTAGTTTAGCTCTTAATTACTACAGATAAAAAAGTGATTAAGTCGTTTATTTGCATATTGTAGATAACAGTATCAATACAGCAAAAGGACAATTGCTTGAACGTCCTCACGCTATCAAATTTTAGGCAAAAAGTGTCTTAAAAATACTGAATGAGGATGTTATTTATGAGTAATAATACCTTAGAGAGCTTTGGTTATAAGCAAGAGCTTTCAAGAACGCTGGAGCTAAAAGATCTTGTCATTTACGGTTTTATTTTCATTGTCCCTATTGCCCCTTTCGGTATTTTTGGACATGTCATGAGTGCTAGTGGCGGTATGATTGTAACCGCTTATGTAATAGGGCTGATAGGAATGCTTTTTACTGCTATTAGTTATTCGCAGATGGCTAAAGAATTTCCTGTAGCAGGTTCTGTATATTCTTATGTGTCTAAAGGAACCAATAGCTTTGCCGGTTTTGTAGCGGGCTGGATTATGTTGTTGGATTATATTCTTATTCCGGCGCTACTTTATGTAGTAGGTGCACTCGCTATACACGATATTTTCCCATCGCTTTCTCCCATACTTTTAATCATTGCCTTTGTGATCTTTAACACCTACATCAATATTCGTGGTATTAGTTTTACTGCAGCGTTTAATAAATGGATGCTAGCTGCTGAGCTTATCGTGCTTGTCATATTTTTAGTAGTTGGCGTCATGGCCATTAGCAACAATGTTAATGGCGCTGTTTTCTCGATAGCGCCTGTTTATGATGTCGATAACTTTTCACTAGGACTTATTATCTCCGCTGTACCTATTGCGGTATTAAGCTTCCTAGGGTTTGACGGTATCTCAACCTTAGCTGAAGAGGCGAAAGGAGGCGGTGAGGCCGTAAGTAAGGCCATTTTCTTAGTGTTATTTATAATTGGTGGTTTGTTTATTGCACAAACCTGGGTTGCCGCCTTAATTCAGCCTGATGCTGAGCAGTTTAGCAATCTTGATACCGCATTTTATGAGACGGCTCGTATTGCTGGCGGCGAGTGGTTGGCAGTGTTGACAGCTGGAACAACAGCTATTGCCTGGGGTGTTGCAGATTCGCTGGTCGCTCAGATTGCAACCGCGCGTATTCTTTATAGTATGGGCCGTGACAAGATATTACCTACAACTTTATCCAAAGTTCATCCTCGCTACAAGACTCCCTATATCAGTGCACTATTAGTAGGAGCAGTGTCCATTGTCGTGGGGATTGGTTTTATGTCCAACTTGGCTTTACTTACCTCCATGGTCACTATTGGAGCGTTGACAGCATTTTTAATCCTTAATGTCAGTACTATTTATTATTTTGTGTTTAGAAAGAAGTCTTATAACTTTTTTATTCATATTCTGAGTCCTATAATTGGTATAGGCGTTGTCGGATATATATGGAGCGGTTTTGAAACCTATACGATCATTATAGGTGTGGTATGGGCCTTAATAGGCGTCGGTATTTATTACCTAGCAAAAATGCGCGGTCAACAAGTTAACATGGAGATTTAATATGAAAATCAAGACGATTCATGACGTTCATCATTTTTTTGATCGCGATATCCCGCCTCTTGAAGTTATCAGCTCTGGTGATACTCGTCGATTCGATATTATTGATGCTAGCGGAGGCTTAATTAAACCTGATAGCGAAGCAGAAATTCTCACCCGTCTACCTCCTGATGCTCTAAATCCTGTTTGTGGCCCATTGTTCATGGACGATGCTGAACCAGGGGATGTCATAGAAGTCGAGCTTGTAGATTTTGAACCAGGCAGATGGGGATGGACTGGGCTGATACCTGGATTTGGGCTGCTTGCCGAAGATTTCCCTATGCCATGGTTGAAGATTTCTGAATACGATAGCGATTCGGTATATTTTCTTGATGACATCGTTATTCCTTTTCGCCCTTTTGCCGGTACTATTGGATTAGCGCCTTCCGAACCTGGCCAACACTCTATTATTCCGCCGCGTCTATGTGGCGGAAATTTGGATATCCGTGATCTGGTAAAAGGCGCTAAGCTTTATTTGCCCGTTCAAGTGCCAGGAGGTCTTTTTAGTATTGGTGACACCCATGCTTGTCAGGGCGATGGAGAGGTATGCGGGACGGCGGTTGAGACCAGTATGGCTGCGACAGCGACACTCAGGCTGCATAAGGGCGATAGTATTCCTGCGCCTATGTTTGATATGCCAGCTAGAGCTGAGAGTCAGAAAAACGAGGGATATATTGTAACGACGGGCGTAAATAGTGATCTTATGCAAGGTGCAAAAGATGCCGTCCGTTTTATGATTGATCGGTTGAATAAAAAAGCGGGTATGGACGAGGCATTTGCCTATGCGCTGTGTAGTATAGCTGGACATCTTAAGATTAGTGAGATCGTAGATCAGCCCAACTGGGTAGTCTCGTTTTATATCCCTAAAGCAATTTTTACCTCTCGCAGTCTGAAAGCTATTTGATGAGGTTAAAACGAGGATAGGGTATTAAAAAGTATATCTTTAAAATTCTCTATATGCCTATTTAAACAACGATTGGAGATACTTTATGAAAACTAAGTTAGCTGTTTTAGTAGGGTCGCTTGCTTTTTCAACAGTCTTCACACTTAGCAGTTGTAGTTATAATACTGCATCCTCTGTAGATACTAATAGTCATACTACCTCACCTGTAAATTCCACTAATTATACTACCTCATCTGTAAGTACTAACATTGGAACAGCTCGAGAGATATACGATGGCTCTCTTTATCCTAATAAGGCGGTATTGACTTATCAAAATACCGATAAAATTTTTCCTACACGAGTCATTAAAGCGGGCGAGAAAGCATCTCCGTTTGCTTTAAGTGATAAACGAATAACCGCTATGACGTTTACTTCCGACGGCGAAAAATATGATTTGCCAGATTATTTTGCTTTGAATAGAGTTGTTGGATTAATGGTTCTAAAAGATGGCAAGATAGCATATGAGCACTATGATTATGGAGTGCAGCCAGATACTAGATGGATGTCTATGTCAGTGGCAAAGTCCTTTGTCTCCACCTTAGTTGGCGCTGCAATTAAAGATGGTTATATTAATAGCGTCGATGATCCTGTTGTGAAGTATTTGCCTCAGCTAAAGGGCAGTGCCTATCAAGATGTATCAATCAAAGATGTTTTGATGATGGCTTCTGGGGTGGATTGGAACGAAACCTATACCGATCCAAACTCTGACAGGAGAAAGTTTTTAGAATTACAAGTTTTGAGTAATAAAAAAGGGGCTATTTTTGATATTTTCAAAACGTTAGACAAAGCAACCGAGCCTGGAAAATACTTTAATTACAGTACAGGTGAAACGGTATTGATAGGCGAGATTGTGCAAGCCGCAACAAAAATGCCTTTAGCTGATTAT
The DNA here is from genome assembly GCF_055699795.1 of Psychrobacter sp. M4. Taxonomy (NCBI): domain Bacteria; kingdom Pseudomonadati; phylum Pseudomonadota; class Gammaproteobacteria; order Moraxellales; family Moraxellaceae; genus Psychrobacter; species Psychrobacter sp. M4. Next base: position 2,302,266 of record NZ_CM146740.1, on the reverse strand, counting down.
CTCTCTCAAAAAATATGGATTCCAGTGGGGATGGAAGCGGATGCTTTGTGGTGGCTAGACTCCCCTGATGGTCATGAAGTTGGAGGAAGTGGTATTTTGGCAGTAATGAGAGATTACGCGCGCTTTGGTCAATTTATTCTCGACGGGGCAGAGGTTAATGGGGAAAAAATTGTCCCTGATACTTGGTTAGCTGAAGCAACCACTGCAAAACCAATTATCGGCGTTGGCGGCATAGATGGATATGGCTATCAGTGGTGGACTATGAAGCCTGAAGCTGGCAGGGTACATGAAAAAGCATTTATGGGTATCGGCATTCATGGTCAATATCTTTATATCAATCCTGAAGAAAATTTAGTGGTAGTTGCACTAAGTGCCCGTTCAAAACCCACGGGTCGGGATACTATTGATGATCTTGATTTCTTAGCAGCAGTGGCTGAGAAACTAGAAAATTAGTAAAACCAACAGCTCAAACGTTATATTTCAAAATCGCCAACCGAGACTTTCTGTTAGAAGATCCAATTGGCAAAACGATAGACAAATTATCCATTATAAAGATTGAGAGTCCAATATTTCTAATCTGAGTAGCGAGTAATAAGTTTTCATTTATCTCAGAAAAGCTGTCTTTTGTATGAGCAGAAGACAGCTTTTAATGTTTAAAAATTTATTTTGTTGATCATATTCATATACCAATTTGGGTAACAATGAAATAGATAATCGTACCTATGTAATTGCCAATCACGTAACCGACCGTACCGATAACTAATATAGGACCTACTAGCTTTGTCCAGCCCTTACTAATGGCTAAGGCCGCTGCGGTGGTTGGTCCGCCAATATTAGCATTACAAGCTAGCACCACTTCTTCAACACTAAATTTGAATAACTTACCTATACCCATAGTGATAGCTAGATTGACCATAGCAATGATAAAGACGAATACAAATAATAAAGGAGCTTTAGTGATAATTAAACCAATAGAGGCGGGAATACCAATGACGACGAAGAATAAATAAATACAGTAAGTACCCAGCTCTTGGCTACCGTTAAGCCTCTCAAAAGAGTTCCTAAAAATAGAAGCCACTATAAAGGTAATAGTCGTTAGCAATAGGTACTTGTCAGTAATTAGACTAATAATTAAGTCGCCAATCACGTTATCACTAGTTCCTAGTAGCGCTTTTAGAAATGCTGATAATTTAAACGAGATTAGTACTATCAGCATCGAGCTGGCTAAGCAGATCGCAATGTCTTTTAGTGAGATAAGGTTAGGTTGCCAGTAAGCTTCAGACAGTGTCCGACTACCTTGCATATTAGGACTTTTCTCAATTTCATCGGTATACGGTGAACCCCAGACACGGCGTATCATTGGAATACCTGCCAAACCAATTAAAATTAGAAAATAAAAGGCCATCATCATATTATCAGCGACAATAGTAGCAGCATTGATACTCTCGCTCGGTTCTAGTTTGGCGGACATAGCCGCGTAATTTACCCCGCCCCCACTATAAGAGGCTGAGATCATGCCGCTGACTTTATCCAGCTCTGGAATATAACGACGTAAAGCTAAAAAGGCAATGACAGTACCAATCATAGTGGCCATAGATGATGTTAAGAACAGTAGTAGGAGCTTCCAGCTCTCTTTTACCAATATTTGTATATTAGTTTTAAATAGTAATAAGGGTATGGCTAGCGGTACGATATAGCCCCAGACAATGTCGTATGTAGGTGCATCTGTAGGAATAATTTTTAGGTTGGACGCTGCAATAGCAATTAACAATGCGATGATCGCACCGGGGATTTTACTGGCCCATTGGTAACGTTGTTCGATAAAAATAGCGGAGGTGGCGGCTACTAAAACGAATGTCCACAATGCTAGATGATCGTCTGCCTGAATTAAAGTTTCCATCATATTCCTCCTTGAACTTGATGTCTAAATATACAGTTACTATAAAATGAGAAAGGCAACGTTAGTGGTTCATTGTATACCGATGAGCAGCACCATAAATAACGTGGTCTTGTTTATTATAGTGCGCCCGAAGTGTATTGCCATAATCGAAATGCCACCATTCAGTGGGTAGGTTGCTCCCGAATTTACAAAGTGGCTTGAATCGTTAAATCAATCTGAGAAAGAGGATGTATTAGCCGCTTTAGTGATTCTACGTCAATACGGACATCAGTTAGGCCGACCTCATGCTGATACACTAAAAAATAGTGAATTGACTAATTTAAAAGAGCTACGCATCCAGCATTCAGGTAAGCCTTATCGCGCTTTTTATATCTTTGACCCCTATAGACAGGCAGTGATGCTATGCGGTGGTGACAAAACAGGAGATAAGCGTTTTTATAAGCGCATGATACCGATAGCAGAAAATATCTATCAGGTGTACTTAAAAACGCTAGATCGTAAGGAGAATAAAAAATGACTGACTTTATAAATTTAGATGATTATTTGGCAAAAATGCCAGCAGATAGTCAAAATCGTATCAATGATAAAGCCAGACGTTTAAGCCAGTCCATTGAGCTTGCCAAACTAAGACAAATGAGTAATTTAAAACAGACTGAGCTTGCAAAGATGATGGGTGTATCGCAAGCGAGTATTTCAAAGGTAGAAAGTGGTAAAGATATTCAGTTATCAACCCTACAAAACTACGTACAGTCTTTAGGTGGTGAAGTTGTTATTACCGCTAAAATGCCTGATGGTGAAGTCATATTGATGTAATATCTGATAGGTTTAAACTTAGCTCAAATATCACATAAAAAAATACCGTTAACCAAAGTCTAGCGGTATTTTAATACTACTTTCGATTGGCTTCTTTCTCAAGTTAACCCTCTGCTCTCTCACTATGCTCCAAAGCAAACTCCCTGATATACTCGCTAACTTGCTCCGGATGACTAAGCTCAGCCCAATGATTAGCCTTGATCTCAACGACTTTCAAATCCTCTACCCAGTTTTTCATCTCCTCAATATAAGTTGGTCTAACATAGTTGTCTTCGGTCAGCACAATCGCTTGTACCGGACACTGCGCATAACGTGGACGCGGATTCAATGTGCGCGGCAAAAAGTTAGCGCGGTAGAGCTTAATCCCGTATTCGCCATTTTTAGTGACATATGGATTAAAAGGAATATCTGGGCAATCTTGGACTTTCGCCACATAGTCTTGCCATTTTTTGGGAGAATAAAACTTCCAGAAGGTAGGCCCAATAAAGGGTAGATGAAAAGCGCCGACATACCATGAGGGCTTTAGTAAAGCGGCCATACGCAGTGGCGATTGTTTAACCAGACGGCGCATTAAGAAGCCAGCATGATCAAGGCTAGGGCCAGACATGGAAGAGTAGGACAAGATATGCCCTGCAAAATCAGGATCGGTTACCGTCTCCCAGCATTGCAGTGAACCCCAATCATGGGCTGCCAGATGAAACGGTTTATCGTCTAATAGCTGTTTGCTCACAGCTTTTAGATCATCATTGAGCTGCGAGAGTCGGTAAGACTTCAACGACTCAGGATGATCTGACGCGCCTGCACCGCGCACATTGTAAGCGACAACATAGAACTGAGCAATCAAACTTGGAATCACCTTTTGCCAAATATTATGTTGGTCTGGATAGCCGTGCACTAATATTAGCGGTGGATTATTCTTATCGCCATAGCTAAAGGCGGCAAGCTTGATTCCGTCGCTGGTATTCACCGTGTGCCGAGTTTCTTGTAGCATAATTTTTCCTTATCGTTATTCTTATGGAAAGTTAACTAAATCAAATAGTATTTAAGACTCTTACTACTATAAGCGCTAGAAAAATTATTGTTATAGGAATTACTTTACGTTGTTTATCTTTTACGTTAAACAGAGTAGGGATATTTTTATTATTATTCAACGTACTTAGTAATCAGCAGACAAGAAAAAGGCTTCCAAGTTATCTTGGAAGCCTTTTAATATAATGGTACCCGGAGCCGGACTTGAACCGGCACGATCTTTCGATCGAGGGATTTTAAATCCCTTGTGTCTACCAATTTCACCACCCGGGCAAAACTTGTGTTATCTATTTGGCAACCAGTTGATAGACCGTCTGGTTACTAGATAAGTGCTCGCTATTATAATCCGTTATATCAATAATGCAAGTCAAAATTAATGCAATTATTATAAAAACTGACTAAATAGCTGTGCTAAATAAATGGAGGCTGGGGTCGGAATCGAACCGGCGTCTACGGATTTGCAATCCGCTGCATAACCACTGTGCTACCCAGCCAATCAAGGTGACCTATATTAGCAAAAATAATTCAAATTACAAGCTATTTTTTGACTAAATGCAGTCTATTTTTGCCTCATTATTATAGTCTGACTTAGTAATGACGCTATAGAGCAGCTATACAGTCCTAGCCATTTAGGCTTAGCAACTTAATATCAGTAATTTAATATCGGTAACTTAAGCAGCTAAACAATGTCTTTATTATTACGCTTAGCCTTTTTGATATCGCGGTAAGTGGCCGTACAGATCAGTACCAGTACCCCAAGGGTAATCGCCGGCCAGATCAAAATATAAAAGCCATAGAGTAGTGTGTTATCCATGTTATCTCCTTATTAGTATGAGAAGTTATTAACGGCCAGCACATAAGACTGACCGTATTTGTTAAATCTTTGTCGATGCCTTAGGTTGGACTTTAGCTTTTTTATCGTAGTCACCGACGCGCTGTTTGATCAGATCAAAATCGAAGCGCTCATTACCCATTAGACTCACGATAGTACAAACGATTGTACTGACACCATAAGCAGTTAGTGAGGCGACCAGCACCATATAATCGCGCAAGAAACCAGTGGCGAATATCAGCATCAAAATGAGCGTAATAGCTGCAGCACTCAGACCCGCCTTGCGTCCTAAGAAACCAAAGACCATCAGACCGATGACGACAGCTGCACCGACGCTTGCCATCACTTCAAAGAACAGGGCAGTGATACCAGTGATAGGAATCAGCTCGAAGCGCGCAATACAGAAGAATATTAGCGCGACGATAACCGCTGAGGTAAAGGCAACATTGGTGACGCGATTCCAAAATACACTGGCAATAACTGGAAATACCACCGCGCCCCAAAGCGCGCCAACAAATACCAGCATCACTAGGATATCAAGCTTAAAGCTGGCGAAGATAAGTCCGGCAGCCGTCGCCACAATCATGGTACCGCGTCCGACAAGCATCATAGTTTTGGGTTTAACCTGACCTTTTTTAGCAATGTTTTTGCCGTAAACATCGGCCATCATAATCGTTGATAATGCGGATAAATCAGAGTCAGCAGTAGACGATAGTGAGCCGATGACTAAGATAAAGAACAGCGCAATAAATACTGGATGCAAATAAGTACTGACCATTTGCGGGATCAGGTTATTCATATCGCCATTTAGCGGCTCAATACCAATGGTTAGCGCCATCAGACCAATCATGCCAAGACCGATAACGATACCCGCATAGCCGACAGTCGCGGTCACAAAGGTGGCTTTGATTTTGGTTTTATCAATGGCAAACAGGCGCTGGGTGATGGTTTGATTACCGATAGCATAAGCCAGTACTGCCACAAAAAACGGCGCGCCTTGCTGCAAAAACGCCTCTGATGAGAAGAAGTTTTGTTGCTCTAAAGTTAGATTGGACAGGCCGCTTACCATAACCTCAGGACCACCCATAGAGAATAGCACGGCAGGTATGATTACTACGCCAATCGCCATTAGTGCAACCAGTTGCGCAAAGTCGGTAAAGACGGACGCCCGAAAACCAGAGGTTAAGGTATAGCTTAACACCCCAATACCAGCGATGATCACACCGGTTTGAAACGATAATGGGGAGAGTACCGAGACTAAAGCGCCCGCAGCGGTAAAGTTGACCATCAAGCTAATTAAGCTGCCCATAAGATTCGATATGGCTAAAATCAATTGGCTTGAGGATCCGTGACGGGCGTGAATCAGCTCGCCTAAGGTATGACCGTTCGGCGCAAGCTCGCGAAAGCGCATCCCAAAGGGGTAGATAAATAAAATCATCAATGCGCCCCAAAAGCCATAATGAATGGGACCTGATACTCCATATTTATAGCCGGAAGTGGCCGCTGCATAAAAGGATGCCGCCCAAATCCATGTCGCGGTCATACTAGCCGCGCCCATACCAAAGCCAACACCGTGTCCGGCAACCATGAATCCTGTAGTAGATTCCTTATCTTTTTTAATGAGTAAAGACAGCAAATAAGTGCCGCCATAAAACGCAACCAGTAACAAAATAATGGTCAACGCTGAAAATTGAAACAGTGACTCGGTTTTCAAATTTGCACCTCGCAATTATTAACGTTTATTTAAAATAAAGTTATTTATCAAAATTTGGAATATAAAGGTTTCAAGTAAGGTATTCGCTTATTAAACAGCCAATACAACTTAATAAGAATAGTGAACTAAGCTAACTAGTTACTGATGTGACAACTATAAAAGTAGGCATAGCACCATATTGTTTACTATGAATACCAATAGCTAAGCTAAATAAAAAATACTTATTGTTAAGAAAAAGTAATATTATCTTAACATAAGGATAACTTATTGCTCCTTGAACCTCAAATTTATTTATTATTAAACTTTAAATTATCAGTTGGATGCTTCGACAATTTTTAATCACGTGTATTGTTTAGTTAATACCGAGGTATCAGGGTTTGGTTTCTACTATTAGAAAATAGTAGTTGTGCCCTTTTAGAGCAGACAGTTTCAGAGTAGACAACATAGAGGGAAGTAAATATTGATAACTAGGATTTCTTTGGAGAGACAGGTACAATAACACCCTTATATTTGTACCTACTTGCCCTTTTATCGATTGGAGTTACTATGTCAACCGCTAAGCCTTCGTCAACCGCTAAGCCTTCGCCCAAACTAGCCGCTACCGTTTTGGATGGTAAAGCCCTTGCCAAACAAATGGAGCAGCAGTTAAGCCCGCGCGTGGAGGCAATCAAAGAAAAAACGGGGCGTACCCCAAGTTTGGCGACGATACTGGTAGGTGATGATCCAGCTTCTGCCACCTATGTGCGCATGAAGGGCAATGCTTGTAAGCGCGTTGGCATGGACTCTATCAAGGTTGAGTTGCCATCTGAGACCACCACCGAGCAGCTGATGGCAAAGATAGATGAGCTTAACGACGATCCTGATGTACATGGGATTTTGTTGCAGCATCCCGTCCCAGATCATATCGATGAGCGTGCCTGTTTTGACCAAATAAAACTAGCAAAAGACGTCGATGGCGTGACTTGTCTAGGCTTTGGCCGCATGAGTATGGGTGAGCCCGCCTTTGGATCTTGTACGCCGCAAGGTATCATGTACATGCTCGAGCATTATGATATTGAGCTTGCAGGTTTGGAGGCAGTAGTCGTTGGTCGTAGTCCTATCTTGGGCAAACCCATGGCTATGATGCTGCTCAATGAAAACTGTACCGTGACCATCTGCCACTCAAAAACGCAGGATTTAGCGGCGCATATTCAGCGCGCCGATATCGTTGTTGGTGCCGTCGGCGTGCCAGAGCTGATAAAAGCGGAGTGGATCAAAGAGGGCGCGGTAGTGATAGATGCAGGCTTCCATCCAAGAGAGGGTGGCGGCGTTGGTGATATCGAAATGAGCGGCGTAGCCGATAAAGCAAGTGCTTATACGCCAGTGCCAGGCGGCGTCGGCCCGATGACCATTAACACGCTCATTCGCCAAACCGTGATAGCGGCTGAGAGAGCGGCAGGTATTGAAGCTTAATGTTAGTTTAGGAAATCCTATTTAAATGATTTTCCTTGCGAAACTAAAATTGCAGTACAATTTTGATGTTTCTTAGGGCTAACTATTTAGCCCTTTTTTATGCTCTAAATTAATCTTTTTTTGAATAGTTTGCGTAGGCTGCGGCTTTAGCCCAGCATTTTAACTAAGTTTGGGTCATATATAGCTTTCGCAAAGTCTCTACATATTACTTTTGTTTTTGGAGTTGTTATTACAACCAGCCCAAACGCTTAAAGTTATAGTATAAATAGCCACACAATGAACCAATAACTAGCATAATCACTAGGTACGAATACTCCCAATGTAGCTCGGGCATAAAGTCAAAGTTCATACCATAAATGCCCGCTATCGCTGTGGGCACCGCCAAAATACCGGCCCACGCGGCAAGCTTACGCACGACCTCGTTTTGACCCATATTCACCATGGCCATATAAGTATTCATGACTACGCTTAGCATCTCATTTAAGCCATTAATCGCATCTAAAGAGTGCAGTAGATGGTCATTCACGTCGCGAAAATAGGGTTTGGCCGCCTGAGAGAATGCTGATCCTAAGTCGCTTTTTTGATGATTGATAAAAAAGCTACAGATGTCTTGTACCGGCAGTATTACCGCGCGCATATGTACCAGCTGCGATTTTAGCTCATACAAATTTTTTAGTGTACTTTTATCAAATTCATACGTAAATACGTAACGCTCTTGCTCGCGCAGATAGCGGCCTAAACGATCAGTGACTGGCATATAATTATCAACGATAAAATCCAGAATGGCGTGCAAGACAAATATAGGCCCCATGCGTAGCTTTTCGGGGCGACGATTGCAGTGCTCGCGCACGGGCGCATAAGAGTTTGAAGGGCCATTACGAATGGTTATTAGATAGTTTTTACCCATAAATATAGCGGTGGTACCGTAGCGAATGATATTGTCTTCAAGCTTGGCGGTACGCAGCACCACAAATATCATGTCATTATCGTAGTTCTCAACCTTGGCACGTTGATGATCGGCAAAAGCATCTTCAATCGCCAGTTCATGCAGATCAAAGGCATTTTGTACCTTTAGCATGGTTTCTAAACTAGGATCATAAAGACCAAGCCAGATAAATTGACCGCTATTGCTTAGAGCCTTACTGACATCGTTAAGCGCTACTTTATCGAGCTGCTTACCGGTTTTACGCGAATACGCATAGCAATTGACGACTTCATCAGCACTGGATAAATCGATATCCTCGTAGCGTTCAGAATCAGGATCGTAGACGGTCATGGTCTCAATTGCGTCTTGGGCGCTAGCGTCAGCATCACCGTAGATATAGCTGTCGTAATTGTCCGCATAAGGATGATCACGACTATCAACTGCATAGACGGGACTGATATTAGAGTCAGGTGTAACACGAATCGTCGTTTTGGCTATTAGATCATCTAGATCGTCATCGCGGTTCATACTGCCTCCTTTACTATCATTAGGGTCTGTTTGATTATTCAAATATTAGGGCGGCTGATAACTAAAATAAGTATAAGGATAAAAAGCTATTAAAAACTTAGATCGCGTAGCGTTTCAAGGTGTCAAGATCGACTAGTGTCAACAAACTTTCGTGACAGGCTTCAAGCTTTAGAGGGGGAGCTACGTCAAAGTCTAAGGCCTCAACCCAGCGCAGCGCGCAAACGCACCAAAAATCTCCTGGTTTTAGACCCGGAAAATTATATTCTGGTATAGGGGTAATTAAATCATTACCGCGTAGTGCTGAGAAGCTTAGAAATTCGCTAGTCATCTTGGCACAAACCGTATGTTGACCCAGATCGCCACTACCAGTGTGACAAAAGCCGTTACGATAATAGCCAGTGATAGGATCGAAACAGCAGCTAGCTAGGGCAGTGCCTAACACGCTGGTTTGGTTAATAGCCGGATTGAGATGATAATTAGATGCCATAAGGCCTCCGAAATAAAGTAGATAGGTATTATAAAATATGCGCTAGTGTAACATGAGTCTAAGCGGATGTAGTAACACAAATGCCTTACGAGTCATTAGGGACAATAGGGTCTGCCTATCAAAACCATCTTCGGTAACAACAAAGGTTTGACGACTTAAGCTTTACTAAATTGACATATTGAGCTTAATTGTGACTAGGCGAAACTTAACGGCTATGCTAAACTAAAGCTGAAATGTCATGCTCGTTTAGCGCATTTATTTCGTCGTTTTATCATCCCTATACCCATACCTTTCGGTATTACCTAACTTGTTGATGACCTGTCTACGATATAAAGTACCTAGTTTGTTGATTCTAATTGGGTTTGCTATGTTGCGTGCTAAAAACCTAAGGCTCTTAATATAGAGAAGGTAACAAGCATAGAGACAGCGACAAGCACGGTATTGTAATGCCGCGTCTTTTGGTAAGCGTTATGCCAAACAAGGATCTATTGTGTCTGTTAGTTCTAATCCAGCTGTAACTTCTCCCTCACGTACTATAGATAGTACTGCGATGCAAAATGTAGATGATAGCAGCGTTGTACCTAACTCCGATCATGTTACTACAAGTCCCTCTTCTGTCAGTAACTCCTCTATAAGCAACTTTCATTTGAGTAGTTTTGCAAGCGAGACAGCCAACAGCTGGCTGCTGCCTGACGGCGTCACTGACGTCTTATTTGAAGAGGCGCAGAAGCAAGAAGTACTTCGACATAGATTAACGCAGCAGCTTATCACTCACGGTTATCAGCTGGTCTGTCCGCCGATGATTGAATATACTGAATCGCTGCTAAATGATGCCTCAGAAGATCTTAGACGCCAGACTTTTAAAATTATCGATCAGCTAACGGGTCGATTGATGGGCGTGCGCGCGGATATTACTCCGCAGATTCTGCGGATTGATGCGAATCACGGCGGCGAGGGTATCGCGCGCTATTGTTATGCAGGCGATGTTATTCATACTCTGCCCTCAGGTCTGTTTGGGACGCGCACGCCGCTACAATTAGGTGCCGAGATATTTGGTTGCGCTGATCTTAAGGCAGATATCGAGCTGATTGATGTTTTATTTACCATAATAAATAATCTAGAGATGCGTGCAGCTCTACACATTGATTTAGGGCACGTAGCGCTATTTGAGCGCTTAACAGTTATAGCTGAGCTCACCGATAACGACACCAAACAGCTGATGCATCTTTATGCTAATAAAAACCTGCCCGAGCTTAAGAGAATTTGTCAAACTCTACCTATGGGTAGTGATTTTTATGCCTTAGCACGCTACGGTCATGATATGACGCAGCTGTCAGCCAAACTGTCAAATGCCGCGCAGGACGATGAGCAGATTATCGAGGCTATCGATGACTTGCAGCGTCTCAAAACGCATCTGCAAGAGCAGTGGCAGGCTGAGGTTAGTATTGATGTGACTGAGTTATCAGGTTATCACTATCATACCGGTATTGTGTTTAACGGTTATATCAATAGTGAATCGCAGCCGCTAGTACGCGGTGGGCGTTTTGATGGCATGCAAAGCGGTGCTCAAGAAACAGGTGAACAGCAATCACGCAGGGCCACAGGCTTTAGTATGGACGTCAGTCGTTTATTGCCCCATGTGCAGCTTGCTACGCCGATGATCGTTTCGGTTGATTACAGTGCACTTAATAATGCTGATAGCAAACAAACGCAAAGCTTGCAGCAAAAAGTGGCACAGCTGCGTGAGCAAGGCTACCGCGTCACGGTGCCCTTGGATGCTAACGACTGTCCGCAAAACATTACGCATCAGTTAAGCGTCGTCGATGGCGATTGGCAGCTGATAATTTTATAGTTTAAATAGCAGTATTCGCAGCATTATTTATAAGAGCCAGTTATAACAGCTAGTATTATTTTTTATCTGATTTTGATGATCAGATGGTTATCAAACATACTTAAATACATTATTGTAAGGATTTATCATGGGTAAGAACGTCGTAGTTTTAGGGAGCCAGTGGGGCGATGAGGGTAAGGGTAAAATCGTTGATCTGCTTACCGAAAAGGCCTCAGCGGTGGCACGTTTTCAAGGCGGACACAATGCTGGACATACGCTGGTTGTCGATGGTAAAACTACGGTACTGCATCTGATTCCCTCCGGTATTTTGCGCGAAGGGGTAACTTGTTTTATCGGTAATGGTGTGGTGCTCGCACCAGATGCGCTGCTCAAAGAGATGAAAGCGCTTGAAGACAACAGCGTTCCGGTACGCGAACGTCTACGTATCTCGCCCAATTGTCCCCTAATCATGCCTTATCATGTAGCGCTTGATCAAGCCCGTGAAGCCAAGCGCGGCACTGGTAAAATTGGCACGACTGGACGCGGAATTGGTCCGGCTTATGAAGATAAGGTTGCGCGCCGTGCCATTAAGCTTGCTGATCTGTTTCGCGATGATTTAGAAGAAAAACTACGTAATCTGATTGAATATCATAATTTTCAGCTGACCCAGTACTACAAGGTTGATGGCGTTGATTTTGACGAAACTTATAAGCTGTGTATTGAATGGCGCGATCAGATCAGAGGTATGGTTACCGATGTGACCGAAGATCTTAACCAGTTGCGTCTGGCAGGTAAGAATTTGATGTTTGAAGGCGCGCAAGGGACCTTACTTGATATTGATCATGGTACTTACCCCTTTGTGACCAGCTCAAGCGTTACCGCAGGCGGCGTATCAACAGGCACAGGTATTGGGCCGCTATACTTAGATTATGTTTTAGGTATCACCAAAGCGTATACTACGCGCGTAGGTAGTGGCCCATTCCCAACGGAGCTGTTTGACGATGTTGGCGCGCACCTAGCAAGAGTTGGCCATGAGTTTGGGGCGACGACAGGACGCGCGCGCCGCTGCGGTTGGTTTGATGCTGAAGCGCTACGCCGTGCGGTGGTGCTCAACTCATTATCAGGTATTTGCTTGACCAAACTTGACGTGTTAGATGGTTTAGAGGAGCTACTCATCGGCGTGGGTTACGAGCGCCCTGAAAGCGAGTTTGCTGGCGCGCATGATGCTGAGTTTTATGAGTCCGTCACGCCAAAATATGAAACCTTGCAAGGCTGGAGCGAATCAACCGTTGGTATCACCAATTATGATGATTTGCCAGAAAACGCTAAGATTTACATTAAGCGTATTGAGGAGCTGATCAACTGTCCTATCGATATCATCTCAACCGGCCCTGATCGTGCAGAAACCATCGTATTACGTGATCCGTATGATGCTTAGTTCTTGTTATTAATCATTTATTTATGAAGGCCTCCATTGTTATGCAGTGGAGGTTTTTCATTCATTGACGACAATTAACACCTATTTATGCTTCTTTAATTTAAGTTTTTCTTAGGGGTTAGCATAATTACCCCTATCATTTATAGCGTCAATCATTATAATAGGCGACAATCCTGTGTTGAGACTTTATTTACCGATTGATACAGCAAAAGCTGTTTGATCAAGACAGCTAAACATAGGGATAAAATAGACTATAAATTATCGTAATTTTAATTCACTTCACTAAATTAGGAGCTTAACATGGCTATCGAACGTACTTTATCAATTATCAAACCTGACGCAGTTGCTGGCAATCATATTGGCGCGATCTATGATCGTTTCGAGCAAGCCGGTCTAAACATCGTTGCTGCAAAAATGATGCAACTTGATGATGAAAAAGCAGGTGGTTTTTATGCTGAGCATGCTGAGCGTCCCTTTTATAACGATCTAAAATCTTTTATGACCTCAGGTCCCGTACTGGTATCGGTATTAGAAGGCGAGAACGCTATTGCTAAGCACCGCGAAATTATGGGCGCTACCAACCCAAAAGACGCGGACAAAGGTACTATCCGTGCTGACTTCGCTAGCAGCATCGATGAGAATGCCGTACACGGTTCAGACTCAGCTGAATCAGCTGAGCGTGAAATCAGCTATTTCTTTAATGACAATGAAATCTGCGCGCGCAAACGCTAATAACGTTAATAGAATAGCGAGCAAGTTTGATGCGCAAAGTCAGCTTAACTCAAAATAGCTTACAAGTAAGTTAACTCGAAGCTTAATTGACTCGGCGCTAAACGGCTTATACTCAACTGGGTGTAAGCCGTTTCTACTTCATAGTGGTTGAGGCTGTATAGCATTGATCTATTGAAATCTACAGGGTTTACCCTAATGATGATTATTCCTTTATAATTGTCGTTAGTACAATTTTAAAAGCGTTATCAATCCCTTATCAGTATACTGTTTTTAATATCATAAGTACTTAGCATTAACTAAAGATTAAGTGCTCAAGATAAAAACTACGCTCATAACGGATTGCTCATGCATTACGATACTGCAAAGCTCATCACAGTTATGCAAAAAAGGTTACCTATTATGTCAATCGTTACTACTGCTAATCCAAAATCTTTAGCGTCTACCAAGTCCAATGCTACCAAACGTGATAATGCCATTAAGATTTTGGATGAGGCGCAAGCAAAGACTAATTTGCTAGGTATGACTCAAAGCCAACTTGCCGATTATTTCAAAAGTATTGGCGAGAAGCCATTTCGAGCCACCCAAGTAATTAAGTGGATTTATCAGCACGGCGTTACTGACTTTGAGCAGATGACCAATCTAAGTAAAGGTTTGCGTGATAAGCTCTCCAATAATGCTTGTGTGACGCCGCCCAAGGTGGTTCACCGTGAGTATAGCGATGATGGTACGCGTAAATGGGTGTTTGAAGTGACTGGCGGCTCGCTGGTCGAAACGGTGCTTATTCCAGCAGATGACAGTAAACTAAATGGCCGCAAAACCTTGTGTATCTCCTCACAAGTCGGCTGCGCGCTTGATTGCAGTTTTTGTAGTACTGGCAAGCAAGGCTTTGAGCGTGATTTAAGTGCCGCTGAAATCTTAGGTCAGCTTTGGGTCGCTAATGCCTCTTATATGACTGACGATAATGATAGTTTAGCGCATGTCGATCATAGCCTGTGGGAGAACCATGTCACGAACGTAGTTATGATGGGCATGGGCGAGCCGTTATTAAATTATAAGCCTGTGGTCAGCTCGATGGAGCTGATGCTAAGTGATCATGCTTATGGGTTATCTAAGCGCCGCGTGACTCTCTCGACCTCAGGCGTGGTGCCCAAGATGTACAAGCTGGCGCAAGATATTGATGTGGCATTAGCGATCTCATTACACGCACCTAACGATGAGCTGCGGGACGAGCTGGTACCTATTAATAAAAAGTATCCGTTAGAGGAGCTGATTGCAGCGGCGAAAAGCTACGTTCATGAGGTCAATCCGCGTCACAAAAAGCACGTTACTATCGAATATGTGATGCTAGATGGCGTCAATGACAGCAATGAGCATGCGCAGCAGCTCGTGGCATTGTTAGAGGGTTTGCCAAGCAAAATTAACTTGATTCCGTTCAATCCGTTTCCGCATGCGCCTTACGATAAGTCAAGCAATAACCGTATTCATGCTTTTAGTGATATTCTTAGTCAAGCAGGATTTGTTTGTACTATTAGGCAGACGCGCGGCGATGATATTGATGCCGCCTGCGGACAATTGGTGGGGCAAGTGGCTGATCGTACTAGACGCTCAGCGGCGTGGCAGCAAAGTATCAAAGACCGTGATACTAGTAGTAATGCAGAAGTTTAAATATTAATACTTAAAGGTATTTGAAGACATTAAACTATAGTCTTTGCAACTAAACTGTACTTAAGGGGCATAAATCTATTAAACTAGTGGCTGTTTGTTTGATACTCATTCATTAAATACTAAATAATAGTTTTAAATTTGCGATACTAAACTACAGTTTTATGATGGCGGCTACAATGACCTCTAAATACTCTTGTCAAAAGATTCTATGTAATTTTTCTATTGCAGCAGAAAAGTCTTTGCGCTCAAAAAACTTACCACGAAACCGTTGTCTATTGTCAAAACCAAAGTGCTGGCTGGCGTTTGGCATGTCTATACTGGTACTAGCAGGGTGTCAAAGCACCCCAACTGATGATTTAGTTGGCGATGCACGTTATCAGACCTCAACACAGGCGAGCAGCAATCGCAATGTGGATCAACAAGAGATTGCCCGTGTTCGTACCTCACTTGCTGCGCAGTATATCCGCAAAAACGAGCTTGATGCTGCTCAGCGTCATCTTGAAAAAGCGTTCGCCGCTGATAGCCGATACGCACCAGCCTATGATATGATGGGCGTTTTGCTACAACAAGAAGGCAGCCGTCTCAATCTTGAAAAAGCTGATCAGTACTTTAAAAAAGCCATTGCGCTTGACAAGGATTTTTATCAAGTACGTAACAATTACGGCGTATATTTGTCGCAAATGCAGCGTTACCGCGAGGCAGCAGAGCAGTTTGAGATTGCAGGCTCCGCCCTTGGCTATGAAGGGCGTATCGGCGCTCTTGAAAACTTAGGACGCACCTATTTACAGCTTAATGACCATCCAGCAGCGGCCAAAGCATTTTTGCGCGCTCTCGATGGCAATAGAAATAGTTTGATTGCGCATATCGAGCTGGTTGATTTACTACTCGAGCAGCAGCGTGTGCAGCAGGCCCAGCGCCTTTACGATGAGACTTTATTGCTCATAAAAGGCCAGGCTATCAGTCCGCGTTTGTTACTACAAGGTATTAAGCTGGCTGCTGCACAAAATGATATTACTACGCGTCAACGTTTGGCGCAGCAACTGCTATCGGCTTATCCATTAAGCGCTGAAGCAAAACAACTCAAGACTTGGCTTAATAATCCAGAGGCACCATGGAAATGACCGACCCATCATCAAATAATCAGTTTAAAGCTCAAGGTTCATTTGGTGCCACGCTGCAGCAAGCCCGTAAGAGTAAAAAAATTAGTCTAAAAGAGGCGGCCGGCGAGCTGTTTATTTTAGAGCGGCATCTAGAGGCCCTTGAAAATGAGGATTTTGCTGGACTACCGCAAGTGACTTTTGCGCGCGGTTTTGCGATTAACTATGCTAAATTTTTAGATTTAGATCCTGTAAGAATTGCGCAGAGTTTTGATGCCGCTTATCCAAACGAGCTTAAAGCTCAATCGATGAGCAATACTGTTACGCCGCTGCGTCCGATGGGCACTTTGCAGCGTGATAGCAGTAACCGTATTCGCTTCAATCCTTTACTTATTATCGCAATCATAGCGCTGATTATTCTAGCGGTGTTTTTGTTTCGTATGGTGACTAACGCCAGTAAAGAAGACAATCTTGCGGCAGCCCCTGTAGTGGATGGGTTGACAGAGTCAGAGCAGGCGCAAGGCGCTGCTATCGATGATCAGATCAGTGGGGCAGGTCTAGAGGGCGTAGGTGCTTCAGGCTCTGCCCTTAATTTGGGTGGCGCAGATAGCAGTACAGCTACTCTAAGCGTCAATGTCACCAGTAATACCAATGTAAATATTACTGATGCCTCTGGCAATAGTTTGATGGATGGTAATCAAACCAGCGGCAATTATGAGCTGCTTGGCACGCCGCCGTTTGAGGTTCAAATTGATGATGTCAATAGTGTGAGTTTAACCTTGAATCAAGAGCCAGTTTCGTTAGATGAGTATACTGCTGATAATCAAGCAGACTTTACTTTAACCCCTTAACTTCTGAACGGCTTTAAACTCTGGTCTTTAAACTTTAGCACTTCGATATCTAAGGCTCTAACTTAGTTTTCTTATCTATAGATTTTAATTAATAACCTCAAAATTTTTAACATTCAGTTTTTAACATTACACGTATTATCTCTCGTTTTGCTTGAAGGACTCTTATATGTCAACCTCATCACCTATTGTTCGTCGTCCAACCAAAAAAATCTACGTCGGTGATGTCGCAATTGGTGGCGATGCACCGATTAGTGTGCAAAGCATGACCAACACCGATACTTGTGACGTCGCCGCAACTGTGGCACAAATCGAGCGCTGCGTTGAAGCGGGTGCTGATTTTATGCGTGTATCTACCCCCACAATGGATACAGTCGAAGCCTTTGGACAAATTCGTAAATTAGTAAGCGTACCACTGGTCGCTGATGTCCATTTTGATCACAAAATTGCGCTTGCTGTAGCTGAAGCTGGTGCGGACTGCCTGCGTATTAATCCAGGTAATATCGGTAACGATGCCAAGGTGCGTGAAGTCGTGGCTTGTGCTCGCCATCACAATATTCCTATTCGTATCGGGGTCAACGCCGGATCATTAGAAAAGGACATTCAGCGTAAATATAAAGAGCCAACTGGCGAAGCTATGCTTGAGTCAGCCATGCGCCATATCGACATCTTAGAGCGTCTCAATTTTGATCAATATAAAGTCTCCGTCAAAGCCAGTAATGTGTTTTTGACCTTGGATGCTTATCGGTTGATATCAGCGCAGATTGATAATCCACTACATTTAGGGGTGACAGAAGCGGGCGTCTATCGTACCGGCGCGGTCAAGTCAGCTATCGCGCTTGGCGGATTATTATTAGACGGTATTGGCGACACTATCCGTATCTCATTGGCAGCAGAACCAGAAGAAGAGATTAAAATTGGCTTTGATATTTTAAAGTCGCTCAATATTCGCTCCAATGGGGTAAACTTTATCGCTTGTCCTAGCTGCTCACGCCAAGAGTTCGATGTGATCAGAGTTATGACGGCTTTAGAGGCACGTTTAGAAGATATTCGTGAACCGATGAATCTGTCCGTTATCGGCTGCAAAGTAAATGGACCAGGAGAGGCCAAAGAGGCGGATATCGGTATTGTTGGTGCGGCGCCAAAATCACTGGTCTACCGTATGGGTGAGAAAAGCCATCTTATCGACACCAATAATTTGGTTGATGAGATAGAAGGTATGGTACGCGCTCATGCAAAGGATCTAGAAAAAGCCCGTGAAAATGAGATTATTAGAGTAAAATAAGCCGCAAATAGTATAGATAATAATAGAGACCACAGCTCTGATGTTTAATAGCAACTACTTTTAAGGATTTAATTGCACCATGATCAAAGCTATCAAAGGGTTTAATGATATTCTTCCAGATCAAGCAGCTAAATGGCTGCAACTGGAGTCAGTATTAGCAGAGGTATTGGCTCGCTACGGCTATGAACATATTCGTTTGCCAATTGTTGAGCAAACTGACTTGTTTGTGCGCTCTATTGGCGGTGCTACCGATATCGTTGAAAAAGAGATGTATAGCTTCGTTGACAAATCTGAGCCGCCAACGCCTTTGACGCTGCGTCCTGAGGGTACAGCAGGAGCAGTACGAGCGGTGATTGAGCACAATTTGCTGCGCGGTGATACCCCAAAGCTTTGGTATATTGGGCCGATGTTTCGTTATGAGCGTCCACAAAAAGGGCGCTATCGTCAGTTTCATCAGATTGGGGTCGAGAGCTTTGGTAGCGCGTTGCCTGACGCTGATGTCGAGCTGATCGCTATGACTCATTTGATGTGGCAAGAGCTGGGCCTCAAAGATGAGATGCAGCTGCAACTCAATAGCTTAGGCGAGATCGATGAGCGTCATGCTTACCGCGACGCTTTGGTTGCTTATTTGACCGATAAAGAGGCTCAGCTTGATGAAGATAGCAAGCGTCGTCTAATTACCAATCCGCTACGGATTTTGGACAGTAAAGAGGCGAGCACGCAAGCGCTACTTGCTGATGCGCCCAAACTTGCTGATTTTTTAGGGGAGGATAGTCGCGCTCACTTTGAGCAAGTACAAGCTTACCTGACTGCGCTTGGTATTGATTATACGCTTAATCCGCATCTGGTTCGTGGTCTTGATTACTATAACAAAACCGTCTTTGAGTGGGTCACTGATAAGCTGGGTAGTCAGGCAACGGTTTGTGCTGGCGGGCGCTATGACGGTCTGATTGGTCAGCTCAAATCCGTAGATGCTAAAGGCGATGCGCAGAACAAAAAAGCGGTAAAATCTGAGCCAGCAGTCGGCTTTGCTATGGGGCTTGAGCGCTTATTGCTGCTTATCGATGCCGTCGCGCCTATGCCTGCAGTCTCGGCTTGTGATGTGTTTGTCGTTACCCATCCTGAAGTTTTTAGCTCCGGTATTCGTTATGCTCAGAGTTTGCGTTATAGCCGTCCTGATCTGCGGGTTAAAATGGCAAGTGCTACTAGTTTAAAAGCGCAGATGAAAAAAGCAGACAAATCAGGGGCGAAGCTCACGGTTATTATTGCTCAGCAAGAGCTTGATGACAGTACAATTAGCATCAAAGATATGCAAACTGGCGAACAAAAAGTGGTAGCGCAAGATTGGCTTGCGACAGTAGAGAACTTTAAACCATAGTAGTCAGACATCGGTAGTAGCAAGCAATCGCTTTTAGTAATTAGATTTTATCAGGTATACAAACATGGCTAAAAACATACAGTCGCCCAATACAGACGACTCACAGCAAGCACTCAAACAGTATGGTAGCTCTATTATTACTATTATTTTATTGGTGCTGGCAGGCTACTTTGGCTGGACCTATTGGCAAGATAACCATGCGCGCGTAGATACGGTTGCCGCAGACTATTATGCTGATATTCAAAGGCTTAATGACGAAGTGAATTTGGCCGCGCAAAACCCTGATTTAGAGGCAGAAGCGCTAAGCGCACTTGCCGACAGTCGTGATCAGCTCAATAAAGACATTGATGCTTTGGTTGAGACACATGGTGATTCTATTTATGCTTGGCAAGCATTAATGATTAAAGCGCGTCAACAAGTCGATAGCGATGATTATGCAGGTGCGCTCGATAGTTTAGATAAGGCTTTAGCAATTGACTTAGGCGATGCAGGGCTAAGCGCTATTACTAGACTACGCTATGCTGAGACGCTATTGGCATCAGGTGATGCAGACAAAGCCTTAGCTGAGGCTAATAATGATATGCCAAGCTCATTCGAAGCCAGTCAGCAAGAACTGCTAGGTGATATCTATATGGCTCAAGGCGATGAAGATAAAGCTATTCAGTCTTACAATAATGCTTGGGAGCTACTACGCAAACGTCAAGAGACACGCGCTGTTTTGGCTTTAAAGATGGAGAGTTTGGGGGTGATACCTGAGCCCATTGAAGGGCAGGCCAGTCTTATTCAGGCCTCAGTACCTGTTGCAGCACCCTCCGAGCCACTATCCATAGAAAGTAATAATAGTGATGTCGATACTGCTAGTGCTGACAGCGCGGCTATTGTAGATAGTAGTAGTGGTAATAATAGCGTCAACAATAGTAACGATTCTGACCAAGCTGCGCAGTAAATCAGCAGTATAATCAACAACACTGTATATTACAGACGTTATGGTGCTATATACTGGTAACCTTTTTTGTACCGCTTTTTAGTTTATAGTCCATGTATTGATAGTTAATTTATTCGTAGTGAGAACATACAATGATCCGACCTATCCGCTTTAGCAAAATGACAAAAGGCCACCCTGTGAAGGCAACGGTCATGAATATGACAGTATTGGCACTGATGGCGTCTGCTGTCGTTGGCTGTAACCGAGGTATTAAGCCAGTCGTCAATGATCCGGTAAAATTGGTCCAAATCGCTCAGCCTGTCTCCGTGCTACAACCCGTATTTAGCGTCGATGTCGGTAACAAGAAAGCTAGCAAGAAAGACCCACTGGCCCTACAAGTGGGCTATGATAATAACCAGATTGTAACAGCGTCTCGCGGCGGCGAGTTGACGGGTTTTAATAGTGCAGGTCAACGCTTATGGTCTATAGATGTTGGCGATCAAATCACGGGCGGGGTAGCATTAGATCCTCTAAGCCTTACTGCCGTTATTAGTACTCGCAATGGCTTGGTAATGGCGTTTGATAGTGAAACGGGTGCTAAGCGCTGGCAGAAACAACTATCAGGCTCTGTATTGACACCAGCACTAATCAGTAATAATAGGGTGATTTTGTCCGCTAATGACGGCTTTTTACACGGACTGTCTTTGCAAACGGGTCAATCTATATGGCAGTTTGCAACCCAAGTTCCGGCGATCAGCGTACGCGGTACCGCGGCACCGACATTATTAGATGAGCGAACGGCACTACTAGCAACTGCCGATGGGCGTCTGCATGCTATCACCGCTGATAATGGTCTACCGCAGTGGTCACGCCGCGTGGGCGTAGGTATGGGTAGTAGTGAAGTTGAGCGTATGAGTGATGTCGATGGTACGCCTGTGATTGATAACGATCAGCTTTATGCTATCAGCTATAGTGGTCAGCTACTAGGAATAGATCTAGCGACTCGTCAAGTCATGTTCGTCAACGAGCTTGCCAGCTTAAAATCTTTGGCAGTGAATAACGTGCAAATTATTGCAACGAGCCTAGATGGCAAAGTGGTTGCTTATGATCGCAATAGTGGCGAGATGCTATGGGAAAGTGAGGAGCTGGCCTATCGCGAATTGACCAATCCGGTCATGATTGGCAACTATATTGCTGTAGGCGATCTTGATGGCGTAGTGCATTTATTTGACCCGGCAACGGGCAGCATTGTCAGCCGAGTACAGACTAAAGGCGCGCTCAATCACTTACAAGTACAAGGCAGTCGTTTAATGACTCAAAGTGCTTCAGGACAGGTTGCGATCTGGCAGCTTGCCCGTTAAATACGGATTATCGTATTTATAATTATGCTTACAACTGTGCTTATAATAGCGCTTTTAACAGAGAGTAATCCATGAGTATCAAGCCTGTGGTCGCCTTAATTGGTCGTCCAAATGTCGGTAAATCCACTTTGTTCAATCAATTTACCAAAAGTCGGCAAGCATTGGTCGCTGATCTTTCGGGCTTGACCCGCGACCGTCAATATGGCGATGCCGAATATGAAGGCAAGTCATTTATTGTGGTCGATACGGGCGGTATCGGTGAGGCGGATGATGGTAGCGGCAACATTGATGACTACATGTCTGAGCAGTCGCATACTGCTATTCATGAAGCCGATATTATTGTTTTTGTGGTTGATGCCCGCGCTGGTATGATTGGTGCTGACGCTGAGATTGGTAAGTTTTTACATACCTTAGGCAAGCCCGTCTATGTCGTTGCCAACAAGGTTGATGGTGTCCACGATTCTGCGCCTGCAGAATTTTATGCTTTAGGATTAGGTGAGCCTTATCCTATGGCAGCCAGCCATGGCCGCGGTGTGGGTAACTTATTAGAAGCCATTACAGCTGATATGCCAGAACAAGAACCGATGCACGAACCAGATGGTCTTAAGCTGGCAATAATCGGTCGCCCCAATGTAGGTAAGTCAACCCTAGTTAATCGTCTGCTAGGTGAAGAGCGAGTCGTTGTGTTTGATATGCCAGGCACGACGCGCGATAGTATTTATATCCCTTATGAGCGCGATGGCAAAAATTATGTATTGATTGATACCGCAGGCGTGCGCCGCCGCGGTAAAATAGATGAAAAAGTAGAAAAGTTCTCAGTTATCAAGACTCTACAGGCAATCGAAGACTCTAACGTCACAGTCATCGTGATTGACGCGCAAGAGGGTATCGTTGATCAAGATTTGCATATGATTGGTTATGCCCTCGATGCTGGCCGCGCTTTAGTCGTTGCTATCAATAAGTGGGATGGTCTCGATCAAGACAAAAAAGACTTTATCAAAATCGAGATGGATCGCCGTTTTAATTTCATACCTTATGTCAAAGTGCATCTGATATCTGCATTACATGGTACTGGTGTTGGTAACCTTTATCCCTCTATTTTGCGTGCCTATCAGTCCTCTATGTTTGAGGTATCGACCAACCGTTTGACGCAAATCTTACAAGATGCGGTAACCGCAAACCCGCCTCCCGCCGTTTCAGGTCGCCGTATCAAACTACGCTATGCTCATATTGGTGGTCATAATCCTCCTGTCATTGTCGTTCATGGTAACCAAATAGGCTCACTACCTAAGAGCTATCAGCGCTACCTTGAGAACCAATTTAGGCAAGTATTTAAACTTGAAGGTACACCGCTCAATGTGGTTTTCAAGCTTAATGAAAATCCTTATGCTAATAAAAGTGATACGCCAACCAAAGCTAAAGCGCAGCAGCTGCGCCAGCGTGAGAGAAATCGCGAACAAAAATACTCAAAAAATCATAGGCACACAGATAAAAAGAGCAGTAAGAAAAAATAAGCGATTAAATGGGAAATATACTCGGTAGGTAGGTTTAAAATAACTGAATTGTGTGTAGAATGTCTCAATCAGGTAACATAAATTAAAGCCGACCTATTTTGATTGAGTGATATGAGTATAAATTCTCTTAGAACCATCCCCAAGATTATCCGTCACTCCGTTATACAAGCCATTTCGTTTGCCATACTAATAGCAGCTTTATTGGCTTTCGTTTATACTTTTGTTTATTACTATCAACAAAAACGTCTTCATGTACAGCAGCTCGGTGAGCTGCTTGCTAGTAGTGCCTCAAATCCTGACGGTGCTAATCTTGTTGCCAGACAAGTAAGCTTGCTCTTAGATAACGACCCTAGTTTGCAAAGTATTGTCTTTTATTCTACTGATAACCCTGTCAATAGTTTGTACCAAAATGAGATTAGTAGCATAAGTAACGACTGGTATAACGCTTTACTTACTCATACTATTAGTTTCAATTATCCGGTTACCAGTCGCTACTTCGATGGCGATAGTATTCAGCGTGCCAGCTCAAGTCAGCCGCTCTTAAATAACTCTTCTTTAGCTTCTTCTGCAAATAATAAAGAAACACAGCCTCCATTATCCCAGCCTGCCGCACGTAACACTTTAGTCGGCCATATTAATATAACTCTAGATATCGCAAGCCTACGCTGGCACTGGATACGCGTTAATTCCTTACCATGGCTAATAACTATGGTATTAGGAATCCTCTTTGTGCGATTTATTGCCCGTAAACTCAACTGGCCCACCCAAGATATTATTGCGCTTGCAAAAGTATGTGAAGTGGCTGTCGATAACCCGCAACTAGAGCAGCTACCAACGATTCAGCAGCGCTTCGATTTTCAAGAAATTATACGTATCAAAAGAGCTTTTATTATTCTATTTGAGCGCTTAAAAGCCGCTCAGCACGATTATCAGGTACTAGCAGATTTTGAGCAGCAGCTGCATAATAAAGATCTGTCTTTAGATATCCAGCGCTCTAATTTTCAAAATATGATCACTCATGAGCTAAAAACCTCACTTAACGCTATTACGGGCGGTCTGCAATTATTGGATGATCCGTATCTTAATGAGGAGCAAAGAGATACGCTGGCGATCATATATAAAGGCAGTCAGCATCTGGAACGTACTTTAGAACAAATAATCCAGCTCAATAGGATAGAAAAAGGCCAAACGATCATCAGTCTAAGTGAGTTTAATCCACTACAAATGATTGCTGATCTGCTAGAAGAGTTTGAGCCTGCTGCCAAACAAAAGCAATTAGAGTTTATTAGCCGCGTGCACCACGTTGAATATATGCTAGAAGGGGACGCCAATAAAATTCAACAGATTCTGAACACCCTGATCGATAATGCGATTAAATTTACTCATAGCGGGCAAGTCATTATCGATTCGCAGCTGACTCATTTTAACGAAAGTGTTCGCTGGCAGGTTAAGATTATTGATACCGGTATTGGTATTGATGCTTGTTATATAGAGGATATTTTTGTGCCGTTCTTTCAAATTGATTCGTCAGAGACGCGTATGCATGAAGGGGTAGGGATAGGATTATCAGTTATCAAACAAATGGCACAGCTACTAGGTGCGACTATTGAAGTTAATAGTGAGCTTGGGGTTGGCAGTCAGTTTATTGTTACCATGCCTCTGCGTTATAAGAATCATATGCCGCAGCAAAATCTGTTACAGGGCATCGATATCGTTTATTATCATTATGATGAAGCAGGTCCTATAGTTGAAGGATTGCAGCGGCTTGGTGCCAGTGTTGATAGCTTGAATAATGAGCAATCACTGCTGCACTATATGGAAAATGAAAAGGTAGTTATGGTGATGTTCGCCGATGAGGTGCTACCAGAGCAAGTTATTTATTTAGCCAAACGTATTCGAGATCAAGAGAGAACCAGCCGCGCTTTACTCATCTATTGGTATCCTGCGCACAAAGCCAAAGATATAGATCGCTTTGAATATGAGTTAAAGACGGCGGGGATAGACTACTACCACAGTATGGTTAATGAGGTTAAAGTATTAGCGAGCCTACTGGATAAATGGCTGATATAAAAAAGACGCTGCAAAGTAAGCGTCTTTTTGTAAGTGTCTTTAAAAGGATTACATGTGATTAAAACAAGTTTTGTACCCAGCGTACCGCATGCTGCCACATCCGACTCATAAAACCTGACTGCTCAACATCATTGGTCGCTACGATAGGCACTGAAGCCACTGCTTTTCCATCAATAACCGCCATCATTTTACCGATTTGTTGGCCTTTTTTGATGGGTGCCTCTAGGCTATCAGGAATGTCAACGACCGTAGTAATTTTGTTTTTTTGATTTTTGGTAGTTAGAACTTGTAAATTATCACTTGTGGCAAGCTCTACCTCTTCAGCTTCTCCAAACCACACAGGCAGTTTGCTTACGAATTGACCAGATGGCGCTTTAGTCACGGTAGTAAAGTTTCCAAAGCCCCAATTGAGTAGCTCCCGTGATTGATCAGCGCGCGCTTGCTGGCTATCAGTACCCATAATGACGGAGATTAGACGCATATTATCACGATCACTTGAGGCAACTAAACAGTAGCCTGCCGCATCAGTATGCCCGGTTTTAAGCCCATCAACGGAGGGGTCAGTTGCTAGCAGGGCATTGCGATTACCTTGCGTGATACCGTTATAGGTAAACTCTTTTTCAGCATAAATATCGTAGTATTCACCGCTATTTTTGATGATAGCGCGTGCAAGCTTGGCCAAATCGAGAGCTGACGCCTCATGCCCTTCATCTGGCATACCAGTTGAATTCACAAAATGAGTATTTTCCATGCCAAGCTTTTGGGCCTGCTCATTCATTAATACGGCAAACGAGGCCTCACTGCCAGCGATATGTTCAGCCATAGCCTTTGAGGAGTCATTGCCAGATTGAATAATAATGCCGCGTAGCATATCGATCACGCTTGCTGTCTTATTTACCGGTACATACATACAAGACTGACTACTACTGCCGCGGCACCAGGCATTTTCGCTCATTAGCACCTGCTCGTCCTCGGATAGATCGCCCGATGCCAAACGCTGCTCGATGATATAGCTGGTCATCATCTTGGTCAATGATGCAGGAGGCAAAGGTTGATTGGCATTTTTCTGTGCTAAAATCTCCCCAGTATTATAGTCCATTAATACATAGGCTGTATTGTCCATCTCTGGAGGCTGAATAGCTGCGTAGCTTGCCGTTAGAGCGCTTAAAGAGACGCCAACACCGATTACTAATTGTACGAGTTGTTTTTTCACACGCTTTACTGTCATAGATTGTTACACCACATCATGAAACTAAGTGTGCCTATCACCAAATATTTGCTTATCAACACTGTAACTAAACACAGAGTTTCTGATGTCAGCAAGGCGCTTGGACAATAGACATAAAATTAACGCCTTATCTTAGCAAAACGCTGCCCAAGGGGGAAACAATAAATACCAAAAAATAAGAGTTTGATAAAGCTGGCAAGAATAATCTAAAAACCCGTCTACAGCAAGAGCTAGAATGATTAAATCCGCTAGGCATAGTCGACTTTGATTTTGGTAAGCGCTTTTAAGATATGGATATCGACAGTTGGTGTTACCCTTTAGCTAATAAGCGCCTGTGGTATACAAAAGTGAGCTACAAAAAAACTTGCTAGCTTCTACTCAAAAGATATGAGTAAAGGCTAGCAAGTGCGGTTGCTCTCAAGTTTGTTCTTTATATTAGCTTTGATAACTGTCTTAGAATGAAGCTTGTTTGTTGTGACCATAAATCAAAAATCGCCATAACAAAACAAAGATTAGTACTTGGCATTAGCAAGGTCTACACAAAGAGCCTTGTTGTCTTTTTTAGAAAACCCCATGGTCCAGCTACGAATGCTTTGTAAAATCTGACGATAATCTTGCTGGGTCGACAAGTATTGGATAGCTGCTTTAGGATCCTCTAAGGTAGGCATAAGCTCGTGCAGTTGTCTGTTGTATGATTTGTAAAAACGCTGCTTTTGTCTACTATTTAGCATAGGAGGACAGATCTCAGACAGCACTTGCATAACTGCAATTTCATGCTTAGTGATATTTACACCTGACATATCAAGCGGAATGGTGGAGACATTATCGGCAGCATTAGACACCTGAGACAACATCGCGATTGATGCTACCAGCCCTACAATACCAGCTTTTGAAGTTGTTTTTTTAATAGTTCTTGTTGACATAGAAACTGACATAGAAATTATAGATAATATCGATTGATTGTTCATTCGGTATCACACTCGCTTTACATTATTTAATGGTGTTATGGTAATAGGAAAAAAAACAAAAGTCACATTAAATATCGGGTTATGTGTAGATGTCTTGTGACCTAACAGCCATTTGTAGCAACATAGCCGTAGCATCAGCAGATAAGTTACGTTAGTCTTAATGGATGAATGTTTGTTTTTACATTTCATTGCATATAGTAATAAAAAAGCAACTTAGACATTTAGTGGATAGTTTTATTTGTAAGTATAAACATAAACTTAGAGTAGAGTAAGATGGTCGTTATTTATTACTAAAAGCTTTATAAACACTCTATTTATATTATCTTTAGTGTAATAAATAAAGGATAAGCTTATAGCGGTGCGCTGTTAACATATAACAGGTATAATCAGCTGCAAAATTATGTATGTATAAAGCCAAACTCATTATGACTGTTGTGAAAATTTATTATAGCAACTTTATAGTGAAAAGGCATATAAGTAGATAAACGGTCAAATATAACTATGTTGAGCTGATATGAAGTTTTTAATTAGTAATGACGATGGAGTGTATGCTCCAGGGTTGCTGGCACTATATAAAGAGTTATCCAAATTAGGAGAGGTGGTGGTGGTTGCACCCAGCAGTGAACAAAGTGGTTCTGCCAGCTCACTGCATATCACTCAGCCCTTATATACGCAAAAGCTGACCTCAGGCTTTATAGCGGTGAGTGGTTCACCAGCAGATTGCATTTATCTTGCCCTGCATCAGCTCTACTCTGATATCCAGTTTGATTGTGTCATTACTGGAATCAATTCAGGAGCAAATTTGGGTCAAGACGTCTTATATTCAGGTACTTTTGGCGCTGCATTAACCGCTCAGATCTTTGGTATACCTGCTATAGCGACCTCCTTGGTTAGCGATTCGTTTACAGGTAACGAGCAAGAGGGTTACTATAAGATAGCCGCGCAACAGATCGCTCAGCTGCTAGCAAAGACAGCATTGCTGACTGAGATGAAGAATCTACCTTATCATGTATTAAACGTAAACATCCCTGGTGTAGATAAAGCTTGTGATATTAAAGGACACAAGATTACCCAATTAGGTCATAGTTTACTAGCACGGCCTGTACATCAAATGGTTGATCCGCGCGGACGTACCGCTTATTGGTTGAGTCTAAAAAAACGTCAGTCGCCTTATGTAGACGATTCTAAGTCCAGTATGACGCTAATAGAAAACGACGACAATAGCGATATTGTTTTGACGGATGATCAAGCAGTAGCGGCAGGTTATATCAGCTTATCCCCAGTTAGATTACATCACACTCCAGTATCTACGCTTGAAAGATTCTCAACCTTAAAACTATAAGTCGTTAATAGTGCAACTTACTGACGCGGACAAATTTTAGCAGATAAGTCGTCATGAGCATTTGATCAGCTGTTCTATAAATATGATTATATTGTAGTTATAATGGTGTTGGTATGACTCTAGCTATAAATAGAACTAGCTACAACTGACTCTAGCTATAAATAGAAAGCCAATGACACGATGATCGTAAATGATATAAAAATCGTGCGTAATATAAAAAAATGGGAAACCTTGTATGAAAAAGCTTATTTTTGGATCGCAGCTTAAGACGGCAGCCTTAGTAAGTAGTTTAGCGCTGATAATGACGGGCTGTGCAACCAAGCCTACTTATCAATTGCCCTCGCAGTCCGCTCCTACTATTATTACTAATAGCCAAGGAGTTCCAAATTATCATCTGGTCAAGCGCGGTGATACGGTCAGTCAAATTGCTGCACGTTATCGTTTAAACTATCGTCAAATCGGTGCACTCAACGGTCTTGATAGTCAATATACTATTTATACTGGTCAATATCTCAAGCTATGGCAAGCAGATCAGGTTACTCAAGTAGCGCCTGCGCGTAATCCTAACTACAATACGGCTACCACGCCGCCAAGACAACAGCAGCCGTATACAGCGCCTAATACGCCACCGCCAGCTACCAACCAAACGCCTGCCTATAGCGTGACAGCCAATGCTACCTCAGGCTATGAATATCCGACGCGTAACCAAGTTATCCGTAACTTTGATGCCTCAGCAGGAACGATGGGAATGTGGTTCACAGGCCAGCAGGGCGATCCAGTGCTGGCAAGCCAAAGTGGAACGGTGCTTTATTCAGGTGATGGTCTACCAGAGTATGGCAATCTAATTATGATCCGTCACAGCGACAACTATATTACTGCCTACGCGCATAATAGTCAGCTCTTAGTAAGAGAAGGTGATCAGGTACAGCGCGGTCAGCGTATTGCTAGTATGGGTAGCAGCGGACAGACAGACCAAGTGGCGCTTGAGTTTCAGGTGCGTCTAAATGGTAATCCTATTGATCCGCGCGCAGTATTGGGGCGCTAGTTTAGAGGTTCTGATAAATACAAAAGCTTATAAACTAAGTACATAAAGTAAGGTGCGCTAATGATCTCAACGATTTTTAATATTCAAAGCTATAGTTATCCGCAAAACTTCGTTGAGATCAAACCCAAGCTTGCACGTCTAGAGCAAGCGATCAAAAAGCTAGAAGCCAATCTGGTTGAAGCAAATAATGAGATATTAGAGGAACGACTACGTAATGAGTTGGGTCTAAAGGTCGACTATGCTCGTGAGCTTAATGCTAATCAGTTATTGGCAGCCACAACCATTGAAGGTAAAGCTTTGGTTATTGCTGGTGCAGGTTCTGGCAAGACTAAGACGCTGACTTATCGTACTAGCTATTTATTAGAAAACGGTATAGCTCCCAAACAGATATTGCTACTTACTTTTACTCGAAAAGCGGCCAATGAGATCAAAAGCCGCGCAAAGGCTTTACTGACCAATAGCTTGTCTGATGACGAATTATCTGAGGATGTTTTGTCAACTCATACAATGCCTACTAGCAAAGCGCTAAATGATATCACTAGCGGCACTTTCCACTCTTTTTGCAATCGGCTTTTGCGTCAATACTCTAAGTTGCTCGGTATCAATCCGCGCTTTACTATCTTGGATACGGGTGATAGCGAGGACGCCATTGATCTAATCTATAAAGAAAAAAAGTATCCAGCGCAAACCAAAAAACAAGCTTTTCCGCGCAAAAGCACCCTACAAAATCTCTTCTCTACCTCTAGGAATCGTCGCATTCCCATTCGTAATCTAGTTGAGGATAACTATCCTGATATCGCTATTCATATTCCTATCATTGAGCAATTGGCTATCGATTTTCATGAGTATAAACGCGCCAATCACTTATACGATTTTGACGATATTATCAGCCAAGTGGTGCGCCATCTAAAGTCTAACGATAAGTTTCGGCAGCTCCTGCAAGAGAATTATCGCTATATCATGGTTGATGAATACCAAGATACCAATATTCCGCAAAAGCAGCTTATTGATCTAATCTGTGCTCCTGCGTCCGTGTCACTTATGGTTGTCGGTGATGATAATCAAAGTATCTACGCCTTTCGCGGTGCTAATTACGAGAATATTTTACTGTTTGGTGAGACTTATCCTGAGGCAAGGCTGATTAAGCTTGAGCAAAACTACCGTAGTACGCCCGCTATTTTAAATTACATCAATGCTTTGTCGGCGAACATTACTCTAGGCTATCAAAAGCAGCTATATTCAAATGCTACTATCACGGGTGATAAGCCCGTCTTTAGCCGTGCCAGTGATGAAACCCGCGAGGCCAAATATATTGCGGATAAAATCGTCGAACATAAAGCCGATTTTGATTATAGCGATTGTGCGGTGCTCTGCCGAACCTCTTTTCAATCCAACTACGTGCAGCTGGAATTTATGGAGCGCCGTATTCCCTTTATCGTCGTGGGCGGTATCAAATTCATTGAGCGTCGCCATGTCAAGGACGTGCTAGCGTTCGTAAAAATTCTTTATAACCCCAATGATACCATTGCTTGGCATCGCATTTTGACCTTGTTTAAAGG
This sequence comes from Psychrobacter sp. M4, assembly GCF_055699795.1. Lineage (NCBI taxonomy): Bacteria > Pseudomonadati > Pseudomonadota > Gammaproteobacteria > Moraxellales > Moraxellaceae > Psychrobacter > Psychrobacter sp. M4. The sequence goes on along the minus strand of NZ_CM146740.1, from coordinate 2,270,300 downwards.
GGTAGGGGCAGTCACTGCTACGCGTCTAACGCAAGCAATCAATAGCGACGACAACTCGTTTGAACCCTTGCTATTACCGAAATTTAGCAAGAAAAGTCCGCAACTTGAGCCGTTATACACCACCTTAACTAAAGCGCAACAAGCTCAGTCAGTCGAGACCATTATTGAGCTGATCCTTGATTTTTATATTCCTGTGTTAAAAACGGTTGAGGAGAATTGGCGCGAGCGCAGTGAGGACTTTCGGGTACTCAAAAACTTAGCGACAGAGTACCGCAGCCTCGATGACTTTCTAGAAAATCTAGCCCTTGATCCGCCTAATGATTCAGTCGCGGCGATGGATACGACCGAGGGCAATGACAGCGATGAAGATAAAGACAAAGTGACGATCTCAACCATTCATAGCGCCAAAGGGCTGGAATGGCCGGTAGTTTTTGTCAACTCACTCGTTGATGGCATGACGCCGCACTATCGCTCCTTAGATGATTTTGAAGAGTTAGAAGAAGAACGTAAGCTGTTCTATGTAGCCTGTAGCCGAGCTAAAAATAAGCTGTATTTGACCGCGCCTGATTACTTTGCCAGTTATTCTGGCTACTTTGATAAACCGTCAAGATTTATCGCCGAGTTGTCTGCTGATGAAGTAGAGGTTAAACGTTCAAGAAAGCTGCTTGAGACGCTGGCGAGTGATGATCCGGTTTGGTGGTAATCTATACCCCTCAATGCCCCACCGACGTTGAGAACACATTAATCACCACCACCCCGCCAATAATCAACGCAATGCCTGCTGCCGCTGGTATGTCGATACTTTGCTTAAATAACACCAAGCCGATGATAGCGGTCAATACAATACCGACGCCGCCCCAAATAGCATAAGCGATTCCTAAAGGAATAGTCTTTAGAGTTTGAGTCAAAAAGTAAAACGAGCAGATATAAAGTATCGCCACCATTAGCGTTGGCACTAGGCGTGTGAACTGCTCGGACTTGACCAAAAAAGTGGTACCCAGCACTTCAAAGATAATAGCTAGAGCTAAGAAACTGTAGCCAATCAAAACAGGGTTCATAAGGTGACTTCCAAATAATAAATGTACGCAAGATAACGGCGAATGTAGGTTTGAGTGCTAGCGATATGGGTGTAAATTGCACCAATTAAAAGCTAAAGCGAGCTTAGTACGGATAATTTGCATGATAGTTATAACTAAAAGTAATTTATAACAAAAAATTCTGTTAAATAGTGGTTTCATATTTAGTCTAATGCGTTATCATTGGCGTCTGATATTCTAGTCTCTATTATCTTATATTCCTAATAAAAAGGACAGGCTATGCGTTATGACGTGATTGTAATTGGTGCCGGTATGGTAGGTACTGCGGCGGCTTGGCATCTACAAAACAATGGTTCAAAAGTGCTATTGCTAGATAAAAAACTACCGGGGTCTGAGACCTCTTATGGTAACGCCGGTCTTATCCAGCGTGAGGCCATTCATACCCATCCGTTTCCGCGTCAGTTGACTGAGATGGTCAGGGTGCTTCCTAATCAAGGCACCGATATTCGCTACCGTATACCCGCTTTGCTACGCTATCATCAAGCGCTACTCCAATACTGGAAATACTCAACACCAGCTTCGGTCAAAAAAATAGAGTCCGAGTGGCAAACCTTGATTGAGCACTGTACTAGCGAGCATCAGGTGATGATTGAAGAAGCAGGTGCTGATGAGCTAATCACTCGTGATGGTTGGTTACAATTGCATCGCTCTGAGGAAACTTTTAAAAGTGCTATTGACGCGGCTATTAGTGCACGCGAGCAAGGTGTCGAGCACAAGGTTTTGAGCCTTGATGAATTAAAAGCCATGGAGCCTAATGCCAATTTTGATGGCTTCGTGGGCGCGATTCATTGGTTAAACTCTTGGCAAGTATCCAACCCAAGCGCTTTAGTGAAAGCTTATGCTAAAAGCTTTCAAGAGAAGCAAGGGACGATTATTGAAAGTAATGTCCATCAGATTTTACCTGATGTAAAAAGTAGCGCTGAAGATAAAGGCTGGCAAGTGATCGCAGAAGACGACACTTATTATAGCGATCATTTAGTGATTGCAGCTGGGCCTTGGTCTAATGATTTAATCAGACCGCTTGGTTATAATTTGCCATTATTCCCAATGCGCGGTTATCATCAGCATTTCAAAATTAGTGACAAAAATACTATTCATCACAGCATGTTTGATATGGATAAGGGCTTTGTAATGGGGCCAATGCAGCAAGGTATTCGTATCACTACTGGCGCTGAGATGACGACTATGAACGCGCCCAAGAATTTTGGACAATTAAAAACGGTACTTAAATTTGCTAGAAAGATCCTACCCCTAGAAGAAGCGGTAGAGAGTGAGGCTTGGGCAGGGTCACGCCCTTGTATGCCTGATATGAAACCAGTTATTGGACCTGCTGATAAGCACGATAAATTATGGTTTGCTTTTGGGCATAGTCATCAAGGTTTTACCTTAGGACCGATCACCGGACGTCTGGTTGAAGAGCTTATCCACGACAAACCTTTAACGGTGGACGTTAAGCCCTTTAATGCCACGCGTTTTTCTAAATAGTAGTCATTGACTCTACACAAACATCAATTTTAATAAAGTAAGGACAAACCATTATGAAGAAGATCAATAGCAGTCAACGTATGAGCGAGATCGTCATTCACAATCAGACCATTTATTTATCAGGTCAAGTTGGTAATGCGGATGATGATATCAAGGCGCAAACCTTAACTTGCTTAGAGAAGGTTGAGGCACTGCTTAAAGAGGTTGGTAGCGATAAATCCAAATTGCTCTCAGCGACCGTTTGGCTAAAGAGCATGTCGGACTTTGCCGCGATGAATGAAGTTTGGGATAACTGGTTTGAAGGCGTGCAGCCACCAGCACGCGCATGCGGTGAGTCAGCACTGGCACGTCCTGAGCTATTGGTTGAGATTACCGTTATTGCTGCTGAGTAGTTATTTGAATATAAAATTTGGATAAAAAAAGGACATGATACCGATATCGTGTCCTTTTTTGTTTTAAGCTCATCAAGTTGTATGAGCTTTGAGGTTTAAACTTTTATAAATCATGTTCTCGAAGCCAATTATCAATCATGATACTAAGACGTTTACCTGAAAAGCTCGGAAAATGACCACCATGAACGACACGGGTGGGTAGAGCATTTAAGCGACGCATGCTTCTTGCATAATCAAAGATATCACTATGCCAAGTATCTTCAATCAATGGACCGTCGTAGATCAGGTCGCCGGAGATTAAAGTTTGCGTAGCTGCTTCCCAAAGAGCAATGCCGCCTGGTGAGTGTCCTGGGGTATAAATGACTTCAAATTGCCGATTACCTAGATCAATGATATCACCATCTTCAAGCTGTGCAATCTTTGCAGGTGCAGGGATTTTATAGCCGGAGTGCGAATAAGGCGCTGGTGGTAGGGCATCGAACATCTCGTCATTAACAAACATATCCGCCAAGGTTCGCGCATTATCTGGCGCCGCGAGAATATCAGCTTCTGCAGAGTGCACATGGCAGCAGTCAAACTCGCCTGCCGCACCAATATGATCGAAATGGGTGTGGCTGGCGACACCGACCACTTCGCGCTCAGTAAGCAGCGCCACATGACGGCGCAGAGGAACGGCGCCCAAGCCAAAATCTACTAACAAATCGCGCTTACTCCCCCGTACGTGCCAAAGATTACAGCGAAAAAATGGCTTAATCCACGGCTCATCAATAAGGGTGATATCGTCGCTCATACTTTGGGTTCGATACCATTTTTCCGGCTCAATACGCGGTAGGATATGATTCATAAGTCAGCTCCATTCAGCTTTTGTAGATCTGTTAGATAGTCTTGATGGCTGCGGCTCTCTTGGATTCGGTTTAGGTCTATATCTACTATTAATACCCCAGAGTCCCTGCCAAGGCTACCTAAAACTTCACCGTCAGGACCAGCTACGAGGCTATGACCGCAGTAGTGCAGCGCGCCTTCTACGCCGGAGCGATTAACACAAGCAACGAAACATTGGTTGTCCATTGCGCGGGCACGAACTTGTAGTATTTGCCGATCGGCATTCGGTAGCATATTGGCAGTAGGGGACAGTATGATCTGCGCCCCTGCTTGAGCCAATTCGCGGGCTATCTCCGGGAACTCATTATCATAGCAAATCATTAGCCCTAAGCGTCCGAGATGGGTGTCGATTACGCAGCCCTCTTTACCCGCTGTAAAGTAATCATTTTCACGATCCCACAGCTGACGTTTGTGATAGGTGGTGAGACGCTTGCCAGTATCGTCGAATAAAACCGCTGAGTTAGTGAGTATCTCATCAGATTGACGCTGGGCAAGTCCAAATAAGATATGTAATTTGTACTCGCTAGCAAATTTAGCGACTTGGTTAGAGATCGGACCGTCCTCTGATTCGGCCAAACTATCAAGACGATCAAAAATATTGTAACCCGTCAGTGCCAACTCTGGTAGGACAAGTAGGTCTACTTGAGCGTTGGTAGCAAGCTTGCAGAGGCTTTTTAAAGCTTTTAGGTTAGCTTTAGCGTCGCCCCATGCTGGATTGGTTTGCGCAAGCATTAATTTCATCGTAGGGATGCTCCTAAGTTTGACTGATAGAAGGGTTTGGACGAGTAAACAACTTTACGCCTAGCCAATAGAGCCCACCAGTAATAACAAAGACCGGTAATGAAGCGCCAAAAGGTGGCGGCGCAATAATGGCCCAGTAGGCGGCAAGGCTTGCGCCAATCAGATAGGCACCGATAGCCACTTTTGCTGTAGGTCTTCCTAATTGCCGACGAGCATGGAGAAGCTCCGCTCTATAACCATCACGGCCAACGAGATAATAATCGACGATCATCACTGAAAACGCTGGAATGAACAAAGCGCCGACTAACAATAAAAAGTTTTGAAACTGATCCAAAATACCCGGAATAAGTGCACCAAAGATGGTCACTAAACCGATTGCCAAGGCAGGCTTCCAAAAGCTCATGCCGGGAGCGACGTTCATACATGATAATGTAGCACTATAAACCGCCATGACATTGGTAGTCATTACTGAAAAGAAAATGACTAAGGCTGCAGGTATTCCAAAGCCAAAACCGGCGAGCAATCGCGTTGGGTCATAGGTCTGCTCCATGCCGTTTAAAATAGAAAGCCCGGAGATAGTAGCGCCTAAACCCATAGCGACTAAAGCGGCCATGATATAACCAAAATAGGTCGCCCATATGGCAATGCGCGGGGTTTTACAGTTGCGATTATAGTCTGCAGCTGACGATATCCAAGAGAATGCTGTGGCGATAACGATATCAAAAGCAATACCCAAAGTGATGCCATTACGCGCTTCAACTGGCATATCAAAGAGCGCCGATACCTCGTAGTGTTGATTAAGCTGGTAGAGGACGATAACGGTGAGTCCTGCCATCGCCAGTGCCGCCCAGCGCTCCACCTTCTCGATACCCAAATGCCCGCGTAGTACGATCAATACGACGATACTCTCACACATAATGGTCATAAGTGGCAAGTTGCTATAGCCCGTTGTGGCTTCGATAGCGTAGTTGAGACTCATGCCAGCAAGTAGAGCTTGAATACAGCTCCAAGCGATCAGCACCCCCATGTTAACTAAGGAGATCATTTGACTACCAACTGGACCATAAGCGCGGCGGGTCAGCGCCATTGACGGCATACCGGTATGCTGTCCCATCAGACCTACTAATAATAGAGGAATAGCACCGATCAATGAACCTATCAAAACTGTGGTGATAGCAGTAGTAAATCGTAAGTCAGGTACCAATAGCATACCAGTCAAAATGGTAGTGACGACTATATTGGCACCGAACCATAATGCGAAGGTACCCAATGAATTTAAACTGTGTCCAGCGCTATCTGGAGAGAGGCCATCTTGGCCAAAAGGGGAGGGAGAAGCGGATTTGCTCATTATGGTTTTCCTTAACCAAATTATGTATTCATACCAGTGAATGCAGCGCACTGATAACGATAAAATCATCCATAAGTACATCGTATTAAAAAAGCAAGGTTGTTAATTGTGCAGGTGGCAATTTCAACTGTGTTAATAGTAGGGTATCCTAGAAAAAACTTACCTGTATTCACAATACCTAAATATAATTTGTCGAACCATGGTAAAATTTAGAAGTAAACTTCTGTTATCTCGTAGTTAAGTGTGATATTTACTTAAAATTAGAAATAACTTATCCTTTATAGTCAGTACATAAATGTCAGTCTCCAATACCGTCTCAGTGGTTAGAGGTTTATAGAGTAAATAATAGTGTTCGATGAATTAATAAAGATTGATATGAAAACCTTGCGTAGCTTTATGGCAATCGTAGAGTGTCAAGGTGTGACTGCTGCTCAGTCTCGATTAAATGTTACGCCCTCTGTTATTAGTGGACACCTATCACATTTAGAAGATCGGTTGGGCATGACGTTATGTCACCGCGGTCGTGGTGGTTTTAGATTGACTGAAGATGGCGCTGCTGTATACGAGGCCTGTTTAAGCTTTCAAGAGGCCGCCGCGAGTTTTGAGCACCAACTGCACTACATTCGTCAGTTAGACTCGGTTAGCGGAGGGCATATTCGATTGTGTTTGGCTGATCAGTTGCCAAGCTTTTTTTATCAAGCGCTGCGTCAATGCTTGTCTGACAGTTATAGCAAAAATCCACTAATACATTTTTCTATTAACGTACAAAGTCCTGAAAATATGCTGGAGAATTTACTTAGCAACGAGAGTGATATTGGCATCGGTTATTTTGTCAGCTTTCCGCCCCAATTGACTTTTCAGCCTGCATTTACAGAAAAGCAGGTAGTTTGTTGTGGCCAGCAGCATGAGTTGTTTTATCATGCCGATAAGTTGACCTACGCTAACCTAGAACAACAATACGCTTGGGTAAAAAGAGGCTACGTTGTAGATCACAATATCAATCATATCCGTCCCAAAACGCTAAGTGCTACGACCTATCATATGGAGGCTACCGCGCAGCTTATTCTTGCGGGGCATCATGTCGGCTATTTACCTAATGATTTAGCAAAATATTATGAAGATAAAGGACTAATGAAGATTTTGCTACTTGAAGAGGCCAGTTATAAGGTGCAGCATCACTGGGCTTATCGAGAAAATCTGCATAAACAAGCTGAGAGTTTTTTGCAGCAGATGATCGAACAGCTCCCTTAAAAACATATTTTGAATAAAAGAGATATGGTTTCAAACAAACTTCCAACTACCAAGAATAAACGGACTTTACTACGAAAACTCAAAAGTTTACTTCTAAATTTTAGCATGGTTTAATAAACTAAATTTAGGTATTGTAAAAGTAAGTAACCTTCTATTTCAATAACTCGTTATTTCAGCAAGATGAACGATAAGTATAACTAAGGATATAATTATGTCATTTAATCAACCTCTAAGCGGCAATGAGATGCCAAGATTTGGCGGTTTTGCCTCTATGATGCGTCTGCCAACGCAAGCTGATGCTCAAGGTTTAGACGTCGCTTTTGTAGGGGTACCTATGGATATTGGCGCTTCAAACCGTAGTGGTGCAAGGCTAGGACCTAGGCAGATTCGCGATGAATCAAGAATGATTCGCCCGTACAATGTAGCGACTCGTGCCGCGCCATTTGAGTCGTTACAAGTTGCTGATATCGGTGATGTGCCTATCAATACTTTTAATCTGCTAAAAAGTGTTGATATTATCGAACAATTTTACACCGATAAAATCCTTGCTCATGACGCTATTCCACTAACTTTAGGCGGTGATCATACTATTGCATTGCCTATTTTGCGTGCTCTTGCCAAAAAACACGGCCCGGTAGGACTGGTACACATCGATGCTCATGCTGATATCAATGATGATATGTTCGGTGAAAAAATCGCTCATGGTACGCCGTTTCGCCGTGCGGTTGAAGAAAATCTAATCGATGGTAATCGAGTAGTACAAATTGGTCTGCGCGGTACTGGTTATAGTGCTGAAGAGTTTGATTGGTCAACCCAGCAAGGTTTTCGCGTAGTACCAGCCGAGGAGTGCTGGTATAAGTCGCTTACGCCGCTCATGGCAGAAGTTAGAGAAAAGCTGGGCGATGGTCCTGTCTATTTAAGCTTTGATATCGACGGAATTGATCCGGCGTTTGCTCCGGGTACTGGAACGGCCGAAATTGGTGGTTTGACATCAACGCAAGGTATTGAGATTATTCGCGGTATGCGTGGTCTTGACGTGGTTGGTGGCGACTTAGTAGAGGTGTCGCCGCCGTATGATCCGTTTGGTAATACTTCGGTACTGGCAGCGAATCTATTGTTTGAGATGCTTTGTATCTTGCCCGGCGTCCGCTATGACGAGAAGGTCAAAGCCGTTTATTAAAAATAAAACGCTAATACAATATATGAGACCATAATGTGATAAACCAGCCTTTAAAATCTTTTTAAAGGCTGGTTTATCCTTAAAACGGTGCTACTTATCTGCTGCTAATGCTATGGCTCAATGATCAAATCTGCCTTAAATATCGATAAAAATTTTCAGGATAATGGACTTATGACGCAATCAGTACCCACTTCAACGCAATCGGCAACCCCTCGGTCTACTTCTACCCCAATCACCTGCGGCGAGCTGCTCGTCCAATGGTTAGAGTACTATGGCGTTGATACCGTCTTTGGCATACCGGGCGTCCATACCGTCGAGCTGTACCGCGGCCTGCCCAGTACCGGTATTCGCCATATTACCCCGCGTCATGAGCAAGGCGCTGGATTCATGGCAGACGGCTACTACCGCGCCTCTGGCAAGGTTGGGGTGTGCTTTATTATTACTGGCCCCGGCATGACCAACATCATGACCGCCATGGCACAAGCGTTGGCGGACTCTATTCCGATGCTCATCATCTCAAGCGTCAACAACATAGCGCAAACGGGCAGCGGCGAAGGTCACCTGCACGAACTACATGATCAACAAGGCATGGTCAGCAAAGTCGCCCTCGCCAGCAAAACCATCTGGCAACCAGAAGCCCTACCTAAAACCATCGCCCAAGCTTTTGCTTTATTTAATGGCGGTCGTCCGGGTCCCGTGCATATCCAGTTGCCCATCGATGTCATCACCGCGGATGCCAGCCACGTTGCCAAACCGCCTACAAAAAACCAAGACGGCTCAAACCAAGCCAGCTCAAACCAAAACAGTTTAAATCAGTCCACAGCATCAACAGTTAAATTACCATCTCCTAATCCTGAACAGTTAGACCGCATTGTCGAGCAGCTACAAACCGCCAAAAACCCAGTCCTACTGTATGGCGGCGGCTGCGTCGATGTCGATAGCGACGCGCAGACACTGGCCGAGCTGATAGACGCACCAACCTTTTTAACTATTAATGCCAAAGGACTATTGCCGCCTGCACACCCTTTAAGCTTAGGCAGTAATCAATCCCTACCAGCGGGCCGAGCACTGATTGGAGAGGCTGACGTCGTACTAGCCATCGGTACCGAGCTTGGCGAGACCGACTATGACACCGTACTCGATGGCGGTTTCTCTATCAACGGCACACTGATTCGCATTGACTGCGATGCCGAGCAATTGCAGCGTCCCTTTATCGCCGATATTGCCGTATTGTCTGATGCGCAAAGTGCGATTAGCGGACTATGCCAGCGCCTAGAAAAAAGCGCTAAATCAGGATTAGATCATCAAGCTACCAATAAGGTAGAACAAGTTAAGCAAGTGATGACCCAAGAGATGCCTGCTAACTTCGCGGGACAAAACGCGCTACTAAAACTACTCAGAGATGAAGTTAAAGACGTCATCATCGTCGGTGACTCCACCCAGCCGGTTTATAGTGGCAACCATGGTTTTGAAGCACTAGCCACGCGTCGATGGTTTAATTCAGCAACCGGCTACGGCACCTTAGGGTACGGGTTGCCCGCTGCTATTGGTGCTATGCTCGGATCGAATAAACCGGTGATTAGCCTGATTGGGGACGGCGGTATTCAGTTTACCATTAGCGAGCTTATCTGCGCCGCTGAGCTTGAGCTACCACTCATTGTCCTATTATGGAACAACCAAGGTTATGGCGAGATTCGCACTTATATGGAGAATCGCGGACTGCCGCTGATTGGCGTCAGTATCAAAACCCCTAACTTTGAGCCACTAGCAGCAGGATTAGGAGCCGGGTATCGACGAATCACCGCTAAACAGCAACTAGTGGACGCCTTACAAGAAGACACTCAAGGCAAGCAGCCGATCATCTATGAGGTTGATGAAAGTGATGAGTTTCTTAAAGAGTTGGGCGCGGCGTTTAGCTATTTTAGTTAAACAAAGCTTTAGCTAAACATATTGAAGCCTGATCAGTTAAGAAGGTTTGTTTAAAAAGAACGTCTATGGTGTCACCAACTAACAATCTATCTGCTTTTAGCTTATCAGCTTTGTTGACTGACTTTAAAGGTGTGGTTGCTGCAGATCATGTATTAACCAAGCCCAGTCAGCAGCAGGCTTATGTGCAAGGTATGATTGATAATAACTATGAAGATGGTAATGGTACAGCTATCTTGCCAGTAGTGGCCGTGGTCATTCCGCAGTCTTTAGTAGAACTTTGGCGCGTGATCAATATCTGCGCTAAAGCTGACGTCATTATTATTGCTCAAGCGGCCAATACTGGACTGACTGGCGGCTCAACGCCATATGGTAAATATGACCGTCCAGTGGTGATGATCTCCATGCAGGCTCTGACAGGTATTTATCTGCTTAGTGGGGGCGCGGAGGTGGTTGCGCTACCGGCAGCAACTTTGCAAGAGTTAGAATATAAACTTGCTCCGCTAGGGCGCGAGCCGCATTCGGTGCTCGGCTCTAGCTGTGTTGGCGCGTCAATCATTGGCGGTATTTGCAATAGCTCAGGTGGTATGCTGGTACAGCGTGGCCCTGCTTATACTGAGATGGCGCTGTTTGCGCGGCGCAATGCAGAGGGTCATTTTGAGCTGATTAATAATCTAGGTGTTGATTTAGGCGACGAGCCAGAACAGATGCTAGATAATTTGCAAAAGGGGCAATTCAATAAAACCTTAGATAGCTCTAAGGTAAATAACAATAACGATAGAAAAAACTCAAATCGTCAGTATCAAACCAAGGTGCGCGACTGCGACGCTGACACGCCTGCACGTTTTAACAATGATCCAAGCGGGCTTTATGAAGCCTCAGGTTCTGCGGGTAAATTAATCGTCTTTGCGGTGCGAGTGGCGACTTATCCAAAGACCGCGCAAGAGCAAACCTTTTATATCTCCACTAATAATGCCGATACTTTGACTAAACTTCGACAGGGGTGGCTAAAAAGTACCCTGAATCTGCCAATCTTGGCAGAGTATATGCATAAAGAATACAATGACATTACTTTAACCTATGGACGCGATACCTGTTTGAGCATGCGTAAATTGTCAGCTGACAAGATAGGGGCGCTGTATCGTCTGCAAGCGAAAATTAATTATCATCTGGATAAATGGCATTTGCCAAAAACTTTGCCGGATCGGGTATTGCAACTGGCCTCAAACTTTATGCCAACGTCGTTGCCCAAAACTTTAATCAAGCAGGCGATCACAAACCAATATCATCTTATTATAAAAGTTGCCGATGATGATATTGAATCGGCTCATGAGTTTTTGCGCTCGCATTTGCAACAGCATCAAGGCACACTGCATCTTTGTACAGATGAAGAGTCGCAGGCGCTGTTAGTGTTTCGCAGTGCCGCGACTGCAGCGATGTTTCGCTATCATAATCTGCATAGCAAGGATTTTGGTGCGCTGTTATCGACTGATATCGCGCTGCCTAGAAACGCTGTTGATTGGGATGAGAAGCTACCCGCTCATCTACAAAAAAAGGTCAGCAAAACCTTTTATTTAGGACATTTTTTCTGTCATGTGATGCATCAAGACTATTTATTACATGCCAGCATTAACACTGATATTGATACAAAAACATTCAAGGATGAACTATTGGCCTTTTATGACCAGCGCCGGATTGAATATCCAGCTGAACATAATGTCGGTCATATCTATACTGCTAAACCTGAATTACATGAGTTTTATAAGGAACTGGATCCGACCAATTCGCTAAATCCTGGGATTGGTCAGGCAGTTAAAGGGAAAAATTGGCGGTCGTCGCCTAACTTGGAGGAGTAAAATGACGAATTATATTAATGAATCACAGCAGCCTATTCTGGGCACAGATGCTGTTGATTCACAAACCCCGCAAGGGAGCCAATGGCGAGCGTCATTGTGGAAGTTTTTATTATTTTCAGCACTAGGCATTGCTCTATTTATCATCCCGTTTCAGTGGGATGGCAAAGTGACCATTTTACTCGGGGTATTAACGGATACATTGCAAGCGGCTTTAGGCGGTTTTGTCGCTTATATTACCATTGCGATAGTGACTGCTTCCTTTGTCGGGGCGCTAGCGGTAAAAGTGCTAAGACCCAATTTGCATGAAGATACGGTAATGGCTAAGCTTTTCGACGTCGACTGGTTTTGGCTTGCCGCGCGCTTTTTAGGGATGCTGTTTATTTGGATGATTTTTCTGCAAATAGGCCCCGAATTCATTATCAATCGCAATACAGGGGGGGTAATCTTTGAGGACTTAGTGCCGATTTTGATTCCGCTATTTTTCTTTGCTATTTTATCACTACCATTTTTGACTGATTTTGGTTTGATGGAATTTTTGGGAACACTAGCGAGCAAGGTGTTTGTCAAGCTCTTCAAATTACCGGGGCGCTCGGCCGTTGATGCCATGTCTTCATGGTTTGGAGCCGCCTCTATTGGTCTTTTGGTGACCATGCAAGAGTACAACAAAAGCTATTATAGCCAGCGTGAAGCGGCGATTATTGCCACCACCTTTTCGGTAACCTCAATTGCTTTTACTTACGTTGTTGCCAAGACTATTGGCGTTGACAATAACTTTGTGTTCTTCTATTTGACCATTGCCCTAACAGGGTTTATAGCCGCTATTATTATGCCGCGCATACCGCCGTTATCATTAAAACCTGATACCTACCATTCAGGCAAGTGCATGCTTGATGAAGAGATTCCTAACCAATATAGCACTTATCAATGGGCGCTGAATCGGGCGGTGACTCGCGCGCATTCTATGCCAAGTTTAGGTACCGTATTCAAAAATAGCCTAAAAAACTTATTCGACATCTACTTTGGTCTGATTCCGGTTATTTTCGCTATTGGCACTATTGGTTTGGGATTGGCAGAGTATACGCCAGTATTCGATTGGCTAGCTGCGCCGCTCGTACCGCTGCTTGAATTATTGCAGATTCCGGAGGCGACGGCCGCAGCACCTGCGATGATTATGGGTTTTGCTGATATGTACTTGCCAGCTTTAGTAGGCAAGAGTATTGAAAGTGAGATGACCCGTTTTATCGTTGGCGCGGCTTCGATCACCCAGATTATTTATATGTCTGAGGTGGGTGCACTGATTTTAAAATCAAACATCAAGCTTAACGTGTTAGAGCTGTTCATTATCTTTATTATTCGTACGCTTATCAGCTTAGTAGTTATTACCTCGGTAGCTCATTTGCTGTATTAGTCATTTACTCACAATGCGAATAAAGCCGGTTTGATTTAATATCAGACTGGCTTTTTTTGTGATGGACAGTCGTATTTATTGATAAGTTTAGTGATCTAAGTTTACCCTTCTCTGTGAAATAGCCTAAGTAAAAATTTAAACAACATAAAATCAATTACTCAGATCATCTACTTAATGATAATAATTTTTTATCATTTGACACTAGTTAGGATACTGGCATATATTCAACTAGCGTATTAACTATATCCTCAAAATCTCAAGATTAAAGGCTTTAAGCCACATTAAAAATAACGATCAAAAATATAATTTATGATTAGCAAAGGAGTGCAGAGTATGACGAGGAAAATGAAAATATATAGCCATGATAATTTAAGTTTACATAGACCACTGCCTTATTTTTCTTATGGAAAAATGCACGAGCCATTAGAGATACCGGAGCGTATGACCGAGCTGTTAAAAGCTCCAAAAGCTCTGGGACTTGAGGTCACTACGGCCAAAGAGATCGGCATGGCACCGATATTGGCTGTGCATGATTTTGGCTACGTGGACTTTTTAAAGCATGGCTATAATGAGTGGATGGCAGTAGAGGAAGACTTGGGGCCGCAGGTACAGACCGGGATTTTTGTCCCCTATGATAATTTTGGACTGGGTATCATGGCAAAAGCAGCGAAGTATCAGGCCGATGATAGCGCGCCGATTAGCGAGCATTCATGGACGTCGATTTATTGGTCGGCGCAAACCGCGCTTAATGCAGCTGATGCTTTGCTAAATGACGATAGCGGTGCAAGCGATATACAGCTTTGCTTTTCACGCCCGCCCGGACACCATGCGCGCCGTAGCGCGGCTGGGGGCTTTTGTTACCTAAATAACGCCGCCATTATCACAGAATACCTACGCCAAAAGTATTCAAGAGTAGCCATTATCGATACCGATATGCATCATGGTCAGGGTATTCAAGAGATATTTTACGCGCGCAGTGATGTGCTCTATACGTCAGTACATGGCGATCCTGTGAATTTTTATCCGGCGGTCAGCGGCCATACTTTTGAGAGAGGCGTAGGTGCAGGTGAGGGTTATAATGTTAACTTTCCGATGCCGCACGGTACCGATGAAGCTGGCTTCTTTGATTATATCGATCAATCTATCGAGTCGGTTAAATTATTTGACGCCGATGTCATCGTGCATGTCCTAGGCTTCGATGTCTACAAAGATGATCCTGAAGCCAGATGTCAGGTCAGCACTGAGGGTTTTAAAATCTTGGCGCAAAAGATGAGAGCTTTGGATAAACCTGTTATTGTACTGGTTGAAGGGGGTTATTATCGACCCAAGCTTAATGAGAATTTGCAGGCCTTTTTGTCAGGGTTGATAGAATAGATTGTTTAAAGGGGTTATAGCTATTTTTGAGCAGTAGCGAATGACTGTAAGAAAAAAGGATATGATAGTTAATATCATATCCTTTTTATTTGCTGCGTTATAAAAGCGGTATTGAAGCTTTTCGAACAATTGAGTTATAGCAAGTCCCTAATCTTAATCTATAGGTCTAATACCAGCTCTGGGCTCTTGGCGCGTGAGACACAAATCATCATGGTTTTTTGCTCTAGCTTTTCATCGTCATCAAGATAGTGATCAAGATGTTCTGCTTCTCCTGCTAAAATAGTGGTCTCACAGGTACCACAAGCGCCCTCCCTGCACATACACTCCACATCGACATTCAAAGACTCTATGGCTTGTAAGATAGTTTGATCCGCTTTTACCTCAACGCGGTAGTTTGATTTGGCCAAAACCACAGTAAAGGCTTGTCCGTTCTCTGAGGTGTCTGCTGAAAACTGCTCCCAATGAATCCACTCGTCGCGGAATCGATGTTTATTACAGGCATCGATAGTAGCGGTAATCATAGATTTTGGCCCGCAAACATAGACGTGGGTCCCCAAAGGCTGAGCTGCAATCAGCTGCTCCACATCTAAAGGGCGACCATCCCTACGTATATAGGTCTGCACTCGATCAGCATGATCTTTATGTAGATCATCTAATAAAGTGGCGCGCTCTGGTTCCCGAAAAGCATAATGCAGCTCATAGTCCACGCCGCGCAGGGCTAATGTTTCCATATGAGTCATAAATGGCGTAATGCCAATACCACCCGCTATGAGAACGTGCTTTTGACCTAAGGGCGACAGCTCAAACATATTGTTAGGAGAAGATATTTCCAGCTCAAAGCCCTCAACGCCGTATTTATGCATAAAGAGCGATCCACCTTTACCATCCCGCTCTTCTTGTACGCAAACTTGATAGTAGGATAGATCTTTTGCAGAGCTGACTAGTGAATACGCATTGGATAGCTTATCATTCATCTTCAAAAATATATGACTGCCGGCACTGAACTCGGGGTAGTATTCACCATCCACACGTTTAAAAGTAAAGCGTTTTACGTTAGGGGTGAGCTGCTCTACAGCTGTGACTATGGAGGGGTACATCTGATAACTTTCAGTCATGGTTAAATCCTGTTCTAAATAGGGTTGAGCATTTATAAATTTTGTATACCGACTATATACGCTGCATTATCCTATTAATTTTGGCGATAAATTGGCTAAAAGAGCGCTCTTCTAGCCAAAAATACCCGTTGAGATAAACGCTTATTTATAATGCTCAGCGACAAGCCCTTGGAAATAAACCATCCCATGCTCACTAATACCCGAACGTTGACGATCCGTCATGATCCGTCCCTGACCTCGATAGCCACGAGACTTGAGTCCACGTTGTACGCTTTCGACTAGATTGAGATCCTCAGGACGAAAGACATGCTTGTACCACTCAATCAAATCTTTTTGCTTTTGAGTCAGCTCTTCATTCAAAAAGTAGATCTCATAATTTTGTAGGGTGGTTTCTTCATCGACTGGCAGCTCGTAAATCACGGTCATATAGTCGCCGCCTGGATTGACATTGAGCATGGTACAAGGCCACACCCAAAACCCGCTAAAAGACGGCTCCACTACGGAGGGATCAAGTTTAAAAGACTTCTCAGAGGAGCGCGCGTAGCCAAACTGCAAGGTCCAGTTCTCATGAATGGTATGCCAGTATTTATCGACTTGTACAGAGTCCGAAAAACCCGGATGCGCAGGACCACAGTGATAACATTCCATGTAATTATCAACGATAACTTTCCAGTTTGCCGCCGTTTCAGTGACAAAGCGCGCGGCTAGTTTTAAATCTTTGACTTCAGGGCAAGCCTCATTTAATCTCTCAGCAAAACCGGGGAGCTGTTCGGCGACACTCCCAGCGTCATCGTCCATATTGATAAAAATAAAGCCGGCATGCTCTTCAGCTTTTAAAGGCATTAGACTAAACGCTTCTTTATCAAAATTTTCAACATTTTCACAATTACGCGCTAGTGCCAGTGAACCGTTGAGCTTAAACGTCCAAGCATGATAAGGGCAAGTAATGACATTTTTAGCCTTACCTGATCCGGTAAGTAGCTCATGACCACGGTGCGGACAGACGTTATAAAAAGCTCGCAGAACGGCATCTTTGCCCCGTACTACGATGATATTTTCGCCAACGATTTTGCGTGTAAAGTAGTCGTTAGGATTGGCCACCTCGCTGATATGTCCCACGCAGATCCAGCTTTTGGTAAAAATGGCTTCCTTTTCTTTTTCAAAGACACTTTTAGAAGTATAGAAAGTCTTGGGCAGAGTATAAGCATTATCCGGATCTTGGCAAAAGTCCTCAGGCAAAGTATCTATTACGTCTGTTGTTGACTCATTAAGTACATTTATAGGGCGCTCTTTAGTAAAACTCATAATAACTTCCTTGTTTAAATCTCTTGTGTAAAGCTGTACTTTTTAGCAACAGCCTTTATTATTTCAGCATCTTGTGACAAAGCTGTTAATCCGATAACATCGATGGCGAAAGCTGCTGTTTTTACACACCATAACCAATAAAAACCCTTAAGTTTTCAATGGGTTTGTCTAGGCTCATAATGCTTGTCTAAAAGCTTTGGAGCAATAGCATAATCGTCAACATAAGGAACACAGTTCGTGAATAATCTACCCAATCTTACTGACCTTAATGTGTTTTATATTGTTGCCAAAAAGAAAAGCTTCGCTGCGGCGGCTGATGAGCTTAATGCTTCACCTGCTTATGTCAGTAAGCGAATCCGTATTTTGGAGGAGACGCTTAACAGCAAACTATTTCATCGTAGTACGCGTCATATCAGTCTGACAGGAGATGGTAAGCTTATACTTGAGCGTGTTTTCCACATTTTGAATGAATTTGAGAAGCTTGAGGACATTATAAATAACCCAGAAGACACTCCTAAGGGCAAGATTAATATGGTCAGTAACTTAAATTTCGGACGGACTCATGTTGCTCCAATCTTAGCGAAACTGATGGTTATCTATCCTGAATTAGAGATTCAATTTAATACCATTGAACAAACTTTGGATTTGATTAAGCACAATTTAGATTTGGACATTTGCGTAGGGGACGATATTCCCCCTAGTATGATTGCTAAAAAGCTTTTAGCTAATCATAGGATCCTATGCGCCGCGCCTCATTATATAAAGCTGTATAGTGAGCCTGATGATTTAAATGATTTAAGTTATCACAGCATTTTGGCAACCAAACAACGTGAGCAATCTAGCAAAGTTTGGCGGCTGCGTAGTTCTATGGAAGAGGTTTCTGTTGCTATCACTCCAAGATTTATCTCCAATAGTAGTGATATCATTAAACAGTTGGCTATCGAGGGTCGAGGGATTATGCTTTGTTCAGTGTGGGACGCAATAGAGGAGATACAAAGCAATAAGTTACAGCATGTTTTGCCGCATTACTGGCAGAATGCTGATATATGGGCGGTTTATCCTTCGCGTTTAAAGAGCTCTTCTGCCCTAAAAACCTGTATTTTATTTATTCAAAATGAGCTACTAAATCGTTTACAAGTGTTAAATACCATTACCAAAGGTGAAAAAATCTCAATGATAGGGGATGGTATTGAGCCGCCACCAGACAAAGTATTTATATAGCTATAGTCAATTCGAAATAAAGTCGATACGCTAATATTACCAGTGCTACTGGTATAAATTTTACTTGCGTGCTGTGTCGTTGCAGCCAGAGGCTGCGCAACCTATGTTTTGAGAGAAAGCATCCCAGCAGCACTGTATCAGTTTTATAGTGATTCAACTATATTTTGAAGCTATAGAATATAAGATTCATTAAGGACAAGTTTTAAAAAACCATAAAAATAGGCTGGGTTACCAAGATACTATCTAGGTAATCCAGCCTGTTAATAGTTTAAAAATTGATAGTTTAAAGATTAATAGTTTAAAGATTGATAGTTTAAAAAACTCTAAATCACCTTGGTCTTTTTAGTTTTTTCTCGCATTCGTCTCCATTCCTCATCCTTATGCAATACTGAGCCCTCGAGTACTTGTGAGGTTTCTCCTTCTTCCCATGGTGCATTATCAGCCAACTCCTCGACATGGATGGTTTTGAGGCTATAGTCAGGCTGGTAACGCAGATCGTAGTTGGCCGCTTTAACTACCGATATCATCATCATACACAAGATAATCATCAGCGGTGCGCCAGCGACAATAGAGGCCGTTTGTAAGGTTTGCAAATCGCCATAAAACATCAAAATAGCGGGCAACAAACACAAAGTGAACGCCCAAAATAGACGGCTCCAACGATGCGGCTCGTCATCGACTTCTACTTGCACCACAGATGCTAGGATATAAGAGATAGAATCAAACGTGGTGGCGGCAAAAATAGTCGCTAAAAAAGTAAAGACGCCGACAACTAAGTAGGGCATAGGTAAGCTGGTTAAGATAGCAAAGATTGCTGCGGTTGGAGACTCATTACTTAGTATACTAACCACGTCGACAGCGCCCGTCAGTTGCAAATATAAGCCATAGTTGCCTAAAATAACCATGAATGCCGCGCAGCCAAGTGAGCCATACAATACCGATCCGACTACCATATTACGCATGGTACGTCCTCTTGATATTTTGGCAATGAATAGCCCGATTACCGGTGCAAAAACCACCCACCATGCCCAGTAAAAAATCGTCCAATCTTGGGGAAAGGTTGTAGGCTCAAAACCAAATTCGCCAAATGCTTGGAAGGGTTCCATATAAGTCATCATACGCGGTATCTCTGAGATAGCACGGCCCATAGCTTCTACGCCTGTATTCAAAATAAAGACAGTAGGCCCAACGGTCACCACAAACAATAAAAAAGCGATGGCTAAATAAAAGTTTATATTGGAGAGTTTTTGTATCCCGCCCTTTAGACCCTGATAGGCGCTATAGGCGAAAATAGCGGTGGTAAATAATAAAACCACAATCTGCATGGTTCTATCACGTGGCAGACCAAATAGGTTATACAGTCCTTCATTAATGAGCGGGGCGGCAAAGCCTAGTGAGGTCGCACCGCCGCCCACAATACCGAAGATAAATAAGACATCAAGCAGCTTCGCCCAGTTACTATGAGTTAGCTTTTCCCCCAATAAAGGCATCAAGGTTTGACTGACTTTGAGCACTGGGGTCTGACGGACATAATAAAAGTAAGCGATAGGAACGGCTGGTACTAAGTAGATACACCAAGCTGAAGGCCCCCAGTGAAAGATACCGTAGGTGGTTGCCCAGCGAATGGCGTCAGGCGTGCCTCCTTCTAAACCAAAAGGCGGGCTTTGATAATAATAGGCCCACTCAATTAGACCCCAGTAAAGAATACTGGCACCGATGCCAGCACAAAACAGCATAGCGGCCCAAGAGCCATTAGCAAATTCTGGATCCTCCTCTGGACGGCCCAATTTTATCTTACCGATATCAGAGAATACGATGTAGAGAATAAAGATAGGCGCGATAATACCAAAAGCTAAGTAAGCCATGCCAAAATTATCGATCACGAAAGCTCTAGCGAGGTTTACCCAGTACTTACCTTGCTCAGGATAAATTAATAAGGGGATGGCGATACCCAAAATTATGGCGATAACCATGCCAAAAGTGAATTTGTCTATACGGGTATCTGGCACGTGATCAGGTGTACGCTGAGGAACCTCTAAACCTACATTAAAGGTACCTAGATGGGGAGCTTTTCTATGTTTCGTCCTTGTTCTTATATAGTCTGGAAGATACTGTACTGAAGAGGAGGTAGCATCTCTCTTCGGCTTTTGACTATCCTTGTCATTGCCAGAACTTATCATTCGTTTCTCCTACTTTTGTGTTGAATGTTGAGCAACTATAGCAGCAAATATCAATAAGTAAATAATAATTAGCTTATGTAAACCCTATTAATTCAAAGTTTAAAAAAAGAGCTTTGCATGGACGACTAGAAGGCTGTTTTAAAAGTAGGCAATGTAAGTTAATATGACTTAACTTCACGTTTAGTTTTCAATGACCGCTAATGCTCAAGGCTGACTTATGACTCAAACTATGCAGGATTCAACGACCGCCACCCCAATCACCTGCGGCGAGCTTCTCGTCCAATGGTTAGAGTACTATGGCGTCGACACCGTCTTTGGCATACCGGGCGTCCATACCGTCGAGCTGTACCGCGGCCTGCCCAGTACCGGTATTCGCCATATTACCCCGCGTCATGAGCAAGGCGCTGGATTCATGGCAGACGGCTACTACCGCGCCTCTGGCAAGGTTGGGGTGTGCTTTATTATTACTGGCCCCGGCATGACCAACATCATGACCGCCATGGCACAAGCGTTGGCGGACTCTATTCCGATGCTCATCATCTCAAGCGTCAACAACATAGCGCAAACGGGCAGCGGCGAAGGTCACCTGCACGAACTACATGATCAACAAGGCATGGTCAGCAAAGTCGCCCTCGCCAGCAAAACCATCTGGCAACCAGAAGCCCTACCTAAAACCATCGCCCAAGCTTTTGCTTTATTTAATGGCGGTCGTCCGGGTCCCGTGCATATCCAGTTGCCCATCGATGTCATCACCGCGGATGCCAGCCACGTTGCCAAACCGCCTACAAAAAACC
Source organism: Psychrobacter sp. M4 (assembly GCF_055699795.1). NCBI lineage: Bacteria > Pseudomonadati > Pseudomonadota > Gammaproteobacteria > Moraxellales > Moraxellaceae > Psychrobacter > Psychrobacter sp. M4. The sequence continues at coordinate 2,248,745 of NZ_CM146740.1, read as the reverse complement.
AAGACGGCTCAAACCAAGCCAGCTCAAACCAAAACAGTTTAAATCAGTCCACAGCATCAACAGTTAAATTACCATCTCCTAATCCTGAACAGTTAGACCGCATTGTCGAGCAGCTACAAACCGCCAAAAACCCAGTCCTACTGTATGGCGGCGGCTGCGTCGATGTCGATAGCGACGCGCAGACACTGGCCGAGCTGATAGACGCACCAACCTTTTTAACTATTAATGCCAAAGGACTATTGCCGCCTGCACACCCTTTAAGCTTAGGCAGTAATCAATCCCTACCAGCGGGCCGAGCACTGATTGGAGAGGCTGACGTCGTACTAGCCATCGGTACCGAGCTTGGCGAGACCGACTATGACACCGTACTCGATGGCGGTTTCTCTATCAACGGCACACTGATTCGCATTGACTGCGATGCCGAGCAATTGCAGCGTCCCTTTATCGCCGATATTGCCGTATTGTCTGATGCGCAAAGTGCGATTAGCGGACTATGCCAGCGCCTAGAAAAAAGCGCTAAATCAGGATTAGATCATCAAGCTACCAATAAGGTAGAACAAGTTAAGCAAGTGATGACCCAAGAGATGCCTGCTAACTTCGCGGGACAAAACGCGCTACTAAAACTACTCAGAGATGAAGTTAAAGACGTCATCATCGTCGGTGACTCCACCCAGCCGGTTTATAGTGGCAACCATGGTTTTGAAGCACTAGCCACGCGTCGATGGTTTAATTCAGCAACCGGCTACGGCACCTTAGGGTACGGGTTGCCCGCTGCTATTGGTGCTATGCTCGGATCGAATAAACCGGTGATTAGCCTGATTGGGGACGGCGGTATTCAGTTTACCATTAGCGAGCTTATCTGCGCCGCTGAGCTTGAGCTACCACTCATTGTCCTATTATGGAACAACCAAGGTTATGGCGAGATTCGCACTTATATGGAGAATCGCGGACTGCCGCTGATTGGCGTCAGTATCAAAACCCCTAACTTTGAGCCACTAGCAGCAGGATTAGGAGCCGGGTATCGCCGGATCATCGCTAAGCAGCAACTACTAGACGCCCTACAAGAAGACACTCAAGGCAAGCAGCCAATCATCTATGAGGTGGATGAAAGCGATGAGTTTCTTAAAGAGTTGGGCGCGGTGTTTAGCTATTTTAGTTAAGTAGATATGACGACTTATATAGTCTATTTATTCTAAAATTTATATAGTGCTGCTGTTATAAGTTTTGTGCAGCACTTGTCTATTAGGCTGGTATTAATGACTTCTTTAAAATACATTGCTCATTACCCTGAGACTATCCAAATGCAAGCGGCTCAGCTGATTAGCAGCGGTCAGCTGGGTGATTATTTATCCAAAAATTATCCTAACACTCACCAAGTCCAAAGTGACAAGGCGTTGTATGAATATATCAACGCGCTAAAAAACGAGTATATGCGCAAAGTTAGTACGTTATCGCAGGTCAGCTATAGCGCTAAAGATAAAGTCCTTAAAAACGCGCTGGGCACGCATACTTTTGAGTCGCGCGTGCAAGGCAGTAAGCTTAAATCTCATAATAGTATCGCCGTAGCCAGCTTATTCAAAGAAGCGCCGCCGGAGTTTTTGCGGATGATAGCAGTGCACGAATTGGCGCATTTTAAAGAAAAACAGCATAACAAAGCCTTTTATCAATTGTGCTGTCATATGGAACCGAGCTACCATCAATTGGAGTTAGATACCCGTCTTTGGCTGCATTGGCGCGAACAGTAACTATAGTCAATACTAAATGAGATGGATACACTAGATTATGATGTGAGACTGGGATGAATTTTGTGCAGCCTCTGTCTGCGCAGGCACAGCACGCAAATAAAATTTATACCAGTCTCACTACGTCTTTTTTATATTGACCTGACTATATCGCCATTTATTTAATAGAGAAAAAGTAATGATCAATACCAAAATATATAAAGCGATTTATACTTTAGCAGAAGATCTATTGGAGGCGGATAACAAGGGCGATCAACAGCAGTTTGACGCGCTTTATGCCAAGTTAAAAGCGCTATGCATTGATAATGAAAATACTGACAAAGACCATCCTGAGCAGTGGGAGACGCTAGCTGACTTCACTGAGGACTTAGAAGCAGCTTTGGTTATTTACGATAAGGCACTGAGCAAAGCCAAAGCTATCAACTCCAAAGACCATTTATCCTCGATTGCTTATTCGATGGCGGTACTGCAAGTTGAGTTGGGCCGGAAAGACGCCGCTATCGAAAACCTACAACATGCCAAAATCAGTGCCAATAAAATCGAAGATAAAGAGTTTAAAGTTGAGATAGATGAATTGTTGGCTAAGTTATTAGCAGAGTAAGGAAGTAGACAAGTAGGCTATGACATTAACCTAGCCGCTGTATCTGTAAAAAACAGTCTAGTTTTATTAAAACAGATATACTTATGCCGATAGGCTTGTATTTTGTATCAAAATTGTCCAAAATACGGCAACGAAATCGTATCAGCGGCTTCGTCTCAATATGCCCTCACAAGGGGTAATTTTAATATGGAAGTTATTAGGAGAATCGGTATGTCAATTAACCATGAAGGTCGGGTACTGCACGAAGGTTTGCGCGAAAAAGTGATGTCTGCTGATGAAGCGGCTGCTTTTATCAAAAATGATATGAATGTGGGTATGAGCGGCTTTACTGGCGCAGGATATCCAAAAGCCATCCCTAAAGCGCTTGCTAAACACATGGAAGAAGCGCACGCTCGCGGCGAAGATTTTCAAATTGGCCTATTGACAGGTGCTTCTACCGCGACCGAATGTGATGGCGTATTGGCTGATGCTAATGGCATCAAATGGCGCACTCCGTATCAATCGGAGCCGGCTCTACGTAAACAAATCAATGCTGGTAAAGCCTATTACTTTGACATGCATCTATCGCACGTGGCGCAGCAAAGCACCATTGGTTTTTATGGCGACATGCATATGGCAGTCGTTGAAGTCGCTGGTATCTTGCCAGATGGTCGCCTGATTCCATCGACCTCAATCGGTACCAGCAATGCTTGGCTTGAAAATGCTGACAAAATCATTTTAGAAGTTAACGCGCAGCAAAGCTTGATGCTTGAGGGTATGCATGACGTCTTTAACGACATCGGTATGCCGCCTAATCGCAAACCCATTCCACTAGTCACTCCCGGCGGACGCATTGGTGTGCCGTACCTGCATTGCGACTTGGATAAAGTAGTAGCGGTAGTGTTGACCGACTCACCAGATCGTAATAGCAAATTTGCTGATCCTGATGAAAAGTCTAACAAGATCGCCAGCCATATCATTAACTTTTTCCATGACGAAGTTAAAAAAGGCCGGATGCCAGAGAATTTATTACCGATCCAATCAGGCGTCGGTAACGTTGCCAACGCGGTATTGGCAGGGCTTGAGAACAGTCCTTTTGAGAATTTGACTGGTTACACCGAAGTACTACAAGACGGTATGCTTGATCTGATCATGTCGGGAAAAATGACCATGGCCTCAGCTACCGCTTTATCATTAAGCCCAGTGGCATTAGAGAAGTTCAATGCCAATATCGAAGAGCTACGCGCGCGCATTGTCCTGCGTCCGCAAGAGATCACTAACCATCCTGAAGTGTCACGTCGTCTTGGCGTCCTTGCCATTAATGCGATGATTGAGTGTGACCTCTATGGTAACGTCAACTCAACTCACGTCATGGGCACCAACATGATGAATGGTCTTGGCGGCTCAGGCGACTTTGCCCGTAACGCTTATACGTCGTTCTTCGTATCGCCATCAGTGGCAAAAGATGGTGCAATCTCTTGCATTACGCCGATGGTATCGCATCACGATCACACCGAGCATGACGTCATGGTAATCGTGACCGAACAAGGTTTAGCGGATCTGCGTGGTCTTGCGCCGCGTCAACGTGCGCAAGCGATTATCGATAATTGTGCGCATCCGGATTACCGTCCGATGCTACAAGACTACTTTGACCGTGCCTCAGATACCGCTGGCATGCAAACGCCGCATATCTTGGACGAAGCCTTGTCATGGCATAAGCGCTATGTCGAGACTGGTGATATGCGCATAAAGCCAGAGGCTTCTAACGAGCAGAGCGAACAGATCGAACAGAAGAAATACAAAACGGCTTAATAGCGTTTAGTTTTCAGCTCATAAAAAAAAGGATACGGTATCTATATCGTGTCCTTTTTTTATTATTGGTTGAGACTTATGCCAGACCTTATTCAATTTTCTGAATTACGTTATAATTGGCAGCATGTATTTTTGCTGGATCAATATAGGACATTCTATGATGATATCCGCTTCAACTACCCAAACCAATCTAGCTGACCTGATTAACTATGCTCAAACCGTGCGCGATAAAATGACAGAAAACACAATCGTTATGAAGCAAATTACTAACAACCCCCCAGAGCAGGCTATGCTAGGCGACTTTCCAACGGCGATGAACCATGCGGTAATGGAGAACAGTAAAGCGCATTAAGAGCATATGATGCAATTGTTATCTGATCCTACCAAATTTCGCCAGTTCCCAAAGGTAGTTTTCAATATGCTACTAAGTGCGTAAGGTATGGTGAGATAATTGTAATTAAGTTTTTTATTAAAAATGTCCTACATAAGTTCAACTTTATTATCTATACTCCACATCAACTGCTATTATAGCTGAGCGATTATCTTGTAGTATAAATACTTATTTACTTTCAATAGTTTGGTTTTTTAGGAGTATAACTTGGGAATTATCGGTGTTATTTTATTTTTTATATAGTTTTATTTAGGATTAACAATAGAATAAAGCTGATGCTTTTTGCACCAGCCCTTTAAGCGAATCGTTAAATTCTTTTTAAACCAACCATTAATTTAACGCCCCGTCCACACTGCATGACGCTTCTCAATAAAGGCATCAATACCTTCGCCTACGTCGTCTGCCATCATATTACAGGTCATAATCTTACCAGCGTAGTCATAAGCCGCTGCTAGATCCATATCCAGCTGCTTATAGAACATGTCTTTGCCCGTGATAGTCGCCACCGAAGATTTGGCAATGATGGCATCAATTAACGACTGTAGCGTGTCGTCCAATTGCTCGCTAGAGGCAACGCGATTGATCAAGCCTTGTTGCAAAGCTGCATCAGCGTCAATAAACTCGCCGGTGATTAGCATCTCAAAAGCCTTTTTGCGCGGCAGATTACGACTGACAGCGACGGCTGGGGTGGAACAAAATAGTCCGACATTGATGCCGGAGGTGGCAAATTTAGCATGGTCAGCAGCCACTGCCAAGTCGCACGCCGCCACCAATTGACAGCCTGCTGCGGTGGCAATGCCTTGTACTTTAGCGATCACTATTTGCGGCATGCGGTTGATACTGAGCATCATCTGGCTGCACTGCTCAAATAGCGATTGATGAAAAGCCTCGTCCGTATTGGCACGCATCTCTTTTAGGTTGTGCCCGGCGCAGAACGCCTTACCACTGGCGGCCATCACTACCACGCGCACAGAGCTGTCATGAGTGATGTCATCCAGCTCTTTTTGTATTGCCGAGAGCATATCTACAGATAAAGCGTTGAATTGTTTGGGACGGTTCAAAGTCAGGGTAACGACGCCATTTGCGGCATTTTCTCTGATGACAAAAGGTTCGTTAGTGTCGGTGGTGGGATTGGCGTTTGACATTTATCATCCTTGATAGTTGATATAGAGTGGGGATTTGGGATTGCAAAGGTTTGTACAGCCACATAATTAATAGCCTGTGCTGCAAGTTATATCACAATTGAGACACGAATTGCACTCCAGTAAACAACGAACATACATTACTAACTATTTAAGAAGAAAGCTGCTGCCCCAAGCGCATAGCCGCTGCCATATTCATCGCGGTGGTTTCGATATTCTCGTAGCCGTTTTTTAAGACCTCATCGATAGGGTCCAGCTTTTGAATACTAGGCATGACCACATTAAAGGCTTTGGGTTGGGAGGTTTTTGAACTCTCCTTAGTTTTTGGTTGATTCACTGCACCGCAAATAGCGATAACTGGCTTGCCGTTTGCGCGTGCCAGCTTGCTAATACTGCCTGCAACTTTGCCCATGGCGCTTTGTGAATCAAGCATACCCTCTCCAGTAATGATTAAATCAGCACTGGCAATATGCTCATATAAATTAACTGCTTTAGCGACAGTATCAAACCCGGATTGCAGCTTAGCGTTACAAAATCTCATCAAGGCAAAGCCAAGACCACCTGCCGCGCCTGCACCCTTTATATTCTGATAATCCTTATCGCCTTGCTTATGACTTATCGTTGCAAAGTTATTCAAGGCATTGTCTAAAAGCTGCACTTGCTGCAAATTGGCGCCTTTTTGCGGGCCAAAGATAGAACTTGCACCCGTCTCGCCGCACAAAGGATTGGTCACATCGCAGGCCACTTCAAAGACCGTATCCAAAACCTTTGGATTGAATTTTGTATCATCTATTCGTTGCAAGCGTGCAAGCTGCAGACCACCTTGCGCCAAAGAGTTGCCATCATAATCATAAAAATTCATTCCAAGCGCCATTAGCATTCCGAGGCCCGCATCGTTGGTGGCACTACCGCCAAGACCAATGATAATGCGTTTTGCGCCCTCGTTTAGCGCATCCATAATCATCTCACCGACGCCATAGCTGCTGGTAACCAAAGGGTTTCTTTCACTACTCGTCAGCAAGTGCAAACCGCAAGCTTGCGCGATTTCAATCACCGCAGTGCCATCAGAGAGTAATAAATATTTTGCCGTGATAAGCTGCATCAGTGGGTCATGAACGCGCACTGACTTCCAGCGTCCACCAAGCGCATATGACAATACGTCTGAGGTGCCTTCGCCGCCGTCCGCCATCGGCAGTAAAGTATAATTAGCATTGGAAAAGACTTGGCTAAATCCTGACTTTATCGCACGGCAGACATCGATAGCGGCTAGGCTTTCTTTAAAGGAGTCGGGGGCGATAAGTATTTTCATAGGGTGCTCGAAGAAGTTAGTATTTTGTTTGAGGTATTCAGTTTATCAAACCTAATCATATCATCATAAATTAGATAATCTGCTACCATAGACGCCTGTTTTATTAATAATACGATTAGGATCAAGCTTTGACTACATTTATCACCCCTCCGATTGCTAACCTTGAGAACAACGACTTACGCGAGCAGCTGCAGCAGATCATGGATACCAAGACTAAACCGCTTGGTGCGCTTGGACGTTTAGAGGCGCTGGGACTACAAATCGGTATGATTCAAGGAACGACGACTCCGCATATCGAGCAACCGCAGATCCGCGTATTTGCCGCTGATCATGGTTTAACTAAGCATGGTACATCGGCGTATCCCAGCGCGGTTACCGCGCAAATGGTAAATAACTTTTTAAATGGCGGTGCGGCAATTAATGTGTTGGCGCGCCAGCATAACATTGAGCTAAAAGTCGTTGATGCGGGCGTAGTCAGTGATTTTGAGACTCATGCAGACTTAATAAGCCACTATAAAGTTCGCCAAGGTAGCCGCGATGCGCTAACTGAGCCTGCGATGACGGATGAGGAGTGCTTACTTGCGCTTAATAACGGTATGAAAGTAGCTGAGACGCTTAGAGGCAGTTTATTTATCGTCGGTGAGATGGGCATTGGTAATACCTCAGCCGCTAGCTTACTTTTAGCGCGTTTGGGCGATTTGCCGATTGCGGATTGCATTGGTCGCGGTACGGGTCTTGATGATGCAGGACTTGCGCATAAAGAGAGCGTTTTAACTCAAGTATTAGCGCGTCATCATGAGGCCAAATCACCATTTGAGGCTCTTGCAGCTTTGGGCGGGCTTGAGATTGCGATGATGGCAGGGGCGCTTATACAAGCGGCGAGTGATAGAAAGGTTTTGTTAATCGATGGTTTTATTGCCAGCGTGGCTTTACTCGTTGCCGAGCGTTTAGCGCCTGGCGTAGTGCAGTACGCGGTGTTTGCGCATCATTCCGCTGAGCCGGGACATATAGAGTTGCTAAAATTGTTAGATGCCAAGCCGTTACTGGATATGGATATGCGTTTGGGCGAGGGTAGCGGGGCGGCGCTAGCCTATCCTATTTTGCAATCGGCCTGCGCTATTATTAATGAGATGGCGAGCTTTAGTGATGCGGGCATTAGCGAAAAGGGTAATTGATGTCAGATAAATCTGAACAAACCTCTAAACCACTGCCCAAAGCAATCAAACACGAATGGACATTATTATTAGTTGCCACCCAGTTTTTGACCCGTTTGCCCGTTCCACAGTTTAGCCACTATGAGCCGCAGTGGCTACATCAAAGCAGTCGCCATTTTCCGGCAGTAGGCCTGCTGGTTGGACTGGCTTGCGCGGGCGTGTTTTGGTTGACCAGTAGCCTGTTTACACCACTTGTTGGTGCAGTAATAAGCACCGCTTTTGGCATTAAGCTTACTGGCGCTTTTCATGAAGACGGGCTTGCTGATACTTGTGATGGCCTTGGCGGCGGTCTCACCCGCGAGCGTACGCTTACCATTATGAAAGACTCACGCCTTGGGACTTATGGGGTTCTGGGACTTGTTTCAGCGCTACTGATTAAGATAAGCCTGTTAGCGTCTATGCCGGTATCTGTAGCTATTGTCGCTTTAATTATCGGACATACTGCCTCGCGCCTGCTTTGCATTAGCCTGATTGCGCTACTGCCTTATGGCGGCGAGATTGAACATGCCAAAGCCAAACCGATGGCGCAGCAATTAACCTCAAAACAAGGCATTATCGCTAGTGGCTGGCTAGTATTGGGACTAATTTTAGTTATTGTTTTATTCCCAAATACTATTAGTCAGATTAGTATTTGGCAGTGGGTTTTGGCTTTGCTATTGGGTTTAATTGCCACCGATTATATGCGCCGATTATTACGCAGACGCCTGCAAGGCTATACGGGTGATGGGCTAGGGGCAACGCAGCAATTAAGTGAAGTGGCGATTTATGCGGGGTTGGCGGCAGTATTACCGTTTTGATTTTTTTAAATCTCGACGTATTGGCTATTGTTGCGTTAATTTGAAACGAAGACAGTGTGGCTGGGAGAAATTTTTGTAGCCTCTGTCTGCGCAGGCATAGCACGCAAGAAAATTTTTACCAGCCGTACGCTTATTACAACTTTTCTATTATGTACTAACTGTAGGAACAATAACTAATGCTTCTATACATTTGGCGTCATCCTAAGCCGCTTGCCGCCAATGGTCTTTGTTTGGGTCACACTGATATAGGCGTCCATCCGCGTAAACTCAAACGCCTTGCCAATCAGATTCAGCGTTTTGTACGGCTGCATAAACTGCCAAAGGTGATTTGGGTCAGTCCTTTGCAGCGCTCGTTAAAAGTGGGTAAGATGCTAGCACAGAAGGGCTTTGAATGTCGTGTTGCGCCTGATTTGATTGAGCTGGACTTTGGTACATGGGACGGTCGATCTTGGTCAGATATTCCCAAACAAGAGATTGATAATTGGTGCGATAATTTTGCGCATTCTGCACCCTATAATGGTGAAAGCGTGCAAGAGCTATTTACGCGGGTAGAGGGGCAGATTCAGGCTTGGCAAAATAGACAGATTGATACCGGAGATAACGACTCAATACTAGCGGTCGGTCACGCGGGCTGGATTAATATGGCTAAAATGCTCGCTGCTGGAGAAGGAGTGCCGCAAGTGGCTGCTGACTGGCCGCGTCCCGTTGGCTATCGAGAGTTGAGTAGTTTGAGGTTTTAAAGTGCGTATTATATTTTTAAACGATGTCTCTAGTTGCTAAAATTAAACTTCTGTTACTTGTAAAAAACACTAAACATTATACTACTAATACTTGACAATATTTCAGTAATCTCTATACTTTTCTCATTACTCAGTTTAATAACTTTTGTTGATAAACTGTCCGTTCTGCTGTGACAGCAGCGATGATGAGAAACCCTTTTATGTCCTCACAACATGCCCGTCTGCACCAGCTCTACGTAAAATCTGATATCTTACCTTTTGATTCTCTATATCCGGTGGCCTTCTCATTAGCAAGCGCGATCAATCAGCTGGCTTTAGGAAATATCTTAATATACAGCCACACCTTTTTAGATGCAGGCGTTTGTTTATCTTTAATTGGCTCACCGCTTTGCCTTACCACCCTCAGCGCTGACCGCACGCCTACCTATCGTACTGGGCTTATTAACACGGTAAACTATCAGCACTCAGACGGCGCGACTCATTTTTATAGCCTAGAGGTAGTCACCCCTAACTGGTTACTCACCCAATCCATTCATACCCGCAGCTTTGTCAATCAATCCACGCTCGATATCATCACCGCCATCCTTAGTAATTATGACTTTGACTGGCAAATATCAGAGACGCTACTATCAGCAGATAGTATTCATACGCATACCTCATCCAGATTAACCGCACCATTAACGATGCGCAGCCAATCTGATGTCAGTGACTATGACTTTATTATGGGATTGCTATCTGACATTGGCATCTCAACCTTATGGATAAATGGCGACTCCATTGACAATCTCGGTCACTGGCTACTGTTAAGCGGTTTGGATGAAAGCGAGCTTGCACCCGTAGACTACCGCTACGCGACCTCTTCAGTACAATCAGGGAATGACACCGTTGATGAGCTACAAATGAGTGCCAAAAAGCTTGGTACATCTACCGTGGTCGTTCGCGCTGATGGTCTGGCCGCTGATACCATTTTCGAGGGACGCGCGTATGATGACTCACCACTGGCACTAGATACGACTGCCGTATTACTCGGTGCGCCATCTCGAGTGGATAGCGATGAAGCAGCCATTCGTCTTGCTGAGCAGTGGGTTGCTGCTAATCACTGCAACCGCGAATACTATACCGCCACCGGCCCGATGCGCGGCATACATATCGGCAGTCCGGTTCATATCGACAATTTACCGACCATCAATAGCTTATCAAGTTACTGCACCAGTTTGCAGATTATTGGTATTGAGCCTGACAGTGATAGCGTCTCCTATCATCATGCTACCTTGATAGAAAACTGGCTCACCCGTACTAGCAAACACGCTCATCGAAACCAAAGCCAAGAGCAGCAAACAGGCTTATCGAAGCCAAAGCCAAGCGCACACCGCCTGCATACCGCCATTCCCCAGTACGGGATTGAGATCGCCCAAGATACTGGGGTTTGGGTGACTGCCACCTTATTAGAGCAGTCTATTCCCTACGCGCCTTATCCAAGCAAGCAATCCTTTGTCAGCAGCACCTATACCGGTGTCACTCAAGCGCGCACCGGTGATCAAACTACCTCAGCGGCGCCAAGCTACGCCTCACAAGTTACCGATGATGGTCTGCAGCGTACCGTGACCACCCCCGTATCCGCGGGTATCAGCCCGCATGATGATGGCGTCACCCCGCCACTTAGATCCCTACAACTCTCCTCAGGTGCCACCCACGGCTGGCAGTTTGCCCCAAGACTCGGACAGTCGGTGCTGCTCAATCACTGGTATGGGGATAAAGACAGCCCGCTAATTAGCCGCAGCCTCTATGACGGTATTGGTATGGGTGATCGTGATGATAACGACATCACTACCCGTGACGCCGGACTCTCCAACCGGCATAACCTACAAAACGGGTCTTCTCCAAGATGGCATGGCGGCGGACTCAGTCACTCGCAAATCAAGGATGATGATAGTCACAGTGGCTGGATCTCTGGTATCGCTCAGTACGGATTGACCTCAGACTCTGAGGTCACCCTTCTCTTTGATGACACCCCAAACCAGATCGGCACGCAGTGGAGCGTTAATACCAACGCCCATGCTAACGCACAGCACCCAACGACCACCAACAAAGCAGTCTTCGCCCCTGACGAGCACGTCTTAGAGCTTGGCGTTCTACGTCATCGCTATAGCAACCATCAATCGACAACCAGCGGACAAGGCATCAACCTTGCCACTGACCATGGGCTGCAAGCCATAGCAGACAGTGGCGTGCTGCTCTCTACCTTTGGGATCCGGCACACCCAATCCGAGCATGAATCGGCTTGGGTCAATGACGCCGGACAACGTCAGCTGAAACTGGGGGCAGAGCTGACCGAGACCCTAATGGAAGCCAAACAAGCACACTTGCAATCAACGAGAGAGATAAATAGCGCCAACGATTCTATAAAAGCGTTTGAAAAGGCAGCGCAGGTGATGGACGAGACCCTACAAACTGAAGTCTTAGGTGCACCTGATGTGATGCTAGTCAGTAAAGACAGCATCCTGACCTCAGCCAGCAACACGCTAACCACAACCAAGACCATCGTTAGACAATCAGGCGCTACCCAATCGGATGTGGTGGCAGGCAGTTATACCTTAACAGCAGATCGTATCGAGTCGTTATCAGGTATCGCCGGACAGGCCGCAAAGTCGGGACTACATATCAGCGCCAATACCAAGCCAGTAGCGATACAAGCACAAGGCGGTGAGCTGCAATTGCATAGCCAGCAAGGTATGACCATCGGTAGTGAGTCGGGTCAGGTGAATATCGTAAGTCCCAAACGTATTAAGTTTCAGACCAGCGCGGGGGCGTCACTGACGATTGATGAGAGCGGGATTAAGCTGGTGTGTCCGGGTGAGATTAAGATTGAGGCGGTGAAGAAGAGTTTGGTGGGCGGGGCAAGAGCTAATTACTCATTACCGATGATGCCTGAGACGATTCCGCTGTTTAGTAATAAGCTGGATGTTTATGATTTGTTTTATCATAGCGATTTTAGTGAAGTTGATTATGTTGCGATGATGGACGATGGCCAGATTGTTGAAGGAACATTGGATGAACATGGGCGGACTGATAGATTGATGTCTATGGAGTCTAAAGGCGCTGAAGTGTTAGTAGGATATCTAGATAACTGGAGTATAGAAATTGATACAGAAGAGGAGGAGTCTGAAGCCATTGAAAATGTTGAATTTGAGTACTCAGATGAAGAGTGTCACTGTCAAGCATCAGAAGAAGATATTGATTTTTTAGAGGATGAAGAATAATGCCAAACAGTCAAAAGAAAATCACGGCAGGATTCATACTACTCGATGCAAATAGCAAACTTTTAAAAAATATTGAATATAAGGTTACAACAGTTGCCAATGAAAAAGAGCATCACTTAGTCAAAGGTAAGACTAATAGTAAAGGTGAAACTTACGAATTTGTCAAACCAATAAATACTAACGTTTGTCTGTATGTAAAAATAGGAACAAAAGACTTTCAAAGGGTTGCCTGCTTACTGCTACCTTCAACTGAGAAAAGCAAACTTAAAATGAGAGCAAGAGTTAGCGCTATTTTAATCGACTCAAAACTAGAAAAACATGGCGAAAGCCCAGGTAGTATTAAGCGTAAAGACTATCAAGTAGTCAAAGGCGACACTTTAGAAGGTATTGCTAAGAAACATAATACTAATGTAGCGCAGTTGAAACGCTTAAATCCAAAGATAAAAAATATTCATAAAATTTATGAAGGTAGTTGGTTAAAGGTTCCTGCTCACGTAGGAGACGCTAGTAAAGAAACTACGGACGACCCTTCTCCTAAATCAGAACCAATGGAACTAGATACAGTAGACTCTAAAAACGATACTTCTATAGATTCAGAGCAACCTTGGTATGAGGAGGTATGGGATAGTGTCAAAGAGACTGCTGATGAAGCAGACGCTATGATTGATAAAGCAGAAGAAGCAATCAAGCAGGGACAGCAAAAAGTAATAGATGAGACTGTTGATGCGGTAGAGAGTATCTCTGATGCAAGTGAGAAGCTATATGATAAAGTATTTGATGATAAGGAGGATACTATACCATCTAATACCAATCCTCCCCAAAATAAGGGTAAAGTTGATAAACCCAAATTAGATGTGAAGAAAGAAACTGGCAATAATCAAAAGGGTAACCCTACCGAACAAGTTACCTATAACAGTGATACGACTGTTTATCATATTTATTTTGATGGACGTATAGAACGTCAGCACCCCAAAGCAGAAAAATATGCTGCATTCGTTTATTATGATGAAGATGGCGGTAAACACTATTTAGGGAAAACTAAATATTTTAAAACGAAAAAGTGGATTAAAAAAAATATTTTAGGTACAAACTACGTATATTTGGTAAACATAGGTAGTGACAAAGATAATGGATTAACCGGAAGTACAAAAGAACAAGGGTTATCTAAATACCGAAAAGGGAATGTCGGTTACAATATATTTATGAACTCTAGTAGTCAACGTTATTACACTTCAGGAGCTGTAATGGCAGCTTTTTTAGGAGCCCTATGTAAGCTAGGATATGATGACATTTCATTTAATGGAGCGAGTAAAAAAGATGGAAGTCCTGGCGTGAGTTCAAGCCATATTAATGGTAGTTGTATCGATGTCAGATATCTTAGAAAAGATAAGGCTGCCAAAAAAGTTTTGTTACAGGATTCAGAATATGATCATGAGAGGACTTTGAGTATGGTAAATACTTTTCATGAATTTGGGTGGGGCACAGCGAAAAGGCTAAATGGAACAATAATCAAAATGTTAAGTGAAAGATTTACTAACAAAGTTGCAGGAGTTAATTCTACTACTTTACTACCACATTGTAGCCATTATAATAAAACGCGTCACAACAATCATCTCCATATGCAAGGTTTTGAGCCAAATTTAAGAGATATTGATGTTATCCATAAGGTCGATAATTCAGTAAATGAGAACTTTAAATCACTAGATTTAAACAGAGTTTTTGAAGCTATTGTTAAGGAAGAAGGGTTCACTACCTACATGTATTTAGATACTTCAACACGTGGCAATAAAAGTAAGGTTACTATTGGCTACGGCAAAATGATCGGTTCATCAGAAGAAGCAACTAAAATCCCATTTGAGATTGATGGGAAGGCTGCTTCTGCAACGCAAATTAAAGAAGATTGGAATAGGGTTTATAATTCAGTATCTGGAGTAAATACCTATAGACATACATATTTTGAATCAAAATCAACTATAAGAATAACTAAGTATACTGCTAAACAGCTAACTATTGAACATATAAGATCAGATCTACAAAATGCAAGAAAAAGGTTTCCTGATTTTGATAAATATCCCATATTAGCTCAAGAGGCAATTCTAGATATGAGTTATAACTTAGGTTTTTCAGCAACAGGAATTGATAAATTTCCTACTTTTTCTCAATATATTAAAGCTAAAGATTTTCTGTCTGCAGCTAAAGAATCAAATAGACCTCAATTAAAAGACTCAAGAAATATACATGTTAAAAAACTGCTAGAAGCAGCGGCTGAAGAATATAATAATTAATTAATAAAGGATTGTATATGAGATTGTCTTTAATACTTATTATAAGTCTAAATCTAATATCGTGTGTAGATAGTTCAAAGTTTTTTGCGATAGATATCCCAGAAAATAAAGAGCCGGTATACTTGTATAATATTGATATTGTAAACAGTGGGTTTAAAAATATTTCTATCGAAAATAATGAAATGTATTTTGATGATAGCTTTATCGATGGAGAGTTGACTAATATCAAATACAATGGGAGTTTAATAACTTTGAATAATTGTAGTGATCTAAAAAAATATAAGTTAGAAGAGATCGAGAACCTTGTTTTAACAGATCTATATATTTTAAAGAAACGAAAAAGAACATGTAATTTTCTCTCAAAGATTAAAAATATTTTAAATGAAGAAAAAAATAACGTAGTTTTAAGTCATGAAATAAATAAGAATGTATTATCTGAAGTTAATATTAAACAAATCCTACTCTCTACCGAAGAAAAATATGAAGATTTTAATTGCACTACACCACCATATAATAAACTTTCTAAAGTCTGCGAAAGTAATTCTACCCACATAAATATTATACCTGTATCAAATGAAGGAGACTTTACAGTCTTTTTCGTTGATTTTGAGTATGGACGTATGCAAGACTTTTATACAGTAACTCTCTCTAATCAGAGAATAGAATCTAAGATTCAGTTATAAAAGGTATTTTTAAATATAAATATTAAGCACTTCTCTTAATTATTTTAAATTATAAATATGAAGGTTGAAAGATGGTTTTTTATTTAAATATATGGAACTAATAATGAGTATATCTATGAAATTTATTATTTTGTGCTTGGCTCTAATGCAGACAGCATGCTTTTCAAATCAAGAAGAGAGTATATCTAAAGGTAGCCTCAATACTTATGATACTGTAGAAAATAAAATATCGATAAATAAAAAGACTATAGAAAATATTCAGTCAACAAAAAATATAGCAACTAATTTAAAGCATACATGGAAGAAAGATGACGACAAGATAGTAAATTCTAATGGACTTTCTAACTTTATTATTAACGATACCGTATCAACTATTGAAAGAAACATTCACAGGTCATTAGATATTAGTAGTATTTCAGATACTTGTTCAGTAGCAGAGTATGGTAATCTTATACAACTTCTATTTATGCAAAATAAACTTATATCCATTGAGGTGTTAAACAGTAACTATGTTACAGATAAAGGGTTTAAAGTTAATGATTCGGTTGCAACGCTAAAGCGAATCTATCCTGATATAGAATACGGAAGTTTTCAAAGCTTATCAGAAGATGCTATACAGACAGACTACTTTAAAACACTACCTAACAGCGATGGTAACTATTATGAATTTAGAGTATCAGACGTAAACAGTCATATCATTGATTCTTTTTCAGTCAATAATATTCAGTATGATTATAAAAACTTATGTGATATATAAGCTATTTATTTCTCTTATAAGATCTATGTATTTACTCATAGTATATTAATAGAAAATCTAATAAAAACGGAGAACTTATTTGTTAAACCTACTACTGTAACTATATAGAACTTGTTAATAGACAACCTATTATCGATTCAAATAGATCTGACGAAGTCACCTTCAACATAAAACTAGTCGAAGGCGACACAGGTAAGCCATTACCCAATACAACCTACCATCTCGAGTACAAGAACAATATCAAACCCCATAAAACCGACAGCTCAGGTATCGAAACAGGTATAACAGCTGATGTTAGCCAATCTATCAGCGTCTATCTCGATGATGACGATGGCAAAAAGCAATCTATTTACAGCATGGCATTTCCCGTCATAGGCGACTTAAATGGACAGACCAAAGTACTCAAAGTCCCAGTTGTTGCCTTTAGCATCAAATTTGTCGACAACAACAATCAACCCATACCACATTACGAGTTTAAAACCCTATATCGTGGCAGACAATCTGCTATAAAAAGAGCAAACAGCCAAGGTGTTAGCACTATAAAAGCCCTTGCTGGTCAAAAGCTTACCGTTATCGATGGACAAGATAGAGCGCAAACTACCGCCATCGTTAGCTATGGCTCTAAACAATGGACTATGATCATAGGCACAGATATCACCGAAGAAGATATAAGCAATATATCAGATACCTTGAGTCAAGAAGCATCGACTACTCCAGAGACCAGTAAACAAGAGGACAAGCCAAAACCTCAAACAGAGCAAGACCCTGTTATCAAAGTAGAAAAGCCGAAGGTAACAGAGGTTGAAAAAAAGACAGAGACAGGGCCAACGCTTGAGGTTGCCTCAGATGAAGCTAAAATCACCATAAAGTTCGTTGATGAAGCAACGAATAAGTCACTATCAGGGCTTTCCTATATTACTCAGTCTACTAAATATGGTAAAAACACTTCTGTGATCGGAAATGATGGTACAAGAGGTAGAACACATGATTCGCTGGTAGGTGTTGATATAACCGTATTGGTGTATGAAGACGGTAAGGAAGTTAAGAAAGATGTCATTACAGCAAGTGCTGATCGGAATGGTATTCCTTATGTTTATAAGGCTAAGAAGCCTAAAAACTACTTATACCCATTGCCGATAGATGCAACTGCAGATTACAAATCAGGTATGAGATCTTTTGGAAGTAATCGTTCAAGTGGTAAACGCAAACATGCAGGAGCAGATCTATATGCACCGACTGGAACGACAGTAAGAGCAATGGAGTCAGGTATTGTGTTAAGTACTGGTAGTTTTTATGCTGGTACCGATTTTGTGACTATTAAACATCAAAATCACATTATCAGATATGGAGAGTTGGCACCTGGTTCGATAAAAGTTAAAGCAGAAGATGAAGTAACTAGAGGTCAACCTATTGGTGCTGTCGGAAAACTCAAGGGCATCAATGTTCCAAGCAATATGTTACACCTTGAAATGTATTCAAATACTAATGATACTTCTAACCTTACTATTAAAGGAGCAGCGGGTGGAAAATTTAAACGTAGAAGTGATTTAATAAACCCTAACTCTTTTTTGGATAATGCGGATAAATAATCATGAAAAAATTTTCTTTTTTTCTTTTTTCTACTTTAGTACTAACTTCTTGCTACAACAATGGTACAACTACAGAATCAACTACTCCAAGTATAAAAATAAATGAAACCGAAGCAACATCAGAGCTATCATTTTCTAACTTTACATCGGTATGTTCACATGATGAAGTGAAGCCTATGAGTATTAATAATGATTTAGCAGTTTGGGGCTTTGATCCATTACTATCCGACAAAGAGCGAAAATGTGAAAAACTTAATCTTAATAACTTCTCAGCAATGAATTGTAAATATGATGAAGATTTAATACAAAATTCAGGTATTCATCTTTATGAGGGTTCTGAAGGTTGGTACAAATTTATATATGAAACCGCTGATATTTGTACTAATGCCTTAAACACTTATGCAGCACAAAGTGAAGAGCTTTAAACAGATCCATAATAAATCGATACTATCTTCTACTCTAATACCTCATCTTTTGTCAGCAGCACCTATACTGGACTGACCCAAGCACATACCAGTGACCAAACTACCTCAGTAATCCTAAGCTATGCTTCACAAATGATCGATGACGGCTTGCAGCATACAGTGACGACTTCGGTATCCGCTGGTATCAACCTCCATGATGATAGAGTCACTTCGCTGCTTAGAGGGTAGTTGCAGTGAGCAAAGAAGTTAGTCATGTATGTTTTGTAATAGGTAGAAAAAATGAGGATAGATTCTACAGGTTAGGAGGTAACCAAGATCAAATGATAGCATTCGATAGTAGAAAAATTAGTACGTATATTTATTACTATCCTAAAAAAGCTTGGGGTTCACACTCTCAGCAACCAGCACCTATAGTTGATACCCAATCTTTAATTGATCAAGGACTAAACTCCCATGACTCTACCTCGACTCGATAGTGTAAAGAAAACGGTTAGTTGGATTGCACTTCTACTGCTAACCACATCTGCCAGCACACAGGTAGAAATACACGATAATCAATTGAACTCAAGTGAAGTGATTGATGTTCAATACTTAATAAGCGAATCTACGTTGAACTGTTCTTTTAACACCTCAAGTGGAGAATTAATAAGCTTTTATAAGAATCTTTTGGAAAATTCATCAATAAAGCAAAGAAATAGCCAGTTTATCATTGGAAATAGATATAAAGTAAAAAATGTAAAATCAATAAATAGTAAATTTAAGAAAACGAAAAATGAAATATCTAAAAATATGGATACCGATTTCAATAAATTCGGTGTGAGAGTACTTAGGATTTCTAGTTTTACTCAAAATGGAGATAGTGAAAATTTCGGATATTACATTATTTTAAAAGGTAAACCTTCATTCAATAAGAGTATTTTACAGAAGCATAATATAGAATTAGCCTATTCAACTATAGAAGAGACAATTGGTGGTAACACACGGGTTCGATGTATTTTAGTCGGTTAATAGTTATATTTAAAAACATATTGTTGGTAATTTGAAGGTTGAAATCATGTTTAAGATATCACTTTTCCTATTAGGTCTTTTATTTTTAGTATCTTGCACCCATGATGCTGTTAATCATAGTATTGAAGAAGAGAAAGGGTTAAATACCATAAATGATTTATATAAAAACACAGCATTAGAAATAAAAATTTACTTTGATAGTAAAGATATAGAGTCATTTAGCACGTCTGAATATATTATTAGGCAATCAAATACAAGTAATACTTTAGATTTTTCTATAAGATCTTATCTTGACGGTGTAAGTGAGGAAGAATTAGATTTAGGTTTTAAAACAAACAACTTAGGGATTAAATCTTTTGAAATTGAAGTTAAAGATAGGACAGCTTTGATAAACTTTATAGGTAAAGACCTAGATATTAAGAGTTCAGAACAAATCTTGAACTTTGACTATAATATTTATAAGACAGCTGAGCAATTTGATTATATAGATGATGTTAAAATATGCATCAACAATATTTCCAACTACCAAATGTCTTTTCTGGCCAAAGAAGAACCAATTGATTGTCCATTTAGTTTCTAAATCAGTTTTTGGTAATTTTAAGTATACTAAAGCCGTATTTCTGTTCATGCCTACCAGATAATTTACAATACAGACAGGTGGCTGAATGATTCTACGATAGTGTTGTGTTAAGAATGGTGTATTTACATTCCATTACCGATAAAGTATCAAGTTAAAACAGATAAAGCAGAAATACTGTCCAAGAGCTTTAAATCAATGTCTCCACCGAACTATTATATCAAAGGTGATTCGATCGAAGCTTTTGATCAAAATGAAGACTGGGTAAAAGTCTCTTATAAAAACGGCACTAAATTTGGTTGGATCGATAAGCGTCATTTGAGTCCAGTTTTAAACTAATCCTTGATATTCTCTACTTTAAGCACCTATATCTTAGTGATCATGGTATGAGTATATAGGTCAATACCACCTACTAATACATCTCTCAATACGGCTTCGACCCTAAACTTAGCGCCTTAGCCATCTACCATTTCCTGCCATCTTATACTATCTTTATCTAAACAAAATACTGTACATTATAAGCCATAAAATACAATGAGTAAGAAAGTACAGTCATGAAAACAGATACCAATAACCCACTAACCTTTCGAAAATACCCTTCAACGACCGCGCTACAATGCTTTGAGACCGCAGCTAGGCATTTAAGCTTTACCAATGCCGCGCAAGAGATGCACATGACTCAAAGCGCTATTAGTAAACAAGTCGCGCAGTTAGAGGAGATGTTAAATATTGCGCTTTTTTATCGCACCCCGCAGCGTATCTCACTGACGCCTGCTGGCAAGGCTTATTATCTTGAAGTGCTCAGTATCCTTAAACATATCGAGGTGGCAACCACTAATTTGATGTCGCACAGTGATAACACTGAGGTGCTCAAAATCGTCTCGTATCCAACGCTTTGCTCGCGCTGGCTGCTTCCAGCTCTCAGCGGCTTTAGTCAGACTTATCCATTAATTAATTTAGATATTAGAGAGCAGGCGGGGCCGTTTTTCTCCGAAGATCAGAATGCTGATGTTGCTTTTTTATACGGCGATGGTATTTGGGCAGGGATGGAGGCAATCAAACTGTTTGATGAGTACAGTGTCGCCGTTTGCCAGCCTGAATACTTGCAGAATAAAAACCTTAATGCAGGCACTATGGATAATTTCACACTGCTACAATTAAGCTCTCGTCCTAGCGCTTGGTACGAGTATTTTAAACAGCAAGATATTAGTATGGATGGCACCTTTGTCGGGCCGCGTTTTGATACTTTTCACGCTTGTATAGCTGCAGCTTTGCTAGGTTATGGAGTAGCCTTAGTGCCGCTGCGTTTGGTCGAGCCTGAGCTGCAGACTGGCTCACTGGTCATGGCGTGGGATTATGCGGCAAAGGGGCGGGGGGCTTATTACTTTTGTTATCCGTTGTCCTTGGGTCGGTCGCATAAAGTAAAAGTGCTACAAGAATGGATTACTCATTATCTTAAAACTTCGGATCATGATAAAAAAGAGCTTAAAATTACTTTTTAACGACAACCACGATTCTATTGTCAATTGACCAAAAAATTTGGGCTTATACTCAGATTTTTTGCGTTTAAGCTCACATTTTTATATTAACAAGATGCAATGACAAAAAGGAATGCAGTCACAACTATTATTCGTTTGCTGGTTGCCCTAGGTTTTGCTGAAATGGCTGAAATATCTAACGCATTGTGGTTTTGCTTTTAAAATAGATTAATCTTACATTTTGTGCTCTGCTTAATATGTCAGTTTTCAAAAGGATAACAGTTATGGATAACGCTAGTGCTTCTATAAACAGTGCTTTTACAAATAATGATGATTTTATAAGTAGTGATGATATTCGTCATGAGTTTGCGCTTGCGATGTCCGCCATGTATCAGCAGGAAGTACCGCTTTATGGCGATTTGCTTGATTTGGTTGATGAGGTCAATACAGAGGTGCTAGCCAAGCAGCCCGATATCAAAGAGCAGCTTGAGTACACAGGAGAGCTTGCAAGATTAAGTATGGAGCGTCATGGTGCCATTAGATTGGGTACAGCGGATGAGCTTAGCACGATGCGCCGACTGTTTGCGGTGATGGGCATGTATCCGGTTGGCTATTATGATCTAGCGCCAGCAGGTGTTCCGGTGCATTCTACCGCTTTTCGCGCTATTGATGCAGAGGCGCTAAGTAACAGTCCTTTTCGGGTGTTCACTTCATTATTACGCTTGGATCTTATTACCGATGAGGTGCTTAAGCAGCAAGCAAAGGCTGCGTTAAGTAAGCGTAAAATATTCACTGACCAAGCAATTGCGCTTATCGACAAGTTCGAATCTCAGGGCGGGTTAAATTTAGCGGACACGAAACAATTTATCATTGAAGCATTAGAGACATTTCGTTGGCATGAGCAAGCGCCCATTTCAAAAGGTCTGTATCAACAACTTGCCGATCAGCACGCTCTGATCGCTGATGTGGTTGGTTTTAAAGGTCCACACATCAATCATTTAACGCCAAGAACCCTAGATATCGATGCGGTACAACAAGGTATGCAGGCGCGCGGTATACCACCTAAAGCTATTATTGAAGGACCACCAAAACGCGACTGTCCTATATTATTAAGACAAACCAGCTTTAAAGCGTTAGAGGAAGCGGTTAGTTTTAAAAATGAGCAAGGCAGCTATGAGCAAGGTCAGCATACTGCTCGCTTTGGTGAGATCGAACAGCGCGGGGTAGCACTTACGTCTAAGGGTAGGGCGCTTTATGATAAATTGCTTAACAAGGCGCGTCATCAGCTAGGCGCGACGCCGAATCAAAATAATGCCTCAGACTATTATGAAATTTTAGCGAAAAGCTTTGCCGCGTTCCCTGATGATTATCAGACTATGCATGACGAGGGGCTGGCTTATTTTTACTATCAAGCGGTTGAGCAAAGTATCAATGTTGACGCCAAAACTAGACTAGCAAAAGCAGAGATAACGCAATTAATCAATCAAGGTGCTATTCGTATTGAGCCTATTGTTTATGAAGACTTTTTGCCAGTAAGCGCGGCTGGTATTTTTCAGTCCAATCTAAAAAACGCTGAGCAAAATGACGAGCCGGGTTATAAAGGTAATTCAAATAAACAAGAGTTTGAGCAAGCGCTAGGAGCTCAGGTCTATGACGAGCTTGCCTTATACGAGGCCATGCAAGCTCAAAGTCTAAAACAGTGTCTGACGGCAATAGAGCGCTGTGCGTAGATAAATGGTTATTGTTTTTGGTCCATTCCAAAAAGGAATGAGATTAAGAATTTTATTATTTTGCAACTTTTTGAGCCGTAAGGTAATTTAAAAGGTCTATTAAGAGTGTTATCAAAGGACGTTATCAACCACACAAAGGATTGAATATGATTAAGCAATACATGTCAGCCATGGGCGTCAAAGAAGAACAATATCAACATGGTGATTTTGAAGTGACCACTCCTATTGATGGCTCAGTCATCGGTAAAATTACCCTAGATAGCGTTGATGACGTTAATACTAAAATACAGAATGCCAAACAAGCTTTTAAAGAGTGGCGCACAGTTCCTGCTCCTAAGCGTGGTGAGCTGATTCGTCTGCTTGGTGAAGTGCTGCGTGAGCATAAAGAAGATTTGGGCACGTTATTATCTTATGAAGCAGGTAAAATCACCGAAGAAGGCCTAGGTGAAGTGCAAGAAATGATCGATATCTGCGACTTTGCAGTCGGAGTGTCGCGCCAGCTCTACGGCTTGACTATTGCCTCAGAGCGCCCCGGTCATCACATGCGCGAGACTTGGCATCCACTCGGCGTCGTCGGCGTCATCTCTGCCTTTAATTTCCCGGTCGCAGTATGGTCTTGGAATACCGCTCTTGCTATCGTCTGTGGTAATCCGGTTATTTGGAAACCCTCAGAGAAAGCGCCTTTGGTGGCGCTTGCTTGTCAGGCACTGTTTGAAAAAGCTTTAGCCAAATTTGGCGACGCTCCTGAACATTTATCGCAAGTGATATTGGGTAAAACCGATATCGGCAATGCCTTAGTCGAACATAAAGACGTGGCCTTAGTCAGTGCAACCGGTAGCACGCGCATGGGACAAACGGTCGGTCCAAAAGTCGCTGAGCGTTTTGGTAAATGCTTGCTTGAGCTTGGCGGTAACAACGCTATGATTTTAGCGCCAACCGCAGATCTGGATTTGGCATTACGCGGTATCTTGTTCTCAGCGGTAGGTACTGCCGGTCAGCGCTGTACGACTCTGCGCCGTGTTTTTGTGCACGAGTCCGTCAAAGACGATATCTTACCACGGGTCAAATCTGCTTATGAGACTGTCAGTATCGGACATCCGCTAGAGGGTAACCTCGTCGGCCCGCTTATCGATAAAGACAGTTTCGATAATATGCAAGCCGCGCTCAAAAAAGCCAAAGATGCGGGCGGTAAAGTCATGGGCGGCGAGCGCGTACTGGCAAATAAATACCCTGATGCCTATTACGTCAAACCAGCAATTGTCGAATTTGATGAGCAAAACGATGTAGTAAGAACGGAGACCTTTGCGCCTATTTTATACGTCATGCCCTATAGTGATTTTGATGAGGCACTCGAGATGCAAAATGACGTGCCCCAAGGGCTGTCATCTTGTGTGTTCACCAACGATTTACGTGAAGCGGAGCTGTTTTTGAGCGATCGCGGTAGTGACTGCGGTATCGCTAACGTCAATATTGGTACTAGTGGTGCTGAGATCGGCGGTGCGTTTGGCGGTGAAAAAGAAACTGGCGGCGGCCGCGAATCTGGCTCCGATGCTTGGAAAAACTATATGCGTCGTCAGACCAATACGGTTAATTATTCAACCGAGCTACCACTGGCGCAAGGCATTAATTTCGGATAATGGTGTTGTTAATACGCTGTACTCAATTACTGGTAATAAGAAGCGTCTAAGTATGTCTTATCGCAGTAGATTTCATTTGTGCTCAGACGCTCTAACAATAACAATGCTTAAGTTGGTTAAAGTTTCTATCAGTAATGTATTAGCAGTAGTGTATTAGCAGTAGTGTATTAAAGATAAGCAGCCATGGATCGGTTGCAACTATGATAAATGATTAAGATTTAAACCCAATATTACTCTCTACTAGCATTTAGGCCAACACTAAGGAAGGTGTCGCATGCTTGAACCCAGACCTCGTAATTTTGACCCTAATAGAGATGGCTATGGCCCATCCTCTAGCTTTTTACTCGATATCGCCCCTTTAGTATTGACTGCCATAATCCTCATGGTGCAGTTCTTCGTATTCAAAGACTTCACGCCGCATATTCCATTAGCTTGCGGTATTTTGATCACCGGTTTGTTTATGAAGCTGCGTGGCCGTGATTGGGAAGGCATGGAGGAGCGGTTTTTAAGAGTCATTAAAATAGGTCTGCCGGCGATGATTATTCTGATGGGCGTTGGTATGCTTATCGGATCATGGATCATAGCTGGCACAGTTCCGACTATTCTTTATTATGGCTTTAGTATTTTTTCTCCGTCCTCGTTTTTATTCTCTGTTTGTATTATCTGCGCCATTATCTCTGTCGCTACAGGTACTTCGTGGGGAACGGTAGGTACGGTTGGACTTGCAATGATGGGCATCGGCGTTGGGCTGGGTATTCCGGCGCATTTTACTGGCGGAGCTATTGTCTCCGGCGCGTTTTTTGGCGATAAAATGTCGCCTTTGTCAGACACCACTAACCTGACGCCTGCCGCCGCTGGCGTCGAGCTTTGGGATCATATTCGCGGCATGCTACCAACCACCGTTCCTGCCATGATTGTCGCTTTGGCTATTTACGCGTGGATTGGCATGGGCTATGGCGATGACAGTATTGATCTGTCATCAATTCAAGCTTTGCAAACCAACTTGGCTGACAATTACAACTTAAGCATTATTACTTTACTGCCAGCTCTGGTAGTAATTGTCGCCGCCGTTATGAAAATGCCAGCTATACCTACTGTTTTAAGCGGTGTGGTTGTAGCGTCGCTCATCGCGTTTTTTATGCAAGGGGTAGGGGTTAGCGATATTTTTAATGTATTGCAAAATGGCTTTGTTAGTGAGACTGGCTTTGAGGTGGTTGATCAGCTGCTCTCAAAGGGTGGCGTCATGTCGATGACTTGGGTCATTACCTTGACTATCTTTGCCCTAGCATTTATCGGCTCGCTTGAACATTACGGTACGCTCAAAGCGATCATGGTAAAAATAAATAAAGTGGTAAAGTCGCGTTTAAGTCTGATTTTAACCACTTATGCTAGTGTTTTGGGCGTCGGTACGTTGATAGGCGATGTTTACACCACGCTAGTGCTGCCTGGACGCTTATTAAAAGATAAGTACAAAGAGATGGGTTATAAGCGCACGACACTGACACGCTCCATTGAAGATAGCGGGACGCTGTTATCGCCGCTTATCCCTTGGAACATGGGCGGCAGCTTCGTCGCTGCGACACTTGGTATAGCCACATTAACCTATGCCCCCTTTGCTTTTGCTTGTTGGTTATCACCTCTATTTGGACTGCTATGGGCATTTACCAATAAGTTTATACCGCGCGAGGAACCATCAAAAGAAGGTATTGATTCTGCTTCTTCTGTAAATATGGACTCTACTGTTAATAAAGCATCGTAGGTCAAGGATAAGGGAAGTTAACAATGTTACAAGACCAATGCTTATGGAACATGACAGCGCCCAATATTGATACCTACAGTCAGTTAAGTAACGACACTCAAGCGAGCGTTTGTATCATTGGCGGCGGTTATACTGGGCTATCAGCAGCGATACATTTGGCCGAAAAAGGTGTTAAAGTTGTCTTGCTTGAGAGTCAAGCGATTGGCAATGGCGGTTCAGGTAAAAGTGTAGGTTTGGTCAATGCAGGAACTTGGGCGCGTCCCGATGATCTGAACGTTACTTTAGGCGAGTCGGTAGGTGAACGCTTAACCGAAGCGCTTGGACTAGCGCCAAGCTTGGTATTTGATTTAATCAAGCGTTATGATATCGACGCGCAAGCGACGCAAAACGGCAACATTCATATGGCTCATAATGCCAAAGGTGAGGCCGATGTCGAAGTCAGATATGAGCAACTGCGCCGCCGCGGTGCCAATGTTGAGATATTAACCGGTAGTCGCTGTCATGAATACTGCGGCACCAAAAGCATTAATAAGGCCCTGCTAGATCACCGTGCCGGCACAATCAATCCGCTGGCTTATGTTAGAGGCCTCGCCAAAGTAGCGACAGATCTTGGTGTAACTATCTACGAGCATTCAGCCGTTGAAGCACTACAAAAAGTAGAGGGCTACTGGTATGCCAGAACCGCTAAAGCTCGCGTAAAATCTGAGCGCGTCATTATCGCCACCAATGCCTATACCGAAGGCGAGTGGACGCAAATTAAAAAGACCTTTTATCTGGTTTATTATTATCAAATTGCTTCTGAGCCGCTAACGGGCGCGGCAGCCGAGCGCATTTTGCCTCATAAAATGGGCGCCTGGGACACACGTCTTGCGCTATCTAGCTTTCGCCGTGACAAGGACGATCGTTTGTTATTAGGTACGGTAGGCGGCACCCAGCTTAAACCCAAATCCTTTTATCAAGCATGGGCCAATAATGTGCAAAAAAGCTATTATCCTGATCTGCCCGCCTTTAATTGGCAGTATGAGTGGTGCGGTAAATTTGGTTTTACGCCGGATCATATTTTTCGAGTATTAGAGCCCGATGAAGGTATCATAACGGCCACTGCTTACAATGGTCGCGGTATCACCACGGGAACTATGATGGGTAAATGTTTTGCCGATTATATTTTGAGTGGAGATAGAGCGAATATTCCTTTGCCGTTTAAGACGTTAGAAGAGTGCAAAATACCGCTAAGTACGCTTAAATCCACTTTTACCGAGGTGGGATTAACGCTTTATCATGCCGGACAGTGTTTGCGGATTATTGGGTAAGATGGTTAGAGCGTTCTTAAGAGTTGGAGCGCGAAAACTTATCCTGATATTGTTTTGGCGTCAGTTCAGTTGCGCGTTTAAATAGCCGACTAAAGGATGAGATATCACTATAACCAACTTGAAAAGCAAGCGACTTTATCGTCACCTCTTTGGACTCCAACAGCCGCTTGGCCTGCTCAATTCTCACCGCTTGTATATACTCAATCGGGCGCATGGCAGTACAAGCCTGAAAGCGCCGGTTTAACGTGCGTGGGGTGATGTTGACCATGGCGGCCAAAGTACTAACTTCAATGGACTGACTAAAATTATTTTCGATAAAGGCTTGCACCTTTTTAACCAAGGCATCTGAGTGCGGCTTATGCAAAGTCACATTGCTATAGCTGCCTTGACTGCCACGTTTGCTATCAATAATTTGCGTTTTTGCCACCTGCGTTGATACCTCCCGCCCGCAGTAGCGCTCGATCAATAACAGCGCCAAATCATAAAAAGCACTACCGCCCGCCGCGCAAAATATATTCTCTGACTGAGTAACAAATTGGTTCTCTTGCAAGTCAACCAGCGGGTAATCGCTTTTAAACTTATCTGCATAACCCCAATGGGTAGTGGCGGTTTTGCCGTCTAGCAGCCCTGCTTTGGCTAAAAAAAACGCACCGCTGCAATTGCTGGCGATATCGGCTTGCGTGCTGGCAAGACGCTGTAAATGCGGTAGTAATTCACGATTTTGTAGCAAAACCTTATCTATCGAATCGCCAATGGTCGGAATAAGTAATAAATCGCAGTCTTGCACTTTAGCAATATCACAGTGCGCCTGCATGATTAAGCGGTTGCTACATCGAATATCTCTGCCGCCAAGACTGGCGATTTGCACCTTAAATTTAGGCTGCACCTCCATATCTAAAAAACGCTGCCAACTGACGCCAGTAAATGAAAATAGATCCAGCGCCCCTGATAACACACTACCTAACACGCCATCGAATCCCAAGATAATGACTTTAAAAGGCTCGCGGTTTGGCATGGGTTTATGTCCTTTTATCATTTTCTTTTAGTTTTGTAGCTGGCTTAACTTTAAAGATATGCAACATTGTGCTACTGGTATAAATTTTCCTTGCTGGCTGCTTACATGAATTTCACAGAGGCTGCGCAAAATTTATCCCAGTAGCACTGTTACACCTCCGAAGTGTTACAACTATATTTAGATTTGATTAGTTGACGTATGCTTGTGCTTTTAGCACATTATTTTGCTATAGCTAATAAATAAATGTCGCTTTTCACCTTAATTATGTCATAAATGACAATACGGTACAGGGCTAAATTAGATTACTATTGATACAACCACTACTTTTATTATTCACTGACCAAACACGACTTAACGAGAACACTATGGCCACCGATACCCTGATTAATGACTTTGAATTACCGTTTCAACTATATGATGTACTAAATGTTGAAGCTTTGACCCAGCATCCTAAGTTCTCCGAGCACAACCGCGAGACCTTTGATGCGGTATTAGATACTGCTGATAAAATTGCGACCAATTTATTTTTACCGCACAACCACCTTGCCGATAAAGACGAGCCTTACTTCAATGGTAAAACGGTGTCGATGATAGACGAGGTCAAAGTAGCCTTTGATGCTTTTCGTGAGTCCGGCTTTATCGCTGGTCGTTATAGCTTTGAAGACGGTGGTATGCAATTACCTGAGACCGTAATGACGGCGGTGGCAGGCTATTTTATGGCGGCTAATCCCTCGACGACCGCGTATCCTTTTTTAACCACCGCCGCGATCAATGTGATCTCTCATTTTGCCAGCGACGAGGTCAAAGACGCCTTTATGCCGCGTATGCTCACCGGCGAATTCACCGGTACGATGGCCTTGACCGAACCGCATGCAGGCTCATCGTTATCGGATATTAGAACCACTGCAACTGAGCAGGAAGACGGCTCTTATCGTATCAAAGGCAGCAAGATTTATATCTCCGGCGGCGACCATGAGCTGTCCGATAATATCGTGCATTTGGTACTGGCAAAAATTCCAGGCGGGCCTGGCGGCGTTAAGGGAATCTCTTTATTCGTGGTGCCCAAATACCGTCTAAAGGAAGATGGCTCAATAGGCGAGCGCAACGACGTACATCTCACCGGACTGCTGCACAAACTGGGTTATCGTGGTACTACTTCTACTGCTTTGAGTTTTGGTGATAAAGGCGAGTGCTATGGTTACCTTGTAGGCGAACCACATTTTGGTCTGCGTTATATGTTTAAGATGATGAACGAGGCGCGTATTGGAGTCGGATTTGGTGCGGCGATGATTGGCTATCGCGGTTATCAATACTCGCTTGATTATGCTAAAGACAGAACTCAAGGTCGCATCGCACCTAAGAATAAACCTGAAGATGAAGCCATCGCTATCATCAATCACGGTGATGTCAAACGTATGCTGCTGGCACAAAAGGCTTATACAGAAGGCGGCATGGCGCTATGTCTCTATGGCTCCAATATTATCGACCGTATTAATACTACCGATGACGAAACCCTCAAAAACGAGCTGTCAGAATTATTAGATTTATTAACGCCAGTCATCAAAGCATGGCCGTCTGAATATGGTCCCAAGGCCAATGACTTAGCCATTCAAGTGTTGGGCGGTGCCGGATATACGCGCGAATATCATGCTGAGCAGTATTGGCGCGACAATCGTCTCAATCCTATTCATGAAGGTACTAATGGCGTACAAGCACTAGATTTGTCATTTCGTAAACTGTGGCAAAAGGATGGTCTGGGCATTCAGGTTTTAAAACGTGAGATTACGCAAGACTTGGAAAGTATCAGCACACCAGGGGCGGCAAAATTGGCGGGTAAGCTAACACCTTATATGGCTCATTTGCATGAAGTATTAGTACATTTAAGCAAGATATTACCGACTGAAAAAGCCATTACTTTAACCGGCAACGCGCAAGCCTTGATGAATGTATTTGCTTCAATCGTGGTTAGCTGGATTTGGATCCGCCAAGCGAGTAAAGCGGAGCAATTGCTTGCTAATGAGCAAAACTCTTCTACTAAAGACAGCGATAAGCAAAACTTCTATCATGGTAAAATCCAAGCGGCAAAATATTATATCGATTGGGAATTGCCAACCATTCAGCGCGATATTGCTTTGCTTAATAATGATAATGCCGTGTGCACCGATATGCAGGCGGAATGGTTTTAAAAGTATTTATTTAAAATTTAAATTTAATCAAAACTTTAAAGGAATAAACAATGACAATAAATGGCGTTCAAACCACAGAACTTGTTAATCTACCCGCGTCAAACGTAGCGGACAAACGGATTTTAATTACTGGCGGTGCCTCCGGTATTGGTGCGGCTAGCGCACTGCTATTAGCCAGTCGCGGCGCTAAAGTAGTGATTGCTGATTTGAATGAGGAGCTAGGTGCAGCGGTCGCTAAGCGCGGGCAAGACGCGGGCAATAGCGTTAGCTTTCATAAGGTAGATGTGACTAGCGGTAAAGAGGTACGCGCGCTATTTAAGTTTGCTATGGACAAGCTTGGTGGTTTAGATGTGGTCATAAATAATGCTGGTATCGACCATCATCCAGCACCTATGCACGAGATCAGCGAAGAGGACTTTGACCGTAATATCGCGGTGAATCTAAAAGGCGTCTGGCATTGTATGCGCGCGGCGGTTGGCTGCATGGCACCCAATGGCGGCGGTCATGTCATCAATATTGCCTCCATTGCCGGATTGCGCTCAGCGCCCTTATTGTCAGCTTATAGCGCGGCCAAACATGGGGTGATGGGATTGACCAAGTCCGCCGCTCATGAGTACGCGCGGGTCAATATTCGTTTCAATGCCGTTTGCCCCAGTTTTATCGATACGCCAATGGTACAGAGCACCATGGCAAAAATAGATGAGCGCGCCCAACAAGCGACCATTAAAGCTAGTCCGATGCGCCGTTTAGGAGAAGTCGATGAAGTCGCAGGCGCGATTGCATGGCTGGCAAGCGATGAGAGCAGCTTTATGAATGGTCATGCGTTCACCTTAGATGGTGGGATGTTAGCTTAGAGATTGATTACTTTTAGTATTTTACAAATAAGGGAAAATTATGAAAAACCTATTTGATTTAACCGGAAAAATTGCATTGGTGACTGGCGCCAGTCGCGGTATTGGCGAATCTATTGCTCGTCTGCTTGCAGCGCACGGTGCCCATGTGATTGTCTCTAGCCGCAAAATTGACGCTTGCCAAGCGGTCGCTGATAGTATTAACGAGAATGGTGATAAGGCCAGCGCCTATGCTTGTCATGTAGGTGAGATGGAGCAGATTGATGCTATCTTTGAGCATATAAAGAATGAGTTTGGCCGTATTGATATCTTAGTTAATAACGCTGCTGCTAACCCTTATTATGGACATATTTTAGATACCGATTTAGGCGCGTTTCAAAAGACCGTCGATGTCAATATCCGTGGCTATTTCTTTATGTCGACGGCGGCAGGTAAAATGATGCGCGAGCAGGGCGGCGGGGTTATTTTAAATACTGCTTCAGTTAATGGTATTGTAGCCGGCGACAAGCAAGGCATTTACTCTATTACCAAAGCGGCGGTGATTAGTATGACTAAAGCCTTTGCTAAAGAGTGTGGTCCGTTGAATATTCGTGTCAATGCATTATTGCCGGGGCTTACCGATACTAAGTTTGCCTCAGCTTTAACTACTAATGAGAAAGTGTTAAATATGGCACTACATGCTATTCCATTAGGACGAGTCGCTGACCCTGATGAGATGGCAGGTACAGTTCTATATCTGGTCTCTGATGCCTCAAGCTATACTACTGGTGCGTGCGTACTGGTCGATGGTGGGATGCTGGCTTAATTATTTATCAACCTTATCAGCCACAATTGGACAAAATAAAAGGACAAGTTATTTAAATCTTGTCCTTTTATATTATGTCGATATTAAATACGTCATCTTTTAAGAGATATATTTATATAAGCATTACTTCTTAATTTATCCTTCACAGGCGGCGCTGGCAGCTTGGGCTTTTTCATAAACTCCATCGGCGTCCAACCCTAAAGCGTTAACGTCAGCCAAGTATTTATTAGTGCCTTCTAATAAAGGACCTTTCCAATCAGGATCGTTTAAGGGATCGGGAATATCAATAATGGTATCGCCTTTAGCACGCGCCTCTTCCATAAACTTGGCGTCTTCTCTATCAAACATCTCTCCTGCGATGTCAGCCATCACTCTACCTGAATTATCATCAATGATCTTTTTCAAATCATCAGGCAGGCTTTCATACTTATCCTTATTCATGGTGACCAGCAAGGCTGAGCTATAAAAGGGGATATTGGTATGAGCACTGGTTATCTCTGTGAGTTTAAAATCACCAGTAGGACTCCAAGGCAAGCTTAAACCGTCAATAACACCTCTTTGCAAAGAGGTGTAGATATCAGTTGCTGGTAATCCTACAGGAGAGGCGCCAGTCGCCTCAATGATATCGCCTGCGACTGCCGAAGGTCTACGAATGCGCATACCTTTCATATCTGCTGGTGTACGAATAGGCGTATCTACGGTATGCAATACCCCAGGACCTGCACCCATCATAAATAGTAGATGCGTATCTTCGTATTCGCCCGCAAGCGTACCATCGTCATAGAGAGTTTGTAGCATACAACTCATCTGACCCGCTGAATTCGATAAACCTGGCAACTCAGCAATAGTTGTTAAAGGAAAGCGTCCGGCTGTGTAGCCATGAGCCTGCGAGCCGATATCAATGGTACCCTTAGCAGCAGCATCGTAAGTAACATCAGGTTTGCTTAGCGTTGCTGAGGGATAAAGCTCTACTTTTAAGCGACCGTCTGATTCTTCTTCTAGCCTTTGAGCCCAAGGTGCGAACACATCCGTATGCATAGCTGAAGTTGCTGGCCAAAAATGCGAAAATCGTAAAGTAGTGGTTTCCTGTGTCGCAGTAGCAGCAGAAGCCTCTTCATTGCTATCTGTTTGATTAGAACAACCAGCCATGCCTAGCGCTATTGCCATAGACAAAAACATAGCCCCAACTTTAACTTTAGTAGTCATATTTATTACTTCCTTGTAGATAAATTAAAAACATTAATTACTTGCAATATACTACACAAAATTTACAATGATGTAATCGTTTTTCTCAACTAAATATTGTTCAGTTTGATATAAATTATGGTTTGATGAAGTTAATAAAAAAAACCTCATGGATATTCAATACAATATCCATGAGGTTTTATTATAAAATTAATAGTTTTTTCTCAGACCACCTCTCTTATATTCTATATCTTTTGTAGTCTGTGTAAGTAACGAGCATGCTCTTTTTTTAAGCATTTAACAGAGTTAAACATCAAAATCTACTATCGCCGTTTCAGTTTGCACATGAGCCTGGCAGGTCAGTACGTAGCCAAGATCTACTTCATAATCTTCAAGTCCGTAATTGACGTCCATAGTCGCCTCGCCTTCAACCATTTTGGCTTTACAAGTGGCGCAGACACCACCCTTACAAGCAAAAGGTACACTTGCACCTGCATCAATCGCCGCGTCAAGTACACTTTGACCTTCGGCTAGCCCAATAACTTGCTCGCGACCACCAGAGATGATTTTGATTTGTTTATCAGCATCGCTATGGACAACAGGACGACGTACCGTTTGGCTAGTAGGGGTACCAAATAATTCAAGATGAATCTTCTTTTTATCAATACCTTTGTCAATCAAAGCCTCTCTAAAACCTTCGATAATAGGTAGTGGGCCGCATAAGTAAGTGTGATCCAAGGTATCTGTATTAATAAAAGCGGATAGTAATTGCTCAAAGCGCGCGCCTTCAGGACGAACCGACAAAATCTCTAAATCTCTAGGCTCACGGGTTAACACATGAACGATGGAGAGGCGATCCATATACTTATTTTTTAGTGCTTCTAGCTGCTCAAAAAACATCACAGTTTGTCGCTTGGCATTAATATAAATAAAATCTACCTGCGTATGTTCAGTGTTTTCAAGTAAGTAGGTCGTCATTGCCAAGATAGGCGTAACACCGCTACCAGCTGCAACAAATAAATACTGCTTTGCTCGCTGCATCTCTTCAGTATCATCTATCGGCAAGCGAAAGTCGCCTTGCGGTGCCATAACCTCTAAAACATCACCTTCTTTTACCGTGCTAGAGATATGCTGCGAGAAGACGCCCTCGGGTACATTTTTAATACCTACACGTAGATAATTATCACCCATTTGGCATATCGAATAAAAACGCTCAACATCTTCATCAGCAATTTGCATTTTGAGTTTGAGGTGTTGACCGGGGAGGGCTTTGAAATGATCTGATAGATCTTGCGGGATATCGAATTTGAGTGTCACTGCTTCATCAGTTTCAGGTAGTACTTCAACAACCTTTAGCGGGTGATAAACAGACATAGTTATTCCTTTAAAATTTGTCTATGAAGTTAGTCGTAAATTTCTAAAATTAGCTGCAACAAATGATCAAGCTAGTAAAACTTTGAGTTAATGACATTTAAAGTATTCAAACGGCTCTTTGCATTCAAGACACTTATATAGAGATTTACAGGCCGTAGCACCGAACTGACTGACCAATTGGTATTCAAGGCTACCACAGTTGGGACAGCGTCTGGGCTCATTGTCATCTCCTGTACCAGGCGGAGCTATGCCATAAGTCTCAAGCTTGACGATCGCTTCAGGTGTGATCCAATCCGTCGACCATGCTGGAATCAACTGCTCTTTTAAAAGGGGCTCAGGATAGCCTGCATCAGTTAAAGCATCACTAACCATTTTTCTAATAGCAGCGGTAGCAGGACAGCCAATATAAGTAGGAGTAAGGGTAACTGTAATAGTTCCAGCTTTATCATCAATACTGACATCACGAATAATACCTAGATCATCTAACGTAAGTACCGGTACCTCAGGATCAGGCACTTCAGCCAAGATTTGTTTGATCTCATCAATATCAAGCATCGGAGTTAGTTGAATCTTAGTCATATTAGTACCTATCAGTTAGTCATTACTTACTAGTCACCTACCATTTAGCATCAGGAAACTGGCGACGTAAAGATTGCATCTCTGCCAGCATCAGACCAAGGGTTTCGGTATGCAAACCTTGCGTACCACCGCTATGGTGGTAAGTATCTTGCGGTAAAGTCAGACCTGCTTCTTCAATAAGGGCAAGAGCATCTTCACGCCACTTTGACTTTATGGCAGACATAGAGCTTATAATGCCAAGCTCTTCAGCCGACTGAATAGTTTCGTCCTCTTCAAAGAGCTCATTGGTGTAGGCCCAAAGGTCATTTAAAGCATCCTGCAATCTTCGGTGACTCTCTTCTGTGCCATTACCCAAACGTACTAGCCAAGCACGCTGATGAATATAATGGTATTGCACCTCTTTTGAAGATTTAATAGCAATATCTTTAAAAGCCTCGACACTACTATTTTGCATCTCTTGATAAAGATAATTAAAATAAGTACTAATAAAGAAGCCACGTAAGGTGGTGACAGCAAAATCTCCTTTGTCCAGCTCAGCTAGCAGATAATTGGTATACTCACGCTCATTGCGAAAATAAGCCAATCTATCGGCATCTCTTTTTTCTTCGTCGTGCTCAGCTGCCACCTCTAACCAAGCCATAGCCTGACCTAAAGTATCTAGGCCAATATTTGCAAGCGCCAATTCTTCTTCGATAGTGGGCGCATGACCCACCCATTCACAATGACGCTGCGCTAGTATCAGCGTAGTATCGCCTAAGCGTAGGGCGTAATCAAAAAGCGTTTTTTCATTATTTATAGCAGTAGTATTCATAACAGTATCCATTAATAAATATCGTCAATTACATATGGCCCACTTCATCTGGAATCGTATAAAAAGTAGGATGACGATAAATTTTATCAGCGGATGGTTCTAAGTAGCTCTCTTGATCGTCAAAATCTAGCGAGGTAATACTATTAGATCTAACCACCCAAATAGAGGTACCTTCACTGCGGCGGGTATATAAATCGCGAGCGTTTTGTAGTGCCATCTCATCATCGGTGGCATGTAGGGACCCGACATGCTGATGAGATAAGCCAGCTTTGGCTCTGATGAATACTTCGTATAGTAGCGGTTTACTCATTGCTAACTCCTTTAGCTTGGAAGGAATATCAGATAGTAACTGAAACGTTTTCTGACAATCAGATCCATCTGATGATGTGTTAATTAAGAATAGATAGAATTAAAAAATAATGAGTAGCGATAATAGTTAACTATCGCCACTCTAGGTAGACTAATTTTGAAAGTATATAAAAAAGCTACTTGATCGAAAAAGTTGATTAAGCTGCTTTTTTTACTCTTTGTTTGGCATCATAGGCAAGTCCAGCTTCAACGACCCATTTGCCTTCTTCTTGAGCCTGACGACGGGTGTTCATGCGATCTTTGTTACAAGGACCGTAACCACGGACCACTTGTTTAAACTCCTGCCAGTCTATTGGACCATGGTCATAATGCCCCGTTTCTTCATTCCACTTTAGATCAGGATCAGGGATAGTCAAACCTAAGTACTCTGCTTGCGGTACGGTTATGTCAATGAACTTTTGACGCAGCTCATCATTACCAAAACGTTTGATTTTCCACTCCAATGATTGATCAGTGTTAGTCGAATCCTTGTCGTGAGGTCCAAACATCATTAGTGCCGGCCACCAAAAACGATTGATTGAATCTTGTACCATCGCTCTTTGTTCATCATTGCCTTCTTTGACCAGCTCGGTCAATAACTCATAGCCTTGACGTTGGTGAAAAGACTCTTCTTTACAGATACGTACCATAGCGCGAGCATAAGGACCGTAAGAAGTACGCTGTAAAGCTACCTGATTAACAATAGCTGCGCCATCTACTAGCCAACCAATCATACCCATATCCGCCCAGCTTCTAGTAGGATAGTTAAAAATAGACGAGTACTTCATCTTACCCTCAAGCATAGCATCAATAGTCGCTTGTCTCTCAGCGCCTAACGTCTCTGCTGCACAGTACAAATAAAGACCATGCCCCGCTTCGTCTTGAATCTTAGCCATCAAAATGGACTTACGGCGCAATGAAGGCGCGCGAGTTAGCCAGTTCGCTTCTGGCAACATACCAACGATCTCAGAGTGAGCATGTTGTGATATTTGACGGATCAAACTCTCACGATAAGCTTCTGGCATCCAGTCTCTTGGCTCTATTTTGACATCACGGGCAATTTTATCTTCAAACTTGTTAAGCTCAGCATTACTCATAATTTACTCCTTGTTATAGGCTTTCCATGAATAGTAGAAGGTATTAGCTGTCTAGTATTCTAATAACATAGAGTCTAAATAAGCTTTAAAATCTACATTATATTTAGAGGCTGATATTTAAAAATTGTATACTACTAATTATATAATAATAACTATATAACATCAAATTACATTGTAAAAAGTATAATTAGATATAAATATAGCATATTATTGATAGGGCACACAGTTCATTATTTGTATCAAGTATTTCTACCTGACCTCTAATTACCTTACTGCCTGCACGTATCACTTTAGCCTTGATAGTAACTTTACCAGACTTTACGGGTCTTAAAAACTCAGTACTCGAATTTAAAGTGACTATTTCTCTATCTTGCTCGATTTGAGCCAAAACCGGAAAAACCAATAACGAGTCTGCTAAAGCCATAACGGCTTGACCTGATAGAAGCTCATAAGCATTTGGTGCAGGCACTTTTCTATATAAATCAGGATTGTAAGCCAACTCATATAAAGCCTTACCTGCTGTTAGTTCTATTATCTCTACCGAGAAATTATTGAGTACCCAAGCAGGAAAAACATCATTGATTTGTTTATCAATAATATGACCATACTTTGTCGTAATATTAGCATTCGCTTTAATCATTAGTAAAAAATTCCAATCAAGATGTATTTTATTCTAAATGGTTTTTTAAAATCTAAAAACAGCAAATTATTTAAAATCTAAACTAGGTTTCTATTAATTTTCCTATTAGCTCTAATGGTGCTATTTGTTTTTATAAAAAACGGCAGGACGCTTTTCTAAAAAAGCGGTAACGCCTTCTTTATAGTCATCACTAAAACCGGCTTGTTGCTGATAATTGGCTTCAAGCTTAAGTTGCTCTTCTAATGAGTTATAAGTGGCAGCATTTAATGCTTTGATAGTCAGTGCGGTACCAAGCGCTGGACCATGAGCTAGGGCAGTTGCCAGAGCAAGAGCTTCATCCATAAGTCTCTCGGACTCATAAACCCTCCAAACCAAACCATATTCTAAAGCTTGCTCAGCACTCAAAGTGGCATTGGTCAGTACCAAAGCTTTAGCGCGGGCAAGGCCAACGAGTTGTACTAAAGTCCATGTCAGGCCTGAGTCTGGTACCAAACCTATTTTGCCAAAAGCCATAGCAAATTTGGCTTTATCAGCACATAAAACGATATCACAAGCCAAAGCAATACCAATACCAGCGCCAGCCGCGACACCGTTCACGACTGCGATAGTAGGCTTACCTAAATCTTTTAGACGTCTCATTAAGGGGTTGTAAAACTCAGTAATGGTTTGACCTAAATCATAGGTCTGCTTACGAGGGTCGCGATTGCCCAGATCTTGTCCAGCACAGAAGCCTTTGCCTGCACCGGTGATAATAACGGCTCTTACTTGTTCGTCTTCTACTACCTCATCAAGGGTAGCGGCTAGAGCTTTATGCATCTCTTCATTGAACGAGTTGAGCTGTTTGGGACGATTTAGGGTGATAGTTGCGACACCATTTTGAATGGTCAGCTGAATAGTATCTGATGAATTGGTTTTAGCAGTCATTATTATTCTCAGTCCATTGAGTTCTTTGAAAATAGGTTAGTTTTTAAAAATAGGTTAAGGTTTTTTATACCATAGTGCTTGTTCAATAATAGTAGTGAATATTATCAATATAGACAAGCTAAAAAAAGAAAAACAGCCAAAAATAATAAAATTTGACGTGTCTTTTATATTAATTATTATTATAAGTTATTGATATTAAACAACAATACAAAGACACTAGCTTAACTATATTTTGTGTACTAGTGTACACTCTATTGCATCACAAATCATAATGTAGTATGGTTTTTTAACTTATTAGGATGTATCAACGAATAAAAGTAAAACTCTAAAAGTAAAAAAGATTAGGTTAACAAAACGTAAAGACTGTAATAGCTATTTTAATCCCTACAAGGAGCAGTAAATGTCAGATTTATACGAAAAACATGAAGAGACCTTATCAAAGGCCAGAGACGTTATCCATACTCGGGAAGAATGGTCAGCTTATCCAGAGATGCCTAGCGAGAAGCATTTTGGTGAAGGCTCAAAGCAGAAGGGCGAAGATGATTTCAAGGCGCTCTTAGGCGGCAAGTACGAATTTAAAGTACCTATGCAAGATGCCGAGTATGTTCAATGCGATGCCACATCCCCTTATGGTATTGACATGAGTATGCAATACCCAAAACTTGATAAAGATACTTTATTAGAACGCTCACAACAGGCTCAAAAACAGTGGCGTAAGCTTGACAACGACACCCGTTTTGGGATTTGTATGGAGATGCTTGATAGACTATCTAAGCAGTCGTTTTTGATGGTGCATAGCATCATGCATACCACCGGTCAGCCTTATATGATGTCGTTTCAAGCAGGTAGCGCCCATGCGCTAGAACGCGGTCTAGAAACGGTTGCTTATGCGGCCAATGCTATAGAATCAACTGCCAAGACTATCCAGTGGGATAAAGTGACAGGGAAAGACAAAGAAGGCAATCTCATCTCAGTTAAGATGGATAAGACCTTTAAACCCCGCGGTAAAGGCGTTGGCGTTATGATTGGCTGCGCCACTTTCCCGACGTGGAATGGTTATCCTGGACTATTTGCCAGCTTATCGACGGGTAACAGCGTTATCGTTAAGCCCTCAGATAAAGCAATCCTACCTTTGGCTATCACTGTCGATATCATGCGTGAAGTCTTACAAGACAATGATATCAACCCTGATGTGGTACAACTGGCGATCTCTAATGGCGATCATAGCTATACACAAGATATTGTCCAAGATGATCGTATTAAGATGATTGATTTTACTGGTGGTAATACCTTCGGTGATTGGCTCAAGAAGAATACCGATGGCGTACAACTGTATTTAGAACAAGCGGGTCTTAATAATATTCTTATCGAATCAACCGATAATTTTAGAGCAATGACCAGCAATATTGCTTTCTCGTTATCGCTATATTCAGGTCAGATGTGTACCGCGCCGCAAAATATTTATATCCCAAAAGACGGTATTGACACCAACGATGGTCATAAGAGCTTTGATGAAGTCGCTGCTGGTATCGCTACCGCAACTGAGAAGTTATTAGGTGATGACAGACGTGCTTTTGCCTTACTAGGGGCGTTAAACAGCGAAGATGTTAATAAACGCGTACAGCAAAGCGCCGATAGTAATAAAACCTTTGTACTTGGGATGA
The DNA here is from genome assembly GCF_055699795.1 of Psychrobacter sp. M4. Taxonomy (NCBI): domain Bacteria; kingdom Pseudomonadati; phylum Pseudomonadota; class Gammaproteobacteria; order Moraxellales; family Moraxellaceae; genus Psychrobacter; species Psychrobacter sp. M4. Next base: position 2,207,041 of record NZ_CM146740.1, on the reverse strand, counting down.
AAACCGCAGATTACGCTGATTTCCCTGATGCCAAAACAGCCAAACCGCAGCTCATCAAAGTCAGTAAAGATGATGCAGAGATGTATGAAGAGCAGTTTGGTCCGATAGCTTATGTGATCGCTACCGATGATGCGCAAAACGCACTTGAGCTGGTTTGTGACAGTATTGAGCAGCATGGTGCAATGACCACGGCTTTGTATAGCACAGCAGAAGATTTCAAACAGCAGGCTATGGACGAGATTGCGGACGCAGGCTCGCCACTATCCGTGAACTTGACTGGCGGCGTTTATGTCAATCAGTCCAGTGCTTATTCAGACTTTCATGGTTCAGGTCTTAATCCTGCGGCTAATACCTGCTTGACCGATTTGGGTTTTGTAGCCCCGCGTTTTGGTTGGGTTACGGTTCGCGAACAGACTAATTAAGCCTTGAGGTCTATATCAAAGTTTAATATATAAGTTAAGAAATTAGGCTTATTTTAGAGTACCTACAAAGGTACCTATAAACTACTAATAGAGCCTATTAGCGATACGCAGTAGGCTTTATTGTTTTGGTCTTCTATCTTATTTATACCGTTATTGGTGGGTATAAACGCTGATCATAGATACATAAGTTTTATGATATACAAGGATGTAGTATGAGTAACGAGAATGTCATCGTTGGTGTCATCGGTGCCGGTACCATGGGTCAAGGCATAGTGCAGCTGGCGCTACAAGCAGGCCACAGTGTCGTACTTGTCGATCAAGCAGACGAGCAACTACAGTCTGCGAAGTCAGCACTTGACGATCTATTCACCAAATTTGTCAAAAAACAAAAAATCACCCAATCCCAAAAAGACAGCTGGCTATCCTCGCTTACCCTAAGTGAGGATAGCAGTCAGTTGACTGATGCAAAACTGGTTATCGAAGCCATCGTTGAGCGTATGGATATCAAGCAGCAAGTTTTTAGCAAGCTTGAATCTATTGTTAGCCCTGACGCTATTTTGGCGACCAACACCTCCTCTTTGTCTGTCACCGCTATCGCCTCAGCGCTGGCAAATCCGCAGCGCTTTATTGGCTTGCACTTTTTTAATCCGCCCGGCATCATGCCTTTAGTTGAAGTCATCGACGCGCTACAAACCGATGCTAAAACTACCCAAACCTGTATGGATCTTATGCAAAGCTGGGGCAAATCGCCCGTACGCTGCAAAAATACGCCGGGATTTATCGTCAATCGCGTCGCCCGTCCTTTTTATACCGAAAGCTTTCGGCTGCTTGAAGATCAAATCACCACGCCTGCCAACCTTGATGCCAGTATCCGTAGCGCTGGCTTTAAGATGGGGCCTTGTGAATTGACGGATTTTATTGGGCAAGATATCAATTATGCGGTGAGCTGCTCTTTGTTCGACAGCCTGTTTTACCCGGCACACCTGCGTCCAAGTTATATACAAGGTAGCTTAGTGGAAGCAGGCTTCCTAGGTCGCAAGAGTGGCAGAGGTTTTTATGACTATGATGATAGCGCTAAAAATACTCAAGATTCTTCCACAAAGACAAATCAACAACGGGTAAGTTTCTCAGCTTATGGCAAGCATCCTTGGATCATTGAGCAATTAAATAATAAAGATGTTCAAGGTACTGATAGCGACTTGATGTCAAAAGCCGCTCTAGCGGACGCACCAACATTAGACGCTCTTATCGGCGTTTTAGAAAACAACGTCCATTTATACGCCTCAGATGGCAAGCTAGCTGAAGATTGGGAAGCAGCGCTACAAGTTCCAGTTGTACTAGTAGATATCAAACATCCTGATAAAAACGAGGCAGCGGTAGCGATAGCTGTTGGGCCTAAAGCGACTGATCTGATGACCGGTAAACTACCGCAAACTTTAGGTAAGATTGATTGGATCGAAGTTGCTGATTGTCCCGGTTTAATTAATCTACGCGTTATTAGTATGATTATCAATGAAGCCGTCATTTGTGCCACGCAAGGTATCGCTAGTCCTGAGGGAATCGACAGCGCGCTCAAAGGTGGGGTTAATTATCCGCTAGGCGCTTTTGAATGGCTGGAATTTATCGGAGTTGAGATCATTGTCAATACACTCACAGCGCTACGCCAAATGTATGGTAGCGGCCGTTACGTAGTACCGCGTATGCTGGCTATGCAACTAAATGATATGCAAAAAGGAGCTAGCAATGGCTTATAACAATGATAATGGCCAAGCAAATATAAGCAACGAGTCAACAAGAGCGCCAAGTTACAATAGCTCGTTGCCTTTAGACGCAAGTCTAAATGTATCTAACAACACTAAGATTGGTGATGACGCTCAAAAAGGCGCGGATGAGAAAGCATTAACTATCGCTAATAAGATGTTGGCTGAAGATCATTATTCACAGCATTTAGGCATTGAGATAGTCACGGCTAAAGCGGGCTACTCGGTGTGTAAAATGCAAGTTCAACCCTTTCATTCAAACGGACATGGCAACTGCCATGGCGGCGCTATATTTAGCTTAGCGGATACTACCTTTGCACATATTTGTAACGCTCATAATCAAATCACCGTGGGTCATATTTGTACAATTGCTTATTGGCGTCCTGCTAAGATCGGTGATGAGCTGTATGCTTATGCATATGAATCAGGGGTGCATGGGCGCTCCGGATCTTACCGTATAGAGATCACTTGCGGGGACAACGGTGAGCTGATCGCTGAATTTCAAGGATTTAGCCGCTCGTTGAAGGGTCAAAACCATTTGTAATCGCTGCTTTTAAAATATTTCTGTCAAGCGCATTATCATATCCAACGTTATACAAACTTATTAACCCAGTTTAGTCACTATTTTAAGAAGGAATTTAAAATGAGTTTAGAATATTACAACCGTATCGAAGTTGCCTCTCGTGATGAGATATCTGCCCTGCAATTAAAACGTCTTAAACAAACCGTCAAACATGCTTTTGAAAATAACGATTTTTGGAAAAACCGTTTGGCAAGCGCCGATGTACATCCCGATGATATTAAGTCGTTAGAAGATATTAGCAAAATTCCCTTTATGGTCAAAAATGACTTTAGGGATAATTATCCGCTAAAACTACTTTGCTCCGAGCGCCGTGAGGTCGTCAGGTTACATGGTTCATCCGGCACGACAGGGAAGCCTACTATCGTTGCTTATACTCGTAACGATATTGAGATGTGGTCAGAGGCGGTAGCACGCTCATTGGCTATTGCTGGGGTAACCTCAGATGATATAGTGCAAGTGGCTTATGGTTATGGGCTGTTCACTGGCGGCATGGGCGCGCATTATGGCGCTGAAAAACTGGGTGCTATGGTTATCCCCATCTCAGGGGGTATGACCAATCGTCAAATTCAGATCATTGAAGAGCTCAGACCGGAGGCGATGATGGTCACCCCCTCTTATATGGTTAATATCGCAGAAGCTATGGAGAAAATGGGGCAAGATCCGCGTAAGACCAGTTTGCGTGTCGGTATCTTTGGCGCTGAACCATGGACCAATGAGATGCGTACTCATATTGAGGAGCGTTTTGATATGGATGCGGTAGATATTTATGGACTCTCTGAGGTAGTAGGTCCTGGTGTTGCGCAAGAATCAGTCGTCAGCAAAGGCGGACTCACCTTTTGGGAGGATTTATTCTATCCTGAAATCATTAATCCAGAAACGGGTGAAGTATTACCTGATGGTGAGCAAGGCGAGCTGGTCATCACCACTCTTATGAAAGAGGCGATGCCTGTTTTGCGTTATCGCACGGGTGATATTACCCGTATCCTACCAGGAGATGTGCGCTCAATGCGCCGTATTGAGAAAATAACCGCTCGCAATGATGATATGATTATTTTGCGCGGGGTCAATATTTATCCTTCCCTGCTAGAAGAGCAGATTATGAAAGTATCTGGCCTATCCTCTAACTACCTAATAGAGCGTTACCGCATGGGTGCTATGGATCAGCTACGTATACGTGTAGAGCCAGTTGACGAAGATCAATCCAGCTCACGGTTGAAAAATGAGCTTATTTACAACATTAAATCGAATATTGGCGCTAGTGTCGATGTCATTATTGAGCCTGTTGGTATTTTGCCGCGCTCAGAGGGCAAAGCTAAACGGGTTATGGACTTACGTAGAAACATGTAGTAGTTAAGTCAATTTTTTTAGAATCAACTAAGAGGGCTTATAGGACAACCTTTAAGCCTCTTTTTAGCATCATTAGCCTACACCCAAAAAATTAAACCGTTGAAAATGAGACTTTAGAATAAATAGGAAGGAACTTATGGAACAAAAGGTATTTTTGCAGGTTACCGCATTGGATAATGGTGTTTATCAATTGGGTCTCAACCGTCCTGAGCGTAAGAACGCCCTCAATACCGAGCTAGTAGTACATCTAGCCGATACTCTAGAGTTTTTAGTCAATACAGAATCGGCTAGAGTCATCGTTATACATGGGCTGTCAGGAGATTTCGCTGCGGGTGCTGATATTGATGAGATTGCAACATTAAGTCCAAAACAAGCGTTGCTAGATGCGCGGGTCAGTGCTTGGCGCCGTATCAGACAATGTCCAATTCCTATCATCGCCGCAGTTGAAGGCTATTGTCTTGGCGGTGGTATGGAGCTGTTATTGTCTTGCGATTTTGCTTTGGCACATATCAATGCCAAATTTGGACTACCAGAAGTCAAGCTTGGATTGATGCCGGGCGCTGGCGGTACACAAATTCTGCCAAGGCTTATTGGTAAAAACCGCGCTGCAAGAATGATATATTCAGGCGAGATTATGCCAGCGTCTACTATGGCCGAGTGGGGTGTGGTGACTGATTTAGTGGCTGACGATGTGCTAGAAGCGGCAGTGTCGGTTGCGACTAAGATCGCTAGAAATGCGCCATTTGCTATTAGCCAAGCCAAGCAATCATTGAATAACTCAGTAGAGATGGGTCTTGAGACGGCCATGAGTTTTGAGCGCCAAGCTTTTTCTATGTTGGCCTCTACGACTGATAAAACAGAAGGCATTACCGCTTTTAAAGAAAAAAGGCACGCCAAATTTACGGGAAATTAATTATGAAAAAGGACTCAGTAGCAAAATCGAAAGAGCTGACAAATGATATAAAAACTATCCTAGAAAAATATGAGCTGGTAAACGTCAACAAACACGACTTTGGTGTTTATCAGCTATCTTTAAATAGACCTAAAGTGCTCAACGCTCTAAACGATGAATTGATGCGTCAGCTAAGTGACGTGATTACTCTACTGCAAAACCATGAAGCGCGTTGTTTTGTATTAACAGGTAGTCAAAAGGCCTTTGCTGCTGGCGGCGATATCAGTGAGATGAGCGGTAAAAGCTACGCGCAAGTGACCGAGGAGCAGTATGTAACTTCGATATGGTCAAAACTTGAGCAGCGTCATATTCCTATAGTAGCTGCTGTAAATGGCCTAGCACTAGGTGGCGGCTGTGAGCTTGCCATGCTGTGCGACATTATAGTCGCAGGTTACAGCGCAACTTTTGGGCTACCTGAGGCAGGTTTAGGTATTATCCCTGGTGCCGGGGGTACGCAGCGGCTCATACGAGCAGTAGGTAAAGCCAAAGCTATGGATGTCATATTAAGCGGTAAGACACTAACTGCGATAGAAGCCGAGCGTAGCGGCCTAATCTCACGAGTTATTGATGACGATAAAGTGCTTGCAGAGGCATTGTATATCGCCAGTAACATCGCTAAGCGCTCCAAACCTGTAATTAGCATGGCCAAAAAAGTAGTGGATTATGCTCATGAGTCCAGTTTGAAAAATGGCATGCAATATGAGCAGCAAAACTTTTATGCCACCTTTGCCTTAGAGGATCAAAAAGAAGGCATGCAGGCTTTTTTGGAGAGACGCAAACCGAATTGGCAAGATAAGTAATCAAGGATAACTCATTGAGAATAAGCAACTGAGAATAAATAGCTATGGACATCGCTAAGCTCATTAATCAGCCTTTTATGCATCCTGATACCGCACAGGACTTTTCTGCGCGCCTGTTTGTACAGGCAATGCTAGATTTTGAGTTGGCCATTATCGCCGCTCGAGAACAGCAAAACCTCATTCCTACAGGTACGCTTCAGCAGTTTAAGCAAGTGCTAGCAATAGGCAACTTTGATATAGAAGCGATTGGTGCACAGACTTATCTTGGTGGTAACGCTGCTATTCCCTTTGTTAAAGAGGTCAAAACCTTACTGCCAAAAGAGCTAAAGCCTTATTTCCATCAAACGGTGACCAGTCAAGATGTTGTTGATACGGCGATGATGATGATGTTAAAACCGGTACTCAAGCGTATTAATCAGGATTTACTTGAGATTTTACAAGCATGTTCGTTATTGATTGAGACTCACCAAGCCACGCCGATGACTGGCAGAACGTTATTGCAGCAAGCACTGCCAATTACTTTTGGAGTAAAAGTTGCTCAATGGGTGTCCTCACTAACCACCGTTTTGCCAAATTTGCAGCGTTTGGAGCATGAAGGTTTGTACTTGCAGTGGGGCGGTCCTGTTGGGGTAAGCGATGCAGAAAATGAGCACTATGAATTGCCTAAGCAGGTAGCAAGCTTGCTGGACTTATCATTACCGTTGCTGCCTTGGCATACCAATCGCCAGCCCATTCATGCGCTAGCTTCTGCTTTAGATGCATGCGTCAGTGCGATGGAAAATATCGCCCAAGATATTGCTTTGATGAGCCAATCCGAGCTTGGGGAGGTGGCGGAACCTGCTATAAAAGGCATGGGCGGCTCTTCATCGATGCCGCACAAACGTAACCCAGTACTGTGTGCGCTAATCAAAACCGCTGCTTTAAGAATGCACGGGCATTTGAGTGTGATCAGCAATACTACTGCGCAGCCGTTTGAGCGCGGGCTTGGTGAGTGGCACGCTAGTTGGACACCTCTAACAGAAGGCATGGCTTTGGTTGCAGGCGCTGCATTTTATCTAAAGACTTTATTGCAAGGGTTACAAGTCTATCCTGAGCGTATGGCAGCCAATTTAGACTTAAATAGCGATGCTTATTTGGTTGAGCCATTAAAAAGTTATTTTGCAGACTATCAAAAGCAAGTTTATCCTTTAATAGAGCATGCCGGTCAACAAGCCCACAAAGAGCATAGAGGCTTTGTGCAAACTTTTTTAGAGTTAGTAGAAAAACAGTCTATAGAGCTCAATAGCGATAATAAGTTTACAACAATCCTATCGCCTTTAACCTACTGCGGTGCTTCAAGTAGACAATGCCAAGCAGTGCTACAAGCTATTGCGACTTTAACTCAAAGTTTGAACAGTAGAGAATAAAAAGCTAACTTTGAGTTATAGAGGAATAGAGGGTAGAACAATCAGATAAAAGCCAAATCCATTAAAAGATTAAGGTTTTATCGAGCTAAGGTGTTGACAAAACCTTTAAAAGGGTACAAATTAATTTAGTACACAAGCAAATATCAAAATTATTAACCATCAAAAAAGGATTTATGATGATAAAGATGCTGCCACTAAGTATGGCACTAGCCGCTTTGATAGGGCTTGCTGGTTGCTCGCCTGCCAATGATACAGCGAATGACGCTACTACTGCTAGTGAAGAGCCCACCATACTACGTTTTGCGCACTTTTGGCCAGCGACCGCTGCAACCCATACCGATGTCTTTGAGCCTTGGGCAAGACAGATCGAAGAGGAGTCCGGTGGTAGATTAAAAGTTGAGATTTACCCTTCAGCCACTCTAAGTAAGCCTGATTCTACTTATAGCGCTGTTGCCAGTGGTACTGTTGATATAGGGTCACAGCTGCAAGGCTATACTAATGGCCGCTTTCCTCTTACTCAAGTCGCAGAGCTTCCTGGGCTTTCCAATTCAGCCACGCAAATGAACTGTATGCTGCAAACCTTGTATGATGATGGGGTGATAGCGGGCGAATATGATGATACGCATTTGCTGTTTATGATGGGTACAGGTCCCGGCGGTATGCATACGGTAGATCAGCCTATTCAAAAGCCCAGTGACCTACAAGGCTTACGTATGCGCCGTCCCTCAGCGATTGCTGGAGATATTATCGAAGCCGCTGGTGGCACCCCTGTTGGCTTACCGGCTCCTGATATTTATACTTCTTTGCAGCGCGGGGTATTGGATGGGGTGAGTTTGCCATGGGATGCTACTGGCTCTTTTAGACTAATTGAGCTGACCAATACGCATACCAACATCCCTTTTTATAGCTCAGCCATTATGGTGACGATGAATAAAGACAAATATGAAAGCCTGCCTGACGATCTAAAAAAAGTCATTGATGATAATTCTGGTAAAGCCATGGCAGCGGTTGCTGGAGAAGTATTCGATGCCGAAGACGCCAAGTTTATGGCTGAGGCCGAAGCTAAAGGCGATACCATAATAGACATTCCTGATCCGTTAAATGATCCAGACTGGCAAGAACCGCTAGAAGCAGGTATTCAAAAATATTTAGCCGATACCGAAGCTCTTGGACTGGACGCACAAACGGTTTATCAAAAAGCCCAAGAAGCCAGTGCAGCTTGCAAGGCTTAAAGAAGCACATGTGCTTTTTACTGATCAATGAAGTTAATTTATTTTAACAATGATATTAGTAGCACCTAAATGTTAACGTACTAACTTTATTTAGTACTAAATAGCAAAGGATAGACATGACATATCTAACGACAAAGTCACATCTTATCGCTTATCAAGACAGCGGCGAGATTTATTTGCCAGCCTTGATTATGGCACATCCTTTGGGCATGAGTCGTGCGGTTTGGGACGAGATATGTGACCGACTGCATGGACATTACCGATGTATCCGCTGGGATTTGCCGGGGCATGGTAGCAGCGGGGAAGCTGCAAACGATTTAACTATCCCTATGCTTGCCAAAGACGTGCTAGATTTAGCTGACGCTTTACAGATTGAGAACTTTAGTTTTATTGGCACCTCAATTGGCGGCGCTATTGGTCAAAGCTTGTGTCAGATGGCAGCAAAGCGGTTAGATCAAGTTTGGCTCACCAACACAGGCGCGGTAATCGGTACGAAAGAGGCATGGGCAGAGCGTGCCAAAAGTGTGCGTCAATTGGGATTAGCGCAGATGGCTGAAAATATCGTCGCGCGCTGGTTTGCGCCAAATTTTGCCAAGCAGCATCCTGAGATTGTACAAGGCTGGCAAGTACAGTTATCACGCAATGATAATGAGAGCTATGCCAAGCTTTGCGAAGCACTAGCAGAGGTTGATAACCGCGACAAACTCATAAGTTATGAGGGTCAGATCAATCTGCTGGCTGGTGCAGAGGATGTATCTACGCCGCCTGCAACCTTAGAAGCTTTACAAAGCGCATTTTCCGACGCTCATTTAACCGTATTTGCAAATGTAGGTCATGTGCCGTCAATTGAAGCCCATGAGCAATTGGTCGAGTACATACAAACCAACACTGCACGTGCGACTGTTGGGCAAACTGGCATTAGTTATGAGCAAGGGCTTGTGCAACGTAAACGCATTCTTGGCGCGGCACACGTTGAAAAAGCCTCCAAAAATGCCACCACTCTAGATCAGCCGTTTCAGCAGTTTATTACCCGTAACGCTTGGGGCGAGCTGTGGGGCGATCCTAGTCTCACCGTGCAGCAGCGCAGTATGGTCACTACCGCTATGCTGGCAGCGCTTGGGCGTGATGGCGAGCTAGGACTGCATTTGCGCACTGCCAAGCGTTTGGGGATCAGTGAGGCGCAGTTACATCAAGTACTCATGCATGTGGCGATTTATGCTGGCGTACCTGCTGCCAATCACGCTTTTTCTTTAGCTAAAGATAATGGCTGGGGCGAGTCGATATCACAACATCAAAGCTGAAGTAGCTGCAAAATAACAGTAATTAGAGTGTTGAAGTAGTATCAAAGGACTGAGATATTAAGCGTTTTTGATGCTTTAAACCTTTTATAGAAATGGAGATTCTTCTTATGAGTCAAAACTACCCTTATTTTGTTGCTCGTAATCGCTCATGGCAACCTGCGCAATATACTCCCAGTTATAAAACATCGATAACGCGCTCGCCGCGTCAAGCCTTGGTGAGTATTCAAAACGCCAGTCCTTCAGAGCGCAGCGGTCCTACTTTTAACGATCTAGATATGGGGCCGCATGATAATGATTTATTAATGAATTTTCGCGCTGAGGGCACGCAGGCGGGTTTGCCGATTGGCGAGCGTATCATTATGCATGGCCGTATCATTGATCAGTTTGGCAAACCTGTACCCAATACCTTAGTTGAGATGTGGCAGGCCAATGCTGGCGGTCGTTACCGCCACAAAAAAGACGGCTATCTGGCACCATTAGATCCCAATTTTGGCGGGGTTGGCCGCTGTCTTACCGACGCTGAGGGCTACTATCGCTTTCGTACCATCCGACCAGGGCCATATCCGTGGGGCAACGGTATTAACACTTGGCGTCCAGCGCATATTCATGTATCCGTAATGGGGCCTTCAATCTCAACTCGCCTCATTACTCAGATGTATTTTGAAGGTGATCCTTTGGTCCCACTGTGCCCAATCGTGCAAGTACTAAAAGATGCTGATGCGGTTGAAACTATGATTGCCCGCTTAGATATGTCAATGAGCCGGCCGATGGATTGTCTTGCGTATCGCTTCGATGTAGTGATTCGCGGCGCCCTGCAAACCTATTTTGAGGAGTAAAACATGTATAGCCAATATAAATTATCGCAAATACCGCAGCTACTTCATGAAACCGCCTCACAAACGGCAGGGCCCTTTGTACATATCGGTTTAGCTTTAGAGATTGCAGGTTTTGAATCAAGGCCGGACGAGATTTGGCAGGACTTAGCCAAAGAAGGCGCTACAGGTGAGCATATCGAACTGGTCGGCTGTGTCTATGATGGCAATGGTGATCTGGTGCATGACGCTTTAATTGAGATCTGGCAAGCGGATAGTCAGGGCAACTATATTAGTGAATTCAATAATAAACAGCCCTTTAGCGGCTTTGGCCGTAGTGCCTGCGCGGCTGATGGCGAGTTTAAATTTAATACTATTAAACCTGGAGCTGTTGACTTTAATGGCACGCTAATGGCACCGCATGTCAATATCGCTATTTTCGCTCGTGGTATCAATATTCACCTGCAAACCCGCGCTTATTTTGCTGATGAGCAAGAGGCTAACGACAAGTGCCCCATCTTAAATAGCGTGCCATCACCCATACGCCGAAAGACACTGATAGCAGCAAAAGAAGAAGGTGATGACAAACCGCGCTATCGCTTTGATATTCGTTTGCAAGGTGAGAACGAGACGGTGTTTTTTGATTTTTAAAAGCTAGATTTGGCTTTTGAGAGTGAGACGTTTTATCGAATTTAAAAGGATTTTATTAGATATAGCGAGGGATACGATGACAGAAATAGAAGAAACTAACCATAAAGCGCCTACAAAAACACAAGTGGCGATTATCGGTGCTGGCCCATCAGGGCTACTGCTTGGTCAACTATTGACCAAAGCAGGTATTGATAACGTTATTTTAGAGCGGCAAACCGGAGAATATGTGTTGGGACGTATCCGTGCTGGCGTGTTAGAGCAGGGCACGGTCAATCTAATTCGGGAAGCAGGTGCTGGCGCGCGGATGGATAAAGAAGGCCTGATCCATACCCATACTGACTTTAGTTTTCAAGGTGAGCACTATCAGCTCGATATAGAAAAATACAGCGGCGGCAAACACGTGGTGGTTTACGGTCAAACTGAGGTGACGCGTGATTTGATGGAAGAGCGCGAAAAAGCAGGAGCTATCACTATCTATGAAGCCGATAGCGTTAAACTGCATGATATTGAATCGAATCAGCCTTATGTTACCTACCAGCATAACAATGAGTTGCACCGTCTAGACTGCGACTATATCGCGGGCTGCGACGGCTTTCATGGGCCGTCACGTAAAGCGATACCCTCTAATAAGATTGAAGAGTACGAAAAGGTTTATCCCTTTGGCTGGCTAGGTCTTATGAGTGATACGCCGCCGGTCAATGATGAGCTGGTTTACTGTGCTCACGAGCGCGGTTTTGCCCTGTGCTCCATGCGCTCGCCAACCAGAAGCCGCTATTATATCCAAGTGCCTGATACTGACAAGATTGAGAACTGGACTGAAGAGAGGTTTTGGAAAGAATTAAAGCGCCGCATACCACCTGAGATGGCGGAGCGTTTAGTCACCGGTCCTGCTTTGGAGATGAGCATCGCGCCGCTGCGCTCTTATGTATGTGAAACTATGCAATACGGTAAACTATTTTTACTTGGCGACTCCGCGCACATTGTGCCACCAACGGGCGCTAAGGGTTTGAACCTCGCTGCCAGTGATGTCGATACCGCTTATCGTTTGTTCGTCAAAATATACAAGGAAGATCGCACTGATCTAATTCCCCGTTATCAAGAAATCTGTTTGGCGCGCGTTTGGAAAGCAGTACGTTTTTCGTGGTGGATGACGATGCTATTACATCGTTTTGAGAGCGGCGGGCGTTTTGATTTTCGAGTACAACAAGCTGAGTTTGATTACTTTATCCACTCTGATGCCGGCAAAACCACTATCGCTGAGAACTACGTTGGCCTACCTTTTGAGGCGTTAGAGTAGAGGGTAACTATCAATACTATCAATGACGAGCTATTCTTATTTTAAAGTTAAAGCTATTTAATTTTCATACTGTTATTTTCATAGGTTGTTAAAAGGATTTGTTATGAAAAAGGATTTTCTAAAAAAGACTATAACAGCAGGCATTGTATTGACTGCTACGTTTGGCTCTATAGGTTGCTCGCAATCTAATGATGCCAATGAAACGGCTGCTGTGTCCACAGATGAGGTCACCACGCTTAGGTTCTCGCACTTTTGGCCGGCTACGGCAGCATTGCATACCGATGTGTTTGAGCCTTGGGCTAGAAAAATAGAGGAAGAGTCAGATGGCAGACTCGAAGTTGAGATTTACCCTTCAGCGACTCTAAGTAAGCCTGATATCACTTATGATTCGACGGCTAAAGGTACAGTTGATATAGGAGCGCAAGTGCAAGGCTATATTAGTGGCCGTTTTCCCTTGACTGAAATTACCCAGCTGCCGGGTCTTTCAAGCTCAGGCACTCAATTAAGCTGTATGCTGCAAACCTTGTATAACGATGATGTGATAGCAAGTGAGTATGAAGATACCCATCCGCTATTTATGATGGCCTCAGGGCCTGGCGCTTTTCACACTATCGATAAACCTATCCGAGTACCAGAAGATCTTGAGGGCATGCGTATTCGTCGCCCATTAGAGATAGCGGCTAATATTATCGAAGCGGCAGGGGGTACGCCAGTTGGTATGCCGGCCTCTGATCAGTATACTTCTTTGCAACGCGGTGTCATAGATGGGGTGAGCACGCCTTGGGATGCAGCAGGGGCTTTTAAGTTGGCTGAATTGACCAATACCCATACGACCATGCCTCTATATGGCTCGGCTTTACTTGTGACGATGAATAAAGATAAATATGAAAGCTTACCCGATGATCTAAAACAAGTTATCGATAATAATTCAGGTATGGAGATGGCAAAGACTGCTGGTAACTTATTTGATAGCGAGGATGTTAGAGTTATAGCTGAGGCTCGTGCTCGCGGTGATACGATGATAGAGATTCCTGACCCCTTAAATGATCCAGCTTGGGGCGGTATACTCAAGACCGAGATTCAAAATTACTTAGATAATCTTGCAGCCCAAGGGCTCGACGCGCAAGGTGTCTACGAACAAGCGCAAGCAGCTAGCGCGGCTTGTAAAACTTAAAGCATTATACAGCTAGCCTGAAAAACATTCGCCATTAATAAAAGTTATGGAGGACATATGGACAATACTGCAGAAGATATTTTTGCCTCAAAAGTGACGCCACCAGCTTATAGTGACATTGAATGGAAGGCGAGAGTAGAGTTGGCACTTTGCTACAGAATGGTGGATTATTATGGCTGGACGACCCAAGTCTATAATCATATTTCCTATCAAATACCGGGTACCGAGCACTTACTCATTAACGCTTTTGGACTATTATATAGTGAGATTAAACCCTCAAATCTGGTAAAAATTGACTTTGAGGGTAATAAAATTGATGACTCGCCTTATCCTATCAATAAAGCGGGCAGTGTTATTCATACCGCTTTGCACAAAGGCCGGCCCGATGTGCACTGCGTTATGCATACCCATAACTCTGATATTCAAGCGATAAGCGCTCTTGAATGCGGGTTTATACCTTTGTACCAAGAAGCTTTTATGTTCTATGAGCGTATCGGCTACCACGACTTTGAAGGCATTGTATTGGATCAAAGCGAACAGCAAAGACTAGTAGAATCATTAGGCCCAACCAATCATACCTTGATGCTCAATAATCACGGCGTTGTCACTACCGGTCCTGATGTCGCTTGGACGTTTATGAGAATGTACCAAATCATTCAAGGCTGTCAAGTGCAGCTCAAGGCTATGGCATCTGGAGGTAAAATAATAAAGGTTAGCGAAGATGCTATGAGAAAAACCAGAGAGCAGTTTGAAGGTGGAGACGCGCAAGCTGGCGCTCAAGTAAGACTACCTGAATGGCCTGCCTACTATCGCTTGATGAGTAGGCTTGATCCAAACTGGGATCAGTAATAATGGGTAAGAAAAGAGGTTTTTATAGCAACCTCTCAAATATACCATCAATGTACTTTTCTACCGCATCCGTATTATTGCTGACTTGCGCATAAGTTCTTAAGCCTATGACTTGAATTTGAAAGTAGCGGGCCAGTTCAGCGGGATCTTTATCACTGCTAATTTCACCATTATCAATGGCTTGCTGAAAGGTCTTAACAAAAGAAGCTTCAACACGTTCTAAAATGCTTGTCGCGTGATTAAGCAGTTCTGGACTATCGTTTTGCGTCAACTCACCAATAGTTTTGACCACCATGCACATGCCGCTGGGTGCAGTGCCTTTACTACAAACAGTGACGCTATGAATAAACCGTTTTAGGCCAGCAAGCACTGTTTCTTCTTGGGCAATGCTATTGGCAAGATTCGCAGCACCTTCTTCCGCATAGCGATTTAATGCCTCTTTAAACAAATTGTCTTTATTACCAAAAGCGGCATAGATACTACCGGGGCGCATATCAACGACATCTTGCAAGTTTCTCATAGAGGTAGCGTGATAGCCCTTTTCCCAATAGAGATTTTTGGCTTTTTCGATGACATCATCACGATTAAATTTCGCTTGTGCACTCATAATTTTCACCTTAAAAGCTAGTATCTTATTAAAGATATGAGCTTATTAAAAATATAGTCTTAAAATCTGGAAAACCAAGTCACACTAATATTATTGTCAGATATTATTGGTAGCGTTAATCCTAAACAACAAAAGCATAACCATTATAACGTGCTGCTAGGATAATTTTTTCTTGCGTTATAGCTAGCCGTTCAATGCTGCAAAAAACTTATCCCAGCAGCCCTGTATTGGTGAGAACCAATTACTCTGGTTTTAGTGCCAACACTTTATCGATATCTGTCGCACTATGGCGATTTTCCAGCTGTTCCCATTCTTCACCGTGAGTACGGTTAACGATGCGGCCACGTTGTACGGCTGGTCGCGCTAAGATAGCTTTTGCCCAGCGCTGCACATGGGTGTAATCATCGACTTGCAAAAAGTCCTTGGCCTCATACTGATTACCCAACACCAAATTGCCATACCAAGGCCAAGTGGCAATATCAGCGATACTATACTCATCACCAGCAATAAATTCATTTTTTGCTAATTGCTTATCGAGTACGTCCAACTGGCGCTTGGTTTCCATTGTAAAGCGATTGATGGCATATTCAAACTTTTCGGGAGCATAAGCATAAAAATGCCCGAAACCGCCCCCTAAGTAGGGCGCAGAACCATGCAGCCAAAATAGCCAGTTAAAGACTTGGGTGCGTTTGCTGCCTTTTTCAGGCAGTAGTACGTCAAACTTTTCAGCAAGATAAACTAAAATAGAAGCAGATTCAAATACCGTTTCAGACTCAGTGCCAGAGTAATCAACGAAAGCTGGAATTTTAGAGTTAGGATTGATATCTACAAAGCCTGATGAAAACTGATCGCCTTCGCCAATATTGATCATATGGGCGTCATATTCTGCGTCTTTGCCTAATGCTAATAACTCTTCTAACATGATAGTGACTTTTTGACCGTTAGGCGTGCCCATTGAGTACAGTTGCAAAGCATGTTTGCCTACTGGTAATTCTTTCTCATGGGTAGCACCTGAAACGGGGCGGTTCACACTGGCCCACTTACCGCCACTCTCTGCATCATGTGTCCAGACTTTTGGGGGTATATATTGGTTTTCCATTATTATTCCTATTTTTATGTGTATTGTTATGTTTGGGGTTATTCAGCGTTTTTCGCAAAGTTTTGTGGATATAGGGCACGTGCAGCTGCGTCATCAAAGTCAGATTTGAACACAACGTCTTTAGCAATATTGCGCGCTCTATCTACAGCAGGACGAGCATTGATACTAGCAAACCAACGTTTGAGGTTAGGGTAGTTGTCTAACCCTTCTTCGCCCAATACAAACGTTGCCTTATCAACCCAGCCCCAAGCTGAGATATCAGCAATAGAGTAGTCGTTACCAACCAGATATTCACGGTCTTCCATATGCTTATCTAGCACCTCATAATGACGCTCGGCTTCACGAAGATAGCGATTGATCGCATAAGGAACTTTTTCGGGTGCTTTATGTCTAAAATGCACAGATTGACCAGAAAATGGACCCAAGCCTGTCGCGATAAACATCAGCCATGACAGCATCTCGCCTCTATCTTCTGGCTTTCCTGCCAGCTTGCCTGTCTTTTCAGCCAAGTACATCAAGATAGCCGTCGAATCAAAGACACGGTTGCCATCATCTTCGATAGCGGGCGTTTTACCATTCGGGTTGATAGCGCGATACTCAGGCGTATGTTGCTCACCTTTCATCGTATCTATTGGCATTAATTCGTACGCTAACCCCGTCTCCATCAGATAAAGAGCTACTTTCATAGGGTTAGGTGTTTGGTGAAAATAAAACTTAAGCATAGTAGTATCCTAAACAACATAAAGGGTTTGAGGGTAAGTCTTAAACCACTATAAACAAAAATGAACGACCGTTCAAGTATGGTTTGAGTAGTTGTTCATGCCACTAAAGTTAAATATATAAAGATTGCTTACTAAGCAGATTTTTGTGCTCGTAATAATAAGGCAAGTCCAATGGCGACAAAGGCAGCAATGCCAGATACCAGATAACTAATGCTAAAGTCTCCCGTGATTTCTGCAAGATAACCCGCTGCTACTGGTCCAAGAGCCTGTCCACCCGAAAAGGCAAAAGTCAGCGCCGCCAGCGCACTTGCCGCCGCTGCAGGCCCAAAATAATCGCCAGCACAGGCTGCCATAATGACAGGAACGCTCCAAACTACTAAGCCAAACAGGATAATGGACAAATACAGACCTAAGGTCCAATCGGTCAGTCCAACCAGCAGATAAGCGATGGCAAGGAAGAAGAAGGCTAGCGCGAGCCCAAGGCGTCTGCCAATGTGGTCAGAGATCCAGCCAAAGAGCATGCCTGAAAAGACACTTAGCAGACCAATCCATGCCCAAATACCACCCGCGGTTGCTTCACTCAGCTGATACGAACCCACCATGCTAGTCACGATAAAGGTCACATAGACCATATAAGTGGCACCATAAATAGCAAAGATAATGCCCAAATGTACGAGCAGTTTGATATTAGCGCGTTCTAGTTTTTTCTTATTTTTGATAGGTGAGGTAGGCAGACGTCCAAAAGGATTTTGATTGACATCGTCTGGATGATTGCGGATCAAAGTAAAGGTAAGCCAAGCCACCACAATATTAATAAGGGCAAAAATCAGCCAGCCTGTCTGCCAAGAAAGTAAACCAGAGATGGGTAAGAGTTTTGGAACCACAAAGCCCGATAGAATAATGCCAAACCCGGGGCCAGCCATGACCAGTCCTAAGGCAAGTCCGCGATGCGACGGGAAAAACCAATGCGACATAACGCTCATCATCGGTAAGACCACGCCACCGCTACCAATGCCAGTCAATACGTAAAGTGCGCAGAGTAGGGGAAAGCTTGTGGTAATAGCCATACCAAGCATAGAGACGGCGATTAAAAGCAGGCTGGCAGTACCAGTGATTCGAGTACCAAATCGAGGTATGATTAGCGGGCTTAAAAGAACGGCAACCAGATATCCTATCAGGTTAGTGAAGCCCAATATTCCGCTTTGAGTATAATTTAATCCCAAAGAAGCCGACATCGACGGCAGCAACATACCGAACGCAAATCGACCTAAGCCAAGTCCGCAGAACATCGCTATAGAGCCTGTAGCGGCTACAATCCAAGCATAATCTAACCTGCCTAGTCTGAGCGGAGGCGTACGACCTTGGTCTTTTTGTTGGATGATTCGATCATGCATCACAGATCTCCGATAAGTCGAAGAATTTGATAGTTTGTGATATCAATCGTCATCGCGTTTAGGCCAAAGAACACTATTTCCTTATCTTGGAGTTTATCCATTTTACACTCATCCCTTTGTGCTTAGTTTCTGTAGACCTTTAAACAATTATGTTTATTATTTTTACAAAATTATGTGCTACAGAAAGGAGTATAACTCTACCTGAACGTTCGTTCAATTGATAATCAAAAAATATTTGAAATTATTTAGGACTTCTTCATTTTATTTGTTGACATCAATAAGTATGACTGGTAATTTTAGTTGAAAAGTAAAGTAATTATTCTAAGACCATGATTTTTTATACCTTTTTTCTATAGATAAAAGACGACTAACCATCAAGAAAGGATTCTATGATGAAAATGATGACACCCTTAGCCATGACTCTGGCGGTTCTACTAAGCTTTACAGGCTGCTCAAACGAACAAAGTACGGTTGTAGATAGTACAGATACTAATGGATCAGCAAATAGTAAAGAGGTAACCACATTGCGTTTCTCGCATTTATGGCCAGCTACAGCAGCTATGAATGTTGAGGCTTTTGAGCCTTGGGCAAAAAAGATTGCAGAAGAGTCTGACGGTAGACTTAAGGTAGAGATCTATCCTTCAGCCACGCTAAGTAAGCCTGATGTGACTTATGATGCGGTAGCTAACGGTACTGTCGATATAGGGTTACAGGTACAGGGTTATATTAATGGCCGCTTTCCATTGACTCAAATTGCTGAGCTGCCAGGGTTATCAGATTCTGCAGGTCAGATGAGCTGCATACTGCAAACTCTGTATGATGATGGAGTGATTGCGAATGAATACGAAGACACGCATTTGTTGTTTATGATCGGTAGTGAGCCTAGCACCATACACACTGTAGATAAACCTATACGCAAACCTGACGATATGAAAGGGATGCGTATTCGCAGGCCTTCAGCTATTGGCGGCGATATTATTGAAGCGGCTGGCGGTGCTCCTGTTGGTCTGCCCGCCACTGACCTTTATAATTCGTTGCAGCGCGGCGTTATCGATGGTATGGCTTTTCCTTGGAGTCCTACTGGATCTTTTAGGCTCACTGAGATTGTAAACACCCATACCAACATGCCTTTTTATAGTTCTGCACTGATGGTCACTATGAACAAAGATAAGTATGAAAGCCTTCCCGATGATCTCAAAGAGGTTATTGATAATAACTCTGGTACCGTGATGGCTGATATTACTGCTAATGTCTTTGATACCGAAGCGGCTAAGTTTTATGAAGAAGCCAAAGCGCGTGGAGACGTGATGATCGATATTCCTGATCCGCTCAATGATCCTGACTGGAGAGTACCATTAGAAGCGGGGACAGAAAAATATTTATCCGACGTTGAAGCACTAGGGCTAGACGCGCAAGGCGTGTATGTCAAAGCGCAACAGGCAAGCGTAGCGTGTGAATCTTAATAACTTACAAAGCTAAGTTTTATTTGATAGAGAAACAGCCCCCATAAGTTGCATAAACTTATGGGGGCTGTTTTATGAGCTATTTTTGATATGTTCTAAGCATTACGCTTTAGTCATCGCTATGCTCTAAATTGTCGAAAAGCCTTTTACTTAGCTCAAGAAAGGTTTCAATCTCTGCAGTTGAAAAGCTGGCAAACACATCTTCAAACATAGGCGCTGTTGCCTCGACGATCATGTTGACTTGAGATAGTCCTTGCGCTGTTAATTGGACTAATCTGACCCGGCCATCGCTTTTTTGTTTATAGACGGTGACTAAGCCCTCTTTTTCCATGCGCTGCACAATTTTGGTAATGGTTGGAATCTTCATTAATGCCTCATTGGCAATCTCTGAAATTGTCAACTCTGTATGTCTGCGTAGTAGCAGTCCTACCCGCCATCGGGATGCATCCATACCGACCTTTTTGAGCGTTTTTTCCATCTCTTGCGTGTACAAAGACTCTACGCGAGCTATCCAATAAAAAGGAAATTTTTGATAGTCAAATTGCTCACTATTTGGAAAGTATTTCTCTTTATTCGCCTGCATTTTCTCGTTTCCCAGTCATTTTATTTTTTTACTTGTATGATTTTTAAACAAATTTAGCTAAAGTATTTGACATTTCAACTAAATTTTAGGATACTTTTAATCAGGAGCAGTAATCAAGAAATGAGATTGAAAGGACTCAAACATGGACAGTTTTACAGTCACTTATCCATCATCAATGGCTACTGATCAGCCAACCGTTGCCATAAAAGACAGTATTGATGTCGCTGGAACACCCACGCGGCTAGGAAGTGCTGCCTGCTCTGATAATTTACCTGCCAACCAAGATTCAGCCGTTGTCAAACATCTAAAACATAACGGTTTTTCTATCACTGGAAAAACAGTAATGCACGAATTAGCCTTTGGCATGACAGGGGTTAATCACGCCTATGGTACACCAATCAATCCATTATATCCTAATCTAATCCCTGGCGGCTCATCTAGCGGCTCTGCAACAGCGGTCGCTGGCGGAGCCGTTGATGTAGCTATCGGAACCGATACTGGCGGTTCGGTACGCATGCCCGCTGCCTGCTGCGGTATTTATGGGTTTAAGCCTACTTTTGGTTTAGTGAGTCGAGAAGGGGTTTGGCCTACCGAAACTTTATTAGATTGTGTGGGTGTTTTTGCAAGAACGCCAGAATTGATCACTCAAACTATGCAAGCCATCGCACCAGAATTTAAAGCCATTGAGCTAAATCAAAATACGTTTGAATTAGGGTGGCTCACCGTTGAAGCCAATGATGACATCAGTGCTACTATCAAAAATGCTTTATTGCAATGCACAGGCATAGATCTTACTCCTGTGCATTTACCTGACTTTGATAATGCTTTTGAGGCCGGGCTGACCATTATTAATCGTGAAACTTGGCTGGCATGCAAAGATTTTTATGCGACTGGCAAACTTGGAGAGGATGTCGCAAAGCGTCTGGAAAAAGCCAGTCACACCACTGACGAAGCTGTCTTGCAAGCCAAAAAGCTACGAGCAGCATTCATTGCACAAGTAGATGCCGCTTTAGAAAAAACCCGGATTTTAGTATTGCCCACTCTGCCGCATTTCCCGATGACGCGCGCGCATGCTTTGGCGGGCGATACCGATATGACGATCTCTAAACTGGTGCGACCCTTTAATTTATCAGGGCATCCTGCGTTAAGTATGCCTTGCCCATCAACACTTGATTTGCCGATTAGTATACAGCTGGTTGGTCGCCGCGGCGATGATGCATTCTTATGCGCGTTTGCCGAGCATCTTGCCAAGCTGCTTTCTCAATAGTCAGATACTCATAGGAGTAATTACTATGAAAAATTTAACACCATTAACTGAGCATCCTAAGCTCAATGGTTTACTCGCAGACATTCGTAAGCGAGCAGATAACTTTGAAGAACAGCGCTACATCGATATGGATATTATTGAGCGTTTTAAAGATATAGGCGTGTATCGCTCTTTTGTGCCCAAGCGTTTTGGCGGCGATGAGCGTAGCCCTAGCGACTTTTTAAGACTGATTGAAACGATCTCTATGGCAGATGGCGCGGCAGGCTGGGTTGCAAGCTTTGGGATGCACCCCTTTTATTTAGGGGCATTACCTCTTGAGACTATTGAGAAGATATGGGCTGATAGTCCTGACATCGTGTTTGCTGGCGCTGTCTTCCCAGTACAACCGGCTCAAAAAACTAAGGATGGCTATACGATCTCTGGGCGCTGGAAGTTTGCCAGTGGCTGTATGGGCGCTTCATTGATGGGCGTCGGTATCAAACCTGAAGAAGAGGGGGAACTACCACGTATGGCGGTATTACCAGCGGATAAGTCTTATATCGATGAGACTTGGGATATGATCGGCATGCAGGCAACCGGCAGCCATGATATCGTTTTGGATAAAGCTCAGGTACCAGAAGAGTGGACGTTTATTCGTGGCAGCAAACCCAATTTGACCGAGCCCTTATTTAAGTACCCCACCTTATCTTATGCCACCCAAGTTCTCGCGGTAACCGCACTCGGCCTAGCTAGAGAAGCGCTAGAGATTATTAAGAATGAAGCTAAAGGCCGAAAATCCGTCACGGGTGCGCCCAATCTAGGCGAGCGTGAATACGTACAAATCGCTATCGGTAAAGCCCAAGCCAAAGTTTGTGCTAGCAAAGCTTTCTTCTATCAGGCGACTGATAATGTTTGGGAGACGATACTAGCAGGTGATGAGCCAAGCGATGAGCAAATCAATCTGCTGCGCTTATCCAGCTCGCACTTAACTCATGAATGTGTAGACGTGGTGCGCACGGTTTATGAGATGATGGGGATGACTAGCGCACAAAACAGTCATCCTATGACCCGTATCTTGCAAAATGTATCACTGGTTTCACAGCATGCGTTTATGGGGCAGATTACCTTTAGAAATGCCGGGGCAATGGTCTTTGGACATAAACCTTATCCCGGTTATATATAATTTGTGATTCAAATTTACCTAAATAAAATCAGATTTGTTTAAAAAGGAGAAAACAATGGAAAAGTCAAAATCACACCGCGTACTGTTTTGTATTGGTATTAATCAGAATTTTATGAGTGCACCAGCTGAAGAGATGAAACACGTTTGGCAAGCTTTTAGTCAAATGATGCAAAGCGTTGATAGCTTGCCCGGGGTAGATATCTTAGGCATTATGGATGATGATTGTATTCAAGTCGGTCCTTCTGCAGACGCTCCCTGGACGGCTTATATCATGGCTGACGTACCCGATCTTGAAACGGTCATTGAGGCCTGTAATTTCTTTAGAACCATTCCAGTCGGCGATGGTACTTACAAGTTATGGAAATACTGCAAGGTTGAAGCCCGAATCGGCAGAAAACTGGTCGTTCCTGAAGACGCGATCAGTAAGTAACTTGGTAGACGACTTTGTAAATGATTTCATAAGTAAATCGCTAGATAATAAGTAAGCCACTAGATAAACAGGTACTTTGATGACCGAAGAAATTATATCAAGAGCAACCCTTGCCAGTCTTAATAAACGCATCTGGATGCTTGAGCAAGAAAGAGAAGTGCGCGCCTGTATGCAGCGCTATATGGCACTGTGTGATGTTTTAGATGTGGGCTTTGATCTGTCTTTACTCATGGATTTATTTACAGAGGATGCGGTTTGGCAAGGGGTTGGTAAGCGTTATCAAAAAACCTTTGGTGCTTATGAAGGTAAAGAAGCCATCGCAAAAATGTTTGAAAAGTATACGGTGCCGCCAGCGCATTTTGCATTAAACTCACATTTTCTCACCAATGAATTTATTAACGTTGCAGAAGAGACGGCTGATGGTACATGGTTATTACTGCAAACGGCAACGTTTCATGATGGACGCTCACAGCTAAGTAGCGCCAAACTGACGGTAAAGTTTAGCCTTGAAAAAGAGCAATGGAAAATCAAATATTTTCAAACGGAAAGCTTATTTAATCGACCTATGGACACCCCATGGGATGTGGATAAAGACTTACCCACACCGAATAAATAAGTAAAAATCTTTTAAATGGATATAAAACTAATTAAAGGAGATAGAGATGTTAAAGGAAAATCGAATCCAGTTTAGCGAATTTGTCGCTCCAGAAGGCGATAAAGTGCTATCAGAGATGTACACCGATGAGCAACTGTTTGAAAGAGAAATGGATGCCATTTTTAATAACACTTGGGTGTGGGTTGGGCACGAAAGCGAGATTGCGAACAAAGGCGATTACAAAACCGCGCGAGTCGGTAAGCATTCAGTGATCGTCTCACGCGACCGAAAAATGAATATCCATGTCTTGGTAAATCGTTGTCGTCACCGCGGTGCCACCCTTTGTGAAAAAAACAAAGGCAATGCACGTAGTTTCGTTTGTCCTTATCATGGTTGGGGCTACGGCCAAGATGGTACTTTGCGCGCCATTCCCAACCCTGATCCTTACGAGGGCGTGATAAACAAAGAAGATTTTCCGCTCATCAGTTTGCGTACCGAGTCTTATCAAGGGATGATTTTTGCCACCTTCAAAGAGGACATCGAACCGTTAGAAGACTTCTTAGGCGGCGCTAAAAAATGGATGGACTTGTTTATGAAACAAGGCGGCGGCTATCCGATTAAAACTTTAGGCTCGCACCGCTTTCGCTTCCCCGGTAACTGGAAGATTCAGCTAGAAAATACGACCGATGCTTATCATTTCCCAGTTATTCATAAATCCTTTATCTCCTCACTCGATGGCAACACAGCTGAGATTTTTGACTTTCTAGACGGTGATGGTTATGTCGAAGATTTAGGTAACGGCCATAGCGTTATGGTCATGATTCCTGACTTAGTGGACTTAGAGGAAGATCTTGATAAGCCAATTCCTGAGCGCTTTCAAGCTTTGGCAGATGAGCTAAAAAAAGAAGGTCGCAGTGATGAGGAGATCAAAAAACTGGTTCGCGCAGCAGGCGGTTCAGGATTTAATTTGAACTTATTTCCTAATGTTGCTTGTTCAATGGCGTTCTTTCGAGTTTTAGCGCCGATCTCTACCAATGAAACAGAGATTCACCATGTAGCCATTGGTGGCGATGGTGCGCCTGCCGCATTTAACCAAGTACGTATGCGCCTGCATGAGCATTTCCAAGGGCCGATGGGTTTTGGCACTCCCGATGATTCAGAAGCGTGGGAGCGCGTTCAAAGCGGTGCTAAAAACGGCAACGATGAATGGATCTTGGTCAATCGCGGTCAAGTGATGGCAGAAGAAAACGAGCTTGGTAATAGCTATAGCAGCGTCTGCTCGGAGGTTGGCATGAAAGCCGCTTACCGCCAGTGGCAAAAAATGATGCGTGCCGCTGAGATAGGAGAATAACGATGAATAACGAGATATATGTAAAAGTTGCCGCCTTTATCGATTTCGAGAACGACTTGTTAGACGCGCAGCAATATGATGAATGGCTTACCTTGTGGCAACCAGAGGGGATGTACATCGTGCCCATTGATTTGGAAAATGATGATTACGTCAACCAGCTCAACTATGCTTATGACAATGCCGCTATGCGCCGAATGCGAGTGGCACGTTTGAGCAGTGGCGAGTCTATCTCTGTTGAAGCTAATGGCGGCACTATTCGTCTGACTTCGCGTCTGCGGATATTTGAGGCGGATAATGATATGGTTAAAGCGCGCTGTGCCCTGCTAATCAATGAGAGTCGCCTTGGCAATAATCAGCAATTTGTGGGCAATGTTGAGTATCAGCTAGTGCCTAACGAAGAAACTTTTACGATACAACAAAAGATTGTCAAACTGATCAATGCTGAAGATTATCTGCGAGCAATTAGTTATATTCTATAAACCGGTTAAGAGAGAACCCTAATGAAAGACGTCGTTGTAATAACAGGTGCCGCTCAAGGCCTAGGCGCATGTATCGCCAAAGCACTGCTTGCTAACGGTTTTTGCGTAGCTATAACAGATATCAGTGAAAAAGATGCTGTTGCGACTGCAAAAAGACTTAGTAGTGGTAGTGATAATGATGATAATAGCGGCGACGTTGCTGGGTTTAAATTAGATGTCACCCAAAAATCGGATTTCGAGCAAACGTTAGCAGCTGTCGAAGCGCATTTCGGTCAAGTCAATGGTTTGGTTAACAATGCTGCCCTTACGTTAACAACTCCTGTTATGGAGGTAACTGCCGAGGAATTTGATAACGTTCTCAATGTTAATCTGCGTGGTACGTTGTTTGGTTGCCAAGTATTTGGCGCCTACCTTGCCCAAAAAGGCTATGGCCGAATAGTCAATATCGCCTCACTCGCTGGTCAAAACGGCGGCGCGGCGGCGGGCGTGCATTATTCTTCTAGCAAAGGTGGTATTTTAACCATGACTAAAGTGTTTGCCGGCAACTTAGCCGCCAACGGCGTCACCGTTAATGCGATCGCTCCGGGTCCCATGGATTTACCGATTGTGCATGAGCTGGTACCACCTGAGAAGCTTGAGCATTTATTAGAAAATGTGATTCCTGTTAAAGCATTAGGTAGTCCGGATTTTGTCGGCGGCATTGTCGCGCAGTTGATGCAGCGCGATGCGTTTGGCGTTACGGGGGCTACGTGGGATATCAATGGCGGCTTGTTTATGCGCTAACTTTAATCTTTAAGCCAATGAATGAGTAAGCGCAGGAAGTTTTTAAGCGCAAAAGACCTACAGGCAACTTTTAACCCTTCAATCAAATCTATAAGGGAATTTAAGAGATGATGAAAAATTTGATAACGGTAACGATTGCCGAACGACAAGCTTTATCTTCTGACACGATAGCATTGACTTTGGTGAAGCCAGATCGCTCGCTTTTGCCTAAGTTTGATGCAGGGGCGCACATTGATGTCCATATTAATGATCATACGATTCGCCAATATTCGCTTTGTAGCTCGCCAAGCGAGACCGGATTTTATCGCTTGGGTATCCTAAAAGATCCCAAATCTCGGGGCGGCTCGATCGCCATTCACGATGAGCTACAAGCGGGAGATACAATTACCATCACTGAACCCAATAATTTATTTCCTTTAGATATGACTGCAGAGCACAGTATCTTGGCAGGTGGGGGCATTGGTATTACGCCGATGGTCGCAATGGCGCATAGTCTTAAAGCTGCTGGCAAATCATTTGATTTACATTATTGCGTACGGGCGCACGAAAATGTAGCGTTTTTGGATGAATTACAACGGGAGTTTGGTGATGCTTTAAAGCTGCATTGTGATGATTTAGACGACGCGCAGCGCTTGAATCCAGCTGTAGATTTTGGTGAAGCTGCGCCTAATACACACCTTTATACTTGTGGTCCCTCAGGTTTCATGGATTGGGTGATGGATTCGGCAAGAGAGCTAGGTTTTGATGATAGCAACATACACTGCGAATATTTTAATGTAGAGATTGATAGTAGTGGTGAAGCGTTTACGGTGATTGCTGAGCAAAGCGGTAAAACCATTCCCGTATCAGAGAGTCAAACGATTGTCCAAGCATTAGCCGATGCTGGGATAAAAGTAGAGGTGTCTTGTGAGCAAGGAATATGCGGTACTTGTATTTGTGATGTTATCGAAGGCGTTCCTGACCATAGAGATCAGTTTTTAACCGATGAAGAAAAAGCCGATAACGATCAAATTGCAGTTTGCTGTTCACGTTCTAAGTCATCTACGCTGATTTTAGATATCTAATTTTGTTCATAATATAGAGATAATAATGTTGCTTGACTGTTATTATTAATTGGCTTCTAGGAGAACACCATGCCAACTTTTGAACCTAAAGCGCTGCGCCAAGTTTTTAGTCAGTTCCCGACCGGCGTTACGGTTATTACCACTCGCAACGCTGAAGGCGCACCGATAGGCATGACGGCCAGTAGTTTTAATTCAGTCTCTGTTGATCCTGCACTTATTTTGTGGAGTATTGACAAAGGCGCTTATAGCTTAGAGGCTTTCAAAGATTGTGATTATTTTGCCGTCAATATTTTAAGTGATCAGCAAATTGCGCTCTCAAACCGGTTTGCTGGACGCGGCGAAGATAAGTTTCATGGGTTTGAATATACCAATGGTTTAGGAGACAGTCCTTTATTGCCTGAAGCACTGGCACAGCTTCAATGTAAAAACTGGAGTATTTATGAAGGCGGTGACCATCTTATTATGGTAGGAGAAGTTATTGACTATAAGATCACTGAAAATGAGCGACCACTCGTTTTTTCTCAAGGGTCTTATGCACAAGCTAGCCCGCATTATGATTCATTAAATAATTCGTTAGATGCGAATCAAATGGAGACCATCGGCCAACGAGAGTTTTTGGATGATCACCTACTTTATTTACTAAGAGCAGCCTATAATCAGTTAAGCGAGGTTTTTTACCAGCGCCTAAATACGGCCACCGGAGTAAGTCCAGATATGTGGCGTATTTATGCTTGTCTTGCTGATGGCCAGCCTTTATCGTTAGATGTTTTGGAAGGTTTTGTCATGCAACCTAGAGATGCTTTGTTAGACACTTTAGCTAGTATCGGTTCCAACATACACTTCGACAATGAAACCGTTCAATTGACAGATAAAGGTATGCAAATAGCACAAAAATTATTAATGATTGAAAAGGAGTATAAACAAGAAGTGTCAAATCGTGTTGACGATAACAGTTATGCTGAGATGAAGAGAACCTTACGTAAGTTATTCTAAATACTTTTAATAAAATAATCATACACTGAGTATGGTTACACTCATTCTTTGTTTATTTTATGAAATTAATTTTAATCGTCAAAAGGAATTGATAATGAAATTAACGCCACTTTGTACGATCGGGGTGTTGGCCGTTGTTAGTCTATTGGGTTGTTCTAATCCATCTGACACTGATGATGATAGCGCCACTAATGCCGCGCAAGACACGACGACGTTGCGCTTTTCATACTATTGGCCTGCTACTTCCAATATGAGTAAAGAGGTATTTGAGCCTTGGGCTAAGCAAATAGAAACGGATTCTGATGGTCGTTTGAAGGTTGAATTATATCCTTCAGCCACACTTAGTAAGCCTGAGGTTACCTATGATGCTGCGGTAAAAGGAACGGTTGATATTGGTTCTCAGGCTCATGGTTTCACCAGTGGTCGTTTTCCCTTAACTCAAATTGCAGAGCTTCCGGGTCTATCCAGCTCAGCCACACAAATGGGCTGTATCCTGCAAACTCTTTACGATGAAGGCAGTATTGCCAGTGAGTATGAAGATTCACACCTCCTGTTTATGTATGGTGCTGGACCTGGCGCGCTTCATAGTACCAATAAGCTGATCCAGACTCCTGAAGATATGCAAGGTATGCGGATACGTCATCCTTCATCGGTGGCCGCAAACATTATTGAGAGTATGGGAGCGTCGCCTGTAGGGTTACCGGTTAATGATGTGTATACGTCTTTGCAGCGCGGCGTTATTGAAGGGTTAAGTCTACCTTGGGGCGCGATAGATACTTTTAAAATTGGTGAGATTACAAAATATCACACCAATATACCTTTTTATAGCTCTGCTGCAATGGTGACTATGAACAAGGATAAATATGAGCGTCTACCTGATGACTTAAAGCGAATTATTGATAATAATTCAGGGATGGCGCTTGCTAAAAAGGTGGGTGAAATTCTTGATGCAGAAGATAAAAGCGCGGTACAAAATGCGAAAGATTCAGGCCATGAAATTATAGAAATTCCGGACCCCTTAAATGATCCCGACTGGAGAGATCCTTTGGAAAATGGCACGCAAAAGTATCTTGCCGACGTTAATGCTCTAGGTTTAGATGCTGATGGGGTTTATGAAAAAGCTAAAGCTGCCAGTGCGGCTTGTAGAGTTTAACAAAACACTTTTAGAGTTGTAAATCCTTCCTTTATTTAGCTGTTCAGCTAACATACCCTATTACCTTATTTTTGATAATGCTAAGTACATTGTTAAACAACACTAATAGACTGCTTTCAACTCCTTCTAAAAGCAAGAGTTTGCTATAATTATAGATATTCTGTTTGCAGGATAGGCACCAATTTTTACTTTAATTGGTGCCTTAAATCTAGCATAATTCAGACCATCGAATATAAGTAAAGCTATATTGCGGTTTAATTTATCCTTATTAACCGAGCAAACCATGTCATCAAACAACGCTGTAATAACTAATAAGAATCAAAGTGGCATTCAGTCTCTTGAGATTGGGTTGTCAATACTAGATGTTCTCATAGATCGCAACGAACCTATGATGTTAAAAGATATCGCTCATGCAATGCAAATGCCTGCTGCAAAATCTCATCGTTACTTGGTTAGCCTTATTCGTAAGGGCTATGCTCGCCAGCTTGATGATGGACGTTATAGGCTTGGAGATCGGATTAGTGCCTTAGGATATACTGGAATCAGTCAAAATAATATCCTTGAGCGCTTAACTCAAGTCGCCAACGAGATCAAGAACACTCTAAACTGCGGAGTACAAATTGCCAAATGGTTCAGCGATGGTCCAATCGTTATTCAATTGGTTGAACCTGACAGTCCCATTAGCATCATTACTCGTATAGGCTCACGTATGCCATTGACAACTTCTGCGACGGGTAGGTTATTTGCCAGCTATCAGCCGGACACTATCATTAAGCCTTTGATATTTGCAGAATGGCAGAATAGTAATAATAGCCTACCTGCTCCTAAAAATAGTAAAACTGAGTTATCTGAGCAGTGGGATAATTTTATTAGATTACGGACCACAATTCGCAAGCAAGGCTATGCTACAGTAACGGGCGTTTTGCTAATGGGTATTAATGCCATTAGCATACCTATAATCTCATCTGCTACTACAAATACTACCAACGACAGTCTTTCTGCCAAGATTAAACCATTAGAATATGCGATTACAATCATTGGCACTACTGAACAACTGCCGACAAAAGAGCAATATCAAATGGCAAATCGAATATTGTCTATCGCCCAGCGTTATCAAATGGCCTAATTGTAGTTAAGCCATCTGATAATTAGAGCATTTGATCATCAATAAACTAGTAATCAAAAGTCTGATAACTAAATAAAAAAGTTTAACCTTACTGCTTACTAGTAGGCGATACCTCTACCACACCAACATCTTCAGCATAATCGTTATAATATGCAATTAGACTGTCTAATATACCCGGATATTGATCAGAGATATCAGTGGTTTCGCCTGGGTCTTGAGCCAGATTATACAGCTGCCATTGCTGCGTTGGTATATCACCATCATCTAGTCCTGAAAACCTATGGGTGTTCGCCAGTGCTTTGAAATCTCCAAAACGCACCGTTTTAGCGCCGTTCATTTCTAGCACCTCAGCTT
Organism: Psychrobacter sp. M4; assembly: GCF_055699795.1. Taxonomy (NCBI): domain Bacteria; kingdom Pseudomonadati; phylum Pseudomonadota; class Gammaproteobacteria; order Moraxellales; family Moraxellaceae; genus Psychrobacter; species Psychrobacter sp. M4. Next base: position 2,175,830 of record NZ_CM146740.1, on the reverse strand, counting down.
CATAAGGACCTTGTGATTGAACGTTGGGCTGCATTAATTCCGGTATCAACGTTTCACCATCTAATGGCGCTTTGCCTTTAGGCGTCGTTTTTTGTACGCCAGTGATATCCAAAATAGTAGGCGCTAAATCCATCAGATTACTATATTTACCAGATACCATATCTTTAGGGATGTTAGGACCGCTAGCTATTAAAGGCGAGCGCATGCCGCCCTCAGAAGTATAACCTTTGAAAAGACCAAAAGGCATGTTAGACGCTTGTGCCCAGCCTAGTCCTTGCGACACATAGCTATCATAATTACCCATATTCTCAAGCGAGTTATCATGGTCGTTATTGACCCAGTCTTTCCAGCGCCCAGCGGTTTCGCGGTATTTACCAGCAGCGCCATTGTCTGAAAAGAAGAAGATATAAGTGTTATCCAGCTCACCTTTGGCTTCAAGATTAGCTAGGACTCTGCCAATATTGGTATCCATATTATCAATCATCGCTGCATAGATCTGCATACGCTTGATCTCTTTTTGTCTGTCCTCCTCGCTAAAGCTGTCCCATTCAGGATAGGCTACCATGGTCGGCTGCTTAGCAGACTCGGGAATAAAGTTTAGCTTTTTGGCATTCTCGAAACGCTGCTCGGCAAGCGCGCGTGGTCCGTCTTGATAATAGTTATTGTACTTTTCTATGTCTTCGCGCGGTGCTTGCAAAGGCGAATGCGGGGCGGTGAACTGTAGATAAGCAAAGAAAGGCTTGTCGTCTGGACGAGTATTTAAAGATTCCATCAGAAAATCAGCATAAGAGGTCGATGAGTAAAAATCATCGGGTAGCTCAGTAAGCTCGCCATTTAGGCGATAGGGCTGATCGCCATCAGGACCGTCTGGATAATTATCACGTTTATAATGATTACCATCACCTTTTAGATAGACAAAAGACTCATCAAAGCCCCAGTTGATAGGTGCGTCTTCCTCTTCAGTACCCAAATGCCATTTACCAGAGATTACCGTATAATAGCCCGCTTGCTGTAAGCGCTGTGCAATGGTCAGTGCTTTATCATTGAGATGACCGACATAATCAGGGTCCGCGTTTTGCTCAGGTGTATTGAATACAAATAAATTACCTAAGCCGACTTCATGCGGATCTGAACCCGTCAAAAAAGCGGCTCTTGAAGGAGCAGAGTAGGGCGTCACCGAAAAATCAGTAAAGCTTACACCGTTTTCTGCTAGCATTTGAAGATTGGGAGTTTGGATCTCGCCGCCATAAGGAGAGATGTCCGAAAACCCCAAATCGTCAGCCATAATAACTAGAACGTTAGGCGGTTTTTGGTTGTCAGTATTAGAAACAAGATCAGTAGCAGTAGCTGCATGACCCGCCGACATTCCGGTCAGTACTACCCCTGAGCCTATCATTAGTTTATGATTAAAAACACTCATTACTTACATCCTTATATTATGTTAAGTCAGTTTAAATCCATTGGTAGTGGTATCTTGAAAATAGTGATTTATAAATTAGCTATAAATCACTATCTATAAGGTTATTGAAGAGGCAGTACTACCCAAGCAACGTCAGGGAGATCGCCGGGAAAGCGACTAGAATAGCCAGCCGTATAAAGTCCGAGACAATGAACGGTGCCACCCCCCGAAACATCTCACTAAGCTTAATATGCGGCGCCACCGCCTTAATCACAAAGATATTCATCCCCATCGGCGGCGTAATCAGTCCCAGCTCCACCGTCAATACCGCCACAATCCCAAACCAGACCGGATCAAACCCTAAGGCAAGAATAATAGGGAACACCACCGGAATGGTAATCACCAGCATCGCTAAGGCATCCATAAACAAACCCAAAAGGAAGTACATCAGCAAGATTGCCAGTAGCACCACCATCGGACTGACCGCCAATCCCCCAATCCAGGACGCTAGGGAATACGACAGACGCGACACCGAGATAAAGTAGCCCAGCGCTTCTGCACCTAAGAGCATAAAGAACACCACCGCTGACAACGCCAAGGTCTCAACCAACGACTGCTTTAAACCTTGCAGGCGCATCCCTTTGGCTGCGGCATACGCCCATGAGGCAAACGCACCCACTGCTGCGCCTTCGGTTGGAGTAAACAGACCAAAGAAGATACCAGCGATGATAATCACAAAGATAAAACCAAAGGGAATCAGACCGGTCAAGGATAATATCTTCGCTTTCCAGGAGGTCTTCTCGCCGCGCTGCGCCAAATGCGGCTTCCAGCGCACCATGATCATCACGGTTAAAGAGTACATGACCATGCCAAGGATACCGGGCAAGAAGCCGGCGATAAACATATCGCCCACCGACTGCTCGGTTAAGATGGCATAGACCAGTAGGGCAATACTGGGCGGGATCATAATACCCAAAGTACCACCCGCGGCTAAGATACCGCAGGCAAAGCCGGGCTTGTAGCCGTACTTCTCCATCTGCGGCAAGGCTACCCTTGTCATAGTTGAGGCGGTGGCTAAGGACGACCCTGAGATGGAGGCAAAGATACCGGAGGAGCCGATACCGGCAATCCCCAAGCTGCCTCTGACCCCGCCAAAGATGGTACGGGTGGAGTCAAACAGTTTACCGGCCATACCGGAGTGGGTGGCAAACACCCCCATCAAAATAAATAAAGGTATGGCACTAAAGTCGTATTTGGCAAGGACATCTACGGGGATGTCTTTGAGCATCTGCAGGGCGCCATCAGGGGTGGTGACGGCACCAAAACCCACTAGACCGACGCTAAGCATGGCAAGCGCCACTGGGACGCGAACCACGACGAGTATAATCATGACCAATAGGCCAATGGCTCCGATAATTTCTGGACTCATGCGCCGGTCTCCTCGGCGTCATAGAATTCGCCTGTTTTAAAGATGTTGATGGATTCGATCAAAGAGCGAATGGCAAGCAAAACGCTCAGTACTGAACTGATAAGATAGATGGGCATCATGGAGATGCGCAAATCTTGGGTAACTTTGCCAAATTCCATGGCGTCTATGGCACTTTCATACAGACCCCAGGCAAAAACAATGCCCAGTAAGAAAAAGCCCATCATAAAGACGCCCATCATGTAGCCTTTGACGGCTTTGGACATCTTTTGGGTGAAGACGTCGACGATGATTTGCGAGCGCTCGACATAGGCGGCAAAGGCGGCTAGTAGGGCAAAGAGCATAAAGTAGGAGACGATCTCAACGCTACCTTTGACGGTAAAGCCAATCTCGCCGCCGGTAAGCTTGAAGATGTAACGGGCGACAACATCAAGAATGGTGACCAAGACAATGATAACCAGACTGATGCCGCCGATGAATTGACACACTCGGGAGATGAGGGTGCTGAGGCTAACCATAGCGCTCATAAGGGGTTCCTCTAATAAGTTAGACTTTGCAGGCGGCGCTCGCGGCTTTTACTTGCTCGTAAACCGCTTCACCGTCCAAACCTTTTTCTGCAACTTCATTAAGATATCTTTGAGTGCCATCGAGTAGAGGCTCTCTCCAATCAGGATCATTCAAAGGATCAGGGATATCGATCATCGTATCGCCTCTAGCGCGAGCTGCAGCCATAACTTCGGCATTGCTATCATCAAAGATCTTGGCGATACGAGTGGACACCTCTATTCCGGAATTATCGTCGATAACCTTTTTAAGGTCGTCAGGTAGACTGTTGTATTTGTCCTTATTCATAGACATTACAATCGTGGAGTTATAAAAGGGAATATTGGTATGAGTATTGAGCATCTCATCGAGACGAAAAGCCTGAATAGGTTGCCACGTGACGGCCATGCCATCGATGACGCCGCGCTGCAATGAAGTATAAACATCACCCATAGGCAGACCAATAGGAGCTGCATCTAGAGCATCGATAACGTGGCTTGCAACCACAGAGGGCTGGCGGATACGCATACCTTTCATATCTTCAGGCTTGCGAATAGGTGTGTCCACAGTATGCAGTGCACCTTGTCCTGTGCCCATTAAAGATATGAGATGGGTATCGGCGTATTCATCTGAGATGACACCATCATCATAGAGCTTATATAGGATGCAGGTTTGCTGCTGTCCGGTGTTAGATATACCGGGCAGCTCTACTATTTGTGTGAGTGGGAAACGCCCAGCGGTATAACCTTGTACTTGCATACCGATATCGATAGTCCCTTTAGCAGACGCGTCATAAGTAGCGCCTGCCTCACTTAAGGTGGAGGAGGGATAGATCTCAACTTTTAGGCGACCATTTGACTCCTCTTCAATCTTTTGCGCCCAAGGCTCAAAGCCTTCGGTATTGATATTGTCAGTGGCCGTCAGAAAGTGAGAAAATCTAAGCGTAGTGACTTCATCTGAACCACCGTTGGTAGCGGTTTGCTCATTAGACCTCTTGCGAAAGTCACAGGCTATTCTCGAAGTTAACAATACCAGCAAACAGCTTCATTCTTAGATCATAGCGCTTACGTCTGTTTCGATAGCGTTCAGCTATGATTTTAAACAATTTAATTAAACCTATTTTGTGCTCGACTAGAATACGAAACTTAGCTAGATAGTGATTGGCTTGTTTTGCAATCTCGATGAGTCGGCTACCTTTAGGTTTCTTAAATGGTATAAAGGTTCGCTTATGTAGCTTAGCTATGCCTTGATAGCCACTGTCTGCCATGAAGCAAGTATTTTTAGGTAGCCATTTTGGAGACGTCTCTTTATATAATCTAAAGTCATGTACTGAGCCTTTGGAGGTTTGAACATCAAGTATCAGACCCGTTTTCCAATGTACAATAAGCTGTGCTTTTAAGGTATGTCGCTTCTTTTTTCCACTGTAGTAGTCGCTTTGGTTTTTTTTGGACGCTCAATGGGAGTCTCAGTAGCATCGATTATAACCGCTGACCAATTGACGTCTTCACCATTGCCGCGTGGTAATTTTCTTGGTAAGTCAAACTGACCTGAGTTTATCAGAACGTTTTCTACTTTATGAACAATGCGACTGGCAGATGATTCATGAATACCAAAGTCTATGCCAATATGATAAAGCGTTCGATATTCGCGCCAATAAGTTAGTGCTAGCAGTATTTGTGCCTCTAAACTAAGATCACTGGGACGTCCTGACTTAGTCTTAGAGGATTCATGATCTTGCATAGCCTCAAGCATTGCTTGAAAGGTAGTTTTATGAATACCAGTGTAGCGCTTAAAACCTGCATCACTTTGTTTGAGTAGTTTGGTTATGTCTGGCATATTTGTTAAACCATTAAAGTTCAATGATATACGTTGTGTCTTAAAACTACTTTTGCAAGAGGTCTATTATTAGAGCAACCCGCTAAGGTCATGCCGAACACAGCAATTACAGTAGCCAAAGTGATTCTAGTAGAGGGCTTATGTTTGTAGAGCTTAGTTTTACAAAGCCTAGTTTCACAAAGTTTGGTTTTCATCATAGAATCCTTTCCTGATGGGTGATCTTTAGTGGTCGAATATCTACGCAAAAACATAGCGCTACATTTATAATTATTCGACCTTGGTTCTTGGATTAAACTTTACAGCCAACACTAGCGGCTTTTACTTGCTCATAAACGCCTTCACCGTCAAGACCAAGCTCTGCTAATTCGTCAAGATAACTTTGCGTGCCTTGTAATAATGGCTCTCTCCAATTAGGATCATTCAAAGGATCAGGAATATCGATCATGGTATCGCCTTTCTCCCGAGCGGCTGCCATCGCGGCTTCATTACTTTCGTCAAAGATTCTGGCGATACGAGTTGACATCTCTATGCCTGAGTTGTCATCGATAACCTTTTGAAGATCTTCAGGAAGGCTTTCGTACTTATCCTTATTCATGGTCACTACAAAGGTTGAGTTATAAAAAGGGATATTGGTATGATGATTAAGTAGCTCATCAAGACGGAAGGCTTGAATAGGCTGCCAAGTAAAGGCTAGGCCATCAATGACGCCGCGTTGTACTGAGGTGTAAGTATCACTAGCAGGCATACCGACAGGAGCGGCACCAATAGCATCGATGACGTGAGTGGCAACTACAGAAGGCTGACGAATACGCAGACCTTTCATATCCTCTGGGGTACGAATAGGCTGATCAGTGGTGTGTAGCGCGCCCTGTCCTGAGCCCATTAACGATAACAGATGTGTGTCTTCATATTCGTCAGAGATCGCACCGTTATTATATAGCTCATACAAGATACACGTTTGCTCTTCAGCAGTGTTAGAGATGCCCGGTAGCTCCACAACTTGAGTCAAAGGAAAACGCCCAGCAGTATAACCCTGTACTTGCATACCAATATCAACAGTACCTTTGGCAGCAGCATCATAAGTGGCACCGGGTTTACTCAAGGTAGCAGAAGGATAAATCTCAACTTTTAGGCGACCATTTGAGTCCTCTTCAATCTTGCGCGCCCAAGGCTCAAAACCTTCGGTATTGATATTGTCGTTAGCGGTCATAAAGTGAGAGAATCTAAGAGTCGTAACCTCATCTGCGCCGCCATCGGCTGAAGCGGCTTGATCGTTATTGGAGCAAGCTGACAATGCCAGTCCAGAGAGGGTCATTACCGTAGCTAGTGATATTGAAGTAGATAGTTTAGTTTTCATCCTAGAGTCCTTTCTTGATGGTTGGTTTTTATCGTCATGCTTGATAGTCATATGATTGAGGTCAATTAATCCTCAAACATTAAAGCTTGATTAATTATGGTAATAAAGCTCTCTTTGTGACTTAACTTTGTCACTTAAAATGTTCGCATTTAATACTGTCAACTTTACTAAAAACAGTTCACGCTATTAACAAAACAACTTTAACACTATATTTAGCCAGCATAATCGCCGTAGTCATGCCTATGAGACCGGCACCAACTATGGTAACGGTCTGGTCGTCGGATTGGATATCCTGTTGACTATAAAAATAGGGATAGACTTGATAGTCAAAATACAATGACTGCCTAGGCATTTGTGACGGAATATGCATGTTTAAAGTCCTTTTAAACGGCTGCAGAAGTTTTTAAAGTATCGCTAGTAATACAGCTTATTCACCTATAGGTACATGCTTTTTAGCTTCCTCAAGCTCATCGGCATGCAAAAACTGCGTATGCGCGGGGGCACGCTTGGTGCGTGACCATTCATCGAGCATATCGTGCTTCATCTCTTCGGTGATCATAGAGATCTTTGATTCTGCTGCAGAATCGTCGTAGGTCAGCTCTAAACGATGACCATTAGGATCAAAGAAATAAATGGAGTGGAAAATACCATGATTGGTAACCCCAACGATATCAATGCCAGCTGACTCTAGATGCTCTTTGGCAGCCATGAGCTCGTCACGATCTTTTACTTTAAGCGCTAAATGCTGAACCCAACTTGGAGTGTTGGGATCAAACCCCATCTCAGGCTGATTAGGTACTTCGAAAAATGCTAAGACATTACCATTGCCTGAGTCCAAAAATACATGCATATAAGGATCAAAAGCTTTGGTAGATGGCACATGATCTTCAGCAAAAGCTAGCACGAAATCCATGTTTAAATGTTTTTGGTACCATTCCACTGTTTCTTTAGCGTCTTTACAGCGGTAAGCCACATGATGAATTTTTTCTATTTTAAAGCTCATATCAATATCCTTTTGATAGGGCGTAAAACTTTGAGCTGATTCTAAAGCTATTAAGAGTTACTGTTATTAAGAGTTACCAAAAATCACTCTAGTCATCTAACTCAAATAGAAAAACTATCGTTATGAACCATTATTGACGATAGTAGTTGATCGTCTTACGCCTGTTTTATACAAAATTTATGTGTCGAAATTAAAATCTAAGGCAGGTAGTACTTTACCGCGTACTTCACCAAAGCCAACACGGACACCGTCTTTTTCGCTATAACCTTTCATAATAACGGTATCGCCATCTTCGATAAAGGTGCGGGTCTCACCGCTCTTAAGCTCAACAGGTTTGGTCGCATTCCAAGCAATCTCCAGCATCGAGCCATAAGAGTCAGGCGTTGGACCTGAGATAGTGCCAGAACCCATCATATCACCGACTTCTACCTTACAACCTGTAATGGTGTGATGAGCCAATTGCTGCGCCATCGACCAATACATATATTTAAAGTTGGTTTCACCAATGACCGTAGCGCTATCATCATTCTCTGCCAGCAGCTCCACTGAGAGATTGATATCAAAGCTGCTATCAGATTTTGTCTCCCGTAGATAAGCCAGTGGCTTTGGATCTTGCGTGGGCAGCTCAGTTTTAAAAGGCGCTAGCGCATCCATAGTAACGATCCAAGGAGAGATCTCAGAGGCAAAAGTTTTGGCATTAAAAGGTCCTAACGGGACATATTCCCACTTTTGAATATCGCGTGCTGACCAATCATTAAATAACACCATACCAAAGATATGATCCCAAGCATCCTCGACAGCTATAGGCTCACCAATCTTGTTAGGTTTACCGACAATAAAGGCAGTCTCAAGCTCGAAGTCAAGGCGCTTACAAGGGGCAAAAATAGGCCGCTCATCAGGATTGGGCTTAAGCTGACCTGAGGGGCGAATAATATCTGTTGAACCGGTTACAAAGACTGTACTGGCGCGACCATTATAGCCGACTGGCATCTCTTTCCAGTTGGGCAGTAGGGCATTGTTGGGGTCACGAAATAGAGTACCAACGTTGGTTGCATGCTCTTTAGAGGAATAAAAATCAGTATAGCCTGGCACATGGACAGGCAAATGCATAGTTACGTCCGCTTGCTTAAATAGAGCTTTTTTCTGCAAGTCTTGATTGTCACGTAAAGCATCGTTGTCAGCAGAAAGCAAAGACTGAATGGCTTTACGCGCATGAGTCCAATTGTCCCGACCAGAATCAATAAAGGCATTTAGCGTGGGCTGATCAAAATAGCTACCACCGTCTATTTTGAGCAAACCTTCTTTTTCAAGAACAGATAAATCCAAGACATGTTCACCAATAGCTACACCAGCACGGCGCGTGCCATCAGCAGTTTCACTAAAGATGCCATAAGGCAGATTATGAATGGAGAAGTCAGAATCGGACGCAATGTCGATAAATGATGAAAGGTTGGTGTCAATCGTTGACATAATAGCTCCTTGCTTAAGTAAGACGGATTAAAATAAGATGAATTATTACGGTATAGTTAATCTGTTTCTTATAATGTAATTTATAGTGAATTAGATTGCAAGAATTTTATACCTTTTGATGTGATTATATGAATATATACTATAAGGTAACAGTTATAAATTATATTTATATGTCGTTTAAATGGTTGACTCGTGCTTATAATCATTTGGTCTTATTATTAAAGTATAAATTGGGCATTTAATAAAGATCTAAAACTGGTTATTATTGATTTATAATGTTTCCCACACCATCAATTAAAATTAAGGAAGATGACCATGGTAGATTTATTCGAAAACCCAATGGGTCTACAAGGTTTTGACTTTGTTGAGTTCGCCTCACCTGATCCTGAGGCAGTAGAAGCGCTATTTGAGCAGCTTGGATTTACCCACGTCGCTAACCATAGATCAAAGGATGTCTCTTTGTACCGTCAAGGTGATATCAATCTTATCTTGAACCGTGAACCTAGAAGCCAAGCCAGCTACTTTGTAGAAGAGCATGGGGCAGGTGCTTGTAGCATGGGCTTTCGGGTTAAAGACGCTAAAAAAGCCTACGAGATGACAATTGAAAATGGTGCGCAGCCGATTGAGGTACCTACAGGAGTGATGGAGCTAAGGTTGCCGGCCATTAAAGGTATTGGCGGCTCACTTATCTACCTGATTGATCGCTTTAAAGACGGCGAATCTATTTATGATGTGGATTTTGTATTTTTCCCAGAGGTTGATCGACGTCCTGTTGGTCATGGCTTTAAGGTTATTGATCATTTAACCCATAATGTTTATCGTGGCCGAATGACTTATTGGGCGAAATTTTATGAGCGCATATTCAACTTTCGTGAGATTCGCTATTTTGATATCAAAGGCGAATATACGGGGCTGACCAGTAAAGCTATGACCGCGCCTGATGGCAAGATTCGCATTCCTTTAAATGAAGAGGCTAAACAGGGCGGTGGTCAAATCGAAGAGTACCTTATGAGCTTTAATGGCGAGGGCATTCAGCATATTGCGCTGGCAAGCGACGATTTGCTTGCCAGTATCGACAAGCTAAAAGAGGCAGGCATTCCTTTGATGACTGCGCCTACCGCCGCTTATTATGAGATGCTTGATGAGCGTTTGCCTAATCATGGCGAAAAAGTCTCTGACTTACAAACTCGAGGTATTTTATTAGATGGCACCACAGAAGGTGGTACGCCGCGTTTGCTATTGCAGATTTTCTCTGAGCCTATCTTAGGTAGCCCTGTATTCTTTGAATTTATCCAACGTAAAGGCGATTATGATGAAGGCTTTGGCGAGGGTAACTTTAAGGCGCTATTTGAATCAATTGAGCGCGATCAAGTGCGCCGCGGCGCTGTTGGTCAGTCTGAGAGCGAGACAGATTAAAGGTATTGGTTGATAAGACTTAGCTTAATAGCCTGCCACATAAACGATGAAGGCAGGTGATTGATGTGCAGTAAAACCTGACAAAGTTTCGCGCTAATATGGTAAAGCGCTACTGAGTTGAGATAATAAATCATATTAGATATAAGGATACCTTATGCTGTCAGAAACATTGACTCAGTTTTCGCCCAAGCTCGCCTTTACCATAGCAGCGCTAGTTATCGCTATCATGGGTGTGACTATGATAGGTTTTGGCTGGGTACCTCATTTGTCATTGATACTAGCTATTTGTTTTTTGTTGGCTATTGGTCTGTTTAAGAAGCTTAGCTTTAACGATATGCAGGCAAAAATGGCCGAAGGGGTCATGAGTGGTATCGGGGCTATTTATCTATTCTTCTTTATTGGCTTAATGATTGCCGCGTTAATGATGTCTGGAGCAATACCGACCATCATGTATTATGGCTTTGAGATGATATCGCCTGAGTTCTATTATATCTCCGCCTTTGTGCTGACCTCGATTATTGGGATAGCTTTGGGCAGTAGTTTGACCACAGCGGCTACGTTGGGTGTGGCTTTTATTGGTATGAGTAATGCCTTTGATGCCAATGTCGCTATTGCAGCAGGGGCAATAGTATCAGGGGCCTTCTTTGGGGACAAAATGTCGCCGTTATCTGATACCTGTACCATTGCCTCATCAGTTGTAGGTATTGATTTATTCGCCCACATTCGCAACATGATGTACACCACCGTCCCTGCATGGATCATTACGGTAGCGCTATTTTGGTTTTTCTCCGGACAAACGGTTAGCTCTGATCTCAGTCAAGTGCAAGTACTGCAAGGACAATTGATTGATAGCGGTTTGGTACAGGGTTATGCGGTGCTACCATTTTTGGTATTAGTAGGACTAGCCGTATTTCGAGTCAATGCTATTTATACCATTATCTGTACTATAATCGTCGCCTTAATCATCACTTATCTGCATAGCACGCCCTCTATTGAGCAGCTTGGTGGCTATTTTTTTGCCGGTTATACGCCAGCTGAATCCTTAGATTTAGGAGAAGTGGGCGGGTTACTGTCTCGCGGCGGCGTGCAAAGTATGTTTTTCACCCAAACTATCGTGATACTAGCACTTAGCCTTGGCGGACTTCTTAGCGCTTTAGGGATTTTGCCTGCCTTGTTATCAGGTATCAAAGATCATTTGACTAGCTCAGGCCGCGCTATATTCGCCGCTGCTATGTCAGCGCTTAGCATCAATGTACTCATTGGTGAGCAGTATTTAAGTTTGCTATTGTCAGGCACCGCTTTTCGCTCAACCTTTGAGCGACTCAATCTACATCCTAAAAACTTATCTCGCACTATTGAAGATGCGGGTACGGTTATCAATCCGCTCGTGCCTTGGAGCGTGTGCGGGGTGTTTATCAGTCAAGCTTTAGGCGTACCGGTGCTTGATTATCTGCCCTATGCTTTTTTCTGCTATTTGTCTTTATTATTGACCTTGTTGTTTGGTTTTACTGGGATAACGATTAGTAAAGCAGATAACAGCTTATAGAGATAAAAAGAGCGGCTTATTCGAAGATAAGCCGCTCTTTTATAAGTTAAATAATACCTTTGTCATTATTAAATAAAAATTTATGCAAATGGCTACTCTTTTAAAACCTCAACCATAGCGTTAGCGACATAATCGATGTTATCGACGTTTAATCCCGCTATACACATGCGTGAATTAGAGATCAGATAAACGCCAAACTCGCTTTGTAAACGCTCAATTTGCTCAGGGTTAAGTCCAGTAAAGCTAAACATACCGTTTTGGCGGGTAATATAATCAAAATTTTGCTCAGGCAGTTTGGCTTCTAGCACTGATTTAAGCTTGAGGCGCATGGCCTTGATGCGATCGCGCATGCCGTAAACTTCGCCCACCCACTGCTGATATAATTTGTCATCGTTCATGACGATATCGACTACATGACCACCATGTGACGGCGGGCTTGAGTAGATGCTACGTACCACAAAATTAAGTTGTCCAAAGACGCGCTCGGCTTCATCAGCACTTGGACAAACAACCGATAAGCCGCCAACGCGCTCGCCGTATAACGATAAATTCTTAGAAAATGAGTTGCTGACAAATACCGGTAATCCCATATCGACGGCCTTACGAATGGCGTAAGCGTCACTGTCCATATCTTCGCCAAAACCTTGATAAGCGATGTCCATAAAGGGAATAAGCTCACGCTGCTTAATCACCTCTAATACTTTATCCCATTGTTCACGCGTTAAGTCCATGCCTGTCGGGTTATGACAGCAAGGATGCAAAAGTACCACGTCATGCTTGTTTAGTTTTTCGATAAATTCAAGCATTTCATCAAACTTAATGCGACTATTGGCTTTATCGTAATAAGGATAACTACCGACCTCAATACCGCTACCCTCAAAGATAGCAATGTGGTTGCCCCAAGTCGGGTCGCTCACATAGCACTTTGACTTTGGAAACCATCTATGAATAAATTCCGCGCCGACTCTTAAAGCGCCCGAGCCGCCAATGGTCGCGATAGTCGCCACGCGTCCTTGTTGTAAAACTGGTGCGTCTTTACCGAATAGCAAGTTTTGACAACCTAAGCGATGTCCAAGTAGTCCTGCCATCGGCAAATAAGGCCTTGGCGTGATGGGATCAGCAATGCGCTGCTCAGCCGTTTTTACGCACTCAAGTACGGGTAGTTTGCTGTCTTCATCGTAATAGATACCGATGCTTAGATTGACTTTGTTGGGATTGCTATCGGCAAAGAATTTATCTACCAGCCCTAAAATCGGGTCGCCTGCGTAATAATCGACGTCTTTAAACATCTTGTTTTCCTATTGTTTTTTATAAAATAAATGCAACTACTTAAGATCATAAATTACATTCAGTAGGCATTCAATGCTAGATTTATTTACTGTACTGATAAGTTGATTATAGATGCTTTGATAGGGCTTTAGATAGTTAGTAGATTATTATTAAATATTTGTTAAACAGGAATTTAAATACTTATTAAAAGTTATTTAATAAGAACATTAATGGGTGTTATTATTAAAGTAATATTTAACCAAAAATCTTTTAAAGGCTCAAAATCTATTATTTAATTAAACATTTAAGGATAGACTATGACAACACAACAGCACATTTTAGCTTGTGTCGATGGATCGGCAGTCACTGAATCGGTCTGTGACTATGCAGCATGGTATGCTGGTAGATTGAACATACCCGTTGCTGTACTAAACGTTATTGATGTTCCCGACACCGCAAGGCGCGATTTATCAAAGGCAATAGGTGCTCATAGTCGCCGCGATTTATTATTTGCATTAACACAGATGGATGAGCAAAGAGCCGAGATTGCTGAAAGCTACAGTAAGGCACTAATACATGATGCAAAAAGCTATATCAATAGTCACTCTGATGTAGAAGTTAAAACTCACCAAAGCCGCGGTAAGCTATTGCCAGCTATCGAACTCCTCAAAACCCAAAATCGTGCGCTGGTTATGGGACGACGCGGAGAGGATCATAAAGGCAGTCAAATCAATATTGGTAGCCAAATCGAAACCGTTGCTCGAGCCTCAAGTACGCCGATTTTGATTTGCTCAGAGGACTTTAAAACGCCTCAATCGTACATGGTTGCGTTTGACGCTAGCAAAACTGCGATCAAAGCCACCCAAAAAATTGCAAGAAGTGAAGTACTAAGAGGAATGCAAGGTCATATCGTCATGGTGGGTCATAATAATAGCAACTCCAAAAATATTTTAGCTGCCGCCGCTGCCCAGTTAGATGCAGCCGGATTTAAGGTAGCCGCGCATCACTTGCCTGAAATGGATGTCGTCGATGGGTTATTAGGGTTTCAGGCGGACAATAATGTCGATCTTATTGTGATTGGCGCTTATGGACATGCCAAATGGCAACGATTATTTTTGGGTAGCACGACAACAAAACTTATTGCCAATACCGTCTCGCCTATTATTTTAGTGCACTAGTGAGTTAAGGTTTTTAGAGGGTAAATAATTAAGTAGTTATTTATCAGAGCATCATCAGAGCACCAGATACGTGCAATAAGCAATAGGAGAACAAGTTTTAATGAACAGTCGCTTTGCTAATATTAAAACGTGGCTGTTCGTGCCCGCTACCAAATTAGAGTTAATCTCAAAAGCTTTTGCTAGCGGCGCGGACGCGGTTATCGTTGATTTGGAAGATGCAGTTGCTGACAAGGACAAGGCGCAAGCGCAGGCAGATTTAAAGCAATACTTTGAGGCGCAAAACATTAGTCAAAGTAGTATAAGCAGTCAAAGCCGTAACGAAAGCAACCAACCGCTTTGGCTACGCATTAATAAAGCGGGCAGTAGCGAATTTGCTGAGGACCTAAAACTATGCCAGCAGTTGCCAAGCCTTACTGGAGTCATATTAGCTAAAGCAGAACAAGCGGCAGATATCGAGCACGTTAATCGAGAAATTGGATTACCCGTCATTGCCTTGATAGAAAGCGCAGTAGGGCTGTATAACCTTGATACCATGGCGAAAGCCTCAGGAATCTACGCTTTTAGCTATGGGTTTTTGGATTTATGCAACGATTTAGGCGTACAGGTCAACACCAACGCCGCTGATATTGTTGCCAATCAAATCCGCTATCAGCTCGTTATTGCTTCAAAAGTCCATCAATTATCAGCGCCTATTGATACCGTGTATCCAGACTTTAATGACAGCGCAGGACTCACGCAGCGCGTGCAACTGTGGTCGCAGATGGGCATGTCGGGAATGCTGTGTATTCATCCCAAGCAAGTGGCTATCGTTCAGCAAGCGCTACAGCCTACATTGGAGGAGCTAGAATTTGCCAAACGGGTAGTGGAGGAGTATGAGCGCAGCGGGCAGGCGGTATTTAAAATAGATGGTAATATGGTGGATGCGCCAGTGATTGCGCGTTGTCGGGAGTTGTTAGGCAATTAGTCCTTTTATGAATAGCGCCACCTTGTGAATAATAAAGCTGCCCTAATAACTATTTTTTATACAATACATATTACAACCAACACACACTAATTATATTAACTACAAACTATGATATTTATAAATAACAACATTAGTCTTGATGACAACGAGGTAGACATTAGCGCCATTCGCGCGCAAGGGGCAGGCGGGCAAAACGTTAATAAAGTGTCCTCCGCCATTCATCTGCGCTTTGATATCAATGCCTCAAGTCTAAACGATATTAATAAACAGCGCTTATTAAATAGCAAAGACAATCGCATTACCAAAGACGGCGTCTTAGTTATTAAAGCACAGCAGCATCGCACCCAAGAGCGCAATAGAGATGATGCCATTGACCGCCTTAGAAGCTTTATCATAGACGCTACCTATGTCCATAAAACTCGCAAACCTACCAAACCAAGCAGAAATGCTAAGCGTAAACGAGTCGATAAAAAAGTCCAGCGCGGCCGAACTAAGGCGCTACGAGGCAAGGTTGATATTTAAATAAATTCGCAGATTTTTGACGGTCTGTAATCTTTCTAATTTTTGCAATTTAAAATAGTTTGGGATTTTATCTATGTTAATCAATGCCGATTTTACGCTACCAGCGGCACTTGCGCCGCACAAATATCAATGGACGCCGTCACCGCAAAAAGGAGTCGAACGAGTAATGCTCGATCGCGTTGGCGCAGAAAAAGCGCGCGCCACCAGCCTAGTACGCTATGCACCCAACTCGTATTTCCCCCGTCATGAGCACCCAGGCGGTGAGGAGATTTTAGTATTGTCCGGTACTTTTTCTGCTGACGATCAGCATTATCCGGCAGGCTGGTATCTGCGTAATCCACCGACCTCAAAGCACATGCCATTTAGTGAGGATGGCGCAGTGATCTTCGTCAAACTATGGCAAATGCCGTCTGATGAAACCCGTCAAGTCTTTATCAATACCAACGATGATGACAATTGGCACAAGAAAGACGGCCGCGAGATTTGTCCTTTATTTGCAGCAGATTATGAACACGTTAGCTTGCAGCGTTTGCGTGCAGATGAAGCTTTATTTGCCGAAACTATAAAAGGCGGCGCTGAGCTGTTGGTACTAGAAGGTGAGCTGATCAATGAGGATCAGACTTATCAGCGCGGCGGCTGGATACGTCTGCCGGTAGGCGGGCAGACGCAAATTAGAGCAGGTAAAAAGGGCGTCATTATCTATCTTAAGTTGGGGCATCTATTAAACGTGATTGGTATTAATAATCAATAAATCATATACCAATTATTTTATTTAATCTCTAAATTGCAGATAAGCGGTACTAATGGCATCGGCATCTTCAATCTGGGGATAGTGACCCAAATCTGGCATGACAGTAATGTTAGCATTAGGAATCAGGGTGCGGTAACGCTCAATCATATGCTGCCCTGAGATGGGGTCCTTGGCGCCAGCGATCAGTTTGATAGGTACAGGGCTATCGATAATTGCTCCGACCCAGCGCTTGCGATATTTTTTGCGTTGCGGGATGTAATTTATCAGTTTATGCATGACGCCCAGACCGTTATTGTGCGTGAGCAGCTGCCATAGGGTATCGATGACCTCAGTATTTGGCGGTGTCTTCGGGCCGAATATGCGTTGCAAATTGGCTGCAAATTTCTGCTTACTAATTAGCTTAGATACTAAGGGTCCTAGTGGTGACAGTAGTAGCTTTTGGACTAAGATAGGTCGGTGCGTCTCAGGAAACAGACCTCCATTTAGAAAACAAACACTATGAATAGTCAGCTTACTACTGCCATTAACTTGCCGAGCTAACAGCTCCTGCGCTACGGTATCGCCGTAATCATGCGCCAAAATATGATAATTATTAACGCCAAGGGTTTGCAAAAAACTCTCGAAAATATCAGCTTGTTCGCTAATTAAATAACTTGCGTCTTTAGGCTTATCAGACAAGCCAAACCCTAGCATATCAAGGGTAATCACATAATAGCGCTCGGTAAGCTCATCCCACATACCCTCCCAGTCCCAGCTGGCACTTGGATAGCCGTGAATCAGTAGTAAAGCGGGCATGTTCTTGTCGCCGCCCTGACGCGTAAAGATTTGCCGCTCTTTTATCTTCTCATACTGTCCTTGTTGCTCCCACTCCTTAAGACTTATCATCGCCGTATTACTCCGCAAAAGAGGGGTCAGTGCGGTATAGTTTGCGCAGTAGCGCCGGCCACGCGATACCGCCGCCGGCCTCTTTGGTCACCGCTTGTGAGGCTGCTTGAATGCCCGCTAATATTTGCGGCGGTATATGAGTCAAAGTGCTAGCGCCGCTTTGTGCTTTGATTTGGACCTCACAGGCTCTTTGCATGATGTACATAAATAAAAACGCATCGGCCACCGTACTGGCACACGTAAGCAAGCCATGATTGCGCAGGATCATAAAATTGGCATCGCCTAAATTGGCGACCAAACGCACCTTTTCTTCTGGATTAAGCGCGACGCCTTCGTAGTCATGATAGGCTAAATTAGACAAGGGAAAAAGAGATTGCTGTGAGATGGGAAGGAGGCCTTGCTCTTGCGCGGATACCGCAACACCTTCGCTAGTATGCAAATGAATAACGCATTGCGCATCATGACGTGCTTCATGTACCGCGCTATGAATAGTAAAGCCTGCTGGATTAATATCGTACTCTGATGCGCCAATCTTCTCACCCGCTTGATTGACTTTAACGAGGTTTGAGGCGGTAATCTCTTCAAATAATAATCCATACGGATTAATCAAGAACGCATCTTCAGTATCGGGAACGCGAGCAGAGATATGGGTAAACACCAAATCATCCCAGCCGTATAAAGCAATTAGTCGGTAGCAGGCGGCCAGATTGACACGCATTTGCCATTCTTGTTCGCTTACCTGTGTTTTTATACTGTCCTTTTTATTCGTCAGTGCATCGCTTGTCATAGTGTCATCCTTTACTGTTGAAGATAGGGTCAGTATACCCTTACCAACTGGACTCAGGTTTATAAATTTTGCTTAATTTATTGGCTGACTCTACTACTAAAGAAGTTATGTGCTGCTCAAAATAATCACGGGTAAAGGTATCTACCGGACAGCTAATGGATAAAGCGTAAATATTTTCATTAGAAGCTCGATTCTTAACTGGTGCTGCGCAAGCAATCATATCATTATTAAATTTTTGCCAACTGGTCAGATGTTGTTTTTTCCGCGCGTGATCTACTGCTTCTAACAACTCCTCAAGATTTTTGGGAGTAGCATCGGAATAAGTTTTCCAATCTGTAAAATCATTATACCTTTGTCTTATCTCATCATCAGACAAACTGCCCAATAGTATTTGGCCAATCACAGTGGCATAGGCCGGCCATCTCAATCCTGGCAATATACTTGATATAAAATTACCCGAAGGCTGGATATTCTGCAAGTTGACGATGTCTATACCATCTAAAGTAAATAGGTGTACGGCTGTTCCTGTATCGTTCTTCAATTGCTCCATAACCGCATAGGCTTCTTGTTTGAATGAAGTGGAGCTTAAATAAGAGTAAGACAGATCGACAACCTTAATATCTAATTGGTAGTTTTTATTACTGTCTCTTTTTATGTAGCCCATTTTCTCTAAAGTAAATAACAATCTGTAGGCACTAGACTTGTTAATGTTTAAACTTGCAGCAATCTGTGATAGCGACATCTCAGTCATACCATTGTCGTTAAATAATTCCATTAATAGCAAACCATTGCGAAGACTGTTCACCATGTATTTATCATCAGATAATGCTATAGACATAATCTATCTCTCAAATTTAGTTGCGATGATTTTATCATATAAGGTAGTACTTTAGCTCAGTCTCTATACGTCTAAACATTAAATAGACGCGAGCCAATACAGTTTATTTCAATACACTTTATAGCAGTAAATTTGCTAAAGACTTAACCTTTTTTATCCAGCCTAAATATATTTCTTCATATTCCTATTTCAAGGGTGAAAACTGGTTCACTGCGTTTTTACATTATCTCGTTTTATATTGTTTAATCCTCTTTAACTTTAGTCCATATTTTGTACTCTAAACTAAATAATAGTGGTGTTCACTAATATTTAAAAGTTAATTAAATTTTTAATATTTATTTGTTATTTATAAGATATTGATTATATTGCTATTTTATAAGTATTTACTTATATAAATATTATGCAATTTAGTGTTGACATCTACAGAAAATCTAAGCTATATTAAGTTTTACCTATTAAATATAGTTTTACATGCAAAACTTTCTTACAAGGCTTATGACAAGACTAAGGATGGTTAAATGGATTGGTTACACGTATGCGATGTATCGGATGTCAACGAAGATGACCCTAAAGGCGTAGAGGTTAATGGTAAAAGGATCGGAATTTACCAAGTTGAAGACGAGTACTTTGCCCTAGAGAATATATGTCCGCATGCTTACGCCATCATGACAGATGGGTTCGCTGAGGATGACACCATAGAATGTCCTTTGCATGAAGCTATCTTTGAGATCAAAACCGGAAAATTGCTATCAGGTCCAGCTGAGCGCGGGCTATGCAGTTATGCGGTAAAGGTCGAAGACGACAAGATATACGTGCAAGACAAAGACGAAAAATCCGAATAACAGGGAGAATACAATGCAACTAGATAACGAGCACTATAACGAAGGTTTAGTCAGCTGGAAGCAGCATAGACCTAGTAAGCACGCTGGTATTAATAATATTCAGGTGCCAGGAGACTCAAAACTTATTGTTTGGCAAACCCGCGATCATGAACCGACTGACTATGAGTTGTCTTTAGCAAAAAATCTAATCGCAGCCTTTTCCTCTGGTGCTGAAACTTTAGAAGAAGTGGTTGATGCTCTTAATAATCAAGGCATGCTACTTGGGAATGGTAAGCCATTTACTCCCGAGTCGTTTGAAAGAGAAATGGAGCGGTTGGGTTACTAAATACTAGTTTGGGTCACTAAGTAAGGTGATGGGGAAACCAAGCAAAAATCAGTCAGGGAGTACAGAATCATGAGACAGTTTAATTCGTTAGACGAATATTTATCACTAGGACTTAGAAATTATTGGCATCCTGTTTTGGCCTCTTGGGAGATAAAAGCCAATCCAGTAGGGATTACCCGCTTAGGAGAAAATCTAGTCCTATGGCGAGACGATGATGGCGTAGTACATGCCTTAGAAGACAGATGCCCGCATCGCGGTGCCAGATTATCAATTGGCTGGAACTTGGGTAATAAGGTGGCTTGTTGGTATCACGGCGTAGAAGTTGATGGTACTGGCACTGTCGTCGATGTGCCTGCGGTTAGTGATTGTCCACTAGAAGGGCAGTCTTGTGTTCGCAGCTACCCTGTAGAGGAACACAATGGCGCTGTATTTGTATGGTTTGGCTTAGAAGATGGTCAAGAGCCTACGCCGCTTGAGCTACCAGAACAGTTAGCAAGTGACGACTGGAGTAGCTTCTTGTGCATGGCGGACTGGAAAGTCAATTATCAATACGCTATTGATAATGTGATGGATCCTATGCATGGAGCCTTTTTACATGCAACTTCTCATTCCATGTCTGAGGGTGATAAGCAATCTGAGATGGCATTTAATCGCACTGAAGACGGCTTTATCTTTGAGAAGACTGGACAAAAAGGGGTGAACTTCGACTGGGTCGAATACGGTGATACGGGTAGCCCTTGGTTAAGACTTTCTATCCCTTATAAAAGAGAATTTGGACCAGGCGGGGTATTTTGGATCGTCGGTTTTGCGACGCCCATTGATGAGAATAACACCCGAGTCTTTTTTTGGCGCTGCCGTGAAGTACAAGGCTGGCAACGTCATACTTGGCGCTTTATGTACCGTACCTATCTTGAGCAGCTGCACTGGGATGTGCTTGAGCAAGATAGAATTATTCTAGAAAATATGGCACCAAACGCTATGGAACACGAGTTTTTATATCAACACGATGTTGGACTGGCTCGCCTGAGAAGAATGTTCCAAAAAGAAGGTAAAAAGCAGCTTGCCAAGATTCAAGAGTTGCAAGCTGCCAAACAAGCTGAAAAAGAGACCGCAAGCTCATAACGAATGGTTGCAGTTTTTAGCGTACCACACTTGAAAGGGAGTTCAAGCCTGAATGGATAATTTGTTGCTGAATAAAAGAGTAGTGATATCAGGGGCGGCAAGAGGTCTTGGTTTATCTTTTGCTACTGCCTGTGCCAAGCAAGGCGCAGAGGTGCTCATGCTAGATGTGTTAAAAGATGAGGTGCAGACTCAAGCTAGATTATTAGAGGATCAAGGTCTAAAAGCCGTTGCTGGATATATCGATCTAGCAGATTCTGTCAGTGTTACGCAAGCTGTCGCTGCTTTAGTTGCTAAAAACCAGCAGGTCGACGGCTTGATAAACTGCGGGGCGCTGGCCACCGGTGTTGGTGGTAAAAACATGCTCGATTATGATGAAGATCTATGGGATAGGGTCATGCAGGTCAATATCAAAGGTACTTGGCTACTAAGCAAGGCATTGGTTCCTTATCTTAAAAGCTCTAAAGCGGGCAAGATTGTCAATATCGCTTCTGATACTGCGCTGTGGGGCGCGCCAAACTTGATGGCATATACTGCCAGCAAAGGTGCGATCATGGCGATGACACGCTCTATGGCCCGCGAGCTTGGCGAGTACAACATCTGCGTAAATAGTATCGCTCCTGGTCTCACTATCGTGGAGGCGACCGCCTATGTGCCACAGCAGCGCCATGATCATTATGTTGATGGACGAGCCCTCAATAGAAAGCAGTATCCTGAAGATATTGATGGCACCGCTATCTACTTATTATCCGATCTGTCTTCCTTTGTTACTGGACAAAATATCCCTGTAAACGGTGGTTTTGTATTTAACTAAGTTTAGCCTTAACGGGGTCTAGGCTTAACGAGCTTAACTAAGGAGCTTGAAATGATAAACGGAATTAAAACTTTAAAATTCGGTGTTGAAGATAAAGATCAATGTCAAAACTTTGCCACTGACTTTGGACTTAAACCTGTCGATTCAGATATTGATGACACCATAAAGTTCAGTATGGACAATGGTAGTGCCATCTATGTTTATGACAAAGATGACACTAGATTGCCACCTGCTTTTGAAGACGGTTCCACGCTTAGAGAGATAACATGGGCGGTCAATCGCCAAGAAGATCTTAATAAGCTAAGAGACAATCTACAAAATGTCGATGGCTTTCAAGATGAAGGTGATCTTTTATACTGCCGTGATCCTAATGGACTGACATTATCTTTTGAAGTTAGCATAATGCGGACCAATCTTGAGAAAATAAGCGTTGGGATAAATCAATACGGTTCTATTAATAGAATCAATCAAGCCAGTCCTGTATATGAAAAAGCCTCACCCTTAGGCGTGGGTCATATCGTACTGTTTAGTCCCAATCTTGCGGATTCCCAAAAGTTTTATGAAGAGAAACTAGGCTTTTATCTCTCCGATGCCTATAACGATCGCGGCGCGTTTATGCGCTGCGCTGCCGAAGGATGGCACCACAATATATTTCTATTAAAGCTACCTAACCGCAAAGAGCCGGGACTTAATCACGTAGCCTTTATCGTCAGAGACATCCACGAGGTTATCGGTGGCGGTCTGAATATGAACAGAAAAAAATGGGATTCGTTTATCGGTCCCGGTCGTCATCCCGTATCGTCTGCCTATTTTTGGTACGTGCATTCACCGTTTGGTGGCGCTTTTGAATACTACACCAACGACGATTATCTAACGCCTGAGTGGCAACCAAGATTCTATGACTATTCGCTCGATTTATTTACCGAATGGGCGGTCGAAGGTGGCATTGATGTCGAAACCAGACGACAGCTCAACAATATGTAAATAAGTGGTTGATAAATAGATAGATTGTGTAGTGTATAGACGGATAAAGCATAGATAAGGAAGTTTATTATGAATAGCGTTGTCGTAATCGGTGCCGGTCAAGCAGCTATATGGACCGCAAAAACCTTAAGAGCTGATGGTTATACGGGTGATATTACTATCATTGGTGACGAAGATTATGCGTTCTATGAGCGTCCTCCTTTATCCAAACAAGTCCTACTAGGTCAAGCTGACCATGATTCTTTAAAGATATTTAAAGATGACGCAGTTGATGAGCTGAACATAACCTTATTAAAACCTGTCAGAGTCACGCATATTGATCGGCAAAGCAAACACGTCTATACCAATGATGACCAAGAGATTGCCTACGACAAGCTACTGATTGCCACCGGTAGTAAAGCGAAGATTCCGGTTGAGCAGTGGTCCTCTTATCCTAACATCGTTAGCCTGCGTAATATTGAAGACAGTAAACTTATCGAGCAAAAACTCAATGGTGTAGATAAAGTTGGCATCATAGGTGGTGGCTGGATTGGTTTGGAGGTAGCGGCGTCTTTATCGGAAAGAGACGTCGAGGTCACTGTATATGAGATGAATGACAGACTATGCGCCAGAAGCGTGAGTAAAGAGGTGTCAGACTATCTATTAAACCTGCATCAAGCCCATGGCACCAAGATAAAACTGTCGTTTGATCATCTTGATTTGCTCCAAGCTGATAGTGAGGAGAGTGTCAGCGTAAAAATCAACAATGATGAGCAAGATAGTGCCCGTTATGATTTGGTTTTATTAGGGACCGGCGCTCACATTAATAAAGAGATCGGCGAGATGTCAGGTTTAGAAACCAGAGACGGCATCATTGTCGATGAATATTGTCAAACCAGCGATCCTGATATTTATGCCGCAGGGGATGTCGCGATTCACCCAGGTTTGGGTTTTTGTATTCAGTCATGGTCCAATGCTCAAAATCAAGGAATTATAGCAGCCAAATCTATGTTGGATCTAGGAGTGGCTTATGATGACATCCCATGGCTGTGGTCGGATCAATACGACAAAAATATTCAAATACTAGGCTCTCCTGTCGATATCGAAAACTGTCAGCTGGTTATTCGAGAAGATGAAGACAACAATCCCTGCTTTTTTTATCTAGACGATGAGAAAAAGCTGCGCTACTTAGTAGCCATTAATAATAACAAAATTGTCAAGATTGCGAAGAGGTGGATGAAAGCAGATATGGCGCTTGATCCAGAGACTTTGCAAGACACTTCAGTGAACCTTATGAAAATAAGACCTAAGTAGGTAATCATTTTTATGCTCAATACTTTTATAGCCAGAAGGAGCTTTTGATAAATAGTTTTGAGGATTATATAAAGGGTTATTTAATTAAATATTAATTAATAAAAATTTGAGTTAATTATCAAGGATGATAAATATGGATACTACCATAGACAATGTAGATGCTGTCGGTGTGAAAAGAAATAGACCTGGAGGGTTTAAATACTGGGTTCCAGCCATTGTACTGATGATAACGGTCGTACTGGCTTTTTTTGACAAAATTAGTATTGCTGTGCTTTTTGCTGATCCTGAGTTTTTGTCCGATCTTGGTATTACAGGAGACAAAGCTAAACTTGGCTGGCTGATGAGTATTTTCTTATTAGCTTATGGTCTCTCTTCGGTCTTTCTGAGTTTTGTGGGCGATATTTTTGGTCCCAAAAAGATACTGTTGGCAGGTATAACCAGTTGGGGCGTACTGATGTTCCTAATGGGTTTGACCAGCAATTTCTATCTGCTGCTGTTTTATCGCGTTTTGCTTGGTATCGCTGAAGGGCCATTATTGGCATTGTGTTTTAGTATCGTGAAGCAAAACTATACCCCATCAGAGCAGGCGCGGGCATCCACTTTGTTTTTACTAGGCACACCTATAGGTGCCGCTTTAGGATTTCCTCTTACGGCCATTATTCTGCAGAACTACAATTGGCATGCCACCTTCTTTTTCATGTCTTTTATTACCCTATTTTTATTAGTGCTGGTGTACTTTGGACTCAAAGGCGTGACCTATGTCAAAGCCAATAGAAAGTCAGTCGACCACAAAACCAACTTTAAAAAACTACTCAGCAGTAGACCCTTTTGGCTGCTTACCTTTTTTAACGTCGGCACCTTGGCTTATCTTTGGGGGCTAAACAGTTGGATACCTACTTACTTAATAGAAGCTAAAGGTTTTAATTTAAAGCAGTTTGGTAACCTATCCATGATTCCGTTTGTCGCTATGCTTGTCGGTGAGATATTGGGTGCCTTTAATTCTGATAGATTTCCAAATAGAAGAGCGATACAAGTCTTTGGAGGGTTACTTGGTGCTGGTATTACGATGTTCTTACTTATTTATCAAGAAGGCATAGTCAACGTTTTAATCTTTATGTCTGCCAGTGCTTTTTTATGGGGCTTTAACGTCTCGGCCATTTTTGCACTACTAGCTAATATCACGGCAAAAGAGGTGGCGACGACAGCGGGCGGTATCTTCAATGGTTTTGGGAACTTTGGTAGTGCCTTAGCACCGGTAATTATAGGTTATATCGTGGTTTACACGGGCAATATTAATCACGGCATTATGTTTTTGGCAGGCATAGCTATCGTGTCTTCTTTATTCTTAATACCATTACTCAAAAAGTACTAATTTTAAAAGTACTAATTTTAAGAGCTGATTTTAATAGGCACTTATTTAATAGGCACTTATTTAATAGGTACTTATATTGAGAATACTAAGCTTAAGCAGCACCAAGCTTAGTCCAAATCAACCTAATATGTAAGGAATACTGATATGAATACTGAAACAGCTACTAAAAACATCAATACTTCAAAAAGACCAGAAGGCAGCTCTTTAGAAGATTGGATCTCAACTCGCGTGGCAAGATTTGAAGACCGTCAGTACGATTTTAGCGCCTTAAAGTTCCAAGCGGACTATGATCCTAAATACCGCCGCGCACAAATGCGTTATATGGGCACGGGGGCAACCGGAGTGTCTGGTGACAGCAATACCGTTCAGGCAGAGAACTTTACCTTCTCTACTATGTTATTGCCAGCAGGCTGCGAAGGTCCTCCGCACGTACATACTGATGCAGAAGAGGTCTTCTTCATGCTGCGCGGATCGATCACCTTGACGGTTGAGGATCAAGGCGAGGAGACGTCTATGGAGCTAAACTATCGCGATCTGATCTCAGTACCGCCTGGCGTCTATAGAGGTTTGCACAACCATACCCAAGAAGATGCCTTGATGTGCGTGATGATTGGTAATCCAAAGCCCGTTATCCCCACTTATCCAGACGATCATCCATTATCTAAAATCAAACGCTAACTTTGGTTTATAGGTTGGTTGAGACATGGAGTGAATCGGTTTTGTTGAACCTAACAGGTTTGACGGATACCGCTTTGGCAATTGGCTTTGACGACTAGCTCTAACAATTAGCTTCGGCAATGAATAGTTGTAAAAGATGACAGTAAAAAGGACTCTTTATGGCGCACTTAGACAAGCAGTACGACTCAGCAAGTGAAATTGAGTTTATTCAAAACCATAAACAATCTGATGAAACCATTGTCTTTTTACATGGGATCAGCTCAGGCGCGGACTCTTGGATAAAGCAGCTCGACTACTTCGCTGATAAAGCCTCGGTGTTGGCTTGGAGTGCGCCAGGCTACGGACAAAGCGCACCAATGCAAGAGCAGATACCCACTGCTTTGGATTACAGTAGACGTCTCTTAACGCTGCTTGAATCAAGCGGTATCAAGCGTGTGAGTCTAGTGGGTCACTCGCTGGGCGCGCTTATCGCCTCAGGCTTTACCGCCGAGTATCCGCAGATGGTGAATAAAGTAATACTAGCCAATGCAGCACAAGGTTATGGTGAGTTCGATCAGGCCAAGCAAGATGAGGTGGCTCAAAAGCGTCCCAAGCTGTTAAAAGAGCTTGGCGGTACTGAGATGGCGCGGCAAAGAAGCCATGCCTTGCTGTTTGATGCCAGCGACGACAAGGTGAAGCTACTTGAGCAAATTATGGAGCAAATCAGTGCTGAGGGTTTTGAGAAATCCTCACAGCTGCTCGCGCGCGATAGTATGCATCATTATTTGGATCAAATAGACAAGCCTGTCGATTTAATCTATGGCGCTGAGGACGGCATTACCCCGCCTAGGATTATGTTTGAGATTGCCGATCGGCACAAAAATGTCTCATTGCATCCTATTGAATCTGCTAGTCATTTGTCGTATTTGGATCAACCTGAGCGTTTTAATCAACTACTGCTATCAATCATTAAGGGTAATGGTTTATGAGTTTTCAAGTAAAAGATAAGGTGGTTATAGTCACTGGCGGATCATCTGGCATAGGGCTAAAGCTGGTAAAGCTATTTCTGCTACAAGGCGCGAAAGTCGCTTGGTGCGGCAGAAATAATGAAAGATTACAGTCCACTTATGATGAGCTAAGTCAACAGCACGATATAGAGCAGATGTTTATCCATCAGTGCGATGTGCTGCAAAAAGAGCAAGTAGCTACGTTCGTCGACGCCGTTGTAGAGCGCTTTGGCGCTATCGATATGCTGGTTAACAATGCCGGTCAAGGTAAGGTAGCAGATTTCTTTAATACCGACGAGCAAGATTGGGTGGACGAGCTAAAGCTAAAGGTCTTTAGCGTGGTCAACATGATCAACACCACCTTGCCTTACTTAAAAAAGTCCGACATCGCCTCAATCACTAATGTTAATTCCCTTTTAGGTCTCAAACCAGAAACCCATATGGTCGCAACCTCGGTTGCTAGAGCAGGACTGTTAAATTTGAGCAAAAACCTAGCTAATGAGTTGGTCAAAGACAACATCAGGGTCAATTCTATCTTAATTGGGTTAGTGGAGTCTGGACAATGGCGCAGACGTTTTGAGAATCGATCAGATAAGTCCAAAAATTGGGATGAGTGGATCGCAGAGGTAGCCAGCAAAAAAGGCATACCACTAGGCCGATTAGGAAAGCCTGAGGAAGCCGCTTATGCGCTGCTGTTCTTAGCATCGCCTTTGTCCTCTTATACCACAGGATCGGTGATCGATGTCTCAGGTGGTTTGAGTAAAGAGATTTAAGTCAGAAGGTTTAAGTTAAAAGATCTAAGCTAAAAAATTTGGGTAGAAAAAGCTAAAACGAGATAGAGGTTAATTATGAAGCGCGTCATGTTTGTAGGTTATGGATCTATGGCAAGAAAGGTACACGAGATGCTGCCTAAAAACATTGTGCTCTCGGTAGTGCTTGCCAGCTCCAGAAGTGCAGAGCGTATCAAAGCTGAGCTTGGCGATACTATCGAGGTGATTACTTCGGTTGACGAGCTGGTAGAAAAACCTGATTTGGCCGTTGAGATGGCAGGACAAGGCGGACTCAAAGCTCATGCTATTAATATATTAGAGAAGGGCATTCCCCTTGGCGTTGTCTCGGTTGGCGCTTTTACCGACGATAGCTTTGCTGCCAAACTAGCTGATACGGCAGAGAAAAACGGGGTAAAAGTGCATATCTTAGCAGGAGCGGTTGCTGGTATCGATGGTATCAATGCGGCAAGTCTAGCTGGACTGAATAAGGTAGTTTATCAAGGCAGAAAACAGCCCGCCAGCTGGCAGGGCAGTCACGCTGATGAGCTGCTTGATTACGATAATTTATCCGAGGCGACTGTTTTTTTTACCGGCACAGCAAGAGAGGCGGCAGCTTTATTCCCGGCCAATTCAAACGTTGCCGCTACTATTGCGCTGGCAGGCGTGGGGCTTGATGATACAACGGTAGAGCTCATTGCCGATCCTACGCTTGAGCATAATATTCATCATATCACTGCCCAAGGGGTCTTTGGCAAGCTTGAGATTAGCATGGCCGGATTGCCACTTGCTGAAAATCCTAAGACGTCAAGCTTAGCTGCTTTTAGTGCGCTGCGACTGTGCTGTCAGCTTGAGCAAACCTTACAGCTATAAAGCATTATTAAAAGCACACCAAAGCTACTGAGTATATATAACGCTTGAGCATACAACTCTACTAAGCAGGCCATATTAAAAGAGACATTATTATGAAAAATACAGTAAAAGAAGGCGCGGTAACAGAAGATACAGTAAAAGAAGGCACGGTAACAGAAGACACGGTAAAAAAGATATTTATAGCCGGCGAGTGGAAGCTCGGTGGCGGCGCTACTATCAAAAGCCACTATCCAGCCGATCATTCAGTCAATGCAGAAATCTCTACGGCCAGCTTAGATGATATTAATGAAGCTATAGAGGCGGCCGACAAAGCATGGCGCGATCCAAGTTGGCGCGATAAGTTGCCTTCAGAAAAATCGGCGGTACTGTTTAAAGCGGCCAACATTATGGAGCAGAAAAAACAATTTTTGGCTGAGCTGCAAACCAGAGATAACGGTAAGCCGCTGGCAGAAACCTTTGCTTTGGTAAGTAGCGCTATCGCAACGACGCGCTATATCGCCAGTAGCCTTGAGACTCTTGATAACGAGCTGACCAATCAGCGTATCAAGGCGCTGATGACCTTTACTACCTATGAGCCTTTAGGTGTGGTCGCGGCTATTACCCCATGGAACTCGCCCATTGCTTCAGAGATTCAAAAAATTGTCCCCGCCTTAGCAGGGGGTAATGCGGTTATTTTAAAACCTGCTGAGGCAACCTCGCTGATAGCGCTTGAATTGGCTAAAGTGTTTGAAGAAGCAGGCTTGCCTAAAGGTCTGTTTAGCGTACTCACAGGTAAGGGTTCTGTGGTTGGTGAAGAGATCGTCAAGCATCCGCTAGTACAAAAGATCTCTTTTACCGGTAGTACCAGTACCGGTCGGCACTTAGCGCACGTGGCAGCGGATAAGCTGATCTCAACTTCATTAGAGCTTGGCGGCAAGTCGCCGACCATCGTTTTTGAAGATGCAAACTTTGATATCGCTGTAAACGGGGTGATTTACGGTATCTTTAGCTCATCTGGTCAAGCTTGTATCGCTGGTTCAAGACTGTTTATCCATGAAAGCATCTATGATGATTTTCTAGACGCTTTGATTAAGAAAACCGAAAACATCGTGGTTGGTGATCCTGAAGCAGAGGGCACGCAGATGGGGCCGCTGATCAGTGAGGATCATCTCAATAGTGTCGATCGTTATGTTCAAATGGCTAAAGGTGAGGGCGGTACTATAGTTGCAGGCGGGCATCGGCTGACAGGCGAGGCGTACGATAAAGGCTCTTATTACGCGCCAACCATCATCACCGGTCTAAAAAATGACGCGCAGGTTTGCCAAGAAGAGATATTCGGACCTGTGTTAGTCGTCATACCTTATAGCGATGAAGAGACATTATTAGGACATGCGAACCACAGTATCTACGGTCTGGCAGCAGGCATATGGACAGAAGATTATCGTAAGGCCCTACATATTGCCAAAGCGCTTGAAGCGGGTACCATTTGGATCAACACTTACAAGAAATTCTCTATCGCCACGCCTTTTGCTGGCTACAAAGAGAGCGGGGTGGGTAAAGAGAAAGGTAGATTAGGCATTTTGGATTATATGCTCACCAAAAGTATCTTCCTAAATCTGGATGAAACCCCCAATCCATGGTCTGATCCTAAATAGCCATATTAAATAATGATATAAAACCGCTGTATTAAATCATCTTAACTCTTTTTAACTCTTTATAAACAGGGACGATATTATGACAACCAAAGTGACCGTCGGGGAATTGATAGCTCGAGTATTAGAGGCGCATGGGGTAGAAGATATTTTTGGTTTGATCTCTATTCATAATTTGCCAATTGCCGATGCGATTGGCAGAAGGGAGAAAATCAATTTTGTCTGTGCTCGCGGCGAAGCAGGCTGCGTCACTATGGCCGATGCTTATGCTCGATTTAAAGGTTTAGGCGTTGCGCTTACCAGCACCGGCGCAGGATCAGGCAATGCTATCGGTTCTATGGTTGAGGCCAGTAACGCGGGCAGTCCGGTTATTCATATCACAGGACAAGTTGAAAAAGAGTATTTAGATCGTGATGCCAGCTTTATTCACGAAGCCAATGATCAACTTGGCTATCTAAAATCTAGCAGCAAGGCCGCTTTTAGAATCTTAAGTCCAGAACATGCTGTTGGTATGGTACGAGAAGCAATACGCGTGGCAACGACCGTACCCAAAGGCCCGGTCAGCATTGAGATACCTATCGACGTCCAAGCAACCACTATTGATCTGCCCGCTGAGCTGTCTTATGTTGGCGCTATGCAGTTGCCTGAAGCGCCGCAAGAGGCCGTAGATCTAGTGGCAGAGCAAATCAAGTCAGCCAAAAAACCTATTTTGTGGATAGGCGGCGGCTGTCTTGAAGCCAGTGCAGAAGTTACAAAGCTTGCTAATATGGGTATTCCTGTCGTGTCCTCAACCCATGCCCGCGGCGTATTGCCAGATTCGCATCCTAGAAGCTTAAATGCCTTTCATAACTCCTCAGCGGTCGAAGAGCTGATTACCGATAGCGATGTCTGTATCGTCGTCGGCTCGCGCCTGCGTAGTAATGAGACCAAAACTTATTCTTTAAAGTTCCCAGAAAACCTCATTCAAATTGACGCCACCCCTATGGCGCAGCAACGAAACTATGCGGTCAAGCACTTCTTTTGTGCTGAAGCCAAATCGTTTTTGCAAAGAGTCAACGCACAGCTGGGAGATATCTCCAAAGTCGATGCCGACTATGATGAGCGTATCAAAGCAGCCAAAACATTTGCGATCGATGCTTTAGAGACTCAGTTAGGGCCTTATGCTGATATTTGTTACTCCCTACGTAAAGCCCTGCCCGATGACGGTATTTTGGTCAGAGATATCACCATGTCTGGTAGTACTTGGGGCAGCAGGCTATTTCCCGTCAACGAGCCGCTAAAAAATATTCACTCTTTAGCTGGCGCTATTGGCTTAGGACTAGCGCACGGTATCGGTACGGCAATCGCCAATCCTGATAAAAAGACGGTAGCGCTAGTCGGTGATGGTGGCCTTATGCTCGGCATAGGCGAGATCGCCACCGCCATTCAAGAGAACACCAACCTAGTGTTATTGGTGATGAATGACGGCGGCTACGGGGTTATGCGCGGTATTCAAAAGCAGTATTTTGATGGTAGGCAGTACTATAATGAGCTGCATACGCCATCTTTTGTCGCCCTTGGTGAAGCTATGGGCTGCAAGTCATATAAAGCTGAGTCATTAGAAGAGTTCGATACAACTATTAACCAAGCAATGAAGGAGGAAGGCATGAGTTTGGTGGAGGTCAACATGACGGCGATTGGCCCGCTCAAGTTCGCAGGACCGCCACAAAAGAAACTGTATTAAAAGCTGTACTAAGTAAGAGCTGTAATAAAATTGCGCTAAAGAGTAGCGGCAATTGGTTTTAGAAATGGAATTTACTAATACGTCAACAGGGAGTTATAGATCATGTGTAATCTAAAAAAGCTAACCTTAGCGTTAGCAGCGCTAGCACTATGTAGCAACGCACAAGCTATTGAATTAATAAACGACGGCGACACCACGGTAAATTTGGGCGGGTTTGTTAAAGCAGAAGGGGTATTTACCTCTGCTGATGACGACGTCCCTGAGAATAATGTCTCAGATTTTGAAGGCGACGTGCGTGAATCACGCATCAACCTTGAAGCCAAAACCGTAGTCGATGATAGAAACCTAAAAGCGTTTATTGAAACCGACTTTTATGGCGGCGATATTGCCAACGACCAAGCGGAGCTGCGCCTGCGTCATGCCTTTATACAAGTCGATGATGTCACCTTTGGTAAGACGTGGAACGGACAGTTCTTTGCTGTCGCGCCGCTATTAACCGAACAGCTGGACTTTTGGGGCGTAGCCGTCGGTACTGTTGCGGGTAGTGGCCTTAATGTCCGTCCCGATCTAACCGTACACTATGCCAAAAACGGCTTTCGAGTTACCGCGCAGGAGCCTGTCAATGATGACGCCGATCTACCAGACTTAGTGGCAAGCTATACTGCCAATACCTCTGATTTTGGTTATGCTAATGCCCCTGATCTGGACTTTATCGTCGGGGTGATGGGGCGAGATGTGAATAAAAGCGTTGAGGACGATTCAGACTCAAAGATCGGCATAGGCGGCTCATTAGCCACGAGGTTGAACCTAGCTGAGAATCGGTGGGGTAAAGGCTCGCTACATGCCAGTGTCTATACCGGGGATGGTATGGGGGTTTATTCTGGACTATGTGCCTCAGGCCCGCTAAACCCGGCAGTAGAACAAGGCTGTGATGCTGAGGATGGTGATCTGGTGTCGCAAACCGGCTTTAGTGTGGGGTATCGGCAAGTGTTTTCACCCAAACTGCGCGCTAACCTACGTTATGGTGAGGTCAATGTAGACAATGAGGAGGATACGACTTTAGATGTCAAAAGCGTCAACCTGATCTATACTTACTTGCCCGGTCTGGATTTTGGTGTCGAATGGCGCGATCGTAGTCGTACTACGCTGCCTTGGAGACTGGGCGGTCAAGAGGTTGAGGTGATGGCGAGGTATAAGTTTTAAACAAACCACTAAAGCGCCTTAGCCCTACTCAGACGACTGTATGTATGAGCGCGCATCGTGGCTCATACATTACAAATTTTGTATACCTCTCAATATATAAATAAAGAGCTATTTGGACAAACGTTTATCATTAAGCTTTTTCAGTCATATAAGGATATAATAATGATTGCTTTTAATCATAAGCTAATCATAGGCTCAGGGATGATGCTGACGGGCATATCAGCAGGGCATACAGCAACCGATACCAACATGGTTTCTAATACCGTTACTCCAAAGTCGCCCAATGTGTTGGTGATTATGGCAGATGACTTAGGGTTTTCAGATATCTCACCTTATGGCAGTGAGATTCAAACTCCCAATCTTGAGATGCTAGCGAACAATGGTATAAGCTTTACTGACTTTTCAGTGACACCTTATTCTTCGCCTTCTAGAGCGTCATTTTTAACAGGATCTGATCCGCATGAGGTCGGTGTGGGTAATCTACTTGAAATAAGCTCTCCTGAGCAAAAGGCAGATCCTAGTTACGTCGGTTATCTCAATGAAAACGCACTAACTATTGCTCAGCGCTTACAGCAAGCAGGCTATTATACGTTGATGTCAGGAAAGTGGCATCTAGGGACTGAGCCTGAGCAAGCGCCTACCAACTGGGGATTTGACGAGTTTTTCGGCTTGCTAAAAGGTGAGGCCAATCATTTTAAACGTCCCAATTATCCAGAAGGTCCTTATGGGCCAGAACTTTATCGCTTAAATGGCGAGCTGACTGACATACCTGATGACTTTTATTCATCAAAAACTTATGCAGATTTTTTAATAGACTCTTTAAATAGTCGTCCAGATGACAGACCGTTTTTTGCTTATTTGCAGTTCACCGCTCCGCACTCACCACTACAGGCCCCGCGCGAAGACATAGAAAAGTACAGTGACTATTATAAAGATGGACCACGCGCACTTGCCAAGCGACGCTTTGAAAACGTCAAAAATCTAGGTTTTATCCCTAAAAGTGCCAAACAACCAACTATAAAAGGCTACCCTGAATGGGAGATCTTTAGCGAGGAGGACAGACAAAAAGAGATCAAGCGCATGCAGCTTTATGCAGCGATGATTGATAATATGGACGCCAATATCGGTAGAGTAATAGATAATCTAAAGGCAACAGGTGAGCTGGACAATACCTATATATTCTTTTTTTCAGATAATGGCGCTGCTGGTAAATATAGTGAGTTAGGACCTTGGAAGGATTGGGTCAATAATGACCATGATAACTCGCTTGCAAATATGGGGAATTTTGATAGTTATGTCTCAATGGGAATAGGCTGGGCACAAGCTGCTAATATGCCGTTCTCACTAATTAAAGGCTATACTGCTGAGGGAGGTATGCGCTCTCCTTTTATAGTTAGTGGTCCTAACATTCCTAAAGATACTTTATCTGGTAAGTATAGTAATCTTACAGATCTAGCACCTACTATTTTAGATATCGCCGGCGTGAGCAAAGTGACACCGCCAGGCAAAGCACCATTAGATGGTGAGTCCTTGATGCAAGAACTGACGCAGCCTAACATCGGCATAAAAGTACCTTATAAGTCTAAAGTGCTAGAGATGAATGGTTCAAAGACAGTACGCCGAGGGCATTACAAAGCCTTGGCCAATACGGATAAATTCGCTGGTTTAGGCGAGGTAATACCTACTCAAAAGTGGCAACTATACAATATCGAGCAAGATCCTAGCGAAACCACTGACATTGCTGATCAATATCCAGAAATATTGGATAACTTAATTGCCGAGTACGATAGCTATGCTCAAGATGTCGGCGTGGTTGAAGTATCACCTACAAGTAGATAACAAAAATTGGAAGCAAAACAATATCTGAATCACAAAGCTCTACTTATGAATAAGATGGTTTATGTATTGCTCAGAGGTTTCATGAATGAGCTGCTATAAAATCGGCAATATACTTATTGACAATTTCAGGCTGCTCGAGCGCAACCGAATGGCCTGCTTTTGGTACTACAAACATCTCACTATCAGCTACCGTTTGAACGATATTCTCTGACAGTGGCACCTCATAAGCATGATCCTGCTCACCTGCCAACACTAGTAGTGGAACCTTTAAGTCTTTAAGCTCATCCAATACGCCAGCTCGATGAATCACCCCATGCGCGCTACGTGCGATATCAGGTCCTAATTGCAGCATATAATTACGCCAGTATTCGCGCTCGCTAGCATGGGATGCATCTGCTAAATAGTCGTCACCAAACATAATATACATTAGCGTATCGATAAATGGCTCAGTGCCTTGGACATTGACCCCATCAATTAAAGGGGAGAACTCGGCCAGTTTGTATTCAAGCTCTCCGCTTGAGCCAAGGACAATACAGCCCTTTAGCAAGTCTGGATAGCGCGCCGCTAAACGCAAAGCGACAAAGCCGCCCATAGAGTTACCAGCAAAGAAGCACGGCTCTATATTGAGCGCTTCTATTAGTGCTGCTGCATCATCGGTTAGGGTATCCATATCGACGCTTGTTAAGTCTGAGCGCGCGCTTTGGCCTTGATCGCGATGATCATAGCGGATAATGCGAATATCTTTAGAGAGCTGTTCTACTTGATGCGCAAACATTTTATGATCAAAAAATAGCGAGTGACTAAGCACCAAAACCGGCGCATCTTTGGGGCCTTGATCCTCATAAAATAGCGTCGTTCCGTTGACATTAATATTTGGCATGATGAACTTCCTTGTTAAAACATTATTAAATGATAAGGTAGTAGTAGACAAGCTGTTGCGTTTTATCTTTGCTTATCAGATAGATAGCGCTAGGCATACTTGTTTATCATAGCACCAATTTGCTTGTTATTATTCTAAATTACCTTTCTCTAAATTCGCCAAAAACCCAGCAAAGCCCTCTGTCACGCGAGCATCAAGGCGACTACTTGTGGTTACGCGGACGCGATTGCTCCAAATGATATCGTAGTTTTGCTCTTCAAACTTTTTAACCAAATCCACATCTTCGTGACAAGGCAGTTTGGTAAAGCCGCCCACAGCCAGATAAGCCTTAGCGCTAAAGCTTAGATTAGCGCCATGGATATGACGGTGTCCCATCTTATCTTGATAATGCGCGATATAAGCCTGTTTGGTTTGCGGGGTTAAATGCGCCCAGCTATCCACGCTGACCACGCCGCAGATCATATCAGGCGTCTGCTCGGTGATATGTTTGATTTGCTCTACCAGCCAATCGGGGGGCACGACTGAATCGGCGTCGGTACAAGCCAGCCACGTTGCGCCCTTGTCAATAGCGTGACGAATGCCCAAATCGCGCACCCGTCCTACATGGCGATAGCTGCAAGATAAATAATCAACCCCTGCACGTTTAACTAGGGACTCGGTATCGTCAGTACAGCTATCGAGCACCACCAGCGGATAGGCTGTGATGTTTGCAGGCAGCTGCTCAATAGCGGTTTGTACCGATGCTAAGCACTCCTTAATAGTCAGCGCTTCGTTATGAGCCGGAATCACAATACCAATTTTCATATGGTTCATATGTTTTTCTTTCATGCTAAGTTTTCTTGCATAGCCACCGTCTTTGGGGTGTTTTGCCAAATGTCTAATAAAAAATCACTATCGACAAGCTGGCTCTGATGTGTAAAAGCTGGATAGGTACAATCTGACTTATCTTGATTAAATGCTTGCTGTAAGCGCTGATGTACCGTCTCGCCCGTCATCACAAAGCCATCAATGGTATACCGCCAATGACAGCAGAGTAAAGTGCCGCCTACTGCAAGGTTGTGTTTAATCCAATCGATAACCGTATCAATATCAGTGGGCGATAAATAATATAAAATCTCACTAATAATGATTAAGTCATAAGGTGGTTTATAAGTAGGCGCGTCATCTAGCTGTGATAAAAGCGGCGCTTTTAAAAGCCCGTTTTTTAGCTTAAGTAGTACGTTAGGAATTACCCCTTGTATCACTTTGACGTGAGAGATGTCTATCAAGCGCTGTTCGGCCAATTGCACCGCTTTATGATTGCCATCTATACTGACCAAAGCCTGACATCGACGCGCAAGCAAGCTACTAAACACGCCATTGCCGCAGCCAAGCTCAATGGCGTTGCCATACTTAGCTTGTGGCAATATTGCAAGACACATATCGCGTTTGCGCTGCTCATACCAGCGCGTTTGATACTGCCATGGGTCACTATTGTCGCTATATAAGCCATCAAAATAAGTCTCTGAATAGGCAGAAGACTGGGTATCATCATCAATAGATGGCGTCGCTTTAGGTGTGTGGCTCATATAAATAAACTTCCCAAGGTTGACTGATTCTGGCAATAGTTTGTTCTGATAAAACAGGCGGCTTACCTGTACTCTCATCAACGGTGATTTGGCTCTCAAAACAAGCAATCGCTTGCGCTTTACGCTGTAGCTGCTCAGTGCTTAAATCCACTCGCGCAGCCCAATGCCAAGGAATACGGCTATCGGCAGGCTCGGCCCAATGCCATGCCCAAATCAGTACCTGATAGCAGTCCAAACGGTGACGCTTGGCAAAGGCGGTAACCACTTGCCCCGTGGCTTCATGGTCAGGATGCCCATCAAACCTAAACGGTGTCACCAAGATGTCATCAGGCTGGATAATGGTAGCCAGCTTTTGCTGGAACAAAGCTTGCTCAGTAAACACATTGCCATCGCTCAAATCTAGCGCAATAGTGGTCACTTGCGAAGCAATACCCAAGACCTTCAAAGCATCAAGGCTCTCCTTTGGCCGGATAGTATTAAGCGTCTCAGGCGAATAAAGCGATGAGTCCGGATGGCTTTGGGTGCCGTTGGTCACGTGAATAATGGTAATAGGATTGCCATTCGCCGCCAGCTGTTGCAGCAAACCGCCGCAGCCTAAAGTTTCATCATCAGGGTGCGGAGCAAAGATACAAACGCGCTGCTGTGCTGGAAAGCAAGTAGCAATATCTAACCGCGGTAAGTCCTGCAAACCTTGCCAGTTTTGCCAAGCGTCCTGACTGGTGCCATCGCCCTCTATCACACGGTCACCCACAATCGGGTGCAGCTCTTTTATAGGGCTATCTTCTATAATTGCAGCCCCACTAGGCGTTACAGTTGCCATAAATTTTCCTGTCTTTTAGATTCATTACCCGTGGCTTTGCTAGTCAAGTTGGTAGCTGATGCACTTGTCAGCTCGCCAATCTTTTGTAAGTCAAACGCACCATGACTTTGGCGAATAAACACGGGTAAATCTGCTGCTAATCTAGCGAAATGAGCATTGGTACAAAACGGCGCGGCTCCTAATGCTTGACCAGCACGCTCTAAAACTTGACGCGCTAGCTGTTCAACGTTTGCCCGAAGCGTACGTATGGTCAGCTCATGGCTATATTGATGTTGATGTTTCGGCTCACTATCTATCAGGTTTGCTACATAATAAAAATACTGCTGGGTGAGCGCCATTGCTGTGCTAATCTCACCTAAATACATGGCTTTATAATCGTTCGGTTTGTGCTGATAAGACGTCAGTAAGTAATTTGCCAGATAAGCCGTTGCCCCATACCAGCAAGCCGCAACGCCCGCTGCACCATGCCAGAATCCTACGCGCTCTAAATACGCATTTGCCGCGCCAACTTGCTCTGCTGCTACGTCTGTAAACTCTATGGTAGCGGTATCGGTCGCCTGCATACCGACCGCTTGCCAACTACTGTTATCAATGGCGATGCCTTCTTGCTGCATATCTACGATAAGCAATTGCGAATCACCATTTTTATCGCGATAAGTCATAAGTCCATAATCAACGATATGCGCCCCTGAACACCAAGCTTTAATACCATTGGCAATACCGTAGACAGTGCCGTTGACTTTGCCTTGCTGGCTCGTTTTATCTTGTTGATTAGCTGTGTCTTGTTCAAAGTTTAAAGGAGGCCCTTCGGCGGCCCAAACTGCCCACAGTCCTGACAGCTGTGATAGCGAGTCTTGCACTGATTTTTGCGCGTCTGTTTTTTGAGAGCCTGTGTCATAGCCAACTTCATGCAAGATACTTAAGGCATCTAAATGCGACTCGAACCATTTGACAATGGTTAAATCAATGCTGGCAACATACGCTAATACTTGCCAGCGCAGTAGGGTGTTTGCAGGCGCATTGTTGCCATTACCATGACTACGACCATGACCGCTGGCAGGGTGAGGGATGTTATCGCTATAGGAGACTAGAACATTCAATATCTCGCGACGTAATTTATCAGTAATATGCAGCGTATCAAATGTTTGCTTATCAGCGGCTACAATATCTTCTACAGCCGCTTTTATGTTTAGTAATAATAGGTTTTTTACTTCCTTATTTACCATAAATTTTCCTAATTATTATTGTTCGTTAGGTATTACGACGGGTTGTTATAAACGATTTTATTCTCCGTTAGATTGACGACTTGAATACAAGTCTTCTAAAAAA
This sequence comes from Psychrobacter sp. M4, assembly GCF_055699795.1. Taxonomy (NCBI): domain Bacteria; kingdom Pseudomonadati; phylum Pseudomonadota; class Gammaproteobacteria; order Moraxellales; family Moraxellaceae; genus Psychrobacter; species Psychrobacter sp. M4. Next base: position 2,135,594 of record NZ_CM146740.1, on the reverse strand, counting down.
CTGTGCTGCCAAGTATGAATATCATACGCTGTGAGGCCTTGCATCAAGGTCTGATAACGCTCTTGGCGCTCAGCAAGGGGCATAGTTAGAGCGGTCTTTAATCCCTGAATGATACTTATGGGCTGCTGCGGGTCGATAATCACCGCCGCCTGCATTTGCGCGGCCGCGCCAGCATAACGAGATAATAATAACACGCCCGGATTATCTGGATTTTGCGCGGCAATATATTCTTTGGCCACAAGATTCATACCGTCCTTAAGCGAATTCACCCAGCCAATATCACTATAATGAAACGCGGTCATTAACTTTTCATGGCCCAATACGTTTTCGCTATAAGTGATAGCTTGCCAATCGGTTTTGACATCATTTATACCATTTTTACAACTATCTATAACATCATCATCCTGACAAGTATCCGCTGTAATACTGTTGGTTATAATACTATCGCCTCTAACACGGTTAGCTTTAAAATTATGTGCTTCACCCGTAGCTTCATATAAGCCATTAGAGCAGTACTGAGCGCTTTTGGTAGGTGTAAACTGCTCATTGACCTCATTGACGGCTTGCCTAACCTCATTATAAAGCTGCTGATAAACGGGCAAATCCAAACGACTTGGGCAGGCAATTTGTAAAAAATTAAGCTGGTTTTGGTACTGTGGGTTTTGCTGTAAAAAAGTGCGATACGCAGAAAAACGCTCTAATAATCCTTTAGAATAATCAATCCTATCTACGGCAATAATTTGCTGCGTGGTAGGTTTTATAGTGTCTTTTTGGACGTTTTTGGCAACAGACAAAGGTGAAGATAAACCACTGACTTGCTGCTGGATTCTAGCGACATTAACGCCAATAGGATAATCCTTGATAGTCAAGCTATGCGCCGCGTCCAAATCTAAATTGAGCGTAAGCTGCGTACTGTCCGAGTGTTTATATTGCTCTAGCTTAGTAAAAGATTGCTTATTAGCGTTAGGCGCTACACTTGGATTATCTAATAAATGCTCTTTTAAATAGTGCTGGCAAACGCTAAAGCAATTGGCTTTATCTTGCTCAGTCTGGGTGCCAACTACATCATAATGAGCGAGATGATGAATCAGCTCAGTGCTGTTATCAAGATCTTGCCAAAGATCCAGAGGTGCAAACGGAATATGCAAAAATAGACCGATACGATTACTCATGCCCAGCTGCCGGCAGTGATACGCGACGCTTAAAAAATGATAGTCATGAACCCAAATCACATCATCAGGTTCGGCGATAGTTTTTAACGCTTTAGCAAATAAACGGTTGACGACTTGATAGCCAGCATAATCCTCTGGCGCTTGAGAGATCAAGCTTGGCTGCTCATGCATCAAAGGCCACAACACACTATTGGCAAAGCCGCAGTAATAGTGCTGGTACTGTTTGGAAGTGAGAGCGGTGGTCACATAAGTGATGGTGCTACTGGTTTTTTGAATATCTGTATCGCTGCTTTTAACGGTCCGCTCTTGCTGACTAAACTCATTGCTATCCCTGTTATTAACTCTATTGTTATCCGTGTCGTCAATGTCACCATTCCAGCCCATCCAAATGACAGAACGACCTTTTAATACATCGTTTAATGCAACGGCCAGTCCACCTGCCATTGGACCATTATCAGGTAATTTAACCCGATTAGATAAGGCGATTAAACGGCTCATATTATTTACCCCGGTGTTTTGAAGAGAGAATATAATGGTTTTTTGCTAAGTTAGGATGTAACTGATAAGAGTTAGAATGTACAGAAACATGTGATTGACAAAATGCCAAAAAGCTTTTTAGTAACATTGTCACCTCGTCAATATCATTGACGTAATAATGCGCACAGGTAGGCTCAGTACCGACTTTGATACCCATGCCTCCTATGCCTTGTACCGCAGCAAATCCTACCTCATCAGTAATATCATCGCCGATAAAAATAGGAAAAAGCGCATGATCAGTTTGTATTTTGTCTAACAAGACCTGAATAGCTGTACCTTTATCAGCGCCTTTGGGCATAATCTCCCAAACATATTTACCTTGTTTTAATAGCCAATCTGGATAGCGCTCTAGCGCTGTTGACATGATCGTAGAAGCGACATCTTCTAGGTCAGGGTTTTGCCGATAATGCAGGGCAACGGAGTAGGGTTTGTCCTCTATGGTCAAGTCAGGGTAGGGCATGCACACTTGCGTGATAGCTTGCTTTACCTCACTCAGCTTAGCAGTATCAACCTGCACAGCGCTTATCATGTCATCAGCACTATTTTTGAGTGCTATCTCTAAACCGTGCGTGGCAGCAATGGGTAGGCTAAGAGGAGATAACATCTGCTTGGCTTCCCCAAGACTGCGTCCGGTGATTGCTGCGATTTTAACGCCGTAATCTTGCAGGTCTTGTAAAAGCGCCAGAGTGGTAGGGGGAATAATGCTGTCTTTGGGATTGAGAGTAAAAGGGGCTAGCGTGCCATCGATATCTACAAATAAAACATAATTTTCTATAGAAAAAGGCTGACTAGGAGCTTCTAGTTGAATGGATAAATAGTCAATAAATCTGTTTGGCTGAATATATAGAGCCGATTTATTCAAGCTTCGATTTCTTCCTGAAGTCACGGTTTTTCCTTTTAATAACTTTGCTCTTTAATATTGTTTCGCTGGACGGTTAACGTTTAGCTTTATTTTATTTTGATTTAAGTTTAACAGTGCCGCTGCTACAGATACCGTTATAGTATGATGACAAAAATGTTCAATTTGGTATCAATTTTTTTAGTATGGGTCTTTAAATTGCTTTAAATCATTATATTTATTCAGAAAAACCAACTGGTTATATATAGTTAAGGTATTAAGATATCTGGTAAAGTACCAGCTGTTAAGTATTTTGAAACTCAAACACGTCATTGTAGAGAAGGGTTGGCATTGCTATCATGAGTCTTAATAATCTTTGTCTTTAAGTCCACTGCACTCACTGATATCAATACAACTGTGAAAAATAACTATGACTTCCTCTCTGCATCGACTGTACTCTTTTCGCCGCTGTCCTTATGCTATGCGCGCTCGTCTGGCTATTTTATTTGCCGATCTGCAAGTAGAGCTACGAGAGATAGTTCTAAAAAATAAACCGCCGCAAATGCTGACGATCAGTCCAAAAGGTACGGTGCCAGTTTTGCAGCTAATTGACGGTACGGTGATTGAAGAAAGCTTTGATATCATGATATGGGCGCTTGATCAAAATGATCCGCAGGGCTTGCTTGATACAGAAGTTTTGGTGCAAGCTAATGCGCTGATCGATAAAAATGACAATGAGTTTAAATATTGGCTAGATCGTTATAAATACGCTGATCGTCATACCGATCTGACCCAGACCGAGTATCGGCAAAGGGGTGAGAAGTTTTTACAGATTTTAGAGGAGTTGCTAACTAAAAATTCTTTTCTGCTAGGAGATAGTGTAAGCATTGCCGATATTGGCATCATGCCTTTTGTCCGTCAGTTTGCTCATGTCGATCGCGAAGTTTTTTATAATCTGCCTTACCCCAATTTGCAGCGCTGGCTACAAGAGTGGCTTGCGCATCCGATCTTTTTACAAGTGATGACGAAGTATCCCCCTTGGCAAGAGGACGATGAGGTGGTGGTTTTTCCTGATTGTACTTAGTTTACTAACTAACATTTAATATCATTTATATCAAACCTATTATCAAAGCCTATTTATAGCCAACTATTGATATAATGCCCAACGCTCTCTAATTAAGATGACCAACTATGCAACAACAAAACGCTGTAGAACAACGTCCCGTATTTATGCCTAGGGTTAACAGTGACAAACTGGTAAAAACAGACATGATTCGCGTTGAGCGCCATGTGGGGTTCGCCAGTCGCCAGAAGAAAAAATCCATCAATGATCTGCATCAAGTCATTCGCAAAAAGTATGGGTTTAACCATGTGTTGGAGCTATCTAGTAAATCGGGCAATAAGTTAAGTTTTTTGCTCAGTCCGCTGACCCTAAAGCTTACCGATGAACATAATGGCAGCCAGCATAGTGTTGAGAACATCTTTTATGCCAGCAAGGTTTTTGAGCAGGGTGGCCCCTATACTGACTTGTTAGATGTCCCGCCAAGACAGGCCAAAAAAGACGAGCGCTTGCATAGCTCAGGCAAACTTATCGGCTACAATGATTTTGGGATAGAGTGGCAGGTAGAGCCATTGACTATGTTTTTTGACTGGCTGTATGTCAATGCGCTCAAGCAAAATACGCAGCTGCACACAGAGGTTATGCAGTATCAAGCCTTTACCGATATTGAGTTTAATCCCAAAAAGTCTATTGACGGCCCAGCTTATGCGCTAGCTTTGTTTGTAGCACTTAATAAACGAGAATTGCTCGATAACGTTGAAGACCCAGTAGCCTTTTATGACTTATGTGAGTCGTTTACAGTGAGTAATACTGAGCATCTTTTGGATAAGGCGAGCGATCTATTTTAATCAACCTAACCGAAGAGATCATATTATGTTTAAAATAAAGGTAGAACGCATTGTCAACAAACCAATTGATGAGGTCTTTGAGGCGCTAAGTGACCATGCCAATTATGCGTTATTTAAAGCGGTAGGTGTGGCTACCTTATTGAACCAAGGCGACGATGAGCGCAATGGCGTCGGCGCGCTACGATCGGTACAAACGGGCGCCTTTAAAGTATGGGAGCGTATCACCGCATTTGAGCGCCCCACGCATATGCAGTATCACATCGAAAAATCTAGGCCGATGAAAATAGCACACGACAAAGGCAGCATTGATCTAAAAGATTTGGGAGATGGCACCACGCAGGTGACCTGGGTGTCTGAGGGCCGAGTCATGGTGCCACTCATAGGGCGGTTATTTGATCGCAAAATGCAAAAACAAGGCACCATAGTATTCAATAGCATGCTTAAATCTTTAGAGAGCCGCTAAGAGTACCAACTCTGGTTACTCTTTATTATCCTTGTTCTTGGCAGCTTCAATTTCATTAAAACGCGCTAATTGCTCCGGTGTGGCTTTTTTCTGATATTTTTCCTTCCACTCAGAGTAGGGCATACCATAAACAAGCTCGCGCGCGTCTTCATAGTCGATGTCCATACCACGCTCTTCACCAGCCGCTACATACCATTTGGACAAACAATTACGACAAAAGTCGGCAAGGTTCATCAGATCAATGTTTTGGACATCTTTCCGCTCGTCTAGATGCGCTAGTAGGCGACGAAAGGCGGCGGCCTCTAATTCGGTGTTTGATTCTAATTTTGCCATAAGATTTTCCTTATTGTTGATGTGTGTTTGTGGTTATATGTGGTGTTTTTAAAGCAATGATAACCTTTGATCTTATTATATACTGAATACCGCGATCGCTGTGCTGTTCAATAGACCCTAAAGCCATTCAGTTTTGATATTCCTTCACACTATCAAAGCTATTCATTTAAATAAAGCTCAGCCATACTATCAAGCTCAGTTTTTACAGCTCTCGAATGCGGCATGACCTGAGTTAATAGCCGCCAAAATCGTTCACTGTGATTGTGCTCTTTGATATGACACAGCTCATGCAATATCACATAGTCGATACATTCTTTATGCGCTTTAACCAAGTGCGGATTGAGGACTAAGGTGCCTTGAGCCGAGCAGCTACCCCATTGTTTTTCATCCTGATACTTTAGAGAGGTATTCCCTATTACATCTAAGTGTGTCAATATTATGTATATACCATCTCCAACCAAATAAGAATATTTATGAAGAATTTTATAAAAAGCATTAGAATAAAAAAATTATTTGATGAAAAAGAAGTTAATTGGGAACTAAAGAAAATCAATGTTCTAGTTGGTAAAAATGGCTTGGGTAAATCCACTATTCTCAGATTGATTAACTCAGCAATTACTCGAGAAGATCATGATGTATTAGACTTATGTGAAGAAATATTAATTAATATGCAAGACGGGAAACAATATATTTCTCGTAATAATAATAAAATAAATTTTGAGGTATTGAGTGAAGTGTTTAACGAAATGTTAAATGAGATAATAGAGAGCGACAGTAAAATCAGAAAAGGACACAAAATTTCAATTAAAGAACGTATCGCTAATAATAAACAAGAAGAAGATTATGTTTCTAGAATCACTATAGATTTATTTGAAAAAATCAATGCTAGAGCGATAAATAGTGAAGACGATGCTTTAAATAAATTTTTTACAGTTAAGAATAGCAAAAAGAGTAAGAATGAAGTTAAGAAGAATAGTGAGGAAAGAATGAAAGTAGAGTTTATTTCTACTATAAATATGAGCGCGAACTCAGTCAATAATATAACCACGAGTAGTGGAAGTAAGACGACGTTTCTTGATCTTGAAATTGATAATGAAATAAAAAGACTCAATAAAAGTGAGGAAAATAAAAATATTTTACAAGATAAACTTACCAATGCATTGAATAACTTATTTGAAGAAACAAATAAGAAAGCAGTATTTAATGGAGACGAAATAGAAATAAGACTAAATAACCAAAGAGATATAAGTTATAAAAATCTCTCATCTGGAGAGAGACAAGTAGTATTTATATTTTTAAAAATTATAAATGGAGGTGTAGATAACTCTATAATACTAATGGATGAACCAGAAATATCATTACATCTTTCTTGGCAAGAAAAGTTATTAACGGAAATTACAAAAGTAAATGATACAAGTCAAATTATAATAGTAACTCATAGTCCTGCTATGGTTATGAATGGCTGGTTAGATAGTTTTGTAGATATGAAAAATATAACAACAGAAGTGTAGTGTTGATATGTCGGAATTTAGAGATTTTCTTACTGATAGGAACTATATTAGCTCTTACAATGTATTTCTGTCTGGGAGTACTGTAGATAAAGATAAAGGTATTATCTATGTAGAAGACGCTTCTGATTGGAAGTTTTGGGAAGAGTTTATTGGATACTATTACCCTAACGAATACACGTGTCGCCCATCTTCTAAAGATAGTAAAACAGTAACTGGGAAGAGGTTCTTAGAAACTATATACGACAAGGCCAACGAGAAAGTAATAATAGCTGTCGATAGTGATTATGACTATATAGCTTCAAAAGCTCAGGCTAACCATATTTTTAACTATAATAAATACATTGTTCATACATATGGCTTTAGTAGAGAGAGCGTGCAGCTTGAAAAACGGCATTTACAAAATTTTTTTGAAAGATGTAGATTAACACTACCCAATACAGTGAACTTACTAGATTTCATAGACAAATTTTCTAAAATATCGCTTAGTGCCTTAGCTAGATATACAGTTCTATTAGAGCAAGTTGATTATAGTAATACATATGAAAATGAATTTAACGCTTGTTTCAATATTCTTGATAAGAAACTTATTGATGTTAATTTGAATATAGATTTATCTGCTATAGATGAAATAGAGAACAGCCTTGATGTGTTTTTCTATGAAAAAAATATATTAGAAAATAATACAGACGAAGCAGAGAATTTCTTAAAGAGAATAGGAGTTAATGAGGAGAATGCATATAGGTTTGTGTCAGGACATGTGCTCTTCAATCTAATGAAAAAAATACACAAAGACTCACTATTACAACTAATGAAGGATGAAATTGTAAAGGTTAAAGAAGAAGTGGATAGAAAATCGATTAAAAGTAAGGTTAGTCATGTAACGAACCTGTTCAAAAACTCATTTAGCTTCGATACCTATTGTAATATGCGTTATGTAGATCCTAATGACGAGGTTCACAGGCTTATACTGTCAGCTATTGACAATATAAAATGATAATTGTTTTTTAAAACTAGATTCTTTTAGATCTTAGAAGTCAGAATCTAGGAAAAGGTAGCTTAGGTTTAAAAAATCTATACAATCCCCAAATTTTAACCAAAAAAAAGCCCCACCACTCAAATAAGAGTAGTGGGGCTTTTAGTGCTTTTGCAAGCTGTATTTGGAGCGGGATAAGAGATTCGAACTCTCGACCCCAACCTTGGCAAGGTTGTGCTCTACCACTGAGCTAATCCCGCTTAAATTATCAAATATATAACCTAGCCATAATAAACCTAGATATGCTTTGATAACAAAGGCGTATTATACGCGATTTTTTATGACTGTCAATATCCACAACAACAATTAACTAAATTAGTAATACAGCTCTTTATGTTGGCTTTAAAACTATGATATAAACTATTCTTATAGTAAGCATTCCAAAAAGTTAAACTTGAAGTATCGGATAAAGCAATATAGCTATAGTGGCTATGATAATTTTTTGACAACAACAATTAAGGACAATAACTATGAGTAAACCTTATACTATCGCTGATTATCTGTTTGACCGTATCGCTGAGGCGGGAGCTACTGAGATTTTCGGTGTACCAGGCGATTATAACCTAAGTTTTTTAGATAACATTCTTGAGTCGGACAAACTGCGCTGGGTTGGTAATACTAACGAGCTAAATGCAGGCTATGCTGCTGATGGTTATGCACGCGAACGCGGCTTTGCTGCTATGGTAACGACGTTTGGGGTAGGAGAGTTATCAGCCATCAATGCAACCGCTGGCTCATATGCAGAGTATGCCCCAGTGCTACACATCGTAGGAACGCCTACTGTGGAGCAGCAAAATGCTAGGCGCCGTATTCATCACTCACTTGGCGACGGTGTGTTCAACCACTTTATCAAAATGGTGGAGCCTGTAACGGTGGCTCGTGCGCAAATCACCCCAGAAAATGCCGCTTCTGAGATTGATAGAGTCATTCGCGTAGCCCTAAAAAAGCATCGTCCAGGCTACTTAATGTTATCGCCGGATGTCGCGAAGATGCCTATTTATCCTCCTACGACTAAGCTTGACGATAGTCAAGAAAACATCACCAGTCAAGCGGCACTGAGCGCCTTTAGACAAGCACTAATAGAGTTTTTGCCCAATAAAACCACCACTTTGATGGCAGATTTGATGGTGCATCGTTTGGGACTACAAGATCAGCTCAAAGCTTTGATTGCGGATACGAAGATTCCTTATACCACTTTGTCATGGGGCAAAACCTTGCTTGATGAACAAAGCGCGCGCTGGGCGGGCACTTATGCGGGCATGGCGTCGCGGCCTGTGGTTAAAGATGCGGTAGAAAACTGCGAGTGTTTGATCAAAATCGGTGTCAATTATACGGATACCTCGTCAGTAGGGTTCAGCCAAGATATCGATGAGAAGGTCGTAGTTGATTTGCATTATGAACGCGCTAGTATCGGTGGTAAGAACTTTGCTCCTATATCTTTAAAAGACTCGCTACAAACGCTCCATGAAGTCCTAACCTCTGGTATAGAGATCACACCCAAACTATTATCAGATGAATTACATCCGCATAAGCAACAAGGCGGTGATGACGAGGCCATTCTTCAAAATGACTTATGGCACATTGTTGCAGATCATCTGCAAAGCGATCATCTGGTGTTCGCTGATCAAGGTACGGCCTATTTTGGCATTAGCGACGTCCGTCTGCCAGCAGGCGTGACGTGTTACGGTCAACCGCTTTGGGGCTCTATTGGTTATACGCTGCCAGCAAGTTTAGGCGCTAGTATGGCCTCACCCAATAAGCGCGGTGTACTGCTAATTGGTGATGGCTCAGCGCTACTGACCATACAAGAGATTGCAGTCATGATCAAAGAGCGTACTAATCCTATCATTTTGCTGGTGAATAATGATGGTTATACGGTTGAGCGCGCCATTCATGGTGAAAACCAACGTTATAATGATATTCCGTACTGTGATTGGCAAGCGATGCCCAAAGCCTTTGGCGGCAATGATGACAATACCTTGTTGCTAAACGCTAAAACCGCAGGCGAGTTAAAAGAGGCACTCAAAAAAGCCAATGAGACTACTGATAAACTCGTTATGCTAGAAGTCATGGCCGATAAACATGATGTCCCTTCTTTATTAGCGGATATCGCAAAAGCGCTTACCTAAGCGGTTTAGCAAGACATCAGTACTTTTATAAATACAGACTTGTAGTGACAGACATATAATCGCAATTTAAGACCCTGTTCAATTGATAATATTGGCCAGGGTTTTTAGCTTCTTTGGAAGTTGATTTTATACTAAATACTAAATGGCTAGACATCAAATAAAACAGTATTAAAAGTGCAGTTTTACCAAAGCGCTAGGCACGCTTTGATTAACGCCGTCTAGACCAAATTTATTGCGCCAGTAGCTGTATTCTATGCCTACCTCTATCCGGTTGTCGATACCGAGGGCTTCTTGCAAGTTGTATTTGATTTGTGGATTGATATGCAATTGATCTTTAAGATCGTCGTTGTTAAATGAGTAGTCGACATAACCATCAACGACAAAATTATTCTTCTCCCAGCCATAGGTCAAGGTGATTTGTTGATCATCAGCATCATTAGGACCAGAGTTATTGTTAAAAACATGATATAGCGAAGCTGAGGCATATTTCATGCCTTCAATAGGGATGTTGAGATCAGCGCCGATACCAACCATGTAATTGTCCTGGTTAAAGCCGCTACTGTTTGACCCAAATTCATACTGAGCCGCAAAATTCACTTGTTTAACAAAACCCTCATCATAAGATTATGCGATTTCTCTATTTAATAACGAATAATAATTACTCAGCCAATTGCAAAATAGGCTGGCCATATTCTACTACTTGTCCTTCTTCGACTAAAACTTCACTAACTACCCCGGATTTATCACTGATGATAGGAAGCAATTTAGTTAGCACTTCAACAAAACCAATGGTTTGCTCCACTTCAATAGCGTCGCCTTTTTTCATCAAGTTGTCCGTTGCTCCATCAGCACTTAAGTGCATATAGCCGACGTAAAGGGAGAGTACTTGCACTGACTCTAAGTCTTTAAGGTCTTGATTATTTGTATCAAAAGAGGAGGTGTTCTTATCTCTTGTAGAGTTTAATGACGAGTCTATATTGTTTTGAGTAGGGCTCTTAGTAGCATGAGAGCGATTAACCACGCTAATAGATTGGTCATGGTCTTCAATCGTTATTTTATGCACTTGGCTTGATTCTACCAATGTTACCAAACGCTCAACGGCGGTAATATCCATAATATTATCCTTATCTGCTATTTAAAATTTTCCTACGTTTGAAATTGAAATGAATTTTTAATCCAGCTTTGAAAATTTACATAGGTTTTATGGAAATTCTATTTAAAGAATTTCCCTTGCAAAGCTAAAATTGCAGTGCAATTTTTAAACGCTTCTTAGGGTTAAAAACCCAGTCTACGTCTACTATTCGAAATCATTTGACTTAAATCCCTAACTAAAGCCTAAATACTGAGCAATAGTCATCGCACTGAGCACACTCATAGCGATGGCGATAACCCAACCAAAGGCGGCAATCCAAATCGGATGTTTGTAATTACCAATGATGTTTTTTCTATAAGCGGCGATAAGGATAATCACCATCGCGATTGGGAGTACCAAACCATTTAGCGTACCGACTAGCACCAGCACTTGCGCCGGTTTACCAATAGTGGCAAAAATCAAGGTGGAGATGACGATAAAGCCAATAATAAAGAAACGCTTATAAGTCTCAATGAAAGGATGAAAGTTGGTCATAAAAGACACTGACGTATAAGCTGCACCAATGACAGAAGTTACAGAGGCCGCCCAAATGACGATGCCGAAGATAATTTTACCGACATTGCCTAAGATATATTGAAAAGGTGACATAGCGGGGTTTGAGGGGTCTAAAGCGATACCTTTCGAGACCACACCTAAGACGGCAAGGAACAAGAACACCCGAATAACCGAGGCAATTAAAATACCGGAGACTGAGCTTCTAGTGACCGAATCAAGATTTTCCTCTCCGCTCACGCCTGCTTCTAATAAGCGATGCGCGCCTGAGAAAGTAATATAACCACCGACCGTACCGCCGACTAAAGTGACGATAGCAACTGCATCAATTTTATCAGGCATGATGGTTTTGCTGACCGCTTCTGCTAATGGCGGGTCGGATTTAAAGACGACGTAGATAATTAATATGATCAGAATAAAGCCCATCAGCTGGGCAAATTTATCCATGATAGGCCCAGTCTCTCGCCCTAAAAAGATAGCTACCGCAATGACTCCGCTGATGAGCGCGCCGGTAATGGGGGAGATATTAAACACTGACTCCATGCCCAGTCCCGCGCCGCCAATGTTACCGATATTAAAGGCAAGACCGCCGGCGATAATTAAAAAAGACAGCAAATAGCCGACACCTGGAAACACTAAATTGGCAATCTCTTGCGCGCGTTTCTTGGAGACGGCAACCACACGCCAAACGTTAAGCTGTACTCCAATATCCATAATAATAGAGATTAAAATGACAAAACCGAAGCTTGCCATCAAGCTTTCGGTAAAGGTAGCGGTTTGGGTTAAAAACCCGGGTCCTACCGCTGAGGTTGCCATCAAAAAGGCCGCGCCCAAAATGGCGGTATTGTGTTTTTTTAAGGTACTCATAAACGTCCTTGTTTAGGGTTTTTACTATATAGTGATTATATGACCGCTACGCCGATATCTCGATACCTTGCTGCTGGAGCTGCTCTTTGATGTCTTTGGCGAAGGCAACCGCATGTTCACTATCACCATGCAGGCAAATACTTTGCGCCTCGACGGGCACCTTTTTGCCGTCAACACTGGTCACGACCCCTTCGGTAATCATCTCTAGTGCATGACGACTGGCCTCTTTAGGATCAGTGATCAAAGCGTTGTCTTTGGTCCGTGATACCAGCGAGCCATCGTTTTCGTAGTTTCTATCGGCGAATACCTCAGAGATGACTTGCATATTGTGCGCTTTGGCGGCTTTGACTAACTGACCGCCTGATAAGCCCATAATCTTGAGACTTGGGTCAAAGCGTTTAATCTCACTGACCACAATATCCGCCAAGTCTGCATCAACAGCGGCTTGGTTATAAAGAGCGCCGTGCGGTTTGACGTAATCAAGCTCCACGCCAACCATATCGCATACTGCTTTGGTGGCACCAAGCTGGTAGCTTATTAAAGCGCGGTAGCCATCCTCGTCTAGGTCTTGCTGAACCCGGCCAAAGTTTTCTTTGTCATCAAGGCCTGGATGCGCGCCGACGCGCACATTGTGTTGTTTCGCAAGCTTAAGGGTAGCGAGCATCTCGGCATAAGAGCCGGCGTGCAGACCACAGCTCACATTGGCGGAGCTGACTATGGTGAGCAATTTGTCGTCTTGGCCGCAGCCTTCTGCGACATCAGCATTTAGATCAATTTTCATGAGCGTACTCCTTGATTCGTGCGATATAACGTTGTCTTTGTTGGCGCTGCTCTAAAGCATCTTCTATGGTTACCAGCTGAAACTGACACTCCTTACCGTAGCGAATTTGCGCCAGCAGTCCAATATCAGCGTCGATTACGCTGGCGATTTTGGGATAACCGCCCGTCGTTTGCGCGTCAGCCATTAGGACGATAGGTTGTCCTTGCGGTGGTACTTGAATCATACCGATATCGACGCCATGCGAGCTCATTTGTAGCGGCGCGCCCAGCTCAAGTGGCTTTTCGCCTTTAAACCGGTAACCCATGCGGTTACTACTGGTTTCTATTTTCCAGCTTTGCTCAAAAAACAACTTCTGGGAGTCTGAGGTAAAGCAGTCGTACTCGCTGTTTTTGACGACTCGAATGATACGAGTATCGGGTAGGGCAGTAACGCCTATCACTGGCAGATGAGCAGATGTTTTAATATTAATCGTATCATTTTCTTGAATCATCCGACCTTTAAAGCCGCCAAAATCTGCTTTGTCATTGGTGCTAGAAGAATTTAAAATTGGCTTAACATCAAAGCCGCCATGGACACAAAGATAGCTATACATGCCTTTTAGGGAACGCACTAGTTTTAAGGTTTGTCCGGCTTTGGCATTGATGCGCCAGTAGCAAGCGATACGCTTATCATCTAAATACGCTTCATAGATAGCGCCTGTGATACAAAAAGCAGTGTCCTCGGTAAATTCCAGCGTCAAACTGCCTAAAGTAATCTCTAAAGTGGGTTCATTTAACGAATTTTTGATTAAAGCATTACCCGCTTCAAAGGCCCAGCGATCCATCACGCCATTCTTACCCACGCCCATACTGCGATAGCCAAACCTACCGAGGTCTTGAATACTAGCAAGGGCATTGCAGGCTAAAACTTTCATCACTACCGCCTATTTATTATCGTCAATTTGTTGTTCTAATTTATCGTTTGCTACGCTTTATGCATCACTCATAAATATCAATAGCAGTAAATTTAAGCGTATCGCCAGCATTTAATAGCGTGGGCGATTCTTTGGCTAAATCAAATAACTTGGTCTCGGTTTGTCCCAACAACTGCCAACCGCCTGGAGAGGCAAAAGGGTAGATGCCGGTTTGCTCACCGCCAATACCGACTGAGCCTGCTGGAACTTTGGTACGCGGATTGGTATGTCTTGGAAAGTAAAGCGCTTCCGACAAGCCGCCAAGGTAGGGGAAGCCGGGCTGAAAACCAATAAAGTAAACGGTATAAGTTGCGGCGGTATGCTTCTCGACGACCTCTTCAATAGATAAACCTAATTCAGCTGCCATAGCTTTTAGATCAGGACCAAATTCGCCGCCATAATGTACCGGAATCTCGACGTGTTTGCCTTGTATTTGTTTTTGCTCGGTATTGATGCTTAATTCGGTGAGTTTTTGTTGCAGATTTTGCAGCTCTTTATAAGTCAAAGGGGTGGTAAACACGCTGAGCGTATTCATTCCAATAACCACCTCGCTAACCTCGGGTATCTGCTGAACCGTATCTGCCAGCGCCCAACACTGTTGCTGCTTCTCAAGCGTGGTCGGCTTGGGAAAAAATAATACCAGATTGGTTTCGCTACAAAGTTGCCACTGCAGCGGCTCAAATGCTGTTGTATCTTTAGCGGTACTGTCTGTAACGGTTGCGTCTTGAGTAGCCATAGATCGCAATTCCTTGTTTAATAATCTTGCTCAATAATTTTTTATTCACTAATCAATATTCTCTGCTATCCACTGCGATAAATAATGAATACTCACTTGGCCTTTATTAAATTCAGGGTCAGCAAATAGTTTTTGGTGCAGGGCAATATTGGTATCGATGCCTTCGATTGTGGCTTCTGCTAATGCTGCTTGCATCTTATCAATAGCTTGCTCTCGCGTTGGCGCGTGGACGCAGATTTTGGCGATCAAGCTGTCGTAAGAGGGCGGTACGGTATAGCCTGATTCAATATGGCTATCGACGCGAACGCCAAAGCCCGCTGGCAGGTGGCAGTAGTCAATACGTCCGGGGCTGGGCATAAAGGTATAAGGGTTTTCGGCATTGATCCGGCATTCAAACGCATGCCCTTTAATTCTGACGTCTTCTTGTGTACGGCTCAGCGTTTCTCCTGCAGCAACCAATATCTGCTCTTGCACAATATCGAAACCGGTCACCAGCTCAGTAATGGTATGCTCAACTTGGATGCGAGTATTCATCTCGATAAAGAAAAACTCGCCATTCTCATATAAAAATTCAAACGTCCCTGCGCCCACGTAATTCATTTTTTGACAAGCCAGCGCGCAGTTTTTACCGATATATTCTCTTTGCTCAGCGGTAATACCGGGAGCAGGGGCTTCTTCGATCACCTTTTGATGACGGCGCTGCATGGAGCAATCACGCCCGCCTAGATGAATAGTATTGCCATAGGTATCAGCAAGGACTTGGATCTCGATATGACGCGGCGCTTGTAGATAACGCTCCAGATAAACCACAGGATCGCCAAAATTAGTCTTAGCTTCGGCTTGGGTCATTGAGATAGCTGCGAGCAAATTATCTTCATTTTCAACCACGCGCATACCGCGCCCGCCGCCGCCGCTTGCTGCTTTAATAATGACCGGATAACCTACTTCTCTGGCGATTTTCAGAACTTCCTCTTCGTCGCTTGGCAGAGCGCCATCAGAGCCGGGAACACAAGGGACGCCAGCTTTTAGCATTTGTTTTTTTGCTGCGACCTTATCGCCCATTTTTCTTATGTTGTCTGAGGTAGCACCGATAAAAGTTAATCCAGCTTGGGCGACACGCTCCGCAAAAGCGGCATTTTCTGCCAAAAAACCATAGCCCGGGTGAATAGCTTCAGCGCCAGTGATTTTAGCAGCGGAGATAATTGCTTCTTGGTTTAGATAGCTTTTGGTAGCTAGGGCTGGGCCAATGCAGATTTTTTCATCAGCAAGTTTGACTGGTAGGGAGTCTTGATCAGCTTTGGAATAGACGATGACGGAGGTGATGCCCAGCTGTTTGCAGGCGCGAATAATACGTAGAGCAATTTCACCACGATTGGCAATAAGAATTTTTTTAAACATGCAGCTTTCCTTGCAACTAAAATCCATTTAATAGCTTAAGTATTTTAATAACTTAATTAATACTTACTTTAGCTAACACTAATCATAAACAACGCTTGATCAAACTCAACCACATCGCCATCGTCCACCAAAATCTCTTTGATAGTACCTACGCTATCGGCTTTGACTTCGTGCATGATTTTCATGGCTTCAATAACACACAAAGTATCGCCTGCTGCAACGCTATCGCCAACGCTTACAAATACATCGGCACTAGGGTCGGAGCGACGATAAAACGTGCCGAGCATGAGGGCGGTAATTTGATGGCTCTCAGTATCTGTATGGGTAGAGCTGTCTAAAGAATCGTTATTTGAGATGTCATTTTGCGAGAGGCGGCTTTGAGCAGTATTATCACTAATGCTGTTTGAATGCGAAGTTAAAGATGCGTTATTTTGATGAGTAATATTATCTTTAAAGCTTTGAGAGTTATTTTGTAAGCTAGCGTTTTGACTGATGGCAGACTGACAAACAATAGCGATGCGCTTATTACCATCAACAACTTCTAATGAATCGATATTAGCGCGCTCAGCAATTTTAATAAGTTTTTCTACATCGTTGAAATTAATATTCATATGATATATCACTTTATCAGAGTGAATGATAGATAATGAATTATCTGTTAGTATTCATTTTAATTTATAAATTAATAAAATGCTATCATTGATAAAGGAAACTAACATGACACACCAAACTATTAACCCAAGCACTATGTATGACAGCTTGCAATTTGGCTTTTCTCATGCTACCAAAGCTCAGGGCAAGACAGTGATTCATTGTGCAGGGCAATTGGCTTGGGACGCTGAGGGTAATACTGTTGGTAAAAATGATCTAGCTAAACAGACCGAGCAGGTTTTCAAAAACCTACGTACTGTACTAAAAGAAGCGGGGGCAACGCCTGCAAATGTGGTGCGCATGCGAACATATATCGTTGATTTAGAGCCAACAAATTTAGAAGTGGTGGGCAAAGCTATTGGTGACTTTTATGGTGATACAACACCGCCTGTCAATACGCTGCTCGGTGTGCAGTCTCTTGCCATGCCAGATTTGCTAATTGAGATTGAGATGACAGCTGTTATTGATTAGCTTGAAGCTTAGCTATTAGTTATCTATTAATTAGTTATCTATTAATGGTTTTAGCAGTATTGGCCTCAAGCTGTTTAAGGGTATGATAACCGCCATAAATACGAGTAAAAATCGTAATCGCGCAAGCAGTGGCAAATATGCCTGCTAGCAGTACAAAATGCTGTGGCCAAATACAAAAGGCGATAAACAGTGCAATGGTTTCAGTACCTTCGGTGAGGCCATTTAGGTAATAAAAACTTTTATATTTAAACTGCGGTTTGTCTAGCTGAAACTTTTCTGCTGCGATGGCAAAGGCTAAAAAGCTAGAACCCGTGCCGATAAAAGCGGCTAGTAGTAACGCCCCTGCGATAGCGTTTTGTTCAGGGTTTGCCAAAATAAAGCCAAGCGGTACAGCGGCGTAAAATAAAAAGTCTAGGGTAATGTCCAAATAGCCGCCTGCGCTTGAGCTTTGCTTGGCGTAACGCGCCAGCGCCCCGTCCAGCCCATCAAAAATACGATTACACACAATAGCAATAAGCGCACCAGACCACAGCTCAAAAGCGAGCAGTGGCAAGGCCAACATGCCGATAGCAAAACCAAAGACGGATAACTGGTCAGCGGTGATACCGCGTTTATGTAGGGCAGCGGCTATCGGGGTCAATATTGGTTTGATAATAGGCGTGAGGTATTTATCTAGCATGGTTTTGCTCTATTTCAGCTGCGCCTAAATGTATAACCTGACCTTCTGCTGCTTCTGCATCACTATGGTCGTGGGTAACCATAATAGCCGGCAGCTTATGGTCACGGATTTGCTCAAACACCAATTGGCGTGTCTCCATCCTCAGCTGGGTATCAAGCTTACTAAAAGGCTCGTCAAGTAAAATGGCTTTGGGCTCGCTTGATAGCGTGCGCAGCAGTGCCACGCGCGCTTGCTGACCACCTGATAAATTATCGGGATGACGCTTTGCCATACCAGTCAAACCGACTTGCTCAAGGGCGTGCTCTATTTTCTCCAGACGCTGCTTTTTACTGCTCTTTGTATGGTTCTGTCTATTTTCTTTGGGCATCGCAAAAGCAATGTTACCTGCCACCGATAAGTGTGAAAACAGTAGCGCATCTTGATAGAGTACGCCGATTTGACGTAGATGCGTGGGCAAGTGGCTGACGTTTTGAGCATTTAACCAGACTTCGCCCGTGGCGCTAAAGTCATTAGATAACGTACCGGTAATCCAGTTTAGCAAACTTGATTTACCGCTACCAGATGGGCCCATGATGGTTAATATCTCACCGCCATTAACTTCCGCATTTAGCCTAAGCAAAAGCTCACCTTGCCGATAAAGCTGTAAATCTTTTATCTGTAGAGATGATGGCATTGAGAACCCTTTTTTTCTTTTTAATAATTGAACTATTTTTGAAGTTATTTAGATTTGTAGTTGTAGGCTAGGTTTTTAATCCAGCCTACGCAATACTTTTAAAGCTATAACCTGATAATAGCCTAAAATTTCTATCACCAGAATCTTAACGCCTACCACTGCGAAAAAAGTACTTTGGTAGCATCCATGCCAGTATAAATCCAACCAGTGGCATTGCCATTTGAATCAGGGCGTAGACGGCACTGGTCCGGCGGCTGGCACCATTCGCCAAGGTGACCGCTTCGGTAGTGATGGTAGCAATACGCCCGCCGCCCGCTAGTAAGGTCGGCAGGTATTGCCCAAAGCTTACCGCCAATCCTAAAGCGATGGCAATCAAAATCGGTGCAAAAAGCTGTGGTAATTTCACTTGTAAAAATACTTTCAAAGGTGGCGCTCCAAGGCTGGCAGCGACATTGGCAAAGCGCCCATCTAAACGCCGATAACTGCTGGCAAGTGACAAGAATACATAGGGCAGTACAAATAACAAATGAGTAAAGGCTACGTTAAAGAAAGCTGCTTGATTATTGACCCATTGTTGCAACCAGACAAGGCCAAATAAAAAGGCGATGCTAGGCACCAAAAGCGGCAGGTAAATAATAAAACTGGTGAAGTTTGAAATAGATTTATGGCTTAATTGCTCCGCTTCCAAACACAGCAAAGTTAGTATAATCGCAACGAAGGTAGAGACAACACCCAGCGCGATGGTATTAAATAACGGCGTGCTCATTTGGCTAAAGGCGCTTTGAAAATGGAGTAATACCAGCTGCTCGGGCAGTGCAGCGGGGAAGCGCCAATAACCAGCTACTGACCAAAGAACGAGACCAATCAACGCGAGTGCTATAAAGCCTATGATAAAAGTCGTTAGAGCAACGGTGACTTTTTGCCAAACGCTGTCAAGATATTGACGTTTACCATTGGTCAATGAGTCTGTAAAGAATGCTTTGATAGCTTTTTCGCCACCCAGCCATAATGCAATTAAAGCGCCGGTTAATAATAGTTGTAATACCGCGCCGGCCGAGGCCTTGATACGCAAGTTTAAATCGATATCATTAAACCACTGCATGATAGTGACGGCAAGGGTAGGCGGGGTGTTTGGCCCCAATATTAGCGGCATCTCCACACTGGCGCTAGCATAAGCGAGTACCGCCAAGATAGGCAGACGCAATAGCGGATAAAGAAGAGGAAACACCGCTTTAAAAAAGGCAGTGATGGGATAATAACCTAAATTCAGCGCGACTTTATACTGCTGGCGTAGCTTTTTACCCAGCTCCGGCTGCGCAAGGATGCCCAGTGCCATAAGTAATAAAAACGGTAGCTCTTTTAGCACCAGTCCCAAAATAATACTGATGCCATAAGGGTCGTGCGGCAATATGCCTTGCGGCGCCAGCTCCCAACCGCTAAGCCACGGCGATATCAGCCGCGCCACCATACCCGAGGGCGCAATCAAAAAACCTACCGCAATCGCCGCTGCCGCGTGCGGAATGACCAAAATAGGGCTCAGTAAACGCTCGATACGGGTCAGCCAGGCGCTATTAAAAAACGCCGCCAATATCATCAGTGCCAGTATAAAAGCGAGCAAGGTGCTGATAAGTCCGGTAGCAGTGCTTAAGGCAACCATTTGCATAAGACCGGGCGTTTGCCACAGCGCCTCAAAGCCTTGTAGGCCAATCGTCGTTTGTCCAATAGCTGGTATCCAGCCAAAGGCGGGCAGGAGCACACTTATCAGACCACCGAGTACGGGCAATATCAGTAGCAGTAATAAAAACTTCGGGCTCAGCGTGGTTAGCTGCGTAAACAAATCCCTTTTATAAGGAATTGCCGTAGCACTGGTTTGGGTATCAGCTTTAGTCGTTACAGTGCTGCTATTTTTTTTAGGGGTTTTATCATCGCCGCTAGTTTGACTCATTCGCTAACCCCATAGCGCGCCTGCCAACCTTGCATAATGGCATCGACCCAGCTCGGATGCGGCTCGCTGACCGTGCGTTGAATCGCATCAAAAGGCAGGGCGCTTGGGTGCGGTTTATTGGTTTTAAATAGCGCTTGCTGCTCGGGGGTAAGCATCGACTGCACAAGGACGGTTTTGTCACCCCAAATCGATGGCTCCTGCTTTCGTGCTTGGGCCTCGGGGCTGAGTAAAAAGTTTGCCACTAACTGCGCCGCCTTGGGGTGACTAGCGTTATAGGGAATAGCGACAAAATGGGTATTACTCAAGCTGCCATCATGCATCGCGTAGCTGCGAATACTGGGCGGTAAGTCATAACGCTGCACCGCTGCTGGCACCTCAGGGCCTGAAAAAGTAAAAGCAAGGCTCAGCTCAGTATCATCAACCAAACGGCGCATTTGCGCCCCGCTTTGCAAAAACTGTTTGCCGCCGCGCCAAAGGCTGGGGTGCAGCTCATCTAAGAAGTCCCATAGCGGATCTAAAACTTGCGCGGTATTTTGCTTGGTCGCAGGCTCGTTCAGCTGGGCGCTGATATTAGTGCCGTTTGCCGCATCGTTTTGTCTATGTAGCATCACTAAAGCGTACTTTAAAAAGCTCATACCCAAAAAGTCTGGCGGCTTTGGATAGCTAAAGCGCCCGGGGTTATCCTTTGTCCAGTTTGCTAGCTCATTTAAGGTTTGGGGCGGATTCTCAAGTGCTAAGCTATCATAATAAAAGGTCAGTGATGCCTGTCCCCAAGGCGCTTCCATGCCTTCGGTAGGAATGCCAAAATCAAGGGTAACCGCTGGATTATTTTCAGGATCGGTGAGGGCAAAGTTAGGCAGGTTACTTGCCCAGTCTTTGAGTAGTAGTGAGTTTTCACTCATGGTGGCAAAGTTGGCCCCATTAATCCAAATCAAATCAACGCTACCTTGGTTGTTATTATTGGCGGATTTTTCAGCGAGGACGCGACTGACCGCTTCGCTGGTATCGCTGAGTTTAACGTGGACCAGATTGATATTGTATTTGTCATCGACCTCACTAGCGGCCCACTGAAGGTAGGCGTTAATTTGCGGGTCGCCGCCCCAAGCATGGAAGTAGACGTCTTGGTTTTTGCCCAAGCTTTCTATCTGTTGCCACTGCGGCGTATAGGATTGATCTTTAGCATCGGTTACTTCAAGTGTAGATGCAGTACTGGCTGAAATACCTGCGCAAAGTCCAAGCGCTATGGCGTAGCTGCTATAGCGGGTTAGGGTTTTTAGCGTGGGTATAAGCTTTATGACGTGCATTTAAGTTTCCGTTATAGCTATAGATTTCAAGCTGTTGTAGGCTGGGTTTTTAACCCAGCAGCGACTTTACAAATGGTTCAATGCTTGACTGAAAACACAATTTTATTATGTATTTAAAGCTCAAATTATTGGGTATCGCAAGCTCCACATCAACCTACGATGATTCATATTAAGTTAAGAGCAGGGTATTTAAATAGAGTTCTCATGAAATTCTGCAAAGTTATAATGCTGGGTTAAAAACCCAGCCTACGCCAAATTAAGTTTATTATCGTTGAATTTATTAATGATAAGGATTGTTTGTATTAACTAAATTTTTTAAACTTATAATTATTAACCCCGACGCCACGTATGATATTTTTCCACCCATTCCAACAGCTTCTCAGGCGCGTGATTGCGTTTCCAGTCGCCCGCAGCGTATTTATTACCCTCCGCCCACGTTGGATACATATGGATGGTGCCAAGGATTTTATTAAGCCCTAAACCGTGTTTCATGGCAAGGATAAATTCGCTCATAAACTCCCCAGCATTTTCGGCAACGATGGTAACGCCAAGTATTTTATCTTTGCCTTTTGGGGTGATGACTTTAATAAAACCATAGTTGGCGCTTTCCGTCACTGCGCGGTCTAAGTCTTTAAAGTCGTAGCGGGTCACTTCAAAATCAATGCCTTTAGCGATAGCGTCTTGCTCATTTAACCCCACGCGCGCAATCTCTGGATCAATAAAAGTCGTCCATGGAATGACGCGGTAATCGACTTTGAATTTCTTTAAATGGCCAAACAGCGCGTTGACCGCTGCATACCAAGCCTGATGGGAGGCTACATGAGTAAACTGGTAAGGGCCAACTACATCGCCTGCGGCATAAATATTGGGGTAGAGGGTTTCTAGATAGTCATCGGTATCGATGGTTTTGTTTTTGGTGTCAATACCCAAATCTTCCAGACCATAACCTTCAAGGCGCGCGTTACGGCCAACCGCGCAAATCAGCTCGTCGTATTCGATAGCGATTTCTTGCTGTTTATCTCCCTGTTTGCTTTGCTTATCTTGCGCGTCTGCATGATTTATGGGTTCAACAATGAGATAATTTTTACCTGCACGAACTTCACAGCGTATGGCTTGGTGGGAGGTTAAAATATTGACGCCGCTCTCGGTTAGCACTTGCTCAGCAAATTCTGAAACCTCGATATCCTCTCTTTTTATCAGTCGCGCGCCGCGTTCAATCTGAGTCACATTCGAGCCTAAACGAGCAAAGGCCTGCGCCAATTCGGTACCGATAGGGCCGCCGCCGAGCACTACCATTTTTTGGGGCAACGCCTCAAGTTGGGCGAACTTCTCCCACATAGTATCGTTGGTCACGTAACCCGTCTCTTCAAGTCCCGGTAAGTCTGGAACCACCGGACGCGCGCCGGTAGCAAGGACAATGGTACGTGTGGTGAGCCTCTGCACGCCGCCATCGTTCAATGCCACCTCCACCGTCCATGGGTCAATAATCTTGGCATAACCTTTTAATACCTCAACGCCTAGATTGGTGTAGCGCTCGACGCTATCGTTTGGGGCAATGTCAGCGATGATTTTATGGATTCGGGTCATAACGTTGTTAAAGTCAAATTGTGGCTCGGTGTTATCAAGGCCGTAGCGCTTAGCATGGCGCATATGCTCGGCGACTTTGGCGCTTTTAATCAAGGCCTTACTAGGCACGCAGCCGTAGTTTAGGCAGTCGCCGCCCATTTCTCCGGCTTCGATTAGCGTCACTTTGGCTTTTACCGTGGCGGCGATATAGCTGGTGACTAAGCCGCCAGCGCCCGCACCGATAACAATCATATTACGGTCGAATTTTTTGGGTTTAGTGTAGTTTTTATAGACGCGGCGTTTTTTAAACATATTTAAAATCCATTTGGCTATTAATGGGAAAAATCCTAGCAGAGCAAAAGAGACAATCAAATCAAAAGATAAAATCCCTGACAAGCTATCGATTTGCGCCAGCTGGGTACCAGCATTGACGTAGACAAAGGTGCCAGCGAGCATACCGACTTGGCTGACCCAGTAAAATGTCCACGTCTTAATCGCGGTCAGGCCCATCAAGAGATTAATGATAAAAAAGGGAAATAGCGGTACCAATCGCAAGGTAAATAAATAAAACGCGCCTTCTTTTTTTACCCCTTTATCAATCGATTCAAGACGCTCAGGGAAACGCTGTTTGATGGTATCTCTGAGCAAATAGCGCGAGGTCAAAAACGCTAGCGTCGCACCAATACTGGAGGCAAACGAGGCAATTAGCAAACCTTGCACCAAGCCAAACAACGCCCCGGCCGCCAAGGTTAAAATCGCCGCACCGGGTAGGGATAACGCGGTAACTAAGACGTAAATTAAGAAAAAACCACCAATTACTAATAGCGGCGACTCGGCCTTATACTCATCAAACTGGGCCATCGAGCCTTTTAAGCCTTCAAGGGTCAATAAGTCGTTCAAATCAAAGTAAAAAAAACTGATGATTAAGGCTATTACAGCAATTATTAGTATTATTTTTTTATTCATAAAATATCCGAAAAACCCAGTCGGGCAGAGATTATATCTAACTAAAGCGCCAATGAGTCTATCTGTTTGAAAAGTTATAGGTAGAGTAATAGTTGCGCTGATAACAAGGTGATGACAATGTAATAATAATGCGATGATAATGAGTGCTTGAAGGCGTATAGCTGCACCTAATCGAGGTTTTAGAGTAATGACGCTTATAAAATGACTTTGTTTAGATAGCAGGATTTATTATTCTATACTACCAGCTATACTAACGAATTGAGTTATAAAAGAGGGTAACAGATTGGTTATAAGATAGGCAAAACAATCTGTATCACTAGACCTTGAATGCCGTCTTCTCGATTATAGGCATGAATTTGACCCTGATGCGCCAGCACTACCGCATGGGCAATAGCCAGTCCTAAACCATAACCTCCTGTTTGGCGCTGGCGTGCGACATCAAGACGTACAAAGGGTTGAAAGATGCGCTGCAAATCCGCCTCAGCTACGCCGCTGCCCTCATCTAAGATACTAATTTGTAGCGCTTGCCGACCGGTAGGGGTTTTGGTTTTGACCATACTGACTGTCACCTGTGAGTTTGCAGGCGTATGGATAAAGGCGTTACGAATAACGTTCTCAAGCGCACTGTGCAGCTGCTCTTGATTGCCAAGAACGGTCCAAGTTTCTTTATCCGTAGGCGCTTGCCACTGCCAGTGTACGTTTTTATTTTGAAACTCAAAACAGACATCTTGTTCAATCTCGCTGATAATTTGCGCCATATTGACACGCTGTTTTTCTGAATCATCAGTGGTGTACTGCTGCATTTGCAAGGACTGAATATGAATGATTTGCTGGGTCAGCTCATTCATACGCTTAGACTCTTTATCGATACGGTCTAGATAGCGCTCAGCCTGCGGGGCAAAGTCGCGGGTCAGCTCGGTCGCCACCTCAAGACGCGCCAGCGGCGAGCGCAGCTCATGGGAGATGTCGCTTAACATCTGTTTGCGCGCAAGTTCACTATCGACAAGGCGCGTGGACAATTGCGCCACGTCTTTTGCCAGTAGTCCCAGCTCATCAGAACCCAGCTTACTGATATCGGCGCCCGTTTGATAATTCCCCTCAATCATTTGCCGCACTGTATTTTGCACCTGACGAATGCGCCGAATCATGGTGCGACTGAGCCAAAAGCAAACCAAGATGCTAAACAAAATAATTAAGATCAGGCGCACGATAACATTGCCGCGTTGCAATTCTACCACCTCAGCAAAACGCAGCTGCGGATGGGTTTGTAAAGTCAGCGTTTGCCCCTCTGGCAAGGTAACTAGGATATCTGCCATCTCAGGGCGATTATCGCTATCGACGCTAGCGTTGCTAATGTCAGGGTTGCGATTAGTATTGCCATCAACATCACTGAGTATAGATTTAGGTTGCATCAAGACTTGCGCGCGCTGTCTGTGCCGCTGCATACGGCCGTAGCGGGGGAAAAGAATAGCGCCTTGCTCATCATAGATGGTGATCTGCGTCATAAAGCGGCGATCTTGCTCGTATAGCTGCCTGACAGTGGATAAGTCGCCTTTTTCTAAGGCGACGACCAATTGCTCCCGCTTGTTGGATAGACGTTCAATTTGCGCTGCCATCCGCGCATTTAGCTCTCGCTCATTTAACCAGCGCTCAACCAGTACCGAGGAGACGGCGGTAAACAAAATCGTCAATATCAGGCTTAAAAACAGCCGCCAAAATAGGGTCAGACGCTGTTCGAATAGAGGTTTTTTCATCTTAACTCTTTTGTTGATATAATCAGGTCAATATAAAAGAGATACAGTGAGACTGGAACAAATTTTACTTGCGTGCTGTGTCTACGCTGACAGAGGCTGCGCAACATTTGTTCCAGTCTCGCGTTATAATCTAGTGCGTTCATTCAATTTAGTATCAACTATAAGACGTGATTCAAGTTGTTTAAACGCTTTATAAAACCAGCTGATAGCCTTTACCGCGCACCGCTTTTATTGGCTCACTATGAAAAGGTTGGAGTTTTTTGCGTAGACGTGAGACATGCACATCAAGACTGCGATCAAAAGGCTGTAATTCCCGCTGCAAAACGTTTTGGGATAACTGCTCTTTATTGACCACCTCACCTTTGTGTTTTAATAGCTCAAGCAGTAAGTCAAACTCGGTGCCGGTGACTTGCAGCTCGACACCGTCTATTTGGCACAAACGCTGGGTTTGATCAAGATGGAGTCGACTCTCAGGCAGGGTAGTGATGGCTTCTGAAGCCGATAAATGCAGGGCTATATTTTGGGTACGTTTAATCACCGCGTTGATGCGCGCGAGCAGCTCGCGCGGATTGCAAGGCTTGGTAATATAATCATCCGCGCCAAGCTCTAGGCCAATAATACGGTCGATCTCATCACCTTTTGCCGTAAGCATAATAACCGGTATTTTACTGATACTAGGCAGTTGCCGCAGCACACTTAAGCCGTCCATTTTAGGCATCATGATATCGAGCACCAATAAATCATAAGCTGACTCATTATTCATCGCTTTTAACCGCTCAATGACCGCCTCGCCGTCGTGGACGCAGTCGCATTCAACGTCGTGATTGCCGAGATATTCTTGTAGCAGCCCGGTCAGCTCTTCGTCGTCGTCACCTAATAGTATCTTTGGCATAGCTATATCCTTTTACCGCCATCATTTGCTAGACATATTATCAAGTAAACCCCTATCGATGCGCTATAAACGTTACTTTTCTTAATACTTCATAAAGGTTTGCAACCTTTGTCTGGCGTAAGATAAGTCCTATCAACAGCAAGTATGCTAGGCACAGGCGCTTAATAACCGTTGCCTATAGGGTAAAAATAAGCTACTTGCAAGATAAAATAACGCTTCATTCTTTTAATATCCCTTCAATCAGATAAAGAGTAACACCATGAAAAAACTATTAACGAGTTCAATTCTTGCCCTCTCAAGTGTGTTTGCCGTAACCGCTTGTACCAGTGTGGGCGCCAATACCGATACACAGCCGCCAACGACCCAAATGCAAAAGCAGTACCAAGGCAAGATGCATAAAGGTAGTATGAAAGACGGCCGTATGCGCGGTCCATTTGCTCAGTTGAATCTAACTGCCGCGCAACAAGCGCAAATACAAGCCATTAAACAAAACAATAGCGGCGATCGCATGCAAAAACGTGAAGCAATAATGCAGGTATTGACCGCTGAGCAGCGTAACGAGTTGGCAAGATTAAAAGTCGAGAGACAAGCCAAGCGAAAAAGCCATGGCAAAGAGATGAGAAAAGGTAAATATCAGGATCAAGGTCAACACATAAACCAAAATCAAAGCTTGCCGCAAAATCAAGGTCAGCGTATCAGCCAGTAAAAAGTATAGATGTCACAGCTTGATATTTGATAAAAGTTGATAAGTTTTAAGTCAAATAAATAGCGCGTTAGCAAGTATCAAGCTGTCCTTTATAAAACAAAAACTCCCCATAAGTTACTAGAATTTATGGGGAGTTTTTGTTTGTTAAAACCTTGTATGACCACCTACAGTCAAAATTCTAACAATCATTTTAGTCATCTAACTAGATTACAGTTAACTTATGCTAAAGAAATTCATTAATTTACTAGTAAAGAGAACAAATACTATTATATGATGAATAAAGATGCTGCTTAAGCATTGGTAATAAAAGGAATTTATTGACGATTTAAAGCGGTAACGACAACGATGTTGCAGCTTTAGATAAGACCAATTAACCATGGATGGTAACTATTATGAGTATGCATGTTCTTCATTACCGTACGCCTACCTTGACGCTACTGGCGATAGCCGTCTCCTTTGCATTATCCAGCTGCTCAGACAGCGATGATAGTTTTACCCGTATCGAACCGGTCACTCCTGCGGCGACCTATTCAGCTGACATTCAGCGTACCCAGTTTGGCATACCGCACATCACCGCAGATGACTATAAAGGTCTCGGCTACGGTGTGGGTTATGCTTTTGCTGAGGATAATATCTGCTCGCTGGCACGCGAGATCGTAGTCGCCAGTGGTCAAAGTATGCTGTACTTAGGCGAGAGTGGCGATGTTGCTAGTGATGTTTTTTATACTTGGTACAACTCTCCTGAGCGCCGCGCTAACTTTTTAGCCGCGCAAGATGAAGAAGTTATTGATGCGGTCACAGGCTACGCTGCAGGATATAGCCGCTATTTGCGTGATACCGGAGTCGACAATATCGATCCTGACTGTGCTGGCATGGACTGGGTGCGCGAGATTGATATTGATGATCTATTAGCCGTTTATGGTAAGGCTAATCTGCGCGGCGGCTTATCCAACTTTGTCGCTCCCATTGCTGCTGCTGCGCCTCCGGCCCAAAACGGGGTAATGGGCAGCAGTAGAATGGTTACAGTTGAACCAGAGGCAGGCTTAGAGTCAGATTCAGAAGCAGAATCTGATTTTGATATGGACACTATAAACGTGCTGGAGGGCGGTAGTAACGCTTATGCGCTAGGCAGCGAAGTAACAGGCACCAGCAGCGGTATCTTATACGGTAATCCTCACGAGCCATGGAACGGCGTGCAGCGCTTTTATGAGTTTCATCTGACTATGCCAGGCGAGCTTGATGTGATGGGCGCCGGCCAGCAAGGTCAGCCATTTCCAAACATTGGCTTTAATAAAGACGTCGCTTGGAGTCATACGGTCTCTACCGCTAAGCGCTTCACTTTTTATCAGCTGAATTTGGTCAACGGCGATCCAATGAAGTATAACTTTGAAAATAGCGACGGTGTCTTTGAGCAGCGCGATATCGAAGCGGTCGATGTCACTATTCAGCTGCCAGATGATCAGACGTTAGTTCAACCTATCTATCTGTCACATTTCGGTCCTATGCTTGCCGCCAACTTTGTTAATGAGGCGCTGCCGGCTTGGGGCGCTAATAATCTGGCCTATACCATTCGCGATGCGGCGTCTGAAAATCCGCGCGCACTGAACCAATGGCGCAGTATGAATAAAGCCAGCAGTGTAGAGGATTTAGTAGATAGAATGCAGGACACGCTCGGGCTTGGCTTTGTCAATACCATCGCCACCGATCGTTATGGTAAGGCGCTTTATGCTGATATCTCAACCGTGCCTCACGTCACAGCAGAGAAGCTTAATGATTGTAGTGCCAATGCTGGCCCGTTCCTTGGCGCATTAATCGCTCAAGGCGTCCCGGCATTAAATGGCGCTACCGCTGATTGTGAATGGGGTAATGACGATGATTCACCGCAAATGGGCATCTTCGGCGGCTCCAACTTGCCTTACTTGATTCGTGATGATTATGCGCTCAACTCCAACGATAGCTATTGGCTAAGTAACCTTGAGCAGCGCTTAACAGGATTCTCACCGCTACTAAGTCGGCGTCTAACGCCATTTCCGGGAACGGATAGCCCTGAGGCTGTGCCATTGTCTTTGCGTACGCGCATGGCCTTTATCCAAATATTTGATCGACTTGATAATTCAGATGATTTGGGCGGCAATACCTTTGATTTAGATAACTTACAAGAGGTGGTTTATGGCAACCGCAGTTATGCCGCTGAATTGGTGCTTGACGATGTGCTTGCTGACTGTACAGCCAATCCGATGTTACCAGTTTCTAGTGGTAGCAACGTCGATGCGACCCAAGCTTGTACTGTTTTGAGTAATTGGGATCGCCGCGATAATGTGGACAGTAAAGGCGCGCATGTGTTTAGAGAGTTTTGGGAGCGCGTTCCTTTTGACGATGCTACCATGACCGTGTTCAATGTGCCTTTTGATGAAGCCGACCCTATTAATACGCCTCGCGATTTAATTATCAATGCCACCACTCGAACCGCGTTAGGCGATGCTATTACTTATTTTCAAGATAAAAATATCGCTCTTGATGCGCCTTTAGGTAGCGTTCAATACGTGCTTGATGCTGGTAATAACAATGAGCGCATTGCTATGCACGGCGGGCTTGGCCGCGAAGGTATCTTTAACGTGGCAAGAGGACCTGGCCCTAATGATGATGGGGAGTATATTATCAATAATGGCCCCACTTATATGCAAACCGTTACTTTTGATAATAATGGCCCTATAGCAGAGGCTTTGCTTGCTTACTCGCAGTCTGCTGATAGCACGCGTCCTTATCACCGTGATCAAACACGCCGCTATTCGGATAAAAACTGGATTCGTCTGCCTTTTAGCGCTAACGAGATTAGCGAGCAAGCAGTCGGTGAGGTGATTGAGCTACGAGAGTAAGTGGTTTTAATTCCAGCAGCACTACACTGTACTGATTTTACAGTGACTTAACTAAAGCTATCTTATATGTTGCCACTTAAGCCATACTTTACAGTGTGGCTTTTTTTACCTCATCTTTAGTCTCGGCACGTAAAAACTCTAGCAAAGCTGGCATGTTTTCTCGCGCGCTACGTCCAGCGCCTATGATAGTCGCGGAAGCTGGACTTGCCCAATTGCCATAGCCAAACACCCACAGCCGTGGCTCTTTGATAGCTTGTCCTTGCTCGTTTAGTATAGTGCCGTCCTTTTCTATGACCCCTAAAGGCGCTAAATGTTTAAGCTCAGGCTCAAAGCCAGTACACCAAATAATAGCGTCTATTGGCTCCTCACGGCCATCGGGCCAGACGACGCCATGCTTGGTCAAGCGCGTAAACATCGGCCGCGTTTTTAATAACCCTTTATCACGTACTTTTTTGATGGCTGGCATCATAACGATATTGCCCTCAACAGGTGCGGCATTGTTACTGTTATCGATGTTTTTATTGCCCCTAATACGCGCCGTAGCTCTTTCAAATAAAGCACGACCATCAACATCATCGGGTAAAAACTTTGGCGGCTTACGTGTCACCCAGCTGGCATCGGCAACTGGCACCAATTCAGCAAAAATCTGCGCTCCCGAATTACCGCCGCCAACCACCAACACGCGCTTATCTTGGTAGGATTCAGGACCTTTATAATAAGCAGAATGGTGCTGATCACCGAGATAATCTTGTCGCCCTGCCATATCTGGAATATATTCGTTGCTCCACGCGCCCGTAGCGCTCACTACTGCTTTAGCCAGCCAAGTGTAGCGATCATCACTAACGCGCAGGCAGTCATTGTCCTCATCGCGCTCAACGCTTTGCACCTTATATGGACGATAAACAGGCAGCTTATAGTGCTGCTCATAATCGGCAAAATAGTAAAGCACCTCATCTCGATGCGGGGTCATACTTTCTTTGGACTTTGGCATCATTCTCCCCGGCAAGGAGCTCATCCAAGCAGGCGAGAAAAGCTGTAATGACGGCCAAAAATGCTGCCACGCGCCGCCACTTCGCTCCTGATTATCTAGGATAATAAAGTCGACCTTCGCGCGTCTCAAATAGTAACCTACCGCTAAGCCCGCTTGACCACCGCCGATTACGATCACATCGAATATTTTGGTGGCTGCTGTTTTAGCTGAAGTAGTAGATGACGTCATGGTTTTAACTCTCTTTATGCAATAAGTCGCTATAGCTTTAATAAGAGTAATCTGTCAGTTTATCAAGTAATAACTTTAACTGGCTAAATCTAAACCAATTAGCGCTATTAAGGTCTTGCCATCGCTCGCCATAAAATAGCAAATAGCTCATCGAAATCTGCATTTATCGGCTTTTGGGTTTGGCGCATAATATGCATTACTCCTAACCGGCTGACAAAGCCCATAAACACATCAAACAGGATGTAAAGCGGCACCGTATCGTCAAGTACCCCGCGCTGTTGTCCATCCTCTAAGACATTCAAAAAAGCACCGATCAGCTCCTCATTTTCATAAATAGCAATATTACGAAAGCGCGATAGTGATATTGAGGATAGCACCATAACCGCGTCAGGATGCGAATCTACAAAATCAAAGCAGACCCATAAGGTTTTGCGCAGACGCTCCTCAACGCTATCGATACCTTGCAGATGATCCATCATCCGCGCCGCCAAGCGTCCTAGCACGCGATCCATAATGGTATAAAACAGCGTTTGTTTGTCGCCAAAGTATTTATACAGCGTTTGTAGGGAGACATTGGCCGTTTTAGCAATCTGCGCCATGGTCACCTCATTAGCATCAAACCCTGCAAATAGTTTGCGCACTGCTTTTTCAATCTTGTCTAGCGTAGCAGGACGCATAGTAGATAGAGGGGCTAAAGGCTGGGAGGAGAGGGGCTGAGACGAAATAGAGTGGTTCATTGTATTGTCACTATTTGATATTAATGGTGATTATTATTTATGACGCTAAGGTGTTTGATAAACAGTAATTAAAATTACCATTGTTTATTAAGTTATTGCCAAGGCTATTTTAATCTCCTAGTATGGGTTTTATAACTTTTATCATAGATTTATAGTTATAGAAGTATGGTACATATTATAAATATTATTAACTAGGGTAATCTATATTACTATAGTTAATAGATTTTTAATCGATAATATTTTTTACTGTCAAACTATTTAATTATATCAAGGAAGAATCAATGGCTATCGAACGCTTTAAACCGACATGGATGGATGAAGAGATTGAGATGCTGCACGAGAGTGCGCTAAAGATGTTCAAAAGCTGGGACGAGCATGACGAGAAGTGGCGCGACAGCGGTATGCTTGATCGTGAAGCGTGGTTAGAGGCGGGCCAGATGGGTTTCTTATGTGCCTCCATGCCAGAAGAGTACGGCGGCGCTGGCGGTGATTTTCGCCATGAAACGGCGCTGGTCTATGCGCAAATGGAAGCCAACCAATCAGGCTTTGGTGGGTTTTTGCACTCGGGTATTGTTGCGCCTTATATTTTGCATCACGGTACAGAAGCGCAAAAACAAGAGTGGCTACCCAAGATGGCAAGCGGCGAGCTGATCGGTGCTATCGCCATGACGGAACCGGGTACGGGCTCAGATCTACAAAATATCAAAACTTACGCGACCAAAGACGGTGATGACTATATTATCAACGGCTCAAAAACATTCATCACTAATGGCCAACTGGCCAACCTTATTATTGTCGCCTGTAAAACCGATCGTAGCGCTGGCGCAAAAGGCGTCTCGTTAATCGTTGTCGAGACCGACAAAGCGCCGGGCTTTGAGCGTGGTAAAAAGCTCAAAAAACTAGGTATGGCGGCGCAGGATACCTCTGAGCTATTCTTTAACAATATGCGCGTGCCGCAAGCGAATCTACTCGGCACGGTTGAAGGCTTAGGCTTTGCTCAGTTGATGCAGGAGTTGCCACAAGAGCGTCTCATCGTAGCTATCGCTGGGATTGGGGCGATGAAATTAGCGCTGGATCTGACCATTGAATATACCAAAGAGCGCACCGCCTTTGGCACCTCTATCTGGAGCTTTCAAAACACCCGTTTTAAACTTGCTGAATGTAATACCCACTACATCGCCTCAAGCGCGCTGTGTGACGCAGCTATCGAAGCACTCCTCAAAAAGGAGTTAACCGTACAGCACGCCGCCTTAATTAAATACTGGGTCACCGAAAAGCAGTGCATCGTGATGGATGAGTGCGTGCAGTTATTCGGCGGTTATGGCTATATGATGGAGTATCCGATTGCTCGATTGTATGCTGACGCGCGCGTGCAAAAGATCTACGGCGGCACCAATGAGATTATGAAAGAGCTGGCCTCGCGTTATATGTAATCTGCTTTTTATAAGAGGTATAGTAGGTTTTAATTGAAAAAGGAAATAGAGTGGCTGGTAGAAATTTTTTGCAGCCTCTGTCTGCGAAGGCACAGCAAGCAAGAAAAATTTTACCAGCCACATGCAAACTCAATCACTATTATTTATTAAAAACTATATTATTTTTTAAAAAAGAAAAAAGGGATTTTTATGACTGAGACTGCTTATATTTATGATGCGATTCGTACTCCGCGCGGCAAAGGCAAAAAAGACGGCTCCTTATATCAAGCGTCGCCGACTTGGCTGACTCGTACCTTGTTAAAAGCGATGCAGCAGCGTCACCATTTAGATACCAGCCTAGTCGATGATGTGGTTCTCGGCTGCGTAACGCCTATTGGCGAGCAAGGCTCGGATATTGCACGTATCGCGGTTATTGATGCGGGCTGGGCTGAGAGCGTAGCGGGTTTGACGTTATCGCGCTTTTGCGCCTCAGGGCTGGAGTCTATCAATCTTGCTGCCGCCAAAGTCATGTCAGGTATGGAGGAGATGGTCGTCGCAGGCGGGGTTGAGAGCATGAGCCGCGTACCAATGGGCTCGGACGGCGGCGCGTGGTACATGGACCCGCGCGTCAATGAAGCCACGCATTTTGTACCGCAGGGGGTTGGCGCGGATACTATAGCGACGCTCAAAGGCTTTAGTCGCCAAGATGTTGATGCGTTCGCTAGCGAGTCGCATCAAAGGGCCGCTACTGCTTGGGAGAATGGCTATTATGATAAATCAGTGGTGCCAGTGACTGATATCAACGGCATGCTACTGCTCGATAAAGACGAAACCATTCGCCCTAATACCGATGTTGAGACTTTAGCTGGTCTTAATCCTTCTTTTGCTATGTCTGGTAAAATGGGCTTTGATAGCGTGATATTAGATCGATATACCACTATCGAAAAAGTCAATCATGTCCATCACGCGGGCAATTCATCAGGTATCGTTGACGGTGCTGCCCTCTGCCTAGTCGGTAGCGCTGCTGCGGGCAAAAAAGCGGGGCTCAAACCGCGTGCCAAGCTAACTATGGCAGCGGTTATCGGCTCAGAGCCTTCTATTATGCTCACCGGACCAACTCCTGCTTGCCGAAAAGCCCTAGTCAAGGCCGGTATGCAAGCGGCGGATATTGATTTGTGGGAGATTAACGAAGCTTTTGCTGCGATACCGCTAAATACTGCTGATGATTTAGGCATCTCACTTGATATCGTCAATGTCAATGGCGGCGCTATCGCTATGGGGCATCCGCTAGGCGCTACTGGCGCAATGCTCATGACTACGGTACTTGATGAGCTAGAGCGTCGCGATCTAAAAACCGCCATGATTACTTTATGTGTGGGCGGCGGTATGGGCATTGCGACTATTATTGAGCGGGTATAAATTATTTAGCGTTTATATAGTCGATTCACTTTAAAACGGATACAGTGTTACTGGGATGAACTTTACTTGCGTGCTGTGTCTACGCTGACAGAGGCTGCGCAAAATCCATCCCAGTAACAGGTTAATATCAACGTACCTATTTTATTTCGGACTGACTATAAATAGAAAGCAAAATGATAATTAAAGGATGATGTAGGGAAACGATCATGGATAATTCACAAGACAGCAATAAAGACAGTATAAGCACTATTAATAAGTTAGAAAACTTCTCAGCTAAGCGTGATAATGATGGCATCGTTACCGTTAGTATTGACCAAAGCGGCCGCAAAATGAATGTCATTGGCGATGGCTTTACCGAATCTTTTGCTACTTTGGTTGATAGCTTTATCAGCGATGATAACGCCAAAGGTTTAATTTTAACCTCCGGCAAAGAGACTTTCGTAGTTGGCGCTGATATCGATCAATTAGCTAGTCTTGAAACTGCTGAACAAGTTTTTGACTTAGTCGAAGAGTTAAAAGCCAGCTTACGTAAACTTGAAACCTCGGGCAAACCTGTAGTCGCCGCTATGACTGGAACGGCGCTTGGCGGCGGCTTGGAGCTGGCTCTAGCCTGTCATTATCGTATAGCGATTGATTCACCTAAAACTAAACTGGGACTGCCGGAGGTGAAACTCGGCTTGCTTCCAGGCGGCGGTGGTACTCAGCGTTTGCCGCGCTTGATTGGCATCCAAACCGCGCTTGAGCTCATGACCCAAGGTAAAGAGCTACGTCCGGCTGCAGCCAAAGATATCGGTCTTATAGATGCGACGGCTACTGATAATGATGATATGTTAGCGCAGGCTAAGGCGTGGATAAAAGCCAATCCTGATGCTCAGCAGCCATGGGACAAAAAAGGCTTTAAAATTCCCGGCGGTGACAGCAATCATCCCAAAGTGGTGCAAATGTTCTCCATCGCGCCTGCCATGGCGAATCAGAAATCACACGGCAATTATCCGGCTATTACTTATATTATGTCCTGTGTATTTGAAGGCTGCATTGTAGATATTGACACCGGTCTTGAGCTTGAATCACGCTACTTTGCCGCTTGCGTGCTCTCAAGCGAGTCCAGAAATATGATCAATACCTTGTGGACACAGCTTAATAGCATTAAAAAAGGTCAATCGCGTCCTGATGGCTTTGAGCGCACGCGCACCAAAAAGGTGGGTGTTTTAGGCGCGGGCATGATGGGATCAGGCATCGCTTATGTCAGCGCTAAAGCGGGTATAGACGTCGTACTACTTGATACTGACATCGAAGGCGCTGAAAAAGGCAAAAGCTACTCGGCTAAGATTTTGGATAAAGCCATTAGTCGTAAGCGTTCGAGTGAAGACAAAAAGCAAGCGTTGCTTAATCGTATCCAGCCTACAACCTCTTATAAGGACTTAGCTGATTGCGACCTTGTCATCGAAGCGGTGTTCGAGAACCGTGAGATTAAAGCGAAATGTACCGAGCAGTCTGAAGCAATTATTCCTAAGAGCGCCGTTTATGCTTCTAACACGTCAACCTTGCCGATAACGGGTCTTGCTAAAGCCAGCGCGCGTCCCAAGCAGTTTATCGGGCTGCACTTTTTCTCACCCGTTGATAAAATGCCCTTGGTTGAGATCATCATGGGCGAGCAAACCGATGACGAAACTTTAGCCAAAGCTTTTGATTATGTCGTGCAAATCGGTAAAACGCCTATCGTAGTCAATGATAGTCGCGGTTTTTATACCTCACGCGTATTTGGTACTTATGTGAGCGAAGGTATTGCCATGCTCGGCGAAGGCATACATCCGCGTAGCATCGAAGTGGCTGGACTAAAAACCGGTATGCCCATGCCGCCACTGGCGCTGCAAGATGAGGTGTCACTAAGTTTGGCTTTACATGTCAGCGAGCAGCAACAGCTCGATATGCAAAGCGAGGGTAAACCAGTCGTGGTGCGCCCCTCTTATGAGACCCTAAAAACACTGGTCAAAAAGTATAATCGCGAAGGCAAAAAGAACGGCAAAGGCTTTTATGAGTATCCCGAGGACGGTGATAAATACCTATGGCCCAAGCTTATTGATTTGTACCCGCCAAAAGCTGAGCAGCCACCGCAGCAGGATTTAATCGACCGCTTGATGTTTATCCAAGCCAATGAGTCGGCCAAATGCTATGAGGAAAACGTGGTGCGCTCTGTTGCCGATACCAATATCGGCTCTATCTTTGGCTGGGGGTTTGCGCCGCAGCAGGGCGGCACCTTGCAGTTTATCAACTCCATGGGTTTGGATAAGTTCATTGAGCGTAGTTATGAGCTAGCAGAACAATATGGCGAGCGCTTTAAACCGGCGAAAATCGTGCTCGATATGGCAGAAAAAGGCGAGGTCTTCTCTGATGCATGACTCGATGGCTGATTGCTTACAAGGGTTACGAGTCGTTGATTTGACCCGTAATCTGCCCGGACCTTTTGCTACGCGACTGCTTGCTGACTTGGGCGCTGAGATTATCAAGATTGAACCTAAAAATGGCGACCCTGCTAGAGCGGTAGGAGACTTGTTTACAGCTCTAAATCACGGTAAGACTATAGAGAAACATGATTTTCGTGACCCCAAAGGCATTGAGGCGATTAAAGCCCATCTTAAAAATGCTGACGTCATGTTAGATAGTTTTCGCCCTGGTGTGCTCGCTGGCATGGGACTTGATGCTAAGACCTTGCGCGCGCTTAATCCAAAGCTGGTTATGGTCTCGATTACCGGTTATGGACTAACGAATGGCAACGTAGATCACGACTGGGCACATAAAGCCGGTCACGATATCAATTTTATGGCGATGAGTGGGATGCTCGATCAGTTAAGAACCGCTGAGGGCGAGCAAGCCATGCCCAATATTCAGTTTGCGGACTTAGCAGGTGGTAGTGATACTGCGGTGATTGCCATACTTGCAGCTGTGTTCGCCGCCGAGCGTACTAGCAGAGGTCGTCACATTGCAATCAGTATGACTCACAGTTTATACAATCATATGATCATGCCTAAGGTTACAGGTAAGCTAGTTGCAAGCTTCGCAGGTAAAAGTCCTGCACCGCAGCAAGACTTTTTAGGCGGGGCCCTGCCTTGTTATCGGTTATATCAAACGGCTGACGATCGTTATATAGCAGTGGGCTCTTTGGAGCTAAAATTCTGGCAAGGTCTGTGTGCAGTATTAGAGCTACCAGAGCTTAAAAAGGTACATTGGCAACTTGGTATCATGCCTCACACGCCAGACAGTCAAGAAGCTATGCAAACCGTTGCTGATAAATTCGCCAGTCAAAATCTTACGCATTGGCAAAACCTCTTTGCGTCAGTAGATGTTTGCGTCACCCCTGTGCTAAGCTTAGCGGAGGCCAAAGCCCATCCCTTGTTCGCGCATCAGGACGAGCATGACGCCACATTGGGATGGCAACAAATCGAGACATGAGGCCATACCCTAGAAACTAATACTTAGAAACTGATACTTTTTTGTCACGATATGCCTGACTTTTAACTTATTATGAACTATTGTAGGCTGGTGCTTTTAGCCCAGCTTTAGAACTATACAACAACCAAATGCTGGGTTAAAAACCCAGCTACGCCAATAATTTTAGTATAGTTGAGAGTGGGGTCACGGTATCGTTTTTAAATTACTTTAACTATACCAAGGACGGTAAATTATGGATAAATTTTGGACAAAAAATTACCCTGAAAACGTGAGCACTGAGGTCACCCCGCCGCATAAAACCCTTATTGATATGCTCGATGATAAGTTTGGCAGATACGCTACAGAGGCTTTCTCTACCAATATGGATGCCACTTATAGTTATGATAAGGTCGATAAGATATCACAAAACATCGCCGCTTGGCTACAAAGCCTAGGACTGGCAAAGGGCGCAGTCGTTGCGGTAATGATGCCCAATGTCAACCAGTATCTGCCTATCGTCATTGGAGCCGTGCGGGCAGGCATGGTGCTGACTTTAATCAATCCTTTATACAGCGCGCGCGAGCTTAAGCATCAACTTGTCGATTCAAACGCCGCCGCTTTATTTATCCTAGAGCCGTTTTGTGCTACCTTAGCAAAAATCGTTGAAGAGACCCCGGTTAAAGCCATTGTCATCAGTAAAATTGGCGATATGCTTGGTACGGCAAAAGGGGCTTTAGTCGATATCGCTACCAAACATGTCAAAAAAGCCATTCCCAGTTATCATCTAAAATCAAACGATGGCTATAAAGTTATTAGCTTTAAAGCGCTATTAAAGCAAGCGCAAAATATAAGTTATTCACGCCCTGTGGTGCATAGCGATGATTTGTTGATGCTGCAATATACAGGCGGTACGACCGGTGTTGCCAAGGGTATTTTGATTACCAATCATAACCTTATGGCGGGGACTTATAAAATGGCCGAGTGGTTCCAGCCTATTTATGATGATATACCTGAGGGCACCCAAGTCAATACTATCATTGCGCTGCCACTTTATCATATCTATGCTTTTACTTGCTCGATAGTAGGAGTAAGCGTCGGTCAGCACTTCACTTTGGTGACTAATCCACGTGATATCGCAAGCTTGGTTAAAATACTAGCCAAGCAGCCTTTTCATATTTTCCCTGCCGTCAATACTTTGTTCCAAGCGCTACTGATGCATCCTGACTTTAAAAAGGTGGATTTTTCAGATACTAAGCTGACCGCAGTCGGCGGTATGGCGGCCACCCCTGAGACCGCGAAGCGCTGGATTGAGACCACAGGGTTGCCTATCGTTGAGGGCTGGGGTATGTCTGAGACCATTGGAGTAGGGACGGCCAATCGCTTTGATAGCGCGCAGTATAGCGGCAATGTTGGTTTACCGCTCCCGGGCATAGATATCAGCATCCGCGATGATGACGGCGAAGCGCTTGCATTGGGCGAGATTGGCGAGATGTGCATCAAAGGTGATAACGTTATTAAAAACTATCATAACATCGATAACGCCAAATTCTTCACCGCTGACGGCTACCTAAAAACCGGCGATATCGCCTCTATGGATGAGCAGGGTTATATCAAGATATATGACCGCAAAAAAGACATGCTGATTGTCAGCGGCTTTAACGTTTATCCGAATGAAGTAGAAAACGTTATTGAAACCCATCCAAAAGTAGCAGAATGCTCGGTGGTCGGCGTCGACGATGAACTACAAGGTCAGTCGGTCAAAGCCTATATCGTCAAGGCGGATAACAGTTTAGATGAGAGCGAGATCAAAGCGCTGTGCAAAGACAATCTAGCCGGTTATAAATGCCCGCGTCATATTGAATTTATAGCTGAGCTGCCCAAATCCACGGTGGGTAAGATACTGCGTCATGAGCTGAGGGCGGCGGCTAATAAGGCTTAGGGCATAGACTAAAAGTAAATATTCCAGCTACCCAGTTAGGTGGTCACTTTTGACCAGATTTACTAAGGCGATAATCAAGCTTAGCGCGGCTGATATTTAATAAGCGCGCCGCCTTAGAGACATTACCCTCACATTGATTTAACGCGGCATGAATAAGTTTATCGTTGAAACCCTCTAAATCAAAACCGTCATGGAATAAGGTTTCAAGCGCTTCATTGAAGCGACTATCATCGGCGATATGTAAATTACCACTGGTAGCAGAGATTTTAAGCTTTTGACCACTTGGGCTGTAGCGTTCTTGAATATTGGATAACAACAAATCATCGGTATCAATAAGGTTGTGATTGTCATTGAGAATAACGGCGCGCTCGATAACGTTTTGAATCTCACGCACATTACCCGGCCAAGTGT
This sequence comes from Psychrobacter sp. M4, assembly GCF_055699795.1. Taxonomy (NCBI): domain Bacteria; kingdom Pseudomonadati; phylum Pseudomonadota; class Gammaproteobacteria; order Moraxellales; family Moraxellaceae; genus Psychrobacter; species Psychrobacter sp. M4. The sequence continues at coordinate 2,094,242 of NZ_CM146740.1, read as the reverse complement.
ACAAGTTTAGGTATTCACGAGCCTTATCAGTAAAGCCCTGAATGTTTTTGTTATACATCGCCGTATACTTTTGCAAAAAGAACTTTGCTAATAACAATATATCTTGTTTGCGCTCTCTGAGTGGTGGTATGTGAATAGGGAAAGTGCTTAAACGATAGTATAAATCTTGGCGAAACTTGCCTTGCTGCACGGCAATTTGCAAATCTTCATTGGTTGCTACAATGACTCTGATATCGACTGAAATATTGTTATAACCACCGACATGATTGAGCACACCTTCTTGTAATACGCGCAGTAATGCCGCTTGCGCACGAGGCGAGAGCTCAACCACTTCATCTAAAAATAACGTACCAGAGCTTGCTGCCTCAATTTTGCCTTTTCTAGATTGGGTCGCGCCAGTAAAAGCGCCTTTTTCAACTCCGAACAGCTCAGACTCTATCAGATCGTTAGGAATACTGGCGCAGTTTATAGCGATAAAAGGATTAGCGCTACGGTCGCTGGCTTCATGTAGCGCGGTAGCAAACACCTCTTTACCAACGCCTGTCTCGCCTTGTAGCAGCACGGTCGCTTTGGTTTTGGCGACCTTTCTCATCAATGCCGTCGCGGTCTTAAAAGAAGGTGACTCGCCAATTGCGGAAAAAAAGCCTTCAGGCTTTAGGCGCGTGTTAGAGTTTTGTCTTTTAAGCTCATCAAAATGACTACGGCGCTCAAATAATTCGGTATTGAGTCGCTCAGCATTGAAGAATTTTTGTAAATCCGTATCCTCGTCCCATTCTTCAATTGGCCTGCCTTCGATACGGCAATGATCGTAGCCCATAGCGGCGCATTGCACCTCTTTAAAAGCGATTTGACGCCCAAAAAAGTAGCTGGTATAACCACTAGCATAGCCAAGTGAGCTAAAACAAACCGGCGTGTCTGAGAGGCCATGAAACTTCTTATGATAAGCCACCTCAACTGAGTTGTACCAATCAAAACTTGCAAAAAACTCCCCACTATCAAAGTCTACAATCATCTGATCGGGGACAACTTTTACCATACCGCGAATGGTGTGTAGCTGCGGTCCTGATAAAAACCCTTCTTTCCAGCTACCACCGGGACGCAGTTTTTTACTGATCTCAGCATCTTCTAATCCTGCAAAATAACCGTAGCGAAAAAACAAACGCTGGGTAATCTCACCACCAAGATTCAAACTTAATTCTTCACGTAGTTTCCATAGTGCATGAGCATGACTCAGTACCATGCGCTGGCCACCAAACCAAATCTTGCCAGAATGGACGTCAAACTCTAAATGGCTCAATAAGTCTTCAATACTTTTGGAGAACTCAATCTCTGCGCTAGCAGCGGTATCTTTTTTTACCGACTCAGATAAAAGCTTTCCACTTGCCGCTATAGTAGGGTTTAGGAAATTGGAAAGTTTAAAGTACTCATTATTCACGTAAAAATACTTAGGCATATCAGATGCAATCCTTGCATGTGGCTGGGAGACATCAATCCTTTGATTTCGAATGTTGGATGTTTATTTATCATCACATATAAACTTACATCGCGCAATTGTCTGATGCTCAATAGTTGCCTAGAAAACTCTCTAAAAAATAGAACAATTTCATCATTTCATGAAACTGATGGAAAAGTTAAGCAAATGATGAAAACATCATAGCTTTAAACAATCTTGTAATGGACATTATTTTCAATTTTTCTATATTAATACTTTTAGAATCAATAACTTATTATAAAATTTATAGAATTGGCATGTAAATTGTAGGTGTTATATTGAGAAATATAAATATTACTAAGATAGTAAGTTAATTCTTATTGTATCAAATGGTTTTAGCGATGGCAGGATGCCAGACAAGGAGTTTAGGATGAATCCCGACAATACCTCAAATAATCTCCCTTCTTTTGATGATTTGCCTAAATATGTTCGGGTGCGCAGTGCCCCTGATGCCGAATTTGTTATGTTTGATTTTGCTATTGGCGACTCCAGCCTCTTTGTCGAGTTGGTATTGCCACCCGCAAGTTTTAAAGCATTTTGCGCTAACAACAATGTTATTCATATGAACGCTGAACAGATGACTTTTAATGACGAAGAAGAGGATAAATGGCGTTATGGCGTAGAGTCTACTTTGGTAGGTGATAATCACTCTGGCGCGTCTAATGACTAAAACTTCTATATTAATTCACTATTATCATACCTTTGTTAAGGAGAACAAGTATGTCTTTAGAGATCAAAACCTCAAACCTTGAGCCTCTGCGCCACACCTATGCCAACATTGAGCGGCGCTTTGGCGACAAGCCCGCTACGCGCTACCAAGAAGCGACTTACGACGCGCAAGCAACGGCAAACTTCCATTACCGTCCGCTATGGAATCCTGACAAAACCTTGAATGATAAGAATTATACGGTCATTCAGATGGAGGATTGGTATGACCTAAAAGATCCGCGTCAGTTCTACTATGGCGCTTATGTACAAAACCGCGCGCGCCTGCAAGATACTGCTGAGGGTAATTATAAGTTTTTTGAAAAACGGGACTTAGTAGAAAACCTAAACGAAGACGTCGTAGAAGCGGTGACGTTTAGTCTCTTGCCTCTGCGCCATGTTGAGCAAACAGCTAATCTAAACTTTATGTACGGCGCCGCTTACGGTTATGGTACGGCTATCACCCAAGCATGTCTCTATGCGGGCATGGATAGACTGGGTATGGCGCAGTATTTATCGCGGATTGGACTACTTATCGATGGCAACTCTAGTGACTCGCTAGCCGAAGCGAAAGGGTACTGGATGGATGATGAGGCATGGCAAGGTATTCGCGCCCTTTGCGAGCACACTTTAGTCATAAAGGATTGGTTTGAGCTGTTTATTGCGCAGTCGTTAGTGATGGATACCTTTATCCATGTGGTTCATTACCAGCACCTAGATAACTGGCTGGTCGAAAACGGCGGCCGTGATGTCGCTATGCTGACCGAGTTTATGCAGGAGTGCTTTAAAGACTTAACGGGCTGGAGCAATAGCGTTATCAAGACGGTGGTTAGCGAGAGCGACGATAATAAAGCGCAGTGCCAACATTGGCTAGATAAATGGCAAGAAAAAGTAGTGACCGCTTATCGGCCCTTGATCGAGAAAATGTTTGATAGCGAGCAGACGCTAATGGTACTAGACGATATTCAAGGACAATTGGCAAAACGCTGTAAAACGACAGGTCTAAGCGTACCAAGTGCGGCTTAATTGTACTAAAAATTTAGCGTTATCCATTAAATTAACTTGCAGGGAAGAAGCTTATGTCAAAAGTCTATCTGGCGTTACAAGACAATGATATGTCGCGTTATATTGTTCAAGCCGTTGAAGAGGACAATCCAGAGGTGACCGTCACCTACCAGCCGGCGATGATTCGTATGGAGTGCGAGGACAAACTGGTGGTTAACCGCGCAACGGTTGAAGAAAAACTTGGCCGCGAGTGGGATATCCAAGAGCTGCAATTAAGTCTGGTGACGCTTGGCGGTAATGTCGAAGAGGAAGAAGAAGCTTTGACGTTAAGCTGGCAAAAGTAGCCGCAGTAGTTAGTTGCCACTAAACCTTATGAATAATTTATAACCTAGCTTTTTAAGGAGCACACCATGAATACTACCAAAACCAGCAAAAGATTAAACCTAAAAGATAAATATCGACTGCTAACTCGTGATCTGGATTGGGACTTTTCTTATGAAGATAGAAAAGAAGCTTTTCCTTATGAAGAGTTTGAAGGTATTAAGATTACTGATTGGTCAAAGTGGGAAGATCCTTTTCGCTTGACCATGGATAGCTACTGGAAGTATCAGGCCGAAAAAGAGAAAAAGCTCTACGCCATCTTTGATGCTTTTTCACAAAATAACGGTCAGATGAATGTCTCAGACCCGCGTTATCTAAATGCCATCAAGATATTTTTGACGGCTGTCACGCCACTTGAATATCAAGCTTACCAAGGCTATGCCAACGTGGGTCGCCAGTTTGGCGGTATCGGCGCACGTATCGCTTGTCAGATGCAATCTATCGATGAGCTGCGCCACGTGCAGACGCAAATTCATGCGATGAGCCACTTTAACAAGTACTTTAATGGCTTTCAAGATTGGAGCCACATGCATGACCGCGTTTGGTACTTGTCTGTCCCCAAATCCTTCTTTGAAGATGCACGCTCAGCCGGGCCGTTTGAATTTTTACTGGCCATCTCGTTCTCTTTTGAGTATGTGTTAACCAACTTGCTATTTGTGCCCTTTATGTCGGGCGCGGCGCACAATGGTGATATGGCAACGGTGACCTTTGGTTTTAGCGCTCAGTCTGATGAAGCGCGTCATATGACCCTCGGCCTTGAGATCATTAAGTTTTTACTTGAGCAGCATGAAGACAATCTGCCTATCGTGCAAAAGTGGATCGATAAATGGTTCTGGCGCGGCACCCGTCTGCTCGCTATTGTGGCGATGATGATGGACTATATGTTGCCGAACAAAGTCATGTCATGGAAAGAGGCATGGGAAGTGTATTTCGAAGATGCAGGTGGGGCGTTATTTAAAGACTTAGCTCGCTATGGTATCGAAAAGCCAAAATATAGTGAAGTCATCGAAAAGGAAAAAGAACACGTCTCGCACCAAGCGTGGTGGATCTTTTATAACTTTGGTCACGCAGCAGGTTTTCATACTTGGATACCATCAGATGAAGAGCTTGACTGGCTTAGTGAAAAATACCCTGAGACCTTTGACAAGTATTACCGTCCGCGTTGGGAGCTGGCCAAAAAAATGGAGTCAGAAGGCAAGCGTTTTTATAGCTCAGGTCTACCTATGTTGTGTCAGATCTGTCAGATACCGATGACTTTTACTGAGATGGACGGTAACCCTGGCGAATTTAGCTATCGCACTACAGTTTATAACGATGAGCGCTACCATATGTGCTCAGATGGTTGTCATGATATCTTCGTTGATGAGCCTGAAAAATACGTACAGGCATGGCTACCGGTGCAGCAGATTTTGCAAGGCAACTGCGGTGGCCCTGAGCTTGAAAAAATCCTTAGCGAGTATTACCGCTTTAATGTCGGTGTCGATAATATGGATTTTAAAGGATCTCTCGATGAGAAGAACTGGAAAAAATGGAAAGGCGTGGCCTAATTGCCTAGTTGGCGTAGGCTGTAGCTTTAGCCCTGAGAAACGTTAAAAAATTGCACTGCAATTTTAGTTTCGCAAGAGAAATTCTTTAAATAGAATTTCTGTAAGGTAAATTGCACTATATATATCGCAGTGCTTCGCTAAAGCGCCAGCCTACAGCAGCTCATATAAAGTTGTGAATTGGACTCATTGAATAAGCAAATAAGGAAATTATTATGGCAGTTACAGCGATCCGCCCCGATTATCAGGGCAAAGTTATGGATAAACAGGCCAACTATGGTGATAATATTTTAGTTTTTATCGGCTGGGATGAGCATCTACTGTTTTGTTCGGCAAAAGCCTTCCCATTGCCGCCAAATATGAGTTTTAAAGATTTTAAGGCGAGCGTGTTACCAGAAGGTTTTAACCAGCATCCTGACTTTGAGCATATTAAATGGAATGAGGTAGAGTGGAATTTGAATGGCGAGATGGTGCAGCCGTCAGATGAGCAAACACTAGCAGAGATTGGTTTTGATCATAAATCATTACTGCGCTTTAAAACGCCCGGTCTTAATGGCTGGAAAGGGACCGGTGTGTAGTGTTACTAGCTATTACTCCACTTATAATCTTTGATAAATATTGCAATGGAGAGCGATATGTCATATGAAGTCACTATTGAGCCGACTGGCGACGTCATTGAGGTAGAAGAGGGCCAAACTGTCTTACAAGCGGCTCTGCGTCAGGGCGTTTGGCTACCTTTTGCTTGCGGTCACGGGACTTGCGGAACTTGTAAAGTTCAGGTGTTAGAAGGCTTTGCTGATCTAGGAGAAGCCTCATCATTTGCGCTCATGGAAGTTGAGCGCGACGAAGGCAAAGTGCTGGCTTGCTGCTGTTACCCTGAATCTGATTTGGTTATCGAAGCGGATATCGACGTTGATCCTGACTTTTTGGGTTATCCGGTAGAGGACTATGTAGCGACAGTTGAGTCTGTCGAGGCATTATCACCGACTATTTTGGGCGTGCGCTTGCAGTTAGATAGAGACATGCAATTTCAAGCCGGACAATATATTAACCTAAATATTCCTGATGTCGGGACGCGCGCCTTTTCTATTGCCAACCCGCCATCACAGAACAATATTGTTGAGCTACACGTACGCTTAGTGCCAGAAGGTAAAGGAACCATGTGGCTACATAATGATCTGTCTATCGGTGATGAGATCGAATTGTCAGGGCCCTATGGGCAGTTTTTTGTGCGCAGCAGTGATAGCCAAGATGTGATTTTTATCGCTGGCGGCTCGGGACTCTCCAGTCCTGAGTCGATGATTATGGACTTGTTAGAGCAAGACGATACGCGACAAATTTACTTGTTCCAAGGCGCGCGCAATGTTCCTGAATTGTACCATAGAGACAAGTTTGAGAAGCTAGCCGAAGAGCATGAGCGTTTCCATTATATTCCAGCGCTGAGTGCTGAAGATACGCTAGGGGAGTGGTCAGGTTTCAAAGGCTATGTTAATGATGCAGTCAACGAGTATTTTGAGGGTAAATGCTCAGGACATAAAGCCTATCTGTGTGGTCCGCCGCCGATGATCGATTCTGCTATTACTACTTTGATGCAAGCGCGACTATTCGAGCGTGATATCCATATGGAGAAGTTTTTAACGGCTGCCGATGGTACAGGAGAGACCAGTCGCTCGGCTTTGTTTAAAAGAATCTAAGAGAGCTTTATCCAATTAGAATTCAAAAAAACAAACCTCATTATAAGCTTCATACTGAGGTTTGTTTTTTGACCATAACTATGCAACTATTTATTGATCACGATTGTTTTATAGCTAAATAATCTATTGCTAGTTGGCTAAGCGCCTTGGTACCTACTTTAAGTGAGGACTCATCGACATAAAAATAGGGAGAGTGATTGTAGGGCGCTTCAGCAGGATCTTGCCCTGTTGGTGTACCGCCTAAAAAGAAAAACAGACCAGGTACTTCTTGAGCATAAAACGAGAAGTCTTCAGAGGCTGTGATTTTAGGTAATTCAGCTACGTTATCTTTACCTGCTACGGTCTTGAGTGTTGGCAACATCTGCGTAGTAAGTGCTGGATCGTTAATTGTCACCGGATAGCCTTTGTTGATTTTAACATCAGCTTTGGCTCCTGACGCCATCGCTATATGAGTCGCTGTGGTCTCCATATCACTAAAAATTTGCTCGCGATTATCCATATCAAAGTTACGAATCGTGCCAATCATATTGACACTGTCTGGAATAATGTTATCGCGAACACCGCCACTTATTTTACCAAAAGAGACAATAGCAGGCTCTTTAGTGATATCGATTTGACGGCTGACTATATGATTCACTCCAGTAACGATTTGCGCTGCGGTAGCAATAGGATCGACTCCGTTCCAAGGGGCTGAGCCATGTGTTTGTTTGCCGTTTACCGTAATGTCAAAACTATCAGCACTAGCCATAACTGGACCCTGCCGGTAACCAATTTTGCCAGTATTTAAACTCGACGTAATATGTAGTCCAAATGCCACCTCAGGCTTGTACTTTTTAAATATACCCTCCTTTAACATAAGCTCAGCGCCGCCTTCTTCACCTTCAGGCGCACCTTCTTCGGCAGGCTGAAACACAAACATAATATTGCCTTGCAATTCATTTTGTACGCCAGCTAATACTTCAGCTGCGCCCATAAGCATGGCAACGTGAGTGTCGTGTCCGCAGGCATGCATCACGCCAACTTTTTCACCCATATACTCAGTAACCACTGTTGATTTAAAAGGTACATCTACTTTTTCGGTAACGGGCAACGCATCCATATCCGCTCGTAGCATCACCGTAGGACCGGGCTTAGCCCCCTTTAAAAAACCAACAACGCCGGTATATGCTATGTCAGTTTCGACCTCCATACCCAGTGATTGTAAATGCTTGGCTACGATAGCCGCTGTACGAGTCTCTCTATTACCCAATTCTGGGTGCTCATGAATATCGCGGCGCCATTCAATGACCTTGTTTTCAACACTTTGCGCTTGTTTATCAATGTTGATGTTGGCATGAGCGCTAAGAGCGCTACAGGCAACGATACCGATAACTGACGACAACAATAATTGTTTCATATGACTTCCTTGTATAAAGCTTCTTACCTATTATGGCTCTTATCATGTCCGTATAAGAGCTTAGATCAGTAATAGTGTGGAAGTTAAAAGCGTTTTTTAATTTAAATATTGACGAATAATCTGATTAAACGCTTCAGGCTGTTCAATATTTGGAATATGAGACGCCTCAATAGTCGCAAGCGTGGCATTAGGAATGTGATCGACCATATACTCCCCATCAGCAACGGTGGTGACTGGATCTTTTGTACCAGCGACCACAGTCACGGGTACGCGAATATCTTTTAGCTGCTCGCGGGTGTCCGCAGTAGCCAATGCCTCGCAGCAGCTGGCATAACCCTCGCTGCTTCCTGCAGCTAATCTGTCAGACAGTGCTTTTACCACATCAGGATGGTTATCGACAAAGCTTGGCGTAAACCAGCGCGAGGCGGCCGTATCAGCGATAGGCTGCAAGCCTTGCGCGCGAACCAGCTGCGCGCGCTCTATCCATGCTGATTCTGTCCCAAGCTTGGCGGCGGTATTGGATAACATCAAATGCTCAAAGCGATCAGGATGATGAATGGCTAGCCATTGACCCGTCATACCGCCCATCGATATGCCACAGAAAAACGCTTTATCAACATCTAAATGATCAAGCAGATCAATAACGTCCTGCCCAAGCTGATCGAGAGTATATGGGCCTTTAGGAGCTGACGAGTCGCCGTGACCACGGGTATCGTAACTAATAATAAAGTAATTATCTTGCAGCGCATCAATTTGCGGTTGCCACATCTGATAGCTGGTACCCAAAGAGTTGGAAAACAGTAAGGCAGGACTGCTTTTATCACCAAAGGTTGCGTAGTTGATATCAACGTCTTTATTACTAAATACGGGCATAATCAGTTACCTCGCTTATTTATGATTAATGGAACACTTTTTAAAAAGCGTTATACGTGATCAACACGCTCGATAATAATCGCAATACCTTGACCAACGCCGATACACATAGAGCAAATAGCATAGCGCTTGCCCGTATGTTCAAGCTGGTTAAGCGCGGTTAAAATAATTCTCGCTCCCGAAGCGCCTAGCGGATGACCCAAAGAGATAGCGCCGCCATTAGGGTTGACACGCTCACTATCATCAGGCAAACCCAAATCACGCGTACAGGCAAGCGCTTGCGCGGCAAAGGCTTCGTTTAGTTCAATGACGTCCATCTCATCAAGCGTCAGTCCTGTGTGCTCAAGCAGTTTTTTCATCGCCGGTGCCGGGGCAAAACCCATAATGCGCGGCTCAACGCCTACGGTGGTCGAAGCGATGATACGGGCACGCGGCTTTAAGTTATACTTTTTAACGGCTTGCTCTGAGGCGACCAAAAAGGCACCGGCGCCGTCATTAATACCAGAGGCATTACCAGCGGTCACCGTACCGTCTTTGGTAACAATAGGACGCAGTTTGGCGAGTTTTTCAAGGCTAGTATCAGCGCGCGGATGCTCATCAGTATCAACGATAATAGGATCGCCTTTACGCTGCGGGATGCTCACAGGGGTAATCTCGTCTTCAAAAAACCCTGACTCTTGCGCCGCTGCGGTACGCTGCTGGCTACGCAGAGCAAAAGCATCTTGATCTTCGCGGTTGACATCGAACTGTTCAGCGACGTTTTCAGCAGTTTGTGGCATAGACTCGCTGCCATACATCTCATCGAGCTTGGGATTAAGAAAGCGCCAACCCATGGTGGTATCTTCAATCTTTTGATTACGACCAAAAGAGCTATCAGATTTACCCATGACAAAGGGCGCGCGGCTCATACTCTCAACCCCGCCCGCCACGATAAGATCAGCTTCACCAGTTTTGATTGTGCGCGCAGCCATAGCCAAAGCATCCATTGACGAGCCGCATAAGCGATTGATCGTAGTGGCGGGGACTTGATAGGGCATGCCAGCGAGCAAAGACGACATACGGGCGACGTTGCGGTTATCTTCGCCGCTTTGATTAGCGCAGCCGTAGATGACGTCATCTACTTTCTCCCAATCAACCTCATTATTGCGCTCTATCAAAGCCTTAATAGGAATAGCGCCCAAATCATCAGTACGCACTGCTGCTAGGCTACCGCCATAGCGACCAAAAGGGGTGCGAATACCATCGATAATATAAGCATCTTGTAAACCAGTCGTTGTATTAGTCATTACTATTATCCTTAATTGTTGTGAGTAGCGTCAGTGAGCGTAGCACCAGTTAGGGCTTGTAAATCATTAAAACTTAAACCATCAACCATTTCAATCACTTTTAGCCCATCATTGGTGACATCAATGACGCAAAGATCGGTATAAATACGATCGACGCAGTGTTTGCCAGTGACTGGATAGGTAAGCTCACTGACGATCTTGGGATCGCCGTCTTTGGTGGTATGATTGGTCATCACAAAGACTTTTTTGGCGCCAACGGCTAGATCCATAGCGCCGCCGACAGCAGGGATGGCATCCTCAGCACCAGTGCTCCAGTTTGCTAAATCACCATTGGCCGCGACCTGAAAAGCGCCTAATACGCAAATGTCGATATGACCGCCGCGCATCATAGCAAAAGAGTCGCCGTGATGAAAAAAACTGCCGCCATCTAGCAAGGTAACATACTCTTTACCGGCATTAATCAGCTCGGGATCTTCCTCACCTTTGGCGGGCGGCGGACCAAACGCTAACAGTCCATTTTCTGAATGCAAAAATACTTCTTTGTCATCAGGTAAATACTTGGCGATCTTGGTAGGTAGACCGATGCCTAAATTGACATAGGCACCATCTGGAATATCCTCTGCCGCACGCTCGGCTATTTGATCACGGGTTAAAGCGGTATAAGAGGTATCGCTTATATCGTTCATATCGTTCATAATGTGGCTCCTTATCGATATTGTTATTGTTATTAGTATTAAGCGCTGGTTGCCGTAGTAGCGCTATCAAAACTGTTAGAACCATTAGGATCAGTAGGTTCAACTTGAACTACATGCTGGACAAAGATACCCGGCGTCACAATGTGTTCAGGATCAAGCGCGCCCAATTCAACGATTTTAGAGACCTGAGCGATAGTTGTGTCTGCTGCCATCGCCATAATAGGGCCAAAATTACGGGCTGATTTACGGTAGATAAGGTTGCCCCAACGATCGCCTTGATGCGCCTTTATTAACGCAAAATCAGCCTTAAGCGGATACTCCAGCACGTAGTCTTTCCCATCGATATGACGCGTCTCTTTGCCCTCAGCGAGCAGCGTGCCAAAACCTGTGGGCGTATATATCGCACCCAGACCCATACCAGCGGCTTGAATTCGGCAAGCTAGATTACCTTGCGGTACCAGCTCAAGCTCAATTTTGCCTGTTTGGTACAGCTCATCAAATACCCAAGAGTCCGATTGGCGCGGAAAAGAGCAGATGATTTTGCGCACCGCGCCGGTATCTAATAGTTTGGCAAGACCATAGTCGCCATTACCGGCATTATTATTGATAATGACTAAGTCCTTGACGCCCAAATCAATCAGGCCATCGATAAGCTCAGCGGGCTGGCCTGCGGTGCCAAAGCCGCCAATCATAATGGTAGCACCATCCTTTATTTGACCAAGAACCTCGGTCATACTTTTTTCAGCTTTATTAATCATATTCACATCCTATGAAAAGTCGTTTTAGTGGTCATTTTGCTATGATAATTATTGTAAGCTAGCTTAATTTAATACATGCAATACTGGTTATGAAAGTGCGGGTAATAAGCGTTTTTTTACCAAAATATAATAGGCAATCATACCGATAAGAATGCCCCAAAATACCGAGCTTAACCCCAAAAAGCTCATGCCCGATGCTGTTGCCAAAAAGGTAATCAGTGCCGGATCTCTTTGTTCATCATCTTTCATAGCGATATTGACATTAGCTGATATTGCGCCAATAAGGGCCAGTCCCGCCAAAGCAGCGACCAGCTCTTTGGGTAATAAGCTAAATACCGCTACAATACTACCAGCAAACAAGCCGCCCAATATATAAAAAATACCATTGGCAACGCCTGCAATGTAGCGTTTTTCTTTTAATTCGTGTGCGTCTTTGCCTGTACATAGGGCGGCGGTAATAGCCGCTAGGACGATAGTGATACCGCCCACACAGGCAACAGCTAATGAGGCGATGCTAGCGACACTGACGATAGGTTTGGCTGGCGTGTCATAGCCGCTTAGATTTAGGATCGCCATGCCGGGCAAAAACTGTCCAGTAAGGCTGACAAGGATAAGCGGAATAGCGAGGTTAAAGGTGGCATTCCAAGACCATTCAGGCCAGATCACTTTGGGTATGGTCAGCGCAAAATTAACCTCAACAGGGTTCATTCTGCCAAATACGACGCTCAATAACACCCCGCATAATAAGACCCAAATCATGGTATAACGCGGGGAGAAACGTTTAGCAAATAAATAACAAGCGAGCATACTAAAGACAATCAGCGGCATGGTATCGGTGGCGATAAATAACTCTAAGCCAAACTGAAATAATATGCCGGCCATCATGCCAGCAGCAATACCGTTTGGAATCCAAGTTAAGATTTTGTCAAAAGAGCCGGTTGCGCCCACAATAAAAATAACAATCGCTGAGATGATATAAGCGGATATCGCCTCATTGATGCTCATCTCAGGAAATACGGTCACCAATAGCGCAGTACCGGGCGCTGACCATGCCGTAATAATAGGAGTTTTGTACTTAATAGATAGATAAATACCAGAGACGGCCGCGCCAATAGAGACGCCCCAAATCCAAGAGGCCATCATCGCGTCCGACGCCTCAGCCGACTGCGCTGCTTGGAAAAAGATAATTAACGGGCCAGCATAAGAGATAAGAACGGCTAAAAACCCGGCAACGGTTGCTGAGAGCGACCAGTCTTCTTTTAAGCTTTGCATTACCTTTGCCATATTGCTTCCTTGCAAATCAGCACTAAGCGGGTAGTGGTCAGTTAGGCACTAAGCCCTTATGAGCCTTTATGAGATCGTATAAGTGCAATTGACGCAATTATCCCTCGTCGCCGCCACCGACAGGAATGGTGCTGCCCGTAATATAAGAGGATTCGTCTGACGCCAAAAACGCAATCGCATTGACTTGCTCATCTATGGTGCCATAGCGTTTCATAAAGGTACGATCAATGGTCTGATCAACGACGGCATCCATCCATAATTTTTCATCAGCGCTTAAGGGTTTAGCGTTACGCGGGATCTTTCTAGGCGGCGCTTCGGTACCGCCAGTTGCCACCGCGTTAACCCGAATACCATCATTTGCATACTCAAAAGCTAATGACGCGGTCATGGCATTGATGCCGCCTTTTGAGGCAGAATAAGGAATACGATTGATACCTTTGGTGGCGATAGACGATACGTTGACAATGACGCCGGACTGCTGCTCAATCATCACTGGTAGCACGGCGCGGCAGCACCATAAAGTGGGGTATAAAGAGCGGCTGATCTCTTTATTAATCTCGGCCTCAGAGAAGTGTATAAATGGCTTCATCCATATCGCACCGCCGACATTGTTAACCAGCACATCGATACGCCCATAAGTGGCTAGCGCTTTGTCTATCGTATCTTGCGCGCCTTGATAGGTTTCTAAATCGGCTTGAATAGCGACGGCTTGCCCATCACTTGCCATAACCTCGGCTAGTACGTCTTCAACTAAGGGCGAGAAGTCAGCCATGACGACTTTTGCCCCTTCCGCCGCTAAGCGCAAGGCGACACCGCGTCCAATGCCTTGAGCGGCGCCAGTCACAATACAGACTTTATTGTCAAAGCGTTTATCCATTACTACTTCCTAAAAGTAACACGGTATCATCTCTAAAAGGTACTAACTGTATATCGTAAGTTATTATTAGCCTTTATTAGCGTTAACCGTTTTTTATTACTGCTCGCTTGGAAGAAATTTTTCAAAGTAAAAATTACTAGGCTTCAAATTGCTATCATCTAACCAATGACTGACCGCATCGACCATAGCTGGAGGGCCACATAGATAAATATCAACCTCGCCGCCGTTTAACCAGTCAGACTCCACATGACCGGTCACGTAGCCTTTACGCTCATGAGCGCTATCTTCGCTGACTACGCAAGTGTAATAATTAAACCAAGAATGATTTTTCTTGACCTCATCAAGCTTTTCAAGCTCAATTAAATCAGCATCGTTGGTGACGCCATACACCATATTGATAGGATGATGGGCGCCGGACACCTCCAAGCTCTTTAGCATCGACAAAAAAGGCGCAATACCGGTACCTCCTGCTAAAAACAAAGTAGGGCGCACTACAGGGCGCAAATAGAAACTACCAAAGGGTCCTTCAAAGTCAATATCTTGACCTACCTGCGCAATATCAGATAAAAAGGTACTCATCTTGCCATTAGGAATGTTGCGTACCACAAATTCAGCTTGCTTAGCGCTAGGCATAGAGCTAAACGAGTACGAGCGCGTCTCTTTAGTGTCCGGAATATTGATATTGACATATTGCCCAGGCAAGAACACTAAGGCATCGGGGTCATCGACTTCGACCCCAAAATGAATAGTGGACTCTGATAAGACATTTAGCTGCTGCAATTTACCTTTAAACAGCGACTTGCCAACCTTGCAAGCTTCCGATGAGCTAGGCACTTTTAGCACACAGTCGCTCTCAGGGATCATCTGACAAGTCAGCACGTACCCTTCATTGGCCTCAGCTTCTGTCAGCGCCTCATCAATATACATGTCGGGATGTAAGTCATAACTACCCGACTCGCAGTGGCAGCGGCAAGTGCCACAAGCGCCATCTAGACAATCGACCGGAATGTTATATTTTTGACGATAAGCGGCCTCAGCAACGGTTTCATCATCACCGCATTTAATAAATCCAGTGACGCCGTCTTCGAACTGTAGCGCTATATTATATTCCATAAGAAAAATCCCTTTTCAACATCTAAACGTGGTAAACGTCCATGATTTGATGCACGTAGTCATCTTTTAATACCACATATTTATCCAAAATCTTGGGACTATCGCCCCGCATATCTATCTTGTACTTAGAAAAGCCCCAGTAGGTATTGGTTTCGCGATAGCGAAAAGATTTATTAATCCAATTAAAACGGACATCAACGATACCGTCATTGTCTTCAAGTAGCTCAATGTTGGATAAATTATGGGTGGTGCGCGTATCAGGAATGGTGGCTGACGAGCGCTCCGTTTCGACTCGAAATACACGGTCTTCAAGCCCGCGGCGATCTGGATAATAGATAAGTGAGATCTCCCGTTGCGGGTCGCTGATCAGCTCGCCATCATCATCCCAGCTTGGCATCCAAAAAGGACACTCTTCGTCATAACAAGCCAGCCACTCTTCCCAGTTTTTCTCATCGAGCAGACGTGCTTCACGGTATAAAAACTGCCGCACGTCCTCGATGTTCACCTTTCCCTCTTTCATAACTCATAGTCCTTTATGTGTCTTATATGTGTTTTAGTTTTACGATAGCCAATAAATTACCAGTAAAGTTTTTGCTTAAGGCTGATCCTCAGCATGTAACTCTTGCTCTTGCTCCAGCGCTTTTTTCATCTGCTCATGCCAGTAGCCGTGCTGAATGACATATAAACCTTCATCTTCAGTTTTAGCGCCGCTCAGTAAAGGCTTTAGATCGATAGCTTTTGCGCCTTCATCCGCGCCCTCAATCCAATGCTCAGAGCCGCGGCACATATCGTTCCATTCAAGCTTAATACCGTTATAGCCTTCTTGACAGGAGCGAAACTCTTCAAGATCATCGGGCGTTGCCATGCCGGTCACGTTAAAGAAGTCTTCGTACTGACGGATACGGCGGCTGCGTGATGCATCGCTTTCGCCTTTGGGCGCGATACACCAAATAGTCACTTCAGTTTTGTCAACAGCGAGCGGTCGCAGCATACGAATTTGCGAGCTGAACTGATCCATAATGTAGACGTTGGGATACAAGCATAAGTTACGCGAGCGTCCAATCATCCAATCTGCCATAGCCTCGCCATATTTGGCGGCATACTCATCTCTGTAGACAAAGTTTGGACGATCTTGCGGGTTCTCCCATGTGGTCCACAATAGTAGATGGCCATTTTCAAAGGAATAAAATCCGCCGCCTTGACGGCCCCATTTACCGGCGTTCATGGCTTTGATGTTGTCTTCTTTTTTCGCTTCCTGCTCTTTGCGGCGTGCGGTTGTGGCCGCATAGTTCCAATGCACCGCTGACACATGATAGCCATCAGCGCCATTCTCAGCTTGTAGCTTCCAGTTGCCATCAAAGGTATAAGTTGAGGTGCCGCGCAGTACCTCTAAACCTTCTTCAGACTGGTTGACAATCATGTCAAGGATTTTGGTCGAGCCGCCAAGCCACTCTTCGACAGGTGGGACATCATCATTAAGGCTGGCGAATAAAAACCCTTTGTAATTGGCGAATTTAACTTGCTTTAAATCGTGCGAGCCGTCTTTATTAAAAATCTCCGGATAGCCGGCTCCGCGAGGGTCTTTAACTTTTAGCAGTTTTCCTGAATTGTTATAAGTCCAGCCATGAAAGGGGCAAGTATAGGTCGACTTATTGCCTTTTTTATGACGGCACAATTGGGCGCCGCGGTGGGAACAAGCATTAATCATGCAATGCAGCTCGCCGTCTTTATTACGAGCAACGATCACCGGCTGACGACCGATGTAAGTGGTGTAGTAGTCGTTGTTGTCAGGGATTTGGGTTTCATGAGCTAGATAAACCCAATTACCCTCAAAGATATATTTCATTTCAAGCTCAAATAGCTCTTCGTTGGTAAAGGCGCTGCGATGTAGGCGATAAATGCCTTTGTCTGGAGATTCTTCTAAAAAATCATCGATAGCAATGTCTGATCCTTCAGGGACAATATTGATGCGTTCGCTTACGGCGGTCATGATAATCTTCCTTGTCTATAAGATAATGCGATAATGATGATATGGTTTACGGGTAATATAGGGTTTGATACCACAGCAGCGTGTGGTATCAAACCGTCATTTCAATGGTTAATACTAATAAACCAATACTAATGATTGACAGCTAATAACTAGTAAACCAATAGCTATTAACCATGGACTCGGCGGCGCTCAACATCGCTACCTTGGACATCTGACTTAGTGTCTTTTAACAGATGAAAGTCAAAATCGATGGAGGCATAAGGCTTATCAACACCTTTTTCTTTAAGCTTTTCAGCATCCTCAACCATAGTGATCTCCGGCACCAAGCCTTCACGGCTAGCAAAGGCAAAGTCGTCCCACAGATACTCATCACCATCGATATTGATCTGAGTGGTCAATTTGCGCATACCATCGGCGCTGGCAAAAAAGTGCACGTGAGCCGGGCGATGACCATGACGCCCAAGGGCAGTTAACAGCTTGTCAGTCATGCCTTCGGGCGGTACTGAGTAACCTAAGGGCACAATACTACGAAAGCCATAACGGCCATTTTCATCGGTGATGATAGTACGGCGTAAATTAAAGTCAGACTGCGACTCATCAAAGAAGGAGTAGTTACCCAAACTATTAGCATGCCATGCTTCAACTTTGGCATTGGGGATAGGGTTGCCATCTTCATCATAAACGGTGCCCTGCATAAATAGCACCGTACCCTCATCATCTTCGGTGCCATCATCTAAACGAGCAAAACCATGCTCTTCGGGCGCGCCAGCGACATATAAAGGCCCTTCAATGGTACGCGGCGTACCGCCTTCAAGACCAGCGGCCTGCATGTCCTCTTCAATCATCAAATCCATGAAATGATCAAAACCAAGTCCCGGTGATAATAGACCCGCTTCTTTACCTAAGTCGCCGATATATTCTACCCCGCTCCAGTATTCATCAGCGGTGATATTGAGATCATTGATAGTTTTCATCAGATCAGTGACAATGCGCAGAGTGATCTCTTGCACGCGTGGATTGACTTTGTCTGGATAGTCGATTTTACCTTTAACAAACTTCTCGGCCAGTTTTTCGATTTGCTTATGTTCCATGTCTCTCTCCTTGTTGAGGACTATTTTGGGAAGGTGTCATTGAGTAATCCTACTCAATGTTGTTAATATAACTATATACTTATTTAGTTGCTTTGGGGTTGATTAATTTGTTTTCTAAACAACCTTATCTTAGCTGTCATCGTCACGAATAGAGGAGGGATGGCGTAGTAGCGGGGTTACCTCAACTTTCATATAAGGATAGAGCGGCAGTGACATCATAATGTTATGTAGCTCTTCATTACTCTCAACATCAAAGATACTAAAGTTAGAATACTCACCAGCCAAGCGCCAGATATGTCGCCATTTACCTTGTTCTTGCAGCTTTTGTGAGATCTCTTTTTCGGTAGCTTTTAGCTTATCAACCTTATCAGCATCCATATCTGTCGGTATCAGAACATCCATTCGTACGTGATATAACATCGTTGTTTCCTTATTGATGGTTAATAAATAAACTAACTATAATTGATTTTTAACACTCATTTCTTAACGAGTATTTATACAATGGCGTAAGTTAAGATTCAGTAGCAAACTTTCCTGATTTAGCGTTTGGCTGCGACATTGTAGGCAAAGTGATATTACTGCGCTTGGCATAATAATAAACCTTGTCTGTGTCTACCTCGATACCAAGTCCTGCACCCGTTGGTACCGTTAGACCAAAATTGTTGTAGTCCAGTGGACGCACTAAAATGTCTTCGGTCAGCAGTAAAGGGCCAAACATTTCAGTATCAAAATTTAAGCTCGGATAAGTTGCAAACACATGCGCTGATGCAGCAGTGCCAATCGGTCCCTCTAACATCGTACCGCCATATAGCTCGATACCGGCTAGATGTGCCATTTGTCCAATCAAGCAAGCGGCTTTTAGACCACCTGCTTGGTTAATCTTGACGGCAAAGACATCTGCGCAATGCTCGGAAGCTAAATGAAAAGCATTTTGTGGATCTTGGACGATCTCATCCGCCATAATCGCCACATCAAAACGATCCTTTAGGCGTTTAAGTCCGGCTCTATTGCGCATGGAGATGGGCTGCTCTATCAGATCAACGCCGCCGGCTTCTAGTAAGCTGATACCTTGCATGGCTTCAAGCTCTGTCCAAGCCTGATTGACATCGACGCTAATACGGCATTCAGGTACTGCTTTTTTGATGGCGAGAACGTGTGCGACGTCGTCAAGAATAGGGTTGCTACCGATTTTTAATTTAAAAATACGATGGCGTTTTTGCGCGACCATCTCTTTGGCTTCCGCGATATCTGTTGCGGTATCGCCGCTGGCAAGCGTCCAAGCGACCTCGATAGCATCACGAACACGGCCACCAAGCAATTCACTGACAGGTATACCTAAGCGCTGACCTTCAATATCGAGTAGGGCGGTTTCAATCGCACATTTTGCAAAGCGGTTGCCAGTAATATGTAAGCTTAATAGTTGCATAGCTTTGGCAGTAGAGGAGGGCTGCTCTTTTAGTAAAAGAGGCGTAAAATAAGTATCGATATTGGTTTTAATGCTATGAGGGCTTTCTTCTGCATAGCTTAAACCGCCAATAGTGGTGGCCTCGCCCCAGCCTGCAAAACCATCTTCGGTCTGAATATGGACGAGTACCAGTACTTGTTCTCTCATTACCGTACAAGCTAGCTTATGCTCTCGAATAGTAGGTATCGGTACTAGCAAGGTATCAATTGAGCGAATCATAGTTGTCCTTAATAGATCATTAATATGTCCTTATACTTAATAAGTACTATAAAGGGCAAACAGCACCCTGTCTAAGACCTATTTGGTTTAATTTTAATACCTTCTGGGTATATTGTATGAAGAATTATAGGAGTCAATTGTGCTATGTTATGTTATTTAGGTATAAAGTTTACTGGTGACAAAGAACCTTTATCGTGGCCGGTTTGACCCATAGCCGCTAGCATAATCAAGGATAAGAAAAATGGAGCTTAGACATTTACGCTACTTTGTGGCTGTAGCAGAGGAAAAAAGTTTTAATAAAGCTGCCGAACGCCTTTATATCTCCCAGCCCCCTCTAAGCCGCCAGATCAAACAGCTAGAAGAGGAGATAGGCGTTACTTTAATCGATAGAGACAATCGTCCTTTAAAACTTACTGAGGCGGGCGAGTTTTTCTATGAGCATGCCATTCAAATTTTAAGAAAATCTGATAACTTGCGTGCTATGACTATGCGTAAAGGCGCGTTCGATAGCTCGTTGTCGATAGGCTTTGTTTCATCCATTCTCTACGGAATCTTGCCCAGAGTTATTGCGCGCTTTCGTCAAGTCTATCCTAACATAGAGCTTAAACTGCACGAGCTAAATTCGTGGCAACAAACTCAAGCGCTGACTAGTGGCAAGATAGATGTAGGCTTTGGTAGGTTGCTATTTGAAGATGCGTCTGTTAGACGTATTTTGCTCAGAGAGGAGAGTTTGGTTGTTGCTGTACCCTTAAGTCATCATATGGCACAGGAGCAGCTTAACGCTCAGCGTATTGATGTGAATCTTACCGATCTGACAGAGGAGCGCTTATTACTGTACCCAAAAGCGCCGCGGCCTAGTTTTATCAATTACGTACTAGAATTATTTGAGGCTCGCAACTTAAAGCCCAGCCATTTTACAGAGGTCAGTGAGCTACATGTGGCATTAGGACTAGTTGCCGCAGGTGAAGGGGTAACCATTGTTCCAAAAACGCTGGAGCATCTGCGTAACCAAGAAGTGACTTATATCCCATTTGAAGATGGTCTACTGGTATCTCCTGTTATCATGAATGTCCGGCATTTTGATAAGTCAGAGCTGCTGAAAACTCTACTAGAAGTCACGTATCAGATTTATGACGAAGAAGGATTTATTTATCAGCGGGAACAGATTTAGGTGAATTTTTAAACCGAATGATACCACTAGAATAACTAGTTTAACCCCAGCTTCAACAGTTAGTTAAAACTGGGATTAAGTATGGTTCAATGGAGATATTCTAGTCTGTTCGTCCTTCCAAACCTGCAAGCTCACCTTCTGAAGCTCCAGGAGCCTTCATCTCAAATATCTTTTCTACGACCGTATAATCATAGTATCCAAGACGCGCTAAGGGCTTGATCGCTTCAATATCGATCTTACCATTGTCCATAATGAACTCATCTTTAATATGGACATGCGCCACACGACCGATAATAATATCGAATGTTGAAACGGCGTCCCCTGTTGGAATACGGATAGACTGCACATATTCAATCTCAAAGTTGATGGGTGATTCGGCCACTCGCGGCGCAGGTGCCTCAATGCAATCAGCCTTGGTAACACCAGCAAATTCAAACTCATCTTCGCCATAAGGCAGCGCTTTGGCAGATTTGTTGACCGCTTCACGTAAGTCATAAGTAGCCATATTCCAGACAAACCACCCGGTTTGTTCAAGATTACGTACCGTATCCTTGCGGCTTTGACCGTCATCTACGTTGGACTGGTTGGCGACAAACATCACCATCGGTGGATCCCAAGTTAAGTTTTGGTATTGGCTATAAGGAGCAAGGTTGGGCTTGCCATCTTTAGATATCGTCGAGATCCAGCCGATAGGACGAGGGACGGTGCTGCTTTTGAACGGATCAAAGGGCAGACCATGGCTACGCGCGCCATCTTTTTTGGGAGAATAATGCATAAACTATCCTTATTAATGCGTTATTGAAGTTAAAAACACGCTTTACTATACAACTACCCTTAATTTAAAGGTTTTTAAATAAATTAAGTCTCACAAGCCGTACTAGCCGCTTGCGCTTTTTGGTAGGTTCCTTGAGCATCTAGGCCAGCTGCCTCAACATCGTTTAGATATTTTTGTGTCGCCTCTTTCAATACTGGACCCCAATTTGGATCATTCAAAGGATCAGGAATATCTATCATTACATCGCCTTTGGCTTTTGACTCAGCGCGAAATTTGCTGTCCTCTTTGTCGAACATCTCACCTGCAGCCATCGCCATAGAAACTCCTGAGTTATCATCAATGACTTTTTTAAGATCATCAGGCAGGCTGTTGTATTTATCTTTGTTCATAGCCATTAGCAAAGCGGAGCTATAGATAGGCATATTGGTGTGGTTGTTGACAATCTCAGTCAACCTAAATGAACCGGCAGGGCTCCAAGGTAGGCTCATGCCATCGATAACACCGCGCTGGAGCGAGGTATAAAGATCAGAAGCTGGCAAGCCAACTGGAGACGCGCCTGCAATTTCAATAATATTACCCGCAATATCTGAAGGACGGCGGATACGCAGACCCTTCATATCAGCTGGTGTACGAATGGCTGTATCAATGCTATGAATAACGCTAGGACCGGCGCCAATCATAAAGAGCAGTTTAGTATCCTCATACTCGCTTGAGATATCGCCATCATCATAGAGCTTTTGTAGCATACAGCTCATTTGCCCAGCCGTATTAGACAGCCCTGGCAGCTCAGCAACCTGAGTTAGGGGAAAGCGGCCATTGATATAGCCTGGAACCTGAATACCAATATCAACAGTACCCTTGGCAATAGAGTCATAGGTCACGTCAGGTTTGCTAAGCGAAGCAGAAGGGTAGATCTCAACGAGTAGCCTGCCATCTGATTCTTCGGCAATTTTTTGGGCCCAAGGTTCTACGACCTCAGTATGCATAGCCGCCGTGCTTGGCCAAAAATGTGACAGACGTAAAGTAGTTACCTCTTGAGAGCTAGTAGCTGTAGTGTCTGCTGTACTTGTAGCTTCTGTAGCGCTTTGCTGCGAGCAGCCCGTGATGCCCATCAAAGCAGCTAGCGTTATACCTGCAGTAAGCTTGCGTTTTGTTACAGTCGTCATAATTATGAATTCCTTTTCCATAGTAGATAATGAGGCTAATACTTAGTACTTAGGGGTACTAAAAGGTAAAAATATACTCCAAATCAAAAATCAGAAAAGGGCTGCTATATCTACTGACAAGCTTTGATAACCAGCCCTAATAAAAAATACTTTAAATTAAGACTGACAAAACTCACTGGCTGCTTGCGCTTTTTGATAGACCTCTTGAGCAGGTAGTCCCGTTGCTTCAACATCGTCTAAATACTTTTGGGTCGCTTGTGTAAGTATGGGTCCCCATGCTGGATCGTTTAAAGGATCGGGTATATCTACCATGATGTCGCCTTTGGCTGCCGCTTGATCGTGAAACTTATCGTCTTCACGGTTAAACATCTCGCCCACTGCGGTAGACATCACGGTTCCTGAATTATCATCGATTACTTTTTTAAGATCATCAGGCAGGCTATTGTATTTGTCTTTATTCATAGTCATCAGCAAAGCCGAGCTATAAATAGGGATGTTGGTATGGGTGTTAGAGATCTCGGTGAGTTTGAAATCGCCAGTAGGACTCCATGGTAGGCTAGTACCGTCAATGACGCCGCGCTGTAAAGAGGTGTATAGATCCGAGACCGGTAAACCGACAGGCGATCCCCCTGACATCTCGATAACATCACCTGCGATCGTTGAAGGCCGGCGGATACGCAAACCTCTTAAATCATCTGGCGTGCGAATAGGGTTATCAACAGTATGAATAACACTAGGACCGGCCCCAATCATAAACAACGGTTTAGTATCTTCAAACTCATTAGAGATATCGCCGTCGTCATAAAGCTTTTGTAGCATACAGCTCATTTGGGTACCCGAATTGGCAAGGCCTGGCAGCTCAGCAATCTGGGTGAGCTGGAAACGACCATTGATATAGCCTAAAACCTGAGCGCCAATATCAACAGTACCATTTACTACAGAATCATAAGTGGTGTCAGGCTTACTAAGAGTAGCAGAAGGAAAGAGCTCAATAACCAGTCTGCCATTAGAGTCTTCTTCTATTTGTTTGGCCCATGGCTCCAAAACTTCCGTCTGCATAGCCGCCGTGCTTGGCCAAAAATGTGAAAGACGTAAGGTAGTCACGTCTTGGGAGCTTGCAGTTGAATTATCTGCGTTTGTACTTGTTGTCTCGCTTTGCTGACTACAGCCAGTAAAGCTAATTAAGGCCGCTAGAGCAATCCCTGCGTTCAACTTTAATTTCATCATCAATTCCTTTTCGATGGTGGTTAATGGTACTAATACAAAATATATTAGCGATACAACTACAGTGATTAAAACGCCACTACCTACAGTAACGTTTTAAATTACAACAGCGTTTCAAATATTCGCTCAACATGCTCGTCAGTCTGCTCAGTTTCGATCATCGACATCCCTAAGATGGTGTAATAAAACCTCGCAGCCATCAGCTCAGCTTGCGGTTTATCGTATTCTAAAGCTTCGTAAATCTCAGCAATAAAAGTAAGACGGTAGTTATCAACATCATTTAAGCTTTTTTTCACAATACTGTTATTCTGTGACCAATTACGTATTGCCAGCTCCAATGCAGCGCCATCGATGCGTCCTGTCTGCCGATGGGGCAGTAAAAACAATTCCTTTAAACGTCCTTTTGGCGTTAAATTAGCACTATTGATACGATTAATAATGGCACTGGTAGAGCGGGCACGCCATCTGGTTAATAATTGTCTAAACAGATCGTTGCGATCGCTAAAATGCCAATAAAAGCTGCCTTTGGTCACCTTTAGTTTCTTCGCTAACACTTCAACCTTTATTGCAGATATACCGTGTTTAGCTAGCTCAGACTCTGCTATTTGTAGCCAGTCTTCAGCTGTCAAACTACTTGATTGTGAAGGTTTTTTGCTAGTCAAGCTCACTCAATACCCTCCCAAAGTTGTAGATTATATGGTCAACAAACATAGTGAATTTGAATACTGTGACTAGAGTTTAGCACAAAAAAAAATAAAAACATACGGTGGCGTATTGACACGATGAATTAATTACATTACTGTAAATAAGAAGGAAAACAACTATTTAAGAGAACTAGATATCAAGGAAGATCAAATATGCAAGTCACTGACTCTGGCAAAGGTAAAACAATTGAAGCGTTTGGACTGCAAACTAACTATTTAGAAATGGGCGCAGGCGAGCCTTTATTATTGCTTCATGGTTCTGGGCCTGGCGTTTCTGCTTATACCAATTGGCGCAAAATCATTCCTGAGTTGGCCAAACACTTTCGCGTCATCGCGCCAGATTTGGCAGGTTTCGGTCATACCGAAAGAGATCCAAATTTTTCTTATGACATCAAACACTGGGGTAAGCACTTACTTGGGTTTTTAGATGCGCTTGAGATCGATAAAACCAATGTCATTGGTAACTCCTTTGGTGGCTCGTTGACCCTAGCCACAGCTGCACGCTTTCCTGAACGCTTCTCCAAGCTCTGTTTGATGGGCACCCCTTGTGACAAATTTTATATGACTCCGGGCCTGCGTTCTGGCTGGGACTATACGCCATCACGTGAAAACATGCGTAAAGCGATGTCACACTTCCCTTATCATCCAGAGACCATCACCGATGATTTGGTGGAGGAGCGTTATCAAACCAGCCTTATTCCGGGTGCTCAAGAAGGTCTGCGTAAGCTGCTCATAGAGCCAAATGAGGAAGGTGAGACCGAGCTTTCGGGGATGCCTGAACATGTGGTCGCCAAAATTGAGCACCCGGCTATCGTTATTCATGGCCGCGAAGACAAAGTAGTGCCAACAGAGATGGGCTTTAAGCTGGGTCGTTCTATGCCGAATGCGGACTTACATGTATTAGCCAACTGCGGACATTGGGTGATGGCTGAGAGACCTAAAGAATTCTTACAACTGGTTATAAATCATTTTTCAGCAGAATAATAAGGTAGAAAAGTTATGTTTCATGTCGGTAAATTAGATGATTTAGAGATCGGTGAAGCGATCAAATTGGACCAGTTTGCAGCGCCTATTGCAGTCATTCGCGGCGAAAGCGGTGAGGTATATGCTATCGATGATACGTGTACGCATGCTCAAGCCTCATTTTGCGATGGTTTTGTAGAAGGGGACACGGTTGAGTGTCCGCTGCATATGTCGGTGTTTTGCCTAAAAACAGGAGTGCCTGAGAACCCGCCTGCGATGGAAGCGGTTAATACTTATGCAGTCGAGATCAAAGATGGCGAGATATACATTGAGGTTCCTCAATGAATGAGGTTGAGTCGGTCATCGTCATAGGTGCTAGTGCAGCTGGGATAAACTGTGTTCGGCAACTACGAAATGGTGGCTTTTTGGGTGACATTACGCTGATTGATAAAGACAAAAATGGTGCTTATGAAAGGCCGCCATTGTCTAAACAAATTCTGATGAATGCAGAGACTACTAGTAAAGACGTCGCTTTAATAAAAGATGACGAATTAGTGGCGTTTAATATCAACACTCAATTTGGCGCGTGTGTTGATCAAGTAGATCCTGTATCACGTAAAGTCACTCTTGAATCAGGCGAAGAGTTAAGCGCTGATGTCATAGTATTAGCAACAGGCGGGGAAGCCAGACGTTTACCTATAGAAGGTGCTAATTTATCGCAAGTATTGGTGCTACGCAACTATGAAGATGCTCATAATTTGCGTCAAAGAATAAAACCCAATGCTCGCGTCGCAGTTATTGGCGGCGGCTTTATCGGAGCTGAAACTACGGCTTCTTTATCTCAGTCTGGTGCTTTAGTGCATTGGTTAGATGCGGTTGAACTGCCTATGGCGCATCTATTACCTGAGGCGCTTTGCGAGAAAATCGTAGAAAATCATTGCGGACAAGGGGTAGAGCTGGTTACTAACTGCCGCATCAATAAGTTTATAGAGCAGACAGATGGTCAGGTGTCTATCTTGTTTGACGATGGCACCGCAATTGATGTCGATGCTGTAGTCATGGGCGTAGGTATGATTCCAGAAACGCCTTATTTTTCTGATGCGATCAAATCGCAGATTTTGAATAAAACGACGGGCGGCATTCAGGTCGATGAAAACCAAGCTACCATGTTTCCGGGCATTTATGCCGCTGGCGATGTGGCGGCAGTGACTCAACCTGATGGCTCCACTATACGCCACGAGCACTGGCAATCAGCACAGTATCAAGGCGAGCGTACTGCGGCATCGATTCTAAACGAAGCGCTTCCACCAGAGCCCGTTGATTGGTTTTGGTCAGATCAAGGCGACTTACATATAGAGATGGCCGGTAAGATTTTGCCTACTAAAGAGCATTTAGTCGTCAGAGACGAGGGCGATTGGCCTGTGTACTTTAGTGTTGTCGATAATCGTGTTATTGGGGCGGTAAGTGTCAATAATCCCAATGCGGTGCGTGCGGCGATGCGCATGATTAAGAACGATGTACATATCGAGCCTTCACAGTTGGTTGATATAGAGGTACCACTGCGTAAGCTGATGCGCGGTTAAGATAAAGCGTAAACGATCCAGTATTTAAACGATAAAGCAGTTAAAAAGGAACTTTAACATGTCAGAAATTAAAGCTTTGGGCTATCTTGGATTTTCTATCTCCGACCCAAAAGGCTGGCGCGATTACGCTGAAAACATACTTGGCGTCAGTATCACAGATGATGATAACGGCGATATGTTAATCCGTATCGACTCTTATGCTTGGCGTATTCGTTTAACAAACGCTGAGCATGATAATCTTGATTATGTGGGCTGGGAGGTCAGCGATCAGCGCGACCTAGAGAGCTTAAAAGCGCGTTTGACTGCTGAAGGCGTTGATTTCGAGGTAGGTTCAGAGGAGCTAGCCAAAGCGCGACAAGTCAAAGAGCTCATTGTTTTTAGTGATCCTGACGGCACGCGCTGCGAAGCTTTTTATGGCCCATTGCAAATGACCAATAAACCTTTTGTCAGTCCCAGAGGCTTTCGCTTTGTCACCGGTGAGCAAGGCCTTGGTCATATCGTGCTCATTAGTAAAGATCACGCCGCCCAAGAAGCTTTTTATACCCAGCTTTTAGGGTTTAAAGTCTCAGATTACATCAATACCGAGGTCATTCCTGGTAAACCTTTGAACATCTCTTTTTTACGCTGTAACGGTCGCCATCACTCTTTGGCACTGGCACCAGTGCCCATTCCTGCAAAGATCGCGCACATTATGCTGCAAGTCGATGATATCGATGACGTTGGCCGAGCTATGGACGCCGCTGAAAAAGCGGGCGCGCATTTCTCATTTACCCTAGGTCGCCACTCCAATGACGAGATGTTGTCCTTTTATACTATGAGTCCTTCTGGTTTCGATGTCGAATTCGGCTGGGGTGCTATAGAGGTGGATGATGATAGTTGGCACGTCAAAGTTCATCACGTCAATTCCGCTTGGGGACATAAATTCCAACGTCCTCCGCGCAAATAACATTCATAACTTGCAGTTATAAGTGCTGTAGACACGAAAATTATAAATATGAAAACAGTTAACACGAGAATTATAAATTATGAGCAATAAGCATAGCCTAGCAAACCTAGCCCCCTCACTTTTTGATGCTTATAAAAAAGGAGCAGTCGCGCCGCTGCGTCATCAAGTGGACGTTAAAGATATTGCCTTGGCTTACCAAATCCAGCAAGAGAATCACCGCCGCTGGAGCGAGCAAGGCAGGGTCACTATTGGCCGCAAAATCGGTCTGACTTCAACTGCGGTACAAGCACAGCTGGGCGTTGATCAACCCGATTACGGAATGGTCTATGCCGATACTTGCTATTGTTCAGGGGCACAGATACCTGCAAGTCAGTTTTTGCAGCCCAAAATAGAAGCTGAGATTGCCTTTGTGCTCAAATCTGACTTGGACGCTGATAATCTCACTATTATCGATGTCATCAATGCTGTTGATTACGCTGTTGCTGCTTTGGAGATTGTCGATAGCCGCGTTGAGAATTGGGACATCAGCTTATTTGATACTATCGCTGATAACGCCTCTTATGGCGGGATTATTATGGGAACCACGCCGGTACCCTTAAGCCAATTAGATTTAGAAAATTGCCAAATGCAGCTGTCAAAAGGCGATGAAGTAGTCTCAGAAGGCGAAGGC
This sequence comes from Psychrobacter sp. M4, assembly GCF_055699795.1. Lineage (NCBI taxonomy): Bacteria > Pseudomonadati > Pseudomonadota > Gammaproteobacteria > Moraxellales > Moraxellaceae > Psychrobacter > Psychrobacter sp. M4. The sequence goes on along the minus strand of NZ_CM146740.1, from coordinate 2,065,172 downwards.
CGCGCCTGTCTAGGCAATCCTTTGTTAGCCACGCTATGGCTCGCTAATATGATGATCGAAAATGGTCAACCACTTAGAGCAGGCGATGTGGTGCTATCAGGCGCTTTGGGGCCTATGATAGCTGTGGAATCAAATGATACCTTTAGCGCTACTATAGATGGTCTTAATAGTGTTTCAGTGAGTTTTACCGAATAGTTAAGTGCATAGGAAGTCCATTAATCGAAAAGGATGTCAATAATATGTCAGATAAAACGAAAGTCGCGATCATAGGTTCAGGCAATATTGGAACCGATTTGATGATCAAAATTCTCAAGACCTCTCAAGATTTAGAAATAGTCGCTATGGTGGGTGTTGATCCTGAGTCTGATGGATTAGCTCGTGCCAAAAGCATGGGAGTAGGGACTACTCACGAAGGTATTGATGGTCTAACGGCAATGCCTGAATGGCAAGATATCGATATCGTTTTTGATGCCACCTCTGCCTCGGCTCACGCCAAACATGCAAAGATCTGCAATGAAGCGGGTAAGATTATCGTTGATTTGACGCCAGCAGCTGTGGGCCCCTTTATCGTGCCTGCGGTTAATGGCGACTCTAATATTACCAAGCTTAATGTCAATATGGTCACTTGCGGTGGTCAAGCTACTATTCCTATGGTTCACGCCGTATCACGAATAGCGCCTGTCCACTACGCCGAAATCGTAGCTTCTATTTCTTCAAAATCAGCTGGACCCGGTACTAGGGCCAATATTGATGAATTTACCGAGACTACCTCCAAAGCGATTGAAGAGGTGGGCGGCGCAAAAAAAGGCAAAGCCATCATCGTGCTCAATCCTGCTGAACCACCGATGATTATGCGCGATACCGTACTGACCTTTTCTGAAGACGCTAAGGAAGACGATATCAGAGCTAGTGTCGCTGAGATGATAAAAGAAGTACAAAGCTATGTACCTGGCTATCGCTTAAAGCAAGAGGTGCAGTTTGAGCGCTATACCGAGCAAAACCCTTTACATATACCAGATATCGGTACGCTAACGGGACTAAAAACATCCATATTTCTTGAGGTAGAAGGCGCCGCTCATTATCTACCTTCTTATGCAGGCAATCTAGATATTATGACCTCAGCTGCCCTGAAAACAGCTGAAAAGATTGCGCTAGCCAGACAAGTACAAGATGGAGAAAAATCATGAATAATCATATAAGTGATAAAAAGTTATATATCCAAGATGTGACCCTGCGTGATGGCATGCATGCTATCCGTCATCAGTACGGTATCGATCATGTACGTGATATTGCTAAAGCGCTAGAAGATGCTGGCGTTGACGCTATTGAAGTTGCCCATGGCGATGGCCTGAGCGGTAGTAGTTTTAATTACGGTTTTGGCGCGCACACTGATTGGGAGTGGTTAGAGGCGGTCGCTGACGTATTGGATAAAGCGGTATTAACGACGCTTTTACTGCCCGGTATTGGCTCGGTAAAAGATCTAAAAAGAGCTTATGATCTTGGCGTGCGCTCAGTGCGAGTAGCGACCCATTGTACTGAAGCTGACGTCTCAAAGCAGCATATCGAAACCGCCAAAGAGATGGGCATGGATACCATTGGCTTTTTAATGATGTCGCACATGTCAGCGCCTGACAAACTTGCTGAGCAAGCTAAGCTTATGGAATCTTATGGTGCTGGCTGCGTTTACGTAGTAGACAGCGGCGGCGCTATGAACATGAACGATATTGCCGATCGGGTCAAAGCGCTACGTGACAATTTAGACAGCAGTACTGAGCTTGGGATCCATGCTCACCACAACTTAAGTTTAGGCGTTGCCAATAGTATTGTGGCGGTTGAAAACGGGGTAACTCGGGTAGATGCGTCATTAACTGGTATGGGTGCAGGCGCAGGTAATGCGCCACTAGAGGTCTTTATTGCTGCTATCAATCGTTTAGGATGGCAGCATGGTTGTGACCTCTACAAACTCATGGATGCCGCTGAAAGCCTAGTCAGACCACTACAAGATCGTCCCGTTCGTGTGGATCGAGAAACGTTAACGTTGGGTTATGCTGGTGTCTATTCTAGCTTTTTGCGCCATGCTGAAAAAGTAGCTGAGCAGTACGATATCGATGTCAGAGAGATATTAGTTGAAGTTGGCAGACGTAAGCTTATAGGCGGTCAAGAAGATATGATTGTCGATGTAGCTTTAGATTTAATCAATGCACAAAAGGGTTAACAATCATGGCCAATAGAGAAATCGTATCCTCACTATATGACAAGATGAAATTGCCCGTTATCGTTGCGCCCATGTTCTTGATATCAGGTCCTGATTTGACTATTGCTGCTGCTAAAGCGGGAATTATAGGCTGTTTCCCTGCTCCCAATGCTCGGACGATTACTGATCTAGAAAATTGGCTCGATAAGATCGAAGCCGAGCTTAAAGGTACAGACTATGAAGGCATGTGGGCGATGAATATGATCGTCCATAAAAGCTATGATCGCTTTGAAGACGAATTACAGTTAGTTGAGCGTTATAAGCCCAAATTCGTTGTCACCGCGCTTGGCAGTCCCAAACGTGTCCTTGATAGGGTACATGCCTTTGGCGGTAAGGTGTTTGCAGATGTGATCAATGCTGAGCAGGCTAAAAAAGCAGTAGACGCTGGCGTCGATGGACTTATCTTAGTTTGTTCTGGTGCAGGTGGTCATACGGGTCAGTACTCAGCTTTTGCCTTTGTAGAAGAGGTGCGCCGTTTTTATGATGGGCCTATTATCGTTGGCGGCGCTATTCAAAGTGCCAAATCAATTGCTGCTCTGCTGGCTCTCGGAGCCGACTTTGCCTACATGGGTACGCGCTTTATTAGCTGTCCTGAGAGTTTAGTGACCGATGATTACCGCGATATGCTCGTTAACTCATCGATGGCAGATATTGTCACCTCGGATGTGGTCTCAGGCGTCATGGCCAACTGGTTAAAGTCCAGTTTAGAGAAGTCAGGCTTTGATCTAAAGTCATCAAAAGGCAGTACAGAAATTGATTTTTCTGACATACACGGTGAGAGTAAAGCCTGGAAAGATACTTGGGGCGCAGGTCACGGCGTAAGCGCAACTGAATCTATTCAAAGCGTAGCAGAAGTCGTTGATTCATTAGTAGCTCAATTTAAGACGGTAAAGTCAGATCTTAATGCCGAGCTTGCCGAGTGGCCTAAAGCCTAGCAGTAGACAAAGACCAGTAAGGTAGACAATAGATAAAGAAGGTTAGATAAAGGCAGCTTAGTAGTAATTAGGGTAAAAGAAAGAATTTAAAGGATGAAGAGAGATTCAAACGGATCTAAACCATGGAAGGACAGTCGACATGATTGAATTTACGTTCACAACGGACTCAGAGATAAAGCTTGGGCGTCACGATGTTATCGCAGAAGAAAATGCTCGCGGTGAAGTTATATTCCGTAATAAAGAGCCGCTTAATTTAGACGACTATACGATGCTAGATTGTATCGATTACTGGGCACAGCGCGCGCCGAATACAGTCTGTATGCGCGAGAGAGCAGCCGATGGTTGGTTGGAGATATCCTATAAGGAGTTTGCAGCCAAAGTCAAAAATATCGCAACGCATTTAGGATCGCTTGACATCTCAGAAGATAAGCCGCTGATGATAGTAGCACCAAACTCTATCAATCATGCTTTAGTAGCCTTCGCTGCCATGACTATTGGTGTGCCAGTAGCGCCTATCTCTATTGCTTATGCCTTATATGGTGAGACCTTCGGACGTCTTCATAGTGTTATTGATGTTGTAAAACCAGGCGTTATTCATTTTAGTAATACTAACATTTTCAAAGATGCGGCAAAGTCTGTACTTGAAAATTACGACATACCTTGTATTGCCTTTAATTCCGATATGGAAGAGGTGCCAGCTATTCGCAGCCTAGCGCAAATTACTGATGAAGAAGTGACCCAAAAAAGAAGTAGTGTTACTCAAGATACTATAGCTAAAGTCATGATGACCTCAGGCTCTACAGGCAATCCAAAGGGCGTTATCAATACGCATAGAATGATGTATAGCAATCAGTTCGCCCTTTATAAGATGTGGCCTTTTTTAGCAGATATGAAGCCAAGCTTAGTCAGCTGGCTACCTTGGAGCCATACCTTTGGCGGCAACGTCTGCGTCAATATTGCTCTATTTAATGGCGGCACTATTACTATCGATGATGGTAAGCCTGTACCAGGGCATATCGGCCGTACCATTGAAAATATGCTGCTTATTGAACCCAATATTCACTTTAATGTCCCGGCTGGTATTGAAGCTTTATTAGCAGAGTTTGAGGACAATCATCGCCAAGCGCGCAAGTTCTTTTCAGCGGTCAAGGTTATTTTTATTGCCGCCGCCGCGTTACCTGACAAGACTAGGAACAGATTGGCTGAGCTATCAATGGAGCTTGTCGGTACTAGCCCAAAACTGCTGGCAGGTTGGGGCTCTACAGAAACCGCGCCTTTCGCTACTTGTCTGAATTTTGAATCGGACTCAGCGGTGAATATTGGTGTTCCCTTACCAGGGACGGATATCAAATTAACCCCTGTACAAGATAAATTGGGACTCTCAGTACGCGGCCCTAACGTCACTCCAGGATACTGGCGAAACCAAGAAGCCACGACCAAAGCCTTTGATGAAGAGGGGTTTTATTCAATGGGAGACGCTGGACGCTTAATTGATCCAGATGATCCGTCAGCGGGGTTGGTATTTGATGGCAGAACCTCGGAGAACTTCAAGCTAAATTCGGGTACTTGGGTCAACGTCGGTGAGGTCAGAATAGGAGTCATTAGCACCCTAAAACCTTATTTTCTAGATGCGATTGTAACGGGTCATAATCAACCAGAGCTTGGCTTGCTGATTGTGCCAAATATTGAGCGCTTGGCTAGTGAGCACGGTTTGAGTGAGGAGCAGAAAAACGCAAGCGAGCTGCAAAAAGTTGAGAAATTGGTCGATCAAGTAGTCATGCTATTAAACGATTATAACGAGATCAATTTTAGTAACAGTAAAAAAATACGTCGATGTGCATTTTTACCTGAGCCGCCATCCATTGAAAAAAATGAGATCACCGATAAAGGCTATCTAAATCAGCGAGCTTTGCTAGAGAATTGGTCGAAACTTATCGAAGATATGCATAGTAAAGAGATAGGCTCAGACCTCTACTTTCACTACTTTTAAATAATTATTTTTACAATCCAGTAAATCATTTATCGTCAGGAGATAAATATGTCAATAAATATACGATCGCTAGTAGATTATGAAAAGGGCTTAATAGATAGACGCATCTTTTGGGATGACGCTATTTATCAGCAAGAGCTAAAGCAAATATTTGCTCGTTGCTGGCACTTTGTAGCGCATGAGTCGCAAGTCAAAACTTACGGCGAATTTATCACCACTTATATTGGCGAAGATGCGGTGATTGTCGCTAGAGCCAAAGACGGTAGTATCAACGTCATGCTAAACGCTTGTCCGCACCGAGGCAACAAAGTCTGCTTTGCCGGTGAAGGCAAGATTCGCTCATTCGTCTGTAACTATCACGGCTGGGCATTTGGTTTGGATGGCGCACTAAACGGCATGCCAGCCAATGAGCTTTATGATAATACCGAAGGTTTTAGAAAAGAGGACTGGGGACTACATAAAGCGCGCGTAGAAACCTATAAGGGCTTGGTGTTTGCAACTTTCGATGAAGAAGCGCCATCTTTAGGAGATTACTTAGGGGATTTTCGTTGGTATTTAGATGCGATTTTGGATGTAGATGACAAAGGCACTGAGTTTATCCCTGGTACCACGCGCTCATTACTCAAATGCAATTGGAAATATCCTGCGGACAATTTTGTAGGTGATATCTATCATGCTTTATGGACGCACTTAGGCGCAGCAGAGGCGACGCTTAAAGAAGCTGGCGGAATCGTAGTCACTAATGAAAACTCTTATCAAGCTAGTGTCAACGGTCATGGCTGGGAGTTCTCATTAGCCAATAATTTTGGTAATGCAGCGACGATGGGCGACAAAGATATTATCAAATATCTGCGCGCTCGTGAGGCTGAGATTAGCAAACGTCTTGGAGAAGTACGTGCAAAACTGCTAGGTTCTGTAGCCTCAGCCTTGATATTTCCGAACTTCGCATTTTTGCCAGGCTACCTTACCTTTAGAACGTTTTTACCCAAAGGGCCAATGGAGACGGAGCTACATAGCTGGACATTGGTGCCTAGTGAAGCGTCGGATGAGATAAAAGATAAATGGCGATTGGGAGCTATGCGTACCTTTTCTCCTAGTGGCATTTTGGAGATGGATGATGGTGAGAACTGGGAGCAGGCGACCATGAGTAATGCTGGATACGTGACTCGCCATCAAAAACTTTTCTATGGCATGAATCCAACTAAAGGCGAGGCGGTTCCTATTGATTTGCCCGGTACGGTTACCAAAGGTCAGCTTACGGATGCTAATCAGCGTTTATTCTTTAAACGCTATAGCGAGTTTATGGAAGCTGAGAGCTGGGCCAATATTCCACTAGCAGAACAAAAAATGCAACAAGGAGCTCATCATGACAAGGGATGAATTGCTAGCGCTAGAAGCTAAAGGTGAACATGTTGATTTGCAGACCTTTTTTGAGGTACAAAAGGCTATCAATCACGAAGCCTATCTATTAAACCATGAGCTGCTTACTGAATGGGCAGATAATCTAGAAGATGATCTAATCTATTGGGCACCGCTACGTGAGAATATCTTACGTAGAAGCCGCACCCCAGAGATTACCACGGCTAGAGTATCTTTATTTGAAGAAGACAAAGAGTCGATCATGATGCGTCTAAAACGTAATGATAGCGGTATGTGCTGGACAGAAGATCCACCAACTCGCCAAGTGACCGCTATATCAAACTTAGAGGTCTTTCATACCGATAAAGCGGACGAGTTGGAAGTGCATACGGTATTTACGCTATATCGCAGCCGCTTTGAGCGTGATGACTCGACACTGATGGGACGACGTAAAGATGTTTGGCGTAAAGTTGGCGAGGACTACCGATTAGTTGGACGCCTCATCCTTTTGCAACAATCTACGCTTATGACCAAGAATCTAAACGTATTTATGTAGCTTTTTATACTGTGGTTTATGCTGTTTTTATGCAACCTTTTATTCCATCTTAAGGCAAAATTATGCAGATGCTACTTGATAGACGAGTCATTGTTACCGGTGCTGGTAGCGGTATCGGTAAAGCAATAGTGACTAGGTTTTTGGACGAGGGTGCACGCGTCCTTGCCGTCGTCCGTAAGCCTGAACAGATTGAAGAGTTCTTAAGTCATGATAATTTTTGTCACGTGGTAGGCGATGTCAACGACTATGCAACCAACGAGCTGGCAGTAACGACTATAACTGAAAAGTGGAACGGTCTCGATGTTATGATCGCCAATGCTGGGGTGTGGGACTTTTTTAAAAAGCTACAAAAGATGTCCGCTCAAGAATTAGAAGAAGGTTTTGAGCAAATCATGTCAACTAACGTTCGAGCCGTATTAATGGCTGGTCATGCTAGCTATACGGCTCTGCAAGAGTCTCATGGCTGTCTTATAACCACGGGTTCTAACGCTTGTTTTCGACCCGGCGGCGGTGGTCCTTTATATATCGCCTCCAAATATGCGCTGCGCGGGGTAGTGGCTCAACTGGCTTTAGACTTTGCGCCCAACGTTCGTGTTTGCGGTGTCGCGCCCGGAGCCACGGATACGCCTATCAGTGGTACCGATGCGCTAAATCAACGTGGCAAATCAATGAATACTGATCGCGCCCGTTTAGAGTCCATGGGCGATCATATACCTTTAGGACGCGTGTCTACTCCTGAAGAACATACTGACCTTTATGTCACGCTAGCTAGTGCAACAGGAGCGAGATATGTGACAGGAACTATTTTGGTCAGTGATGGCGGCTTGACCGCCGGTCAATAGTATTTATTAAAGAGTTTTTCGAAGTTAGATATGAGTTATTTTAACTTTAGTAGTTACTTATAGCTTAAAGAAAAGTCTATAGTTTCTACGTTTAGTTTCTACGTTTAGTTTTCAAAACATTGACATAATCATTAACCAAGCCATGAAGGAGGAAGGCACAAAAAGAAACTGTATTAGGAGCTGTACTAAAATTGCGCTAAAGAGTAGCGGCAATTGGTTTTAGAAATGGAATTTACTAATACGTCAACAGGGAGTTATAGATCATGTGTAATCTAAAAAAGCTAACCTTAGCGTTAGCAGCGCTAGCACTATGTAGCAACGCACAAGCTATTGAATTAATAAACGACGGCGACACCACGGTAAATTTGGGCGGGTTTGTTAAAGCAGAAGGGGTATTTACCTCTGCTGATGACGACGTCCCTGAGAATAATGTCTCAGATTTTGAAGGCGACGTGCGTGAATCACGCATCAACCTTGAAGCCAAAACCGTAGTCGATGATAGAAACCTAAAAGCGTTTATTGAAACCGACTTTTATGGCGGCGATATTGCCAACGACCAAGCGGAGCTGCGCCTGCGTCATGCCTTTATACAAGTCGATGATGTCACCTTTGGTAAGACGTGGAACGGACAGTTCTTTGCTGTCGCGCCGCTATTAACCGAACAGCTGGACTTTTGGGGCGTCGCCGTCGGTACTGTTGCGGGTAGTGGCCTCAATGTCCGTCCCGATCTAACCGTACACTATGCCAAAAACGGCTTTCGAGTTACCGCGCAGGAGCCTGTCAATGATGACGCCGATCTACCAGACTTAGTGGCAAGCTATACTGCCAATACCTCTGATTTTGGTTATGCTAATGCCCCTGATCTGGACTTTATCGTCGGGGTGATGGGGCGAGATGTGAATAAAAGCGTTGAGGACGATTCAGACTCAAAGATCGGCATAGGCGGCTCATTAGCAACGAGATTAAATCTAGCTGAGAATCGGTGGGGCAAAGGATCGCTACACGCCAGTGTCTATACCGGGGATGGTATGGGGGTTTATTCTGGACTATGTGCCTCAGGCCCGCTAAACCCAGTAGTAGAACAAGGCTGCGATGCTGAGGATGGGGATCTGGTGTCGCAAACCGGCTTTAGTGTGGGCTATCGGCAAGTGTTTTCACCTAAACTGCGCGCTAACCTACGTTATGGTGAGGTCAATGTAGACAATGAGGACGACACGACTTTAGATGTCAAAAGCGTCAACCTGATCTATACTTACTTGCCCGGTCTGGATTTTGGTGTCGAATGGCGCGATCGTAGTCGTACTACGCTGCCTTGGAGACTGGGCGGTCAAGAGGTTGAGGTGATGGCGAGGTATAAGTTTTAATAGTGTATTAAAACTACACTGAGAAATTTTGCTATTCTTTTATCTCAATTACAGTTATGTTTAATGTCAGTATCCTAAAAAGGACGCTGACATTAATTTTATAATAATTCTAAACTAGCCAATATAAAGGTTACTAGCAATATTATTCTTCATATGCAAAAGACGCGGCGCAATGTCTTCTTCTAGTTTGCTGCGGCTAAGCATAAAACTGGGCGCGCCGCAATTAAACGTTAGCAAACCCTCGGTTGGGTGCATAAGTGCAGTGGCGACGGCATTGACATCCTTTTGCCATTCGCTGATCGAAAAGCAGTATCCGTATTCCTCATAATCTCTAAAAGCTTTGTCCAGTCCGCGCCTGATCTTGAGCCAATCGTCTTTATACTTACTGCGAATTGCATCAAGGATGAATTCTTGTTCAGCAGGTGGCATACTGGCTAGGCAGGCGCGCCCCATGGAGCTTAAATGAATGGGCAGGTAGGAACCAACATTACGGCGCATGGTAGTAGTACCTGTACTTTGCACCACATTTAAATAAACCATTCTTAGTCGGTCGCGCGTAGCCATGGCAACAGCGCTATTAGCATAATCTGCCAACTCTTCCATATAAGGTGTGGCTAAGTTATTGATAGTCATGTTCGCCATCATCGTGTAGCCGAATCCCAACACCCCAGCTGCAAGCTGATATTTGCTGCTGGTGGTTTGTTTTAGATAGCCGAGTTTTACTAGGGTGTAAGTCAACCGCGTAATCGTGCCTTTGGGAAGCCCTGTTAATTGACTTAATTCTTGATTACCCAAAAAAGGGCGTTGCGGCGTAAAACAGCGCAGCAGCTCAAGACCACGTGCTAAAGCAGTCACAAACTGCCGATCATTTTGATCTTTCATCTCGCTAATAGGTTCTAGTAGCTCGATATGAGCGGTATTACCAGTATTTTCATTATCAAGGGTAGTAGTCATATATGGTTTATTGATCTTAGATAAAAGGTTACCGCTATTATAAGCTATTTCGCTATGTACTATTAAACTCAATAGTATTATGCCTTTTGCGGATCATACTGCTGCTCTTTAATAAATAACGTCGGAATAAGCCCACATAAGAAGTATGCTCCTGCCATAAGTAGTAATCCTGCGCCGATAGAGTTTTGCATGGCCATATAACCGATAGCGACTGGTGCAATAACTGAGCCCAATCGTCCGATATTAAAGGCACCGCCAATGGCCGTACCTCGAATAGCAGTTGGGAAGCTTTCAGTTAAATAAGTGGCGTTAATAGCATAAGGAATACCGTATAAGAATCCAAAAGCTATCATCATCCAGCCGATATTCTCGGGAGTGTGCATATACACGAGTACTGGAATAAACAGCGCAGTACCCATAGTACCAAAAGCAAAGACTATCTTGCGGCCAATCTTATCAGCGACGATGCCCGCTATTAATTTAGCAAACATCATAGTCAAATAAGTACCTGCCATATAAATGGCCATCTCTTTAAACTTAATACCGAGTTCAGTTTCTAGATAGGAGGGTAGCCAGTTACTGACCCCAAAATAGCCAAATAGTAGAAAACCTGAGCTCATAGTCCATAAAATAAATGTCAGACGATGTTTTGGATCTTCAAATATAGCTTTATAAGGGTTTTCACGTTTTGTAATAGTAGTGCTCAAGCCTTTTAGTTTAAGGGCGCGAGCTTCCTGCCAAGAAAGCGGCTCAGGAATAAGAAAATACATCGCTATGGAGAGAATAATAGGTAGAAACGTCAGCAGATATAGGGTGCGCCAGCCATAGCTGGGAATGATCCAAGCTGAGACACTAGTGATCACTAATGATCCTAAGGTAAAACCGGTCATCAATAGCGCCAGTACCGTAGTGCGATGTTTGGTGGGTACCATCTCCGACATCAAAGTATTAGTGGCAATATATAAACTACCTAGACCTAAACAGGCGACGAACCGTAATATTGCAAATTGCTGATAGCTTTGCACAAAACCACTAAACCCCGATAGTAGAGAGAAAGTAGCAGTAGCAATAACGATAACTCGTACGCGCCCAAAACGATCACAGGCCCAGCCGCCAAAAAAGCCGCCAATTGCCATACCTAACAATGACCAACTGCCTAAAGCGCCAGCTTGGACATTGGTCAAGCCAAATTCTAGCTTTAGACTTGAGAGCGTAAAGGCAAGAATACCTATATCGGCTCCATCGCATAACAAAACCAGAAAACAAAAAAAGAAGGCCAGTTTCCAAGGTTGTTTTTGAGTAGTACTTAAAGGGGAGGTTATAGCTGGACTTTTCACAATAAATGTCCTTATTGTTGTGAGAAAGAAACTTGATAGGGATAGTGGCTTTAATCAGGTATCTGCGTCCTAGCAAATACCTTGATACGATTTAATAAACTAAATAGTTTTTAATAGTCAAAGACAGCCAAATAAAAGACAGTTACGCGCAAATAAAAAAGTTACTCGCTGGCTTCTTTGATCATATTACGCGCGATGATAATTTGCTGAATCTGCGTAGTACCTTCGTATAAGCGATACAAGCGTACGTCACGATAAAAACGCTCAATGCCATAATCAGCGATGTAGCCTGCTCCGCCATGAATTTGTACCGCTCTATCAGCCACGCGGCCGCACATCTCGGTGGCAAACATCTTGGCACATGATGATTCGGTAACAACATCCTTACCTTCATCGCGTAGACGTGAGGCGTCTAGTACCATAGATTTAGCCGCATAAATCTCAGCTTTTGAATCAGCGAGCATCGCTTGAATGAGCTGAAAATTAGCAATTGGTTGACCGAACTGTTTACGATCCACAGCATAACGTAGTGCATCGTCTAACATGCGAGAGGCTGCTGCAGTACTTGCTGCCGCGATATGTAAGCGCCCTTTATCAAGAACCTTCATCGCGGTTTTAAAACCAACACCTTCAACGCCACCAATTAACGCATCGGCAGGCACTACGCAATTATCAAAGATAACGTCGCAGGTATGGGCGCCTTTTTGGCCCATTTTTTTATCAATTTTACCCAAAGTAATACCAGGCGTATCGCTCTCAACGATAAAGGCAGAGATACCACCAGCCCTTTTGTTGTTGGGATCGGTGCGTGCCATTACTGTAAATAGACCAGCTTCAGGCGCATTGGTGATATAGCGTTTGCTACCATTGATAACGTAGCTATCGCCGTCTTTAATGGCCGTGGTTCTTAAAGAGGCGGCATCGGAGCCTGCTTCTGGTTCGGTTAGACAAAATGAGCCGATAATTTCACCGCTGGCGAGTCTCGGTAGGTATTTTTGTTTTTGCTCTTCGGTACCATCGATGACCAGACCGGAGGAGCCAATACCATTATTGGTGCCTATCAATGAGCGAAACGCAGGGGAGGTGCGCCCCATCTCAAAAGCGACGATAACCTCTTCTTCCATAGTCAGACCAAGCCCGCCATACTCTTCAGGAATGGTCAACCCAAACAATCCCAACTCGCGCATCTGACTAATAATGTCTTCTGGCAAGCGGTCATTTTCTGCAACCCAGTCTTCTTTAGGTATGAGTTGATTATTTACAAATTGGCGCACGGTATTGACGATGTGGTCGAGGACTTCCTTATCTCTAATCATGTGATTTTCCTTTGTCAGACTGATAGTTAATGTTTCTCGTACAATGAATGTCTTTCATACAAATAGCATAATCGATAATTTATTCAATTACAACACTTTTGGTTCAAAAAACCGCAATGCGGTATTTACGATGGTTAAGATTCCTAATATCTAATATATTTTCAAAATTATCTTCAATTTTTACTTCACAAAGGGGAAAATATAGTATAAATTGATATTTAATATCGCTATGCGGTACTATAGTTTATAATCAATAGATTTTAAGATGATTAGGTTTGAGAACTAATAGAATTAAAAACATAGATTTAAAACACTGTTATTTTGTTCAAGTAAATTATTTAAAGGACAGCATCATGGAAGAGCAAATCATTATTTGTGAAACGTTAGAAAATGGCGTAAGTCTGATAACACTCAATCGTCCCAAAGTTCGTAATGCTTTAAATGCTGAACTACGTGAGCAAATGGCAAAGATTTTCATCCAATTAAATGATGACCCACAAACCAAGGCTATCGTGCTAACTGGCGGCGATAAAGTGTTTGCAGCGGGTGCTGACATCAATGATTTCTTAACCGCAAAAACGGTCGATATTTATCTACGTCGTAGCGAGCAGTATTGGGATGCTATAACCAATTGTCGCAAGCCAATTATTGCAGCGGTCAATGGCTATGCGCTTGGCGGCGGCTGTGAGCTGGCTATGCACGCTGACATTATTGTTGCGGGCAAGTCTGCTAAGTTTGGACAACCAGAAATCAAAATCGGCTTAATGCCAGGAGCTGGCGGCACGCAGCGGCTGTTTCGTGTGCTTGGCAAACACAAAGCCATGAAGCTGATATTAACGGGCGACATGGTAAGCGCTGATGCAGCGGATCAAATGGGACTGGTCTCTGAAGTCGTTGAGGATGAGGCGACTATTAAGCGTGCTATTGAGATTGCTGAACAACTAGCAAGTTATTCACCGATTGCTTTAGAACAAATCAAAGAAGTTGCCAATCTTGGCGTAGATATGCCGCTAGATGCCGCGTTGGCTTTAGAGCGTAAAGCCTTTCAGATTTTGTTTGATACCGAAGATCAAAAAGAAGGGGCGAAAGCTTTTTTGGAAAAGCGTGACGCCAATTATAAAGGTCAGTAACTGGCTGAGAAATAGCAAATATACTTTGAAAACTAGATTATTCAACAAGACGATATAAAACAACAAGAGCTCATAAAGTAACGAGACCATGTAAAGGATTATTATGACTGTTAAATCATTGGCCATTATCGGCACCGGTATTATGGGCATGGGTATTGCGCAAATCGCTGCCCAAGCTGGCATTCAAGTGCTGTTATTTGATGCCAAAGCGGGCGCCGCTACACAAGGCCGCCGTGCCCTACAAGCCACACTCGAAAAATTAGCGGCCAAAGGTAAATTTACTGATGAGCAGCTACAGTCTACTTTGTCCAATCTGACCGTAATTGAAGATATAGCCAAAATCGCTGAGGTAGACGTCGTTATTGAAGCGATTGTTGAGAATTTAGAAATAAAACAACAGCTTTTTAAACAATTAGAAAGCATTGTCCCTGCCGAGACTATTTTGGCAACCAATACCTCATCGCTAGCGGTAACCGCGATTGCCTCCGATTGTGAACACCCAAAGCGCGTAGCAGGATTTCATTTCTTTAATCCCGTGCCACTCATGAAAATCGTGGAAGTTATTCCGGGACTCTCTACTGACCATCGTGTTGTAGAGACGCTTACGGATTTAGCCAAACGCATGGGACATTTAGGGGTCGTCGCAAAAGACACACCAGGTTTTATTGTCAATCATGGAGGCAGAGCTTATGGCACAGAAGCATTAAAAATATTAGGCGAGGGAATCGCTAGCTTTGAAGATATCGATCGTATTTTACGTGAAGGCGCTGGCTTTCGGATGGGGCCATTTGAGCTGCTGGATCTCACTGGTATCGATGTCTCGCATCCGGTCATGGAGTCGATTTATAACCAGTATTACTTTGAACCGCGCTATCGTCCGCATCCCTTGACCCGTCAAATGCTAGAAGGAAAAAAGCTTGGTCGTAAAGTTGGCGAGGGTTTCTATCATTATGAAAACGGTCAAAAAATAACAGCAGACACGCCACAACAATCATCGCTTGAGACATCAGTGTCCAAAGTAGGGTCTGATGTATCAAACATAACGGTTTGGATTGGCGCGGATTTAGTAGAAGATAAAAAACAGCTGGTTGCTCATTTAAACGCTAACAGCATCAATATCGACGACAGTGATAAGCCAAACCCTGACAGCTTAGCATTGCTGGCAATTTACGGCGAAGATACCACCAATGCGGCTATTCGCTATCAAGTGAACCCTCAACAAGCGGTCGCCATTGATATGCTGACTGACTTATCCAAGCATCGTACTTTGATGCCAAGTATCGTTACAGAGGATAAATTTGTGACGCAAGCTTATGCCTTGTTTGGTAGAAATAATAAGTTTGGAAATAGCTTGAATGAAGGCTCAGATGGTGCTTCGCTAATCACCGAAAGCACGGGCTTTGTGGCGCAGCGAGTCGTGGCTATGGTCATTAACTTAGGTTGTGATATGGCGATGCAAGGTATTGCTTCTCCCGAGGATATCGACAATGCCGTCAAGCTTGGATTGGGCTATCCGTATGGTCCTATCTCATGGGGGGACGAGCTTGGTGCCGAGCGTATTTTACTTATCTTAGAGCGTATTTATGGGTTAACAGGTGATCCGCGCTATCGTCCAAGCCCTTGGTTACAACGCCGCGCCAAGTTAGGTATCTCATTATTCACTCAACAGAGCAATTGCCAATGCTAGATTGTTGATGCTAAGAGCTAGACCAATTTAATAAACGCTATATTTTGATAATACAAATTCTTAAAACCCAACAAGGAAAAGTTATGTTAGACGCTTATATTTATGATGGATTAAGAAGTCCTTTCGGTCGTCACGTTGGTGCCTTAGCCACCGTACGTCCTGATGATTTGATTGCTACGGTGATTAAAGATTTAGTTAAAAAGCATCAATTGCCTGATGATATTTTTGATGAAGTTTTGCTCGGTAGTGCTAATCAAGCGGGTGAAGATTCACGCAATATCGCTCGTAATGCCACCTTACTAGCAGGACTTGATGTAAAAACGCCAGCTCAGACCGTCAATCGTCTGTGTGCCTCGGGATTATCCACCGTCGTTGATGCTGCCCGTAGTATTACCTGCAATGAAGGCGATATCATTTTGGCAGGCGGGGTGGAATCTATGACCCGCGCGCCCTTTGTATTTGCCAAGACCGAAAAGCCTTTTAGCCGTGATTTTAAGGTATTTGATACCACCATTGGTACTCGTTTTCCCAATCCTCAGCTTATTAAAGAATTCGGCGGCGATAGCATGCCACAAACGGGAGATAACGTTGCTCATAAATACGGCATTACTCGCGAAGAAGCGGATAAATTTGCCGCCGCTTCGCAAGCTAAATATGAAGCGGCTAAACAAGCTGGATTCTTCGATGAAGAGATTACCCCGATTACCGTCACGCAAGGCAGAAAACTGCCGGATAAAGTAGTAGCAGAGGATGAGCATCCCCGTCCCAGCTCTACTGTGGATGCTTTGCAAAAACTGAAACCTTTAAATGAGAATGGCGTAGTTACGGCAGGGAACGCATCGGGCATTAACGATGGCGCGGCTGCGCTGATTATTGGCTCAAAGCAAGCAGAAGAAAAGTTAGGCTTTAAGCCTATCGCCAAAATTCTATCTTCAGGCGCTATGGGTGTTGAGCCCAGTATTATGGGCGTAGGCCCTGTTGAGGCCATTAAACTGGCATTGAAACGCGCTGATTTGACCCTTGATGATATGTCCATTCTTGAGATTAATGAAGCATTTGCCTCGCAGGTACTGGGCTGTCTAAAAGGTTTAGAGATTGACTTTGATGACCAGCGCGTTAACCCCAATGGCGGGGCGATTGCCGTCGGACACCCGCTTGGCGCATCAGGCGCAAGGCTGGCGTTAACTACCGCGCGTGAGCTACAACGCATAGGTGGACAATACGCAGTGGTCAGTCTATGTATTGGTATTGGGCAAGGGCTTGCCATGGTGATTGAACGAGTCTAACTCCATTAGTACTCTTACCATACTATTTTATTATCAAGGATGACCTTATGACTACGATAACTGACACCACTACCATACTCAACCAACATGAGAACTACCAACAAGCCGAAGAAGCGTATGGTTTTCCTTTGATTATCAAACAGCTGCTAAACCGTGCAAAGATTGCTTCTAATCAGCAAACCATTAGCTATGCCGATAAGGTGACTTATACTTATGCTGAATTTTTTAAGCGGGTTAACCGCTTGGCAAACGTACTTAAAAATATGGGTTTGCAAGCAGGCGATGTGGTTGCGGTCATGGATTGGGACAGTCATCGTTACCTTGAAGCGTATTTTGCCGTGCCCATGTCTGGCATGATTTTACAAACGGTCAATGTACGCTTGGCTGAAGATAAAGTGCTGTACACCATTAACCATGCCAAACCAAAAGCCTTGTTATTAAATGCTGAATTTGAGCCCATGGCTAAAAATTATCGTCATGAAGCCCCTTCTATTGAGAAGATTATCTGGCTCGATGATGCTGGTTTTGATGATGCTAAGTATAGCGATGACAATATAAAAGCTAAGCAAGCTGACATGCCAGATTATGTCGAAGGTGAATATGAAGCCATGCTAGCTGCGGTCAGTGATGAGTTTGATTTTCCAGATTTTGATGAAAATACCATCGCTACCACATTTTATACCAGCGGCACGACGGGCGATCCAAAAGGCGTCTTTTTTACCCATAGACAGATTGTATTACAGACGCTATCGAGTACTCTAGCATCTGCACTCAGTGCCGAAGGTCAAGGCGCTCGCTACAATGATGTCTACATGCCGATGACGCCATTATTCCATGTGCATGCATGGTGTTGGCCTTATGGCGCAACCATGATAGGGCTCAAACAAGTTTATCCAGGGCGATATCTTCCTGAAGTATTGGTCGACTTGATTGAACACCATGAGGTGACCCTCTCACATGGTGTCCCAACCATTTTACAAATGTTAATTAAAGAGATGGCAACACGAGGACGCAAGTTCAACGGTCTTAAGTTGTCAGTAGGGGGCTCCAAATTAAACGAAGGCCTAGCTGAAGCTGCTCTTGAAAGTGGTATAGAGTTTATCTCGGGGTTTGGGATGTCAGAGTCCTGTCCTGTCCTTGCCAGAATGGCATTCGGTGATCAGACAAATACTATGACAACGACAGAACAGATCAATTATCGTTGTCTTTCTGGCTCACCGATTATGCTGGTATCGATGGAGATTTGGGATGAGAATGGCAAAGCCTTACCCATGGATGGTGAGTCGACAGGGGAGCTGGTTGTGCGAGCGCCTTGGCTGACCCAAAGCTATTTTAAGAATGCAGATGCTGGCAATGAGTTATGGCGCGGTGGTTGGATGCATACCCAAGACATTGCCTGTATTAGCCCTGATGGCACGCTAAAAATTACCGATAGACTCAAAGACGTCGTTAAGTCTGGCGGCGAATGGATATCCTCGCTGGAAGTCGAAAATATTTTATCCTTTCATCCGAGCGTTGCTGAAGTGGCCATAATTGGAGTAGCGGATGAAAAATGGGGCGAGCGTCCTTTGGCATTAGTAGTCTTAAAACCTGAGCATGCCGATACCAAAGCGGAAGATATTTTAGCGATAGGTCATCAAGCGGTTGAAAAAGGCTATTTACCAAAGTATGGCGTGCCAAGTGAAATAAAATTCTTAGTAGAAATGCCAAAAACCAGTGTGGGTAAGCTCGATAAGAAAAAGATGCGCATAATGTACACAGAAAAATTGATTTAACCCATATCGATAATTGCAAAAAAATCATTTGAGCTTACTGATAATTTTAACGTTTGTTAATAACACCTGTGTTAACTGGCATGACTAGAAGAGAAAACTATGAAGGCTGTAGCGATATTACCAGAAATACAAGAGACGCTGAATAAAGATGAACACCATCCCATGCATGGTTTTGCAGTTGTTTATTCTCAGCAAGTAGAGTGGGGCGATATGGACTCCTTTGGCCATGTCAATAATGTGGTCTATTACACTTATGCCCAAAACGCTCGTATTCACTATAACACTCAATTAAATCTATTTAATGAAAACACCTTTTCAGTCATGGCAGCGTCTTCCTGTCAATATTTTAAGCCAGTGACTTATCCCGATACCTTATGGATTGGGGTTCGAGTCAAGAAAATTGGCAATGCCAGCGTGATTCATGAATATACCTATTATAGTACGGCTATGAATACTATCGTCGCGAGCGGTGAATCAGTGCTGGTATATCTTGATAAAGCCAGTGGACAAAAGAAAAATATCGATGAGACCAAAAAAGCCACGATTACTGCTTTTGAAAGTTTTAACTAAATTAGGAGGTAATTTTTTTATAAGGAGAGAGTACTGGTATTTATAGGGTTAAAAAATACGGTAACAATAGAGATTTAAAGGGATTTAAATTAACTTAAATGGATTTTAAAACAACACAAGGAATGTGTAAATGATACTTTATATCAAAAAGTTGTCTTTTGGTTTGGTTGTCTTGGGAGCATGTGTACAAGCACAAGCAATAGAGCTTGTCACCAATGGCGATACTACTTTAAGTATCGGTGGTTATGTTAAAGCAGAAGGTATATTTTATTCTCCAGATGAAGGGGAGTCTGAGTTTAAAGGAAGTGGACGGCAATCTCGGATTAATCTTAAAACCACCAAGAACATAGAAGATAAAAAGTTAACAGGGTTTATTGAAGGCGATTTTTATGGCAATGCTGCAAATGGTGGTTCCGACTTGCGGCTTCGCCATGCTTATGCTCAAATCGATGATTTGACAGTCGGTAAAACATGGAATGGTCAATTCTTAGCAGTCTACCCACTTTTGACTGAGCAGCTCGACTTTCGGGGTACGGGTTTTGGCACCATCACTGGTGGTGGTGCTTATATTCGTCCAGATTTGACGGTGCATTATACTCATAAAGGGTTTCGTTTTACAGCGCAAGAACCTGTTGATGAGGAAGCTGACTTGCCTGATCTGGTGATAAGCTACAAGGATGATCTATCTGATCTTAGCTATAATTTGGCGGTCACTGCTCGTGAGGCCAAAAATGGAGAAGATTCGGATATAGGCGTCGGTGTTTCTTTGGCAGGCAAGCTGAAACTAGGCAATGATTCGCTACATGCAAGCGTATATAACGGCAAAGGTATGGGCGTCTATTCTACCGTATGTGTGGGAAGAGCCGTTGATATAACTGGTGATTTAGATTGTGATGCCGAAGACGGTGAGCTTGTATCGCAAACGGGTTACACGGTAGGGTATAGGCATAAATTTACAGAAAAACTGATGAGTAATATGCGCTATGGTGAAATTATGGTAGATGATGAGGCGGATACCTCTGTGAATGTAAAAAGCATCAACCTCATCTATGAATATTTCCCAGATCTAGATATCGGTATTGAGTGGAGAGATCGAAGCGACAAAACGCTTTCACGAGTCAGAAAAGATCAGCAAGTTGAAGTAATGGCCAAATATGAATTCTAAGCTGGATATTTGAGTTTAGAATTAAAAACCGAGAGGCTTAGGCATTATTACTGCCCTCACTCAGCCCACGCCTGAAGCACTAACCAAAGAGATCGCTCGTTGCCGCGAGATGACCGATAAACCTTTCGGCGTCAATTTAACGATCCTACCCTCAATCAATCCGCCTCCGTTTATTACTGAGTGTAATGAGCGTTTAACTATAGCCGCAAGATATATGGAGTAAGCCGATAAAATATCGATGCCACTACTAGTAACAAACGATTTGAAAACACTTTTTTTAATATCTTTATACAGTTTAATAACTTTAATTTCAAAAACTTCATGACTAATAAAAATGCTGCTTTGATTAGATAATTAGCCCTAGGTATAAAGGACTAATGAATTTTACAAAAACAGTAGTAGCCTCTAGCTCATATATATCATAGACATTAGCCATAATACCTAATAAGAAAATATCGTTTAGAGTTTTACATAATGTTCTAATCAAGATTAAACCCAAGTATTTAGCACCTTATATAAATAAAATACTAAATAAGGAAAAGGGACTAATGCTATGTATAATATAGCACTAGGAAAATTTTTCACTTATACGCCTTATTAAGAAGATTTTATTATGCTAAACAAACGTCCGTTGTATATTCCCTTCGCTGGACCAATACTATTAGAAACTCCATTATTAAACAAGGGCAGCGCTTTTTCCTCAGAAGAACGTGATAGCTTTAATTTAACAGGATTGTTACCCCATAATATTGAGACCATCGAAGAGCAATCTCTGCGTGCTTATCATCAAATGCGCTCCTTTACTAGTGATATGGACAAACATATTTACTTACGTAATATTCAAGATACCAATGAAACCTTATTTCATCATTTAATTGAGCAGCATATTGAGGAAGTCATGCCGCTCATATATACCCCAACGGTTGGCCAAGCTTGCGAGAAATTCTCACAAATTTATCGCCGCAAACGCGGTATATTTATCTCTTATCCTGAGCGCCATAAAATCGATGACATGCTGCAAAATGCCACCAAACAAAAAGTAAAAGTGATCGTAGTCACTGACGGTGAGCGTATATTAGGCCTAGGCGATCAAGGCATTGGCGGTATGGGCATTCCCATTGGTAAATTGTCTTTATATACCGCTTGTGGCGGTATTAGTCCCGCTTATTGTCTACCGATCTTATTGGATGTCGGCACCAATAACCAACAACTGCTTGACGACCCTATGTATATGGGCTGGAGAAACCCACGTATCTCAGGCGATGAATATAATGAGTTTGTCGATCTATTTATTCAAGCGGTTAAGCGGCGCTGGCCGGAAGTATTATTGCAATTTGAAGATTTTGCGCAAGAAAACGCGACGCCACTATTAAATAAATATCGCGATCAAATATGCTGCTTTAACGATGATATTCAAGGAACGGCTGCGGTCTCAGTCGGTGCCTTGATTGCCGCCTGTTTAGAAAAAGGTGAAAAGCTTAGTCAACAAAAAATAGCGTTTTTGGGTGCAGGATCCGCAGGCTGCGGTATCGCCGAGCACATTATTCGTCAAATGCAGCGTGAAGGTTTGACTGAGGAGCAGGCGCGCAGTCAGGTATTTATGGTGGATCGTTATGGCCTGCTGACCGATGACATGACAGAACTACAAGCTTTTCAAATACCGTTGGCGCAAAAAAGATCTGCTATTAAGCACTGGGACAAAAGTCAGAAGCTTGGACTGGCGCAAGTGGTTAAGCAGGCAAAGATAACAGTATTGTTCGGCGTCAGCGGGCAAAAAGGTCTATTTACTCAAGAAGTGATTGAAACATTATGCGCTAATACTGAAAATCCAATTGTATTACCGCTATCAAACCCAACGTCTCGTGTCGAAGCCACACCGCAAGAGATAACCAACTGGAGCCAAGGTCGCGCCATTATTGCAACGGGTAGTCCTTTTGCTAATACCACTTATAATGGTCAGTCTTTTGAGGTTTCTCAGTGTAATAACAGCTACATATTTCCAGGTATTGGTTTAGGGGTGTTAATAGCACGGGCGACGGGAATCAGCGATAATATGCTGATGGCGGCAAGCCAAGCCCTAGCAGATATCTCAGTAAAGTATGAAAAAGCTCCTGGTGCTATATTACCGCCCATTAACGTCATCAGAGAGATCAGTGAAAAAATAGCTTATGCAGTAGCATTGCAAGCGGTACAAGATAAGCTTGCCTTACCAGTAACGATAGAGAACCTACAACGTCGATTACAAGCTAACTTCTGGTTACCTAGATATCGTAGTTATCGTCGTACTTCTTTTTAGGCTTATAATCTCGATAAAAAGCCGAATGTTATGTCTATTAGCATTCGGCTTTATCTATTTAATTAACTTTTACCTATCATTGCCATATTTTATCCAAAAACTCAAACCAATTTCTTGCAGTGATTTTTTCGATCAGTGTATCTGAGAAGTGACGCTGTTGCATACGTGCAATTAGCTTATCCATGTCGCTGACATCAGCTAGCTCATCAGGCAACAGACAGCCATCAAAATCCGAGCCAAAACCTACTTGATCCTCACCCAAATGATCCACTAAATAAGCAAGATGATCGACAATCACATCAAGCGAGGTTTGCGTATCGCGCTGCCCGTCGCTACGCAAAAAAGCCACATCAAAATTGATCCCAACGAGACCGCCGCTATCTTTAATAGCAGCCAGTTGTCGATCGGTCAAATTTCTGGCTTGTGGGCATAAGGCGTGCGCGTTGGAATGGGTTGCGACAATGGGCTGTTGAATCACCTCTAACGTATCCCAAAACGCGCGCTCATTCATGTGCGAGACATCGATAATCATGCGCTTTTTACTACACGCTAAAATGAGATCTTTGCCTTGCTTGGTGAGACCTGATCCCGTATCTGGAGAATGCGGAAAAGAGGCATTTAAACCATCCCCAAAGATAGTTTTTCTATTCCAAAGTGGACCGATACTTCTAAGCCCAGCATCATAAAAAGTATCTAATAATTCAGGTTTAATCGCTAAAGCTTCTGCGCCTTCTAAATGTAGGACGATAGCTAATTGTTGATTGTGCTGACAAGCTTTAATTTGCGCCAGCGTGGTACAAATTTGAATCAGGCCTTCAGAGCGATCTTGTAATTGCTGAGCAAGCTTTAATTGTGTATAGCAAATATCAATGACTTGCTGCGGAGTAAAGTCCGAGTCAGAATCGGAATCAGAATTTAAGTTTGATGGGCTTGATAATTTTTCAGGATGATTGTTTTTAACGTAAGCATACGGTGGCAAAAAAATAGAAAATAATCCGCCCATCCAGCCCGCTTGACGACAACGTTGTAAATCTAAGTGCCCCGGTAGCGTGCCATGAATAAAGTCATGCACAGGATCACCTGCAGCACTCAGCCAAAGGCGGGTTAATAAATCATTATGACCATCAAAGATGACAGGCTGAGTATTCATGTTCATCCATTATTGTTAATCTATTAAGGTGCGCGTAGGAATCAGCTGATTCTCACTTAACTGCTTAGAATTTTTCGGATTTCTAAATAATAAATCCTCAAAAGGTACAGGCGCGGCGCTATTTGCACGAGCCTCTTCAATTAGATGATGATAAGGCGATTTACCACACACCGGATCGGCATTGCTCGCGTCCCCTGTGAGCATAAACGCTTGGCAGCGGCAGCCACCATAATCGCGCGCTTTGTCCTCACAATTTTGACAAATATCTGGCATCCAGTCGTCACCGCGAAACTGATTGAAGCTCGCCGACTCATACCAAATATCTGCCAGATTGCTATCTCGTACATTCGGGAACGTTATGGGCAATTGGCGGGCAGCATGGCAGGGCAGAGCCGTACCATCGGGTGCGACAGTTAAGAAAATCTTGCCCCAACCATCCATACAGGCTTTTGGACGCTCCTCGTAATAGTCCGGCACCACAAAAATAAGTTTGCATTTGATGTTTTGCTCTGCAATTTTTTGCCGATACTCATTGGTGATGCGTTCAGCGCGTACTAACTGATCTTTGGTCGGTAATAACCCTTGCAAATTCTCAAACGCCCAACCGTAGAACTGACAAATAGCAAGCTCAACTGTATCGGCTTCAAGCTCTAAGCACAGCTCGATAATCTGTTCAATCTGATCTATGTTTTGTCGATGAATGACGAAGTTAAGCACCATTGGATAGTCGTACTGCTTGACCAGTTGCGCCATCTCATACTTTTGCTCAAAGGCGCGTTTTGATCCTGCCAAGGCATTGTTAACTGTGGGATCGCTCGCTTGGAAACTGATTTGAATATGATCCAAACCCGCTTCTTTTAATTTAGCAATTCGGGCCTCATTCAAGCCCATCCCCGATGTGATCAGGTTAGTGTAAAAACCTTGATTGTGAGCATAAGCGACCAAGTCTTCTAAATCTTGACGAACCAGTGGCTCACCGCCAGAAAACCCAAGTTGTACAGCGCCCATTTGCCGAGCCTGATCAAAGACGTCAAACCATTCTTGCGTGGTCAGTTCTTGCTTATACTGCGCATAATCAACAGGGTTGGAGCAATAAGGACATTGTAGTGGGCAGCGATAGGTCAGCTCAGCGAGGAGCCATAACGGCAGCCCTACGGAAGTCGTCATAATAAATTAATCCAATGTTCACGCTGCGCCACCAGCATATATTCAATAATGTCTTGCTTAATTTCAGGTACATCACCAAACAGGGCTTGCACCTTTTTGATAATATCAGCGATAGAGGCTTGCCCATCAATGTGTTGACCGATGATGCTGGCACTGTCATTGAGTTTGATCATGCCTTCAGGGTAGAGCAGCACATAAGCGTCCTGCGCAGGCTCAAACTGAAACCGATATCCCGGGCGCCATGTGGGCACAAGGGATAAATCCAGCTCGGGTAAACTAACAGGGGTACTCATTTGAATAATCCTTTATGCCAAACTTTATCAGCGGTCACGCTTTGGTAAGGGGCTTGGTTATGCACATAAGCCAAGCTCAAAGCATCTAATATCGTCCACAAGATATCGAGCTTAAACTGTAGAATCTCCAGCATACGCTGTTGTTGTTCAACCGTCTTGAATGAGTCTAAAGTAATGGTGAGACCATGCTCCACATCGCGGCGAGCTTGGCTCAAACGCGAGCGAAAATAGGTATAGCCCTGCTCTTTGATCCAAGGATAGTGCTTTGGCCAAGACTCGAGACGCGACTGATGAATCTGCGGCGCAAACAGCTCTGTAAGTGAGCTACTGGCAGCCTCCCGCCACGTTGCGCGCCGCGCAAAATTCACATAAGCATCGACAGCGAATCGCACACCGGGTAATACCAGCTCTTCGGAGATGACTTGCGCGCGTGTCAGACCCACTGCTTCTGCAAGACCCAACCATGCTTCACGGCCACCGCCATCAGGATAAACTCCATCTTGGTCAATCATGCGTTGAATCCACTCTTGGCGCACACGGTGATCAGGGCAATTGGCCATAATAGCCGCATCTTTTAGGGGAATGTTGATCTGATAGTAAAAGCGATTGGCCACCCAAGCTTGGATCTGCTGCTGCGTCGCGTGCCCTTCATGCATCATGATATGAAAAGGGTGGTAAATATGGTAATACTGACCTTTAGCCAAAATCGCTTGCTCAAACTCTTTTGGGCTTAACGCTGTTTTTTCTTGCATTGTCTTTACCTTACGATTGCTGTTCTTAGCTTATAGTCAATCCCAGATAAAACTGACATATTCAGCCACGTGCTGCTGGTATTAATTTTACTTGCGTGCTGTGTCGTTGCTGCCAGAGGCTGCGCAAAATTAATACCAGCAGCACTGAATGATGACACTTTTAAAGTGACTCTACTATATAAGGTTCTCGCCTTACAATTCTATCTGCATCCCATCAAAAGCCACTTCAACATTATGCGCTTTTAATGTAGCCGCTTGCTTGGATTCTTCATTTAATATCGGATTGGTGTTATTGATATGGATCAGTACTTTACGTGAATTTTCGAGTTGATCTAAATAATTGAGCGAGCCGTTCTCGCCACTAATATGCAAATGACCCATATCTTGCCCCGTTTTGCTGCCGACGCCGCATTCTTGCATCTCATTATCAGTCCAAAGAGTGCCATCGATCATCACGCAATCAGAAGCTTTCATAATCTGCATAATATCATCATCAATTTTACCCAGACCTGGCGCATAGAAGAGTTGTTTTTGGGTTTTTAAATCTTTCACAATCAGCGCGATATTATCGCCATCATAAGGATCATTACGATGTGGCGAGTAGGGCGGTGCGGCACTTTTAATAATCAACGGCATAAATTCTAGATCGCTAAAGCCTGCAATGTTGAAAGTCTTTTTGGGGTCAATTTGATGATATTGTAGGCCGCCATTCCAATGCCTGAGCATATTAAAAATAGGAAATCCGGTGGTGAGATCTTGATGAACCATTTCGGTACACCAGACATCAATAGGACAGCCTTCGCGCAGGGTCAATAGCCCCGTCGTATGATCCAGCTGACTGTCCATTAGGACCACGCTATTGATTCCTGTATCTCTGAGTCCGTGTGCTGGCCACGCCGCCTTAAATTCAAATAATTGCTGGCGAATATCTGGTGAGGCATTAAACAAAATCCAATCTACTCCATTTTCTGATATGGCGATAGAGGATTGGGTTCGGGTCTTAGCTTTAATGGTCCCATGACGCACGCCATGACAATTATGGCAATTGCAATTCCACTGCGGAAAACCGCCACCCGCCGCTGAGCCTAAAACATGAATATACATAAAACGATACTTCCAAAAAAATAAAAGCCCTAATCATCTAGGGCTTTTAAGGGATCAAGATTGATTGGTTCTAACGGGCTTCGAAATACATAGTGACTTCGAAACCAATACGGATATCTTGAAAAGCTGGTTTAGTCCATTTCATAGCAGTACTCCAAAATGTTCTTACTGGCTACTAGGTAAAAGTAGTGTAAGTAGTATATAGGGAATCTTTGATAGTATTCTAATTTGTCCCCTGCTGTCAAATCCATAGCAACAACCGTAGATGGTTTGATTACAAAATTCAATGATAGTCGTCAAAGTAGGCTTATCTTGGCATAAACCACCCTTGGTTGTCAGGTGCAGTGAATACATATTCTCGTAACAAAAATGTAATGAATCAAATCATTAGCGCTGCATCAATAAGGTATAAACTTGACTTGATTGGCAGAATACGAACATTTGATAACTCATCCGCGTTCTGCAAATCGTAAGCTTGAAAGTTGTTTTTAGTAGCTGCTGATTATAATACTGTACTACCTTTATGGTCTCTAGTTCATGTAATAAAAGTCGACTAATTTTCATAAAAAAAACCTAAAAACGGTGGAGGAGTTTTTTTGGCTCTGCTATGTTTTAAGCGACAACTCTATCTTGTAGAATTTGAATTCCATCAAGCGTAGTTCGGGCCGATAAAATCAGTACGGTCGATCGAATCCTCTTTTACCTACAATAAGGAAATTGCCATGATTAGTGCTGTTGCCCGACGCTCTGGTACCGCCTTGTACCCGCTGCACCCACTGCATGCGTTTTTTCTAGCTGGGATGGTGCCACTTTATATCGGAGTTATACTAAGCGATTACGCTTATTGGTCCAGCTATGTGCTGCAATGGAAGAACTTCGCCTCCTGGCTGCTGATAGGTGCACTTATATTCAATGGTTTGGCCTTGTTGGGCTCGGTTATATCGCTGGTCCGCAAGGATGAGCGAATGGGTAAACCACTGATTTATTTTCTGTTGCTATTGGCAACCTTTGTGCTGGGCGTCATTAACTCGTTCATTCATGCAAAGGACGCGTGGGCTAGCATGCCAAGCGGACTTATCCTATCCGTAATCACTGTCATCTTGGCTTGCGCTGCAACCTGGATTGGCCTCGCCAGCTGGCGTAGTAGAGGTGTACGATGAAACCAATTAATGTTTTATCAATTATCATAGTCGCTGCGCTGTTGAGCGCATGCAGCGAAAGCAAAATAGATGACTCGGCACAGCTTGGACCAGATCCAGAACTGCCTGAAGCGGAGCGCGGCTTATTACCAACCCTGAAAATCGCTGACCCTGCAGGCTGGGGGGATCGCAGGCCTATAGTGCCGTCAGGCTATAACATCACAGCCATTGCCACTGACCTGCAGATTCCACGGCAGACGCTGGTCTTGCCGAATGGTGACATTTTGGTGGCCGAGGGCCGGGGTGGTAATGCTGCAAAGCTGCGTCCTAAGGACGTTATTGCTGGTTATTTTAAATCTAAAGGCACCACCTCAGTCGAAAGCGGCGATCGTCTGACTCTGCTGCGCGATGGCGATAATGATGGCACTTACGAGACACGTAACGTCTTTGCCGAAAATTTGAATGCGCCTTATGGGCTGGCGTTAATCGGTGACCAACTATACGTTGCCAACCAAGATGCAGTAGTGCAGTTCGACTATCAGCCCGGTCAGACTGAGGCTAGCGGGCCACCGCGCCAACTTACCGCCCTGCCAAGCGAGGTCAATCACCACTGGACTAAAGCGATGACTGCCAGTCCGGATGGGCGCTTACTGTACGTTGGCATCGGCTCCAATAGCAATATTGCGGAGAATGGCCTCAATGTTGAGGAGAATCGCGCTATGATCTGGGAGATTGATGCTAAAAGCGGTGCGCACAGGCCTTATGCAACAGGTCTGCGCAATCCAACGGCAATGGATGTTCTACCCGGCACTAACCAGCTATGGGCGGTCATTAACGAGCGTGACGAGCTGGGTCCACGACTGGTACCCGATTATCTAACCTCAGTTCAGGATGGCGCGTTCTACGGCTGGCCCTACAGCTATTGGGGTCAGCATGTTGATTCGCGAGTCAAGCCACAGCAACCCGATATGGTAGCCGCTGCGGTTGCTCCGGACTATAGCCTTGGGTCGCATAAAGCGCCTTTGGGCTTGGCATTTTCAACGGCAACAATGGGCGGCAAGTTCACAGAAGGCGCATTCATTGGCGAGCATGGCAGCTGGAACCGTTCAGACCCAGCGGGTTACGATGTCGTGTTCGTGCCGTTTAGCAACGGCAAGCCAGCTGGCGATCCAGTTGACTTTGTCACCGGATTCCAGAGCGAAGATGGCAAGACCTTTGGTCGACCAGTAGGGGTAACTATTGATCCAAAAGGGGCACTCATTGTCGCTGACGACCTTTCTAATACTATTTGGCGGGTGACCCCAATTCAATGAGCCGCATTTAGAAAACCTCTTGCGCGGGTCTCTTTAACCCCTATAGGAAGCGGATTATTATCCGCACTTATCGCCATGAACGGCGGCACAATCCTCTCGAAAAAATGTATCAGAATTTTTGAGGTAGGCACGTTGACTTGAATAGTCAGGGCAGTTCAAGGAGCTAATTATTTAGCTATGAAAAACTTAAGTAGTCCGAACTGCGCTTTTTTTAATTTATAATAAGTTATTTCTGTATTTGTAGTCTAGCATGAGGCTGATCTACTTTAGCCTCCAAGGTATTTGAGATATAAAGTAGCTGTTAAATTTCACAAAAAATACTATTTTAGTTAGAAACCATTTTTCCTAACTTACCTCATCTTTACTGAATTTGTATATCAGTGCTAAGATAAAGCTCAAAACGTTATTCAACGTTTTATTTATTTGTCACTTATGTATGCAATGATGGACGCCTAACGCTCGTTGGGCGTCCATCATTGCATGCCAATCTGCTTTTATGTAAACAGGTAGTCCCGTTTATGGAAAAATTCGTAGCTATTATTATGGCATTGTTTGCCGCCCCTTTGCTTATTGGAGGGGTCTATTTACTCTCATTAGGTGGTAGTCCGTACTATGTGATTGCTGGTATTACCATGCTTGTCACCGCATTCTTACTTTTTAAAAGGCATTGGAGCGCATATGCGCTCTATACGGTTTTTATTATAGCGACCATGGCTTGGACCTTTTGGGAAGCTGGTTTTTATTGGTGGGCAATAGCGCCTCGGGCCGGCTTTCCGCTGATTTTTGGTTTATTGATGTTGTTGCCTTGGGTATCTAACAAGATGCAAAAGAATAACATCCGAGTATCGACAAATCCTACTAAACATCCTATTGATAACTCTACCTCACACTTATCCTCTGATGGGCTAGTCAAAACTCCGATCAAAGGACATAAAACCAAGGCAAGAAATCCTATTTATTACTGGGGGCTGCTGACCACTGTAGGCGCTAGTGCGCTGCTATCCTTTGGCAGTTTGGCAAACAATGCCACCGACAAACTGGGCGAACTAAATTTGACGGCTGGGGACGATACCAATACAGATACTAGTTTAGCTGGTACTTCTGCGAATCTGGGTGACCCTTTATCGGATGGCACACCAACGTTAGAGGGTGAATGGACAGCGTATGGCAACACTAACTATGGACAACGCTACTCTCCCCTTAACCAAATTAACACCAGTAATGTCGAGAATTTAGAATTGGCATGGCAAATTCAAACTGGGGATGTAAAAGGCCCTGATGATATTGGTGAGACTACCTATGAGGCCACTCCTATAAAGATTGGTAATGCCTTGTATCTGTGTACGCCGCATAATTGGGTATTAGCTTTGGATGCAGACTCTGGTGAAACGTTATGGAAGTTTGATCCCAAAGTAGGAAAAAACCTGCAACGTCAGCATCAAAGCTGCCGAGGGGTGTCCTATTATGCAGGTCAGGCAACTACTAACAATACGCTTGAAAATGCTCGTTCTAATATTCCAAACGTAGATAATGCTAATAATAATAGCAACGTTGTTAACCGTACTAATCAAGCAACAACCCGTGGGTTAACGGTTCAAAAAGTTGCTGGCAATACCTTTGAGAGTGCCTCAACTCAGTGTGATGCAAAAATATTTATTCCAACCTCTGATGCTAAATTATATGCACTGCATCCAGAAACTGGGCAGCGTTGTGAAGGATTTGGTGAGGATGGTGCGTTAGATTTAATGCACAATATGCCCTTTAAACAAGCGGGTTATTATTATTCGACGTCGCCTCCAATAGTGGCAGGCGGTATGGTTGTTGTGGCCGGAGCGGTCAATGACAACTACGATGTGAACTCTCCTTCTGGTGTCATACGGGCTTATGATGTCAATACTGGGCAGCTTATGTGGAATTGGGATTCAGGCGACCCTGATAACACCGCCCCTTTTGATGTCAATGATCCGACCCAAACCTATGAAACCAGCTCACCAAATTCATGGGCGGTCGCTAGCGTTGATGAAGACCTTGGTTTGGTGTATTTCCCTATGGGTAACCGTACCCCCGATCAGCTAGGGAGCTACCGTACCCCTGCTGAAGAAAAATATGCCTCTTCTGTTGTTGCATTAGACCTTAGCACGGGTGAAGCGCGCTGGGTGCAACAGTTTGTTCATCATGATCTATGGGATATGGATACTCCTGCTCAGCCAACGCTAGTTGATTTAGATACCGCTGATGGTGTGCAGCCCGGGCTTGTGATTCCTACCAAACAAGGGGATGTATACGTACTAAACCGAGAAACAGGGAAGCCGATTATTCCGATTAAGGAACGTCCTGCGCCTCAAGACTATCTGCTTCCAGACGAACATGCAGCGCCTACTCAACCTTACTCAGGTTTGAGTTTTGAGCCTGCACCACTCACTGAAAAAGACATGTGGGGAGCTAGCCTCATTGATCAGATGATGTGCCGTATTGAATTTAATCAACTCAACTATGATGGTCGTTATACGCCGCCATCGACCAAGGGAAGTATAATCTATCCTGGTAACTTCGGTACCTTTAACTGGGGCGGTATCGCCGTTGATCCTGAAAATGGGGTGATGTTTGGCATGCCAACCTACTTGGCATTTGTATCAACACTCATTCCTAAAGAGGATATTGATGAGACAGAAACCAACAAAGGCGAGCAAGGGGTTAATGCTAACAAAGGCGCAGATTACGCGGTAGAGATGGGACCCTTTTTATCGCCACTTGGCGTTCCGTGTCAGCAGCCGCCATGGGGCACAATAGCTGGTGCTGACCTAAGCACAGGTGAGATTGCCTATCAACGTAAAAATGGCACCGTACAAGACTTATCGCCTCTGCCATTGAAATTTGAGCTGGGTATTCCTGGTATTGGTGGACCTATCATTACCAAAGGTGGATTGGCATTCTTGGCAGCTGCTACTGAAGACAACTTCCGCGCGTATGATTTGAAAAATGGCGACGTGTTGTGGAATGTTCGTATCCCAGCAGGGGGTCAAGCCACGCCTATGACTTACTTGAATTCTAAAGGTGAACAGATGGTAGT
Organism: Psychrobacter sp. M4; assembly: GCF_055699795.1. NCBI lineage: Bacteria > Pseudomonadati > Pseudomonadota > Gammaproteobacteria > Moraxellales > Moraxellaceae > Psychrobacter > Psychrobacter sp. M4. Next base: position 2,032,368 of record NZ_CM146740.1, on the reverse strand, counting down.
GTTAGTAGCTGGTGGACATGGTTCAGTGGGCACTACTATTGGAGACTATGTGGTGGCTTACAAACTGGCTGACAAGGCCAAGTAACGTCATACCTTATCAAGTATTAATAAGGGATAGCGTTTAGATGTTTACCTAATTAAGCAATAACAAACCCTTATAAGCCAATGGCTGTAAGGGTTTTTGCTTTCCAATATATAATCATTAACTATAGTGGCAGGAGTTGTCAGCAAGAGCATGTAGTATTCCGCATGATTCAGCTGGTGCTTCTTTAGTACATTTTTGCCGCAAGTCTAATAGATGCTGCTTTAATTGTACTAACTCTTCCATACGCGTTTCTACGGCATCGATATGTTCATCCAATAGTCCATTGACCTTGCTACAATTTTTGTTTGGTGTATCCCAATACTGCAGCAGAATTCGTACTTCATCCAAAGTCATATTGAGCGTACGGCAATGTAAGATAAATTGCAGACGTTCAACATGCTTGTCACGATACAAACGATAATTGCCTTGGCTACGTGCAGGCTCTGGCAATAACTTCTCTTTTTCATAATAGCGAATCGTCTCTACAGTCGCTCCTGTGCGTTTGGCAAGCTCGCCGATTTTGATAAGCATTCTTATCTCCTTGAACAGCAATTGTCGTAGATAGCAACCTTAATCATTTAAACCTTAAAGTAACTATAAGGTCTGATAATAAAAAAATCAAACCAGTTGGCTATTAAAAGCCTTGACCCTAAAGCCACTACAGGGTTCATAATATCTTCAAAAAGAGGGTAAAATATTATGCAATATCATATTGAAGGTATGGACTGCGCCAGCTGCGTTAGCAAAATTGAAAAGGCACTAGTGCGTATGCCAGGCATCTCTAACGTTCAGCTAAACTTTGCCACCCAAAAGCTAGAGCTGACCTTAGCGCCTGATACAGCCACTGAGACTAGAGATATCGAAAGCACTATTAAGCGCCTTGGATTTGGTGTTTCAGATTTAGCCGATCAACAACATAATGGGAGCAGTGCTGGCAATCAGGCAGCTATAAATGATCAGCGTTGGTGGCAAAGTATAAAGGGCAGACAGGTCATTGGGATAGGTATCTTGATGAGCTTAGCATATGGATTGTCATTGATTTTTCCTGAATATGGCGCTTGGGCTTTTATTGCCGCTGTCATTATTGGCGTGCTACCATTCGCTCGTAAAGCTTTTGCACTGATGTCAACAGGCACGCCTTTTTCAATTGAAATGCTCATGTCTGTTGCTGCCATTGGCGCCCTTATCATAGGGGAAGCTGAAGAAGCGGCTGCCGTGGTCTTTTTATTCTCTGTCGGTGAGTTATTAGAGAGAGTCGCAGCTGATCGTGCCCGCGCTGGTATTAGAGCCTTATCGTCGCTAGTACCAAAGACTGCTATTTTGTTAGATGCCCAAGGACAGCAACATCAGGTGCCAGCAACTTCACTACAAGTAAATGATAAGGTGCTAGTGCGTCCAGGTGACAGGGTATCTGCGGATGGTACGATCATGGAGGGCGTATCAAGTCTGGATGAATCGCCTGTGACTGGGGAGTCCGTTCCTGTTGTTAAGAGCGTAGATGATGAGGTCTTTGCAGGCTCCATCAACGTCTATGGGGTGCTACAAGTACGCGTGGAAAAAATAGCTGCTGATAATACCATTGCGCGTATCATTGAGCTTGTAGAGCAAGCGCAAGCGTCCAAAGCACCCACAGCCCGTTTTATTGAAAAATTTAGTCGCTACTACACCCCAGCAGTGATGGCTATTGCCGCGTTAGTTATTATCGTTCCACCATTAGCGTTAGGAGGAGAATGGGCGACATGGCTATATCGTGGTTTGGCGCTATTACTGATTGCTTGTCCTTGTGCGTTAGTACTCTCGACACCAGCTGCTATCGCTTCTGGATTAGCGGTTGGCGCGCGTCGCGGACTGCTTATCAAAGGTGGTAATGTTATGGAATTGGTAGGTAAAGTGACTACCGTTGCTTTTGATAAAACCGGAACCTTGACCGAAGGCAAACCGCGGGTAACCGATGTTGTTGGCTTCACAAAAGAGTATACAGACGCTGAAGGTCAAGACAAATTATTGGCGCTGTTTGCAAGCGTAGATTCAATTTCTAGTCACCCCCTTGCCAAGGCTATTGTAGAGTGTGCTATAGCCGCTAAGGTGGCTATCTTTGACGCTACCAATGCTTCTGCTACTGCGGGCAAAGCGGTACATGCAACGGTCACAGGACGCTTTTTAACCATCGGTTCGCCAGTCTATATCACTGAGAGAACCACCTTGTCAGCTACGCAGCAAATGCAAATCGAAACGTTACAAAATGAAGGTAAGACGGTGTCAATTTTGTTTGATGAGCAAAAAGGTGAGACGCTTGGATTGGTAGCTCTGCGTGATGAGCTACGCGAGGATGCGCTGCAAGCTATTGCTCTGCTTAACAAAATGAATGTGCGCTCTGTGATGCTGACAGGGGATAATAGCCGTACGGCAAAGGCGCTTGCCAGTCAGTTAGATATAGAGTGGGAGGCTGAGCTGTTACCTGAAGACAAGCTACGTCTACTAAGCGCGATGCAGGAGAACACCAAAATAGCGATGATTGGTGATGGTATCAATGATGCACCAGCATTAGCAACGGCAGATGTGGGTATTGCGATGGGTAGTGGTACGGATGTGGCTATCGAAACGGCTGATATTGCCTTATTAAAAAGCTGTGTGATGGATGTCGCCAATCTTATTGCTTTATCGCGCGCTACAATGAGGAATATCCATCAAAATGTCGTATTTGCGCTAGGTTTAAAAGGCGTGTTTTTGATAACTACTATGTTTGGTATTACAGGACTTTGGATTGCCGTATTGGCTGACACTGGCGCTACTGTACTAGTCACGCTCAACGCTCTAAGATTACTACGTTTTAAAGGGACTAGCTGAGAAGATCAACGTTATACAAAGTCCTCGATTACCATTTAAGTTTAAAATTTCAGAATTAGAGTCCTTCATAAAGACATCGATACTTGCCTGCTCACAAATTGACTTGACGATAGAGAGTCCTAGACCTGTTCCCTGTATTTCTTGTGCGGTATTGCTGGCACTATCTGATCTTGAAGCGTTTATAGTATCGCTGAATTGATCGACTGCATTAGTCACTTTATTAAGCCGTATAAAGGGTTCAAAAGCTTTCTCATAATCACTAGGGTCAATGCCTGCACCTGAATCTATGATCTGTAACACTAATTTGTTATCTAGCGTCTTGGATAGATTACTTAATTTTCCAGATTGAATCACATGTGAGCCAAAATTATATTGAGTATCTAAAGCTAATTTATCTGACCTGTTTGAGTGTGGCTTGACTTGGTACAGTTTAACCACGACTTGACCACCAGCTGGCGTGTAAATAATGGCATTTTGAATCAGATTTTTGATGAGCAACAACAATGATGTCTCATCCATATTTACTTTACTATTAGACTGTATATCAACCGTTAGTTCGATGTTCTTATTATCAGCAATAGGAATGAGTAACCCTATGACTTGTTCGATAATAGATTTAACATTGGTTGCTGTTGTCTCGGTACCAAGCTCGGTATTGATATTACCAGCACGAGCGAGCGTTAATAATTGCTCAACCAAACTTTGATTACGTTTCAAGCGAATAGCGAGTTTATCAAGGCCTTCCGACATAACGGCATCGGTAGTAATACGCTGTAATCGCTGTAGCTGTAATGAGATAGCAGTGAGCGGCGAGCGCAGTTCATGGGCAGCATCAGCGATAAAGCGTTGCTGACGTTCAATACTGATTTTGACTATAGCCAATAATCTATTTAAAGATTCGGCTAGTGGCAGCAACTCAGAAGGCAGTTTTTCAATCTGTAAAGGACTTAGGTCATTCTCATTACGTGCGCTTATCTCATGATGCAGTTGGCGCACAGGTTTCATCATGCGCCACATGATAAAAGGCAGTAAAAGCAGTAATAATGCTATACCGATAATAAGCGGTAAAAAAGACTGTAAGGCACTGGCTTTGGCTAAATCGTCTTGTAGATCCGTTTGTTGGCGTAAGATTAGTGCTACTTCTTCATCAGTATCTAAAGACTCAATCTTGACATTACTTCTATAAGTTCGCCAAGAATGACCGTCAATATCTTGCTCGCTTATCCCTTGTGGAATGCTATTTACTAATGCTATCGGTATAGGTGCTGAGTAATCATGCTCATCATCGCTTTGATCGTTCTGATAATCTTGTACCCCATTATCGAGTGAGGCAGAGAGTATGACTATATCAACGGTGATAGCACCATCATCGTCATCGGTATCAAAGTGAATGTTGCTGCGGGCATGCTCTTCATTGTCTAAAGCAGCCGCATTACTATTTAAACCGCTAATATTGAGCGACTGCTCTAACAAAGCGGCAGTGTTTTTTAAATTATCATCCTGAAAGTCATTTATCTCGTTATAGCTGTACCAAAATCCGTAACCACCAGCCACTACTGCCAATAGCAATAATGACATAACAGACCAAAAGATCAGTTGGAACTGTAGTGAGTTAAAGAGCTTACGAAATTTAGGCATTACTGATATACCATCCAAGGCCACGGACATTTTTGATTCTATCTTGTCCGACCTTTTTGCGTAAACTATGAATCAAAAACTCAATGGCGTTACTCTCAACTTCACCGCCCCAGCTATATAACGAATCCTCAAGCTCACTTTTGGACATGATTTTTTCAGGTGACAACATAAAGGTAGTGATGAGCATGTACTCCTTTGCGGTTAAATCGATAGAGCTACCATCCATCATGACCCGTTTGTGCGCGGTATCTAGACTGAGATTACCAACCGTCACTTGATTGTCAGCCTTGCCTTGAGCTCGGCGAATAAGCACTCTCATGCGTGCAAAGACCTCTGCTAACTCAAAAGGCTTAACGACATAATCATCAGCCCCTGAGTCTAATCCTGCAATTCTGTCTTTTAATTGATCGCGTGCGGTGAGTATCAACACGGGTGTGTCAATCTTAGCATCACGAATAGCGGTCAACACGCCCATACCATCAACCTCTGGCAAGCCCAAATCTAATAAGATGATGTCGTAAGGTTGCACTCTTAATGTCAGTATGGCTTGACGACCGTCTTTGACCCAATCGACGGTATAAGCCTCATCTTGCAAGGCTTCACTCAGACTCTCGCCAATCATCAAGTCATCTTCGACTACCAATACGCGCATGGGATATCCTTATAGATATGGTTCAATGCTATTATTTTACTCCTCTTTGTCTAACTAGCTACTGATAACCTGACCTATCATGCTATCTATCATTAAAGCATCTATCTGTGTGCCTCTAGCAATTTCAATTTCGTAAAAACGGTTGTCAGCGGAGTCAATATGAGTCCATCATACAAAATAAGATATAGGAGAAGCTTAGCGCAGATTAAGCGTTTGATTAGAGGTTAAAACCCACTGGAAAAAAGACCCTATAATTTATAGGACAGAAGCTTCGGGTGAGTTAGTATTAATTATCAAGCTTTTATTTCACGACAGGTAAACTCATTCACTCGGATCAGCGCCTGGCGGAAAATCATGACGCAATTGTGTGACGTTAGCAGCTGTGACAGTATCGTTATAATTATTTAAATGACTATGCACATACTGCGTGACTGCCGCTATCTGCTGATCGTCCATCATGCTATGAAAAGAGGGCATACCGCGCAGCCCATTCATAACGACGCTAATAATATAGTACTTCGATTCCATCTTACTGTTATTAGCTAGCGGAGGATAGTAACCTGCACCCTTTGCGCCTTCGCCATTAGACATATGACAACCTGCACAAGAGTCGTTATATAATTTCTTGCCATCGCTACTAAAAAAGCCTGTTTTACCTTGCGTACTGCCTTCGAATTTGGCTAGCCATTTTTGCAGATTAGCATCATTGCTCATCTTCGTTATTGAGCTGAAGTCGACTATATTTATAGGCGGACGGGTTAGCTCTTCTTTGGACATGTAAACTGCGCCCCAAGCGCCGTTGTTGCGACTGGCCTGATTGTCAAAATTGCTGTCAAAGGCTACTGGCACCGTTTGTAAGCTGGCGATAGTTGGAGCATTATTCTTAGTATATTGGCTACAGCTGCTCAGTGCTCCGATAGTCAATAGACTAGCTATTAACGTCAAGTTATAGGTCTTCATTGAATCAAACAAGCTATGGTTTTTCATAGTAACTGGCCTTTAAGTAAATCATCATAAGCAGATATGTTGAGACGTATTAACCTAGTTTTTTTGCTTTTTGATGCAAGCGTTTAGCCGCGTCCATGCCTGATAATATAGCGCCTTCTTGCCAAGCAGGAATGTGCGAGCAATGCTCGCCTGCCAGTACGATACGGTGATCTATACTGCATAAAGTATCGTAATACTGCTCACGGCTTGATTCACTCCAAAGCCCGTAACAGCCAAGCGACCAAGGGATACGGTGCCAAGCAACCGAAGTGCCTGAACGAAACTCTTTAGGATATTGCGGATGAATACGCTTGCCGTACTCAAGCGCGGCACTAATGCGTTCTTTTGGCGTTAGCGAATTGAACTTATAGGACGCCTCGCCAAAGCCATAAGCGCCTAGTAACACCCCTGTTCCTGAGGTAAACAAATCTTGTGAAGGGTAGGAGATTTGCGTAATAGGTAAGTCAGTATAAGTGATGCCGCCATAGATCCATTCATCCTCTTCCCAAAAACGCCGTTTGAATTCAAGGCCAACCTTGTAAGAACTATCATAAGGCACTGCGGCCATCGCTTGCTTCATAGGCTCTGAGACATTGATATCAATTTGGGTTAAGACGGATAGTGGAATGGTACAGATACACCAGTCAGCGCGCACTGTTTTAGGCACGCTATCAGGATTAGTGCTATCAATATAATCAACAGTGACACCAGTCTCATCTTGATTGATTTTAGTGACTTTGGCATTAAAAGTAATCATATCGCGGCATTCGCGGGTAAAAGCATCACCAATCTTGCCCATACCGCCAACCGGCTGAAACATCGCGGGCTGATGCACATAGACGGTATAATTAGCATACAGATCGGCCCACATGCCTGAATTTAGTAGTTTATGCATCGGAATAGGTGTTGAGGGCTTAGCATTAGGCATCAGGCCGCCACCTGGATAAACGCTATAGCCACGATGTTTGCTAGTCTCATGACTTTTGACATAACGATAATTATTATCCAGTACGCCCCAACCTTTGAGCCCTTCTAATAACTTCTCTTTATCCTCTTGAGTGACGGTATCATCTAAGCTGCCTTTGTTAACGGCTTTAGATAACAGCTCAGACACGTAACCACGAATATCGCTTTGCACGTCACCTAAGCGCTGCGGTGCGCCATTGAAATGATTAGTACGATGCAGATAAGCGCGATCATTGGTTTGAATAAAAGGTTGCAGGGCGACATTGAATTTTTTGCAGTAATGAAACACCGCATAGTGATGCACAGGTAATCGCCAAGGTCCACCATTGAAGTAATTGCCTTTTTTGAAGTCGCAAGTGACTTCCTCACCGCCAAGCTCCGTATATTTGTCACCACTATTAAGCGTCCAACTGCGTCCGCCACCGCGGTTTTGGTATTCAAGCACCGTGACTTTGTAGCCCGCTTTACATAGCTCATAAGCCGCTGTCAAGCCGCCTAAACCGGCACCAAGAATGACGATACTAGCGTCAGCGGGAGCGCCTTTTAGATCCATCTCTTGCTGAAAGCTCGACTCGGAGGCGAAACCTAGTGTGTTCATTGCCTGATACATAGCGGTCGCGCCAGCGGTCTTGCCAATCATGGCGAGCAATTGACGCCGCGTAAAAGAGGGCAGTAGATCGTTCATTTAACTATCCTTGTCGTGCTTGGTTTTGATATTGAAAAAGAAAAATAGCAGGTTTACACAATCATAAGTTCAGCTCTTTTCTTTAATAATGCGTTTAACCTCGTCAGCAGTGACTTGGCTAGTTACCAGTCCACCGAGGTTCATACGCACATAGTTGGCGATACTAGCAATCTGGGCATTACTTAAATCCTCTTTAAAGCCTGGCATCTTCGGAGCCGTATTAAAAGCACCTTTGGCACCAAAAGCTATCACTCCGATTAGCGCATCAGGTTTGGCGCGGCGAATACTACTGAGACCGACGATAGAGGCATAACGCGCATCAGGCTGCGCATAGCCATCGACGCCATGGCAGCTAGCACAATTCGCTAGATATAAGGATTTTGGTGAGTCATTATCCTGTATTACGCGGTTTTGGCTACTAATAAAAGTAGAGATATTGGCTTTCGTTTGCGCTAGATAGGATTTTTGTTCCAGTAGATCATAAGTAATAGAGTCGCTAACAGGCGTGGGCAAGCGGGCGACATTGACAGGTATTAGGTAATCATCAGTCTTTATAGCAGGCACGACTTTTAGGTAGTTGGCTATCGCGCTTAAGTCTTCATCAGTAAGGTAACGCGTACTATGAGCGACGGCTTCGGCCATCGGACCACCCGCATAAGCGCGTTTATCAAGCTTGCCCATGCGCAAATAAGTGACGATATCAGCCTCACTCCAACGTCCAATTCCTGTCTCGTTGTCAGGAGTGATATTAGGCGCAAACCATTTACCAAGTGGCGCGCCAGAGAGGTAGCGATCTTTATCAAGCCCTTGGGTGAGGTTGCGCGGCGTATGACAAGTGCCGCAGTGCTCAAGATTATTGACTAGATATTCGCCGCGCTGCTGCACAGGAGTCAGACCTGTACGGTTCTCGGTTGAGGGTACATTGATGACATTCCAAGCGAGCATTAGCGTGCGAATATTCAAAGGAAATGGCAGATGAGTGGTTTTTTCAGGAGGAGCTTCTACTGGTGGCACGGTTTGTAGGTAAGCAAATAACGCGCTTATATCGGCGTCAGTCATACCGTGATAAGACGGATAGGGCATAGCAGGATAAATCTGATGACCAGGGGCACGGCCTTTACGCAGCGCTTTTTTTAGATCAGCTTCGGTATAGTTGCCGATGCCATACTTTTTAGAAGGCGTAATATTGGTTGAGTAAATATTGCCAATAGGGGTTTCTATAGGGCCACCGCCGCTGTAGTCCTCACGATGACAAGCCATACAATCTGCGGTTCGCGCTACATACGCGCCGCGATTGGCCAGATCACTATTAGAGGGGCTGACATTGGGTAGACTTATTCTAGGTGGCAAGTCAGTTTGCAAAACGCTGATATTGTCAGCATGAGTGGCGTTTATAGTAATAAAAAGGGCCGATGCCAATGCTAGCTTGGAAAGTGGTTTCATAATATCCTTATGATGCTAAGCAAATGATGCTCGTCAATCGTCCTTGATTATCTACACTGAACCAGTCGTTAGTAGTAGCTACTTTTCCATTGCTTCAATTTGAACTTTTAAATTATATTGCAACTGTCCTTTGACGTTGTAGAAGCCTCCAGTTGTCGCAGAAGTCTTAAAATGTTCGATAGTAAAGCGCACGCTAGTTTGACTGGGATTTATGACATAGCTAGTAGTATAACTAGCATCAATAACACTCATTATAAGTAATGATAGTAATAATTTCGCATACAAGTACGGTCTTTTTTGAATGCTAGATAAAACCTTCATAGCTACATCCTGTATGGGCTATTTCACTTCGCCTAGTCCAAAAAAGCAACCAGTAAGTAATTATTTATATACTATTTTTCGTGACTTTAGTAGATTTTTTTTAGTAAAAATACTGGCGTTTTTTCGATCAAAATTTTGCTATAAACTGTTTATCGCAATCTAAAGAATGTTAAGGCGATGAATTCGTTTTGGGAGCAAGCGTTTTATACGTGTTGGTATGATTAAAGGCTTTATTTTGAGCTTTATGCTTAGTTGTCCTTTTAAAAAATAAGCTGGCAAACGCGCACGCAATCGTTAATGACAGCAGCATCGATACTAAGGTATGACTAAAAAAATGATCACCAAACATCATTTTATATATGCCCATTGTCCAGCCTAATACGGTTACGATTTCAAATATTCGATAGCGATACTTATAAAGAGTAGGTAAAAATGCTAAGCCATACAAAGAAAATCCTGCGCTGGCATGAGCTGCTGGAAAACATTTTGCATCGGTTTTAGTAAGCATGCTTTGCCAAAGATTAAGATAAGGTAGATCCCCGCTAAATAGCGTTAGATGGTTAGGGCAACTTACATGAGTAACACCTTTTAATAGCGCAATAGTAGAAGGCACCACGATAAGAACAATAAGTAAATAACTTATCTCACGAACTGAAAACGGCACAATAAATCTATCGAGCTTGCTATTGTTAATGGTAGAAGTCGTATTTAAAGGTTGTCTGTATTTAACAACTAACATGCCTAATAAATAGATAGCCGATAAGATTAATAGCGCTTTGGGGCCATCATAAAAAATAAAAGCGTAAGGCTGAGCGCCTTTTTGTATAAGCCACTGACCATTATTATAGAAAAACTCACTGATACGAATATCAAATTGGCTATGCTCAAAGGTTAAAGCGGCAATGATCGTTAAGCAAAAAAGCTTAAGCCACATCCAGTTAGATGAGTTATCTTCTAAAATCATGAGCTTACCTTACTTAATGTATTAAATTGAGAAAAATCTAAGCACTCTTTAAAATAAAAGATTGGATAACGCCATCAGCCATAGAACGAAAAGTAGCAGCAGTGCCAAAAATTGCGCGGCAGAACCCACGTCCTTGGCTATTTTAGCGAGGGGATGATGATCCGTTGAAGTATGATCGACGCTCGCTTCAATTCCTGTATTAATAAGCTCCACAATGAGGGATAAGAACGAAGCAACCACAAGCACCATTTTGGCGCTGACGTTAAAAGGCATAAATATGATGACCATGAACAATAAGAGATTGAGCCAGATAACTTGTCTAAATGCTGCTTCAAACTTATAAGCCGCCTTAAAGCCATCTATAGAGTATCCTGTAGCTTTTACAATACGAGCTAGCCCTTTTTTACCTTTAGCCTCATTTGCAAAACTATCCGCTACAAAAGTATCATCAGATACAGGCTGATTTTTATAATCAAGATTTGTATGTTCGTGGCTCAGAGCAGTAGTCTTGGAATTATTCATATCGATAGCTTAGTATTTATTAAGATTAGAATAGCTGGCAGGTCTTAATGATATTACGGTGCATGTTAAGATCGCGTTAAGATGAATTTCATATAATAAAAAGCAATAGCGAATACCGAGTTTGATTAAGGTATTGGCTACTACTGACTATTGAAGTTACAGTGAAAATAAGAAAAAGTGCAATCACCGATATATTTATTGTTGTAATGATCCCAGTGTAGGAGGGCACTGGTTAGCACTTGGGTATCAGTATGTGCTTGGAGCTGTTAAGAAAGCGTTAAGATAAAAAATATTTATAAAATTATTTGGAAAGGGCAATATTAATATCAAAATTTAATATATACAAAAAAGCAATAGCCGACACCTTGTTTATCAAGGTATTGGCTACTGCATCCCATTAATGAAGAGTTAGTATTTAGCTTTGCTTACTTTTTAACCATCATCCTCCATGTCAACTTGGCTGCTTAGAACTTTGCCAGTATTGGCGTCTATACTCACGTCATATATCTGATTGTCTTTGACAACTTCGATATCGTACAAAGCTTGACCTTTTTCAAGCTCGAACTCAACACCGATGACTTTACCATTTACGCTTTGAGTGGCTTTTTGCATGGCACTAGTTAACGTAACTTTGGCCTGCTTCATAGCACTGTATTCAGCCATGTCCTCTTTATCTAGTTTTTCTTGCTCAGTCTTGAGAACTTTACCCGTATTGGCATCAATCTTGACTTCATAAGCTGTACCGTTTGATACAAATTCAACTTCATACTCGCCCGTTACAGCACCCTTGCCATTATCATCATCGTCGTCATAATCGAATTCTGCGCTGATCAGATCACCTTTAGCATTCTGTTTAGCTATATCGATTGCTTGCGTTAAGCTGATCTTACTTTGCATGGCGCTAACGGCTTCACTTGAACCAGTTACCGCTTTGGTATTGGCAGCAGGGGCAGCGATAGCGGTTGCACCTACGCCTGCAATAGTAAGGGCGATGATTGCTGATTTGGTTAGCGTTGATAAGTTTTTCATAAGAGTCATCCTTTGTATTAATTAATTTCTGACAAACCATTAGTGGTTTTGTCAGCTACCTCGTGGGTATAAATCTATAATACGAGAGACGACATAGAAGAAACTTAGCGGAAAATAAGAGTTTGCTTAGCGAGTAGATATAATAAATATTGCTTACTTATCTGAGTTAAATCACTATCTAAATAGTATTAGCTACACTCTAAAGGACATCTATCTGTTAACTTAATCATTGTTGTAGCGTATTTTGGAATAAAGAAGTCATCAAATATCAAATATTTAACCACTCTTATTTTTGGCTTGAATAGCAACCTTGCTAAGTTTTGATTAAAGGTGTGTCTATAGGAGGAAAAAGGATGTCAGACGAATTCTTAAAAAATACGACGCTTATCGCTTATTCACCTTCAACAGTATCAAAAGTACCTTGCGAAGATATCTTAATTTTGAACTTTGAGCCTCACGGCGACGAAGTTTTTTGGCTCAATACTTATGGATTGAGTGAATTAAATGAGATGAAACAAGTTGTCATCCAGAACCAGTTTGATGATTTTTTAATTAAATTACTGCAAGATGATGAACATGCCAATAAGGTTATCGAACTCGATAATGTCCTGTTTATCGCTCTAAAGGTATTAAAAACTGATGACAAAAATCTAGATAATGAACAACTGATTTTCGTTGTATCGTCAAATATGTTATGGAGTTTGCAAGAGAATCATAATAATCATTTTCAGTGGATTCGTGATCGCTTAAGTGAAGGCAAAGGACAAGTTCGAAGCAAAAAAGTAGATTATTTGCTTTTTCTGTTGATTGAGTCATTGATAGCAAACTATGAAGAGACGTTTGAGACCTTATTGAATGCTGACGGTGACTCGATAAAGGTGACCAATATTAATCCAACGCCTTATTTTACTAAAAAGGTTGAGGAGCAAAAACGTCGCATGTTGAACTTTAAGAAAGCGACGCTGAGCCTTCGTAATACGGTTGTAAAGCTTGAAACGATTAATATTATTCCTATAGATAGTAAGTATTTCACCGAACTTAAAGAGCAAGCCAACAATTTGATTGATGAAATTGATTTTGAGTTGTTTGAGCTTGATAGTAAAACCAATCTGATTTTCTCAATTCAGGGCCATCGTTTGAATGAAATCATGCGTACCTTGACTTTGGTGTCAGTCATATTTATACCATTAACATTTTTGGTAGGCGTTTACGGCATGAATTTTGACTATATGCCTGAGTTAAAATGGAAGGAGGGTTACTTTGCCTTGTGGGGTGTGATGGCAACATTGACTGTGGCCATCGTTGTGTATTTTAAAAGTAAGAAATGGTTTTAAACTGTACTGCTAACTTGTAATGCCTTAGTCTTTTAAAGACTGTTTCTTAGTAGAACTTATTTATAATAAATACTAAAGGTACTACCGCCTGAAACATTGGCTTGATGGGTTAGCTTCCAGCCCATATGCGTCATGATGCGCTGAACAATACTAAGACCCAAGCCCGTGCCTTCAACCTTAGTGCTTGTAGAGTATTCTGACAAAGAATCATTTGCTAAGGGCGTATCATTATTCTGCTGTTGCAGGCGCTCGAACCTTTCATAGAGTAGAGGCATCATTGCTTCAGGAATACCCAAGCCAGTATCGGTAACGGTGATTTTTTCATCGTCAATCATAATAACTACCTCACCCTCATCCGTGTATTGAAAGGCATTTTTTATTAAGTTGCCTAGTGCCATTTTTAGCAGTTCAGGCCGTACATAGGCGAAATACTCTTGTTCAGCGGCTACAATATAAGTCACCGTTTTATAACGCAGCAAATATTTCAAGCGCTCCACTTCATTGTTAGCAATGCTATTGATAGAGGTTTGCGGAGCGTCCAGTTTTTCAGGAGCACGCGAGAGTAGTAATAACGCGCTGATAATCTCAGAGGTTTCTTTGGCAGTAGTACTAATACGATTAGTAAACTCGCTCAAACGGCTATCGCCTTCTAACTGGGAAGCCAGTACTTCTGATGCACCCATGATAATCGTCAAAGGCGTGCGCAGCTCGTGGCTAACATCTCCAGTAAATAGCTGCTCACGTTTGAGATACTGCTCCAGCTTATGATTCTTCTCATCAATAGCGCGTGCTAATACGCCAACCTCGGAGGGTAAATGGGTCAATTCAGTTAAATTTTGATGATCGGTTTCTACTGCTTTTTTTAAGTCTAATAAAGGTTTAGTAATTTGCCTAGAGGATAGCTGAGAAAATATTGCGGCAATTAGTAAGCTTAAAATAACGGCAACTCTTAAGGCATTGGCAAAGATATCTTCTAGGTGCTCAAAGATGGCAAGGACAGGGTAGTTCCCCATTACCATCTCAGTGTCTTCTAAATAGGTTAAAACATAGCGTTGTTTATTTTGCTGATAGATGAAGAAATGTAGATTAGTTCTAACATCGCCATCTTTGGTGGGCACGGTTACGGGCATCTCTTGCACTGTCTCGGTTGCCAAAGCTTTTAAATTATCAGGTGCATGATTATAGCGATAAATTTTTATGCCCGGATCTGCAGTGTAGACAGGCTGATCGCCATCCTTTTCTTGACTAAGCTCTAGCTGTTGCAGTAAGCGAGCTTTGACCAACTCTTGCTCCATCCTTGTCTCAGCGTACATAAAAATACTGACGAAAGCAGCGCAAAGTAATATGGCAAATAAAAAATATGACAGTCGAAATTTATTAGCGATAGAGTCGAGGCTGAACATGGCATTTACTTCATAGTATAAGGTAGTAGAAAGAGGGTAGGAGGTATAACTAGGACGACTCTTAATCAGATTGAGTCTGTAAATCGTACTAAGATATTTTATACTTTATCGGGATCAATAATCTGATAACCCACTCCAGGCATGGTCATTATCATAGGTTTGGCAAATGGCTTATCGACTTGTACGCGCACACTATGCATATGAGTCCGTAGCGCATCGCTACTTGGAATATCCTCACCCCATACCTTTTCCTCAAGCTCACTTTTACTGACGACTCGTGGCGACGCATTCATTAATGTTTCTAAAATTTTAAACCCTGTTGGTGTCAGTTTTAGCGGTTGATTTTCGCGTGTAATAG
The DNA here is from genome assembly GCF_055699795.1 of Psychrobacter sp. M4. Taxonomy (NCBI): domain Bacteria; kingdom Pseudomonadati; phylum Pseudomonadota; class Gammaproteobacteria; order Moraxellales; family Moraxellaceae; genus Psychrobacter; species Psychrobacter sp. M4. Next base: position 2,017,134 of record NZ_CM146740.1, on the reverse strand, counting down.
TATGCTCATTAGCATTTAAGGATAATGGTCCGACAGCTAAGCTGTGCTCAAAATGCTCATCTTGGTGTCGACGGATAAGCGCTTTAATCCGTGATTCTAATTCAATGAGTGAGAAGGGTTTGACCAGATAATCATCAGCGCCACTATCGAAGCCTGCGACTTTATCCAAAATCGTATCACGAGCCGTCAGCATCAATACGGGGGTTTTATTATGTAGCTCTTCTCTCAGTTTTTTACATAGCTTGGTGCCGTCCATACCAGGTAGCATTACATCTAATAAAATAACGTCATAGCGATTATTCGCGGCTAGCGTCAAGCCGCTAATGCCATTATGAGCGTTGTCCAGCTCAAAACCTTTTGGTTCAAAAAAGGCATAAATATTGGCGACAATATCGGGATTGTCTTCGATGATGAGTATCTTGTACATAGTGGTCTCGTGCATAAATGCTAGCAGGGCTTAGATTTAAATCTTAATGAACAGACTTAAAAAAGGTTGGCGCTCCTTTTACTTCCTTAGTAGTAATACCGAAAAAGTTAAGTAAAGTTGGCGTAATAAAGTCATGTGATACGGGCTGATTTATCATGTTGACAAGGCTGCTTTTATTTACACTATTAGCATCAATATTGTTGCTAGTCGGTGACCAAATGATGACAGGCACCTGCTTTTGCGCATCAGGTGCGATAGCGTAGGGCATGCCATGCAAGTAAATATTATTCTCGCCTAAACTTTCGCCATGATCGCTAATATATACCATTACGACATCATAGTCCTGCTCATACTTTTTGAGCGTATTAATCACGTTATTTAAGAAATAATCTGTATAACGAATGGCATTGTCATAAGCATTGATGACGGACTGATCGTCACATTTGGACAGCTCATTCGTCATGCATACGGGCTTATATTCCTCAAATGCTTTGGGATAACGCTTAAAGTAAGCAGGACCATGATTACCCATTTGATGCAATAAAATAAGCGTATCTTTGGCAGGTGTATCTGACTTAACTAAAGCATCAAAACCATCAAGCATACCGATATCACGACACTCCTCATCACAATTTGGGTTAACATCAGCTGTCTTGTAATCCTCAAAGGTCACCCTATCAGCAACCCCTTTAGAGCTCGAATTATTATCACGCCAAATCACATTCACGCCTCGTTTATTCAATGTGTCTAATACGTTTTCATTATAGTCTGCCGTATTATTGTCATAACTCTCTCGATTGGAGTAGCTAAACATACAGGGAACGGAGTAAGCAGTAGAGGTGCCGCAAGAGGTGGCGTTTTTAAAGCTATAGATATCTGGCTGGCTAACAAGTAAAGGCGTAGTGTCGCGCTTGTAGCCATTAAGAGCGATATGATCGGCGCGAACCGTTTCACCAACGACAAATACCATAAGTTTAGGCTTTGCTTCACTAGTCCCAGCAGTAGGAGTTATACGTTTGGCGTCTGTCGCATGCAATATCAAAGTATCAGGACGACGGAGCTCCTCAACGTAATCGGTACCTAATTTGATGACAGAGTAGATAGGGGTAATAGGGTTTGCGTAACTGCGGACTATTTTGTGCTGACGAAAAAAGGTCGCGTATTGATCCCCAAAGGGTAGTAGGCAGACAGCTATTAAGGCGATAGATGAGGTTAAGGTTAACGCTTTTTGCCATAGCGCTCGACGTAAAGGTACTTTTTTTATGCGGATTTTAGCAATAATAACTGCGGGTATAACACCTAGCAGGAACACTCGTATAAAGAAGCTTAGCGACATCAGCCCCATCGCTTCACCTTGATCGGTTTGCATACTATTAATCAGCATATTAGTATCAAATATAGTGCCATAAGCGTCTGTAAAATAACTACATATGGCCGCTATCATAACCATAGCAATTAAAACTGGTTTGGCAATAGGGCGATAGCACAACAATTGGATGAGTAGCCACATCAAGCCGAACAATAAGCCTGTGATAGAAATTATGAAGCCAATATTAGTGCTAAAGGAATAAATGCTGAGCACTTGCGCAAAGAAACCAAAATTTGCAGTAGCGACTAAATAAAGCGCAACAATAATAATTGAAAAGTTAAGATTAATTTCATGATTAAAAATGCTGTTTAAATAGCTTTTTTTGGTAGGAGCTTTGGTGATTTTAGTGCTAAGTGCTTGAGAGGTTGACATAAAGGAGCTTCTCAACAGGATAGTAAGTAGTTTGATTCCTTACGATAACAAGTGTCCTGTTAAGAAGACGTTAAGATAATATATCCCCTTTTTTGTGGCTAGCTACTCGACGCTTTATCAGCCAACCAAGAATGATAACTATAGTAAGCAATAAAAAAATCCTTGAATAAGGTGCTAATGCTGTTTCTATAAACTCATAGTTTTTGCCAAAGTGATAACCTACAAGCATTAGTAAGATTGTCCAGACACTAGAACCTAGAGCAGTTAATGCTAGAGTGAAAAACGTTTTTGGCAAACATAGCAAAGACAATACCTAAACAATCGAATCTTGTCATAACGCCAAGCACTCATTTATTAATTTGGCTTATTGATTATCTGACGTACAAAGATAGCGAACTTGTCAATGATATTATATGTTTCGCGCCCAGCGCCTCGGTGTACACTCATTAAATCTATGAAGCCATGCGGTGCGCCAAGTACAGTATGAGTCTGTACATTTATACCATTATCTTGTAGCTGCTTGGCATAAGCCAGAGCTTCATCACGTAAAATGTCCAATTCAGCGGCGACGATATAGCTTGGACATACTTGTGTGTTATCACCATGTATGGGCGAAAGAAGAGCGTGCGGTTGCTTTAGGGAGCTATCTTGTAGATAAGCGGCATGAAACACTTTAATGTCGTTATAATCAAGTATTAAGCCTTGACCATATAATTTCCAGCTTGGATAGTCTTCTCCAATATCCGTGACAGGATATAATAATAGTTGGGCCAGTGGACGCGGTAGATTCTCTAGTTGCTGGAAAATATCAATAGTGAAGTCATCAAGCGTATTCATGTATTTTTGTCTATCAAAGGATCGGCTGATAGTGGCATTGCTTACCTGCTGCGCGACCAATGCTGCAAGACCACCGCCCGAGCTATCACCTGCTAAGATAATACGATCGGATGACGCGCCAAGAGTATGAGCATGTTTAGCCAACCAGCTATAAGCCTCAAGGCAGTCTCTAATAGCGGTAGGAGCAGGGTGTTCTGGTGCTAGTCGATAGTCGACACTGACAATCGCCCAGCCAGTGTGCGCACAAACGGCGTGACAAAACTCATGATCTGTATCGACATTGCCAAGACAGAATCCGCCACCATGAAAAAACAGTACAACTATTTTTTCATCGTTATTATAGCCATAATGATTCTGTTCATAGCTTTGGGCGGCACTAGACTTGGCATGATAACAACGAATAATCATCTCGCCACCATCAGCATTGGCAATAGTTTTATCTTGCCAGCTCACCAAATTACCGTTTTTTATATTATTACTGTCTTTACTTTTAATGTTGTCACCAGTATTTGGTTGTTGCCATACATTTGGAGACTGCATAGAGACCATCTCGGCGACAAATTTTTGCCGTAACTGTACTAAATTCGCAATTTGTATAGGCGGCTTAAGCTTGTGGTTCAAGCCGATAATTAGTCTCATATGCGCATCAGCGTAAGGATACTGCTCAGCTGTAGGAGCCCTTAGAGCGTGGTTGAGTTGCTCAAGGACTATCGTTGGTAGATCACCTAGTCCTTTGAGAAAGTAATGCAGTAGGTGTCGCTGATTAGCATGTTCAAACGCAGTAGTTTCTACTACTTTTATTACTTTTGTTAGTTGTGCATCTAGCGGTGGTATGGGCAATATTTTCATAGATCACCTCATTTTGTTAAGGCTAGCATTAGTTATTATCTGATTATAAAGTGAAGGCACTCAAACCTTAACTTTCACTAAGTTACCTGATAAAAATATATAAATAATAGTTATATTACAAGGCTGATACCTGTTGCCAAATCCATAGTATGAGTTAACGACGTGTTGGTATAATCTATACCAAAAAATATACCAATATTCTATACGGTTCGCCACATACTAGAATATTTTAAAACCTTGCAAAACCCCATAAGAAAAGGCTTGCCGCATCGCTGCAAACAAGCCTTCTTCTAAAACAACAAAAAACCCTTACAAGCCAATGCCTGCAAGGGTTTCTGTTGTTTCTGATATATGGTGGGCCCAGTAGGACTTGAACCTACGACCAAAGGATTATGAGTCCTCTGCTCTAACCAACTGAGCTATGGGCCCGGTAGACGCATTATAATACCTGAATTTTTTAAATTTTCAAGTAAAAGATAGTAGGTAAGTCATATTATTTATCTGTTCCTAATTATTATGACCAGCTAACGTCAAGCTACGACCGCCATCAACGCTAATAATTTGTCCGGTGACGTAGCTGACCTGCGCCAAATAAAGCACACTGTGCGCGATATCTTCAGGCGTACCGATGCGCTGCATAGGGATAGAATTGATAATACTTTGCTGCTGCGCGTCATCAAGTGCTTGGTCGCTATCCGCTTCTGGTAAAACATTAACTCCAGGTGCCACGCCGTTAACTCGTACCAGAGGCGCCAACTCCAAGGCTAAAGACTGTACCATCATCCGCTGCGCCGCCTTTGCCATATTATAGACCGTGTAGTGTTTAAAAGGTTTATCATGCGCATGAATATCAAGTAGGCTAATGATACAGCCTTGCCGTGCTTGCAAATAGGGTAGCAATGCTTGGCTTAACAATAATGGCACTTTAGCATTGGTCAGCATTAGCTCATCCCACTGCTCGTTTTCAATACTATTTATAGGGGTGGGGTAAAACCGGGAAGCATTGTGCACCAAGACGTCAAGCTGACCAAAAGCATCCATTACCTTTTGCGTAAATTGGGTTAATGCTTCATCGTCATTAATCAATGCTAAATCTGCTTTTATGACCGCAGCACTATTAGCACGGCTATTATTCAGACTAGCAGCTAAGGCATCGGCCTCCTCTTTACTGTGATGACAATGGATAATGACGCGGTAGCCGTCGTCATGAGCCGCTTTGATAATAGTGGCACCAATGCGCTTAGCGCTGCCAGTGACTAGCATTACTGGTGCACTATTAGTATGAATTTTGGGATAATCAATAAGGCTTTGCGTGATTGCACTCATAGACTAAAACTGACCTTCTTGAGCTTGCAGATGCTCAATGCGGGCCTCTCGCAGAGCCGTACCGATAGCTGCGCCTTTTAAATTGGCATCGATATCATCCATACCGATAGCGTGGAAGCTCTCTAGTGCAAGCATCATCTCACGGTGCTGGATTGCCAGTTTTAACACCTGACTGGTAACCAGTAGCTGCGAGAGTTTTTCGGGCTCCTTATGAGCGCTACAAGCTTGAATAAGGTCTATCTTTTCGGCGGCACTTAGTTTATTGATAGCACGTAGCTTATTAGCTTGGCTAACAAACAAACTGGCAAACTGAGTTTGCGCTTTGGGCACCTTAGCGCTATTACCTATCTCAATGATGTTTTTAGTAGCCGTTGTTTCATCTTCTTTTGAATTAAATAAAGAGAGATCAAGACTTGCCATAAGTAGCGCCCAGCGTTGGGAGAGGTTTAATTGCATTTGTCCAGCAAAGTACAGTGCGGTTTGGACAATCTCTCGAACATGATCGTTTTGCCAAGCACGATCCAAAGGCGCGAAGTGATCGTTTAATGCATCAATTTCAAACAGCTGCTGCCAATAAACATGTGGAGAGGTTTGCATCGTCGCACGGCTAGACTCTTGCCAAATGCGCTCGCTACTTAAATGCGTAAGCTCACCTGATTTTACTAATTGCCGCATGAGATCTATAGTCTCATTAGCGATGTTAAAGCCTAACTCGTAATAACGCCCATAGAATCGTGCGGTGCGCAGTACGCGTAGGGGGTCTTCACTAAAGGCAGGCGAGATGTGACGCAAGATTTTGCTGTCGATATCATCAAGACCATCATAATAGTCGATAATGTTGCCAGTAATAGGGGAGTCGTCAGTAAGGCTTTTGACTTCTATCGCCATAGCATTGATAGTCAAGTCACGACGCTGTAAATCATCCAGCAAAGTTACATCGGGACTGGCCTGCACGCTAAAACCTTGATAACCATGCCCTTGCTTGCGCTCAGTACGGGCAAGAGCGTATTCATCATGAGTGTCAGGGTGCAAAAATACAGGGAAGTCGGCACCCACTTGCTGAAAACCTGCTGCTAACATCTCATCAATGCTTGCACCCACTACCACAAAATCCTTATCTGTCACAGGACGTCCTAGCAGCTGATCACGGACAGCGCCGCCAACAAGATAGACTTGCATAGTAATCTCTCATATATTATTTATGGTTATAAAAAAACCAGTCGCTGCTGTTAAAGATAGCATGGACTGGTTTTTTATAAACGCCTGCTAATACTGATTATTAGCAGGCAGTAGCTCTAAACTTTTTTTATGATTTTTTACGGTTCAGTTTACTGCTGCTCTTCTTCTAAATCTTGCGCTTCTGTTACTGCAAGAGCTGTCATATTGACCACACGGCGCGCCGTTGCAGATGGCGTTAAGATATGCACAGGTTTATCAGCACCTAATAATATTGGACCGATAGAGGCACTATTGGTAGCAGTTTTAAGTAAATTAAAAGCGATATTTGCCGCATCAAGCGTTGGTAAAATAAGCAAGTTTGCCGCCCCTTTAAATTGACTTGAGGGCATATCTTCTAAACGAATACGTTCGTTTAGAGCTGCATCTCCTTGCATCTCACCATCAAAATCAAAGTCAACATTCATCTCAGATAATAATTGGTAGACTTTGCGCATTTTCTTTGCACTAACACTGTCAGAAGCCCCAAAGCTAGAGTGTGATACCAAGGCAACACGAGGGGTTATACTAAAGCGACATAGTTGTTCTGCAGCCAGTACAGTCATCTCAGCCAATTGCTCAGCTGTAGGGTCTTCATGAATGTAAGTATCAGCAATAAAGATATTACGATCTTGCATGAGTACAGCGTTCATAGCATAGAAGTCGTTAACCCCTTCTTTTTTACCAACGGTGTTTTTGACATACTTTAAGTGCATTTGGTAAGGACCGAAAGTACCGCAAATCATACCATCAGCATCACCATTATCCACTAATAGAGCACCGATAAGTGTGGTCTTGCGGCGCACATCACGACGAGCTAGCTCGACACTAACTCCGCGACGCTTGTTTTTTTCATAATAGCCTTGCCAGTATGCTTTGTAACGTGGGTCATCATCTGGATTGACGATAGTCATGTTAACGCCATCTTTTAAACGCAAACCAAGCTTTTCAATATTGGTTTCAATCACTGATGGTCGGCCTACCAAAATAGGCTGAGCCAGTTTTTCATCAACGACAACTTGTACGGCAAGTAAGACATTGTGGTCTTCACCTTCGCAGTAAGCAATACGTTTTGGATCGGTTTTGGCACGAGCGAAGATAGGCTTCATCACAAATGCTGAATTATAGACAAATTCAGATAAATGTTGACGATAGGTACTCATATCTTCAATAGGTAAGGTGGCTACCCCTGAGTCCATAGCAGCCTGAGCAACTGCAGAAGCTATCTCGATAATGAGATTGGGCTCAAGTGGTCCAGGAATCAGGTAGTCACGACCAAACCTACGCATGCTATCAACGTCTTTTACAACGTTAGTCGTTGGTGTTGCCTCTACATGTGCCATCGCAGCAATAGCCCGTACGCAAGCGATCTTCATCTCTTCGTTGACAGCGGTAGCACCGACATCTAAGGCACCACGGAAAATATAAGGGAAACACAAAGCATTGTTAACTTGGTTGGGATAATCTGAGCGACCTGTCGCCATGATCACGTCTGGGCGTACCGAATGCGCAAGCTCTGGCATGATCTCAGGCGTTGGATTAGCAAGTGCAAAAATAATAGGGTCTTTTGCCATGCGCTTGACCATATCAACGCTTAGGATACCAGGCATTGATAATCCTAAGAACATATCGACATCATCCATAACTTCATCAAGTGTAGTAGCATCGATATCACGGACATAGCGCAGTTTGCTTTCGTCAAGATGTTCACGCTTAGTATTGACCACACCGCGTGAATCTAGCATAACTACATTGTTTTTATTTACGCCAAGTGCGCAGATAATATCTAAACAAGATATAGCTGCCGCTCCAGCTCCTGAACAGACCACTTTAATATCTTCAATCTTTTTGCCTGTCAACAACAAAGCATTGAGCATCCCTGCGGCCACAATAATTGAAGTACCGTGCTGATCGTCATGAAAGACTGGGATGTTCATGCGCTCGCGCAGTTCACGCTCAATCTTAAAACACTCCGGCGCTTTAATATCTTCCAAGTTAATGCCACCAAAGGTAGGCTCAAGCGCGGCTACTGCTTCGATAAACTTATCAGGATCGTTTTGGGCCACTTCGATATCAAAAACATCAATACCAGCAAACTTTTTAAATAGTACCCCTTTACCTTCCATCACAGGCTTTGAGGCCAATGGACCAATATTACCCAAACCTAGTACAGCAGTACCATTAGTGATTACCCCAACTAGATTACTACGCGCCGTATATTTGGCAGCCAGTTTTGGGTCTTTTTCAATCTCAAGACAAGGGACAGCAACACCAGGTGAGTAAGCTAATGCCAAATCGCGTTGGTTGGCCAACTGCTTAATAGGGGTAACTGAGATTTTACCGGGTCTTGGAAACTCATGATAATGCAAGGCAGCTTTTTCAAACTGCTCTTTTTCATTGTAATCATTTTTATTTGCAGGGGTATCGTCATTCATAGTAATGGCCATGGTTAGAATAAATTAGATAAGAGAGATTGACGTTCTAAGTCTCAAACAAATGAAGACAGCAACAGATAGTCAATAACTAAGGCTTACAACTAAAAAGTAGCTAAACTACAGCGAGTTCTAATCAAAAACAGTGTGCTAAAAAAACAACTATTCTAACATCATTGTCAAGCAACTGACTAGTCAGAAGCTATGAAAAATGGAAGTGATATAATAAAATGATAACGAACATTTAGTTGCATGATAGAGTTTTAAGAGTATAAATCTTGCATGCCTATGAAGAGCAGCTGATCGGTAGCTGCGGTGCATCTGGAGCAGGGGGCATAGTATCAAGCCCAGTTGCGATATCCTGTACGTTATAAGGATTAGCAAGTAGATTATATAAGCGCTCCACTTCTGTAAACTGACCCTGCTCAGCGGCCACAATAGCCCGCTGCGCCATACTGTTACGCAGGACATAAACTGGATTATTATTCTGTAAACTATCAACAACTTCAGCTTTTGTTAAGGTAGCTGTTTTTGTCAAGTAACGCTCACGCCAGGCTTGATAAAGGGTTAGTGCTTCTGGTGGTAGCTCATTGATCATAGTGACTAGCAATTGCTTTTCATAAGGGTGCGTATCGGGGTCAATTAGACCTAATAACCCGCGAAAGCCGTTGGTATAATCGAGCAAGTTATCTTCTAACAAGGTCAAAAAATCAAAAGCCAGTTGTAAGCTATCGGTCTCATGAGTTAAACCAAGCTTACGGCAAAGCCCCTGCTGATAATGCTGCATAAAAGTAGCTTCATAAGGAGCTAGGCACTCTGCTAGAGCTTCGCGCGTGACATCTGGTAGGCGCATAAAATGTGGCAGCCAAACGTTAAGGTTCCAATAGCCAATAGCAGGCTGATTTTGATAAGCATAGCGTCCAGTATGGTCGGAGTGATTATTAATCCAAGCGGGATTGAAGCGCTCCATAAAACCAAACGGACCAAAGTCTAGCGTACTTCCTGTAATGGATAGGTTGTCAGTATTCATTACCCCATGAGCAAAACCAATCAATTGCCAATCGGCGATCATACGCGCCGTACGCTCAACTACCTTTTGTAAAAAGGATAAGATAGGGCTATCGCTATCACGGCACTCAGAATAATAAGTGTCGATCATATAGTCGGTAAACTCGCCCAGCAGGTCTGGTGCAAAGCTTGCAATCCATTCAATATGACCAAGCCTAACATGACTATCAGCCACACGCATCAATGCCGCACCAGCTTCCATCCGTTCGCGGCGTACTGGCGTATCAGACACCACAAAGCCCAGCGCATTGGATGAGGGAATCCCTAACGTGGTCAAAGCATGACCGCATAGGTATTCGCGTATAGTACTACGCAATACCGCTCGTCCATCACCCATACGCGAATAAGGGGTGAGGCCGATACCTTTAAGATGCAAATCTTGTAGTGTATCGCTATTATCTAATACTTGCGCCATAAGAAGGCCACGGCCATCTCCAAGCTGACCGGCCCACTGTCCAAATTGATGCCCAGCGTACGCCATAGCCAAGGGTTCAAACTCAGTGGGCACATATTGGCCGCCTAAGATATCCACCCAACGGCTCATTAAATCTTCATCCTCAGTCCAGCCAAGCTTTTCTGCTAGAGCCAAATTAAAGTGTCCGGCACGCGGGTTTTTCAGCGCTGTTGGTGGCTGCTTATGGTATAAACGTGGGTCTAGATTGGCATAAGTATTTTGATAGCGCATATATGCTGTCCTATTAAATAAGGTTTTAATCGCCTGCTTGTATCATTAGTGATACCAATTACAAATTACTAAGTTAAGTGGCATTTTAATAAGCGATATCTCAATGAATGACATTTTAAATCGTGTTAACAGTCAATAAGTCTACTATAGCATAGCTGTAGCACGTAGCTGTTAGACTGTGTTTTTATCCTGTAATGCACACTTGTTGTAAACGTTTGCAGGCGCACCTACGTTATTACTACTCTTATTGATAAACCAACTTTAATAACAAAAAAACCCTCCATCTATTTAAGATGAAGGGTAGATGTTTAAAGTAGTTATTAAAATCACAATGTTAAGAAAGTCACGATGTTAAATTGATGTTAAATCAACGTAAGTCGTACTTATTAAGCGGCCTTTTTAGAATGACCAATTGTGCGAAAAGCAATCTTTAAGTTGTCATTATGCTCAAAGATTTTTCGTTCAATCTTGGCATATTCGTGCTTAAGATTATCATCGACTTCATGCAAGCGATCTGCAAATTCTGTCTTTTTCATCTCAATGGCTTTAGCTTTTAGCGCTTGCCATTCTTCAACGGTTTTGGTAAAAGCATCATACTCAAACTTAATCCGGTCTTGGAAGCTCTTCATAACGTGAGGAAGATCAATACCGCTCGCGTTAACGTTATCAATCTGCTGCTGCGCCTGCTTAAATTGCATTTGCACCTCAGCGTGCTTGATCGTAGTATCGTCAATAGTACGCAAATCAGTAGTTAGGCCTACCTTTGATAGACCAGCGATCAACCATTTAGTTGGATCATACTGCCACCATTTCACCCCGTTGCGGTAGTCGTATTGGAAGAAATGATGATAGTTGTGGTAGCCTTCGCCCCAAGTAAAGATCGCTAAGATAAAGTTATCACGTGCTGTATTGGTATCGGTATAAGGACGAGTGCCAAACATATGGCATAGCGAATTGATAAAGAAAGTAAAATGATGAGTCAATACCAGACGCAATAAGCCAGCAAGTACCAAAGTACCCCAGACGTCACCAATTAACCAACCCACTGCAGCGACCAAACCTACGTTTGCAGCCAAAACCCAAAGACCATAATATTTATGCTGGATTTGGAGCACTTTGTCCTTAGTTAAGTCTGGAATATTCTTATAATCAAAGTTACCGCTAGGATAATTGCGCAGCATCCAACCGATATGACTAAAGAAAAAGCCACGTTTCGCTGAATACGGATCATCCATAGGATCGTCAACATGACGATGATGACTACGGTGACCGGAGACCCAATCAAAAGCTGAGCCCTGTACGGCAAGCGTCGAGCCTAGTAGTAAAAAGTTTTTGACCACGGGATGCGCTTTATAAGCACGGTGCGCCAGCAGGCGATGGTAGCCAGCAGTAATACTGATACCTGTCCACACCATAAACGCGCCAAATACACCCCAAACCGGTGCACTCACTTGATGAGTAAATAAATACCACGGCGTAATGATTGCAGCAGCAATTGGTGTTGCCACCAAAATAGTCGCTGGTATCCAGTTAATAGGCGCTTTTTTAAACTCAAGCTCACGTAAGTCGACTGGCTGACTCTTAGTAGAAACATCGCTTTGATCAACCAAGCTTGCACGACTAAGGTTCGTGGCTGGCTGCTCATTAAGCGCGCTCTTAGTTTTAGTACTATCAAACCATGTTTTAAAACGTGTCACTTGCGTAGTAGCATGACGCAGCACAGTGTCACCAGATCTGATAGCGAAACCTAAGCTCTTAAGCGGTAAGTCAATTGCTTTTTTTGCAATCATATAATATTCCTAACGGTATTAGTTTCAGGCTCTATATTACCCTAAAAGCTAAAGAAAGTGAACGTTTATACACTAGAAAAATAGTAAGAAATAACAATAACTTGTATGAGTTATATCTCACTATATTGTAAATACCCTGTTAGGTATCAGGAATTGAGGGAAAGTGTAAACAAAGCTACTATTATGTTAGTGTGTTAAATAATAGCTACATAATGTAAAGCGTTATTACAATGTTAATATTCAGCTCACTTGTAGTCATAGCATCTGTGTTGGAATATCTGTAATAATTACATCAACCTGCCACTGAGCTAGCTGTTTAGCTATTTCGATGTCATTTACGGTCCATGCGCTTACCAGTAAATTATAACGGTGGGCTTCTTGAATAATAGCCTGAGTAATTAGCGGGTGATATATTCCTAGCTGAACACAGCCCAACTGTAATGCAGTATTAGAAGCTGTAGCTAGCAGTTCTGGTAGACGTACTAACAACCCGCGCGGGATGGTTGCCAAAAACTTGTTATGTCGCAATTGGTTAAGGAGTTGCACGTCAAAAGTGGTCAAAACAATAGGGAGGCTGGCAAGAGGGGTATCAACAAAATAGTCTATCAGTGCTTGAATAAGCTTAGAATGAGGAGTGCGACTATGAGTTTTGATTTCTAATTCGATATGAGTAAATTTAGATAGGGGAGAATCAAAGCAAAGGTTCTTAAATAAGAAATAATTAGGAGCTACAAAGCCTTGACTCGATACTTCATGCTCTGGGAGCCATGATTGAGAAGAATCTGAGAGCTTTTGTGCTAGTTTATCTAAAGTGATAATCTGATGCCCTGATTGTAGATGGCGCTCAATCTCTGCAAGGCTAAGTTGGTCTACTCGTGATTGTACCCCGCATAAGCGCTGTAGGGTCTCATCATGGAACACTATTAAATGATTGTCAGCGGTTAGCTGCACATCAAACTCTACGCCAGCCAAGCCGCGTGCATGCAAACCATGAGCGTGCTGAAAAGCAGATAGTGTATTCTCCAACGCTTCGTTACGAGCGCCGCGATGACCTAAGATTCTAGTGTTGCCAAGTTTTACCATAAGTATTTACTACCCCATGGTTATTAATTATCAGTAGCATTTTGAGTCAATAGCTCATACAAGTTACTAATGATGAATAACTCATTTTAAGTACAAATTAGGAGCTTATACAAGGGTTTTGACAAGTTTTTGTTATTTTTTTGCAACTAAAGCGGATATTAAGCTGCTTGATAGGATTTATTTGTATATCAATGGTCTACAGTGGTGACCATCTTCTACAAACCTCGTATAATATCCTGATTTTGAGGTCTATCGTCCAAAATTATTGAGCCTTTGTGGCAACGCGGACGACAATTACAGCAATGCAGACGACAATGCTAGTTACAAATAGCAGAGTAAATGGGGAGCAAAAAAAGATGAGCGTAGTAAATAAAGAACGGTTCAAATGGCAGCAAGTAGCCGGTATTGGTGTGATATGCGGTTTGGCCGTTGTAGGTTGTGATCGCTCGGACAAAGAGGCAGAAACTGAAAGTGCTACTGAGACAGCACAGATCACTACTGAAGAGCCTACAGTGAGTGAAAAAGAAACGCCGCCAGCTGTTAGCTGCGATAATCCAATGGTACAGGAACGTCTCAAAACCGCTCTAAAAAGTACGCTTAATCAACAAGCTCAAACGTTGGCAGCCAATTATGCTAGCGCAGCTGAAGTCAGTATAGACAATAGTGTCATTAGTAGTAAGGTCAATGGTATCTTAATTGATATACAAAATACTGCGGTTTTGCAAGAAGCTAACGCTAATGGTATGACTACCTGTCAAGCTAGTGTCAGTATGACACTACCTAGTGAAGATCTGTATCAAGCCAGTCAAATAGGTGCTGCTAATAATCAGCCTAGTTTGCAAACACGCTTGGCTCAGCAAAACATTCGTATGAATAATAATATGTTAGTCGATGATGCCTTTGCTTATGTTGCAGGCACGCGCGGCGGTCAGATACAAGTGCGTATGGCCGGACAACCCGCCTTAGTCACTATCGTAGCCGATGTGGTGGCAAGCTCAACTGTCAAGTCAGCAGTGGATACACGTCAAGCTGCACGCCGAGCCCAAGAAGCCGAGCGTCAAGCTGAACAGGCAGCAAGACGTCGTGAAGCGGCGCGAATTGAGAGAGAGGAGCGCGCTCGTCAGCCCATTGTCGTGACTCCTATAGAGCCTACGCGTCCAGCTGAACCTGCTGCACCGCCAACACCACCTACTGTTAACGAAAATAATAGTCAAGCAGCGCTACCTAGTGTTGATGCGCAGGCACCTACAACACCGGAGATGCCTAAAGCTGCGCCCAATGATGACAGTATAGATATGGTCATTATCGAGGATGAAAGCGCGGTTTATTAACAACGTCTTTCGTTAAAACCGAAGAGATAAAAATGCTCGTGCTCCAAATGGATGGCGAGCATTTTGTTTTTCGATTAGCTTTTTAATTAGCTTTCTCAGATAGCTTGCTTAAATAGCTTTAGATGATTTCTCAATTATTGCTTATCAATCTTCAAATCCTGTAATACTTGATTGTTCCATAATACCTCAGAGACCTGTGCCGGGTCAGTGCAAAAACGCGCGGCCACAAACAACCAGTCAGACAAGCGATTAATAAAACTAACTGCGGTAGGGCGAATTGCCTGCGCGCGCTGCTGCTGCAACATAACAGCTTGGCGCTCGCTTCGGCGACACACGGTACGGGCTACATGGAGCTGACTGACAAGCACTGAGCCTGTTGGCAAAATAAAATCCTTGAGAGGCGGTAAGTGGTTATTCATGGCATCGATTTGCTGCTCAAGCCAACTGATATGGTCGGCATTGATACCTTCGTATTCTGGCATAGCAAGCTCGCCGCCGATATTGAATAACAAGTGCTGAATAATGATTAAGACTTGAGTAAAATCTATCTCTTTATGCTCTTGTAGGCGCTGCGGTAATCCTTGATCGTTAGCTATTTGTGCTAGATGCGCGCGTACTAAGCCTATGTGCGAGTTGAGCTCATCGATATCCCCCATAACGCTAAATAGACTGTCCGCTTTACTCACGCGGCTACCATCTGCCATCCCTGTACTACCATCATCTCCAGTACGAGTATATATCTTACTTAAACGATTACCCATAGATCGATCCTTTTTATAACTGAATGTTTATTGCTTGTGCGCCTCTTATAGTATTTCATAGTTATTTTCGCTAAGATACAAGGTTATAAAAATGAGCAGCGTTTTAACGCGGTTTATAACGATTAATTCTTCATACTGTAATCAAAAGGTTATTTTATTATGACTACCCCACTTGCCAAGGCGATGTCGCAGCTGTCTATTTACGACTCTTTGTCTGGACGTAAGCAATCATTCAAACCTATCAATGCTGGACAAGTAGGGATGTATGTGTGCGGTATGACGGTGTACGATTATTGTCACATTGGTCATGCTAGGCTGATGGTCGCTTTTGATATGGTCGTACGCTGGCTTACGCAGCTTGGGTACGACGTCAATTATGTGCGCAATATTACTGATATTGATGACAAAATCATTGCCCGAGCCAATGAAAATGGCGAGGCTATTGGGACTTTGACTCAGCGTTTTATCAAGGCCATGCATGAGGATTTTGCCGCTTTGGGATGTCTGGCGCCTGATAGCGAGCCGCGTGCCACTGACTATATTGATGAGATGCAGCAAATGATTGAGACGCTAGTCAATAGCGACTACGCTTATACTGGCAATAACGGTGATGTCTACTACGCTGTCGATAGCTTTGCTGATTATGGCAAACTATCTAAACGTAATCTTGAAGACTTGCAAGCAGGATCACGGGTTGACGTAGAGAGTGACAAGCGTAGTCCCTTTGATTTTGTATTGTGGAAAGCGGCCAAGCCTGATGAGCCGCAATGGGCATCGCCTTGGGGTCAGGGACGTCCAGGCTGGCATATTGAATGCTCAGCCATGTCCACCAAGTCTTTGGGTAATACCTTTGATATCCATGGCGGTGGCCACGACTTGCAGTTTCCGCATCACGAAAATGAGATTGCCCAGTCAGAGGCGGCCACGGGCTGTGAGTATGCCCGTTATTGGATGCATGCCGGCTTTATCAATGTCGATGGCGAAAAGATGTCCAAATCTTTGGGTAACTTCTCCACCATTCGCGAGGTAATCGCAAAGTATCATCCAGAAACCGTACGTTTTTTCTTATTATCCAGTCATTATCGCAGTCAAGTGAACTTCTCAGATAGTGCTTTAGATGAAGCTCATAATAGCCTAAGCAGATTATATCAAGCCCTTAAGTCTACTGAACAGCAATCTGCTGAACAACAACAAGATCAGACCCTAAAGCTTAACGATAACCTAATTAATGAAGCATATGAGAGCAAAGCCGGACAAGATTTTATTGCAGCGATGAATGATGATTTTAATAGCTCAGCGGCTATTAGTGTGCTATTTAAGCTGGCCCGCGACATCAATAAAGCTATCAAAGCTGAAGATACAGTTACAGCGCAGCAGTTAGCGCAGCAGCTCAAAGCCTTAGCCAAGCCGCTGAACATACTACAACAACCAGCCCAACATTTTTTACAGGCGATGGTTGGTGATAAGTCCCAAGACGGTTTGAGCGATGCTAGTATAGATGAGCTAATCCTTGAGCGCGCTAATGCCAAAATCAACAAAGACTTTGCTCGCGCTGATGAGATACGCGTACAATTAAAAGAGGCAGGCATTGAGCTTGAGGATAGTCAAAGCGGTACCACTTGGCGGCGTGCGTAACACTGCACTTAACACATATACTGTTATAAATAAACGCAAACTATAACATCACTACTGATATTAGTAGATAAAGTCAGCTTAACGCTGGCTTTTTTTATGTACTGACTTATTTTACGTACTAGCGCAGCTCACCCTTGGTTTTATAGACGGTATAATTCGATGCCCTTGATAAATTTCTTTTTGATGATCTTGCTTAGCCTTACTCTTAGTCTTCCTGCTTTTTCTAGGGTAGCAGCAGATGAGAGTAGTGTACCTGCAGATGTACAGGATCTAACTAGTGCTCAGCAACCAACACAGCAGCAAGCTTGGGAGCCTGAGGGCTTAATAGAATATATTGAGCAAGAGGTTGAGACGCTCAAAGAAGAGGGACCTGAACTGCTGGGCAATTTGAATGAGGCTTTGGAGATAAGCGAAGAGAGGGCGGCAGCAAAGCAAGCTGATAAGCTACAAGTAGAGACAGGGCTTACAGGTGATTATGATGCAAACTACTATGTTTTAGATGAGCTCAATACAGGCCTGCCAACTTTATCACCACCGCCAAATCTATTAACCCCAATGGCGACATTAGAGTTTTTTCAGACAGCTGCGACGATGGGGCGCTATGATCTGGCCGCTTATGCGCTAAATATGAACTTGTTTGACCCAAGTATTCAATCTAGTCGCGGTACTGAGCTGGCTAAACGTCTTGATTTTTTATTAAATAGAAGAAAGCTTTATAATTTTAATAAGATGCCAGATCGTCCAGATGGGCTGATAGAGCCTTCTCTTGGTGGCGGAACTAGCATTCAGGGCATCTCGCGCCGCTCAATTCGGCTTGGTAATATAGATTATCGCGGACATCGAATACCGATATTTGTGGAAAGGGTTAGGGTAGACGAAAGTGCTCCTGTTTGGGTGTTTTCAGCACAAACGGTTAGTCATATCGATAAGCTTTATGAGCAGTATAAACCGGCAGAGTTTGAAAGCTATTTGCCTGCACTTTTGACCTTACGAGTCTTTGGCATTGCGGTTTGGGAGTACTTTGCTCTACTTGTTTTCTTTATCATAACTTTAGGGCTGGGCTGGGTGGTCAGTAAACTGACAGGGCTAGTGATAAATCGCTATAGTAGTGACAAGAAAGACGGCTCTTATATTGGCCATAAAAAAAGCATTGCAGACTTGATCAATAAGTTTACCGTACCGCTGACCTTTACTATCAGCTTCTCCTTAGTATTTACCTTAGTCTCAGGTGGTTTTCCTTTTGTAGAAGCTATCGCTACTGCCACTCGGCCTATTATCTGGATAATTTTGGTACTGAGTACTATTTGGCTTGGGGTTCGAATTATTAACTTTTTTGCCAATCGTTACGAGGATATCCAAATCGACAGCTTAGGTGATGAAGATTATGACGAATATCGCAAACGCATCACTTATCTATCGGTATTCAGGCGCGTTTTTATCTTTGTTATGGTCATTGGCAGTGTTTGGATTGGCCTGAGCGAATTTGTCAATCTTGAAGGCTTTGGCAAAACCTTGTTGACCTCCGCTGGTATTTTGAGCGTGGTGATTGGTATTGCAGCGCAGCCAACGCTTGGCAATATTGTCGCAGGCTTACAGATAGCTATGACTCAGCCGATACGTATTGGCGATACGATTATGTATGATGGTAACTGGAGCACGGTTGAGGATTTAGGTTATACCTATGCCACTATCAAAACTTGGGACGAGCGCCGCTTGTTTGTACCAATGCGTTATTTTGTGACTGAAACTGTTGAGAACTGGTCACATCCTGACCCGCATCAAACGTTTACCGTATCGATGCTGGTGGACTACGGTATCAAAGTAGATGACGTTCGTAAAAAATACGTTGAAGTGGTGCAGGGTAGTGAGTACTGGGATGGCAAGACTGAGCCTATGCTACAAGTGTTGTCCGTAGATAGAGATACCATTGAGTTATATGGTACTCTAGCGGCTGACAATCCTGATGATGGTTGGATGCTGCAATGTGAGGTTCGCGAGCACCTGCTAGCTTATCTTTACGACGAGCAAAAACCATATCTACCTGCTGAGCGTATCACTTTCAAAGAAATTTGATAGAATCATGTAGATAACAAGTACGTATACTAATAAAAAAAGTCAGTTTAACGCTGGCTTTTTTTTGTCTTCTGCTTTAGTTTGTTACCAAACTAAAGCCAAGATTTTATGACGCAGACTTTTTATAATACAACTGCCAAAATATTGGTATCTTTGAGATGAGTACTTTTGAGATGGATACTTTTAAGAATATTGTTAATCATAGGCCGCTAGATAGTCTTAAATCTTACAATAGCAGGACTAAGCGCTATGAGGAAGGACATAACTTAGTACGTTTCATACTTAGTTTTTTAATAATCGCCTTCAGTGTCATCTCTACATCAGTACAAGCGGCTACAGACAGCACTCAACCTGATATTCAAGAGCAAGTAGCTGGTCAAGCTGATGATCTAATGGGATATATCGAGCAGGAGGTTGAGACTTTAAAAGAAGAAGGTATTAATTTGCCTGACAACGTAAGTGAGGCTATCAACTCAACCGAGCGTAATGCGGTGCAGCAGGCCGGTTATATGCAAGGAGATACGGCGCTCTCAGGCGACTATAACGCAAACTATCTTCTATTAGATGAGCTGAACACCGGTCTGCCGCCCTTATCCCCGCCGCCAAATCTAGCAACGCCGCTTGCGACATTAGAGTTTTTTCAATCAGCGGTCATGAAGCAGCAGTCTGACTTAGCCGCTCATGCGCTAAATATGAATTTGCTTGATCCTAAAACGCAGCCTAGCCGAGGTATTGAACTTGCCAAGCGTCTTGACTTTTTACTCGATAAAAAAGATCTTTATGTCTTTGACGATCTACCAGATCGTCCTGATGGGCTAGTCGAGCCGCCTATTGGCAGTAGTAGCAGTATTAGCGGTATCCCGCGCCGCTCTATTCAGCTTGGTTATATGGACTACCGCGAGCGTCAAGTGCCCATTACTATGCAGCGCGTACGAGTGGGCGACAGTGCGCCTATTTGGGTGTTCTCCGCACAAACTGTTGGCAACATCGACAATCTTTATGCACAGTATAAACCAGCCACGTTTGAGCGCTATTTGCCCTCTATATTAACGCTAAGGTTCTTTGACATCGCTGTTTGGGAGTTCTTAGCATTAATATTGTTCTTTTTGGCAACAATGGGACTTGGCTGGGTATTTAGTAAAATTACGGGCGCAATAATCAATTGGTATGTCGGCGAAGATGATGATCTCTCCAAAGTCGGCAGCAAAAAAAGCATAACCGATTTGGTAAACAAGCTGACCGTTCCTTTAACTTTTACTATCAGCTTGTCTTTAGTATTTACCTTGGTTTCAGGCGGTTTTCCTTTTATAGATGCTGTAGCAACGACTACCAGACCCATCGTATGGATCGCTTTAACGCTAAGCGCTATTTGGCTGGGTATTCGCATCATCAACTTTTTTGCTAATCGCTATCAAGATTTTCATATCGAAGGCTTGGATGAGGAAGAGTACGATAAATACCGTATTCGCAGCACTTATGTATCCGTGTTTCGCCGCATTTTTATCTTTGTTATGATCCTTGGCGGCATATGGATTGGCCTCAGCGAATTTGCCAACCTTGAAGGGTTAGGCAAAACCTTATTGACCTCAGCAGGCATCGCCGGCGTAGTTATTGGTATTGCCGCCCAACCTACACTGGGTAATATCGTCGCTGGTATGCAGATTGCGGTAACCCAGCCCATTCGTATCGGTGACACCGTTATGATTGATGGTACGTGGTGTACGGTCCATGATCTGCGTTACACTTATGCCATACTCAAAACTTGGGATGAGCGTCATCTGTTTATACCGATGCGCTACTTTGTCACTGAGATAGTAGAGAACTGGTCACACCCTGAGCTGCAGCAAATGCGTCCAATGTATCTATATCTAGATTATGGTATTGATATTGAGGAGGTGCGCCAAAAGTTCTTTGAGCTTGTGAAAGCACATGAGCTGTGGGATGGTGAAACGGATCCTGTAGTGCTGGCTGTATCCATGGATGAGGATACCATTAAACTGCGCTGCGCTATGTCCTCTGATGGTCCTGATAATGCGTGGGCTATGGAGTGTGATATACGCGAACAGATGCTAGCTTACTTATATGACGAACAAAAACCCTATCTACCTGCCGATCGTATTACTTTTAAAGAAGGTTAGGGCTTTATCAAGCAAAAGAGTATTCCTGATAAGCTGACAAATATATTATGCGAGCCGTGCGCTTATTTGTTATAATATGGCGTTATTTTTAAGGGATAAATGGTATTGCTGATACCATATCCCACCCATCAAAATAACCACTACTAGGGGTATGTATGTTGCGTATTGTCGATGAAGCTTTAACTTTTGATGACGTTTTATTGTTACCGGCCTATTCTGAAGTCCTACCAAAAGCTGCCGATCTCTCTACTCGCTTGACCAAAAACATCAATTTAAACCTGCCTTTAATCTCTGCTGCTATGGATACGGTTACTGAGTCTGAAATGGCTATTACCATGGCGCAGCTAGGGGGTATTGGTATTTTGCATAAAAGTATGGATATCGTTCAGCAAGCCACCCAAGTGCGCCGAGTCAAAAAGTTCGAAGCCGGTACGGTGGTTGATCCTATTACCGTACATCCAGAGATGACTATTGGCGACTTACTGCAGCTGACCCAAGATAATAATATCTCAGGGGTACCGGTGGTTGAGAAGGGCACTGATAAAGTGGTCGGTATTGTAACCCACCGTGACTGGCGCTTTGAGACCAATCTATCGCTGCCTGTCAGCAATATTATGACCCCAAAAGATCAGCTCGTTACCGTGCAAGAAGGTGAGAGCAATGAAAATATCAAAAAACTACTGCATGAACACCGTATCGAAAAGGTTATTGTGATTGACGATAGCTTTCGTCTACGCGGTCTCATCACAGTCAATGATTTTACTAAAGCTGAAAACAACCCCAATGCTTGTAAAGATGAAAAAGGTCGTCTACGAGTCGGCGGCGCTGTAGGCACAGGCGCTGATGCTGAGGCACGGGTAGAAGCATTAATTGCTGCTGATATCGATGTCATCGTGGTAGATACAGCGCATGGTCATTCAAAAGGCGTGATTGATAAGGTCTCTTGGATCAAAAAGAATTACCCAAATATTCAAGTCATCGGCGGTAATATTGCTACTGGCGATGCTGCAAAAGCGTTACGTGATGCAGGCGCTGACGCAGTAAAGGTTGGTATCGGTCCAGGTTCTATCTGTACTACGCGTATTATCGCTGGTATCGGTGTGCCACAAATCTCCGCTATCGATAACGTGGCAAGCGCCTTACAAGATAGTATCCCTTTGATCGCCGATGGTGGTATTCGCTACTCAGGTGATATGGCAAAGGCTATCGCTGCGGGTGCATCTTGTATCATGGTAGGTTCGCTGATGGCAGGTACCGAAGAGGCACCTGGTGAGGTTGAGCTATTCCAAGGTCGTTATTACAAAGCGTACCGCGGTATGGGTAGTCTTGGCGCGATGTCAGGCCAGCATGGTTCCTCAGATCGCTACTTTCAAGATGCAAAAGATGGCGTGGAGAAGTTAGTACCTGAAGGTATTGAGGGCCGTGTTCCATATAAAGGCCCCGTTGCTGGCATCGTAAATCAACTGATTGGTGGTCTGCGCTCATCAATGGGCTATACTGGCTGCGCTACGATTGAGGAGATGCGTAGCAAGCCTCAGTTTATCAAAGTAACTTCAGCAGGCATGAAAGAGTCACACGTTCATGATGTACAGATCACCAAAGAAGCACCTAACTACCGTGTTGGCTAAATAATTTTGACTAAATTTCTGTTAACTAAATTATTGCTTTAAATATTCATTCATTGATATATAATGCTATCAGAATACAAAAAGTCGACAATGCTCGTGTGTTGTCGGCTATTTTATTTTGTAAAATAAAATAACAGATAGACTGTACTAGCGATAGTATATTTAGTCTGTCATTCTTAATTGCTAGCATAAGGATATAATTATAATGAGCTATTTTGGTACTGATGGTATTCGTGGAAAATTCGGTGAACTGCCTATTACTCCTGATTTTATTTTAAAATTAGGTTACGTGACTGGACTGGTACTGGTAGAAAACAACGACAATCCTAACCGTAAGCCCAGCGTGCTGATCGGTAAAGATACTCGCCTCTCAGGTTATGTGATCGAAGGAGCTTTACAAGCAGGGTTTAACGCAGCAGGTGTTGATGTGCATATGCTAGGCCCGCTACCAACTCCCGCTATTGCCCATCTAACACGTAGCTTTCACGCTGACGCAGGCGTAGTTATCTCAGCCTCGCACAATCCTTATTATGATAACGGTATTAAGTTTTTCTCCGGTGACGGCAAAAAGCTTACTGATGAGGTGCAAAATGCTATCAATGATAAAATGAAAGCTATCATGGATACTAATGATGAAGTGCCAATGCCAATTCATGATCCAGCCAAACTAGGTAAGAATCGACGTATCAATGATGCTAAAGGTCGCTACATTGAGTTTTGTAAAGGCAGCTTTCCTTATCAATATGATCTGAGCCATTTGACTGTGGTAGTAGATTGCGCCAATGGTGCCGGTTATAGTGTCGCACCCAGAGTCATGCGCGAGCTAGGTGCTACGGTAATTGCTATCAACAACACCCCTGATGGGGTTAATATTAATGCTGATTGCGGCTCCACACATCCTGAGGGCTTACAGCAGGCGGTATTAGACCATAGCGCTGATGTCGGTATTGCCCTTGATGGCGATGGAGATCGCATCGTAATGGTCGATGAAACGGGCAGATTGGTCGATGGTGATGGTATTTTGTACGTACTTGCTACGCAAGATCAAGACCGTGTTGCTGGAGTTGTGGGTACTTTGATGACCAATATGGGTTTAGAGCTGGCATTGAAGGCAGCCAATGTCGAATTTACTCGTGCAAAAGTAGGCGATCGTTATGTTATGCAAGAGCTTGAGGCCAATGATTGGATTCTGGGCGGGGAGCCGTCAGGACACATTTTGTGTTTGGATAAAAGTCGTACAGGTGATGCAATTATCGCAGGCCTACAAGTGTTGGCTGTAATGCAAGCTCAAGGCAAGTCTTTGAGCGAGCTGACCCGCGGTTTTGAAGAATTACCACAAAAGCTTGTCAATGTGCGCTTGTCTAAAATGCAAGACCCATTCGAGCACGAAGAGTTGGTCGCCGCTTTTGATAAAGCCCGTGCCACTTTAGAAGGTCGTGGTCGTCTTCTGATTCGTCAGTCCGGCACCGAGCCTATGATTCGAGTGATGGTAGAGTCGGATGATGAGATAGAATGTGATGTTATGGCGAATGAATTAGCCGATAAAGTTAAGGCAGTACTGGGCTAGTATATAGTTACAGAATATAGCCTTACAGTACAGTATTTTTAGAAATCTATAGCAGACTTAAGAAGCACTTGAGTCTGCTATTTTTTTGGATGTCCTTTTGTTATGCTAGAATCAAAGTCCAGCTAAGATATGGTTATGCCTAATCCGCCAAGTTTTATAACACCTGCGCAACTAAAACAGATGTTCCCCGATTCTTCGATTTTAGATAGATATATCATTGCCAGAGAAGTCAATGCTAAGGCCGACGAATTTAAGCTTGATACTGCGCTTAGACAGCGGCACTTTTTTGCACAGATTAAAGGTGAGACGGGTAGCTTACTTGAGGGTCAGACCGAAGGCTGGAACTATTCTCCTGAAGCGTTAAAAAGGTTTAGCCTTTACTATAAACAAAACCCTAAAGAGGCAGAGCAAGATGGTTACTTAAAAGATCCGGTAACCGGAGGGTTTATCAGACGAGCCGATGAGCGCGCAGTTGGCCGTAAACACTTTCAGCGTCTAAATGGTAACCGCGCCAGCAACCCAGAAGATGGCCATAACTTTCGCGGCCGTGGATTGATTCAAATTACCGGTTATGAAAAATATGATGGCTTTATGCAAAACTACGCTAAATATTGGGATGATGAGGTTCCCGATACTGTCACTAATCCTGAGCTGATCAACAAGATGCCTTATGCTATACGCAGCGCTATGTATTTTTGGCTGCACTATAGAATTTATCTAGCAGCCGATTCAGGCAAAGGCTACGCTGATGTCAGAGCAGTGACCCGCCGCGTCAATGGTGGCAATGAAGGCTTAGATAGAAGACAGGCGGCTTATCTAGAAGCCGAAGGAATATTTTAGTGAGCTATAAAAACTACCTTTTACTATTAGCTTCGGTGCTCGCCTCTTGCGTGCATAGTGCTGACACTCATGATCAGCCTCTGTCAAGCTTTGAGGCCTCATCTTTGTGTCAAAAAACGGAAGTAGCCCTTGTTTCTTGCCAAATGGATGAGCCACAACAGCGTATGCTGGCTATTTGTCATGCAAAAGACTTACCAGAGGTTTATTATAGACTGGGGACTCACGATAAAGTGGATCAAGGGGTAACATTTACCGTTCAAAATCCGCTACTGAGATGGATAGATAGCAGCGCTTATACTACTTACTTTGGCTTTAAAGATAGTGATCAGTATTATAATATTGGCGTGCCGCAAGAGACTCATGGCGCCAAAGTTTTTATGGATATCTTTGATCAACAAGGTCAGGAAGTCGCTAATTTATCTTGCATAAACAACTCCTTTGTAGACAAAACTTTAGCGTCTCCTGCTATCATAGATCTGGACGATAAAGAAATCTATAAACACGGGGTTAATTTTCCCTATGATTATTATACCAATGAGTAGTCAAGGCTCAGGATTAAACACTTGTAATACATTAAGCTGATAAAGTGGCGATTGAAATTCAAATCAGTAGATAGAGTATTACCTCTAATTTGTCATTTTGATGAAAATACTATAACTAAAGAAAGAAAATAAGGAAACAGTATGAGTATGGATTTTTCCGATCAGCGTTTGTCATACGAAAAAGGCGAGCTTGATCAGCAGTTAGTACCTAGGTCGCCATTTGAGCTCTTTAAAAGCTGGATAAGTGAGGCACTTGAGCAACAGGTACAAGAACCCTATGCCATGAGTTTAGCAACTTGCGGTGCGGATAAAAAGCCAAGCGTACGTATCGTATTGATGCGCGAGATTACTGATAGTGGTATCATATTTTATACCAACTATGAGAGCGCCAAAGGACAAGATATCGCGGAGAATCCTAATGCTGAGGTATTGTTTTTTTGGCATGAGCTTGAGCGTCAGGTGCGTATTAGCGGTCATATTGCTAAAATAAATTCTGATAAATCTGATACCTACTTTCAAAAGCGTCCGCACGATAGTCAAGTTGGCGCATGGGTGAGCCAGCCGCAAAGCGGTCAAATTGCCAATCGTGAGATTATGGAGCAAACTTTTGAGCAGTTAAAGACCGACTACCCAGAGGATAAAAAAGTGCCAACGCCTGATTTTTGGGGCGGTTATGAGATTACTATCGAAGAGATTGAGTTTTGGCAAGGACGCGCCAACCGGATGCACGACCGGATTGTTTATAGTCTTGATAAGAGTTATAAGAATGAAGATGGTGCAAGCTGGGTAACCAAACGTTTATTGCCCTAATATTAACGTATCGGTTTTAAAGTGAATCAACTATATTACTTTAAAAAGCTAAGCTATTTCTCTTGAATATTAGCCTTTAAAGGCTAGCTTAGCTTTTATAGCGCTCTGTTTTTAATAAAATTTAGTATCGACATCGACAGCAACTGACATCCCAGGACGTAACTGTTCAAGAGCAGACTGGTTGTCATCTAAATCAATACGTACCGGAATACGCTGAGCTATTTTAATATAATTGCCCGTAGCAGGATTGGCGGCTCCAGCACTAAATTCACTGCCAGTCGCAGGTGAGATATTGCTGACGTGGCCACTAAATTTAGCACCATTAAGAGCGTCAACATGGATAATAGCAGGCTCACCAATCTGAATATTAGCCACTTGAGTCTCTTTAAAATTAGCAATAACCCAGACACCTTTAGGGACGATATACATAAGCTGCGTGCCAGCATTCACATATTGTCCTAATTTGACGCTCACTTGACTAAGCTGCCCTGATTCTGGTGCGGTAATAACGGTATTATCAAGATTGATTTGAGCTTGTTTGGCTTTAGCTTCAACATTTCTAATATTGGCCTCTAAAGAGGCGCGGCTATTACTGGTTTTGGTACGCGCTTGTAGCGCTGCTTGCAGGTTAGCCTCGCCCTGCTGAACCTGAGCTTGAGCCTGAGCAAGCCTTGCTTGAGCATGGGCAACCTCGGCGCTTGATACCGCCCCGATGGCATCTAATCCCCGATAACGCTCAACATCTTCGCGTGCACTATCGACACTAACTTTGGCGCTATGTAAATCTGCTTTACGCGCTTCAATCTCTGCTTGGCTAGACTCGACATCTTGAGCATTGCTTAAGCGATTGGTGGTAGCTATTTCAATATCAGCTTGTGCTTGCTCTAGTTGCTGCTGAAAGCTGCGATTATCTATTTTTACGAGTAAGTCACCTTCTTTGACGTTTTCAAAATCCTCTACGGCTACCTCGGTAACATAACCAGAAACTTGCGGACTGATAATAGTGGTTTGACCTTTCACAAAAGCATTATTGGTTTGCTGCACAGTTGACGTAAAGGGGGGCAGTTTCCATGCATATAAGATAATAGCTATTCCAATCAGGATTAGGGCAATCAATACCCCTAAATTAATCAGCGATTTCTTTTTCGGTGACCAGCCAGAAGGAGCGGGTATTGGCTCTTTTGGTGGCATTGAAGGGTCTTGTTCATGAGCCTCGGTAGCAGGCGCATCTGTCGCTGTCGCAGAGGTTTGCGATGTGGTTTGATAGTCTGGCGTCTGAGTATTTTGCTTAGAATCATTAGTTTTGTCTTGGCTCACGACGCGCTCCTAAAAGTTTTTATGAAGAATTAATCATGTATTAAGGATCGTTTTATCGATCTTTAGTAATTCGGTTGAATCACTTCTGCTCACGCATCTTAGCAATAGCGGCCAGCTCTTTACCTAAAGGGTTAATTTTATGATAACGATAATAGAGATAGTTAATTAATAAAATAACAGCAGTTACTGTGGCAATGCTGCCCATTATAAAAAACAAATCATCATAAGCTGCAATGGCGGCTTGCTGTTGAATACTTTGTAGCACTTGCTGCATAGCCGCGATATTTGTTTGCGCTGGATCTGAGACTTGAGTAGATATGGCATTACGCGTTCCCGCAATCTGTCCTGACAATGCAGGATTACCTAAGTTAACGGAGCTGACCATATCTGCATAATGCATTTTGGTGCGTATAGTAGTGAATGCTTGGATAGCTGCTGCCCCAGCAAGACCACCGATAGTTTGAGAGATACTAAAAATCACCGAAAAGCTGATAATGTAAGCGGGACCATTAGCAATAGCGCGGAACATGCCTTCAAAGACCATCGGCCCCATAAAGTATATAGCTGCAAAAGCAATCAAAAATTGACTGCCGTAGAACATATAAGGCGCAGAATTTATTGAGACACCAGTGTCTATCCAAGCTCCTAAGGCGATCAGCGCTACCGCAAAAATAACCGGTCGCCGCAGCTCCATTGCATTAGTACGAAAGATACTAATAACTAACGCCAGTATACTTGCAATCAATATAACCGCATAAAATATCACCATTTGATCATTACCATAGCCAAGAGTAGCTAATAATCCTGCTGTACCTACACTTTGCTCAGAGAGCAAAATACGCATAGCCGCTCCGGTAATCATAAAAGCAATAATCATGCGACTACGCATCCAGCGTACTTGCAACATTGGGTTTTTGCGATGCGTTTCAATCCACAAAGCGATAGAGATAGTAGCAACAGCAATGATCAAAGGGAAACTTAGCCAAGGCGTCGTCCACCACTGAATCCTACCTTGCACCAAAAACACTGATAATGCGGCAAGTCCACTGGCAAAAAAGCTAAAACTAATGATATCAAGCTTCTCAAATACCTTTTCAGTATTACCAGGGGGCAGCTCAAGCAGATTAATGAGTCCAAAGCAAATTAAAGTCAGACCAAACTCAAAGAGAAATAGGTTTTCTAACTGGCCATCAACCGCGAGATAAGGCGAGATAATACGTGATAGTGGAATACCTAGCTGTACTAGACCAAAGCCTAGAATCAAACCACTGATACGTTTTGCTGCTGGCATGCCTTGCAGACAATAAAAAATAGCCAGTACGGTCATAGCGCTAGCAACTATACCACTAAAGCTGCGTGCAATAATCTCTAAATAATAGGGGTCTAACCATTCGCCAATGGATGTAGTCACTAGACCGCTACTGACCAGCCACTGCATACTAGTAGCAAGCAGTAGAAAAAACAGAGTAATTTTGCTAAACAATGACATACCAAACTGTTGACGTATTTTGTATAGTAATACTGTGATACAGACATTGGTCATATTATAAGCAACCGATATCCAGCCCCCTTCGATAGGAGTTAAGCCCAGCTCACCTTGAATTTGGCTCAGGTTGGCAACCAACAAGCCATTTTGAAAACTGGCGGTTAGACCAATAAAAATACCAATAAGCAAGTAGAATACTTTACGATAGGTAGGGTGATCAGGGTTGGCAGGGGAGCCAACCATAAAAGGCTTTTCATGCGGTTTGAAACGGTACTCAGTACTCATAGGCAGATAGTAATTTAGGTGAAAAGTAACGAGCTGATAGTCAATAAGATAAATGGGTATGACTGTTTGATAAGTTGCTATGAGCAATAAAAAATAGTCCAAGATAGACTTGGACTATTTTATCATTTTCAATACAGGCGTCTAGATAAATTTATCTAAGCAGATTCATTTTCATCATACTTAGCTTCAAGATCCATCGCGCGCTGATAGCTATCAATTTTACTAAGCTTTGAGGCATACTCTTTGATGTTAGGGTAGTTTTCTAACGCCCCGCGCTTGGCTAGCATAATAAGATCAAAAGACAGCATAAAATCAGCTCCGCTAAGCTTATCGCCTACGATATAAGACTTACCATTCAATGTGTCGTCCAAATAGCTAAGTAAATTGTTTTTTTCTTGCGCAATATAGCCATTTAAAAACTCGTTATCGCTAACACCAGCTTTATTGACAAACAGCTCTAGTAATAGTGGTACCATTAAGGAGCTTTCAGCGAAATCAATCCACTCTAAATAGTGACCGTAATCAGTGCTATCAAAAGCAGGACGTAGGCGCTCTGGTGCAAAACGTTCAATCAACAGCTGGGTTATGGCACCTGATTCTGCGTAGACCTCGCCATCAATCTCAATAACGGGCGACTTGCCGAGTGGATGAGCTTCTTTTAGGCTTTTGGGTGCCAAATTGGTTTTGGCATCACGTTGATAGCTGGTAACTTCATACGGCTCACCGAGCTCCTCTAACAGCCATAGAATACGTAGCGAGCGTGATTGATTAAGATGGTGTAAGCGAATCATAGTATTATCCTTTTTATTAAATGGTTTTATATCCATATCTTTTAGCAGCAGCTTTTAACCATTAAGTCTTTTTAGTAAAAGCTTAGCCGCATCTTCTGAGGAAGCTGGGTTTTGACCGGTGATAAGTAGGCCATCTTCAACGACATACGACTCCCAATCCGCGCCTTTTTCATAGTTGCCGCCATTGGCTTTTAGGACATCTTCTACTAAAAACGGCACTACGTCTGTTAGGCCAACGCCTTCTTCTTCGGTATTGGTAAAGCCAGTAACCGTTTTACCTTTTACCAAGTATTCACCATCAACTTTAACATTTTTAAGCGCTGCTGGCGCGTGACAAACAAAACTAACAGGCTTATCTTGTTTAACAAAGTTTTCTATTAAATTGATAGAGTTTTCGCTGACTGCTAAGTCCCACAATGGACCGTGGCCACCTGGATAGAATACCGCATCAAAATCTTCAGCTTTTACATCCGCAAGCTTTTTAGTAGTAGCAAGATGTTTTTGAGCCTCTTTATCGTCTTTGAAGCGTTTGGTATCTTTAGTTTGCGTATCCTCAGTATCGCTACTGGGATCAAGCGGCGGCTGACCACCAGCAGGAGAGGCAAGGGTTACTTCAGCGCCTACGTCAATAAAAGCGTAGTAAGGGGCGGCAAATTCTTCGAGCCAAAAGCCCGTTTTTTTGCCCGTATCGCCCAATTTGTCATGTGAAGTTAGTACCATTAAAATTTTCATAATTATCCTTAGTTGTTGATTATATTAGTTATTATTAATTATTGTTTGCTGTTACTTAAAACATATTTAGCGCCAATTATCTGACGCTAAATACTTATCTCAAGTTATTCAACATCAGAGACTTTTACGACCGTCTTACCAAAGTTATCACCATTTAGCATATTAACAAAAGCGTTTGGTGCTTCGTTTAAGCCCTCAGCAACGTACTCTTTGGTTTTCACCTCGCCTGATTCTACCCATTTGCTCATGGTTTTGAGGAATTCAGGGAAGTGATTACCGTACTCTTCGTGGATAATAAACCCTTTAATCGTTAAACGATTACTTAGGACATTGCGGAACAATAGACCCAAACGGTCTTTACCATCAGGCAGCTCAGTCGCGTTATACTGAGACACGAGACCGCAAACCGGAATACGCGCATGTGCATTTAGGAGTGGTAACACCGCGTCAAATACTTTACCGCCCACGTTTTCGTAGTAGATGTCGATACCATCTGGACAAGCTTGCTTTAATTGCTCAGCGAAGTTGTCAGCTTTATGATCAATACAAACATCAAACCCCAGCTCATTTACCGCAAAGTCGCATTTCTCTTTACCGCCAGCAATACCGACACTACGCACGCCGAACTGATTACCCACTTGACCGACCGTTGCACCGACTGGGCCTGTTGCTGCGGCAACGACTAAGGTTTCGCCTTTTTGAGGTTTACCGATATCAGTTAGCCCCATGTATCCGGTAAATCCTGGCATACCAAGCACGCCTAAACCATAAGAGGGATGCGCCATATCTTTGTCAAGTTTTAGAACGCCTTCGCCATTACTGACGCTATAATCCTGCCAGCCAGAGTTTGAGACCACAAGATCGCCTTTAGCAAATTTATCGATATTAGATTCTACGACTTGAGCGACCGTACCACCTACAATCACATCACCAACTTCCATAGGCTCAGCGTAGCTTTTAGCATCGCTCATACGCCCGCGCATGTAGGGATCTAATGACAGATAAACGGTACGTAGTAACATCTCGTTGTCTTTGGGTTTTGGGATATCGCTAGTGGTTAGCTCAAAGTTATCTGGTTTAGGCTGACCATGAGGACGGCTGGCCAGTTTAATTTGACGGTTTTGTTGTTGATTCTGTGCTTTATCAAAACTCATAATTATTTTCCTTATCTATTGTTATGTTAAGTAAATGTCTGTGCTGATCATCTTATTTTGTAGTAACTACAAAAGTTTTATGAGGCTTTACTGGTTACTGCACGCTCCAAAATCCGGCGCGATACTGCTAAATCATTGGTTTGATGTTCGCCCAGCTTCACCATATTGTGTGCTTCTAACTGATTAACAATAGGTTCAATCACTGAAGCATCTAGTTTTGCATCGGCTAAACTTACTGGCAGATCCAGCTCACGGAAAAAGTTTTCGGTATAGACGATAGCCATCTCGATAATGGTGTCCTCATCTAATTCTTGACCTTGTTCTGTACCGCTAATGCTCCAAACATTACGCGCGTACTGAAGTAATTTTTCTTTTTTGCTGTCTTTGAGCTCACGCAAGGTCGACGGTAATAAAATAGTCAGTGTTCGCGCGTGATCAATACCATGCAGTGAAGTCAGCTCATGGCCGATCATATGTGTCGTCCAATCCTGCGGCACGCCTGCGCCAAGTGTGCCATTCAATGCCATCGTTGCGGTCCACATGATGTTTTTACGCGTGTCCAAATTATCTGGGTCATTTTTGACAGCTAAACCTTCACTGATAAGTATTTTAAGTAAACTTTCAGCAAAAGCGTCTTGGACTTTAGCATCGACCGGATAAGTGAGATACTGCTCTATCACATGAACAAAAGCATCTGCGACACCGTTCATGACTTGGCGTTCCGGCAATGTTAAAGTTTTAGTTGGATCTAAAATTGAGAATTTAGGAAACGCTAAAGGATTGTTAAACGGCAACTTCGCTTGACGTTCGCTATAGTTGACCACACCGCCTGAGTTCATCTCTGAACCCGTTGCTGGAATAGTTAAAACTGCTCCTAAATCAACAGCAGAATCTATATTTTTACAGTAGCTGGTTAAAGCCTCCCATGCCTTATCACGTGATACCGTACCATCTGACTCAGTTAACGAAGAAACCAGCGCCACAAACTTCGTACCATCAATGACCGAACCGCCACCAACTGCTAATAGAAAGTCAATATCGTGCTCATTAACCATATCCGCTGCTTTTAATAGCGTACTAAATTCTGGATTTGGTTCAATACCACCAAATTCAAACACGCTGCGGTTATCATTAGCAGTCAGCGCTGCTCTCACTTCATCTAAAGTACCAGTACGCTCCGCTGAACCGCCACCATAGGTGATGAGCACTCGCGCCTCATTGGGGATTAGATCTGATAATTGTTCGATTTGACCTTCGCCGAAGACGATACGTACCGGATTGTAATATTGGAAGTTTTTCATATTATTCCTAACATTTCTTAAATTTTTAATAGCTAAAAAGAATCATACGAGACATTAGCATTCGTCAGTATTGTACATTAATTAGACCGGTCGTCTAGTCAATTTTTAAAATAGTTACAAAACTCTCCTATTGCTCTTGCTTATAAATTTAGCGTCCTAACTGAGTCGTCGTCATTTGCCAAACTTCGGCAAGTGGGGTATTGGTTTGGCTAATCTTAGCAATGAGGCTAGCACCAAGCCAAGCAAAGTACCAACGCTTAGCGATACTCTCAGCGCCAATATTGTCTTGAGGAGGAATAGAATTATCTACCCATCCCGCCTTAATCTGCTCTGAGATCCAGTCGATAGTCTGTGCACGTCCGTTATCAAGCGCAATACGCATAGGCTCTGACATATCAGCGACTTCAGCGCTCAATTTTACTACCAAGCACTTTTCATGGTTGCAGCCATTTTGCTGGGTGTCATACCAGTTCTGAAAGTAATTGTAGAGTTTTTGCTGAGCGTTAATGTTCTGCGAATTGCCAATAGCATCAAGTCGTTTCTTATAGTTGGTAAAGTAGTGCTTTATGATGGCTTCGCCAAAGGTTTCTTTTGAAGCAAAGTAGTGATAAAACGAGCCTTTAGGTACGCCAGCGGTATCTAATATCTGTTTAATGCCGACAGCGGTAAAGCCTTTTTGGGCAATAAGCTGATAACCAATCGCTAGTAAGTGCGTTTTAGTATTATTGGGTTCGTTATGAGTTAAGCTCTCAGGTGTAGGCTGAATCACTGGAACTGATGTAGTAGTGGACATAGATGTAGTAACGGACATAAAAGTCACATTCTCCCTAAGTTTTTTCTATATATATGTATAAAAAATATTTGTATAAAAAACAAGTTGTTATTTAAAACTGTCTGTGCCGATTTCTCTATTAAAAGTTACTCTATTAACAAAGTTTATAATTAAGAATTTACAGTTTCCGTTGTTTCTGTGATGGTCTCTATGGTAGCATTAGACCAGTCGTCTAGCAAGTTAACGTTACAGATCTTAAATTTAGACCAGTAAGCAAACTTTAAAGTAGACAATATATTTTTTGATCATGATATCTAAATAAAAGGAAGAGTTATGTCTGATAATACTAATAAAGCTGTCAATGCTAATGAAGCCTACAGCGACTTTCACTTACAATACATTGCAGGCAAGTGGCAAAAAGGCCAAGACGATAGTATTAATACCAATACTAACCCTTACAGTGGTGAGACGCTGGTTGAGATTCAGCAAGCGACAGATAAGCAGCTTGATGAGGCTTATGAGGCAGCTAAAGAGGCGCAAAAAGAGTGGGCAAAAAAGTTACCAGCAGAACGTGCTGGGCTACTGTATAGAGTTATAGAGATTTTAGATCAGCGCCAAGATGAGATTGTTGAGTGGCTGATTAAAGAGTCGGGTAGTACCCGTATCAAAGCGATGACTGAATTTAGTATCGCACGGGCGATGACGCTTGAAGCAGCAACGTTCCCAAACCGTGTACACGGCGAGATTCGTCCTTCTAATATTCCGGGTAAACAAAACTTCGTTTACCGTGAGCCTGTTGGTGTCGTCGCTGTCATTAGCCCATGGAATTTCCCATTCCATTTAACCCAGCGCTCTGTTGGTCCAGCCTTGGTACTTGGTAACGCCGTAGTACTCAAGCCTGCAAGTGATACTCCTATTACGGGCGGTTTATTATTAGCCAAGATATATGAAGAGGCGGGACTGCCAAAAGGTCTGCTCAATGTGGTGGTTGGCGCAGGCAGCGAGATTGGAGATGCTATCGTCACGCACGATATTCCAAGCTTTGTATCTTTTACTGGTTCAACGCCAGTAGGCAAACATATCGGTGAGCTGGCTCATAGCGGCAACTACATCAAGCAATTAGCTTTGGAGCTAGGTGGAAATAATCCATTTGTGGTACTAAAAGATGCTGATCTTGACAATGCAGTAAAGGCAGCCGTCTTTGGTAAGTTCCTTCACCAAGGTCAAATTTGTATCGCTATTAACCGTATTATCGTTGAAGATGAGGTTTATGATGATTTCGTTGAGCGCTTCCATACTCACGTAAAGACCTTAAAATTTGGTGATCCTAGCAAAGAGGATACCGTCGTTGGTCCTATCGTTAATGAAAATCAGCTTGAATCATTAAAAGATAAGATTGCCAAAGCACAGGAAGAAGGCGCAACAATGCTGCTCGGCGGCGATATTGAAGGTCAAGTGGTGCCGCCGCATATTTTCACAGACGTTACCGCTGATATGGAGTTATTCCGTAATGAGA
This sequence comes from Psychrobacter sp. M4, assembly GCF_055699795.1. Lineage (NCBI taxonomy): Bacteria > Pseudomonadati > Pseudomonadota > Gammaproteobacteria > Moraxellales > Moraxellaceae > Psychrobacter > Psychrobacter sp. M4. The sequence continues at coordinate 1,981,002 of NZ_CM146740.1, read as the reverse complement.
TCTTTGGGCCACTCGTCGGTATCGTGCGCGCAAAAGATGAAGCTGAAGCGCTCAAGCTTGCCAATGATACTGAATATGGTCTGTCAAGCTCAGTGTTCACGACGGATATGGAAAAGGGCTTGCGCTTCGCTCGTGGTATTAGGGCGGGCATGACTCATATCAACGATATTACGGTCAACGATGAAAGTAACGTGCCCTTTGGTGGTGAGAAAAACTCAGGGATTGGCCGCTTCAACGGCGAGTGGGTACTAGAGGAGATGACGCGTACGCATTGGATCTCATATCAGCATAAGCCGCGCGACTATCCGTTTTAAATGCTGACCGTTTTATAAGCTGGCCGTACTAAAAATCAGGCATAAACTGATAAGTATTTGGTTTGACTATGAGAGCAAAAAGACCGTCCATTGTGGCGGTCTTTTTGTATGTATTATTTTATGGGCGCTCGTAGATGACAAGGCATGAAAGTATATAATGCTATTTGACTTTATTACTTAACTTTAAAAATTACTTAGCTTTAAAACCCAATATAGACTGAATCTCTTCAACGGTTATCCCTCTAACCAGCGCCTGCTCTTCCACCGATAAGCGATTGGTATGCTCTTTAATCATCGTATGAATACTACGTGAAATCTCTGAGGTAGAAGCGTAATACATTTGCGGCTCTTCTTTAGTAAGCTTTACTAAAAACCTATTAACAATTTTGCGCTTTTCACTCGGTGCATTCTCTTCTGTCATAATATTCTCCTAAGTAGCAATCATTTAATCAGTCAGCTCAACGAGAGTCAATGCTTGCCGTGGTAGTAACGATAATAAAAGCTGATATCCAAAGTTTAACAAGCCTTATACTGTGCAGGGTAACGTAAAATACTATAGTTTAAGAGCAGTTTAAAAAACAGTTTAAAAAACAGTTCAAATCCGCGCCTTTAATACCTAAACTCATTGAGAACTCAGTTATGTCGAATCAACCTGTCGAAAAAAGAGTCGTATTGGTATTATTTCATAATGACTTACGCGTACACGACAACGCCACTTTGACAATGGCGACTCAATTGGCTAGTGAGAGTAGTGATGCGCGATTGCTGCTGGTTTATGCCGCCTTCTTAGCCGATACACTGAACCAAAAAAACTGGGGGCAGTCTTATCACTTTGAGGAGATGGGTCAAGCTCGCACCCGCTTTTTAGAAGAAAGTTTAAGCGATTTAGATGAGTCGCTACAAAGTCTGGGTAATAAATTATTATACTTAAAAGGGACTGATTCTACAGATACATTGAGCTTAGCGGTGCAGTTATGTCAGCTGATTGATGAGCAAGGGGTTACTGATATTTGCGTTAGCCAAACGGCAGATTATGCGCAAAACCTAGCTTATGAAACCTTGCAAAATAAATATCCACAAATAAGTTGGCATAGTCAGTCAACGGCTACTTTATTTGCTACTATGCCAACTAAAGAGTTGCCCAACAGCTTTACTCAGTTTCGCAAAAAGGTAGAATACAGTCACAACTTATTAAATGCCCAAAAAGGCGTCGATATTAGCCCCATGCCCAAAAGACTGCCGCCGATACCTGAGAGCTTGGCACAAAACACAGAATGTTTTTTTGCAGCGCAAGCATCTGACGAGCGAGCGCAGTTGGAACCACGCTTTAAAGGCGGGGAGACCCAAGCGCTTGCTCATTTAGAGCGCTACTTTGACTCCAGAGCGCCAAGTATTTATAAGAGCACCCGCAATGCGCTAGATACTTGGTCCCATACTACTAAGTTCTCGCCATGGCTTGCTAATGGCTCATTGTCTGTACAGACTTTACTCAATCGTCTGCGTTGCTATGAGCGTCAAGTTATTGCCAATGATTCTACTTATTGGATATGGTTTGAGCTACTTTGGCGCGAGTATTTTTATTGGTATGCCATGACTCATCAAAAAGACTTATTCTTGTTTAAAGGTATTAGCACTCAGCCGCCGTCAACTGGCTATGATAAACAGCGCCTTGAGCAGTGGCAAAATGGCGCAACGCCATATCCCATTGTCAATGCTTGTATGCGCCAGCTAAATAATACTGGCTACATGTCCAATCGGGGTCGGCAACTGGTCGCCAGCGCCTTCATCCATGAATTAGAGCTAGATTGGCGTTATGGAGCCACTTATTTTGAGCAGCAGCTGATTGATTACGATGTCGCTAGCAACTGGGGCAATTGGCAATATTTAGCGGGTGTCGGCGCTGACCCTAGAGGCTGCCGACAATTTAATCTCAAAAAGCAAACGCAGCAACATGATCCCGATGGCGACTTCAGAGATAAATGGTTGGTATGATAATAAGCTGGTTTTTAAGCAGCTTTGTACAAAAGCTGATTTAGATTTACTAATAGGAGGTATATTTTACTTTATGAAAAAACCAAGTCCTTATCTGACCTTTGCTGGCACTATACCCTTTATCGTTTGTGCTGTCTTCATTACTTTAGGCATTGAAGCGGTGCGTGTATTAGGGGATACAGAAGACATCTTATCTGTGTACGGTCTAGTTATCGCCTCATTTATGGCAGGCGCACAGTGGGGCAATCATTTAACCTTGGACAATAACAATCCGTGGGCAATCAGACTACCTATCTTGAGTAATATCGTCGCTATTCTCTTATGGCTTGGATTTTTAAGTTTATCAGTTGTAGGGTTTATCTGGCTGCTAATCATAGGTTTTCTGAGCTTGCTGGCAATTGACTATGGTTTGCATCTGGCTGATATCATCAACACTAAGTATTTTAAGGTAAGAGTATACGTGACGCTAATAGTGATCCTCTCTTTGTTGGCTGTAGCAGTACAACTGCCATTATACTAAAATTGAAAAGTAATAGGATAGAAAAGCGCGCTATACAACAAGCAGGTGTCTAAATATGATACTTCTAGAGATTGACTATCAGAATAGACGTTGTATAACTTATAACATTCATTTAAAATATATGTTAAGTACCATCTCTTGATATATGTCTTTCACAAATAAATGTTAAGAAGATCGCTATGCACGCTATTGATCTACCCAGTCATCCGCCAACCTCACCGCATCCTATTCTTAATTTAGCTTTTCGTGTCTTTTTTAGCGCAGCCGCCATCTTTGCGGTGGTAGCAATGGTACTGTGGTCGTTTATATTTACCGGACATACTCATATCGACGCACAAACACTTAACCCATTGTATTGGCACGGCCATGAGATGGTTTATGGTTATGCATTAGCGGTTGTGGCCGGATTTTTATTAACTGCGGTCAAGACTTGGACGGGGGTCATGATGCCGCACGGCTACAAGCTGCTGGCTATCTTTATGTGCTGGCTGGTAGCGCGTTTGGGCTGGCTGGCCTTTGGTTTGGGTTGGGGTTTTGGGTTTGAGCAAAGCGCTTGGCCGTTATATATAGCAGCTGTTTTTGATTTGTTGTTTATTGGCTCTACCGCTTTTGTAATAAGCCGTGCAGTGTTACAAGTCAAGCAATACAAACAGATGGGGATTTTATCCAAGCTGGCTTTATTAACCCTCGGCAATGGGCTGTGCTATTGGGGAGTGGCTAGTGCGGACATGAATTTGACCCGTATAGGGATGTATCTAGGCTTTTACTTAATTATCGGTCTGGTATTAACCATTGGTCGGCGTGTGGTACCGTTTTTTATTGAGCGCGGACTGAGTAGCGATAAAAACAAGAGCATTACAGTTAGAAACAGTAAAGTACAAGACATAGCCAGCCTAGCTTTTTTCTTAGCTTTTTTTATCGTCGATGTGTTTTATCCTAACAAGTATTTGCTAACCATTACCGCGCTTGGCGTAGCGGGGGTCAACACTATACGCTTAGCAGGCTGGTATCATCGTGATATCTGGCAAAAACCGCTGCTGTGGTCGCTCTATATTGCGTTTTTGGGGATGTGCTTAAGTTTTTTACTGTATGCTTTGCAGCCATGGTTTGGTTATACTCATAGTATTGCTATGCATGGATTGGCGATTGCAGGCGTTGGTATGATGACCGTCTCGATGATGTCGCGAGTAGCGCTTGGGCATACCGGACGCAGTATTCATCAGCCGCCCAAAACAGTAAACATTATGTTTATACTAATGGTGCTGGTATTTATTAGCCGGGTATTATTGCCCTTAGTCGATACCAGTCATTATCTGCTGTGGATCATGATTACTCAAGGCGCGTGGATAGCTTGCTTTATACTTTATTGCAGTAGTTATTTGCCGATGCTGGCACGGCCAAGGCCTGACGGCTTATTTGGCTAACTGAGTTTGGCTAACTGAGTTTGTGTAATGAAATGATAAAATAAAAAGGAGCGTAAACCCATGCGGCTAACCAATTATAGTGATTACGCACTGCGCTCGCTTATGTACTTAGCAGTGAAACCAGAACCGCAAACACTGGCCAATATCAGCGATATTGCTGACAGCTACGATATCTCCAAAAGTCATTTAACCAAGATTATTCATCAATTGGCAAAGCTTGGCTATATCGAAAGTATACGCGGTAAAAATGGCGGTATTCGATTGAAACGTGCGCCCAAAGATATTAATTTAGGAATACTGATCAAACAAATTGAGCCTGATTTTGAATTGGTTGAATGCTTTGCTACAACGTTACTTGATAAAGACAACGTTGATAGTCAGGTTAAGAAAAAAAGTCTACCTACTATGTCTATTGATGAGTTAGACTTTATTAATCAATCAGCAGATGACAAATCAGTAAAAACATCATCACAGGGCTGCGTGATCAGTCCAGTTTGTCAACTAAAGAGCGTATTTTTTGAAGCGCTTACTGCCTTTATTAGTGTACTTGAGCGTTATACATTGGCAGATATTATCGATAATGAAGAAGAGCTTGTAACCTTATTATTTAATTAAGTCTATTGTACTAGCTGGTTTTGCAAGCCATAAAAAAGCTCAAAACTAGCATAATTTATCACTAATTTTGAGCTCTAAGTACCTAGCGTTCTATTTTTTTATCAGCTGATGTTAATTACTAACTTTAATTACTAAGCTGCTCAACGACACGCGAGCCTTGAGGTTGGATAGGACGATTATTGCCTTCATACAATTGGCTCATAATAGCTAACTGCTCACCAGCCAGCTCTAGTGGTTCTTTGGTCACATACCACTGCACTTGTTCTGAACAAGGCGGTGTAGTCAGTGAACCTTGATAATGATAAAAGGTAGGCATAGCTGGAATCAGTGCCGACAAATCGATATTGTCTGCTGTATATTCAGCATTATTATTGCTACTTAGCTGGGTGCCATCGAGCAGCGTACGCATGACACTATTTGGCTGTCCTTGTTGTAGCATCACACCGACAACTGCCAAATTACCATCACTATTAGCATGCACAAAATGAACTTCAGCTGGGTACTTTTGGCTGCCAAGTTGATGTTCACTTGGCGTATGATAATGGAACTGTTTAAGCTCAAAGCGCTCATTATTAATATTAATTGTATTCTCAGCGGTGCTCGGAGTATAGACGATAGTATGACCGTCATCATCGATGCTCAGACTTGCTGATTTGCCATAATTGATCGTAGGCGCGTCCATAGCACTAGCAGTAACCCGAGTGATATCAATAGGAGACTGCTCCTGACCGATCTTACAGGCGCTAGCGCCTTCGACATCCCCCCAGTATTCAGGCCCAGTGCTACCACTGTATGACCAGCTGGCATGCTCGTCTATGCTGCTATCATCCGATGCCACTACCACAGGGCTTGTGTTTGCGGGCATATCATCAGCTTGATAACTGTTTGAGCAAGCAGTAACCCCGATCAGGCTCACTGCCATGATAGCGGTCGTTAGGTAATGTCGATTCATAAGATAATCCTTTGTCTAATCAGGGTAATAAAAGTGAGTATAGTAATACTTACCCTATAAGCTTTAATATGTTTGGATACAAGAATATGCATAACAAGAACGTTTTATAACAAAGCGTCATTGCTCTTATAAACTGCTATTTGAAGTAAAAATGAATAATTAAGACGTAAAAAAACTACCAGTTTTGGTAGCCTTTTTATGTACTCTGCTTTATGTGATAAAAACTATTTTCTAGCAACTACTTAAAAGCTTAAGACGCTTCAAGTTTAGGGCGGGCTTTTTTTACTGCTTTTAATAAAGCTTTTTCAAAGCCGCCAATTTCAAACTTAACCATTTCTGAATGCGCGGCACAAAAGTTATGAGTATCGCGCCAGTCATGGGCAAGCTGGATGACCCAGTCGCAATATTGTTCACCAGCGTTGGGTTCATCTTTAAGTGCTTTTTTGGTCGTTGGATGTAACATCAGCTCAGGCAGCACGGCTTTAAGTATCTTAAATGGCGGACTCATAAAGGTGTCATCAATGTGCACGCTTTTACTAGCGGGATGACGCACGAGTAGCGAGCCTGCATGTACGCTATCGTTAGGCGCTATATAGTGAATACCTTCTGGCAAGGAGAATTCAAGCTCAGAATAGCGCTCGGCTACCGCGTCACTCTCTACCAGATCGTCGCTCCAGTCAACCTCTGGCACTTCTGTGCGATGGCGGCTACTGCCATAAAAAGTAGCGTGCGGGAAGTCTTTTGCCATCTGCGCGCAGTGCACAGTGTGAAAAGGATGCACGTTGAGTACCGCCTCAACGTCCTGACCATCGTTAGTCAACTCCATCACATGCTTACGTACCTCATCAGTTAGCTCATAGCTGTCCAAAAAAACGAACTTTCCAGACTCAAGTTGTACCAGCGAGCACTGCGTACCTATATCCACAACGCCGCCTAGTTTAAATGTACCTTGTATATTCCAGAATCCTGCACCTAAATCATAAATCTTATCTGACATTTTTATTCCTTAATTAAATAATGACTGGTTTATAGTTGTTTTTAATGTGACTTAAAACCTGCAATAAAAAACAAGTCAACCTTAGCACAAGCTGATAACTATGTAAGTTTATCAATGTAAGTCTGATAAACTTGCAAGGTTATGAGTTTTCGAGCTCAGGACGCGCGCTATCAATAGTTGCCAGTAGTGCTGACTCAAACTTACCTTCTTCAAAGACAACCAAACCTGAATGCGCGCCGCAAAAATTACGTATCTCCCGCCACTTATGTGCCAAATCGGTCGCCCAGTCGCAGTAGTTTTTACCTGCATCAGGTTCATCTTTGAGTGCTTTTAGAGTAGTGGCATGCAAGTTTATACCGGCTTGTATTTCATTGAACAGCTTTGAAGGGGGGATCTCAAAAGTATCATCGACATATAGGCTTTGGCTGGCGGGATGAAAGACTAAGAGCGATCCTGAATGTACAGAATCATCGGGTGCAATGTAATAGATACCTTTGGGCACAGAGAATTCAAGTTCAGGATAACGCTGCGCTACCGCTTCACTCTCAACATAATCATCGCTCCAGTCAACTTCTGGCACTTCCTTGTGATGACGCGCACTGCCATAAAAGGTAGCGTGCGGAAAATCTTTGGCTACGCGCGCGCAGTGCACAGTATGAAAAGGATGTACATTAAGCACCGCCTCGATATCTTGACCATTATTGGTGAGCGCCATAACTTGCTCGCGTACCTCGCCTGTAAGGGTATAGCTATCCAAAAGAATAAATTTCCCTGACTGCAATTTTATTAGTGCTGATTGGTTGCCTATATCTATCATACCGTTTCTCACAAATGAGCCACGAATACTCCAAAAACCGGCACCCAAATCGTAAATTTTATCACTCATTATTTTATCCTTAATAGGTAGTTATAATTAAGACTCAACTCTAAAGATAGTACTACTAAAACCTGTTATAAAAGAGAAGGAGTATGTTATATATAGTTAGCTTCTGTTATTGCTTATTGAAGACTTCGAATATTTACAGACATTCGTTATAAACATTATTTAAGCCTTTTATCCAACAATGCTTGACAGTGTACATACGCTATTGGTATAAAGCATCTATCTACTTATATGAATATAGTTGAAATCATGCCTACAGAGATAAATGTTGAAGATTATAGATCCCCTCAAGCGGCCATAAATCATGCTAAGTCTATCGGCGGCGCTCGAATTATATTCCCTAGAGGAGATTATCCTTGTGAGCTGGTAATTGATAGCCCTAATATTGAGCTGTTCACTAATAGTGATACTATTTTGCGTGCTGCAGGATCGTCACCTGTCGTTGATGTAAAATCAGGAGGTGTCGATTTTGTTTTAGACGGTTTTGATGTACGTGGTCAAACTCAGCGCAACGAGATAACGTCAAATAGAAATGGCACGCGAAAAAATACCAGAGCGCTGCATTGTATTCGTATTCAAGAGCGCGGCGCACGTCTGCGTAACTTTAAGACCAGCGGCGCCCGCTACGATAGTCTGTATTTAAAGTATGACGGACGGATTGATTTTGAGGCTGAGGACTTCTTAGTCGACTCAAGTGCTAGAAACCCGGTGACTCTTGTCTCAGGACAAGGGTTTAGATTTACTCGCGGCAAATTTCGTCTTGATAATAGGTTTACCTCAAAGCAGGGCGAGCTTATAAGTGGTCTGTATTTATTTGACTGTGAGCCTAATAGTCTTAATGATAAGTACCGTGACATTATCTTTAAAAGAGTCACTTTTGAGAATGCCGGCAATAATTACGGCAACAACCAAGTCATCTTTCAAGATACTCATATAGGTAACGCTAATGATCTTAGCGTGTTCTTTGAGGACTGCGAATTTATCAAATCTGGTAATGCTGAAGGGTCTGCTTATATACGTCTAAAAGCAGATCGAAAGCTAAAAGAGTTTAGCAACATGCATCTCAAAAGAACGCGCCATCAGTTTCGAGCGATGGGTGTCGCTAGCGGCGGTGAATTGTTACTTAAAAACTCTTCCTTTGATGATGTCGTTATTAGTGAGCAAAGTTTAACCTTTGCCATCAAATTATCAACTGGCACGGTAGTGAATAATGTAAGGACGACAGCGGGTAGTTCAGGATTATTTGGTTTAAGAGCTGCTTCTAGTAAGCCAGTTAAGCTACTGTTAGACAAAAGCAGTAATGTCAAAGTAACTAATGTTCCAGGTTATTGATTTTATATTCTACTCATGTTTTAAAATGCTAAATTATAATTACTATAGGCCGCTTTGAGCGGCTTTTTTATGGGTGCAAGATATAGGGACAAAGTAGTGAAATCGGTGCAGCGCAAGGAAAATTCAGTGACGATAAAGGTTGGAAAGCAAAATACTCTATTTTATCCTCTGTTTTTAGCCACATCGTAATTGTCTGTTTTTAATCGGGTTTTCAAACAGCTTAAAAAAGGGTTTTTCCTAATTTTTGGGTCATTCATCATTATTTGAAATATAACATAATCGATTTTATGCAAAATAGCCTTTATATAATTGATTTATTGCGTTGAAAATCGTTTTTATGCACAATTTGGTATGCAAGTTTTTAATGCTGCTCATAACTCGCTTATGCGCTAATAGATGCAGCTTTGGGCGGGGTCACACTACCAAGCGTTTTTTAAGTTATTTTTCTGCATAAAACATGCCAGTACGTCAGCTGATGTCGTGAAAGATAGCTTTAAGCTCATGACTAAATTTACACAACATTTTCAATCTAGATTTCCAATTTGGTGTGCTACCATAATGCGCTTATTGATCAACATTATAAGCGCAGACATTTAGCGTTCTGTCTTTTTGCCCACGCCGATATTACTCGTGCCTAACATAGCCAGTAGCCCATTGAATAATACGAAAAATAATACTCAGAATTCCGCGAACCTTATGTCACCACAAAATGACTCGCCCTCATGGGTTCTTAAATTAACCATTGGCCTCATCGGTATGTTTGCCTTTTTGCAGGTGTATTCGGTGCAGGCGATATTGCCAGTATTGATGGTCGACTTATCAGCAACCGAGGTACAAGCAGGGATGGTCGTAGGTGCAACGGTAATGGCTATTGCGATTATGTCGCCATTTTTGGGTATGCTCTCAGATGCCGTTGGACGCAAGTCTTTCATCGTTGGTGCTTTATTGTTTCTAGCTATTCCTACCGCTTTAATTGCACAAAGTCCTAGTGTTGAGTGGATGGGGCTGTGGCGTTTTATGCAAGGCTTGTCGGTGCCTGGCATAACGGTAGTAGCGATCGCTTATGTTGGAGAGGAGTTTGAAGGACGCGCCGTCACCGAGCTGATGTCTTTTTATGTCTCAGGCGCTGTATTTGGCGGCTTTATGGGACGTTTTTTACTTGGCCATTTGCATGAGTTTATAGGCTGGCGACACGGTTACTACGTGATGGCAGTGATGACGCTTATCGGTGCGATATGGGTAGGTAAAACGCTACCGGCATCGCGCCATTTTGAGGCCAATCCCAATTTTCGTTCAGCCATGCAGACCTTAGGCGAGCATTTGACCAATCGTTATGTAGTGACCGCCTGCTTGCTTGGAGCTTGCGTGCTGTTCTCTTTGGTTGGCTGTTTTACTTTTATTAACTTACATCTAGCCAAATCGCCCTACAACCTAGGAACTGGTGCACTGGCTAACATCTTTGCCGTATATCTAATTGGGGTAATTATTACCCCTTTATCGACAAACTTACTACGCCGTTTTGGCTCAGCGCGAACAGTACGAGTCGCGGTAATCGTCTCCATGTTTGGTGTGCTATTGACCTTGGTAGCGCCGCTATGGGGCGTTATTGCTGGGCTAGCGATTATGTCATCAGGCGTGTTTGTCACCCAAGCGGCGACCATCAGTTACATTGCAGTCAATGTTAAAAAGGGGCGCTCGCTGGCTTCTGGATTGTATTATATGGCTTATTATGCAGGCGGAACCATGGGCGCGTGGCTGTGCGGATTAGCTTATGCTAGGGGGCAGTGGACGTCGACGGTTTGGCTACTATTATTTATGCAAGTATTAGCATTACTGATAGCCAGCTTTGGCATGATTAAAACCAAAACCCAAGCCGCTTAAAACAGATCGCTCAAAAATTAAAAGTGATAGGCACTAACACAATGCGCGTACTGGTGAAACTATTATCCTCGAACGCCTAGTGCTATCTGCTTACGCGTGTATACTTTACATAGCTATCGTTTTTTCTTACTATCGATAAGTGTATGTATTATTAATGATATAACGACAGCGGTTTAAAAAAATCAATTGCCAGTGTTGTTGATTTTTAATAGCAACCAAAACAATAATGAATTTACCACAAGGAAGTTACCCAATGCCTAACGCTTATAGTAGTGCTCCCTCCGCTTATGATTATCCTTTGTTAATTAAGCAGCTTCTAAATCGTGCCAAGACGGTTTCGCTCGAGCAAGAGATCGTTTACGCTGACAAAAAGCGCTTTACTTACAAAGACCTATTTACCCGCATCAACCGCTTAGCCAATGTGTTAGCAGATTTGAATCTTAATGCCGGCGATGTGGTCGCTGTGATGGATTGGGACTCGCATCGCTATCTTGAATCTTATTTTGCCGTGCCGATGTCTGAGTATATCTTACAAACGGTCAATATCCGCCTGTCACCAGAAAAGGTGCTCTATACCATTAATCACGCCAAACCCAAAGTGCTCATGCTCAATTCTGAATTTGCGCCTATGGTCAAAGATTATCAGTTTGAAAACTCCAGTATCGAGCATATCATTTGGCTGGACGATGATGGCGTGACGGTCGAAGGGGTATTTGGTGATAGTCAAGACCGCGTAGTAGGCGAGTATGAAGCGCTGCTAGAGGCAGCTGATGACAGTTTTAAGTTTCCTGACTTTGATGAAAACACCATTGCAACCACCTTTTATACCTCAGGTACGACAGGCGATCCAAAAGGGGTCTTCTTTAGCCATCGTCAGCTGGTATTGCACAGCCTAGCAGAAGCGGCGTCATTGGGTATGCTGCCGACCAAGCAAGGCGTCAGCTATGGTGATGTGTATATGCCAATGACGCCGATGTTCCATGTCCATGCTTGGGGTTTCCCGTTTACCGCCACTATGGCCGGTCTTAAACAAGTCTATCCTGGCCGCTATGCTCCTGATACCTTGTTTGATTTAATCATCAATGAAAAGGTCAGTATTACCCACTGTGTACCAACCATTTTACAAATGGTACTCGGCGAGGCGCAAAGTCGTGATGCCAGCTTTAACGGCCTAAAGATGATTATTGGCGGCTCAAAGTTGACCGAGGGCTTAGCCAAAGCGGCATTAGCACAAGGTATCGAGGTCTATACCGGCTATGGTATGTCGGAGACCGCGCCACTTATTAGCTTAACTGATTTTAGTGTGGGCGAGCCTGAGATGACAGAAGAGGATGAGGTGACCCGCCGCTGTATGACAGGTAAACCTGTACTCATGGTGGATGCCCAAGTCTGGGGTGAGGATAATAGACCAGTTGGCATGGGCAAAGAGCATACTGGCGAGCTGGTACTACGCGCCCCTTGGCTCACCCAAAGCTATCTAAAGAATGATGATGCAGGCAAGGAGCTTTGGGAGCATGGCTATATGCATACCCAAGATATTGCTTATATACGAGAAGATGGCTATATCAAGATTACCGATCGCCTAAAAGACGTGATTAAATCAGGCGGCGAGTGGATCTCATCGCTTGAGATTGAGACCATTTTATCCCTGCATCCAGCAGTCTCTGATGTCTCTGTCATCGGTATCCCAGATAAGCAATGGGGCGAGCGTCCGCTAGCTTTGGTGGTACTCAAGCCTGATTGCCAAGATACCAGTAGCGATGATATCAAGGCCGTTGCCGAGCAGGCAGTAAGCAAAGGCATTATTCCTAAATACGGGATACCCAGCGACTTTAAGTTCGTTGATGATCTGCCCAAAACTTCAGTCGGCAAACACGACAAAAAAGTGATGCGTGAGATGTACATCGATCAAGCTTAAGTTTAAGGTCTCATAGGTTAAATGCTTAAATTAAACGTTTAAGTTTAAAAACTTAGACATTGACCTTTATCAATAGCTCTGCTACATTTTAACCGATACCTATCAAACCGATACACTACGTATCAGTTTGTCAGGTATCGGTTTTTTAATTTTGGCAAGGATAGCCAGTACTGTTTGTTTAAACATTGGCTAATTTAATGCCTTATCTTATATAACTGTACTTTATTACAATATATTTTGTTTACGCTAAGGATAGCCATTATGAACAAACAAGCCACCGAGCACCCTTCTAACGACAATACCGACTCCGCTTCTCCTACCTTTGCTGATATCTATCAGTCCTCAATCAATGATCGCGAGCAGTTCTGGGCAAAGCAGGCCGAGCGCATTTACTGGCACAAGCAGCCGGAGCAAATCCTTGATGACAGCAATCTACCTTTCGCTAAATGGTTCGTCGGCGGCGAGACCAACTTATGCTACAACTGCGTGGATCGTCACCTGCCGGAGCGCGCTGAGCAAGATGCCTTTATTTGGCTATCCTCAGAGATTAACCAAGAGTTAACTGAGACGTTTACCGGTATTACGGATGCCTTTAAAGAGTTAGATAACAACGTTGAGTTTTATACCGACTACACCAAACGCCGCTTGACCTACAATGCTTTGTATAAAGAGGTCAATTATTTTGCAGATGTATTGCAGCGCCGCGGTGTTGGCAAAGGTGATCGCGTGATCATTTATATGCCAATGATTTTGGAGGCCGCCTATGCCATGCTCGCCTGCGCGCGAATTGGCGCGATACATTCGGTGGTGTTTGGTGGATTCGCCGCGCACAACCTAGCCATTCGTATGGATGATGCCGAGGCCAAAATGGTGATCACTGTTGACGCTGGTCTGCGCGGCGGCAAAGTAATTAATTATAAAAACTTGGTCAATCAAGGCGTCGAGCAAGCGACTAACAAGCCTGAAACCGTGTTAGTCGTCAACCGCGGTATTTTGCCCTTTAAAGCGCAAACCATAGATGTCGATTATGCCACCGAGCGCCGTCAAAGCTGTGATGCCAACGCTGTGGTCGAGCCGGTGTGGCTAGAATCAAACGAGCCTTCATACTTGCTTTATACCTCGGGCACGACTGGCACGCCAAAAGGCGTCCAGCGTGATGTCGGTGGTCACGCCGTCGCTCTTACCACCTCGATGGACTACGTTTACAACGGCAAAGCGGGCGAGACCTTTTGGGCGATATCGGATATCGGCTGGGCAGTAGGGCACTCCTACACTATCTACGCGCCGCTACTGGCTGGCATGACCAGCGTCATGTATGAAGGGCTACCGCACCGTCCTAACCCCGGTATCTGGTGGCGAATTGTGGAAGCCAATAAAGTCAATATTTTATTTACTGCGCCTACGGGCGTGCGTATGCTCAAAAAACAAGATGAGACGTGGATGACACGCTACGATGTCTCAAGCCTTAAAACCTTTTTCTTAGCCGGTGAGCCGCTTGATGAATCCACTGCCAACTGGTTGACCAAATATTTAGGCGTACCGATCTTGGATCATTATTGGCAGACCGAAACTGGCTGGCCGATTTTAAGTAATACGCCCAAGTTTGATCACAAAGCACACAAACAAGGCTCGCCGGGCTACCCGATGTATGGTTATGAGGCGCATGTTCTTAATGAAGAAACAGGAGAGCCGTGTGCTGCTGGCGAAAAGGGGTTACTGGCAATTAAGGCACCTCTGCCGCCCGGCTGTTTGACGACCGTATGGCGCAATGATGAGCGTTTTATGAGTAGCTATTTTAAACTGTTTGATAATAAGCAGTACTCGACCTCAGACTATGCCGTGATGGACGAAGATGGTTACTTTTATATTCTCGGCCGCACCGATGATGTGATCAATGTCGCAGGTCATAGATTGGGTACCCAAGAAATTGAAGAGGCTATCAGCACTCATCCAGAGATGGCAGAGTGCGCGGTTGTTGGCATTAAGGACGAGCTAAAAGGCGAGCTGCCTATCGCGTTTTGTGTGCTGCGCGATCATGCGCAGGTAGCAGACACGGAAAACCGCTTTCGCCTTGAGCAGCAAATCATCGGTGCGGTGGTCAAATCGCTTGGCGGTATCGCGCGCCCTGCAGCTGTGTATTTTCCGCAGGCCCTGCCAAAGACGCGCTCAGGCAAGATCTTGCGCCGCGCTATTCGTGCTTTGGCAGAAAACCAGCCCACCGGCGATATGTCAACCTTGGATAATCCGACGGCGATTGATGCGGTTAAACAGTCTATGAAAGACTACTAATAAAGTCTTGACCCCAAAATCACATTATTGCTATAGTCAATAACAATACGAAATAAATCATTTTAAATAATCTTAAAGCAAGATAAGGACATCTCATGCACCACGTTCAGCAGCTTATCAATGGTCAATTTAGCGACTCCAACACTAGCGAATGGATTGATCTTACTGATCCTGCTACCCAAGAAGTCATTGCTAAAGTGCCACAAACTACCGATGATGAAATCAATCAAGCAGTTGCCGCAGCACAAACCGCCTTTCAGACTTGGCGTAAAACGCCCATCACCACGCGCGCGCGTATTTTCTTGAAGTATCAAGCGCTCATCCGCGAGCATATGGACGAGCTGGCAGAGATCTTAACCGCTGAGCAAGGCAAAACCATCGCTGATGCGCGCGGTGATGTGTTTCGCGGCTTAGAGGTGGTCGAGCACGCCGCTGGTATTGCCAATTTGCAAATGGGCGATTTTGTCGAAAACGTCGCCACCGATGTCGACACCTACAGTGTCTGGCAGCCGCTTGGGGTTTGCGCCGGTATCACCCCATTTAACTTCCCGGCGATGATTCCTTTATGGATGTTCCCGATGGCGATTGCGACGGGTAATACCTTTATTTTAAAACCCTCTGAGCAAGATCCTATGGTCACTATGCGTTTGGTCGAGTTGGCGGTTGAGGCAGGTATTCCTGAGGGCGTACTCAACGTCGTTCACGGCGGCAAAGCGACGGTCGATGCCATCTGTGATCATCCCGATATCAAGGCGGTGTCTTTTGTTGGTTCTACCAAGGTCGGCCAGCACGTCTATGAGCGCGCCAGCCAATCTGGCAAACGCGCTCAGTGTATGATGGGCGCTAAAAACCACGCGGTTATTTTGCCTGATGCCAACAAAGAGCAAACGCTTAATCAATTGGCAGGAGCAGCCTTTGGGGCGGCAGGTCAGCGCTGTATGGCGCTATCGGTAGTGATATTGGTTGGCGAAGCAGGGGACTGGATTGAAGATATAAAAGCCAAAGCAGAAGGATTGGTCGTTTCTGCTGGCAAAAATGATAAAGATTTGGGGCCACTTATCTCTCCGGCAGCTAAAGCGCGCGTTGAGCATCTAATCGGTACTGGCGTCGATGAGGGCGCAAGCTTGCTACTCGATGGCCGCGGTCTTACCGTTGAAGGGTTTGAGCAAGGCAATTTTGTCGGTCCAACTATCTTTGATAACGTCACAAGTGACATGCAAATCTATCAGCAAGAGATCTTTGGCCCGGTGCTATGTATCATGCGCGCGGAGAGCTTAGGAGAGGCAATCGATATTATCAATGCCAATCCAAATGGTAATGGCACCGCTATATTTACCCAGTCGGGAGCGGCGGCGCATAAATTTCAGCAAGATATTATGGTCGGTCAAATCGGTATTAACCTGCCTATTCCGGTGCCATTACCAATGTTTTCATTCTCCGGATCACGCGCGAGCAAACTTGGCGCTCTTGGTCCTTATGGCAAACAAGCGGTACAGTTTTATACGCAATCCAAAACCGTTACCGCACGCTGGTTTGATGATGAGGCGAGCCGTGGTAAGGTAAATACTACCATTTCGATGTAAAATTCATAGTACGTCGGTTGGCTTAAAAAGAGTATATTAAGGCTGGTGGTAATTTCCACATTCTTACGTAATCAGAGATATTTTAAACCAACTGACTTTGAATTAACTATAGCCGCTTTATAAGCACAAGGATGACCCCATGGACTTCTCATTAACAGACGACCAACTTGCTTTTAGGCAAACCGCCAAACAGTTTGCGCAAAAAGAGCTTAAACCGAACGCTGCTGAATGGGATCGCACCTCCCACTTTCCAGTTGATGTGATCAAAAAGTCAGGCGAGCTTGGCTTTTTAGGACTGTATACCAATCCTGGATATGAGGGTTTGGGGCTGCCGCGATTAGATTCAGCCATGGTGTTTGAAGAGCTGGCGTGGGGCGATACTTCCATAGCAGCTTATATGAGCATTCACAATATGGTCGCTTGGATGATTGGTGAATACGGTAGCGATACTCTATGCCAGCAGTATCTGCCGAATATGGTTAGTGGCGAATGGCTAGGCAGTTATTGCTTAACTGAGCCTAATGCTGGCTCTGATGCTGCCTCCTTGCGTACTAAAGCCGATAAGCAAAGCGACTATTATGTACTAAATGGCGAGAAAGTATTTATCTCAGGGGCGGGCTCGACTGACGTACTGGTAGTGATGGCGCGTACAGGAAACGCTGGCCCCAAAGGCGTCTCAGCCTTTGTCATTGACGCCCACAGCGATGGTATTGAATACGGTAAAAACGAGCACAAAATGGGCTGGAAAGCGCAGCCCACGCGCACGATAAGTTTTAAAGATGTCAAAGTTCCGGTTGCCAATCGCTTAGGCGAGGAAGGGCAGGGCTTTAGTATGGCGATGAAAGGACTTGATGGCGGAAGGATCAATATCGGTATCTGCTCGGTTGGTACCGCGCAAGCAGCACTTGAAACGGCGGCCAATTATGTCAAAGAGCGTAGCCAATTTGGCAGTCCCATTGCCAGCTTTCAGTCGGTACAGTTTAAGCTTGCTGACATGCTCACGCAGACAGTTGCCGCGCGGCAGATGCTTTATCTAGCGGCGAGTAAAGTGGATCAGAATGATCCGCAAGCTGCCGTGTATTGCGCGATGGCCAAGCGCTTATCGACTGATCTTAGCTTTGATATTGCTAACGAAGCTTTGCAATTGCATGGCGGTTATGGCTACCTAAATGAGTATCCTCTTGAGCGTCATGTGCGTGATCTGCGCGTACATCAAATACTAGAGGGTACTAATGAGATCATGCGAGTGATTGTCTCTCGTCAAGTTTTGCAAGATGAAGGGCTCAGCCAATTACGTTAATTGTGCTTTTTGAAGTTGATTGTACTTTTTAAAGCTAACTGTATTTATTAAGACAAGGATGTTTTATGAGCGATTATACCAACCTTAAACTGACCATTGATGGTCATATCGCAACCGTAACCTTACAAAACCCACCTGCGCATACTTGGACAATGGAGAGCTTGCCAGCGCTTAAACAGCTGATAACAGATCTTAATGCTAATGATGAAGTGTATGCACTGATTATCCACGGTGATGGCGAAAAGTTTTTTTCAGCAGGTGCCGATCTCAATAATTTTGCTGATGGCGATAAAGGTCAAGCGGTTAGCATGGCCATTGCTTTTAGCGAAGCTTTTGAGGCGTTATCGAACTATCGCGGCGTGAGCATTGCCGTCATCAATGGTTATGCGATGGGCGGCGGGTTAGAGTGCGCGCTGGCGTGCGACATTCGTATTGCAGAGGGTCATGCGCAGATGGCGCTACCAGAGACCGGCGTAGGTTTATTACCTTGCGCTGGTGGTACCCAAAACCTCCCTTGGCTGGTTGGTGAAGGCTGGGCGAAGCGTATGATACTGTGCGGTGAGCGCGTCGATGCCGCAACCGCGCTACAGATTGGTTTGGTCGAAGAAGTGGTAGATAAAGGCAAGGGTTTAGAAACAGCTCAATCTCTGGCGCAAAAAGTTGCCAAACAATCGCCAGTCGCGGTCAGCTATTCCAAACAGCTTATTCAAGCAGCCAGAACCTCGCCCCCTGCACAAAACTTGATTCATGAGCGCGAAGCCTTTGTGAAGCTTTTTGATACCAGCGATCAGCGTGAGGGCGTACAGGCGTTTTTAGAGAAGCGCGCGCCCACTTGGCAAAATAAATAGACGCTACCTAATGGGCTACAATTATAATTACCTGCCTTTTCTACTTTAGAGGTTTTTGTATGACAACAATAAAATATCCCGATGACAAAAAAACTGAGCTAAAAGAAGCTCCCGTCCTTTTTAATACCGAGCCGACGGATTGCGGACATAGCATTGGTATAATGACCTTAAATACCCCAAAGTCTCTAAACGCGCTTAGCGTTGAGATGTGTCAGCTGCTATCAAAACAATTAGAACAGTGGCAAGCCAACCCTGATGTGGTAGCAATAATACTAAAGGGCGCAGGCGATAAAGCGTTTTGTGCAGGCGGTGATATTCGTAAGCTTTATGACAGTATGAATGCTGATGCGCCAAGACCAAACCCTTATGCTACTGAATTCTTTAGTCATGAGTACCGCCTGTATCGGCAGATGCACTTTTATCCCAAACCGCTCATACTTTGGGGTGACGGCATTATCATGGGCGGCGGTATGGGCCTAATGGCAGGGTGCAGTCATCGTATCGTCACCGAGCGTACCCGTTTTGCTATGCCTGAGATTACTATTGGACTGTTCCCTGATGCCTCTGGCAGCTGGTTTTTACAGCGTATGCCCGCCAGAATCGGTCTATTTTTAGGGCTGACAGGTGCCCAGTGTAACGCAAGCGATGCGCTACTGACCAATCTTGCAGAATACGCGCTAGCAAGTAATGATTACGAAGCCGTTTTACAGAGTCTGGTACAAAGCGATTGGCAAGTGATGTTTGACAACAGTTATGCTGATAGTGCGTATAGTATTACCAGCCGCGCGCTGGCGTCATTGCCTATGGCGACCGAAGATAAGCTCGCTACAAGTAAGCTTGCCTTATACTGGCGAGCTATTCAACAGCTAATGACCACTGGCGGTCTGGGCGACATTGATACGCTGCTGCGCAGTGACGAAGCGCTTAAAAAGCTTGATAGCGATTTTGCTGAGGACAGCTGGACCCAGCGCGCTATAGCTACTTATCGTCAAGGTTGTCCGGTAAGTGCTGCTTTAACCTATGGGCTTTATCATAGAGTAGCTGATTTATCGCTTGAGCAAGTATTATATTTAGAGACCAATGTGGCGGTAAACTGTGCTGCCAATCCTGATTTCAAAGAAGGCGTACGGGCGCTACTTATTGATAAAGACAGAAATCCGCAGTGGTCGCGTTCTTTAGCCGACTGCTTGACGCCTGAGGGCCGGAATTATATCGAACAGCATTTTGAAAACCCTTATAGCGCGGATATGCATCCCTTAAAAGACTGGTTGGGCGAGGATGCTCTCGCCACCCAGCAGGTGCGCTAAACAGCTATAGCAAAAATGCTAAGCCTATATCAACAATAAACGTTAATAAAAAAACAGTCATCAAGGAGTGATGAGATGAGCACCACGAACGACAATACCAGCTCGGCTAATAAACCCAATATTGCTTTTATTGGTCTTGGTAATATGGGCGCACCGATGGCAGAGAACTTGCTAAAAGCCGGTTATAAGCTATCGGTCTATGATTTATCAGCTGAGGCAACTAAACGTCTACAAGATGCTGGCGCAAGCGTCGCTGATAGTCCGCAATCTGCAGCGGCCAATGCACAAGTAGTTATCAGCATGTTACCTGCTGGCAAGCATGTCCATGCAGTCTATTTAGGTAGCGATGGTTCGGGTAACGACGAGTCAAAAGGTCTGCTATCAGCCCTACCCAAGGGCACGCTAGTCATTGATAGCAGTACCATTGCAGCAAGCGATGCTCGCATGGTTGCGGATGCTGCTGCCAAGCTTGATATAGAGTTTTTGGATGCACCAGTCTCAGGCGGTACCGGCGGTGCCATTGCAGGTAGCCTGACCTTTATTGTTGGCGGCAGCACAGCAGCTTTTGAAAAAGCTGAACCAATACTGGCGGTAATGGGTAAAAATATATTTCACGCCGGCGATCACGGCGCCGGACAAGTGGCGAAAATCTGCAACAATATGCTGCTTGGTATTTTGATGGCAGGAACGGCAGAGGCGATCAATTTAGGGGTCAAAAACGGCCTTGATCCCAAAGTGCTGTCCGATATTATGCTACAAAGCTCTGGTCGCAACTGGACGCTGGAGGTTTATAATCCCTATCCGCAAGTGATGGAGAATGTACCTTCGAGTAAAAACTATGAGGGTGGCTTTATGAGTAAGCTGATGCAAAAGGACCTTAATCTTGCTTTGCAAACTGCTAAAGACAGTCATGTCGAAACCCCAATGGGGAGCAAAGCTACTGAGCTTTATGAGGAGCATACTACAAAGCACGGCGATAAAGACTTTTCTAGCATTATGGCACGTCACGATAAATCAGTGCTTTCCTAATACTATCTGTGCTTCAACATCATTTATACAAGATGGTTTATAAAGAATGGTTTATAAATAGCAAGCTGCTTTAGCTTTGCAGCTCGTAAACCAGCGTTTGAATATCATGTGCCGCTGCTCGTAGCCGCGGTACATGGGTCAGTAGCTGATCTAAAGATACGCGTATGGTCGGCGCATGCACGTACAAAGACGCCAAATAACGCGACTGCTTATCCAGTACAGGTACCGATACTGCTACCATCTCAGAGATAAACTCCTCATTATCGACACCGATACCCGTTTTAGCGATCTTATCTAACTCTTTATTTAAAAGATCGATATCCACAAGCGTGTTTTTAGTAAATTTATCTAAGGGTAAGCTTTTGAGTATCTTTAAACGGCTTTGAGCAGATAATTGGCTCAAGTACAGTTTACCCGTTGCTGTACACCACATAGGTGATTTTGCGCCTACAGGTAAATAGATTTGTATAGGTAGGGTGGTTTTTACCCGATTGGTATAGATCATCTGGTTATGATAAGGCACGCCAAGTCCGCAGGTTTCCTTGATGTCATTGACCAGTCTTTGCAAAATCATCTGTCTTTCATTAAAGA
Organism: Psychrobacter sp. M4; assembly: GCF_055699795.1. Classification (NCBI taxonomy): domain Bacteria; kingdom Pseudomonadati; phylum Pseudomonadota; class Gammaproteobacteria; order Moraxellales; family Moraxellaceae; genus Psychrobacter; species Psychrobacter sp. M4. Next base: position 1,959,227 of record NZ_CM146740.1, on the reverse strand, counting down.
ACTGGCGCTGCTGCCAAAGCTCGACACTCAAATTACGTACACGTTTACCAGCGATAACACCGCCGCCTATGTCAATAGTAATAAATCCTTCATCGACTAAAGTTTGTAGTAATCGATGAATGGTAGGTTTAGGAATGTCTAGTTCTTGAGACAATTCCAGCGGAGACATAGGCTTGGAAGCATAAGAAACAGCCTCAATAATTTCTAGTACACGGGTAATCGAGGATACTTTGGGCATAAAAATAGCTTAATGATGAATAGGAATTCGTAATATCAATTACCACGAAAACAAAGAATGATAGTATCAGACACATGAGAGATAAATAAAATAAATTATAGAATAAAATGCTTAGTCAATGTTGTAAACTCATAAATCGATTTTTAGAACAGAGATTGTCACATCAATTCACAAAATACAACAAATGGTAGTAATAAGTCATATAATCATGCTTGAGTTACTCTGAAAAATACGACATCATAGATACACATTTTGAAATACTATTACACGTACCTTTCAAATGCAGATGTTCAATAGTACTTTTGCTTAACTATTTCAACAGTACTATAATGCTCCCGCTACTTTAAGAGTACAATGTGATCGTAGAGCAGTTATTCGCGATTTCATGTAGCAATTATTACAATATCTATGCAATCTTTACACAACGGCAAATAAAAACCCCGTATTTAGGGGTGACTTTTCAAGCCAAAATTGTTTTAATCTGCTCAACAAAACGATTGTTTAAAATAAAAGCTAAATAATCACTTTTTGTGGGCTAGTTATTTCATACTTTAGGAGAACAACTATGAAACTCATTAAATTAACTGCAATCTCTGCCGCTGTCCTAGCGTCAACTGCTGCTTTAGCAGCTGATCCTATCGTTGTCGTTGACAACGCTGATGCTATGGCTTATCAAGCGCAGCCTGTCGCTGTTGCACAGCCTGTTATGGCTGATCCAGTAGCCGTAGCTTATGAAGCTGAACCTGTAGCCTACGAAACAGAAGCCGCTCCTGTTAATAACAGTAATCGAGGTATCATTGGTAGCACTACTAATGCTATCAGTAACACGACTGGTGCTATCTTTGGTGGTACTAAGACGCTATTTAACACAGCTATCAACCCAGCCGCTGTTAGTGCTGAGATTGGTACATTAGGTTATGGTGCTAACGTTGCTTGGAGCATCAATGAAACGACTGAGCTACAAGCCGGTTGGGCAGGTGGTGATGTATCTGATTTGAAAGATAACTTTGATGTTGATGACATTGAATACGATATCGATGATGCAGATTTTAGTAACCCATATATCGGTGTACAACTACGTCCTGCTGCTAACTGGTTCACGGTTGGTGCTGGTATCATTGTACCTGATAACGATTTTGATGTAACTGCCAAGGCCGATGGTAATGTTTTCGAGATTGATGATATCAGCTACACTGCTGCTGATGTTGGTAACTTATCGGGAACTTTAGAACATCGTAATAAGCTAGCGCCTTATTTAACTGTTGGTTTCCGTCCTAATATCTCTAATAACTGGGGTGTGTTTGGTGAAATCGGTGCCGCTTATATGGGTAGAACCGATGCCACAGTAAACGCAGTTGGTGATGACAACGATTTTGTTGGATATATAGATGGAACAACTGATGTCGATAGAGCTAATAGTGATGTCACACGTCAAGAAGTTGCCCAACGTGCTGAACAAGAGCTTGAAGATAAAGATTGGTTAGAGTGGTTCCCAATTGTTAAAGTCGGTGCAACTTACCGCTTCTAATTAGTACTTATTAGCTAGTTTAAGATAAAAAGAAAAACGACCTTTGGGTCGTTTTTTTTTGTGCTTATTTTTGCTTTATACTTGTGATTGTATATTCCTTTAATAGACAACAACGGTTTGCTGGTAGGGCAAAAGAGCCACTTGATAGTAACGGTCAAGATCAAAACCAGTATTGGTATCAATCTCAATATCATCAATGATAATAGGGTTTCTGGCGTTAATAGTTGTGTCATAAAGGATAGAATCCATCGACGTTATTGTCTCTACCAATGCAGGCAAGATAGCAGCGTAATTCATACCAAGACCCTGCGCTAGAGTATATTGTTGTACTTTGATGACGCTTTCTTTGATTTGCCATAACCATCTAGCAACAATGCTTTGCTGCTCTATAGTCAGTTTTGTTAAGAGCTTAATCTCGTCAACATGATAAAAGCGCTTGGCCACGCGCCAGTTGATATCTTGAGTTTCGATGTCGATACCTGTTGCACGGCGCGCACTGGTAGTTACCGCTACTTTGTCAGCTGAATGACTAAAACAGGTATAATATCGGCTATGATTGAGCTGATACGGGAACTGCATGTCATCAAGGCTGTCTTTGATATTAAGGGCAAGCAGCTGCTGCTGTAATAATAGCCGCACGCCCGCACGCTGCCATTGACGTTTATTATGTATTGTTTCCAACGGCGGCAACTGCGCTGTCGCGCACCAGATTGTAGTGTCAAGCTGCGTATGCTGGATATGCTGTAAAGTTAAATTTTGCATAACGATGTCAATAGGAGCAGAAAATAGAAGATAAGGGCAGAGCAATAAGAGGTCAATAACTTAAGATATAAACCAGTTTAAACTAAAACCCCCAACAATAACAATATTGCTGGGGGTTTCATTATGTACATCTAAGTATTGTAGATATTAGTAAGACAATTCGGCGCGGCGGTTTTGGGCGTAAGCTTCTTCAGTAGTACCACTAACAGCAGGGCGCTCTTCGCCGTAACTGATCACTTGGATATTGTTTACATTAACGCCTTGAGCAGCAAGATAGTTACGTGCTGCTTGCGCACGGCGCTCACCTAAGGCGATGTTATATTCACGGCTACCGCGCTCATCAGTATGACCGGCAATCACTACGCCAGCTGCTGGGTTTGAATTTAACAGACTGGCATGCTGATTCAATAAACTGGCAGATTGTGAGGTAATCTCGCTGCTATCAAAAGGGAAATATACCACAGCTTGCAAACTCTCAGCGCCAGTAATGATGGCATTAGGATTGTCTACCACAACTGCACCTGTATAGCCTACTTGACCACCTGGAATCCCTAGCGGGGCGACAACGACTTCAGAGGTAGCGCGTTTAGTAGCACAACCTGTCGTGACTACCATAGCTGCTGATAATACGGCAAGCGCAGCTATTTTGGTAAAACGGCCATGGTTAACACTGTTAGATAAAGTAAGACTAGTTGACATAATAAACTCCTAAATTTTGTATTAGATTTTTTTAAACTGCTTATAGTAAATCCTAGGCAATTACCGACTATAGTAGAATGGATGTTACGTTATGTAAATAGCATTACTGTAAATGATGTCAAAGTCTATGCACTATTACAGTATGTATTTAGCAAACTGAAATTAGCTACAGTACTGTAGAGGAGAATAATTCTTGTTAAAAAACAAATAACTACCAGCGATGTTTGTCCCAGTTTTCAGGATTGGCCCAATAATCACTATTAAGCCAGTTCGGTAGTTGTTTGTAATCATATAAATTAAATTGCCATAGCGTGACCCGGGACGACAACTCCGTAGTAGTTTGAGCCAATATTTCATTGTCTACTAGACTCAGCGGCGTAAAACCATAAGCGCGCAAATCTAAAGCGTCATCAAGAGCAATGATTATGTGCGCGGCATATAAGTCGCGATAGCGCATTAGCAAAGGGATATATTGCCCAAGCAGATCTATAGATAGAGCAGGTAGCCAAAAGCATGCCAACTGATAGCGCTGCAGTTTTGGCTGCATAGCTAGCTTGTGTAGCGTAGACACAGTATTGTCTTTACTGCTGATTTTCAACGTCGGCTCTAACGCTGTCAGAGAGTGTTGATCTTGCAGCACCCATAATAAAGACGCATTTTTATTTTTTTTATTAGAGGCTTTTGATATCTCTATTGGGTCTGTCGACATAGACGTTGAATCAGTCTTGTTATCACTAAGTATAGGTAAAAGGGTGTCGATATAGTGGCATAGAATCTTTAGGGTAGCTGCAGTAGTATCAGTAGCGTTTGCCGATGAGTCAGTCATAAAATACAGCTCCTAATAAGTAAATATTCTGTCATTATAAAGTATAAGCCACCATATATAAGTAGAAATATAAGTAGGGAGTCAGACGATTGAACTTGAAATCTGCTAGTCTGTGCCAATGTATCTAAATAACATCTAATAATAGGAAGTCTTATGTCAAGCGCCGAAACCACTGCTCAAATTGTCGATCCTGAAATGGCGGATGTCCCGCTCCACGAGCCACAGGCTCCTACCAAAGTTAATCTAAAAGACTATAAAAAACCAAGCTTTGATGTGGATACGGTAGATCTAGATATAAAGCTCTTCGATGACCATGCGATTGTCGATAGCAAGCTTATTATGAATCGTCAGGCAGCAGGCGACTTGGTGTTATATGGTGAAGATGTTGAGCTGCTATCTATTACGCTTAATGATAAAGCGCTGAGTACTGAACAGTATGAGGTTGGTGATGGCAAACTCATTGTCTCTGCTGCGCCAGATGAGGTCACGCTTGAGTTGCAAGTGCGTATCCATCCGCAAACCAATACCGCACTTGAAGGCTTATATATAGCAGGCAGCGGTAAGGAAACCATGTTTGTTACTCAGTGCGAGCCTGAAGGTTTTCGTAAAATTACCTTTTATCCTGACCGACCTGATGTGTTGGCGGTATTTACGACGCGCTTAGAGGCTGATAAGCGTTTCCCGACGCTATTAGCCAATGGTAATTTAATTGAAGCAGGCGAGGTGGCAGATGAACCAGATCGTCATTATGCGATTTGGCACGATCCCACCAAAAAGCCTAGCTACTTGTTTGCTAGCGTCATCGCCGATCTAGATGTACTCACTGATCACTACACTACTAGTGAGGGTCGCAGGGTCACCCTTGAGCTGTACGCCAAAGCTGATGACATCGATAAATGTCATGTCGGCATGCAAGCGCTTAAAGATGCTATGAAGTGGGATGAGGTCAATTACGGCCGCGCTTATGATTTAGATCGCTATATGATTGTGGCTGTCAGCCAGTTTAATATGGGTGCTATGGAGAATAAAGGTCTTAATATCTTTAATACCGCTTGCGTATTATCCAGTCCCGAGACTACTACCGATACCCGTAGCTTCAATGTCAAAGCGGTCATCGCTCATGAGTATTTTCATAACTGGACCGGTAACCGCATCACTTGCCGTGATTGGTTTCAGCTGTGTTTGAAAGAAGGCTTTACCGTATTTCGCGATCAGTCGTTTTCCGCCGATCAGCAGTCAAGTGCGGTGCAGCGTATCGATGATGTGGCGATGTTACGCGCGCATCAGTTTAGCGAGGATGCAGGGCCACTTGCGCATCCGGTGCGTCCTGAGAGTTTTGTGGAGATCAATAATTTTTATACTACGACTATTTATGAAAAAGGCGCTGAGATCGTACGCATGATTGCCAATACGCTAGGGCCCAATGATTTTCGTAAAGGGACAGATGAATACTTTCGTCGTTATGATGGTCAGGCGGTCACCGTTGAGGATTTTTTGTCAGCGCTTAGTATTACTGACCGCAAAATTGAAGCGTTTATTGATTGGTATCGTCAGCCCGGTACGCCCGTCGTCTCTGGTCATCAAAATTATGATAGCGCAGCACAAACGCTGACCATTACTTTGAGTCAAAAGACTCGACATGTCGCTGGATTTGATGCACCAAAACCATTGCCGATTCCGGTAGCGACGGCGCTGTTCGATAAAGCATCAGGTGACATCGTTGCCGATCGTATGTTACTGCTAGAGCAAGCTGAGCAAACCTTTGTCTTTGAAGACATTGCAAGTGAGCCTGTCGTGTCTTTACTGCGTGATTTTAGTGCGCCGGTACAATTGAGCTATGATTATCAAGACGAAGATTTAGCGTTTTTGCTTGAGCACGAGACTAATGGCTTTAATCGCTGGCAGGTAACACAAATGCTGGTGAACCGTATTTTATTACAAGAACATGATGCAGCGGTATACTTGCAGGCTCTAGCACAAACGCTTCCTAAGCTTGCGGCTACTGATTCGATGCTAGCCGCGCGTCTATTAGATATCCCTTCACCGCAGGAGCTAGCCTCTGCTATTCATAAAGACTATGATCCAAAGCAGATTAAGGCAAAGCGCGAAGGGCTCTACAGCCAAGTTGCCAATACTTTAAAAGAGCAATGGTCAGCCCTATACGAGCAATTACCATTACAGGCGTATTCAGATACGCCTGCAGCAATGGGCGCGCGGGCACTGCGTAATGTCGTACTAGATATGGCACTAACGGCAAAAGTCACAGGCGCAGATTTGTGGGCGCAGCAGCAATACGATAATGCTAGCTGTATGACTGAACGCTTTGGCGCTCTCAAAGCCATGGTTAATCATCAAGTGGCTGAAGCGGATGAGTATTTAGCAGACTTCTATGAGCGCTTCCAAGACAATGATTTGGTCATTGATTTATGGTTTAGCGTGCAGGCATCTAGTAATTACGTAACTACTGATGACATCAAAGCGTTGCTTAGCCGTGATGATTTTGACTGGAACACACCAAACCGCATACGCTCAGTTATTAGCGCCTTTACTGCGCAGCCTACAGTGCTTTGGACAGCTGAGGGTTTGGATATTTATATTGAGGTCATTAAAAGGTTGGATGAGTCCAATCCTGTAGTCGCCTCGCGCCTCCTTCAAGTACTGGCGCGCTGGTATACACTAGTTCAGCCGCAGCGCGACATGGCGCATAATAAACTACTTGATCTGCAGAAAAAAGCCACTTCTAAGCACGTACTTGAGAGCTTGGATAGTGTGCTTGGCGCGGCATTATAATAAGTTTTGATAATGAAAGCTTCACTTTTAGTCAGCAACAACGAAAAGCCTATCTATAAAAGTGAACTGACCCCCTAAACTTGGACGGTTAATTAAAGAAAGGACTGAGTTCTGTACTTTACAGGACTCAGTCCTTTTAGTTTAAGTTGAATTCTCTCATGATTATAGTAGTGGATATACTCATGAATCTGTTGCTCTAAATCCTCAATGGTATTCGGTTTCTCAATATAAATCGTCTCACATTTGAGCGTACCAAAGAACCCTTCCATCAATGCATTGTCTAAGCAATTACCCTTACGGCTCATACTTTGATTAATATGATTCGCTCTAAGCGTACTTGCAAACGGTTTCATTTGATAGTGCCAGCCTTGATCTGAATGCAGGGTGAGCTCCTCTTTGCGCTTTGCAGGTATGTTTTTAACGGCACGCTCAAGCATCTGTTTGACTAAGTTATAGACGGGTCGTCTTGAAAGCTCGTAGCTGATGATCTCATTGTTGTAGCCATCGAGTATGGGTGATAGATACAACTTATCACTACCAACCTTAAATTCAGTGATGTCAGTAAACCATCTGCGATTAGGCGCACCTGCTCTGAACTTACGCTTGACCCTGTTCTTAGCTATAACGCCGCACTGTCCTTTGTAGGATCGATACCTTTGTCGTCTGATTCTGGCAGTCAGCTTAAGCTGTCCCATAAGCCTTGCAACCCGCTTATGGTTGACCTTTAGTCCTTCATTCTTAAGTGTCTGAGTGATTCGACGATAACCATATCGACCTTTATGCTGGTGGTAGATATCACGGATGCGCTGTTTCAAGGGAGCGTATTTGTCTTTATCCCAAAGACTCGCTCTATGATAGTAGAAACTACTCCTTGCAAGCTTTGCTATGGTGAGTAAGTCAGATAACACGTGCTGTTGTCTTAGTCCTTCGATGAGCCTTGCTTTTTGTCTGCTTGTTCCTCCGCTCTGAGCAAGGCATCGAGCTTTTTTAAATACGCATTCTCCGCTCGTAGATACTCGTTCTCACGTTTGAGCTCTGCTAGGGTCTTGTCCTCATCAGGTTTGTCTGTGATAGGAGAGGTCATAGGATTACTACCTTTATATTTAGAGGTGAGTCCAGACATACCGTAGTGTCGATAAGCGTTGTGCCAGTGGCTAATAAGCGCAGGTGAGCTGATAGTAAACCTAAGGGCAGTTTCAGACTGACTTAGTCCTTCTGATAACATCACAGCGAGCACTTTATACTTAAAGTCGCTACTGTATTTAGTCCTATCGACCTTAGGCTTGATAGCGTCTATGCCACCATGTTGATATTGCTCGACCCATTTGCTGACAAACCGCGGATTTACAGAAAACTTCTCACTGGTAGCATGTCCGCTATGTCCTTGCTTGTAGTATGCTATGACTTTGATCTTAAAGTCTAGATCGTAACGCATAAAATAACCCCCATAAATTGTGTCCAACTTATGGGGGGCAGTTCAAAGATAGGCTTTTTAGTGCTGGATATTATTTTATAAAGCTATATCAAAACAGGATTGCTGTTTTTGTTAGCGATTAGGCAACACATCTTTTATCATGTCACGCAGGTTATGCAGCGCAGTAACCGTGCTTTCCCAATCAAGGCAACCATCAGTAATGGATTTGCCATATTCAAGCTGGCTTAAATCAGCGGTAAGCTTTTGATTGCCGCCTTTTAGATGACTCTCAACCATCATACCAATGATAGATTTGTTACCGTTCTGAATTTGCTCAGCGACGTTATTGATAACCATCGGCTGCAAATAAGGATCTTTACCCGAGTTGGCATGGCTTGAGTCGATCATAATCTTAGTGCTGGTTTTACCTTGAGCAAGCTGGTTTTCAGCCTCGCTAACAGCTGTCTCATCATAGTTTGGTTTACCATTACCACCGCGCAGTACCACGTGTGCATAAGGGTTGCCTTTAGACTTGATAATAGAAACCTGCCCATCCGCTGATAGACCTAAGAAGCTATGACCTGCTTTGACCGCTTGCATAGCATTAACAGCAACCGTCATACCGCCATCCGTGCCGTTTTTAAAACCGACAGGACACGACAAACCTGAACTCATCTCTCTGTGAGTTTGGCTTTCAGTGGTACGCGCGCCAATAGCAGACCAGCTGATCAAGTCCTGCATATACTGCGGCGTATTGGGATCAAGAGCTTCGGTCGCACAAGGCAAACCTTTTTCGTTTAAATCAATCAATAGTTTACGCGCGGTACGTAGACCTTTTTCGATATCGAAGCTATCGTTCATATCAGGATCATTGATCATACCCTTCCAGCCCACAGTGGTACGCGGCTTTTCAAAATAAACTCGCATCACAATAAATATAGTGTCTTCAAGCTCTTTGGCTAATTTTGCCAAACGATCGGCATATTCATGTGCCGCTTTTATATCGTGAATAGAGCAGGGGCCAATAACGATAAACAAACGCTTGTCTTTACCATCCAAGATATCTTGAATAGTACGGCGACCGTTTGAGACCGTCTGATAAGCGGACTCTGAAAGTGGTAGCTCGGCTTTTAGTGCAGCTGGCGTGATTAAAGGGATAAATTTTTCAATATTCACATCATCAATGTCTGCATTGTAAGTAACTGTTGTAGTCATGATCGTATCGTCTAACTAATAAGTAGGAATACTTATTATGGAGCGAAAAGTGTCCGTTGACAAGGGCAGCCTTATAGTTAATTGATTGATAACAGAGATGGTAAAACCAAAAATTTGTTATACTTGCTTGTCATTTTGGTATACAAAGTGATTTTGTGATGATGATAACTTAGCTATTGGCTTTAGCGTCACGTATGATAGAGCCACAAATCTTTAAAATAATCCGGTAAAGTATGGGTTTTAAAGTTGCTGTTTTTTGAGTTTGGAATTACTAAGTTTTAAAGTCATTTTTTAAATCACTGTATAAAATATTAACATCAAAGCACTACTATTTTGTCATTATCGAGAGCTTGCTATGCCTGTTTCTACTGTGCCTTCTAAAGCTACTGAAGCGTCTACCAAGGTTTCTAACGGTTTAAAAGACAGTCATCAGTCACCAAAAAATACGCTGGTCATCGGTATCGTTGCCGGTGAAGTATCGGGCGATAGTTTGGGCGCTGACTTTATGGCTCAGATGAATAATTTGCGCGACGATATCGTTTGGGTAGGGGTGGGCGGTAGTCAAATGCAAGCGCAAGGTCTGCAGAGTATTTTTCCGCTGTCGCGCCTTGCCGTGATGGGTTTGGTTGAAGTGCTCTCCCAGCTTCCGGATCTGTTTAAAGCGCGACGAGAGTTATTAACTGCTTTTGCTGCGACCAATATTGATTGGTTCGTTGGTATTGATGCCCCTGATTTTAATCTACGTGTTGCCAAAAAGCTTAAACCTAAAGGTGTGTTTTGTGTCCAGTATGTCAGCCCCTCTATTTGGGCATGGCGCGAGTCACGTATTCACGGTATTAAAGCGGCGACCCATTTAGTATTGTGCCTGTTTCCCTTTGAGCTGCCGGTGTATGAGCGCCACGATCATCCAGCGATATGCGTGGGACATCCGCTACTGCATACCATGGATCAGACGCTAATAGAAACTCCGATCAATCAGCTGCGCAGTGAGTTGGTGTGGCATAACGACGGTTTACAGCAGTTTTTTATTGAACGCTTCGACAATGTAAGTCAGCTCATTTGTGTCATGCCAGGTTCACGGCGCGGGGAGATTACCGCGATTTTACCATTGATGCTTGACGGTATTCAAAGGTTATTATTATTAGATCCCAAGCTTTGTTTTATTATTCCGACAGTGGATCAAAACCATCAATATATCGTGCAAGACGTGATCGATCAGCGTACTGAACAGCTGCGTAGTGCTATTGCGGTGATTTATGATGAGAGTCAACCTGCCTTTAGCCAACAAGCGATGGCAGCCTCTGATATGGTGATGCTAGCTTCGGGCACAGCAACGCTTGAGGCGATGCTGCTTGAACGCCCCATGGTAATTGTTTATCAGCTCAATAAACTTACCTTTGAGCTTGCTAAGCGTCTGGTAAAGGTGCCTTACGTGGGGCTACCTAACATTTTGGCAGGTGATGCTATTGTGCCCGAGCTTATCCAAGAGCAGGCAACGGGCGATAATATTTGCCGTACTGTGCTGCGCGTATTGCAGCCGCGCGCTTATGCCGAACAATTGCAAGATTTAGTTACCACTAAGCAGATTTTACAACAGCAAAGCAATCATGACTCTGCCCACAGCGTCGTTGAGCAGTGGTATATGCAAACTAAAGGTTAGCTTTAACGATCATAAGAACCCCAATCATATGAATAATAGCTTTTTTGTAGATAGCACCTTTGAGAATCAAACCATCGAAATAAAAACTGATATTGAACATATCGATATTAAAGGTCAGTATATTAATTTAGCCGCGCCTATACGTTTATTTGGTCAATTAAATCTTGTCAAACTAGCTGCTGAGTATAAGACACTTGAACGCTCAATCATATCTCAAGATTCAAAAGCCCTAAAGCTACAAATAGGCGTTGATGAAGCAGGGCGCGGACCACTTTTGGGCAGCGTGAATGTGGCGGCGGCAATCTTACCGTCGTTATGGTCAGATCTTATTGAGAGGCAGCCGCTGCAAGAAACACCGCTATCGATATTGACAGATTCTAAGCAGTTAAGTGAAAAAAAACGTGAGATTTTATATCCGCTAATCCAGCAGCAGGCTATCGGATATATTATCGCTGATATTTCGCCAGCAGTCATTGACCAGATCAACATTTTACAAGCCACTATACTAGGTATGCGTTTATGCACCGAAGCATTATTAGAGGTTGTAGCGGATCAAACTGCGAAAGCAGCAGGATTGGCATCTGGTAGTCTGCAAGCTCAAATACTCTATGATGGTAATCGCTGTCCAGAGCTCAATTATCCAAAACTTGCTAAGATAGGCTTAGACAAAACGAGTCTTGACTGTCAAGCGTGGATAAAGGGAGACGCGCGTCATACCAGTATTGCGGCAGCTAGTATTTTAGCAAAAGTGAGCCGCGACCAAACTATGTATGTGCTTGATTCTAAGTATCCGCAATATGGTATCGCTCGGCACAAAGGCTATCCAACTCGTCTGCATAGGGAAGCTATCGATACTCATGGGGTGTTACCTGAACATCGGCGCAGCTTTGCTCCTATAAGACTGGCGCTTGAAAACAATAGTGATTTGAAAATAAGGCAAAACCCCTCAGCTCCCCCCAAAAAGAATGTATAAGAATTTATCTTTTAAAAAAATAGCCTAAGCAAAAAAATTAAGGAGAAATCAATTCTTAAATCAGTTTTAAACTATTACTAAAATTAATCTCAGAGCCTGTATTTTTTGGACCGTCCCCTATGGACGGTTTTTTTATGGCTACAAACGGTAATTTTTCTATCGTTTGGCATAATTATTGCTCATTTTGACTATGGTCGCCCAATATACTCACTTGACTACCCTAGGATAAATGATGACTTTTAATGCAGCAGAGAAAAGCATTGCTATTGCCCTTTTTTCAACACTGTTTTTAACAGCTTGCGGTGGCGGTGGTTCAGATGATAGCTCAAATAATGCAAGTCCACCCACTACTATCAAACCATCAGCAGCTGATGAACCAACCGAACCTGTCAATACACCTGAGCTAACAAAACCTACCGATACGGTTAAACCACCAACTCAGTCTTCAAACGCTACCGATAGCACAAAACCGCCTAAACCTACCGACTCATCTGATGTCAATAAACCTACCGACAATCCTGCAAACAGCGTAGCCATATTACCGACTGGAGCAGCTGAAATGACTATCACAGATGTCAAAAGTAAAAGCTATGACGTCTCAGCAAAAGTAGGGTCAAGTTTGCTTAGCTTACAAAGACAGAGCTGCGGACTTAGCGCAGTAACCGAAAACAAAGAGCTGACCAAAATTGCTACCCAACATGCACAGTACATACAGCACGTGTTTTCTAATAGTAGACCAACCACATTTAATGCCCATTATGAAAATAAAATTACAGACATCAAAGATTGGACTGGAAGTAATAATCCATTTTTTACGGGTGTTAGTTTTAAAGACCGCTTAGTTAAAGCAAATTATTCAAACCTAGCTTATGGCGTCGCTGAAAACATCTCACAAATTACCTATTTTAGCTCAGCAGGTAGAGTTACCTCCCCTGATTACGCAGCACAGGGCATGACAAAGTCTTTGTTAGCTGCTCCTTATCATATGCGTCTGCTCATGACCCCTAATCTTAGCCAGACAGGCTCAGGCATGGTGGCTTATACTCCGCATAATAAGGATGCCGATAAATCTCAGGGTTACGTCTTGGTGAATGCTTCTTCAGCCGATAAAAAGACAGTGGATAAAACCGTAAAAGGGCTATTTACTTATCCTTGTGCTGATGTGACCAATACCAATACTGCTTTATATAATGAATTTCCAAGCCCGGTCGCAGGAACAGGACGGGACTTGGGTATAGATCCTATTGGTCAGCCTATCTATATTAGTATGCCTACTGCCAAAAGTATTAAAGTCAGCAATGTTAGGTTTCGCGATGTCCAGCGCAATATAAACGTGCCTATTGATCTACTTGATTATAGTAATGATCCTTATAAAGGTACTGAGTATGAGCTGCCAAATAATGAGGCGTTTATTTTACCCCTTACCGATAGTTTAAAAAGCTGCGAGATAGGTCGCAAAAAAGGTCAGAACTGCGGTCTCTACGGCAATAGTGACTACCGCGTAAGCTTCGATGTGTTAGTAGACAATAAGACACTTGAGACCAAAGCATTTACCTTTAGCACTGGTGAGGTTAATTATTAAACTTACTCGCTACTTTTATCCATTCTTAAAATGAGGATGGTCTTAAAATGAAGAGTTCGGTTGCTGCAAAAAAGCTTCTTCTTCGTCAGTCGACTCTCGATCCAAGGCATCATTACGATGCGGATAGCGTCCAAATTGTTTGATAATATCTAAATGACGATGTTCAAAATCTAAGGTTTGAGCATCGTTTAACTGTTCAAACAAGGGTAGATAGCGCTCATGAATCATCAATGATTCAGAATGCATGAACGGCATGATGGTAAAGCGACGCCATTCCATTGGCAGATTGTCAAATTGGGGCTGTTTGATAGCTTCTTGTGCCAGCACCAGTGCCATACCATCTTGAGCGAAAGCTTGAGCTTGATCACGGCACAAGTTACGCGAGAATTGGTCCAAAACGATGATCTCAGCCAAGCGTCCTGCTGAGTTTACAACTGAATCGACAAAATCTGCCTGTCTGTCATTATAGCGCCAAACTACGCATTCGCCGCGCTTCGCTGCTCGCCATATCTTGCCAAACTTATCATAGATTTGCTGATCGAAGTTATCATTTTTTTCAAACCAATAGGGTTCATTATCTTTGTCGAACCAAAAGTCTAATACGGCGCGAGCATCAGGATGTAGTGCATCCAAATTAATATCTGTTGTCTCAAGCGGGTGTGCAGCACGAGTCTTTGAGCTACTGGTATAATCAGTTGAAAGTGACATAATGTATTCTAATTGTGATGAATTTAGCCTACTATAGCGTAATTATTTTGGTCTGTCATGACGCTATCAGTAGCTACTAGGTTATCTCTTATGAATTCGACAAAAACAGTATTATCTACTCCTTTATCTGCGCTCCCAACGCCTTATTATCTGCTCGATGAAGCCTCTATCGTCGCCAATATGCAGATTATTGAGCGTTTATGTCAATTATCTGGCGCTAAGGCTTTGCTTGCTCTTAAATGCTTTGCAACATGGGGCGTGTTTGAGGTCATGCAGCCCTTCTTACATGGCACCACCTCATCATCTTTGAATGAAGTACGTTTAGGCTACGAAACTTTTGGCAATAATAGTGCTGCCAACAACAAAGAAAAGAAAGAAACCCATGCTTATAGCGTGGCCTATAGTGCGGATGAGATAGACGAAGTATTAAACTATGCCGACAAGATTATTTTTAATTCTATCTCGCAGCTCACTGCCTTCAAAGATAAGGCACAAGCAAAAAATATCCCAGTAGGACTACGCCTGAACCCTAAGACCAGCAATTCATCGTTTATTATTGCTGATCCGGCGCGCCCTTTTAGCAGGCTTGGTGAACATGATAAAAATAAAATCGTCGCTGTATTGGATGATATTACTGGGGTAATGATTCATAACAATTGCGAAAATGATAGCTTTGAAGCGTTTAGCGAGAGCTTGGCCGACATCGAAGCAAGATTTGGTGACGTTTTAGCGAAGCTTGAGTGGGTAAGCTTGGGCGGTGGTATTCATTTCATAGCGTCTGATTATCCGCTAGAAAAGCTTGCAGACAGATTAAAAGGCTTTAGCGAAAAGTATGGCGTACAAGTCTATTTGGAACCAGGGGAGGCGAGCATTCATGGGTCAGGGTCACTGGTAACAACGGTGCTCGATACCATGCATAACGAAAAAAACCTAGCCGTCGTCGATGCGTCTATTGAGGCGCACATGCTAGATTTACTGATCTATCAAGAATCAGCATCCATTACTTCTATCAACGATAAATCAGTTGATATTGTGCCTGCTAATGCTGAGCAAAAAAATGACGCTCCTAACAATACGATTATTTATGGTCGTTCTTGTTTGGCGGGCGATATCTTCGGTGAATATGACTTGGTAGATGCTACCCAAAAACCGCTAGAAATAGGCGATAAAATAGCCTTTGGTAATGCCGCAGGTTACACCATGGTCAAGAAAAACTGGTTTAACGGTGTTGACATGCCAGCGATTGTTATTCGTCGTTTAGATGGTAGCATTGATATCCAGCGTAAGTTTGATTATCAAGACTACAAAGCAAGTTTGTCTTAATTTTTAATCATTAAATAGTGCTAAAAAGACTATAAAAATTGTTATAATTGCGCCGGGCAGAGTGGCTATTATTTAAGAGTAGCTATTATTCAAATAATAGTCTTTGCTCGACGGGTGCGTGGGTTTTCCTCGGTCTTCCTTTTTAATTCACGCATATCATTCACTCGTTTCTGTTTTGCATAGCCATTATCGATGGTATCAACAGAGACACAAAGGAGGATTGTTCATTGAACACAAACCAACAAGCTAAGCCTAGCAAAAAAGACGTACTCATCATCGGCGCAGGCGGTGTCGCTCAAGTGGTCGCGCATAAGTGTGCGATGCATAATGATGTGCTCGGCGAGATTCATATTGCCTCACGTACCGAGGATAAATGCGCTGCTATCGCTCAAAGTGTACAGGATAAAGACAGTTTTAAGATTCCTGCAACCTTGTATACCCATCAAGTCGATGCGATGGACAGTCAAGCGCTTATCAAACTTATCAACGATACGGGCATTAAAATCCTTATTAATGTCGGCTCATCTTTTATCAATATGAGTGTACTAGAAGCTTGTATTGAGACAGGTATAGCTTATATCGATACCGCCATTCATGAAGATCCACGCAAGATTTGTGAGACGCCGCCATGGTATGACAACTATGAATGGCAACGCAAACAGCGCTGTGCGGACCATAATGTCACAGCGATTTTGGGTGTAGGATTCGATCCCGGTGTGGTCAACGCTTATGCGCGTATCGGCTATGACATGATGGATAAAGGCACGGTGACCGATATTGACATTATTGATATTAATGCAGGCAGTCATGGCAAGTACTTCGCCACCAACTTCGACCCTGAGATTAATTTCCGTGAATTCACCGGTACGGTCTACTCTTGGCAAGATAGCCAGTGGCAATCTAACAAGATGTTTGAGGTCAAACGCAGCGATGATTTGCCAGTCGTTGGCATGCAAAACAGTTACTTAAGTGGTCATGACGAGATTCATTCGTTATCGGCCAATTTAGACGTGCCCAATATACGCTTTTGGATGGGCTTCGGTGAGCATTACATCAACGTCTTTACTGTACTACAGAGCTTAGGATTGTTATCTGAGCAGCCAGTCGTGACCGCCGAAGGGCAAGAGGTTATTCCTTTAAAAGTAGTCAAAGCGGTATTGCCAGACCCAAGTTCCCTTGCGCCAAACTATACAGGCAAGACCTGCATCGGTGATAAAGTCAAAGGACAAATAAACGGCGTTGATAGCGAGGTGTTTATCTATAATATCTCCGATCATAAGGATGCCTACAACGAGGTCGGTAATCAAGGTATCTCCTATACTGCAGGTGTACCGCCCGTTGCGGCTGCTATACTAGTCGCTACAGGTACATGGGATGCAGGCAAAATGGTGAATGTCGAAGAGCTTGATCCTAAACCCTTTATTAACTTACTAAATAACATTGGTTTGCCGACGCGTATTCAAGATGCAGATGGGGATAGAGCACTTGAGTTTGATATTTGATTTATTTTAATTACCCAAAAAGCTTATCTGTCATAGATAAGCTTTTTTTTTGCGTATGAAATTTTTACGTATAAATAAGGGAGTTATTGATTCATTTTCGATTCATCGGATTGATGGGTAAAAACACTAGTCATAACATCTCTAAAATGTCTGAACTATACTCAAAGAAAAAAGTTTGCTGTTTACACTCATATATGAATATTTTGATAAGTGTTACATGATAATCACATTAATATTTACATGCTGTTATATATTTTAAAAAGTGTGTTTAATAACCACTTGTCACAGATTGGAGCCATTCATCAGAATGTAGTCCCAATTGTAATCTCAAACTTAGTACTGATAATAAAGAGTGAGTCGTGCATATGGGAAGTTTTGGGCTACTTAATTGGACTATATTGATTGTGTATCTTATCGGTAATTTGCTAATGGGTTTGATGTTTAGCAAAAATGTTAACAGTGCTGAAGATTATTATCTAGGTAGTAAAAAAATTCCTTGGTGGGCTATTGGTTTTTCGATATTAGCGACCTACGTTAGTGCCATGTCGTTTTTGGGTGGACCTGCTTGGTCATACGCAAGTGGCCTTGGGGTCATGATGATTCACATCAACTACCCTATAGTGATATTTATAGTCATCACGCTATTCTTACCTTTTTTCTATAATAGTGGTGTCGCCTCCATTTATGACTATCAAGAGCAGCGTTTTGGTAAAAAAGCTCGTAGTGTAATGTCGATCATTTTTATGATGACCCAAACGTTATCCTCAGCAGCGGTACTGTATGCGACAGCACTAGTGCTCAGCTTTATTACCGGTATAGAGATCAATCTTGCCATTGTAGTCATTACCATCGTGGCGCTGGCTTATACCTTGATGGGAGGTATCAGCGCGGTCATATGGACTGATGTCATCCAGTCGGTTATTTTGATGATAGGGGCGGGCATCATCTTTTATTTCTTATTAACCGATCTACCGCAGCCATTGATGACGACTCTCTCAGAGCTAAAAGCTAATGGCAAGATGAACATCCTAGATTTTACTTTGGATTCTAAAGTAGAAGCTACCGTGTGGACCGGTGTGATAGCGATGGTGATGTTTCATACGACCGTTTATGGTGCCAATCAGATGGTGGTACAGCGCGCGCTTACTGCTAAAAGTATTGGTGATGCCAAAAAGTCCTTTTTATTCATGGGGTTTGCCGCCTTTTTCGTCTATTTTGTATTCTTATTATTAGGCGTGCTGTTTTATAGCTACTACAATGGTCAAGACTTCGACAATAACAATACTATTGTGTTGCAGTTTGCAGCAGATACGGGCCTGCCGGGTCTTTTAGGTATTATTACTGCGGCAGTATTAGCAGCGTCACTTTCGAGTCTTGATTCAGCGCTTAACTCTTTATCTACAGTAACTACGCTTGATTTTTATGAAAAGTACTTTAAAAAGAACGCGTCATCTACTCATTACTTAAAGGCATCGCGCTGGTTTACCGTGATATGGGCAGGTCTAATTATCATACCGGCTATTTTGTTCTCTCAAAGTGAGGGCTCGGTATTGGAGCTGCTAACCAAAGTAGGCTCTTATTTCGTTGGTGCTAAGCTTAGTATGTATCTGCTTGGATTCTACTCACAGCATACGACAGAGCGCGGATTATTAATCGGCGTTGCCGCAGGGTTTTTGGCAGTGTGGGTAGCCGCTACGCAAACCGATGTTGCCTGGCCTTGGTACTGCGCCATTGGCTTTATAGTGAACGTACCTATTTCTATCGGAGTGAGTTTGTTGTTAGACGGGCGTCAAAATGAGATCTCCGTCTACACTATTAAAGGTCAAAAACAGATGTATCGCGAACAGAATCTACCGGTCAAGCAGGATGGCTGGTATGTGATTCCTGGTAAAGTGGACACTGTTAGTTGGTTATTGGTTGTGTTCTTTATCGCAACTTTAGTGGCTTTATATGTGCTAACCGTCTTTATCTAAATAGTTATCCTTATCTGGATAAAAAGCTGAGTATCATGCTCAGTTTTTTTATGTCTACTCATTTAATTGTGTCCCTGAATCAGCCTTGTCTAACATTTAATAATCTAATATTTAAAAACAAACCTTAAACAATAACTCGCTTTTAATCAAAACCTGTAATTTATACTGACCTAATTTTATAGCCGTCATGCAAATATAGCGCTTATCCCTACTATCAAATTATTCAGCATATGACATAATCCTATTCTTAAATACAGCGTTAATTAAAGCGTCACTTAAATGACACCTAAAATCGTGCTCGCTTTGATATGCCAAGCTAAATACAGGGAGGAAAAATGGCCAATGAACCCAATGATAATGACCTAAATGAAGCAGGACAACCAAACCCTTCAACAATTGAGTCAAATCAAAGCACACGTACGCCGTTTGAGCGCAAACAGTTTGGCGGTACCGAACGTCAATCCAAACCTTTTGATGAAGACGTACCGATATCGCGCAACGATCTCCAAAAAGGGGCGCAAGAGCTCACAGAAAACAGCGTGCCTCATATTAATTGGAGCGTGCTCATTATCTCATCACTAGTGATTGTGGCCTTTTCGATATGGGCCATCTTTTTACCTACTGGTGCCAGTACTACGATGAAAACCGTTGTCGACTGGATTGCCACCAATCTTGGCTGGTATTACGTGATTACGATGGTGATTGTTATTGGTTTTGTGCTTTGGGTAGCGCTATCTAAAGCGGGGAGTATACGTCTTGGCCCTGACGATTCGCGTCCACAGTACAAGCTTGGGACTTGGGCGGCGATGCTCTTTGCTGCTGGGGTTGGCATCGATATGCTGTTCTTTTCTGTCACAGGTCCCGTGGTACAATATCTGACCCCGCCTTCTGGTGAGGGTTCAAGCGCCGCTGCCATGCAAGATGCTGTGGTCTGGACGATGTTTCATTATGGTATTGCAGGCTGGTCGATATATGCACTGCTTGGCATGGCTATGGGCTACTTTGCCTATCGTTGGGGGATGCCGTTATCGATTCGAGCGGCGCTTTATCCACTGCTAGGTAAGCGCGTCATGGGGCCTATCGGTCATGGTATCAGTACTATAGCGCTGGTTGGTACGGTGTTCGGTGTCGCAACGACCATGGGAATTGGCGTGGTACTGCTAAACGTCGGCTTCTCAAAGTTATTTGGTTTAGAAGAAGGATTGACGCTACAGATTGCGCTGGTGGTTGGCGCTGTTGTTTTGACAATTTTGGCAACCACCTCAGGGGTTGATCGCGGTATCCGCTGGATATCGGAGCTGAACCTATGGAGTGCGGTGGCGATGATGGCGTTTATCTTGATCGCAGGCGAGACCGCCTTTTTGTTAAATGCATTGGTTGAAAACTTGGGTCAATTCTTTGTTACTCTACCCGCACGGATGTTCAAAACTTTTGCTTATGTGCCAGGTAGTAGCGTTTGGATGGGCAGTTGGACGCTGTTCTTTTGGGCGTTTTGGTTGGCATGGGGACCGTTCGTTGGGGTGTTTTTGGCGCGAATATCACGCGGCCGTACTCTACGCGAGTTCGTTATTGCCGCCATTACCGTACCGGTATTGTGCGACTTTATTATCGTCTCTTTCTTTGGCAATTCAGCACTTTATGAGGTCTTACAAGGTAATACCGCTTTTGCTGAGCTTGCAGTTGAAAGCCCTGAACGTGGTTGGTATGCACTGCTTGAGTTATTCCCAGGCGCAACTATATTGATCGCTTTAGCTACACTTTCAGGATTTTTATTTTATATTACCAGTGCCAACTCAGGGGCGATGGTCATGTCAAACTTCTCGACCTCAATTCCTGATCCAAGCGAGGACGGTCCTAAGTGGCTACGTATCTTTTGGGCGCTACTGACAGCGATACTGACCATCTCCATGTTGATAGCGGGCGGTGTTATTACTATGGAGTATGCGACTCTTATCTTCGCTCTTCCTGTAACTATTATTGTTTATTTAGTGATGTTTTCTTTCTCCAAAGCCTTAAGAATTGAACGTGCTGAGAACGAAGGTAAAGTACTGCGCCGTCCTTCTATAACGCCAAGTGGCGGTCATCTACCTGAACGTTCATGGAAGCAGCGCTTGGGACAAATGCTCGCTTATCCCTCTAAGCGTGAAGCGGTACAATTTCTTGATCGTATCGTACGCCCAGCGCTCAATGACGTGGCTGGTGAGTTTGAACGCCAAGGTTACAAGATTGAGCGTGATAGTATTCCGCATATAGATAATGATATTGATATCGGCGGCCCTTTATTAAAAGTCGCCTCCGATGCGCAAAATAACTTTTATTATCAAGTTTCTATGGTTGAAACGCCGTCGCCTACCTTTAGTGGCAAAATGGCACCCGTCAGTGATGTTTACTACCGATTGGAGGTGACCACGCAAACAGGTTCTGGTGGCTATGATTTGATGGGACTCACTAAGCAGCAAGTCATTAACGATGTCCTTGAGCAATACGAAGCGTATTTAACCTTTATTAGCACGCCTGTAGACTCTGATGATAATCTGCATAGAGCGGAATTAGCGACAGGTAAGCGTTGAACGCTGATTAATAAATAAGCCAGATACTTAAAGTATTTGGCTTATTATTTATCATACTAGGTCAGCTAGTAGACTCAAAATTATAACTTTGAGAAAAAGTTATGAGTGGGTACTACTAAAGCTGCCGCTAGTACTGCTTTGATAATGCCACCAATAATAAAGGGGTACAACCCAAACTGTAATACCGTGCCTTTGGGTACAAAAAAGGAGAGATGGATAAGACCAAATACAAAGACAGCAGCAGTGGCTATCAGCGCCACTAAGGTGCTCATAACATAGCTTTTTAAAATGCCTTTATCACTGAAGTAACCTAAGATGGCGACAGAGGCGATAAATCCATATAGATAACCGCCAGTAGGACCAAAGAACGCAGCAAGTCCAGCTGAGCCCGTAGCAAAGACAGGTAGACCAATAGCACCTTGAAACAGATATAGAAGTACCGCTGCGATACCAGCTTTCCTGCCTAATGCTAATCCCACCACCGTAACAGCTAGGGTTTGTCCCGTAATGGGCACCGGATACATGGGGACAGAGATCTGCGCGAATATTGCAATCATTATCGATCCAAGAATAGCTTTTATAAAAAAAGTACTCTGCTCATGAGACATAAACCAGCGTTTCGTTGATGCTAATACGGTTGTCATAGCTACTCCTTGCTTATTAATATATAGTGTACAACTGTGTACCTGGATTTAAAGTATACTATTGCTCACTGAGTTTCAACTTTTATTTTACTGACAATAAATCAGCGCTTGGATAGTAGGTTTTATGGTAGATAAGGAAGTCACAATCTGGGTTTATAGCGATGCAGGCAGCAGTGAGCTCAGTGTCAAATCTGCTTTGGCAGCCGTGGCAAAAAAACTAAAAATAGATTCTATTGCCACTGTACAAACCATCTCTAGCGCAGACATTCTTGATAATAAGCTTAGTAATGAATCAAAAGGTAAAAATATCTTAATTATGCCAGGCGGCGCTGACCTACCTTATTGCCAAAAGCTCAATGGGCGAGGTAATGATATTATCCGCAAGTTTATTAGTAAAGGTAATATTTATATCGGTATTTGTGCCGGCGGTTATTATGGCGCACGTGAAATTCAATTCTCAGGGCAATCTTCAGAACAAGGCTATGAGATCAATGGCGATCGTGAGTTGGCCTTTTTTTCAGGAACCGCTATTGGCAGTATAAAAGCATTTACTAATGGGCAGCTGTATGATGAAAAAACGTCGTCCAAAGCTATGGTCACTCTAAACTATGCTAATGCTCAGCAAGACCACGTTTATTATCATGGCGGTGCGTATTTTTCAGCCGATGCAGATGCTAGTTTTGATATTGTAGCGACCTATATTGATGGCAAAAATGCTGTGGTTAGTGGCGATTTTGGAGCAGGAAAATATCTGCTTTCAGGTGTGCATTTTGAGCTGTGTCCGATTATCTATGAGAAATACGTAGTCGCTCAAGCCAGTAACGTTGATATAAAAAAAGAGAGGGATTTATTGTTAGCTATTAGTCACGAGCACTATGGCGCACTGATTTATAAAGAGATTGAGAAGATAATGGTAGAGATGTTTGTTTGAAGGAATAAACCTCTTGAATGAAATAAGTGAACCAAGTAAACAACGAGAAAAAATGCAAATTGTAAAAGTTACCATAGCAGACATAAGCCTAGTTGCCCCTTTATTCGATCAATACCGAGTATTTTATGACAAGCCTAGCGACTTAGATTTGGCGCACTCTTTTATAGAAGCACGAATTAAGCATAGGGAATCAGTTATATTTCTAGCCATAAACGCGGAAGGTGAAGCGGTTGGCTTTACCCAACTTTATCCAAACTTCTCCTCAGTGTCTGCAGTGCGAACTTGGATATTAAATGATTTGTATGTGATCGACAAATTACGCGGGCAAGGCACTAGTAAACAGTTACTTAATACGGCTCGAGATTATGCCATTAGCACTGGAGCTAAAGGCATAAGCTTAGAGACAGCGCCAGACAATATTGGCGCACAAAAACTGTATGAATCTTTAGGCTACAAGCGTGAGATGGATTACCATCACTATTCTTTAAGTTTGTAGATTAGGCTTGTTGAGGTTCTTTAGATATCTAACAACATGCAAGACAAGTAGTGGCTATAGTGCAAAAGTAGTTTTTAGTTATTAAGTAATAAATTTTAAATAAGGAGCCTACCTTGCCAGATGATCTAAATGCCATTACAGAGTATTTGCTGGAGCTTGATGCACTAAAGCTTGTCAATCGCCGTACTTACATCGACGGTGGATTGCGTGTTGAAAATTCAGCGGAGCATTCATGGCATTTAGCTATGGCTTGCTGGACAATTTCAAGAAGTTTTAATCTGGCTATCTCTGAAGAGAAGCTATTAAAGCTGGCACTAATCCATGACTTAGGTGAGATTGATGCGGGCGACACTTTTTTATATGACGTCAATAGAACCAGCGCTCACAACGCTGAGCGATAAGGGGTAAAGCGTTTAGAGAAACATAATGGCAATGCAGTTACTGAACTATCTAAACTTTGGGAAGAGCAAGAGACAGGTAATAGCTTAGAGACTAAGCTATTAAAAGTGGTCGATAGGTTATTACCATTTTTGCATAACATAAATAGTGAAGGCAAAACTTGGCGGGAGTCAAGCGTCAAGTACTCGCAAGTTGCCAGTGCTCATGCTTTTATCGCTGACGATTTCCCTGAGATTCACGCTTGGATGACCCATTATCTAAATGCAGCGTTAGAGGCAGGCTGGTTGCAGGATTGTTAATAAGTATTAATAGGGTGATACTATGAAATTTTTAGAGCTTAAAGTTCCGCCTGTGTTACAAGTTTTCGTTGTAGGTGCTGCGATGTATGGCGTCTCCAAATCACTTCCCGAATTACAGTTCTCTCTCCCTGGCTCAAAATGGCTAGGCGGTAGAGTACTTATCTTTAGAAATGCCGTGCAATATTTGACAGGTTTTATTAATGTTTAATGCAGTTACGTTAATAAGCGCTTACTTACGGATACATAGTGATTTGCTATAATAAGCGCTTCGCTGATTATTATGTTTGGTACCTTATTAGCCTAATCGCCTTGGTAATGTTATCTAGCAAAATAATACTCACAACTTGGGTCAACTTATTCTTATGCGTATTCGTAAACTCTTCAAATTTGAAAATGCTCATATTGTGCGCAACTGTAGCTCTGAGCGCTGCAAACATTCTATCCATGGGCACAGCTATCAGATCGAATTGATTTTAGAAGCTCACCGTCTCGACCATGGACAAATGGTTTATGATTTTGGTCTATTGAAGTCCTCTATCAAGGATATTATAGACAGCTTCGATCACGCCATTTGTTTTTGGAACCAAGACGATCCTGAATATATTGCTGCTTGCAAAAAGTTTAGCGCACGCTGGATAAGCTTGCCTGTATCGCCATCGGCAGAGCAGTTCTCGCGGGTGATATTTTTTTGGGCAAAAGAGATTCTAGCGCAGACGCAAATGCAAAATGGTGAAGCGGATGTCAGCGTTTACTCGGTTATTGCGCATGAGACAGCAACGGGTTATGCACAGTGTTTCGCCGATGATGTGGCAAACGAGCAGATGGGTAAGCTGACACTCAAAGACTTTGAATTTAGCGAGCAAGTGCGTAGTGAGTGGCATGATGCCGATATGTATGAGAAGCTAATTTGTGGTGAGCGTTTTGTCAATCCGTCAGTTACCATGCAGGTGCATTCAAAAGAGCAAGTTCATACAAAACAAGAGGCAGGTAAAGTCTGATGTCTAACGTTAACGATACCTCCATCAACAATAAACATTTTCAAATATTAACTCTGTATTCAGAGGCTCATACCGAACGTTTGGCTCAGCAGCTAGCCGCCTTGGTATCGTCAGGAAGTGTCTGGCTGTCAGGTGACTTGGGCGCTGGCAAAACGACTTTGACACGTTATTGGCTACAAGCCATCGGTCATAAAGGTGCAGTAAAAAGCCCAACTTATACTTTGATTGAACCTTATAGTATTGAGCAAGATAATAAGCCCAATAAGCTGGTCTATCATACGGATTTATACCGCATAGAAGATCCTGAGGAATTGTCGCTCATAGGTTTTGATGAGTACCTCGATGATCCAAATGCGCTGGTTATTATAGAGTGGCCAAGCCGAGCAGACAGTTATTTACCGCCGCCAACTTTATTTATTGATATCACCCAAGGCGTTGATGATTCACGCCAAGTAGAGCTGCAGCTCTCAAAAGTAGGCCAGGCTCAGGGTCTAGATTTATCGCTAATAAAAGTGTAGTTGCGACCCAAAAACTTACCTAGATTTTCTCTAACATATAGACTTGATCTACTATCTACAAAATATACAAGAGTATGCAACATATAAAACCCATTAATGTCAGATGATTATCTTAAGACTCGCATCAAAAAGTTATCGCCGCTGCTGATCAATCAATTAGCAGCAGGTGAGGTAGTGACGCGCCCTGCTGCAGTAGTGAAAGAATTGCTTGAGAACGCTATTGATGCTGGTGCTACCCGTGTTGAAGTGCGTATTACGCAAGGTGGTATGGGTATGATTGAAGTGACTGATAATGGTAGCGGTATTCATCCTGATGATATGGTAATGGCGATTACCCGCCATGCGACCAGCAAAGTTGCCGACGTGGCTAACTTGCATGGTATTGAAACTTTGGGGTTTCGCGGTGAAGCATTGGCTGCGACGGCTGCAGTCTCTCGGTTGACACTGACTAGCAGTCACGATGATAGCGGTATTGGTCGCCAGTTACAGGTTGCAGGCATTCTGGCTCAGACGCCGACTTTGGTGCCTGTCGTCCATAAGCGCGGAACAACGGTGACAGTAAAGGACTTATACTTCAACGTGCCAGCTCGACGCGGCAATCTTAAGTCTATTGCTACCGAATTCGGTCACATTGAAACTATCGTTTGTGAGGTCGCTTTAGCGCGCGCTGATGTAGCGCTAAGCCTTTATCATGATAATAAAAAGCGTTTATCTTTATCGGGTACGCTGACTCATGCTACTAATAACTTAAATACGGCCAGTAGTTTAGATGGTAGTGATAGTCATTTGCCACTTTTACCTTTGGCACGTCTTGAGCAGGCGCTAGGTGTAGTACTAAATGATCGCGCTATAGCGGTGACAGTAGATTTATCCAGCCTTTTGCAGCACTCTACCAAAGCTGCCACTGAACAAAGTCTAGGCAATAAAGCTAGTATTAGCGGTTGGCTGTGGCCAATAAATGATCAGCAAGACGCGCTACCAAAACTGCTTTATATTAATGGGCGTCTGATAAAAGAACCCATTGTTAGTAATCAGCTGCGCCAGCTGGCACAAAGCGCTAATTTTAAAGGTCTCGGTTACGCGTTGTACTTCAATCTACCTTCTCACTGGCTCAATATCAACGTCCATCCTACCAAACAGCGCATTAAGATTAGTCCGCTGAACAACATCATAGCGCATCTAAGTCATAGTATTCGCCTTAAACTTAAAGCGCTAGATAAGCCCGACTCTTCAAACAAAGAAGTCTTTGTGCCGCGAAAATTAAATCATAATATTAAAGTTGATGCTTCCAATAGTTTTTTGAAAACGTCGTCTTTATTGCCGCAAGTGCAAGCGCCAAAGCACGACTATCAATACTCGAAGACGATTACTCGGGAGGATTTAGAGCAGTCACTACAAGCTGATTTAAATTTTAGCGATAAGCAAGTAGCCACAAATAAAGGTAGTACTAATCGTACAGGTTTAACCAATACTATTGAGGCGTCTGAGACAGATGATCTTCTAGCTCTACCTTATTGTTTAGACGTTATTAGTCAGCTACCAGTCAGGAGTTTGCCTGAACATAGCCATTCTGAACATACCTCTTTTAAAAATAATTTGGCAAGCAACCAGTCCTCAAATAGCCACGAGTTAGGTGTAAGACCCGAAAGTGAGACGGACTCATTGCCATGGCTGTTGCTTTATTATGGAAATAAATTACTACTTGTGAGCGCAAAGGCTTGGCAGTTGAATCTAGACTCATTGTTTGAGTCAAATACCTTTAACAACGAAATACCAGCTGATGCCAGACAGTTTAATGAGCAGTTAAGTCGCTATGCCGCGCAGATGTCGACGCAGGATTTGCTAGCGTTCACAACTGATATTGGGGCGCTAGTAACTAAGCAAGCAATAGGGACTGTAGATACGCCAGCTTTAGTGGTATCAATATTGTCGTCTCAAACTAGCTAATCTATTTATATAATCTGCTAATTATATGACTTACCAAGGTAATCGTATGTCCTCTCATGTTTTATCAAAAAAATTGTCTCAAAAGCTGCCTGATAACAGTGTGGTATGCTTGATGGCGCCAACGGCCAGTGGTAAGACTGCACTTGCCTATGAGCTATATGATACGGGGCGCTATGAGCTGATATCAGTAGACTCGGCACTAATATACCGCGATATGAATATCGGGACAGCCAAACCGTCAGCTGCTGAGCTTGAGCGTTATCCCCATCATTTAGTTAATATTATTGATCCTACTCAAACTTATAGTGTAGCTCAGTTCGTCAACGACGTAGCCCTGCTCATCGATCGCTGTCACCAAAGCCATAAAATACCGTTACTGGTTGGCGGTACGATGATGTATTACATGGCGCTACTCGATGGATTATCCCCTGTTCCTGATAGTGATGAGAGCGTACGTAAACAAGTAGAGCAGTGGCGACAAAACGACGGTATTGAAGCGTTGTACCAGTATCTAGCCGGAGTTGATCCTATTAGTCATAAACGTCTAAAGCCTACTGACACTCAGCGTATCACGCGTGCTATTGAAGTTTATTTGCAAACTAAAATACCGATAAGTGATTGGCAACAGCAACCTAAGCAAGCTTTAGCTAACAATCCAGACCAGCAGTGGCATGCACTGGCAGTGATACCTGAGCGCACTTGGCTGCATAAGCGTATTGCTCAGCGTTTGGATATCATGTGGGAGGAGGGGCTGGTTACAGAGGTTATTTATTTACTCAATAACTATGCTTTAACGCCTAGTATGCCATCAATGCGCTGCGTCGGTTATCGGCAAGTATTAGAGTATTTGGTGCAAACCAATCATCCTGTTTTCGATCAACCGCATCTGGATAAAGAACTATTTTATAATACTTTTGATTGTGCTAATCCAGAGGTAACGAGTAGTATGGCTTGTCAAGAAATGCAAAACAAAGCTTTATATGCCACAAGACAACTTGCAAAAAGACAGTACACTTGGCTACGTAAATTAGTTCAATTACAAAATCTAAATAGCGACCCCGCTGAAGATGAAAAGAGTAACAAAATTGTAATATCATCATTGACAACAATGAGGCAAGCTGGTAATTATCTGCGCTAACGTTCAGGTAATAAGAGATAACAAAGGTATGGCAAGCTATTGTTCAATAATAAATGGTAATAATATCTAAGCTACAAGCAAAATAACTGTTATAATTTAATATCAATTTTGATACTAAATGGTAAGAAAGCAAACATCGGTTATCTTTGTTACTATTAGGTAGTATTTATTAAAAGCACTGTACAAACAAGTAGTTACTGAAATATTTACAAGAAAACCGTACTTTTTCAGAGTCACATAACTCAAGAAACCATCAGTGCTTATTTAAATACATTTTATGAATAAAATTTATTATTGTATCTTTTTTTAACCATTATAATTAAATAAGCACTTATAATAACTAACATTCAAAATATAATAATTAGGAGAGTTTTTATGTCAAAGGGACAAACATTACAAGATCCGTTCTTAAACTCACTGCGCAAAGATCGCATTCCTGTTTCTATTTTTTTGGTCAACGGTATCAAACTCCAAGGCCAGATTGAGTCATTTGATCAATATGTTGTTTTACTTAAAAATACAGTCAGTCAGATGGTTTATAAACATGCTATCTCAACAGTAGTACCAGCGCGCAATCCACGGGGTACGACAACTACAGCAGCTTCAGGCAGCGCTATACAGAACCCAGGGGCAGCTGGTTATCAAGGCGCAAACCCTAGTTTTGAGCGCGGTAGTAATACGGGTAGTGGCTTTGAAGAACGCGGTTTTGCCTCCAATCGTAGCGGTTTCAATCGTGGCGGTTTTGGTCAGGGTCAAGACCGGGGTTTTGAGCGTGGAAGCTTAGGTCAGGATCGTGGTTTTGAGCGTGGAGGCTTAGGTCAAGATCGTGGTCTTGAGACCCCAGCAGAGAATGACGTATCCAGTGCCAAATCAGATGAAGACTTTGGTAATGACGACAACAGCTAATTAAGACGGTTATAAAAGCTAATTATCTACGTATTTGCCAACGAAAAGACCTGCTTTTAAGTGGGTTTTTTTTGTATAAGTTAAGAAGATTTTGCTATGTTTTTATCAACATTGTTTTTAGCTGCATTTCTAATATTGATCACAATATAGTAAAATACGCCATTGTTAAATTACTAGTAACGGGTTAGACCATGAATAACTGCGCAAGCAAGCAAACTTACGATCAACATATAAGCCATGCTATCGATGCTATTAATACTGAAAAGGCGGCATTAGCACTGCTAACCGAACAAATAGATGATCGATTTGCTAAGGCTTGCGATATTATTTTGGCGTGTAAGGGACGAGTGGTCGTGACAGGTATGGGTAAGTCAGGGCTGATCGGTCGTAAGATAGCAGCTACTTTTGCCTCCACTGGCACCCCTGCATTTTTTATGCATCCAGGAGAGGCAGGTCATGGTGATCTAGGCATGTTAGTCAAAGGTGATGTGCTGCTAGCTATTTCAAACTCTGGCGAATCAGATGAGATTAAGACTCTCTTGCCAGTAGTAAAGCGGTTAGGCATTCCGCTGATTAGCATCAGTCGTGACCAACGCGGCATGTTGCCTCGCGCCGCCGATATCATACTGACACTAGGTAAGTCAAAGGAGGCTTGTCCATTGAACCTTGCCCCCACCTCTAGTACTACCGCTACTTTAGCGCTGGGGGATGCATTAGCCGTTGCCTTGGTACATGCTCGTAATTTTACCTCAGAAGATTTTGCTTTATCCCATCCTGCCGGCGCGCTTGGTCGTCAGCTACTAACGCGGGTTGAGGATCTTATGCATAGCGAATCTGAGAGCTTGCCTATTATTGATCAACGAGCGCCGCTACAAGAGGCCCTATTTATTATGTCTGCGGGACGATTGGGTATGACGGTGGTGGTTGACGATGAACAAAAGGTTGTAGGAGTGTTTACTGATGGCGACTTACGCCGTGGGTTAGAAAGAGGAATCGATCTTGCAACACCCATGCATGAGGTAATGACCAGCAACCCACGTCAAGTCAGCAAAACCATGCGTGCCTCAGATGCCCTTAGCGTCATGAATGAAAATGCGATCAGTCAGTTATTGGTAATAGACGAACAAGAGCGCTTAGATGCTATCATTACGGTACATGACTTGCTGCAAGCAGGCGTAAAATAAACACTTAACTTTACGTTATACGCGCTTCATGCTTTAATAAAAGACTTTATAAGAGATACATTATGCAAGACTTAATCAAAAAAGCTGGTCAAGTTAAAATGCTTATTTTAGATGTTGATGGTATTTTATCCAACGGTCAGATTATCTATGATGCTACTGGTACTGAGACCAAAGCCTTTTCAGTACAAGACGGTATAGGGATTAAGTCCTTGGCGCGTTATGGTATCCTGACGGCTATTATTACTGGCCGTAGTAGTCCTATGGTGGACAAACGTGCGGTTGAGATAGGCATTGATTATGTCGTACAAGGCCGTGATGATAAGTTGATCGCTTTAAATGAGCTGCTGTTAACACTTGATCCAAAGCTAAATATCAGCGCGGCTGACTGTGCTTATATGGGTGATGATCTACCGGATATTAAGGCCATGCAAACGGTTGGTTTTGCTGCTACTGTACCCAACGCTCATACAGAGGTTATCAATCGCAGTGATATGGTGACGACTCGTAGCGGGGGCATGGGCGCGGTACGTGAGGTATGTGATCTTATCTTAAAAGGTCACGGTCATTATCAGGATTTTATT
Source organism: Psychrobacter sp. M4 (assembly GCF_055699795.1). Taxonomy (NCBI): domain Bacteria; kingdom Pseudomonadati; phylum Pseudomonadota; class Gammaproteobacteria; order Moraxellales; family Moraxellaceae; genus Psychrobacter; species Psychrobacter sp. M4. The sequence goes on along the minus strand of NZ_CM146740.1, from coordinate 1,927,423 downwards.
GCTCGCTATACGCTTGATGAATCATCTCAGGATAACTTGTCGTGAATACTCGGATACTAATCGTCTTGGCTTTAATTATTGCCGGTATTGCAGGGTGGTTCTTTCAGCAACAAGGTAAGATATCGCCACCTGTCAATATAGAGGCTTCAGAAGTTGATTACGAGGCTACAGATATTCAGGCGGTACAGACCAATGAGCAAGGTGAAACAGAGTACGAGCTTAACGCCGAATCACTAACTCATAATCCTGAAACCAATCTAGATGAGATGTCTGGTATTACTATGAACTGGGAGCCATCCGCTGAGCTGCGTTATCGAATCCAAGCTGGTAGTGCTACCATTAATCAGCAGACGGGCGAGCTGAGCTTATCAGGAGGTTTTACTCTTGTTAGCGAGGATACCGTGGACGCAGAGGAGAGCGGTACAAATAGTACTAGTAATTCAGATAAAGAACCTATTCAAGTGACTGGTCAGACCTTAAAGGGTAACACTAAATCTAGACAAGTCTATAGTGATGAAGCTGTCAAGGTGGTACAAGGTATGAACCGTTTTGAGGCCTCAAACATGATAGCCAATCTTGAAACGGGGGAATATGAGTTTGGGCAAGTTGCCGTTTCATTCACACCAGCTGAGCGTCAAGATCAAGCTTTGTTTTAATCTTTTGTGTGGATACTACCTGATAGTTTAAAAGTTTGTGGTACCTATTAATAATCAACTATAAAAAGAGTAACGGCGTATGAAATCTAAATTGTTGTCTGCCAAGCATTTTAAAGCGCAGCGCTACCTAAGTAAACGGCGTGCGTTACCGATCGCTGTGCTATTCATGCTGCCTTTATATAGCCAAGCATTACCCTCAGATGCCAATCAAGAGATCAAACTTTTAGCAGATAAGGCTACCTATAGCGAGCGTACTGGGGTTACCAGTTACTCCGGCAATGTCATTATTACGCAGGGTACGCTCAAGCTTACCGCTGATAATATAACCGTTAATTTGTCACCGCAGCGCAGTATTAATTCTGCTGTTGCAACAGGACGTCCTGCGACTATGCAGCAAGTGGTTACTCAAGAAAAAGGCTTAGCGAAAGGACAAGCTAACGAGATTGAGTACAACGCAGTAAATGGCATTATTACGCTAAAAGGTAATGCTAAATTGACCCAAAATGGCGCTAGCTTTGCTGGTAATGTCATACGTTATAGTCTAAAGGCAGGTGATGTTGAGGCAACTGCGGGAAGCAGCCAGCGGGTTGAGCTGATACTGCCGCCTAGCAGTAATACCAATCAAAGTGGTATACGCTAACTGAGCGTTTATTTATCTAAGTTCTAAATGTGTCAAGATTCATCAAACTTGTCTTTAAAGCTGGTACCTGTCTTCATGTTATATAATAGTCTGAGTAAGTTATGAGCGAGTATAGAAACACTGATCAGCGGTCGCCAGTGAGCCCTGCTGTGCGCCTAGTTATGCAAAATCTAGGTAAACGTTATGGCAAGCGCTGGGTAGTAAAAGATGTCTCATTTTCTGTTGAGCAAGGTCAAGTCGTAGGCTTATTAGGACCTAACGGCGCTGGTAAAACAACCAGTTTTTACATGGTAGTTGGTCTGGTTAATATGGATAAAGGCCGGGTTACTTTAGGTAAAATGGACTTATCAAAATATGCTATGCATGAGCGTGCCCGCGCTGGTATCGGATATTTGCCGCAAGAAGCGTCTATCTTTCGTAAGCTATCCATTGAAGATAATATTTTAGCTATTTTACAAACCCGTAAAGAATTAACGAGCACTGAACAAGGCCAGGAGCTTGAAAAACTGATCGGTGAGTTCCATCTAGAACATGTGCGAAAATCGCTAGGCATGAGTGTCTCAGGCGGCGAGCGTCGCCGCTGTGAGATTGCACGCGCTTTAGCGGCTGATCCTAAGTTTATATTGTTAGACGAGCCTTTTGCTGGCGTAGATCCTATCTCGGTAAGCGATATAAAAGAGGTCATTATGACCCTCAAGAATCGTGGTATCGGAGTGTTAATTACTGATCATAACGTTCGAGATACGCTAGCCATTTGCGAGAAAGCTTATATCGTCTCAGAGGGCGCTATTATCGCTGATGGCACGGCACAAGATATTCTAAACAATGATTTAGTAAAATCTGTCTATTTGGGTAAGGATTTTCAAGCTTAAACACCTTCTTATAGCTCTATTCTTATCTGTATCAATCAAAACAACTGGTTTAACAAAATACTTTACCTATCCTAATCATTTTATGAGCTGACCGTGTCAACGGTAGCTCGTTATTCTTTGTAACTCTAATTATTTTTTCTTTATCTGCTACTCAAAGAAGGCCTATACACGATGGCAAAAAATAAAAGCAGCTATGTCTGCCAGCACTGCGCTGCTCACTTTGGTAAATGGTCGGGACAATGTTCTGATTGTGGCGAATGGAATAGCTTGGTTGAAGCTCCTAATGTCAGCATGCCCCATCATAATAAAAGCACCTCTAAGCCCACAGCCAATCGCGGCGGTACACCGCGCAGCGTAAGCGCTAATGCACCAGCCGGGAACTATTCAGGGACACATAGTGCAGTTATGCCGCTAAATGCGGTCAGTGTGACTTTAGATGCGCGTATGCCAACCGGAATCAGCGAGTTTGATCGCGTGTTGGGCGGCGGTTTGGTAGCAGGTTCTGTAGTGCTTATCGGCGGCGATCCAGGTATTGGTAAGTCCACTATTCTTTTGCAAACAGCGACCAATATGGCGCGCGCAGATTCGCTAGCAGGCAGCGCGCTATATGTGACAGGTGAGGAGTCGCTCGCGCAAGTAGCGATGCGTGCCAAACGCTTAGATTTACCCGCTGATCGCTTGCGAGTACTGGCCGAAACCAATGTTGAAACTATTTGCGCCGCCCTTACTCAAGAGCAGCCAGCTATAGCGATCATTGACTCTATCCAAACTATTTATACCGATGCCATAAATTCAGCACCGGGCGGGGTCAGTCAAATTCGCGAGTCGGCTGCTATTTTAACCCGCTATGCCAAACAGACAGGTACCGCGCTATTTTTAGTGGGTCATGTGACCAAAGAAGGTACATTGGCAGGTCCAAGAGTACTTGAGCATATGGTTGATACCGTGCTCTACTTTGAGGGTCAGTCTGACTCGCGCTTTCGTATGATTCGCGCGGTAAAAAACCGTTTTGGCGCGGTCAATGAGCTAGGTATCTTTGGTATGACAGATATGGGTCTTAAAGAAGTTGCCAATCCCTCAGCTATTTTTTTGAGCCGCTATGATAAGCCCGTTGCCGGTTCAGTAGTTATGGTCAGCCGAGAAGGCACACGTCCACTTCTGGTTGAAGTACAAGCGCTCGTAGATGATTCTCAAGGGCAGCCAAGGCGGATGGCCTTAGGGCTTGATTTTCAGCGATTATCGATGCTGCTAGCCGTTATGCATCGGCATGGCGGCATCCATACTAGCGGGCAGGATGTTTATGTCAATGTGGTGGGCGGCGTAAAAGTAATAGAGACAGGTTCTGATCTGGCAGTGCTACTGGCCTGCGCCTCTAGTATCAAAGAAAAAGCGCTGCCTTCATCATTAGCTGTGTTTGGTGAAGTAGGGTTGTCAGGGGAGATACGTCCTGTCCCTAACGGGCAAGAGCGGCTAAAAGAGGCTATGAAGCATGGATTTACTCATGCCATCATCCCCAAAGCGAACGCTCCTGCTAGTACCTCAGCACAGTTTAAAGGTATTAGCGTAATAGCTGTAGAGCGCCTAGACGATGCCATCGAAAAAGCATTTGAGATATAGTTTTAAATACTTACTAAAATAGATATTCACTAAAAAAGGTGCCAAACTTATATGAGTCTGACACCTTTTTATATTGAAGCTATCATGTTTAACACTGAGAATATTATTTTTAATGCAGCGTCTAGAATTATGGCCCTGAAACACGTTCAATAGAAACGTTACCAACGCCTTTGTTAGTAATACCTAACTGTTTGGCAGCGCCATAGGATAAGTCTAATACTCGGTTGCCATGAAAGGGGCCACGATCATTGACTTTTACCACCACACTTTTACCATTGGTTTTATTGGTGACTTTTACATAACAATTCAGTGGCAATGAGCGATGAGCAGCGGTTAGAGCGTTCATGTCAAAAGTATCACCGCTAGCGGTCTTGCGGCCATGAAATTTACGACCATACCACGAAGCCAAACCACTCTGTTTAAACTTACTAACAGAATTAGAGGCGACTGCTGTTAGACGTTCTAACACATCTTCATCGTTAGTCACTTCGCTGCTATCATCGGTACTCGTAAGCAACGAGCTATTTAATGCTAATGATGTAGGTTGGCGGGCAGATTTGACTAAGTTTGAAGCGTTGTCGTGTTGTCGGGTAAGCTCACCAAGTACACGATCAATATGGGAGGCATTATCTTGGGAGAAAGTAGTAAGAGAGGTTTGAGCATCGACTGCATTTGCTTGAGTTGCTACTGTAGAACCAGCAAACACACACATTGACAGAGTAAGTAAACCAGATAAACGCTTATTCATAAATACCTCTATAGCTTATATTAAAACCTAGTCACAAGTCTTTGTTTACATGCATGCCAGTCAATTCATATTTAAGTTTAAACTAGTTACTATTATCAAAGGACTATATAATATTAGAAAGGTAGTACAGGACTTAAAATATAATTGATTTCTCATTTAATAATTAATACGCATAAAATAGTAGTTTGCCATCTAAAAGGTTGACTACTGAAAAACAAGCTACAAATATTAAAGCCGTCTTTTAATTAAACCTATAAAATCTTAAACGCCTACTATACGGATTAGCTACAACTAAAATATAACCAAGTGAAAAGTTTATTAGTAGCTCTGTACACTTTGTGTATCAAAAACCAGTAGAAAGTAGAGTAGCGCAAAATTTTATAAAAAACAAGTCCTAAAATATGAGCGTAATAGTTAACAATAGTTGCTAGTATAATAAGTTAATTAAGAAAGTATCTACATATTATAGTAACAATAACAACAGTTTAGAAAGATAAACATAGCCTTTCATTGTTTTCGCAGTAATACTGGTGAGGTAAAAAGATAAAAATTATTTTTGTATTTTTATTAAATTTACGGTAAAAATAATAGAATCTCTCTATATATTCGATATACCAAATATATAAATTTACTGGAAAATATAGCGAAAAACTTATACACCATTAAAACAATTTAATCTAGAAATTTTTAACGTAAGAGTATTAAAGTATTTTTTATCAGAGTAATACGCTTATTTATTTTTTATAGTTTTTCTCTAAATATAGTTTATCTTTTATAAAAACGCTACAGGATTAATAGTATGAATTTTGGTCACGCTAAAACTACGTAGATACAGTAGATGAGCGTAGGTACAGTAGATAAGCAAAAACCATACCAGTAATGTCCTAATACTAATTTGTAGCCTAAGTTTGACATCAGCTATAGTAGGCTATGGCTTGACCATAAACGAGCGACAAGACCGCACGTCTATGCGTTTACTTTATGCGTATGAATAGACATTAAAAGTCCAAATCCTGCCATTAACGTTACAATGGCAGTACCGCCGTAACTGATGAAAGGCAAAGGGACACCGACGACAGGCAGAATACCACCTACCATACCGACGTTGACAAAGATGTATACAAAGAACGACATAGCTATAGCGCCTGCTAATAAACGACTATAAATGTCAGGATTAGTGAAGGCAATATATAGTGCTCGGACTAATAGACAAGCATATATTGACATGAGAAGTATTACCCCGAGTAAACCAAACTCCTCTGAAAAAGCAGCAATGATAAAGTCAGTATGACCTTCAGGCAAAAAATGTAGATGGGATTGGGTACCATCAAGATAGCCTTTACCCGATAAACCACCAGAACCAATCGCTGTTTTGGACTGGATAATGTTCCAGCCTGCTCCTTGAGCATCGCCTTCAGGGTTGAAAAGCGTTAGTACCCTTGTCCTTTGATAGTCATGTAATAAAAAATGCCAAGCAAAGGTCACAAAAGGTACTGCTAAAGCTATGGCACCGAAGATCATCCACCATGATAATCCAGCTAAAAACAATACGAAGAGCCCACTGGCAGCTACAAGTAGAGACGTACCAAGATCCGGCTCTTTAGCAATTAATAATACTGGTACTACGATAATACCTAGTGTTATTAATACACTTGAAAATGAAGGGGGCAGATCACGTTTAGATAAAAACCAGGCGCACATCATGGGCATGCCAAGCTTCATAAACTCCGATGGTTGCACACTACCAAATCCTGGTAAATTGATCCAGCGCTGCGCGCCCATGCGTACTTCGCCAATAATATCGACTAGTACCAATAGTATTAATCCCAACACATAAAATACAGGGGTAAACGTACGATATATATTAGGCGGTACTTGCGCCATAATAAACATGGCAGTAAAGGCGACCCCATAACTAACTACTTGCCGCACAACCATGCTAACGTCTTGGGTTGAAGCACTATATAAAATCGTCAAACCAATGCAACAGATAGTTAATAGAAGGACAGTCAACCAAGGGTCTATATGAATACGCTGCCATAGTGTGCGTTCATACTGCTGACTGAAATGATGACTTTGACGAGAGAATCGGTACTGAGGATTAAAAGACATAGGCGATGGGACTATAATAGGATACTGTAATCAAACATGAAAAAGTTCAAGCAAAATACCGTTGATCATTAATAAAATTAAAAACTATATAAGGTTTGCTATAGAAAAACTAAGTATCATTAAATAGTCTTAGAACATTGATGAATTGAACTAATTAAGATACAATAATACAACTAAAATTCAATAAAAAGAAACAAATTGATGTAATAGTAATAATGTAACTCTATAATTGAATACAGTGATGATAAATGTTAATAATAAAATTATCAGTCGATACAGGTAGTAATAGTTTAGCTTGACTACCTAAAATTTGGTAGTATCGTTAAATATTTTTAGTGGTAATAATACCTATGGCTCATGTAAACAATAGAAGTCAAAGCTTTCAACATAGTTTATCCATTGAACAAGATAATACATCCAGCCACCAAAAAAACTATTGCCATTCTACAATGTTATCGTACTATATGATATCAATGATAAAACCTACATTTGCTCTTGTTATTTTTGCCAGTACTAGCGCCAGCTATGCCGCCATTTTGAATGATAGTAGCGAGAGACGTATTCAAGTTCGTCATAGCAATGCCTACATCAGCCCTTCTATCAGAACAAATGACAATAGCAGTAATAGTTTGGGCGGTGATAGTATACAAGGTTTAATCGAACAAAAGCAGCGCGAGTACAATTTTGATGCCAAACTATCGATAGAAGAGAATAAAAGCGTTAGCGTGCGTCGCCCAAATCAAAATACTCCTTCCTATAATAGTCCTACTTACTCCTCTAGATATAGTACAGTCGATAACACCTATAATCAGTTTGCGAATATGGACTTTAATTCGTGGGCCAACAGCAGCAGTTACCGAGCACAAGAGATTGCTAATTATCAACGTTACTTGAACTCACAAGTTGGTGTTCAAAACGTTCCACCACTCGAAGAGCTTTTGTCTACCGCCCGTAGCTGGAATCAATGTGGCTATGAGCCCTATCAGTTACCACCGCAGGAGCTATGGTCAAATATCGTCCCTACTTTACGACTTTATAGCCAGTTAAAGAGTCAAGGTATCTTGCCTGCAAGCAGCCAAATACGCTCTGTATATCGTAGTCCTAGCCTTAATGCCTGTGCGGGGGGTGCAAGAAACAGTAAGCATATGACCGCCAGTGCTATAGATATCTGGGTCCCAGAGTATAGTAATAATTTATGGATGCTCAGTAATCTACAAGATAGTCTGTGCCAGTTTTGGCAGTATCAAGGTCAATCTTATAATTTTGGATTGGGGCTGTATTCAACGGGAGCTATACATTTAGATACGCAAGGTTACCGCAAATGGGGCTTTAACCACGCTAGCAGTAGCTCATCTTGTCGTTACTGATATCAAATTTAGGGTTAGAGCTAAAGTTGTACTGAATAAAAGATAAAAAATAAAATGGTAATATTACATACAAATAGATTTACAAAGGATTTTGGTTTGATAATAGTGTGTATAAGTTTAAGTCTCACCATATGACTGCTCGAAGGTTAAAACTCACTTTAATGATGCCACTAATATTCCTTGTATATCTTGTCTCTTTTTTAAGTATCAGCGCTTGTAGTTCTGAAAATTCTACGTCAGTAGCGACAGATACAGCGTCCCCATCTGCTAAGCAGGAAGCTGATGACATTGAATGCAATATCAAAAACACCTACGCAAGATTGGCAGCTGAGCGTAAAGATATTTGTCCTAAACTTGTGCAAAAAGATATTGGCAGTAGTACCATTAAACGTAAGAATGAGGTCATGGTTGATAATTACTGCGATTATTTTTTATATCCCGACGCCGGACAACAGATCACTGTCGATCTCGATAGCTCTCAAATAGAAGCTTTATTAATTGTCCCTACTATCCATAACTTTGCTAACGGTAAATACCGAGTTGCCTCTTATGATAAGCACGTGATTCGCTTGACCTATGATGGCGTCGCGTATAAACCTAAGCGTTTAAACTACGACGTGTCAATAACAATCATAGATTAAACGTCGATTATAAAAAGCTAGTTAGCCTTAGAAGCTGGTGTTTGCCAAGGGTTGTCTTGCCCAACGGTTACAATCAAAAACTTATCTGGATCAAGCGTATCGCGCAGCGTTTGGTTGACCGCAGGTAAAGACACATCGTCGATACGGCTCATATAATTGGTTAAATAGTCATCTGGTAATTTATAAAAATTCATCATTCCAAGTAGACCATTGATGCCAGCATTGCTAGCGAAACTCATTGGAAAACTATTCTTCATGTTGTCAGTCGTAAGCGCCATCTCATCTTTAGTGATGCCGTTATCTAAAGTATCGTCAATTACAGCCAAACTTGCATCGATAGCCATACGAGCTTTATCATTACGTGTTGAGAAGCCGATTTGATAAGGGCCTCGGGTGAGCATTGGATTCATTGCACCTGAGATGCCGTAAGTGTAACCTAGATTTTGTCGAATTTCAGTCATCAAGCGAGCATTGAAATCTCCGCCTGCCAATACCTCGTTACCAACAGCAAAGTTGGTTTGCTGTTGCTGCTCTTTGGGATCGGTAGCTCGCTTACTACCCAGTTGTCCCATCAAGACTGTGGTTTGCGTACTTGGAAAAGGGATATGAATATGCTCGGTTTGGGTAAGCGGTTTGGGCTCAGGTAAAGTAGCTGCAGCAGAGCCTTTAGGTAAATCGCTAGTGATGCCCTCAGCCAGCGCTTTTGCTTGCGCTAAAGTCAGATTACCTGTCATTGCAAGGGTGGCATTGTCTGCGACTAGGTAGCGCTTTTGAAAAGCAGTTAAGTCTTTTTGCTCAATACTGGGGACGCTCTCAAGCGTACCTGAAGAGGGGTGTGCATAAGGGTGAGAGCCGTATAAAGCTTTATCAAAAGCGAGACTGGCAAGGCTACTTGGGTCCTGCTTTTGCTGCTGTAAGCCCACCAATAGACGCGCTTTATTACGGGCAAGAATTTGAGGATCAAAGGTAGCTTCAGTGAGCATCTGCGTCATTAGATCAATAGCAGGTAGCAGATGCTCATCATCAGATAAACTACGCAGAGAGACGATAAACATATCTTTATAGGCGCTGCTATTAAGATTAATTCCCAAGGTCTCCACCGCACGAGTAAAGTCGTCTTCAGCTAAGCTTTCAGTGCCTTGGGTAAGCATGGTGGCGGTCATACTGGCGATACCAAAACCTTGCGTACGTATGTTGCCATCGCGGGCGCTACCAGCATTAAAACGCAGATCAATATCGACAATAGGCAGGGTGCTCGCTTGCACAAAAGACACTGGCACACCAGCTGCAGTGGTAAAATGTTCAATAGTAGGTACTGTCACCTTCAAGGGTTTGGCATTATCGATGCTAGTTAGCTTTGATAATGCTTTGATTGGAGCACTAGTATCGATAGCCGCTGTAGAGTCACGGTAGTCCTCCGCGCCCGCCAATTCTGCATAAACAGGGGAGACAAGTACTGCCAACCCTAATAGTACGCCAACTCTTAGATTAATTGTTGATTTTTTAGGAGTCATATGTTTCTTCTTAACGTAAATGGTCTTTGACAAAAGAATCGGTTATTTTAAAAACTTAGCTTACAAATATAGTTAACACACTTTAAAATAGGTACAGTGCGGCTGATATTAATTTCCCTTGCGTGCTGTGCCTACGCAGACAGAGGCTGCGCGAAATTAATATTAGCCGCACACGACATAGAGTGTGCCAGTTTTATTCAGGATTAACTATAACTCTATTTTAAATGCTATATAGTCTACCAAAAGTTGGCTATTAAGGCCTCTCTTCAGAGTTTACTGTAGTATCAGCTTCAGACTTATCTTTGGGCGGTACGATATACATAGCAGTTAGATTATCTTTTACCAAATATTTTTTGCTTGCGTTTTGAATGTCAGCCGCGCTTATGTCATCAAGCTTGGATGGCAAGGCTGCTAGCAATCTATCATCAAGGCCGATAGATTGTAGGGAGCCAATAATGCGAGCCTGACCTGCCATACTGTCTTGAGCGTAGACTAGACCTGTCACGGTGTTGGTTTTGGCACGGCTGATTTCATCGGGATTGATAGGTTCAGCTGCTAGCTTGTCAATCTCAGCTATAATCGCTTGCTGCGCGGCCGCCAAGCTTACGCCTTCACGCGGGGTTGCCTGAATTAAGAACAGCCCATCGCCGCGATCTAGCAGGTCATAAGAGGTGCCAACAGCGGTCAGTAAACCTTGCTCGCGTACCAGTCTGCGCTCTAGGCGCGCGGATAAGCCCCCATCTAAGACATCTTGGGCCAGCGATAAGGCATAAGCTTGATTTTCATTGCTATCGGCAACCGTCAGTAAGCTTGGCACATTATATCCCATCAGCAGTACGGGCACCTCTACTGCTTGCTCTGACTCAACTTGCTGATAACCGCGAAACCCTGCTTGATTGACGGCAGGCCGTTTGGGCAAGGTAGTGCTAGGCTTTAGATCGCCAAAGTAGCGTTTAACTTGTGCCAAGGCTTCTTGTGGTTCAACGTCACCGACAATAACAAGCGTTGCGTTGTTGGGTGCATACCAAGTCCTATACCAGTCCTTTAATTCCTCTAATTCGATAGACTCAAGCTCCTGCATAGGGCCTATAACTGATTCGCCTTTGGGGCTATCGGGCAAAGCTAATAGCCGAAACGACTCATAAGCTTTTGCTAATGGATTATCATCAGTGCGTTGACGACGCTCCTCCATAACCACTTGATGTTCTTTGGCAAATTCTGACTCATCGAATATCAAATTGGTCATGCGATCCGCTTCAAGCTCAAGCGCCAATGCCAGACGATTGGCAGGGAATAGCTCATAATAACCGGTATAATCGTAACTGGTAAAAGCATTATTGACGCCACCAAATTTAGCAATCAAGCGCTCATAATCATCGCTTGAGACGTTAGTGGTACCTTTAAACATCATATGCTCAAGCAGGTGCGAGATACCGCCTTTGTTCACAGGTTCATCCGCTGAGCCAACACGATACCAAATCTGAGTCATGACGACTGGCGCTCGGTGGTCTTCTTTGACGATAATTTTCAGACCATTTTGCAACTGATATTCATGACGATTTGATAAATCTATCGCTAGCGTCGATGATTCATTGTCTGAATCTGAGGGTTTTACGATTGACGCTATATTAGAAGAGGTAATAGCAGGTGCGGTTTGGTTTGTAGGCGTACTTTGACAAGCGGCAAGAGTAGCTGCCAAAGCGACGGCGCATGCTATACGTAGTATCGGTTGTTTTAGATAGTATGACGAGCTAGCTGGTATAGCAATGGCAGGCAAGGATAAAAACGAAGGCATAGACTTTCTACTTATAAGATAGGGAGTGATAGATAATAGCGCGTGTTAGATTGATTTGTGTCCACCAACGATGACACTAGCGGTTGGCTTAAATTCTTGCGTCGTACTACAGCCTACGCTTGCTAACGCTAGTATGGCTATAGCCATAATGATTCCGATGCTCCAGGCAAAGGAAAGCGTAGAGGCGTTTGTTATAGATGCTTTGTTGACACAAGTTGATGGTATTGATGACATAAACATTCCTAATTTATAGTAATGAGCGCAGTTATTTGAACCATAACTATTATAAAATATCTTTTATATCGGAAATCAGTACAGCCGTTGGTTCAAGCGCCTGCAAAGTAGCGCAGCCTCCCACTGAAAATGACAAAATCCCTAAAACAAAAAATAATTTTAGCACTTTGGCTTTTTGGGAGATAAATGAGTGCTTAAAGCTTAACTGATTGCTCAGTTCGCTACTGCTTGATGGACTCTTTGGCTTTATTGAACTCATATTATTTAGTAGATTCAATAGTACTTGAGATGGCATGGTTATTCCTAGATAGTGACTAAAAAATGCAAATAGTCAAATAATTGCTTAAAGCAGACAAGCATCGGTAAGTATGAATAAGCAGTAGCTAAATTTGCGCCTAGCAGAGTCAGTTTTTTGTGTCTAAATCTTAAGCTTAACTTTCTTGCAGCTTGGCCATGCTTTACTATTTCCTATTATAGACAACACTGAGCAGTAGCTGAACTATGCTAAACTAACCTATTATTTATATTTCATTCTAATATTTTCTTTGATTCTAATAATAGTGGAGCATGATTACTATATAACTATGTAGTCGACTCTGACTCTAATCTTGATAATTTTTGGGGCAAACGTATGAACAATCCAAACAATGCCAACCGCGTCGTCATCAATCTTGATGGTAGCCTTGATGACTTAGATGACGATGATATTACCTTACCCAGTCTACCAGTGCAATCAGTCACTATCGCTGATGAGCCTGAGGCTAAACCTGACTCTAGTGTCAAGCTTGCTGATGAGCATACCGCTTTAGGCGCGCCAATTGTAACGCCTGAGACGCAAAAAACATCAACAGTACCTATTAGTGATCATAACGTAAAACCAGCTTCTACGCTTGTGCCTACTATGCCTTTGCAAGAGCAGTTGGGCAAGAGTAGCGGTGCTAAAAGTGCAGAGCTACCTAAGGATTTAGATCAGCAAGATCAGGATTTAGAACCAAAAGGTCGCCAAAAAGGCAGTTGGTTCAACCGCATGAAGAGCGGACTGAGTAAATCACGAAAAAACCTAGCTGAGGGCATGGTAAGCATCCTTATCGGTGGTAAAGAGATCGACGATGAGTTATTAGAAGAGGTTGAAGATCAATTATTGGTGGCTGACATCGGCGTCAATGCGACCAATCGTATCATCAAAAGTTTGACTGAACAGACGGCGCGCGGTGATCTTATTTATGCTCATGCACTATACAAAGCGCTACAAAGTGAGCTGGTAGATATTTTGACCCCAAAAGTTGCACCACTGGTAATCGATACCAGCAAAAAGCCGTTTGTAATTTTAGTCGTTGGGGTCAATGGCGTCGGCAAAACAACTACCATTGGTAAGCTTGCCAAACGTCTACAAGGGGAAGGCAAGTCAGTCATGTTAGCAGCTGGCGATACGTTTCGCGCCGCTGCCACCGAACAGCTACAAATTTGGGGTGAGCGCAATAACATACCCGTTGTTGCCCAAGGACATGGCTCAGATAGTGCTTCGGTGATCTTTGATGCCATGCAGTCAGCTAAAGCCAAAAATATCGATGTATTGATCGCTGATACCGCAGGACGCTTGCAGAATAAAGCCTATCTTATGGCAGAGCTTGAAAAGGTGGTGCGCGTGATGCGTAAGGCTGACCCAAGTGCGCCCCATGAAGGTATGATTGTGCTTGATGCTGGCACCGGCCAAAATGCGATAAATCAGGTTGAGCTGTTTAACAAAGTGGTACCCTTAACCGGTATTACGATCACTAAACTCGATGGTACGGCAAAGGGTGGGGTAGTCTTTAATATTGCTGAAACCACTGATGTACCTATTCGCTATATCGGCGTTGGCGAGACGATTGATGATTTGCGTGCCTTTAGTCCCAAGCAGTTTGTGGCGGCATTGTTTGAGACTGATGATAAAGAATAGGGTTTTGTACATTTGACACATTCTTATTTGAAACTAAGGAGTAATAATGATGCTAGTGACCATGACGAACTTACAAACTTACATCTTAGTTTTGATGGCTAAGCAAACCGATACTGGTAACACTATTGAAGATGAGCCCAAGCTTGCTGAGGTAAGTTGGCTATCTAAAGATCAATGGTGGACGGACTCAAAATCATTTGCCAAGCTTAAAAAACGTTATAAATTAGATAATAGTGATTTTAAATTTATTGACAAAAATAGCCTAAGCATAAATGACCCTGCTCAGGCTGTATTAATAGAGACGATCAATCAGATCAATGAGTACGCGCAAGAGCAGCGCAAAGATTTTGACTTGCCGTTAGATTTATCACTAGGAACTGAGTTTCAGCAAAAGGTATGGCGAGCATTGCAAGATATCAACCACGGCGAGACGATAAGCTATGCTGATTTAGCTCGCCGCATCGACAATCCTAAAGGCTTTCGCGCGGTAGCGAACGCTAATGGTAAAAACCCATTTAGCCTCATTATTCCTTGCCACCGTGTAATCGCTAGTGATGGTAAGCTTGGCGGTTATACTGGCGGGCTTGATAAAAAAGAGTACTTGTTAGCGCTTGAAGGGGGTAAATGTAGGGTATGAAGGTAGTGTCTAGTTATATAAAAAAGCCAAACGCTACAATTAACGTTTGGCTTTTTTGCAGTTAAATTTAATTAAAGACCGAGCTACTCCTCGAGCTGAGCTATAACTTCATCCGAAAAATGTACATTGCTATAAACCTCTTGTACGTCATCTATATCCTCTAACATATCGATCATTTTCATCACTTTTTGGGCATCATCAATATTATTAATCTCAGCGATAGTGGAGGGCGCCATAGTGACCTCAGCGTTGTCAGAGCTCAAACCCGCTTTATTTAAAGCATCTTGAACTTGACCAAAATTATCCACCTCAGTAATCACAACTAGCGTCTCGCCATCGTTTTCAATGTCTACAGCGCCAGCATCCAATGCTGCCAGCATAACCTCATCTTCTAAGCTGACATCGTTGAAGCTGATCTCGCCGCGTTTATTAAAGAGATAGGCGACTGATCCTGATGTCCCTAAATTACCATCATGTTTGGTAAAAGCGTGACGTACCTCACTGACGGTACGATTGACATTATCAGTCATTGTCTGGACCAATACGGCGACACCGCCAATACCATAGCCTTCATAGCTGATCTCTTCCATATTGTCATTGTCACCGCCACCAGCCCCGCGATCGACTGCCCGATTAATCGTGTCTTTAGTCATGTTGACTGACAAGGCCTTTTCGATAGCTGCACGCAGACGCGGATTCTTATCGGGATCAGGATCTCCTTGCTTGGTTGCTGAGACGATCTCACGGATAATTTTAGTGAATACCTTGCCTTTTACGGCATCTTGACGGGCTTTACGATGTTTAATATTGGCCCATTTTGAATGACCTGCCATATTATATCCTTAGCAATTTATATGTTGTTAGAAGTCTTTTTTTGCTACACTGTGGCAACTACTATGTCATGATAACCGTTTTGAGTGGACCACATTATAAACCACCTTTATATATTTTGACTAATCAATCCTATTTACACCACTTTAGATTGTAGGGCGCTACCAAGCTCTTGATTTTGTGAAGCCACTGATTCTATGAAGCAACCAACTACTGAAGCTATTACTCACCTACGTAACCGCATTCATGTCATTATTGAAGGCACAGACACGCGCTTAGGTAAGCTCTTTGATATTGTATTATTGATTGCAATCTTGACCAGCGTGGCCGTTGTAATGCTTGATAGCGTGCTCTATATGCGCTTGCAATATGGCACTTTGTTTTTTTATGCTGAGTGGTTTTTTACTCTTTTATTTACTATCGAGTACGCTTTAAGACTATTTTCAGCGCCCAATCGTCTACGTTACGCTTTTAGTTTTTTTGGTATAGTCGACTTACTATCCGTATTGCCAAGCTATATAAGTTTGTTCTTCGGCGGGGTACAGTATCTACTGGTGATACGTATTCTACGTATCTTGCGTGTGTTTCGTGTACTCAAGCTCAAAGCCTACATGCAGCAAGCGGGTTTTTTGGCCTCTGCGCTTAAAACCAGTCAACAAAAAATTACTGTCTTCTTCTTATCGCTGGTGCTACTAGTCACTATTTTTGGTTCGATTATTTATGTAGTTGAAGGACCAGAGAACGGTTTTACTAGCATTCCGGTGTCTATTTATTGGGCGGTAGTAACAGTAACTACAACCGGTTATGGCGATATGTCACCAAAAACGCCAATCGGACAAGCGATTGCATCCATGGTGATGATAACGGGTTACTCCATTATTGCGGTGCCAACAGGTATTTTTACTGCTGAGCTTGCGCGTAACATGCGCCCGCAACTAAACCCTATAGCCTGTCCCAACTGCGGTAAATTTGGCCACGCTGTCGGGGCGACGTTCTGTGATCGCTGTGGACATGCTCTACATATATAGTAATTTTTTAATGTTTTGATACGGTTATATACTCATCAACCAGTGGCGACAAATCTATCTCAACGCCTAGATTTACCAAATTCCAATACTGTCCTGATACGGTACGATCGAGCATCATCGTGGTGGCAGAGGGCTGAAACTGTCCAAAATATTTTAA
Source organism: Psychrobacter sp. M4 (assembly GCF_055699795.1). Lineage (NCBI taxonomy): Bacteria > Pseudomonadati > Pseudomonadota > Gammaproteobacteria > Moraxellales > Moraxellaceae > Psychrobacter > Psychrobacter sp. M4. Next base: position 1,910,635 of record NZ_CM146740.1, on the reverse strand, counting down.
CGAGGTGCGCATCTGTGCGATGGCTTCATGGTGCACCTGACTACTAGCAAAGTCAAAATCACCTTCGTGATATGGAGAAACCGATAAGGGTTTTAGGCCAATCTCTAACCATTTCTCATAAAACTCTCCAGGTACCTGTTTATCGTCTTCACGGCGAATGTCGAGGGCAATTAAGTCTTGCTCAAGCGCAGTTACGTCACTCTTTAGCGCGTGCTGAGCAAACCTACGAAACAACTGCACTTCGCTATCGCTATAACTACGAATACCGCCAAAATCATAGGCAACTACGCTACCATCAGTGCGAAAGGCAAAGTTACCGGGGTGCGGATCACAATGCATACGGTATAAGCCAAACAGCTGACCTGCGGTGAAATGAAACAGGCGCTCAGCAATTTTTTGCTTAACCTCATTGTCCCAAGTAGCAGCAACGGTTAAGGTTTCCCCCATCTCCTCAGTCAAAGTCAAGACGCGTTTGGAGGTATGACTACCAATAACTTTAGGGATGATAAGGCCTTCATCGTTAGCATGAAATGACCCAAATACTCTTAGGTTATTGGCCTCTTTAATATAATCAAGCTCATCTTGTAAGCTTTGACGAATCTCATTAAATAGCTTGTCCTGCAGCTCACGACTCATATTGAGTACACCAGCAATTTTGAGTGCCATCCGAACTTGTTTTAAATCGCTATCACAGTTTTCATCGACATCAGGGTATTGCACTTTCACTACTACTTTTTGACCAGAGGGTAGCGTGGCTTTGTGCACCTGTCCGATGGAAGCGGCAGCAAACGGTGTTTCCTCAAATGCTGTAAATAGCTCTTCAATCGGTGCTTTGAGTTCACGCTCCACTTGCGTTTTTATCTGCGAGTAGGGCATCGGCGGCGCATCTTTTTGTAGCTTCTCAAGTGCGGCTGCGACCTCTGGCGGAAACACATCTTTGTACTGTGAGGCGATTTGTCCCACTTTCATAACCGCGCCTTTCATCTCACCAAGTGTTTCAGCGATTTGCACCCCAACGTCTTGCATCATCTCTGAGCGTGCTTGCAAACGTTTTTCCTCGTCACTAGAGAGATGCTTTAGTGAATTTTTAGCAGCTTTGCCTGCGATGCTTGCAGTCATACCAGCAAGTTTCATAAAGCGTTTTCCGGACGATTTTGCCATTCATATCACCGTAGATCGAATTGGTTTTTAGCTGCTATTTTAACTAAACACTATTTTAGTTAAAATACGACTATTTAACCAGCTTAAGTTAACAATATTGAACGATACATTCTATTGGTTTTTTAGGTTCATTTGGTACTTATTAACCAACCAGTAATCAAGTGCCATCTGATACCCTAAATGACCCAAACCAGATATCACGCCAACTGCTACATCGCTTAGATAAGAGTGTTGCCGAAAGGTTTCGCGAGCATGGACATTTGATAAATGCACTTCAATAAAGGGCTTTTGGGTCGCCAGCAAGGCGTCGCGTAAGGCTACTGAGGTATGAGTAAAAGCTGCTGGATTAATAATAATAGCATCTACTTGTGATTGAGCATCAGCCAGTAGACCATAATATTGAATGCTATCAATTAGCGAGCCTTCATGATTAGATTGTACGCAGATAAGCTCAATATCATAGTTGGCAGCGCGTTCTTTTAAACGTGCCTCTATATCGTCCAGTGTCGTATAACCATAAATATTAGGCTCGCGCTTTCCTAAAAGGTTAAGATTTACACCATTGATTAATAATAGCTTGTGGGTTAGCAAAGCAGACGTTCTTGAAGCTTTGTTCTCTGCGCTAGTATCGTTTCTTGTGTTATCTTTGCCCATATCGTTAAATATTATGGGCTCTGATGATGACTGAGAAGATAGTCTCATAAGTTTCCTAGTAATGTCAGGGCGGTACTTTACCTAAAAGTAATATGTTTAAATCTTAATAAATTGGCTTCATGCGCCTCTTTATAAGCATAGTAAAACTGTATCATAACTTTTTTTTAGAAGCGTAGTAAAAAATTACATAGAAAAGCTCTTTAAATAGTAAAAATCATGTCAAATAACTTTATGTTACTAAAAACCCGTGCTATGATATTTTTAAGTAGAGACTATTGCAACCTTATTGCTATGGCAAATAAATCTTTTTTCGCTAAGATCAATGATTTAAATGCTAACTTTAAAATCTTAGACCTTACTTATATGCAATGTTGTCAAGGAAGCTGGGTCTAAGCGTACTTTCTAGGAAGAATATTATGTCAGATCGTGAGCAAGGTATTGTTAAGTGGTTTAATGACTCAAAGGGCTTTGGTTTCATTCAACGTAATAGTGGCGAAGATATCTTTGTCCACTTCCGTGCGATTCAAGGCGATGGGTATCGATCTTTAAAAGATGGAGAAAAAGTTGAATTCAGCGTAGTTGAAGGTCAAAAAGGTTTACAAGCTGAAGAAGTTAGAAAGGTAGAAGAGTAATAAAACCATTTACTATCATTATGATAATCTAGCTACTGCTAACTATTGATATATTTTAAGCCAAGCTTATCTAAGGTAACCCGCGTTAGATTTATCGCAACGTTTTGGGTAAACCAAGGATAAGCTTGGCTTTTTGCTTTAAAAACTATAATTTAAAGAACATAATTTAAAGCCTAAAAATTTAAAAGTTTTGTTATATCTTATAGTTATTAGTATTTATCTCTTCTACTTGTATATATTACTTTTATGTACCAATTTGTGTAATCATCAAACCCATTAAAATAAGCTAATACTTTATAACTAGCCAATCTACAAGGATAATTTTTTGAGTAACTTTACCATATTCGCTGACTTGCCCCTCTCAAAACCCACGTTGCAGGCTATTAGTGATCTAGGTTTTACTGAACTAACCCCTATTCAAGCGCAAATATTACCGTATACCCTTGCCAATCAAGATGCTATCGGACAAGCTCAAACAGGTACTGGGAAGACTGCGACTTTTTTAATTACTATTATGGAGGCTCTACTTAAACGACCTTTTGATGCTGATGAAGAGCGCTATTTGAGCGAGCCTCGCGCTGTAGTCATGGCGCCAACCCGCGAGCTTGCTCAGCAGATCTTTGATGATTGTATAGCACTGACTAAGTATACTTCATTGCATAGTGTCTGCATTATGGGTGGTACTAGTTATGATACTCAGCTGCATGAGCTTGAACGTCACTATGTCGATATTTTGATTGCCACACCGGGACGTTTAATTGATCTTATGCAAAAGGGTAAAGTTTATCTCGATCGGGTGGAGGTGTTAGTACTCGATGAAGCAGATCGTATGCTTGATATGGGTTTTATCCCTGATATCAAACGCCTAGTGGGACGTATGCCGCCCAATACTGATCGCCAAAGTTTATTGTTTTCTGCCACTTTTAATCAAGATGTTATGAATCTAGCTTACCGCTGGCTGCATGAGCCGCAGTTTGTTGAGATTGAACCTGAACACAAGACCAGCGATTTGGTGGATCAGCATTTTTACCTGCTGACAGAGGAGCAAAAACTAGCAGCGCTTAAGCGTATCATTGCTGATACTGAAGCTGAAAAGGTGATCGTCTTTGCCAATCGTAAAGATCAGGTTAAACGCCTTTATCATAAGCTGCGTCAAAACCACAAGGTCGTTATGTTGTCGGGTGATGTGATTCAGCAAAAACGTGAAAAATACTTGCAACGTTTTAAAGACGGTCAAGCTTCAGTATTGGTGGCAACTGACGTCGCAGGCCGCGGTATTCACGTTGATGATGTCAGCCATGTGGTCAATTATACTTTGCCTGATCAGCCCGATGACTATGTGCATCGTATTGGTCGCACGGGACGGGCCGGACAAACTGGCATTAGTATCAGCTTTGTGAGCGAAGATGATGCGTTTAATATACCGGCATTAGAGAAACACTTGGATACTAAATTTAGTCTTGAGCAGTGGCAGGAGTAGAGGTTAAATCAAATAGACCTAGATCGTAAAAGAATGAGCCATAAGCTATTTGTAATGTTATAGGTAATATTTAGGACTCTTTACACTGCTGCTATATCGTTAGCGCTGGCTTATGACTAAGCGCTATTTTTAATAGGCCTTATTGAGCTTCATCAGACATCGTCGCCATATCATGTCCGAGGTGTTCACTCGTTTCAGCTGGCATTGCAGTATGACTACTATGATCCATCTGGGCATCGCCATTATGATCACTATGCATATTAGCCATAACTATAGGGACGGCAATAACGGCCAGCCCTGATATCATCATGATAGCACCATTCATCTGTCGTAGACGCAAACGCCCAATCTGATTGCGAAGCCAGCTTACAGTATTATGGGTGGCAACCAACATCGGGATAGTGCCTAAACCGAAAACGAACATCAGCGCAGCACCACTTAAAGGATCATGGGCAACAATAGCAATGAGCAGCGCGCCATAAACCAAGCCGCAGGGTAAAAACCCCCACAATAGACCTGCCGCTAATGCACGCGGATAAGTATTTAGGGGAAATACTTTTTTGCGCAGGGGCGCCAAAGCTTGCCAAAAGCGCATACCTACACGTTCAAGCTTATTCAAAAAAGGTAGTCCCAGCATGGCCATACCGACAAACACCAGTACTAAGCCTAGCAATATACGCGGCAGACTATTGCCTACCATAAAGGGCGCTAACACCGTGGTGCCGATTAGACCTGCAATTAATCCTAGCGAAGCGTAGCTGAGTAGACGACCAACATGATAAGTTGCAATCAGGCCACGACGTTTGGCAGGACTGACGTCTTGCATAGACAAACCAAAGGCTGCAACTAAGCCGCCACACATACCTAAGCAGTGCGGTGAACCAAAAAAACCCATTAATAATGCGGCAACGAGTAAGGCTACGGTCATAGAAAAAGAGCTCCTAATAATCTGTAAAATTCGCTAGCGCTTATTATCATCTCTACGGCTTACTTTCTGATCTTCATCTCTTCTAATGTCATCTATCGATGCATCATCTGTTATTGCTTGGTCAGTAGCTATCTTATCAGCCTCAATATCAGAGTTTGCGTGCTCATGAGCTTGCAGTACCTGCCGACGCTCTTGTCTGTCATCTAAGATAATGCGCTGGGAGGCGTTGTCTAAGTCTTCAAACTGATTAGATTTGACAGCGTAACGCACCGCCCATATAGCCACCACAAACAGCATCAAACTTAATGGAATGAGTAAAAATATACTGAGCATGGCAGACCTCTGTACTAACGTTTCTTAAGAGTATTATACGCTCATTATGAGGACAATAAATGACCTCTATAGGTGAAAGTGTGTGGCTTTACTATCATAAATTTAACCAAACAAATCAGAGATAGGCAAACGGTAGCATATGTAGTTAGATGATGTTTTCTAATTAGAGGAGGTGTTAATGGCCTTGCCCCGCGGCGTTAGCAACTGCTCGGTGCTCATATCTTCTGCCCGGCGACAGTCTTTTTGTGGACGTAGTACATCACGCAGATACGCGGCTATCTCATATACCGCTCGCCTTGAATGGATTAAGTTTTGTGCAGGCTCTGTCCAATCCCTATTGACTGGCAAAGGCGCCCTAATAGGGGTGCTGTTAATGCCGTTTAAAGCAAATTGGCGCCGAGCACGTGCCATATGGTAGCCGTCTGTAATCAGATAAACATGGGACAAAGCCACCCGTTTGGCGGTAAATCGTGCATTCTCACAAGTGTTCATACTAGCGTTTTCGCTAATAGGTTCATCGATACCATGTTCAATAAGCCACTGACCAAGCCAAGGTGCTTCAGCACCGCTTAAGATAATGGGTAGAGGATGATCATGATAAGCTGTTGCCGCAGTACGAATGCGCTTGAGGCTATAGTCGTTGAGAATAATGTGGTTATTATTATCATTGGTCAGGCCGCCGCCAAGTACCACATATGCAGATGGTGGCAAACTCACAGCATCCTCTGGTAGTACGGGTAGGGGCAAATGCTGCATAATGTAGATGACACTACGAGAAAAGAGCGGCGTAAATAGACTTAAGAGAACTAAAATAACGACTGTTGCGCCGAGTAAAAAGGTAATATTAATAATACGAAATACTTTAAGGGTACGCTCAGCTGAACGCAAATAGTACTTCCATAAGCGTTTTGACCACAGCTGCTTCGATAACCGCCGTTTAGACTTCATACTCGCCGTGTCCGATCTTACCACTAGCATTCACCCAAACAGGCTCTCGTACTAAGGTGATAGCAAATTTTTCATAAATACAGCTTATAATATAATCTTGCGCCGCTGCTACGTCAGCTTGAGTTGCCAGATAAGGACGATGATTAGTCAGTACCAGAGCTTGCTTTTGATGAGTAATGATAGGCTCGACCCCGCCGCCTTTTAGTCCGGCTTGCTCTATCAGCCAGCCTGCCGCCACTTTAACCGTTGACTCCGGCATAGGGTAGCCAACGATATTAGGATAGCTGGCTTGCAATAATATAAACTGGTTTCGACTGATAATAGGATTTTGAAAAAAGCTACCGCAATTAGGCAGCCTTTTGGGATCAGGAAGCTTTTGCTGACGGATATCAATAATTGCTTGCATCACATCAGCAGGCGTAATTTGTGTGCGTTCTTGCTGCTTAGCATAAGTATGAGCTACCGTTTGTACATCGCCGTAACTGGCTAAAACATGGGTTGCATCGGTATGTAGACGCAAACCTACGCGGCTAATAAGCCAAGTATTGGGCGTACGCTTAAAAATACTATCTCGATAGCCAAACTGACAATCAGCAGCATCTAAATGGTGCCAAGTCTGACTGGGCAGGTGATAAGCGCGAACATACTGCAAACGATCCTCTAGTTGTACTCCATAAGCGCCAATATTTTGTACGGGAGCCGCTCCCGTCAATCCTGGAATTAGTGCTAAGTTCTCGAGGCCATACCAGCCTTGATCGACCGTATATACCACTAAATCATGCCAATCTTCACCTGCCATAACTTCGATATCAACATAATCTGGTGTCTGTGCAGTGACAGTAATGCCGAGCATTTTTGGCCGTAGTACCGTAGCATGTAGCTGGTCTGGCAGCAGTACATTACTACCACCTGATAAAACAAATAACGGCTGCGACTCCTGCGTAGTTGCCATAAAAGCCTCAAGCTGTGCTTCATTGGTTAAAGTAACTACGCTATCAGCTGTACAAGCAAGCGCCATAGTGTTGGCGGCAGATAAATTGTGTGAGTGCTGATATTGAGTACCACAAGTAGAGGATAACGCTGCAGTCATAAGACAACCTTTAAAATAATAAATACTATCAAAACTAATCTTTAGTATTTAATTGGTTTTCCAGCTTTCAATCCAAGCTTGTGCGCTTGATTCAATGCGCTTGATGACCTCTTCAAAATCATCTTCATCCCCTTGATACGGATCTGGTACATCATCACCGCCGTAGGTTGGATCTTCTTCACTAAATAATGCCAGCGCAGCTAGGCTCTGATCTGAGTCAGTAATACTATCTTTTATGCGCTGTAGATCTGCTAGGTTTTGCGTGTCCATTGCCAGTATCAGATCAAAATTACGAAAATCATCGGCGTTCACTTGGCGGGCAACCAACTTACTAATGTTATAGCCATGAGATTTGGCATGACGCTGCGAGCGCTTATCGGGAGTATTACCTATATTCCAATCGCCAGTGCCTGCAGAATCTATCTTAATATCAAGACCAGCAATGGCAGCTTGTTGACGAAAAATCTCCTCAGCAGTCGGTGATCTGCAAATATTGCCTAAACATACTATTAATACAGAGGAGGGAGTAGAATCTTTAATCAGCATAATATGACCTTTTTATGACCACTTATTATAAAACAGATGCTATAAATTATCGCCTCGTTAGGGCAGTTTATAAGCACATGACAAGGTAAATTAATCAGCGTCCAGCCTAACCGTTAATACGATAAATGGCAAGAGCGAGCGTATGTAAGCAAATGAGTAGCAATCAATAGAATCAGTAATGATTCGTGACTATATTTAGTTCAAAATAATTTAGTTCAAAGTAAAGTTGATACGCTGATATCGCAATTGTATCGATTTTAAAGTAGACTGATTATAACTATCTAGTCTTGATTGTCTTTGAAACGTTGTAAATCGCGGCGCTGTTTCTTATTGGGTTTGTTGTCGGGACGCGCCAGATTAGCCAATTTGCGCTGCTCTGCATAGTAAGCCCGGCGACTCAGGCTCTCCTTAGTTTCTGAGTACAAGACTTGCGCTGCTGTTGCATTGCCACGCTGGGCGGTTAATGATTCTACAATGACAGTCTTTTCAGTCATCGCCGTCGCAGAACCCTGACGAATTTGTAGCTCGTCCCCCACAGTAACCTCTTTACTGGTCTTTACACGGCTACCAGCATAGTGCACACGGCCACTCTCTATAGCTTCTTTAGCAAGGGTACGCGTTCGATAGAATCGCGCCGCCCACAGCCATTTATCGATACGCATACGCTCAGCATCAGGTTGACTGTGGCTCGGCTGGTTATGGTTCTTATTGTGTTTGCTCATTAAAACCTCTTTGATTAATCTTCAAAAATACTTTAACAACAATGAGATAACACATAAATGGTGATTTATTTGCCAATTAAAAGCCAATCATTCCAAAAACAACTACTTTAAAAATAGCTGATAACCGATATTGTCATTAAGCATGGTGCACTCATAACCGATATCAAGCAGAGCATCTTGCAATAAACGTGAATTATTCTCAGAGGCTTGCAGGCCAACAAGCACACGACCTTCAGCGGCGCCGTGGTTGCGATAATGGAATAAAGTGATATTAAAATCATTGCCCAGTTTTTCTAAAAAGGTTAAAAGCGCACCAGGGCGCTCAGGAAAAGCTACTTTTAATAGTTGTTCGTTTTTGACATTTGCATGCCCGCCAATCAGATGCCGGATATGAGATTTAGCAATATCATCATCAGTTAAATCATAAGCCACGTAGCCATCACTCTGTAGCTGTTTGCTGATGGTTTGCCGCTCTTTATCGCCTTCTTTTAGACCAATGCCTACAAATATAGAAGCAGGTTCCATAGAGTCCGGCGATAATTGATTATCCGCCCGGTAGTTAAATTCAGTGATATTGCGGCCATGCAAACTACGGCAAAAGTTTAAAAATGCGCCGGTTTGCTCAGGAATAGTGACGGCAAAGATAGCTTCTTTTTTCTCACCAATCTCAGTTCGCTCAGCGATATAACGCAGACGATCAAAGTTCATGTTAGCGCCGCAGATAATACCCACGCAGTTTTTGCCTTGTAAGTTATTAGCATCGATATACTTTTTCATGCCAGCAACCGATAGCGCGCCTGCAGGCTCAACGATGCTACGGTTTTCTTCAAAGATATCCTTCACTGCAGCGCAGACCTCATCATTAGTACAAGTGACTACCTCAGGCTCAACCACAGGACCTGAACCGTCACTCTTTTGGGTGCGTACCACCTCAAACGGCAGCTCACCTATCTGCGCTACAGCGACCCCATCAACGAACAGGCCGACTTGCTCAAGTTTGACGCGCTCGCCAGCTGCAAGCGCCGCTTTTAGGCAAGCTGATTCTACTGGCTCTACCGCAATGACTTTGATATGCGGGGCGACTTCTCCTAAAAAGGCAGCAATGCCTGAGATCAGACCGCCACCGCCTACCGCTACAAACACGTAATCTACGCTGCGCCACTGCTGGCTGATTTCAAGCCCAATAGTGCCCTGACCAGCGATAACCAGCTCGTCGTCATAGGGCGGTATAAAGGTCAAGCCTTCACGCGCGGCGCGATCAATGGCGTAGCGATTAGCCTCATCGAAGCTGTCACCATACAAGTCAACATTACCACCAAGCGCTTTGACCGCATTAACTTTGATGTCAGGCGTAGTGGTCGGCATGACAATAATGTTGTTCAGCATCAATTCACGAGCAGAGTAGGCAACGCCTTGAGCATGATTACCCGCTGAGGCGCAAATAACGCCGCGCGCCTTTTGCTCAGTACTTAATTGGCTGATACGGTTATAAGCGCCACGCAGTTTAAAGGAAAAAACCGGTTGTAAGTCTTCGCGTTTTAGACGGATGTCATTAGCAAAACGCTGGGTCAGCTTGGGTGCAGGCTCAAGTGGGGTTTGGATGGCAACGTCATAAACGGTGGCTTGCAAAATGGCGCGTACCCAATGTGACAGCATAATGACTCCTAAATAAGGTAAAAAAAGAAATAGATTAGACTATGCTGTTTTTGTTCATCGTGCAAGATACAATTGCATTTTTTGCACTATTTTCGGCATTATTGAGTTGACATCAGTTATAATAACCGCGCATTTTATCCTTATCTTGTCAAAATCAACTCTGCCGAGGACTTACTATGAGCGATCAGCACGCCCAAAAGCAAGCCGCTGCCAAAGCAGCGCTCCAGTACATTGAAGACGATATGATACTTGGAGTAGGGACGGGCAGTACCGTCAATTGTTTGATTGAGCTACTGCCTAAATTTCGTCTTGCTGGCGCGGTTGCCAGCTCGCAAGTGACCGAAGATAAGCTCAAGGCTTTGGGGATTGATATTGTCGATCTTAATTTTGCAGGTACGCTAGATATCTATATTGATGGCGCGGATGAAGTCAATCAGCATCTACAGCTGATCAAAGGCGGCGGCGGCGCGTTAACTCGTGAAAAAATCGTTGCAGCGGCGTCCAATACTTTTATCTGTATGGTTGATGCTAGCAAAAGCGTAGAGATATTAGGCCGCAATTTTCCTGTACCGATCGAGGTGCTACCACAAGCGCGATCTTATGTGGCACGGCAATTAGCGCAGCTGGGAGGAGAGCCTATATACCGTGAAGGCTTTGTGACCGATTATGGCAACGTGATCCTAGATACTTATGATTTGGATGTCAGTAATCCTATCGCACTTGAAAAAGAGCTTAATAATATCGTTGGGGTCGTATGCAATGGTATTTTTGCCGCCAATCAAGCCGATATTTTATTAAAGGCAGGACATGATGGAGTTGAGACTCTAAAGCGTTAGCGTCTGAATGAGAAGTAGGGTGCCTGAAACGCACCCTAAAGACTTTTTACAAACCTCTAAATCTATAGTTAGACTTTACGCTGATAATTTAATTTTATCTTTTAGTAAAAACTCCATCAGTGCTTTTTGTGCATGTAAGCGGTTTTCAGCTTCATCCCAAACTACGGAACGCGGATCATCAAGCATATCATAAGAGATCTCTTCACCGCGATGAGCCGGCAGGCAGTGCATAAAAACAACTTCAGGATCCGCTCTATCAAGCAATGAAGGCGTGACCTGATAAGGCGCAAAGCGGCGCGCGCGGGTGTTTTGTTCAGACTCTTGTCCCATACTTGCCCAAACATCGGTGACAATTAAGCTGGCATCTTTAGCCGCGTCGACGACATTTTCGACCAAACTGACACAGTGCGAGAAACGCTCTAATAGTTTGGGATCAGGCTCAAAACCATAAGGAGCAGCGACCCGCAGCTCAAAACCAAACTGGTTGGCTGCCTGCATAAAGGAGGCGCACATATTATTGCCGTCGCCGACCCAAGTGACGATTTTATTTTCAATACTACCGCGATGCTCATAGAAGGTTTGCATGTCAGCGAGCAGCTGGCAGGGATGAAAGTCATCGGTTAGAGCATTAATGATAGGGACGCTTGAATACTGGGCAAAGGTCTCAACTTTTTCGTGCTCAAAGGTACGAATCATAATGATATCGACCATGCTGGAGATGACGCGAGCTGAATCCTCTAATGGCTCACCGCGCCCAAGCTGGGTATCACTGGGCGATAAAAAGATAGCACTACCGCCAAACTGCCCCATACCAGTCTCAAAAGAGATGCGTGTACGGGTAGATGATTTTTCAAAAATCATGCCTAGTGTACGCCCTATAAAAGGCTGATAAACCTCGCCGGCATGCTGCATCCGGCGTAGCTCGCTTGCACGTTTAATAAGATTCTCTAGCTCTAGCTTGGTTAAATCAGATAAGGTCAAAAAATGGCGCACACTCATAGCAATCCTAGCGTTTGAATACGGTCAATAAAACAGTGAAATAATGGCAAACTTTTAGTATAGCGTAATTACCTTTAATGTAAACGCCAAATTACAGGAGTGCTCCTCATCTATTAGGCATAGTAGAAGGTTTAAGCAAGCACTCGTAGCGGACGAGCACTCAAGCGGCATAATAGCTCATAACCAATGGTACCGGCATAAGCTGCCACCTCATCTACATGCGGCACCGTGCCCCATAGCATCACTTCACTATCAAGTGCGATATCTTCAGGGACGCCGCTGAGATCAATGACTAGCATATCCATCGCCACGCGTCCGCGAATAGGACAGTGGTAATTTTGCTCGTCGCGGCTATCTACGACGCTAACATAAGCCTCGTCACTGACGACGCGGGGATAACCGTCACCATAGCCAATACTAACCAGTGCCACTTTGGTGTCTTGTAGCGCTGTCCAGCGGCTGCCATAACCCACCGCATCACCAGCTTTTATAGTTTGTAGCGCCATAATTTGCGCGCTAAAGTCCATGGCAGAGCGTAGATTTAATTCATCAGCGCGTTTATGATTCACAGGCGAGCTGCCATAAAGCATAATGCCGGGACGCACCCAATCATAAGCGTGTTCTGGAAAGTTTATAATGGCAGCTGAGTTACATAAAGAACCTTTGATGTCAGAGCTTACATGCTCCCGTAAGTACTCTAGCATACTACTAAAGCGCTGGATTTGGACTGTATTTAGAGGATGATTGCGGTCATCGGCATTGGCAAAATGGGTGGTCAAAACAAGCTGGTAACCTGCATCATACAGAAGCTTTGCAGCTTGAATAACACTCTCATCATCAAAACCTAAGCGGTTCATACCAGTATTGTATTTTAGCCATACCGTACGCGCCGGGCTAGTAGCGTCAGGTACATTGGCCAGCGCCCAGTCCAGCTGCGGGGTATGATGGATTACGCAGCTACAATCATAATCGATAGCCTGTTGCCACTCGCTGGCATTAAACACTCCCTCAATTAATCCTAGAGTTTTATTCCAACCAAGATTGCGTGCCTCCAAAGCTTCGGTAAAACTAGCAACGCCAATACCATCAGCTTGTTTTAACGCTGGCAGAACGGCTTTAATACCATGCCCATAAGCATTGGCTTTTACCATTGCTAATACTTTGGCATGCGGCGTACGTTTTTTGACCTGCATAAGATTGTGAGTGAGTGCAGCAGGTTTAATAGTGACAGTGGCTTTACGCATAGAAGCTTCTTAATTGGTAATAAAATAGTTAACGGTAGATAATTATTTCTATGAAGAAAAATTTAAGATAAAATAATGAATGGCGGCAAACTATTATTTATCTATTCATCATCAAAAGTAACCCCTTGATAGTATTCAGGCGTTAAATTGGTAAAGCGGGTGAATTGACCCTCAAAAGCCAGTCGGATCGTACCAATAGGACCGTTACGCTGCTTCCCAATAATCACCTCAGCCACGCCTTTATGGTCTGAATTCTCGTTATAAACTTCATCACGGTAGATAAACATAATCAAATCGGCATCCTGCTCAATAGCGCCTGACTCGCGCAAGTCAGACATAATAGGGCGCTTATTAGGCCGATTCTCAAGGCTTCGGTTTAGCTGCGATAAAGCGATAACCGGACATTCAAGCTCACGTGCCAAAGCTTTTAAACTTCGGGAGATCTCAGATATCTCTCCAACACGGTTGCCGTCAAGGTTAGGAACTTTCATTAATTGCAAGTAATCAACGATGATCGCGCCAAGTTTACCATCGTGATTTTTGGCGATACGGCGACAGCGTGAGCGCAGCTCTGATGGCGGCAGCGCCGTGCTATCATCAATATACAGATGTTTGGATTGTAGATGCTGAATGGCATTCATCATTTTTGCCCACTCATCTTCATTCATCTGTCCTGAGCGCAAGTGAGTCTGATTAATCGCGCCCCATGAGGACAGCAGACGCATGACGATAGATTCCGCTGGCATCTCCATCGAGAAAACAACTACTGGCAAGTCCTCATTAAATAACACGCCTTCTGCTAAATTCATCGCAAAAGTGGTCTTGCCCATAGAGGGCCGCGCCGCAACGATGACCAAATCCCCTGCTTGTAACCCCTGAGTCTTATTATTGAGCTCAGCGAAAGGGGTTTGCAGGCCAATCATGCCATCAGGATTGGATTTAAGCTCTTGGATCTTATCTATCACATTGGTCAATACCGAAGTAATACCAACAGGGCCACGCTGCTCAGCGCGCTTATTATGCTGCTCGTTGATGCTAAATATTTTGGCCTCAACGTTGTCTAAGATGTCGCTTACGGTCTGGTCTTTTGGATTATAAGCCAATGTCAGCATATCATTGCCAGTGGTAATGAGCTGGCGCAAAGTTGACAACTCACGGACGCGCTGAGCATAGGCGGTTAAGTTAAATAACGTAGCTGGGCTTTGGCTTAGAATATCCGCCAAATAACTATCACCGCCTGCGCTTTTGAGCAGCTTTTGCGCTTCAAGCCAATCGTGAACCATAACCGTATCGTAAGGCTCATTTACCGCGGCTAAATGGGCAATAGCGGCGAAGATATGCTGATGGCGTCCAGCGTAAAAATCATCTTTGGTGACGATATCGGCAATCTTGTCATAAGCCTCCTCAATACTCATCAAAGAAGCCAGCAGCGCCTTTTCAATATCAATATTGTGCGGTGGCTGTTGATTGAGTAAGTTATCGGTTTTGTCAGTATCTGCCATGAGTGCCTAGTTTTTTGTCCAAAAGCTAAAGTTTAAAATCAATATCTCAGTTGCCACTCGCTACCATAAAGACACTTAAACATGCCTTAATTGTGAGGGGATTGATGCTACAATCAAAAGCGAAAGTTTAACACATTATGTGCTTTTTTAGACTGGATTCGATGACTACCTGTGCATTTATCGGTCTTGGTATAAACAAAAGTATTAGATCAAGTAAGCTATCGAAAAATTATAATTCAATTAAAAAATTAATAAAGACTGCTACTTAAAATAATACAAGGATGATAATAATATGCAAAGATTACCCCTTTTAATAACTACAGGTGAGCCTGCTGGCATCGGTATGGATATAGTGTTACTGCTGGCAAGCGCGGGCAAATTGCAAGATTTCAAACGTCCTGTTTGGGTGACAGCCGAGAGCGAAGCCATGCAGAAGCGAGCAGATAAGCTAGTCGCTACTGGAGTAATGTCGTCTTCCCCTGCATGGCAAACGATTACAATAGTGCCTGATGATAATGATAGTTTTGTAGAACAGCTTTCGCATTATCTTCTCGATAATGACGATACCGATCACTACCAAACTAGCTCTGATACCTTTATTTTGTTAGATATTCCTTGCGGTGCGCCAGTAACTGCTGGTCAAATTGACATCAATAATGCCGTAATGGTAGCGCAGCAACTACAGATAGCTCATCAGTTGGCAATAAACAAAAAGGTTGCGGCTATTGTCACCGGACCTTTGCAAAAATCAGCCCTTATTGATGCCAACATAAAGCTATTGGATGGCAGCAAGTTTAGCGGTCATACTGAATTTTTTATGCAGCAAAGTGACCGCGACAAAGTAGTGATGATGCTAGCCAACCAAGCTATGAAGGTCGCTTTGGTGACCACTCATTTGGCGCTCAAAGACGTGCCTGCTGCTATCACTCAAAAAAATGTGCGGCAAACGGTACAAATTGTCTTGGATGATATGCACGAAAAATTTGGTTTAACGAGGCCGCGTGTCTTGGTATGTGGTCTTAATCCGCATGCTGGTGAAGGCGGGCATTTAGGAGTAGAGGAGATTGAAGTTATTAATCCTGTATTACAAGAATTTATCGCTGCAGGGGTCGATATCTCAGAGGCGATGCCTGCCGATACACTATTTACTCCTAGGCACCTAAATACCTGCGATGCGGTAATTGCTATGTATCACGATCAAGGATTACCGGTACTCAAATCGCATGGTTTTGGCGATACGGTAAATCTAACCTTAGGACTGCCTTATATTCGCACCTCTGTTGATCATGGTACAGCGCTTGATTTGGCAGGTCATGGCAGCGCTAGTGCGACCAGTCTTTATCAAGCGTTAGTCATGGCAAACGAGATGGCGGACAAAGCGCTGAGTGTTTAGCCAATGAATGCATAATGAGGCTATCGCTAAACTACACCTATTATAAGCTGTGTTATAATTTGCACCAATAACAAAACATTAGAAGTCAAAACTAAAGGCAGTGAAAATAATAAAGTAACTTACTCTTGCTACTCTTATTTGCATTTTATACCATTTTTTATTTTAATTAACTAAGAATTACTTATGTCAAAAAGCTCTTTTAACGCCCAAGCTCTGACGGCCAGTCTGCAATCTGTCAAACATCAACCGCGTAAACGCTTCGGTCAAAACTTCTTGCATGACGACAGTATCATTCGTCAGATAGTCGATAGTATTCATTTAGAACGTGATGATAACTTGGTAGAGATTGGCCCTGGTATGGGCGCGCTTACAGAGCCTTTGCTAGCCGAAGTAGAGGCGATGACGGTAATTGAGCTGGATCGCGATTTAGCAGATAGTCTACGTATTCGTATCGGCGCCAATAGCCATCCTAACTTTACGATTATCAAAGCCAACGCAATGGATATCGATTATCGTGACCTCTATAGCGCGGAGCGTGGCAAGCTACGCGTAGTCGGCAACCTACCTTACAATATATCAACGCCGATACTTTTTCATCTGCTAAGCTTTGCTGACGTCATTCAAGATATGCATTTTATGCTACAAAAAGAAGTTGTAGAGCGCATCACAGCTGATGTCGGTAGTAAAACTTACGGCCGTCTGTCGGTTATCATACAGTATCATTGCGAGACCGATTATCTATTAACGGTACCGCGCGGTGCCTTTAACCCGCCGCCGAAAGTGACCAGTGCTGTTTTTCGTTTGACGCCATATGTTGATAAACCAATCATAGCAGACGATGAGCCCTATTTTGCCATCGTGGTACGGGAGACGTTTAATCATCGCCGCAAAACCCTACGCGCTATCTTTAAAAAGTCAACGCTATTGCCAACCTTGAGTGAGGATGATTTTGCAGTTTGTAACATAGACCCGCAAGCTCGTCCAGAAACTTTGAGTGTCAGCGATTTTGTCGCCTTAAGTAATCAGGCTAAGCGTTTAGAGGTCTAAGCTATTTTCTATTAGTAAGCATTTATAACTATTTATATTAACCACTTCATGAAATAATTTTTGAGGAACTATGAGTTTTCGTCATCAATACGTCATCGGTGACCTGCAAGGTTGCCATGCTGCTTTTCAACAATTGCTTAAAACCCTAGATTTTGATTCTACTCAAGACAAACTGTGGTTTGCCGGAGACTTGGTTGCGCGCGGAGAAGATTCATTAAATACTCTGCGTGATGTCAAAGCACTGTGTGAACAAGGTGCCGCGGCAACGGTTTTGGGTAATCACGATCTTAATTTATTGGCAGTATGGCGCGGGGCTACTAAAATCAGGAAAAAAGATAAGACCGCGCCGATTTTTGCTGCAGAGGATAAGGAAGAGCTACTCGAATGGTTACGACAACAACCCATTTTAGCTTATCCTGATGAACATACGGTTTTGGTACATGCAGGCATTCCACCGCACTGGTCGATCGATGCTGCTGCTCAGTATGCTCAGCAATTAGAAACCCAGTTGAAGGGTAGTTTGTACCAGCTTGATCGGGTCTTACCGCATCTATATAGTAAAAAGGCTGATGATTGGCATAAAGGTATCAATGGTTTTACTAAAATACGCGCCATTGCAAACTATTTCACGCGTATGCGGCTTTGTAAACAAGATGGCACATTAGAATTCAGTTTTACCTCAAGTCTTGATGATGCGATGCCAGATGATTTTCTACCTTGGTTTGAATGGCAAGTACCGCGTGAGCGTAAGATATTGTTTGGCCATTGGGCGGCTTTAAAAGGTAAGGTTAATCTACCCCATGCACGCGCGCTCGATGGGGGCTGCGTCTGGGGCAATTATTTATTGGCTTATCGGCTGGGTGATGGCGAGGTCATGACCTCAAGTGCGCATTGTGCTACGCCTTAGATTTGATTCTCAATATTTACGGTAGTTTAGGGGGTTTATTAGGTTTGGGTAGTGGGTTTTTCGCCTCTATATCCGCTTTGCCGGCGGAATTTGTATCGTTATCAACCTTGTTAGCAGTAGAAGTGTCGTTTTCTGCTAATATTTTAGCGACCTTATCGTATTGAATGTCTTGAGTATGTGAAGCGTTGTTAAAGTTTTTATTTTTCGATTTGCTTTCTAAGTTATGGTCGGTATGAACAACTTTCTTCGGCGCAGTTTTTCGAGTCGCACGTTTTTCTTGACTACTTGTGCCTTCACTGGTCTCAAAGTTAGAAGAGTCATGATTTTGTTTATTGTCATAGTGAATATCAGTGCTCGCTTCCTTACGCTTCGCGTGTGCTTGTTTTGATTCTAATGATATTTTGACATCTGCTAGTCGCCGCACCACGTAATTGTTGGGTAGCAGCTCGCTACCTTTTTGTGCTGAGTAGTCTTCAAAAATCATATGGCCTTGACTATCGATGCGAGCATATTTCATCGGTTTTTCCCGCGGCCAAAAAAAATCAGAGGGATGACTAATAATATGGCTAAAAATAAGCCTAGTCAGTCGACCCCATTCAAAGAACCGCACTTCTTTGGAGCGCAAAGCTACGAATAAGGCCAGTGAAAAGCTAACCATCAAGTTAACCATACCAATCAGTGCTACACCAAGAATAGAGACTAAAACCAGACTCCAACTGATCTCCAGTGCTGGCAGATTAAACAGTCCATGAGCTAGGTTTGCTGAGGCAAAAGCGATGTGACGAATATCTAGGGGTAGTCCAAATATATAACCGACAGTAGCCGTGCTACCCAAAAATACTCCAAATAAGAAGTTGCCCATAATAGCGCCAAGGTTGGCTTCAATGAAGCCGCCTAGTTTTAATAGCCATGCCTTTGGCAACAAGTAATTGAGTAGCTTATGACGACAAATACGCGCGCCAATATGATTATAAACCGCCAAATTATCGTAATAACCAGCGATAAGACCAGCCAAAAACAGATACACGCCAGCGATAGCAGCATGAGGCAAAGCAAGCGAGCGAAAAGGGTCGAGGTCATGTAATAGGCTTGCCGCTTTAGCAGCATCAACCATGTGCGTACCGGTGTATTGTAGCCAAATAAAGGAGATAAATAGCGCAACTGGAATGGCTACCATGACATTACCTACGATAGCGATAAATTGGGTACGTAAAATATCCACCACTAGCTCTGATAACTTGGTTAATTGATGTGATTTTTTGCCATGCCCCTCTGATATCGTTGAGGCAATGGCGGCTGCGGTCATGGCTGGCTGTTTGGTCGCTACTGTACCGCGAATGATATGAATAAATACAAAACCCAATCCATAGATCATACTGTTTACAAAGGCTTTGCCCATGGGCGCCAAAGCTAAATGGTAAGCGGATACCTTGAGAGTCGCCATAAAGGCAATGACAAACCCACCGATAGAAGCCTTTTTAAACATTTTCAAATAGCCGTCTTTGTCGGTGCTGATGTAGTGTGCGCCGACACGTCCTGCGTTTTCAGTTACTTTGCGTGAGAGGAGCTTGGTATTGATATCGATTAAATAACCGATGCTATAGCGATGACTGGCGGTAGTGATCAAAGCTTGTGTCAGCTCAATAATGGCATAATCACGCTTTTGATTATCATCAGCAACCAGCTCAGTTAAGACGCGCATACGCTGCAAGCTTTGATCGAGGCGCAGCATCATGTTAGTCAAACGAATAGAGATACCGGTTTTATAAATACGCTTGCGCACAGTAGCTACGATGTTTTCACACTGATCAAGCATGACTAACAGTGGTGCTGGATTTACCTCAAAATCAGGCGTAACATCGGTTAACATATCAAGCTCATGGGCTTGTCGGTACTGATTAACGAACAAAACCGCTTCTTGATTTTGAGCGACAAACGACGCTGAATAGTTCAGTATTTGCGGATAAGATTCTATCAAGTCGGGATGTAGTCCAATGCCACTGATCCGATAAGATAAGATGACAATAGCGTTTAATATATTGTTCTTCGCTGTCGCTACCAAATCCAAGCGGTTATCCGTTACTTTCAACAAACCAACTAAGGTTACCCAGTTATCTTTGCTAATCATTGCCAGCCAGCGCTCATCTTGCGGTTGATCAAACAAACAGCTGACCAGCTCAATCATTGAATCTTCTTGGGGTAATAAAGGTAGGAATCGATGACCAATTAAGCGGCGTAGGCCACTAAAAAAACCTTCATCTGACATGATTCCGGTATCAGTATAAAGTACGATTTGGCGAGATTGCGTGATAAGTTTTAATATAAAGTGAGCAAGTCCCTGACCATACTCAGGATACTGACGTAATAGATTGATAAGCTCTTGTATCTTATTATTAGCAAGGTTAGGTGCGTTGTCTGTTACCCGCAGCTCATTAATCAAGCGCTTGAGTACTGAAGAATCCGGTACATCGCTCAAGGCGGTAATCTGCTGTAAAATGCGTTTTATGTCTGACACATCGTACCCTTTATGGTAGTTATACTGATCTGATAATAATAACGGTTGAGTGGTACTATGGTGTTAATGCTGCTATTATTTTAACGGTGCTACTGTTTGAGTTATATTAATCATAATGCAAGATAAATGGTTGATTATTTTGTTAGCAGTTATTTTAAAATAAAGCTTGCAAGCAAAAATAGCTCAGGCAAAAAAAGAACAGCCTTGAGACTGTTCTTTTTATCATGTTTTACAAATATTGAAATTTAGTGATGAGCGTTTAGCTCACATCTACATTGAAATAATCAAGATCAAAGTTCATCATAGGATCGCTACCAGCTTTAACCATCTGCGCGTGAGCATCAATACGCGGTAGGATACGACCAACGAAGTAGTCAGCAAGTTTGGCTTTGTTGGTATAAAAATCACCTTCTTTACCATCAGCAGCTTCTACCATCATGGCAAACATATACGAGTAGCACAAATAGCCAACCGCGTGCATATAGTCAACCGCGCAGCCATTGATCTCACTTTTACGTTTCTCAATATTAGCCAGAACAGTATCTGTTAATTCTTCAACTGTAGCAGCTGCGTCAAGGGTTGCTTGCTTAATACCATGATCCGCTTGCATGCTACCAATGAAATTGCGAATCTCATCTAAAAAGTTAGCGATGTACTTGCCGTTATTGCGGGCAACTTTACGGCCTAATAAGTCAAGGGCTTGAATACCGTTGGCTCCTTCATAAATCTGACCAATACGGGTGTCACGAACGATCTGCTCCATACCCCATTCACGTACGTAACCATGACCGCCGAATACTTGCTGACAATCAATAGTTGCCTCAAGCGCTTTGTCAGTCAAAAATGCTTTAGCAATTGGGGTCAATAGAGCGACGCGAGCAGCAGCAATTTGTGCCGCTTCAGGATCAGTGCTGAATTTTTCTATATCAAGTTGCTGGGCAACATACATCGCAAAGCAGCGTGATGCCTCAGAATTGGCTTTCGCATTCAACAGCATACGGCGAACATCAGCATGATGAATGATAGCATCAGCTGGTTTTTCTGGACTTTGCAGCTGGGTATCACTACGACCTTGGGTACGATCAAGCGCATATAGCGCCGCGTTTTGATAAGCAAGCTCGCTACCACCAAGACCTTGGAGGCCCATAGTGACACGCTCGTAGTTCATCATAATAAACATAGATGACAGGCCTGTGTTTTCAGCGCCTATCATCCAGCCTTTAGCATCATCAAAGTTCATAACACAAGTAGCTGACGCTTTAATACCCATTTTGTGTTCAATAGAGCCGACGGCTAAACTATTGCGCGCGCCAATACTACCATCTTCATTGATCAAAAATTTGGGTACCACAAACAATGAAATACCTTTGGAGCCCGCTGGTGCGTCTGGAGTTTTGGCAAGTACCAGATGAACAATGTTCTCAGTTAAGTCATGTTCGCCGCCAGTAATAAAAATTTTGGTGCCGGAGATATTGTAGCTGCCATCATCGTTTGGTACTGCCTTAGTTTTGATAATACCTAAATCAGTACCGGCATGGGGTTCGGTCAAACACATAGTACCTGACCAGTCGCCTGCATACATCTTTTCTAGATAGGTTTGCTTAATCTCTTCTGAGGCAGCAGCATTTAGACATAAAGTAGCGCCAACGGTAAGGTTTGGGTAGAGGGCAAAGGATTGGTTGGTAGTAAAGATCATCTCCTCGGTCAGCATGGTCACCATCTTTGGAAAGCCTTGACCACCATACTCAGGGTTGCCACCAAGACCCACCCAGCCGGATTCTGCGTACTGCTGATAGGCGTCTTTAAAGCCTTCGGGCGTGGTAACTACTCCATCACCGTGGAAAGTTGCGCCTTCTTCATCACCGCTACGGTTGATGGGCAATAAAACATTTTTGGACAGCTTTGCCATCTCTTCTAATATCATATCGACGGTTTCCATATCGACATGAGATAGATTTTCATTGTTTTGCCAAAATTCATCGGCATTAAAAACGTCTTTTAAGATAAAACGCATATCATTGAGAGGAGCATTGTAGACAGACATAGACATTCCTTTGATTTAGATAGGGTTTATACAAAACTTTTGGCTTATTGTTTCTACGCTAAGTTGCATTTATTTAGCACGACCGGATTTGGCACAATTGAAGAAGATTAGGCATTATAGCTGATTATTGAGGTACGTTCAGTCTTGAAAGTTTAGCAAATTAGTACTCAAGCTTGTGTGTTTCTTCGTGAATTGTGCGTACACAAAAGGTTGATGGGAGCGCTTGAATACTGAAATTAAAATCAGCGACATCTTTAAGTATGTCGCCGATGGTAAAGATTTTATACTACCAATGCCAATGACTGGATTATAATTTATGCTTTAAAAAAAACCGCAGCATCTCTTTTGAAGCATCAGGTCCTTTAGGATCTGTATAAGACCCGGCGCTACTGCCACCGGCCCAGCTATGTCCAGCACCATGAATCTTCCAATACTCTAACTGACTAACTCCTTTACTATTTCGAATCTCCAGCTGAGTACTACGACGGTTTTGCTCGGAGTCTGGCTTGTGCTGCTGGGTGCTTAGATCTGTTTGCTGCGTTTGTAAGCGCTCTTTTGCCTGCTCAAAGACCTGGCTGCCATTACGAATACTCACCGTATGATCTTGATCACCATGAAACACAATCGTTGGTACAAACTTACTGCTTTTTGTGGATTTTGCAGCTGCGCCGCCTTGACGCATAGCCATCATTGCAGAGGGCAAATCAGTGGCACTGCGATAAGCCAATCCTGAATGCACGCCAACTGCGGCATATAGATCCGGATAAGCCTCCGCCATAATTACTGCCATAGCAGCCCCCGCTGAAAGACCTGCAATATAGACCCGTGAGGCGTCCACAGCGTAGTCTTTAATAATAGAGCGGGTCATCTCTGCAAGCCATGCAGGCTCACCTTGACCTTGCTGTTGATCGCTAGGTTGAAACCAGTTCCAACAGCGATTTTGATTAGCAGAAGCGGGCTGTGAGGGATAAACGATCAAGCATTGCTGCTCTTCTGCAAGCTCGTTCATACGCGTACCTGTAGCAAAATCTTCTGGCGATTGCGTGCAGCCATGTAGCATAACTATCAGCGGCAATTGCGCGCCTTTCTCTAATGCCTGCTCGTAGTTTGAAGGAATATACAACCGGTAGTTATGACTACCTTGAGAGGACTTAATGTTACCTTTGAGAAACTGTGCATTCTCGGGAATAGATGGCTCGCTATGCGTATTAAGTCCGCCACTGAGTCCATCTATATTCAGAGCTGATGGTAAGTCCAGCTTAAAATTTTTCATTTTATCCGTAAATTCTTGCAATTTATGAGGCAGTTTGCTTGATAGATTATCGGTGCTGGTAGTCTTTTCCGTTCTTGCAGAGTTATCTGTTTTGCTTGAGTTGTTTTGTATCGTTTGGGTGGTAGGCGTCACATCCTTCATAGTGTTGCTATCAGTACGATCGTTTGATGTAGCGCCACTCAGATTATTTTGAATGACGCTAGTAGCCTCTTTTAAGCGCCCTGATTTCATCAGCTCCATTGCTTCTTTGAGATGCGCTGGTGTCGTGCTAAATTTTGGAAGATTCATGGGTTATGTCCTGTAGTGTGTTTATCTAAGTAGTTTATGTATTTAAGTAATAGATATAAGTTTAAAAAGTAGTAAGCGCGAACATTTAGACCATTTTGTTAACCAGTACCGCTTTTATCTCTGGGCTGGCTTGCAATACGCCCAATACCGTAATGCTCTCAATAGTAGCTTCCACAAGCTCTGGGGTTACATCAGCGGCGATGGTAGCCAGACCTACTACTTGAATGTGTAGTTTCTCATTGCGCTTTTGCACAGCTTCAAGATCTGCGCGGGTATAGTGACGCAGTCCTAACTCTAAGGTTTTACGAGCAACAGTTTGACTGACCACATCAGCATGAATGGTTAGCTGATTGCGTATTGCTGTGCGGATAAAATCAGTGCGGTTAGAATAAAAACCTTCTTGTACCATCAAATCGATCTGTCCCAGATCTACGTAGCCCAAATTAATAGTGACCTTTTCTGTCTCACCAGCTCTGGTGCGAATAGGCGTTATATTATTACTTGCCATCATATTCTCCTTTTAATAAAAGCGGCTAACAGGACTATAGTACTCCATTTGTAATCCAATTGGAATCCATATGGAGTATAATTTGTATATTTTACTAAAATAAGTTATAGAACCTTTTCAACTGTGATTAAATTAAATCAAAAAAAACAGCGACACACTTAAGTATGTCGCTGCTAGTTGTAGCTGTAGCATAGTTAGATGACCAGCCCATCAAAAAGCTAAACGCTAGAGCAAGTCTTTAAATAGTTAATTAAAAAGCAAATTGTTCAATATTCATAGTCATGTAGGGCTCAACGCCTGTATTAATACGCTGGGCATGAGTGGCCGTACGCGGTAATAACTTGGCAAAGTAGAACTGGGCGGTTTTGACTTTAGCATCGTAAAAGGCTTTCTCACTATTGCCGTTAGAGATCTCAGTCTGAGCAATAAGTGCCATACGTGCCCATAGATAAGCCAAAGTGACGTAGCCACTAAAATACATATAGTCGACAGCAGCGCCGCCTACCGCTTCAGGGTTATCAGTAGCTTGTTTGCCAATATCAGTAGTTAACTCATTCCACTCGTCTACTAGTTTGAGTAGCGGCCCAGTAAAAGCTTGCATCTCATTATTGTCTTGGTTCTCTTTACAGAAATCTTGGATAACCTTAGTAAAGTTAGCTAGCAGCTTGCCTTTTGAGCCTAGTACTTTACGGCCAATTAAGTCAAGCGCTTGAATCTGCGTGGTGCCTTCATAAATACAAGAGATGGTAGTATCACGCACGTTTTGCTCTAAACCATACTCTGTACAAAAACCGCTACCACCTAGGGCTTGGACACCGTGATGAGCAGCTTCGAGCCCAGTTTCAGTTAAGAATGCTTTACCGATAGGGGTTAGCAGTGACAACATTTGATCCGCATATTCGCGCGACTCTCCCTCACCTTTAGCGACAATATCTGCAAACTGTGACATATAACCGATCAACGCACGGCCACCTTCAGCAAACGCTTTAGTCGTAAGTAACATATCACGAACCGCGGGATGGACAATGATAGGGTCGGCAGGTTTTTCAGGAAATTTGGCACCATCTAAAGAGCGAAAAGCTAGACGCTCTTTTGCAAAATCTAAAGCACCTTGAAAAGCGAACTGAGCTGCAGTAACCCCTTGAATAGCCGTACCAATACGGGCTACGTTCATAAAGGTAAACATGGTGTTTAGACCACGGTTTTCTTCACCGATCAAAAACCCTGTCGCGCCGTCATAGTTAATCACGCAAGTGGCTGAAGCTTTAATGCCCATTTTGTGTTCAATGGAACCACAGGAGACAGCGTTACGCTCTCCTAAACTGCCATCGTCATTAACCATAAATTTAGGTACGACAAATAACGACAAGCCTTTGGTTCCTGCCGGCGCGTCTGGCAGGCGGGCCAAAACAATATGGATAATATTCTCAGACATGTCGTGCTCGCCTGCTGAGATCCAGATTTTGTTACCTTTAATACTATAGGTACCATCGTCTTGCGGCTCTGCTTTGCTGCGAACCAAGTTTAGGTCTGAGCCGCATTGAGGTTCGGTCAAACACATGACACCTGTCCATACCCCTGCGACTAAATTGGGCAAGTATTTTTGTTTTTGCTCATCAGTACCGTGATGCTCAAGGGTGGATACGCACCCCTCAGATAAGCCAGGATACATACCAAATGACCAGTTAGCTGTGCCCATGAACTCAGAGATAGCTGAGTTTAATGACATCGGCATATTTTGACCACCAAACTCTTCTTCAGCAGTTAGTGAGGTAAACCCAAGCTCACAATACTGTTTGTAAGCCTCTTTAAAGCCTTTAGGAGTGGTGACTACGCCATCATTGAAATGACAGCCTTCAGCATCACCACTCATATTTAATGGTGATAACTCGTTTTCAGCAAAACTTGCTGCTGTCTCTAAATAACTATCGACAATATCTGCTTCAATATGTGCATAATCAGCTATATTTTGATAATGTTTGGTGCTGCCTAAAAGCTCATGCATGACGAATTTCATATCACGAATTGGGGCTTTATACTGCATAAATTCCTATCCTTTAATTATAAATGTTTTTGTAAAATCACTATGGAAAGATAGGCGTTCAGGGGAAATTATACAAGTTTGGTCATAATACTGCTTAGTCATGAACCTGTCTTGCGTCAGCTTTTGAATAAATTCTAATAAACAATAGTTAGTTATATATGCTTATCGAATAAAGCTATTGAGTGAGTATTTTGGTAGCTTTGTCAGCAGATACTGGCCGATTGAACCAATAACCTTGACCGTATTGACAGCCCATTTGTAGCAGTAGATCACGCTGCTCCTCAGTCTCAATACCTTCAGCCACACCTACCATATTTAAAGCAACTGACAAATCCAGAATAGTTTTTACAATGGCACGCTGGGTGGGGTTACTGGTGATATCGGAGATAAAACTTTTATCAATTTTGATAAAGTCAAAAGGATATTCTTGTAAGTAACTTAAAGAGGCATAACCGGTACCAAAATCGTCAAGTGCTAAGGAAACCCCTAGCTCTTTTAACGACACTATTTGCTGCTTTACGCTAGCATGACGTAGCATCAATGAAGACTCTGTGACTTCGATATTGAGCTTGTGAGGCTCAATATCATATTGATCAAATAGCTGACTTACAAAGCTTAAAAAGTTGGGATGACTAAACTCAGCTGCATCAGCATTAACACAGACATACTGAGAAAATCCAAGTTGTCGCCAATGCAGCAGCTGTTTGGCAATTTGAATCGCCATTTGACAAAAAAGATCAAAGGACAGTTTATACTTAATAATAGCGTCCATAAAATACTTAGGATCTAATAGACCGCGAGTAGGGTGACGCCAGCGTACTAGCGCCTCAAACCCGACAACGTCCCCGGTCTCTAAAGCTACTTTAGATTGATAATAAGGTTCAAACTGATGGGTTTTTATTGCTTCTCGCAGCTCAGACTCTAGCTGTAAATTGTCCAATGTAATGTTATTTAAATCGTCACTATACCAGCAGATATCGTCACCGCCTTGTTGCTTGACGTAGTGCAGCGCTTTTTCAGCTTTGTTTAATAGATGATTGAGTTGTTTGCCGTTTGTGGGATAATAACTAACGCCGACGGAGATATGCAAAAATACACTATGGGTATCTACGGTAAAAGGTAGCTCACACATTTGCATCAAACTATCGAGTTGGTGACGAACCAAATGGGCATCACAAAATTCAAACAAAAGAGCAAAATCATCACCGCCAAAATGTGAAAAGCACTGAAGGTTTTTAAGATCTAAAGTATCCACTCGTTCGACGAACTCTTTGATAAGAGTATCGACTTTGTCTTGTCCAAAGTTACTAATAAGAATACGGTAACGGTCTATATTGGCTCGAATGATCACGACTTCTTGGAAGCTTTCCATAATCAGATCGCTACTTTGGCTCAAAAACACTTTACGGTTGGGTAAGCCTGTTAATTGATCGTAATTTAAAAGATTGGTCACTCGCTGTCGGTCTTTGGTCGCTGATGAGATATCACAAATTATGCCAATATAGAACGTCTCGTTATCCACACTTATTCTTTGAAAAGTAACTTTACAGTTGATTATCTGAGCATAACGACTAGTCATAGCAAAATTATTTTCATAAAAGCCATCGTCGTCTAGATGCTTAGAGATATCTTGTAAAATAGTACGTTCGTCTTCTAATAGGAACTCAGCTGCATATATTCCTAGTGGGCGACCGATTAAAAACTTCTTGTCATAACCAATCATGGTCTCATAGGCGGAGTTGACCGATATATAATGTAGGTTTGCATCTAAAATAAATATAGCATCTTCCAGCTGCTCATAAATATGAACAAGTAGCTGCTGTTTAACATCGTTTGAAAGGGCTAGAGAGGTAATCATAATTTGTGCTCATAGGCATTTAAAGTAAGTAATAAGTGCATCACACTTAAAAATGACTGCAAGTTAAAATGGTTATACCAGTCACTTTAATTTTTAACTATTCGTTATAGTAATAATGAATGATTATCAATATTAATAAGTAATATTTATGTATTTAAATCATTTTTCATAGGGTTATCAAAGACATCACCCATCGCCTAAAGCGTATAGAGTTGCAAGCGCTACCACTGGCGCAGTCTCGGTACGCAGTACTCTGTTGCCAATTTGCCAAGCTAGAAAACCATAGTTTTCAGCCAATTGACGCTCATCATGACTTAATCCGCCCTCAGGGCCGATCAATAACTCAATGTAGGGGTTATCTTGTGCCAATACTTCGGTTAGCATCTTAGGTCTAATAGGCTGGTCAGCAGCAGGAACACTCATTTGTATGCGTAAATCTGCTTGCATATTTAATATCTGATAGTAAGGATCAAAACTCAGCGGTGCCACGATAGAGCTAATGGCTTTGTTAAGCTCTATAGACTCAGATACTTCCTGCTGTAACCAAGCTTCAATAGATAGAGGTGAGAGAATAAGCGGCGGCCTATTTAATCCACATTGTTCACAAGCACTAAGCGCTACTTGTTGCCAATGGAGTAGTTTTTTATCGATTTGCGCAGGTTTAAGATTGACCTCACCATGGTGGCTGCTGAGTAATTGAATAGCCGTTACGCCAAGTTCGGTCGCCTTTTGAATCGCATAATCCATGCGCTCGCCGCGACTCATCACTAAACCAATCTTTGTTCTAATAGAAGGGGTACGATCGTCACTGTCATGAGCTAGTAGAACTGCTGTAGCATGTTTTTTACCAATAGTTTGTAGCTGTACTTGATATTCACCACCAAAGCCATCGAATAGGAGACCATAATCACCGATGTTTGCGCGAAGTACGCGGCACCAGTGATGAGCGATACTAGTCGTCAGATCAATACTGCTACCAAT
The DNA here is from genome assembly GCF_055699795.1 of Psychrobacter sp. M4. Classification (NCBI taxonomy): domain Bacteria; kingdom Pseudomonadati; phylum Pseudomonadota; class Gammaproteobacteria; order Moraxellales; family Moraxellaceae; genus Psychrobacter; species Psychrobacter sp. M4. The sequence goes on along the minus strand of NZ_CM146740.1, from coordinate 1,881,046 downwards.
AGATAGTTTGTGCAAAGCGAGACGTTCGAGCGCATCGTCATTACTGTCAATTTGACTATTTACAGCGTAAAAAAAACGTCTCACTATTTGTTATTCCTATCGTTACTAGCAAACTTTAATATAAAACAACCAATTGTTTGGTCAATTACATAATTGCGTGCATTGTAACGCATATTGGCTAGGAAACAAAAGTAAGGTGGCCTTAAATAACATTATGAAACGAAGTTTTAAAAGTATTGCAAATTAAGGTATTAAGAAAAACTGCATGAGATATCTAAAAAAACTGGTGCTCCTAAGAACACCAGTTAATTAAATAGTGAGAGTATTGTATATAAGTAACGATCTAAACCGTTTCAGCAGCCAATCCCAATGATTGAACCAATCGTTTATTAGGCTCAACCTTATTCATGCTATAAAAGTGCATGGCAGGCACGCCCTCACTGATTAAGCGCTCGCAAAGGCGATGCACCACCTCGAAGCCAAAATCGCGAATGGCACGGCGATCATCACCAAAGTCTGCTAACTGCTTACGTACATAGCGAGGGATGTCAGCACCGCAGCTATCAGCAAAGCGCACTAGATTGCTAGAATTAGTGATCGGCATAATACCAGCTACTAATGGCTGCGCTGTGGTATCTATACCGCGCTGCTCTAAGGTATCCCGCAGATATAAATAGCTGTCCGCGTTATAAAAGAACTGCGTAATTGACGCATTCGCGCCCGCTTGATATTTGTTAACTAAGTTGTCGACATCAAATTGGAAGCTACGTGCTTGTGGATGCATCTCAGGATAAGCGGCAACTTCGATGTGAAAATGATCTCCTGAGTGCTCGCGAATAAACTTAACCAAATCAAGTGCAAATGGTAGCTCGCCCATGCCAACTTGCCCTGAGGGCAAATCGCCACGTAGCGCTACTAAGCGATTGATTCCCAAGTTTTTGTAGAGCTCTAACAATTCAGCAATCTTACTTTTATCGTCGCCAATACAAGAAATATGCGGGGCAATCGGCGTATCGCTGCGCTCCAGCAACGCCTGTACGATACTTAAGGTGCGATCCCGGGTTGAGCCGCCCGCACCATAGGTTACCGAAAAATACGTGGGCGCTAGTTTGTTCAGCTCATCAAAAGTGCTTAGTAGCTTCTCGTGCCCCAGCTCTGTTTTAGCAGGAAAGAATTCAAAAGAAACAGCAGGCTTATTCATAGTTGCGCCCCTTGTTATTAGTACTTGTACTCATCAGGCTTAAACGGCCCCTCAACAGGTACCCCTAAATACTCAGCTTGTTTTTCAGTCAGCTTAGTGAGCGTACCGTTAAACCCAGCTACCATTGCCGCTGCGACTTCTTCATCAAGCTTCTTCGGTAATACTCTGACATACAAGTTATCAAAACGATCATCAACAGGAAGATCGGCGAACTTCTCTTCAAACAAATACATCTGCGCCAAGACTTGGTTAGCAAACGAGCCGTCCATGACGCGTGAGGGATGACCGGTGGCATTACCTAGGTTTACCAAACGACCTTCAGCTAGCAAGATCAGATAGTCGTTGTCATCATCTGAGCGGAAAATCTGATGCACTTGTGGTTTGATCTCAACCCAGCGCCAGTTATCACGCATAAATTGAGTATCAATTTCAGTATCAAAGTGACCGATATTACAGACCACTGCGCCCGGCTTTAATGCCGCTAACATATGCTTATCACAAACGTGATAGTTGCCTGTTGTAGTGACAATCATGTCCGTATCTTCAAGCAGGCGAGTATTGATATTATCCGCGCCGCCCGTGTTGTCGCCATTAATGTAGGGAGATAAGACTTCATAACCATCCATACAAGCCTGCATAGCGCAAATTGGGTCGACTTCTGAGATACGTACGATCATGCCTTCTTGACGTAAGCTTTGGGCGGAACCTTTACCGACATCGCCATAACCAATGACTAAAGCGCGGCGACCGGCAAGGAACATATCGGTAGCGCGTTTGATAGCATCGTTCAAGCTATGACGACAGCCGTATTTGTTATCGTTTTTGGACTTGGTGACTGCATCGTTGACATTGATAGCCGGCACCTTTAGCGTACCTTTTTTAAGCATATCGATTAAACGATGCACGCCCGTAGTGGTCTCTTCTGAGACACCATGAATGTTATCGAGCATTTGCGGATATTCATTATGAATAAGCGCGGTTAAATCACCGCCATCATCTAAGATTAAATTGGCGTCCCAAAGCTCGCCGGACTCTTCGCCGCCAACATGGACTTGTTGACGCAGGCACCACTCGTACTCCACTTCGGTTTCGCCCTTCCAAGCATAGACTGGCGTACCTGCTGCCGCTATAGCCGCCGCTGCATGATCTTGGGTCGAGAAGATATTGCATGAAGTCCAGCGCACTTCAGCACCAAGCGCGATTAGCGTCTCGATAAGGACGGCGGTTTGAATGGTCATGTGAATACAGCCGACGATTTTAGCGCCTTTAAGCGGTTGATCCGCTTGGTAGCGACGACGCAGACCCATAAGGGCTGGCATCTCAGCTTCGGCAAGGGTGATCTCGCGGCGACCGTAATCAGCGAGACTGATATCAGCAACTTTATAGTCGGTGAAAGTGGGGTCGATGGTATGGACAGATGGTATATTAGACACTGCGTCCATCATATGCTCCTATTATTAATAGATTTATGATAAAAATAAAACGCAGGTGCCGTTGTTCATGCTTTTGATTAAAAGCTACCGAGCCTAACACGGCTTAATAAAAGCTGTGGTGCAACACCTCTCGGAGTGGGTTATTGTAAAGGATGAGACATGACTTGTCATCTATTAGTACACTGCAAATAAAGAAACTATAAAGTCAATTAAAATTAGAACCAGTTATAAGTTAATGAGGTAAAAAAGTTGATGCCATCCTGATTATAGCGCGTACCAAAACTCTCGTTAGTCGTATAATCTTCGTTAGTTAGGTTTTCAACTCGGCTGGTTACGGTTAGGTTTGGATTAACATAATAATTGCCACTAATATTGAAAAGCAGATAGTCATCCATAAAGGTACTGTTATCTGCAGAGTTATAAGTCTTGCCAACATATTCTGCCTCAGCACGAATATCAAAATCAATGGCCTGATAACCAATGTATGCCAGTCCAGTGTGCTTAGGGCGATAGACCAGTTGCCTACCTTTATTTGCTCCGGACCGCTCTTCGGCATCAGTCCGAGTATACTGACCACCGAACAAGATATTGTTAAGTTGCCAATCTGAGGTGAAGCTATAACCTAGTAATCGCGCGGAATCAATGTTGACGGCTTGGTATTTTTCAGTTGCTGGATCATAAGCATTATTAATGAGATTATTGACATGACTATTAAAACCAGTGAGACGAGTCGTTTGTAGGGTACTATTTGATTCTATAAATACCTCTAAGTTTTTACTCTCCTCAACCTCTAAATCTTCGTTTGGAATATAAAATGAGCTCTCAACATATAAATCGTTCAAAGAAGGCGCTCTATAACCACTAGCAAAACTGGTACCAAGACGTATATTAGGTGCCAGCTTTACAGCGTAGCCAAGGCTATAAACAGTTTCACTATCAAATTGAGAGTTATCATCGAGGCGAACGTTGGCTTGGACGTCGTAAGCTTCTTTATTGAGCTGATAACCTAAAAAGCCACTTTTAATAGTACGATCATTTATTTTATAACTGTCAATACCGTTTTCAGGCGTATTATCATTGATATCAACTTCTTGCTTGAGCCATTCTGCGCCAGCTTGTAGTTGTCCTGTAGGCAGTCGATAAATGCTTAACAGGTTGACTTGTCTTTGCTTGGTTTCAAATTTATCACCAACCTTATTATCAAGATTATCTAAGCTTTCGCCTCCAGATAAACGTAAAGTTAAATTATCTTTTTCATATTGTGAAAAAGCAGTTACTGCGCCATTTTTTTGATCAATCTCTGCGTTAGGCTCATTAGTATAAGCGTCAAATTCAGTGGTTGATTTTGCAAAAAGACCAGTTACACCAACGTTGATATTTTCCGTTAAAGGCATACTTGTATTTAGCGCAAAATTATTACTCTTAAAACCATCGTCATCTTTGTTATTGCCAGTTTGATTCTCAATAGCGCTAATTCCGTCAGTTTGATTGCGGCTAGCAGATAAGCTCAGCTTAGCGCCTTTAGGGTTAACAAACTGCGCAGTGGCACCGTAAAGATAATGATCGTGCGTACCGACACCACCGGTCACAGAAAAGTTGATTTGGTCAACGTCCGTCCCTTTGGTAAAAATCTGAATGACACCCCCCATCGCATCGGAACCATAAATACTAGAGCCAGATGCACCGTATAAGATCTCAATGCGTTCAATTTGGTCGGCTGGTAGCATAGCTAGAGCAGGTTGACCTGTTGACATTGAACCGTAGCGGACTCCATCAATCAATAGCAGCACCCGTTTGCTATCATAACCACGTATGTAGAAATTACTGTTGCTACCTAAATCGCCATCTTGTTTGATACTAAAACCAGGCTGATGCCTAAGCGCTTCTAGTACCGTTTGACCCTGATAACGTTTTAATGCCTCACTATCAATCACTCTGGTCTGAGCGATAGTATTGCTAATCTTGGTCGGTGTACGCGTTGCGGTGACGACGATTTCATCAAGCTCAGTCTGCGGCAGCTCACGCCCATCAATAGAGCTGATATTAGGTACTGCTGCTAGTGCTGTATTAATAGACATTACGCCAAGTGAGCTTAAGATACACCAGCGCAGATAGGCGCTTGTGGTTGAACGTGATAAAATCATAGCCGATTCCAAGTAAAAAGTATAAAAACTATCAAGCGCTTTAAATAGTACTTATTATCTATAAAACCTTTCTCTTTATAAACACTTTTAACCTAACGTTTCCTCACGATAAGCTGAATGGTTCTCATGATGTCATGTTATTAGCTACTTTGATGTCAATCCAACGACATCTAATACCTGTTTTGTACCTCAATTTGTCTATTATAGAACGATGTTAAAGTAACCAAAGATTTTTCGCGATAAAAGCAAATAATCAAAGACACTATAGCTGATAATAATTGCTATTATAGCGGCAGATTTTTTTAATTCTCATCTGTGTTATCTACCACCTTAAGAGGTTTGTTTTGTCTATCAAGCGTCATTATCTGCATCCGGCCATCACATCATCAATCAAAATGTCAACACCACCACCGACGTTACCACTGTCATTAAAAGCACTGTTAATAGTGTTGACAATGCTGCTTACCCTATTATTTGGTCTACTGTCTTCGAGTAGCTCGTTTGCAGCTGAGAGCGGCTTACTGGGTATTGACGGTGGTAGCGAGGAGAGTACGAGTAACACTTTACCAGATGCTTTTGGCCGCGATACGCCGCGTCAAACCGTGCAAAGGTTTATTAGTGCCCTTGGAGAAAATGATTATCTATTAGCCAGTAACTATCTAAACCTATCTAAATCTGATAATCCAACCACTATTGTTCGTCAGTTTAAACAAGCACTTGATACCGGCGGGCGCTTCCAGCCCGACTTGCAAATCAGTAATGTTCCTGAAGGTAACTTGACAGATCAGCTGCCGCCTAACCAAGAAAGAGTTGGCAGTATCAGCATTGATGATAAGAATGTACCTCTTATACTAGAGCGGGTGGTGTCTGATAGAGGTGAGCAGTATTGGCAGTTTTCTAGTGAAACAATCGACTCGATACCGGATGTCATAGAGAACACTAACCCCACCTTAGTAGCGCGTTATACTGTAGAGTCTCTAGAAGACAAAAGTATATTCGGTTATCAGCTCTCAGATTTGGTTGCCGCGGTAGTACTGATTGTTAGTAGTTTTGTACTAACTTATTTATTCGTCTGGCTTTGCTATCATCTTTTAAGAATTGTTTATCCACGTGTACGCGGTGTACCGCTGCCTTTGCCCAATAAGGTAGTTGTACCACTGACTCTAGTTATTATGTCAGTGTTTTTGACAGAGATTATGGTATATGCAGGCGTGTCCGTAACCCTACGTGAACCGATCAATCGTTTTACCCAGATCGCTTCATGGGTTGCGATAACATGGCTACTCATGCGTATGGTTGATGCGGTGTCGACGCGCGCAGTCAACTTAAGTTATAAAAAGAATTATATTGAGCGCGTTTCTATCTTAGGGTTACTACGAAAAGTAGTCAAAGCGCTACTGATAATATTTGCCGTAATTGTAATCTTTGGTAATTTAGGTTTTGATTTAACGACAGGTATTGCAGCACTAGGGGTAGGTGGTTTAGCGTTAGCACTTGGTGCGCAAAAAACGATTGAGAACTTGGTAGGTAGTGTAGTGGTAGTTGCAGATACACCAGTGCGCATAGGAGACTATTGTAAGTTTGGTGATCAAGAAGGGACCGTCATTGACATTGGTATTCGCTCATCACGAGTACGTACCTTGAACCGCACCATTGTCACTGTGCCTAATGGTGGTTTCTCATCCATGCATATTGAGAACTTTACCTCGCGTGATATGTTTCATTTTTTGCACAGTTTATATATAAAACGCAGCGCTGATATCGAAGAGATATTTAGAATGGTAAAAGATTTGGATAAGCTTTTAAATGAGCATGAGCTGACCAATCAGGAGTGGAATCAGGCCAATATCTTAGAGCTGCGCCAAGATTGTTATGTGATTCAGCTACGTGCCTATGTTAACTGTGTTGATGTGATAGAGTTTTATGGCAAACAAGACACGCTGCTGGTTGATATATTAACAAAAGTAAAAAAGTACAAGGTCGAACATGCGCTGCCCACTCAGCAATTGATTGTCAATCAGGGCGAGCTTGAACATGAACTGGACAACATCAGTGAAGGTGAAGGTAGTGATTTTAATGATAGTGAAGTGATTGATAATGACAACGACGAACAAAACAATGAGAGTATTGAGTTAAACAAAAATGTCGATGTTACTGATACTATTGAAGAAGATAAAGAGTCAGATTTTAAAGACAAAAAAGCTAAATTAAGCTTGAAGAAAAATCATAAGAAAAGAAGCCGTGCTTTAGCAAGACGAAAGTTTAAACGCGCTACCAAAGGTTTTGGTCTTTCGATATGGAACCCGCCTTGGGACCATTTTCCAAAAAGGTAATTATGATTTTGGGACTTTAAAAGCCTTAAAAGTTGCCAGTGCAGCCTGTAAAGTTTAATCATCGTTATGACTATCTATTTAACCACTCACCATCTCTAAGTTTTTCGAAAGCTTAGAGATGGTTTTTTTAGCACCTGTAAGTTTTTTATTAGCTTATAAACTAAGCTTTAGCGTTGCTCCATTTTGAGCACGCGAACAACAAGCCATCATACGTGTATTTGCTGCACGTTCTGCACGGGTCAACACCGCATCGCGATGCTCAATATTGCCATCAGCGACCAGAACTTCACAGCTGCCGCATAGCCCCTCGCGGCAATCGCTGGCAATATCAATACCGGCAGATTCAAGAGCGTCGAGTAAAGTTTGTGTATGATTTACCGTAAGCTGCAATCCTGAATCCATTAGCTCCACATCAAACGCTTGCTCTTTTTCTGGATCTAATAACGTATCTGTACCCGAAAAGTACTCGTAAAATAAGCTATCCTCAGGCAAATCTTCGGTCAACATAACTAGCTCTTCTATCATTCGCTCTGGACCGCAGGCATATATTTGCGCGTCTTGAGGTAGGTTCTCAATCAAATGGGCTAAATCAGCGCGTTGTCCTGTACTCTTTACATACAAGGTAAATTGCTCTTGATGATCAGTCTCTAAGCGCTTGACAAAAGCCATTTTAGAGAAAGCTTTGCCAGCATAGTGGATATGATAAGGTTTACCTATATCCTTTAAATAATCAGCCATAGCAAGAATGGGAGTAATGCCGATACCCCCTGCAATAAGCATATAGTGAGCAGCTGTTTTATCTAAATGAAAGCGATTGCTGGGACCACGCAGTTTAAGCGTCATACCTTCACGCAGATGATCATGAAAATATTGTGAACCGCCTTTACCGTTTTTCTCTTTTAAGATCGCTAGTTTATAATGGCTGGTATTATCATTAGTATGGTCACTACTATTATGGTCACTACTAGTGCGACTAGTACTGCTTTTACCGCATAATGAATATTTGCGATTAAAGCCACCACTGACAATCTCAACATGAGCACCTGCACTCCAATTTGGTAATGCTCTACCACGCGCATCAGATAATACTACACTCAAAATATTATCGGCTTCTTTCTCAATAGCAACGACTTTAACGCGTCTGGCTACATCCTGGGTTTGCGGGGCACCGACTGCAAAGTGCACAACTTGCTCTTTAATCTGACTATTTGTACGTTCTGGGTTCTGAGCAGGATCCCATTCTACCCAAACCGCTTCTGGTCCGCGAAATGAAGTACTGGGAGTATAAATAAAGTCTTGTTCTGCTAACTGCAAATGCGGAATACGGCGCGAGATCTCCTCCAAAAAAATACGCATCTCCATTCTGGCTATGTTTTTCCCCATGCACTGATGCGCCCCATAACCAAAAGTTAAATGCTCAGCGGTATTATCGCGATAAATATCAAAATCATCGCCGTTTTCAAAATGACGTTCATCACGATTACCAGAAGCTTGCACGATAAGTAGTTTTGCTCCTTTAGGTAATTGCACACCGTTCAGCGTCGTTGGCGCTGTAGTTTCACGCCGCCATGCTACGATTGATCCTGCATAGCGTAAACACTCTTCAACTGCATTAGGAATAAGACTAGGATCAGCGCAAATATCTTCCCACGCTTCACGGTGGGTTAACAAAGTGCGAAACATATTAGCAGAGGCCAGCGAAGTGGTTTCATGAGCGGCAACGATAATTGCCATCATCATCGAATGTACATAGCTATCTGGCACTACATCCGGTAGTTCCTTGTTTTTCCTAATCGTGTGGTGCATCCAACCTTTACCGTTAGGTTCAGCGCGCATTTTTTCAATAATTTTGCTAGCGTATTGCCAAAACTGGCCGACATCATGAGCAATATCGATTTGCTGCTCTTTAATTGGCTTGCCCCAAGTATTTATAGAATGCGCCACTGAAAACGTACGTAGTTTGGCAATCTCATCTTCAGGCACCCCTAAAAAGTGCAGCGCTACTAATAAAGGCACTTCGTAAAGTAGACCCTCGATCAAATCAACACGTCCTGAGTCAATAAACTGATCAACTTTTTCTTGGGTCAAACGGCGGATCATGGCTTCTTTACCTGCTAAATTCTCGGGCAAAAAATGATCCATTAGTACTCGGCGCCGCTCCATATGGGCAGGCTCATCTTCGTTGACTAGGGTACGATCCATACCATAATCATAGCCTTTTAATACTTGTATCGCCTCAGGAGTTGCTGGCGTGATTTTCTCTAGTACGTTGCGAGCAGAAAACAAAATAGGATCACGAAAGACAGTTTTGATATCATCGTAACGACTCACGATCCAGTAACCCATCTCTTCACTATAAAAAACCGGCAGATTGTCTCTTGACCATCTTAAGGCTGAGGCAGGGTCAAGCTGATAAGAAGTATCAAAGGCATTAAAATGCTTTGGATCAAATGATCCATTGTCATTTGTAATGGGACACTTAAAAGCTTGACCACTAAATGGACATTGTGAGGTGTCATCCATAACATATCTCCTATGAGAGCAGTTGAATTCGCTATAGCTAATATCTTATATAATACTACTCAAAAATTGTAGCAAAGGTCAAAATCTATACAAAAAAAGCGAGCGTAGCAACAGTTATACTGGCACAGCTACCTTATTACGCTGTAGACCATAATACGCCCATAATAATAAACTTGCCGCGCTACGGTGTGGTGACCACTGCTCGGTAAGTAGGTGCAACTGTTTTGGGGTGGGGCGCTCATCAAGTCGCAGCACATTCATCGCTGCAACTTTAAGCGCTAAATCATCAACAGCGAGTACATCAGCGCGTCCTAAAGAAAACAGTAAATACATCTCAGCGGTCCAGCGTCCAATTCCGGTCACGACAGTCAGCTCTTTGATCACTTGCTCATCGGTCATGGTTTCTAAAGCCATAAAGTCTATATCGTGAGCCGCTAATGAGCGAACATAACGAAGCTTTTGCTTCGATAACCCTTGCGTACGTAGATGCTCATCGCTCACCTCAATGATGGCTTGCGGCGATGTTAAACCTGCATTTTGTAAGCGCTGCCAAATACTAGCCGCTGCTGCAACAGAGAGTTGTTGTCCTACGATCGCGCGCATTAACTGCTCAAAACCGCCCGTATTTCGTCTTAGGCTTGGCACGCCAACTTGCTCATAGACAGGCGCAAACTTAGGTTCAATTGCAGTGAGCGCGTTGATGTGCTGCTCTAAATCGTCTTGATCTTTTATGGTTTGGATAGTCATAGTGACCCTTATGTCAGCTATAAAAAAGACTGCGCTTGGCAGTCTTTTTATGTTTAATAAGAAGCTTACTCGCCGTCCATTTTAGGTCTTTTTAACAGAACCAACACCGCACCATTACCGCCATCTTTGGGCGGCGCTGAGCAAAAAGCCAATACTTCTGGTAGCTGACGCAACCAGCCATTAATACAGGTCTTCAATATAGCCTCACTACCTTTACCATGGACGATTTTGACCATCGTTTCATTGTTTTGCTTAGCTTGGCTTAGCAGCTGCATCACTGCGGTACGCGCCTCTTCAATGGTACTGCCATGAATATCGACCGCGTCATACCAGCGCAGCTTGCCTTGCTTTAATTGAGTGAATATTTTGTTTTGTAGCGTTGGCTGCTTATAAGACAAATAAGCTTCGCTAGCGACTGGGTTGAGTAGCGCTTGCATATCTGATAAGCCTGCCCCCAAATCTACACCATCGCCGCCCTGAGCAGCTGCACGTTTGGATAGGGTAGTTGCATCAGGTTTGGCCGCTTTTAAAGACCCATCGGTGTCGGCAGGCGAGCGCACGTTCTTATCTTCGAGCGGATTGACACCATGCATGGCTTGCATAAATAACACTTTATCGTCATCGATGTGCTCGCTATCTAACTGCTTGACGGTCTTGTTGACCTGCTTTTGAGTAGGTAGGGATACCGGTTCCGTTGGCTTCTGGTTTTCGCCATCAGGAGCGTTGGTATCGCGGCCTTTACTAAGCTGGCCTTTAAGCTCTTTGAGCTGGTCTTGCATTTCTTTAGAAAATAGAGAATTTGACATAGTAATTAGTGTATCTTTTTGATTGATAATGGATTAGTTTTTAACGATTTAGGCCGTAGCCCATAAGCTATCAGCATTATGGACAACACTTTACGCTTGTGTATTGACGCTCGCAAGTAAGGATTGTAACGCCTGCCCAGGATGATCGGTTTTCATAAACTGCTCGCCAATCAAGAAATGCGAGATATTATGATCCAGCATCAAACGTATGTCGGCGATGCTATGAATACCGCTTTCGGTAACTACTAGCGGTCTTGATAAAATATCATTAGCATTGGCTCTTAGAGCATCATCAACAGCCAGTTCTTGTAACAAAGCATTTTTTAGCTTCAAGGTATTTTGTAAATCAACTTTAAAAGTATTAAGATCACGGTTATTGATACCGTAAATATTATGAGCTGAGCGGGGTAGTTTAAGCGCGCGTTCAAGCTCTTGTTCGGTGTGAATCTCTATCAATACATCCATACCAAGATGGGCACTAAGCGCATGTAGCTCATGCACCCTAGTATCATCAAGGCAGGCCATAATGAGTAGTATACAGTCTGCACCTAGCAAATAAGACTGATAAATTTGATAAGGATCAATCATAAAATCTTTACGTAGTACTGGTAAACTTGAGGCATTATACGCTTGCAGCAGGTACTTATCATCACCTTGAAAGTAATCACGATCCGTGAGTACCGATAGACAGCTAGCTCCCGCTTGCTCATATTGCTGAGCAAATAAGGCGGGCGAGAAATTATGATTGATAATACCTTTAGAGGGTGAGGCTTTTTTGATCTCGGCAATAATACCGATACCGCTTTTTTTAGTATTGGCGGCTCGTAGCGCTTTAGCAAAACCGCGCCTTGGCTGGTTGTCAGCCTCCGCTTGCGCTTGTAGGCTCTCAAGCGAATGCTCACTACGCGCGGCTGCGACTTCTTCATGTTTGGTAGCAATAATACGCTGCAACACGGAAGGTATGTCAGCATGGCTTTTTATATCTGTACTTTTTATATTTGTATTGGGGCTTGTCGTCATGAAAGTGTCCAAATGGCAGTCCATTTAAATGGGTTGTTTATATCGTTTTTTTTAAAGGCTAAGCATCCGCTGCCAGCTTTTGCGTATACTCAGCCAAAGATTCAAGTTTGCTCAAAGCAATGCCTTCTTGAATGACTTTTTGGGCGCGACTAACCCCATTAGGGTAGTTGCTAGCAAGCCCTGCTGTATATATCGCCGCGCCTGCATTAAGCGCGATCATATCACGGGCTTTGAGTACCGCACGGTCAAAGGTTTCCTCTCCTGATAAGGCGGCGCGTATAAGCGCTAAGCTTTGCTCTGGCGAGTCTACATCAAGACCGATCAAGGTTTGCGAGTCGATACCAGCATCTTCTGGCATCAATTCATAAACAGATATCTCGCCGTCCTTTAGTTCAGCGACGGTGGTTGAGGTGGCAAGGCTGATCTCATCGAGTCCGTCTCTTGCGCCGACGACCATTACGTGATTGGCACCTAAGTTTTTCATCACTTTGGCTATCGGCTCACACAGCTGCGCGGTAAACACGCCGATGACTAAATTAGGCACGCCAGCTGGGTTAGTCAAAGGCCCTAAGATATTAAAAATAGTACGCGCTTTAAGCTCACGGCGTACCGGATTGGCATAACGCATGGCACTGTGATGATTAGGCGCAAATAAAAAGCCGATGCCTTGGTTTTCAATACATTCTTTTGCTTGATTAGATGTGAGTGCTAGACTGATACCAGCTTGCTCAAGCAAATCTGAGCTACCAGAACTAGTAGATACCCCGCGGTTGCCATGTTTTGCTACTTGCGCGCCAGCAGCAGCAGCCACTAGAGCTGAGGCAGTGGAGACGTTAAATAAATTAGCGCCATCACCGCCGGTACCGACGATATCGACTAGGTAGTTGCAGCCTTTTGGTTCAATATTATCTGCCAAATCACGCATAGCTTTCGCTGCTGCGGTAATCTCGTCAATAGATTCACCTTTCATGCGCAGACCCGCCAATATCGCGCCCATCATGGCACTGCTACAGCGACCTTGCATAATAATGAGCATGACTTGATGCATCTCATCAAAGGTTAAGTCAATACGTTGGAAAATTCGATCTAAAGCAGTAGCCAGTAGCTTATGAATATGCTCATCTGAGAGCTTTTCAATATCTTCAGCAGTGCTGGCAGCTAATAAGGTTGACGTATTGGCACCTTGTACACGGTTAGTCATTATGATCTCGCCCATTATTGTCTTTTAAGTTTTACTATTGAATTAATTTTAGACTAAAAATCAACTTATTAGCCTACTTGCGGCAACTCGTCGGTATTTAATACTGCCAGATTATGAGCTTTTAAGAAATTATTCAGTAGCTGATAACCTGCTTCACTCAAGATAGATTCAGGATGAAATTGTACCCCTTCTATCGCAAAAGTTTCATGACGAAAGCCCATGATCTCCTCAATACTACCGTCAGAATTTTGTGTCCATGCTGTGACTTCTAAGCAGTCAGGTAGGCTGTTTTTGTCAACGACTAAGGAATGATAGCGCGTAGCTTGAGTAGGGTTAGGCAGATCGGTAAATACGCCTTGATTATTATGCTGAACGGCAGATAAACGGCCATGCATAACCTCGCCAGCTTTGACAACTTGACCACCAAAGGCTTGTCCGATCGCTTGATGACCCAAACAAATGCCTAATATTGGAATGACGCCTTTGAAGGTATCAATAACCTCAAGCGAAATACCAGCGCGGTCCGGATCACAAGGCCCTGGGCCAATGACGATGATATCAGGAGCTAGAATTTTAATCTGCTCAATAGTGGCCTGATCATTACGCCAGACGGTGATGTCCTGCTGCAACTCACCAAAGTACTGTACAATGTTATAGGTAAAGCTGTCGTAATTATCGATCATTAGAATCATTGTGGTTTCAACTTTTTATCGTAATGTTTTATAAATCTTTAGCGGCTACGGCTGTTTTTAGCACGATTGCTTTTATTAAAGCTTGATATCTTACCATTATTTCGTTATCTATCAAACGCAGCACGGTTTATCTACAACTAGCTTAACTATTTATTTCGATCCATGAAAATCTGGGGTTAAACGATTACAAACTTATAGTAAGATTAGTTTTCTTTATAATGCACCATGTTGAGGCATGATAAAAATAATGCACTTATATGATGAATAAAGGGATCTATAATAAACTAATATTATACACTTATCGACAGTGTCTATCAGCTATGCTAAGTAATTTTTATTACTACATCCCTTAACAATAAAGGCTTTAACAGGTTTTTTATAGTTATAAACCAGTAAACCTACAGTGGTTTGGCATAACGTTTGCACTAGCTGATTAGTCCTAAATTACGTTTATAAATAATATATAGGTTGACGAGAGTTTTATAACAGTTAACTATTATGGGTCAGATATTGCTAAAATAGCCCCAATATTTAAATCAGTAGTACTATAAACAGCAGTACTAAAAGTGTAATGGCAACTATAAATTACAACAGTAGCAACCACAACGGAGATATTCATGTCGAATAAATTACTGGACCTTATCAAATCATCTGATGCCAAATGGGTTGATTTTCGCTTTACCGATACTCGCGGTAAAGAGCAACACATTAGCTTTCCGGCATCCACTATTGACGAAGAGGTGATGGAAGATGGCAAAATGTTTGACGGCTCATCCATTGCAGGCTGGAAAGGCATTGAAGCCTCTGATATGATCTTGCGTCCTGATCCAGAAACCGCCTTCTTAGACCCTTTCTTTGATGCAGTCACTGTCGTTGTTACCTGCGATATCATTGAACCATCTACGTTACAAGGCTACGATCGCGATCCACGCTCTATCGCTCGCCGTGCTGAGGAGTACCTAAAATCAACAGGTATTGGTGATACGGCTTATTTTGGTCCTGAGCCTGAATTTTTCATCTTTGATGATGTGAAATGGTCGATTGAGATGTCAGGAGTCAGCCACAAAATCACTGCCGAAGAAGCCGCGTGGTCAACCAACGAGAGTTATGAGTGGGGCAACATGGGCCATCGTCCACGTGTTAAAGGCGCTTATTTTCCAGTACCACCGATTGATAGCTCGCAAGATATGCGTTCAGTTATGTGTGAGCGTCTAGAAGAAATTATTGGCGAGGGCTGTATTGAGGTGCATCATCATGAAGTTGCGCCGTGCCAGTCGGAGATTGGGGTTGCCTTTAATACTTTAGTACGTAAAGCAGATGAAGTACAGCAGCTAAAATACGTTGTACATAACGTCGCCCATCAATTTGGTAAAACTGCGACCTTTATGCCAAAGCCTATCGTTGGTGATAACGGTTCAGGTATGCATGTACACATGTCTATCTCAAAAGACGGCGTCAATACCTTTTCAGGTGATGAGTATGCAGGCTTGTCTGAGACCGCACTATATTTCATTGGTGGTATCATCAAACATGCGCGCGCGTTGAATGCCATTACCAATCCTTCAACCAACAGTTACAGACGCTTAGTTCCGCATTATGAAGCGCCAATTAAGCTTGCTTATTCAGCTTCTAACCGCTCAGCGTCTATTCGTATTCCGCATGTTAGCAGTCCAAAAGCGGTTCGTGTTGAAGCGCGATTCCCTGATCCTGCGGCTAACCCTTATCTGACTTTTGCTGCACTATTAATGGCAGGTCTTGATGGCATTCAAAACAAGATGCATCCAGGTGAAGCTGCTGACAAAAACTTATATGACTTGCCACCAGAAGAAGAAGCTCAAATTCCAACCGTCGCTGAAAACTTGGAAATTGCTTTGCAAGCACTGCGAGACGATCATGAATTCTTGCTAAAGGGTGATGTGTTCACTAAAGAGATGTTAGAGGCATTTATTACGCTAAAAGAAGAAGAAGTACAGCGTGTTAATGTCACTGTACATCCTGTGGAGTTTGACTTGTACTATAGCTGCTAGTTTTTTATTAAACAGTTTGCTTATTAAACAACAAGTTAGCATCGTTCAAAATTCAAAACCAGTTAAGTGAGTCTTAGCTGGTTTTTTAGTCTTTGCGTTTTAAGTAATTGTGATAAAATGTTGACTAATAATAAATAATTAAGTTGACTGACTATGATCTCATCAATAAAAACGATTCGTTTAGATAAAGTTAATAACAAGCTAGTAGGGCTGTTGACTGGTCTGACTATAACCATAGCTAGTTTTTATGCACCTATGCTAAAGGCAGCGTCAATCTATAAAGTGGTTGATGAGCAAACTGGTCAAGTCACCTTTACCGACCGTCCACAAAGCTATGAGCAAGAGGCCGATAAGCAAGTGGTTCAAACCAATATTATGACAGGAAGTAACTCTATTGGTTCGAGTAATAATACCAGTAATCAATCTAGTAATGATCAACAAACCAACGTAAAAGCTACTACTGACAGCACTGAGAAAAACGGCCAAGTCAGCTATCAACTAACTATACTTGAACCAAGTGACTCGCGCGCCTATCACCGCCCTGCTCAAAGCATTGATGTTAATTTGCAACTACAGCCGGAACTGCAAGCGGGTGATAGTGTTAGTATTTATCTCAACGGCAATGAGATTGCCCGAGGGTTAAGTGCTTCTATTGCGACTGTAGATCTAGTTCCCGGGCAATATACCATTCAGGCAATAGTCAAAGATGAGAAAGGACAAGCTGTGCAGCAAGTCCAGCGCAAGGTATTTGTGATTCAGAACACTGTGTCAATGCGAAATAAAAGAAAAGCGGCTGCGCAGCTGCAAGCTTATCAAAACCTGCCATGGCATCAAAAGGTATTACTAAAACTGCGTCAAAATGATATAGCTAAGCCATAAAAACCCTATATAAGAAGAAAACCCACGATTTTTTGATCATGGGTTTTCCTTTGTCAATTAGAGACCATCATTGATTAAAGATTGTTAAAATGGATCGAGGTAGGAGGTTTAGTTACCGCCTGTGGTCATTTTGATAAGTGTCCGATCCTTTTTCACATAATGGTGATAGAGAGCCGCTAATATATGACCAACTACTAGCATCCAAGCCAACCATTTACCAAATACTTGCTTATGAAGAAAATCTAGCGGCGCTTCAAATTCCTCATAAGTGATACCCATGCCATCGCGAATGACAGACTGAAATAGAGTAGTAGATTCAAATTTTGGAATTACAAAGAGACTGAAAAATTCAGTATCCACACTAGCACCAAGATAACCTGTCAATGGCATAATAATTAGTACAGCATACAAAGCAATATGTCCGGCATGCGCTGCTAAATGCTCCATTTTAGTACCTGGTTCTTCATCAGGCTGAATGTTTCTCAAACGCCAAATGATACGCAGTATCACTAATACGCCTACTGATACCCCAAAAGATAAATGTAGCTGCAATGCTGTCCAATTAATTGGAGTATCATCTACTGTGAACCAGTGGCGAAAATAAACGCTGGCATAAGCCCCTAAAAACAATAACGCTACCCCCCAATATAACCACTTCGCTATAGTACCGTAGTTTGCACGGGTGTTCTTTAAACTCATTAAACCTCTCCAAAACTAATATAGGACCTAATCGATAGATAAATTACGAATGCCTAATAAAATTTCGGCAATATTATAGCATGTCTAATCTATAAGGGGTTTTGGTGAAGAAATATTTAACTATAAAATCTATTCTTATTAGCGATAAACTTATCTCAGTTTTTTATTTCAAAGTCTTAAGTAAAGACAAGTTAGTCTAGAGGTACCTATTTACAAGCGCTTGTCGTAGGCTTTTAGATTGGACATCCTAAACGCTATCGTCAATGGCACAGCGAAAACCAATATGGCGATGCCCACGTCCTGGGGCATTAGAGAAACCATTACGGTGGGTAGCAGTTAACGTGTCGGCGTCAGCATCGTAAATATAATCGCCGCCTCTAGTAACGCGCTCGCCCGTATGTTCAAATACCTCGCGTCCATCATCGGCATCATAAGGGTAGGGACGCTTGAGACTCGACGTCCACTCAGCCAGTGAGCCACTCATATCAAGCACGCTATAGGGAGAGGCTCCGTCTGATCGATTACCGACCGCGCTGGTTACCCCAGTACGTCCTGAGGTAAAAGCGCGGCTAGCATCGGGCGCAGTATTACCCCAAGGATACAGACGAGCGTCACGGCCACGGGCAGCAGCCTCCCATTCAGCCTCAGTAGGCAAGCGCGCGCCGCGCCACCTGCAGTAAGCTTGCGCTCCCGCCCAGGTGCTTTCGGTCACAGGATGATCTTCATAACCTTGACTAACGGTGAACGCACCATCGTGATAGCCGATACGAGCTTGCGGATCATCAAGGGCGATGATCGGATACAAACCACTACTGCGGTCTTCCTCCATCAGCAAAATAACGCTATCTGTAGGTAAATCTGCCCGCGTGGCCCTGCCAGCAGCAAAGGGTTTGGATACGTCTATATCTAGCGCATTTAGGTACTCACTAAAAGCGGCGTTAGTGACTTCGGTGCGATCTATTTTAAATGCAGGTAGTTGGACTGCATGCTCAGGCTGCTCATCTCTTGGCCCGTCGTCTCTACCAAGGGTATAAGTGTCCGCTGGGATAGCAATCATCTCATCCATAGCATAGGTGGATTGCGGGGCAAGTTCAGGCGTAAAGGGCGTGCTTTTAACTTGGTCAAAGGTGGGCGGCTGAGCACTGATTTCATTTGACAGGTTAGCTTGAGCCGAGCTATCAGGGGCGGTGCAAGCGCTAAGACTTATAAAAGCAATAAGCGAGAGTTTGCTGAGCGTTACAGGTTTATATCTCATTTTCTACTCCTAAATAAACGCTAACAGAGGCCCTAATAAGGCCACGGCTATATTTAGCATAGAATAAAATAGCTGAAATAAAAACACTAAAACAAAAATAATAAACTTGTTGATAGAAGAGTAAGTTTTACTAGGTTACTGTAGTGGTTAGAAAAGTCTGATCTTAATAGATCTGTATTTAGATCAGAATGAACATAACCAAAAGGCTGAACCAATAACTGCCAATTCAGCCTTTTTTTAAGCCAAGAAAAACCATTCAATCAGCCTTCGGATAAACCATATTCTCAGGTAATAGCAGGTTATCTAAAGTCGCTTTATCCATTAGTTTTTCTGCCAAAATAATATCATACACACTACCGCCAGTTTCTTGCGCTTTTTTTGCCACATAACTTGAGGACTCATAACCCAAATGCGGATTTAACGCTGTCACCAGACCAATATTGTTAAGAACTTGACCATTGCAGTAATCATCATTCATCTTGATACCATCGATACAGCGGGTGGCAAATATCTCACAAATATTGGTAAGCATGTTTATGCCAGTAAATAAATTAAAGGCGATCACCGGCTCAAACACATTAAGTTGCAGCTGTCCACTCTCAGCAGCCATGATAATGGTATGGTCGATACCCATAACATGAAAGCAAGCTTGGTTCACAACCTCTGGAATAACAGGATTCACTTTACCGGGCATAATGGAGCTACCCGGCTGCATCTCTGGCAAACAGTACTGAGCTAGACCTGCACGCGGGCCAGAGGATTCCAAGCGCAGATCATGAGCGATTTTGGATAAGCGCGCCGCTAGTAAACGCAAGTTACCAGACAAAACTACATAAGCACTGGTATCTTGGGAGGATTGAACCAAGTCCTCCGCGATGTAATAAGGTCTGCCAGTAAGCTTGTGTAAAGTTTGCGCGCAGAGCTGTGAATAGCCCGCTGGCGCATTCAAACCGGTACCAATCGCTGTACCTCCCATATTAATTTCATAAAATAGGTCGCGAGTAGCTTCGATACGATCCATCTCTTTTTTTATCATCGTCGCAAAGGCGTTGAATTCTTGCCCTGCGGTCATAGGCACCGCGTCTTGTAGATGAGTACGTCCCATTTTTAATTGATCAGCCAGCTCAATACTTTTATTGATAAAACTTTTATGTAGAATCTGCATTTTACTTAGCAGTAGAGCGCAGTACTCATCTAAGGCGACCTTCAATGCGGTTGGATAGGTATCATTGGTAGACTGTGATAGGTTGACATGATTGTTTGGATGCAGCTGCTCATAGTCACCTTTCTCATAGCCTAGAATCTCTAACGCTCGATTGGCAATGACCTCATTGACATTCATATTAGTTGAAGTACCAGCGCCGCCTTGAAACATATCGAGGATAAATTGCTCATGATGTTTGTCAGCGATTAATTCATCACAGGCAGCCACAATGACCCCTTTGATAGAGTCACTTAGCACACCCAGTTTATTATTGGTAATGGCTGCTGCTTTTTTAACGGTCGCAAACGCTCGAATAAAAGTAGAAAATTGACATAAGCGTACGCCGCTTACCGTAAAGTTCTCAGAAGCACGCAAGGTTTGGATGCCATAGTAAGCATCTATAGGAACATCTCGATAGCCAATCAAGTCATGTTCTTGACGAGGAGCGTTTTGTGGGTTATTGACGGTAGTCATGGCCAAAATCCTTTTATAAGACCTTGATTAAATACAATACATATACGCTGTAGTTTTTATAAAAAAAATGGTTAGTCATTACACCACAATCAATAACTAATGCGATATAGTTATAGTATATGCTGTTAACACTAGGCTTAATAGCATTTATAACCATATTTGGAGCGTTACAAAAGCAGTCAGATGATTGATTTATAGTGATGGCGTTGTATGATTTATCATATTTGTTTGTGCGATCTCGATAAGTAAAGCCTCAACCAAACCATAAGGAATACAAAATGTGGAACGAACGCTACAGCACAGTAGAATATATTTTTGGTACCGAGCCTAATGACTTTTTGAAAGAACAGTATCAGCATATACCCGTAGGCGGCCGTGTATTATGCTTGGCCGAAGGGGAGGGCAGGAACGCGGTATTTTTAGCTGAGCAAGGTTATGATGTGACGGCGATGGATTTATCTGAGGTGGGATTAAATAAAGCAGTGAAACTTGCTGGTGAGAGAGGTGTCAAGATTAAAACTCAAGTGGCAGATTTAGCGGACTATCAATTTGGTGCGCAAAAGTGGGACGCTATCATCTCTATTTGGGCGCATATGCCTGAAACTGTTCGTCAGTACGTTCATGCGCAGATTGGCCTAGCACTAAAACCAAATAGCGTATTTATTGTCGAGGCTTATACCGAACAGCAGCTTGCAATGGACGCTGTTGGCGGGCCACCTGCTACGCAAAAACAGCGCTTTAATTCACTAGTAAATTTGCGAGCAGAGCTATCCGAGCTTGAGGAGATTATTGGTGTTGAAAAACAACGTATGATTTCGGAGGGTACAGATCATCAAGGACTTAGCGCTGTGGTGCAGTTTGTTGGTCGTAAAAATTAAAATTTATAAAATTGTATTCGATGAACAGCTAAGCTTATAAAACTTAAAGAGCAAAGACAACCTAAGCTACCTTTGCTTTTTTATTCATTTAAGCCTAAGCACTTTGTGTTTAAGTAAAAAAAAAGCCAATCATTCAAACGACTGGCTCTTCAATTATTGTTGATTAACAATCCTAGCTTATTATATCAGTGCGGTGTTCTACAGCTGACAATTAACACTATATTCTTGACCATTTGCCATACGTACACTCATGATGCCGTAATCTGCTTTGGTTTGCCACTCATAGCTCATTTTAGGATCAGTCGTATTGGCGTAACGAGCGCCAGAACCTGATACCACTTGGGTAAGGATCATTTGCTGATTATTTAAACCAATTTTAGGAAGCGTAACATTCAAATCAGCAGCACTACCGTCAGGTGCATATCTAGCGGTAACTTTACCATTGTCGTTACAAGTAAAGTTACTAACCTGTTGATTAGTAGCCATCTGATTGCTGTTATTGTTGTTCATAAATGGATTGTTTGCACAAGCTGCTAGTAGTAAAAAAACAGGTGCAGTTGCTAATAATTTTTTCATAATGTTCCTCAATTATTTTTAATAAATAGATGGTTTGAAGCTTAAAAGCGTATCTTACAAGGATAACTATAAATCATCGTTGTAGATTAACATTAGTTTAGTAGCTAAAATGTTTCAAGGTATTATTTATAAACTGTATTATTTAGACAGCTTTTTAATAACTTTTAATCTGTTTAGTTGACGATTTTGACTTGAGTAGGAGATTTAGGGATATGCTTGTTTAAAACGAACACCAATACTGCGCCTAAAATTACCGTACTTGCTATGATAAAACGTAGTGTCAGCGCTTCAGATAAAAATAGCACGCCTGCAATAGCGGCCAATATTGGCACGCAAAATTGTACCACTGCAGCTTGAGTACTTTTTAGGAGCGGCATGGCGACGTACCAAATACTATAGCCGATGCCAGAGGTGATTGCGCCTGACACGCCAGCTAGTAGTATACCTTGTATATTGATATCTGCTAAGTAAGTTATTCCTGCTAGCAAAAGTAAGGGGAGAGCGACTAGGCTTCTGATGAAATTAAAACCTGTAGCTCGTAGCGGCGATACACAAGCTTTGCCGCGCACACTATAAATACCCCAAGCAATGCCACTTGTCATCATGATTATTGCTCCGAATAACGAGGGCACTGTCGCCGAAGGCAGCATCAGATAAATAAAACCTGCAAAGGCTACAACAAGAGCGGCCCATTGTATTAAGCTTAATTGCTCTTTTTGATAAATACCCCAACCAATCATTGTAAACTGTACCGCTGCGAACAGGATAAGTGCGCCTGTTCCGGTATCCAGCTCGACATAGGCAAGCGAGAAGCAAAGCGCATAAGCCACCAAGCTGAAACTACTAAGCCAACTGCCTTTATCACTTAAAATCTGCTCATTTGAAATTCGTTTGCTTAAGACAACAGGGACATCAGCATTGTTATTATTTTCGTCATCTTTGTTTTGGTTTTTTATGCGCTGTTCATGCAGAAACATAATAATAACTAAGCAGATAGCACCGCCAAGTAGACGAATGATAGTAAAATTCCAAGGATCAATATAGTTCTCGGACAATGCCATTCTACAAAGTAGGGAATTAGCGGCAAAGGCTATAAGAGCAATAATCGTGTAGATAGAGGCTTTCAAAAGTTATTCCTAGTAAGGCTTTAGCAATCGGTAGTACGATAGATAATAGCAGCTATATAATATAACTAAATAGCCTAAGCAAAGATATTATTCAATTTAGTGATTCTAGAATTTCAATTACTTGCCAGACTCTCTCTTGTCTAGTACCACCAATCTGCTTAAATTTTTTATTATGAACACTTAATTGACTCTCAAAATACGCACTTATCTCCCCACGTTGGTGCGGGCTATCCCGCAAGTCATCAGCAACCCATGGAATATCAACTTCGGTGAGTAAGATCAAATCATAATGATGCGCCAGCGCCGCTTCTTTTAAAGTATTAGGACAATCACCGTAATACCAGTTGGCATAAACCATCAACTCAAACAGGCTGGTATCACAGAATAGATATTTTTGTTGGTTAGAGTTTTGCAAGACTTGTGCTGTCTGTTTGGCTAAACGGTTTTCAAGCTTTATTTGACCTTCAGCAATAGGCAGTAAATCCTCCCATGTACAGGTTAGTTGCTTGTTATCCCACTTGGCTTGCAAATAAGTACGCATGTATTCTGGTACCCACAAACTGTCAAAATGTGCGGCCAAATCACGGCATAAAGTAGTTTTGCCTGTACTTTCTGCTCCTAGAATCGCAACTTTAAAAACGGATTTAGGCGTATGCTGCGTCAAATTGAATGCGGTAGCGTCGTTGCCATTCATAATAAGCCCATATTGCGATAAGAGTGAACACAACGTACTGTAGTGCAGTGAAGGTAAAACCTTTATAAAAATATAACGGTACTGAGATCGCATCAGCAACTATCCAAAGCAGCCAGTGTTCTATCTTGCGGCTTGCCATCAACCACATGGCTATCAAAAACAGCGCAGTAGTTAGCATATCGGTATAATCGACCCAAGTAAACAAATGCAGCCCAAGCACTACGCCATCAAAGCTAAAGTTATTGTTGATAACTGGACGGAAATAGTAAACCAAGGCTACAAAACCAACAGTAGCGATAGACAACAACGCCATCACTGGTATATCGTTTGCTGAGATGTGCTCAATACTAATCTCATCTTGCAGGCTAGTTTCGTTACTACTATCTTGCCCTTTATGTTTGTTTTTTGACCAATTAAACCAGCCATATAAACCCATCGCTGTATAATAAGCATTGATAAACATATCGCCAAACAGCTGCCACTTCCATAATAGATAAACGAAGATCGCTGTACTCACCAGTCCCACAGGGAATACCAGCACACTAAGCTTGCGGGCAAGCAATACACTGGCCACACCAAATATCACGGCAATAAGTTCAAGTCCGATAAATAGCATAGAGTAATCGGCATATTGTCCAAATAGCCAGTTAAAAGTCTCTGTCATTAGTATTCCTAACTGTTATTTTCGACGGTAACTAAAGAGGTTAAATTTTACTGATTATAGCGCAGGTAACATAAAAATAGTTTAGTCTCTATCAGTCAGTGACTCAGAGCGAATTATTTGTAACAAACTATTAGAAAAATAATAATATTCAGGCATAATAAAGGCATTGGTTTTAAGTTTACAGATATTCACTGAATTTAGATCCCTATTTAATTCTTATCCATCCTCCCTTATGCTTATTCATAAGCGCAACAGTAGTAGACAAGGAAGCTTATCATGACGACTTGTATTACCGGCACTGGCCTGTATATTCCCCCTTATAGTATTAGTAACGAAGAGCTGGTTGAATCCTTTAACCAGTATGTTGACAATTACAATGAAAAGCATGCCGACGAGATAGCTGGCGGTACTATCCCTGCACTTGAGCATTCATCGGCTGAATTCATCGAAAAAGTCTCCGGTATCAAATCACGTTATGTGATGGAAAAAGACGGCATCTTAGATCCGGAGATTATGGCTCCCGTCATCGCTTATCGTAATTTGGGCGAGGAGCTATCCGTCATGGCGGAGATGGGAGCTGCAGCGCTTAAAGACGCTCTAAAAGATGCTGGACTTGAAGCTAATGATTTGGACGGTATTATCCTTGCTTGTTCAAATTTTCAGCGCACTTATCCTGCCGTCGCTATTGAGATTCAAAAAGAGATCGGTATGGTCGGCGGTTATGCTTATGATATGAACGTCGCTTGTAGCGCGGCGACTTTTGGGCTATCACAAGCACATGGCTCTATCGTAACTGGCCTTGCTAAGCGCATTGCTGTGGTTAACGTTGAGATTACCTCGGCGCATCTGAACTGGCGTAATCGTGATAGCCACTTTATCTTCGGTGACGTGGCGACTGCCTGTATCGTTGAAGAATTGGATGAACCTAAAGGTTACGAGATTATAAATTCTAAGCTCTTTACTGAATTCTCAACCAATATCAAAAACGAATACGGCTTTATGGATCGCTCAGAGTTTTTGGCAGCCAATACCAAAATGTATCCCGATATCAAAGAGCCAGTAACCGACAAGCTGTTTTTGCAAAATGGCCGTAAAGTCTTTCGTGAGGTCTGCCCTAAGGTGTCCGAAATCATTATTGAGCACTTAAAAGAAAATGATTTGGAGACGAGTGAGGTCAAAATGATGTGGCTCCACCAAGCCAATGCCAATATGCTTGATCTCATCTTGCGTACGGTAATGGGTAAAGAGGCAGACAAAGCTATTGTACCAAGCGTTATTGACGAGTTTGCCAATACCAGCTCATCGAGTCCGATGGTGGTTTTTCATCGCTACAAAGATCAGCTTGAATCAGGTGATTTAGGTGTGATTTGCTCATTTGGTGCTGGTTATTCAATTGGATCGGTGCTGGTACGTAAAGTTTAAAAGTATTTATAAGTAACCAGTTAATCAAAAACTCAGTTAATTCAAAAAATAGCTAAGAGCAATCTTGGCTATTTTTTATGGCTTTATAATAGAACTGACACTATAGTCGATGCACTTTAAAAAGAATATAGTGTTACTGGGATGAATTTTGCGCAGCCTCTGTGAAATTCATGTAAACAGCCAGCAAGGAAAATTTATACCAGTAGCACAGTTAAATCCATATAATAGTTTTATTTTCAATTAACTATACGGTTTAGTATTATCCGGCATCGTTAGACGATATAAGCGTTAAGTTTACCTAGCAGTTTTAATTTCCATGCGAAAATTTGCTATAATTGCGTTCTTATTTTCCTTATCTAGATAAAAGTCCTTTTATGAAAGAATCCTTGCGCTTGCGCTTAGACCAAATGGTAGACCGTTATGAAGAGGTCACCGCATTGCTATCCGATCCTGATGTCATTAGCGATAATAATAAATTCCGTGAACTATCAGTTGAACACAGTGACTTGATGGATATCACTACTTTATGGCAAAACTACGTACAGGCCGAAACCGACCAAGCCGATGCCGAGCTCATGTTAGAAGATGCGTCAGATCCTGAGATGAAAGAGATGATGCAAGACGAGATTGACAGTGCTCAAGCGGCCATTGGCAATATGGAAGAAGAGCTGAACGTCATGATGCTGCCCAAAGATCCCAACGACAAAGTGCCAGCATTTTTGGAGATCAGAGCGGGTACCGGCGGTGATGAAGCGGCGATATTTTCAGGTGATCTGTTTCGTATGTATCAAAAGTACGCGCAGAATCAAGGCTGGACGATAGAGGTATTATCAGCTAATGAAGGCGAACATGGCGGTTATAAAGAGATCATCAGCCGTATATCCGGCAATAGCGTTTATGGTCGTTTGAAGTTTGAATCAGGGGCGCACCGTGTCCAGCGTGTGCCCGAAACCGAAAGCCAAGGCCGCGTGCACACCTCAGCCTGTACCGTTGCCGTCATGCCTGAGGTTGAGATTGATGATACCGTTGATCTCAACCCTGCTGATATCAAAATGGATACCTTTCGCTCAAGTGGCGCGGGTGGTCAGCACGTCAACACTACCGATTCTGCGGTACGTTTGACCCACATTCCAACGGGGACAGTAGTCGAGTGTCAACAAGAGCGTAGCCAGCATAAAAACCGTGATAAAGCGATGAAAATGCTGATCTCCAAAATTCAGCAAGCCAAAGTACAAGCGCAAGTCGATGTGGCAGACTCTATCCGCCGTGACCTAGTCGGTAGTGGCGATCGCAGTGAGCGTATCCGCACTTATAATTTCCCGCAAGGGCGCATGACCGATCACCGTATTAATCTAACCCTTTATAAGCTTGATTCCATCATGGAAGGTGATTTAGATGAGCTGCTAGATGCCTTGTTGCGTGAGCATCAAGCGGATCTGATGGCGAGTATTGGTGGTGAGGCTTAAGTAGCTGAATTTTAGCGTAGGCTGGGTTTTTAACCCAGCACTATAATTTATAAAGCTTTATAGTCGAGTTAAAAACCAGCATACAACGAGAAATGCTATTAATAGAGACCGTATCTAATACAAAACACATGAATATCAATCAAACTCAACTATTTTGAGAATCTTATGTCTAAAAATAACCAAAACAATCAAGCTCAAGAAGAACAAGCACCCACTTTAGAAGAGGCCAATGAGCTTATTGCTCAGCTGCAAGCTAAACTTGACGACATCACCGCTTCGGGTAAACAGCCTTATCCTAATCAGTTTAAACGCACCGATTACGCGCAGGATCTACAAAGCGCTTTTGAAGGCGTCAGCAAACAAGAGATCGAAGAAAAGGCGGCGAATGGCAACAAGACGCAAGTCAATGTAGCAGGTCGCGTAATGCTGAATCGTGGTTCGTTTATTGTTATCCAAGACATGACGGGACGTATTCAGTTATATGTTGCTCGTAAAGAGCTGGACGCAGAGACGCTAGCTAGCATCAAATCACTGGACTTAGGCGATATCGTTGGGGTCTCTGGGTTTATAGGACGCTCTGGCAAAGGCGATCTATATGTGCATATCGAAGATTTTCAATTGCTTACGAAATCACTACGCCCAATGCCTAATAAGTTTCATGGTTTAGCAGACATCGAGGCACGCTATCGCAGTCGTCATCTAGATTTGATGACCAATGAGACCACACGCGATACTTTTGTGGTTCGCAGTCAAGTCATTAGCGGTATTCGCAAATTTATGCTGAATGAGCGTTTCATGGAAGTTGAAACGCCGATGATGCATCCGATACCAGGCGGGGCAGTAGCACGTCCGTTTGTCACCCATCATAACGCTTTAGATATGCCGCTATACTTACGTATTGCACCTGAATTATATCTTAAACGCTTAGTGATTGGCGGCTTTGAAAAGGTATTTGAGATTAACCGTAGTTTCCGTAATGAGGGCGTATCGACGCGGCATAATCCTGAATTTACCATGATTGAATTTTATCAAGCATACGCTGATTATCATGATTTGATGGATTTAACTGAGCGCTTATTCAACGAGTTGGCGCAAGATATATTAGGTACTACTGAGCTGACTTATCAAGGTGAAAACATCAGCCTAAAAGCGCCGTTTGAGCGTTTAACAATGAGTGACGCGATCGAGAAATATGCTGAAAACTTCGATATGGCGCGGATTGATGATCGTGATTACCTAGCTGATTATGTTGCTAATACGCTACACCAGCCTGTGAACGACGTCTTTGGTGTGGGTAAGCTTATAACTATTATTTTTGAAGAAACCGCTGAACACCAATTGCGTCAGCCTACCTTTATTACTGAATATCCAGCGGAGACGTCACCGCTTGCGCGCCGTAATGATGACAATCCTGAGATTACCGATCGCTTTGAGCTGTTTATTGGCGGTCGCGAGCTGGCCAATGGCTTTAGCGAACTCAACGATCCTGCCGATCAAGCAGAGCGCTTCCGTGGTCAAGTCGCTGAAAAAGACGCCGGGGATGTAGAAGCTATGCATTTTGACGAAGACTATATCGAAGCTTTGTCTTATGGCTTACCGCCTACAGCGGGTGAGGGCATTGGCATTGATCGTTTAGTGATGCTATTTACTGATTCGGCCAGTATTCGCGATGTGATTTTGTTCCCACATATGCGCCGCAAAATTGAAGACTAATGAATTGATTTTTAATGGTCACTAGTATCTTTTATCGAACGTATTTATAGTAGGATCATCGTTTGATTGGTAAGAAGCCAGCGCATGTGTCTGGCTTTTTGCTATAATAAGAACTTAAAAAGAGTCACTTAAAACTACTATCTTACAAACAATCATTTAAAATTAACGCTATAGAAATTATTATAATATAAGTCCTTTAATCACTTGGCAGAATGGATAGCTATGTCGCAGCAATACCAGGTCCTCGCGCGTAAATACCGTCCCAAAAATTTTCATGAACTGATTGGGCAGACGCATGTCTCTCAGGCGCTCATTAACGCGATTGACTATAATCGCTTGCATCATGCCTATTTGTTCACAGGTACGCGCGGCGTCGGCAAGACTACTATCGCGCGTATTTTAGCCAAATGCTTGAACTGTGATAGGGGCGTTACCAGCACGCCTTGCGGAGTTTGTGATAACTGTGTGGCGATTGATCAAGGACGATTTATTGATCTAATTGAGATCGACGCCGCCTCGCGCACCAAGGTCGAAGACACCCGCGAGCTCCTCGACAATGTGCCTTATGCACCAAGTCAGGGACGCTATAAAGTGTATCTGATTGATGAGGTACATATGCTGTCGACGCACAGCTTCAATGCACTACTCAAAACGCTAGAAGAGCCGCCCGAGCACGTCAAATTTTTGTTAGCAACTACTGATCCGCAAAAGCTGCCGATTACTATCATCTCACGCTGCTTGCAGTTTGTACTGCGCCCCTTGCCGCAAACCTTGCTCAGTGAGCATTTGTCCAGTATCTTAACTCAAGAACATGTTGACTATACGCAGCCAGCGATTTGGCAGCTGGCGAGCGCCGCTAAAGGTTCGGTACGTGATGCTTTATCTTTGACCGATCAGGCGATTGCTTTTGGTCAAGGAGCGCTTGATGATGTCACGGTTAACGACATGCTTGGCCTTATAGATGCGGCTGACTTGGTACGGCTAATTACTGATATTTATAACCATAATAAATCTGCGGTCGCTACTCATATCGAACAGATGCGCGCGCAAATGGTTGATGCGACCAGTATGTTTGATGGGCTTGCCGAGCTTTTGCATCAATTGGCATTGACCCAGCTACTACCTGAAGTTGCTTTAAACGTAAATGAAGCGCAAGCGCGGAACATTACTGCGCTGGCAGAGCATATCAGTCCTGATGTGTTGCAGCTTTATTATGAAATCGTAGTACAGGCGCGTGAAGGTATTAAGCTGGCTAGTACACCAATGCAAGCACTTGAGATGTGTATCTTGCGTTTATTAGCGTTTCGTCCACTGCCAATTGATGAGATATTAGATACTGATACCTCTAATAACTTAAAAACTACTACTTTTGATTCTACGACTCCTACAGAATCAGGACATGTTGCTACTATCCATGAGCCGCAGCCTTATAGCATTGATAGTCTTAGTAGTGCTGATGAACCTAATGATATTGATCAAAGTTTGATTGACAATACTTTGGCAGGTGATTACGAAGCAGGAGGAAGTAAGTCTTATTTTTTAGATAATAATGCTATAGAGCCTGAACCAATCGTTGAGCCTGAACCAATCGTTGAGCCTGAACCAATCGTTGAGCCTGAACCAATCGTTGAGCCTGAACCAATCGTTGAGCCTGAACCAATCGTTGAGCCTGAACCAATCGTTGAGCCTGAACCAATCGTTGAGCCTGAACCAATCGTTGAGCCTGAACCAATCGTTGAGCCTGAACCAATCGTTGAGCCTGAACCAATCGTTGAGCCTGAACCAATCGTTGAGCCTGAACCAATCGTTGAGCCTGAACCAATCGTTGAGCCGAGTGTAAATGATTCTCAGTTAGCTAACCATGCTCCAGCTGACTCTGTTGATGATCCGCGCGCATTACTACGTTGTCCGCCGACGGATCTAACAGGAGAATGGACACCGGAGAAATGGGACTATTGGCTTCAAACGGCACGTGAGACAAATAACCTAGCTTCAGATGAGCTAGCGCTGGCACGTCAAGGTATGATGACAGGGCAGTGCAATGGAGAAGCAGTATTTGTAACCGGCGTTGATAGTAAGCATTTGCAAGCAACCTTTCGAGAGTTAGCTACAAAGTTGCAACACCAGTTCCCGCAAGCACAGATCAGTTTGCAAGTAGATAGTAGCGTGATGCAACACGAGAATAAAACACCTGAACGTCGTCAAAGTCAGCGCATGATGCAAGCTACTTCGCTTGCTGAATCTATGCTACATGAATCTCCTGTCATGCAATATTTATCTAATCGTGGTGAAGGTAAAATGGGTAAAGTAAAATTATTTTTATAAAAACTATTAAACTTAGTTAAATAGTAATTGATAATCCATTTTGGCGAGTTATAAACGTAGTAAGGACCTAATTTTAAGAAAAACATAATAGGCGATAATTAAAGTATTGAAACTTATATCTTTGTTGGGAAAAGTTTACCGATAATAATAAGTAATGTTATGGAAATAATAATGAAATCAGCTATAATAGTTAAGTTATATTAAAAACTAAGGTATTGTTTAGGTGGAACTATGTTAGATAATTTACGCGGTATGGCCGTGTTCGCCAGTGTAGTCGGACACGGCTCTTTTAGTGGCTCAGCTCGTGAACTTGGTATTACTACAAGCGCGGTTAGTCAACAAATACGATCGCTAGAAAATGAGTTGGGCGTAGTGCTCTTGCACCGATCTACTCGTAAGCTGAGCTTGACGGAGGCTGGTGAAAGCTTTTATGAAGCAGCAAAAGATGTGGTTAGTGCTGCTGAGCAAGGTCGGATTAAAGTTAATCAGCTGCGTGATGAGTTAGCGGGTAGTTTGCGCATTGCAACTACTCCTGAGCTTGGTGTCAATCATATTTTGCCAGCCTTATCGACATGGATGGCCGCTCACGATGATTTAAATATTACCTTTTTGGCAGACAATCACTATGTTGATTTGATCGATGAGCGTATCGATATAGCTATTCGTATGAGTCCTACTATGGGCGACTCGACATTAAGTAACTATCCTCTGACTGATGTTCGTCAAGTCCTAGTTGCATCACCGCAATACCTGCGTCAACACAAAAAATTAGAGAGTCCAAAAGATCTCTCAGAGCATAAGCTCATTTGTATTGAGATTATGAAGGACGCCAGTCAAGTTGAAGTAACTCAAACTGAAACGGGCAAGAAATCACGTATAAAGATGAATTCACGTATCTATACCAACAATGTCTTTATGGCGACTACTCTAGCCAAAGAAGGTCATGGTTTGGTCAGAATAATGGAGATGGATATCAAAAAGGAGCTAGAGAGAGGGGAGTTAGTTGAAGTATTGACAGGCTACCAGCTACCAAGTTTTGTTTTGTATGCCGTTACCTTAAATCGAGAGCAGCAACCTGCAAAGATTACCCGCTGCTTAGAGGTATTAAAAAAATACTTTCATGCCAGCTAAATGATAAAGTAGTAGCGGCTACTTTGTAAAACAGATCATTTTTATAATAAATTTACATGAAGCATGTTAAAAAGCCTCTAAATATGAACTGCCCCCCATAAGTTGGACACAATTTATGGGGGTTATTTTATGCGTTACGATCTAGACTTTAAGATCAAAGTCATAGCATACTACAAGCAAGGACATAGCGGACATGCTACCAGTGAGAAGTTTTCTGTAAATCCGCGGTTTGTCAGCAAATGGGTCGAGCAATATCAACATGGTGGCATAGACGCTATCAAGCCTAAGGTCGATAGGACTAAATACAGTAGCGACTTTAAGTATAAAGTGCTCGCTGTGATGTTATCAGAAGGACTAAGTCAGTCTGAAACTGCCCTTAGGTTTACTATCAGCTCACCTGCGCTTATTAGCCACTGGCACAACGCTTATCGACACTACGGTATGTCTGGACTCACCTCTAAATATAAAGGTAGTAATCCTATGACCTCTCCTATCACAGACAAACCTGATGAGGACAAGACCCTAGCAGAGCTCAAACGTGAGAACGAGTATCTACGAGCGGAGAATGCGTATTTAAAAAAGCTCGATGCCTTGCTCAGAGCGGAGGAACAAGCAGACAAAAAGCAAGGCTCATCGAAGGACTAAGACAACAGCACGTGTTATCTGACTTACTCACCATAGCAAAGCTTGCAAGGAGTAGTTTCTACTATCATAGAGCGAGTCTTTGGGATAAAGACAAATACGCTCCCTTGAAACAGCGCATCCGTGATATCTACCACCAGCATAAAGGTCGATATGGCTATCGTCGAATCACTCAGACACTTAAGAATGAAGGACTAAAGGTCAACCATAAGCGGGTTGCAAGGCTTATGGGACAGCTTAAGCTGACTGCCAGAATCAGACGACAAAGGTATCGATCCTACAAAGGACAGTGCGGCGTTATAGCTAAGAACAGGGTCAAGCGTAAGTTCAGAGCAGGTGCGCCTAATCGCAGATGGTTTACTGACATCACTGAATTTAAGGTCGGCGGTGATAAGTTGTATCTATCACCCATACTCGATGGCTACAACAATGAGATCATCAGCTACGAGCTTTCAAGACGACCCGTCTATAACTTAGTCAAACAGATGCTTGAGCGTGCCGTTAAAAACATACCTGCAAAGCGCAAAGAGGAGCTCACCCTGCATTCAGATCAAGGCTGGCACTATCAAATGAAACCGTTTGCAAGTACGCTTAGAGCGAATCATATTAATCAAAGTATGAGCCGTAAGGGTAATTGCTTAGACAATGCATTGATGGAAGGGTTCTTTGGTACGCTCAAATGTGAGACGATTTATATTGAGAAACCGAATACCATTGAGGATTTAGAGCAACAGATTCATGAGTATATCCACTACTATAATCATGAGAGAATTCAACTTAAACTAAAAGGACTGAGTCCTGTAAAGTACAGAACTCAGTCCTTGATGTAAACTTAAACTGTCCAAGTTTAGGGGGTCAGTTCAATACGTTTAGAGGCTTTTTAACATGAATTTAAAGTAGTGGGTTTAACAAATCAACTAAACGTTCAACCACTTGTATGCTTTCTTCACGGCGTATATTTAGTGGCGGCAGTAGACGAATAACATGACTACCCGTAACATTGATAATTAACTTTTGCTCATCACGAGCTTTGTCAACGAGCGCGCTACAGTCCGTTGTTTCAGGAAGTACGATACCTATCATCGTACCTGCACCGCGACTACTAACTCCATATTGCTGTAATTCACTAACTAGACTGTCACGAATAAACTGACCTTCGCGTACAGCATTCTCCATAATGCCGCTATTGGTTAATACGTCATAAACGCTATGAACGACACGGCTTGCCAGCGGAGTACCACCATAAGTTGAACCATGACTACCAGCGCTAAATAGATCCTTTGCCCGGCCTCTAACCATGCAAGCGCCTACTGGGAAACCATTACCTAGTCCTTTGGCAGTAGTCAATACGTCAGGGCAAGCGTCGCTGTGCTGATAGGCAAAATATTTACCCGTACGGCCATTACCAGTCTGCACTTCATCAAGCATAAATAACCAATCATGAGCGTCGCATTCTGCCTGCAGTTCTTCCAAATATGTAAAGCCGTTATTAGCAGTATTGACTCCACCTTCACCCTGGATAGGCTCTACAAAGAGGGCACAAATATCATCATAGTCTTGAGCCACTTGTCTAATTGCCGCGATATCACCAAAAGGCACGCGGATAAAGTCATCATCAAGGGTAAAAAAACCTTCACGCGCTTTAGGATTAGCGGTTGCCGAGACTGATAATAAAGTACGGCCATGAAAGGACTGTTCCATTACAATAACTCTCGGTCTCTTAAAGCCTTTATTATAAGCGTATAATCGCGCTAATTTTAGTGCCGCTTCGTTGGCCTCGGCACCGCTATTGGCGAAAAATACGCTGTCCATCTGTGCTGCAGTACATAAGGCTTCGCCAGCTCGTTCCTGCCAGTCGATACCGAATAGATTGCTGGTATGTAGGAGTGTGGCAGCCTGCTGTTGTATGGCTTCGGTAACTTGCGGATGACAATGACCAAGACCACAAACTGCGATACCTGTAAGCGCATCTAAATAAGGGGTATCATCCTTGGTATACAGCCAGCTACCTGAGCCGTGAGTAAAGCTAATCGGTTGACGATTATAAGTGGGCATCAGGTAAGTCGCTGACATATAGGTATCCTTGGTTATTAAAACAGTAGGTTAGGTAGTAAATTATGCAGTATGATAAATGAAAATAAAGAGTTAAAACTCATCAGAGAAAGGAGTGGATTCAGCAGGTAGGCTATATTCTTCGCTCGCCCAAGCGCCTAAGTCGATAAGCTTACAGCGCTCACTACAAAATGGTTTAGATTTATTGTCTTGCCAAGCAGTTTGAGTGCCGCAGCGCGGACAAGGGTAAGTTTTGGGTAAAGAGTCTTGAGTAGATTGGGTCATAATAATAGTCAGGTTATCCTCGTTTTATTAGAATATAAAATTCATTATAATAGCATGCAGTGGTCAAAAAACAAAAAATGTATTGCTATAGAAAATCAATAAATAGCCTAAGTAAACATTTTCATTAAACAAAGATTGAGAGGTGTAGTGCAACATATATGACAAGCCCTGTGAATATCCTTTCCCATCGAAAACAACGCGCCTTTCGCCCAGAAAAACTTTCAGTACCACGAAACTTTTATGTTCCCGATGCTATCAAGGTATCAGCGACTGATAAAAATAAACGTTCTCTAATTTTGGAGATTGGAGCAGGGAAGGGCAAGCATGCGCTGAGCTTTGCCGACCAAAACCCCAATCAACAGCTAATAGCGATCGAACGGACTCGTAACAAGTTTGAAGCGTTTACAAAGTTGGCGATAAAGCAAAGACTCAATAATCTAATACCTATTCATGCTGATGCGTTAGCGTGGATAGTACATGCTGTTGCACCAAATAGCGTCGCCAAAATATACATACTCTATCCTAACCCTGAACAGCACAACCACAATCAACAGTGGCTTAATATGCCCTTCTTTGAGTTTTTATTATCACGGCTACAAGAGGGTGGAGAGATTATTCTAGCGACTAATATCGAAGCTTACATGGATAATGCAGAACAAGAAGCCAAAGAAACTTGGTGTTTACCAATATCTCGTCATCTAGTATCTATGCACAGTCAACGCACTCATTTTGAGATTAAGTATTTAGCACGCCAAGAGATTTGTTGGCAGCTAAATATGTATAAACCTGAAGGGTATCGGACAAGGTTTGATACTTGGCAAATGGAAGAAATAAAAGAATAAGTGAATAGCCTAAGCAGTGTAAAAACAACATCTTAAAAGAGTCATAACAAGGACATACAATTATAAAATAGCCTAAGCAAATAATAAATATACAAAAGTCGCTTCTAAAGAAGACGATTTCAAAAGTCAAATCTACAATTAATTCAAATCTAGAGTCAAAAATTAAGTTAGATCAAACCTTTTACTATAAATAAGGTTTGACTAATTTCTCCGAATTGGTATGAGCATCTATAACCGTTAAAAAAGTATAAGCCCCTATAAATTTGCGACTAATAAACATAAGCTCTTTTGGTGGCAAGTTAAACTCAAAAGACTGCATAGCACGTCTAGCACTGGCTGATATGCGTGAGTGTAGTTTACTATTGGCCCAAATATAACGCTGCTTTTCATCTAGACAGTTAGCTGGAATCTCCGAATTCATCTCAGGATTGCTAAAGGGTTCTGTAGCTAATAAAAATAATGAGGCGACATCAGACTTTACTTTATTACTCATAGTGTCAAAAAAATCATAGCCCGTCATTGCCGCTTCCATAGCTTGCTGGTCATGATAGTAGCCTGCACGCAGCAGACCATGAGCGATTGTCAATAAAGCATAATCAAACTGACGAATAGCACCGAAGTCTAAGAGTACTAGTTTATCGGGTTCATTTTCATCATTACCAATACGCACTAAGTAGTTGCCAAAATTGGGATCGGTCTGCATCTCACCCCATACAAAAATCTCTTGCATGATCAGCTCAATGGCTGCTTGCCCAATAGCATTACGACGTTCAGAAGAGAGTAGTTGTAATTTGTCTGATGTCACTGGTACACCAGATTCGTAGCTCATGCACAGTAAGCGTTTGCTAGAATAGTTACGGTTAATTTTAGGAACAGCGTAACGCGGATCGTCTTTCAATCGTCCATAAAAACGCTCTGTCGTTGCCGCTTCCACATCATAGTCAACTTCATTATGAAGAAGATCACGAATCTCCTCAAACCACTCATCAAGCGCTCGAGTTTGCGGTACAGCGTTGCTTACTTTTAACAAGCGTTTAAACAACGCTAGGTCTGAGTCAATAGCATCTGCCACGCCTGGATATTGAATTTTTAATACAATATCTTCACCAGTTTCTATTATTGTTGCACGGTGGACTTGCGCTAATGAAGCTGTGCCAATAGGTGTAGTATTGATTTCAAGCTCATCTAATTTATCACCTAAAATGCGGCGTAGTGTATCCTCTATCTTAGGCCAAGCAAGTGTTGCCGTGTCATCATTGAGCGTTTGGAGCGCGCGCGTAATCTCAGGCGGTAATACATGCTCGCCATACATCGCTAGCATTTGACCGATTTTCACCACTGAGCCTTTTAGTTTACCAAGCTCTTCTGCTACATAATTCGCTTGCGCCTCCATAAATGCCTGATTACGTTTGGAGCGTGCTTGCTTGTCCAAAAACATACCCGATACACTATTACCTGCCCAGCGACGACCAATATTCAAAGACGTTTTAGCAATAGATAATCGACGCTCAAACCCTGAGGTTTTAAGGTTATCAATTGATTGCCTGTTATTAGTAGGTCTAGACGGTTCATTTGCCATAAATACAACCATTTATCAAGTTAGTATTGATTTATAGATTTAAGATTAACAATACAAAGAAGGGTGCTAGTGATGTACAGAATTGTATCATATAACGTACTGTAAGCTTGCTAGTGATACAAGTGTTCAACAGGTTTGAGGGTAATAATGATGGAATCTAAATCAAAGATTCTCACCATCATTTCTCCTTAGGTTTGCCACGTTGTTTAAGAAGATTGCTCTGACTAACAACCGCGCTTAAATGATAGGTAGCGTATCAAGAAGGCTTACGAGTAATAGCATGATGTCCAATATCACGGCGATACTGTGCGCCTTCAAAACTAATCGCGCCAGTTACAGCGAGCGCTTCTTGCTGAGCATCTAGTATCGTATCAGCAAGTGCTGTTACGCATAATACGCGCCCACCATCAGTGACAATTTCTTTATCATTATCATTATCAGTAGCGCGCGCGGCATCTAGATTATCTGATTGCTTACCATTCGCAAACGCAGTACCTGCATGAAACACCTTTACTGTAGACTTATTATCGGGATCCAGCTCCGGTAGACCACTGATTGCATCCCCTTTAGATGACGTTTCAGGATAACCTTTAGAAGCAATAACGATACCTAGAGCAGGACGCTCATTCCATTTAGCTTGTTTTGGCAGCTCTCCTGCTAGCCCTTGGCTCACCAAATCTACCATGGATGATTGTAAGCGCATAAGGATAGGCTGAGTCTCTGGATCACCAAAACGACAATTGAACTCAATAACAAAGGGATTACCTGACTCATCGATCATCAAACCTGCATATAAAAAACCAGTATAAGGATGACCGGCAGCATTCATGCCATCTACCACTGGCTGAATGATTTGTGTTATTACCTTATCGTGGACCGCTGACGTGACGACAGGGGCAGGGGAATAAGCGCCCATACCGCCTGTATTAGGTCCCGTATCACCTTCAAAAGCACGTTTATGATCTTGACTGGTCGCCATTGGTAAAATATTTTTGCCATCTATCATACATATAAAACTGGCCTCCTCACCTTGCAGAAACTGCTCTATAACCACGCGGCTACCAGCATCCCCAAACTTATTATCTGCAAGCATATCATCAATGGCATTATGGGCGTCAGTTACGGTTTCGGCGACGATAACGCCTTTACCTGCAGCAAGCCCATCCGCTTTTATAACGATAGGCGCGCCTTGCTCACTGACATAGGCTTTGGCGCTTTTAGCGTCCGTAAAACCTTGATAGGCGGCGGTGGGAATATTGTGCTGCGCCATAAATTCTTTAGCAAAAGTCTTGGAGCCCTCAAGCCTAGCGCAATAAGCGCTTGGGCCCCATGCTGGAATACCAGCATCACGGCATGCATCGACAATACCTGCTACAAGAGGAGCTTCAGGACCAACAATGACCATGTCGATAGCTTTGTTTTTACAAAACTCTATAATCGTACTGTGATCTTTTGTATCATCGGCTAAAACAATATTTTGGCATTTCGGTTCAAGGGCGGTACCTGCGTTACCAGGAGCGATATAGACACGTTGTACGTTGTTATCCTTGGCACACTGCCAAGCCAGCGCATGCTCACGGCCACCTGAGCCAATTACCAAAATGTTCATCTTAGGTTTTGTCCTTAATAATAAAAAGTGTCAGTAGCAAGAGTATTAATAATAAGTAATACAACGCGGTTAAACATACTGTCGTATTCTAGCAAAAAAGTTGCAGCGATTGCCATGAGTATCCACATAGCAGAACGTAATAGCAACAAGAGCTCAAAAACGCCTACCTATTAGAGCCTATCTTAAAGATTTTACTGAGGTCAAATAACAATATAAATCAGCTAAAACCGACCTT
Organism: Psychrobacter sp. M4; assembly: GCF_055699795.1. Taxonomy (NCBI): domain Bacteria; kingdom Pseudomonadati; phylum Pseudomonadota; class Gammaproteobacteria; order Moraxellales; family Moraxellaceae; genus Psychrobacter; species Psychrobacter sp. M4. Next base: position 1,841,168 of record NZ_CM146740.1, on the reverse strand, counting down.
TGAATAGACTGTGCTATTTGACATTGTTTCATAAACAAAGGTTATCGAGAGCCCTACCATGCATGAAATAGTTTTTTACACTTTAGCTATGTCAGTAGGTGCGTTACAATCTCAAGAGTATAGCAATCCTGATCTAACTAGCCAGCGCTATGCACGGTCTCATACTCGAATTTTGAGTGAGAAGTAAAAATTATCGTTAAGCAACAGCAAGTATCCAAACGTAAAAAACTTAAAACTAATATTAAATACACTATTAAAACTTATAAAAAAGGACACAAATTATGCCCAACTCTCTTAGCATTGCCCAAGAGCGTGTCGGTCAAATTAGTGATATTGCTACCAACTATGTGCAAAAGGACAAATCGCTACTAGATCATTTTATTAATAGTTATTATCGCTCACTACATCATGAAGCGGCGGATGCTCTGAGTGATGCTGATTTGGCAGGTATGGCGCTACATCACTTTACCTTGTTTAAGGCTTATGAGGGCACTAAACCACAAATCGCCATACTAAACCCAGCAGCTGAGGAGCAACATTTTCATAGCTCACATACCGTCATTCAGGTTGTGGCTTATGACCGTCCTTTTTTAGTAGATACTATTTTGATGACTCTTGAAGCAGAAGGCATTGATGTTCATCGTACTTATAATACGATCGTTAGTGTGGAGCGTGATGACGATGGTAACGTCTTACATGTTAAGTATGCCAATGAGAGCAACACCGACCAGATGTCTCTCATTCATTGCGAGATTGCTTATCAAGACGATGATACTTTAGCTTCTTTGCAGCAGTTATTATTAGATACCGTAGACACCTTAGATACTGTAGTCGGTGATTGGCAAGAGATGCAAACACGGCTAACAGAGATCAACGCTGAATTGACAGACAAATCATTACCTGAAACGTTCTATTCAAAACAAGAGATTCAGGCCTTTTTGGACTGGGTATCAGATAATAATTTTATCTTTTTAGGATTTCGTGAGTATCGTTTAGAAACTAAGGGTGATGATTTAGACTTGTTTGCTATTGGTAATAGTGGACTTGGCTTATTGCGCGGTTCAAGTGAGGACACGCTCTCAAAAAGCTTCAATGAGTTACCATCCAATCTTAAGCAGCTGTTGACTGAACCACGCGTCCTTATGTTATCAAAATCAAGCCGCGTGTCACCTATCCATCGTCCCGTATATATGGACTTTGTGGGCATTCATAAGTTTGATAAAAAGGGTCAGCTAGTTGGCGAGTATCGCTTCATTGGTTTGTTCACCTCACAAGCTTATCAGCTAAGCGTACAAGATATTCCTTTACTACGTGAAAAATCCAACCAAATCATGAAAATGGTAGATCTACCGCGCGATGGTCATGCCTATCAAAAAACCATACATATTATTGACAGTTTGCCGCGTGATGATTTATTTCAAGCCAATGTCGAAGAGCTGTATCCTATAGTAGCTGGTATCGCCCAGTTGCAGGATAAGAAAAAACTGCGGCTATTTAGCCGAGTGGATCATTATCAGCGCTTTGTATCTTGTCTGGTGTATATTCCTCGTGAAAAATTCAATACTGAGCTGCGCATCAAAGTACAAAACGTACTAAAAGAGGCTTATGGCGGAACCTCATCAGGGTTTATCACTGAATTTAATGAGTCAGAGCATGCCCGCGTCCATGTTCATGTGCGTACGGTCCCAGGCCAAGTCAATGATGTCGATACCAGCGATCTTGAAGCAGAGTTATCGGCACTGATGGAATCATGGAGCGACCACTATCAAAAAATGCTACTAGATAACGTGGGTGAACAGCAGACCAATGTCTTAACGCGGCAATTTCTATCTTATATTCCAGCCGCTTATCAAGAGCGTTTTGATACTCGTACCGCTGTTGAAGATACCAAAAAGCTTGCCAGCCTCGACGATACAAAGCCTATGATTTGGCACTTGTATCAATCAACAGGAGATGCCAGTAATCAGCTACATCTTAAGCTCTTTGGACGTCAACAGCCGGTAATACTGTCCAAAGTTCTGCCTATACTAGAGAACTTTGGAGTATCGGTCATCTCAGCGCAAACTTATGAATTTGATCTGCCAGAGCAGCCCATTTGGATGCAAGAGTATGAGCTGACCTTAGAGCATGTTGACAAAGTCGATATCCGGGTAGTAAGGACGCAGTTTGAAGATAGTCTCAAGCAGATCTGGGCTGGACGTGTTGAGAGTGATTTCTTTAATGAGCTAGTATTGATCACTGAGCTTGATACTTATGATGTCGTTGTACTACGTGCACTATCAAGCTATATGCGCCAAGCAAAAGCGCCATTCTCTAGCAGCTATATTCAACAAACCGTCGTAAAAAATAGTGATATCAGCGTGGCACTTAGCTATTTGTTTGATGCGCGTATGAATCCCAAGCATAGCGCAGAGGAGCGCGCCAGTAAAACCGCTCAATTCCAAGAGCAAATTAACGATGCACTGGTTAATGTCGATAGTTTGGATGAGGATCGTATCTTGCGTTGGTATTTGGATTTAATCAATGCCATGGTACGTACGAACTTTTATCAGACCGATGATGAAGGGGCACGCAAAGACCGGCTATCATTTAAGTTTTTGGCCGCAGATATTCCTAATCTACCCAAACCTAAGCCTATGTTTGAGATTTTCGTTTATTCACCGCGTGTAGAAGCGGTGCATCTGCGTGGCGGCAAAGTGGCTCGTGGTGGCCTGCGTTGGTCAGATCGTATGGAGGATTTCCGTACCGAGGTTTTAGGCCTAGTCAAAGCGCAAATGGTCAAAAACGCAGTTATTGTGCCCGTGGGCTCAAAAGGCGGTTTCATTGTTAAAACCAAAACTATGGCTGATGGCCGTGAAGCTTTTCAAGCTGAAGGTATTGCCTGCTATCAAGCCTTTTTGCGCGGTATGCTTGATATCACAGATAATATCGTTGATGGCGAGATAGTTCCGCCTGCCAATACGGTACGTCATGATGAAGACGATCCATATTTAGTAGTTGCAGCAGACAAGGGTACGGCAACTTTCTCCGATATTGCCAACGCCTTATCCAGTGAATATAACTTCTGGCTTGATGATGCTTTCGCCTCCGGCGGTTCGGTCGGTTATGATCATAAAGCGATGGGCATTACGGCGCGTGGCGGCTGGGAATCAGTCAAGCGTCATTTCCGTATGCGCGGTATGGACATCCAAAATCGCGACGACTTTACGGTCGTTGGTATTGGTGATATGAGTGGGGACGTCTTTGGTAATGGCATGCTACGCTCAACCCATACCAAGCTGGTCGCCGCTTTTAACCACTTACATATCTTTATCGATCCAAATCCAGATACAAAAAGCTCCTATGCTGAGCGCGAACGCTTATTTAATATGCCGCGCTCGACATGGGACGATTATGATAAATCGCTCATTAGCGAAGGTGGCGGTGTGTTCTCGCGTCAGGACAAAACCATCGCTATCAGTAATGAGATGAAAGAGATCTTCGCTATTGAAGCGGACAGTATGGCGCCAAACGATTTTATCAGTGCTTTACTGCGTGCTCCTGTGGATCTGATTTGGAACGGCGGTATTGGTACTTATGTGAAAAGCGCTAATGAGAGCCATGCTGATGTTGGTGATCGCGCCAACGATGCAGTGCGGGTCGATGGCGGCGAGCTGCGCGCGGCAGTTGTCGGTGAGGGTGGTAATCTAGGCTTTACCCAACAAGGGCGTATTGAATATGCGCAAACTGGCGGCCGTATCTACACTGATGCTATTGATAATTCAGGCGGCGTTAACTGCTCAGATCATGAAGTCAATATCAAGATTCTGTTAGGTAAAGTGGTTGAGCAAGGTGATATGACTCTCAAGCAGCGCAACGAGCTACTTGAGAGTATGACCTCTAGTGTTGCACAGTTGGTGCTACGCCAAAACTACCTACAGCCGCAAGCTATTGAGCTTAGCCATATGCGCGCTACGGCTAATTTAAGCGACCATCAACGCTTTATTCAACTGCTTGAGTCTGAGGGTCGTTTGGACCGCGCTATTGAATACTTGCCATCAGATGAGGAGATTAGCAAACGCCAAAAAGCGGGTACTGGTTTGACCAATCCTGAGCTGGCAGTGGTTCTAGCCTATGGCAAGATGTGGGTCTATGATAATTTGCTGTTATCTGACTTACCTGACGCGCCTTATTTTATCAATGAGCTGCGTAAATATTTCCCCGATGAGCTGGTTGCCCGCTTCTTTGATGAGATGACTGAGCATCGTCTAAACCGTGAAATTATCAGTACTTATCTGACCAATAGCGTCGTCAATCGTTTGGGGATTGAAGCTCTGTTCCGTCTTTTTGAGGAAACCGGACAGTCGCTTGCAACTATCATCCGAGCTTACGCCATTACTCGTGAAGTGTTTGAAGTCAAAGAGGTGTGGCAACTGCTTGAATCATTAGACAATAAAGTCGATGCCACCTTGTTATTAAAACTTGAGCTACGCTTACGTGACGCTATGGAAAGCGGAGTGGTTTGGTTTATCAACGCCTTTGGTCAAGATTTGCAAGTCGCCGATATGATTGAGCGCTTTGGTGGTAGTGTCGCGCAATTGATCAAATCTGGCGGCTTTATCGAACAGCAATTTTCGCAGTATTTGCAAGATGATACGGCAAGCCTGACTGCCGATGGTTTGTCTGACAACGATGCTGCGCTATTTGCTATTTTGCCTTACCATGTTGATGCCCTTGATGCCGCCTTGCTCGCTGAGAAGTATGAGCGTTCGGTCGACGACATTGCCACGCTTTATTTTGAAGCCTATCAAGTGCTACAATTTGATTGGATGATCGACAATATCGCCAGTCTACCGCAGCAGAACTATTGGGATCGCCGTGCCCGTCATGCGCTCGTCAATGAGCTGACACGTAGTTTGCGCCTGCTTATGAATGCGATATTATCAGAACCTAATGCCAAAGAGGCCTTTAACGAGTGGCAGTCGCGTCATGAATCGCAGCTTGAGTCAGTGAAGACAGAGATGAAAAAGCTTGATACTCTTTATGAGAATGATGATAGTGTGATCAGTCTATCTACGCTATCAGTATTGATGAGTGAACTGAGCAATCTTGTGACAAAATAGTTTGTGAAACAGTAGAGAGCTACTTTTAAGCTAATAAAAAACCGCCGCTAATCTATTAGCGGCGGTTTTTTATTAGCCCTTTGTTCTAGCCTGCGATTTTGTAACAGCCTTGCCCCGTAATCTCACTAAAGCCGCCCGAGATTTTTTTCACCTGAATTTGGGTCAAAATGCGCTCTTTTAATGCTTGCACATGAGAGATGACGCCAATGAGTTTGCCTTCTTGTTGCAAGCTGGTCAGCGTATCGAGGGCGATATCCAGCGACTCCTCATCAAGGGTGCCAAAACCTTCGTCCAAAAATAACGAATCAACACGAATATTATTGCTCGCCATTTGTGAGAGTCCTAGCGCGAGAGCTAGGCTAATAATAAAACCTTCACCGCCTGATAGGTTTTTAGTGCTGCGAATCTCGCCGCCTTGATAATTATCAATGACATTGAGCTCCAGCGCATTATTATCATCACGAATCAGCAGATAGCGGTCACTCATTTTATGCAATTGGGTATTAGCATGGCTGACCATAATGTCAAAGGTAAGGCCTTGGGCGAAGGTGCGATACTTTTTGCCACTACTCGAGCCTATGAGGTCATTGAGTTGTTGCCAGATTTGTAATTTGTCCTTTTGAGCATTGATAGCCTCAAGCTGCGCTAGCTGGTTTTGTTTTTTATCCTCATTATCTTTGAGCTGTTGACTGATTGCGCCGATAGACTCAATTAAATGTTTGCTTTTATCCAACGCTTGCGTCTGTTGTTCAATGAGTGTTTCTCTGTTATCAGTAGTCAGCGACTCGGCTTGTTTGTCTGCCAGTCCTTGCTGAGACTCTTTTAATAACGACTGTGCTTGCTTGAGTCTATAATCAATATTTTCATGCTGCTGCTTAAGCGAGCTGCGCTCGTCAATGGATAACCGCGCGGCAATAAAATCTGCCTCATCGGTAAATTCGGAGACGGCAAGTGCTGATTTAAAGGCGCTCTCTTGGGCGTCAAGGGCAGTAGTCGCGGTAGCCAGTTGGTCGGTAAGCTGCTGCTGTTTTTCTTTTAATTGTATCAGCGTGTGCTCGGCATTATCCCATTGCCTTTGTGCTGAGGCTTGCATGGAACTGACTTCTGCAACTCGGTCACGTAAGCGCTGCTCTTCTTCATCAGGGTTTTTATCAACAAAAATTGCTTGTCTATCAGCTTTTAATTGTGCAAGCGCTTTGGTTTTCTCACTAATAGTTTCAGTCAGCGCCTCCAGTTCATTATTTTCTTTATCGAGCTGGGCTTGCTTGGTATCAATTTGGGTGCCTAAGGTGCTAAGCGTAGTTAGCAAGTTTTGCCGCTCATCTTTATAGGTATTAAACTGCTTTCTTAACTGCACCAATTCACTACGCCGCTGTCGAAGAGTGTGAATATGGCTGTCAAAGTCAGCTCCACTTAGGACAATTTGAGTATCTATACTGTCTAGCAAAGGCTGTAATATTGAGCACTCTGCCACTGAACTTGTCACTGCATTAGATTTAGATTTGCCAGCGAGATATTTACTTAATAATACTAATATAGCGTTGCTAAGGATTTTTAATTCAGAAAAATTAGCGCTCACCTTTTTATCGATACTGTCTATCGCTGACGCGCCAATCCTAATATCAGTCTCAATCGTGCTTATCTCACTTGCCAGCTTGTACTGGGTCTTCTCCAAAGACTCCAACGTTTTGCTGATTTTAGTACCTTCATCACCAAGCGCTTCATATTGGGTTAAGGTAGCTTTTAGCGCTTCTTTGTGCGCGGTAAGTTGGTTTCTGCTGGTACTTAGCAGCGTTAAGGCGTCCTTTATGAGATTAAAATCAGCCGATTCTGCATTGGCCATGTCCTTGCTACTCTGTATGAGTGGAGCAATGGTTTTACTAATAATATCAGTATATGTTTTATCCAAAAGCGTCTGTATGAGCTGACTGCTATCCGCGCTCAAGGTTTTTATCTGGGTGTTGAGCCCGCTTTGCTGCTCTTCTAGCTGTGCAAGCTGGTTTTGTTTGGTGGCGTAATCGACACGATGTTTGGATAAGGTTTGCTCTAAATCATGAATCAAGGTATCAAGCTTGGCCATTTGCTCTTGTGTTTGCGCAACTTCGAATTGGTCATTGTCTAAGATAGGATGATGCACAGCGTAAGGATGCTCAAGCGCGCCGCAAAGCGGGCAGGGGTCACCGTCTTTGAGCTTAGCAATATAATGCTCTAAGCTTGCTACTTGTTGTAATGAGTCGAGCAATTTTTGTTTGTCTTGGCGTCTGTCTTTGGCATCTAAAAGGGCAGACTCACTCTCAGTAATTTTGCTGGACATTATCGCTAAATCATTATCAATAATGGTCAGGTTAGCCATCATCTTACTACTTTGCGTAGCAAACTCATCAAGACGCTGTACTTTAAAGCTCACTTGTTCAATCTGAGTGCTGATACGGTCAATCTGCTCTTGTTCACCGCGCATATCTGCCAAAGACTGATATTGCGTGAGGGCTGCCTGCTTTTTTTGCACAGCGGTTAACTCATCACAGCTCTTAGTAATCAAGGCTTTATTAGCGCTTTGCTGCTCATAATAATTATCAAGGTCGGCTTGATATTGGCTGCTTTGGTTATCATGGTTACTCTTATCGTTTGCCAATAGGGCATTGTCTTGCAACAGTGCTTTTAAACGGCTGCAATGGTTATCAAAGTTGGCGGTATCCGTATCGATGTCGTTTAGCTCGTTTGCCGCTGCAAGATGTTTCTCTACACTTGCCAGCGCAGCCTTATTTTGGGTTAAGCTGTCTTTATGACTCTCGATATCGTCGCGCAAACGCTGGGTATTAGCGCTCAGGGTTTGTTGTCTTTGACGCTGATCGTCTAAAATATGGATTTGCTGATTGATATTGCTATCGAGCTTGCGGGCTTGGGCTATTTTGGGCAAGGCGGTTTGCAGTTCATCGTGAGTGTTCTGCACACGCTCATTGGCCGCTTTTAAAGTATGAGCTGCTTGTTCTAGGCGTTCTTGCTGCTCAGGTAATTGCTGGTTCAGCGCCTGCTGCTCATTTTGCAAACGCTTGACGGTTTCACGGTTGTAGGTAAGCTGGCTGTATTGACTGTCAATCTCCAGCGCTTTATTAGCAGCTTTGAGACGCTTAGCATCAGGGATAAAGTCTTGCTGCGCTTGCTTGGCGTACTCAAGATCATGCTGATAAGTGCGTAATTTATCCTTTAATTCTGTAACGCTATCAAGCCATTTGATTTGCTCGCCCAAAGTATTAATAATCTGTTGCTGCTCATTTTGCGTGCTTTGATACGAGGCTAAAGTAGCGTTGAGCTCATTTTCTTTGTCGCTATCTAGTAGCATTAAGCCGTCTAAGCCGTATTGTAATTTACTAAGCACCTCCTCTTCGGTGCGCTTTTTATCAAAAACATGAGCTGAGATAGTGGCATAAATATCAGTGCCCGTTATTTTCTCCAAAATATCGGCGCGCTCATCAGCCTTGGCCTTTAAAAAGGCGGAAAAACTACCCTGCGCCAGTAAAATCGAGCGGGTGAACTGCTGAAAGTCCATCCGCGTCAGCTGGGTGATCTTATCTTTGGTGCGTGAGAGCTTACTCTCTAAAATCTCATCATCTTTTTCGGTATTAGCTAGGTTTATTTTGGCAACTTCATGGGTGGCATCTTGCAAATTGCCATCAGACTTATTATAAGCGCGGCGCTGACCCCAACGGCAGCGATAGTGGAGGCCGTTTAAATCAATGACCACCTCGGCAAAACACTCCGCCGTTTGCCGCGTCATGACTTCATTGCTGGTTTTGCTAATGCTATTGATACGCGGCGTCTCGCCATATAACGCCAAGCAAATGGCATCCAAAATCGTGGTCTTGCCCGCGCCAGTTTGCCCTGTTATGGCGAAAATACCTTCGTTGATAAAAGCAGGGTCGGCAAAGTCAATATGCCATTCGCCTTTTAAAGAGTTGAGGTTTTTGAGTCGGAGTTCGATTAGGCGCATGGTTTGGTCTTTATAATTTTAGATTCTGAATTTGAAAGAGAGATTGTTGATGTTTTATAGATAAGTTAGGCTGAAATTTCTAATCATAATTTTCTAGAATGAATCAATTATTCCGCCAATTTATCATCATGATGCAAATCATAAAGTATTTGCTGATAGGCGTCACGTAAGGCCTCTTTTTGGGTTTCGGCAACTTCATGCACATTTAAACAGCGTTCAAACACATCCATCTCATTTAAATCTTGTAGGGTCTCATCGCTTTGCTCTTGATTCAGCACTTTGTTATAGGTGCGTGTGTTTTTAATTTTTAAAACCTCGCAGTGTAGACCTTCTACCATGGCAGCCACTTTTTCACGCAGTTCACTGACAATCTCATTGCCTGTGTAAATAATCTCCAGCCAAATGGATTCTTTATCGTCAATGGCTTTAACGGTGGTAGTAATAGTAGCTAAATCACCTGAGATTTGTGCCAATTTTTGGAAGCAAGGTATGGGTAGGGAAGCGATTTGCATTTGCCGCGCTTGATCATAGTGAAACGGTTCTTCATTAATCTCATCTTTTGGTTCAATCTGTTTTTCTTTATCATCGCTATTCTTTGTCTCTTTATAAATCGTGTCACCATTTGTAAGATCATCATTGGCGCTATGCTTTAACGAGTCATTGACATCATCAAAGCCAAATAAATCATCCATAAAATCAGTAGTTTGATTCACAGCTTTTTTAACGGTCTTTGCTACTAATTTAGGCGCTATCGTTTCGGTAACCTCTAGACTTAAAACTTTATTGATCACCTCGGGTACTGATTTGGGTACTGAGTTGTCATTGATCATTTGACCTGAGATTTTGCCAAATTGTACCAACAATACTTGCTTTTGCTGCTTTGCTTCACCAAAGCCCATAGCAATAGGCGATCCTGAATAGCGAATATGCTCTTGACCGCCAACACGCTGCGGCACGTGCAAATGGCCAAGCGCCACGTAATCAAAGCGCGCATCAAACATCTCGGCAGAGACTTTGCCCAAGGAGCCGACATAAAGGTCACGCACACCGTCATCGTCAGTGGTTTTGCCGCCCGCTGCAAATAAATGCCCTGTAGCGATAATAGGAATATAGCGCTGATGGGTTTTGCAAAGCGATTCTTGATAGTTTTTGGCAATCGTGGCGACTTCATCGTAATGGGCGCGAATACCTTTGATGACATTGGCATCTTTGCTATCCGCAGACTCGCCAGCGCTGCTACTGCGCACATCGCGGTCACGCAAATAAGGCACAGCGGCGATAATGCAGTGCGGCATACCATCGGTACCGTCTAACACCAAGACTTCATCGCCTACATCGTCACAAGCAGTACCGATGACGTGAACGTTTAAGAATTTAAGTACCTGACTGGGCGCATCCAAAAAAGTCGGGGAGTCATGATTGCCTGCGACGATGACGATATGCTCGCAGCAAGACGTTGAGACTTTGCCTAAAAACTCATAATACAAAGCCTGAGCGCGGTTACTTGGGGTCATGGTATCAAAGATGTCACCGGCGACAATAAGCACGTCTACCTTTTGCGCGCTAATGGTGTCCTCTAACCAGTTTAAAAACGCGTCAAACTCTTCGTAACGCATGCGCCCGTAAAGACGTCGTCCCAAATGCCAATCGGAGGTGTGCAAAATAGTTAGAGGTTTGATAGGCATAGATTGGGAAACAATGGCGTTAGGCATAATAGGCTTGCTGACAATAGATAGAAAGCCTTTATTCTAACAAGAATTGGTAGGATTTGCTGAATTGGAATTTATACAATCAAAAACCCTTGCCAGTATTGCTAGCAAGGGTTGTACATTATTTAACTATGAAATACTTAACTACCAAATCTAACTTATTGTTAATTAGGCTGAGATTTCTGCATTTGATAGAGTAGCTACCATCGACAGCGCATGCGCCTGCTGCTGAGCCGGATGATCAGATAGCGCATCTTTAGGCGTTGCAGCACTGCCGCCGCGCAGCCAATTACTTTGGGTATCGCTACTGTCTTTATTATGCGTGTTGTACCAAGCCAAATCATCATGCAGCGCGACCACATCACCCATAATGAGCAGTGCAGGCGTGGGCAGTTGCGCTTTTTCTTGCTTATCTGTAATATCAGCTAGCGTGCCCGTTAACACCTGCTGATTAGGCATACTGGCGTTAGAGATGATAGCGATAGGCGTATTAGGCAAGCGTCCCGCTTCAATTAAACCTTCGGTTAGACGTGCTAGCGAATGCAGGCCCATATAAAATACCACGGTCTCATCGGTATCGAGCAAGTTTTCAAACTTCTCATTGGGAGCGCCGGCTTTTAAAAATCCGGTGACAAAACGCACCGACTGCGCATGGTCACGATGGGTTAATGGAATACCTGCATAGCTGGCAGCAGCATTAGCAGCGGTAATGCCCGGCACTACTTGATAAGGAATGCTATGCGCCCGTAAGCTCTCAACCTCTTCACCGCCGCGTCCAAAGATAAACGGGTCGCCGCCTTTTAGACGTACCACGCGGCGCCCTTTTTTGGCCTCGTTAATCAACAGCTCATTGATGCCAAGCTGCGCTACAGCGTGATTGCTGCGTTTTTTACCGACATATACTTTATCGGCGTCTCGGCGACACAAGTCGAGTACTTGCGGCGAGACCAGCGCGTCATAAAATACGATATCGGCTTGCTGCATCAGCCTGAGCGCTTTAAAAGTCAATAGCTCAGGATCACCAGGACCGGCACCCACGATATAGACTTCACCAACAGGCTGCTTAGGTTCTGCTATTTTAAAATTATGGTTGTTGATGTCGTAGGTTTCACTATCTACTGATAATACTGGCGCCGCTGCTGATACAGATTGAGTTTCTAAAGTGTTATGATTCTTCTTAGTAGAATTAACTGGATTAGTCTTTAAAGCCGTGTCTTTTACGAGCTGAGCGGCGGTACTGTCCAAGTCCGCTTGCAGCTGCGCGGCGGCCTCATTCTCGTTACCGGCAAACATCAGCTCGCTGACTTTTCCTTCAAAGGCGCGCTCCCAAAACTGCCGACGCCCCGTAAGCGTTGGGATTTTAGTTTTTACTTCTGTGCGAAACTCGCCTGCCAGTTTGGCCAATTTACCATAACCTTGCGGGATAAGCGTCTCAAGTCTTGCCCGAAGCAAACGTGCCAGCACTGGAGCTTTACCGTTCGATGAGATGCCAATCACTATGGGGTTGCGGTCAACGATAGCAGGGAAAATAAAGTCGCATAAATGCGGGGTGTCAACGACGTTGACCGGAATATTAAGCTCGGTGGCATCGGTATGAATTTGATGATTCAGCGCTTCATCATCGGTGCCCGCGATAATCACCCGCGCGCCTGCCATATAGGCTTTATTATAATTCTCAAAAATAAGCTCATGCTTTTTAGCATTATTATTAGAATTTTCTAGCAGCGCTTGCAGCTCATCACAGATATCTGGGGCAACCACAGTAATACTTGCGCCGGCGCGGCTGAGCAGATCAGCTTTACGTAGCGCCACATCGCCGCCACCAACGATAAGTACTTTGCGGCCTTCTAGTTTGAAAAACAGCGGAAAGGTATTCATAGCGTTATGAGTCATTAATTTAAAATATACTGTTATTATGAAACATCACGCGCGTGGTCTCACGTTGTGAATTGGCATTAGCTTATTCGTTTTTGTCATGTCAAATAAGGTTTTTAATGAGAAAGGGAATAGTCACGAGTAATCTAACATAGCCTAACATTAAATCTTGATTAACCATGCTAATATATTTCGATTGATTGACTACAAACCTTATAACTAAAACTCAAAAGGATAAAAAATGAAATTACAAGACAGAGTAGCCATCATATTCGGCGGCACCTCCGGGCTCGGAGAAGCTACCGCAAAAGCTTACGCAGACGAGGGCGCAAAAGTAGTCGTGACAGGTCGCGATGAAAAAGACGGCAATCGCATCGTCAAAGACATTAAAGACAATAATCAAGAAGCAATTTTTGTCAAAGCCGATGTTTCTAAAGGCTCTGAGATTCAGGCAGTAGTGGATAAAACACTAGAAACCTACGGTCAAATTGACATCTTATACAACGGCGCAGGTATTCATGACGGTTATGACAATGCGGTTGAATTAGAAGAAGACTTTTACGACAAACTAATGGCTATCAATGTCAAAGCGCCTTATCTGGCCTCAAAAGCGGTGATTCCGCATTTTATTAAGCAAGGCAAAGGGGCCATTATCAATGTTGGCTCGCAAGCGACACAAATGGCGGGGCCGGGCGGTTCCGCTTATGTGACTTCCAAACACGCAGTATTAGGATTTACCAAGCAGTTGGCTTTTGATTTTGGTAGTCAAGGTGTTAAAGTAAATATTTTATCGCCAGGTTTTATCCAAACCCCCATGACAGAGGGTATTGACGATGATCGTTTAAACCGGATTCCTGCCCAGCGTGCTGGCAAGCCTGAAGAAATTGCGGCGCTGGCAGTATTTTTAGCCTCGGATGATTCAAACTACATGCATGGTGCTAACGTCTTGATGGATGGTGGCTGGGTGCTGGGTCGTAAATAGCTCATAGCCATAAATAACCGCAAAATTATTTAATGATTTTACTTTTATAAAAAAAGCCCTCTCATTTTGAGAGGGCTTTTTTAATGCTATTTATAACTTTTTGTAGGCTGGGTTTTTAACCCTGAGAAGCGTCAAAAAATTGTACTGCAATTTTAGCTTTGCAAAATAAAAATGCTGGGCTAAAGCCACAAAGAGTAAAAAGTTTAACATTTATAGCTGCGTATGCAGTCCACACTCACGGCTTTCTTCAACCTTGGTCGGATCAAAGTAGTCATGCTCGTTAGGCAGGTTATGCTCATCTAAGTACGCATCCAAATCCGCGTCATTTTTCTCAAACAAAGGCGCGACTTTTAATACGCCATCTTTTGATAAGCTAAGCACATCAAGACCTTGGCGGAATTCAGTTTGATCTTTGCGAATAGCATTGAACCAGACGTCAGGCTTGAGCTCATCAAGCGCACGGCGGAAGGGCTCAAGCTTAACTTGTTCAGTAAACTTATCATGTTGCGGATTATCAATGCCTGGAATACCATTCATAGTGGCATCACGATGGGCAGCGGTTTGCTTAGGAATATAAGTGATGACATTTAGGTCCAAGTCATTAATCAGCTTATTAGCAAAGCGATAAGTGGCATCGGTGTTGTAGCCAGAATCGACCCATAATACGGTAATATCAGGTTTTTGTTTAGCAACTAAATGCAAGATAGCCGACTCGTACGGACGAAAATTGGTAGTGATAATAGGGTTTTTGGCTTGGCTCAGCGCCCATTCAACGATCTCTTCAGGTGATTTGCCGTCTAACTCTTTATTGGCTTGGTCGATATCTAAATTAGGATGTAATTGGCTCATCGTTTTGTCCTTAATGGAAGTTAAAGTAGTAGTAGGCTGGGTTAAAAACCCAGCCTACAAAAGAAGGTTCAATATTTGAAATAGATTACGGTTATAAAAATTTAAAAAGGATAATAAAAACTAAGCCCCAAAAAGCCCAGCGAACATCGGTAAGTCTGCTGCTCGGCGGCCATCATAACTACTGGCAAGCGCGGTAAAGGCCTGTTCAATATCAAATTTAGAGTCTGGATGGACGTCATGTTCGCTAAGTACAAAACTATCAACACCAACACGCAGCAGATAAGCGATTTGATCACGGCCAAACTCGCCAGCCACGCGAATCTCATCTTGATAACCCAATTGACGTAGGGTTTGTACGAAGCTAAACCCGCGTCCATCAGCAAACTTAGGAAAATGGATGACGATCAGCGCTTGTTTTAATAACAGCTCACTAAGTGCGGTTAGCACATCCGTATCCGTATCGGCGGTAATCCACACGCCATGATGGCTACTATGCTGCTCAATCAGCTCATAGACCTCTTTTATGAGACCACCAGCAAGCACGCCTTTACTATCAAGCAAATCGGCGAGCGGTACTAGCACCTCAGGTTTTTCTTGTTTATGCAGCAGCTCAAGTAAGGTGATCTCGCTCAAAGCGATACTATCGGGTAGATTATCGGTACACAGCGCCTGCCACGTATCTTTAGCGCTCACATCCACACCCTTACTATCTAAAATGTGATGATTAGCCATAGACCTTCTCCTTGAAGGGGTCAATACCGACGCGTTCAACCAATTCGCCAAAGCTCTCAACGTCATTCTCAGTGGTCGCGCGCAGATCAACATAGACATCGACGATTTGTTGAATAGTTTCAGCAACGGCTTCGGTTGGGACAGAGCGGCCGAGTATTTTGCCAAGTTTAGCATCGTTACTTGAATTGCCACCAAGGCTGATTTGATACCAGTTCTCGCCCTTTTTATCGACGCCAAGGATTCCGATATCACCGGTGTGATGATGGGCGCAGGCATTGATACAGCCTGACATATTGAGGCGAATATCACCCAAATCGTAGAGATAATCGAGATCGCTAAATTGCTTCTCAATCTGCTCAGCGATGTTGTGCGTGGTGGCATTGGCAAGCGAGCAATAATCCCAGCCGGGGCAGACAATCATGTCAGTGAGCGTATTAATGTTAGCGCGTGCCAAATGCAGCTCTGATAACTGCTGCCATAGCTCATACAATTTATTGACCTCGACATCCGCGAAGACTAGGTTTTGCTGATAAGTTCCGCGTAGCTCGCCAAAGCTATACTTATCTGCAAGATCAGCCAAAGCGTCCATCTG
Source organism: Psychrobacter sp. M4 (assembly GCF_055699795.1). Lineage (NCBI taxonomy): Bacteria > Pseudomonadati > Pseudomonadota > Gammaproteobacteria > Moraxellales > Moraxellaceae > Psychrobacter > Psychrobacter sp. M4. The sequence continues at coordinate 1,825,339 of NZ_CM146740.1, read as the reverse complement.
CGAGTCAGTGACATCACCGGAGGGCACATATTTACCATCGACGAGACCGGCTTTTAAAGAGATGACCACCGCACGGTAGCCCGCAATTTTATGCGCCACGGTGTTTTGCTGATACCAATTGGCAAAGTCTTTATTGTCCGCAAGCTGTTTTTGCAGCTCTGATTGAACTTGTAGCGCGTCGAACGCTTTGTAATCAGGTTCGCTAAAATAACTGGTAGCGGTGGCAAAATTGTCATCTGTTAAGGTTAGCGGTCCATCTTTCGTGTGTGCTTCCCACTCGGCATCAACGAGCTTGGCAAATTCACGCCCGCCTAAAGTATCAACCAAGATTTTGATCCGTGATTTATATTTACTACCTTTATCACGGCGTCCATGCAGGTTATACACACGCAAAATAGCATCTAAATAACTCAGCAGATGCTGGCGTGGCAGAAACTCATTAATGACTTTACCCAGCACCGGAATACGGCCGAGACCGCCGCCCACTAACACCTCAAAACCAATTTCGCCCTCGTCATTTTTCTTTAAATGTAGGCCAATATCGTGCACTCGTGTGGCCGCGCGATCATTTTCAGTACCGATAACCGCAATCTTAAATTTGCGCGGCAAAAAGGCAAATTCAGGATGAAAGGTTGACCACTGACGGATAATCTCACAATAAGGACGCGGATCGGCAATCTCGTCCGTATGGATACCGGCATAAGGGTCGGTGGTGGTATTGCGAATACAGTTACCTGAAGTTTGAATGGCGTGCATCTGTACTGATGCCAGCTCCGCTAAGATATCAGGTACATCTTCAAGCTTGGGCCAATTAAGCTGAATATTAGTGCGTGTGGTAAAGTGCCCGTAACCTTTATCGTATTTACGGGTAATCTCGGCCAATTTACGCAATTGATAGCTGGCAAGTAAGCCATAAGGAATGGCGATACGTAGCATCGGCGCGTAGCGCTGAATGTAGAGACCGTTTTGCAGTCGTAGCGGCAGATACTGCTCCTCGGGCAACTCGCCTGCCAAAAAGCGCTCAGTCTGGTCGCGAAATTGGGCGACCCGTTCTTCTACCAGCGTTTGATCGGCGTAATTATATTGGTACATGACGTCATCTCAATAGTGATTTGCGTGTGTAATATAAACGTGCTTTAAAGCAAAGTTAACATTCGTAAAAATGAGCTTAAAGCAGTATAGGCTGACATCATATAACTCTACGCTTATAAATATAAATTCCTATAAGTCATATCCATATCCAAACACAGCATAAATTTTCATAACAAAAATTGGTTAGCCTAGGCATATTCAATTTATCAGCTGTGTTAAGGTTTAAAAACATGACATCTTCAATGCCTAATCAAAACTCCTCAAAACTTGTCCCACCGCACGGTAGTGAAACATTAAAGCCTTTATTATTGAAAGGTGAAGCGCGCAAAGAAGCACTTAAACTTGCCAGCACGCTACCTACTATTACCCTAAGCTCACGCGAACGCGGTGATTTAATTATGCTTGGTATTGGCGGTTTCACACCACTGGACGGCTTTATGAACAAAGCTGATTGGCAAGGCGTGGTCGATGAGATGCGTCTTAAATCTGGTGATAACGCGGGTCTTTTTTGGCCGATCCCTATTACTTTATCCGCACCAAGAAAGCTCACCGATACTCTAAATCAAGGCGATAAAGTGGCTCTAATTGCCGAAGATGGTGAAGTGATGGGTATCATTACCGTCGAGGAGACTTATGACATCGATAAAGATCACGAGTGTCAGCAAGTCTTTACTACCACTGATCCTGAGCATCCGGGCGTGCAGCAAGTACTGCGTCAAGGCGAGGTCAATGTCGCAGGTAGTATAGAGGTGCTTAGCGAAGGCGAGTTTCCAGAGCTATATCCTGAGATTTACAAAACGCCTAGCGAAACCCGCGAGATGTTCAAAGACAAAGGCTGGAAAACGGTAGCCGCCTTCCAAACCCGTAACCCCATGCACCGCTCGCATGAGTATCTAGCCAAGATTGCCATTGAGATCTGTGATGGCGTACTCATTCACTCTTTACTTGGTGCATTAAAGCCGGGCGATATCCCTGCTGAAGTACGCCAAGAAGCGATCAAAACCTTGATCGACAATTATTTTAGACAAGACACTGTTATCCAAGCCGGTTATCCGCTAGATATGCGTTATGCCGGTCCGCGTGAAGCATTATTGCATGCCGTCTTTCGCCAAAATTACGGCTGTAGTCATCTGATCGTTGGTCGTGATCACGCTGGCGTCGGCGATTATTATGGTGCATTTGATGCGCAAACGATCTTTGACTATGTCGGTAAGGACGATCTTATTACCCAGCCGCTAAAAATTGGCTGGACGTTTTGGTGTAATGCTTGTAACGCGATGGCCTCTGACAAAACGTGCCCGCATGATGCCAAGGATCATGTCAAAGTATCGGGCACCAAGCTGCGTAAGGCTTTATCAGAGGACGAAGAAGTGCCAGAGAACTTTAGTCGCCCTGAAGTACTGGCCATTTTGCGTGAATACTACGCTGGTATCGCAAAAGAGGAACGTGCTGAGATCAAACTAACGGGCGCATCTGCAGTATAAAACATATTCGCTCTTAGTAAATGAAAAAGGTATCAGACTTCTGATACCTTTTTTTATAGGTTACGGCTTTTGAACTATCGTAGGGTACGTATCATGCATCCTTTAAATTTGCAGCTTTTGTATGCATAAAGAGCACCTTATTTAGAGGTTTGAGATACCTTAAAACCATATGACTTTAGTGGAGCTCTAAAGTGCTCTCAAGCTTTTGATACGTGCCTACAATCGAGCCGCCGCCCGAACAAAAATAGTTCAAGGTGTATTTATCCTGACTATCGATAACTAGCTTGTCATTACCAAACTCATCTTTTTTAAACTGAAAAAAAGCCATGTTTTCACTCCCTGTCGTTTGAAAAACAACCCCGTGCGCTTGGTCTTGACCCATTAAGGTGGCGCTGCCATCAAAGCTGCAAGTAGGGTTTTTAATATCACTGCGAGCGCGCACCTTTATATTGATTTTATCTTTATCATTGTCATCGGCTCGTACCATTACGGCCACCCAGTCATAGCCCTGCGCGCGCTTGGCGTAACCCTCAGAGACATAGTCGCCTATAACCGCCTGCACGCTAGGCGTTATCGTTTTTGGATGTATAAGTAGGTTACCTGTCTTTGTAGTATCTGCAGTATGGTTAGTCGTAGTAGGGGACAGATGACTACAGCCTGCCACACCAGCAAGGAACAAAGCGCTAAAAGCAGATAAGGTGACAGCAGATAGTAAACGTTGCAGTAATGAAGTCATGTATAGCCTTTATAAATTATAGAGCGCTCAGGTAACAAAGGGCAAATAAGAGGTAGGAGCGTCTTTGTTCAATTGTTAGTAGCCTTAAAGTAAGTAGAGTAACTAATAATGATGCTTATGCCAAGTTAATCAGTCGATAAGCAAATTTGTCACTAAGCGTTCATTGTACAAACTGCTAGCATACGCTCATTCCTCACAGATTTTTTGTCGCTATAAACCATAAACCGCGACAGATCTCACTTATAGAGAACGCCATGCCAGCTATTATCTGCCTAATATCTCAAAGCAAATTGTTGTACTTAAATTCGCGTCCATTACTGCTAGGAGGCGCCTTGAGCGCTTTGATGCTCAGCACTGGCTGTAGTCCTACCAAAGCGGATAATCAACCTGCCACCCAAGCAAACAATGAGGAGCAAGACATTAATCTGCTTAACGTCTCTTATGACGTCTCGCGTGATTTTTATAAAGAATACAACGCGTTATTTAAAGACGCTCATCAGAAGCAGTATTCAGATAGCAAGGTTAAAATTAACCAGTCCCATGGCGGCTCAAGTAAGCAAGCGCTGTCCATTGCCAATGGTCTACAAGCGGATGTAGCGACGTTAAACCAAGAAAGCGATATGAACCTGCTTGTTGAAAAGGGTTTGGTTGCAAGCGATTGGCAGCAAACGCTACCTGATAATGCTATTCCTTATACCAGTACCATGGTGCTGCTCGTGCGCGCAGGTAATCCTAAGAATATTCAAGACTGGCAAGATTTGGCGCGTACTGACGTCAAAATTGTCATGCCAAACCCCAAAACTAGCGGCACGGCGCGCTATGCGTTTTTAGGCGCCTACGGTTACGGTCTGCATCAGTTTGGGGAAACTACTAAGGCCGCTACACAAACCGATGGTTTTATAAAAAAGCTACTGGCCAACGTGGTCACTTATGACAACGGCGCACGGGCGGCGACGACCAGCTTTACCCAGCGCGGGCTAGGGGATGTGCTTATCACTACTGAAAACGAGGCGCATTTAGTGGCCCAAAAGCATGCCAAAGGGCAAGTTGAGCTCATTTATCCAAGCTACTCTATCGCTGTTAATAATCCTGTCGCTGTGGTCACAGCAGTCACGGATAAAAAGGGCAGTACTAAAGCGGCAAGTACTTACTTAAAAGGGCTATGGAGCAAGCCTGCGCAAGAGCTGATCGCTCAGATGTATCTGCGTCCTAGCGACAAGACTATTTTAGCGGCGCACCAAAATACACTACCTATCATTGACACTTTTGAGCCAACAGCGGTATTTGGATCATGGGACAATATTATGGACGATTTTTTTGTGGATGGCGGACGTTTTGATCAATTAGCCCAAGTGCAGCCAAAATAAAGAGAGGTCGATTAAAATCGTTCTTTATTCCATTTTGGCAAAAACATACGCATATTCATCATTAAAGATAATAAGCTGTCACTGTTAGCATACGCTCATACCTAATAAATTACTTTGAGATACTTATGACTACTTACACTACAAAGTTGAATTACTTTTATAAAAACAAAACTAAAAACATTCTTGGCGCTGCCGGTATTGCTCTAACGCTGGGTTTGGTAGGCTGTAGTAATAATGAGCCAGCTGAGACTACCACAAATGCTGACGGTACAGAATCAACGAGCGCAGGACAGAATATTGAGCTGTTAAATGTCTCGTACGATGTGGCACGCGACTTTTACAAAGACTATAACCCTATGTTCGTTGAGCAGTACCAAAGCGAGAACCCAGGTGCCAATATTACCATTCAGCAGTCGCATGGCGGCTCAAGCAAACAAGCTTTATCAGTGGCTAATGGTTTGCAAGCCGATGTGGCGACCATGAACCAAGGCTCAGACATTGAGCTGCTTGAAAAAGAGGGTCTAGTTGCAGCTGACTGGGAGGAGCAGTTCCCAGACAATGCGGTGCCTTTTACCAGCACTATCGTCTTTTTGGTACGTAAAGACAATCCAAAAAACATTAACGACTGGGAAGATTTGACCAAAGACGGTGTTGAGATTGTTATGGCCAATCCAAAGGTTACCGGTAATGGTCGCTACGCCTTTTTGGGCGCTTATGGTTACGGGCTACATGCCTTTGACAATAATGAAGACGAGGCAAAAAACTACGTACGCGACATGCTCAAAAACGTCAAAGTCTATGAGAACGGCGGGCGCGCGGCAACCACTACCTTTGTCCAACGCGGCATCGGTGATGTGCTGGTGACCTTTGAGAATGAAGCCAACCTTGCCGCTACCCAATTTGGACAAGGCCAAGTTGATATTGTTTATCCTGATTACTCTATTAAGTCTGAAAGCCCTGTCGCTGTAGTTACCAGCGTTACCGATAAAAAAGGCACGACGGATGCAGCCAAAGCCTATCTTGATTATTTATGGAGCGAGCCTGCGCAGCAATTAGCCGCTGACTTATATCTGCGCCCAAGCGTACAAAGCGTGCTTGATAAAAACGGTGATAAATTACCACCAGTTGAAACCTTCCGTCCCAACGATACTTTTGGGTCGTGGGATGAGATCATGGGTACGTTCTTTAGTGACAATGGGGTCTTTGATCAATTAGCGGTAAACGCACCGCAGTAGCGTTATCGACATTTTACAACAAGAGTCACCTTTAAAGGACATGGTTATCTACGCTATGTCCTTTATATCTTAAGCTGACCACAAGATGGTAAAGATAGACCATAAGATAAGCGATAAATAGGATATTACTATGAGTAAAGCCCCTGCAAATACGAGGCCTACTAGTAACAAGGGTTGGCTGACCCGCTTGCGCCAGCGCAATGTACTGCCGGGGTTTGGGCTCAGTATGGGGATCACTGTTTTTAGCTTGTCGCTACTGGTAGTGCTGCCGTTTGCAATGATGGCTTATACCACAACCCAGATGGGCTGGTCAGGGTTTTGGGAGACCATATCCCAGCCGCAAGTGACAGCGGCGATTAAGCTGAGCTTGTGGATGTCGTTTCTTGCCATGCTGACCAATATGGTATTTGGTACGCTAGTCGCTTGGGTGCTGGTGCGTTATGAGTTTTGGGGTAAATCCTTGATTAACGCCTTGGTTGATTTGCCATTTGCGCTACCAACGGCGGTGACCGGCATCTCGCTTGCCACGCTTTATGCGCCTAATGGTCTTATTGGACAGTGGTTTGACAAGATTGGTATTCAAGTGGCGTTTACACCGATAGGGATTTGGCTGGCTTTAGTGGTGGTCAGCTTTCCCTTTATCGTGCGTGCCGTACAGCCAGTACTGGCTGAGTTATCGGTTGAATTTGAAGAGGCGTCGGCAGTACTGGGTGCTACTCGTTTAACGACTTTTCGTAAAGTCATTTTACCGGAGCTGCTGCCAGCGTTATTTATGGGCGCAGGCATGATGTTCGCTCGCGCAACGGGCGAATATGGCTCAGTCATTTTTATCGCCGGTAATATTCCGATGCAGTCTGAGATTCTGCCGATTATTATCATTAGTAAACTTGAGCAGTTTGATATCCAAGGGGCTTCGGCGGTGGCTTTGTTTATGCTGATGATCTCGTTTGTTATTTTATTAAGTATCAACATTGTGCAGTGGAAACTGTCGCGCCGCGTAGGAGCACGCTGATATGCAAATAGCCAATAGCTACGACTACCAAAGTAATCCTGCAACTAAAGATTCGCCTTGGGTTAGGCGCATTTTTATCGGTATTGCTGTTTTATTTATGGTCATTATGCTGGTGATTCCGCTGCTTGCTGTCTTTTATGAGGCGCTCAAAAATGGTTGGGAGTTATATATTGCCGCTCTCGTGGAACCAGAGGCGCTGCAAGCGATCAAGCTGACTTTATTGACAGCCGCTATCGTACTACCGATCAATATGGTGATGGGCATTGCGATCGCTTGGCTGGTGACCCGTTATCAATTTCGTGGTAAGCAGCTGGTGACCACTTTGCTCGATTTGCCATTTTCAGTATCGCCGGTGGTTGCAGGTCTCATGTTTATCCTGCTCTTCGGTCTTAACTCTCCAGTTGGCGGCTGGCTTGAGGGTCTTGGATTTCAGGTGATCTTTGCGGTGCCAGGTATTGTGCTTGCAACGTTGTTTGTCACTTTTCCTTTTGTCGCGCGCGAGCTAATACCGCTCATGCAGACCCAAGGCGACTCTGAGGAGCAAGCGGCGCTGACGCTTGGTGCGAGCGGTTGGCAGACTTTTTGGCACATTACCTTACCCAATATTAAATGGGCGCTACTCTACGGACTTATTTTGACCAATGCGCGTGCGATGGGCGAGTTCGGCGCGGTAAGCGTGGTATCAGGTCATATACGCGGTGAAACCAATACCATGCCGCTACTCGTTGAGATTGCTTATAATGAGTATAATTTTACCGCCGCTTTTGCTTTATCAAGTCTGCTTGCGGCACTAGCTTTGATAACCTTATTAGTACAGCAAGTGATGACTAAATTGCAGGAGCGCAAATTCGCTAAATCAGAGCGTCTAGTGGCCGCGCCTGATCTGCCAGTTAGTGCTAATGCGACTGTAGATGATGACGTCGCCGTAAAAGATATTTCTAGATGAGTTAGTAGATACTAAACCCTGCTAAATGGGTTAACTAATGATTAAATACCATAAGCAGTAGACAAAAACATCAGAAGATAAGAGATATAAAATGAGTATTGAGATTAGAGGTATCAATAAAACCTTTGGCAGTTTTACAGCTTTAGATGACATCAATATTACCGTGCCGACCGGTAAGCTTACCACCTTGCTTGGTCCCTCAGGCTGCGGTAAAACCACGTTGCTGCGTATTATTGCCGGTCTTGAGTACGCAGACTCAGGGCAAATCTTATTTGATGATTTGGATGTGACCAATACACCGGTGCAAAAGCGCCGAATTGGATTTATGTTTCAGCATTACGCGCTGTTTCGCCACAAAAACATCGCTGATAATATCGCTTTTGGACTGACGCTGCTTCCCAAAGATGAGCGCCCAAGCAAGACACAAATCCAGCAGCGGGTTAACGAGTTATTGGAGCTTGTCCAATTGCCCCAACTGGCCAACGCTTATCCGCACCAATTATCAGGCGGTCAGCGCCAAAGGATTGCCTTAGCGCGTGCCTTAGCCGTCAAACCTAAATTACTGTTATTAGACGAGCCTTTTGGCGCTCTTGATGCCAAAGTGCGTAAGGAGCTGCGTGAGTGGCTGAAAAATATTCACCACGAGCTTGGTATCACTAGTATCATGGTGACGCATGATCAAGAAGAGGCGCGTGCGGTATCTGATGAGATTGTGGTCATGAATCATGGCCATGTTGAACAAGTAGGTACGCCAGAGACACTCATACATAGTCCTGCTAGTGCTTTTGTCAGTGACTTCTTAGACTTAGCATAAGCGCTACTAAGTCATAGTTCAGATTAGCGATAGCAAACCTCATAGCAAGTGCCCATGAAAAAGCGCCCATAAAAAAAGACCTTATCATATAGGTCTTTTTTGTCGTAAATAGAACATATAAGAATCCACCTAATAAACTATTCAATCACATATGGGCTCATCTCTGACTGTTCAGGTTGTTCAGATAACGTCTGATAAGTCGTCTCCAAAATACTACGACACCATTCTGGTAGGTCTTTTTCTACTTCATACCACATCCAAGTCCCTTCGCGTGAACAATTGAGAATCCCTAGTTTTTTTAGATGATTCAGATGGCGCGATACCGTAGGCTGCGGCTGATCAAGCAAGTCCACTAGCTCGCCAACACAGCGCGACTGTTTATTAAACAATATCTGAAACAACTTTAGACGTGTTGGGTCAGACAGCACTTTGAATAAATCGATAGGCTGGAGCGTAATATTATTATCAGGCATAAAATCTTCCTATATGTATTAGTAAGCTTAGTTAAGAGTGTTAATCAATGTATTAGAAAAGTCTTAAATAGTTTACAAAGTAGATAATTCATAAGCCAATCATACTGAGCCTTTCATTAATAAAATCACAAAGCTATCAAAATTTTTACTAAATAATAACATTAGTTATTGTAAATTATCTTAATTACCTCTGAAATATTAATTTCTATACTTATGATTTTAATATAAACTGTTTACATTTGTATTTTATAATTAACTTAAATATACAATAAGTAACATTTAAGTAACTGAAAGTCATATTAACACAATATTCATATTAAGTTGTAAAATATACAGCAATATTTTTACCGTTCGTCGGTATTTTACCACCGATAGTCCAGATTATATCAATGTATACGTATGTATAAATATATTTTCTTATAGTATAAATTTGTATGAATTATAATTGTAACTCAAGGGTGATTTTGTCTTTCAAAAAGTTAGTAGCATACAAATAGTAGTTAAAAAGTCGCAAAAGTTATTGTAAATGGTAATAATTCTCGTTATTATAAAGAACATCGAATAACAGCTACGATTGGAGCGACCCTATGTACGTTTGTATTTGCAATGACGTTAAAGAAAAGCAAATTAAAGCAGCTATTGCATCAGGCATTGATACTCTTGAGGGCTTAAAAGACACCCTTGATGTAGCAACCTGCTGCGGCTGCTGCGAACCTATGGTTAACGATTATCTTGATGAACACAACGCAAAAGTTGACGCGTTAGCTTATGCAGTAGCTATATAAACGTTCAAAGTAGATTTGCAAGTTACATGCCAAAAATTGAATAAAGACATTTTTGTAGTGATCAGGGTCTATAAGTGATGACATAGCTCTCAGTTATATCGTCGCTATATCTATTCGCTCATCATCCAAGATGTACATTATATCGTCCTAAATAACTCTTTTTTCAACCTAAACTCTTGTTTTAAATGACTAAATTTTTAGAGGTAGCGCCTAAATAGTTATGCGTAAGCATTTAGCTGATTCCTATTCTCAATTGACATCTTATTCTTAGTTCATAACGTTACATCCTGTAGAGTAGCTATATGCTACTATATTTATCCAACTGTATAAGAAAGTTGACTGTACTTGTATTTACCAGTCAGTTGATATTGGTAGTGTTTTCAAAGCATATTTATGAAGAATAGGAGTACACGCTATGATAGGTAGCCAAAAAGTCATTGATTATCTAAATTTTTTATTGGGCGGGGAGCTTGCGGCACGCGACCAGTACTTTATTCACTCTGAGATGTATGCCGAATGGCATTATGGCAAGTTATATGATCGTATTCATCACGAGATGACGGATGAGACGATGCATGCTCAAGCTATTATTCGCCGTATTTTGATGCTTAGTGGTACGCCTAAGATGAGTGTTGATAATATTCGGATTGGTAGTAACGTCCCTGAGATGCTACAGTTTGATCTTGATCTTGAGTATCAGGTACAAGAGCATCTAAAAAACGGTATCGCTTTGTGTGAAGAGGAGCGTGATTATGTAACGCGCGAGATGTTGGTCGAGCAGCTCAAAGACACTGAAGAAGATCATGCGCACTGGCTTGAGCAACAACTACGCCTGATCGATATGGTCGGTCTGCCCAATTATCTACAAAGTCAAATCGCTGAGGTGTCACCGGATCTAATTGGTGGTTCATACTAATAAATTAAGCCGATATTGATTTTAGAATAATAGATGCAGGAGAGAGATTATGAGAGGCGATAAAGAAGTAATTCGCGCTTTGAATAAAGTACTTGGGCAGTCATTGATTGCGATCAATCAGTACTTTTTGCATGCTCGTATAGCGCGTCACTGGGGACTTGAAGCATTAAACGACAATTGTTATAAGCAGTCTATTGCTGAGATGAGATGGTCGGATGATTTGATTGCGCGTATTTTATTGCTAGGTGGTCTGCCTAATTTGCAAGATTATGGCAAGATGTTTATTGCAGAAGACGTAGCAGAGATGATTGATTGTAATCTACGTTTAGAAAGACAAAAGTTTGATATCATCACCGATGCTATTACCTTGTGTGAGGAGCATCGGGATTATGTCTCCCGTCAGCTGTTAACGACTCTCAAAGATGGCAACGAAGAGTATGATGACTGGCTAGAGACGCAAGAAGATCTGATTAAAGATGTGGGGATAGAGCGCTATATTCAATCGCAAATGCATGAAGATAAGACAATTTAGTATGACTAAGACGATCAGAGCTTGCTCTGATTCATTTAATAAAGAAGCCAGTACCATTCATAGTGAGGGTACTGGCTTTTTGCTGCCAAGCTTTTTCTAGTTAAGCTGATTATAATCAAACTAAGCTAGTACAAAAATAAGCTAGTACAATCCGCGACCATCCTCAGGTTTAAGGCGCAAAAAATGTAGTCCTGAGAGAATAGTTAGGATACCAAGTAACCAATACGTAGTTTGAAAAGCCATAAGCATATCAAGCTCTAGGCGTTCGCGTAATAAGTTTAATACCGCGGCGCCCAAAGCAATACCAAAACCAATAGCTAGTTGTTGATTGACCGCCATAAGACTATTGCCACTACTAGTCTCTGTACCTTCTAAATCACCAATGGTAAGCGTATTCATAGCACTAAACTGAATGGAGTTACAAGCACCCATAACCACCAAAACTGGAATGAACCACATCCAATAGGAGGGATCGTTGAACTGAGCTAAAACAATAATCAATATACCTAGCAACGCTGTATTATAAACCAGTACCTTACGGTAGCTAAAACGCTGAATAATCTTACTGACTAAAGGTTTAATACCCATAGCGCCCACAGCAATAGGTGCAAGCAGCCAACCTGCCTGCGAGGGCGAGTATTCAAACACGACTTGTAGCAATAACGGTAATAAAAAGGGTACTGCGCTAATGCCTAAGCGCGTAAATAAATTACCAACAAGGCCAATACGAAAGGTGCGCGTGTTAAATAAAGTCAGCGGAAATAGGGGCGCTTGTCGGCGTTTGGCATGCCAAACATAAGCGCCAATGAGTACAGATCCAGCTAGGGCCAGCAAAAGACCATAGAGTCCGCGTCCAGTTTGTGAGCCGAACTCAACTGCCAAAGTAAAGCCGCAAGCTGCTGCTGCAAATAGAAAAAAACCTGTCCAGTCTAAACGTTTGGCGTCCTCAAATAGGGCAGGTACCAGCTTTTTACCCAGTACAAAGCCGAGCAGTCCCATCGGAATGTTAATCAAAAATATCCAGTGCCAACTGAAATACTGCACAATGTAGCCGCCAAGCACTGGGCCTACTAGGGGTGCAATCAGCGCTGGTATCACCGCAAAGTTCATGACCGTTAATAGCTTGTTACGCGGATAGGATTTAACTAGTATGAGGCGCGCAACTGGAGTCATCATCGCCCCGCCAATGCCTTGCACGATACGCGCGGCTATCAGTAAATCTAGAGTCGGGGAGGCGGCGCATAAGAGTGAGCCGATGGTAAATATAATAATAGCGCTTAAAAATACGCGCCGCGTCCCATACTTGTCCGCCAAAAAGCCACTAACGGGAATAAAAATGGCCAAAGTTAAGGCATAACTGATAACTGCCCACTGCATCTTCAGCGGTGATTCCCCAAGAGCTGCCGCCATTTGTGGTAAAGAGGTGTTCAAGATAGTGGCGTCTAAGATTTGCATGAACAGTGCCACTGCCAATACATAAGGCAGGTATTTCTCTTGCGTGGGGGTTAGCGTTACCATATGGACATCACCATATATCTTCTCGTTATAAGTATAGTTTTATAAAAATTATCAAATTGCGCGTAGTATATGAATAAAGATGCGATAATTAAAGATGAGCAAAGTAACTAGATGAAAGGTAGCTAGGTAAAAAATAGGTAAAAGATAGCCGGATAATAAGTGCCTATTTTTTGTGATTTTTTTGCAGTACTGGTTTGCCGTATCTGCTTTTAAAAACTGCGCTCCTAACTCAAAGATAACGACCCCAATTAAAGATGAAAATTTGGTGAATAGGCAAATATTCGTTATAGTAAATCAGAAAAACGGCTTTAAAATAAAAACATAAAATCAGAGGATACCTTATGAGTAACACTAATACTAATTCAAATCATGATCATTATGTGCCACCCAAAGTCTGGAGCCAAGACAAAGATAACGGTGGTAAATTTGCTAATATTAATCGCCCAACGGCGGGCGCACGCCATGAGCAGACCTTACCAGTCGGAGAGGCGCCCTTACAGTTGTATTCACTAAATACGCCGAACGGTGTTAAAGTCAACATTTTACTTGAAGAGTTGGTAGATCTTGGGATAAAAGGCGCAGAATACGATGCTTATAAAATTGATATCTCAGAGGGTGATCAATTCGGCTCGGACTTTGTAGCGATCAATCCTAATTCTAAAATACCTGCGCTGGTTGATCTTTCAGTTATTGAGGACGGCGCGCCTATTAATGTTTTTGAGTCGGGCGCTATTTTATTATATTTAGCCGAAAAGTTTGGGAAGTTTGTACCTATGGATCAGGGCCGTGCACGGACTGACTGCTTATCTTGGGTCATGTGGCAGATGGGTAGCGCGCCTTTTTTGGGTGGCGGCTTTGGACATTTTTATGCTTATGCGCCGCAGCCGATGGAATATCCAATCAATCGCTATACGATGGAGACTAAGCGGCAACTCGATGTATTAGACGCCCATTTAGAGGGACGCAAATACATATGCGGCAATGATGACAATGATTATAATATTGCTGATATGATTATTTGGGCTTGGTATGGTCAGCTGGTGCTAGGTAAGCTTTATGACGCCGCTGAATTTTTGCAGGTAGATGATTATGTCCACGTAAAACGCTGGGCACAAAAGATTGCTGAGCGTCCGGCAGTCAAAAGAGCGGTCGATCTGCCATTGCAGCCCATCACCTAAAATTATGTCTTTTTAAAAAATAACTTCAGCTTACAGCCCCTGAGTTTAGATAAACTTATTAACAAAAATTTGCTTACTATTTACTTTACATAATGATACATTGTCACAACAGATAAAAAATTAAATAGGTTAAGCTACTGAATAGCTTATTTTTTTAATATTCAACGTTTGTATCCTTTTATTGATAAGTGAGAGTTATGAAGGATTTATGTTACAAGCTTGAAGCGGCGCTTAAAAGTTCTTGCAACTATAGATTGCTAAGCACAAATCGAGTACGGTCATTATTAATAACTACCAGTACCGCTTTGCTTAGCACACTAGGTTATGCAGGTGAAGAACTGGTTCATCAAGATTGGCAAGTAGCTTGTGATAATACTCGTACCTGCCGTCTGGCAGGTTATCAGGCTGAAAACAACAGCGACTTTCCAGTCTCTGTCATGCTGGTTCGCCGTGCAGGTAGTGAGGCTGAGGTGGCTGGTAAAGTCAAACTTGGTGGTGGTAAAGAGAGCTCATCAAAAGCATTACTACAACTGGGCAATCGTCATCGCATGTCTTTATTTATCGACGATAAAGACTTGGGGGAGATCAAACCTTTCTCAACAGTAGCAGGTGATGCCGAGCTGACCTCTGCTCAAGTCAACGCCTTACTTGAAGCCTTAACCAAATCTAGCAAAATTGAGCTGGTACTACGTAACTCACGCTGGCAATTGTCTGATAAAGGTGCAACGGCGGTTATGGTCAAAGCTGATGAGGTGCAGGGGCGAGTAGGAACCTCATCAGCTTTGGTTGGTATTGAAGGGGCTACCAAATCCAACAGCAATGTATTGGCCCCTATGCCTGCACCGCAGCTACGTCTGGTCGTACCCGACCCTAAAATGGCTGCCAATACTAAAAAATTCACTATGAAGGCTTCACAGCTCTCAGCTCTAGTAAAAGGTACTATAAAGGATGTCGATACCAGCTGTCCTAATTTGAGCAATAAAACGCCTTGGCGCATCAGTCGTCTCAGTGACAGCCAGTTGCTGATACAGCACAACTGCTGGAGTGGTGCCTACAATGTAGGTAACGGCATCTGGGTTATTAACGACAACAAACCTTATAATCCGGTACTTGTAACCACCAATGCGACCCATTATGACAGCGGTAAGATAAGCTCCATACAAAAAGGACGCGGTATTGGCGATTGTTTAAATAAAACGGACTGGATATGGACAGGTAAGCGCTTTGAGAAAAGTCATCAAAGCAGTACAGGGATGTGCCGTATGATTGAGGCGGGCGGTGCTTGGCAACTGCCAACTTATGTCTCTGAGGTTAATGCGCCTCAATAGCGCCCTAGTAATTAAGTACATGGTTTGCGTGTAAGTATGCACTCTTGTGCAGCATACTAAACCTTTTATGATAGATTAAAAAATAAGTAGGGATAGCGCTTTAGCTGTGCTATACTACGTCGCCACGCAAGCTTAAGCTTACGTGTATTATGAGATTGATAACATCGCCTGCGATTTTGGGCCTGGGATGGCCAAAAGTAATTGTTGCCGATGATTTTGTGTACTTAAATAACGATCTATTAAACACTCTGTTATTTTTGACTCATATCTTATCTACTAGCCTATAGATTGGCTTAAATTGGGTGTTATTTGCCTTTATCTGCTTTGGACAAAGTAGTGATAAAGTTGGAGTAACAGACAAAGATAAGACACTCGGCACTACCACCAAAATACGTCAGACAGCACGTTAAGCCTTTTATTGAATTGATATGCCTTTAGCAGATCAGTTCACCGTTATCGATATTTCGGTAATGGCTTTATAATGAGCTTATGTGATGAACGGTTATCAGTGGTAGGCATCAAGCCTGTTGAATTTGCAACGGCTTTACTACCAAGGATACTCATGACTGACATCTTATCTGCAATGCTAGACTCTGAAACTACCTCTACTGCTGAAAATACCAATACTGAAACACAAACTAACGATATTAGTTTTAAAGACCTCAATATTGCCAAACCTATTCTTAGCGCCCTTGAGCGCAGTGGTTATACCAGCCCAACACCTATTCAAGCCCAAGCGATTCCTTTTGCTCTAGAAGGTCGTGACCTTTTACTATCAGCGCAAACGGGTAGCGGTAAAACCGCCGCTTTCGTAATTCCACTGCTTGATCGTTTAAGCCGTGCCACCACCTTTGACAAGCTAACCAAAGCCTTAATCTTAACACCAACCCGCGAGCTTGCTCAGCAAGTCCATGATAGCGTGCGCACTTATTCCAAAGACATGCGCGGTCTATTTTGTGTGCCTTTAGTTGGCGGCGCGCCTTATAATGGTCAGATCACAGCGCTCAGAAAAGGCGTGCAAGTCATCGTCGCCACCCCTGGTCGTCTGCTTGATCATATTAAAGCGGGCCGTGTTGATTTATCACACCTTGAAGTATTGATACTTGATGAAGCGGATCGTATGCTCGATATGGGTTTTGCTGATGATATCAATGATATCTTAAAAGCGGCGCCTACCGATCGTCAGACCATTATGTGTTCGGCGACTTGGGATGGCCCAGTTGGCAAAATCGCAGCTACTTTTACCAAAAATCCTGAGCGCGTCGCTATTAAGGTAGAGTCTGCGCACATCGATGAAAAAGTATATTACTGTGATGACTTTAATCATAAAAACAAGATTTTAGACAAGATCGTTTGTCAGCCAGATATGGAACAAGTCATTATCTTTGCTGCAACCAAGCGCAGCACTGAAAAGCTTGCCAAACAGCTGGCCGATGATGGTCATAAAGCCAGCTTTTTGCATGGCGATCTGCCGCAAAGCAAGCGTAACCGTATCGTACAAGACTTGCGTAATGGTAAATGCAAAATCTTAGTGGCAACTGACGTCGCTGCTCGTGGTTTAGATGTGCCAGCAATATCGCACGTCATCAACTATGACTTGCCGCGTCAAACCGAAGATTATGTACACCGTATTGGTCGCTGTGGCCGTGCTGGTCGTACTGGGGTTGCTATCAGCTTATGCAGCATGGATGATCGTCCGCAGCTAAACGCAATCAACCGTTATCTTAATCGCAAGATGGACGTAGAAGTTATTGAAGGCTTGGAGCCGAAAAAGACTTATGTTCCTAGTGATGATAAAGGTAAAGGCCGCGGCCGGGGTCGTGGACGCTCAAATAGTGGTGGTCAAGGACGCGGTCGTTCAAGTGGCGGTTATGCTGGTAAGTCGAGCAGTCAAGGCCGTGGTCGCTCAAGTGACAATACTGCGACTACTCAGCGCGCCAGCAACGACAGCGGCTATCAAGGACAAGGTGCTGGCAAGTCGCGCGACTCATCAGGCAAACCAAATGATCGCTTTGGCGGTAAGCCTTATCAAGGCAAGCGCAGTGGTCCTAGCCGCGGTGATGGTACTAGCGCGCCGCGTGGTGATCGTGCTGCAACCGGACGTGGTCGTCCAAGCGGTAGCCAAGGTCGTCCAGCCAATCGCTCAGGCGCTCAAGGTCGTCCAAATGGCAACCGTGGTAAGAACTCGTAATAAACCATCATTTGATATATTAAGTTAAATCTCTATTGAGGTTTACAGATAGTTTAAAAAAAGCCAGATACTTGTTATCTGGCTTTTTTGTGCTTCATACCTTAATTTAATGAACGCTTCTATAGTTGTTGTAGGCTGATGCTAAAATCACCTCAAACGTTGTTATAAACCTAGCTAAGGTCTAGACATTATCTTCGGTTTACGCCTAGTTTGATGCAATTTTAGCTATCAGCAGTCCTAATATCTGAATGTTCAACAGATCCTAATAACCTGACAAGCTGAATCTAATTTTTTAGCTTTAATAAAGCTGTGCTTGCACCTAAGTTTAGCTGTGTCTATACTGCAAGTTTTTTTGCCACTCACCTTGGAGCTATTTGATGCCCGCTATCTCTGACTTAAAAATAGACAGCCTACCGCTAGCTTTTGGCATCATTATGGCGATTATTGGTATAGTATTTTATACCCAAGGATTACCGGGCAAATTTTGGCGACGCTTTTATGCGGTACTGCCGGGTATCGTTCTATGCTGTTTTATACCCGCGACGCTCAATAGTTTAGGGGTCTTCGCAGACGGCATTGGTTCGCAAATCTACGGCTTTACCGCTACCTATCTGTTGCCAGCAAGTTTGCTACTCATGACCTTATCTATGGATGTACCTAAGATTTTGGGCTTAGGCTGGAAAGCGATTGCGATGTTTTTTGCGGCCAGTATCGCGATTGTGATTAGTGGGCCGATCAGTTTGGGACTGGCTAAATGGGTAGCGCCTGAGATGTTCGTTGATGATACGCTATGGCGTGGATTCTCAGCGGTAGCGGGCAGCTGGATTGGCGGCGCGGCAAATCAGGCGGCAATGAAGGAGCTGTTTGGGGTTAGTGATGACTTATTTGGCATGATGATACTGGTTGATACCACCAATGCTTCACTGTGGTTACTAGCGATACTTATCATGGCCAAACACAGCGATAAAATTGATAAATTGCTAAAAGCTGATAGCAGCAGTATCGACAGGGTAGTTGCTGCCGTCGAGAGCTACGAGCGCGATCATGCTCGTCCTGCAACTTTAAATGATTTGATGGTGATGTTTGGACTGTGCTTTGCCATGGTTGGGGTGGCGCATTTTGTCGGAGGACAGATTGCAGATTTTTTTGCGCCATATAGCTGGGCGGTACAGTATAGTTTTGCTAGCGCGTTTTTTTGGATGGTGGTCATTATTACCTTGATAGGGGTTATCTTCTCTTTTACCAAAATTCGTAGGCTTGATCATGTTGGCGCCTCCAAAATCGGTACGGTGTTTATCTTTGTACTGATCGCCGCTATTGGTATGCAGATCAATTTGGCGGGTATCGTCTCACAGTGGCGCTTGCTGCTTATCGGTTTGGTGTGGATGATTATCCATGTCATTATGATTTTTATTTTTGCTAGAGTCATTCGCGCGCCGTTTTTCTTTTTGGCGGTGGGTTCTAATGCCAATACCGGCGGTGCTTCCTCAGCACCTATTGTGGCAACCGCTTTTCATCCGTCATTGGCGCCCGTTGGGGTGTTTTTAGGCATTATGGGCTATGCGGTAGGTACGTTTGGTGGTTATATCAGCACGCAGATGATGCGCTTGATGGTAGGGTAAAATCTTAAATATTTTCACTAAAAAAAAGCCCATCCTTGGGCTTTTACAACATTCTATTAAAGCTTTATCCTTTAGGCTTTTACTATATTTTATTATTAATGTTATTTATTATTATAGTTATTTGAGAAGATCTGAGCCTATTAATCTAATACTCATGACCCCATAAAAACTGATAAGATAATCATTATTGTCCAAAATACTAACAGCCGTTTTAAAAAATATTCTGTATACATAGAACACCTCTTATTTTTATTTAGTTAATTCAGCACAGCTTATAGGATTCCATTTTATTGATTTTGCTCCGTATCCTTATAAACTGCAAATTGCAATTTTCGTAATACTGTATTTCGTCTTTTTCTGTTTTCTCTAAACTTTTTTGATAAACATAATCAGCTAAAAAAACCAAACCATTCTTCATTAGTTTTAAATCATAAGTCGACAAATCTGTATCTTGATCTATATCAAGTAGCGTAACCTTTGAGAATAGAGTGAATAATTCCAAACTGAGATTTTCATATTGCTGCTTTTAGCGTTTTCTATCAACATAATTTGCAAGCCACTACTAACCAAATTTAGCTCGTAATCTGATAAATTTAGACTCATATCCATATTGTCTTCCCATCGTTATGTAAAATTTATTACTTTTTTGTCACTGCAACTATCTCAATCGGTATCGCGAATGACCATTGCATGCCGCTTGTGCAGTAGAAATAGCCTTCTTTATATGACGTAATAAAAAACGTAAAATCATTGCCGACCAAATCTTGTATAGCTTCTTCATCACTATTGTCAGAAACAGCACACCACACAGGCTTATTTTCTCGTTCCAACACGATACGAGTCAAATGACTACCTGTTAGTTTATTGCTCATCACAGTGACTCCAACTATGCGCTGCTACACGCTTAACTTAGTATGGTAAGCTATTGATTATCATCAATAATTAAAATTAAAATATATTTTAATTATATACTTACTATCGTAAGGGATATACTTAATATTTAGCAAGACAAATATTAGTTTATGGGCTAGTACTAAAAAACTGTAAGCAGTAGAAACAGCTTTTATCCTATTCTAAAACTAATACTAATAAATAACCGTTTATTTAAGGAGTGGTTCTATAAGTCAGAATCATACAATTAAGCAGACAGGACAAATTAATTTTTATGGATGTTAACTAAAAGTTAATAGGTAGCCACATGTTTATACTTAACTCTATTTAAACTTCGTATAAGATTACAAAAAGGCTCTGTATATAATTTTAAGGATGAAGTTTATGGACGCGCTTAGTACTCTATTACAGCAGACGCAGTACTTGACTAAAACTCAGTTTTTTACTTTAAAAACTGCAGGGAACTGGGCTTACTCAATAACCAATAAAAATATGATGTATTTTTATCTGGTTCAGTCTGGCAGCTTTTGTATTAAAATAGGAGATGTGTTGCGAGTAGCGTATGCTGGTGACATTATTATGATTCCAAATGCTAATAAACATATTTGTCATGCGCACGGTCATCATGGAGACAATGCCAAATCGCTGGATAAAAATATATCCAATTATGATCAAGGTACTATCAATTTCACTAAAAGCAGTGTGTTGGATGCACAATTGATACTGATTGAATGCCAATATGACGAGGATCTGTTTCGACCGCTAATATTAGCGTTACCACTTATATTACCTGAACACGAAGATATGGATATAAGTCAGTTTCAAGCGATTGGTAGAGCGGTTAGTTTTATGGCACTAGAATTTGAGTTTAATCGTCTGGGTAGGCTTGCGATGATTAATGAATGGGCAAGTATCGTGATGATTGAGTGCTTGCGTACCTATATCGAAGGCTTGCCTGAAACGGCAGATAACTGGCTAACAGTAATGATAGATCCACATTTATCTAAAGCGCTAAGGGTAATGCATGAATCGCCAAATATTAGTTGGACGACTCGTGATCTTGCTAAAGAGGCTGGAATGTCGCGCTCAGGGTTTACTCAGCGTTTCAAAGACATTGTTGGTATACCGCCACTGACTTATTTGACCGATTACCGCTTACGTATTGCTGCCCGCCGTCTACGCTTGCAACGAAGCAGTATTGCTCAGATTGGCGAGATGGTCGGCTACTCGTCACACTCAACTTTTAGTCAAGCTTTTAAGCGAGTTTATGAGATGTCGCCGAGCGAATATCGCAAGCAACAAAAAGATAGAAATTAAAAAATGGTTTAAGGATTTCAACGGCTACTAATGAACGTTGCCCTTCGATGGCCGTTTTGTTATCTAAGAGAGTAAAGTTATCCTTTTGTCTATCTATGCAAGAATACGTAAGCCTGCCGTTAGTTCTTATTTGGACATGTTAGACTGTTTTGCCCTGTCAAAAATATTCAGCTAAGCATACTCAAACTATACCTCAAAGCGTAAAACAGGGATGATAAGTATAAACAGGAACGGCTACTTTATGACCAACAACTTAACCAAAGCTCATTACAATAATGACCACAAAGCCAGTAATCTAAAAATTCCCCACCACACTGATTATCATCTCCAAAGCAATGTGCAACATGGTATTGCTCAAAACGGTATTCAAGTCAGAGGCGCGCGCGTTCATAACCTAAAGAACATCGATGTTGATTTGCCGCGTAATGCGCTGGTGGTATTTACAGGGATATCAGGCTCAGGGAAGTCATCGCTGGCTTTTGGTACGCTCTTTGCTGAGTCACAGCGGCGCTATCTAGATTCAGTAGCTCCTTATGCCCGGCGCCTAATTGACCAAGTGGATGAGCCTGATGTCGATGCTATAGAAGGATTGCCGCCAGCGGTCGCCTTGCAGCAGCAACGCGGCACGCCTTCGGTACGCTCATCGGTGGCGAGTGTTACTACTATCTCTAATGGTTTGCGTATGCTCTATTCGCGGGCAGGGGACTATCCAGATGGGCAAGAGATGCTCTATGCCGATGCGTTCTCACCCAATACACCAGAGGGCGCTTGCCCAACCTGTTCAGGTATTGGACGGGTATTTGAGGTAACCGAGAATTTGATGGTTCCTGATGCAACCAAAAGCATTCGCGAGCGCGCTATTGCTTCGTGGCCAGGCGCTTGGCAAGGGCAAAACTTAAGTCGTATCTTAACCACTTTAGGTTATGATATCGATGTTCCGTGGCATAAATTGCCCAAAAAGTCTCGCGATTGGATTTTATATACTGACGAGACGCCAACGGTACCGGTTTATCCTGAATACAATGTAGAACAAGTGCGAGCGGCTATTAAAAAGGACGAAAAGCCCAATTATATGGGCACTTATATCAGCGCCAAGAACTTTATTTTGCAATCATTTACAACCACTCAAAGCCCGCGAGTTAAAAAACGGGTCTCGCAGTTTATGCAAATATCCAAGTGTCCTGAATGTCATGGTAAGAAGCTCAAAAAAGAGTCGCTAGCGGTTAAATTTGCAGGTCTTGATATTGGCGAGCTGTCACAATTAACGTTAACAGAGCTTGCCTCCAAGCTACAAGGTAGCGCCCACGCCCGCTTAAATAGCCCAAACTATAAGCACAATCCTGAAAAAGCCATTGTAGCGCAGCGCATTACTAGCGATATTCTCGCACGGGTTGAAGCATTGACGAGACTAGGATTAGGCTATCTATCACTTGAGCGTACCACGCCGACTTTGTCGCCAGGGGAGCTGCAGCGTTTGCGTCTGGCAACCCAAATCCGCTCGCAACTATTCGGCGTGGTCTATGTCCTTGATGAGCCGTCGGCGGGGCTACATCCGGCTGATACGCAAGCGCTGCTCGGTGCTTTGGATGAGCTGATAGCCGCTGGCAATTCGGTGTTTGTGGTCGAGCATGATGTGAGCGTCATCCGTCACGCCGATTGGGTGGTCGATGTCGGACCCAAGGCTGGCGTGCATGGCGGCGAGATTGTTTATAGCGGACCTGTAGCGGGTTTACGCGGCGTTAGCGAGTCATCAACCGCGCAATATCTATTTACTGATAACGACAGCGCAAACCAGCAAAACTTAAGACAACCTACTGCTTGGCTTAAGCTTACTGAGGTAGAGCGTAATAATATACAAGGTTTAGAGGTTGAGTTTCCGCTCAGGGTACTAACTAGTGTTACTGGGGTATCGGGTTCAGGCAAATCAAGTTTAGTCAGCCAAGCAGTAGTCGAATTAGTCAATGAAGCATTGGGGAAAAAGACAGTTGCCCAAGCACCAACCGATGAAGCCGATTTGCTGGAGCAAGAGTTTGAAGCACCAACAGGCGGGCGCATTGTCTCTGGCATGGATAAAGTAAGCCGGCTTGTGAACATTAACCAAAAAGCCATTGGCCGTACACCGCGCTCAAACCTTGCTACTTATACCGGATTGTTTGATTATGTGCGTAAATTATTTGCTGCCACTAAGCTTGCAAAAGCGCGCGGTTATGATGCTGGCCGCTTCTCATTTAATACGCCAAAGGGACGTTGTCCCAATTGTGAAGGTTTAGGGTTTGTTAGCGTTGAGCTTTTATTTTTACCTAGTGTTTACGCACCCTGCCAAGTCTGTCATGGACAGCGCTATAACGATGAGACGCTTGAAGTCACTTATCGAGATCAAAATATTGCTGAAGTGCTAGATTTAACCGTTGAAAAAGCTCATGATTTTTTCGCCGATGACGCGCCTATTTTGCGTGCGTTAAATGCTTTATTGCAAGTGGGTCTTGGTTATCTGCGTTTAGGTCAACCAGCTACGGAGCTATCAGGCGGGGAGGCGCAGCGTATTAAGCTTGCCACCGAGCTACAACGCGTTCAGCGCGGCGATACGCTCTATATTCTTGATGAACCGACCACTGGTTTGCACCCAGCTGATGTCTCTATGCTCATGGCACAGTTAAATGGGCTGGTTGATGCGGGTAACACCGTTATTATGGTGGAGCACGATATGCAAGTGGCGAGCAATAGTGACTGGATTATCGATATGGGGCCAGGAGCTGGGGACGCAGGCGGACAGATTGTCACTCAAGGGGTGTCAGCTACAGTAGCACAGTCAAAGACTAGCCGAACCGCACCTTTTTTATTGGCGTAACTAAAGGATATTCTTGAATCTTCTACGTTCTATTTAGATGTTTTTAACTAACTATAATTTTTGTCTAACTATAATATAATGGCAAAACATAACGAAGCGCTAGCTTCTGTAGCGTCTTAACCATTCACGCGTCCTAACGATTCAATAATAAGAGAGAAAACATGAATATCCAAGAAGCCAAAAATCTTGTGCAAGAGTGGCGTCAAGCGCTTTTTGTTCCTGATGCTAATATACAAGAGGTGATGGCAAAATACTGGCCTGCCGAGGCAAGTTTTAAGATCGCTTATCCTTTTAATCATCAAGATCGTGATGGGGCGATTCAGAACTATTTTGTACCATTATTCAACAGCTTTACCGATATTGCGCGCCGCGAGGACATCATGGTTACAGGCGAGGACAAAGGCGCGATATGGGTGGGCATTAACGGCCACTATGAGATGAGCTTTTATGAGCCGTGGCTCGATATTCCGGCGACAGGCAGGCGCGCAACCTTGCGCTTTGGAGAGGTTTACCGCGTTGATGAGTCAGGACTGACTGAGGCGCAAATCTTGATCGATATTCCTATGCTCATGGCGCAGGCTGGAGTCAATCCCTTGCCAGAAAGTTTGGGTAGTGAGCTTGCTGTACCCAGTCCAGCTACGCAAGATGGTATGCTATACGATTCGCAATCACCGGAGGCGACAAAGACCTCACTAACGCTGGTCAACGATATGTTATCAGGGCTGATGGAGTTTGATGGTAAAACCTTGGAGTCGATGGCAATTGAGCGTTTTTGGCACCCCAACATGAACTGGTATGGCCCTTTTGGTATTGGCACCACTCGCGGCACTGCCGGATTCCAGCATGGTCATCAGCATGATTTTGTCATGGCTTTTCCTGATCGTGACGTGGTCACCGATGTGCGCTTCGCTGAGGGCAACTATGTAGTGTCCAGTGGCATGCCCTCCATGCGCGCGACCCATACAGGCGGCAACTGGTTAGGGTTGCCTGCGACCAATAAAGAGCTTACCATGAATGTCATGGACTGGTGGCGCCGCGAGGGCGACCTGCTAGTAGAGAATTGGGTGCTGATTGATCTATTAGATATCTATAATCAGCTAGGCGTGGATATGCTCGAGCGCATGCGCAAACTGCAACAGGGTAGCGCGAAAGCTTCTAGTAAAAATAAGGGCTAAAGCTCACTAAAAACTAACGTGCCACGGTTAACGCTTCATCTACCATCTGCTTAAAAAAGGTATTTAGATCTACTCCCGTCGCTTTGATCATAGTAGGGATAACGCTTTTGGGCGCAAAAGAGCAGTACAAGCCCGCCTCCAAAAACCAAGGCTTACCCTCGGCATCAATGCGAAAATCGAACAGACTGTAATGACGACAGCCCAGCGCTCTATGACTTAGCTTTGCCGCCTCCCAAACCCGAGCAACGTCTGGATCGTCAGCATGTACTAGCCATGTTTGCGTAGGATCTTTGCCAGCAAACGCTAGATTGCCTTGCTCGTCCTCTGCCAGCTTGCTAGAGTAGGCGCGAATAGGATGCATTTGCGCGTCCATACGGTACTCCTCAAGTGGCAGACAAACCAGTTTCCCTTGCCGCTCAATAATGCCGCAGCGCACCTCTCGGCCAAGCTCGATAAAGCGCTCAACCAATACCTCGTCTGAATCAGCAAACGCTGTCTTTAGCGCTGATGCATAGTCCGCTTCGCTATTGACTAATGTCACTCCTAAAGAGTTGTCGCTTTGGGTGGGTTTTACTACTACCGGAGGCTTAAAACTTGGCTTATCGCCTAGGCGTAGTAGCTCACTTTCAGGTACGGCTACCCCTGCTGCTGCCACAACTGCTTTGGTTTTGGCTTTATTGGCGGTAAGCGCTGTTAGCTCCGGCGTATTGCCTATATAAGGAATACCTAGCAGAACAAGCAGGGCGCGATAGTCGCTCATACCCGACACACAAAACATCTGCGGCAAGGCCACATCGATCTGCTGGCGCGATAAAAACTGTACTGCTTCGGCGAAATCAAGGGTCTTAGCAGCAGCAATATCAGCATCAGATAGCGAGGCGGGGAATCGCCACTTTTTATCAGGCGTGACATAGGCAATTAAAAAACTATAGCGCGCAGGATCTGCTACAGCGTGGATACAGCTATCGGCATAAAAGCGTGATAGATCGCAATAAAACTGATCAGTAGGAGAGCCAACTAAGTGCAGGATACAGCGCTTTGACATAATAAATTATTCCTTTTGATTAGCTACCTGTCGAATAGTTACCGTCATAATTAGATATTTTTAGTAATTAGCTACTACTAAAAGCTGTCAGTAAAAATTGGCGAACAACCAACAATTCTTAGCCAGCGAGCACATAGGCACCCGCTGGCTTTTTTTAAAATATCGATATCAGCTTGGAGCGTTTATTTTGGTAGGTTTAGCTCAAAGCCTTCAAGTGACGTAAGCTTCTTATCCGCTGCACTAAAATCTTGCTGATCGGTAAAATTACCTGGAGTAACGACCGTATAGATTCCTGCCTGTTTTGCCGCTTGTAGGGATGGTGAGCTGTCTTCAACAGCAATCACTTCGCTGGCATCGACTGATAAGCGTTTTAAAGCGCTCAGATAAACGTCTGGCGCAGGTTTGCTTGCATCGGCGTCATCTCTTGTGAGGACTGCGCTAAATTTATCTAGCGGTAGATCATCACCTGCCGCCTTGGCAATAGCATCGATATTGTCTTGATAAGTTGAGGTGACTAAGGCCAGTTTTATGCCTTGCTGTAAAGCTTGGTCAATTAATTCGGCGACACCAGGGCGCAAAGTGATGCCTTCATTAACGATCTCTTGGCAAGCCAGCTCGGTTTTACGCGCATGAATACGCTCAATGTCGTCTTGGCTAAGGTTAGCCTCTTTTTCTTTATTTAGACGGGTCAAACGCTTAACGCCGCCAGAGTCTGTAAGCAGGTCGCGATAAGTGTCTTTGTCCCAGTGCCAATCAAGCCCGGCTTCTTTTAGAGCTTGATTGTAAGCGCGGCGCTGAATGTCAGAGGTTTCGGCCAGTACGCCGATTGAGCCAATAAATAGGGCAGTAGGTTTCATAAGGCATCTTCCATAAATAGTTATTATTAGGGTCTTAGATATAGGTTGCGACTTAAGTTGTCATTTAAGGTGCGATTACGGTCAACGTCCATCCCTATATACCGTGCCAGCATTGCTACTTATATTCAAGTAAGTAAACGTAAGACTGTATAGTATTGTGTTCATGCTTATAATTGTTGCCTATGACCTATACTCAGTCCCAATAATCATTAGGGCAGGCGGGCAATTCTACTAAAGTACGGCGCAGCGCGTCTGCCCACTGACGGCTGATATCGAGAAAATACTCATCGTCTGCTTTGATACGTCGACCTTTAGGCAAAGTTAAACTGTCGTTTTGATAAATCATAAAATCGATCGGCATGCCGACAGATAAGTTTGAGTGAATGGTGGAGTCAAAAGACAGCATTAGCGCTTGGGCGGCATGATTGACATCGGTATCGTATTCAACCGATCGATCAAGAATAGGCTTGCCGTACTTACTTTCGCCCAGCTGAAAGAATGGCGTGTCACGTGTGGCTCTGATGCAGTTGCCTTCAGGGTAAATCATATATAGCTCGGGCGCTTGGCCTTTTATTTGACCCCCTAATAAGAACGAGCTGGTAAAGGTACCGCTATTATTATCATTAGCGATCATTTGCGCGTGTGCCATAACTTCACGCATACAAGCGCCTACCATCTGCGCGCCATCAAACAACGTCGCTACGGTATTGAGATTACTCTCGCTACGCTGATTGATATCGTTTTGTAATTTGTTAAATACCGCTTGCGAGGTGGCAAGGCTACCAGCGGTCTGCAAGACCATGAAGCGTTCGCCCTCAACACCGTATTGATAGAGCTTTCTAAACGTTGAGATGTGATCAACGCCTGCATTGGTGCGGGTATCGCTTGCAAAAATCATCCCTTTTTCTAGGCGAATAGCAGCGCAGTAAGTCATAAATTATCCTTGGTAAATTATTATTCGTAAATAGTCAGCTCATAAAAATTAAAGCTATGATAAGCGCGTCACCAAAACTTGACTGTAAAGATTCTCGTAGCCGCCGCCCATGCGTACGCCGCGTACTGGCGCGGTATCTGAGTAGTCGCGGCCAATAGCCACGTAGACGTGCGCGCTTGGCTGAAACATCTGATTGGAGATATCAAAGGTGTACCAGTAACCATCCAGCCAAATCTCAGCCCATGCATGACTTGCCATATGGTTTTCAGTATCATCATATAGGTAGCCTGAGACGTAACGCGCGGGGATTTGCTGGTCACGGCATAGACTGACAAACACATGGGTATGGTCTTGACAGACTCCAGAACCCATCTCAAAGGCCTCGCTCGCCGTGGTGCCTACGTGAGTGGTATCTTTAACAAAGGGCATTTTCATAATCAGCGCGCCTGCCAGCTCTTTTAAACTATCAAGAGTAGGTTTTTTTAGATAAGGCTTAGCAAAGTCGCGCATATTTTGTGAGCACTGGGTTAAAGGGCTTTGTACGGTAAATAGTAAATAGGGGACCTGACCGGTGTCCTCTAAGCGCTCGGTATCGGTGTTGATCTCCACGATACCTGAAGCCTGCATTTGTAGATTATCGTGTGCTTCGTTGCGACTTAGCGTCAGCCAGTCGTTACCAAAGCCATCTTTTTGCGCTGTGGCAACTTTAGGTAAAAGCACATTCCACTGATGAATAACTTGGTGCGGCAGCTGCATGGGCGTCATACGAATGTACTGTACGCTGCGCTGGGCCAGATCGCCATAATAATAATTGGTTTGATGACTGATTTGTAGTTTCATAATGCTGTCCTTATAAAATAGTCCTAAACGCCTTGCTGCAAGATAATACTAAACTCACGGCTAATTAGCTTAAAGTCGCTAAACTGCTTGGATTTGATCATCTGATTGGTAAGACGGGTCAGCTCGCGCCAGCGGGTGTTCTCAGGCAATTGATTGATCCAGTGTTTAAACGCTAAGCTGATCTGTGTGGTGTCCTCATTCAATAATACGGCGCGCTCAAGTTGCTCAAAATAGCGGCCTAATTGCCAAAAACAGGTTACCGTAGGGTGCTCTTGCTTCATCGCTGCATTACAAGCGTATAGCTGTAGCGTTGCCGCGCGGTAAGTCCCAGCGCTCGATAAGCGTTTGATAAGGTTATATAGCTCAGCGGTGTCTTTACCGATAACGCCTTTGGCATCTTGCACATTGGTCTCAATAGAGGTGACCACGCTTGGAATTTTACTTTGCTCCAAATCGCTTAGTATTTGAGCTTTCATTACCTTAAGCGAGCTATCTGCATCAGCGTTAAAGCCCAGACGGTTAATAAGATGCTGCACCTGCGTCTTTTTAATATCGCCTTTGATGAGCTGCTTTATGATGTGGTCATAGTAGTAGAGGCGCTCGCTGTACCTACCTAACCAAATCAGATGGCTACCTGTAGATAACAGTAGGATCATTGGTGCATCGTCAAGGTCCTCATCATAGCCGGCTTCGATAGGCTGCACACGGTTGTAGTAGCTGGCATGTCCAGCAATACTGACATCTTGATTGTTGGCTGTCAGCGCTTTAGTAGCTGTGGAGGAACTACTATTATCTAAGATACTGTCGTCAACCACCCAAGTATCTTTGATACCGCCGCCTTGTGAGGAGTTGACGACTAAAGAGTCCTCAACCATCGCTACCCGAGTGAGGCCGCCTGGGACGATATCTACTGAACCATCACCGTGACTGAGGATAAAGGGACGCAAATCAATATGACGCGGCGCGATACCATCGCTGACAGCAGTAGGGTTGGTGGAGAGTGAAATGGTGGGCTGGGCAATAAAGCCTGCTGGGTTCTCAAGCAAACGTTTGCGGTAGTCGCTAATCTCCTGCTTGGTGGACGTCGGCCCGATCAGCATACCGTAGCCGCCTGAGCCCTGCGTCTCTTTTACCACCAGCTGATCTAAATTATCGAGCACATAAGATAATTCATCAGGTTTACGGCACTGATAGGTTTCAATATTGGGCAAGATTGGCTTTTCATTTAGATAAAACTTAATCATATCGGGGACAAACGGATACAAGCTTTTATCATCAGCGACACCAGTGCCGGGTGCATTAACGATCACGACGTTGCCGGCCCGGTAAGCACTCATAAGCCCTGACACCCCCAAAATAGAGTTTGCTCGAAAGGCTAGGGGGTCAATAAAAGGGTCGTCAATACGCCGATAAATAATATCAACTTGCACCTTACCGCGAATGCCCTGCATATAGACTTTACTGTCCTCAACCACCAGATCGTAGCCGTGTACTAGCGGCACATTCATCTCATGCGCCAAAAAAGCATGCTCATAATAAGCGCTATTAAAGCGTCCAGGAGTCAAAATCACGATTTGTGGATCGTATTTACTCATGGAGCTAGCAAGGCATTTTTTGAGACGCTGAGGATAGTCGCTGACATCCAATACCGGAGTATGCGCGAACAAATCGGATAATAAGGTTTCTGATATACTGCGGCTCTCAAGCATGTAGGAGACGCCAGAGGGAGTACGCAGATTATCTTCTAATACACAAAACTGACCACTCTCATCGCGAATCAGATCGATACCGCTGATGTGCGAATAGATCGGTTTATCCAGCTCAATACCCATCATCCACGGCTCATAACAGCCGCTAGCGTAGACGTAGCTATCGGGGACAATGCCTTCTTTCATAATGGCTTGATCGTGATAGATATCATGCAAAAAGGCATTGAGCGCCGTGATACGCTGCTGACAGCCTTTTTCCACCTGTTGCCATTCGCTTGCGGCGATGATACGCGGGATAATATCAAACGGGATCATGCGCTCGATGTTTTTGGCGTCGCTATAAACGGTAAATGTGACGCCTTTTCGGTAAAATATGTTTTCAGCTTGCTCATTTAAGTGATTAAGATTATCAATGCTGATCTCATCAAGCCAATCACCAACTGCCTTAGCCACAGGACGATACTGCTCTGTGTCGGCTTTTAGCTCATCGAAACATTGCCGCTTTTTTTTAGAGGTTTTTTTGGTATTTTCTGTAGTGTTTTCAGCAGTCGCCTCGTTAGCATTAGCATTTGTAGCCTGATTTTGGCTCTGGTCTTGAGTATCGCTTGCTGTTTGGCCTTGATTTTGACTCTGGCTCTGAGATTGGGTGCTTTCTTTAGTCATAGATACCTCACGCGTCCTTGGTAAAGTTGGGGATAGTGGTAACCAGTAAAGTTATATTTATCCTGTGTGGCGTTGTGCTATGTTGTGCAATACGCTCAAGATGCCTCCTGCATCTTATAACGACTATACCGCGTCTGGATGGTAATGCACAATAAGTGTTTGATGTTTCTTAGGTCTATTTTTCTATTATGAACTTAAGTCTAATGCCGCTATAGTATTGGAACTATTATAAAAAAAGGCATGCTTTGGTAGCTTGTTAATATATGAATAAAGGACGAATAAATGAAGGTCGCTGACAATATGAAAGACAACTATACGGAAGAGAATCATGCAAAAATAGAGATATACAAGCTGGCAGGTGGCGCGTCTGATATCCGCGTACACATTGAAAACGACAGTGTCTGGCTAAACCGCCAGCAACTCTCGACGCTGTTTGATCGCGATGTCAAAACCATAGGCAAACACGTTAATAATGTCTTTAAAGAAGGTGAGTTGGATAAAGACGCAACTGTCGCAAATTTTGCGACAGTTCAAACAGAAGGCGATAGAAAGGTTGAGCGTCAAGTTGAGTACTACAACCTTGATGTCATCATCTCAGTAGGCTACCGGGTAAAATCAAAGCGTGGTACCCAGTTTCGTATTTGGGCGACCCAGCGTCTGCGTGAATACCTAATACAAGGCTATACCTTAGATCAACAGCGTTTTGAGAAAAACTCAAACGAGCTACAGCAAGCGCTGAACTTGATTAAAAAAACCGCGCAAAGTCCTGAATTAAAGACCGATGAAGGGCGCGGTCTCGTTGAGATTATCAGCCGCTACACCCAAACCTTTTTGTGGTTGCAGCGCTATGATGAGGGTCTGCTTGATGATCCAGCAGGGCAAGACGGCGGAGTATTACCCAGCACTATGGAGGCGATGACGGCTCTCAATAATTTAAAAGCCCAGCTTATAGTAAGGGGTGAAGCAACCGAGCTGTTTGCCAAGCCGCGCGGTGACGGGCTGGACAGTGTCTTAGGTAATTTGCAGCAAACGGTATTTGGCGAGCCTGCTTATCCAACGATTGAGAGTAAAGCGGCGCACCTATTATATTTTATGGTCAAAAATCATCCCTTTACTGATGGCAATAAACGCAGCGGCGCTTTTTTATTCGTCGATTTTTTACATCGTAATCAGCGTTTGCTTAACGCGCAAGGTGATATGGTGATTAATAATACCGGTCTTGCTGCGCTAACTTTGTTGGTTGCCGAATCCGATCCCAATCAAAAAGAGACGCTGATTAAACTGATTATGAACATGTTGTCGTTAGAAGGATAGGCGATGATTTTAAGTATAAATAAAAGTGCAAATAAACTAAGCGTGCAGCCTGTTAAGCTAGCAGCTACCTTGGCAGCGATACTAGCAGGTGTTAGCGTAACCGCATGTAGCGATAAGCCAGTAGCTCAGCACCTGCCAGCGAATAGCAAAGTTATTGCGCTGGGCGATTCGCTCACTTATGGCTATGGCGCTAGTCCCAACGAGGCTTATCCAGCACTGCTTGCTAGTATGACCGGCTGGCGGGTGCTCAACGCTGGCGTCAACGGTAATACCTCAGCGGACGTGCTGGCGCGCACCGATACTGTGGTGGCACAAAACCCTGATCTGGTGTTGCTTGGCGTGGGCGGCAACGACGTATTGCGCCAGATTAGTCCCGTGACGACGTCGGCTAATATTACCGCGACCATCGGTAAGTTCAAAGCTGCCAATATTCCGGTGGTACTGATTGCTGAGCCCTATTTTAGTAGCAGTATTTTATTTGGTAAGGCCAGCGACAACCCTATTTATAAAGATATCGCCAAGCGTGAAAAGGTAGCTTTATACCCTAAGCGCTGGTCGGAGGTGATCTCCAATGACCGTTTAAAGTCGGATCAGATCCATCCCAATGCGGCAGGCTATCGCTACTTTGCAGAAGGCTTATATGCTTACTTAAAAGAGGAAGGGTGGGTGCGTTGATAGAGGCGTCAAAATATTAATATTTTCCAAAATCTAAACTAATATTGGTAGAATGATCGATACCTCAATATCAACCTTCAAAAGATTGCTAACTAATATTAAGAATTCTTTATGTCAATTGTTTTAAACCGTACCAATCAAGCTGTCAATAATTACGTCACTAAAATAGCCCAGCGTGTCAAAGACGGTCATACCTCCGAGCATACCTTTCGTGGGGATCTCGAAATCCTAATCAATGCGCTCGTGCCAGCGGTCAACGTCACCAATGAGCCAAGCCAAATCACCGACTGCGGCAACCCCGACTTTTTAATCAGCGCCAAGGACATTCCTATTGGCTTTATCGAGGCCAAAGACGTCGGCAAGGATTTGGGCGCACGCCAGTACAAAGAGCAGTTCGATCGCTACAAGGCAGCGCTGGATAATCTGATAATCACCGACTATCTCACCTTTGAGTTTTATGTCACAGGCGAGCGCATTCATGAGGTCTGCGTGGGTACGCTTGAGGCGGGCAAGATCGTCCCTCAAGAGGAGAACTTCGGGCGATTAGCTGAGTTATTAAAAGACTTCTGTATCTACGTTGGGCAAACCATCAAGTCCGCTCAGCGCCTCGCGGTACTTATGGCGGGCAAGGCCAGACTCCTTGAAAATACTCTATATAAAGCGCTGACTAGCGATGAAGAGTCCAATGCCAATACTGATTTGCGCGAGCAGTTCAACACCTTTAAGACCGTGCTCATTCATGATTTGACCCCAACCGACTTCGCTGATATCTACGCGCAGACCCTCGCTTATGGTATGTTTGCCGCGCGCTTGCATGATGACACGCTCGATACCTTTAGCCGTCAAGAGGCCGCCGAGCGTATCCCAAAGACCAATCCGTTTTTGCGCAGGCTATTCTCTCATGTCGCAGGCGTCGATATTGATGACCGTATCAAGACCACGGTTGACAACTTAGCCGAGGTATTTCGCGCGACTGATGTCGCCGCTATTCTCAAAAACTTTGGCAAAACCACGCAAACTCAAGACCCGATCATTCACTTTTACGAGACATTCCTCGCGGAATACAATCCCAAATTGCGTAAGCAGCGCGGGGTTTGGTACACGCCTGAGCCTGTCGTCCAGTTCATCGTGCGTGCGGTCGATGATATCCTCAAATCCGAGTTTGATCTGCCAGACGGCATCGCTGACACCAGTAAGATTGAGATCGAAACGCAGACGCAAACGCCCGATAGCCGTACCAAGACGGGTTATAAGATGGTCAAAGAGCTGGTACACAAGGTACAGATACTCGACCCTGCGACAGGGACAGGCACGTTCCTCGCGGCGATCATTCAGCATATCTTTCACAGTCAGTTTGAGAATATGGGCGGTATTTGGAGCAGTTATGTTGAGCAAGACCTACTGCCGCGCTTACATGGCTTTGAGCTACTGATGGCAAGCTATGCAATGGCGCATCTCAAGCTCGATATGTTACTCACGGACACAGGCTACGAGCCGATCAACCCCAAACGCTTGCAGGTCTATCTCACCAATTCGCTAGAGGAGCATAACCCAGATACGGGTACGCTATTTGCCGGCTGGCTGTCTGCTGAGGCCAATGAAGCCAATGCGATCAAACGTGACGCGCCTGTGATGGTGGTGATTGGTAATCCGCCGTATGCGGTGAGTAGTACCAATAAAGGGGAGTGGATAGAAGGTTTAATGAATGACTACAAGAAAGACTTAAACGAGCGCAACATTCAGCCGTTATCCGATGACTATATTAAGTTTATTCGTTATGGTCAGCATTATATTGAGAAAAATGGGGAAGGTATTCTAGCTTTTATCACTAATAGTAGTTTTGTTGATGGAATCATACATCGTCAAATGCGTAAGAGCCTGCTTGAAACATTTGACAAAGTTTACATTCTTGATTTACACGGTAACTCTAGAAGACAGGAAACAACGTCTAGTGGTAGTACAGATGAAAATGTCTTTGATATTATGCAAGGTGTGTCCATTAATATATTTGTTAAA
Source organism: Psychrobacter sp. M4 (assembly GCF_055699795.1). Taxonomy (NCBI): domain Bacteria; kingdom Pseudomonadati; phylum Pseudomonadota; class Gammaproteobacteria; order Moraxellales; family Moraxellaceae; genus Psychrobacter; species Psychrobacter sp. M4. Next base: position 1,789,826 of record NZ_CM146740.1, on the reverse strand, counting down.
ACAAGACAGAAAAAGGAAAGTGAATTAGGGAGGGTTTATCATTATGACTTATATGGACGACGTAATGACAAATATCTCTTTTTGAAAAAAAATAAATTATCTAATATTGACTTTGTTGAGTTAAAAACCGAAAAACCGAATTACTTTATGGTACAAAAAGACTTTAAGTCTCAAAATAATTATGAGAAAGGCTTTTCATTGACTACATTGTTTCCAATTAATAACGTTGGAATAGTAACAGCTAGAGATAATTTTACTCTCCATGACAATAAAGAAAACTTATTAGCTACATTAAGTAAATTTAAAGAGTTAAACGAGCAAGAAGCTAGACAACATTTCAATCTAGGAAAGGATTCGCGGGACTGGAAAGTAGATTATGCGAAGAAAGATGTTCTTTGTGACGGTGTATACATAAAAGTTTCATACCGTCCTTTTGATGAAAAATGGACATTTTATACTGGCAATTCTAAAGGGTTTCACTGTTATCCACGGGACTCGATTATGAAAAACTTTCTAAAAAACGATAATTTAGGATTAATTGCTTCAAGGCAATGTTCAGATAATTGGAAATATGTTTTTATTACGAAATTGATAGGAGATAAAAACTATATAGGTACTGCTGGGAAATTCGGTGCAGGAAATGTGTTCCCATTGTATTTATACCTATACCCAGAAGAAGACGCGCAAACTGAGCTATTAGAAGAAAAAGGTAAAAACAATCCATCCCGTAAACCAAACCTCGACCCTGAAATCGTTGCCGATATTGCCAAAGCGATTAAGTTAACTTTTACCGCTGAAAAGGAAGATCAGGGCGCTGATTCAAAAACCACGTTTGCGCCAATAGATATTCTTGATTATATCTACGCTGTTTTGCATAGCCCGACGTATCGTGAGACTTATAAAGAGTTCTTAAAGATAGACTTCCCGCGTGTGCCATATCCCAGCGATGCCGACACTTTTTGGCAACTCGTCGCACTCGGTGGTGAGCTGCGCCAAATTCACTTATTAGAATCCGCACAATTATCCGAGCAGCGTAAAGCGCTAGGACTTGGCTATCCACAGCAAGGGGACAATAGCGTCACCCGCAAGATGACCAAGACCAGTATTGGTTTTGAACCTGATGAAAGCGATAATACTATTGGTAAGGTTTGGATCAACGATAGCCAGTACTTTAGCAATGTACCGCTAATCGCATGGGAGTTCTATATCGGTGGCTACCAACCTGCGCAAAAATGGCTCAAAGATCGCCGCGAGCGTACCCTTGATCATAACGACGTTGGACACTATATGAATATCATCGCCGCTTTGAGTCTCACCGATACGATTATGCAGCAGATTGACGCAATAGATATGCTTTAATGAACAAAAGATATTTTTATGGGACAAAACCATGTTTGAGATAATAAAAGACTGGCGCAACCAGCGCATACTTGATAATAGCGAATTCACGCAAGCCGACTGGCAGCAAGCGGCAGGGCGCATTGTGATACTAGATAGGCTTGGTGAGGATGAGCTAAATCGTCTGTTTGAGCTGGCAACTTTGTTTTTGGATGATAAATCAATCACCGGCGCGCAAGGCTTTGAGATTACCGATAAGGTAAGGCTATCTATTGCTTTGCAGGCCTGCTTGCCGATCCTAAATCTAGGACTGGAGTGGTACAAAGGCTGGTCATCAATCATTATTTATCCGGGGTCTTACAAAAGCGACACCAAGACAATGGATGAGTTTGGCATTGTCCATGAAGGTCAGCAGCACCGTAGCGGGGAGGCATGGCAGCGCGGGCCTGTAGTACTGTCATGGAAGGATGCCAAGCACTCAGGTGAGCGCGACGGTCATAACGTGGTCATTCACGAGTTTGTGCACAAGCTGGATATGTTAAACGGCCGCGCTAATGGCTTTCCGCCCCTGCAGCCAGATATGGACCCGACGCGCTGGACTGAAATTATGAGCCGCGACTTTGAAGATTTTCAAAAGCACCGCAAATCAGGCCTTGATCGTTATGGCGCGACCAATCCAGCGGAATTTTTTGCGGTATTGAGCGAGGTGTTTTTTGAAACCCCGCAAAAGCTGATTGATGCTTATCCTGACATTTACGAGATTATGGTGAAGTTCTTTCGGCAAGATCCATTATAATGATTTTTTATTAAAAAACCTTTATAACCAATAGCTTACTTGAGGTTTAGAAGGTTTTTGTAGGACAGGTTAGCTAAAACCATAGCCTATACCAAATGTTTATAATAATGAATATATCTAAAGGCAGTAAAAGAAAAGAGTAGTGTGCTAATATTTTAATATATAAATCAACACTTTACGTCGTCCATTGCTCATTCACAATAGCCACCAAATAACGCTGGCCTTGATATTCATCAAACACCAAGCGCATGATGCGCCAATCCATTCCAGAATACTCCTCTGTGCCTTTATAATAAAACTCAACAAAATCAGAATCTTGATAGATTTTATCTATATTATTGATCATGTTGCCGCTGTGTTTAAATTCATTAACGCTAGGCGTAGATTCATTAAATTTACTAGCATCCACCCAAGTGTCGAGATATTGTGGCAGCGATATAATTAAAGGCTCACCAGTACCATCCAAAGCACCCCAAGTGAAGCGTATTTTGGAGTCATTCAGATATTGTGTGTATTGCTCACGGCTAAACACTTTATCAGTCTCAGGGCGCACATAGGTATACATTGAGAAGCTTACACCGCGTGTCGGATGGATGTCATTAGTGATGCGAGCGTAGTCGTTGTTTGCGAGTGCACGCTGGATACGTAACGCTTGTTGTCTGAGAGTTTGTTGACTAATATCTGCGACAAATGATGTCGATGAGTTGCTATTGGATTGATTAGAAACAGTTGCATTCGATTCAGCAGAAGATTGGCAACCGGTGGTAACTAACATTGAAACAAGGCACACAGGGGCCAATAGTTTACAAAGATAAGACTTAGAAATATTAAAACAAGATGACAGCACCATAAAATATCCTCATCGTAGCTTACTGCTTGAATAAAAGTAGAGTTAGACCCATATAAATACTAAACAATTATGCAGTAAAATGATAGTTTATATTTGTTTTAATGAATTTAATACTAGGACTGTCTAGTTCATGGAGGACACCATGCAAAAAACGATATTTTCTATGATAGTGCCAATAGTAGGTTTTTTCGCTGTGACCGCTAGTGCTGAGTTAACAGAGCCATTAACGAAGGTTTCAGCTATAAAAGTTGATACTATTGCCAAGATGTACCAGCAAGATGTGAATAATCAAGGTCAAGATTATCCGGTTGTGCTGCAACAATATGGTAGTCCAGAGCTACAAGCGGCCATGCAGCTTGAGCAAGATTACTTTGATAAAGAGCAAATGTCGTGTCATATTGGTTATGATGTGTTGTGGAGCTCGCAAGATCCTGACTATGAACAAGACAAGCAGTTTTCGGTGACCTCAAAAGGATTGGTTCAAGTCAGCTTAGCGCAAGGCAATGATGTTTATTATGAGTTGTCGTGTGATAGGACTGACGATAAAGCAGTTTGCCAAGTGACAGATGTGATATTGGACGAAGATGGCACATCTTTGCAAGAGCATTTACTCAAGAATTGTCGTTAGCTGCAATCTGAAATATCGACACCGTTATTGATATTGAGGATATCTAAGTATTGAACAAATACTTGTAAAGATGAATGAGAAAATTTGCAAACCATACTAGATAAATATCACACGCTAGACTCTTAAGACCGTTGGTTTGTTTTCGCATAATGTATATTATGTTAAATGATGGCTGTGTGGTGTTGAGTTCATGATATCTGTTTAATGCCTTCTAGCTCAATAGCAACACATAGTCTACAACTTATTATTCGGTTCTTACTTTGACCTACTTCACTATCTATTATAGTTAAACAGTTCTTACGATCTGCCTGGGGTTTTTGTACGCCTAAATATTTTTGGACTATAGTGTATTTTTGATTTAGCTCAATGTACTTATTAATACCAATAATGCGTTCAAATCTTGCCAGTACACCAACTTGCTATTCGGTGATTCCCACATGCTTTGTATTGAAGTATTATCAAAGCAATTGTCATGTTCTGATCTTTATCTTTAGCCTCTAAAATTATTGACCCCTATAGTCAAATCTATATAAACAAACTTGATATATTTTAGTTAGGCAGCCTGACGATAGAAACTCACCCACATCTGCATCCGTAATCTAGAGCTCAAAGGAACTACTAAAAACTGACTTATTCCATCTATTATCATTTGTCATAACGTTTCTTATAAAGATAAAGATTAGTTCCTCATACAGACATTCAGCTACTAGTATAGCTGAATGTCTAAATTAGTTAACCCTACACTTCTTCAACCTTCCTAAGTTGATTAGAGTAAAGTAATGTATTTAGGTATCTGAATGTACTTCTCTAGCAATCATCCCGTATTTCGCAAACCTGCTGCTAAAGCATTGATACTGCGTACTAAAGTATCTTCAACAGCAAGATCACCGTCATTACCAGTAGCATCTTTTTGTCTGGCACGTTTTAACAGCTCGATTTGTATATAGTTAATTGGATCTAAATAAGCATCTCGCCATTCAAGGGAAGCGGCAAGATTCTGCTGATGCGCCAATAATGAGGTCTGATTAAGCAGGGAGTTTAAACCTGAATAAGTCAGCTCATGCTCGTCAGTCACCGCTTTCATAATCTGTTCACGTAAAGTCTCATCGTCACATAATTGGCTATAGGCATGAGCAATACTCATATCAGACTTAGTAAACGCCATTTCAATATTGCTAATAAACACGTTAAAAAATGGCCAGTAGTCAATCATTTCCTTCATTAATGCTTCATCATCGATGACGCTATGCAGTGCACTGCCAACGCCATACCAAGCTGGCAGTGTAAAGCGCGCTAATGACCAACCAAATACCCAAGGAATGGCACGCAAAGTGGTTTTACTTGGTAGGCCTTTATTACGGTGCGACGGACGTGAACCAATATTTAATAAAGATATTTCTGCCACTGGCGTCGCTTGTGAGTAGAATTGATAAAAGCCTTCGGTATGGTCAGTCAGCTGACGATAATGCTGTTCACCCGCGTCTGCTAAACGCGCAAAGAGTGCTTCGTAATGTGGCAACTCAGGCGGTTGTATTACAAATTTTGAGGAGCAAGCTTTGAGCGTGCCAGTGATACCCATGGTCAGCTCAAATACCGCAGTATCAGTGTTGGCATATTTGGCATAAAGAACTTCGCCTTGTTCGGTCACTTTGATTTGCCCATGCAGTGTACCGGCAGGTTGCGCCGCAATTGCTTTATGGGTTGAGCCTCCACCACGACTGACTGAGCCACCACGGCCATGAAACAAGCGGGTTTTGATACCATATTCCTCAGCGATACGGTTAATGGTTTGCTGCGCGCTATACAGCTGCCATGCAGAGGTGATAATACCGCCATCTTTTGATGAATCTGAATAACCCAGCATGATTTCTTGCGTGTTATCTAAGTGTTGCAGCAACCCTCGATAAAGCGGATTATCCAAGACGGCAGGTAAAATCTTATCGATATTTTTAAGGTCTTCGATGGTTTCAAACAAGGGTGCGACGGGTAAGTCAGCGGACAGTTGCCCTTCGTCATTCACTGTACATAAGCCTGCAAAGCGCATGAGTAGTAACACTTCTAATAATTGACTGGCGTTATTGGTCATTGATATGACGTAACTGCCGAAAGTATCTTGCCCGACCAGTTTACGTAAGGTTGCCACAGAGTTCATCAAAGCCAATTGTTCGCGTGTTTTATCACTCAAGTTATCGGTATAAATGAGCGGTGTACCGGGCTTTTCAAGTAAGCGCGTTAGCCATTCTTGGCGCTCAGTTTCAGTGAGCATTTGATAATCTGGCAGATTAGAGGCATTGGCAAAAATATCGGCTATCACCTCGCTATGATAAGAGGACTCTTGACGAATATCGAGCGCTGCCAAATGAAAACCACAGGTTTTGACCAAACGAATCATATCAAGTAATAAGCCTTCGCCATGTGCCGTATCGTGAGTATTGACACTTTTCCGAATGATGCGTAAATCTTCTAACAATTCTTGCGGATTGGTGTAAGCATCTTTTTCAGCCTCGCTATCACTACCTTTGCTTTGAATATGGCTATTAGTCGATTTTATTTTGGCAAGAATAATCGATAACAGTCTTCGGTACGGCTCATTGTTGTAATCGTCAGTATTGTAATCAAAGACTCGTCTGTCGAGCTCACGATAACTTTCAATTTTTGTATACACGTCAGGTTCGATAGCGACAATTGTATCGCTGTGAATCAGTTCACGACGCAATTTTTTGATCAACACTTGATAGTGACGCAAGACGGTATTGGCATGCATCAATACGGCCATTTCTGTGGTGTCATGAGTGACAAAGGGATTGCCATCTCTGTCACCACCGATCCAAGAACCAAAGCTCATGAACGCCGGTAAGGGATAGTCTGTTAGCTCAGGATAGATATCAACAATGGCGTCTTTAATATTACGGTAAACTTTGGGAATGGCGCTGAATAAACTGGCATTGAAATAATGCAGGCCATTATTGATCTCGTCATAGACTAAAGGTTTACGCGTCCGTACTTCATCAGATGACCATAATAAATCAATGGTTTGCGCCGTTTGTTCTTTCGCTTGCTCATAGGCGAAACTGTTTTCAGGAAGATTATTCAAAGCATCGCTATGCTTGAATAAACTCTGCAATAGATTCATCGTCGTACGGCGACGCGCTTCAGTCGGATGGGCGGTGAATACTGGGATAAATTTTAGTTGCTCAATCAGCTCTTGCATTTGGGCGGGTTCAATATTGCGCTCACGACATTCAAGCAGCGTACGCCGAAACGAGCCTTCCCAGCTATGTTCCGATTGCATACGCAAGGCTTGACGTTGTTCTCGTAAGTAATTTTCTTCACTGAGATTGGCTAAGAAGAAATAGATAGAAAAACTGCGGATGACATTTTTTAAGGTTTGGTTGTCTAACGAGGCAATAAAGTCGATGAGTTGTTGCTGGTTCGCTGCGTTAGGCGCCCGGCGTTGCTGGATAAAACCTTGGCGTAGGGTTTCAATCGTGTTGAGTGTTTGTTCGCCCGTTTGCCGAGAAATCGCCTCTCCTAGAAATGAGCCTAATAAGCTGATGCGTTCACGTAGTACGTCGTTATCAATAGTCATCCTTGATCTCCTGATCAAATTCATTCAAATATAGTCGTGCGGTCTTAAATGTAGGTTTTCTATGGTGTAAGCCATTTAACCTGTTTATGTGGATCTCGAAGCTCTCGCTTCTCATCAGCCAAGACGTTGTCAGCTTTATGTATTAATCATTTATTTTTTGGTGATACTGGGTCAGCCATTCCTGTAATGGTATATCTGTCTATCCCTAGTCAGCCAACAATATTATGAGTTTCATTATTACGATTGATGACTAAACTAACGGCTTCAAGTTTAATTATCCAGTTTTACTAAACAGTCAGAATTAATATCAGCAATCGTTTTGGCGCCAGTCAAGGTCATCGCGACGCGCATTTCTTTATCTAGCAGTTCTAGCAAATTGCTTACCCCTGCACCGCCATTCGCTGCTAAAGCATAGATAAAGGCGCGCCCTAGCATGCAAATATCAGCGCCCAAAGCCAACATACGCACAATATCTAAGCCATTACGTATACCAGAGTCGGCTAAAATTTTAATCTCTCCTTTAACTGCATCGGCAATAGGAGGCAGAGCACGTGCACTGGATAAAACACCGTCCAGCTGTCGCCCACCATGATTGGATACGACTATACCGTCTGCCCCAAAACGCACCGCATCTTTGGCATCTTCTGGGTCCAAAATACCTTTGATGACCATAGGTCCATCCCAGTACTCACGAATCCAATCTAAATCTTTCCAAGAAATAGAGGGATCAAAGTTATCACCTAGCCAGCCTATATAATCCTCTAGCCCTGTTGACTTACCTAAATAAGTAGAGATATTGCCCAGATCGTGCGGACGGCCATTTAGTCCTACATCCCATGCCCATTGCGGATGCGTCACAGACTGGAAGTAACGGCGCATAGCGGCATTTTTACCGCTCATGCCAGAGTGCATATCTCGGTAGCGTGCGCCTGGTACCGGCATATCCACCGTAAAAACCAAGGTCGAGCACCCCGCCGCTTTCGCACGCTCTAAGGCGTTTTTCATAAAGCCTCGGTCTTTTAATACATAAAGCTGAAACCACATTGGACGGATGATTTTAGGCGCCACTTCTTCAATCGGACAAACCGAAACCGTCGACATGGTAAACGGAATGCCTTTTTGATCGGCTGCCATAGCGGCTTGTACCTCGCCGCGACGTGCATACATACCTGTGAGACCGACTGGTGACAATGCGACAGGCATGGATAGGGTTTCGTTAAATAATTGCGTCTCGAGACTGAGCTGTGACATATCACTTAGTACACGTTGCCTAAGAGCAATTTTTGATAAATCTTCAACATTACGCTTTAAGGTATATTCCTCATAAGCACCGCCATCTATATAATGAAATAGAAATGGTGGCAGTCTGCGCTTGGCAGCAGCCCTGTAATCGTTTGGAGATGAAATAATCATATGCTTACCCTTTTTATGCTGTTAGATATCTATATAATATTTTTGAATGCATTATTGTGTATAGCTTAGTGCTAAACGATCTACTTCGTGATCTAGCTATCACAAACAGCATGAGCAGTGACGTTTATTTTTTGATGTTTTACCAATGCCAGGATTAAAGGTATTGGTTGGGTCTAAACTTTTATAGAAGTTCTGCAAATCAGGTTCTGCTTCATATAAGTGTCCGACATTATGTTCAGCAGGATATTTTGCGCCGCGTTGATTCAACAGCTCTAGCATCATCGTTTTCACATATTGAGCATCACTACCCTTTTTCAAAATATAGTCTTGATGAAACACATAACAAAAGAAGTGTCCGTAATATAACTTCATTTCTAAATGCTGTGTAATTGCTTCAGGTAGGGTTTCAAGCCACTCTAATTCATTACGTGGTATAGCAATATCGAGCGCTAATATCTCGCCTACTTCTTTTTCATGGATGACCTCATATCTTAATGCTGCACCGGCGGCTGCGAAACGGTTCAAAAAAGCACTTTCTGACTCTTCTTTACTACATTCAAAATAGCTACCGGTTTTTGATGCCGCAAAAAACGACTGCAAAAATTCTTGAGCTTCCACTATCCCGTCATCACTCATTTTTATTATGAGATGATGCTCGTACTTATCACGGTACGCTAGCATGCGCTCAGGTAAATGTTTTGGAAATAAGTTAGCTATAAACTGCATGACTTTATCGGTGAAATGCTTTGGCATCCACGACCACTTATGAAATTTAGCGTCAATAGCGCCTTTGATAGAGAATAACCTTGGTAAGGCATCTGTGCCGAGATGCTTGATACTTAAAAAAGTGTCTTTACCGTATTTAGCGGATACATCAAATATATCGCGATGCATATATTCGCCAACTTCGGGGGTATTTTTGAAAGTTGATAATATCTGCCTTCTTAACTGGGCAAGCTCACTGACACTATTACTGCCTATATAGAAAGCTTTCTCTTTTGTAGCGGTTGGATAAGTATCTAGGCGTACTGCAAATACCGCCAACTTGCCTGCACAGCCACTGGCTTCATACAGTCGGCGCTTATCAGCATTAAAGCGGCTTGGCGTACTTGCATCAATATCTTTTACTCTGGCGATATATTCTTTGTCTGATGCCATCTTGCCACTGTCAGGTAGCTTCCTCTTATCAAAATCACCATTTTGCAATCTCGTCAGTATTTCTTCCGGGGTATCCCCTAGCCCTATATCTAAGTGATTGACCAACACCAACTGACCTTGTGTGTTAATCTGCGCAAACAAAGCCAACTCAGTGTAAGCAGGGCCTCTTTTTACCAAGGACCCTCCCGAGTTATTCGAAATCCCACCAATAATAGACGCCCCTAAAGTCGAGGAACCAATCACCGAATGCGGCGCTCTATTCACCGCTTTCAGCTGACTTTGTAGTTGGTGTAGAGTCGCCCCAGCCAAACTGATTACTTGCTCATTATCATTTATCAAATACAATTGGTCTATTGCCAGCGTATTAATAACCACCACAGGTCTATCGTAGTCATTACCGCTTGGCGTTGAGCCCTCGGTTAGGCCTGTTTTTGCCGCTTGCATGATAATAATGCAGTTACCCTCAACGCACACTTCTAGGCAACGCCAAATTTCCAGCAAGGTTTGCGGAAACAAAACCGCTAAAGCGTTACCGCCACCAGAGCGCCATCCCATTCTATAGTATTCGTTTTTCTCTGGATCAGCCTGGACATTGCGAGTGCCCAGTACGTCTGTGAGCTTATCCAGGACTTGATCAGGACTGAATATCCCCTGAGAAGGAATGTTTGCTGAAGAGATACGATCCTCCTTATCTCGTGACGGTGTGTCATTCATGATATTAGAGGACCTTGGTAACTAAAAATATAAATGGCGGCCATAACGATGATGCCACTGAACAACACATAATAGATGGTTGGTAAGATGGTGCGTCTCAGCGTCGCGCCCTCCATCCCAAGCAGCCCAACGGTTGCTGATGCGGCCACCACATTGTGAATGGCAATCATGTTACCCGCCGCGGCGCCAACCGCTTGTGCTGCGATGATGAGTGAGGGCGAGATGTGCAAGCTCATGGCCGCTTCATACTGGAACTGACTGAACATCATGTTTGACACGGTATTCGAGCCTGCGATAAACGCACCTAGGGCACCGATGGTTGAGCTGATCAGCGGAAAGGCGCTGCCAAACGTGCCTGCAAACAACTCAGCACTGGCAACTGGCATACTTGCGACATCGGATAGATTGACCCCAGAGTTGATAAAAATCCGAACCATAGGGATGGTAAAAATAAGCACAAACCCAGCGCTTAAGACGGTTTTGCTTGATTCGCTCAAAGCATCACCCAGCGCACGCGTTGGATTTTTAGTTTGTACAAAAGCCGCGATTAAGGCGCTGATTAACAACAGGCCGCCGGGCAAGTATAAAGGGCTAAAACCTGCACTGATATCGGCCTCGCCCAAAATCGTATTAAAATCTAGCGTGGCGCTGCTGAGCAAGTCCTTAAAGCCAGCAAACATTCTCGAACACACCAGTAGCAGCGCCACTAGTAAGTAAGGAAACCATGCCATCAGCGTAGACATAGTCTTGCCTGCTGGGGTGGCCACATCTTCTTTGCTGACCACCAGTTTACCCATCCAATCGCTTGGCCAGCTGCTTTTGGCTTCAAAGTCCCACGTGGTCTTTGGTACCAAAAATCCTTTTTTAGCCGCCTGAATGACAATCGCCACACTGACCAGTCCACCAATCAACGATGGAAATTCAGGACCCAAGAAAATACCCGTTAAAGTGTAAGGTACAGTGAAGGCCAACCCTGCAAAGATGGCAAAGGGCCAAATGGCTAAGCCTTCTTTCCAGCTTTTATTTTTACCAAAAAAGCGGGTGAGCATCATCACCATCAGCAGCGGCATAAACGTCCCAATCACACCGTGAATGATCGCCACTTGGGTGGTAATCAGTTGTAGAAATTCTTCCCATTGCATGCCTTCTTGCGCCAGCAGCGCACTGATGGCCACGGTATCTAGACCCTTATTCACCCCAATAACAATCGGCGTACCGACCGCCCCGAACGATACGGGCGTGCTTTGGATCATCATCCCCATAAGCACCGCACCCAATGCAGGAAACCCTATCGCGACCAGCAGCGGTGCCGCAATTGCAGCTGGTGTGCCAAAGCCCGATGCACCTTCCAAAAACGTACCAAAACACCATGCAATGATGATGGCTTGCACTCGGCGGTCAGGCGATACGTTGATAAAACCTGCGCGAATCACTGCAATAGCGCCCGTGTGTTTTAGAGTATTTAATAAGAACAGGGCACCAAATACGATCCACAATACCGATATCGTAATCACGGTCCCTTGAAGAATAGAGGACGACACGCGGTTAAACGTCATGTCCCAAATAAAAAGTGCGAGCGCGGCAGTCACCGCCAAAATGATCGGCATGGTTTTTTTGGCCGACCATTGTAGACCAATAAGAAATACGCCACTGAGTATGATTGGCAATAGGGCAAGTAGCCCATAGACAGTCTGATTCAAAATTCCCTCTCCCTGTTATCGTCTGTGCATCCTTGAACACCACTCTTAAACGCCGCCCTTAAACACAGTCCTTACATACAGCCACTCAATCGCTCAGATTAACAGCCTCATTGTGCTTAGGGTAGAATTCACACACTCTAACTTTACGCTTTACAAGTGCAAAGATAAACAGCATGATCAGACAAGGTTATTTTCCTTTTTTGCTATAATACGAAATATATTACCCTAATTAGAGAATCGGTATGATCAAAGCTGACGACATGGTTTTGTTTGTTTTGGTGGTCGATGAAGGCTCTTTTTCCAAAGTTGCTGACAAACTGGCGCTGACCAATTCTGTAGTGAGCAAACGTATCGCGCGCCTAGAAGCCAACTTAAATGCACAATTGCTCTACCGAACCACCCGAAAACTCAGCTTGACCGATGCCGGCCGAACGCTGTATCAAAAAGCCAAATTGGCTCAGCTTGCCTTTCAAGAAGCGGAAAATGCTGTCATCGGCTATGGCGAAAACATGAAAGGCTATATCCGCGTCACCGCCCCTGTGGTCTCTTCTGACTTACTACTCAGCACGGCTATCGCTGAATTTTGTAAAAAATATCCTGAGATAACCGTAGAGCTATACATCACCAACCGTTTGATTGATTTGGTCGAAGATGGCTTTGATTTGGCCATCCGAACGGCGGAGCTTGAAGACTCCTCCTTGATTGTCAAACGCCTGATAGACAGTCAATGGGTGATTTGCGCCTCCCAAAATTACCTCAACAAATATGGTACGCCGCAAACCCCCGCCCAACTGCAAAATCATGATTGCCTGATTTATAAATTTGACAATACCAGCAGCGACTTGTGGCCATTATTTGAAGACGGCGCGGAGCTGCTGTTGCCTGTATATGGGCGCTTTTATAGCAATCATTTAAGCGCCATCAAGCACGCCGCGCTTAGTGATTTGGGCATTGCCTTTTTGCCGCAAGCCTTGGTCTATAACGCGTTACAAGAGCAGCGCCTCACGCAGATTTTGCAGCCCTTTACCCGTAAGCGCATGGGCATGTACGCGGTGTATCCCAAATCAAAACAGCCTGATCAAAAGCTCAAATTATTGGTTGCTTATTTGCAAGACGCGCTAAAAGACAAAGAAGCCTACTACTGCTAAAGCACTAGTTTTATAAGCGGCCTCACACCCAACTGTTTTATCAGATATAAAAAAGCCACCTGTTTGGGTGGCTGATTTAATATTTTTCTGTGACATTCCAGATAGCGATACTGAGCTATGCTGAAGAAACCGTACAACTAAACTTGGTAAACTAAGCACAATAACAGGAGTTTACCATGACCAAGAAATTAAGAACTTACAGTGACGAATTTAAAGCCGAAGCCGTCAAGAAGATAGCGGATAACAACGGCAATATTTCAGCGACCGCAAAGCAACTTGGCATCGCCATGCAAACGCTATCCAACTGGCAGAACAAAGCCAATCAAGGCAAGCTTGTCGGCACAAAGCAATATGATCCTGACCTTATGAGTGCTCTTCAAGAAATAAAGCAGCTTAAGCGTCAGCTCAAAGTGGCTGAAGAGGAGCGCGAGATTTTAAAAAAGGCGACGGCGTACTTTGCCAATGAGGAACGTTAAGAAACAGTCTAGTAGACTGTTTTAGTGACGCAAGACGTAGGGCTATGCCCGCAGTGACAGTTAGTGAAGTACGCCTTTATCAAAGACAACCAGAAGATATTTAGCATCACCACTATGTGCCGTGTGTTAAGGGTTAAGCCCTCAAGCTATTACGACTGGATTAGTCGTGACATCAGTGACCAACAGATACACCGCAACCAGTCTGAATTACTGGTTAAAGCGGCTCACAGTGAAACGAAAGAATGTTATGGCGTAGATCGACTGCATGCTCATCTAAGCGAGCAAGGCCACAACATTAGCCTGTATATGGTAAGAAGCATCAAAGAGCAACACGGCATTAAATGCCGTCGTCACAAGCGCTTTAAGGTCACCACTGACTCTAATCATAACAAACTGGTCTATCCAAACGTGCTCGATCAGCAGTTTGATGCCAAGTGTCCTAATCAGGCGTGGGTCAGTGACATCACCTATATCTGGACAAATGAAGGCTGGCTGTACTTGGCAGGCGTTAAAGATTTATATACCAAAGAGTTGGTCGGCTATGCTATCAACAAACGCATGACTGCTGACTTGGTTTGCCGTGCACTTAATATGGCAATCAAAAACAAACGACCTAATAAAGGATTAATTGTGCACTCAGACAGAGGCAGCCAGTATTGCAGCCATGCCTACCACAAAATCATCAAGCAGCATCAATTTACAGGCTCAATGAGTGCTAAAGGTAATTGTTTCGACAATGCACCGATAGAAAGCTTCTGGGGCACTTTAAAGAACGAGCTGGTATATCATCAGGATTATAAGACTAGATTTGCAGCGATCAACGATATTATTAGATACATCGAGCTGTACTACAATCAGACTAGAATTCAAAAGGGCTTGGGCTATAAGTCGCCAAGACAGGTGTGGTTTGATTATTATCGTCAGGCTGCGTAATCAAAATCTCCCAAGTTTGGGTCTACGGGATTGACGGCAGGGGTCACTACTTATAAATAGCTAATAACCGTTGTGGAATTATGAAGTTCTCCATTAACATACTCCCAATCCTCTTTGGAGGCGTCTGGATTATACGCTGTTCTAACATCTAAATTCCCTTAATTATCATAGTCTAACAGTATTAAAAGACATCTCCCATTTGCTAGATAGATAGTTAGATTCAACAGTTCAACCTCTTTTTCTGCGAGCTCATTTTCTATTGTTATCTTCCCTCTACAATAAGCGTTTGACTTGGCTTATCAATCATACGTAACTGGTTTATTTCCCTTGCCTTCTTTACCTGAATATCCAGAAATAGTTACTGATACCAGATACCATCTCCGCCTTTTCTAGCCATTGCTGCATTGTCAGCTTTACAGTAATCGCATACATTAATAAATGAGGATTATCGTACTCAGTCTAAGTTGAATATTAAGGTTCATGAACCATTTATTTTTATATTGACTATAGGTCATTGTTTTTACTAGATAATTATCTATTTTAACTCGCGAACCCAACTTTAGGTAGCCATAAGTTAAATAAGATATTTTATACAGGTATAAAAAAAGGGATAAATCAATATCCCTTTTTATCTCTTATCTAATTAGTACCTACCAGCTATAGCCAAAGCCTACGCCACCAGAGGTTTCATCTTTGGTAAAAGCGCCACCTATACTAACGCTAGTATTGGGGTTTATTACGCGCTGATAGCCTACCGAAACGGCTTGCTCAGAACCTTGGAACCCTGCGCCGACGCCAACACGATTTTCACCTTGTAACCCTGAGGTACTAGTCGCCATGTTTAGCATAGCGGCACTCATCGCCCCTTGACGATCAAAACGCTCATCGACATCATGAAAACGTCTGTCAGTCTCATATTCATAATCACGGAAGGTATTAGTCAAAGTTGCTATACCCGTATCGGTATAGGCATTAGCAGCTTCGACAACGCGCGATTCTGCCGTTTGTAATTGACGGACGTTTACCGCATCATGATCAGCTGTGCCCTCAGCCACGTTGATAATTTGGCGCTGGCTGTCAGCAGAACCTACTGATACCGTATTATCGCGATCCGATGAGCTAGAATTATTACCCAATACCACGGCATTGTCGGCTGAGGTATTGACGTTGTTACCTAGCACAAAAGTGTTGTCGCCAGACACCGTATTGTCATTACCAATGCTGTAGCTGTTATCGCCGCTTACGATACTGGGATCACCAATCGCACCAGAATTATTCCCCGTGACTTTATTGCCCGTACCGATACTGATAGCTTGTACACCGCTTGCCTCTGCACCCTCACCGATGACAATGGATTGCTCACCTTCACCTTGTAGATCTGCATTATTATCTATAGCATTTGCCTCTACCGACCTTATACTTGCATTGTCGGCAGTTGCAAACTCTGCAAACGTAAACCTACTGATTTCATTATCAATAGGTGCAGGTTCAATAGATGCAGGCTGAATCATAGCTGACTGTGGGGTAACTAAAAAGTTTCTTTGTATCACTAGTATTTGATCATCGACGTAACGTTTATTGGCGGCATCATAAGCGTTTTGCGGATCAGCAACGTTAGTGATACGTTTCTCGCGACCTCTGCGGCCAACTGAAACAGTGTTGACCTCATCAGCAAGAGAATCGTGACCGATGGCTGTCGCGCGGGCGGCTGTCGCTCGGCTACTGCTGCCAAATACGTTACTAAAACTACCTGAGGCCTTATTGTTATAACCCACTGCACTACTACCGCCACCTGATGCAATGTTATTGAATCCTAGCGCACTGCTATAGCCGCTTGATGCAACATTACCACGACCCATTGCACTACTAAAATGACCGGATGCTTCATTATTATAGCCTACGGCACTACTAACATTACCTGAGGCAGTATTGCTACGACCTAGCGCGCTGCTATTTATTCCTGATGCTTCATTACTAATACCTATGGCACTGCTGTTCCTACCTCGTGCTACATTGCTCACACCTATTGCACTGCTGTTATTACCCTCTATAAAGTTATGATTACCAATCGCAGTACTATCAGTACCTCTTGCTGCATTTCCAGCACCCACTGCACTACTATTATCAGCTGCTGCATTATTGCTATAACCTACCGTAGTCGTATAATTACCTTCTGCATAATTATAACTACCTACTGCACTACTATTGCTCGATGCCGTATTGCCATAACCTACCGCACTACTCTCAGCACCCTCTGCATGATTGTCACCACCGACAGCACTGCTAAAAAGGCCCCTTGCGCTATTACCATTACCCAATACACTACTGTTTTCACCTGATGCCGTATTGCCATAACCTACCGCGCTACTATTGGCGCTCTCAGCCTTGTTTTCGACTCCAAGCGCGCTACTGTTTTTCTCTAAAGCCTGATTGTGAGCACCCAGCGCACTGCTATTATAATAGCCACTTGCTGTATTGTTATACCCAACGGCAGTACTGTTCTCACCTGATGTGGTATTACTTGCTCCCACTGCACTATTGTATTCACCCAACGCTTCATTACTAAACCCTAAGGCATTACTATAATTACCTTCTGCTGCATTGTAAGCGCCCACCGCACTACTAACATGACCCAAAGCTTTATTATAAGTACCTATTGCACTACTATCGTTACCTGAAGCATTATTTTCATTACCTACCGCATTACTACTCTCACCTCTTGCTTCATTGATGTAGCCTACGGCACTACTGTTTCCCCCTGATGCGGTATTTTCGTTACCCATTGCACTACTATGATAACCTGATGTAGCATTACCACGGCCTAGGGCACTACTCCAACCGCCCTGTGCAGTATTACTAACACCTACCGCAGTGCTAACATCACCTGATGCTGTATTACTACGACCTAAAGCACTGCTATCAACGCCTAGTGCCTTATTGCTAACACCTACCGCAGTGCTAACATCACCTGATGCTTCATTAGAGGTACCTAGCGCACTACTAAATTTACCTGACGCCTCATTTTTATACCCTACGGCGTTGCTATAATCTCCCAATGCTGTATTAAGACGACCTAACGCACTACTTCCAATACCTGTGGACTGATTATTAGTACCCATCGCACTACTATTCTCACCTGAGGCTTCATTGCTATAACCTACCGAACTGCTGTTTTCGCCCGATGCCGTACTCTCGTTACCTGATGCACTGCTGTACATACCTGATGCTTCATTGCCACGACCTACGGCATTGCTAAAAAAACCCGACGCTCTATTACCAGCACCCATCGCAACACTGTATTCTTCTACTGCCGCATTGCCATTACCTATTGCAACGGTCCCCCAAGTTTGCGCATTATTGTTACTACCTACAGCACTACTTTCATGACCGGATGCCTTATTATTATGACCTAGAGCACTGCTACCATCGTGCAATGCTTGATTTTTACTACCGACCGCACTACTAAATCTACCCTCTGCCCTATTATCAAAACCGACTTCAGTACTGAATGAGGGAAATGGATTTTCATCTAGGTCCACATCACTACTGTTTTTATTCAAATTAATGTAACTAGGATCCGTATTATCGAATCCAGTATCTGCCCAAGCAGTAACGCTACTGATAGCTGCCATACTGAGCACCAGAGCTTTTAGGGTAAGTGTTTGATAATTAGAAGAATGTTTAAATGAATTAATAGATGGACTAGTCGTTTGACCGATACTGCCAGTAACACTACTGGTTTTACCCGCACTTTTCGCCTTCTCAGAGACAACGACAATACATCCTAGTGATTGATTCCAAACTTTTTTAAATATTTTGTTCATAGCTTGCTCCTTCGCTTTGAGAAATAATCTTAGATAATTATTCATTAAAGCGAATGTATTTACAAGCCTGCAAAACCACAGTAACACCTGTTACTTTTCTGTATTGTATTATTTTTCCGACAAAAGTTTTTTATAGTAGAATAATTGATTTATCTTATTAACAATTTTTAGTTGATGATTATTAGGGAATTTTAATATAAATAAAAAGCTTGTTTATTTAAATAGTTATCTAATTGTTAGATATATAAAAAATTATTATTCTCCAATACTAAAAATATTAAATTATAATATTTATATTTTACCAATTTTTATCGGTAATCCTACTATTTATAAAGGTAGTATTATTTTTTTTAAACCATTTTTCTTAATGTAAACAAATAATTGTTTAACAAAATTAATTGCAAAATTTACAATTTATTTGTAACTTATGAAAATCAGTTGTTAATTTCGCGATACAAGGTACTTTGCGCCTCCTCTTTAAAATCTTCAAGACTAATAGCAGGATTTACACTTGTCTTGTCATCAGAATAATCACTACTATCTGACTCCCTTTTTGCGTTGAGCGGCTCAGTCTTAGGGGTAAGCTTGTGGGTACTGGCTGCCTTTTTTGGTTTCTTCTCTAAGCTTACAATTGTAGGAGTTTTGGTTGCCTCTAAGCTTGTTATTGGCTCTGATTCTACTACGGGTACTGCTGCGGTTTGAGTCTCTGACTGACTATTGCTTATATTGGCAGGGGCTGGCAAGTTAGTAGTTGCTAATGGTTGATTAAGAACAACAGCTGAATCTTCAGTGGTATTGCTCGATGTCGTTACCTTATTGCTAACATACATTGCCATGAATACAAGGGCGCTGATGAGTATTAGTGACACACAAATCAGACTGATAATTAGTAGCTTGATACCTTTATTTTTCTTGATTTGCTCTTCACTTATAGTTTCTTTTTCTAGGCTTAACTCGGGGTTTATCGTATTTGGTATAGATATCTCAGCATCCCTACTAACCACTTCGGCGGTTATTTGCTTCGAGTTATCTTCTATATTAAGTAACCTGGTTTGGGCAGCGACTTTATCAACATTGCTATCAATATAAGCAGTCGACTCAAGATTATCAGAAAGGGATGATGTCTCTAAACTCAAAGACTCATAAGAGAGGGTCTCTTCACTCTTTGGTGAATGTTTTATGTGCTTATTTTTTTTATTGGCCTGACTGTCTATATTCTGAACACGATTGATAAAACGTTCATAAATATCGTTGTTACGCGCAGCTTTTTTGGCTGGTGTCGGCGTAGAATATACCTGATCAATAATATTACCAGCGTCGTTATTATCCAAATCGTTCATAGAATACCAAGCCAGTTCTCACTGTTAATATCAAGCAATGGTTAAATTTGCTAAGATACTTGTTTTTATAAGTTTTGCTATAGATTGCTTATACAACACCAATAAAAAAGCAAGAAACATGCCAGTCAATCAAGCGTCTTTTTTGCTTTGAACACAGATAAAATAGACGTTTTAAAGTTATTATTGGGCATTTAAAAAGGACTTTAGACTGTTGGTTTAATAATACAGGTTTAACAGTATGGATCTAAAACAACTCAATGCTTTCGTTGCTGTCGCTGATCTGCAAAGCTTTAGCGCTGCTGCAAAAACGACCGGCTTATCACAGCCTAGTCTAAGTCGTCTACTCAAACAGCTAGAGATAGACATGGGAGTTGAGCTGATCGATCGTTATCATCGTCCCTTGCAGTTAACTGATGCCGGATTGTTTTTTTATGATAAGGTGCGTGCTGTACTAACAGAGCTTGATACGATCACCAATATGACCAAGCGCTTATCTGCGCCAAGTCAGGCTTTGAATATTGGTTTTGTGCCCTCAGTGTTGTACGGACTATTGCCTGAGATCATTGCAGATTTCAAACATAACAATGTCAACCCTGATACGAATGGCAACACTGATATTGAAGTGAACCTCAAAGACATCAGCTCCTACCAGCAAGTTGAGGCCCTCAAAAACGGCGAAATCGATGTAGGCTTTGGTCGATTTGCCCATCAAGACCCTTGGATACAGCAGATTTTGTTGCGTCATGAGCGTTACGTAGTCGCTCTTCCCAAAGCGCATCCTCTAGCGCAGATAAAAGAGCAACGCCTGATTGACCTGGCCAGCAATCGTCTGATTTTATATCATCAAACTCATCTGTCTGTATCAGCTACTACCTCTACTACTAAACCTGTTACCGAACCTTTACTTTATTTGTTTGCGCAGTACGGTGTCACGCCGCTTATGACCACTAAAGTCAGTGATCTACAAGTAGCGCTTAGTTTAGTTGCCGCAGGAGAAGGCATAACCTTAGTACCTGCCAGCCTACGTACAGTACGCACCGAGCAGATCAGCTATCAGCGGCTCATCCATGAAAATGTCACCTCCCCTATTTATTTGCATACTCTAAAAGACTTTGTGCATCCTAAAATTCCAAATCTACTGGACGCTGTTTATCGAGTATATGAGCAGCGCGGTATCACTTATCGCCGTCAGCAGTTTATCTAGCTTTGATTACTTATTAACTTAAATAGCAAGAATAATTATTATCACACTCTATATTAGGTATGCTAAAGTCAGCATTATCGTTTCACATAGTGATTTGTCTATGCTTGCAGGTAGCTCATCACAAGGTAGTGAGAGCTTTTTAAATATATTTTGAGGTGCTTATGACCACACAACAAATAAATAACCCCGATACCACTATAGCGGCTCAGGACGAAGGCTTTAGCTGGCGTATTTTCGGACCAGGCATCTTGATGGCGACTGCAGCTATTGGCGGCTCGCATTTGGTATCCTCTACCCAAGCAGGCGCTATCTACGGCTGGCAACTGGCGATTATGATTATTCTTGCCAACGTCTTCAAATATCCATTTTTTCGCTTTGGTACCGACTACGTCTATGACACTGGTGAGAGTTTGATTGCCGGCTATGCTAAACGCTCAAAAGCTTATCTATGGATTTATTTTATCTTGTCCATCTTATCAGCGGTTATTAGTACGGGGGCGGTCACCTTACTTGCAGCAGTTATTTTAGGCTTTATGCTGCCAGCCTCCCTAGGGTTATCGAGTATTACCTTAGCGATTATCATCGTTGCGGTTTGTTGGTTTTTTCTGATTGCTGGTCACTATAAGCTGCTTGATGGGGTGACGAAGTGGATTATGATCGCTTTGGTCGCTACCACTGTTTTGGCCGTGATGATCGCAGCGGGCAAGCCATCGGCGATAACTGCTGATTTTGTCGCCACCTCTCCTTGGAACCTAGCTACTTTAGGCTTCATCGTCGCACTTATGGGCTGGATGCCAGCGCCGCTTGAGTTCGCTGCGATTACCTCAATGTGGACCTCAGCCAAAAGAAAAGCGGATCGCACCAACTACCGTCAAGGGATGATTGATTTTAATGTGGGTTTTTTGGTATCAGCTATCTTGGCGCTGTTTTTTTTAGCATTAGGCGTTTTTGTGCAGTATGGTACGGGTCAAGAGATTCAGATTGCAGGTGCCGCTTACGTCGATCAGTTAATTAATATGTATACTGCCACGATTGGTGAGTGGTCGCGCCTGCTTGTTGCTTTCGTCGCTTTTATGTGTATGTTTGGCACTACCATCACTTGCGCGGATGGTTATGGCCGTGCCAATGCTGAGTGCTGGCGTTTAATCAAAGGTGAGGACGAGATTAATAACAAGCAGGTTGCCTTTTGGACCACCTATGCTATCGGTGGTGGTTTAGCGATTATCGCCTTCTTTACCGGTCAGCTCGGCGCGATGCTCAAGTTCGCTATGATATCGGCCTTTATCTCTGCTCCTATCTTTGGCTGGCTCAATTATTCATTGGTCAAAAGTCATAAAAAGATGTCGGCTGGCATGAATGCTTATTCAATTGCCGGTTTAGTGTTCTTAGGCGGTTTTACGCTGCTATTTCTAGCCAATCTCGCTGGTTTGTTTGGTTAGGTTTTAGTAGCCAGTTTAGCTAATTTATATAGCTCCAAAACCCTTTTGACCTAGTCAAAAGGGTTTTTGCTTTTATACCTTGATAAAAAATATAACTATAAAAATGAATATAAATGTAACAATATATTAATGCTGTCTGTGTTGTAGTTAAGGATATTTTTAAGGTTGCAAATAATATAGATAGCAAAGAACTGTATTATGGATAATAGTATTCATAATTTAAATATAGTTAGAAAAATTAAAAAGTTTATATCGTAATTTTTAATAACCAAAAATAATAACCCCTTCCAAATTAAGGTAATTGCGTATACTCTAAAGCGATACAGTTTTTAGCACTATCTAATAGCTTTATTTACCCTCCACGCAAGGATACTCGTATGAGCTCAGCTAGCGCGCGCTTTCGCAGTGCACTCAAACAAAAAAACGATAACAACCAACCGCTACAAATCGTCGGCACTATCAATGCCTATACCGCGATGATGGCCACCCAAGTCGGCCACCAAGCGCTATACCTCTCTGGTGGCGGCGTGGCTAATGCTTCATTTGGTCTACCAGATTTAGGTATGACCAGCCTTGATAATGTATTAGAAGATGCACGGCGTATTACCGACGCTGTTGATACGCCTTTACTTGTCGACATTGATACAGGCTTTGGCGGCGCATTTAATATCGCCCAAACCATCAAAAAGATGGAAAAAGCGGGCGTGGCTGCGGTGCATATCGAAGATCAAATTGCGCAAAAGCGCTGTGGTCATCGGCCTAATAAAGAAATCGTTAGTATCTCAGAGATGGTGGATCGTCTGAAAGCGGCGCTTGATGCCAAAACTGACGACGACTTTGTCATTATGGCGCGCACCGATGCGTTATCTGTTGAAGGACTTGATGCGGCAGTTGAGCGCGCGGTAGCGTTTCAAGAGGCGGGCGCAGATATGATTTTCGCTGAAGCCTTGACCGATATTGAGATGTACCGTAAATTTACTGACGTACTTGATATTCCTGTGCTCGCCAATATGACTGAATTTGGCCAGACGGATCTTTATACCACCGAGCAATTATATGGTGTTGGCGTCGATATGGTGCTGTATCCGCTATCTGCGTTTCGAGCGATGAATAAAGCGGCCCTCAATGTTTATCAACATCTTTTAGATGATGGCACCCAAGAAAATGTCGTTGATACTATGCAAACTCGTATGGAGCTCTATGATTTTTTAAACTATCATGAGTTTGAGCAGACGCTGGACAAGCTATTTGCAGATAACAAGTAAGGTATAAGCTTGTTTTCTTATTAAGAACTTTTAACAGTTAACCCCGTTCAACCCAAGCAATTTGTAAACAACAAAGCTACCAACAAAAGGAATTTAATCATGGCAGCAAAAAAAGAGTTATCAGGCGCAGGTCTTCGCGGTCAAGTCGCTGGTAAAACAGCATTGTCTACGGTCGGAAAATCAGGCTCAGGCTTGACTTACCGCGGTTACGATGTATCAGAGCTTGCAGACAAATGCATATTTGAAGAAGTGGCCTATCTGCTGCTTTATGGCAATTTGCCAACGCAAAGCGAGCTTGATGACTATCAAGCCAAACTCAAAAAACTGCGCGGTCTGCCGCAAGCGCTTAAAGATGTACTCGAGCGCATTCCAAGCGACGCGCATCCTATGGATGTTTTGCGTACGGGCTGCTCAATGCTCGGCAACCTTGAGATGGAAACTGACTTCGATCAACAAAACGACAAAACCGATCGCATGCTGGCAGTATTCCCCTCGATCATCAACTATTGGTACCGCTTTACCCATGATAATGAGCGCATCGAAACCGAAACCGATGACGACACTATTGGTGGTCATTTCTTGCACTTGCTCAAAGGCGAGAAGCCAAACGAGCTACATACCAAAGTGATGAACGTCTCGCTTATTTTGTACGCTGAGCACGAATTTAACGCCTCAACCTTTACTGCCCGCGTTTGTGCCTCGACCCTATCTGATATTCACTCTTGTATTACTGGTGCTATCGGCTCACTGCGTGGCCATTTGCACGGCGGTGCTAATGAGGCAGCAATGGATATGATCGAAAACTTTAGCTCACCTGATGAAGCTGAAAAAGAGATGATGGCCATGCTTGAGCGTAAAGATAAGATCATGGGCTTTGGTCATGCCATCTATAGCGAATCTGATCCACGTAACGTAGTTATCAAAGGTTGGGCTGAGAAACTAGCTGAAGATGTTGGTGATACAGTGCTATACCCGGTATCGGTACGTGCAGAAGAAGTCATGTGGCGCGAGAAGAAACTGTTCTGTAACGCGGACTTTTTCCATGCCTCAGCCTATCACTTTATGGGTATTCCAACCAAGCTGTTCACGCCGATCTTTGTCTGCTCACGTCTAACCGGCTGGGCCGCTCACGTCTTTGAGCAGCGCGCGAATAACCGTATTATTCGTCCAAGTGCCGAATATACTGGTGAAGAGCTGCGTCCGGTGCCAGATATCAGCGCGCGTTAATTCGTTTCTAATGTGAAAGAGTTGTAGGGTGGGTTAGAAGCGTAACCCACCGCTCTAATTAAATGATCAATTGGTGGGTTACATTTTATTAGCGCTTTTCGAAAAAGCTTTATAAAACTAACCCACCCTACAATTCTATCGTTTTTTGATTTATGTAGGGTGTGTTCCACGTACCCATTACTCGTTAAAACCGGAGTTCTTGGCCCGTTATGTTTATATTAAGATCAGGTTTATTTAGCAAAACCTATTACCAATAATAAGTTTTGTTAAATAAATCCTCTTTGCACCTCTAATTTACCTCATTTATACCCCACCATTTATAAAGGAAAGCACGCCATGAGCGACGATAGCAAGCAGCCTTTAACGCAAGTTAATCCGCAAACCATGAATGAGCAGTATAAAAAGCCGCTCCCTAATACCGATTTGCATTATTTCGATGTCCGTCAAGCGGTCAATGATATTGAGCCAGGCGCTTATGCTAAATTGCCTTTTAGCTCCAAGGTTTTGTGCGAAAACCTAGTGCGTCGTTGCCCGCCAGAGGATCTAACTGACGCGCTCAAGCAGCATATTTACCGCAAGCAAAATCTTGATTTTCCGTGGTATCCAGCGCGCGTCGTCTGTCATGACATCTTGGGTCAGACCGCCTTTGTTGATTTAGCAGGTTTGCGTGACGCTATTGCTGCTGAAGGTGGTGACCCGTCCAAAGTCAATCCTATTGTACCGACGCAGCTCATTGTCGATCACTCACTAGCCGTTGAGCATGCAGGCTTTGAAGAAGATGCCTTTGAGAAAAACCGCGCCATTGAAGAGCGCCGTAACGAAGATCGCTTCCACTTTATCAATTGGTGCCAGTATGCCTTTGATAACGTCAACGTCGTACCGCCCGGCAACGGTATCATGCACCAAATCAACCTAGAAAAAATGTCGCCAGTAGTACAAGTCGTTGCTGATCAAGACGGTGATGCGGTAGCCTTCCCTGATACTTTAGTCGGAACCGATAGCCATACGCCAATGGTCGACGCGCTAGGTGTCATCTCAATCGGTGTAGGCGGTTTGGAGGCTGAAAGCGTCATGCTGGGTAATCCATCGTACATGCGTCTGCCAAACATCGTCGGCGTTGAGCTGACGGGCAGATTGCAAGAAGGCATTACTGGTACCGATTTAGTGCTAGCGATGACGGAATTCTTGCGTGAGGAAGGTGTGGTCTCTGCCTATCTTGAATTCTTTGGTGACGGCGCGCGCAATCTAACCGTTGGCGACCGCGCTTCTATCTCCAATATGACCCCTGAATATGGCGCAACTGCGGCAATGTTCTCCATCGATGAGCAAACCATCGACTATCTGCGTCTAACAGGTCGTACCGAACAGCAAATCGCAACCGTTGAAGCTTATGCCAAGCAAACGGGACTTTGGGCAGATGGTATGGTCGATGCTGAGTATGATCGAGTGTTGCACTTTGATCTATCCAAAGTGGTGCGTAATATCGCGGGGCCTTCACGTCCCCATGCACGCGTATCAACGACTGATTTGGTAAAAGAAGGTATCGCTCACGGCGAAGGTGACAAATTACCTGAACCAAAAGACGGTCTTATGCCTGATGGCGCGGTTATTATCGCTGCAATTACTAGCTGTACCAATACCTCAAACCCGCGCAATATGGTTGCTGCCGGTATCGTCGCCCGTAACGCTGCCCAAAAAGGCCTTGTGCGTAAGCCTTGGGTCAAGTCCTCACTCGCTCCCGGCTCAAAAGCGGTTAAGCTTTATCTAGAAGAAGCTGAATTATTACCTGAGCTGCAAAAACTTGGCTTTGATGTCGTCGCCTTTGCCTGCACCACTTGTAACGGTATGAGCGGCGCGCTGGACCCTGATATCGAAAAAGAAATTATCGATCGTGACCTGTTTAGTACTGCGGTGCTATCGGGCAACCGTAACTTTGATGGACGTATTCATCCCTATGCCAAGCAAGCCTTTTTGGCATCCCCGCCACTGGTTGTTGCCTACGCTATCGCCGGTAATATCCGTTTTGATATCGAAAAAGACTCGCTGGGCAAAGACCAAAACGGCAATGATGTTTATCTTAAAGACATCTGGTTTGATGATGCTGAAGTTGACGCTATCGTCGCCGAGTCGGTTAAACCTGAGCAGTATAATGAAGTGTATATCCCGATGTTTGATGAGGCCAAAGCGCAGGCGGGTCGTAACGAAGCCTCGGTCATCGATCCACAGTATGATTGGCGCGAGATGAGTACTTATATCCGCCGTCCGCCGTATTGGGAAGGCAAAATGGCGGCAATGAATAAGCTCAAAGGCATGCGTCCACTCGCCGTACTTGGTGACAATATCACGACTGACCATATGTCACCGTCTAATGCGATCATGGGTGAATCCGCTGCTGGCGAATATCTCGATACCATGGGTCTGCCCGCTGAGGACTATAACTCCTATGCCACGCATCGCGGCGACCATTTAACCGCGCAGCGTGCCACCTTTGCCAATCCAAAGTTGCTTAACGAGATGGTACGTGACGAGAAAGGCGACGTCATTCAAGGCTCACTGGCTCGTGTGGAGCCTGAAGGTCAAGTGATGCGCATGTGGGAGGCGATTGAAACCTATATGAATCGTGATCAGCCGCTGATTATTATCGCAGGCGACGGCTATGGTCAAGGCTCAAGTCGTGATTGGGCGGCAAAAGGCGTGCGTTTGGCTGGCGTGGAAGTCGTCGTCGCTGAGGACTTTGAGCGTATTCACCGTCAGAACTTAGTCGGTATGGGCGCCCTTCCCGTCCAGTTTAAAGAAGGTACCAACCGCGAAACGCTAAATATCGATGGTACTGAGGTGTTTGATCTCGAAGGTGAAGTTTCCGCTGGTGG
Organism: Psychrobacter sp. M4; assembly: GCF_055699795.1. Classification (NCBI taxonomy): domain Bacteria; kingdom Pseudomonadati; phylum Pseudomonadota; class Gammaproteobacteria; order Moraxellales; family Moraxellaceae; genus Psychrobacter; species Psychrobacter sp. M4. The sequence continues at coordinate 1,761,914 of NZ_CM146740.1, read as the reverse complement.
CGAGATGACGCTGGTCATTCATCGTCAAGATGGTAGCGTCGATAAAACGCCAGTTATCTGCCGCTTAGATACCGCTGATGAGGTAAAAATGTATAACTCTGGCGGTATGCTCCAGCGCTTTGCTAAAGAGTTTATCGACGGTACGTTAGATATCGCTTAGCCTCTAAAGGCTAACAAGCAGTAAATGAGCCGATGTTATATAGAGATATGGCATCGGTTTTTCTATACAACCAATAAAACAACAGACAAATCATAAATATATAAAGGACGCCCAATAATGACCCAACCAAATTCAAAACCAAAATTCGCCCCACAAATCTCCGTCCCCGCCACCTACATGCGCGGCGGCACCTCAAAAGGTACGTTTTTCAAATTATCCGATTTACCTGAGCGTTGCCAAGTTGCTGGCAAGGCTCGTGATAATTTTTTACTGCGCGTCATTGGTAGCCCCGATCCTTATGGTAAGCAAATCGATGGTTTAGGTAATGGCAGCTCGAGCACCTCAAAGACGGTGATTTTGTCTGAAGCATCACGTGCAGACCACGACGTTAATTACCTGTTTGGACAAGTTAATATCGCCAAACCTCTGATAGATTGGGCAGGTAACTGCGGTAACTTGACTGCTGCGGTTGGGGCTTGTGCTATTAATATGGGTTTGGTTGCTGCCGATAAAGTAAATGCTAGTGCTGAGCATGGTATTTGTGAAGTGCATATATGGCAAGAAAACATCAGTAAAACCATCATTGCCCATGTTCCAGTTTATAAAGATGAGCAAGGTAAAGTGCAAGTTCAAGAAACGGGTGATTTTGAATTGGACGGTGTCACCTTCCCGGCCGCTGAAGTTAAAATTGAATTTATCGACCCGGTTGATTCCTCAAGCGATATGTTCCCAACCAATAACTTAGTTGATGATTTTGATGTCTCCGGTTGCGGTTTGGATAAAGACAGCGTCAAAGCGACTTTTATTAGCGCGGGCATTCCAACTATTTTTATGAAAGCGGAAGACTTAGGTTTTAACGGTACAGAGCTACAAGGCGACGTTAATAGCAATGACGAATTATTAGCTAAGTTAGAGGCAATCCGCGCACGTGGCGGCGTCGCTATGGGACTGTTTAAAGATGAGAGTGAGGCACAAAGCAGCCAACATATTCCCAAAATAGCTTGGGTGGCTCCGGCGCAAAGTTATACCGCGTCCAGTGGTAAAGACGTTAGTGCGGATGACATTGATTTAGTGGTACGCGCGATGAGTATGGGACAATTACATCATGCCATGATGGGTACGGCCGCAGTTGCCATTGCAGCAGCAGCAACCACACAAGGAACATTGGTCAACGAAGCCGCTGGGGGCAGCGAGCTGTCCGAGGTGCGCTTTGGTCATCCTTCAGGAACGCTCTTGGTCGGCGGCAGAACTGAACAAGTGGGTGGGCGCTGGCAAGCTAAAAAAGTCTCGATGAGCCGCTCAGCGCGTCGTATAATGGTCGGCGAAGTGTTTGTTCCAGCGGATGCTTTTTAAGCACCGCCTTTTAGATATTGGGAACACGATGTTTACTCGAAAAATTGATGAGCATATCGCTTTAGCTTTGGTGCAACCTAGCTTTGCGAAAGCTTAAAGACTTAGCGCGGTATTTACCTTGGGTTGCTAATGCCAAGGACGAAGATTTCTTCTTAATTTTTATTAACAAATCTTTGCATGATTATGCTGATGGTAAGTCTTTGACCTGCGCCATTATTTATGAACGGCAAATAGTTGGAAATATTAGTTTTAATCAGATTGACTATAAATTAAGTAAAGCCAGTATAGGGTATTGGTTAAGCCAAGCGTACCGCGGCCGAGGCATCATTACTAAATGTGTGGCACACTTAATTAAAATAGGCTTTGATGAATTAAAATTAAATAAGGTTGAAATCAGGGTAGCGACTGATAACGCTTCTAGTCGCGCGGTACCTGAGCGTTTAGGTTTTAAACTAGAAGGTATTATTACTCAAGCTGAGAATGTAAATGGTATAATCGTTGACCATGCTGTATATGGCTACCCTGTCAATCTAGTATAAATCCGTTAATCTATAATAAGCCCCTTTTATTATGACCACTCCCCCGCGCCGTGTGATGTTAGACAAGAAGCCGCCCGTCGAGAAAAAAGAGCGGCGAGCCCTACTTTGGGATATTCTCAAAAAGCTTGCCGTATTTGCCTCGCCTTACAAAACGTTAATTATTGCTACCTTAGTTTTGACCGCGCTGGGTTCCTTCACCGCGCAGGTCAATGCCTTTGTACTGCGCTACGCCGTCGATACACTGACCGAAATTGCAACCCTTGCCGAACCTTGGGAAGCGGGCGTGCGCATGCTGATGATTATTAGCGCCATTTTACTGACCAAAGAGATATTGTCGATATTTATCTCTTTTGGTCAGCGCTTTTTTGGTGAGAAGATTCGTATTAATCTCTCGCGTGATTTGTCGCAGCGCATTATTGAGCGTATTTTGACTTATCGTATGGCGTTTTACACCAGTAGTGAAAACGATAGTGGTAAATTGCAAACCCGTATTGATATGGGTGTGAGCAGTTTGACTAGCCTTGTGCAAAACTTCTTTATCGATATGCTGCCGCTGTTTGCTAGCGCCATTGTTTCCTTAATTATTATGTTTTCGACCAACTTTTGGATTGGTCTGGTCGGTCTTATTATTATTCCGATTTACTTCTTTATCAGTCAAAAGCAGGCGCTGCGTTTGCAGGGTTTTCGGCGGCAGATGCGCGGTTTTCGCGAGGCCAAAAGTGGCCTAGTGATCTCCCTTATTAATTCAATCAGCGTGGTCAAATCCTTTGTTCGTGAACCGATTGAGGCGCAAAAGCACCTAAAAATTCAAAAAGAGATGACCGACAACCAGCTGCGTATTCGCAGCATTGGTTTTGTTTATGACGCGGTTAAGACTTTCATTGAACAAATCGGCGTAGTGGTTATTATTCTTTTAACCTCTTATTTTGTATTAAATGGACAGATGACTATCGGGATGATTTTATTTCACGTTATGCTGTTTCAAAACGTCGCCGCGCCTATTCGTCAATTGCACCGTATTTATGATCAGATTAATAATGCCTTGACCTATGCCGAAGGCTTCTTTGAGATTTTAGAAGACGATAAACAGGTTGAGAATATCGACGGCATGAGTAGTGAAAATCTTCAAGGTCATATCGAGCTGAAAAACGTTGATTTTACTTATCCCAATGGCACGCAGGCGCTCAAAGATGTCAGCTTTACCATTAAACCCAATCGTATCACTGCTCTGGTGGGCCTCTCCGGCGCAGGCAAAAGTACCATTATTAACCTGCTGGTGAAATTTTATGAGCCAGACGCCGGTCAAATATGCTTGGATGGGCACGATCTCAAAGACTGTAATACTCATGATCTGCGTCAACGTATTGGCCTTGTGCTACAAAGCAACCATATTTTCTCAGGGACCATTAGTGAAAATATCCGTTATGGAAATATGAATGCTAGTGAGGAAGATATCATCGTGGCCGCCAAAAAAGCCTCTATTCATGAGCAAATCATGGGCTTGAGCGATGGTTATGAGAGTACGGCAAAATCCTTGTCAGGTGGTCAGCAGCAGCGTATTGCGCTGGCAAGAATGTTTCTAAAAGATCCGCCGATTGTGTTTTTGGATGAACCTACAGCAAGCCTTGATGCTATAGCCAGTCAACAGGTCAAAAAAAGCTTAGATTTGATCAAAGAAAATCGCACCGTCATCATTGTCTCGCATAATATTGCGCAAATTATTGACGCTGATGATTTAGTAGTGATAGAAAACGGTCAAGTGGTCGAGACGGGTACCCATGAAGAATTGTATGACGAAGGCGGTAAATACTACGAGATATTCACCGCTATGTCAGATAGTTTAAATTTAGATAAGATCAGTCAGACGATTAATGGTTGATAAATTTTTATTAGTACTTATTAAATAAGAGTAAACTATTAAATAGGTCTATGGATAAATTCTACATATATTATTTTGTATGTATTTATTGTCTATAGTATCAATACCTTGATTGATGGTTGCTAATCCAATCAAGGGGAGTAGAATACCCTCACACTTATAGTAAGGACGAGACGCAAATGATCAACATTCCAGCACCTACCTTTTCAGTACCTACTTCTATACCTATGCTGTCAGCACCTGCATTGCAGCTGCAACAAAAAGCTTTAACCATGTGTTTAGCGATTCCACAAGTTATGGCCACACGTATTTGGAAGATTGCCAGCTCTCCTATGAATTCTGATAGCCAGCATCAAGAGATACATACCATGATTGCAGAAAAGCAAATGGCGTTTATGCAGTCTATGGGTGATATCAACTCGCAAATCCTAGCTTCACAAATCACTTTAGGCAAGCAGTGGATGAGCGACTTGCAGCGTTTGGCATTGGGTAATCATAATGCTTTCAATAACTTTGGCATGCACATTGACGAAGAAGCTACCAAGATTATGGATAAAGGTATTAGCCCTTATGCCAAGACGGTAGAAGATAATAAAACGCGCCTATCGCATTAATCAGGTCACTACTGTTTAGTAGAATATATCTGGTAGCATCAGTAGGATCAGGGTTAAGAAAGATGTCTTTCTTAACCCTGTTTTGTTTCTTTAAAAAATAGGCAACTGCTATAATTAAAACTATCGAAAATTAAAAATATTAAAACATCGTTTAAAGCGCTAAGAAACCGTAACTATGACCAATGAATTTTCCATAAAAAAGTTTGACGACTTAACCTCAGTTGATGTCTATCATATCTTAAGAGCGCGCGCGCAAGTGTTTGTAGTTGAGCAAAACTGTCCTTATCAAGATATGGACGAGTTAGACTTCGACTGTCTGCATCTAATTGCTCACCAAAACGAGATGCTCGTTGGCTACTGCCGTATTATCCCGCCAGAATTTAACACCCTAAAATCGCTATCAAGCCCAGCCAATCAGATGTCAGCCATTGGTCGTGTGCTGGTATTAGCACCGTATCGCGGTAGTGGTCTTGCCCGGCAAATCATGGTACAGGCTATCAATTACTGCCGCAAACACTACGGTAAAAAAAGGCCTATTGTTATCTCGGCGCAAACTTATTTGCTTAGCTTTTATGAGTCGTTAGGGTTTGTCGTAGAGGGCGGGCGTTATCTCGAGGATGGCATTGAACACGTCACTATGGTATTACCGCCTGTCAAAAAGGTTAAAGTAAAAAAAGAGAACTCAAAGAGTACAGTAGGCACTATTCTCACCTTTTTACTGCTGATATTAGGGCTTATGTTTATCGCTGGCCTGATTTATTTGATGACCTGATTTGATCGCTCAATTTGACGATTTGGTACGTAATGCTTGCACATTTCAATAGATTCTTAACATAATTCAGTTTGGTGCTTCTATAGCGATATGCTACTTTTAATGAATAGCTACATCAATGATAACTATTCATTATTGATGACCTATGTAATCCAAGGATAGGGAGATCATTATGTCTAAAATAGAGAAAAACACCGTAGAGAGTAACGTCCGTCCAGAATATGACGATGAGATTCAAAAAATTGCTGATTATGTGCTCAATTATTCTATAGATGACGACTCACCCAATAGCGATGACGCGTGGAATACGGCGCGCTACTGTTTAATGGATACTTTAGGCTGCGGCCTGCTTGCCCTGCGCTTCCCTGAATGTACCAAGCATCTAGGCCCTAATTGCGCCGATCAAATTACCCCCAACGGCGCACGGGTGCCTGGCACCTCTTACCGACTCGACCCGATCAAAGCCGCTTTTGATATTGGCTGTATTGTGCGCTGGCTTGATTATAACGATACGTGGCTAGCGGCTGAATGGGGGCACCCTTCAGACAATCTAGGCGGTATCTTGGCAGTCGCTGATTATATTAGCCAGCAAAATATCAGCAAAGGTCACGCGCCCTTAACGATGCGAAAAGTGCTTGAGGCCATGATTATGGCGCACGAGATTCAAGGCGTTATGGCACTGGACAACTCCTTTAACCGCGTCGGACTGGATCATGTGTTCTTAGTCAAGTTGGCCTCAACTGCTGTCGTTGCTAAATTATATGATCTACCGCGTGAGCGTATTATGGCGGCAATATCCCAAGCACTGGTTGATGGTCAAGCGCTGCGAACTTATCGCCATGCGCCCAATGCCGGTAGCCGCAAATCATGGGCGGCAGGCGACGCTACTAGCCGGGGCGTGCGTTTGGTTGATATCTCGCGCCGCGGTGAGATGGGTATTCCAGGCGCTCTATCAGCGCCGCAGTGGGGGTTTTACGACGTTTTATTTAGCCATACTAATAAGGATTTGGCGACCAAACCTATCGATGAGCGCCGCTTTAGCTTCCAGCGTGATTTTGGTAGCTATGTGATGGAAAACATTTTATTTAAACTAAGCTTTCCTGCGGAGTTTCATGCGCAAACCGCGTGTGAGGCGGCAGTAATTTTGCATCCGCGTGTTGAAGATAGAATTGATGATATCGAGAAGATTGTACTCACTACCCATGACTCAGCGATTCGCATTATCTCCAAAGAAGGCCCTCTTGCCAACCCTGCTGACCGTGACCACTGTCTGCAATATATGGTTGCTGTGCCGCTACTAACGGGCGATTTGATGGCGGAGAATTATGAAGATGATTATCACGAGCAACATCATATACTGATTGATGGTCTGCGCCGTAAAATGGTGGTCGAAGAAGACCCAGAGTATTCAAAAGACTATCATGACCCTGATAAGCGCTCCATTGCTAATGCCATCCAAATTTTCTTTAAAGATGGCAGTAGTACCGACAAGGTCGCTATCGAATATCCTATTGGTCATAAGCGTCGCCGTGATGAGGGTATTCCAGTGCTAGAGGCTAAGTTTCAGGCAAGCCTTGCCACACGTTTTATCGATAGCCGCTGCAAACAGATTGTCGAGCTTTGCAACAATCAGGCGCAGCTAGAACAAACGCCAGTTAATGAGTTCATGGATATGTTCGTTACTAATTGATGTTTTATCAGCTAAAGATTTATAAATCAAAAGGACCGCTTATGATTTAATCATGAGCGGTCCTTTTTTAGTTCTGATCCCTTGGGTTACCAAGGTATCGACTCCCCTGCCCAATCTATAAAACTCCCTGTTTGCTCAGCACTCATACCCGATAGCACATCTAGCAGTGCCTCTGCGCTATAGGCGGGCGAGAACAGATGACCTTCGGCAACATTAGCCTGAAACGGTGCCGATAATTGCGTATTGACCGTACCGGGCTGCATCACTACGACACAGACATCTTTTAAGGAGCGACCCCACTCGATGCTTAAGTTTTTCATGCCCATATTGAGTGCTGATTTACTCATCCTATAGCTATACCAGCCGCCAAGCTCATTGTCGCTAATACTCCCAACCCGGGCTGATATCGTTGCAAAGATCGCGGGGTTGTCATTATTGCGCTCAGATTTTGCCAATAAAGGTTTGATATGTTTAGCGATGAGCATGCTGGCTAAAGCATTGATTTGCATGTTTTGTAAAAAGAAATCGGTCTCGACTTGACGCAGGGCTTTTTCTGGCTGCGAGTGCTCGGTATGGAGCAGGCCTACGCAGTTGATCGCCCAGTCGATGCAGCTCGTGTGCGACTTAATCTCATCTATCGCCTCTTTAATGCTATCTTCATCACTGACATCCATCTTTAACCAGTATAAATCATCGGCTTCTATATCAGGTACGTTTTTGTGATAAGTGGCGAACACGCGTATCTTTGTTTGATCAGCAGTTTGCTCATTAGCAGTGGCAGCTGTTAAGTGCTCAACCATAGCTTTACCAATACCACCAGTACCGCCTACTATTAGATAGGTTTTATTATTCATTTTAGTATCCTTCTATTATTATCCATTTAATCATTCTGGCTGATTTTCTTATCTTTTACTATGCGCAAATCGTATTGGTTATAGATAAAAAGTAAAACATAACTACTATTTAGGTATGACCATTTACCTAAAATACTGCACTCATTTATTCCTCTTTTTTGAGAGCTTATGCCTTATACTAAAGTTTATACGCTACAATAATCGTTTTTTGGCAACAATTGTTTTTTAGCCTTTAAATCAATAACAACATTAACGTCTCTATTTGGATGTCATCGACACATGCTATCACCCCAAGACCAATTAACTGAGCTGGTACGTACCCTTGAGACTCGGCAACATGTTTTTGCAACCGATCCTTTATTAATAACTGAAAAGCTGCAAAATGAGGAGGGCAAGCCGATCCAAAAGCTGCATCGGCGCGCCTCGCGTATCGATAGCAATGGCAACCTTACGCGCGTACTGGGTAAGATTGATGGCCGTATCAAAGGCATTATGACGCTTATGAGCGTGGTTTGGTGTGTGTCAGGGTTTTTGGGATTATTTACTTTACTACAAGCCAACGTGGTCAATTTTTTCTACGTTTTGGTCTGCTTGCTAGGTTTTCATACCATCATGCTGGTAGGCTGGCTGGTATTAACGCTGATGAAGCAATCTAAGCAGTCCTCAAACTGGTTTGCCAATCTTGTCAGTCCTAGTTACTTAATACGTGGTAAAGACGATGTGACCCAAGCGGCGGTAAGCTTATACGAGCAGCAACTGCAGCACAGCGGTATGCGCTGGTATCTAGGCAGATTTAGTCATCAGCTGTGGCTTGCGACCTTAACAGGGATGCTGCTGGCGATTATATTTTTACTCATTGTGCGTCAATATAGCTTTAGCTGGGAATCAACGCTGCTGTCTGATCAGACGCTGATTACCCTCACTCAAGTGCTAGGCTGGCTGCCAAGTATGGTTGGTTTTAGCGTTCCTGATAGTGCGGCTATTGTCCAAAGCCGATTGGTGACTGACGCCCTGCCCTTATCGATCGCCCGGCAATGGGCGAGCCTGTTAATAGGTAGTTTACTCATGTACGGCATCGTGCCGCGAGCAATAGCATGGGTATTTTGTGCGCTGATGTTTCGTCGTAAAAAGATGCGCCTTGACACTAAACTACCTTACTATCAAAAGATTATTAATTTTTGGCAAAGACAAGTTATCGATGCTGATGATTTTAAGCAGACCCCTGCCCCCGTTGTGCCAAAAGCGACCGTTAGCTCTGGCAATAAGTTGGTGGCTCTACTTGAGTACCCCTCTAAGCAAGATAATTGGTGGCAGGCAGGTCTTAATCATGATCACGCCAAAACAGTAGCAAGTACGGTAGAAAATTTTGGTATTGTTGATGATCGTGAGGATATGGCACGTCTGACCACTTATCTGGATACCCATCCGGTACAAGTGATTTTAGGTATTCACAGTCAAGCGCTGCCCGATCGTGGCACGCTGCGTAAGCTTGATCAAATCGCCGGTCACGCCAAACATGGGTTAGCGGTACAGCTACTAGGTAGCGAGAATACGGATGTTGATTATAAAACCGCGCGTTATCAGCAGTGGCAAACAGCGCTCGCAACTAGGCAAATTGGATTGGTAGATAGTCATGAACCTTCGCCCGCTTCGAATGTCAATAAATAGGTAGGATGCTATGGCTAAAAGTTGTGATAATTTGGATCAATTAAGCTAAAGATGCTGCTTAGCCCATCAAGTGTGACCTAATATTAACTATACAAGCTTGTGTAGACCAAGTAAGGTCGTTTAGTTACAATAGTTTTTCGATCTTAAATTAATAGCATTAAAATAAGTATCTTTGACTTTTGCAAAATTAATAGAAAAGTTGGCAAAGATAAGGATAATAAACAATGAGAGATGACAAAAAAAGAACCTTAGAAGATTATCGTACGTTAACTAAAGATGGCGAGGTGTCTGTACATCTTACTCAAGATCAAAAGGCTATGATTCTAAAAACTTATGATTACGGTCTCAACAAGCTTACCGATATCGATGAGATGTTGTTGAGTGCGGTCATTCGTCAGATGAAAGCGGCTATTGATCAGGACAATTAAAAAGTAGCGTGCTATACAGCAATTATATAATAACTCTTACTATAAAAACGATAAGACCGCATTATGAACCATGATCATAACAATATCAATCGTCAGCCTAAAGGTCTTTTTGCGGATAAGGCTTATGAGACGTCGCCTACGTCTGATGATCCTATTATTAGCGATTCTACCGTAGATGATCATTCGTCTGTCTTGCACCCTTCTTCGTCTACATCTGCTAGTCAAACTACTTTCAAAACCACAGTTGCCAGCGACGAGCCGTTAAAACTGGCCGTCGTTGGTCATACCAATACTGGCAAAACCTCTATTTTGCGCACCCTACTGCGAGACGTTTATTTTGGTGAGGTCAAAAACGAAGCGGCCACTACTCGCCATGTGGAGCGTGCGCAACTGACGGATAGTCAAACTGGTGAAGTATTGGTGATGCTATATGATACCCCAGGACTTGAAGATGCCTCAGGTTTGATGGACTGGCTGGAGGACAACACCGCCAGTCGCCGTGATGGCATTGAGCGTTTGCAGCAGTTTTTGGCAGCGGATATTGCCTCAGGCGCTGCGACTGATTATGACGATTATAGCCAAGAAGCCAAGGTAATCCGGCAGCTGCTGGCAAGTGATATGGCTATTTATGTGGTTGATGCGCGTGAGCCAGTACTTGGGAAATATAAAGACGAATTGGCTATTTTGTCGTGGGCCGCTATTCCGGTAATGCCAGTATTTAACTTTACCGACAGCCAAGATGCTAATATTGACGCGTGGCAAACTATGCTGGCACGGCGTAATCTGCATATCTCTACGCGCTTTGATTCAGTAGCATTTGAGTTTGAAGATGAGATGCGGCTTTGGCAAAATCTAGCTACTATGCTCACCCACTCTGAGATGCTAGATCAGCTTATGCAGCGCCGGACTGAAGACTGGGCGCGTCTGTATGACGAGGCGAACATCATTATCGCTGATTTTTTGCTCAATGTTGCCGCTTTTGTGCGCGAGATTAATGACGATGATGATCCGATGCCCGTACTTGCGCAAATGAGGGAGGCGGTACGTCAAAGCGAGCGAGCTATGCAGCATAAACTATTAAATTTATATAAATTTTATGACAATGCGGTAGCCGCAACGCCGCTTGAGCTGCAAGCGTATCAGCAAGATCCTTTTGATCCTGAACTATTAAAGAGCTACGGTATTCGTACCACCTCCGGCGCGGCAGCGGGCGCATTACTGGGCTTGGGCATCGATGCAGCTGCACTGGGAACGACTATGGGACTGGGCGCCGCTATTGGCGGTATCGCTGGCGGACTGTTATCGAATACTAGTAGCATTGCAGATAAACTTAGCGGGGTTAAGCGTCTCTATATTGATCCTGCGACACTGACTTTGCTGGCGACACGTGCTATAGATTTATTGATGGCGCTTCGTCATCGCGGACATGCGGCGACCGATGCCACTCAGCTGCTTTATCAGGGCGAACAAACGGTTCAGCAAGATGATCCCGATAATGCTATGAATGATGGAACAGAAGATGAAACAGTAATAACGCCGTGGCCCTCGCACAAATTGCCGAGCGAGCTTAAAAGAGCACGCGGCAAACCGCAGTGGTCGTCTCTTAGTAGTGGTAACGCTGAACGCGCGCAAAGTTTACGCCTAGATGAGGCATGGTCGCTGTCAAGTAAATTGCAGCGTGAATAATATTGAACCCGAACAAATAATTTTTATAAGTACGCGTAGGGTGCACTCTACTCAGTATGAATCACCGCCTACACAAGAACATTTAAATAGTTAAGAGTCGCATTTAAGCTAATAACCCACTCAAAGCCTCAACACCGCGTACATCAGTTTGTTGTAAATAAATCGGATACACCGGATATTTTTTGAAGTTTTGTTCAATATCCCTCATCAATTGCTGCTGTCTATCGGCACGTTGCTGCCAAAAAGTATCCGTTTGCGTTGGAGTAATGAGTTGGTTAACGATGATCGCAGCTGGTGTAAGGTCACTTGCCTCTAACTGTTCAATAGCGCGTCTAGTCTCTGCCATTGGCAGTACATCAGCTGTCATGACTAATATAATCGCGGTCCGCTTGCGGTCATGCAGTAGTAGCCCTGCTTGACGAAACAGCTGTTTGCGTTTTTCTAACACTGATACCGCCTGCTCCCAGCGATCTGGTTTGTGTTTAGCAAATGGGTTCGCTACGTTGTTTTTACTGCTCATATCCTCTTTACTACTATCTAAACGAGTAGCGACCGAGCGCAATTTAGCTTGTCGTCTTTGCTGAGCAAGAAGCCCATCCGTCCAGGCTCCCATCATCTCCGGCAATACTAGCAAACGCAGCGTATGTCCAGTAGGCGCGGTATCAAAAATAATATGCTCATAACCGGCATCTGTCGCCGAGACTAAATGCTGGCACATAGATTCGAGCATGGCAGCTTCCTGAGCGCCCGGAGCGGACTTCGATAAGCGCAGGTGCTCACGAATTTTGGGCATCATATCTGGATTGGCGTAAGCGCTAATAGTGCGCTCAACTTGCGCAAAATGCGCGTCAACAATAACATCAGGATTCAATTCGAGCGCATCAAGATAAGGGGTTATAGCGGTTCTTTCATTGCTAAGTCTGACATTTAGCACATCGCCTAAGCTATGGGCAGGATCGGTTGAAATAATTAACGTTTTTTTGTTCTCACCAGCGAAGCGGCTGGCAAGTGCTGCTGCGGTCGTTGTTTTACCTACCCCGCCCTTACCGCCGACAAATATAATAGGCTGGCTTGCCAACTGAGTGACTAATACAGTTAACGGTTGTAGTGCCATGCTATCTACTCCACTCATTTATTAGCAGCAACCAATATGATCAAAGGGGCATCTATCCATACCCATTCTTGTATGCCATTCGTGAAAGTTTTCTAAAAATAAGGGCTGCAGCTCCAGTGTATAAAAGCTGGCAGGATTGTCGATACCCAAACTCTCAGCAAACATCATTAGCATAAAGAAATCTTCTTCATCACGAGCAGCACGCGCCATAGTTTGCCGGTATGGTGCATGGTAGAACTCATTAAGTCCAGATAAAAATCGTTGCCATAACGGCTGATTTATTGGTGTATTGTTCATGGTTTAACCTTAATTTTAAGATTTCAACTATTAGATAATATCATTAAGTGCTAATTTGCGCTGCGCTAACGTCACTCCTCATCCTAAAATACTCTACAACATAAAAAACGCCAGCAATTGCCAGCGTTCTTTTTGATTTTGCTTTAATCTACTTCATTAGCTCTAACTTTTACCTTTATGCTCTGACCATTCACGGCGTAGCACTGAAAAACTCTCAAAAGTTACCAAGATTGCCGCAATCAAAATGATAAGATCCATGATAATAAGCAACCAATTGCCGTCGTTAAAAAAGCTGACCAGCTGAATCAATAGTGCAAATACGGTCATCACCAGCAAGAAAGATAATGGTGCCAAGGTATACCAAACCGGTTTGCCTTTACGTAATAAAATCACCGTTACAATCATAAGGGTTAACGCTGCCATCAACTGATTCGTCGTGCCAAATAATGGCCATATAATCATGCCGCCCTCACCACTAATACCGCCAGCACCGAACGCTAACAACAGACAGCTTCCGACAGCCAGTAGTGTTGCAACGACATTTTTATTTAATATCGGCAGGTTATAAAACTCCCCAAATTCTTGGAAGATATAACGCTGCAGGCGTACCCCGGTGTCCATAGTAGTGCCTGCAAATAGCGCTGCCATGACTGTAAGCATAGTTTGTGACAATACTAAGTCGATACCAACGCCCGCGTTTAATATGGCCGCCCCGCCATCAATAAAAGCGCCGATAGAACCATCACCGAATTTTTGGTAGACCGCTTGCCAATCACCTAAAGTGGCAAAACCTGCCGTTGCAGCAAGCATAGCTCCTAATGCCAGCATGCCTTCACCCAAAGCACCGAAGTACCCCACAAAACGCACATCTTCTTCTTTATCAATTTGTTTCGATGTCGTGCCTGTCGCTACAAGTCCATGAAAGCCCGAGATAGCGCCGCAAGCAATCGTCACAAACAACAGCGGTAAAATTGACGGGGTGCCAATAGGTAGATCCGTATTAATAGCTGGCGCGACAATAGTAGGGGTTGAGATAAAGACGGCTGCGTACAACAAAATCAGACCAATAAATAACTGCAAACCATTGATATAGTCACGCGGCTGCAAAAGCATCCATACAGGTAATAAAGAGGCCACTGCCGCGTATGAGAATAAAATAATAATCCATACGGCGTTATCAGGTAGTCCTAAGAAAGTTTCAGGCAGGACTACTGGAAACATGGGACCGAGGTAAATAAGACCGTATAACGCGGTTACCCCGATAATGGATACCCAAATCAGATTCATATTATAACGATAAATACACTGCCCGATAATAAAGGCAACTACCAGCGCTCCCCATACAGGTAGTACCGCTGATGGGGTTTTGATCAGCATATTAGCAATAGCAACCCCAAATACGGCGTTGACCATAAGGAGTAATAAAAAGATAACGACCATCATTAAACTACGCACACGCGTACCCATGACAGTACCTGCAATAGAACCTATGGATTGACCTCGATTGCGCATACTTGCCCATATCGCCGACATATCATGGACGCCTGCCATAAATATTGTACCAAAGACTATCCAAAGTACAGCAGGTACCCAGCCCCAAATAACAGCGATGGCAGGACCAATAATAGGCGCCGCCCCTGCTACAGAGGTAAAATGATGTCCCCATAGGACGTATTTATTAGTAGGAACGTAATCCACTCCATCCTTCATCGTGTGTGCTGGCGTGGGGCGACTATTGTCTAGTGCTAAAATTTTGGTTGCGATAAATTTTGAATAAAAAAGATAACCGCAAACCATTGCGGCAACACCAAGTAATAATACAATGGCACTATTCATCTAATCTCTCCTTAGATAAATCAAGGATGGTCAAATACATATCCTTAATTAAGGTGTAATAGTATCAAACAAATTTTTTAACAAAATACTAGAGGCTTATCAAAAACTATCAACTGCCAACCTACAGTTGCAAAGTCCAAGTGTAGCTTATGTAACATAATATGTAACGTTTAATATCTGTTAACTCATAAAGCCAAGATGAAATAAATCTAATCTAATCAAAAATTTGTGTCGTTGAATAACTGTGTTTTAGCAGCAAAATTTAGTTATACTGACTCCTAAAAATCAAGAAGCTAATATATAAGATATAAAGGGGCCATAATGGCAAAGTATTTTGGGTTTATACCCTCAGATAAGCTCAGTGAGATGATTGACGAAGCTGAACATATCATTACCTCAAACCAGCAAGTGGATTATTATCCTTATCGCAACAAGCTTACCCAACAAATTGCTCGGGAACTGATTGATAACTTATTAGTAGGTTTGATTGATGTGATTCCAAACTCTGAGCGTCAAGCAGCCATGCGTAAAATCGTAAGTACGGTTGAGCGTACGACAGAGACGCTACTAAGCGTACTACTAGGTAAAGATAAAAACGAAGACATTATGCCAAGCTTTAATTTCTTGAAAAACGAGTCGATGTTTATAGATAATGAGGGCAAGCGCCGAGTCGGCTTCAAACTATCTGATAGCGCAGATCAAACCATTACTGAAGGCTATGCAGCAGTGACTCCTGATGATGTGGATAAAGCTAAATTTAAAGCCGCGCTTGAGACTATGAATGAAGAAGCGCTAACCCATTTTATTACTCATTTTACCGAGACTCTTAAGCTTGGTATGATTAAACGTAGCTCTATCCCTGTAGCTAAAGCAGGTATCGACAAAGGCATGAGCATGGCGCTCAATAAACTACTGCCTCAGCTACCTGATGCTGGTCTTAACCGTCTAGCTAGCTTTTATCGTCCTTTTTTTATAGAAAAATCAGAATCATAAAATGGGTATTACTATAGAACACTAATTTTGTGCCCAATACCATATGATGTTAGGCAAATTTACTAAAATTTGCTAGAATAAGCAGCACTTTTTATCCAAGGCGCATCTCATGACTCAAATCAGTAATCAAGAAATAGAACAAACCTTACGCAATTCAGAGTGCCTTATTAGCAGCATTGAAGTAGCCGCCGCTTATGAGCGTCTCGCTGCCCAATTGAATCTTCATTATGCCGGCCTTAATCCAATCGTTATGGTCGTTATGAACGGTGGCCTGATCCCAGCCGGACAGCTGCTTACTCACCTAACCTTTTACCACCGTATGCACTACATTCATGCTACTCGCTATCGTGATAATGAAGGTACTAGTGAGCTTGATTGGAAGTTTAAACCTGATGTTAGCCTTGAAGGCGAGCATGTCTTACTTATTGACGATATCTTTGATGAAGGTATTACCCTAAAAGCCATCGTAGAAGAATTGGGTAAAGAAAATCCTGCCTCTATTGATTGCTGCGTGCTGCTCAATAAAGAGCATGACCGTAAAATAGATAACTTTGAAGTAGATTTTGTCGGTATCAATGTTGCCGATCGTTATGTGTACGGCTGCGGCATGGACTTTCATGGTTACTTGCGTCACCTGCCTGGCATCTATGCGATTAAAGAAGATAAATTATAAGTTTTAAACATTTTATTGATATTAAAAAAGCATCCGATTTGGGTGCTTTTTTTGGACTAGAGATTAAACTATTTTTTGTCTTATTCATTTACTCAAATTAGAAAATTGCAGTGCTAGACCTGTATAGCGCTGCGTTGGTGTTTGAACCGCCTTCTCTAAAGTAGGTTTGGTACTGTATATGGTTACTTGCTCTTTAGCGCGAGTTACTGCGGTATAGATAAGTTCTTTGCTCAATAATTTTGCATGAGTACTATCAAAAGTAATAGCCACATGATCAAACTCAGATCCTTGTGATTTGTGAATAGTCATTGCATATGCTGTAGCAATCATTTCCTCGTTTAGCAAATTAATGGCTATCCCCTGCTTTTTATTTTCAAAAAATACTTCCATTTGGTTTCTATCATCACCAATTTGTAAGCAAAACCCAATATCACCATTGAATAGTCCTAGCTCATAATTGTTTTGTAGAACCATGACTGGACGACCATGAAACCAAGTATTCTGACCCAGCGGTAATTTTAACTCGGTGAGATGCCATTGCGTGAGATAGTTATTAATATAACGATCACCCCATTCACCATTGTGACCAGCGCACAGGATTCTAAACTCATTAAAAGTTTTCATTAATGAGGTAATTATATTCTTTGTTGGTTCTGGCACGGATTTTTCTATTGGATTTTCTAATAGTTTTTTGATTTCAGATAGATAATTATCGTACTTTATTACTGTATTTGGTGTTGTTTTATTTTTACTTAGGCTATTTTTATTATCTATAGATGTTGCTGTTCGCGACACATTGAGATTCTGAAAACTTAGCGCCTTATCTTGCTCCAACAACTGCCAAATAGTAGCAATATTAGTCTCCGCTTTATTAATTTGATATGCAAGCTTACCAATACCAGAGTCTGCACTAAAACGGCGGCTCTCTGTTAACTGCACATGGATAGATTGCAATAATGGAATACGGCACAAATCGGACAATACTGCTCCTGCATCAACCGCTGCCAATTGATTAGCATCTCCTAGCAATATAAGTCTAGCGCTTGGCTTTACCGCACTCACAAGATAATTGGCCAATTCAACCCCTAGCATAGAGGCCTCATCAACGATGATAATATCTTCACCTAGTGGATTGTTAGCATCGTAACGCGGCCTACCCGTTCTTCCAATGCCTAACAAGCGATGAATGGTTTTGGCTTCTTGCAATTGTATATCTACATTTGCTAAATTTAGAGCCGCTTGTAGAGACTCTTGCATGCGTTGTGCTGCCTTACCAGTTGGCGCTACTAATGCTAGACTAGCACTGTCTGTGCTGAATTTAACGTTTTCATGCTCATCAGTCCTACCCTCTGTCACTTGTTGTAGCGCGATTACTAATTGAGCGACGGTATAGGTTTTACCTGTGCCTGGGCCACCAGTAATGATACTAAAGGCGTTATTATTGGCCACATCAATGGCGGTCACCTGCTTCTCGTGTAGACCTTTAGGTACTGATATCTGCAGAGGCGTTACTTTCTGTTGTAAAATATTGTTGACGTGCTTGACTAAGTTAAATTCTGCTTGCCAAGAGCGATGTAGCCAAAATGTGAGTGATGTTATTGAATTATCAGCTTGATCTTCAGGACTTTGCATTTGATAGATTATTGGCTGATTATTTTTACTTAGGCTATTTTTATTATCAACAATACCAACATTAACATCAGTAAATAAAGCATGATCATTTACCGAATTAATGAAAGACGTCAAGTCAGTATTTTTTAGTAATTGGTATAGTGCTACAACCGTATCTAAACGTTTGACCAATCTCTCTTTTTCATAATTGCTAAGCGCTAACTGCTCCCATAACGATTCTCGCTTGCTAAATAAGGTATTTAGCGACCCAAATAACAAAGGTTCATCTATTGACTCTTCTTCTAAAAAATTATCTTCTGCTTGCATCTGTATTGGAGTATCAATAAGAGTAAGGATCGGCGCTGCTAGTATCTCAAGCAGTTGCTGTTGCCAAGCATATAGTGTAACTCTCTCATCATTGACTCGACCTTGTAAAGGTGCTTCATGCTCCGCTATCTCAATAGTTAATACTGTATGTCCTTCTTCCAAATGAGTAGCTAACAAAGTAAATATAGCAATAAATAAGCCGTTTTCTTTATCCGTATTAGCTGTTGTAGCGCTCGCGTCATACGCTTGATGTGTTTGCTGACGGCGTAACAAAATATAATCGCTGATGGTGCTAGCCCAGCTTTCTTGTGAGCTAATTGCTGCCCTACTCTGGTTATTATTCATAGTATGCTTATCTCTTTTATCAAGTGTTTATCGGATTAAAAACTGTAAAAGTCATGGTTCATGTGCTTCGTTATTCATAATTGATTAATTGGGAATACCAAACAACGAATCTAAGCCCTTGATAAAATCAATAGGAATATCCCAAGTGACTAATCCATAACGCTCATTGTGCACCCAGTTGTTATTATTAGAATTATCCTCACTTTGTGGAATAGCTGATTTAGAAGATGAGTCATAAACTCCCCGTAAAAAGACATATTCAACTGCTCCTAGATACTTATCTTCATTACCTTCATAATCACTAACCCTTATAGCAAGGAATCGATGTAGTGCCACTTGATAAATTGCTGCTTGTAGCCAATATCCGGCCTTGGACATAGCTTGCTTGAGTGTATTTTGGTTATAATTACTTAGGCTATTTCCTAAAAAGTTACTCTTATAATCGACAACATAATACTTGCCAGCATGCTCATAGACCAAATCAATCTCGCCGCGCAAGTAACGATACAAATGTGCTTTATTCTGCGGGACGAGGTTGATATGTTTGTCTTTATCATCGGGAAGATACTGCTCAAAGAGTCTATTAATATCCTGTGCCTTAAAGGTCTCTGACAAACCCATGTTAAATTCTAACTCAGCGAATCGTCTATTTTTATCAATAGACTTCAAAGGCTGGTTGGAGGCTAATAGCGGCGTAGCTAATACCTCATCAATCCAAGTCATTAAGTCTTCATGCGCGGTCACATCTATCGTGTCCAAATCCAGCGGACGACTCTCCTGTTTTTGTTTGGCTTGCAATATACGACTTTGTTGCTCAGCGCTACTATAGATTAGTGGCAACTGATAGCTACTAATAGCTTTGTCGATGACTTGCGACCATTTAGAGTTATTATTGAAGTCTATTTTTTCAAATATCTCATGCAAAAACGTACCAGCGTTGGCCCCTTTGATAAAGCTAAAGCGAATATCATCCTCTGACTTGAGACTTAATTCACCTAAAGATTCAAGAGAATCATTGCTATTGGATAATGGTTCAACTGTTACTGAAGACTCTGTCATATCAATATCTATGGCATCATCAATACGCTCATCGACCACAGCCATCGCTTGTGTCGATTCATCAAGCTGACGGGCTAAAGCGGTAAAACTGGTCTTGGCCCAACCATAAAAGTAATGGGTCTTCATGATTTCTGAAAAAGCAGCATATTCAATAGTCTCTGTCATAGGTTTGACAGTGGCAAGCTTGGTATTATTATTTAAGCCTGTTGAATTGACATAATTATCATCATAGAACGCATTGACATTATGCCCTCTGAGCATACCTATGGTGCCTTTGAGCCTATCCGGTAATTCAAACTTTGCTTCTGCGGACTCAAACCAGTAAAACACTGGTTTACGATTCATATCTCTTGTACTACTCGGATCTTTCAGTACGACATAAAGTTGCTCACTGGCCCGAGTAAAGGCGACATAACCAAGCCTGCGTAGCTCATCGAAGTCCTCTTGAGTCTCAATATCTGTAAAGTGACCCTCTGTAGTAGCAGAGTCCTGCACAGCAGAGAAGCGGCGCTGATTACCTATCGCTTGTTGTCTTAAACTTGCAGAGGTTTGGCTAGCATTATACAAATACAGCCCGTACTTCTCTTTATTGCCCGACCTCCTACTGGCGTCGCCCATACCGAGCACATAGACAATGGGGAACTCAAGCCCTTTTGACTTGTGAATAGTCATCAGCTGCACGCCAGACTCTGTAGGTAACGGGTATTGCTTAGCCCAATCGCTATTGGGCGCCGCCTCTATGTTTTGTCTAAACCACGCCAATAGCTCATGCTCACCCATGCCGATACCGTACTGCGCCAAGACGTCCATTACGTGACGCAAGTCCATGATATGACGGTCGCCATCTTTGTGAGCGGCTAAGGCTTGCCAAACGCCTTGCGATTGAATGGGGCTTTTATCCAATAAATAATGTAGCGCCGACAAAATACCAAAATGCTGCCAACGCTGCGCGCCCTCTTTTATATAGGTAATAAAATCTTGATAACTTTTTTTATTATTAGTCGTTTGGTTATTAAATACTTTGTCACTACTTTCTTCAATCCCTGACTCGTAGTCAGTCATCATAGCTTTGACGTCTTTGATACTCAGACCATATAGATGACTGGTCAGCACCCGATTAACGATGTCATGTCGATAAGGGTATATCATCGCGCTAAGTAGCGCCGCCACGTCCTCGGCCATGATGGTCTCAAAGATACTGACGTCACTAGTGGTCAAGGTTGGCACTTTGAGCTTAACCAACTCGTCTTCTACCCGTTTTAAATCTTTTTTGGCCCGTGCCAGTACACCGATATCACTAGGCTGAATCGGCTTGCCATCCAAGGTTTGCGCACTGCTGAGTAAAGCGGCAATATGCCGCGCTGTGATCTCGAACTCATCGTACTCAAGCTCAGCATCTTTACCGTCAGGTAGATGCAATAAGCTAACAGGCTGGTTTGATAACACCTGTGTCACTAAAGCGCTCGATTGAGATTCTAAATCATTAAACCAAGACAGCTGGTTTTGTGGTTTGGCAGCCTTGATATGCTGATAATAAATGCCGCTACCCAACTGCGCTAACTTATTTTCAGTAGTCATTGCCATTGGCATACCAAACCAGCAATTCAGAGCATGAATCACACTGGCATTTGAGCGGCGGTTAACATCCAGCGTCCAAAGGCTGCTTTTGTCAAACTGAGCTTTCATATAATTGTAGTTAGACACATCACCACCACGAAAACCATAAATAGCTTGCTTAGGGTCACCAACCAATAGTAAAAACTCATGACTGGACTTTTTGGAAGCTGACGGTTTATCGTTATCAGAATTTTTGTTCTTTTTCTTGGACAGATAAATACTCTCAATCATAATAGCTTGCTCGCCATTGATGTCTTGCGACTCATCAATCAAAGCGACTGGATAATGGTGACGAATGTAACGCGCCAGCTTTTGCCCTTGCCTGCCCGTCAACGCTTGGTTTAAACGCACCATTTGTAGACTATAAGTCGTTTCACCGCGCTCCTCTAAAATAACCGGCAATCTGTCACGTACCGCAAGTACAATTTGGCGGTTAAGATTAGCTAAGACCTTGTTTATATACTCATCGAGCCTTTCGCTTTCTTCAATATACCGTTTAAAGTCACGAACCACTTGTAACTCATTAAATATTAAGTTAATTCTTTCACCATCTTTGGGCTTATAAAACTGCTTGCCTATGTCATCAGTTTTCTGAAAAGCTTCAATTAGCTTCCCAGTATGAGTTTTTGAGTCCGATATAAATTTGTAGGCAGTTGAACCAGCATCTTTTAATATTTGAATTATTTTTGGCCAAGAGTCTCTGTTGTTTTGCAACTGCCCTTTGGGAACTTCATAATATTCACCTTCAAGCTTAAAAAAATCGTCAAGCTCATTACTGCGCTCAACAATACTACTTATAAGCCGCTCATAATTCTCAAAAGAAAAATCATCTACCACAACCTCATCAATAGGCGCAGAGATAAAATTAAGCGAGCGCATCACAAACTTTTTATGATCGCTGACGGCAGTCAGCTTGCCTTGCTGCTCTAGTAGCGCATACAGTTTAGGCTGCTCATAATATAACCTACTTTGAAACTGACGCAGCTCATCATGAATAATACTGTCAGTGACCTGCTCAATGGCGCTATCTTCTATAATCCCCATGCCTTGCTGATGACCGGTCTCACTACTGTACTCCTTCAACCATTTTTGCGCCAAGCTATCGAGCGTACCGACAAATAATCTATCGAGCGTCGTTAATACTAGTGCCGTGCGGCGAGTAGCCTCAGCCATCGAATAGGTCTGCACATGATCCAGCAAATAACCCACCAAATGCAGGTTAATGGGATCTTGCATGATGTCGTCTAAGCGCGCATATTTAGCCTGTTCTACTAACCATTTTTCACGATCTTTTTTGACCTGTATACGCTTTTTTGCAGCGGCTTTTTTATCATAGGCAAGGTCTTGGTTACTGTTTTGATTAAGGCTTTGATCAAAGGTGTCAGCATCGGTCTCAGTAGCTAAGTCGCTGCCTTCTTGCTTTTTGCCATTATTATCAGGTGTTATCTGCAAAATGGTGGGATATAAATCATTCTTATTATCAAGATTAGTGCTTAGGCTATTTAGCCACTGTAATAACTGATAAAAATCAACCAAGCGGTCATGAATACGCTGACGCATCTCAGCTGCAGCGGCTCGGGTAAAGGTAGTGGCGATGATTTGCTCTGGCGCCCGCCGTGCTTCAATCAGTAGACGCAGCACAATGCCTGTTAGCGTCCACGTTTTACCGGTACCGGCTGAGGCTTCAATAAGATGCCGACCACTCAGAGCAACCTCGACTGCTGGCACTGCATCTGCCCTACTCTCACTACTATCCTTGCCTTCAGAAATATTGGCAGAGGCAGCAGATAATTTAGAGGCTTCATCTAAGTCACCATCGACTAAGCTTGGTGGTGTAAAGATATCAGTGGTGTCGATAAAGTCGGTCATATAGGCGTACACTTTTAATTTTTATTTATCCGATTAAGAAATCAGAAACAGGCTATTACAGTTATCAACCATCTAAACTCTGTAGGGCGTTAAACATCGGTTCATACAGCGGTGGCGCTAAAGTCGCTAGCGCCATAGATAAAGCTTTAAACGCATCTTGATCACGTAGTACGTATTGCCAAATAGCATGCTGCGAGCAAGTATCGTATACCGTATCTGCCTGGTAGCTCGGTCTTAACCAGTCTGAGAAATCGGCGCGTTTTGGCCAATAGCTGCCCTCACCACTCTCTTCAGCTTTGAGATACTTTTCAAGATAGCTGAGCGCGTATTCTGGCAGTAAGGTAATAGGTACTTGACCTGCAAGCTTACCAAAAATGGCCCATTTAATAAGCTCAATTACAGCGTCTTCATAAACCATTGGCCTGAGCTTAAAGGCGGTCGCATTCTCATAGGCTTTAACTTGCGAGCTGGATTTATTAAAGCGCCAAATACTCATCCCATCATCGAGCGCTACTTGCTCAGCAGTAGTACGTCTGGCCACTTGCCAATACAGATGCGACAACCAAAACTTAAGTAAATGCTTAGGGCTGGCGGAGTTGGGTAAAATATTTAACCACTGCTTGGGTGATTTATCGCTATAGGCTAGCGCTGGGTGTTCTTGAGAGCGCTTATTAGGGGCATTTATTGGCCCTGATATTGGTAGTGAGATCGGTACTGAGCCTTTTATCTTAATATGTTTGGGCAATAGGGTAAGTAGTGGTTCGCTATCAGTATGATTCAGCACAGTCGCCAGCTCTATCTGCACCGGATGCTCAGTAGTTGGCGTAAGTAGTTGCAAGCTTGTAATAATATCTTCTCTATCCTCATTAGGCGCTTTAAACTCATCAAAGCCATTAGCTACGAGCTGCTCTTTGAACTCCATACACTGCTGCTGCAATTTTTGTTGTTGATTAGGCAAGGTAGTTTGACGAGCCACACCTGCTGGCATGATTTTTTGATATAGCAAGGTTTGACTGACCATCTGCGCCGTAGCACTGTCCTCCTGCTCATTGGCCGTACCGTTCACCATGTTATTAATCAAATACTCTTTAATCTTGTAGGTATTTAAGTTATCTAAAAACAGTGGCTCTTGGGGCGTCATCGCCTTCTCGCCTTGCATCACATGCACCTTTTGGGTACGTAAAAAAGCTTTGGCAGGATGGCGTACTTGATAGGTCAGCACCCCTTCGATATCTATCTCACCAATATTAAACACGGTATCAAACAGAGCTTGAGTAAGCGCTTCATTTATCTCGCTAGCATTAACATCAGAATCAGCACTCAAAGAAGCGCCTAGCCCTAACATATCCACTAATGCTGCCAAGTTTTTATTGAAAGCTTGATTAAAAGTTTGCTGGCCCACCTGTGCCAGCCGCCCTAGGTTCTGACTAAGCAGCTGAGCTATTGACTCATACTGTGATTTTGTCGGTAAGCTTACCAGTTGGTCCTGCGCGCTAAAGCCTCTGTTCTTTAAGTTCTTAAACACAGCTTGCCATAGCGGCGCCGGTGGAAACTGCTTTTTTTGCGCAAGCTTAGCTTTACGCATGGCTTTGTTCAATATAGCGTCTAGCTCATTGGCAGTATCAGTAATATTAGCAGCGCTACTGTTTTGAGTATTTTTTTCAGTTGCTTGTTCAGTCTCTTGTTCAAAGACATCAGCGTCTTCGATGTTTGTTTCGAACAAACTCTCATGAAAAGGTAGTGCAGGATGTTCAGTCACCAGCCACTGCTTAATTAGTTTTGGCAGATAGCGCTTGAGATTCTCGGTGGTGGGATTAATATGCTCAGGCAAAGTCTCCAATGTGTCTGTCTGTAATGTATACAGGCCATCTAGTGAACTTATCTGCCACTGCACCTCACCTTGCAAAAACTGTAGCAGCTCACTTACCGGATTAGCGGGTAGATGTTCATGAGTATCCGTCAGACTTTGACCGTTATAGAATATCCAACAAGCACTACGCGCGCATAGCATTGCATCCAAAAATGCGCCATTATCATCATCTTCACTGACCCTATCACCACGGCGGCTAATAGTGGCTTTCATCAAATCATAGCGGTTATCACGGTCACGGGCTGGGAACTCAGAGAGGTCCATATTAAGCATGACCACCAGCTCGAAGGGTACGTTACGCAGCGCCCCAAAGCGACCAAAAGTAATTACGCCAGTAGGCTCAGCACTAACCTGCTGACTCTCAAGCTCGGCCTCGATACTGTCTAACATAAAGCTTAGTTTGAGCGGCAACTGCTCAACCCCTGCCAGCTTTTGTTCTACCTCTTTATTATCGTTATCGCTGCTGGCGTACTGTCGATAGTAGCGGTTGGCGCGTAAGCTAGATTTAAAACCGTTCATCGCATTATAGATAGCGCGCATAGTACGGGTCTGATCCACATCACCAAAATAGCGATGAATCACTTGACTCTCAATCTGATCCAGCCAGTCCTCCGCTTTCATCTTTTGGGTATGGTCATCACGTCTCTCAGCCAGACCACTATAAATGCGGCAAAGAGCTTCCACAATCATCGCATCATTTAGGCTCACTTGTGGTAATGGTAGGCTCATCTCTGGCATTGCTGTACTTGGCCAAGCATCATCAGCCAAAGGATATAAGCAATCACTTACACTTGCCTCTGGCATCACCAAACCCAAGGTCAATCTATCTAAAGCTTGAGCAAAGCTAAAACGGTAATCAAAGTCGTTACTATCTAGCGTCTGTTTAAGATGCCCCTCATCAAAACCGCGAATAAAGCCTGCCTCCACTAATAAATCACAGCCCCGGCTCATTTGCTCATGAGTCAGTCCAAAGCTCTCAAACAAAGGCGGTAGCATTAGCCAATCCAAGACTTCAGCTGCCTCAAAGCGGGCACTATGACTGCCTAATAGCTTATAAAAACCAATAATCGCTTCCCATAACTGACGAATATCGGCATCAACGACACCTGTCACTTTTGCAGGCAAAGTCAAACCGTCTTGTCCTTTACCACCAACAAAAATAGAACTAATAAGTGCATGATGACGCTCGACATCGGGCATCAATACGACAATTTCTGAGATATGGCGTTTTTTCTCGTCAGATTTGACTGGTTCATTTAGCCAGCGCCCAATCATAATACGTAGCACTTCAAGTTGGCGTTGCAGGCTATGACAAGAATGAATGCTTAGGCTATTATCTTCAGAAGACATGGCCCAAAAACGCTCTTTCTCAAAGTGTTTATTCGCCAGCGTCTCATCGTCATACCACGGCGTGTCTTGCCCATCTTGATCAAAGTCCAGCTCTATTTGCGCACTCACGGCTTGCGAAACTTTTACAGCAGTGGCTTGCTGAGTAGATTGCTCATCAAGCATCAATACATCATTTTGCAAGCGCTTTAGTAAACTTGGACTGTTCTGAGTGTCTTGAGAGCTGTCGAATTTATTAAGACTATTTAGGTCGTTAAGACTATCAAGGTTATCAGTATCATAAATGCTGTCATTAAATTTATCTTGCCACTCTACCAGTGCGTCAAAGTGTTGCTCATTCCCCGATAAGTTGGCGAGCATAGCAAAGGTATCGCGCGACTGCTTACCTAGACGCGATAGCAAGCTATGTCCATAATCCCGTAAAAACACACTCTCAGGATTGATAATTTGCTGGCGCTGTAGCCATGCCTTGTCAACAATATCAGCCCAAAACAGCTTAGAGGGATTGTAGTGCAGCAGGGTGATATCCATGTATTTGGATAAGCGCTGCAAAAAATCAAGCTCGGTCTGCGGCAGCTGCTGAATGGTGAAAATACGCAAAACTTTAGGCAACTGCGCGCGTGCGTTTGCTTTATTACTCTCAAGGGCTGACCAAAACACCTCTTCAAGCGCTGTTCGGTGCAGGTGTACACCAGCAAACAGCTGCGACCACAAAAAGCGCTGAGCAACCTCAAGCTCAATATAATGTTCAACCAGCCACTCTGGTGTGGCGCGTGCATACTTATCAAAGCGCAGTGACAAAGCATCTTTATCGGCTATTAGTTTATCCACATCAAGCGGTTTATTATGCGACCACAGTGCTAGCCAATCCTCACGATGAGTTAAATAACGGCTAAACACCCGCGCCAAATCGCTTGCCAGCTGCCAAATACGCGCATCTTGTTGAGCCCTATCTTGTATATCGTCTAGCTGAACCTCTGCTTGCGGCTCATCAATCAAAGACGCCAGTAGTGGATTCACCGGATGTTTTTCATCTGCAACAATTAACTTTTGATAATAGGTCAAGTATCCAAACAAGCGCCACTGCATCACTGTGGGTGACAACACTGCAACCTCAGGTACATTCAGAGTTGTCGCTTCAGGATTTTGCGCCAATAAAGAAGCGTTGTGGCAGCTTAACACCTCCTGCATCAATGTCCACTGATACTGCCCCCAAAAGGTCGTGGTCACCAAGGTGCTAATACCGGCGCGACTGGCAATCGTTTTGTCCAGCCAATCACCGAGTACCATTGAGGGTACAATAACGATAAATTCTGCAAAGATAGGTTGGTTTTTGGACTGATAAGCTTTTAATAACTCATCAACCAAGCGTTCGGTACGGTGCGACTGTATAATGGTAAACATAGACAATAATCTGATTAGAACAATGAAGTAAGCGTTATATGAGGCCAGTAAATCTCACAGCAAGAGCTTGTTTGTACGGTTAAGAATGAGGCGGCTACTAATTATAGTTGTGCAGTCGTGCTTACTTTTCATTTCTGCTAAGATAGCTTGCAACATTGTATATAATAAAACACTAGTCAATAGTTGATAATAAGCTCTATAATGTCGTAGTGTGCCATTAATAATTTTTATTTGCCAGTCTATGCGTATAACCGTCAATGACTTACGACAAATAGTGTCGTTTAGATAATTGAAGCTTTTGTAAACTATTTAGTCCTTGTTTTTATTACCCTGTTATAAGACCTTATTATTATGTCACTGCGTCCGATTGATGCCATTTTTGTTCATCCAGAAAGACGGCTTTACGTCATATATTTTCGTGGCAAGCTGTGGCAATTACCGCGTATGAAAATCGATGCTGCTGCTTGGCAACGCCGGCAACCTTATGATGGTGATACTAGTGCGTTATACCTACGTCGCAACCAAAGTATTGCTGACCCTGAGCTGGCTTTGCAGCTACGAACTTTGCACCTCCCTACTGCCGTTCAAGGTAGCACCTTACCCAGATTTGAAGCATGGTGGGAGGCTAATGGGTTTAAATGGCTCAAAGATTTACTCAACGATGGCGTATCACCTCTAGCCGCTCACCCAGTCCATACGCAGAGGTCAGCGATAAGCGCATCGACAGACGCTAGCAGCCAATCATCCCTAATGACCAGCTCTCCTAACCAGCAGCCTGACAACAGTAACGATGAAAGCGCAGATGGACCTCGTCATGATAGTGAGCGCATATTGAACAATAAAGAACCTACGAATGCCAACACCGTAGCAACCGATATCTTCGCTGAAATGTTAGCAGAATTGAGCAACGAGGTGCTAGATGACCGCCGCTGAGGCAACTTATCATTTAGAACTTTAAAATAATATAAACCATAAATTTAAAACTAAGCCACGAGATATGAAAGATTTTAAGCTAATTTTTGCAGGACTCATTTTATTATTAATTGTTTTTATCGGTATTTTTCTATGGTTATGGCACAACAATAGCAAAACATTAAACCCTCTACCCATTATGAGTAACGAGAATGTCGACACTAGCACCGCTGTAGGAGCAAACGAAGAAGATGAGGGTGATACCACTGTTAATATATTAAATATAAGAGCAGAAGAGACATTACAGCTTGCTTTGGACGACATCATTGTAAAATTTGAATCACGCTATCCTAGAGTACAGATATTAACAAATTATGTACCAGCCAACTCATTACTTACCCTACCTGATACCAATATCCCTAAAAATAGTGTATCAGTAAACAATAAGTCTGCAAACGACACTTTGCCCTCTATTGCCAGCACTGATATTATTATCGCAGATAACGATCTGAGTCAAAACCAGTTAGCACCCTTACAAACACTATTCAATGACAAACAAAGCAAACTCAATCAAAGTCAAATAAATGCTAGTGAGACCATAGCAGAAAATGAAGAGGATACAGCTAAAAACATCAACGACATGGCAAGTCGTGATAATAATGAAGCTCGTAATTTAACCTTATTTGGCTATGCCCTAAAGGATGAGCAAGTTGTTGACGGCGTTATTTTAACCAACAATCCTGTCGCGCTTACCTTTCGCAATTTTATACTCTCAAGTGATGGACAAGATATCTTGAAAAGGCATGACTATCGTAATATTGGTGGCTATAAAAACAACATGGATGATTTATTTAATGGTGCATCCAACCCTAGTACTAGTAAAGCGGATCAGGAAATAGAAATGACTAATATTCTTAGCAATAGTGAATAGTTAATACTTGCTTTAAGCTGATTGCTTTTTTGAATAATTCTTTTTACAATAGCACTCCCAACGCGCCTATAGCTCAACAGGATAGAGCAGTTGCCTCCTAAGCGACCGATCCGAGTTCGAGTCTTGGTGGGCGCACCAATCATTGTATTTATACATAACCTCGCATTACTCAAACATCTTCAAGCTATTTATATACTTAGTTTACGTCTTTCTTAAGTATTTGTTTGGGGCTTTTACTCCAGATCACTCCACGTTACTGCAACCCACAGATCTAACATTACGTTGGTATCAAAAAACAGCTTCAACGCTCCGTCGGGTTTGGCAGGCAACCCAATATTGGTTAGCTTATTGATGAGCAGGTTGCCGAAGGTGATGTCCTTTTCTATCCTAATCTCGGCTCATGGCGTAAGTGTTAAACTCGCCATTGTCCGCTTCTGGCAATCGCGAAATACCATATAAATATGTAAGGCTAGGAATCTAAGGGCTACTGCGAGAGATCAGGAATCTGCGCAAAGTTTTGATCCGAAAGCCTACACTGCCGTAGAAGCTGCACTGCAACTACGCAATAGCATAGCGAACAACTAAGAATACGTGCGTATCCGGTGTTCTTTTCAGCACATGATCCGGCGCCAGTGCTATTTCGAACTCTTGGTTTGCACCTTGGAAAAGCATTGGAAGATCGCCCATATTCGGCATGCTCGACAGCAATTCTTTTTCCTCGATTGCATAAAGCTCCACTCCGCTGACGCGGATATTTTTATCTTGTACCAAGTACGGAAAATGTTCCCGCTTGACCATTGCTCGGAACATTTCGTCGCCAGCTAAAAAATGGTGCCACTCGGTCGGGAAGTCTTGGTTCAGGCTAAAAAGTTGTACCTGGCCGAACCCTTCGGCCTCTTCGACGAGTGTACGCAAATTATTGAGAGCTGCTCGACGACGTGAGTCTCCACCCTGACGCGCTGTATAGCGGAGATGGAGGATCACGTCGGAGATAGTGTCGTAATCGAACTGACGAAACTCGTTAGGCAACTCCAGATTCCATGTACTGATAACACCTTGCCCTTCAAAAGGAAGGAATCTTTCGTCGCGAAGATTAGTCTCGAACAAGCCGCTGTCATTCTGGGCATTGCTGGTGACGATGGACTGTACCTTATCTGAATAATGCCTAAATCGGTCATCCGCTGTTGGCGACAAGCGGATGCTACTTCTGCTTAATGACAATGTGCAGTTGACAGCGGTGTAAGGCCCCGTGACTGCCGGAATCGAGAGGCTTACATTCTTGATACGACGCATGAAGTGACCAGGTACATCCAGATCAAACAGCCATTCTGGCATGCTAATTTCGCATTTCCCAGTTGCTTTTAAGCTCAACAAGGCGAGTGGGTCAAGCCGACGCAACGAGACATGTTTGGTCATCTCCAGTTCGCGCTCGTTGGCGGTATGGAAAGCCTGATCCATTTGGTGCAGCTGCAGCATGAGATGCTCTCCGGCGAGCAACCCTGCCTTGTCCTGTTCCCAATTACCCGACTCAATGAAGCTTGTGGTCTCGGGTAAGTCGAGCTCGAACTGGAAGGCATCTTCGGCCTGTGTAGCTGCATCATACGCAAGCATGTAAGCCTGCCGATGCAACCGCGTCATTTGTTGGGCCATCCAGTTATACAGCCCGACCTTAGTGAACTTCCCCTTTACAAAGTTATACTGTTCTTCGGTCTGTTCAACGTTCTTTTCGTAGATCTCCAGATCGCGTTGGGCGATTTCCTCTCGCAGCTTGGCAGCTTCAATTTGTTGTTTAATTTGATTTAGTTCTTGCTGTGCTGTGTCGCGTTGGAACACCCATTCATCGGAACGGCGTTGGTTGCTCGCTTCCAGACCTACCGAAGAAGAAACGGCGTCCAAAACGCCAGCCAGAGCTGAAGTCCAACTTGCGAACTCTACCGCACTATCTCCTAGCTCTTTGCCTCCATATTTCATAGCAAACGGACTTCCAAGTTGAGGGATTAAGTAAGCAAGACCGGCATGCAGATGAACTGCACCCTCAGCGACCTTGAGTCCAGTTGCAGTATGTCTTGCGACCTGCTGCGTGCGCTCCCAAGTTATTAGCCCGGTCTCGAGGAGACTCTCATAGTGAGCAATCCGGTTGCGGAAATTCGTTTCAGATGCCTCCAGGCTCATCCGCTGCCGTTGAGCCTCCGCGATTTGATTCTCTTTCACCTGCCGGGTTAGGCTAATGATGTTCTGTTCATGCCGCGCCCGCATCAAAGTGAGTTCTTCAACGTCTTTCTTTTCCAGCGCGCTGAGTAAGCCTCCACCGAACCCCTGCACCGT
This sequence comes from Psychrobacter sp. M4, assembly GCF_055699795.1. Taxonomy (NCBI): domain Bacteria; kingdom Pseudomonadati; phylum Pseudomonadota; class Gammaproteobacteria; order Moraxellales; family Moraxellaceae; genus Psychrobacter; species Psychrobacter sp. M4. Next base: position 1,729,741 of record NZ_CM146740.1, on the reverse strand, counting down.
AGCGGCGAGGCTTCGTGCTTTCTCGATCAGGACTACGAACCGATAGATTGGGGGCTGACCGTAGTATTCGGACTGCAGCACGTCTTCAAGCGACAGGCCAGCTGCTTTAGCTCTCACTAACAGCATCGGGTCGATCCGTGGTGCATAAAGCGCTAGTGCGCGGCGCATGCCACGAATATTCATGCAATTCCTGATTTTGAACAGCCGGTCCTCAACCCGATCCCAATAACCCAAAAGGTGTTCGTTCACTGGCACGCAAAATACCGTGCGCACTTTCGACATGTCCGCAAGAAAAGCCCCAACGACCCTTGAGCCTCTTGCGCTGACAGCCCCAGAACTTGATGTGCCAGCATCTAGCGTTTCATCCTCCGGGGTTTCGGGCTCGAACACAGGCTGACTTGTTAGGTAAGAGAGTTCCAGCTCGGGAATTTCGGAGATTACGTTTCCGCGGGAAAGCTCTCGAAGACGCTCTTGAGTCCTTGTTGGCACAACACTGAACGTACCGTCTTGCTCGAAGCGGTCCGCGGTCAGAAAACCTGAAATGTCAGGCCGGCTAGACGCGATATAGTTTTCGAGCACCACGAACTCCGATTCGCCTTTTATGTCCTCGGCGACGTCGGCAAAGGTTGTGAACTCAGGCACAGAACAGACCTCCATCTGCACGGGCCGGTCGCCAAGAATATCCAGTGCAGTGATGTAAAGCAGCGTGGCTTCGTTAATCGACTCGTAACTGTCCTGGGTGAACAAGTAATCACCCCAGTCGAGCAAGTTGTCGATGTACTTCATAACCACCGCTTTTTGCAGGGCACCCGGACGCAGGCGTGCAATGGCCCAGGGGTTGAAAGGGTCATTGCGGTACTGTGCAATCGCGCCTTCGTCAGTCAGCATGGCCTGCAGGTTTGGCAGCTTCTGCCCCCGGAACGGGGAGTAACGCCAGTTGCGATCGCCCGGCTGTTCATCCAGATCATCCAGATCACTATCTGCCGCCGTTGGGTCAAAGATGTAATGGAACCAGCGCTGCGCTTCAGCGAACTTCTGATCAGCGTTCAGGTTGAAGGCGATCTGAAACGGCAAGTGGAAATAGAGCTCGCGGTAGTAGTTGCCGCAAGGTCCTTTGAAGTCGATGTGTTTGGCTTCAGCGTCTTCTGGATCCAAGCTTACTATGTCCGAGCGCAGGAGCCAAGGGTTTCTAGTTTCCTTGAATCTTGTCTGTGTTTCAACAGAAAGCAGGGTATCCAGACCATCTTCATGCAAAACAGCGCCAAGGGGCTGAACAATGGTAGAACCCAAAGGTCTAGCACGAATTTTTCTATCACGACGACCTCTCAGCAAATACGAATCTGTTCCAAGTGAGGCGATGTAAGTAGGGTGCCCACCGCCATTTATAACTCGGACTCTATAGGGAGTGGAGGAAAGTTCTTGGCGAAGCAGTCCAATATCCGAGAAACCATCGATGTCTTTGCCCTCTGCCAACGCAGTATCATCAAATAAATAAACAACATGTTTCCATCGATCTCGCTCAATCGGTTGAGGGTCTTGCCATACCTTCTTATCCAGCTCAGAAACTCTGTTTCGAAAACTGTCGGGCACGCGTTGCCCCGTAACGTCAACGGTACCGGAATATCGAAAAAGCAGTTTGTCGTTTGCCAATATTGGATATACTCTGTCCCATTTATAACCCATGAGCGTATGTTCTTCTGTTGCAAACTCTCGTATTTCAGTTTCCGAGCCCCTAAAATAGGAGTCGTAGGTCGACTCAGGGGAATGATAGACGGGTGTCCCGGCAGAGCCCTTATCATATTTTACGACTGGCTCATACGCATCCCTCAATCTAACTTTCGTTTGAGGCTCCCAAGTCCCCTTAGCGTTTTGGTGTGAATAGTTCAAATCAATGGTGTGTTTGTAGGCAACTAGTTTTGAGTTACCTCCAACCATCTCGTTCACCATACGAGTTTTTATATTCACCCAGAAGACATGCAGCTTGCCCTGATACAAAATGGGCGAAACGGTTTCGACGTTAATCGGAAGGTCAACTCGGTGCCAATGTGACCAGACATCGCTATTTTTATCACCTGTTGTAGGCGTCAAAGTTCTGTAATGGTATTCAGGTGGATCTTCATGAGTATGAGCGAATAAATATAATGGGCCGCCATAGGGCTGATCGCGGAAAGTGGCCCCCGCATAATTCATGTTGGCCACTTTAAGAAACTTGTCAAAGTAGTTCTTGTAGGCGCTCTCGGCCGAATCCTGACTGATTTCCTGCTGTTGCAGCTCATCCACTGCTTCTTCAAAATACGGCGTTTTGTCGTCGCGCAAGTCCGGGTAAATATAATTTTCCGGATAGAGAAAGATACGGCGATTGGCTTCCCATACGCGGTAGTTTTTGCGCCACGCCCACTCGTGTGGAGGTATTACAGATGGTGGTACTTGGATAGCGTGCTCATCGCCCTCGCCGCTTTGCTCTAGATTCATCAGGCAGCGCTGCACGTAAAGTTGCAAGCTGGAAATGCCTGCCAGAACCCAAGAGGTGCGGGCACAGCCGTCCATCTGTGCATCCATCAAAAAGAAACGGTACAGATCAACCGGGTCGTGGAACACCATGACCGGGGAATTAGCACGGTCTGCGGGAACAGGGTCTGAATAGGCTGGCGACAGCAGATAGTCCACTAGGCCGTCACGTCGCAGCTCAAGCATGGATTCTGTGTAGGGTTCAAGTAATTTGTTGCGTTGCGCTTCATCGGGGTACTTGGCAAGTAAGGCCCCCAACATTGCGTCCCGTCCGATCTGAAGGTAGGCGTAGGCCGATGCGGTCATTTTTGCGAGCGCATCGCCATTTACTCCGATGGTCTGGCACAGTGCCACGGCGCTTTGCAATTGCGCGAGCGCCTCCATTGCGTTTGACGCCAGCTCTAACACATCAGGTTGAAGCAGTGACGCGACAAGCGTGGCGTCAGCCTTTAACAACTGTGCGACTGATTCGCTGCGCTCCGCGCCAAACATACGCATAGAAGCATGTGCCAATGCCAGTTCTTCGGCCTCTCCTGTTGCAAATGTGCGGTATATAGCCAAGCGACGAATGAGCGACAATTCGAACACTTCCGTACTGCCAAACAACATAGCGTTATCGGCGATGAAACGCTCATGGGCAACGGTCAGCTCCAGATTCAACTGCAGCAGGTACCACTTTTCCAGTTGGCTGATCTGTCCATGTAACGCGCCCTCAGGTTCGCCATCGGCAACTGCTACCTGCAAGCTCGTGAGCGTGACACCGGCCAACGCTAGTAACACCTCAACCTGCGAGAGCACACCTTCGTCGCGCTCTTCTGCGGATACCTCTGTCTTCCAGCCATAGATGTCGCCAAGCGTTGAGTGCAACGCAGCGCTGTCCATCTCGGGCAGGTTGTCGCGAAGCTGCGTCAACTGAGCTTCGGTCGCCTTCATCCCAACAGCATCGCGGCCTTCATCGAGCACCAACCAGCGCATCTCTGCAAGGCTAAATGGTAGCACATTGATTTCGGGCAGTTGTGTGGAGAGCTGCAACATTTCTTCTAGCGAGCGCACCGCGGTTTGCTCGGCTCCAAATACCAGTCGAATGAGCGGGAATAACTCGGCTATGGAGCATTTGAGCTTGCGGGCTAATAGCACATGGCGATAAAGCACACTGAGGTTTGCAACCGTAATTTTCATGGTGCGCTCGGCACCGCTGCCGGGTATCTCCAGCTCTTGCCGCAGATCGATCAGCAATGCGACCAACTCCGACTCGTTCAAACTCAGGCCAGCCAATATACGGTACACGTCCGACGAGCCCGCCCCTTCATCGTTGGCAAACGTCACTGTGGGCGAGTCCGTATCGAAACTGGAGAAATTCACCGTGTCTGTCCACGACTGCTCACCGAACAGTCGGTGAAGCAGCACACCATGAGCTGTCAGAAACGCAGCGCGTGGGTTGGGTCGATCATCACCAGAAGGGCGCTCAAACGGTGCTGGTATTTGATGGAAGAGACTGATCAACTCCTCTACGTTCAGATGTAGGCGATCTTGCAGCAGCTTGAGATCGGCAACGCGATACACCGTTGCGTCAGTGATTCCGAAAGCCAGGCCAGCTGAGTTCAAACTACTCAACACAAAGTCAAAATCAATCAGACTCCAGTCTGTCTTGCGCCAGAGGCGGATCCAGCGATGGATGGTATCCAGCTTATTGATTGCTGAGAGCGCATTGGTAGCTATAAGCGCTTCTTCTTCAAATAACTGCCCCAGACTTTCGTCCACCGGTGTACGTTCAATGGTAAAAGTAAATGGATACAGCGTTGTCGTGTCCCGCAACTGGATGAATTCCTCGCGACTGAGCCCTGTGGCGCGCATGAACTGAGGCACCGGAATACGTACGGGATCTCTGCCGCTGCCCTCAGCATGAAACAAGCGGCGCATGTGTGCGTTGTTCCTATTGGGCTCTACTATGATGGCAAGCTCTGACGCAAGCTCTAACTGCGACACGTTCAGATACGCCAACCGTTGCTCCGCGACCGGTCGACCGAGCACCGCGAACACATCGGCCCTTTTCAGACTGAAGTGACTCAAATAGAGCTCCAATTCCTGTTGCGCTGGCAAAAATGGCTGTTTGAAGCTGCTGTACTTCGCAGCGTCGGACAGCTCTTGGTAAAGGTCGTTGCGGTTACTCACCTCTTCGATGTGCCCAATCAGGAATTGCTCGAACGTATGATTGACCACCTCCAGATAGGGCACCTGGTTATGAATGTTTTTGCAACTGAGTTCCAGCGACCAGAGGTCGGGGCGCCGCTTGCGCAGGTAAAGCGCGCTATTTCGGCGCGGATCGTCTTCTTCACCAAAGGCCTCCGGCGCTTGGGAAATATGCTTATCCACAAACGCCATCAGATCGACAAAATAAGCGGACTGGCTCAATATGGAGCTGCAGTGCTCGCAATCGCAGAAGTTCTGTGCGCCAAACAGTTTCTCAATGTTATCCATCTCCCGGAAAGTTGCAGGTATGGTCCTTTCCAAGTTGTCCACCTGCATGGCTGGGCCGTACAAAAGCTCAAACAAACCGTACCGAGCGACTTCAAATTTTGTCGCCCTATCGCTTGCTGCGCGGCGAACCTGCGCAGCCTCTGCAACCGGCAGCTGCGCTTGAATTGCCAAACGCTCGACAGACGTGCCGAGCACCTTGCTGCTGCTGTCAAAACCGGCCGACAGCAATTTGATTCGTGTTTCCGTATTATTGGAGAGCGGCATCACCCGCTGGAAAGCACGTGCTTGTTTGAGTATTCCAGGACGATCAGCCTCAGAAATTCCGCCCCACTCCAGCTCCGTCTCCTTACCCTGCAACACGATGCGACCGCGAATAAGATCAGCATGGCGCAGATCTAGCGCTGGGTTTTCTTTGAAAAGGCTATCGAACAACCCTAGCTTCTCTTGTACGGCCTCATTCTGCTGGCTGGCATTGAGGCCGGGCGTTGCCAATATATTGTCGAGGCCCAGGTGGGCATAGAGCTTTAACAGCGGCGAATCAGTCGCCAGGTCTAAATCCTCCGCCGTACGAGTGGCTCTGGCAACAAGTCGGTCGCTGGGCAAATAGGCATCGACCTTCTTTATAATGGCGTTGGCATAGTCTTTCGCATTTGTAAAAGCTTCTGGCACTTGCGTGCCGTGCGCCTTCGCGCGGTCTATTACACTCAGCCATTTTGTTTCCGACCAGCCAGCCACAGCTTTCACCGAGTCGCCCTGGGTTTCCTGCTGCACCTGCGTTAGTAGCGGCAAGTGGTGGAACGTAAGCACGCTAGCTTGCAGGCTACGTTGTATAGCGCGTACGGCCTTCTCATCATTCAGTTCAGACTGCACTTTTTGCCAGAAGTCGGTGCTTGGCTTTGGCTCGTAGTCCAGCGTCAAGCTCACGAACTGTTCTTGCTGTGGCCCGGTCACACCGGCCGCGGTCGCCACCACCAGGCCGAGCGGCGCAACCGCGTCACCCTCCTCCTGCTTGAAGGCGTTCTCCAATGCCAACTCGCTCAGGCGCTGCACAATGTCGTCGAGCTGACTGCCTAAGCTACTGGGCACTATGTGGTCCGCGATGGCCTGTTTTAGCGCTGTACGCCAGCGCGCTGATTTCGTTGCCAGCAGCTGGCGTAAATCTGTAGGTAAGCCTTTACGAAGTAAGCCGTAAAACGCTGCCGCTTCAACATCGTACAGCTTCTGCCACTGGGCATCCAATCGCAGCTGGCTAAGATGTTCCAGCGGTATGCCCGTCTCGCCGATCAGAAATTCGAGATCGTCGTCGGTCAGCGCAGCATGTTCGACCGGGCCCACCAGCGGCTTCATTTCGCTCAGGTAGCGCTCATATTCAGACGGGCCATGATCCTGGTTCGGCTGTAGGGTAATGTCGATGGCTTGCTCTGGTGTGGCATTAAAAACAGTGTCTGATGTCGCGATCACGGTGCCGTTGTCGTCCACGACTTTAACTAGCAAGTCAGCCGCGTCTTTCTCTGCACGTTGGAACTGCGTGGCGGTGTAGCGAATTTCATAGCGACCTTTCGCATTCGTCCGGGTTGCGCCAAGCAGTTCCTCTGAACGCATGTCGCAGTCATAAACTTGTACCGGCAGATCCGCAGCGGCATGGCCATCGGCATGAACTATCGTGCCTCGCACTAGTAGGCTTTTGTCACCTTGTGGCGCATCCAGGAGACCCAACTGCTTCAGTATCGTATTGAGCGCCTTGGCAGTGGACTCATCCACCGTGCCTGAAGGCGTTAGCGCGTTCTCCTGCTGGAATATTGCAACCAGTTTTGCTGTTATTCCGCCATAAAATTGCTGAGCCTGTTCTGCTTTGAATTCAGTGGCCAGATCGACGGCGTTGGTAGGGTCGTTGGCCAGCAATCGACCCCGCTCAAGCAGTACTTGCAGTACACTCTGCAGATCAAATGTGGGCTGCCCCGACATTTGTGGTTGTAGTGGAAATGAGATTGCGTTCATTGGTCACTCCTATTAGTAATAATCCAAAGAAATTATTTCAACCTGTTTAACGCATCAAACGATCGTTGAGGACTGTCTAACAAAGGCACCAATTGGGCGTTTCTATACTCACTAAAAATTTAGTAGTACCTTCATAAAGCGGGTGTAATCGTTCCGGTAACACCACCCAAGCATCGATATTAAATGGTCGTTTTTGCTTACATAAACGTACCGAATCCCGCAACAAATCGATATCATCAACCAATAACGTTCTATTTCTTTCCAGCAGATTTATCGTAAAAAAATAACACCCTCCTTTAATCCGATAACGCACATAATTCGGCATAATTTCTCTTTTGTAGGGCGGAAAAGCGATAGCGCATTCCGCCATAGTCAAACACGTCAACCAACCTTGAGTCATCGATGTTGGATAACGCTTTGCTTATCTAACTTACATCACACCGTTCCCGGTACATATCTGCCGTAGGCGGTATTTAATGAATTTCAATTTTTGATAGTTAAAAAGTTCAGACGCCTTTAACTTCGCGGTAAACTGACCAATCACAGGCCATTGTCATATAAGTATCCCATAAACCCCCTAATAGCCTGACCCACCGCATGCTGGAAAACACCTGAGCCATGTCTTTGACCAGACTCATACTGGGCGACAGGAAATCCCGCCATTGCGGTCTCACCAATGGCCATTGCGTCGTCTACAATACCCGCGGCACTAGTTGCACCGAGTGTGATCACACCAACTGCAAGGGCATTAATCTCACCTCTACCTCTACTGCGAACATACTGGTCACTTTGACTAGCCTCCGAGATTGCTCCGGGTACTATTAGCAAGGCACTAGCACCTCGCATAACACGTCCAGCCGTTCCGAAAGCTCTACTTATTCTCGAAGTTTGCGTTCCCCTACCAGCTCGATCGAGGGCAGCTCTGGTCCGAGGGCCATCAATAACTTCACCTGTATTTGCATCAACATTCGCATCTGCTTGAGACAAACCAGTAGCATTCCGAGGTGATCTTGTTGTTCGTATCCCGCCAGATGCTGGTTCGCCATTTGAGTCTCGCAAAGCTTCCTCTGCTGCTCCCGTGGCTGTCTCTCTAAAAGCATCCTCAATCTGACTGTTAGTAATTGTTGTAGGCCCTAAACTTTCCGAAACTGCTTCTGCAGCCGTTGCTTCTGTCGAGATATGAATTGTTGATAGGTTACTGAGTAACACCTCATCAAATACCACATTTGACATATCAACATTCAAATTCACTGCTACTTGTTCATGGGCAAGCCGTATTTCGTTAGCTAAGTCTGACGAGCTAACAATGTCGCCACTTTGCACTCTCAATCTAATTTTTCGCAATAGCTTCCCTACTTCAGTGTGAAAAAGCCCACGACCAGTTTCTACTAACATGGTTGAATCTCCAGCTTGACTTGACATGGACCGCATCTCGCTATTTGAAATACCTCTTATCCTTGCATTTACTGTGACTTCCAAAACATGATGACGCTGTACATTTGTTCCAAGTTCACTTCGGTTTGGAACTCTTTCGCTGTAAGGCCAAGAGCTCATTAGAACTGGTGGCGCAGATGACTCATCTTGTTTACCATATCTATCTCTCCCAGTAATTGGGTTCTTATTCGCGTAGCAATAGATATTAATCCCTCCCTCAACCCCAATTGGATCCGCACTCCCCCACCTCCCCAACCAAGGTAAATAATACCGCGCAGAATGATAACTCAACCCAGTCTCCTCATCCCGCTCCATCCCCGTATACCGATACCGCTTCTTCGCCGCCTTAATATCTTTATTCTTCGCACTATAAGCCGTCGTCCCATAAGGATGATATTCCTCATAAGAAATTATATGTGCCCTTTCATCCAGCTCTAGACCCACCGATCCCAAATGATTGCTGTATTGATATCGAAATAAAACACCTTCAGGCAGCTCGCCACTATCAGCAATTAACACACTCTCAACAATCAACACCCGCTGGTCATCAGCAAACAAATGAAACGTTTCGATTTCTTCTTTGATTTCACCTGCCGCATTGCGCCGCCGATAAAGCTCCATGCCACCCAAATAAAACCGTTCCTCAGTAAAGCCGCCAACACGTTCGATACGTTTTTGAGTGCGCTGTTTGTCTGCAGCGTAGTTATACCAAGCGTGCCCGCCGCCGCCCAGATCGACGTCATGAATCATATCTTGTATATCCCAATGCAAATGGAATGCTTCCGGTACATTATTCAAATTCAACATGCTGCCGTGCTTATCGTATTGGTAGTTAACAGCGGTTGTACGATCACTACCCGTCCAGGTGCTAAGTAGTCGATTACTGTCTTCTGCGTAAGCATAATCGCGAGTCCAATTTCCATCTGAGACTCCGGTGATATGTCTCATTTGCATGATGTTACCGACGCTGTCGTACTGATAACGCTGGGTGTAATCGCGCAACGCATTAGGGTCGTCTGCAACACTGATCGGAAAGGCGACATCAGGTGCTGAAGGAGACCGTTGTGATGGAGGACCTGATGTACTGTATTGTTCCCGCCCCTCGGCTTCAATTAATCGATACAGGGCATCGTAAACATATTTGCTGCGCGATTTTACTTCCTGGTTACGAAAGAACACCGGCTCAATCGCAGCATCGGTAATTTCGGTAATATTCCCTACAGGGTCATAGCTGTAGCTGAGATCTTGTAACTTTTCTGAAGTGATCGTATTGACGGTTTCTAGCTTGATTAACCGAAACGTTCGCGTATCGTATTCATAACTTGTTCTGGTGTTATTGCCGAACTCAATAAAGGTACGCTGCCCTTTCGCGTTGTAGGCAATTTTTTGAATCGCTTCTGTTATCTGGCCTCGCACTGCAAGGGTTTCGCTTAATAGTACGCCCCGTTGGTTATATTGCGGTGTGTAGATAGCAGGCTCGCGATCTTCAAGATGCCAATTCTCCAACCGCACCATACGGTTTAGTGCATCGTATTTTGTACTTTGAATAAATGTTTCCGCTGTAAATGAATCAGACGGCGGACTTTCTGGCCAATGAATAACGCGTTCTTTATAAGCACTAGTTAATCGCCTTTTCGCTGCAAGCAAATTTCCTTTAAAATCAAAATCCATATTGGTCATCAGTCCGCTGGAGTCATAGTGTTTATAGACCTGACCACGCAAGTTTTTGTCTTTATCGTTTGACTGTTCTTCACCGTAAACAAATCGCTCGACTGTCCACACATCACTCGCTATTTTTAGACTTTGTTCCAGCGGACGACGCAAGTCGTCATAGGTTGTATGAAAGACCCGTTGTTCCAATACGCCCAATGCACTTTCATTTTCATCCCAGGCGTAGAAGGGTTGGCCTGTAGCGTCGTTGATTAACCAGCGATCTCCGCCATCCATACTGTGTTGGAACAGTAAATTCCCGGCTATGTCGTAGGCAGGAAAATAATCAATGGTTAGGTCTGATCCGAGCGAAGCGGACACTGTGTACCGCATGACCAAATTATCGCGAGCATCTTGAATCCACAGCGGTTTACCTTCTGCATCGAGCTTGGTAAAGGTGACGTAGTGTTGATCAAGCCAAGGACGATCCAGAAACGGAACATTGGCTAAGGCTGCTGACTCTTTTGGACTACGATTAAAAGCCACATTGATTACTTCTCGCCCTAAACTATCAAGGAGAGTGGTTGCAGGGGTATCGGCATGTTTAGCCGCAATACGTGCTGCCCTTTGCTCGGCGTCTGTGCCAGTACTCATGCGCTGATACCAGTCATTTACTGGTTCAAGTATTGTATCGTTCTGATCGTAGCGACTAACATGCCAAGAAGAAAACTCGACTCGGCTGTATGACCCATCAGGTGCTTCGGTACGGATTACACGACCCGCAGCATCGTAATAGATGATTGGGGTAACACCTATCTCTTTTGGTTCCTCATAACGATGATCTGGCTCAAAAACGTCGAGGGCTGTTTCGATTTTACTGAAATAGGGTTCGTATTGCTTAACCGGTTTTCCTTTGTTGTTCAGAATGGTTTTGCCATTGGCAATCCAGCTTAATAATTCTCCCTCTTTTTGGGGCTCAGCCTGCACTTTTGTGACCAGCACATTGCCATTACCATCTGAATATTCAAAAGCCAGTTGTAGCGGACTGGTTTCAGCCGTGTCCAATTGAACAGCATGTTGTTCGCGTACTATGCCGCAAGCTGAGGCTGGGTGTTCGCCCCACTTAATAATTTTAGCTTTACTGCCATCTGCCAGTATTTCCCCAGTCTCAACTTCAATTTCACCAAAATAATAAAGATGCCGCGCGGTTGCATTACCCAATAAACGCCTTGCTTCATCCTGCTGGCGTTGTTGGTAATCAGTTATTGTTTCTGTGGTTAAACGTGGTTCGGTGAAAAAGTTGATTTGCGTTGCTCTGTCAGGATTTAGCAGCTCATCGGTGAGCCCAGTGAGATTATCTGCCTGATCGCCTTTGCCTTTAACCGCTGTAGCTGATGGCAACCCTAAAACATCAAATATTACTTCTGTGACATTATCATTGATGTCCTTTAGTTCACGTGGGGCGAGTACACGATAATCGAATTTTTCAACCGAAACGGTATTCCCAATTGGATCTGTGCTTGTTTTGATATAGAGATCAAGCGGATCGTAGTTAAGTGTGGTGGTTTGGTTGAAGGCATTAATATAGCGTTCGGGCAGGAAGAAATGATCGGCGACATCATTGGAAAAGCCAGCAATACCTGAGCGAATCCAGTATTGTCCGGTAGTGTCTATACCAGCGAAGCGAGCCCTTAACTCAGCGCCACTGAGATAGCCGCTTTTTGATGCATTCTCCAGTTCGGCTTGTATGTCTGGTGTGAATTTTTCAGCTAAAATGGCATTGAGCAAATCATCGGTTAATGCCAAGGTATAGGTTTCGTAAGGTAAACCTAAGTTGCCCTGTTCCCCAAAAGGTAATGGTTCCTTCAGAAACTCTCGAGTAGCACTATCCTTGTCGTTAAAATAGAGCATTTTGCTATGTTCAACTGTTCGTTTTTGTGGACTAGTGCGATCAGCTAATTGGTGGTATTCAATGTCTGTTACTACTTGTCCTGTACTTTGATAATCCAGATTTAACCTAAAGCTTTGCAATTCTTCTAAGGTAAAATACTCGTCTGCTGGACTGATACCCGTGAGCTCATAACTCAACGCCTCACAAGGAACTCGCAAACGATAGTTATCCTGGATATTAATATCGTTGGTGAAATGACTTTCGCTGTAGGCTATATGCGTTTCTTTCTGGACATCCTGAATAAGCTGAATAGTCTGTCGTTCGAGCGTGTCATCTTGATATTCACCAAGACGAGGATAAACAATGGCAATGGCTTGTAACACGTTACCGTATTTATCGGTATTGAGATTCAGGGTGTGAGCAATCCGAGGATCAGGAATGAGTGTATTTGCTTGTAAATCCAGTTCGTATTGATAGGTGATGGCTTCGCTCTCTGTCACCAAAAACACGGCATGTGGGTTTGTGCCGCCTGGTTGTAAGCGTTGAATATGGCAATTGTGATATGCCGTTGAGTAGAGTTTTATGGGTTGATGGGCTCCCCGTGTGAATGCATCAACATCTAGTTCGTAGACTTCCTGGCGCAACATTATTCCTTTGCAAGACCGTAAGGCTTCTCTCATTTCCTCGGCATTCAGGTTTTGTTGTTTAATATCTGGCTCGGGTAATTCGGCTTCCTGAAAAGTTCCCAATATATTTGTTTCATCTAAGTTTCCGTCTTCCAGCCACTGGGGGAAGTATTCGTGCTTGAACTGTTGCAGTATTTTTTTGCGATCAATCATTACGCCCGTGTGATACCAGGTAACGGTTTTAATTGGTGGCTGGTAGAGGGTGTGGTCGTCTGTGATGTAAGGACTGTTTATATTTCCTTCGGTAAATTCCCCATAAGTTTCCGCATCAATTTGTTCAACCCGACCAAATCCTCGAAATTCTCGCTCATGTCCATCGAAATACCCGTGGTGGTAGCTGTAGGTAGAGGAGAATTTGGTTTTATTCCACTTATCTGTCACTGTGACCTTTTCGACCACATGTACTGGGAAAGGCAGCTTGGTGATCCAGGGTTTGCCGTCGTACTTGTCTTGTAGATAGAATTTTGTAGAAGGCGCGTACTGAACATGGGTCTCCGCGCCGAGGTTGTTGACGGTCCTGATAAGCAGATGGGGTTTCTGCTCACCCATCAAATTGACGTAGCGCATAGGCCGGCCCGCGTCATTAGGCAACGGCGAGGACCAGACTAGGCAAGCAGTGCCATTGCCGAGCAGGTCGATAGGCACGATGCTGACAAGCTCATCGACGCGTGGAAAAATGCGCAACACTTGCGGCGCGCCCCAACTGTTGCCGGATTGGTTGAAATAGAGACACACGCCGTCGCGGTGCAGATAGATGATGTCGATGGTGCCGCTGCCGTCAATGTCGGCCAAGCGGATACGCTTATGATCGAACTGATCCGGGTGATCGAAGTGCGGCGCATTTTCCATGGCGATCTTGGCGCCGAATCGGCAATAGCCGAGATTTGGCCAGTAACAGACCTCGCCGTTGCGGATACGCACTAGATCAGTAAGGCCATCGCCGCTCAAATCAGCCAAGTAGATGGACTGCGTGCCATCGGCAAAAACGATACGAGGACCTTTGTTTTCATCCAGCACTTGAGCAACACGTATGGCTGGACCAAATCCTTCCTCCGCTAGCGACGAATGCCAAACGAAAGCCTCATCTTCAGTAATAAGTACATCGGCATGACCGTCGCCGTTGAGGTCGATAAACTTCAGGTTAGGATCATGCATGGCACGGTTAAGGTAAGATGTGAACGGCCGAAAAAGTTGCCAGCTCTCAGCGACGTCGTGCTCATAAAAGCCCGGCATTGGACCACCCAGCATCACTAGGTCCGGCTGACCGTTTCCGGCGAGATCCATGAATTGCGCGCCACCGGCCAGCGCCAGATTCGGCTGCTTGGCCACTCGTTCCAATGGCGCAAACTTCGCTCTGATGCGGACTGTTCCGTCTTCTTCAATCTCATTGATTGGCGCGAGGTTGCGTTTGTAGTACCAAGCCTCCGCCTGTTCGGTAAGGATGCCCGGGAGTCCTTCGCCGTGCAGATCCGTCCATTGGTAGGTTGTGCCATCTAGACCCATCGGAATATTTTCAAGACTCTCAGAATCGACTTCCTCTACCGTATCCTGCACGATGGGCTGGGTGTACTCGAACTCTACTGGTGGTAAGCTACGCTTTCGGTAGCTGTTACCATTGCGCTTATACCCTGTTTGTGTAAAGGTGCGCAGAAAGGTATAAATGGGATTATGGACACTGGTCGGATCTTGCTCATGTGAGTAGGTGAAGTCTGTGGAACGTACTAGGCAATCGTTGCCAACGCCCTCCTCACCCTCAAAATGATGAAACATTAGCACCCGCTGACACAGTCGCGTGGTTCGTACCTCAAAGCCGGCGCGATAAGTTGAGAAAGGATCGTCGCGAAAGACCCATGGCTTAATACCTTTTGGCGTGGGTATGTCAGTATCGTGTTCTCCATAATCGAAAACCACCTCAAACATCCAACCAGCATTCTGGATCTGTGCCTCACTCAAAAATAGCGGCCGAGATCCTGCATCATCCAACAACGATGTCCGATTGCCGTAATGAATACGTTTGAGATAACGGTTGGCTGTGCGTCGAGGATCATTATGATCGCCTCGGTTGCTTTCGTGCGCTTGGGTTAAATCGACCCCGACTCCATCTTCTGACTTGTACCCGTACTGAATGGCATTGCCTTTATCGTCGCGGGTCTCGCAGATCAGCCAGCTAAAAACACGGCTAGCATCCTCAGGATCAGCTATTCGGGAGCTGGGATCCTTGCCATATAGGGTCAAAATATTGTCTTTGGATATCGAGCGCCAGTGCACATCTCCGTCACTCAGCCGAGCCCAACGTTCGATGCGTGCAAATAATCCTTCAATGCGAGGACGATACCTGTGAATGAGGTAACCTGACACAGATGCTTCAAAGCGTATACCATCTGATTCCAATAGCGGTACTAGATCTTCTGCACCAGAGAGCAGGAAAATATCAGATTCTTCGGCGTCATGGTATCGTGGTAAGCCTTTTGCTGTTTTGCGCGTGATTGACGGTAATGAAAGATTCCAGCCGAACCCATAAACTCCATTACCAGAGCCAGAATCATAAGAAAGAGCGAGCTGAGGACCAAAGCCAGAGCGACCAGGGCTGGTCGCGATTGGCACAGACATAGAACCTGTACCTGTCACTGGGTTAGTAGCAAACTTCTCTCCAATACTCTGAATCGCACCGCCACCTTTAGGAAGTGAGATTGTAGGAGCAGAGCCTTGCCGCTGATCGGTTCCTTGTGCGTTATCGGCTCCACTATTGTCTACAGAGGATGAAGTTGTCTCTTTAAAGTCAGGCATAAATCACCTCGTATAACTTTAAGAGCAGCTCAGCTCAAAATGAGCAATTTCTTAAAGTATCTCTTAATACAGAATTAAGTCTACTTGGTTCACCTATAAAGTTAGCACATAAAGTAACCTTTTAATACTTTTGATTGAAAAAATAAACTATATTTATCAATAGCTTATGTATTTATTTCTTTCCTCATTTATCATTAATCTCAGTTATCCCTGTTTTTTTATCTTGTCCTATACCACCCTAAACATATCTTAAACCCTTTAGATATGAGTATAACGAACTATGTTTACTAGTTTCTGTTTTTCGTGTTTCTACCATAAAATACATCCATGCTTATACCTCAAAAAGCCATTTTATTTATACTTTAAACCTATCTATATCTTTAATATACATGGGCTTATGCCATTATTAAGTGGCAGATATTATTAAAGGTAGTTCTGAATATAGCCCAATGGCACCAGAAATTCGCACTCTTCAATTCTATTCATATACCCCTTAAAGTAGACTGCTAGGATCTGTCCTAGATAAGTAAAACAATGAAAAACTTTGAAAAAGCGAAGTTTAAAGTTATTTCTTCAGAGCTTAGAATGTACTTACATTGATTAAATCAGATTATAAAATTTAATTCTTACTCATGAAGAGAAAGTAATTTGATAAGGCGATCATTACTTCTTAGGTAGCAATACCATGATTTTTGAGGTTATAGAACAATTAATAAAAGCGTTGTCAAAATCAAAGCGATGGACTTCTTTTATATATATAAATAAAACCACTAGGCATCTACTGCCATGTCTTAGCGGATTCTTATTGTTTTTAGAAGTAGTCAGGTGGCTTTATTAATACTGGGGTTTGATACACTACCAGTACTGTTACAGAGCCGACTAGATAGTATACCGACACTGGTCCTCATTACTCCATCCTTGGGTCAAAGTGTAACACTTATTTAATGAAAACAAGAACAAAGCAAGAGGAAGCAATGAAAGAGATTAATGGAAAGCGGTTATCCTATCTTTATGAGGCTGTAACTATGGGTACGATCCGGGCTGCAGCAGATAAGCTCAATATTGCTCCCTCAGCCATCAGTCGGCAAATATCTCTGTTAGAGGAAGAATTAGCATGCATTCTTATTGAACGGCATCGTAAAGGAGTAACGCCGACAGAAGCTGGTAGTATTCTCTTGCAGTTTTATCAAGAATCACTCTCCGCTGAAGAGACCTGTGTTTCCAAATTACAAGCCTTGTCAGGATTACAGCAGGGTCATATAAAGTTAGCAGTGGGTGATGGTTTTGTAGAAGATTTGATGTTGGGCCCACTATCTGAATTCGCCCGTCTATATCCGGCGCTGACGCTTTCAATCAGTACTGGTGGATCAAACGAAGTGATTCGTCAGGTTGAGGAAGATGAAGCACATATCGGGCTAGTGTTCCATTCCAGCAGTCATCCGCGCATCCGCGCACAGGCTGTCAGTTGTCAGCCAATGTATATTATTATGTCCCCTGACCACCCTTTAGCCGATCAAGTTAAACCGATGCAGTTGAAGGAGCTTCTAGAATACCCAGTGGGGCTGGCTGAGAGTCGCTTTGGCGTTCGTCAATTACTAGCGATGGCCGAGTTTCAACAAAAAATTCGATTTAACCCTATCCTAACCACTGACTCATTCGCTGTACTAAAGAATCTTGCTCGCTCAAATATGGGATTTACCTTTCTACCGTATTTTGTAGTGTCCAAAGAAGTGAAAGACGGACATCTGGTAGCAATCCCTATAGACAATGCGCTACTAGCAAGCGGTGAAGCTCATATTGTAACTCGGTTGGGTCGTCATCTATCCCAAGGCCCGCATGAATTATTACAACATCTAAAGTCATGGATGAAAGCTTTGTAAGCGGGCGGCACGACTTATCGCTGTTTACAACAACGCCTGTGCGATAATCGCCGAGCCTAAAAAAGTACCAGTAAAGGTTAGCAGCGCTACAATAGCAATCTTAAAGCCAGACTTTTTGAATAAGTCCACCTCTATTTGCGAGATGGCGAAACCTGCGTAAGCTAGTACCGGGGTAATGAGTTGTAGCACACCCAGCTTATCAGTCTCGACTAAAACATAATCACTAAATGGAAACTGCGGCAGCGATATCAAAATAGCGACAATAGATATCCAAGCAATAGCAGGCACATTAATTGGAATAGCGCGTTTTATTAGTATGCCAACGACACAACAGCCAAATAATACGAGCATACCAGGTAGCGCAGCAATCGGATTAAAACCTTGTCCCACCCAATTACTCAATAATAGCACGCCGCATATAGCGACCAATAATGATACTGACTGCCCTACTGATAAGATAGACTGCTCTTGCAAACCAAAATCCATAGCTTTACTGATATCAGCGCCATTATTTTTTCTAAATTTACTGGTAACTTTGTATAAAAACTCAGCGACTGGTAACGCTACGAATAAGCTCACAAACAGACCTGTAGCATAAGTAAGCAAATTAGAAGTCGCGGCAAAGGCAGTAATGGTCTCCTCTTGCGCCGGGACAGTCTCTGCTAGCGCTGCTGAACAGGCACCCATCATACTACCACTACCGATACCACAAGCCATTGCTAAAGCACGTATATCTAGAATGTCTAAAGAGGCAATGACCCCTGCCATAAGTGAAAAATAAATTGCACCAAACAAAGTACCCATCACATAGACACCCATTACGCCGATACCTTCAGCGCTTTGCAGGCCATATTTATCAGCAATTAGGGCAATATTAGGCTCACGAGCAATTGAGTGAGTGGCACCAATAGACTCTCGTCCCATGCCAAACACCAATACAGCGACAGGCAAGGCGATAATGGCAGTAGCTACATTGCCTAACTCTTGTAATAAAAGGGCGGGGCCTGCGGCTATTATTTCCTCGACTTTAGGGCCGACGCCAACGCCAAATTTTGCAATGAAAGGCATGATACTTAAAAGAACGGCGTAGCTTGCAAATTTTGCTCGGTCTTTGGAGATTACCGCTTTCATTGAGGGTACGACATTGGGGTTCAACAATATTGTAAATATAAATGCGTATAGTAGAGGCAGTAAGACTAATGTACCAATACCAATCGGAATCTTAATGATCCCTATCCATTCTGCAAGTAGCGATGTAATAATCACTAGTAAATGCAGCTTCCAATCAAATAAGCGCTTCGTCATTGTACTTGATAGCACACTGGTATTATTCATAGCAATTCCTTTTGCATTTTATAATTCCTACATTTCTTTATTATTTGGTTTATGCAGCATTTTTTGGTAATTCAGACTCAACTAAAGATACCCATACTTTAATACCCGTCTCAATAGCATCATCATTAAAATCATACGACGCATTATGTAATGGTTTGGAGGGGCTGCTACCGTCAACACCTAACCAAAAATAAGCGCCTTTAACCACTTGGCTCATGAATGAAAAATCTTCAGAAGCCATTGATGGCTCTACGGCAGTATTTACCTTATCAGCACCCAGCACTTTAGTAGCAGCCTCTTTGATTTCAAGATAAGCTTGACTATTATTAGTGGTTACTGGATAGCGAATATGGTAATCCATCTCGCCTGTGACACCATATAGAGGCGGTAGTGTTTTAACCATTTCTGTGAGCATATCTTGCATGGACTGGCGTACGTCCATATCAAAGCTACGAACGGTTCCTTTTAAAATGGCGTAATCAGGGATGACGTTGGTAGTATCCCCACTATTCATCTGCGTTACGCTAATAACGCCTGATTTGAGCGGAGATATTCGACGAGAGACAATAGATTGAATATTAGTAATTAAAGCGGCTCCTGCTGCTATAGGATCAGCCCCTAAATGTGGCATAGCTGCATGAGTGCCTTTACCAGTCAAAGTAATCTCAAAGGTATCAAATGACGCCATCATCGGTCCATCATTAACGGCAACTTGTCCTACAGGAAGCCCTGGCCAATTGTGCAATCCATAGACCGCATCCATCGGGAACTTATCAAATAAGCCGTCATCAATCATGGCCTTGGCACCACCTAAGACCTCCTCAGCCGGTTGAAATATAAAATAAATGGTACCGCTAAAGTTTTTATTCTCGCTGAGGTGTTTTGCGGTACCTAAGAGTACTGAAGTATGACCGTCATGACCACAGGCGTGCATGCAGTTGTCATGAGTGGATTTGTGCGTAACCTCATTTTGTTCAGCTATGGGTAAAGCATCGATATCTGCTCGTATGCCGATAGTAGGGCCTGAGCCATTCTTTAGAGTACCGACAACACCAGTACCGCCCAATCCTTGATGCACCTCAATCCCAAAGGACTGTAACTTGTCGACAATAAATGATGACGTTTTGAACTCTTTAAAACCGAGCTCTGGTTGACTATGAATCTGCTTACGCCACTGCTTTACTTCACTTAGTAGAGTTTCATTAATTAACATTTATTTTCTCCTTTTATTGAATTGAATAGCCAAATTGAATAGCAGAATCTTTTGCGGTTTCGACCCATACACTTTTAGTCTGTGTATATTCTAGTAAACCTTCGTAGCCACTAGATCGGCCATAGCCGCTTTCACCAAAGCCACCAAACGGCGACATGACATTAATAGTCTTATAGCTATTTACCCAGAATGTTCCCGCATTTACTTGAGCGGCCATCCGATGAGCACGACCTACATCAGCAGTCCACACAGCGCCAGCTAAACCAAACCGGCTGTCGTTTGCTAACGCTACCGCTTCTTCTTCTTCATCAAATAAAATCACAGAAACAACAGGTCCAAAAATTTCTTCCTGTGCTACACGCATATCATTCTTCACGTTAGCCAAAACTGTTGGCTGATAAAAATAACCATTTTCACCTCCACAAATTTCACCTGGCTTTCCGCCTGCGGCAACAACCGCACCTTCAGCAATACCATCAGAAACTAACGAACGCACGTGACTAAACTGTTTCTGGTTATTAATGGGCCCCACCATCGTGCCTTCATCCCATGGCAAACCTACAGGCAACTTACTGGCTGCCGAGGCAACACGCTCCACTACTTCTTTATAAACATCCCGATGAACCAGTAACCGAGAACCCGATACACAGCTCTGTCCAGCGGCAGAGAATACGGCAGCTTGCGCACCCACTACCGCACGATCAAGATCAGCATCTGGAAAAATTATATTGGCTGACTTTCCACCTAGCTCCAATACGCAAGGGATGACACGCTTTGCAGATGCCGAAGCAATGAGAGCACCGGTCTGTGGTGAACCTACAAAAACCACTTTTTTAGTCGCCGGATTAGTGATTGCGGCAGTGCCTGTAGTGTGCCCAAGCCCATTAATTACATTCACCAAACCACGTGGAATACCGGCTTGCTCAAGAATTTTAGCGAGTACTGTTGAGCTTAGTGGGGTTAATTCAGATGGCTTCAGTAAGACTGCATTTCCTGCACAGATGGCCGGCGCGATCTGCCAGCCTCCCGTAAATACAGGTGCGTTCCAGGGTGTAATTTGAGTCACCACACCATAAGGCTCATGACGAGTGTAGTTTAAGTGACTTGTTGGTACAGGAATAACTTGTCCCATAATTTTGTCACACCAACCAGCATAGTATTCAAACATATCTGCAACTTTTGCCACTTCAACCCGGCAATCGCGAATAGGCTTACCTGCAGATATACATTCTAGGCGTGCCAGCGATTCCGCGGCGACACGTATTTTCATGCCGCACTGCCACATTAACTGACCTCTTGCACTGGCGGTCATTGACCACCACACTTTTTGAGCTTTTATAGCCGCATCGGCTGCATTAGCAACAACGCTTTTCCCTGCATCACGATAGATTAAAAATACCTGACCAGTTGCTGGGTTAATCAGCTCGATGTCGTCACCATTACCTGCAACCAATTCTCCATCAATCAAACTGCCAAACTTTGAAGTACCCAGTAGTTCATTAAGCAGTATTTCAACTTGTTGCGCGCCATTTCCTTCTACTTCAAAACTCATCATCTATTCTCCCAAGCCGGCATTTTTGATAATGCAATTAAAATCATCCTGATCAGGTATGTTTTTTTCGCTCTGCGACCAAATTTCAGCTACCTGTTTAGCCAAAGGTAACTCTAATCCCATCTCACCGATCATATTTTCCGCCAGACGCACATCTTTACGCATCAGCTGCATAGTGAAACCGGAGTCAAAACCTTTATTAAGAATCCAACGAGGGAAATTCACTTCACTGATTGCACTACGGCCTGAACCGGCGTTCAAACCGGCAATAAGATCTGCAGGATCAAGTCCTGCCTTAGTACCTAGAGCTACTGCTTCGGCGGTAGTTATTAGATGTGCAGCACATAGTAGATTATTGATCAGTTTAGCCGCATGTCCATTGCCAGACTTTCCCATGTAGACCACTTTTGAGCTCAAGGCATCCAGATACACCTGTGCACGTTCAAGGGAACTACGTTCACCTCCAACAACCATTACCATAGTACCGGCTGCAGCACCCGCCGGACCGCCACTGACAGGACAGTCCAATAACTGATGGCCTAACTGATCCAGCTCTATCGAGAGTGCCCGCGTCACCTCTGGTTCTGAAGTAGAAGTATCAATAATCAGAGTTTTAGGCTGAGCAAAGTTAATAATGCCATCTTTGCCTTTAACAACTGCTTGTACATGCTTTGCCATTGGCAAAGATAGAATGATGACACTAGATTCAGCACACAGAGCTTTAATATCTGCAACAACATTTACGCCGATTTCCCTGGCAGCTTGGCTTTGTGCTTCCCCAATGTCCGTGCCGAACACTTTAAAACCTTTGCGAAGCAAAGACTGAGCCATACCGTTGCCCATACGGCCTAACCCGACGATACCTATAGTTTTTGTAGCCATGCCTACCTCCTTGTTTTGGTGCTTTCTATCACTTTTATTATGACTAATAAGCCATTAAGAAGAAGCATAACAAATAAACTTTTATGTTCTAAAAAAGGCAACACTAACGTAAGCAATGAGATGGATTTCTCATCACCTCATATGGTGATAGCTTTAGATGCGATAAAAAACGACGTACGTATACGAATGATGGGCCAACACCCAAAGAACCAGCGAACATCCATAAAATGCCTATAAAAAATATATTCATGCCGCCTTGCCATGGACGTGTACTCAAGGCAATGCCCGCAAACCCTAAAGCGACCCCCAGCGCCCTCTGTTTGGTAGGTCTCTCCTCTGGTAAAAAAAGCGCCGCCCCTAAAAAAGTAAAGATAGGAATTGAGCCACTTAATAGACTTGCGATACTACTAGGCAATAACGCAGTACCAGCAATAAACCTAGCCTTACCCTTTATCAGACAGAGTGAGTTACACCGCCATCAATGCGTATGCTCTGACCCGTAATATATCCAGCTGCCTCTGATAATAAAAAGGCAATCGTTGCAGCAACTTCCTCAGCTTCACCGTAACGCCCCATCGGTACTTGCTCACGGCGCTCATCGACTTCAGGTAAGCTGTCAATCCAACCAGGTAAGACATTATTAATGCGAATGCCTTGCGGCGCATAATCATCAGAGAAAATCTTAGTAAAAGCACCAAGACTGGCTCGAAACGCTGTCGAGGTTGGAAAGGTTGCTGTCGGCTCTGTGACCCAAGTCGTGGAAATATTGACAATAGCGCCGCCGCCTTGTACCACCATGATTGGCGTGACGAGGCGAATCGGACGCACAGCACTGAGGAAGTAAACCTCCATACCTGTATGCCAGTCGTCATCGGTAATCTCTAAAATAGGCGCACGTGGACCGTGACCGGCAGAGTTTACCAGCGCATCAATACGGCCCCATTTTTCCATTGCCAAATCAACTAAGCGCTGTACATCGGCATCTACCAAGTTAGAACCCGTGACGCCAATACCTCCCAGCTCTTTTGCTAACGCCTCCCCTTTACCTGAGGACGATAAGATTGCAATCTTATAGCCATTCTGAGCGAGCTTACGAGCGGCCGCAGCCCCCATACCTGAGCCACCTGCCATAATAAGAGCAACTTTTTCTTTAGTCATGATTTTCTCCATTAGTGATTGGTTTATCTATCATAACTAATGGTTGCAGATATCTCACATGATATTAAAAAGTGCTAGACTGTAGAAAATCTATTGTCTAAGAGGTGGTTGTGTCAAATGCTTATCGCGCTTTACCCTCTTTGAATGCTTTACGTGCATTTGAAGCAGCAGGACGTCATTTAAATTTTCGCGCCGCAGCAGATGAGCTTTTCGTGACCCAAGGAGCAGTCGCTCAGCAGGTGCGTATATTAGAAGAATACATGGGATTTGCGCTATTTCAAAGGCTGCCAAAGGGCGTGGCTCTTACCTCGCAAGGTGCAATCTACTTTGCAGAAGTCACACGAGCGTTTGAGATTTTAAAAAAGGCCACTACTCAAATACTCAAAGAACCTCAGACAGTAACCATTAGTATGACACCGACATTTGCCACTAAAATTTTACTACCCAGTCTTTCGGCGCTATCAATCGCTGTTCCTGACGTTGATCTACGTACTGTCGCTACTGAATCTATTGCAGATTTCGACCGTGATCAGGTAGATATCGCGGTACGGCTCACACGTCCACCATTTCCCTCCCCTTTTGATACTCAATTATTGTTCAAACAAAAATTAGTAGCCGTTGCTAATCCTTATCTTATCGCTGACATCACGCTTCCTATGTCACTCAAGCAATTAAAAGAGATGCCACTGCTGCATGATTCACACAACCATTGGTCACGTTTTCTTAACACGACAGATAAGCTATCAGGTGCCGTATTTAACCAAACCGCGCTGGCTTTAGATGCGGCTTTGGCAGGACAAGGGGTTGCGATTGCTTGTCAGGCTTTCGTGCAAGCGGATTTGTCTGCAGGGCGTTTAGTACAAGTCAGTGAGTTAAGTTTAACGGTTGAGCCTGATTACTACCTTATTCGTAAACGCACATCGGTATCACGACCTGCTGTAGATGCGGTATGGGAATGGTGTGTTATCCACTTAACAACTACTTAAAATATTTATAATGGTAATTATAAGGTTAAGCGACTTATAAGCTCAGTGCATTTCTCTCTTAAAGTATCTCTAAGCAGCCTTACCGCAGGTGTTATCGACTGCCTGCTTGAGCAAATTAACCAAAGCTCATTTTGCTTTGCTTGATATTCAGTCATGATATTAATCAATCGACCCGCCAATACATCATTGGAAAAATCCAAGCAAGTTTTTACTGCCAACCCTTTGCCCTCAATGCACCAACGTTTGACTAGGTCACCGTCATTAGACACGCGGTTGCCATTCATTTTTACTTGATAAGTCTGCTGGCCTCTAGTGAACTCCCAAACATCATGAGTCTTACCATATAATAGGTTTTTTAAAGCAGTCTTTATACGTAAAGACCGCTTTTAGCGTATTGTAACCTATGTTTTTAACACTCTCTTACTCAGACCGTCTATAACAATGATGCTTTAATCCAAATCACTATTTGGACTGACGCCAAACAGTCGTTTATATTCTCGGCTAAACTGGCTAGGGCTTTCGTATCCTACTTGCATGGCAATATGTGATACTTGCGCGTCATTGGTTTTGATCAGCCGTCGCGCCTCCATTAATCGTAAATTTTTTTGATACTGTAGCGGACTCAACTGAGTAATTTCCTTAAAGTGTTGGTGAAACCCTGAAACACTCATACCGCAGCGGCTTGCCAAGTCTGCAATAACCACAGGTTCATCTAGATGTACTTTTAGCCAATCGACTGCTTGAGCAATACGATGAATATGACTGCCATTCGTTACCAGCTGTCGCAGCCTATCGCCTTGTTGTCCTGTGAGTAAGCGATAATAAATTTCTTGCTGTATTAAAGGAGATAGAAACTCAATATCATTTGGATAATCAAGCAATGCTATTAATCGATCAAACGAGGCCATTATAGCATCATCTAATTGCCATTTGATTCCCAAATAACCCCCGTCCATATGTTGTTTAGGTGGTATTTTAGCGAGTACTTCTCGAATCATTAGTAAATTTAATTTCATAGATAATACAACGACAGGGTGGTCAAGCGACGCCTGTTTAATGTGTATGTTCAATGGGGCATCGACTGGACAAAACATTAGGTTAGTATTGTCAAATTTTTCGCAATCTGTACCTAAGTAAACCTCGCGCTCACCTTGCAGAACGATACATATACTAGGCTCTAGGACATAGCCAATTATTTTTTCTGGTCTATCAGCACAATAGAAGATTAAGTCTGGAATATCAGATTCGATAGTCTGGTTCTTGGGTATCAATCTAAGTAATTGCTCAATGGTTTTTGCCTGCATAATACTTTACTTATTTTTCAAATTTGCTTGATAATACAAATTTTTATAGAATTAGGCAACAAATTTGTAGGACTGTTATAACGAATTATTAGGTGCTCCCTTATAATGATTGCATCACAATGTATCAAATCTATTTTTGATAGCATTTAGTAAGGCTAATAAATCTAAATAAGGAACACAGATGAAAATATTTTATAAAACTCAAGCAACAGCAACCGGTGGTCGTTCTGGGCATACAGGTCTTGACGATGGTTCATTAGGTTTTGATTTGGTGTCCTTTCAAGAAACAGATAAAGAGGGTGTGAATCCAGAACAGCTGTTTGCGATGGGTTATGCAGCATGTTTCGATAGTGCACTGAATATGACAGCGAAGCAGATGAAACTACCAATTACAGCTTCAAAAACCTCTGCTCAAGTCGGTATTGGTATGAAGGCTGATAATAGCTATAACTTAGATATAGACCTGTCTATCGAAGTATCTGGTATTGATGAAGCGCAAGCACAAAATCTAATCGAAACTGCTCATCAAGTTTGCCCATACTCTAACGCCACTCGCGGCAATGTTGATGTGCGCCTGCATGTTACTGTTGTCTAAATAACAGACGTACTTAGTAACTAAAAATGGATTTTTAACCCAAGGAATATTTATGAGCGAATATCAAGTAACCAACCCAGCAACTGGCGAAGTTGAAGCCACCTACCCTACCGCGAACGAACAAGATATCCAGCAAGCCATCACAAAAGCTGATGATGCCTATCAAGACTGGCGTAACGTATCTCTTAGCGAGCGCAGTGCACTACTACACAAAATTGCCGATATCTATATTGAACGTCAAGATGAGCTGGCAGAGATAATCGCTATAGAAATGGGTAAGCCTGTGGCCCAAGGTAAAGGAGAGCTTGGTCTAGTCGCTGAGATCTATCGCTACTATGCAGATAATGCAGAGCAACTATTAGCACCTAACCAAATCAACGTGGACGAAGGCTCAGCTTCTGTAGAGAAACTTCCAGTAGGCGCATTGTTCGGAATTATGCCGTGGAACTATCCGCATTATCAAGTCGCGCGCTTTGCAGCACCGAACTTTATGGCGGGCAATACCATTATCCTAAAGCATGCCCCGCAGTGTCCTAAAACGGCAGAAGTGATTGTTGATATGCTTAAAGATGCCGGTTTACCAGATGGCGTATATAACAATATCTTTGCTACCAATGATCAAGCCGCGACTATTATCGAAGACAGTAGAATACAAGGCATCTCATTAACAGGTTCTGAGCGTGCAGGACAAGCAGTTGCTAAAATAGCAGGCGGCGCTCTCAAAAAGGTCGTTTTAGAGCTTGGCGGCTCAGATGCCTTTATCGTTGCAGCAGATGCTGATATCGAGCAAGCAGTAGCAGATGCCATCACTGGCCGCTTTGGTAATACAGGACAAGCTTGTAACGCTGCTAAGCGCCTAATTGTCGTTGAAGCCGTTTATGATAAGTTTGTACAAGACTTTGCTGATGCGGTTCGCGCGATGACGTTGTCTGATCCATTAGAGCAAACAACCTTTATCGGACCGATGTCATCTCAGAGTGCTGCAGTTAATCTACAAAAGCAGTTAGATGAAGCAATAAAGGCTGGTGCCACTGTTCTAATCGAAGGCGGCATTGTCAAAGACAAGCCTGGTGCTTGGTTTGCTCCAGCAGTACTCACCGACGTTGATGACTCAATGGCTGTTTATAGCGAAGAGCTATTTGGTCCTGTTGCTGTCATCTATAAAGCGCGTGATGTTGCTCATGCTATCAAGATTGCCAACGATGTCCCATTTGGTCTTGGTGCATCAATCCAGACTAAAGACTCAGCATTGGCAGCTGATATTGCTGACCAGTTAGAAGTCGGCATGGTGAGCATAAACGCACCTTCTGGTACTGAAGCCAACACCCCATTTGGCGGTGTTAAGCGTTCAGGATTCGGTCGTGAGCTTGGTACCCTTGGTATTACTGAATTCCTAAACTACAAACTGATTCGTAATAAAACCAGTGCATAGATTCAAAGTTTTATTCTTATGATTGAACAAGCAAAAGCCTAGCGTTGAGACGCTAGGCTTTTTTTGTTCAGAATATCGGTGCAAACATTATCTGATTGGTATACCAAAGATAACAAGGATAAGCTCAAGAGCATTGCACAATACAACCCACAATCGCGCAAATTCAATCTGTCCTTATTCTTTAAATATAGTCAAAAGGGATGAGGGAGATGTAAAAAAAACAGTGTAAGCTGGTCATAAGGGTAGCCGTCTTAGAGCTCATCAGATAAAGCTATGATTTAAGGATAGTTGTCTATCAGTGGTTTAACAGTTGTTTAACAAGGAAAACTGACTCAAGGAAGAGCAATTATGTCCGATTTACTTATAGCTGAACCAGAAAGCGTCAAGAACAGAGAAAAGTTTTTAGAATTATTTACCGAGCAAGAGTTGCAGCTTATGCTTACGATGGCAGCTGAAGGCGATCCTCTGGCTGACCAAGTCGTCAAAGAACAAATGCAAGCCAACCGATCCAAAAAAGGCGATGTGGCCAAAGGCATTAAAGAAGGTTTGGCATCATTAACTGACCCTCTACCCGCTTTGAAACAACTGTTAGAAGAGTCAGAATCTATACCCGACTGGGTGGATCAAAATAGTGTTACTAAAGGCTCTGAGAACTATTTACTGATTAGCCCGCTGTGGCAGTCCGTAGCTTTGGGTCCTGGCGCGCTCACGCATACTTACTGCTCACCCACTATCGCTAACATCTTAATGAAAACAGGGAATTTGGCTAATGTAGCATTACGCCGCATCGCTGAAACGACTATCTGGAAGCAGTACGTGTTAATGCCAGATGGCATGAGAGTTGGTAATGACGGCTATATCCATACTCTAGAGGTGCGTCTGCTGCACGCGAGAGTCCGCTTAGGGATGATAAAAAAAGGCTGGGATCATGAGGAGAATGGCGCGCCTATCAATCAGCTAGACATGCTACGTACTTGGCTAGATTTTACTTATATTCCATTTGCCGCCCTGCAAAAGCTAGGTATTACTTATAGCGAAGAGGAATTTCACGATTTATACCACTTATGGCAACTTATCGCTAAGCAATTGGGTATTCCCGAAGAGTATTTTCGCTTAGTCTATGACCAAGAGTCTGCTGCCAAGATGACCAAAATGATTGACTTAGTCTTTGGTGAACCTAATGAAGGCTCAAAGATTTTGACCGATCAGATGCTCACAGCCGTTGGGCATTTCTTGACCTCATTTTTAGGACTGCCACCAGATACCTCTGTTGATCTGATGCATTCTTTTTTAACTTTGATTCATGGCGAGGAGATGGCAGCCAAACTCGGTATCAAGCCTAATCCAACAGCGGCGCTAATCCCTATATACGCCGCTGCTAACGCTTATGAGAAGCAGCTTATCAATTCTGACCCTGACTATCGAGAGAAAACCATTCAAAAGACCTTGGCAGTCTTTACTGAGCTTGCCAAAATGGTTGAAGGCAAGACAACTTATCAGAGAAATGTTGAGGAGATTGGTAACGTTGATATCCTGATAACGCCTGAATCTTTAAGTGCTTAACTGCACACTAATAAAGTGCGCTAATACAATCACTGCTTTAGAAAAAGGTAAGAATTATTTTCTTCCATGATTTCAATATATAAGGTGTATCACTCTATAGGAACACTCGACTTATCACTTAGATAAGTTTCGCCCTTTATAACTCAAAGTATCAAAGTCGCTATCAATACCACAAGGATGTTTGCTATGTTAGCTGTGATAACCAATGCCAGTGTAAAACTGGTCAATCGTTACCTGCCCTCGTCGTTCGTTTTTTCTATTATTCTTACCCTTATCGCCTTTGCAGCCGGTCTTATTTTAACTGGTCAAGACATATTAGCCATGGCAGGCCACTGGGGCAATGGCTTGTGGTCATTACATGGTTTTGCCATGCAGATGGCGCTGATTTTAATCACTGGCTACGCCCTCGCCAATGCCCCCTTTATTCAGCGTTTTTTGGACGCGATGGCAAGCAGAATACATTCGCCAAAAGCCGCTATTATCATCGTCACGCTAGTTGCTATGGCAGGCGCTTTGATTAACTGGGGTTTTGGTTTGGTCATTAGCGCGGTCTTTGCCCGATCGCTTGCCAAAAAAGTCACAAGCGTTGATTATCCCTTACTGGTCGCTGCGGCTTATTCTGGATTTTTGGTTTGGCATTCAGGACTATCAGGGTCAATCCCACTAGCCTTAAGTAGTGGTGGCGATACCCTACAACAGCTTTCAGGTAACGTACTAACAGAGGCCATTCCTCTCTCACAAACCATATTTGCGCCTTACAATTTAGTTATCTTAGTCACCTTGATTGTTGTTATACCCCTACTGAATAGCTTTATGCATCCCAAAAATCCAACGCTAGTCGATCCCAGTATTCTTAAAGGTAAGGTCTACCAGCCACCTGAACATGATACACCAGCGAAAAAACTGGATGACAGTCGTCTTGTGGCCCTTGTCTTAATAGTACTTGCTGTCATGTATTATGTGAATGAATTTACGAATAATGGCTTTAGCTTAGGGTTCAATATCGTCATTGGTCTATTCTTGTTTATGGGCCTGCTAGCACATGGTACCCTTGAGCGCTACTACTTGGCTGTAAACTCAGGTATCAGTAGTATCACTGGTATTGTACTCCTATACCCCTTCTATGGTGGCATTATGGGTATCATGACTGGGGCAAATCTCAATGGGGTCTCTATTAGTACTGAGGTTACTGAGTTTTTTATTAATAATGCCTCAGCAGAAAGTTTTCCTGTGTTTGCCTTTTTAAGCGCCGGTATTGTCAATGTTTTTGTGCCCTCAGGTGGTGGACAGTTCGCTGTGCAGGGTCCGGTTATGATACCGGCGGGCACAGCGCTTGGGGTGAGTCCTAGCGTGACGGCCATGGCCATTGCATGGGGCGATGCTTGGACGAATATGATACAGCCGTTTTGGGCGCTGCCATTGTTAGGGATTGCCGGTCTTGATGCCCGCGCTATTATGGGCTACTGCTTGATTGTATTGGCGGTATCAGGTGTCATCATTATGGGCGGGCTTTTATTCTTGGTCTAAAAAAGACACGAGTTAGCTTATGCTTAGAATAACCACTAAAACTCACGCTATAGTGAGTTCAGTATAAAAAGACACCACATTAAATTGAACTGCCCCCCATAAGTTGGACACAATTTATGGGGGTTATTTTATGCGTTACGATCTAGACTTTAAGATCAAAGTCATAGCATACTACAAGCAAGGACATAGCGGACATGCTACCAGTGAGAAGTTTTCTGTAAATCCGCGGTTTGTCAGCAAATGGGTCGAGCAATATCAACATGGTGGCATAGACGCTATCAAGCCTAAGGTCGATAGGACTAAATACAGTAGCGACTTTAAGTATAAAGTGCTCGCTGTGATGTTATCAGAAGGACTAAGTCAGTCTGAAACTGCCCTTAGGTTTACTATCAGCTCACCTGCGCTTATTAGCCACTGGCACAACGCTTATCGACACTACGGTATGTCTGGACTCACCTCTAAATATAAAGGTAGTAATCCTATGACCTCTCCTATCACAGACAAACCTGATGAGGACAAGACCCTAGCAGAGCTCAAACGTGAGAACGAGTATCTACGAGCGGAGAATGCGTATTTAAAAAAGCTCGATGCCTTGCTCAGAGCGGAGGAACAAGCAGACAAAAAGCAAGGCTCATCGAAGGACTAAGACAACAGCACGTGTTATCTGACTTACTCACCATAGCAAAGCTTGCAAGGAGTAGTTTCTACTATCATAGAGCGAGTCTTTGGGATAAAGACAAATACGCTCCCTTGAAACAGCGCATCCGTGATATCTACCACCAGCATAAAGGTCGATATGGTTATCGTCGAATCACTCAGACACTTAAGAATGAAGGACTAAAGGTCAACCATAAGCGGATTGCAAGGCTTATGGGACAGCTTAAGCTGACTGCCAGAATCAGACGACAAAGGTATCGATCCTACAAAGGACAGTGCGGCGTTATAGCTAAGAACAGGGTCAAGCGTAAGTTCAGAGCAGGTGCGCCTAATCGCAGATGGTTTACTGACATTACTGAATTTAAGGTTGGTAGTGATAAGTTGTATCTATCACCCATACTCGATGGCTACAACAATGAGATCATCAGCTACGAGCTTTCAAGACGACCCGTCTATAACTTAGTCAAACAGATGCTTGAGCGTGCCGTTAAAAACATACCTGCAAAGCGCAAAGAGGAGCTCACCCTGCATTCAGATCAAGGCTGGCACTATCAAATGAAACCGTTTGCAAGTACGCTTAGAGCGAATCATATTAACCAAAGTATGAGCCGTAAGGGTAATTGCTTAGACAATGCATTGATGGAAGGGTTCTTTGGTACGCTCAAATGTGAGACGATTTATATTGAGAAACCGAATACCATTGAGGATTTAGAGCAACAGATTCATGAGTATATCCACTACTATAATCATGAGAGAATTCAACTTAAACTAAAAGGACTGAGTCCTGTAAAGTACAGAACTCAGTCCTTGATGTAAACTTAAACTGTCCAAGTTTAGGGGGTCAGTTCAAATGCGGTGTCTTTTTTATTTGTCATAATTTACTTATTTAGCTTATGGTATCAATACTGTGGTTTGCGCATAACATTAGCGGCCTTTTATTACTCTATTTTTTACTCGAACCACATTGTCAATATCATAATTTGTCAATATTAGTCGCAGCTTCTTTTACATTGTGTCTTCGTTGTCCGGCAGTTGGTCTTTCAATCAAAAGATAGAGCACCACGCCAATGGCAATGGCATAAATCGTCGATTGGGGTGTAGGCATAGCGAGCGTAACCGCTACAATTCCTGCGACGCCTCGTTCAGCAGAGTTTTTCAACTGCTCTACACCCACCATAATACAGATATAAGCGGTTAATAATAAAGTCAATGACAATGCGATAGGTAAAACGGGCTTAAAAAAGGTGACCAGTGGTAGCATAAATATAGCGACAAGTCCTGTCCAATAGAAGGTACCACTACCGCTATAGATAGAATCCATCGCTTTACGCCCTAGTGCATAGCGTTCAGCAACAGTAGCGTGACCCGCTGTGAACAGTGGTCCTGCCAGTCCCGGCCAAGGCGCAAATAAAGCGTGTATACCATTGCGAATACCGGTAACCGTATGTATTCGCGTGATATTGGTTTCTATTTTTTCATCAGGCCGAATACTATCAACCCGTTCGCTTAACGCTTGACCCACCAAGATATCACCAAAAGCAATAACGTAAGCTATCATCGCTGTTGGAAAGGCCAGTATAAATACGTTGATATCAGGCATGCCAACGTTAAAGATCAGATACTCCGTCATCAATCCAAAGTCGGGCCGAGTAATACCCCACTCAATATCTGGTAGTGGATACTCGCTAACTGCCCAGCCAATAATCATCGCAATGAGCATGCCTGAGATCATACCTAAATTAGCTATCATTTTTGCAAAGCGGTTGTGTTTAGCGATATATTTAAAGGAGACTGAAAATAGTACGTAAGCTGAGAGAATAGCGCCAATAATTAGTGATATGGGGGTAGCCTCAATGCGGCCACCTACCTTTATCTCACCCATTAAAGCGGCGATGCCCGCCCCAATGATAACCCCTGCTTTTAAAGAATTAGGAATGAAATTAACCAAGCGATTACCAAATCCGCTAAGACCCAGGATGATAAATATCAAGAACACTTCTATTTGCAGCACAAACATAGCTTGCACCGCTTGTGGTCCAGGTTCAAAAGCTTGTAGATAAAGCAGGACAATAGGGATAGCGGGCGTAATCCATCCTGGCACCAAGGGCACACCGAGTAGGGACGGTAATAGGTACAAAATTGCTGCGATCACACAAAACGCCAAGGCGGCATCGTATGGCATACCTAAGTACTGTTCCAATAATGGAATCATCGCAAGATTAATCATAAACATGAATAACCCTTGAATCATCTCAGGAACTTCCCAGCGATAATGTACAAAAGGCAAGCGTATTTTGAATGGTCCGGCGGGCCAGTACGGTTGCTCTTGGCCATATTTACGAACGATAGCCATTCTTAAATCCTTTTAAGTGAGTTTTTTTATAATGTTCATAATTATTTAAATTCTTAAGTCCAGAACCAATCTTAAAATAAGGTTACCGAGCATCAATCATGCCTTTATTATTGACTTATCTCCTCATCCGTTTGGACGATTTTTGCGATCTCATAAATTCTTAAACTTACTCACTTTATAAAATTACCACTTTATCGCTAACCATTCACAAACCCAACTCGCCTAAAAACCGGCTCGCCTAAAAACTCGTCCTTTTGGATGACGAAATATTGATTTATTTGTCGTAGATTAAGGATACACACTAAAAAAATCTTCAATGCTTCATGGCTAGGACAAAACTATGTTTCCTCGTACCCATTTTGATACCGATCATGAGCAATTTCGTGATTCTGCTAGACGTTTTTATCAAGGCGAGATCGGTCCACACGCAGATCGCTGGCGTGAACAAGGCTGTGTGGATAGAGAGGCTTTTACCAAAGCAGGAGAACAAGGCTACTTGCTGATGTGGGCGAAGGAAGAGTATAGCGGTCTTGGACTGCGTGACTTGCGCTACGAGCAAATCCTCGTTGAAGAAAATGTCCGCCATGGTGATATCAGTTTTTTTCAAGGTACTCACTCCATATTGGTCGGCTCCTATTTCGACAAGTTTGCGACTCACGAGCAAAAACAAAAATATCTGCCAGAAGCAATTAGTGGCAATACTATCTTAGCAATTGCCATGACTGAGCCTGATGCAGGCAGTGACTTGGTAGCGATTCGCACCAAAGCTGAGGACAAAGGCGATCACTGGTTACTCAACGGCGCTAAGACTTATATCTCCAATGGCATATTATCGGATGTGTTGATTGTCGCTGCTCGCACAGGTACGGGTCGTGCTGATATTAGTCTGTTTATCGTAGAGCGCGGTATGGAAGGTTTTGAGCGCGGAGCTAACTTAAAGAAAATGGGGCTGCATGCCCAAGATACTGCTGAGCTATTCTTTAAGAATGTGCGTCTGCCAAAAGAAAACCTGCTTGGTGAATTAAATAAAGGCTTTGTACACATGACTCAGTGCTTGGCAACTGAGCGACTCATGACTGCTATGACCTCTATTGCTCATGCGCAAGTGGCATTTGATTTGACCTTGGAATTCGTCAAAGAGCGTCGCCTATTTGGTAAACCACTTGGCGCGATGCAAAACACACGTTTTACTTTAGCGCAGCTACGAGCCAACTTAGATGCCCAGCAAGCCTATGTCGATCAATCGGTGCTATTGGCTAGTGCTGGTACTTTGAGTGCTGAGCAAGCGTCTGCTGCCAAATTAATGGCGTCAGAACTAGAAGGCAAAGTCATGGACAGCTGTCTGCAACTACATGGCGGCGCAGGCTACATGGACGAGTACCGTATCAGTCGTATGTACACCGATGCCCGCATATCACGCATTTATGCTGGCGCGAGTGAAGTAATGAAAGAAATCATTGGTCGCGGTGTCGGTTTAGATGCTCGCAAGTTTAAATGAGTGCACCTGACTAAAGCATACAACCAATTACGTAATAAATTGAGTCTAAAACACCATAAACGTCTAACGCTCAAAATACTTGGAGTGACCCTATGATTAGCCAACGCACGATTTTTGAGCCCGAACATGAACAGTTTCGCAATAGTGTACGTCGTTTTATGCAAAACGAGATTGCGCCTTTCGCTGATAAATGGCGTGAGCAAGGTTATGTCGACCCTGAGGCGTATCAAAAGACGGGAGAGCTTGGTTATTTATTGACTTGGGCTGACGAAGCTTACGGTGGTTCAGGTATCAAGGATTTACGCTACGAGCAAATCATTCATGAAGAAAATATCTATCATGGTGACCCTTCTTTTTATCAAAACTTACATGCCATGGTCGTTGCGCCCTACTTTGATAAATTTGGCTCAGAGGCACAAAAACAAAAGTACCTACCCAAAGCCGTTAGTGGTGAAAGTATTTTTGCCATAGCAATGACAGAACCGAACGCAGGCAGTGATTTAGCCGCTATTCGTACTAAAGCTGAGGACAAAGGCGACCATTGGGTTTTAAATGGGGCAAAAACCTATATCTCAAATGGTATCTTAGCCGATGTCGTCATTGTCGCTGCCCGCACATCTTCGGACGACCCTCGTAGTATTGGTTTGCTGATTGTCGAAAAAGGTATGGAAGGCTTTAATCGCGGCAAAAAGCTCAAAAAAATGGGGCTTCATGGTCAAGATACCGCGGAGTTGTTTTTTGATAATGTGCGTATTCCGAAAGACAATGTCTTGAGCGATCCGAGCAAAGGCTTTTACTATATGACCCAGTGCCTCGCTATAGAACGCTTGCAAGTCGCCATTGGCTCTATTACTGCCGCGCAGTTGGCGTTTGATATTACCTTAGACTATATTAAAGAGCGCCGTGCTTTTGGTAAACCTTTGGGAGCTTTGCAACATATCCGCTTTACTATGGCAGATTTGCGCGCTCAAATTGACGCGGTACAGTGCTTTATTGATCAATGCGTTATGCTAGGCAACAAAGGTGAATTGACCGCCCAGCTTGCTTCAGAAGCTAAGCTACTCGCCACCCAGACCGAAGGTGAAGTCGTTGATAAGTGTCTACAGTTCCACGGCGGTGCAGGTTATATGGATGAATACCGTATCAGTCGTCTATACACTGATGCACGCGTATCGCGTATCTTTGCTGGTGCCAATGAGATTATGCTTGAGATTATCGGTCGCGGTCTTGGTCTTGACGAGAGAAAGCTGACCTAGTTTATCCTTTTAACTATCACAACGTTAGACTTAGCTTAAATTAAATACTTAGTATCCATTACAAGATTGATGAATTGACATCGTATTAAAACTTAGCCAAATTGTTATCAATTTATATTAATAAACACTAGAAAGGATTCGTTATGAAAACCAGAATTACCGAATTACTCAATATCAAGTACCCAATTATTCAAGGTGGGATGATGTGGGTAGGCACTGCTGAGATGGCCGCTGCCGTCTCAAACGCTGGTGGATTAGGTATAATTACTGCCCTAACCCAGCCGACCCCTGAAGCATTAATAAAAGAAATTGAACGTTGCCGCACGATGACGGACAAGCCCTTTGGCGTTAATTTAACTATTTTACCTTCTATCAATCCACCGCCTTACGATGAATATATGGATGCGATTATCGATAGTGGTGTGAAGATTTTAGAAACGGCTGGTAGCAATCCAAAAACTTTTATTGAAAAAGCCAAAGCAGCCAATTTAATTACTATTCATAAGTGTGTCACCGTGCGTCATGCACTATCGGCCGAGCGTCAAGGCATCGATGTGATATCAATTGATGGTTTTGAGTGTGCCGGTCACCCAGGCGAAGAGGATATTGGTGGTCTGATATTGATTCCAGCTGCTGTCAAGCAGCTCTCGATCCCTGTCGTGGCTTCTGGCGGTATTGGTGATGGTCGTGGACTAGCTGCCGCCTTAGTGTTAGGCGCTGAAGGCATCAATATGGGGACACGCTTTTGCGCCACCGTCGAGGCACCCATGCATGATGATATCAAGCAAGCGCTAGTCAATGCCACAGAGCGCGATACCCGTCTAATCTTTAGAACGCTAAATAATACCGCGCGCGTGCTTAAAAACGCCATATCAGAAGAAGTCGTCGCTATGGAGCATCGTGATGGCGGTGTTGAGTTTGCTGAGATTCGTCCGCTCGTGGCTGGTGCTCGTGGTCAAGCGGCGCTTAATTCAGGAGAGGTAGATAATGGTGTGATTACCGCAGGACAAATTGTCGGTCTCATCGACGACATCCCTACTTGTGCTGAGCTTATAGATCGCATCATCGCTGAGTGTGAAGAACGCCTAACTATCGCTTCAAGCTGGATGAAGTAAATTCTATAAGGTGAAGCCATATTAATTTGTATGACTTGGTAGCAAAACCTACTAACACAACTTATTACTCAAACCTTCTATTGACCAAATTATGAGTGACTTAAATATGTTTAACGGTGAATCCATAAGCCTTGTCAGCCACGATAATGGCATTGTCGAATTACGCTTTGACAATCAAGCCAATAAATTTAACACCCTAGATGCTGCTACCCTTAATGAGTTAGAGCAAGCGCTGGAGCTGATCACTGACAGTGTCTCAAACATCTATACTATGGATACCAGCGATGCTATCACTGGTGTGATCGTTAGCAGTGGCAAATCTGACTTTATTGTCGGCGCTAATATCTATGAGTTTCCCAAATTATTCGCAGGCGACCCTGAGGTCTTAGGCGCGCACAATCGCGAAAAAGGCAGTATTCTCAATAGACTTGAAGATCTGCCTGTACCGACGGTGTCTTTACTGCAAGGGCTCGTACTCGGCGGCGGTTTTGAGCTGGCGATGGCGACGGATTATCGTATCGCCACTGCGGACACCCAAGCTGCCCTGCCTGAGGTGGGCTTAGGTATCTTGCCTGGATTTGGAGGTACGGTACGTTTGCCTCGTCTTGTCGGTGCGGCAAAAGCTATCGATTGGATTGTCTCAGGTAAGCATATTAAGACTCCTGCGCTTGTTGAGGCTGGCGCGATAGATGCTACTGCTGAGGCTGACGATTTGATCGCTGATGCAGTAAAACTCTTACAGCAAGTCGCAAACGATAGCTCATGGCAAGAAAAGCGCCAGCAAAAGCTTGGTGCTGTGATTATCGACAGTGACGATAAAAGCATTGATGAGCTAAAAGCCAAAGCTGGCGCGCGCGGTCCTAATTATCCAGCCGCTTTAGCCGTCACTGAGCTGATTGAGCAAAGTCAATCTATATCACGCGAAAAAGCGCTACTGGCAGAAAACAGCACCTTTATTGAACTGGCTACCAGCTCAACGGCACAAGCGCTGGTACAACTCTTTATCAATGATCAAGCGCTCAAAAAACAAACCCATCAATACACTAAAAACCTGACCCAAGCCGATAAGATGGCAGTACTTGGTGCGGGTATCATGGGCGGCGGTATTGCTTATACCGCAGCAGTACGCGGCGTCTCTGTCGTCATGAAAGATATCGTTAATGAGGCCTTAATAGCGGGTATGAGTGAGGCTGAAGGCTTGTTAGACAAACAAGTCAAAAAAGGGCGTATGAACGACGATAAAGCTAAGGCTGCACTGAGTAACATCACCCCTACGTTAGATTTTAATGCCTTTGACGATGTGGCATTTGTCGTTGAAGCGGTAGTCGAAAACTTAAAGATTAAAAAGTCTGTCCTCAAAGAGGTTGAAACTAAAGTCAGTGAAGATACTATTATCGCGACCAATACTTCCTCGTTATCGATTGCGGACTTGGCCGAAGACTTAGCTCGTCCACAGAACTTCGTCGGCATGCATTTTTTTAACCCAGTGCCGATTATGCCTTTGGTAGAGATTATTCGCGGACCTAAGAGCAGTGACGAAGCTATCGCTACCGCGGTTAATTATGCCGCGACGATGCGTAAAACACCTGTTGTTGTCAAAGACTGCGCAGGCTTCTTAGTCAATCGTATTTTGACCGCACAGTTCGTTGGCTTTATCAAGTTAATCCGTGATGGCGCTGATTTTGAGCAAGTCGATAAGGTGATGGAAGCCTTTGGCTGGCCAATGGGTCCTGCTTACTTACAGGATGTAATTGGTATGGATACCAGTCGCCATGTCATCGATATTATTACTGCAAGCTACCCTGAGCGAATGCAAGTCGAGGAGCAACATGTGATTGCCTTAATGGCTGAAAATGGGCGTTATGGACAGAAGAATGCCCTTGGCTTCTATCGCTATGAGAAGGATGACAAAGGCCGTCTGCAAAAACTGCCTAGTGAAGATACCAAAGCGCTGATTGCGCAGATTCAACCTAATGGGCAACACTCCTTTACCGATCAGCAGATTATCGATCGGCTTATGCTACCTATGGTTAATGAAGCGGCCTTATGTTTTGAAGACAAAGTGGCAGACTCTGCCGCTGAGATTGATATGAGTCTTATCTTGGGGGCAGGATTTCCGCGTCATTGGGGCGGCCCGCTCAAGTACGCCGATATTATTGGACTGGATGAGATTGTTAAGCGCTGTGAGCGCTATGAAAACCTAGGTGGTTGCTACAGACCGACCCAATCCATGCTAGCAATGGCAAAAAACAACGAGCGTTTTCATCAACTGACATAAGCTGAATCGGCCTTTATCGGCTTTAGTTATAAGTAGTAAGGAAACTTGGAAACTAGCGTAAGCATTTTTTAACTTAAATATCATCAAAATGGACGATATGAACTAAAGGTAATTTAAGCGATGATTAATTACTGACTAAAAAAACTAATTGCTTGTTTTGATAGCAATGACTACTACTGTCCATACAGTAGCAACTGTCATATCAAACCGCGCAAACTACTTAATTCGCAAACTGTTGAACAAGGATGGTTCCATGGCCGAAGCCTATATCGTAGCAGCGACTCGAACCGCAGGAGGACGTCGTAATGGTCGCCTATCAGGTTGGCATCCGACTGATCTTGCTGCCCAAATTCTAAATGCCTTAGTGGATCGAGTCGACTTTGACCCTGCCACTATTGACGATGTCATTTTAGGCTGCGTCAGTCAAGCTGGCGAACAATCTACTAATATCGCTCGAGGCGCAGTACTAGCCTCCAAGCTTCCAGAAAGCGTGCCCGGTACCACAGTCGAACGTCAGTGCGGCTCATCACAACAAGCGCTACATTTTGCGGTGCAAGCAGTGTTGTCTGGTACGCAGGACATAATCATTGCTGGCGGTGTCGAAAGTATGAGCCGTGTACCGATGGGCATGCCTCACTATTTACCGCAAAAAAATGGCCTAGGTCATTACGTCAGTTCAGGTATTGAAGCCAATTACCCTAATGTTGTCTTTAGCCAATTTGACGGTGCCGAACAAATCGCTGTCAAATATAATTTATCCAAATCGATGCTAGATGAGTTTGCCTTGGACAGTCATAAAAAAGCCATTCACGCGACAGAATCTGGATACTTTGCCAAAGAGATTCTCCCTATCGAAATTACAACCGCTGACGGTCACATTGAATCGCATATCATCGATGAAGGTATTCGCTTTGACGCCTCCCTAGATAGCATTAGCAATGTAAAACTCATGACACAAGGCGGTAGAATCTCAGCGGCGGCGGCTAGTCAAATATGTGATGGCGCGTCGGGCATGCTCATCGTTAATGAGCGCGGGCTAAAAGCCTTGGGCGTCCAGCCATTGGCACGTATTCATCATATCAGTGTCTTAGGGCACGATCCTGTCATTATGCTAGAAGCTCCTATTCCAGCTACTCAAAAAGCCTTAGCCAAAGCAGGTCTAAAAATAGACGATATCGACTTATACGAAGTCAATGAAGCCTTTGCGCCCATACCATTGGCTTGGTTGCAAGCTATGTCAGCAGATCCTGATAAGCTCAATATTAGCGGCGGTGCTATCGCTTTGGGTCATCCTTTAGGGGCAACGGGCACAAAACTTATGACCACATTATTACATTCGCTAAATCGTACTCAAGGACGATACGGTTTACAAACAGTATGCGAAGGTGGCGGTCTTGCCAATGTAACTATTATTGAGCGCTTGTAAAGATAGAGCGTTAGTAAGACGACTCTTAGTAGTTAAAAAACCTAAAGACAAAAGCTCAAATAATATCTTTGTAAATTAAGCTTCATACAACGAAGCTACCAGTTGGTTTGTCATAAAGAAATTAACGTTCTATCTACTTACAAATTCATTTAATAACAGATTTGTAGACTTTATTCTATCAACAGCCCCTCTCATCAAAAAAGGATTTTTCGATGAAATATTTTGTACTGTTAAGTGTCGTAAGTGCGATTGCGGTCAGCCATAGCGCAACCGCTGGTACGGTATCTGATTACTTTGCCAATCAGACAGTTCCTGACAAACGTTATTCTGTCTCGGTTGGCTGGTTACATGCCAATCCCACAGGAGATGCTAATCCACTGCAAAATTCTACCGTTATTAATGATGGGAGCAGCTCTGGAGTTTTGACGGATGTCACAGGTTTGCAAAGTTGGCAGAGCCCTAATACAGGGCTTGAAGCTGACGACGTGGATACGGCAGGTTTAATCTTTAAATATGCTGCCACTGATAATATTAAGTTTGAAATCAAAGGTGGCATTCCTCCCAGAGTAGATATTCTTGGCAAAGGAGAAGTCTTTGCGCCTATCAACGCCTCATTAAACGGTGAAGCATTAAGTAATAATTTACCCATCACTGATCTCACTCAAGGTAGCGGTGTTGCAGCATCAGCTAGAGCCTGGCTGCCCGTTGTCGAAGCTCAATACCAATTTGGCAAGTCAGGTGTTGATAAATTAAGACCCTATGTAGGCGTTGGATTTATGTATGCCTACTTTAATGATTTTGAATTGAACGACGGCATACGCAATGACTTGGAGATAGCGGGTCAGCGGGTACAACAGCTTAAAGCCAATAACCCCTTCGTAGCCATAGGAGAGCTTGCTGCTGATGGTTCGATGGATGTAGACGTTGATAGTGGTTCTGATTTTGCGCCTATCATAACGTTGGGCGCCACTTACGATTTGAATGATAAGTGGTTTGCGGTCGGATCATTATCTTATGCAAAACTCGATAGTGATACCACGATCAAAGTTATTGACAAGCAAACCAACGAGACATTAATCACAGCGAAAACGAAGACTGATATTGATCCTTTTATAACCTACTTAGGCGTTGGTTATCGTTTTTAAGCCTCTTTACTAAACAAAAAAACAATAGCAAACTAATAGCATCTCATCATTAACGAAAGGAAATCGTTATGTCTACCCTACTTACTGCTAGCCCAGCATGTGTCAAAAAACGCGAAGCGTTTTTATCCCAATATAGCGAAGACGAGCTACAGCTTATGCTTGATATGGCCAATGATGCTGATCCCATCGCTGATAGCGTCATCACCGAGCAAATGAGTAGCGATAAAGGCAGCAGAAGTGACATCCGTCAAGGCGTCAAAGAAGGTTTGTCATCACTCAGTGATCCAGCGCCAGCCCTCAAAGCATTCTTAGAAGATTCTGAGCAACTTCCTGACTGGGTAGATCAAAACACTCTGGTCAAAGGTGCAGAGAACTACTTAACGGTAAACGCACTATGGCAGTCGGTCTCTTTAGGTCCAGGTTCTTTGACTCATACTTATTGTTCACCGACTATCG
This sequence comes from Psychrobacter sp. M4, assembly GCF_055699795.1. Lineage (NCBI taxonomy): Bacteria > Pseudomonadati > Pseudomonadota > Gammaproteobacteria > Moraxellales > Moraxellaceae > Psychrobacter > Psychrobacter sp. M4. The sequence goes on along the minus strand of NZ_CM146740.1, from coordinate 1,686,698 downwards.
CCAAAGTCCTTACGCAAACCACCAATATCACTGATATGGCGGTTAGACGTATTCTTGAGACAGCGTTATGGAAGCAGTATGTTCTCGTTCCTAATGGTCTAACGCCGGGCAATCAAGGCTATATTCATACTTTAGAAGTACGCTTGCTACATTCTCGTGTACGCATGGGTCTGCTCAAAAAAGGCTGGGACACTGAGACTTTAGGACAACCGATCAATCAGCTCGACATGATGCGTACGTGGCTCGACTTTACCTATATTCCCTTTATGGCTTTAGAGAAATTCGGCATTACTTATAGTAATGAAGAGCTTAAGGATATCTATCATCTCTGGCAACTCATTGCCAAACTGCTCGGTATTCCTGAAAAATACTATCGTTTGGTACAAGACAAAGCCTCAGCACAAAAAATGCTGGCGATGCTAGATATGGTCTCTAACGAGCCTAATGAAGACTCAAAGCTCCTGACCGAAAAAATGCTCTTGGCGCTTGGTCATATACTATCACCGTTCATTGGCTTGCCAGCCGATGTCACTATCGATCTGATGCATAGCTTCTGCCGTGTCATTCATGGGGATGAGCTCGCCGATCAATTGGGCGTCACTCAAAATGCGACCATGGCTCTTATACCAGTATTTACTGCTGCTAATGCCTATGAGAAGCAAATCTTAGATAATAGCCCTGAATATCGTCAGCAAAAGATCCAAGAAACCTTGGCGACTTTCAATATGATAGCGGACGATATCGAAGCTGGTGGACAGACGACTTATCAGCAAAACGCTGACGTGATGGGTGAAGCTGATATTCCACAAACGGCTTAATATGCAAATTATTTAGCCTGTAAACAGTTTAAGGGAAATGGAGTCCTCAGATGCATCTTACCCAAGTCATTCATAAAGCCGCACGTGAAAAACCCACAGAGATTGCCACGGTATTTAAGCAGCGCCGAACCACTCATTTACAAGTCATCGACCGAGTGGCCAAACTTGCCGGTGTACTGCAACAGTTCGATGTAAAAACGGAAGATCGCGTAGGTATGCTAGCAGCCAACTCCGATTATTATATAGAATCTATTTATGCCACCCTTTGGGCAGGCGCTGTCATTAATCCTATTAATACTCGTTGGTGCTGTCAAGAAATCGCTTACTCTTTAATAGACTGCCATACTCGAGTTCTTTTTATTGATGACAATTTCATCCCTATTCTTGATGATCTAAAACGCTTAAGTCCTTGCCTTGAGATCGTCATCTATTGCGGCGAGGATAGCGCTCCCGATGGCACATATGATTATGAAACCTTATTGAATCTAAGCGAGCCTATTGAAGACAACCACCGCAGCGATAATGATTTGGCGGCTGTTTTGTACACTGGCGGCACGACTGGTCAGCCAAAAGGCGTCATGTTGTCGCATCAAGCAATCTTAATGAATGCGTTATCCACGCTTGCGGCGGCACAGCGCCCAGAGATTAACGTCGAGATGCACGTCGCCCCTCTATTTCACGTTGGCGGTCTTGCCACCTTATTTCAGTCAGCTTTGCGCCAAATTACGCAAGTTATTTTGCCTTACTTTGATCCTAAGCTGGTGATACAGACTATCGAACAGGAGCAAGTCAATGAGACCTTTTTAGTGCCGACGATGTTACAAATGGTATTAGACTGCCCTGATTTTGCCAACCATGATCTCAGTAGCTTACGCAACATCGTTTATGGTGCAGCGTCCATCGATGAAACACTCTTAAAGCAGGCCATTCACGCTTTGCCCAATAGCCAGTTTATGCAAGTTTATGGCATGACTGAGGTGGCACCTGTAGTCACGGTACTGCCCGCATTTTGTCACACTATAGAAGGGCAAAAACGACAGAAGCTAAAATCAGCTGGACGACCTACCCCTACTTGCGAGGTAAAAATCGTTCATCCTAGTACTGGTGAGGAGTGTGCATTTGGCGAGTTTGGTGAGATTACGGTGCGGACTCCTTCGTTGATGCTGGGCTATTGGAATAAACCGACCGAGACTGAAAACGTATTTCGAAATGGCTGGCTGTATACCGGTGATGGCGGTTATCTAGATGATGATGGCTATCTATTCGTTACTGATAGGCTCAAAGATATGATCGTGAGCGGCGGAGAGAATATTTACTCATCCGAAGTTGAGAATGCCATCTTGTCACATCCCTCTGTGCAGATGTGTGCCGTCATCGCTATCCCTGATGCTAAATGGGGTGAAACAGTGCATGCCATGATTATTGTTAGAGACAAGCACAGTTTGAACACAGATGAAGTCATAAGTTTTTGTCGTACTTTGATTGCAGGTTACAAATGCCCTAGAAGTATCGAATTTCGTACAGAATTTCCTTTATCTGCCGCTGGAAAAGTATTAAAAAGCGAGCTACGTGCAGCTTATTGGTCTCAGTCATAGCCCTTAATCTTATAGTTAAAGTTGACTTGAGCGCATATTGAATCATAGGACTATATTGCACCACTTAACTGGCAGCACTTAAACGATATTAAAGGTCAGATCATATGGAAACTATCATAGTAGAAGTACGCGACACTATCGCTATCGTCAAACTCAATCGCCCTAATGTGTTAAATAGCATGACTGAGCAAATGGCAGTTGATGCTAGACAAGCGCTAGCAGATATTCGCCAGGATAACACTATTCGAGCCATGATATTAACGGCCGAAGGTCGCAGCTTTTGTGCCGGTGCTGAGCTAAACGACGAGCTATCGGGCGGTGATGAGCAGCATTCGGCAGGCTCATTACTTAACGCGACCATGCGCGACCATACCAACCCTTGGATTCAAGATTTGTACAATATGCCTATACCGGTTGTCGTTGCTATCAATGGTGTGGCGGCTGGCGCTGGTGTCGGTTTGGCGCTGGCAGGTGATATCAGTATTGCAGCAAACTCGGCCACCCTTGTTTTAACTTTTAGCGCAAAACTAGGCTTAATTCCTGATGTCGGTGTGACATGGCAGTTGTCTCGCCGTATTGGCTTAGCACGCGCCACAGCGGCGGCATTATTAGGTGACAAAATCAGTGCCCAGCAAGCGGTAGAATGGGGTCTCATTTGGCAAAGCGTTGATGACGATAAGCTGATGGAAGTTGCGCTTAGTACTGCTAATCGATTAGCAAAAATGCCGAGACACGCCGCTTTAGAGCTACGTCAAGCGCTACATCACGCACAAACCATGACTTTAGAAGCACAGCTTGATTATGAAAGACAACGTCAATGCGTGTTAATCGAAAAACCTGAATTTAAAGAAGGTGTGGCTGCTTTTAAAGAAAAACGTGCGCCTGATTTTCGTTAAAACTACTTTATTTGTACACCTTTAGGATACCTTTATGAATGACGCTTTTATTTATGATCACATCAGAACGCCACGTGGTAAAGGTCGTGCTAGCGGCGCTTTGCATGAGGTCACGTCTATTAATCTTGCCAGCCAAGTGCTAAGCCAGTTGCATCTTCGCAACCAGTTTGATGCCAGTGCTATAGACGATGTGGGCTTTGGTATCGTGATGCCCATTGGCGAGCAAGGCGCGGATCTTACTCGTTCAGCGCTTCTGGATGCTGGCTACGGTAGCAGTGTACCAGGCTATCAGCTCAATCGCTTTTGCACCTCATCTCTTGATACGCTCAATCAAGGCGTCGCTAGTATCATGGCGGGTATCAACTCTGGCGTCATCGCTGGCGGGGTCGAGTCTATGTCACGTGTCGCTATTGGTTCAGATGGCGGTGCTTGTTATAGTGATCCACAGGTTTTGCGCAATTTCCCTTATATGCCAAATGGCGTCGCAGCCGATTTAATGGCCACCTTAAATGGTTTTAATCGTGACGATGTAGATACTTATGCAGCTCAAAGTCAACAGCGCGCAGCTCGTGCGCAAACGCAAGGACGCTTTGATAAATCACTAATTGAGGTTCTTGATGTCAACGGTCAATTATTGTTAGCCAAAGATGAAGCACTACGTCCAGAGACCACTATAGAAAGTCTAGCTAAACTAAAACCTGTGTTTGGTGGACTTGGTGAGCTTGGTTATGATTCGATTGCCAAGCAGCGTTATCCGCAGCTAGAGATGATTGAGCATATCCATACTGGGGGAAACTCGAGCGGTATCGTTGATGGTGCTAGCGCTATATTAATAGGATCGGCTGATTATGGCGTTATGAATAATCTAAAACCGCGTGCGCGCATTCGTCATTTTACTCAAATAGCCAGCGAGCCCCTGCTGAGTCTTAGTGGACCGATACCTGCCACCGAAAAACTCCTTAAACAAGCCAAAATGACTATCGCAGACATTGATTTATTTGAGATAAATGAAGCCTTTGCAGTCGTTCCCTTGACCTATATGCAGTATTTCAACCTTGATGACAGCATAGTTAATGTGAATGGTGGCGCTATTGCCCTCGGACATCCGCTAGGTGCGACAGGGGCAATGCTAGTCGGTACGGTGCTCGATGAGCTGGAACGCCAAGGACTCGCTACGGCTATTGTCACCTTATGCGCAGCCTCTGGTCAGGCAACGGCCACCTTAATCGAGCGTATCTAACTATTGAGCGTTTATAAATTGATCATTTAAAAACATGGGAGCACTACCCTTTTGACTATTTCTAAAGACGCCCGTTTGACTACCTTAAACCTTACGATTACCGACGGTATTGCTCAGATTGAGATTGATCTGCCCGAGCGTTCGGTCAATATATTTACGCCAGCTCTAGTAGCTGATCTTGAAGATGCTATCAATACAGTCATTGCTGACGATAGTATAAAAGGGGCTATTATCAGCTCGAACAAGTCCAGCTTTATCGTGGGTGCAGATCTTAAAGATTTGCTGCAACAATATAGAGAAGATTGGCAAGCCTCAGAAGCGACGCATTTATTTGACAAAGAAAATACGTTGTTTCGACGGATGGAGACATCCGGCAAACCTTTTGTAGCGGCATTAAACGGCTCAGCCCTAGGCGGCGGTTTGGAGTTGGCATTAGCCTGTCATTATCGTATCTTGAGCGATAATCCAAAAGCCGTTGTTGGCTTACCAGAGGTTACCGTTGGTCTATTGCCAGCTGGCGGTGGCACCCAGCGCTTACCAAGGCTTATCGGTATTGAGCATGCCCTACCTTTATTACTCGAAGGCAAACCTCTTAAACCTGCACAGGCGCTTGCACTAGGTGTGGTTGACGAGTTGGCAACGCCGGACACTCTTATCCCAAAAGCTATAGAGTGGATTAACAATAATGTTTCACCTGCCCAGCCTTGGGATATAAAAGGCTTTAGCATTCCAAATAATGCTGGCGCCATGGCAGAACACGCGGGTCGTAGCTTTAATGCCAATGTGGTTAAGCTGCGTAAAAAGACCCAAGACAATTACCCAGCACCTTTAGCCATTTTAAGTGCGGTGTACGAAGGTACGCTGTTGCCGTTTGATTTAGCATTAGATATCGAATCGAAATATTTTGGTCAGTTGTTTAGCGATCCGGTTTCACGCAACTTAATACGTACCCAGTTTGTCAATAAAGGGCAAGCCGATAAATTGGTCAACCGCCCTATCGACATTGATAAATTTACAGTCAAAAAAATAGGCGTGATTGGGGCCGGCATGATGGGCGCAGGTATCGCCCAAGTTGCTGTTGTAGCAGGCATATCAGTAGTATTGATTGATAATAACCAAGAAACTACGCAGCGAGCTAAAGCGCTTATCCGAACCAAGCTAGAAAAAGCCCTTGCAAAAAAACATCCTATTCAGAATATTGATCAAAGCTTAGCTCAAAACCAAGCAAAAGAGGATATGGAAGCGACATTAGCTCGCATTCATCCTACCTCTGATTATCAATTGCTGAGTGACTGTGACATGGTTATAGAAGCGGTATTTGAAGATAGAGACGTCAAGGCTGAGGTTTTTGCTCAGATTGAAAAGCATCTGAAACCTGACGCGGTGCTGGCATCAAACACCTCAACGCTACCGATTGCTAGCCTTGCCACGGCAAGCAAGCATCCAAACCGTATCATTGGCCTGCATTTCTTCTCGCCAGTTGAGCGCATGCCGCTGGTTGAAGTCATTGTGGCACCCAAAACCTCAAAGACCACTTTGGCCTACGCGCTTGATTTTGTGCAGCAACTGCGTAAAACGCCAATCGTGGTCAACGATAGCCCAGGCTTTTTTACCAGCCGTATCTTTTGTAGCTATATTGATGAAGGTATGGCCATGCTGAATGAAGGCATTGCTCCTGCCCTCATCGAGAATGCGGCTATTCAAACCAGCTTTGCCATTGGGCCTTTAGCGGTGACCGATGAGGTCTCTTTGGATCTACAACAACGCGTGGTCGATCAAGCCATTGCAGACAATCTCGCCCCTGAGCGCCTACGCTTGCACGCTCAGCCTATTATCAGGCTGATGAACGAGAGTGGCAGACTAGGTCGCAAAACTGGTGCAGGATTTTATGATTATTCCGCTGAGCAGCCCAAACGCTTAGCGCTTGAACTTGCCTCACTTTACCCTGTTGCCAGTAGCCAACTGGATGTCAAAGATGTCGCCGATCGATTGTTATACATCCAAGCCTTAGAGAGTGCGCGCTGCGTTGAAGCGGGCATTATTAGTCCTAGCGATGCCGACTTAGGCGCTATCTTGGGACTGGGCTTTCCTACTTGGACGGGCGGACCTTTATCGTTTATTGACACTATCGGTATTGAAGCTTTTGTCGCACGCTGTCAGCAGTTAACCAAATATGGTCAGCGCTTTGCACCTTCTAAATGGCTGATAGATAGGGCAGAAAACCAACAGAGCTTTTACTCTAACAACTCTTAACCTAACGACCTCAAAACTATGTAATCAAATCAGCTATTCTAAAATGATGTAAATAAACAGTCAGCAGATTTAAACATGACAACCCAAAAAAATTATTTTAAACACAGCGACAAGGATTCGTATGCCAAACTTTATGTTAGATGACAACCAAAAAGCCCTTCAAGAAAAAACTCGCGCATTTATTGCCGAGAAGATTATTCCTTATGAAAAAGACCCACGTTGCACCTCTCACGGACCTACCGAGGAGCTGCGAGACGAGCTTATTGCTTTAGCCCGCGAAGCGGGTCTGCTCTCCAGTCATATGAGTACTGACTTTGGTGGCCTTGATCTTAATCATATGAATAAAGCCATCTTGTTTGAAGAAGCGGGCTACTCGCCTTTAGGCCCTGTAGCTTTGAATATTGCTGCACCAGATGAGGGCAATATGCACTTGCTGCATGAAGTGGCAACCGAGGAGCAAAAAGAGCGCTGGCTGCGACCCTTAGCTGCTGGCAAGACTCGCTCTTGTTTTTGTATGACTGAACCTGCACCTGGAGCAGGCTCCGATCCCACGATGATGCAGACCACTGCCGTACTCGATGGTGACGATTATGTCATCAATGGTAGAAAGTGGTTTATTACTGGTGCTGAGGGCGCCGCATTTACCATCATTATGGCAAAAGGCGAAGATGGGCGCGCGACCATGTTCTTAGCCGATATGGATAGCGCAGGTATCCGTATAGAACGCATGATGGATGCGCTAGACAGCTGTTTCCCAGGTGGGCATTGCGTGGTGGTGTTTGAGAACTTACGTGTACCAGCTAGTCAAGTGCTAGGTGAGGTTGGCGAAGGATTTAAATATGCACAGGTGCGCTTATCCCCTGCTCGCCTCACCCATTGTATGCGCTGGCTAGGTGCGGCCCGTCGTTGTCACGATGTAGCTACTGAATATGCCCGTACTCGTGAAGTATTTGGTAAGCGTTTGGGCGATCATGAAGGCACAGGCTTTAAAATTGCCGATAATGAGATGGACTTGCATATCGCAAGGCTAACTATCTGGCACTGTGCCAACGTCTTAGACACAGGCGCGCTAGGTAAACATGACTCGAGCGCCACTAAAGTGATTGCCTCAGAAGCCAGCTGGCGAGTCGTTGATCGCTGTGTACAAGTACTGGGCGGTCAAGGGGTGACCCATGAGACCATCGTGGCTCGTATCTTTGCTGATATGCGCGGCTTTCTTATCTATGATGGTCCCTCAGAGGTACACCGCTGGAGTATGGCACGTAATATTATGAAAGGACGTACACCAACCCAACTCTATGCAGGAGATAACCAATGAGCCCTTCTATAGAGCATGATAAATTATTTTCTTTACATGGTAAAAAAGCCCTGATAACTGGTGCCTCAAGTGGTTTGGGTCGACATTTTGCCAAAACCCTTGGACGAGCAGGTGCAGAGGTATTTGTAGCTGCACGCAATATAGAAAAACTATCTAAGTTAGTTGACGAATTACATCAAGAAAACATTCAAGCCACTGCTATTAGCTTAGATGTCACTGATAGTGCTAGTATCAAGCGAGCTTTTGACGTTATCGAAGAGATGGGCGATCCTGCCCGTATTATCGTTAATAATGCAGGTGTAAGTACTGCCAAGCCTTTTTTTGAGCAGTCTGAAGAGGATTGGGACAATGTCATTAATACCAATCTCAAAGGCGGCTGGTTAGTCGCGCAAGAGGGAGCATCGCGCTTGGTCGCCGCCCAGCGTACGGGCAGTATTATTAATATCGCCTCGATATTGGGCGAGCGCGTAGCGGGCAATGTAGCCCCTTATAGCGTATCAAAAGCGGGATTAATTCAAGCTACAAAGTCCATGGCGCTCGAATTAGCACGCTATGGTATTTGTGTGAACGCTCTACTGCCAGGTTATGTCAAAACTGAACTTAACGCAGAGTTCTTGGAAAGCGAGGCTGGTGAGCGATTACGTAAGCGTATACCAAGTCGACGCTTTGGCCTGCCTGAGTACTTAGATGGCCCTTTGCTTTTATTAGCTAGTGACGCTGGACGCCACATGACTGGCGCTACCCTGGCAATCGACGGTGGTCATTTAGTAAGCTCATTGTAACCTCCGCAAAGACTAAGCACATAACGACTAAGTATATAAATCACTAAGACGGTAACACTATGATAAAACAACCTATTGAGATTACCACGCAAGCGATTGCTGATTTCATTCAACAAAAAACAGGGGCAACCCTTGTTACTGTTGAGCACTTAAAACGACTATCTGGCGGCGCGATTCAGCAAAACTGGGCTTTTGATGCCATGATAGAAGGCGGAGATATGCCTGGCAAACTTGAAGGCGTATTGAGAGCAGATGCGCCAAGCGGGGTAGCGATAAGCCATGGACGTGATGACGAGTTTGCATTATTTAAGCTCATGTATGATGCCGGCGTTTGTGTCCCAGAGCCTCTTTGGCAAGGGGATGAAGCACTGTTTAATGTGGCTTTTTTTATCATGCGCCGCGTTGAGGGCACCGCTGCCGCGCATCGCTTGGCAAAGGATGATAGTCTAGGTGGCGACAGGCGCAAGCTTGCGCAAACCTTGGGACGTGAGTTGGCTAAAATCCATGCTATTCGTCCCCCTGAGCCTCGATTGCCTTTTTTAGAAGTTCCTGCTAAGCCTGCCGCTGCAATATTGATTGAGCGGGCGCGGGCGTTTTTGGATCAGCATCCTACTCCCTACCCTGCCCTTGAGTGGGTATTGTGCTGGCTTGAGGACACTATGCCAGAACAAACGCAGCTAAGCTTATGCCACCGAGATTTTCGTACCGGAAACTATATGGTGGATGAGCAAGGATTGACCGGCATTTTAGATTGGGAATTTGCTGACTGGAGTGACCCACTAGAAGATATTGGCTGGTTTTGCGCCAAGTGTTGGCGGTTTGGGAATGATGCAGCAGAGGCTGGCGGCATAGGATCTCGCGAAGACTTTTATCAAGGTTATGAGGGTGTTAGTGGTCAGCCTATTCCCAAAGATTTGGTACATTATTGGGAAGTCATGGCGCATCTAAACTGGGCAGTTATTGCGATCCAACAAGCCGAGCGCCACAACTCTGGTGAAGAGCTATCGCTTGAGCTGGCTCTGACAGGTCATATGGTACCTAAGCTAGAAGCTGAGATGTTAAAAATGACTTTACATGTGAACCCAAACACAAAAAAGGAGGTTAGCGATGCGTGAACTACCGCAAGGGGATGCACTACTACAATATGCACGCGAGATACTACGTAAAGAGATTATACCGGCCTTACCTGCCGAGCATCGTCTGACAGGTTTTATGATTGCCAATGCGATGGGTATTGCAGCAAGGCAATTGCATAACGGTGACGAGCAAGACTATCAGGAGCTTGTCGAATTACAGAAGTTGCTACGCACCTTGGGACATGAACCTATAAGCTCCTCTCCCGCGCCTGATTCACAATCTGAGGGATTGCAATCTAGTCCCATTTTAAGTCATACTGCTCTACAGCAAGAACTCACTGTCTTGAACCGACAACTTGCCAAGCTAATTCGTAAACGAGAGCTCAAGGATCAGCAGGCTTTAGTTTTTAGTCATTTAGAGCATATTACTGCTATTCGAGCTGCTGAAAGTAGTGGTTAGATAGCTATAGCTGTTATGAACCATTGACTTTTTGCGACTGTTTATAAAAATACTTATATAACTGCTTATATAATTGGAGGTCGCTCTATTCTAATTGTGAAGGAGACATGATGGAGGAAGCTGAGGTATATCATCCCAAGTTAGTTTTAGCCAAGCTTCAACCTGCTCCCTTACCAAGTAGGTGCATCTATCGTGACAGATTGCTCGGCACCTTAATCAATAAAGAGTCCAGTGTTAAAGTTATTTTGGTACAAGCACCAGCTGGTTATGGCAAGTCAATACTGCTAACGCAATACTGGCAGTATTGCCTACAAGAGGAATCGCAAACCTTATGGCTTACTCTAGACAAGGGTGATAACGATATCGAAAGACTGGTTCGTCATCTATATGCAAGTTGGGATACCTCACCTTCTCTCCAATCTGACACCCATACTATCAATTATCAAGGTTTTCTCGAAAGGCTTTCGTCTTGTACTCAGCCTTTAAGAATTTTCTTCGATAATTTTGAAACCATCCATAGCCCTATCGTATTGCAATACATTCAACAAATTATTGAATACCTGCCTTCTAACAGCGAAGTCATTCTTGGTTCTCGGCAAATACCCAATTTAGAATTGGGACGTATACGCTCTTACGGCCATCTTCTTGAAATCACCCAAAAAGATTTATTATTTTCGTTTATTGAAACGAATCATTTATTAGAAAAAATATCTGGTTTAGTATTTAGAGAGCAAACCATACAAGTGTTATTAGATCGAACAGAAGGCTGGATAACGGCTATTCAGTTAGCGGTATTAGCCTTGAGTGAGCATCAAGATGCAGAACTATTTTTCTCTACTTTTTCAGGCTCTCACACTGAGATCGCCCAGTATCTTGCTGAGGACATCTTAAATAAACTAAGCGATATACACAGGAATTTTCTGTTAAAAACCAGCATTTTAAGCGAGCTGAACGCCTCATTATGCAACTATGTCTTGCAAACTGATGATAGTGAAGCTCAGTTAAAACTCTTGGCGCAAAAGAATCTATTTTTATCGCCTACAGATAATAGCCATAGCCAATATCGCTACCACAATCTATTCTCTAGCTACTTGCTCAATCATCTTCAAGCCGTTGATCCAAAACTATACTTGGTCTTAAATCATCGAGCAGCAAGCTGGTATCTTCAGCAAAATCGTCCTATCATGGCAATTGAACATCTGCTAGAAGATCCTAATCAACAGCCTGCCATCTGCTTACTCAATAAATACGCTATGGGGCTACTTATAGAAGGGCGATTTAGACGCTTGTTACGTTGGTTTGATAAGCTATCACCAAGCTCGTTTCAGCAACACCCGTCGTTGCAGCTAATTTATGGTTGGGTGTTAGTGCTCAATCGCCGTCATAGTGAGGCGCAAAAAGTCATTGACAACTTTTTAAATAAGTCCACGCAATCTATCATAGAAGATAGATATGAAGAGATATTAGCCCTACAGTGCTTACAGTTGTCGATGACCGATCAAATCGCAACAAGCTATGAACAAACTAAAACCTTGTTATCAACTATCAACATTAATCAACACCCAAACCAATCTTTCATATATGGCGTCCTAGTTAGTATTATGGCGTATTGCCTCATTGTTGAAGGTAAATACGATAATGCTCGGCAAATTATGAATAATGCCCTACATCAAAATATAAAACTGCAAAATACTTTTATACGCTCTTTATGTGATGCTCTAGAAGGATGGATAGACTTAATCCAAGGACAAATGCAGCAAGCAGCACTTCGCCTACAGCGCAGCTATAAGCAAGTCTGGATCAAAGGGGAGAAATCAATACCTGGTGGCAAAGCTGTCATCGGCGTACCCTATGCCGAACTGCTTTATGAAAAAAATAAGCTAACGCAAGCCCAATATATATTGGCAGAATGTCTGCCTTACGTTCGAGAAAATGGCACCGTTGACTCTTTAATTTTAGCCTATCTCATGCTATCAAAAATATCTAGATACAATGTTAATAGTGATGTTGATAGTAATGTTGGTAATAACGTTAATAATGTTGATGACAGTGCTGATGACGATATGACAAGGGCACATTTATACTTGCAAGAGCTAAAAGATATTGGTATTGAGACTGGGTTAAAACGGGTTATTATGAGTGTAAAGCTTGAGCAGTCGCGCATTCATTGGTTGAATGATAATTTAGGGGCGGCCAAACTTGCCTTAGCTCAAGTTAAAGAGATGCACATTCCAAACAATGTGACAAACTTTGCTTGGCCGGCTCACGACATTGAATCACAGGATGTCATGCATTGGCGCTTATTGATTAGCGATGGGCAAGTCAAGCAAGCAGAGACAGAACTCAAACGCGCGCTCAAAACGGCGCAAGCAGATGGACGTCTAAGGCGAGCACTAAAAATTCAGATTCTACTTAGTAGCGCCCTATTTGCTTTAAATAAAACCAATCCTGCTATGCGTGTATTAACTGACGCGTTGAGTTTTGCCAGTCAGCAAGGCTTTGTCAGGATATTTTTAGATGAAGGGTCAAGTATTGATGGACTGATAACACTTTGGCTGCAAAAGAACAGCGACAAAATAGATGACCTATCTATTTGTAGAAAATTTTTAAGTCAACTTAGCGACTTTCAATTCACTATTGATACTAAAAATATTAGTCAACCTATACAAGCGCTTACCAAAAGAGAATTACAAACCTTAGAGTTGCTCGCTAAAGGTATGCGCAACCGAGAGATTGCTGAGACTTTATTTATCTCTGAAACCACTACAAAGACCCATCTACGCAGTATTTACGCCAAGCTTGGCGCAAATAGCAGAACAGAGACCGTAGCAATTGCACGAGAATTAGGTTTGCTATAATTTTTCTATAGTGAATGCGGCATACTTTATTGCCAATAAAACTTATGCCTTTAAAGCTATTAAAGCTATTAAAGCTATTAAAAATTCCAAGCAACATAATATAATCACAGTTACTCACAAAACAAAGATGCTAATTAATTCTAAAAAGGTCAAGGATGATGATAGATAATAACGTATTACGTGAGCGCACGAGCTTATTAGGTTCATTCTTAGGGGCTGCGATTTCTCGCCAGTCTGGTGAACAGACGGTACATACCATCGAAACGCTGCGTAAAGGTTTTATCCAGCAACGCCGCGAGCCTAATGAAGCAAAAAAGCAGGAGCTTATTGACTTCATTGCTTCTTTAGACAATCAAACCTTAAAAAACGTCATACGTGGCTTTTCTATCTACTTTTTCTTAGCAAATTTAACTGAAGAAAATTACTTACGTGAGCAGCGCCAAGCCTTGCGTATGCAATCGGAGCACAGCTGGGAAGGGTCGTTTCGTCGTACGCTGCTTGAATGTCGTGAACGCAATATTGAACCTGCCCAAATGCAAGAGCTCATTGATCAACTCAAATTTATTCCTGTATTTACCGCACATCCTACTGAAGCTCGTCGCCGTACGACAATGAATATCTTGCAAAGTCTGTTTACTCATAGCGATGCTTTAAATAATCTTAATGAAGACAGTTTTGCCTACGAGCAAGCGAAAGAACAAACGGCGCAAACGATTGATTTGTTATGGTCATCTGATGAGGTGCGTACGCGTAAGCCTTTGGTTTATGACGAGATAAATAATGGTTTACACTATTTTAATGCCAGTTTATTTAATGCCATTCCCAAGGTTTATCGTAATATTAAAAAAGCCATTATCGATATCTATCCAGAGCTAGCAGACAACCCATTGCCGGCGTTTATGAGCTTTGGCTCTTGGATCGGTGGTGATAGAGATGGCAATCCATTCGTGACTTTTGAGACCACCGAGCTTGCCGTACTAATGCATGCGGATACCGTGCTACGTCACTATCAAGTACTGCTCAAAAAACTGCGCCGCCAGCTCATTCATAGCGATACAATTGTGACGGTGTCAGCTGAGGTCTATGCCAAAATCAAAAGTTATGATGAGCTCGACAGACGAGTCTTTGATTACAATCTCGATGATTATGGCAATGAGCCTTATCGTAGATTACTCTCCTTAATCCTTACTAAAGTTAACGCTACTAATCGCCTTATTCAAAGTAAAGGCAGTGATAGTGACGCTAAAAAAGATGCCTATGCCGACCCACAAGAGTTGTTAGAAGACTTACGCATCATTCGTCAGAGTGTGAATGGCCATGACACTGCTCATAGCGATGGGTTATTGCTCGATATGATTCGTCTGGTAAAAACTTCCGGCTTTCATTTAGCCGCGCTCGATATCCGTCAAGAGTCGTCTTATCATAGTGAGGTGATTGCCGATATTTTTGCCAGTGCCTCTAATCTGCCAGATTATCAAACCTTGAGTGAAAGTGAGCGCCAAGAGTGGCTGACCCGTTTGCTTGCAAAGCCTGGTACACCGCTCATCTATACCGATAACTTGACTGATAAAACACGTGAACAGTTGGCACTGATGAACTCAGTGGCGACATTACGTAAGCTGGTCGGACAAGAGACTTTTGGCAGTTATGTTATTTCGATGACTAATAACGCCAGTCAATTATTGGAAGTACTGCTATTAATGCGGTTTGCAGGCTTGTGCAGGGTTGATGAGGCAGGACAGTTATCCGCTGATTTACCAGTTGCGCCCTTGTTTGAGACGATTGAAGATCTTAAAAATATTGACAAGATATTACCTGCCGTATTGGATAATCCGCTCTATCGAGGACTGCTTCAGCACTCAGATAACACTCAAGAAATCATGCTTGGCTATTCAGATTCATCAAAAGATGGCGGCATCATTACCTCTGCATGGCAGCTTTATAGTGCGCAGCAAACTATCAATCGTATCGCTGAGGAATACGGTATCAAAACGCGCTTGTTCCATGGGCGTGGTGGTTCGGTGAGTCGGGGCGGTGGTTCGACGCATAACGCGATCGCCGCACAACCAGCAGGTACATTGCATGGAGAAATTAAAGTAACTGAGCAAGGCGAAGTACTCTATGCCAAGTATGCCAACACCGATACCGCTGTATTTGAGCTGACCATGGCCATCACTGGTACATTGAAAGCCTGCTCTACCAGATTCGTTGTGCAACCCGCTGAGCTGTCAGATTATGAAGCGCTGTTTGCGCGTTTGGCAGATGCTGGTGAGCAGCGTTATCGTAAACTGACTGATCATACTGAAGGGTTTTATAAATTCTACTCACAGGTGACCCCTGTGCAAGAAATCTCTTTATTAAATATTGGCTCACGTCCAGCGCATCGTAAAAAAGGCTTGCCTAGCAAAACCACTTTACGGGCCATTCCTTGGGTATTTGGTTGGTCATTAGCGCGTTTTACCTTACCTGCTTGGTATGGCGTCGGCAGTGCGTTACAGAGCGTCAAAGAGGAAGAAGAGTTGATGCAGGAGATGAATAATCGCTGGCCATTTTTTAGCGTATTTATTAGTAATATCGAGATGGCTTTTACCAAGTCTGAGATGAATATTGCTCATGCCTATAGTGAGTTATGTGAAGATGAGACTTTGCGCGAACAGATTATGAAAGCGGTCATCGATGAGCACAATCTGACCTATTCTGGTTTAAACTCTTTGCTTAATCAAACGTCTTTATTATCTAATCAGCAAAATCTTGCTGCTTCACTACAATGGCGAAACGCTTATCTAGATCCAATTAACTATATACAAATCGAGTTGTTAAAACGTGCCAGACAAAAAGACGTTGCAGGCGCCGTCGATCATGGTGAGCTTGAGGTTGAGGATCCACTAATCCGTAGTATTAATGCTTTGGCAGCAGGTTTACGCAATACGGGTTAATTACTAAAGTAAACTTACCTCCGATATAGTTGGAACGGTTCAGCTGCTTCAACCAGCACACTCTTTAATCTTAGGGGTGTCATTTCGTGTTTTTATTATCGTATTCTTTCATATTGCTGAGTCTCCGACAATAATTGGGCGGTTCAATGTTTTTTGATAGCTGTCTTAAATGATCTATTAAACTGATTGAATTGACTATCTTGCCTATTGTATCTATCTTATCCTCAAATTTGACATATGAATTAAACTAGCATAAAAATGATTGAATTATTATATATTGTGAAGGTATTTAAAATTATCTAAGCTAGTTTAAAAATATGAATTGGTTTAAAAATAATAATGATATCTGGTATCAATAATTTCTCTACTAGATATAGGAAGTTTGAGGTATCCAACTTTTCTACCCTAATTTATAAAGAAGATTGTTTTTTTGTCGGCATGTTTAGCTTAGAGTACAAATAAGGAAAACTCCATGTCAGGAATCAAAGAATTAGATCAGCTACTTGCTTCGATGAAGCCTGAACTTACTCAAGACAAATTCGTGTTTTGTACGGTTTCAGGAGAGCTGTCTGAATATATAGAGTTAAAGCCGATTGCCACGTTTTTAGAATCAGAGGGCTTAACTTTGGTACTAACCAGGGATCAGGCTGATAAAGCAGGTCTGAAATACGAAAGCATTTTTCGAAAAATAACCTTAATGATTCATTCAAGCCTTGAAGCTGTAGGTTTGACGGCAGCTGTATCAACCGTACTGACCACAAAAGGTATTAGCGCCAATGTGATCGCTGCCTATTACCATGACCATATTTTTGTATCAGCTGAAAAAGCAGAGCAGGCTTTATTAGCCCTAAAAGAGCTCAGTCAATAATACTTAAAAACATAAAACTTCGCCTACAAAACCTGAATCAAGCTTGTCCGAGTAAACTTTGTAGGCAAAGATCAACCTGCTAGAGACTCCACAGTACTAAAAGCCATATAACTTAACGCTTTACACAGGCCAGCCTTCTAATACCACTTTACCATGTGCTTGACGATTCTCTAACATCTGATGCGCACTGCGTAAATGTTCGGCTGTGATAATGCCAAGATTATGAGCAACTGTGGTTTTAATCTCGCCGGCATCAATCAATTTTGCCACAGCATTCAATAAATGGTGCTGTTCAATCATGTCTGGCGTATTAAACATTGAGCGGGCAAACATAAATTCCCAATGTAGGCTTAAGCTTTTGGTTTTAAGCGGTATGACATCTAATGCTGCTGGATCATCAATAAGTCCAAGCTTACCTTGGGGCTTTAAGCATTTAATAATTTCTTCATAATGCTCTTCGGTGTTATTGAGACTCACGACATAGTCTACTTCAGTAATGCCCGTTTTTTGCAGCTCATCAGACAAAGGATTGCGGTGGTTAATGACATGATCCGCGCCCAAATCTTTGAGCCACTGTACACTCTCATCTCTTGAAGCAGTACCAATAATGGTGGCTGTTGTTTGAGATTTTAATAGTTGGGTTAATATTGATCCTACCCCACCCGCTGCGCCAATCACTAATACTGAAACGTCATTAGTATTCTCATCATTACCGTTTTCATCCGTCGAACTATCAGAAACAGGCACTTGCAAGCGGTCAAACAACATCTCCCAAGCAGTGATAGTAGTCAGTGGTAAGGCAGCCGCCTCAGCGAATGATAACGATGTCGGCATGTGTCCAACGATACGCTCATCGACGAGCTGATACTCAGCATTGCTGCCTGAACGAGTCAAATCCCCAGCGTAATAAACGTTATCTCCTACTGAGAACAGACTGACTTCTTCACCGATAGCCGTTACGATACCAGCAGCATCCCAACCAATAACAGCATACTCACCCTCTGGTGCAGGACGCGATGCACGGATTTTATAATCTACTGGATTGACGGATATTGCTTTAACTTCAACCAATATGTCGTGGCCTGAAGCAGTAGGTTTATTAAGAGTGATATCTTGTAGTGCTTGTTCGTTATCGATAGGTAAATTGTCTTGATAGCCAATGGCTTTTATAGTTTGCATCGTTTTTATTCCTGATGATAAATGGATTGAATGTGGTAATGCTTAGAGTAAAATTATTTTTAGGATGACGTTACTGGTGCAGCTTTTGTCGCTATTATGAAATAGACTGCAATACTGTCTGAGTTTGACGTTCAAGCTCTGCAATGGCTTCTTTATTTAGAGCGTCTGCATGCGGTTGTCCGAACGCCCCTCTTGCGTCACCATGGACGCCATCTTTAATATCATTATCAAAATATTTACCAGTATCGTCAGCGAACTCATCTGAGATGGCAAGTTCAGTTAGGATATTTGCCCCTTTATCTGCTGATGACCAATGTTGCCCATAAGCTTCATCAACCATTTTTGTATTCAATAGCGAGCCTGGATTGACAGCGATTACATTGATGTCATCTGCCGCAACTGTGTCGGCTAAATCCATACTCCACATCGTTAGTGCCAGCTTACTTTGAGCGTAGGCATCTTTATCAGCGAGACTGTCTTGTCCTGCAAATGCCTTATATGATATGGGAGCTTGAGCCGCTGAGCTTAGATTTACGATACGAGCTTTATCAGACTTTTTAAGCAGTGGTAATAAGGCGTTGGTTAACTCGTAAGGCGCTAGATAATTGACCACGAAGCGTACGTCCAATCCGTCTTTGGTCGTTGGCGATGCGGTTGTATAAATCCCTGCGTTGTTTATGAGTACATCAAGCTTTGGCAGCTTTTCGTTCACTTCTGCTGCCATCTTGAGTACATCGGTTAGATCAGAAAAATCAGCCACAAACCCGTCGATATTATCTACTGCTGCGTCTGTCGCTACCGCTTTGACTTCTGCAATGACACTGGCAAGTTTGTCGGCATTTCTACCATGCAAGTACACTTGATGCCCAGCTTCTGCCAGTTTTAAAGCCGTCAATTTGCCAATGCCATCAGTGCTGCCAGTAATTAAAATAGTCTTAGTCATGAGCTGTCCTTATTGTTTGAGTTGTTAGTTAAGCTACTGTTTAAATTTTGGATGTGTGTTCTATTTTATCCATCGTAATAGCGCCCATTGTAATGAAAGTGTTGTGATTCAAACAGTGGCTATACCCGAAAACACTTTCAATATTATTTTGAAAGTGGCTGATTTTTAAACGGTCATTTAAGCTATTATTTGTTATATTTAAGACAATAAAATAACCAACCAAGCCATTCTATTTAGTTTTAGATATTCCCATTTTAAATATCTCAACAAGATGAAATCATGAAAAACCTACAAGATTTACGTATTTTTATAGAGACAGCACGGATGGGCAGCTTGTCTGCATGTGCGCGTCATATGGACCTCTCGCCAGCAGTAGTAAGTGCCTCTATTAAACGCTTAGAAAATGATATCGATACCGTATTATTTATTCGCTCGACACGCAAGCTACGCTTAACCAGCAAGGGTGAACAGTTTTTGCAACACTGTAAGGATGCGCTGGGAATTTTGGATAATGCTTATGCGGGACTGCATGATAATAATGCTGAGCTAACCGGTACGATAAGGTTGTCAGCGCCTTCAGATTTAGGGCGCAACTGGGTGCTACCTTGCTTGATACGTTTATGGATACTCATCCTAAAGTGAGTTTGCAGTTGCATGTCTCTGATGGTCATGTGGATTTATATGGACAGCAGATTGACTTGGCACTGCGTTATGGAATCCCGAAAGACTCTTCATTGGTAGCATTGCCCATCGTTTTGGACAATCGTCCCGTGCTTTGTGCCGCGCCAGAATATTTAGCTCAATATGGCGAACCAAAGACACCAAAAGATTTGACTGAGCATAATTGTCTCTGTCTTGGCCACAATGATAAATACTTTAGCGATTGGACGTTTGAGCGAGAAAGTAAGCAAATCAATGTTGCAGTATCGGGCAATCGACGTAGCAAAGATGGTGATGTAGTCAGACGCTGGGCAATATTGGGGCATGGCTTAGCGCTAAAGTCACGGTTAGATGTCGCAGCTGATATAAAAACAGGCCGACTGCTTGAGATTGAGTTAGATGGCTGGCAAGTTGCCCCCTATCCGCTCTATTTGATTTGTCCTGAAAGACGGTTAATTGATCCACTATTTAACGCAGTAAAGGAATATTTAATCGAATGTGTACAGAGTATTTCACATTAAAGGTTGACACTATCAACCTTATTTAATATAGTTGCTAATATCAACTATATTAAGGAGCTTTTATGCTCGAGCCTGACACCTCCCTTAGTGAAACCTTACATCAATTAATGCATACCTATACTAATCTACTGCTCGAAGGCATTCGCCAGCAAAAGCTTGATTTATCCGTGACTCACATTAGAACTCTAAAAGGTGTGTGTCATGATTCAAAGAGTACAGCACACTCTATTGCTCAACGCATGCAGCGTGATAAAGCCCAAATTACGCGGGCGTTGAATGACTTGGTCACAGCAGAACTCATTTTTAAGACAGACAATCCGCTTGATGGTCGTAGTCAACTACTACAGCCCACTACCAAAGGTAAGCAAGCGATGGTCAAGCTTCAGGCAGCAGAGAGATGGGTCGTAGATCAGTTTACTCAAAATGTAGACAGTGATGACCTAGCATTATTTTTGAATATTAGTCGTAATATGATAAAAAGTGCAGCACTCTCTGATGACACAACAGATGGCGCTAGCCGCCACTAAATTAAAGAATAACAGGTATGAACGACCTTACAATCGACACAATCAGTCCAAGACCAGTACGAGAAGTAATGACCGTTACAGATAAACAGATCATTACCCCGCACTACATCCGTATTTATCTATCAGGGCAGCCAGATACCATCGATAACATTGCTACTATGACTGTTGGCGCAAACAATAAAATACTAATACCGAAAGATAAAACCCAACCACTTGATATAGATGACGTTGAAAACCTTACTAAGCGTACCTATACCCACCGCGGCGTAGATGTTGAAAAACAACATATCTGGATTGATTTTGTCGCACATGGTGATGAGGCTCCCGCCTCAAACTGGGTGTCTCATGCTCAAGTTGGTGATGAACTCGCTGTGCTAATGGCACCGAAAAACAAACCGCTCTATCCTGCAGCAGATCACTTTTTATTGGTTGGCGATGCGACTGCTATACCTGTGCTTGGCGCCATACTGGAAAGTTTGCCTGACACCGCTACAGGTCAATGTATCATCGAAGTTCATGATAAAGAAGACCAGCAAGACTTACTAACCTCAGCCAATATCAAGATGATGTGGCTACACAATCCTGATCCTATTCAAGGCAGTCAGTTAGCCAATAGCGTCAAATCCCTTACCCTACCAACGATAGAACAAAGACGTTTTGCTTTTGTTGCTGGTGAGTTCTCATCAGTTAAAGCCATCCGTCACTATTTAAAAAAAGAGCTCGACTGGTCAAAAGATGAGCTATACGCTTTTTCTTATTGGAAATCAGGTATTGCTGAAGACAAATCTGCTAAAGACCGCTTGGCAGAAAAAAATACTGAATAGAAAAGCACTCAATAGAAAGGTACTCAATAGAAAAGTACTGGGTTCATAAGCTAATTGATTCGTCACTTAATTGATTTGTAACTATAATTGAGCAATCACTCATTTAAGTTTGAACGTTCGCTCAAAATCATTTATAGTAGTTGCAGTTGATTTACGTAGGCAAGCATCATCTATAAATTTGAGCAATCGCTCAAATATAATATTATGTCTATAGTAGATTGGGCTAGCTTACTTTAATAACCATTAAATAATTAACTAACAACCATAATAAGGGTTTTTACATGACTGAATTTACTTTACATGACAAACAGAGCGCACCAGCAGATAGCAAAGAGCTGCTTGATATTTCTATCAATGCTTTCGGCATGGTTCCAAATCTACATGCGGTAATGGCCGAAGCACCGGGCTTACTTGAAGGTTATCAACGTCTACATCAATTGTTTTTAGACAGTAGCTTCGATGATGAAGAAGTTACCGTTGTATGGCAAACCATCAACGTTGAGCACGCTTGTCATTACTGCGTGCCTGCGCATACTGGCATTGCCAAAAGTATGAAAGTAGATGACGCGATTACCGAAGCGTTACGTAATGAGACCCCACTACCGACTGATAAGTTAGAAGCGCTACGTGACTTTACGCTTTCTGTCGTCCGTAATCGTGGTAACGTTAATGATGACGCCGTACAAACATTTTTGGATGCAGGCTTCACCAAGCGCCAGATTTTAGAAGTCGTCCTTGCTGCCGCGCAAAAAGTGATGAGTAACTACACCAACCATTTGGCCAACACGCCAATCGATAAGCCTTTCCAAAAGTTCGAATGGCACAAGGCTGACTAATTACCTAGGCTAACACGCAGAAGTTTTGTGAGTTAAAATTATAAACAATAGCTAACGAGAGGTCATATGGAACATTTAAAGCAGTTATCATCAGAGCAGCCACTGCGCATAGATATTGTATCGGACGTGGTCTGCCCTTGGTGTGTCATCGGCTATCGCCAACTGGCACAAGCGCTTGAGCAAACCAATACCAAGCATGAAATTCACTGGCATCCGTTTGAGTTAAATCCTGATATGCCAAGCGAAGGTCAGAACTTGCGTGAGCATATCACTGAGAAGTACGGCTCAAGCAGAGAAGAATCTGATGCTAGCCGTACAAGAATGACTGAGGCTGGTCGCGAGGTTGGCTTTGATTTTAATTTCACCGAAGAGACTCGCACCTATAATACCTTTGATTTGCATCAGCTGCTGCACTGGGCAGATCAGCAAGGTCGCATGCACGACCTAAAGCAAGCCTTGTTCGCCGCTCACTTTACTAATGGTCGTAATATCTCTGATAAAGAAGTGCTGGCAGATATTGCAGCAGAGATTGGGCTAGATCGTAGCGAAGCGGTAGCAGTATTAAAGGATCAGCGCTTTGCAGAAGAAGTACGTCAAGCCCAACAACAGTGGCGTCAGCAAGGTATTCAAAGCGTGCCCTCTGTTATCTTTAACCAAAAACACATGGTTAGTGGTGCACAAGGGGTTGAGAACTTCAAAAGTATCTTGCAGCAATTAGCAGATATGCCGAAATAAAGCTTTAGTCCATAATACGAATAAGTTTCTGTATTGATATAAGCGTTAATATTCATGGTTCTAGCCAAATACTCACAAGGCGCGCTTATTAAGACTACGCTTAGTTAACGGACTCATTATTACGTAAGCTCTCTATCGATAACGCCATGTCCTCTGCCAGCTGATGCACCGTTTGGCTTTCGACATCACGCTGAGCAAAAGCACGCAAACCCATGACCTCTGCCTGCAAGCGACGTGCCAGCCTGTTCGCGTCAAGCGTATCGTCCAGCTCACCTAGACGCTGCGCCTCTATAAAACATTCGGCAAAACGCGCCTCCATGCTAGCCAATAGTTTTTCGACTTTATCTAAGGCTAATTGTTCACGTGCGCCAAGCTCAAGTAAGCTTTTGACCAGCATACAAGCTTGACTAGGCAAGTCTTTATCGCGGATACCGCCAAGCTGGCGTATAAAAGCGGCTAATCCCAATAATGGCGACTGATGATTGGACAGTATACGTTCAAGCTCAGTTAAAGAGGATTGTGCGTAATAATCCAGTGCTTCTTGAAACAAGCCATCTTTACTACCGAATGCGGCATAAATGCTACCTGGACGCATGTCGAGTGCTTTTTCTAAATCTTTTAAAGACGTTGCATGAAAACCCTTTTGCCAAAAAAGCTGTAAAGCTCGTTCTAAAGATTCTTGTCGGTTGTAAAGTGCGGTGCGTGACATGTCTAATCCTAATACTCAGTATGTGCAGAGCTGCTATTAAATACAGCAAAATTTAGAAAATAAAATTAATTTGAGTGATTGCTCAATTTTATCTTGTACAACCTTTCAAGTCTAGTTAAAGTTAGACTGTACTAATAGCAACAACTAAAAAAGGATCTTTTATGTCTTCTAACCAATCACCCTCAATTATCGTCTTTGATGTCAATGAGACGCTACTCGACATTACCACTCTTGAACCATTATTTGCTCGCCTGTTCGGTGACAAGCACATGTTAAGGGAATGGTTTGCTCAATTGGTGCTTTACTCGCAGACCATGACTTTGTCAGGACTTTATACGCCTTTTGGTGAGCTTGGCGTCGGTGCGTTACAGATGACAGCTGATATCCATGAAGTAACGCTGACAGATGACGATATCGATGAGTTAAAAGAGCGCATGAGCAAAATGCCTGCTCATCCTGATGCAATACCAGCCTTGACCAAACTACGTGACGCAGGGTTTCGACTGGTGACGCTGACCAACTCAGCACCCAGCGCCGCCCCTACACCGCTAGAGAAGGCTGGCTTAAGCGCATTTTTTGAGCAGTCTTTTAGCGTTGAGCAGGTTGCAAAGTTCAAACCTGCGCCTGAGACGTATCAGATGGTAGCTAATGAGCTGGCTGTTGAAATGTCAGATTTGTGCCTAGTGGCTTGTCATCTTTGGGATACGATTGGCGCGCAAGCTGCTGGCTGCCAAGGGGCATTTCTCAAGCGTCCTTATAATGCTATGTTGCCCGCCTCCAACGTACCAACACCAGACTTTATGGCCTCAGATCTGGTTACGCTGAGCGATAAGATTATTGACAAGTATCAAAACTAATAGGGACTTACGGCAAATTTATTCGCTAAAAATACTCGTTATTTTACCAAGCGTTAAAACTTAATTTAATCATTAGGTCTTTAACGTAAATCACTTCAACACAAACTTCAAAGGATAGAACTATGCAATCAAATAACCCTCAAAAACTTAAGGCCGGCAGTCAATTCCCTGACATGCAAGTACAAATGCTTGGTGGCGAAATGACAACCTTAGGCAAACCTGAAAACGACCATGATTGGAAATTGGTAGTGGTTTATCGCGGTAAGCATTGCCCGATCTGTACTAAATACCTCAATCAGTTAGAAAAAGTTAAATCCTCATTTGCTGATGCAGGCGTAGATATCCTAGCTATATCAGGCGATAGCAAACAGCAGTTGCAAGAGCATTTAAAAGAGCTAGAGGATATCAACTTCCCGATGGCTTATGGCTTAACCGTTGAGCAGATGAATGAGCTTGGGCTGTATATCTCTAACCCACGTTCAGAAAAAGAGACCGATCATCCTTTTGCAGAGCCTGGGGTATTCATTATTAACGCTAAAGGCGAGATTCAAATCATTGATATCTCAAACGCTCCATTTGCTAGACCTGAGCTTGAAATGCTTGCCAACGGTTTATCATTTATTCGAGAAAATGATTATCCTATTCGTGGTACGCATGGTTAAATATTGTTTTATTTAATATAAAACTTCATGGATACAGGTAGTTAGATGTACACATTTAAAAAATAATATTATTATGAATAAAAGGGGTTTTAGATACCCTTATTGAGATACGTGCTCAACTACCTGACTTAAGATTGACATTTGAAAACGCTCAGAACCTTTGACTCGCATGTGGCTAGCCTACTTAGTATGATTTTGCTTCACATTATCTAATAGCTAACGATAGCGAAAAGGGCGAATTGAGCATGCACTACCTCAACAAAAGCTTAAGGAATGCTAATACTGTATTGCCGCTCCATAGAAAACCTTTTCTGAAGCTATATTACACGAGGTAATTAGGTAGCTCACCCTCACAAGTTAAAACCAGCAAAATATCAATAATTTTCTCATCTTCAAATAGCTGCTTAACAATGGATTCATTAGGAAATTCCAATGTCCATTTCCCTTCTGGTACTCTACCACCTATTGAAATCCAGCCTCCTCCATTACGAATCACTCCATCAGTCGGTAATGCAGCTACACCTCCTGAGGTATTGCCATCTTGGATGAAATCGAGCTTAGCTTTATCGAATTTAGCGGGTAGGTCATCTTCAGCAATAATATACATCAATACATTAGTAATACTTAACTCTTTAACGTTAGAGGGAAAATCAGCCAATGTGGTTTCAAAACTCACGATCATTGGCGTATCAGTCTGTTCTGGGTTATGCAGATCATACCATGCATCGGAGAATTCCTGACGGAAGCTAAAAGCTCTATCGAAGCTAATGTATGGGTCAAGCTCTCGTTGTACTTGTTGCTGGTAGTTTCTATCATGCAAAGCAGTATATTCAACAGTGAATAACACATCAGCAATGGTATTGAAGTCCATTGGGTTGGAGGCTTTTGGTAAGCGGAATTCCCATCTAGTATCCACACCGTTGCCTTCAAAGGGAAATAGCATTTCAGGATTGGGATTTAATTCAAAGACACCTGATGCACCAATAGGGTTGGTAAAGGCTATCGACTCAGGATCACGGCGAATAGCAACAGTCTGGAATACATCGCCTGCTATCACTACGCGAGATATTCCACTAGAAGTCAAGGTAGCACTGATCCCTTGCACAGGAGGAACTAGCGCAACTACTGATACTCTAACTTGTTTGATCAGACGTAGATACTGCCCAGGAAAACGTCGGTCAAAAACTTTACCTGATGTATCAAAATTTAAGATACCCGTTTGTTTAAACTGCTGGAAGGCAAAAGGGTCAATTTGTGATAATGAAAAACTAATACTGAGTTGTTGTTTGCGCTGGTCTGTGGTAAAAGCATATTGATCAAGCTTGGTAATGTCTCTCAATAATCTTGCCGAACCTGTCAGCCCTCGTCTATCAGCCGTAGCAGAGTCACCGCTTGCCGAATCATTACTATCATAATTGGGCAATTCATAATAGTCGTCTTTAATAACACCGAATAAAGGCTCTTGCCTTTCAAATGCCAGCTGTATTTCAGCTAGCTTTGACATAGCAGCCGCCTGCTGCAGATAGTAGCGGAAGATACTCTGTAATACACCGCTCATCCAGTTATAAAGTTCTACATTAGCGAATTTCTCTTGTAAGAAAACAACGGTATCGCTGGCTTGTTCCGACTGAATTTCGGCTATAGCTTGCTCTTGTTCGGTAATCTGAACACGGTCATTGGCTAGTTTAATTTGTTGATTACCTATCTCTAAATCTTGTTCTGCCAGTTGATGCTGTAGTTGGTATTCGCGATTGCGTAGTGCAATACTGATTGATTGTGAAAGTGTGTTTATTTTAAATTGGCTTGTTGCTAGCACGCTTTGGCTAACCGTTTCAGCATATATTGGAATGATAGCCGCAGCAGCTGCTGCTGAGGCAGGGACACCTCCTGTTGCACCACCTGCAGCAGCGGTAACAGCAAGACCAGCTATATGTGATGCATAATTTGCAAAGGCAGAAAGGATTTGCGCATCCTGATGAAACTTATACTGATCGAGTAGTTGCTTTTCCAAATCAAGCATATCTTCGCTCGACCATTCAGCATACGTTTCAGATAAAATAGAAGTCCGCTCTAGCTGCAACTCAGCCAAGCCAAGACCATTCTCTGACTCACGCACACGTAATTTTTGTAATTTTACGCCTTCTTTTGATAACTCGACATCCTGCCGCGCTTTAATTAAAGTGTATTTTTCTTGGTCTAGTGATTGCAGAGTACTAAAGAATGAAGATTCCGTCTGCTGTGCTAAGTGAGTCAATTGCTTTGCACGATCAACCAGTACTGGATAACGGTATTGTGTTGGTCTGATTCTCGTCACGCCTGCCAGATTTATCTGCCCTCCAGCCCCCATACTTGGCAATGCACTCTCTACGTCTATCGGCGCTGAGTATGGCTCAAGCTCACGCTGCATTCCCGCAATATTCATACAATTACGGATTTTAAATAAATTAAGCTTGGCTCTTAGCAAGAGAAATTTAACTGTTGGGTTATTAGGGATGCAGAACTCATAAGATAAGCGCGGGGAATATCCTATTACTATTTCGCTAAAATCAGCTATCTCAACCGTTTCATCTCCAGCACTATCGTTATCTGTTATATTTGAGTTTGAGCTGGCTAATCTTGACAGTAAGCGTCCAGTGTTAGCTAAGCTAGTCGACAACCTCAAATTAGAAAGTAGTGTTTGGCTAAAATTTTGTTTGGTTAGCAAAGACTTAGTTATAATCTCTGTGGCAGTTAAGGATGCTTTTCGCTCGCCCAACGCCATTTGTATGACCTCTAAAGCATTAGCCAATCTTTTTTCTTCAGAGAAGTTGCTGTTTAGCTTATTACGCACTTCTACCAATGTGTTTTTTAATACCTGTGTTGAATTAAGCTCGCCCAGCCTTGATTTAAGATACTCGTAATAAGGCTGCAAAGTTGTATCTTCGGCCGTATATTTGAGCGATTCAATTAATGCTAAGCAATTATTTTCAGGCTGAACAGGCAGTTCTGACTCGATTAATTCTAATGCAGTATTATAGAGGTTTCTAGCTCGCGCTACGCTTTCGCTGGTATCATAGGTAAACTCAGCGTCTGCATAATCAAGCAAGCAGCGGATAATATTTTGGATAGTAAACAACGTATATTTATTAGTACGATATATACTATGTGGGTTGAGAGGGTCTTTAAACCAGTCTTCAGGTTGTCCATAGCTTGATACTGAAAAAGCTTCGTTACTTAAAATGTAAGTGAGCCTTCGCTCGCGTCCAGACAGCTGGAAGTCAAACACAGACCGAAACCA
Source organism: Psychrobacter sp. M4 (assembly GCF_055699795.1). Classification (NCBI taxonomy): domain Bacteria; kingdom Pseudomonadati; phylum Pseudomonadota; class Gammaproteobacteria; order Moraxellales; family Moraxellaceae; genus Psychrobacter; species Psychrobacter sp. M4. The sequence goes on along the minus strand of NZ_CM146740.1, from coordinate 1,657,868 downwards.
TAGTAAAGATTCTAAATAAAGCTGTTTTTCGTATAATGATAAAGCTATTTGCAGAGGCAAAAAGAAGTAGGCTTCTTTCAAATAGTTATTATATCGACCATGACTCGTAATATCATGAGATGAATGTGTGACTTCTGGGTTGTTTCGATGAAAACTTTCAATATAGTAGATTCTGGTTAAGTCCTCCATTTTATCCCTACTAACGATTTCAGGCAAATCCTTAGGATCACCCCTCAAACTAATTAGACGTGTAGCGGTTTCATCCAGATCTTGACTGCTTCCTCTACTAAAATCTATATGAAAATTTCCGGTATATGCGCTATGGTTAGGCGTTTTAATCTCAATTGAAGAGTAAGCTAGAGTTGTAAGATCATATATTGAATAAGGATTAGCAATTGCGAAATGAATATTTTCTCCTAAACGTTTGAGAACTTCCGATTTGCGTGTTTCGAAGCGATAAGTTCTCGAGTCAAACTCTACGGTGACAAGGGTTGAGCTATCGCCTATTTTAAATATGGTAAGTACAAATGTATATCTTGAAGAATTTTTTTCTTGATTTTTGACGAATGAGCATACGGGGATATTTTTTCCACTATTCCTGTTTATATGATGAGGAATTGAAGAATAAAAACAGTAAAAGTTGGTTCCCTCTCTTGCCACTGAGTCCAAAACAAATTGTATGCTGTAATACTCCCCCTCATTATTGGAAACAAGGATATTTATTCGCTCTTGTATCGAAGTTCTTTTAATGACTTGTGCTGAATATAGATCAATAAAGGCAGGAAAAAACGTGAGTTGAGAACTAGCAGAAGGTCTACTATGTATCTTTGGAGTATCCTGTGTAAGAGCACCAAATGAGTCTATTCCCTGTACTTGTTTTAACTCTTGATGAGACCATTGTTTTCCACGTAAACTGGAAAGATACAATCTAAACTTGCTTTTTATTATCAATGTGGGCTTTGAGCCATCATCTTGTACAAGGATAACTGAATCATAGTTTTTTTCTGGAAATTCAATTGAACTTGCCTCGGATAAAAACCTGTAGTTATCTGCATCAAAGGTAAGATAAATAATTTTCTTAATATCAGAATCTTGTTCGTAAGCTTCAAAAAATACATAAACATCACGAGTAACCGCCGTTCTACTAGCATATAACGAAGATGCACCAATTAACTTAACGATATTAATATTTTCAGGAATGGGAATCGTGTGCCAAAAAGATTGGGTATGATTATTTACTTCATATTTATTCAACGATGACCAGTAATATTTTTTTGTATGACCGCCTTGAGCAAAAACGAAAAATAATTTACTAATCTTACCTTGTTTGTCACTACATTTATCTTCGTCAGATTCTCTTACCATCGCATCACAAGTAGCGAGTGGTTTTATAGAAACCAAATCCTTAATATAGTCTGAATAAGCCGTAGTTTGATTGCAAATATTTTCAGAAGAAACATCTGATTTTAGACTTTCCGTTATACTGCTAAATAAAGGCGTTTTATCGCGTCGTAACGACGGATACAAAATCTGCTCAGGATAAAGAAACACACCCATAGACGCTTTCCATGTGGCATAAGAACCCATCCATTTCCATTCTTGTTCAAACTGCTTTGAGCTTAGTTTCAGCTCAACATCCGTGATATCAATCTTGCCTGACCTAATTGAGAATACTAAGGTTTGCAAGACTTCCAGCGCCATGCTGACACGGGTGGTCATCTGGCAGCCACTTTGTTGCAAGTCTATAAGAAAGCGCTTGGTGAGCTTTTCTGCTTTAATATTAAATGCATCATTGCTGTCATCGACAATCTCAATTAAGGCATCTCTTAATGCAGGAAGCGTTTGTTCTTCTACCTCAGAAACCATAGACTTAAGACTAGATGCAAGCACCTCTTGTTGATCAATCCTTGCTTTTAGCGTTCTATACCACTCGCGTTGTCTACGTGTATCAATACGCCATTTTTGTGCCTCTTGTTGCGTTGTGAATGTAGGACGCTGGGTAGTATATTTAAAAAACTCAGGGCTCAGTGACAGTTTATTACTCTCTTCTTCTCTCCATGTGGCAAACTGTTTTATTTTCCAGATTTGCAAAAGAATGGCATACATATTTTCACGTGTACCAGCTAATACTTTAAATCCTTTTTCTACACGTTTAGCAATATCTAGTAGAAACAAGTAAGCCTCTCTTGCCAGCGCTATTTGCTGTAGCCGGCTTGTGATAGAAACTCCTTTTTCTTCGAGTTGACTAAGTGCTATCAGGTCTTGATGAGAGATACCTAAATATTTTTCTTCACTAAATAAATCTTCTATAGCATCTGGCTTAATGACATCATCGGTAACATTGCCGCCTTGTTCTATACTGTCACGGATAGTATTTAGTTCTATATCAATTAGCTTTGTACGTGAGCGCCAAGTATCATAAGCAAAGTTGCCAATGACAGGCTTAAGTAACACATCACCAGAGATCACATCAGGGTCAATTAATGGCGGCGTACTCGCCTGCTTTAATGTTTGTTGCCATTGCTGTCTTTGTGTCTGGCTTGCCCGCCATCTTGGTAAGCGCGCTTTGAGCAATTGCCAATATGGCAAGCTGGCTTCTTCTAGCAGCCAATCACTATATAAGAAATTAAACTTATAGGCGGAAACTAGAGCGGCAGATAGATTACTTTGAATCGTATCTGACAATGCTTGATCTGTATCATTCAAAATCAAACTGGCAGACACTAATGATACAAAGCTTTCTTGATTTAGATTTAACGCTAAAATTTCTGCTTTTGCATCTGCCTGTTCAGTTTGATCCAGACTGTTCAGTTTGGTATTGATGTCTTCAATATCAGGTACTGAACCAAAGGCATCACTCATAATGGTGTCTAATCGATCTACCATTTTTGATTTTAAAATATCAGCGTATTCTTTTTGTTTCTGATTTAATTGTATTCGGCGCTCATCCCATAATGCGCGTGCAGTGAGACCAAACTTGTCGTCTGGCAGCTGTTTTGGTTCAATGTTTTCAGGGTCGAGCAGTGGTTTTTCACTTTCCAAAAATAGCGACCATTCACCTTCTTGCGGTTCCGTCAAAGAAGGCCAAAATGTCGTCATACTCAAGCTTATATTAGCCTCTTCTAACATCCAGCTATTATAAGCGGCTCTTTTTACACTCTTAACAATTATATTGGTAGCACTGGTTGAATAGGTTTGCCATTCTTCCTCATTGTATTCTTTACCTGCTTTTACATCGGTTGCGAATCTTGCCAGCTCAGTTAACGCCTCAACGCTTAAATGTCTTTCGCTGAGCCATTGAATAAACGTTGTATTTTCGATAATTTTTGCGTCGTTTGCCAATAGCGCTTGCTGAGCAATCAAATCATCAAGCGTCGTGGACATAGCAATTTCTGCAATAGCAGTCGCTAGACCATTGGGTTTATTGGAATCAGAAATAACCTTGCCATGAATACGGGCGATCTGTTCATCAAGCCACTCACGCCTCGTTTTCCAAAGCTTAAAAGCAGTATTTAGCTCGTCAGGATGACGAAAATCATCAGGCCCAATCACATCAGGATCAATAATCGGTGTGTGTTGTGACAACGGACTTTCAGGAAAATCCATTTCTTTCCATTGTTTTTTTAGATGCTCTAATCGCCAGTCATAAAGCTCGGGGCGTTTTTGCTTGGCTTTTAAAAATCTTAATGGATCAAGTAAGCGTACCCGTGGAATATCTATATCAATGTATGTTTCCATATAAGCTGGCAAACCAAAAATCCGCTCTAAATTATGCTCTGATAACGCATTAGCTAAAATTTGGTGGGCACCCGATTGCAGCTGTAATTCTTGCACATACTTAGAGTCAATACCTAGACGATTGGCAATGGCTTCGATATCGGCATCTGATGATGCTCTATCAAGGTCAAACTGGGAAGTACCTATAGCTCTAAGCAGCGACTGGTAGGCTGCTTGACGATATCTGGCAACGCGTTCGTCTGTAATCACAAAATTCAATTGAGAGGTATCTATAGCAGCAAGGAGTACTTCGCAAGCAATTCTAACTTGTCTTAACTGGGTTTTTGTTGCTGCACAATTGATTGGCAGCTTGGATAGAGGTTGATGAAAGTTATCCACCAAAAAGTCAAGCGTAATGGCAGTGCCGCTTGCTTGCGTGACGTTCGAAGTTACATAGCCTATCAAATCAGTTAGATATGCACCTGGACTTAGTGCCGATACGCAGTCTTCACATTGGCAGCTTAAGGCTGAATCTGGTTGAAGCTCTTCTGAGTTATTCGTACCAGCTGTTTTAATATCAAGGTAGAGGTTATTCAATTGAAAACTTAGATAGCTTGCTTGTGCATGCTGTATCTCAGGCGGGACAAAACTTTCTTCACCTATTACTGATACGAACTGCTCTACAGGGGTATCGGCAATGGTAATAAAATGCGTAAAGCCTTTTTGAATCAAAAACTGGTTTTGTTGAATCTGTTCTGCAGGCTTTAAGTCAGTAGAGAGCAAAGACAAATCAACCTGTGCTTGTAGTTGTTTGACCTCGTCACTTGCACGCAGTGTTTCTGGTAATTCTTTTAAATTTTCAAGATTCCCAAGCTTACGCAGCTCAGCGATATTGGTCAGATTGTTTTTTTTCAAAAAGATAGTTAAGTCATTGGAAAACGTTATGGGTAATGCCGTTAGCTGTAGCGCTTCGCCGGGCTCTGCTGGAATAGGTACGGTTATTTTTATTGTGATAGCTTCTTTTTGCTCTACTGTCAAGCTTACTTCTTGCTTATCAAGCTCATCACCATTAGAGGCTTCAATATTTAAAACCAATGAAAGCGTTGAAAGTGTTGACTCTGGAGGCAATGCATAAGTGAGGATGAACTCACCCTGCCCATTAGTGATGCTGCCTTGCAAATTCAGCGAGCGGTCTTCGTCAAGAGGTTGAGCATTTATTAAAAAACCTACCAGTGGTTCAGCGCTTATTGCATCTATTAACACTCCTTTTACTTCATGTGGTAGCCAATGGTCTTTTTCTTGTTGTGTTTTTTCGTCACGTAAACGTTGCAGTTGACTTAATATTAAGTCAATTTGCTCTGCTAACCATGCTGGAATAATAATTTTTGCTATTGCCTGCTTTAATGCCTCTATTAGATATTTATCAGATTGTTCCAGTAACGTATCTAAATTTAAAGTTGGCTGTTCAGTAGTCTCGTCGCGCACAAGCCCAAACTCCATACGCGCCCAGCCATAAAAGGCAGCTGCAGGTATATTCGTTTCGTGAGATAGCTTTGCACTCTGGACTATAAAGTGAATGCTATTAGAACCAGTAGGAAACTCATCTAAGAATTCATTTATTTCCGTTTCATTAATCAAAAAGCTAATATCTTGCAAAGATAGATCTGCTAGTATTGCACCATCTAAGGCAGGGCTTAAAAATACTTCAAGACGCTCATACTCTGAGGCTTTAACAGCTGCCGATTCTTCTATCTGTAGGTCAATATCCATCTTTTTAGGACTATTAAAGAAGATATCTGGTTCATCTTTTGTTTTTAGAGCTAGCTCTACACCGACTTCGTTAAACACTCGTAACAATAGATCGGCATTGTTTTTTTCACTACGAGAAAATTGCTCTTGTGTGTAAGTAATTGCGTATTCACCATTTGCCAAGGTGGAGGCTTCCCCTAGATATTGCTCACTGCGCAAGTCCTTATCGTAGGCTTGAACTAGCACGCCGCTGGCAGGCTCTCCATTAGCAAGACTGACTTTACCTGTTACCAAGTAATTATCATCTTTGGCGGGTTTAGGTTTCTTAGGGTCTTCACCATTGTCAGAGCCTGACATAGCTTCAATAACCACGGTAGCGCCGACACTGGACAGCTTTTGATGGACTTCAGCGGCAGATAGTTTATCTAAATTTTCTTTGACGACGCCGTTGTTCTCAACCAGTGCTTTGACTTCTTTTAAGCCCAGTCCAGTAATATCTCTGACTTGTTTTATGACTTGTAGTTTTTGCTCACCAAAAGAAATCAAACGAACCCTGAATAATTCTAGGATTGTATTGCTAAGCTCTATAGAAACAGTTGCTCCTGCTTCACGTAACTTAGTGGCAAATACATCGGCCGCCTGTTCGTTTAAGCCACCTAAGACAAAGCCACCCTCATCTAGTAGTTGACCGACCTTATTAGCAGAGTCTGGTCCCAGCATCACCTTTAAAACGTCGGTGACAGGTTTTTGTGCCAGTAATGACACTCGATTGATAGATACATCAAATAAATTAGCCATAGTCCCAATCCTTTGGTTATGTTTAATTACATTTGTTGACTTCCATTGCTTCTTGTTTATTATCAATTATGATTTTTACTACTGTGCTGGCATTGGAGGAAGCATCATTGTTTTATTTTCAGCATCACTTTTGAGGTCTTCTGTAGTTATAGGAGTCTTAAATTTATCTTTAACCCTTACTGAAGTTATTTTATTTTTAGCACGTTCATCATTTTTATTTACTGCTTTTTTATCAATAGTTAATATTTGTTTAATCCCTCCATCATCCTCTATTGTTAACTTAACATTGACCTTATACCCTTCTACCTCAACACCATTTGCTCCAAAAAATTTTCCAATAGCATAAAGAAACTTTCCTTTGGTTATTTTCCCAGTCTCGCAAGAATGAACGTTTATCTTTGATTTTTTGTCAATTTTTTTTGATAAATCTCTTTTCGTCTTTGATGATAGTTTGTTGTGATATATTGCTTCCAATTTTTCACCTGTGAGTTGTAATTTGTTCACACTATCTTGATTCTGGCTACTGTCAAACTCTATTCCATCTCCGAACCCATGTGCATAAACTAATATTTCTCCCACTTTATCATTTTTGTCCAGATTATTTAGTATCTCCTTAGGTACATCATCAAAACTATCAACTTCTATAACTATATGACTTTTAACCTCAGCTTTAATTTTATCAACATCTTTATCTTTTTCATGAATAACTAAAAAGTTCTTCCTTTCATTATTTTTTTTTGATGATTTTTCATCTTGCATTCCGTTTTCATCAACACGTCCAGTAGGATTACAACTTGCATAAGAAAACAGATTAACCCCACCCTCAATCCCAATAGGATCACAAGAAATCCACTTGACGGTTAAAATTGAATAATACCTTGCACTATGATAATTTAAGCCACTCTCCTCATCCCGCTCTTTACCTGTAAACCGATAGCGTTTCCTAGCAAAACTCCCAAAGCTCGTTTCTCCATAAGGATAATGCTCTTCCCTATTCATGAGTCCTCCAGCATCATCCAGTACTAGATTACTACTTCCCAAATGATCGCCAAGATGAAATTGCACGGCTGGCCCAGCGTCGTTTTGATGTGCATCACCTCTCCTTACCAATGCAATCCGCTGTTGATTATCCATGACATGCAAGACATTATTCTCTTTTGGGCTAGCGCCTGAATTATCCCAGCGAAAATGCTCAAACAGCTCACCGATGTATACTCGGCTTTCCCATCCCCCACCTTGTTTGCGTACCAGTTTCATCACACGCAGCCCTGAAGCATCATATAAATACTGGGCATAAACGCTAGGTTCACTATTGCCTGTTTGGGTTCTAAACACTATCAGCTGATCACTATGATTCCATTCAAAATGACGAGCTAATCCTTCGCTTATCATATTGCCATTATCATCATAAACATAAGAAAATTCCGTTCCGCTAAAACTAACTTGCTCAAGTCGGTTATTATTCGCTTCAACAGTAAAGTCTCTGTTGCTAACTACATTTCCTCTATTAGTGACATGAGTATGCTTAAGCAATTGCATATTGCCCATTTTGTCATACTGATAGCTTTGGGTATAAGCACGCGTCTTTGTAACGTCATTATGGTGGGGTAATTCAGGGCCATCTGGGGTAGATAATGACCTGTCACTTTCTCTACCCGTCGCAGAGGTTAGTCTTGATAATGGATCATATTGAAAGAGTCTATCGAGCTCGTCGATGTTTAGTGCTGGATTATGTACGCCACATTCAGGTGAGCGATCTGCTATTTTTAGAATATTGCCATTGAGGTCATATTGGTAAGCAAAGTCTTGTAGCACTTTACCTGTTGGTTTATAGGCTGAGGAGTTTGATGCATGAATATTTACATCGAAGTGCTCTGTGCGTAAACGATTTAAGCGAAAAGTATTATCATCATAGCTATAGCGGGTTAGAGCGCCATTACCATAGGCAATCAAAATTCTCTGCCCTTTGGCATTGTAGGCAATGCGTTCTACATAAGTCCCATTATCTAGCGCCACACTTTCTAGGGCGCCTGAGCGATTGTAATATGGGATTAGTTTGGCGCGTTTGCCTGTCACATCTTCTGGATAGACAATCTCTGTTGCACGGTTGAGCGCATCAAAACGTGAGCTACTGGTGTATTGAAAGGGGTTTAATAGACTGTTTGTGTGATCCTCTTCACTAATGCCTGCTGGTGCTTGCCAATTTACCTGAAAGGGCTTTATGTCCCAGTTATTATTGGCAGCGTTATCATAAGGGCTTAGCAGATGCTGTTCAGCAATGACTTGTCGGGTGTTATCTAGCGGATTACCTTTAAAGTCAAAACCTGACGTACTCACGCTACCGGCTTCATCATAGTGTTTGGTTAATTGCCCTAAAGTATTACTTATCTTAGCGACATCAAAATCAGCTACGTTATCATCCCCATAGTGAGTACGCTGGCGCAGGGTAATATCTCCTTGCTCGGTATTACGCGCCCAGAAGTATTTCGGACGCAGCAGCAGATCGTAACTTTGTAAGACCAGTGCGCCTTTGCTATCTCTACGTTCAACTTCTTGCCCTACGGCGTCGGTGATTATTTGACGTATTCCCGCATCGATACTGTCGATACGCAGCGGCGACGATTCTGGTATCAGTGAATAGCTGTATTTGAATGCAATACGACCCAATGCATCGGTCACTTCCAGTAGATTGCCCAGAATATCGTAACGCGATTTTGTAACTATCCAATCAACTGGGTCATTACTACTTTTTAATCGTTCTACTACTTTGATGGTTCTGCCTAAGGCATCTCGTTCAATATGTGCTGGCGTATCCCAGTGGTTTTGATAGTTCTGACTTTCGTTAAAATGGGTTCGCCCTGCATTATCATTGGCATAATAAGTATAAGCTTGCCAAGGGCTGGGAATGAAGTCTTCCGGACTGTCTAATCGTTTAGGGATACCGTAAATCACTCGTTGTTCTGAGCCATTTGGATTGAGGGTGCGAATCACTTGACCTCTAGGGTCATAGAACATTTTGGCGGCTTTGCCGTGTTTGTCATTTTGAGCTTGATGCTCGTTTCTATCTAAATAATCCCAACCTACATGATAAAAAGGTTCGTATTGCTCTACTACACTGCCTTTATTATTAAAGGTTTGCCAGCCACTAACAATGACATTAGGTTGTGATTTGGCTCTATTTACTGTGCCCGTTACTATCTGCTTTGTTATTTGTTCATCGGATTGATTGGCAGGTAATCCGCTATGACCGAAATTATTATCGCCAAAACGAGTTTCGGCCGCTTGTACACGTGTTTGTATCTGTCTACCAAAACCATCACTATACTCACGTATTTGTATAAAGCGTTCGGGGTATTTATCTTCTTCGTTATCGAAAAAATCAGTGATTTCTGATTCTGTCATTTCTGCTAGATTTGCTGCCGCTCTTTTGTCGTTCTCTTCATCAATTAACTGCCATGCATGTTCAGTCCGCTGCAGGGTGTGCACATACACTGGCTGGGGGTTTTGTCCCTGTTTTTGACTATCAACAAAAGCATTAAAATCATATCGATACCGTATGCTAGGTTGTTCTACTCGGTCGCCGATATTTTCCCCTGCTTTAGCGTTAACTTGTATGCTTTGTAACATTCCCAACGGTGAATAGCTTGCTTGGCTTTGATTACCATTGACATCAATCATTAAGGCAATTTGCAAAATACGGTAATCATACTCCGCCTGAATAGTAAGTCCTCTAGGGTTAATTGCCTTGATAGGAAGAAAGTCATATTGATCATATTCAATATACGATTCACTCCCAAAAGGATTAATACTAGTGGTCACCATGCCACGGGCGTTTATTTCTTGACGCTGCCCAGCTGCGTAGTAACCATGGGTATAGGGTGGCGTTAATCCATCGGCAAAGCCATATGCAAGCGGTGTAATAGCTAGGTCTGGACGTGTCACATCACGAGAGCTATCCACAGGTAGGCTATCGATAAATGGTTGCGGATATTCACTAGACCAATTGGGCTGTCCATTTTTGGCAAAAACATCGGGTATCTGATTATTATAAATATGATTAAGAATCTCTTGCGTTAACACCAAGGATTCACTACGTGAAAGGACGCCATGTTCACCGATCTCCCCCAATGCCAAGCCAGTATATTTATTACCATCATAAAAGTTAAGAGAATGGCCGATTAGCTGTTTATTAATTTGTTCGTTTTCAACGGCTTGTTTGATCTGGAGAAGGGTCTGCGGCTTTGGTATTATTAACTCATAACGTTTAGATTCAGCGAGTCGGTCTACGATATAAACATGCTCGTCATCACGTTGTGCAAAAGAGCTTTGAGCAAAGGTAGCAAGGTAATTTTCTGTCTGACTGAACTTATCTATCCAGCCTTTTGGACAGGCAACTTGCCAGCTTCTTTGCGGTTGACCATAATCATCGTAATTGCTAGTGAAACTAAACTGGGTCATCGGCTCATTACCGCGTTCCCACTGTGTGGTTCGACTGGCTACAGAGAAAGGAAAATATATGCTTTGTCTATTGGACTCAACTTGGGTAGGAACCGCTATTTCTTTAAGCTCAAAGGCAGATTCTGAAACGGTGTAAGGAATGGCCTCTCTTACGCTGCCATCCAGTGCATAAATCTCTGAGCGCAGTAAAGTCCCTCTCAGGGTGCGTATGGCATCACGTCTGTCTTGCAGTTGTAACGTTTTTAAAAAGCTTTTTTGATCGTATAGTCCGTCTAGTTGCCCAGGATCTCCTGCCCAATATTCGTGTCTAAAATCAGAGCTACTCCAGTGTCCCTCTTTTTTACGCACAGGGCCTTGGTGAAACCAGCTACGTATTTCTGTGGGTGCTGAAAAATAGCTGTAATCAATATCAAGAAAAGCTAATTCACTGTCGCTTGTGTATTTGTGATAATTATCAAAACTTTCGGTATCCCGTTGGTCAACACGCCCAAAGCCACGGAACTCTCTCTCTTTACCATCCCAATATCCATGATGATAACTGTATTCAGTGGTCAGTTTACCTTGGGAGATAAGATCAATTGATTCTACCTTACTCACCACCTGAACAGGGAACGGTAAGGTGCTTTGCCAACGGGTATTAGAGCTTTTTTCATCTGCAAGATAGAATCGAATAGAAGACTCATAGTACACACGGGTTAAGGCACCGAGCCGATTATCCATCTCATTGAGTAGATAAGGCTTTACACCGCCCGTGAAGTCAAGAAAATAATAATGATGGCGTGCTCCGCTTTTGTTATCTGTCCACAATAGCCCGCTCACACCACTCCCATACAAATCAACTAATCTAATTGCTGCAGGATTAGTGACAGGTGGCGTGCCATTAATGACTATTGGTTCACTCCAACCTTTTCCCGCCTGATTAAGCCAAAGTGTTACTTTACTATGATCTATATAAATTAGATCTGCATTACCACTACCGTCAATGTCGCCAAGATAGAGTCGTTGCGAATCGTAACCATAGGGCAACCGAGGGCTGTTATGCATATGTACACGCCTGCCCCATTTCCCATAACCTTGGTATGGCCAGTATTCGATATTGCCATCATGAACCATCACAATATCGGTTAATCCATCACCAGACATATCAGCCCACTTAATGCGCGGGTCTGTGAAACTGACATTCGGGAAATATTTTAGCGCTTTGCGCGAAACTTGCTGAGTGCTTGACCAGCCTTTATCAGAATCGTTATAGAACAGCTCAAAACGACTGCCGCTTCGCAGGGCATCGGTAATGCCATCGCCATTCAGGTCAATCAGTTTTACTTGCGGATCTTGTAAGCTAAAAGAAGGGGCTGTGCGATAGGGTTGGAACGAGCGACGATCCCATAATGCACCGGCTTCACTAGAGAAATAGCCATTCATTCGGTTATTACAGACCATCAAATCAGGTCTACCGTCACCATTAGCATCCAACACCTGAACACCCGCAGTAGAAAGGCTTAGGGCGGTAGGGGCTTCTTTCATTTGGCGTGGCATATCAAAGTTGCCATTGCCTAGATTACGCCAATAACGGATTACCCCTTTTGTTTCAAGTATATCCGGTAAGCCATTGCCAAACAGATCGATCAACTCTAGATCAGGATCAGTCAAAGACTGTGTGGGAAGGTTCTTGCTATCTAACGGACTAAACTTGCGCTGTTCAGGATCAAAAGTGCTGTAACTAAATTGAGGTGCAGGTAAGGTTTCTGTTTTACCATTGTCATGACCTACGACTTCGATTTGATGAAGGTAAGAAAGACCATTTTGAGGTGATTTTATATTTAAGACTTGTCGTTGTTCTAAACTTAACTGATCTATGTACTTGAGATGGTAACTTCGGGTGAGTTGGCTTGTTGTGAGCTTATCTTGAGGTAGGGCATCGGGATTGCTGTAAATTTCTATCGAAGAGCAGCGTTTAGCGGTGCGAACCTCAAAGCCTGCCCGGTGGTCTGATAAGGGATAAATGCTTTTTTGTTCTGGCAAATCTTCATAATTGAAACGAATGGTTAGGAGAAATGCTGGATTGTTATCATTAAGGTCTTCCCCATAATTTAGGTAAAGAATCTCATGTAAGTAGCTTTGAGTATAGTCTTCATCAGAGTCATCAAAATACTTATAGCGTATTTGATTACCAAATGTGTCTTCAGTCTTGGCTAACTTCCATATAAAGACATTATCGTTATTTTTTGGATCTGCAATAGTCGCGGCATCAGATTTTCTAGATTTTTGATTTCCGTAATAACTGGTTAACCCTTCTTTACTTCGTACTTGCCAGTAATCATTGTTAGCATCTAAATGTCTAAATATTTTGGCGAATAGCCCTTCAGTACGAGGTCTATATTGAGTAATGCCCTTATCTTTTTGAATGGCAACAAGGTCTTCAGCACCTGAGAGAATGAAAGTATCTTCACCCAAATAACGAGGAATCCCTTTGCTCGTTTTTCTACTAACACCTGGAATAGTAAGCTGCCATCCTAAGCCAAAGGGACTGATACCATCATTACCAGTGCTGTAAACTAGGCTTAGCTGAGGCCGAAAACCATTTCGGCCCGGAGGAACGTCGATGGGTACTGAGAAGTTACCCGTTCCGGTAAAAAGATCTGGTGAGAAGGTCTCCCCTAAGCCAGCTATAGCGCCTCCACCTTTTGGCAACGATATGTTTGAACTTATATCAGACATTATTAACTCCCCACTAAATCAGAGATTAATCTATCTTATATGTCCAATATACCTTATTTACTGTTGCTTATGTAACAATTTAGCATAACTACTTATTTACTGTATCTTTAAGCTATTCTAACTGTCCAAATATAACTAACTACTACAAGCGAAACATTCTTAATCACAGTATACTCGTACCAACATTAATGCCTAATACCTTGTGGTTATAGTTGCACAGTTTTGATAAAGACTTCACAAAATGAAATTTAATTCATCGCTTCACTATCTAGATAAGAGTATGACACTCCATATAAGTGACTCCCTATTGCCTCCTGCACAATACGTTATAAGAAATGGATTAGCACTCTGAACCTATTTTGCAGAAAGTGGAAAGTGGAAAGTGGAAAGTGGCCAATATTACAGCACACACATAATAACTGCACATTCAAAATCGAATCATTAGATTTCAATCAAAATCGTTATCATGGTAAGTCATTTCTAAAATTCATATATGAATAGCTTGATTTCAGTTTTGAAACATTAATAAAACCTAAGTCATTGATTTATATGGATAATAATACTGGCATGCAACTTGCTGAACAATAAATAGTCGATTTAATACAAGGATAGTTATGGACACTTATAGGATCAATCAATTAAAAGCACTCCTTGAACAGCAGCTGAACTTAAAGGTAACGGACCGCTTAAAAGTTGTAAAAATGAGTGGTGGCGCTATCCAAGAAAACTGGCTGATTCAAGATGACAGCTTTGCATTGGTTTTACGAAAAAACTCAGAAGCCAGTGTTTCGGTCAGCTCTGACCGTGAACAGGAGTATCGACTACTTTTACGTTTACACCAATTAGGAATTAAGGTTCCTGAACCCATCTATTTTGACAAAGCCCCAAATTTTTTGAATAGTGACTTTTTTATTATGCAAAAAGTCAATGGCACAGCTGAAGGTCATAAATTGGTTCGTCTGGCTGATGTCAACATCCGCAAAAATATCACACAAGATATTGGTAGGTCTCTAGCCTCTATTCATAAAGTATCATCTGATGATGAATTAACGGCGTTTTTACCCAAACCCAACCAAGACAATTATCTTGCAGATAAAATTCAGTCTTTCAAAGAACATCTGGATTCGCTACAAGCGACTAACCCGATTTTAGAATATGCAATTGGTTGGATGGCCGATAACTTACCTAGCATTGATGAGCTAGTACTGGTACATGGAGATTTCCGTACTGGCAATATCATGATTGAAAACGACCGCGTTTCAGGCATTCTTGATTGGGAATTTACTCAATGGGGTGATCGCCGTGAAGACATTGGCTGGTTTACGGCCAAGTGCTGGCGTTTTGGTCAAGATAAAAATGTCGCTGGTGGCATCGGCTCTTATGAAGACTTTGCACAAGCCTATACAGATGTTTGTGATGCCCATGTGCCAGAAGCTGAGTTGACGTTTTGGCATGTATTGTCTCACGTGCGCTGGGCTATTATCGCTATACAGCAGTCAAAACGTAATGATGATATGGAAATACCTTCTTTGGAGCTCGCATTAACTGAGTTTATGGTGCCTAAGCTAGAAAAAAACATATTAGATATTTTGGGGAGTGAAGTATGAAACAGCAAACGTTCATTGACTTAATCGAAACCAGTCAAACGCTTATCAAAAACGAGCTCTTGCCTAAAGCTAGCAATAAATACAACTTATTAATGCTTATGAAAAGCTTTGAGTTACTCAAAAATTATATTGTAGAACAAGAACACTATGCTGAAAACGTCAATAAGATATTGCAACCTGCATTGGATATGCCCGTTGTGGACGACCAAAAAGCCTTAGCATTATTAAGCCAAAACATTCGAGAGGGTAAGCAAATCCCTAACCTCTTTTCTATTTTGGAGTCGTTAAATGATGAGGCGTTAAAAATCACTGACCCTAAGGCGGCAAAGCATGACTGATTTTTGGCTACGTATCTTCTTAATACGACATGGACATGTGGCTTATTTCGATGAAGATAACAAGCCTGTAAATCCAAAATATGCTCAATTGTCGCTACAGGGTATTGAGCAAATCAGATTGCTTGCTGACAACTTAAAAGACACCTCTTTTGATAGGGTTTATTCATCTACCATGCCCCGCTCTATCCAAACGGCAGAGATATTGACTCAGTACCATTCTTCAAAACAGGTATTGACCGTAGATGCTATTAGAGAAATCAAATCAGGAAGACTCAGAGATTTGACTGAAGATAAGTCTGCAACAGAATTAAAAGAAGCGTATTTACTACAAACCAATCAGCTTGAGCACTTTTTACAAGGTGAAAAATGGCAGGATTTTAGTCATCGAGTACTTGGTTGGTTTGAGAAGGTTATCTTGTCCGCACCCAAGCAGCAAAATATCTTGATATCGTCTCACGATGCCGTCAACCGAGTGATAATAAACTGGATGTACGACCAGCCTTTAGCAGACATTTATACCCAAGAGCAAGATTATGGGTGTTTAAATATTTTAGACATCCATGTTAAAAACAATCAACTTCTTCACAAACGCATAAAACTTCAAAACTTCACTATTTATAATCCGCTTAAAAATGGATTATTCAATAGTGCCATGGACGATGTTTATAACATGTATGTCGATAACAACGGATTTAAGGAATAAAGATATGATTACATTATCAGACGATTTATTAGCGTTACAACAACAAGTAAAAGATTTCATTGCCAAAGAGATCATTCCTTTTGAGCGTGATCCTAGGCAAGATAGCCATGGTCCAAGTAATGAGCTGCGTGACGATCTTGTTAGCCGTGCTAAATCTGCAAAACTGCTCACACCGCATGCCAGTACCCAGATGGGCGGCTTGGGTTGGTCACATATGCAAAAGGCCATTGCGTTTGAACAAGCGGGCTACTCTTCCTTGGGCCCTATCGCCATGAATATTCATGCCCCAGACGAAGGTAACATTCATCTATTGGACCTAGTCGCCAATGACGCGCAAAAAGAGCGCTGGTTACGAGACATGGTGAATGGCAAGACTCGTTCTTGTTTTGCCATGACAGAGCCTAGTCCAGGTGCAGGTTCAGACCCTTCTATGCTGCAAACTACCGCGGTGTTAGACGGTGATGACTACATCATCAATGGGCGTAAATGGTACATTACCGGTGCTGATGGTGCTGCATTTGCTATTATTATGGCAAAAATGGAAGATGGCAGTGCGTCTATGTTTTTGACAGATACCGACGTATCAGGATTTATTTTAGAAAGAAACATGAATGCCATGGATTCTTGTTTTGCAGGCGGTCACGGTGTCTTAACGTTTGACAACTTACGAATTCCAAAAGAAAACGTGCTGGGCGAGATAGGTAAAGGCTTTAAATATGCGCAAGTTCGATTAGCGCCTGCACGCCTCACCCATTGTATGCGCTGGCTTGGACAAGCGCAGCGCGCTCACGATATAGCCACGCAATATGCCAGAGAGCGTCAGTCTTTTGGGAAGAGACTGGGCGATCATCAAGGCGTTGGTTTTATGCTAGCAGACAATGAGATGGATTTGTTGAACACTAGATTAGCGGTCCATTATTGTGCTCAAGTATTAGACGCCGGGGAACGGGGTAACTATGAGTCAAGCTTAGTGAAAGTTATCAGCTCTGAAGGTATTTGGCGCGTTATTGATAGAAGTGCCCAGATTCTTGGCGGACAAGCGATGACAGATGAGTCTATCGTCTGCAAAATCTTTCAAGATGCGCGTGGATTTAGAATCTATGATGGCGCAAACGAAGTGCATAGAATGAGTGTTGCCAGAAAACTACTAGGGAAAAAGGACTAAGGAGATCATAATGAGTTTATTTGATGTTAATAATAAAAATGTTCTTATTACAGGCGCTTCTGGCGGCTTAGGAAAACATATTGCTACCTTGTTTGCTCAAAAAGGTGCAAATGTTATTATCTGTGCCAGAAGTGCTGACAAATTAGAACATCTCAAAGCAAGCCTTGAGCAAGACTTTGCTATCAATGTTCATAGCTTCGTACTAGATGTCAATGACCGTCAGGCATTTAAACAAATGATAAACTCATTAGAAGGCAGTGGCATCAGTGTAGATGTACTTATTAATAATGCAGGCGTCAGTGATACCAAAAGCTTTTTGAATTATGATGATGACGATTGGGATAAAATTGTTAATACGAATCTAAAAGCCCCATGGCAGTGCTCACAAGAAATTGCTCAGCACATGATTAGCTCAGATAATAAAGGAAGTATCATCAACGTTACGTCTATTTTGTCCGAGTCGGTCAACTTGGGCGTTAGTCCGTACTGTACGTCTAAAGCTGGCTTGCGTCATCTAACACAAGTTATGGCCGTTGAGCTGGCTCGATTTGGTATTAATGTCAATGCCGTTGCTCCTGGATACATGATTACTGATATCAATAAAGAATACCTAACTAGCGATTTGGGGCAACAGCTACTAAAACGCATTCCAAGCCGTAAATTTGTTGATTTTGAAGAATTAGACGGTGTGCTATTATTGCTTGCTTCACAAGCAGGTAAAGGCATCACTGGCGTAGAGATTAAGGTAGATGGTGGGCATAGCTGCACCCCTATATAAAATGACTTTATAAGGTTTAAAGAATGTCCGATAACAAACCCATTAATATTTTAGTTACTTATATTCATACCCCAAATATTAATGGGATTCGCTCTTTGGTCGAACAAGCAATATCAGAAATTGATTCACAGCATATCGGTTTTGTTGAATGTCATATTTCTGATGTTGAAGCCGTAGCGCAGCAACTGACTGTCAATGGTTGCCAGATTATTTTGTGTACAGGCGCGACGGCCAGTTATCTACAGAAAATATTAAGTATTGAGATTCAGGTCATCAGAACAGGTATGTTTGATGTTATCCAGGCCATCTCTAATTTAAAGCAATACAAACGTATTGCTTTACTTGGAAAATCTACTACCACAGTCAGTCTCGAGAATTATTCAGAGATATTTTTATTAGATATTGAACAGTTCACGTATGACTCTTACGCTGATGCTAAAAGAACGATTCAACAGATTAAAAGTGAGAAATTTGATGCGGTTATTGGCTCGCCTATTTCAGTAGAGTTGGCAGTTAATGAAGGTCTAGTCGGACAATTGACTATGACGGTTGCATCACTTAAAGATTTACTCACAAATGCCTTGCGAAGTTTAGAGAAAATAAGGAGAGAACAATCTACAATTATTCGCCTTACTGAAATCTTTAACCACTTGAACGAAGGCGTTTGTTTTATTACTAAAAATAAAACAATCTCTTTTATAAACACCTCAATGGCGCAGTTACTCAAAAAGTCGCCCTCTGACGTATTAAATAAGTCTACTGCAGATATCTTTGGTAATTTAGACTTGGATATGAGGCACCAAAATCCACGCCAATTACTTGATATAGAAAACGACCAATTAGCGGTTCATATCTTAGAGATGAACAATGATTATATTAATGGCTATATTTTAAGCGCCCAAGAGCTCAATGCATTAGAGTATTCTAGCAGCGAATTTAGAAAAGTATCTTCTAGAGATTTTAATACCCGTTACCAATTTGACCAACTCTCTACTCGAAATGCCATTTTTAAGACCACTTTAAGCTTAGCAAAAGCTTATGCCAAGACTGACAGTACCGTCCTTATTACGGGTGAGAGCGGAACAGGTAAAGAGGTCTTAGCGCAAAGTATTCATAATTATAGTAGCCGTAGCAAAGCGCCCTTTGTTGCTATCAACTGCGCCTCTTTTCCAGAGAGTTTGTTGGAAAGTGAGTTATTTGGTTACGCTGAAGGTGCATTTACTGGTGCCAAAAAAAATGGACGTATTGGACTGATCGAATCTGCGCATAATGGCACGTTGTTTTTAGATGAGATTGGTGACATGCCTCTACATTTACAGACAAGGTTTTTAAGAGTACTACAAGAAAGACAAATTACTCGCCTAGGGTCAACGGTTAGCCATCATCTTAATATTCGTGTTATTGCCGCCACACATGCTGACTTAGAGGGTTTGGTCGCCAATGACAAATTTAGGGCGGATTTGTACTATCGACTCAATATTCTTCGGTTATCAATACCACCTTTGAGAAACCGACCAGAAGACATACTGACGTTAGCTGACACCTTCTTAAAAAAGTATAAAAAATCGATCAAAGACTTACCAGATACCCTGCCCCACTTGTTAAAAAAGTATAATTGGCCCGGCAATATCCGTGAGTTAGAAAATATTATAGAAAGGATACAGGTACTATTTTATTTTGATAAAAGCCATACTCAACCAAGTTTTTTATCTCTGCATTTGCCGGAACTTTTTTCATCTACTCAAAAAGTAGACCATACTTCTGTGTTAAAAGAAGCCAAGATAAATCAAGAGTCGCTACTAATAGAGCAGACGCTCCAAGAGGTTGACGGCAATTTAGAATTGGCTGCCAAAAATTTAGGCATTAGCCGTACAACGCTATGGCGTAAAATGAAAGTCATGGAGAGTAAAGTTTCAAATTTGAAATGATTTTTCAAAATAAAAACAATTCAAGTTTTCTAAGTATCTGATATTTATAATAAATTTATTTGGCATTATAGTTGCATTATCATTATTACTAACCATCTTAACTAAGGACGGGAAGATGATTAACGGAATGATGATGCACTGTAATTTAAATATTACTTCTATCATGCAACACGCTTTGGCACTTTATGCTGAGCAGAAAATCGTTACTCTCAAATCAGATGGTATGACTACGCATGAGTATACCTATAAAGATGCCTTTGCTCGTGCTGCGCAGTTTGCCAATAGCTTAGACCGACTGCAAGTTAGTAAGGATGCTAAAGTCGGCACAATAGCTTGGAACACCTATCAGCATTTTGAGCTTCATTATGCCATTCCTTGTTCACAGCGTATCTATCACACTATCAATCCCAAGTTACCACATGAGCAATTGCTACAAATTATCGCATCTGCACAAAACGAAGTCATTATTGTGGAGCAAGATTGTTTGCACATTGTCGAGGCTCTTTATGAACACCTTCAGCCCTTTGTCAAACATGTGATTGTACTCGGCGATACAGATAAAACGTTAAAATCGCCTCTTGAATTTATGTTCTATGAAGAACTTATTGCTATAGAATCTACAACTTATGATTGGCCTGATATTCCGGAACAAACGGCAAGTGGTCTTTGTTATACATCAGGTACGACAGGTACTCCAAAAGGTGTATTGTATTCCCATCGTAGTACGGTTTTACATGCGCTAACTTTAAGTATGGCTACTGTAGTGGGATTAGACGAAAACAGCTGCATTATGCCGCTTGTGCCCTTGTATCACATCAGTGCTTGGGGCATACCTTTCAATGCTGTGCTATGTGGTGCAAAAATTGTATGGCCCAACTCATTTGCTGGCCAAATTGAAAAAGTCTATCAATTGATTCAAACCGAGTCGGTAGATGTCTCTATGGCAGTGCCTACGATTTGGACAGCGCTCAAAAACCATCTTCAAGAAAACAACATCACTGAAACTACCTTAAAACGAGCAATCTCGGGTGGTTCTGCGGCCTCTTATTCTCTCATTGAAAGTCTAAGCCGTTATGGCATAGCACTTGAAAATGCGTGGGGTATGACTGAAACCAGCTCTTTAGGTACCTGTAATCGAATAAATAATTTAACAAACCTACCAAAAACCCAAGTGCTCAAATGTGGTAGGCCCATCTTTGGTATGCAAATGAGGCTAAAAGGCAAAAACGATGAACTTCTTCCTCATAACGGTATATCTGAAGGCACGTTAGAAATTAGAGGACATAATGTTGCCAGAGACTATAACAACAATAGTGACAACCAAACGACTAATAATATAACTGATAACTCAAAGGTTTGGTTTGATACAGGAGATATAGCAACGATTGATGCACGTGGCTACCTGAACATTACTGACCGTGCAAAAGACATGATTAAGACTGGTGGTGAATGGGTCAGTAGTGTCGAAATTGAAAATGCCATGTTGGGTCATGAGAAAGTGGTCGAAGCTGCAGTCATTGCTGCGAATCACCCAAAATGGGGAGAAAGACCTCTACTAATTTTAGTAGCGAAACCT
Source organism: Psychrobacter sp. M4 (assembly GCF_055699795.1). Taxonomy (NCBI): domain Bacteria; kingdom Pseudomonadati; phylum Pseudomonadota; class Gammaproteobacteria; order Moraxellales; family Moraxellaceae; genus Psychrobacter; species Psychrobacter sp. M4. The sequence goes on along the minus strand of NZ_CM146740.1, from coordinate 1,636,333 downwards.
ACCACCCATATCGAACATGTAGAAATAGAAACATATTTAGCTCATAAGTTACATAAGTGGTCGATCCCCTCTGCGACTATTTTAATCAGTGAAATGCCTTATACAGGTACAGGAAAAATTAGTAAAAAAACTTTAAGAGAAAAATACTACAATTATTTTATGAAAAACTAATAAAAACAGTATATCAAAAGGAGTTTGATATAAACGTAAGACAACCGATCAAAGAGAGGTTGAATAGAACACTCGACTTATCACTTAGATAAGTTTCGCCCTTTATAACTCAAAGTATCAAAGTCGCTATCAATACCACAAGGATGTTTGCTATGTTAGCTGTGATAACCAATGCCAGTGTAAAACTGGTCAATCGTTACCTGCCCTCGTCGTTCGTTTTTTCCATTATTCTTACTCTTATTGCCTTTGCAGCCGGTCTTATCTTAACCGGTCAAGACATATTAGCCATGGCAGGCCATTGGGGCAATGGTCTATGGTCATTACATGGTTTTGCCATGCAGATGGCGCTGATCTTAATCACCGGCTATGCCCTCGCCAATGCTCCCTTTATTCAGCGTTTTTTGGACGCGATGGCAAGCAGAATACATTCGCCAAAAGCCGCTATTATCATCGTCACGCTAGTTGCTATGGCAGGCGCTTTGATTAACTGGGGTTTTGGTTTGGTCATTAGCGCGGTCTTTGCCCGATCGCTTGCCAAAAAAGTCACAAGCGTTGATTATCCCTTACTGGTCGCTGCGGCTTATTCTGGATTTTTGGTTTGGCATTCAGGACTATCAGGGTCAATCCCACTAGCCTTAAGTAGTGGTGGCGATACCCTACAACAGCTGTCAGGTAACGTACTAACAGAAGCCATTCCTCTATCACAAACTATATTTGCGCCTTACAACTTAGCTATCTTAGTCACCTTGATTGTTGTTATACCTGTACTGAATAGCTTTATGCATCCCAAAAATCCAACGCTGGTCGATCCCAGTATTCTTAAAGGTAAGGTCTACCAAGCGCCCGAACATGATACACCCGCAAAAAAACTGGATGACAGTCGTCTTGTGGCCCTTGTCTTAATAGTACTTGCTGTCATGTATTATGTGAATGAATTTACGAATAATGGCTTTAGCTTAGGGTTTAATATCGTCATTGGTCTATTCTTGTTTATGGGCCTGCTAGCACATGGTACGCTTGAGCGCTACTACTTGGCCGTAAACTCAGGTATCAGTAGCATCACTGGCATTGTACTCCTATACCCCTTCTATGGTGGCATTATGGGTATCATGACAGGGGCAAATCTCAATGGGGTCTCTATTAGTACTGAGGTTACTGAGTTTTTTATTAATAATGCCTCAGCAGACAGCTTTCCTGTGTTTGCGTTTTTAAGCGCCGGTATTGTCAATGTTTTTGTGCCCTCAGGTGGTGGACAGTTCGCTGTGCAGGGACCGGTTATGATACCGGCTGGGACAGCGCTTGGGGTGAGTCCTAGCGTGACGGCTATGGCCATTGCATGGGGCGATGCTTGGACGAATATGATACAGCCGTTTTGGGCGCTGCCATTGTTAGGGATTGCCGGTCTTGATGCTAGAGCCATTATGGGCTACTGCTTGATTGTATTGGCGGTATCAGGTGTCATCATCATGGGCGGGCTTTTGTTCTTGGTCTAAAAAGACACGAGTTAGCTTACGCTTACAATGACTACTAAAACTCACGCTATAGTGAGTTCAGTATAAAAAGACACCACATTAAATGCGGTGTCTTTTTTCATTTCGTTACTTACTAAAACTTTGCTAATTAGCCGTCCTATACAGTTATTAGAATCTTTCTACGACCTCAAACCTATGCTTGCAAAACTAATTTATAATAATTAACGCAAATCATCAACGACCGCCGACATAGCAATCAGCGACGCCTCCCCTAACTTAATAGAACGTTCTGGTGACCAACCTGTATCTGCGTCGGGTACATTATCGTTGTCTTTAAATGGCATCTCTAAGGTATTGGCAAGACAGTCAAATCGCTCCGCTACCCAGTTGGTTGCCAAAGTCATATTTGCCTCACCTGGCGCATCAATATCATAGCCATATTCGGACTGAAAGTCGGCACTGGCCAACTTTAACACCTCTGAGAATCTATCACGCAAGCTTGCGAGGCGCTCGTTGTAACTTGGCACGCCTTGAGAGCCGGCAAGAAACACGTAAGGCAATGCTTCATCGCCGTGCACGTCATAAAATAGATCCACACCTGTCGCCTCCATTTTATTGATTACATGAAATACCTCAGGGCTTTTCTCCAAACTTGAATCTGACCATGCTCGGTTTAAATTTGTGCCAGCTGCGTTGGTACGCAGATGTCCACGTACGCTGCCGTCGGGATTCATGTTGGGCACAATATAAAAATTTGCTTTGTCTAATAGCAACTTGGCATTCGCATTATCTTCATCCAATAAGCTATATAGTAGGCCCTCAACCAACCATTCTGCCATCGTCTCACCCGGATGCTGACGCGCAGTAATCCAAATGTTGCGTTTATTTACCTCATTACTGCTATCTTCATTACCGATTTTAACCAACGTTAAGTCGCGCTTATCAAGCGTTTCACCTAAATGCTCTAGTGTCACTAATGGATGCACTTGCACGGCAGCTAGTAGATCTTGATGACGCTCATAGCTATAAGGAGCGAAATAAGCAATTTGAATGGTGTCACACTCCAAATCAGCCACCATGGTTAACTTGCCGTCTTTATAAGTGGTAGGCAGACGGAACCAATACTCCCGATCGTAGGAAGCCACTGCTTGGTAGTTCTCCCAGCCTTTAAGGTAGGATGCCTCCCCTGCATTGACAATATTGAGGGTATACTGCTCACCGATCACGCCTGATAAACGAAAGTTAAACCACTGAAAAAACTCATCACCGACATCCGGACGAATAGCCAGTTGAATATCGTTTTTATTCTCTAGGCTTATGATGTCGATGTTACCAGCATCGAAATTAGCTGTAATATGCATAATTTTTCCTTAATTAATAATTAGTTTTTTAGGGTTTTAAATAGTAGCAGGTATAGCTATTAACCTCTATTTTTGCACATATAATATTTATTACTGATAATAAATGAAACACACTTATATATTTCTGCCCAAATACCTCCCCAACCACCCCAAAAACTCATCGCTCGTCGTCGATACATTAAGACGTAGATGCGTTGAAGCGCTGACATCTGGATAAAACAATTGCCCCGGCGCAACCAACCACCCCTCTTTATAAGCATCTAGCGCCAGCTGACTGGTGTCCTGTCCTGTATCTACCCAAACGAACAGTCCTGCCTGCGTATGCTCAGGATAACTAAGTCCTATCTTTGGTAGCGCGTCCCGCATGCTTTCGTGCGCGTCATATAGACGCTGGTGCACCTTTTTAATTTGCCGCCGATATTCGCCATGCGTCCATAAATGATGAATAACGCGCTCCCCAAACTCCGGCGTATTCAAATTAGTCAAGGTTTTAATACGCAATACGTCATCGATATAGTTATCCGGGCAAACCAGCATACCGACACGCCAGCCGGACGCCATCGACTTTGAAAATCCAGTCGCATAAAACACCCGCTCGAACTGGTCGAGAGTCGCGTAACGTAGCACTTGCCCTCCCGGCACAAAGGCGGCGTATAAATCATCTTCAAAAATATAAGCGTCGTACTCATGGATAAGATTAATGACTTGGTGCGCGCGGGCAGGATGCAAGTTATAAGAGGTCGGATTATGCAATACGCTATTAGTCAAATAAAGCTTGGGACGATGGGCAGCAAAGAGCTTTTGCATGTGCCGGGTATTAGGCCCTTGATGGTCACGCTCAACAGAGACGACGTTTAGGCCTTGTTGTTGCAGGCAGCTTGATAGCCAATACCAGCCTGGCCCGTCAACGACTACCGTATCACCAGCTTGAGTAAGCAATTGTGCGACCATAGTTACGGCTTGCGACACGCCAGCGGTAGTCACAATATTATCAGTATGGGTCTGCATACCAAGCGTATGCAGATGCTGAACCAGCTGTTGACGTAGCGGCAAATAGCCTTGCACATCGCCATAATCATAGACAAAACTATCGGCTTGCTGGGTGACTTGCCGTATCGCCCATTCCATCTTGTCGTTACGCACCCAGTCTCTGGGCAAAGTGCCAACCCCCGGCGAGCGCTGATGCGGAATATCACTAAAGACTTGCTGCACCAGCCAGCGCGTATCTATCACAGGGTACTTAACGACTGCTTTTTTATCATTATTTGGCTGAGCTAATTTCGCCTGCACATTGACATAGTAGCCTGAGCTGGGCCTCGCGATTAATACATTAGTCGCCACCAGTTGCTCATAAGCTTGTACCACCGTAAAGCTTGAGATATTAAGCAGCTTTGCCAACTTTCGTACCGAAGGCACGCGCTGATTGGGTAGGTAGATTTGCCAATCAATACGCTGCTGAAGCCATTCTGCGACGGCAGCGGTCTTGGTTAAATTGGGATTGAGGGTATAGGTTTCGACCATAACGCCTGCGCTGTCTTTGAGAATTAATGAGTGGATAAATAAACTGTAACGTTAAAAGCAACTATACACTTTGTTCCCCATTCGTGAAACTGTAGCGGGTCTGTTATGGGTAATTAAACTATAGTTGGTCTTGTCGATTACATTTAGCAATCACGTTTAGCATCCATATTTAACCTTGTAAAATGAGACAGCAAATGAGTATAACCGCGAGCTTTACCGGCAGTATAACGGCATTAGCGGTATTTATGTTCGTTAACTCCATAACACCAGGTCCCAATAATTTGATGTTACTACACGGCAGCATTAAACGCGGATTTTGGGCGTGCCGGTTTCATATGCTCGGGATTTGTGTCGGCGTCACCGTTATGCTCTGGCTCAGCTATTGGGGCATGGCAGCGTTAGTCGTCAGCTTCCCGTCCATTATGCTGATTATAAAAATACTGGGCACGCTATATCTGTTATGGCTCACCTATCAGATGGCAAAAACTGACTTTGTCGCTATCATTAATGACGCTATAAAACATGAACAATACAAGCAAGCGAATGCAGCCGTTATCGAGGCCAAAAAACGCTTCGGTGAATTGCCGCTAAGCTTTGGGCAAGCGCTGCTGTTTCAATGGCTCAATCCTAAAGCATGGACAATGACGGTGGTCGCTCCAAGCCTAGCGATGTTTCATGCTGGCAGGCCATGGCTGGATAACTATTCCCTACTTGCCATGTGCGCCCTTATAAACATTTTATCCATCAGCTGCTGGGCGGTAGGAGGTCATTGGCTACGAAAACTGGTGCATCTGCCGCGAATGATGAAGGTGATTCATGCGGTCATTGTGCTGATGACACTGTACTGCGCCATAACGCTTTGGCTATAGATAAAAGCTAGCAAAAAAACTTAAGCATGACTAAAAATAACTAAAAACCATTATCTAGGATAATCCTATGACCCCAATCCACATTGCTTTAGCCGTATTGGTTGCCTTTATTTGGGGCGTGAATTTCACCTTTATTGCATGGGCGCTTGAGAGCTTTCCGCCCCTGATGCTGACCGCCATGCGTTTTTTCTTTACTGCCGTGCCGCTAGTTTTATTTCTTAAACCACCTACATTTAACCGTACGCTATTTATTTACGCCATCGGTACTTTTGTCTTGCAGTATGCCTTTGTATTTACCGCCATGCACTTGGGCGCGTCCGCAGGATTGACGGCGCTACTATTGCAAATGCAGATTTTTATCACTGTACTGTTAGCCTATGTTTTATTGGGCGAGACGGTAAGTCACAAGCAGATTATCGGTATGGTGATTGGCGTGCTAGGACTGGGGGTGATTGCGCTAAATCTCGGCGGTGATATGCCGTTGGTTGGCTTTATTTGTATCTTGATTGCCGCGATAGGCTGGAGCTTTGGCAACATTGCCTCAAAACAGGTCTCAAAACAGGTCTCAAAGCCATCCAATATAAACACCACGCAGCAGGACGCTGGTGCAACTCCTGTCTCGTCTGCTCATAGCAAGAATAAAACAGCAGCACTGTCGGCGCTAGCATTGGTGGTATGGGGCGGGCTAATCGCTTGTGTGATTTTGACGCTTTCTTCTTTGATATTTGAGACCGATGCTTGGCAGCTTACGACCTTTACTGAGGCATCCCTCAAGTCTTGTCTATCGCTTGGATTTATCGTTTACATCTCAACCTTGATTGGCTTTGGACTCTGGGCGCACTTGCTTGCGCAAAATACCGCTTCCAAGGTGATGCCCTTTGCCTTACTGGTGCCGATCTTTGGTATGGCGACCTCAGTGCTGCTCACAGGAGAGGTAGTAACGTGGTGGAAGCTGCTGGCAATGGTGCTTATCTTATCGGGACTGATATTAGCAAATGTGAAGATAGGATTTAGGAGAAAGGCTGTTCATACCTAATAACGAATAATTTTACTAGATCAGTATTGGCTGTAGGTAGCTTTAATCACCGCCGCCGCCATCAGAAGAACCACTATCAGAGGAACAACCAGAGGAGCTACTACTATTGCAAGCATCAGAGACACTATAGACATCTGCAACGCTAAAAGAGATGTAGCCACGAAAATGTAAACGGGCTATTTTGGCACGTATCTCATCATAAACCCATGGCGCGTCAGCGGTCTGATAATACCTCTCAAAAGCGTCTCTATCACAAAACATAGCGACGGCATAAGACTTGTAATCTTGCGGTAGTGTCGAGATCTCAATGCTTTTTATTACTTGTTCTGGCGTATACCTCTCAGATCGATCATAGTTTGCAGACAACATAGTAGGCAGTCTTACCATATAAGCGTGGATAGCACAGTCTTTTTTAAAATTGGCATAACTGGCAAAAAGCTTCATAGATTTGCCTTAATTATTAATATCTTATAGTTTTGACACTGCCTTTTATTCATGCTTGCCTTGCGACATGCATAGTCAAATCTTTCCCACGTCATTGGTGAGGATATCCTTAGTAGGTGATACTTACGTAATCAAATAATGCTTACGTGATTAATAGAAAAGGTCTAGGATTTGTTCCAGTACCACTTGGCAAAGAATATGCCAACTTTAATAAACGTATTTTCATCTGGTTTTAGCTACACGCAAGTTGTATTTACAAATAAAATTATTAAATTAAACTTAATAAAATTTTCTACGAGTTAACTAAAATTACAATAAATAAAAAGACTTTTCTCAGGTAGGAGTAAGATAATGAATCTTACATAAAAGCAGTACAACTTGTGATGGATAATTACAATAATAAAAAGTAGACCTTTTCTTTAGAAGAACAAGACAAGGAGGCAGAATGTGACAATGGCAGTTATTGGACTTGGCACTATCGGTCATAAAGTGTCACACCTGCTAATATAAGGCGCTGAGGACGTAGTAATCGCTACTTGCCACTTTGATGAGGCTAAAGACGCTTTAGTATAAACATTCACCAAAAGCAAAATCATAAAGGTTTCGCTTTTCCACTTTATCATAACAATGCCCTACTACTGTTGGAGCTTGGACTATCAATTCTAATTTATAGTGAGAATAAAGCTAGGGTAAATATAGGATTATTAATTATGACTACTAATAGCGATACAAACAACCACGCGAAACATTATATCAACGGCGAATGGATCGATAGTGGCGAAAAAAAAGAGACGATCAACCCTTCGACAGGGGAAGTTATAGGCACTTACGTTGAAGGTGGCAAGTCTGAGATGCAAGATGCTATCAAAGCGGCCAAAGATACCTTTAAAAATACTGATTGGAAGACCAATCGCGAACTACGCTACAAAGTATTGACTAAGCTTGCGGATGCCTTTGAAGCGCGCCAAGATGAGCTTGCCACTATGATCGCGACTGAAAACGGTAAATTGCTCGGTGAAGCGCAATTTGAAGCGTCTTTTGTTATGCCTAATATTCGTTTTGCAGCTTCCAAAATATACACTGAGTTTGGTCGTACGGCAGAATGGTCAGCGGGTAAATACTCAATTTTGATTAAAGAAGCGGTTGGTGTAGCCGGTATCAGTACTCCTTGGAACTCTCCTGCTGCGCTCCTGATACGCTCTTTAGCGCCTGCTTTAGCTGCTGGTTGTACTACTGTTCTTAAAATGCCTGGGCAAACGGCCTTGAGTAATACGCTTATCATGGAGATTATCGCCAGCGTAGAGGAGTTGCCCAAAGGCGTGGTCAATATGATCATAGGGGAGCGTGACGCACTCGAGACTCTAGTCGAGCATCCTGATGTGCCTACTATCAGCTTCACAGGTAGCACCTCAACAGGGCGCGCGCTGATGAAAGAAGGCGCAGATGAGCTCAAGCTATTTGGTTTAGAGCTTGGTGGTAAAACGCCGCATATCATCTTCCCAGATACTGATATCGATGCCTGTCTACCAGTGGTCGAAAAATCCTTGACCGTGTTTACAGGACAGTTTTGTATGACCGGTAGCCGTATCTTAGTGCATAAAGACATCGCTGATGAAGTACGCGACAAGCTATCAAAACGTCTTGAGAATGTCAAAGTTGGTAACGCTCTGGATAGCAATAACGATATGGGTGCAATGATTGACCAAAGCAACGTCGAGCGCGTGGACAAAATGGTGCAAGACGCTATTAATAAAGGTGCAAAAGTATTGGTGCGTGGTGGTCCAATAAATGAGGGCGAGCAATTCAAAGGCGCGTTTTATCAGCCAACCTTACTGGAAGTTGATGACAGTCAAGCCGATATCGTGCAACAAGAAGTGTTCGGTCCGGTGCTAGCGCTGCAAGTTTTTGAGACCGAACGCGAAGCGATTGAGATGGCGAATGCTACCGAATACGGCTTATCGGCTTGCGTGTGGACGCAAGATCTAGATCGTTCATTCCGTGTTGCTCGTGAAGTTGAAGCAGGTACCATTTGGTTTAACGATTGGGCGGTGATGCGTGACGAGTTTGAAGAAGGCGGCTACAAGCAAAGCGGTGTTGGTCGTTTGCGTGGTCAATCAACACTTGAGGACTTTATTGAGGTCAAGCACATCGTTCTACAGCCTGGAGTGGTTGGCAAATAGATACTTAGCTACTCTATAAGTTAGAGCTGTCTTAGATAAAAAACGAAACTATCTGACACAGCTTTTCTTTCTTAAACTAGTAAATGATAAGGAAGCTTGCTATGTCTAATAATGATCAATCAAATGCTTCAAAAACTGTTCACGATGTCGTCTATGACCTAATGCGTAAGCTTGGCATGACCAAAGTGTTTGGTAATCCGGGCTCAACTGAGCTGAACTTTTTGACCAATTTTCCTGAAGACTTCGAGTATGTATTGGCTCTGCAAGAAGCCTCTGCTGTCGCTATGGCAGATGGTTATGCGCAAGCGACAGGTAATGCCGCTTTTATTAATTTACACTCAGCTGCAGGGGTTGGCAATGGGCTAGGTAATGTCTTTACAGCCTACCGCAATCATACGCCGCTAGTAATTACCGCTGGACAACAAGCGCGCAGTATCTTGGAGCTTGATCCCTACTTGGCGGCTATGGACGCTGCAGAATTTCCTAAGCCTTATGTCAAATGGAGCATTGAGCCTGCCAGTGCAGAGGAGGTACCACGAGCAATTGCTAAGGCCTATGAGATCGCCATGCAACATCCGCGCGGACCTACTTTTGTCTCTATTCCGTCAGACGATTGGGACAAACCTGCTGTTATGCCCGCCTACTCAAAAGTTATTGGCGGTAGCATACCTAGTCCCGATGCTATGGACCAATTGGTACAATCAATAAAAGACAGTCAAAACTTTGCTTTAGTAGTCGGCTCAGATATTGACCGTCAAGGGGCTTTTAATTTGGCTGTAGATCTTGCTGAACGTATGCAAGCGCCTGTGTATGAAGCACCGAACTCTAGCCGTGCCAGCTTCCCAGAAGACCATCCGCTGTTTGCAGGATTTTTACCCGCTTTGCCTGACAAGCTCTCGGATAAGCTGGCTGACTATGACGTTGTCTTGGTTATTGGTGCTCCCGTATTCACCATCCATATCGAAGGCGATATGCCTTTATATGATTCGGATACTAAGCTCTATCAGATCACCGCTGACCCTATGTATGCCGCCAGCGCCTCAAATACGACAACCCTGATAGGTACTATAGCCGAGAGTATAACTGCCCTACTGGAAAAGCTTCCTAAAAGTGACTTAAACCCGGTTACCGAGCCGATGCGTCCTGCTGCGCCTGAGGTAGAAGCAGTCACGCCGATATCTATCAACTATGCGCTAAAGGTGCTTAGTGAGGAGCGCACAAAGGACAGTATTATCACGGAAGAGGCGCCCTCACATCGCCCCGCTATCCAGCGCTATTTGCCGATTACACAACCCAATGGTTTTTATACAATGGCAAGCGGCGGTCTAGGTTATAGCTTACCCGCCTCAGTTGGGGTCGCTTTGGCTACTGATAAGCGCGTGATTTGCGTCATCGGTGATGGCTCATCAATGTACTCAATCCAAGCGATCTGGACTGCGGTGCGCCACAACTTACCAATTACTATAGTTGTACTTAATAACTTCGGTTATGGCGCGATGCGCGACTTTAGCAAAATCCTAGGTAGTCAAGCCGTACCTGGACTAGATATTAAAGGCATTGATTACGTGCAATTGGCTCAGAGTATGGGCGCGGACGGTGTACGTATCGATAACCATGAGAAGCTTGCTGAGGCCTATCAAACTGCAATGACCAAAGAAGGCTGTTACCTGATAGATGTGGTTATTGACCCAGATTCTGGCGCTATTTACTAAGAGTTTTCTAAAAGGCTTGTCACTTGGCAGGCCTTTTTTAAAGCTAAGAACTTCAAAAGGAGTATTAAGTGAATAGTGATATGATTCAATTCGCCTTGCAAGTATTCGTAACCTTGACGGCTATTATAAATTCTATTGCCAAGACCACGATCTTTATGAGTGTGGTCGGTGATAAATACGGCGAAGAACAAAAACACATTGCACTCAAATCGTGCCTCGTCGGTACGATTATCTTATTAGGCTTCGTTTTACTCGGTAAATACATCTTTCAGATGTTCTCAATTACCATCTCTGCTTTTCAGATCACAGGAGGTCTACTGATTTTTTACATTGGTTTTAACATGCTAATGTCAAAAAGTGGTAGTCCTACCGGGGATAGTGACAGTGATAACTGTAAAAAAGCTAACAATAATAAACAACAGGCTAGTGGCTTTTTTGGGTCAAAATCTGATCACTGTATTTAGTAAGCTTATGGGCTTTATTCTAGCTATTATGGGTACAAGCTTAGTACTGGCTGGTATTCATAGCTCCTTTGGTATTTAAAATAATAAGTTTTTGTATTTAAATGAGGATTTTATCTATGGCTCAACGAATAAATACGACTAATCAATCATGGCTAACACTATAAAGCTGATAAATAGCAGACCTTAAAAGAGTAAACACGTTGTTAAAAAATGTAATTAAAGGTAAACAAACGTAGTTTTCGTAGAAGAAACTATTTTGTATTATGTAATTTAACATACTTATATTCTCTAAAGTATTTTGTCATAAAGAGCTGTCTTAAATTGCTTTTTCTTATCCAGTAGCGATTAATTTTAGTTAGTCATAAATAATATATAACTAAGGTATTATGCATTACATAATTGTATTTAGCTAAAAGAACTGTTTGAGGTAAAGTTGCTTTTAAGACTGTTTTTGTTTGCTACCTTCACAAGCGTTCACTGACGTTTTATACTAAAATTCAATGCTTATGCTTAAACAAGAAAGTTAATGCATAAGATCATTTAAGTATACTTATCAAATATCTGGAGTCAATCATGGAACGACTTGCTACTTTAGAAGACCTCCCTACAGAATATGTTGAGGCGCTCACAGCAAAAAACTTAGTCCCCCTATGGCCAAGTCTGCGTGATGTCCTACCCCCTTACACTCCAAAACCTAGAACCCAAGCCACCGCTTGGAAGTATCAAGACATACGTCCCCTACTTATGCAAGCAGGCGAGCTGACCCCGATTGAAAAAGCCGAACGCCGCGTGCTGGTATTGGCCAACCCGGGACATACGCTGGATAACATGCGTGCTACTTCTATCATGTATCTAGGCATGCAGCTGTTGCTGCCCGGCGAATGGGCACCAAGTCATCGTCATGTCCCCAATGCTGTCCGTCTAATCGTTGAAGGCAATGGCGCTTATACCAGTGTCGATGGCGAAAAGTGCGAGATGGAAAGAGGCGATTTGATTCTGACTCCGAGTGGTATGTGGCACGAGCATTCGCATGACGGAGATTCAGAAGTGGTTTGGCTTGATGTGCTGGATCTGCCTTTAGTCTATTATTCAGAAACCAGCTATGTTGAAGAGGGCGAAAAGGTAAAAGGCGAGCATGAGTCCAATCCCAAAATCTATGGTCCTGGGCTTGTCGCTACCGAAAACTTTCAGCGTAATGATACTATTGAATATCCTATCCTGCGCTACCCTTGGGTAGATACCAAAAAATCGCTTGAGTCCATCGCTGCAGGTAAGGATGTAGACATGGTGCAAGTGACTTATGTCAACCCAGAGACCGGACAAGACGCGCAAAAAATCATTGGTTTTAGCGCCATTATGCTACGCCCCAACGAAGTGCTACGTCTGCCTAGACGCTCGTGTGCTATCATCTTTCATATTATAGAAGGTGATGTCGTTGTTGATGCCGACGATGTCAGACATGAGCTGATCGCTTCTGATACCAGCTGCGCGCCTTGTTTTGCCAATATTACTTTGACCAATCAAAATGACACGCCAGCTTTTATCTTTGTGGCCGACGAATCACCTTTTCAAAAGAAATTAGGGCTTTATTCTGAACGTCCAAGAACCGATGTGTAAACTTAATTATAGTTAGGTCAATATGAAAAAGATATCAACGACAATTAAACTTAAATAAGAATAAGGGATTATTATGATGAAACTTTATGGCTACTTTCGTAGTGGCACCTCGCACCGTGTCCGTATAGCGCTCAACTTAAAAGAATTGGATTACGAGTCCATCTCGGTTGATTTATCAAAGGACGAGCAGCTAGAGTCCGAGTTTAAAGCCATCAACCCACAAGGGCTGGTACCTGTCTTGCAAACTGACGATTTACAACTGTTTCAAAGTCCAGCTATTTTGGAGTGGTTAGAGGAAAATTATCCTGATACGCCGCTACTTCCCAAAGACAGCGCCGGACGTATGCGCGTAAGAGCACTCAGTGCTATGGTAGGCTGTGATATTCATCCGATTAATAATAGGCGTATATTACAGTATCTGCGTCATGAGCTGTCTGTGGAAGAAGAAGGGGTAAAAGCATGGTGTCAACGCTGGATAAACGACGGGTTTACGGCTTTGGAGAAATTACTCGAAGAGGATAAACAGCGTGGTAATTTCTGTTATGGCAATAGTCCCACTTTGGCAGACTGTTATCTGATTCCGCAAGTTTATTCAGCGCGCCGTTTTGAAGTAGATATGAGCGCTTATCCAAACATTGAGGCTATTGATAAGCATTGCCATACGCTACAAGCTTTTATCGATGCAGAGCCTAGTAATCAAGAAGATGCTTTTTGATACCATCATTTTAAATTTAAATAAATATCAACAAAGGAGTGTATTATGTCATATGTGATTGAACCTTTTAAGCAAGTTGGTTTGAATGTTGAGGGGACAGAGGATAAGTTCCCAGTGCGCCGAGTATACTGCGTTGGTCGTAACTATGCTGCTCATGCGCGCGAGATGGGTTTTGATCCTGATCGTAACCCGCCATTTTTCTTTTGTAAGCCCAATGATCCTGAATCTGTGGTACCCGTAGCCAAAGACGGTACGATTGATCTGCCCTACCCACCGCTTACTGAAAACTATCATTATGAAGTCGAATTGGTAGTCGCTATTGGTAAAGACGCTAAAGACATCTCGGTTGAAGATGCTAAAAACGTTATATTTGGCTATGCTGTAGGCTTGGATATGACGCGCCGTGACTTGCAAATGGAGATGCGTGAACAAGGTCGTCCGTGGGAAGTCGGTAAAGCATTTGACTATTCAGCGCCTATTGGTGAGCTAACGCCTATTGACGGCACCAACGAGTTGACCAATGGTAATATTGAGCTGACGGTTAATGGTGAAACCAAGCAGCAGAGCAATATTACTCATCTGATTTGGAAGACGGCGGAGGTTATCTCGCGTCTGTCTGAGCTGTTTGAATTAAAGGCAGGTGATTTGATTATGACCGGTACGCCAGAAGGGGTTGGTCCTGTAGTCAAAGGTGATACTATGGTAGCTCGCGTTGAAGGCCTTGGCAGTATTACAGTCAACGTTAAATAGGTGCTAGATGCTCCTTAAAAAGATGTTTTTAAAAAATTAGCAACCTTACCGAGTTTGTTGGATTTATCCCGGCAAACTCGCTATCTTAAAAAGGCCTATTGATTTCTGTGACGTTTCGATATGGTAAGCATTTTATTAATGATTCTTTTTTTCTGACTATAAGGCAGTTGTTCTGCCGTACCGATTACGGTAATCGAATGTCCTAAACGTCTACTCATAGACACTACGATAGAATCCACATCGCTTGACGCGCACTCCATATCAATAGGTATACTAAAAGCATTGACGCCCTTCATCATATCGCCTGTAGCACACGCATAACCCTGCTCTCTTATCTCAAGCAATGATTTCTCAAAATACTGCCACTGCTCTATGACGTCCTCTTTGTCATCGGTTTTACAAACTTCGTCTTCAACAAACAATGAAGAGGTTGCATGCTGAGTTTTATCCTGTTGTAGCTCTACTAAAACTAGAGGCTTGATAACACTAATGGGCTGATAACTTGCCAATAGTTTGCCGGTTGCCGATGAAACCAATGGCATACGCGAGCCAACACGAGTAATAATACTGATCGGCGTATTGGGCTCGACAGATTTAATAACGATAGGGCCTTCATTAAACCATCTGGCTATTTGTACCCCACAATTTAAGCTATTTTTAATATCGACAGCGATCTTAGTGAGCCGCTCCATGACGTTATTTTGATCAAGCCCGGCTTGCCCTAGATCGTCTACTCGAGCACCTAAGGTATAACTACTATCATCGAGTTGCTCGACATAGTTTTTTAGGATTAAACTGACTAAATAGCGATGTATTTTAGCAGGATGCATCTGCATGGCTGATGAGATGTCTTTGAGCTTCATCGGCGCTCTTTGATCTATCAATATATCTAATATCGATAGGCCGATTTCAATTGATTTAACTCCGTTACGACTTTTATCAATCTCTGACATTATTCACCTCTTAAGATCCTCAAATACCACTCTTTGTTACTTTTTGTAAAAAATTAATCAACATTTTAGAATGGTAATTTTATGTCTTTATGTAATAAGGAATCATCTTTTAGTTATTCCTTTGATTATGATAAGAAACTCAATAAGCCTGTGTTTTTTATTTACTTTAGCAGTTAGCTCTTAGCTTTACTTAATTATAGAGTAATTGATTACGCATTACATAATATTTATTAATAATATGCCAACTTTAGTAAATATTTTACGGATTTCACAATTGCTCTCCTTCGATATATACTAAAAATTATCTCATAAATAATCTTCATTACTCTCCAAGGAAGGATTCTATAATGAACAAAAAACTACCTCTGGCTGCGGCATTAGCAAGTGTATTAACTTTGACAAGCTGCTCTAATCAAGAAGCGACAACTGGCACTGATGAAGTCATCACCCTTAGATTCTCGCACTTTATGACCCTTAACGACTCTATGAATAAGGAAGTTTTTGAGCCTTGGGCGCGGCAAGTTGAAGAGGACTCTAATGGCCGAATAAAGGTTGAGATCTTCCCTTCAGCTACTCTTAGCAAACCTGATGTGACCTATGACGCTGCCGCCAAAGGCACCATCGATATCGGCGTGCAACCGCAGGGCTATACCAGTGGCCGCTTCCCCGTGACCCAAATTGCTGAGTTGCCGGGCGTCTCTGAGTCAGGCGAACAGCTGGGCTGCGTGCTGCATACGCTCTATGATGACGGAGTGATCTCAAACGAGTACGAAGACACGCATTTGCTTTACATGATGGGTTCAGGACCTCACGGTCTTCATACCGTTGATACGCCTATCCGTACGCCATCGGATTTAAACGGTATGCGCATTCGGCGTACGTCTTCGGTCGCCGCCGATATGCTTGAATCAGTCGGGGCAACCACCATTGGCATGCCAGCGAGTGACACTTATACTTCATTGCAGCGCGGCGTCATTGATGGCGTGAGCCTACCATGGCAGCCCATTCAAGCGTTTCGTTTGGACGAGCTGGTCGATGCACATACTTATGTGCCATTTTATAATGCCGCCTTTGTGGTCACTATGAATAAAGATAAGTATGAGAGCTTGCCTGATGATCTAAAACAAGTCATTGATGATAATTCAGGAGCGCAAATGGGCATTAAAGGCTCGAAAGTCTTTGATCGGGTCAATGCTGAGGTCAGGCAGGCGGCAGTCGATAAAGGTGATACGATGATTGAGATACCAGATCCGCTCAACGATCCAGCTTGGAGCGCCCCGCTTGCAGCTGGCGTGCAAAAGTATCTTAATAGCGTAGAAGGCGTGGACGCGCAGGAAGTCTACGAAAAAGCCAAAGCGGCAGGGGTCGCCTGTAAAGCGTAAAGGTAATATCAGCTAAACCGTTATAAAGCATGAGCTGAGATCTCACTACTATCGTCATCATTTCGCCATAGCAGGGTATACAGCTCAACCATCTCCTCAAGATTAGGTATACGCGGATTATTGTTGGGAGAACCTGAGGCAAAGGCTTGCTCGCACATAGTCTCTACAAGATCATCGAAGTCAGCTCTTTGCACCCCAAATTGTGCTAGCGTAGGCACTTGCAGCTCTTTATTCAACTGTTTTAAGTGCTTAACTAGCTTTATATTAGCCTGTGCATCGGTATCGCTATGCTCAGCAGCGCCTAAAGCACGAGCGCAGTCTGCATAGCGATCAGATGCACTAGATATACCAAACTCGGTGATAGTAGGCAGTAGCATAGCGTTTGATAGACCATGCGGTACATGAAAAAAAGCGCCAATGGGTCGACTCATACCATGCACTAAGGCCACCGAAGAATTACAAAAGGCAATGCCTGCTAAGGTGGCGCCCAACATCATGGCCGCGCGTGCACTCTCATCTTTACCATCATGATAAGCCTTTTGTATATTGGGTCCCATCAAGCGCAGTGCCGCCAAAGCTTGCTGGTCGCTATAGGCGTTGCGCTTGGGGCTAATATAAGCTTCAATAGCATGAGTTATGGCGTCAATACCAGTATCGGCAGTGGTTCGAGGCGGTACACTTATAGTAAGGCTGTAATCAATAATGGCGGCTATGGGCATAAACCCTGTGCCAACACATAATAGTTTCTCATTATTGCCCTCGTCGGTAATGATAGTAAACTTTGTCACCTCTGACCCTGTGCCTGCCGTAGTCGGTATCGCAATAATAGGCAAGCCCGTTTCATCGACTTGACGCGGAAATTTATAATCACGAATAACCCCACCAAACCGTCCTAAGATCGAGATTGCTTTGGCGCTATCGATAGGACTACCGCCGCCTAATGCGATCAGACTATCGTAGTTTTTGGCCTGAACTTGCGCCACTCCAGCCTTAATAGAGCTTTGGGTCGGCTCTGGTACCGTATCTGAAAACACCTCAGCGCTAACTCCCGCCTCACCTAAAATATCTTGTAATTTATCGACGTAGCCCAGGTTTACCATCATATTATCGGTAATAATAAGCGGTTTTTCTACGCCTAAACTGGCTAATATCGCCGGTAGCTTCTGGCAGGCATCACGTCCAATCTCTATCATCCTTGGTAGCAGAATACTATGTGACATGGTTATCTATCCTTGTATAAATCACTATGATTGTAATTTTTAGGTGTCTTGACTATATCTGTTAGACTAGTCTTAACCCTTAAAGAGCTGAGGCAAAATCAAATTGCAAAACGCTAGAAATGCTAGTATAAAGTGTTTGAATATATCAGACATAAACTCCTTGAAAGTTGTCATCCAAGACTCATAAAGTAATGATACTAAAAATTTAGGTACATATTGTGAAAACTATTTTACTAATAGCTGGCCTTAGTACGACGATCTCCATATCTGCTTATGCAGCAGACTACCAAAGTTTTATTGCTCCAAGCTCTTTAGGCAAAAATATAACCGCTCTTAATAAGCAATATAAACTAGAACTAAAAGAGCGCAACACAGGACTCTATAATAATGGCAATTCTGCCACTTGTAACCTTGTTGTAAGGACAGATAAAGAAGACCGAGTCAATTATATTAAGATAATAAATAATAAAAACTGTTTTTATAACACCAAGTCAAATGTAAACTATAATGGTAAGTCTACTAAAACTAAAGATGTGCTTGGTCAAGTTAATATTGAGAACATAAAATTTATTCCAGGATGTTTTAACTGCGCATCAAAGAAAAACCCTACCGATAGTTTGGTGATTAATCGGGCAGAAGATAAATATTACACTGAGTTTGAAATTAAAGAATACAACAAGGATTATATAGAGTACATCGCCAAAGACCTATTCGGTGATTTTTCAAACGATGAGTATGACTCGGTTATGAATAAGCTTGAACTAAGAGCGGCTGAAGAACCAGAGTTATATGATCGCAATGAATTTAAACTTCATGCTATAGACACTTATGACCTACAAAGCAGACCTTTGAGCTACACTATTGCTTTAAAATAAGTTGCTTTAAAGTAAATGGTTTTAGCTGAGCTGCACGTATGCATTGTTTTTCGTTAAACAAAACGGTTTATAGTCAAAAACTATAAACCGTTTTGTTATGTAACTTAGTACTTTTAAATTAAATAACAATTATAAATTTCTAAATTAGGTACTTAATCTAATCTTATTAATCTGATATTTTTATAATGGGTTTTAGTGTCGTACCGTTTTCGCTATCTTTTACCGCTTGATTGATATCGTCAAACTTATAATACTTTACCAATTTATCAAACGGAAACTGACCTTTTAAGTAAAGATCGACCAGTTCAGGGATAAATATTTTCGGACGACTGTTGCCCTCAACTACCCCAACAATGCTTTTACCACTGATAAGTAAGTCATTAACATCAAAGTTGGCTGGTGTTTCTAAAGCGGGCGCGCCTACTACCGCCATTTTCCCTAAAATACCTAATGCCTCTACCCCCTGAGTTAGAATATCAGGCACACCCGTAGACTCTAAAGCGAAGTCAGCACCACCACCGGTGATCTCTTTAACCGCTTCAACAGCGTCTTGCTCCTTACTATTAATGGTATGGGTTGCGCCAAGCTCTTTGGCAAGCTGCAATCGCGAGTCGACGATATCGACGGCAATAATGGTGGCCGCGCCGCAGATTTTGGCAGCCATGACACCACTTAAGCCCACTGCCCCTGCACCCCAGATAACAAAGGTACTGGCAGGCGTGACCTTTAGAACATTGATAACCGCGCCAGCCCCTGTTTGGACCCCGCAGCCAAGTGGTCCTAATAGCTCTATTGGTGCGTCCTTAGTTACTTTGATCGCGTTATTCTCTTGGCTCAAAGCTAGGGTAGCGAACGAGGACTGGGCAAAGAAGTGATCGTGTATGCTTTGATCATCGGACGTACAAATGGCATTATTGCCGTGAGTGTCACTACCGCCAAAGTTACGTTCAAAGAATTCAGCACAGTAAGCAGGCTGACCGCTATAGCACTGTTTGCAATGTCCACAGTGACCATAACTTAATACCACATGATCGCCTACTTCTAGCGTTTTTACATTGTCGCCGATCGCTTGTACGATACCAGCGCCTTCATGTCCGAGCACTAGCGGCAAGGGCACAGGGTAGAGCTGATCACGTACGATCAAGTCAGTATGGCACATCCCTGTCGCCACTACTTTTACCAGTACCTCATCCCCTTGAGGTTGACGTATTTTTAACGATTGCAGCTCAAAATCAGCGCCCTCTTTGGGTGTTACTGCTGCGGTAATGTCTAGTAAGTCGCCATCTTGCGTGTCATTTATTTGGGAATTATTGGTATCTGTCATCACTAATACTCCTGTATTTGATAAATAAGCGCTGTAACTTTTACAGCACTAAAATAAGACTCTAGTTACAATTTACGCCCTCGCTGTTCTTACGTCAAATATTACCTTAATCACATATACTTGCACTTACAATGTTACGATAGTTTGTCACTAGCTATGCACGAATTGCAATATTCGCTATGATTTACCTATGGTGTTATTTCTATCAGCCTGATTATCATTTTATTCATAGAAAGGACTTCGTGATGTCATATCCATTCTCTCGTACGCGCCAATCCGTATCATTTAAGCAACAATCTAACCAGCAAAAACTCAAATCTGTAAAACGTAAAAGCTTGCTAAAAACTGTGATAACTATTGTTAGTAGCTCATTGTTGTTATCCGTATCGGCTCATGCTTTAACGCCTGATAACACGACTATAAACAATACTTCAATCAATACCAGCGCCATTAATCTGGCAATCATGACCGAGAGTCCTACGGTAATATCTGAAACTCGGCGTATTACCCCAGCTTCTGCTAGTAGCGTGATAGCGACGAGTACCAGTACCGCTACCACCGATCAAGCCATCTATTCAGAAGATGCTATCCATCATCCGGTCTGGGCGAAGAACGGTATGGTCGCGACTCAAGAAGCGCTGGCCTCCGATATCGGCTTGCAGATACTAGAGGATGGCGGTAATGCGGTTGATGCCGGCGTAGCGGTTGGTTTTGCCTTGGCGGTGACGTTGCCGCGCGCAGGTAATATCGGCGGCGGCGGTTTTATGATGATTTATGATGCCGAGCAAGGTAAAACGATCGCCCTTGATTACCGTGAAAAAGCGCCAAGTAGCGCCTCGCGTGATATGTATCTTGATGAAAAAGGCAACGCGGTCAGTGATTTATCGCGTTATCATGGCCTAGCCGTCGGCGTACCGGGGACAGTAGCCGGACTGCTCAAAGCTTTGGAGGATCATGGCACCATGAGCCGCGAGCAAGTTATGGCGCCAGCGATTGCCTTGGCTGAGAATGGTATCGAAGTGACTGCTGGCTTGTCTGAGTCGCTTGAGGCTTTAAGCGACCGCCTGCAAAAGTGGCCCAGCACACAAAAAATATTCTTCAAACCTGATGGCAGTGCTTATCAGCCCGGTGAGCTATTACGTCAGCCAGAACTCGCTCGTTCTCTTAAACTAATAGCCGCTGAGGGCGCTGATGGGTTTTATAAAGGCGAAACCGCTAGTAAACTGGTTCAAGCCATCAATGATGCTGGTAGCACGATGAGCCTACAGGATTTGGCAAATTATGAAGCGATTGCTCGTGAGCCGGTCAAAGGCGATTACCGTGGCTACGAGATCGTCTCTATGCCACCGCCCTCCTCTGGCGGTATTCATATCGTGCAGATTTTAAACATCTTAGAGGGCTATCCACTAAAAGACTATGGTCATAATAGCGCGCAGACCATTCATTTAATGAGTGAGGCGATGCAGCTGGCTTATGCTGATCGCGCTGAATATTTAGGGGATTCGGACTTCATTGATGTGCCGACCAGTGGTTTAACCTCACAAGCTTACGCCGATCAGCTGCGTACCTCTATTGATCCTAATAAAGCCACACCAGCAGCAACTATTAAAGCCAATAATCCGCTACCTTACGAGAGTGATCAAACCACGCATTTCTCTATTGTCGACAAAGACGGTAATGCCATAGCTAATACTTATACGCTAAACTTCTCTTATGGTACCGGTCTTGTCGCTGAGGGAACAGGCATACTGCTTAATAATGAGATGGACGACTTCTCTGCCAAGCCCGGCACACCCAATGCCTATGGATTACTTGGCGGTGAAGCGAACGCGGTTGAGGCCAATAAACGTCCACTATCCTCTATGAGCCCCACTTTAGTGTTTAAAGACAGTAAGCCCTATATCGTTACCGGCAGCCCGGGCGGTAGCCGTATTATTACCACAGTCACCCAAATTATCTCCAACGTCATCGATCATGATATGAATATCGCCGAGGCCACACATGCGCCGCGAATTCATGATCAGTGGCTACCCGATGAGATTCGCATCGAAAAAGCGCTTAATGTCGATACCGTTAAAAAACTCGAAGACATGGGACATACGGTAAGTCCGCAAGCCACCATGGGTTCGACGCAGTCCATTATGCTGACCCCAAATGGCGTCTATGGTTCATCGGATCCGCGTATTGTCGATGCAGCAGTGGTCGGGTATTAATTAGGTGCCATATTAAGTAACAATGAGATATTAAATCATTCATTCAGCCAAGGAGAGCGGTATGACTGAGAACAAAAAACTGGATAAAGCGGCGCTGGTGAGTATGTTTCGCGCCTTTATTGAGCCTGAATACGTCATCAGCGACGAGGAAACCCAAAAGCCTTTTGAATGTGATGGTTTGTCTGTCTATTGCGACATGCCATTGCTCGTGGTCTTACCAAACACAGTCGCACAAATACAAGAAGTGATGCGTATCTGTCATCGTTATCAGATTCCGGTGGTCGCTCGCGGAGCGGGAACTGGTCTTTGTGCCGGAGCCATGCCCCATCCTGATGGCGTACTACTAGTACTATCGCGTTTTAAGCATATTCTTGACATAGATCCTCTAGCACGTACAGCGCGTTTGCAGCCCGGCGTGCGTAACTTAGCCATCAGTGAGGCGGCCGCTGCATATGGCTTATATTATGGCCCCGACCCCTCCTCGCAAATTGCTTGCACCATAGGCGGCAACGTCGCTGAAAACTCCGGCGGTGTCCACTGCCTCAAGTACGGACTGACCACTCATAACCTATTAAAAGTCGAGATGGTCACGGTTGAAGGCGAGCTGATTAGCATTGGTAGCGAGGGACTTGACAGCAGCGGTTTCGATCTACTGGCGTTGATCACTGGGTCCGAGGGTTTGCTTGGCATAGTAACCGAGGTCACTGTTAAATTATTGCCTCGACCTGAAAAAGCGCAAGTCGTTATGGCCGCTTTTGATAACGTACAGACAGCAGGAGATGCAGTAGGCGCTATTATTGCTAAAGGCATTATTCCAGCAGGTCTTGAGATGATGGATAGCTACGCTATTATAGCGGCCGAAGCCTTTGCCCATGCTGGTTACCCTACCGATGCTAAAGCCCTATTATTATGTGAATTAGATGGCACAATTGTTGAGGTGCAAGAGCAGATCCTCGAAGTTGAACAGCTTTTTATCCAATTAGGTGCCACTGCAACTCGCGTCTCACAAAGCGAGGCGGAGCGCACTTTACTATGGAAAGGTCGTAAGTCCGCTTTCCCAGCGGTAGGCCGATTCTCGCCCGATTATTATTGCATGGACGGCACTATTCCTCGCAGTCAGTTAGCTTATGTCTTGACTGAGATGCAAAAACTATCCGAGTACTATGACTTGCGTGTGGCTAACGTCTTTCATGCTGGGGACGGTAATTTGCATCCGCTAATTTTATTTGATGCCAATATACCAGGTCAGCTGGAGAAAACTGAAGAATTTGGCGCTAGTATTTTGGAGCTTTGTGTCAAAGTAGGCGGCTGTATCACAGGCGAGCACGGCGTTGGTATAGAGAAAATCCGGCAAATGACAGTGCAATTTAATGATCAAGAATTAGGTCAATTTCATGCGATCAAATCAGCTTTTGATCCTGCTGGTACACTTAATCCGGGTAAAGGCATCCCAGTATTAAAAAACTGTCAGGAATATCGGGCGCTGAATAAGGTAATGGACGATTCAGTAGGTCAGCCGCCAACGCGGGGAGCACCAGCATGAAAGATATTAGTGCCGAGTTGATCGAGCAGGTTAAACAGGCAGGTATTGATGGTCGCAAATTACAAATCGTTGGCGGTGGTAGCAAAGACTTTATGGGCCGTACGCCTACAGGCAATCCGCTTAATCTGGCTGAGCACAGCGGTATTGTCAGTTATGAGCCAATTGAGCTGGTACTGACCGCAAGAGCGGGCACATCATTGACTGAGATTAACACCGCTTTGGGCGAGCACAACCAAAGACTGGCATTTGAGCCACCATTATTCAATGGACAGGCGACCTTAGGCGGTACGCTAGCTTGCCACTTATCGGGTCCAGGGCGTCCTTGGAATGGCTCAATCCGGGATCATGTCCTCGGTATTCGCCTGATTAATGGTCGAGGTGAACACCTGCGCTTTGGCGGACAAGTGATGAAAAACGTCGCAGGCTATGATGTTTCAAGAATGCAGGCTGGAGCTATGGGGACTTTAGGGGTCATCAGTGAAATCAGTCTCAAAGTCATGCCCAAACCTGCTGCTACGGTTACTTTAAAATATAATATGGATGCAACGCAGGCTATAAAAGAGATGAACCGCTTAGCCGGATTACCAAATCCACTGACAGCAGCTTGTTGGTTTAATGATCAGCTTTATCTGCGTTTGGCAGGCGCGCGTAGTGCCGTTGATAGCACCGTTAAACAGTGGCAAGGCGAGGTGCTAGAAGACGGTGATAGCCTATGGACGCAGCTACGCGAGCAACAGTTAGACTACTTTGCTACTCAAGTACCGTTATGGCGATTTTCAGTCAACAGCCGCGCTGAGCATCTATGGCCAGATGAGAATTGGCTGCTGGATTGGGGCGGTAGCCTACGCTGGCTACGCGGCGATTTTGACGTTGAGACATTAGAGGCCCTAGCCAAGAGCATGGGCGGTCAAGTAAGCTGCTATCGCGGTGGTGACCGAACGCAAGAGGTGTTTTATACCCAGCCCAAAGTGCTGCGCGAGCTGCATCAGCGCCTCAAACAAGCTTTTGATCCAATGAATATTTTTAATCCCGGTCGTCTTTATAGCTGGATGTGATATAGGACTGGCTAAACAGTGCAGAGAACATTATGCGTACTCAAATCAATGTAAAATATATAGATCATATAGAAATCAAAGAAGCCGATGCTATTTTGCGTAGCTGCGTACACTGCGGATTTTGTAATGCTACCTGCCCTACTTATCAAGAACTGGGTGATGAAAGAGATGGCCCGCGCGGACGTATTTATTTAGTCAAACAGCTACTTGAGAGCGGTGAAGTTAGCGAAAAAACGCAAACGCACCTAGACCGCTGCTTGACTTGCCGCAGCTGTGAGACTACCTGCCCCTCCGGTGTGAAATATGGCCGCTTGGCTGAAATAGGTCGCGGCATTATGGAGGAACAACTCGAGCGACCGCTTCAGCAAAAGCTACTGCGCTGGCTGATTCGTAAGGTACTGCCCTACTCGCGCCGCTTTGGGTTTTTATTACGCCTAGGGCAATCAGTACGGCCTGTGTTGCCAAGCGGCCTGAAAGCTACGGTACCAGCGAGACAAACCAGACTTTCTATGCCTACTCAAAAGCATGTACGCCGCATGCTAGTATTAGCTGGGTGCGCGCAGCCATCAGCGACTCCAAATACTAACATTGCGGCCGCGCGCGTACTCGATAAATTAGGTATTAGCTTATTTACCGCGTCCGATGCAGGGTGCTGCGGCGCGGTTAGCTACCATATGCCCGCTCATGAAGAAGGGCTGATGTTTATGCGCCGCAATATCGATGCTTGGTGGCCTTATATTGAAGACGGTATAGAAGCCATTGTTATCAGCGCCTCAGGCTGCGGCTCGATGGTCAAGGATTACGGCGAAAAACTACGCCATGATCCACGCTACGCTGCCAAAGCCAAGCGGGTTAGCGAGCTTGCTCGTGATTTGGGCGAGGTGTTGATTAAAGAGGATTTAAGCCAACTACAGCTGCAAAATAAAGCGCGCAAAACAGCGGTACATTGTCCTTGCTCCTTGCAACACGCCCAGCAGCTTGGCGGCCTAGTTGAACAGATTTTACTACAGGCTGGTGTTAAGCTGACCCCTACTAAAGATAAGCATCTATGCTGCGGCTCGGCCGGAACTTATTCGTTACTGCAACCAAAACTTAGTCAGCAGCTATTAACCAATAAGCTTGCAGATTTGACAATTGGTGATCCAGAACAGATCGTGACTGCCAATATAGGGTGCCAGCTGCATTTAGGTAGCCGATCAAGCATACCGGTGAAGCACTGGATTGAATTGTTGGATCCACAGTAGTTAGATCCAACATACTCAACTATTAAACTCACTTTATGATGCTAGATGATGTTGACGAAACTGGGTGGGCGCCATGCCCGTAAACTGTTTGAACTGACGGCTAAAAGCACTATGATCACTATAGCCGCAGTTTAGCGATATTTGAGTTATGGACAACTCAGGCTGTGCTAGCAGTTTAATAGCTTGCTCAAATCTAAGCTTCTGTACAAACTGGGAGGGCGACATATTGAGCACTTCTTTAAAAGTGCGATCCAGCTGCGATACACTCAAATTAGCCAAGTCAGCCAACTGTACTATATTGATTCTTTGATCAAGACGGGCGCGTACAAACTGCGCGACTTTAGCTAGGCGCGCATGTTTACGTAAAATACGCTCGTTATCTTCATCAATATCGACCGATATCCCTACCATAGCTACTACCTGCTGACTATGGTCGCAGATGGGCAACTTATTGGTAATGCACCACCCTAGCTGACCCGAAGCATAACTGTGCAGCTCTAAGTTATCAATGATTGATTTCCCTTCTTTTAATACCTTCATATCTTGCAAAATATAATCTTTACTTTGCCGATGAGAAAACACCTCCTCTGTAGTAAATCCTACAATGTCTTCATGTTTATCAAGCTTACAACGTTTGATCAGCGTTTTGTTTGCCAGCTGGTAACGTGCTTGCTCGTCCTTTACAAAAAATACCACATTGGTCAAAGTGTCAAGCAGTGGCAGTAATAAAGAGACGTTACCGATAAACGCAGCGCCATTTTCTGGATGATAATCAGCTATATGTTGTTGTAGCGATTCTGAGAATTGAGGATTTTCAATATCTAAAGTAGGCATATGGCTCTCCTTATTCATCCTTTAATTTATTAGTTTTTTACACCACTTTATCTATGATATTTCCTCTGCTCATTCTGCTAAATAGTCTTTCTTAGCCTTGAGACTGTTTAAACAGAACATTAAACGGTATGTTACTAAAATACTGTTCCATCATTTTAGCAAACATTACTTTAGTATAACTTGCCTTACTATGCAGAAATGCGCATATTTTGATTAGGAAAACAGCAAGACGAAGCCTGCAAAAAAGTCCACTCTATAAATAGATATTGATAAGGGCTAACCAGTTAGTCGCTATTAGACTTAATTAACCATTTGTGTTGGTTCAATAACTTAGGTTTTGTAAACCACAATAGAATGTAAATTTTTCACGGATGCTCGCAAATAAACAAGGACGCCCGTCATGACTTCTGCATTATTTAATTTCAAAATCATTGATTCGCATACCGGCGGCGAGCCTACGCGGATGGTTTATGACGGTTTTCCTAACCTTGTCGGTGATAGTGTTCAAGACAAATTGCAAGACTTTAAACAAAACTACGATCATCTGCGCCAAAGTATTATCTTAGAGCCGCGCGGCAACGAGGTTCTGGTCGGTGCGCTCCTCCTCCCTGCTACTGACCCTAAAGCTGCCGCAGGTGTTATTTTTTTTAATAATGCCGGTTATCTAGGCATGTGTGGTCACGGCACCATCGGCGTTATTATCTCTTTAGCTTATCAAAAAAAGATATCGGCAGGCACGCATTGGCTGGAGACGCCAGTAGGGTTAGTCAAAGCCACCTTGCATACCGATGGCAGCTGTAGTGTACAAAACGTGCCCTCTTATCGTTATCAAAAACAAGTCGCCGTGAAAGTGCCAGAATTAGGCCTTATCCATGGCGATATCGCTTGGGGCGGCAATTGGTTCTTTTTGGTAAGTGAGCATGGGCAGGATATTCAAGCAAGCAATGTTAAAAAATTGACGCAAGTTACCATGCAAATTAAACAAGCCTTAGCAGCTGCCAATATTACCGGCGAAAATGACGGCGAGATTGACCACATTGAGCTGTTCGCTGCTAGCGATGATGAAAAGTCCAATAGCAAAAACTTTGTCTTATGTCCGGGCGCCGCTTATGATCGCTCCCCTTGCGGCACCGGCACTAGCGCCAAACTTGCCTGCCTAGCTGCTGACAATCTGTTAGCATCTGAGCAATTATGGCAGCAGCAAAGCGTAGTCGGTAGTGTCTTTACGGGTAGTTATCAATGGGCAACTAATACTGGTAGCGCTGGTATAGATTATCCTGAGCAAACCATCATTCCAACGATCTGTGGGCGCGCTTATGTTTGCGCCGAAACTACGCTCATTGTGCAAGAAAACGACCCTTTTAAATGGGGCATACCTTCTTAAAGGTATGAGTTTATATTTGCAAACTTAAGCTGATTTATAAGCCAACTTTATCAAGTGGTCGCGGACGTATAGAGAATACTTATGGATATGCCAAACTCTGATTTATACGATATACATATTATTGGCGGTGGCATTATTGGCCTTACGACTGCGGTGATTCTGCAATCTCGCGGTATCAAAGTGGCGCTGCTAGATGCCAATAAAGTCGGACAAGGGGCGTCAATAGGTAACGCGGGCCATATCGCCACCGAACAGGTCTTTCCCATTGCTGATGCTAGCATGCTGCGTCATGTTCCGGCGATGCTCCTTAATCCCACAGGGCCACTACGCTTAGATTGGCGTTACCTGCCGCGTCTGCTGCCATGGGCCGTGCAGCTTTTGCTCAATATGCGTCCTGAACCATTTGCCCGTATTCATCAAGCGCTATTGAATCTCAATCAGCACAGTCTACAGGCATGGCAAGATTTTGCGGCGCAGTGGCAGCTAGGCGCTTGGATTGAGGTCAAAGGCTCATTATTAACGACTGAAAAGCTTGTCAATCTTAAGGTATTAGCAGCGCATGGTCAGCGTCTTAACGATATTGGCGTGGTTAATGAGCAGCTCACAAAAGAAGAGCTGTTAGCGCGCGAACCGGCCTTACAAGACAATCAATTAGGCGCGCTATTTTTTCCAAATACTGGACATATTACCAATTTAAAAGCGGTGATCAATCAGCTTAACCACACCTTTAGAGAATTGGGCGGACACGTTATTGAACAGTGCCGCGTCCTTCAAGCTGTCACCGGTGCCGATGGTATTCAACTAAATACCAATCAAGGGGATATAACCGCTGCCAAAGTAATGCTATCGGCAGGCGCGCACTCTAAGCTACTAGCCAAACAGCTAACTGGCATCAATGTGCCGCTAGATACTGAGCGCGGTTATCACTTAATGCTGCCGCATGAAAGTACACGTTTGCAGATTCCGGTATCGAGTATGGATCGGCGCTTTGTCATGACGCCGATGCAAGAAGGGCTACGGTTGGCAGGGACGGTGGAATATGCCGGACTTGACGCGCCTGCCAATATGCAGCGCGCGCAAATACTTTTGCAGCACGCCCAGCCCATGCTTAAAGCGCCATTAGATTCAACTGATAGCGTGTCATGGATGGGATTTCGTCCCTCAACCGCAGACTCTCTACCCGTCATCGATAGAGTTGAGCGCGTGTTTTTAAACTTCGGTCATCAGCATTTAGGATTAACGCAGGCAGTCGTTAGTGCGCAAATGATTGCCAAATACTATTTTGATGAAGAGCATGCTATCGATCCAGCCCCTTATCGATTAGCACGCTTTAGTAAATAAACATTTTAACCTCGCATCTTCTATAAAAGTCGATGTCTTTACTGATTCACAAACCAACCCATAAGGATCGTCTCATGAATATAAATGGAATCTTAGTCCCCATCGTTACTCCTTTTGATGATAACGACAACGTTGATACCGATAAGTTAACTACGCTAGTTGAAGCCTTTATAGATAAGGGCGTGTCAGGCATCGTCGCTTGCGGCACCACGGGCGAATACTATACCTTTTCAGCCGAAGAGCGCGAGCTGGTATTAACCACTATTGCTAAAGCTGCCAAAGGTAAAGACACTGCAAAGAAAATTACTCTCATCGCTGGTATCAATAGCTTATCGACCGATCATTCCATCGAGCTTGCCAAACAAGCCAAAGATTTAGGTTATGACGGTCTTATGCTCTCAGCCACCCCCTATAGCTTACCGGAACAAGATGGCGTCATTGCTCATTTTGAAAAAGTCGCTGATGTAAGTGAGCTACCGATCATCATGTACAACTTCCCCGCTCGCGTTGGCGTGGCTATTGAGTTTGATACCGTTGCTCATTTAGCCAAGCACCCGAATATCGTTGGCGTCAAAGAAAGTAGCGGCGACTTTAGCCATGCCCTACGTATGCTACAAGCTAATTTTGACAACTTTGAGGTGGTTTGCGGCTGTGATGATCAGCCCGTTGATTTCTTCTTTTGGGGCGCAAAAAGCTGGATTGCTGGCGCGGCAAACGTGTTCCCAGAAGAGCAAGTCGCGCTATTTGATGCCACCCAGCAAGGCGACTGGGATAAAGCCAAGCAAATCATGAGCAAGATTTATCCAGCTATTCATTCTATGGAGTCAGGCAATTATAACCAAAAGGCCAAAGCAGGCTGCTTGAAAGGCACTATGGATGTCGGTTCAGTACGGGTGCCCTTGACAGATATGCCAGCAGATGAAAAAACAGAGTTTTTAGCCCTACTGTCTTCATAAAAACTGATAAACGTATCAGCTTTTACGATAAGGATTGACACCTCTACAAGGATTAGAAAAATGACTACGACTAAAGAGCGAGCCACTAAAAAACCGATCACCAAAGAACAAGTATTCGAGCAGGCCAAGCAGCGACAGCTGTGGGCAGGTCACTTAATCGCCGATGATAATTTATCAGAAGCGACTATAGATAACTATACGCCTATCGATAACAGCGTTATTGGTCAAATAGCTTCTGGTAATGCAAGCGATGTAGACGTGGCAGTAAAAGTGGCGCGTGATAGCTTTGAGCACGGTGAATGGCGACGTCTCGCGCCAGCTGAGCGCAAAGCCATTATGCAGCGCTGGTGCGCCTTGATGCATGAGCATTTTGAGGAGCTAGCGGCGCTTGACTGCGTGGATGCTGGCAAACCCATTACTGAGTGCTTAGAGACTGACATGCCAGCGACGATCGAAACCTTTGAGTGGTACGCTGAAGCCGCTGACAAAGTCTTTGGTAAAGTTGCACCGACAGGCAGCAATGCTTTAGGGCTGATCGTGCAAGAGCCGATCGGAGTCGTGGGCGCGGTACTACCATGGAACTTCCCCGCGCAAATGTACGCCTGGAAAGTCGCCCCTGCGCTTATTATGGGCAACTCTGTCATCGTTAAACCTGCGGAGCTGACCTCTTTATCAGCCTACCGTTTGACCGAGCTTGCCTATGAAGCAGGCGTACCCAAAGCAGCGCTACAAATGGTTTGCGGCCTTGGCGAAAATGTCGGTGCTGCACTCGGCCAGCATATGGATGTCGATATGGTGTCATTCACTGGTTCAACCGAGGTCGGTCGTCTGTTTTTACAGTACTCTGCGCAAAGCAATCTAAAAGAGATCGTCTTAGAGTGCGGCGGCAAAAGCCCGCAAATTATCTTTGATGACGCGGTACTCAATGACTCAGCAATTAACGATATCTTGTCAGCGGCGTTTTGGAATATGAGTGAGAACTGTAGCTGCGGCTCACGATTACTCGTGCATAGTAGCCAAAAACAGGCACTCCTAAAACAGCTACAAGACGGTCTAAAAGACTGGAAGGTCGGTTCGCCCTACGATCCTGATACGGCCATTGGCCCTATGATTGAACAAGCACATTTCGATAAAGTTTCGCACTATCTTACCACGGCAAAAGAGGAAGGCGCGACGATCATTGCAGGTGGCGATATTCATAAAGACTTAGGCAGTGGCTGGTATATCGAACCGACGATTTTTGACGATGTTAGCAGCGATATGACTTTGTTCAAAGAAGAGGTCTTCGGCCCTTTGCTAGCGGTGACAACTTTTGAGACTGAAGAGGAAGCTATTCAATTAGCCAATCAAACCAGCTATGGCTTAGCGGCCTCTTTTTATACCCAAAACATTAAACGCGCTTATCGCGTGGCTTCAGCAATCAAAGCCGGTACGGTCTCAATTAACGGATTTTCAGAAGGTGATATCACTACCCCATTTGGCGGTTATAAACAATCAGGGTTCGGCGGGCGTGACAATGGCTTAGAGGCCTTGGCACAGTATGCACAAACCAAGACCGTTTGGTTGGTTAATTAGGCTGTATTAGATGCACTTTTTGAAAAGGTTTTGTTTAAAACCACTTGTTGAAAGCCACTTTTTGAGAAACACTTTTTAAAACTACTTTTTAGAGTGACCCCTTTAATAACACTTACAAGGAAGTAAGGCTATGGAAGCGATTATTAATACCATTGTTGGTTATATATGGAGCGATGCACTAGTTTATTTGGCGCTTGGTGTCGGTATTTATTTTACTGTGATGACACGCGGTGTCCAGTTTCGCTATCTCAAAGAGATGGTTCGGCTGCTGTTTGACAAACAAACTTCTAGCGAGGGTATTAGCTCATTTCAAGCCTTTAGCATGGCGCTATCAGGCCGCATCGGGGTGGGCAATATCGCTGGGGTCGCCACAGCAATTGCCGCTGGCGGTCCAGGCGCGGTATTTTGGATGATCGTCATGGGACTGCTTGGCGGCGCGAGTGCCTTTATCGAGTCCACATTGGCACAGGTTTTCAAACATACTGTTGATGATCAATATCGTGGCGGCTCGCCATTCTACATCGAGCGTGGCCTAAAGATGAAGCCGTTTGCGCTACTAGTTGCAGCAGTGACTTGTTTGTCTTACGGCGTTTTGGTGCCGGGCGTACAAGCTAATACTATCGCCGACTCGTTTAATACCGCCTTTGGTATTACGCCTATGATAACCGGTATTATTATCGTTGCGCTCTTAGCCTTTATTATCTTTGGCGGGGTCAAACGTATTGCTCGCTTTGCTGGTACCGTGGTTCCCTTTATGGCAGTTGGCTATATCTTATTAATGATTATCGTTTTAGCCTTTAATGCCTCCAACTTGCCTGCCATGTTCGCTCTTATCTTCAAAAGCGCCTTTGGTATGGATGCCGTCTTTGGCGGTATTGTCGGTACAGCTATATCTTGGGGCGTACGCCGTGCGGTGTTCTCAAACGTGGCGGGTGCTGGTGAAGCGACCTTTAGCTCAGCCGCTGCAGAAGTCTCTCATCCGGCCAAGCAAGGTTTGGTGCAAAGCTTTTCTATCTATATCGATACCGTTCTGGTTTGTACCGCCACCGCGCTGATGATTCTATCTACCGGCATGTACAATGTCATCCCAGCAGAAGGGGTGGTTTTAGTTGAGAATATGCCCGGCATTGCAGCAGGAACAGCCTTTACGCAAGCTGCGGTATCGACGGTATTTAGCGACTACGGTAGCGGTTTTGTGGCTATTGCTATCTTCTTATTTGCCTTCACGTGTTTGATTGCCTATTACTATATCGCTGAAACTACCCTAGTCTATTTGGATAGTAAACTGCGCTATCCTGTGTTGAAACCTATTTTAAAGATTGTGTTTTTGATTATTTGCTTCACTGGTAGTATGCAGTCTGTCGGCGTCATGTGGGCGCTTGGTGATATCGGTTTCGGTAGCATGTGTTATCTCAACTTTATCGCTATCGTACTGCTTAGCAAAACCGCTCTAAAAGTGCTCAAAGACTATGATGAGCAAATGAAGCTGGGTCTTGATCCTATCTTTGATCCTAGAAAAGCAGGGATTGAAAATGCCGATTTTTGGATAGCTTATAGCGATAAACATGACAAGCGTTAAATCCTCACCAAACTCACTTTAGTTATTTTATGATAAAAGCTCTTTATGCCTTTATAGGTGTAGAGAGCTTTTGCTTTGATTGAATTATTTTTGTCCTAGCCCATTTAGATTAGGACTATCGAATAAGTGGCTGAATACGCTAAATAATGCTATTATTACTGGCTAAGCTTAAAAGATATGAGTTGGAAAATTACTCATTTATTTATATATAAAGCACTGATAATAAAGACTTTATTAATTTAATACCACTTTTAATAAGCTTCTCTCCTTTGTAATTGCACCAGTAAGAGTCCTCTATGGCATTTGTACACCTTGGCATCCACAGCGAATATTCTATTACCGATTCTATTGTACGTATCAAACCGCTGATCAAAGCTGCTAGCGCAGATAATCAGCGTGCGCTAGCTTTGACTGATTTATCTAACCTGTATGCTACGGTCAAGTTTTACCGTGCCTGCTTAGGCGCTGGTGTTAAGCCTATCATCGGCAGCGAAGTCATTGTGGATAATGAGGACACGCGTCTGGTACTGCTTGCTATGAATAACGAAGGCTATCAAAATATCACGCGCATCGTCTCGCTGGGCTTTACAGAAGGAAGAGTTGATCCGGCTAATCACGGCACGCCCATTATTAAGCGCCAACATATCTTAGATCATGCTGCTGGCGTTATCGTACTGTTTACTGAAAAATCAGATGTTGGCCAAGCATTAGTGGGCTCTATGCCTGAAAGAGCTGATGAGCTAATTTCAGAGTGGCAACAGCAGTTTGCTGATCGTTTGTATTTCGCTATTAAGCGTACCAATCGCGCTGGTGAAGACGCTTTTATCGAAGCCGCTATTCAGGCAGGCGCGCGGCATAATATCGCTATCGTAGCGCACAACGATGTGCGGTTTTTGGAGCAAGAGGACTTTGATGCGCACGAAGCCAGAGTTTGTATTGCCGGCTCTTATGTACTCGCCGATCCCAATCGTCCCCGGCTATATTCAGACGAGCAGTATCTTAAGACGCAAGAAGAGATGCAAGCGCTATTTGCCGATATTCCACAAGTGGTTGCCAATACAGCACTGCTAGCAAAGCGCTGTAATGTAACTTTAACCTTGGGTATCAATGTGCTGCCGGAGTTCCCAGTGCCTGAGGGCGAAACCATTGAATCGTTCTTTCGCGCCGAATCAAAGCGCGGCCTTGAGAATCGTTTAGAAAAACTATTTCCGCTAGAGACTCGGGGTGATAACTGGCCTGATATTCGCAAGGAATACGATGAACGCCTTGAGTATGAGCTTAATATTATCCTATCTATGGGCTTCCCGGGCTACTTTCTGATTGTAATGGACTTTATTCGCTGGGCAAAAGCCAATGGCGTACCGGTCGGCCCAGGTCGTGGTTCTGGCGCTGGCTCATTGGTCGCTTATGCGCTGAACATTACTGACCTTGACCCTATTCATTATGATTTATTGTTCGAGCGCTTTTTAAACCCTGAGCGGGTCTCCATGCCCGATTTTGATATCGATTTTTGTATTGAAGGCCGCGATAGGGTTATCGATTATGTGGCGCAAACCTACGGTCGTGAAGCGGTCTCACAGATTATCACCTTTGGTACTATGGCGGCAAAAGCCGTAGTACGCGATGTGGCGCGCGTACAGAGTAAATCGTATTTCCTTGCTAATAAAATATCGAAACTTATTCCCAAAACGCCTGGAATGACCCTTAGCCAAGCGCTTGAGCAAGAACCACAGCTCAAAGACTTAATCTCTAATCCCGACAATATGGATTATGAAGATGCCATTGAGGTTTGGGAGATGGCAGTCAAGTTAGAGGGCGTGTGCCGAAACGTGGGTAAACATGCTGGCGGGGTGTTGATCGCTCCTAACAAAATCACTGATTTTAGTGCCATTTACTGCGATGATGAAGGTCATCGTGTTAGCCAATTCGACAAGGACGATGTTGAGGATGTCGGTCTGGTTAAATTTGACTTTTTGGGTCTACGTAATTTAACGGTGATAGATGCGGCTGTTAAGAATATCAATCAGCGCCGCGCTCGTGAGGGCAAAGCAGCCCTGGTATTAGAAGACCTGCCATTAGACGACGCCAAGGCCTATAAGCTATTACAAGACGCCAAAACCACTGCCGTTTTTCAGTTAGAGAGCATGGGTATGAAAAAATACCTTGCCAAGCTGCAACCGACCAATATCGAGGACGTTATCGCTATGTGCGCGCTGTATCGTCCAGGACCACTCGATGCGGGTATGGTTGAGATGTATATTGATCGCAAACACGGCCGTGAAGAGGTCATCTATGATCATCCTCATCTTGAGCCTATTTTAGAGAACACCAACGGCGTTATTGTCTATCAAGAACAGGTGATGCAAATCTCACAGGTGATGGCTGGCTATAGCCTCGGCGGCGCTGATATGCTACGCCGCGCTATGGGTAAGAAGAAGCCGGAGGAGATGGCCAAGCAGCGCGATATCTTTGTCAGCGGTGCCACGGCTCAAGGGATCGATGAGGTGACCTCAGGCGGGGTATTTGATTTGATGGAGAAGTTTGCCGGCTACGGTTTTAATAGATCACACTCAGCCGCTTATGGGGTACTCGCCTATCAGACCGCCTATCTTAAGCGCTATTACCCAAGTGAGTTCATGGCGGCGGTACTGACCTCTGATATGAACAATACTGATAACGTAGTGTTCTTTATTAATGATTGCCGTGAGAATTTTGACTTAACTGTCGCCAATCCTTCTGTCAATCGTAGTGAATGGCACTTTGTTGCCGATACCCCGACCAATATCATTTACGGGCTTGGCGCGATTAAAGGCGTTGGTGAAGGCGCAGTTGAATCTATTGTAGAGGCGCGTCGCCGCGATGGGCCTTATAAAGACTTGTATGACTTTTGCCGCAGAGTAGATATCAAAAAGGTCAACAAACGCACACTTGAGGCTTTGATCAGTGCCGGCTGCTTTGATGATTTTGCTGCAACCTTGCGTCCTGATTTGTCAGCGGAGGAAGCGTACGAGATTCGCGGGGCGCTCATGAGTCAGCTGCCAAGTGCAGTGCAAGCGGCTGAGCAAGACCGAAAGAACGGCGAGCTTGGCATGATGGATTTATTTGGCGAGATGGATGGTGTAGTTGCTGCGCCGCCGCTAAAAATGACTGCCGATTTGATCTGGGGCGATAAACATCGGCTCAAAGCTGAGAAAAACACCTTAGGGCTGTACCTAACTGGGCATCCTATCAATGAGTATTTGGATGAGTTAAAACGCTACACTTCAGGGGCGCGTCTTGATAGTCTTACGGACACCGGTTATAACGGCAGTTGCTACTTTGCTGGGCTTATCATTGATATAGCAAACTTTGGCAATCGTAACGTTATTACTTTAGACGATGGTACCTCGCGGCTGGAGGTCAGCTGCTACGCAGAGCGCTTCAACCGCGTCAAAGATCAGCTAAAGGTCGATGAGGTGGTTATTATTAAAGGCAGTATTCGTGAGCGCGAGGGACGTCTATTCGCTCGCCTCGATAACGCCTTGACCATAGTAGATGCCCGTTTGCGCTGGCTTAAAAAGATAAGCATTAAAGTTCATGGTAGCGATATCGATCTACTACAGCGCCTGCAACCTTTGCTCAAATCAGCACAAGCTCATATCATCCCGCCGCCGCGCTTGTCCTATAAAGAAGAAGACAATCAAGACAGCGCTTCTAATGACTATTATAACGATGCAGGCGGCAGTTTATATGACGAAGAAGGCAACGATTTACTGGCTTTAGCACAAGATACTGATCAAAACAATTTGAATCCTGTACTTAGCAACCCTGTACTCAATAATATGGATGACTCGATTAATGACAACTGTACCCCACTTGGCTTAAGCGTCTACGAGGATTATGGTATTGCTAATGTGGCACTGTCCGAGCATTGGCGTCTCTACCCTAATGATGACAACATACAAGAGCTTAAAAGTATAATTAATGAAGACAACTTATATTTTCACTACAGCTAATAGTCTACTATAGTTAGGTTTTTTGTTTATTATAGCCAGTAACTTTGGTATATTTGTTGTACCCTTTACTTTTTACTGAAACGGAATACCTGCCCATGGTCGAAACTCAATATAACAACCGATGTATAAATAATGAAACCGATAATAAAATTATCGATACTGAACAATTTGAAGAGATGCGCGACTTATTGGAAGAAGATTTTGTAGATTTAATTCAAACCTATATCATTGACAGCAAGCAGCGTATTGTGCTGATGCAATCTGCTCAAAAAACCAATGACAATGCCAATGGCTTTGAAGCCGCTCATGCTTTAAAAGGAGCTAGTATCAATTTAGGTGCGACTCAATTAGTACAGCTTAGTGAACAATTACAAGAAGCTTGTCGCAATCGACAAATTGATCAACAAGCAGCGCTTATTGGGCGAATATCAGCCGCGCTGGAACATACCGAATACGAGATCAATCAGCGCCTAGGACAATTATAATAATGAGCCGCTCTCCCTTGCCATCTGTAGCACAAAACTCTACTCCTCAAGCTCCTTATACCATTAGCGATTATTTATCTTGCTTAAAAATAGTGATGGTTAATACCACCTTACCTGCTAATATCGGCTCAGCGGCGCGAGCCATGCACACTATGGGTTTGTCGCGATTAACTGTCGTCGATCCCAAACATCCAGTAGATGAGACCAGTATCTCTCATGCTGCAGGTGGTAATGATGTATTATCAGCCACTACCATTGTGCCCAATTTGGCAGACGCTATTAGCAACTGTCAACTGGTTTTTGCAGCCAGTAGTCGCAGTCGCCATTTGCCGCGTCCAGTAGTGACGCCTACTCAAGCAGCAAAAATCATGTTTTCTTTTATTGACCAACAAAATGCTACTTTTCTAAATACCAGTAAACCTGATTCTAACTTATCAGTTATTAACAAACCTAACATCGCTATCTTGTTTGGCCGTGAAGATCGTGGCCTTACCAATGAAGAATTGGCCTATGCTGATTATCATATCCAAATCGATGCCAACCCCGCCTATCCTGTGCTTAATGTGGCATCAGCCATCCAAGTTATCGCTAGCTTTATTTTTGCTTATGCTCAGACTCACGTCAATATGAGTAACAACAACCAGAACAAGAGTGATTTCGCATCAACGCCAATGCTAGACACGTTTATGCGTCAACAATGGGATGAACCCGCCATCACTCAGCAGCAGTTGCAGCAGCTTACCCAGCGTATAACTACACTGATGATAGATCGCGGTATCGCCGACGCTGATCATCTAAAATCTCTGCCATCACGACTGTCTCGTTTGGGATCTAGAGTCCAGCTTGATCAAAAAGAATACCAGCTATTAAGTGCGCTCATTGCTAAACTCTTAAAAGAGTAATATTTAATCGTGTATTTAAATACCATAAATAAGCTAACATTAATTTGTTAGTTTTCTTGTATTTTATGGTTAATGACTATATTTTGTTGTGCAAACCTGCTATAACCTTGCAATACTTACTATAAACTCGTTTGAGCGCATATTATTGAATCAGTTTATTAACATTATCTTTTTATAAATGTATACTAATAACATAGGTAAGACTATCTTACTTTTACAAATATTATTTCATTAAATAGCAGACAGGGTGCCCTATGTCATTGCCAACCACTTTATTCAAATCTCTTGTCCGCATCAAAAAAGACTTAACCGAAGATATCGATGCGGTATTTAACCGTGATCCCGCTGCCCGTAATAGCCTAGAAGTCATTTTGACTTATCCTGGCATACATGCCCTCATTTTGCATCGCGGCGCCCACTACTTATGGAATCGTGAGCACAAACTTGCCGCTCGCGTTATATCCTATGGATCTCGCATCATCACCAGCATTGAGATTCACCCGGCTGCCAAAATTGGCAAGCGCTTTTTTATCGATCATGGTGTCGGTGTCGTTATTGGCGAGACCGCTGAGATTGGCGACGATGTAACCTTGTATCATGGCGTGACCTTGGGCGGGGTTTCACAAGATGATGGCAAACGCCACCCAACATTAGAAGATGGTGTGATTGTGGGCGCTGGCGCTAAAGTTTTGGGACCATTTACCGTGGGCAAAAATGCTAAGATCGGCTCCAATGCCGTCGTCGTCAAACCTGTACCCGCATTCGCTACGATGGTAGGTAGCTCAGCGCGTATGATCTCTGATTATCATGATGAAAAAGGTAATCCGGTTCCATCTAAGATAGCTACTAGTAAGTCCAAGAGCGCTTTGCAAACTAATCAAAAAGACAACGACAAGATTGAGTCTCAGTCTACAGAACAAAACTCTAAACGCACTACTACCTTTCAAGCTTATGGTATTGATCCTTACTCGCAAGATCCTGTTGCTGAGGCTTTTGCGAAAATGCTCGAGCACATTCAACAGTCCGAAAACCGTTTGGATCAATTGCAAGCGGCTATGCAAAAGCTTGATCCTAAATTCTCCAAAGAAGAATATGATAAGTTGTGCTTGAAAGATTTAGATGTGATTGGTCAAGAGGATATGGACAATGTAGATGCTGAGCAAAAGTAGTCCAAACCAACGGCCTAAGCTTTACTTTTTGTACTTCGTAATCAATAACTGTTTTTAATTTAAAATCCACTATCATATATTAGGCTATGAGCGGCTCATTGGAGTTTTAATTGATCACACTGAGCCCTATTAAGCGCCGCGTTTTATACGTTACACTTTTTGAGATATTCGCGGTCATGCTCACCACCTTTATTCTAGTGGGATTAAGCGGTGGTGACACCCAGCAATCATTGATACTGGCCATTATTATTGCCAGTACCGCTATTGTATGGAACTTTATCTATAATACGCTTTTTGAATATTGGGAGAAGCGTAATCAAATTAACAAGCGTACTTTTATCATCCGTAGCCTTCATGCAATAGGTTTTGAGGGTGGACTGACTTTGGTTTGTATGCCTCTTTATATGATTTGGTATGGCGTTGGGATTTGGATGGCGCTGACGATGGAGATATCACTTACTCTTGCTTTTTTGGTCTATACCTATTTATTTACTCTAGGTTTTGATACTGTTTTTACCCTACCGCAGCAAGCGGATAGTGCTGTTTAGAATCTATTGCTTTTTTCAGTTGATGAAACTTAAAAAAAAGACCCTAAAAAGATGAACCCGGCTCTTTTAAAAACACCAGCTCTTCAGGCGTAGACACCCTTCCCAAAGTCTCATTACGATGCGGATAACGCCCAAAGCGGTCTATGATGACTTTATGTCTGATCTCAAAGCCGTATACCTCATCATTGGTATACTGTTTAAACAGCTTTTCAGCCTCATGATGAATCAGCTTTGACTCACTATGCATATAAGGCATAAGAAGAAACCTACGCTCTTCAAAATTCAGCTTTTCTAATAAACCAGCTGCTACCGCTTCTTGCGCTAAAGTCAGCGCCATAGGGTCCTGCGAAAAAGCAGTTGGCGTATCGCGATAAATGTTACGCGAAAACTGGTCTAGTATAATAATCTCAGCCAAACGACCTTGGGGACTAGTGCGCCAAGTATAAAACTCTGCCATAGCGGCCTTTTCAAGTACCGTAGTAAAGCGTTCTGTTAACAAGCGATCAAATTCCAAGTCTTTCTCAAAAAACTTTTGGCTACCCGCTTCATTAAAACAAAAATCTAATATCTTTTTATACATCAATAGCTCCTTTTAAATATTCAAATAGCTTTCTCATTCTATTACTGAGTATACGCTTATTGAACGTGTTTAATAACTTTACCTATCTAAGACAAGACCTTAAGCTTCATTACCTAAATGCTAGTGGTTATGACCTATAATTGTTGGTCAATAATAGTCTTAATGACAATTGCAGCAAACCCTAAAAGAATAAGGAAGTATTATGGCTCGTCTACAAGACAAAGTTATCATCATTACTGGCGCAGCTCAGGGCATGGGCGAGACCCATGCGCGTTTATGTATAGAGGAAGGTGCGAAGGTAGTCTTGACCGATATCAATAGTGAAAAAGGTGACGCGCTTGCAAAAGAGCTGGGCGACAACGCCCTATTTGTTAAGCAAGATGTCACAAGCGAACAAGATTGGGACAAGGTGGTCAAACAAACCAAAGACAAATTTGGTCAAATTGATGTACTGGTTAATAATGCTGGTATCACTACCCACAAATCGATTTTAGATACCTCGGTAGAGGACTACCGCAAAATACTTGAGATTAACCAAGTATCGGTATTCTTAGGCATGAAAGCGGTCATTCCGACTATGAAAGCAGCCAAGCAAGGCTCTATCATTAACGTCTCATCGATTAACGGTTTGGTCGGCGGCGCTATCGGCTATACCGATTCCAAATTTGCTGTGCGCGGCATGACCAAAGCAGCCGCCTTAGAGTGCGCGCCGCACGGCATTCGCGTCAACTCCATCCACCCCGGCGTCATCGCCACCCCCATGATAACCCAAGGCGATACCAAAGATGCCGTAGACGCTTTTGCCAAAACCATCCCAATGAAACGAGTGGCAGAAGCCAAAGAAGTCAGTGGCATGGTACTATTCCTAGCCTCCGATGACTCGAGCTATTCAACGGGTTCTGAGTTTGTGGTTGATGGTGGTTTGACCGCGCAGTAGCTTACTGGCAAAAGAACATCGAATTTCGCGTAGGGTGGGTTAGTTTTATCAAACTCTCGAAGAGAGTGCTGATGAAACGTAACCCACCATTTAAAACTAAATTATCGGTCTTATTCAATATCACCCAGCCTTATATCATTCATCGAAAACAAAAAATCAAAAGCAAAAAGATAAAAAACTTAGCCTCGAGATTGGAGTTCTTTAAAAGGGAGAAATTATGCGTCTCATAGCTCGGGGTTCTTTAAGGACTATACTCTCGCCTTCACTCAAGCACAGCTTTCGTCTTGCGCTCGGGTACAGCAGTGCTTCATTATATCCTCATTTACCCTCGGCAACAGTAAGACTTCTTTGCTTAACATTCGCTTCTTCTGAGATATACTATTAGGTATTGTAAGCTTCAACTGGCCTATAAGCTGGTTTAACTAAGTTTGTTTCAAATTTGGATGGCATCAAAAATATTCGAAATCTGAAGAAGCAAAAGGAATAAGCGTTAATGTTAAATAATAATGATAAAAATTTAATGTCTAGTATAGACTTTAATAATCTTCGTAAATTAGTCAATGATTTTATTAGGTTAAAAGAAATTAAGGACTTAGACTCTCTTGATGCAGATTACAGTTTTGACTGGCAAGAAGACGCTAATGAAATGATTGACGATATTAACAACTATGTAAGACAAGCATTAACAGCCTTAGAAAATGAAGATTTTAGTCAAGCGCTATATAACTCTGTTTCTTTACGCATTCAAGTCCAAGCTTTAAGTAACACATTAGCAGGTATAACTAACGATTTAATTTTATTACACCGCGATGACGAAAATCATACTTGGCCAATAATACCGGAAGATTACCTACTCCCTAAATAAGTTCAATAAGGAGACTTGTAGCACGTAGTGTGCGCTCACGCTGCCAATGCTCCAGATTAGATGATAAAGTGTAGCAAGCTTCGATGATTTTATCATCTAGTCGAGATACAAGGGTGCGCCCAGCGCACCGATAAGAAACTTATATCATGGTATTGGTGCGCTAGGCGCACCTTACTACCTATCATTGTTGGTTTTTCTAGTTAAAGCCAACTCCTCTATCCCTACAACCTCATGCGCCTTAAACGGATAACGGTCAGCCATAATTATCCACTCTCGTGTATCTTTGTGCTTGCAATTGCTTTCCAAATTTTTGCTTAGGCTATTTTTAGCTATACTTGGTTTGATAAGCAGGATATCGATATCCATGGTAACTATTTTTATCGATTTTTTTGTTAGCTTTGATGAACGCTGTCTATTGCAATCATTTTCAAACTGTTTAAGAATTTGTTGCAGCTGCTTTAGAGTCATGCTTTGAGCTAGCGATAGGTAAACACATTGATTGGTGTAGTCAGGTTTTGGCTGCTCAAAGGTGGCGG
Organism: Psychrobacter sp. M4; assembly: GCF_055699795.1. NCBI lineage: Bacteria > Pseudomonadati > Pseudomonadota > Gammaproteobacteria > Moraxellales > Moraxellaceae > Psychrobacter > Psychrobacter sp. M4. Next base: position 1,592,526 of record NZ_CM146740.1, on the reverse strand, counting down.
TAAAGTCAGGGTTTTGAAAAGGGGTAGAAAGCTGTATTTGCCCTAGTGCTGCTAGCTTTTTGCGCACTTGCGGCAAATAGTAATCGGCTTGGTAATTACTGCCCAAAGCTAATAATACCGCCGCTATCGCTTGCTGCTGTAACGATTCAGGTGAGCATTTCTTTAGGGCTTTAAGGTTCAAATTAACCAGCCTTATCTAGTTAAGAAATTTTGAGATAAGTATAGTACTGCTGGTATTAATTTTCCTTGCGTGCTGTGCCGTTGCTGCCAGAGGCTGCGCAAAATTAATACCAGCAGTACGTAACGTAGAGTCTGTCAATATTACCTAGAATTAACTATAAATAATTAGAATGGTTATTGATAAGTGACAAGCTCTTAATCTTTGCTTTCATTATTCTAAGCATAACGCGTAATCTGCACCCCTACGCTATCTGCAGGCTTGATAGCAGTAGGTTTGGCCAGACTTAAGGTAACTTTTTGGCAGGGATATTTGGATAGTAATTTATCAGCGATTTGCTCGGCTAGATGCTCAAGCAGCTTAGCCTTTATGGTTTTGCACCAGTTATCAACATCATCGCAGACATCTTTATAGCTTAAGGCATCTTTTACATTGTCTGATGTGGCCGCTTTGCTAATATCCGTTTCAAGCACAATATCGATAAGTATAGGTTGAGTAATCGCGCGCTCCCAGTCATAAACGCCAATCACAGCTTCAACTTTTAATCCTTTTACAAATACCACGTCAGCTTTGGTATCAAACATGCTTTACTCCTTTTTTATTGTGCTTTGTAAGCCAAACGCTTTAAATTCACATAGACTCTAACTTATAACTGATTTTGCTGAGGTGTCGGCGCTTTTAAGTTTTTACTAGGACGGTGACGCCATAAATCAATACTGAACAGCAATAGCGCAAACCAAATCAAGCCAAATACAGCGAGGCGCTCTATATCAAAAGGTTCATTGTAATAAAACACCGCTAAGAAGAAGATAAAGGTCGGCGTCAGATAAGTCATAAAACTTAAAATACTATAGGCCACCAGCTTAGTAGATTTATTAAACAATAGTAATGGAATTAAAGTTACCGGACCTGCCAGCATGAGTAGCCAGATATTAGAAGTGAACCAAAAACTAATCTGGCTACTGACCACGTCGGCCTGCCAGAACCACCAAACACATATCGGTACCAGCATTGTGGTTTCAACAAACATAGCATCAATAGCAGTTAGCGGTGTTTGGCGCTGAATGGTACCATAAGTGCTAAAGCTAAAAGCTAATATTAGTGATATCCATGGCAGACTACGCAGCATCACTACTTGAATGATCACGGATAATAAAGCAAAACCAATAGCTACCCATTGCAGAGTGCGCAAGCGCTCTTTAAACAAAATCATCGATAGCGCCACGCCGACTAAAGGTCCAATAAAGTAGCCTAAACTAGCCTCCAAAATACGGTCGCTATTGACTGCCCATACATAAGTGAGCCAATTGGTCGCGATAATGAGACCGGATAAAAAGGAGTATGCTATCCATTTAGGATTTTGCTTAAGCGTCTCTATCCACTGCCAACGCTTGGTAACTATCAGCACTATGAGCAGACATATAAAGGTCCAAATGATACGATGACCAATGATTTCAACCGGATCATATGCCGCCAACTGCTTAAAGTATAACGGAAATGCACCCCATATCAAAAAAGCTATAAGCGCCGTTAAGATACCACGCCTAGTAGTTTTGACAGTAGATATGGGTTGTTTAGTAGTATTTTTAGTAGTCATAAGACAAGACAACTCATTAACGCTTATAGCATAAAATAGAAAAGCAACGGGTTCATATCAAAGGATGAAACCCATTGCTAAAAAGTGCGTTAATCTCGATCTTTAGTTTAATAATATTTAAGATGAAATTTAACTTGATTTGTTTATGAAACCTGACTAACTTCAATCGCCATACCGACCTGATTGGCAAGCTCAGCAAAGCCAGGGAAGCTGGTATTGACCGTTTCAACGCCTTCGATAGTGATTTGCTCGGAGGCACGTAAACTGGCAACCGCAAAGCTCATAGCAATACGGTGGTCGTGATGCGATTTAATGTGACCACCGCCAAAGACAGGCTGGTCGTTATTAGTTTTAGCTTCAGTATTAATATTAGTCTCAGCATTATCTTTGTCGGCACAGCCTTGACCCTCAATGCCCTTTCCTTCAATGATCAGACCATCGTCAGTAACGGTGCACTCAATGCCAAGGGTTTGTAGCCCATCTGCCATCACCGCGATACGATCAGATTCTTTGACCCGTAGTTCTTTGGCACCGGTCAATACCGTACGACCTTTTGCACAGCTGGCGGCGATAAACAACACTGGAAACTCATCGATGGCGAGTGGTACCAAGTGCTCTGGTATTTCAATACCTCGTAGGTTTGAGGAGCGAATCTTAATATCAGCCACCGGTTCGCCGCCAACATGAGTTTCATTGCTTAGGCTAATATCAGCATTCATTAGTTTTAAAATATCGATAATACCGGTACGCGTCGGATTAATACCGACTTGGGTTAGAGTCAGCTCACTATCTTGGCTGATAACAGCCGCTACCATAAAAAACGCTGCTGAGGAGATATCGGCAGGCACGGCGATATCTCCACCCGTAAGCTTGCCACCCCCTTCGACGCTGATATGACTGCCCTCTACCTTAACCTCATAACCAAAGGCGGACAGCATACGCTCGGTATGGTCACGGCTAATCTCAGGCTGGATAACCGTGGTGGTGCCCTCAGCCCATAATCCTGCTAGTAATAAGCAAGATTTCACCTGCGCAGAAGCCACCGGCATATCGTAATCAATACCTTGTAATGGCTGACCCACCTTATCACGACCAGTAATACTAAGCGGCGCAGTACCACTGTGACCGGTGCTTTGAATCTTGGCGCCCATCTCTCGTAGCGGCGCGGCAATACGCTCCATAGGACGTTTATTTAAACTGGTATCTCCGGTCAAGACACTATCGAATTTTTGCGCGGCCAAAATACCTGATAGCAGGCGCATACTGGTACCCGAATTACCCATATAAAGTGGCGTTTTACTTGGTTTTAGGCCATGCATACCGACACCATGAATAATCACTTCGCCCTTATCAGGCCCTTCAATGGTTACGCCCATATCTCGAAATGCTTGCAAAGTAGCCAAGGCATCCTCTCCTTCCAAGAACCCTGTGACGTGAGTAACGCCCTCAGCAATACTACCAAGCATAATACTGCGATGCGAAATAGACTTGTCACCCGGAATAGCTATAGTGCCAGTGACTGCATTATGGTTGTTGGTTTTAGGTGAGATAATATAAGAAGCTGACATAGCAGAGGTATCCGTATAAGGAGTGGAAGCTAACATATGACCAAAATGTCGCCGAGCGGCTTGCGCGCGGCCCAAAAGTCCCATGAGGGCGGTTGAATCGTTATCAATAATAAGCTGACGCATCTCTTGTAAGTAGGCGCTGTACTCATCAAGGGCGCTGACAATCGCGTTTTGATTAGCAAAAAATATATCATGCCACATCTTAGGGTCACTCGCTGCGATACGGGTAAAGTCCCGAAATCCGCCAGCAGCATAGCAAAATATTTCTAAATTATCATCGTGGCTGGCTAATTGCTCAACGAGGTTGAAGGCTAGCAGATGCGGCAAATGGCTGGTATGCGCCAGTATGGCATCGTGATGCTCAGCGGTCATGGTTATAACTGACGCCCCCACTGCTTCCCAAAGCTGACGCAACCTAGCAATGGCGACAAGCTCAGTGCTGGGCAGCTCGCAGATAATGACGCTATGATTGACAAACAAATCAGCACGGCGAGCATGATAACCTGAATGCTCAGCACCAGCAATTGGATGTGCAGGGACAAAGCCCACAGGAAGAGCGTCAGAAAAATCATGGGGTGAAGTTGAAAACACGGTTTTAGCGGCCTCAATGATATTCACCTTGGTGCTACAGACATCAGTAATGACGCAATCAGCTGTAATTTTCCCTGCGTCCATCGCCTTTTTTATATCGCCAAACACCGCTTGTACCGCTTGTACAGGGACAGCAATAACGATTAAATCACTACCCGATACCACTTCATTTAAAACCGCGCTACCTGCATCAAGAAGCCCTTGCTCGATAGCTTCATGGATACTGGGCTGATGATTATCGACTGCGACTAAGCGCGCGCTTAGATTATCGTCTTTGATGGCTTGCGCAAGACTAGCACCAATCAGTCCTAGACCAATGATACATACTTGGTTAAATAAAGGCGTCTGCTTGTTGGCGGTTAAATGCTTAGAATTATTATTTTTAGGCAGGCTCACAGCTTTTCTCGTTGAATAAATTAGATAAAATCAGTCATCATTTAAAATAGAATGCAAAGTATCAATCAAGCGCAGATTGTCTTCAGCCACGCCTACCGTGACTCGTAGCCAATCACTCAGCCCATATCCTGCCAGTGGACGCACGATAACACCTTGCTCGAGTAGCGCCTGATTAATGGCCACCGCATCTTCTATCTCGACCATAATAAAGTTGGCATGTGACTTGATAAAAGCCAATCCTAGAGCATCAAACTGTTTCTCAAGCCAGCGCATTTGCTCTAAATTTGACACACGCGTTTTTTCGATAAAGTCTTGGTCAGTCAGTGCCGCCTCAGCCGCAGCTAGAGCGATTCTACTGACATTAAAGGGCTGACGAATACGGTTTAATAAGTCTGCCACTGCAGGCGAGCTTAGCGCGTAGCCGACCCGCAAACCCGCCAAGCCATAAGCTTTGGAGAAGGTGCGTACTATAACCACATTATCAAACTCATCTAATAAGGCGCGGTTATTACTCTCAGGGCTATATTCGATATAAGCCTCATCGAGTACAACTAATACCGATGCTGGCATGCTGGCGACAAACTCGCGTAGCGCTTTATGCTCAAGCATGGTGCCAGTTGGGTTATTTGGATTGGCAATAAATACCATCTTGGTCTTAGGATTATCCTCGACCGCTTGTCGCATAGCAGCTAAGTCATGACCAAAACGCTGCGTAGGTACTTCAATATCGGTTGCACCCTGCATTTTGGCTAGCATTGAATACACAATAAAAGCATATTGGCTATAGACAATAACATCATCGCTGCCTACAAAACTACGCGCCAAAATATCAAGTAAATCATCAGAGCCATTACCTAAAGTAATACATTTTGCGCTGATATTATTAAAGTCAGCCAAGGCTTGCTTGAGATAATAACCATTACCATCAGGATAACGCGCTAGTTGTCCTAGCTGCTCAGTAATTGCCAAAGTCACATGAGGTGAGCAACCTAACGGATTCTCATTACTAGCCAATTTGACCACATCTGATACGCCATACTCGCGCTTTAGTTCTTCGACAGGCTTACCCGTTTGATACGGTGCCAGCTCTAAAATACTGTCGTAAGCAGGAGTTAGAGGGGATAGCATTTGCTCTATAACTTGCGATGAATGAGTCGAGGGCATGATTTATCCTTAATGCAGCTGATTCAAAAGCGTCAGCCTACAATATTTTCATTTAAGAGCTGTATAGCATGCAGCCCCTAGTTAAAAGTTTTAATCCATTAGCTACAACACCGCTTTGGGATAAGAACCAAGTACGCGTAAATCTTTGACCAGTGGACGGATATCTTCAATAGCTGCGCTGACGTTCGAGTCTTGGATGTGACCAGCCATATCGATAAAGAATACATAGGCCCACTTGTTCGGACGCTCAGGACGGGTTTCAATACTGGTCATTGATACGCCATGATACGACAGCGGTTTTAGTATCTCAATCAGCGCCCCTGCTTTGTCATGAGCAGATACCACAATAGAGGTTTTATCTTGCCCTGAGGGAGCTACAGCTTCATGACCGATAATTAAAAAGCGCGTAGTATTGTTTGGATTGTCTTCGATGTTGGTATAAAGCTTATGCAAATCATATTCAGCTGCCGCCACATCGCCTGCAATAGCGGCTGAATGCCATTCATTTTTGAGGCGACGAGCAGCCTCGCCATTACTCGATACGGCTACGCGCTCTACATTAGGAAAATTCACGTCGAGCCAATGACGGCACTGGGCAAGCGACTGCTGATGCGAGTAGATACGACTTATATCATCAACTTTAGTATGCTCAGCGACTAAGAAGTTTTGATGAATGGGCAGCTCAACCTCACCAATAATCTTTAAGCTAGAGGATAAAAATCCATCTAGCGTATGATTGACCACGCCCTCAGAAGAGTTCTCTACTGGCACCACCCCATACATTGCCGTACCCGCTTCAACTTCACGAAACACGTCAGTAATAGTACTAAGCGGCATAGTATCAGCGGCTTTACCAAAATGCTTAAGAGCAGCGGCATGAGTAAAGGTGCCTACAGGGCCTAAGAACGCAATCCGCTGCGGCGCTTCTAGATCCAAGCACACTGACATGATTTCACGAAACAAACGCGCCATTTTTTCGTCGCTGATAGGCCCGGTATTACGAGCCATCACCGCTTTTAGTACTTGCGCTTCGCGCTCAGGACGATAAAAAACAGGGTCGCGTTTAGAGGGCTCATTGCTTTTAGCGACATGGTCTTTTTTAACCGTTGCCACTTGCTGCGCCAACTTGGCACGGTTATTAATCAACGTCTGAATCTCAGAATCTACTTCGTCAATATTTTGGCGCAGACGGCTTAAGAATTCTTGGTCGGTTGAGGACTGACTTACGCCTGCATCGACTGGCTTGCTGCTATTAGAATTTTGCTCTGATGACTGCTCACTCATACCGTCTGTCCTTTTTGACTGTTATTAATGTGTTGATGGTAAAGTATAAAGTTGATAGACCATCTAGTAAACGCCCTACTATAGCAAAAACTACTTGCAGTGCCCATGCAAATAGGGATAAATGTTTGCAATGATTTGATATTAGCCTATTTATATTAACGTATAAATCCCATCACCATATAAATATTACGCCAAACTGTGCTACAGTTTAAGGTTATATACTAGTTTACCATTGGCTTTACTATTTATCGATTGAAGGACAAAAGATGAGCGCATTACAACAACTTCGTACCATGACTACTATTGTCGCAGATACTGGCGATTTGGCCGCTATTGATCGGCTAAGACCTATCGATGCGACTACCAACCCAAGTCTGATTACCAAAGCGCTTATTCATCCAGACAATCAGTCAATGCTCGCTGAGACTATGAGCCGCTACCAAGGCAATGTCGATGCGGTTATTGACGCGCTAACTATCAAAATTGGTTGTAATATCTTAGAGTTAATCGAAGGCCGAGTGTCTACCGAAGTCGATGCGCGTTTGTCTTATGATACTCAGGCGACGATCGATAAGGCGCTGGAATTCATAGATGCTTATCAAAAGGCAGGCGTTGATTCAGAGCGGGTTCTTATCAAAATGGCAGCGACTTGGCAAGGGATAGAGGCTGCGCGTTATTTAGAAACGCAAAATATTCACTGCAATTTAACCTTGTTATTTGGTCAGCATCAAGCCATTGCCTGCGCTGATGCAGGCGTGACCCTTATCTCGCCTTTCGTTGGACGAATTTTAGACTGGCAAAAACGCCAACAAAACCGCCAAAACGTCCCAGTCGCTGACGATATGGGCGTGCAATCAGTCAAACTTATTTATCAATACTACAAACAGCACGGCTATGATACGCAGGTCATGGGAGCAAGCTTTCGCTCGGTGGAACAAATACTGGCGCTAGCTGGCTGTGATTTATTAACTATCTCTCCTGATTTGATTGATGAGTTGGCGGCGATGGATGTAGAATTTACGCGCCAGCTCTCGCCAGAAATGGCAATGGATTTAGATGATATGCAAAAGGTGAGTTTAACCGAAGAAGAGTTTAGCGCCGCCTATCAAGAGGATAAGGTTACACAGAATTTACTACCCAAAGGCATTGATGGCTTTATTGGCGCGCGTGATGAGTTGGCAAAAGCGCTTGCGGCTATGCGCGGTTAAGCGACATAAAAAAGCGTCCTGGCTATAAATCAGGACGCTTCTTCTTAAACATCGTTTCTAAAACCAGTATTTTAAAAAGCTAAACTTTCAAAAAGCCAAAACTAAGCGCTAGGTAACGTGCCGCCATGTGCAGTAATCCAATTACGCATCTGCTCAATCTCCGCTTGCTGGGCATCGATAACCTGTTGTGCCAACTCACGCATCTCTGCATCTTTGCCATATTTGAGCTGCGCCTCTGCCATATCTACCGCGCCCACATGATGCGGGAGCATACCACGAGCAAAGGCCATATCTGGATCAGGATCAGCGATACCTAGCATCATCTCCCCATGCATAGCGTCCATACCGCCAGAATAAGCTTGCTGCATAGCTTTAGTATCAGCGCTAGGCTCCGCAGCATCAGGATTATTATCAAGCCAGCCTTGCATCTGCTCAATCTCGCTTTGCTGAGCATCGATAATCTCTTGCGCCAATTGACGCATCTCTGCATCGGTGCCATATTTTAGTTGAATCTTAGCCATATCAACCGCGCCTACATGATGACCGAGCATTCCGTGCGCAAAGGCGACATCAGGATCGTTATAATTCATACCCACCATCATCTCGTCATGCATTGTGGTCATAGAATCATTGTACTCTTTATACACGTCGCTCATCGCTACCCCGTTCTCGGTCATCGTGCTACCTGTCATATCATGACCAGCATGTGGATCATCTATTACGGTAATATCAGTATCGATTGGCGTGCTCTCTTCTGTGGTAGCTTCAATAGTATCGTTAGTAGGTTGACAAGCACTAAGTATGAGAGCAGCACTTATAGCGGCTCCTAGCATAGTAAGACGCGGAAGATGAATAGTAGTCATGTTATATCCTTAATTGTCATATAAAAAAATACTGGCAAACCTGTTAAGATTTGCCAGTGCAAATATGCTTTTTTAATAAATTAAATTGAAAAACTAAGCTTTCAATACGCTATAAACGGGTACTGGAAAATCATTATGCAAATCAATCAAGTCAAGCAATACCAGTGCGCCTACTACCGTATGCTCAGCGGACTTACAAAGCTCATAAGCCGTGGTTAATGTGCCGCCAGTTGCTAGGATATCATCAACTAATAAAACGCGTTCAGGGGGCAAATTATTTTGCATCTCAAGGGTATCTTTACCGTACTCTAGCGCATAAGCTTTATTGGCAACTGGCGGCGGTAGTTTTCCTGGCTTACGCAGCAAGATCATACCTTTACCTAAGCGTCCTGACAGCAGACTTGCAAACACAAAACCACGCGCTTCCACCGCACCCAAGCAGTCAACACTATCCATTAAGCCCTCAGGCAACGCCTCTAGCAGGGCATCAATAACCTCATTAATGTGACTGCGTAGTAATGGTGTAATATCATAAAAATCGATGCCGGGCTTTGGGAAGTTGGGAACAGTACGAATCACTTGCCAAAAAGGATGCTCAGTATTCATACTAGTAGACCGTTCTGATGTGGTGCTCACCGGTTGAGTAGTAGCGCTGATGCTCATGATAACCCTTAATTTAAACGACTTTAATAGTAAAAAGATAGTAATAAATATAGTAGTTGCAACAGAAAGTTTGCAGCAGATATGATAGCACAGCTGACTTTATAATAATGTTTTGGCAAGCGATAAGACACCATTTGGACAACATAAATCATCGTTATTAACTTGATAAGCGCACATTTATCTCAATATACAAGTGTAAACTTAACTACGTAAACAACGCTTATGTGTTAGACTACCTGCGTTTTTATAGCTCCGATATGAGCTATAAGGACGCGTTGTAAAATTGATATTGATCGATAGGACTATCTATGAAACGCTATGAATGTATTGTCTGTGGCTGGATTTATGATGAAGAGCTTGGCTGCCCTGAAGAAGGTATCGCTCCTGGTACCGCATGGGAAGATATCCCTGATGATTGGATGTGCCCTGAGTGCGGTGCTGGTAAGCTGGATTTTGAGATGATGGAGATTTAGACAAAAGAAACTCTAATTAGGATATCTCATGACAAATTCGAATAACAATGATCACTCACAGCGTTTAAGTCGAACAGATCCAGTAGCTATCGAAGCATTAAATAAAGCCGATCGCGCAGCATCGTTAGAACTAGCTGACACTCAAACTCCTAACTATCCTACAGCTGACTGGGAAAAATTCGGTGAGCACGATTGGCGAGCGTCAGATCTAAGCGACCACCTTTATCAAGCCATGCTCGATATTGGCGACGGTATCAAGTTGTGTATTGAGGCAGGCGGTAACCCTAACCATCCCCCGCTTTTGATGGTGATGGGACTGGGCTCACAGATGATATTTTGGCCAGACGACTTTATTAAGCGCTTAATTGATGCTGGATTTTTTGTGATTCGCTTTGATAATCGTGATATTGGCTTATCCTCCAAAGTACAAATAGAAGGCTTACCGCGCGTGAGTCAACTTAAAATGATGCTGCGCCTGCAAACAGGCTTATCCAATAAAAGCCAACAAGTAGCTTACAATTTAACGGATATGGCGGAAGATACCGCACGGCTGATAAAAGCTTTGCATCTTGGTAGTACCCATCTACTTGGCGCTTCAATGGGCGGGATGATTGCGCAAATAGTTGCCGCGCGTTATCCAAGCTTGGTGCAGCGTATGGTACTGATGTTTACGACGACCAATCGCGCCTTTTTAAAGCCGCCCAAGCCTAAGCAGTTATATACTCTAATCAATCGTCCAGAGAGTCATTCTGAGCGTGATATTGTACGCCACAGTGTCTGGTTTATGAAAACCGTTGGCACGCCAGGTCACGTTAATGTGCGTACCGTACGCGAGATTGCCAAACTACGCTACCAGCGTAATTTTCATCCTTTAGGTACCGTGCAGCAGCTCAATGCTATTTTAGCGTCAGGGTCTATCAGCCGCTTTAGTAAACAAGTTAAAGCGCCTACTATTGTCATTCATGGCAGCGCCGATGGTTTATTGCCAGCTTCACAAGGACGCGTAGTTGCCAAAACCATCCCCAATGCCAAATTTCATTTAATTGAAGGTATGGCACATGATATTCCGGCCTACTATCAGCCTTATCTAGTCGATTTGATTCGCAGCCATCTTTTAAATTAGCTAAAAATATTCAGTCAAAAAAAGATAAAGCTTATAAGTCATCTATAGGCTTTATCTTCTTTTTATATCCAGCTACTCTAGTCACAGCTTACGTTCGTACCTTCTTTATCAATACATAATTTACTACCGTCTTGAAGACTACCAACCCAAGCTTTGCCTTCTTTAAATACAAATGCGGTTGCATTGTTATCACTATTATCCTTAGACAAACCGTTATCGTCAAAACGAAATGGAATTGTCAGCTCGCCGCCTAGATTTACAAAACCCCATTTGTCCTCTAGACGTACAGCAGCTAAACCTTCAGAAAACGGTTTTACTTCATCAAATGAATAAGTAATCATAGTGACGTTGTTATCGTCAACAAAACCCCAACGGCCATCTTGTTGATCTGGCTGCAAAGTGGTAAATGGCATTTTGGCTGGCAAGTTTGCTGGTTTTGCTGTATTAGCAGAGGTATTATTTGCAGCGCTTAGGGCGTCATTGTCGCTATTATCATTGGGGTCACGAGCTGTTTTACCATCTCGATCGAGCCAGCCAATAGACTGATTTCTGCTTACGCGTGCCACGCCGCCTCGATAATCATCTATGTCTTTGATCACTGATGAGAACGGCACGATCGTTTGGTTAGATGTCGTAATAACACCGTAGTCGCCATTCATCTGCACGATGATACGTCCCTCAGACGCTGGACGCGCCCAGCCTTGATTGCCTTTGAGCATACCATAAATAGCTGGCACCACTTCGCGGCCCTCCATATTGACATAACCAACACGGCCATTACGCAATACTGGCAGTAGGCCCTCTGACATTTTATTAGCGTCAACTTTTTGATAACGTGACAGATCAATCACTCTTTTACCCTTGCTATCAATCAAAGCTACGGGGGCATCGCCAAAATCTTTTGTCGCCAAAAAATAACCGCGAGCAGAGGTACAAGCCACGTTTTTATAGTAGCTTTTAGGAATTTTACAGCTAGCAGCTTGAGCATTAGGCATCACAAGCATAGGGCTTAGTAATGCTGCACACATTAGATAAAGGCGCGGCTTTTTTAATAGTAATTGAGCCGACCATGATAGCGAGTATCGTCGTTTTGAGAATTGTTCTGCCGTTAATGATAAAGATCGTTGAGACATAGTCGAACCTAAGCTAAAAATATAAACACTTACAGATATAAAACCCATAAGCACAACGTTAAACATTTGTCATATATTACATTTTATGGATTCAGTAAGCAAACTTAATAGTATTGGGCTTTTAAATTAAAACGTTTACACTGATATGTTATCGATGTTACGTTGTCAATTTATTTGTGGCGCACATGAGCTTTGGTTCGATAATAAGTTTTATAACTGCCATAAACGCAACCTAGATTTTATTTTTTCACTGTACAATCGCGACATAAGGACAACTTATGGCTGAGACTTCTTCACGTTCGGCATCCATCGGTATGACTATCGGCTGTATTATTTTTGGTTTAGGCAGCTTGATCGTCGCTCATGTCGATATCGGTGGTTGGGCGATGTCGTTTTGGCGACTGGCGGTCTCAGGCATTATATTTGCACTACTAGCCAAACTAACCGGACAAAGATTTCCACGCTCAAAGCGTGCTATCGTTTTTGGCTTATTATCAGGTGTGTTCTTAGGTTTGGACTTGGCACTATGGCATGAGAGCATTTATGCAGTTGGGCCTGGTATCTCGACGCTACTCAATAGCTTACAAATTTTCTTTTTAGCAGCTATCGGGTTTTTATACTTTAATGAACGTCAATCTATTTTGCAACTGCTCAGCTTATGCTTAGCAATGCTGGGTGTGGCGATGATCGGTAGCCCTGAATTTGCTCATAACTCTGAGGCTACTTGGGGCTTTGTGGCTGGCATCGTATCCGGCGCTATGCTAGCAGCGTCTATGACTTTTATCCGCAAAACTCATGATACTGAGCCCACGCCGATATTTGTGCTGATGCAGCTGGTTAGTATCGGCGGTGTACTGGCGATGATAGTACCAATGTTCCTCTTTGATAGCGGTCATATTATGCCTACTACTTTATCGGAGCTTGGTTGGATTTTGGTTTACGGCGCTATCATGCAGTGTCTAGCTTGGGGACTGATCGCCTACTCTATCCCGAAGCTATCACTGGCACTCACAGGGCTGCTCCTACTAACCGAACCTATTGCCGCTTTACTCATCGATTATAGCTGGCTTGATAAACCTATTAATACTTTGCAGTGGAGCGGTGCGCTACTTACGATGTTTGCTATTTATTTGGGATCACTTAAACCTAAGCCGCGTGCGCTCAGACGTTATCGGTTCTTTGCACGGTTTTATAAACGTAAATATAAGTAAGACGGTTCTACCTCTCCATAAGGAATAATAAATGGAGACGACAGTTAGACAAAATACGAGACTATCGACTCTATTAATTTATTGTATTAGTGTTTTTGACTATTAAACAACGCATTAAGCACAATAGCCGTTAAGGTTGCGGTACCGATACCACCCAAATCAAAACCACCTAGATGCAGACTGAAATTACCGGTACCCATAATGACCGTAACAGCAGCGATGATTAAGTTGCTGTTTTTGGTAAAATCAACATGACTGTCGATCCAGATTTTTGCACCTGCAATAGCAATCAGGCCGAACACCACGATGGAGGCGCCGCCTAGTAATGCTGGAGGAATGGTTTGAATGATAGCGCCAAATTTGGGTGACAATCCAAGCATAATAGCAACCAGACCTGCTATCACAAAAATAGTAGTGCTATAGACTTTAGTGACTGCCATTACCCCGATGTTTTCAGCGTAAGTGGTAACCCCAGTACCGCCAAACCCTGCTGAAAAAGTCGTTGCTAGACCATCAGCGAAAAATGCTCGACCCATATAAGGGGTCACCCGAGCTTTGGTCATACCCTCGACAGCCTTGAAATGGCCAAGATTTTCGGCAACCAGAATAAAAGCTATGGGTGCAATTAATACAATCGCACTCAGCTCAAAGCGCGGCGTATGCAGACTAGGTAAACCAAACCACGAGGCGACAGACACACTACTAAAATCAATGGGCGTGCCAAAACCCAAAACGTTAGTTGTAATATAATAGATGATATAAGACAGTACCAAACCAGCCAGTAGTAACAAGCGTCTAAGCATACCGCGAGTAAATACGGCGACGCTACTGATCAACAGAACCGTCAAGGTCGCCATCCAAGCATCAAACTGATTGGCAGATATGCCTTGGATAGTGACTGGCGCTAAATTAAGGCCAATGATCATCACAATAGCGCCCGTTACAACAGGAGGCATTAAACGCTCAATCCAGCCAGTACCCGTCTTCATAACCAGCAAACCTACTAGCGCATAAATGATACCACAGGCCATAATGCCGCCCAAGGCAATATCTAGATTACTGTTAAAACCAACGCCAGTATAAGCTGTAACTGCAATGACAGGGCCGATAAAAGCAAAACTTGAACCTAAATAACTGGGCATCCTTCCGCCAGTTATGACGAAAAACATGACCGTACAAATACCTGACATCAAGATAGCCAGATTGGGATCAAAACCCATCAGTAATGGGGCAAGCACCGTGGCGCCAAACATAGCAAAGGTATGCTGCACTCCGAGCAATAAGCTTTTAGTTGGCGGTAAATATTCATTAATACCAACAGGATCTCGATCAAGATTGCCTTGGTATGATCGCCACGTCGGGAACCAGCGTCCATTCTCAAAATCTGGATTATCGGTAAGACTCATCGTTGCTGCATTATTATCAAAAGATTTAGCTTGTAGAGTGTCTGAGCATTGAGAATTATGCTCTTTAGGTGTGGTCATGCGCGCTTTTCCTATATGACTTTACGAAATAACGTAGCTTGCGCTAAAAGTATTGAGTAATGATTGGTGATACTTGATTTAGGTTGCTCGCATTTCAATATATAATAGAAGGAACAATAGTAAATGTAGGCGCTATTAAATTACAGGATGTTACATAACTAACAGTGCCGTGCATCATAACGGAATTTAGCGATAAAAAAAAGTGATTCTTGAGGTATTATTCGTTACTGTTAGAACCTCATGCCCTTCATTACTGTCTGTCTAGTCCTCATCTTCTATGTCTTTTATTTTGTAGTCCTACTATAAAATTTTCTAATTTTTTTGGTAATTTATCATGATTAGTGTATTTGATTTATTTAAAATTGGCGTTGGCCCTTCAAGCTCACATACTGTAGGCCCAATGGTAGCCGCCAACTTATTTTTGGCGTCATTACAGCAGCAGTCTCAATTGACTGATGTTAAAGGTCTGGAGATTGAGCTTTACGGCTCGCTTGCTGCTACTGGTAAAGGTCATGCCACTGACACCGCCATACTGTTAGGTCTGCTAGGTCATACCCCCAGCACTATCGATACACGCTTAACCGATCAATATCTGGCACCTATTTTTTCTGATCAAAAGCTTAATATTGCCAATGAGCATAGCATTGGTTTTGATGCTGAGCGCGATATTCATTGGTATGGGGATACGGTACTACCCTATCATCCTAATGCCTTGACGATCCGTGCTCTATTGATAGATGATAGCTTTTATCAGCAAACCTATTATTCAGTGGGTGGCGGGTTTGTCATCAATGAAGAGGATGCTACCAATCCTGATGAGGATCATGCTACCCCTAATATCCACGGCATCCCTTATCCCTTTAACACCGCAGCTGAACTGCTTACTCAGTGTCAGCAGCATCATTTGAGCATCAGTGAGCTAATATTGGCAAACGAGCGTCATATTCGCGATGACGAAGAGATTTTCGCTTATTTAGATGCCATTTGGGAAGTAATGCAAAAATGCGTGGAGCAAGGCTGTCAAAACAGCGGTACGTTGCCTGGTGGTTTAGAAGTTAGACGCCGCGCCCAAGCCCTACACCTACAGCTTATTGCCGAACAAGACCAGCCTATCGCTCAAACAGACAAGCTGGCGGCCATGGACTGGGTCGATTTATATGCTCTTGCTGTCAATGAAGAAAACGCCAACGGCGGCAATGTAGTCACCGCGCCAACCAATGGCGCTGCAGGTATTATTCCAGCAGTCATGCATTACTATCGCGACTTTTTGGCCAATTATAACCTTGATGGTGCACGCCGTTTTTTACTCAACGCTACGGCTATAGGTAGTTTAATTAAGCAAAATGCCTCAATCTCTGGCGCTGAGGTAGGCTGTCAAGGCGAGGTTGGATCGGCCTGCGCAATGGCCGCCTCTGCGCTAGCGGAGATCATGGGCGGTGATCCGGCGAAATGTCTTAATGCTGCCGAGATCGGTATTGAGCACAATTTGGGTCTGACTTGTGATCCGGTTGGCGGCTTGGTGCAAGTACCTTGTATTGAGCGCAACGCTATGGGCGCGGTCAAAGCCATCAATGCGGCGCGTCTTGCTTGCCGCGGCAATGGGCAACATTTTGTCTCGTTAGATAAAGCCATTGAAACTATGAAACAGACCGGCGCTGACATGTCGGATAAATATAAAGAGACGGCGCGTGGTGGTCTTGCTGTTTATGCAGACAACCGCATCCCTACCGCTACTCGCGGTGTCAGTGTGAATTACAGTCAATGCTAAATCAGTTAATAATCAGCTTATAACTTATCATTCATAGCGACAGTCAAAATAAATCAATTGGCCAATAAAAAGAGCCTCTAACAGATTAGAGGCTCCTTTGTGTTAATACTATTAGTTCATCATGAACACTGTCATAAAACAGCGATTAACTTTATTATTCAGGTGTTTTTGAGATAACTTCGTTCAAGATCCAAACCGGTCTAACCACGCCAGCTTCAGTATCAGCAACTGCTTCTTGACGTACATCTAGTACATAGCGGTAGTTTGGCTCATAAGTAAACCCTTGAATATCACCGTTTAGCGTATTGAAGTTTTTCTGATAGCTTTGACGATACTGTAAGCACTCAGTTTCAACCATCTCACCTGCCGTGTTTACACGCTCACAAATAGCTTTACGGGGTGCAACTTCTACTTCAAAGCTTGAGATATTCACAACTTTAACATCAAGTTTTTGACCGTCAACAACCATGGTACGTTGGTCGTTTAGATCCATACTAGAACAACCTGCTAGTGCAAAAGTAGCTGCGAATGCGGCGATTGCTAATTTTTTCATTACATAGTCCTCAGTTAATTTATCAAAACATAATAATCGATGCCAATAGATCAGAATATCGTATCCTATAATCTTACAAGCATAAATATTTATTATCGTACCCCGAAGATTATAAGAGATTTAAAACCCTAGCCTCTATGACTGCTTTGTAACGTAACGTCAATGTTTGCAACCAATGTTTACGAGCCATATTATAAGAGCTTTAGTTTCTAAACGTTTGTAACTACAATATTTAGTCTTAAATTTTAAGATATATATGCTTTTAACTGCGGTAGTCAGCATTTATCTTCACATAGTCATAAGATAAATCACAAGTATAAACCGTATCAGCAGCGTCGCCGCGTGCTAAGTCAATTTGAATAGTAATCTCAGGACGGCTCATAACTTCTTTACCAGCAGCTTCGGTATAATCAGGTGCTACACCGCCATTTTGACAAATCATAACTTCATCTAACCACACATCAACCTGTTCAGTATCTAAATCTTCAATACCTGCATAACCGACTGCGGCCAAAATTCGCCCCCAATTGGCGTCGCTGGCAAAAAAAGCAGTTTTGACTAGCGGCGAGTGCGCGACCGCATAAGCCACATCACAGCATTCCTGCGTGGTTTTGCCGCCAGTAACCTTTACGGTCATAAACTTAGTAGCGCCTTCACCATCACGCACGATTAATTGTGCCAAACGTACAAATACCGCGCTTAGAGCAGCAAATAGCGGCTGATAATGAGGATGCTCAGTGCTATCAATGACATCGGTACTAGCCGTACCTGTAGCAATTAATACACAGCAGTCATTGGTTGAGGTATCACCATCGACGGTGATACGGTTAAAGGACTGCTCATTGATAGCAGTCAACATCTCTTGCAGTAAGTCAGCAGCGATATGAGCATCGGTCGCCACATAGCCAAGCATGGTAGCCATATTAGGCCGTATCATACCCGAGCCTTTAGAGATGCCAGTAATATGGTAGTTTATGCCACCGATCTCAACTTTTTGGCTAGCAACCTTAGGCACGGTGTCCGTAGTACGGATACCGTTAGCAGCTGCAAGCCAATTATCTGGTGCTAGATTGGCAAGTGCAGCATCTAGACCTGCTATCACCGCATCACTGTTTAAAGGCTCACCAATAACGCCTGTTGAGAACGGCAATACGGCACTGCTATCTACACCAGCTTTACTAGCCAAAGTAGCGCAGATCTCTTGAGCACGGCGTTTGCCATCAGCCCCTGTTCCAGCATTGGCATTGCCAGTATTGGTCACCAAATAGCGGGGGCTGGTTTTGGCAAAATGCTCACGAAGCACCCGTACCGGAGCGGCGCAAAAGGTATTTTTGGTAGTGACAACCGCAGTAGTTGCCGTATCATTAATCTCCATCACGACTAAATCATCGCGATCCTTGTAGCGCACGCCTGCCGCTGTAGCGCTAAGCCTAATGCCATCAATAGAATAAATAGTATCGGGTACTGCCGTATTGCCAACAGCCATATTAAAATCCTTCTTGATAAGGGTTTAGTTTTGAGTACTGATTTTTAAGTACTAAGTTTTAGGTACTAAAGATAAAACATCTAAATATAATTGGGAGACAAACCTTTTTTACTTATATCAGATATTAAAATCAAATGCTGACCAAATAGGCGCATGATCAGAGGGTTTCTCCATAGCTCGCAGCTCATAGCTGATTCCAGCAGCCACGCACTGGTGTTTCAAATCAGCGCTGCAAAGAATATGATCGATACGTAGACCGCGCTTAGGATCATCATCAAAGCCGCGACTACGATAGTCAAACCAGCTGTACAGCTCCGTACTCTCTGGATAATGCAAACGATAGGTATCTGTCAGCTCACGCGCCATCAACTCACTATACCATTCGCGCTCCTCAGGTAAGAATGAGGTTTTTCTATTTTTAAGCCAGCGTTTGGCGTTGGCCTCGCCAATCCCGACATCAATATCCTCAGGTGCAATATTCATATCACCCATAATAATAAGTGAGCGTCCTTCTGCTTTTAGAGTATCGATATAGGCGATCAAATCAGCATAATAAGCGCGTTTCATCGGAAATTTAATAGGATGATCTTCGCTTTCACCCTGCGGAAAATAACCATTTAACACATCAACCTCGCGCCCTTGTAATTCATAGCGCGCATGAATAAAACGCTTTTGCGCGTCATCATCTTCCCAAGGGAAGCCTTTTTGTACAAATATAGGAGCAGCTTTAGATAATAGCGCTACACCATAATGTGCTTTTTGACCGAAATACTCGACATGATAACCTAAACTCTCAACTTTTTTGAGCGGAAACTGTTCGTCATGAACCTTAGTTTCTTGTAGTCCCATGACCTCAGGAGCGATGACATCTCGTATTGCCTCCAGCTGATGCTGACGAGCGCGAATACCATTGATATTAAAACTGACAAAACGGGTCATGCGATATCCTATATAAATAATTACAATTTCTGAGCAAGCTTATTTAGAGCAAATTAAAACGGTTATGATAACAGACTTGCAGTGCGCTAAGTATTGCGTGGACACTTATCTTAAGTTAAAGTAGAAAATTTATTTTATATACAGAACAAATATTGTCTTGCCATTTACTAGACACTTCTCACTAGATACTCTACGAGTCCAATTATGACTACCTCAACATCAAACGCTCCTACCTCACCATTATTTGCTACCGACTATCGTATCTATATCAATCATACCGACGCAGGCGGTATAGTCTACCATGCCAATCATTTGGTATTCTTTGAAAACTGCCGCCGCGACTGGTTTACTAAGCTTGGCTTAAACGGTTACTTTTTGCACGATGATGATGGTCAGATTCAGCACTTTGTAGTCAGTCAAATCGACCTTAAATATCGTAAAGCTATTCTTTTAGATGAAATCATCGAGGTACAAATTGATAAGGTTGAACTAAAACCTGCCAGCATTATATTTTATCAAAGCATTCATCGTGGTTTGTCAGCACAAGAAGAGACACAAAATCCTAACGCTAAAAGTTTAGATACCTTGCTCAGTAGTGCCAAAATTGTAATTGCTTGTGTCCAAAATCAAGCCAAGCCTGAATCATCGCCCTCAACAGATGCTCACTCCTCAAGCTTAGCTACTACTACTAATAACTCACCAATACGGCCAATACGAGTACCCAAGAAGCTGCAAGAGGTTATTCAACAAGCGGTCAGTACCCACAACAAAACACAATGATTTTGTGAGTGTTTGCTTTACTTCTCCATAATCCTGATGATAATCGATAACCTGTGAGAATTTATAGGTGATTGGTCAGGCTTATGTTGACTCATTTATATAGTCAATTGTCTACTATTTTTTATAAACTATTCAGTTTATGTGATGGAATATAATATTAAGTTACGTACATGTTACTATTTAGTAAGAATACAATATGATCTTTATTATTATCTAGTAGCTATTTCGTAGACTAAACTTAATATAGTAGCCTAATGCAATCTTATAACTGATAAGCGCTTATATTAGATGAAAAGTAAGATATCGATCTATATGATGTCAACTACTAGTGAATAAGTATGTCATAGCGTATTGATGGACAAGGATGTTGGTTCATTGTGTAAGCTAATCGTTTAAATTAGTAGATGTTTTAGCAAATACAACTATTCAATGAACGTCTTCTTGTCAGCCCTTTTATAGCTATCATTATACTTAAGGACTATGACAATGAATATGGACAAACCGTGGTTGAATCAATACCCCTCTAATGTACCTAAGAGTATTAATCCTAATCAATATAGTAGCTTGATAGAGCTATACGGCGAATGCTTTAACCGCTTTCGGATGCATCCGATGAGTATTTGTATGGGCGTCACCCATACTTATGGTGATGTCGATGAAGCATCCTTAGCAGTTGCCGCATGGCTACAAGCACAAAATTTGCCTACAGGTAGTGTTGTAGCCTTGATGATGCCGAATGTTCCGCAGTATCTACCTACTATGATAGGTATACTACGTGCAGGTTTTATTTGTACCCCTATCAATCCTCTATATACGGGACGCGAGCTGCGTCATCAGTTAAATGATTCTGGCGCGAAAGTAATATTCATCGTTGATAATTTTGCCCAAGCGCTCGAACAAGTAGTCGATGAAACAGCTATCGAGCGTATCGTCCTCTCCAAAATGGGCGATATGATGGGATTCAAAGGTGTTTTGGTCAATACGATCATTCGCCAAGTCAAACGTTTGGTTCCTAAATACAAACTCAACGACCCCAAACATGAAGTGACTAAGTTCCCTGAAGTACTCAAACAGGGTAAAAATTTACCTTTTGAGCCCCCAAAGACGACGTTAGAGCAGACTGCTTTTTTGCAATATACTGGCGGTACTACTGGACTATCAAAAGGTGCCCTACTGTCTCAGAGTAATGTTGTCGCAGCAGCTTTACAGTCGGAAGCTTGGACTCGTCCTATCACTACAGAGTTTGCAGACGCCTATATTAATATGGTCATGGCGCTGCCGCTGTATCATATTTTTGCCTTTATGCTTAGCTTACTCGGTATGCGTTCAGGCTACACTTTTATACTCGTACCCAATCCTCGTGATATGCCAGGGTTTGTCAAAACATTATCTAAGCAGCCTTTTCACATCTTTCCTGGTGTCAACACGCTATTTAAAGGCTTGCTAGCTCAGCCAAACTTCAAATATCTAGATTTTAGCTCACTACGTATCTCATTAGCAGGCGGGATGGCGGCAACTAAGCAGACAGCAGAGCAATGGCTAGACGTTACTGGCTGTCCTATGATCGAAGGTTGGGGTATGACAGAATGCGTCGCAGTAGGCACCTCCAATATTATTACAGATGATAAATTCAACGGTACTATTGGCATTCCAGGAGCCAGTATAGATATCATTATTATTGATGAACACGACGAGCCGGTCAGTACCCATCAGGCTGGTGAGATGTGTATCAAAGGCCCAAATGTTACCTCAGGTTATTTTAATCATAATAATCAGGATGTTTTTACTAAAGACGGCTACTTTCGTACTGGCGATATTGTGAGTATGGATGAAAAAGGCTATTTGACTTTACTCGATCGCAAAAAAGATATGATTTTGGTGTCAGGATTCAACGTCTATCCAAACGAGCTTGAATCAGTTATGCTCGACTGTGATGGCATTGTTGACTGCGCGGTAATCGGTATTCCTGATGAGCGTCAAGGGGAAGCTATTAAATTATATGTAATACCAGCAGACAACAATGTCACTAAAGAGATTATCAAGGACTTTGCGCTAGATAATCTTACGGGCTATAAATGCCCACAGCATATTGAATTTGTCAGTGAGCTGCCAAAATCTAATGTTGGCAAAGTATTGCGGCAACAATTACGTGAGCACCATCTGGCGAACTATGCGTAAAACATTAGGCTTAACACACTATGCTTAACACAAAAGACATTACTCTATTTTGGAGTCAGGCATAAAACTAAAAAAGACCCTTTAAATATTTAAAGGGTCTTTTTACTACCAGTTAGGTTTAGTGAATTAACTTATTTTATTGACTACGTTAAGGGGTAAATGTTTCATAGCGTGACCTACGATAGACCAAGGCAAACTGGGTACGCAGGCTTCCGTGACTTCATGTTCAATCGCTGCAACTATAGCCCGCGTGCCTTTGTCAGCGTTTACCTCAAACGGTAACGGCTTGGCATTGGTATTGATCTCGGTACGAATATAACCGGGATAAATAGTAGATACTTTTATAGGCAGCTTATCAAGTAGCATATCAGCACGGATGCCTTCTGCCAAATGAGCTAGACCTGCTTTACTGGCACCGTATGTAGTCATATGTTTAGGTAAACCGCGCATAGCTGACATACTTGATATCACTACTAGATGACCACTGTTTTGATCGCGAAATATTTTCATCGCCGCTTCACACTGCGCTAGTGCCGATATAAAGTTAATCTCAGCAGTACGGCGATTGGTCTCAAAACGACCCTTACCAATACGGCGGCTCTCGCCAACACCTGCATTAACAATCACACGATCAATATGACTAAAGTCTTTTGCAAAAGCGTTGAACACCTCAAATATGGCATCATAGTCGGCGACATCTAATACTCGATACTCAATACGAATTTGAGGATATTGTTCCATCAGCTCTGCTTTTAATTGTTCTAAGCGTTCGCTACGACGTGCACAGATAGCCAAATTGTAACCCAGTTTTGCAAACAATCTTGCCATACCCTCGCCAAGACCTGAGCTGGCACCTGTGATCAATACGGTTTTGCCCTGTCCCACTTGCTGCTTGGTTAGACCTTTTAAATAGCGTGCTGGTTGTAAAGCACTCGACACCTGATCTTTGCCATTTTTGACCGTTTGCGTCATCAAGTTCTTAAGCTTATGTTGCATAGACCATCCTTTGGATATTTTTGTACAGTACTACAATAAAATGTACGCTATCAGAAAAGTATTAGAAAATAAAAGAGTATTATAATGTCTATCTTTGAGTATAAGGATAGTGGTTGTGTATCAAAACTATTCTTACACCGAAGTATTTATAATACACTCACAACCATAGCTAGCATGTCTGTAAACTATGCTGTTATTAGTTAATATATTCATTAGCGCCAAGTTACAAAACGCTCACCTTTATCGAACAAGTGACTGTATTCATTCAAAGATAACAGATTTGGGGTTTGATTAGGTAACATGATGGAGGTTACCCCAGTGTTGACCAGGCTTCTATTAATTTGATAAGCCGTTTGACTACCTTGATGGAGCAATTTAGCAGTAATCGCAGCAATAACGCCGCCTGAAGTAAATACCAGCACGGTACTATTATGCTGTAGATGATTCATTTGCGCTACTCGATTTTGCACTTGCTCAAGAGCTTTTTGGGCGCGGTTACTAAACTGTGGCCAACTCTCAATATAATCTGTATCACTATCGCCTGCGTGCCAGCGCTGCATAGCCAAATGAAACAACTCGCCTAAACGATCTTTGGGCGCGTCCGCTTTGGCAAGCTCTGCATCTATAGCAGCCTGACTGGTAAAAGCAGGGTTTGATTTGACAAAAACGTCTTTGTGATTAAATTCAGCAAACTCGTCAATCACATAACTCTCAGGAGCTGATAAGTCCAATATAGGCTCATTTGAGCTGGCAGTTACTGAGTGCTGATAGGCTTCCCAAAAGTGACGCGCAGAGTCGCGTTGCCGAACTAAGTTGCCACTAAATACGGCGTCAATACGGCGCTGAGTATTGGCGTAATGTTGACCGAGCAAGCTTGCTTGGGTGCAGCCAAGCTTTGAGAGCTGATCGTAGTTTTGTTGTCCAAATGAGGCCTGGCCATGCCTTGCCAACAAAATAGTTGTCATAATTAAGATGATCCCTAGTCTTACATTTTATAAGTTATCGAAATAGCTTTTTGGCAAAATACTCTTGACGATCGATTGTACAGGGCTTGGCAGCTGATTAATCATATCAGCATCTACGCCCCTATCCTGCAAGTGCGGCTGTACATGACTGGTAAATAAAGCCGCGCCTTCATATTGAGCAATTAGTTTAAGACACTTAGCATGTAATACATGATTAATAATCCAAAAGTTTTTAAAAGCAGGGTTTTGGGTCTGCTTATGGTAATAACGATAATAAATCTGCTGCACAATACCGGCTAAGCGAAACAGTCCAAAGACTTCATAGAACGTCCAATTGTCAACTTGTAGTCCTGTCCTGTCAAGATAGTAAGCGACGACCTCATCACGAGTCATCATGCCATCCAAATGGGTGGGCTGCCGCCGTGATTGCTGCATAACTAAATTATCATCAGCCTCAATCCAGTACGCAAGAGCGCTACCTAAGTCCATTAATGGATCGCCTAAGGTTGCCATCTCCCAATCAAGTACGCCAATTACCTCAGTGGGATCATTGGCATCTAATATTACATTATCAAAACGCCAGTCATTATGAATAACGCAGGTTTTGCTATCTGCTGGCGTGTGCTTAGTGAGCCACTGCCGCACTAGGGCGTAGCTTGGCACATTGGGCGTCTTGGCCTTGACGTAACGTTTGTTCCAGCCACTCACTTGACGCTCGCAGTAACCCTCACCGCGGCCAAGTGCTACTAGATCAGGATGATCTTGATAGTCGACTTCATGCAGCTCAATCAAAGCATCAATGACATTGGTACATAATTCACGTGTTTGCTGAGTAGAAAGATTGACTCCTTTTGGCAAATTAGCCCGAGGAATGATACCCTCCATCCGCTCCATAATATAAAAATCAGCACCTATAACACTTTCATCAGTACACAGAGCGATCATTTTGGGTACATACGGATAAGCATCTTTTAGAGCTTTTTGTACGGTATATTCGCGTACCATATCATGAGCGGATTTAGCCTTAGTCCCTTTGGGCGGACGACGCAAAATCAAATCTTGGTTGTCATACTCCAAACGATAAGTCCAGTTGGACGCGCCGCCTGAGAATTGTGTCACTTTAGGCTCGCCACTAACGTCGATGTCTTGTGCTCGTAACCAGTTACTAACCGCTTCGGCATCAAGCTCCTCGCCACTACGAATATCGCCACCTTTATCTAATACTTTCTCATTTATCGGGTCATCGTTAGCAGAATTAGTTTTGTTATCACTGTTACTTTGATTTGCCATTCGACAGTCCTTATCACCTGATTGTTTTATATTAATTTGGTTATACTTACTTAAGCTATTTTAGAAAATCCACAACTATAACTAAGATTTGCTAGATTGAGATTTGCGGCGAAAGCCATGACGTTTAAGCTCTAATTTAGCAATCATGGTTTTGTGCACCTCATCTGGGCCATCAGCTAAGCGTAACGCGCGTGCCTGCGCATAAAAAGCAGGCAACATAGTATCTTGGCAAACGCCCATACCGCCATGGATTTGTATCGCCATATCGACCACTTCTTGTAGCACGGTTGGCGCTACTACCTTGATCGCTGATATTTCAGTCAATGCCGCTTTTGTACCCTGACTATCCATCTTTTGTGCAGCATATAGCGTCAATAAGCGTGCTTGATCAATTTTAATACGAGCCTCAGCGATGCGCTCTAAATTTCCGCCCAGTTGCAATAAAGGTTTGCCAAAAGCAGTACGTTTCATACCGCGATGTACCGCAAGCTCCAGCGACTTCTCGGCTGCGCCAATACAGCGCATACAGTGGTGAATACGACCAGGTCCTAGGCGGCCTTGGGCAATCTCAAAGCCCATACCAGGCCCGCCGATAAAGCTATCAGCAGGGACGCGGACATTGTCAAAGCTGACTTCACCATGACCGTGCGGCGCATCATAATCGCCGAATACTTTGAGCATACGCTCAATTTTGACGCCAGCGGTTTTGACAGGTACGAGTACCATAGAGTGCTGCTGATGACGATCTTTACTCTCATCAGGCGTATAAGCCATGACGATCAATAGATCAACCGCTGGATCGCCAAGACCCGATGACCACCATTTGCTACCGTTGATGACGATCTCATCGCCTTCAACCACTGCTGTGGCCTGCATATTGGTGGCATCACTTGAGGCCACATCAGGCTCGGTCATACAAAACACTGAGCGCGTCTTACCCGCGAGCAGAGGCGTCAACCATCGATCTTGCTGCTCTTCACTACCATAGCGCCATAACAGCTCCATATTACCGCTATCAGGAGCGTTACAGTTAAAGATATGCGGCGCTAATATACTACGTCCGGTCAACTCGGCGATAGGAGCGTAGTCAGTGACAGACAAGCCTGCGCCTAGGGTCTCGTCGGGAAGAAACAAATTCCAAAGACCTGCTTTGCGTGCCTGCTGGCGTAGAGCTTCATAAGCTTCAGGCCAGCGCCAGTTCTCCCAATTACCATCAGGGTTTAGCTCATGGCAATCTTGCCAAAACTGTGCCTCCATTGGTTCAATCTGCGTTTCGATGAACTCTTTAACTTTTGTGTGCATGGTTTGACCATGTTCTGTAGTGGTAAACATTAAGGTATTGTTAGTCATAGTTATTCTCTTCCTTGTTTGACATTGATATTACACTTATAAGTATTTGTAAGCGTTGATAGCAGCACGGTGTACGGACGTTTACTGTTTTTCATATGCTACATTTATAACACAGCCCTCGTGAATAAACAGCAAAAAAGGCGTAACCTGCTGGGTCACGCCTTTAGTATAGCTACATGAATACTATCTGCTGTTTATTATTTTAAAATATTCAAACGACTAGCAAGGTCAAACCGCAGCATCGCCTCTGGCAGCTTATCAATAGCCATATTAAGTGTCGCTTCTGCTGCTTGCGAAAATCCCAGCTTTTCGGCAAGGGTTGGTTTTTGACGAGAATGCACAGCATAAACTTGATTGTCATCCATCAACTCTAAAATATAACTGTCTGAGGTTTGCAGATGATCGACAAGATTAAGATGCACAGCGTCTTCGCCGTACCAATGCTCACCTGTAGCGACTTTGTCCAAATCAAGCATAGCGCGGTAGCGATTGACAAAGTGCTTAAATAGCTCGTGCGTTTGTTCGAGCTCCTCTTGATATTTAGCGCGATCTTCGTCGTCATTTTCACCGAATAAAGTTACGGTACGCTTATAATCGCCGGCGGTGAACATCTCATAATCAACATCGTGATTTTTGAGCCACTTATGAAAGTTTGGTAGCTGCGAGACCACACCGATTGAACCAATAACAGCAAAAGGCGCTGCTATAATATTATCTGCAACGCAGGCCATCATATAACCACCGCTAGCAGCCACTTTATCCACGCAGACTGTTAGCTTGAGACCGGCATCTTTTAAGCGTGCCAACTGCGCTGCTGCTAGGCCATAACCGTGTACTAATCCTCCCGCTGATTCGAGACGAATGACTACTTCATCACCCTTATTAGCGGTGCTAATTAAGGTACTAATCTCCTCACGCAAATGCTTGACTGCAGAGGCTTTAATATCACCATCAAAGTCAAGTACAAAGACCTGTTTACTCTCGCCCTTGGCTTTATCTTTCGATAACTTTTTAGCTTTTTTTGCCATGCTCTTTTTAAAATGCTTTAGCGCAGATTTACCTTGGGTAGCCTCTAACAAGTCTTCTTGACGCTGCTGCTGGGTTTTGTTGAGATGACGTACTTTGAGCTCGACAGGATTTTTTGATGGATTAAATAGCATAAATGATTTTCCTTGAGTAATAGCTTAAGTAAAAGCCTGGCTGGTTTATATTATAAATTGTTCTTAAAATGATATGCGCGCGCGACCGCTCATTTTCAAGCAAGTCGATGAGATTTGTAGCGGTTTGATGGTACTCGGCTCTATAGTACAGCCATACCTCTATACTTATACTATAACTACAAACTATACGTTTGTGCTCATATTGGATTACGTGACAGAGTTGTATAACAAAGGCACATTAGGCATAATATGCGTCTATATAAAATTCTCTACAGCTATCGTAACGATGATTAATATTAATCACGTTTTGTAAGCTGTTTTTTGTCGTTAATTTTGATTTATGGCGGCAGTAATACTCTTTGAATTAAGCAAACAACTGGACAACAAATATTATGACGCAAAGTGAAATGACCACACACAGTAAATACCGAGATGAGTATTGCGGCGCTGTAACCGAGAACTTACTTGAACAAACCATCTCTATCGTCGGCTGGGTACATCGTCGCCGCGATCATGGTGGGGTTATTTTCTTAGATATGCGCGACCGTGCAGGTATTCTGCAAGTCGTCGTTGATCCCGATACTCCTGAGGCTTTTGCTACTGCCGATGCGGTACGCCCTGAGTATGTACTCAAAATTACAGGACGAGTGCGCCGCCGCTACGAAGGTACCGAAAATCCAAATATGACCAGTGGTCAAGTCGAGCTATTGGGTAAAGAGATTGAAGTATTAGCCAAATCTGATACCCCGCCATTTCCATTAAATGATGAGAACATGACCGTATCAGAGGACTTGCGCTTAAAGTATCGCTATCTCGATATGCGTCGCCCGCAGATGCAAGAACGTATGGTGTTTCGCGCCAAAGCCACCTCTACCATTCGTCGTTATTTAGATGATCATGGCTTTTTGGATGTTGAAACCCCTATCTTGACTCGTGCCACTCCAGAGGGCGCACGTGATTATCTAGTGCCATCACGTACACGTCCGGGCAATTTCTTCGCGCTGCCGCAGTCGCCGCAGCTGTTTAAGCAGCTCCTGATGGTGTCAGGCTTTGATCGCTATTACCAGATCGCTAAGTGCTTTCGTGATGAAGACTTGCGTGCTGATCGTCAGCCTGAATTTACCCAAGTCGATATTGAGACCTCATTCTTAGATGAAGAAGAGATCATGAATATCAACGAAGGTCTGATCAAAAACTTATTCAAAACTATGCTGGGTGTAGAGCTGGCTGACTTTCCACGTATGACTTATTTTGAGGCCATGCGTGATTATGCCTCCGACAAGCCTGATCTGCGCATTCCACTAAAACTAGTGGACGTTGCAGACCTGATGCAAGACGTTGATTTTAAAGTATTTGCCGGTCCTGCTAATGACGCTAAAGGTCGCGTAGCGGCACTGCGTATCCCAAATGGTGCCTCTTTGAGTCGTAAGCAAATCGACGAATATACCAAGTTCGTCGGTATTTATGGCGCACGCGGTTTAGCTTATATTAAAGTTAATGATGTAAGCTTGATCAATAATGGCGTCGATAAAGAGTCAGGACTACAGTCGCCTATTATCAAAAATATGACCGATGAAGTTCTTGCTAGCCTCATAGAACGTACCGGTGCCCAAGATGGCGATATCATCTTCTTTGGGGCAGATAAAGCTAGCGTTGTAAACGATGCGATGGGCGCACTGCGTCAAAAGATCGGTTTGGATCTGGAGATGAAAACCTGCGAGTGGGCGCCGCTCTGGGTTACTGATTTTCCCATGTTTGAAGAAACTGACGATGGTAAATGGACGTCAATGCACCATCCGTTTACCAAACCTAAAGGCTCGGTAGAAGAGCTAAAAAACAATCCTGCAACCGCGCTTTCTATCGCCTATGATATGGTGCTAAATGGCACTGAGATCGGCGGTGGTAGTTTACGTATCAATACGCTTGAGATGCAACAAGCGGTATTTGAAGCACTAGGTATTGATGCAGCTGAGGCTGAAGAGAAGTTTAGCTTCTTACTAGATGCGCTCAAATTTGGCGCGCCGCCGCACGGAGGTTTGGCGTTTGGTTTGGATCGTCTGATTATGCTTATGGTAGGTGCAAGCTCTATTCGTGATGTCATTGCCTTTCCAAAAACTAAGACCGCTGAGGACCCATTGACTCAAGCACCTGCTCCTGTCGATAGCAAGCAGCTACGTGAGCTTGGTATTCGTATGCGTGAAAAGGTGCAAGTAGATACCAGTAATCCTGCTCAATAAATGATCTGAAAATGGATGGTTATTTCATGCGATATTATTTTTTGCAGTACGCCTGTTCACACCATGATTTTTTAGTATGTGAGTGGTTGTGAATCCATACCAAATATTCAAATACGTGCCATTATCTGTGCTGCAGATACTGGCACGTTTTGTTGCTTGGATTATCGTATGGTTGCCAAATTCAAGCTTAGTAGGCACTATCAAAATAAATATGAGGCTGGTTATCCCTGCTTTGTCTGATAACCACAAGCCGTCTTTAATTAGGGATATTGTTCGTAATCAAAGCTTAAGTAGTGTCGAATCTATTAAAAGCTGGGCTATGTCGCCTGAATGGAGCATCGCGCAAATTCGCGAAGTTTACGACAAAGACCTTTTACTAGAGGGTCTTGCCAGTCCCAATGGTATGCTAGCTATCGTACCGCATCTAGGAACATGGGAGATGATGAATGCTTGGCTAAATCAATTTGGCGCGCCTACCATCATGTATAAACCGGTCAAAAATAAACTCGCAAATGACTTTATTTTGCAAGGCCGTGCCCGTCTTAATGCCACTTTGGTACCGACAGATGGTAGCGGTGTTAAAGAAATATTTAAAACGCTTAAACGAGGCGGTTTTAGTATCATATTACCCGATCATGTTCCTGATCCTTCAGGAGGAGTGATCGTGCCGTTTTTTGGGATTAAAACCCTGACCAGCACTCTTGCTCCTAAACTTGCTAATAAAACTAAATGTGCACTAGTTGGTCTCTCCTGTATTCGGCGAGATGATAAAGATGGTTTTGATATCTATTGTTACAAGCTTGATGACCCAGCACTATATGATCGGGATGTCTCAGTTGCTACGCATGCCTTGAATCAAGCTATGGAACGTATGATTAAAGCACATTTTAGTCACTATATGTGGAGTTATCGGCGCTTTAAACGTGTGCCTCTATTGGGTAATCCCTACCGCGCTGATGAGACTGCTTTAGCAGATTTTATTTGCAATAACTACTCTGCAAATAGCAATGCAACTACAGATAATAGTAAAGATACCTGAACACAGTTATAGAATCATATAAATAACGTTGTTCTTATTTATATGATTCTACTGAGGTTAATAGGTAGACGTTTTATCTTTTTTCAATATTAATATGAGTCTATTATGGTCTTCAATACCGCTGATTCCCCATCTACTATTCAAGCGAACACAGACGCCAGCTCGTCCGAGCAACGTTATATTGTCTGTATGAAATGGGGGAATAAGTACGGAGCTGAATATGTGAATCGTTTGTACAATATGGTTAGCCGGCATTTGACATTGGACTTTCAGATGGTTTGCTTGACTGATGATAGCACGGGGATTGATCCTGCCGTACACTGCTACCCTATCCCTGAGCTTGATCTGCCAGCAGGTCCTGAGCGCGGCTGGAAGAAGCTTACCACCTTTAAACCTAAACTCTACGATCTAAAAGGGGTTGCGCTTTTTTTAGATATCGATATTGTCATTGTTGATAACATTGATGCCTTTTTTACCTACGAAGCTGAGCACGATGACAGCGTCGTGATTATTCGCGATTGGAAAAAACCTTGGCGCATGATCGGTAATAGCTCAGTGTATCGCTTCAAAATAGGCAAGAACACCTACCCGGAGCTTTTAGAAAATTTTGAGCGTCACTTCGATACTATTCGTACGCAAGTACGTCACGAACAAGCTTATTTATCTGACTATTTGCGTGAGCACCATCATTTAGAGTATTGGCCAAAGGAATGGTGCGTAAGCTTCAAATACCAGTGTATTGCCCCTATTCCGTTTAATTTAGTACGCGCCCCAAAGCTACCTGCTGGTGCAAAGATTGTGATTTTTCATGGTGAGATTAATCCGCCCGATGCCATTAATGGCGGCGGTGGTAAATGGTATCGCCATGTCAAACCAAGTCCTTGGCTCA
Organism: Psychrobacter sp. M4; assembly: GCF_055699795.1. Classification (NCBI taxonomy): domain Bacteria; kingdom Pseudomonadati; phylum Pseudomonadota; class Gammaproteobacteria; order Moraxellales; family Moraxellaceae; genus Psychrobacter; species Psychrobacter sp. M4. Next base: position 1,559,960 of record NZ_CM146740.1, on the reverse strand, counting down.
AGCAGTACTGGCAATAAGCAAGAGAGTAAGCTGTGAACCAATTTAGTCAAAATAAGTATAATCGAGATGAGCTAGACATCGTCATCGCTTGGGTAGATGGCGCTGATCCTGTACTCAAACAAAAAAGAGCACATTATCAAGCAGAGAAATCCGTAGCCTCAGAAGCTACAACTGCAACGCGTTTCGCCAGCGACGATGAGATATATTACAATATCGCCTCCATCATCAAATACGTACCTTTTTGCCGTCACATATATATTGTCACTGACGAGCAGCAGCCAGCGTTTATCCATGAGTTTGACGACCAAGGTATTTGCGCGCCAGATAAAGTACGTATTATCGATCACAAAGATATTTTTAGAGGATACGAGCAGTTTTTACCAACCTTTAATACCCGCTCGATTGAGACCATGCTATGGAACATTGCAGGATTGTCCGATCATTTTATTTACATGAATGATGATTTCTTTTTTAATCAGCCCGTAACTCTTAATGACTTTTTAGAAGATAAAGAGATCATCATTCATGGTCATTGGCGCAAAAGCGGAGCCATACAAGCCAAGATTAGTTATCGTAAATCTTTACAAAAGCTATTTGGTACCCCAGTACAACCAAGGCATACCGTAGCACAAATGTTAAGCGCAAAAATACTAGGTATGAATAAGTTCTTTGAGATCCCTCATTATCCGCATGTTGTTGATAAGCATATTTTAAAAGACTATCTGTTGAGCCATCCAAAGCTATTAGAGCAGCAAATTAAATATAAATTTAGAGATGTCGCTCAGGTTAATCCGATAACGCTTATGAATCACTTGAAAATTCGAAACAATGAAGCCCGTCTAAAGCCTGATATCGCTATCAACTATCTAAAGAATAAAAATACCGTTGATACATTTATAAATAATTTACACAATAAATCCATTAAGTATGGTTGTATTCAAAGCTTAGATCAACTTGAAGCAGAGTCTTATCAAAGCGTAAGGGCTGCTATGATCCAGAAATTATCAGACTTTCTGCCCACTTCTGTGGCTTTTGTGCAGCCTAGTAATAGTAAGTAATATTAGGCTGCTAACCTTCTTCAAGCATTTATAAAAACAGCGAACAAACAACTGGGAGCGATTGATGAGAATTTTAGTCACGGGAGCGGCAGGTTTTATCGGTTTTCATTTAATCAAAGCCCTATTGCAAACGAGCTCGTCAGATAAAGAGTACGCTATCGTTGGTATTGATAATATCAACGATTACTACGACGTCGCTTTAAAAAATGATCGATTAGAAATACTAAGCAAACACGCATTAGAGCATACCTTTACCTTTATTAAGTTAGACCTTGCTGATCGTGAAGCCATGTCGACGCTTTTTGCTGATAATAAATTCGATGTCGTTATCAATCTTGCCGCGCAAGCAGGCGTGCGTTACTCACTTGATAACCCAGACGCTTATATCGACTCTAACGTAGTAGGCTTTTTAAACGTGCTAGAAGGCTGCCGCCGGAACCACGTTAAGCACTTGCTTTATGCTAGCTCAAGCTCAGTCTATGGTATGAATGTAAAGCAGCCCTTTAGCACCGAGGACAACGTTGACTTTCCGATTAGCTTATATGCCGCTACCAAAAAATCTAATGAGCTGATGGCGCATAGCTACAGTCATTTGTATAATATACCTACGACAGGACTGCGCTTTTTTACCGTTTATGGCCCTTATGGTCGACCGGATATGGCCTATTTTTCTTTTACTAAAAAAATACTAAACGGTGATACTATTGATGTCTTTAATAATGGGGAGTTGCAGCGCGACTTTACTTATATTGATGATGTCATAGCAGGTATCATACGTATTGTCGATAAAACCCCCAGCCCACAGCAATCTGAAATCACAACGGCAACAGCGCCCTATAAAATATACAATATCGGTAATAATCGACCCGTAACTTTGCGCCGTTTTATCAGCGCTATTGAGACCGCTTGTGGCAAAAAAGCTAAAGAGAACTTGCTACCGATGCAGCCAGGCGATGTGCCTATTACTTACGCTGATATTAGTGAACTACAAGAAGATATAGGCTTTATGCCAAAAACTACTATTGAAGAGGGTATCGAGAAATTTGTAGCATGGTATAAAGATTATTATTTATGATCATTGTTCATACCTAAGTTTAAAGAAAGCCTACTATTGACATAACTATTGATTATCAAGGATATAAGGTATGGTCTTGTTTTTAATCTCAAACTATGAAGGTTTTAATACAGGTCATGGTGGTCATTATTATTCTTTACGACAAATGGCAGAATCTATAGCTAAATACGAAAAGGTAGTTACTATCGTACTTGGTACCGAAATGCCAATAGTGTTAGCAGATATGAAGGATGCTCACCATGTACCTACAAAACTACACTTACAAAAAAAAGCGTTAAAAGATGCTATTAACAAATTAAAAGCTCTTGAGCTCTTGTCTAGATTATCAGTCGTTCATGCTTATGATGCAAAGTCCGTATACGTGGGTAGTTATATCGCAAAAATAATAAAAATCCCGTTTATACTCACTAAGTGTGGTGGAAAAGCACCTAAAAAGTTTTATCCTAAGGTGAGTTCTTTAATCGTTTTTCACAAGACAGACTACGATCACTTTGATAATTATAAAAAAGGTTACAACAATCTCTACCTAATCCCTAATAGAGTCAAACCAACCCGTTTTTGTGAACAAAGAAAAAATCAAATAGACAGTATAAGCGATGAAAATGTTTTCAATATCATCAAAATAGGTAGAATAGGTACTTATTATCATAAGACATTAACAAGTGCAATCAAATTTTGTGCTGAGGTTCAAAGCCCAGCCTATCCTATTAAACTTACATTCATTGGTTATCAAGAATCAGCTGATATTGCTAATGAATTACATCTACTTTCGAAAAAGCTTAATGTAAATTTGAGCATTCACTCTGAGAGTAGTTATACTTCAAATGCATCCGAGTTGATTTGGGCTTGCGATGCGTCAATTGGCACCGGTAGAGGCGCTATGGAGGCTCTATCAGCAGGGAAAATACTTCTATTTCCTGTCGCTAATTTCGACTATCCATGTCTGTTTAATGAACAAACAGCACCTTTTGCAATACGTGATAATTTTTCAGAAAGAGTAAAATTACCCGAAGAGCTCAGTAATTATTGTAATCCCAAACATTTAATGAGCTTATTATCTAATAATAATTATAAAGATGATCTTAGAAAATTTGGGACTAATTTTTTTAATTTATACTTCAATGTAGATGTAGGCGCTGAAAAAATAATTGATATATATAATAACAGTCAAGACATAGCGCCAATCTCTAGATGGTATTTACTTTATTTACGTTTCTACAATGCAAAACTATACTTCAAATACCGATCAAAGCCTTTTAGACATCAATTCATGAAAGCGTTACGACTATAGATAGGATCGAAATAGTACATAAAATACGCTATATTGTGTTATATAGTGAACAGTATTTAATTCAATTAAAGCTAAAGACTTATTATATCTCCACAGGAAGTAACAAACTTTGCTTCGACAATCATTTGATATCCTGTTTTCTTATAAACGGTCTCTTTTATAATATTAATTAAATACAAAATATCGTTAGCTTGAGCCCTACCCGTATTTACAATAAAATTAGCGTGTAATTTTGATATTTGAGCATCCCCTCTACTCAAACCCTTCAGCCCACATCCTTCAATAATTTTTCCTGGTGGCCCATAATCCTCATACATATCAAGATTACTAATAAATGTAGATCCACAGTTTGGTTGTTTCTGTGGAAATTTTTTTCGCCGCGACTTTAGAATACGTAGCATTTCTCGACGTATATCATTCTTATCTTGATTGGTATCAAGGATTAATCCAACTTCTACAATAACGTCGTCTTTATTCTGAAAAATAGAATTACGATAAGAAAAGTCGCACTCCTTATTAGTATAACGCTTTATTTTGCCTTTATTATCGACAATTTCTACATATCTTACGACACTACTTATACTCTGCCTCTGACTGCCACCATTCATGACAATGAGGCCGCCAAGGGAACCTGGAATACCACAGGTATGTTCAAGACCCGATAAACCTGCTTGCATAGCTACTCTAGCTAAACTTGGTATCCATATACCAGACTCAGCAATAAGTTCTACACCGTCTATCTTTAATCCAGAGAAGTTAGAGCCTATTTGTATAACAACAACATGTAAGCCCTCATCAGAAAACAATAAATTTGTCGTATTTCCTATGATTACTGATTTTAAATCATTCGAGTATAGCCATTGTCGTATTTTAATCAATTCTTTTTTGCTTCTCGGACGAACCACAACTTCCGCTTTTCCGCCTATCCGCCACTGACTTAACTGTGATAATGGCACATCATATTCTGTAATCTGTGGAAAAAGAGCATAAATTTTTTTCTTATAAAAGAGATCCATACATGTTTATCCAATACTACCACTACAGTTTGCCCCCAAAGCTTTTAGCTTTGGTATAAGATCAACATATCCACGCCCAATTTGCCAAGCATCAGTAATCACAGTTTCGCCTTCAGCAGCCAAACCACAGAGTGTTAAAGCAATACCAGCGCGTAAATCTAAAGCCTTAACTTCAGTACCTATCAATCCTCCATTATTACCCATTACTTTGAGCATATCGCCAGATATCCCATACTGAACGCCCATACGAGCCATCTCTTTTGCATACCCGTAACGACCAGGAAAACGTAGGTCTATTATACGCGACTCGCCTTGCGCTTGCGCGGCCCACGCAGCTAAAATAGGTTGTACGTCTGAGTTGATACCGGGATGTGGACCAGTACTCACTTCAATTGGGTAGCAACAACCACCTCGTACAATGAGTGAGTTTTCACCTTTATAAAGCTTTGCTCCTGCCGCTTTTAGGTGAGTAAGAACAACTTCTAAATCTCGATAAGGAAAATCATGAATCTCTATATCACCTTTTGTAATAACGGCAGCAGCTAACCATGTAATAGCTTCCATGCTGTCAGCAATAACTTTATGTCTAACGCCCTTTAGTTGTTCGACACCAGTAATTTCTATATGCTCTTGGCCAAAAACCTTGATATGAGCACCCATGTCATTTAACATCGTAATTAAATCTAGTATTTCTGGACGAATATGAGGATTCCAAATACGCGTAACCCCTTTTGCAAGCGATCCTGCTAAAATTGCATTTTCTGTAGCACCAGTTGAACGCATAGGTAGATGTATGTCCGTACCTAACAGTCTATCTTTAACCTTTGAACACAAGTAATCATCTTCTTCCCATACCCTTGCACCTAGAGCTTCAAGTACCATAACATGCAAGTCATACTTACGTTCACCAAGCTTGCAACCGCCTGGCAATGGCACTCTTGCTTCTCCAAAACGCGCAGTCAACGCACCTAATATAAGCAAAGTATTTCTAATAGAACGATCTTCCCAAGTCAGATTTGTTTTTAGATTACTAGATTCTTTAATCAAAATAGTGTCAGCTGATATAAGCATTGTCTCCTTACCTAAAGCATGTAGCATATCAACGTGTATCTGAGCATCTAGAAGTTGAGATGGGTAATTTTCTAGTACAATATTATCTTCAGATAAGATGCTAGCCGCTAATAATTTTAGCGCTGAATTCTTAGCTCCTGATAGCTCTATTTGTCCCTCTAATCTACTCTTTGACACTACCAGAACATTACTAGTCATTCTAAAATCTCGTTTTATAAAATCTTCTAACTGTTATTAAAGGACAGATTTAACTGCTGTTTAAGTAAAACTAACACATTTCAAAAAACAGACAAACTAATCCTGCTAAGAATCTAGATAATCAACATATTGCTGAGCAATCTTCTTAGGTAAAAATCTTTCATCAAAATCCACTTTAAAACTTTGTGGATCCACCATTAGTTTTGTCATTTTACTTGCCAAAGCAGCCACATCATCTACAGAAACAAGATTATTAGCAGGTAATATCTCATTTGGTCCCGACTGACAATCAGTACTTACTACTGGAGTATTTAAAGCAAGTGCTTCTGGAATAACTCTAACAAAACCTTCAGAGCGGGAAGACAATACAAACCCTCTAGCATGTTTCATAAAAGGATAAGGATTTTTGTTAAACTCTAAAAAGACAATTTTATCCTCTAATCCTAAATCTTTAGCCAATAATTTAGTTTGATTGAGCATCTTACCTTTTCCCAATAATACGAGAGGGTATGCCATCGATGAATTAGCATAAGCCTTAAGTAAAACATCATGAGCTTTTTCAGGTTTGAAACTACCGACATGTAACAAATACTGATTTGTTTTAAGTGCATTATGGATATAACTAAATGGTTCATTAGCAAGTTGTTCAATTGACACTTTATCAAACGCGTTATAGATTGTAGTACTTGTAATACAAGAACCTAGGGTGGCTTGTAAGTCGCTTTCAACCCCCTTCGAAACACAAACACATGGTTTACTCTCATAAATTTGTCTTAGTTTTTTGACAACTTGTTCTGTTTTATGGTTGTCAGTTAAGTTAAATTTATTAGATATTGTATTTCTAATGACATATATCAGATTAGGTAGTTTGCTGTAAGCCATAATTCTATCTGCTGCAAACAAATTTGATATGACAATATCGGGTTGGCCAATCCTATCTAATACGTATTTATCAACCATACGGGCGAATAGTGGATAACGAAGTTGAGAAGCGGGTATCAGTTTATAGGGTTTAAAATTTATAACGTGATAGTTAATATTTGGATTAAAATCATACTCCGCTAAAGACTTGAATCTTAAAATATGAACATCGTAGCCAAGTTCGTAAAACCCTTGACCTAATGTCAATACAGAACGTTCTGCACCTCCACCCTGAAGACAGTTAATCACAAGTAACACTGTTTTCATGTGTCGCTCCATAGCCTCTGATGAAATAGTAAAATGTTGTTAACTTTACGCAAAAACCTATTCTCTCCAATATTCCTCAATCCAATCTACGGGTAATATAAAATGACGCAGATGGCGTATAGGACTTTTTATATTTTTGGGTTCGATAATTCTCTTTAAATGATCTTTGGCATTATTAGCGGCATTTTTGTTATATTTTCCTTCCAAAGCATGGCTAGGGTACAAATCGCCCGGAAAGATAATAATACGCGAGCCCTTTGGTATCTTTGGTTTTTTAAAGTAGTTAAGTGGAAAAGGCTGACGACTTTTACGTCTAAAGTGCGCCACCCATGCCTTTGGAAATATTTTCACCCCGCCTGGTACATTACGAGTCACAAAGCGCTGCTCAAAACGATATTTGTCAGCAATGCCTTGCGGATCGGCTTTGAACTTTTCTTGTAAGGATACTAGCGAGCCGACTTGAAACCGAAAGCACGACGTTTGCCCTAAACGCTCTAGTGGATTACTTGGATTATAAGATAAAACGACATCATCAGGCTTACCATATTCAAAAAAAGGATCAAGGCTATCGACGATAATCACATCCAAATCTAAGAATAAAACAATACCCGTTAAGTCGCCAAGTTTTTCGCCCCAAAGCCGGGACTTTGGCCATTTACCTAGGGTATTAGTCGGCATAGTAACATCTAAAGGCGGCAATTCTTGGCACTCAATCTCCGGACGGACATCGGTGGTATCATCAGTAAAACAGACAAAACGAAACGGCGGGGTAATATTGCGCGATACCATACCATAAAGTTTATTGGCATAATCGGCACCGTATTTAGTACCCCATTTGATACAGATGATTTGTTTGATGTTGTTGTCATCTTGGGCTTTTTTAAACATGAAAAGGGCTCACTATGGTTTTGGGTAAATATTCCATTCTCTAATTTGAGAGTCAGAAGTAAATATAGTGCTCAGTATATTAGCATAAAAAAAAGCCAAGACCATTTAATGTCTTAGCACTTTTATTTCAACTGAATCTATTAAAGTAAGTTGATGACGATAATCAATCAATAAAACTTAACCAGTCCATATACTGCTCATTGCGGCCATGGACCACATCAAAGTATAACGTTTGCAGCTTTTCGGTGATTTCACCGCGCCCACCGTTACCAATAGTACGATCATCGTATTCACGAATTGGCGTGACTTCGGCGGCAGTGCCAGTCATAAAAATCTCATCTGCTAAATAAAACTCATCACGCGTAATACGGCGCTCTGTGACCTTGATCCCTAAGTCAGCAGCGAACTGAATGATAGTCCGGCGCGTAATACCGTCAAGCGCTCCGCCCGCTAGATCTGGTGTATGTAGCTCACCGTTTTTGACTAAGAATAAATTCTCACCTGAGCCTTGGCAAACATAGCCCTGTGAATCCATTAATATCGCTTCATCATAGCCATTACGCGTCACTTCACGATTCGCCATGATAGATACTGGATAGTTGCTGGCGGCTTTAGCTTTACACATGGTGACGTTAGGCAAGTGATGAGTATACGATGAGGTTTTGACGCGAATACCGTTTTGAATGCCCTCTTCGCCTAGATAAGCCCCCCAATGCCAAGCGGCTACCATCGCGTTAACGCTATTATTGTGAGCAGACAATCCTAGTTTCTCCGCGCCAACCCAAATTAGCGGACGAATATAAGCCTCTGCTAAATTATTCTGCTTGACCACATCTTTATGAGCTTGCTCCAAAGTAGCCGCGTCAAAAGGCACTTGCAACTGAAAGATTTTTGCAGAACCTAATAGCCGCTCAGTATGCTCTTTTAGACGAAAGACGGCGGTACGTTTGTCATCGGTTTGATAAGCACGCACCCCTTCAAATACAGCGATACCATAATGCAAGCTGTGAGTAAGCACATGGACTTTGGCATCAGGTTGATTGATAATCTCACCGTTCATCCAAAGCTTGCCTTCTTGTGTTGCCATGTTCATTCGATAATCCTTATGCTAGCGCTGGCGACTAACCTTTTTTGTTAAGTTTTAAGTTGATATTTTAGTAAACAGGTATTTTATAAAAACGCTCTGTAAACACTAAACCTATCAGTGTACAAAAGATTATATCACTGGCGAGCTTTGTATTTGCAACATTTTAGTTAGGAGCTAGATAGCTTTTATTTGTGTTGATTTAGACTCAGCTGATTAGTGTTTTGATATTTAGTATTTTTAGGTATAGTTAACATACTTTAAAACAGGCACATCGCTGTCAGTATTATTTAGGATTGACTATATAAAGACTACTTTTCTTCCGTAGAGGTTACGCCCATAAGATGCTGCCACTGGTTTTGTACCAGCGCGCGCGTCTCAACCCATAGCGACTCATCAACCGACGAGGACTGCTCGGCCAATGCCAATTGATGGGTCGCTGCGCGAATACGCAGATAGGCATCGGTTAAGTTTTGACAAACCTCCTCTTCCCAAATACCAAGCTGCGCTACCTCCTCAAAGATGCGTACATTGTCGCTCCACTTGGTCAAGCTTGGATACTCGTGCGAATAAGCTAGCACAGCAAACTGCGCTAAAAACTCAATGTCAATGATACCGCCGGCGTCTTGTTTGAGATGGAACTTGCCTGCCCGTTGATCTTTACGGCTAGTACCTAAATGCTTTTGCATCTTGATACGCATAGCCGTTACCTCAACACGTACCTCGTCAAGTGTGCGCGGTAATGACAATACCGTACGGCGAATATCATGAAAGCGAGCCGTTACCCTTTTATCGCCACAAATGGCACGCGCCCTCACCAAGGCTTGATGCTCCCAAGACCAAGCTTTATCAAGCTGGTAAGTCTCAAAAGCGTGGCAGGATACCACCATCATGCCAGCGTTACCTGATGGCCGCAAGCGCATATCAACTTCATAAGCGCGGCCATCACGGGTTTGGGTATTGAGATAAGTCATCAGCTTTTGTGCCAGGCGCGCGGCAAACTTCATACCGCTAACAGAATTCTCACCTGTGGTCATACCTTGCTCTTTTATTTTGTGTAAAAACACTAAGTCCAAGTCAGATGAGTAGGATAATTCAAGTCCGCCAAGCTTGCCATAACCTATGATAGCAAAACCGCAGTCAGCCTCGGTGACCGGATCGCCATCTTGAGCAATAGGATAGCCATAGCGCTTGACCAGCTCAGCAAAAGCGCGCTCAAGTGCCGCCTCTAGTACCACCGCTGCGATGTAAGTGAGCGAATCAGATACTTTCATAATCGGACGCTCTGCTAAAACGTCGCTTGCCGCTACCGCCAATACTTGATTCTTTTTAAAGAGGCGCAGTACGCTAAGCAGCTCCTCTTCATCATCAGGCTCTACTCGCAGTAAACGCTGACGCAAGATATCGCGTAGCTCAGGTTTGTCCGGCAAATGACGATAACGCTGCTGTAAAAAGCTATCGAGCAGTACAGGATAACGCGCCAGCTCATTAGCGATCCAAGGGCTAGCGGACAACATCGGTATTAATGCGGTCGTAGCATTAGGATTCTCGGCAAGCATCACTAAATAAATTGAGCGTCGACAAATCGCCTCCAGTAAAGTAATCAATCGAGGTAGCGCAGTATTGGCAAGATGCTGCTCTTGATGCGCTAGTAGCGCATGGACAATAACCGGATAAGCTGCGTTTAAACGTGCTCTAGCTTCATCGCTCAGATTGGTCACCATCTTTGAATCCCAAAACCTTTGCAGCTGCGCCCGGTTCTCTTCATTGAGAATCGCATCAAGCTGAGCAATTTGCTCATTAATATCAGCAGGCTCAAGCGTAGTATCTTCTTGTGCGGGCACTTGCCGCTCAGTCACCATGCGCTCAAAGGGTACATTGACGTTATGACGATGATCATTAAGCTTAGTAAGCAGACCATTCCAATCTTCAAACCCAAGCGTCATCGCTAAATTATGCTGCCAATGAGGATCATGAGGTAGACGCTGCGTTTGTTGATCATTGATGGCTTGTATCGCGTGCTCAAGACGGCGCAAAAACCGATAAGCAGCTTGTAGTTGCTCATAAGTGATTCGTTCTAAATAGTTCAGCTCATACAAAGCTTGCAGTGCTTGCAGACAAGCTTTGACCTGTAGCTGCGGATATCGGCCACCATAGATCAATTGATAAGCTTGTACGACAAACTCAATATCACGAATGCCGCCTGCCCCAAGCTTGATATTATCCAAGTCCTCGCGCTGGGCTACTTGATTTTGAATCAAGGACTTCATCTCACGCAGCGCTGAAAATGCACTATAATCGACATAGTAGCGAAAGACAAACGGCTTGATCAGCGCTTGCAGCTCACTATAAAATACTGGCGTAATCTGTCCAACCACGCGCGCCTTGAGCCAAGCAAAGCGCTCCCAAGCGCGGCCATGCTGGGTAAAGTATTTCTCCAAAGCTGAGAGATGAATAGCCAAATCACTACCATCACCCCACGGACGCAGGCGCATATCAACACGAAACACAAACCCATCGGCGGTACAATTATCCAGCAGTTTAATGATACCTTGACCCAAGCGCGTCATAAAGCGCTTATTATCAATACTACGCGTCCCTTTTGATTTGTCACCATCAGTCTCACCGCGCGCTTGATGGACAAAGATCAGATCAATATCACTGGATAAATTTAGCTCATGCGCGCCAAGCTTACCCATAGCCATAATCGCCATATCGTCGATTTGTCTTTTACCTTTAACATCGATAAAGGTCGGCTGACCATATTTGGTGATCAGATGCTGATAGGTATAATCTTTGGCAAATAAAATACAACCATCGGCAAATTCTGAAAGCTCATCGGTCAATTGTTCAAGCTTGATAACCCCTAATGCATCTTGCCAGATCCAGCGCATCATCAGTAGCATCCGTAGATGGCGCAGACCACTCATTACCTGAGCTTCGTCAGCAAGTTGATAGTTGTCATCCAAAGTATAATCTTGAATAAGATCATCAATTTGCTGACGTGTTAAGGTCTGGTTTAAAGGATAACTACGTAAAAACGTCTGGCAGGAGATCGTTCGGCTCTCCCAAATCTGATAAGCAAATTCGCTTGCTGTTTGTAACACTTGTAGTTGAGCGGCGGTGGGCTGATAGTCTGAAGCGATAGGGGTGGCTGGAAACATAGTGACAAAAACTCCTTGCAGCGTAGATGAAATAGACTACCTGAACCAAATAAGATTGTTCATAATTTTTTCTTACGAGACGGTCACAACAAGTAGTATTACTATTTGCCAATAATTAGCATCTTTATTTAGCATAAAGTTACTTTTAACAACGTTGCTACCCTTCGATCTGGTTGTCATTATGGTAGCATGAATAGCTTAAACATGGACGAGATTGCTCTATCTTAAAGAGCACTGTTAAAAGTTATTAAAGGACATGGTATGAATATAACTGAGCAAAGTATTCACAATAATAGCTCTAAGATTAAACGCAGTGATCAAGAGTTTGTGCTTAGCAATGTCCGTTTAGAAACTGGATTTGTATATGATAACAATGAGCAAATTATTGCTACCAAGACAGCCTTTTTCGATCTTTTGATCTCTAACGGTAAAATTGAAGCCATTACTGAGTACAATCAAACCAAAGAAGCCCAGAATAAAATAGAGCAAGCATACTTTACAGATTTAGTAATCATCGATGCCGATAGGCTGTTAATGCTACCCACTTTGCAAGATATGCATATTCATATCGATAAAACCTACTACGGTACAGGCTGGCAGGCAGCGCCTTGGAACGGTAGCATCAAAGATATGATTGATTTTGAAAAAACATTGATCCCAAAACTGTTGCCTAACTCGCAGCAACGCGCTGAAAAATGCATAGAGCTGATGCAAAGCTATGGCTCTACTTTCGCCCGCTGTCACGCCAATGTTGACCCGGTAAGTGGCCTCAAAAGCCTAGAGCACCTGCTTTTAGCCTTAGACAATTACAAAGACAGCTTTGACTGGCAAATTGCCGCTTTTCCGCAGCACGGCATTCTTTATTCGCAGTCTGAGAGCTTATTACGCGAAGCGGCGCAAATGGATATTGATTTTATTGGGGGGGCTTGATCCCACTGTCGTTGACGGGGATATGGAGAAATCTTTGGATATCATGTTTGGTGTTGTTTTAGATTATAACAAAGGCATTGATATTCATTTGCATGAAGACCTGCCCTCAGGCAAAGCGGTGATGGAGCACATGATCAAAAGGGTCAAAGAAAACCCAGTACTACAAGGTAAAACCTTTATTACTCATGCCTATGCCTTGGCAATGCTACCGTCGCAAGAGCTAAAAAATATAGCCGATCAATTTGCCAAATACGGTATTGGTATCATCTCAAGCGTACCGATTGGCAAGCAAGTTATGCCTTTACCGACATTAATAGAACACGGCGTCAAAGTTTTAACCGGTACTGATAATCTTATGGATAATTTCTCGCCCTTTGGCACAGGCGACATGCTACAAAAAGCTAATCTATGCGCGCAGCTGTATGACTGGACAGATGAATACCGTTTAAATCGCGCCTTAAAAATGGTAACTCAACATCTGCTACCTTTAGATGATGAGGGCAAGCAAGTTTGGCCGTTTGTAGGTGCTGACGCTGATTTTATATTACTCAATGCTTCTTGTTCAGCTGAGGCTGTAGCACGTCTGCCCAAGCGCGAAGCAGTTTACTATAAAGGCAAAGCTATTACTTAATAATTACTAATCGGTAATAAGTAAATAAAAAAGTAAAATCATAAAACATAAGGATAATAAAATGAGCGAGTCTAATAAAAAAGAGCAAAACCAAGAAATCGTTTTAGCTGAGCATCCTTCAGGCGTTCCTACCAAAGATACATTTAGGATTAATGATATCGATATGCCAACAGCGGACACCCTTAGGGACAATGAGGTGCTAATAAAAAGCCTTTACGTCTCGGTCGATCCGGGCATGCGCGGCTTTATGGATAAAGGTAAGGACGATGCTGCGGGCAATAAGTATGAGCTAAATGAGCCTATTACCAGTAGAAGCGTGGCCCAGATTATGGCTACTGGTAGCGATAGTAGCAACGGCGATAACTCGTTCAAAAAGGGCGATATCGTCCATGGCCGCTTTGCATGGCAAAAGTATCAAGCTGTTGACGTAGAAGATATTGAAAAGGTTGACCCTGATCTTGCGCCTATCTCCACCGCCGTCAGTATGCTTGGCGTACCTGGACTTGCTGCTTACTTTGGTATGCTAAAAATCGCTAACCCTCAAGAGGGCGAGACGGTAGTGGTATCTGGTGCAGCAGGCTCAGTTGGTAGTATGGCGGCGCAGTTCGCCAAGATAAAAGGCTGCAAAGTCGTCGGTATCGCCGGCTCTTCTGAAAAGATTGATTATTTAGAGAATGAGCTAGGACTAGATAAAGGCATTAATTATAAACAAACTGATGATATGCAGGCAGCAATAAAAGAGGCTTGTCCGGACGGCGTTGATGTATTCTTTGATAATGTTGGCGGAGAATTATTCGATGCGGTTTTTGCTAATATTAACCGCCATGGTCGTATCGCTATTTGTGGTCAGATCGCTGAATATAATGCAGATAATCCACCTAAAGGCCCAAGACCTATGCACACTTTGATCAAAAAAAGCGCACGCATGGAAGGTTTTGTAGTCTTTGACTTTAGTGATGAGTTTGAGGATGCCAAAAAGCAAATCGCTAAGTGGTATAATGACGATGAGCTAATATACAGAGAAAACCTTATCGAAGGGTTTGAAAATATTCCATCTGCCTTTATTGGTCTTTTCGAAGGAGAAAATATCGGTAAGCAAATGGTTAAAGTTAGTGAGGTTAATGAAACCTAGCAGCACTAATATATTCATCTCAACTATCGCATTTATTAATGTAGGCTATGGCTTTAACTCATCACTTTGATTTTGAAAATTTTTAAGCTAAGTTAAGGATATATCCTACTATAATTCTAACAAGTTAAAATACCTATGAGCCAAACTCTATTACTGTTAATCACCAAAGACCCAAGTCATCCGCTTGCGCATTTAGCGCTGCGATACGCGCGTACTTTTTTAGAAGCAAAACTTAAGGTTAATGCTACTGACCGCAAAAATGAAACTGATGACTCTGAAAACGATAATCAGCTGTTAAAGCTGTTTTTTTATGCTGATGCGACAAATATTGCCAATCGCTTGCGCTGGCAGTCGGCCGATCAGGTCAATTTAACAAAAGAGTGGCAGATACTTGCCGAGCAATATCAGCTTGCATTGCCCGTTTGCGTCAGTACTGCGCTAAGCCGCGGTATCAGCGATCCTGATAATAGCGCACGGCATCAACTGCAGGGCGATAATCTTGCTGAAAGTTTTGAATTGGTAGGGCTTAGTGAGCTGGCGCTCATGATGCAAAGCGACTGCCGAGTGCTGCAGTTTTAAGTGTTAGTAAGCATATATAACGAATAAGGGATGAAAAACCAACCATGAAGTTACTCATTCAGCTACGCACGGCGACAGAGATAGCAAGTTATGAAGGCTGCGCGCTTGCTCTAACACTGGCAACCTTTGGTCATGAGGTCCAGCTGTATTTGGACGCGCCCGTGTTTGGCTTACTTATGCAGCCTAAATCTCGTCTGCATGGTATGATTCAATCGCTTGAATTGTATGATATACCACCTGCTTGGCTACCTGATGATGTGTTTAGTGGCTGGGTCACTGGTATGTTGCCCAGCGATTTAGCCGCTCAGCTGATGCTCATCCCCGAAGTTATTGACTCACGGGATTTCGCCCAGATTTTAACCTTTTAAGGGTAATTACTGGTATTTGAAACTAAACAGACAAACCGGACATCATTATGGCAACCCTTTACCAATTACATAGCACCATGGATAAGCTTAGAAGCAGCACCACAGAGCTGGCACTGACATGGCGTGCTGGCGACAGCATTATCTTATTAGGAGCGACAGCCGCTTATATAGACTGGTTCAATGCTTATCTAAGCGATAATGACCTCTCCGGTATAGAAGGGATCGCTGGTATCTATGCCTTGGTAGACGATGTGGCGCAGCTTAGTGACAACACCCAAGCCAAATTAGATCTATCTACCAAGCTCACCGATATTTTAACCAACGAGGAATGGGTAACTATGACTCAAGAAGATTATTTTGACAAAGTAGTGACCATTGCTTTATGAGTATCGCTTTATGACTATAACTTCAACGACCAATAAGATTGCCTTAGACCAAGATGGTCACCTTTGTGACCATACCATTTGGACGCCAGAGATTGCCCAGCAGCTCGCTGATACACTGGATGTACAGCTAGATGCTGAGCATTTGCAAATCTTGCAGCAAGTACGCGCGTTTTTTGATAAATTCAATCACCCGCCGGCTACCCGTCCGCTTATCAAATGGCTACAAAAGACCTTACCTGAGCACGATATTAGCAATCAAAAGTTGCAGCAGATCTTTAAGACTGGCCTGGTCGCTCGTCACGTCAATCGCTTAGCGGGCTTGCCGAAACCGCCAAATTGCTTGTAGCTATTTTAGATTAAAGCTCCTTTGCATCATAAACCGTCAAAGTCTCATAACCAACACTACGCCCCGTATCCCCATCAAAGCCTTGCTGACGCCATACCTCATAAAGACATATCGCCACACTATTGGACAGATTTAAACTACGCGAATCAGGTAGCATCGGCAGACGCAGCCAATTGTCCGCACCAATGTCAGCGCGTATATCATCTGCTAGCCCCGCGGTTTCAGAACCAAAAACCAATGCTACGTGAGCAGCTTTATCAGACACTGCAGCAATACTTTTTTGCTTGGTAAAATCATAATCGTAAAAAGGCTCGCTAAGTTTCGTGGTCAACGCCGTGACGATATCACAGCCTGCCATTTCCAAAGCGCGTCTTGCTGCTATCCAGCTCTCATGTACCTGCAAGTTGGCATACTCGTGATAGTCAAGTCCAGCCCGGCGCAGCTTCTTGTCTTCAAGATCAAACCCTAATGGCTCAACTAAATGCAACTGCGCGCCAGTATTAGCACACAAGCGAATAATATTACCAGTATTACTAGGCATTTTGGGCGCAACAAGTACGATATGAATAGTCATAAAACTCCATAGATAGACAATTATAAAACTTTATAAATAGTTAAAATCACTCATTAAGCTGAGTCATATTCTTGGACATTAATAAAAAATAGCCACAAACCACTCAAGTGGTTAGTAATTAAAAGTTACAGTTTATTAGCAATAATTACATTTTGATACTGTGCACCGTTTTTAACTTTCTCTATCATAGCCGTAACGGATATCAACACGATTTAGTGATATTAGGGCGACATCTAAATGATGTTTATCTGAGATTACGATCTTGCATTTTTATCTTAATAATTAACGAACGACACTTAAATAGATTACCTAATAGGGTTGTCTTTATTTGTCCCATTCACTTTTTCTTGAGGGATTTAATATGAAAAAAGTAATTATCGCATCTTTGACCGCTATGTTTGTATTAACTGGTTGCAATACTTTTAAAGGTTTTGGTCAAGACGTAGAAAGCGCTGGTGAAGGCATTACTGATGGCGCTCAAAACGTTCAAGAGAAAATCTAAGAGTTGTAAATTAGTCTTTTTATAAGGAGTTTACTATGAAGAAAGTAATTATTGCATCTTTAACTGCTATGTTTGTGTTGACTGGTTGCAACACCTTTAAAGGTCTTGGCGAAGACGTATCAAGTGCAGGTAATGCTGTTACTGGCGGCGCAGCAAGTGTACAAGATAAAATCTAAATTTTAGAAGTTAGGTTTTTTAAAAGGCTTACCGTTTGGTAAGTCTTTTTTTGTATTCAAAACCCTATAAGAATTCTCGTAATACTTGATTAAGATACCGTCTTCCTAACGCTGTAGGCTCTAATTTATCTTTGCTATCAATCAGTAAGCCTTTATCCACCAGATGTTTTATCTGCATTGCAATATGACTATAACTCAACCCTGTTCGCGCTGTAAATAGTGACCACTCTACCCCCTTATACAAACGTAAGACGTTGAGCATAAACTCGCTTACCAGCTCATCAGTAGCAATAGCTTGCCAATTTACCATTTTAGGCAAATCATGGATGCTTGAATCTGAATTTTTATAATTCGTATAGTCTTTAGGCAAGCGCGATTTACTAAAGCGGTAAATATCATTATCTAAGGTTAAATCGTGATTGATTAAGACACTTGACCCTTTCTCATCAAGGTTTGCAATATCTATACTGACTTTGCCATGAGCGCCTGCACCAATTGCTAAATAATCTCCAAATTGCCAATAATTAACATTGTGACGACAGGGCGAATCTGACGCGCCTACCCACGCCGATACCTCGTAATTGTTATAGCCCAAGTGTTGCAACAATGCCTGACCTGCCTCTTCGATATCAGCCAAACTATCTTCATCGGGCAATAGGGGCTGGCTACGATAAAACACCGTATTAGGCTCAATGGTAAGCTGATACCAAGAGATATGAGTCGCGCCCGCATCGTGTGCGGTTTGTATATCGTATAATGCTTCGGTTAAAGTTTGCTTTGGCAGACCGTGCATTAAGTCGACGTTTACCCGCTCAAAACCGGCCTTACGTGCCGCTTTAATTGCAGATAAAGCTTGTTTGGGATCATGAATACGTCCAAGGGTGTCAAGCTT
Organism: Psychrobacter sp. M4; assembly: GCF_055699795.1. Taxonomy (NCBI): domain Bacteria; kingdom Pseudomonadati; phylum Pseudomonadota; class Gammaproteobacteria; order Moraxellales; family Moraxellaceae; genus Psychrobacter; species Psychrobacter sp. M4. The sequence goes on along the minus strand of NZ_CM146740.1, from coordinate 1,541,411 downwards.
ATCAGCAGCAAAGCTTTGTACGCCAATAGATAAGCGGTTGATGCCGACTTGTATATACTGGGCAAACGGCGCGTGCTCAAGGGTGCCTGGATTGGCCTCCATAGTAATTTCAATATCTTCAGCAAATTTAAAACACGATCGCAGGCCTGCAAATAAGCGCTGATATTGGGCAATAGGCAATAATGAGGGCGTACCGCCGCCGATAAATATTGAGCTGATTTCACGCCCTTGTGTCAATAACTGCTGCAATGTCGCATCATCGAGTAGAGCATCGACATAATCGTCGTACATTGACAAGGGGTGATCTACTGACAACTCATGTGAGTTAAAATCGCAATAAGGACATTTTTTAACGCACCAAGGGATATGAATATATAGTGCTAAAGGAATACTGGATACCTCAATATTAGCAAGTGAGGCATTAGTACGGACAGGTGGAATATTATTGATTTTGGTTACAGACATAATAGGCTTATTTATAGATGATAGATTACATAGGTAGCGCTTGATAAAATGGCCAAATCAGCAGCCTGAATCTTATATATAGTTGGCTTTGAAAACTACAAGCGCTAAACACTACATTTGCGACAAAGCGCTATTAGATGATAACCAGTAAGCAAAATGCTGGGCTTTTGAATGCTATTTTAAAAACATATTATTATACGATAATCAGTAGGAAGAAGAATATGGCATATTGGCTAATGAAATCTAACCCAAAATACTTTGGTATACATGACCTAGAGCACTTAGGGACGGAGATGTGGGATGGCGTGCGTAATTACCGCGCGCGCAATTTTATGCGTGATGATATGCAAGTAGGTGATAAAGTTATTTTTTATCACTCAAGCGCCAACCCTTCAGGCGCGGCTGGCGTTATGACTATTAGCAAAGCAGGCTACCCTGATCCGACTCAGTTTCATCCTGAACACAAGCATTATGACCCGCTAGCAACCGAGGATGAGCCGCGCTGGTATCTGGTCGATGTCACTTTTGAGCTGGCTTTTAGCGAGACCCTACCGCTATCTGAGCTTAAATTTATTCCCGCGCTGGAGGACTCGCTACTCCTTAAAAAAGGCTGTCAGCAACTAACCGTCATTCCACTCGACTTTAAACACTGGCAGGCTATCATAGATATGGCAAATACGCTTGAATTATTACCAAACGACGCCGATACCTTTTGATAGTAAATAGTAGGAGCTGCTTGCTGTTTTTACACCAGCTTTAGCACTTGTTTTGAGCGGTTAAGTTTTAGAGCTTAGATATAAATTAGTGTATCATGGCTGCAAAATAATTCTATTGAGCAGTACTGTTCTGCTTATCATTTATGTATAACCGTTAAGAAACTTTTATTTATGTCCAATACTATTATTTCCAATACTATAAAAAATATTGTCGTTATTGGCGCAGGCTACGTTGGTCTATCTAACGCTATCTTGTTAGCTCAGCCTAAGCTTAATACTCAGGTTACCCTTTATGATATCGATAAAGAAAAGATCAGAAGTATTCAAAACTGGCAATCACCTTTGCAAGATATTGATATAGCTAATTTTTTAGCTAAGAAAGATCTTAATCTTACGGCAACCTATGATAGCGATGATCTATATAAAAAGACTGACATCGTTATCATTGCTACCCCAACTAACTATGATGTGGCAGCAAGCAAATTTGATACCACAACGGTCGAGGTGAGTATTCGCTCTATTCGTGAGCAAAACCAAGACGCTTTTATTGTCATTAAATCAACCGTGCCCATTAGTTTTACTGCGTCAATGCAGGCTCAGTTTGATGATAAGATCTTATTTATGCCTGAGTTTTTGCGTGAAGGGCAAGCACTTTTTGATAATCTGCACCCTTCTCGAATTATTGTCGGGGCAGCAGAGAGGTACCATACTGCCGCAGCGCAGCTAATAGCGCTTTACCAACAGGCAAGCTTTGAGAATAGTGCTGAGACCCTAATTATGCCTGCAACTGAAGCTGAGGCAGTAAAGTTATTTGCTAACAGCTATCTGGCGATGCGCATTGCTTTTTTTAATGAGCTTGATAGCTTCTCTGAAAAGCACCACTTGTCCAGCCAATCCATTATAAAGGGTATGGGACTTGATCCGCGCATTGGCGATCACTATAACAACCCTTCTTTCGGTTATGGCGGCTACTGCTTGCCAAAAGACACTCAGCAGCTAAAGGCTAACTATAATGATATTCCGGCCAATATTATTCATGCCGTAGTCGACTCCAACAATACCCGTAAACGCTTTATTGCGCGGCAAATTGTTGAGAAGCAGCCCAAAAGCGTGGGTATTTATCGCCTTAGCATGAAAAAGGACGCAGATAATTTTCGTGATTCTGCGATATTAGATATTATAGACATTTTATTACAGCATGGTTTAACGCTCACCATTTATGAGCCTTCTCTTAGTGAAGATACTTTTAAAAGCTGTCAGGTTATTAATGATCTACAGCAGTTTATACAACAAAATGATCTGATCGTAGCCAACCGCTGGAGCGATGAATTATCAGCAGTGGCAGACAAGATTTATACTAGAGACGTCTTTGGTTATAGTTAAACTCTATCTGGGGAACAAGAAGCTAGCTAAAAGTTGACATCAGCGTAAAGCTTCTTTACCATCATCTCTACTTTTGGCCTGTCTATTCAATTTGAATGGGCAGGTTATTTTTGTTTTAGTCCTCTAAACCATAATAGATTTAGATAATAACAAGTTGCTGATCATGGCATTGCCGATATCCTTCACCGATTTTAAAAGCTATAGCCTGCGTTTAGGCGTGCTAGCACTACCTATCTTAATCACTCAATTCTCTCAAGCTGCGCTTGGTGTCGTCGATGCTATCATGGCAGGTGCGGTTTCCGCCCTTGATTTAGCTGCGGTTGCAGTTGGTTCTGGCATCTGGCTACCCCTCTATTTATTGGCAACCGGTATCTTAATCGCCACTACTCCGCTCATTGGTGAGGCGATAGGCCAAAATAGACATGACCAAGTTCCTCATATCACTCAGCAGTCAATATGGACAGCAGGGGTTATTGGTATTATTGGGTTTATCATTGTCAGTTTAATGCCCAATATACTCAATATAATGGGCGTTCCTGCGAACATCCAACCTATAGCGGCTCAGTACTTACGCGGCGTAGCTTTTGGTTTCCCTGCTATGGCAGTATACGCTGTGCTGCGTAGTTATTGCGAAGCGCTAGGACGACCAGAGCCAGTAACCGTCATTAGTATTATCGGTCTGTTAGCAGATATTCCTTTAAACTATATTTTTATCCACGGTTTGTTTGGTATGCCAGAGCTTGGTGGTGCAGGCTGCGGCGTGGCAACAGCACTAGTACTGTGGATTAATGTCCTGCTATTAGGTGCATATACTACCTTTACTAAGCGCCAACAGTTTGCCAGTACGCGCTTTTTTTATAGCTTCACTAGGCCCAATCGAGCACAAATCACTAAACTGCTCACACTTGGTATCCCTATTGGTATCTCTATCTTTTTTGAAGCCAGTTTATTTAGCTTGGGTGCGTTGGTCATCAGTCCACTAGGTGAGCTTGCTACCGCATCACATCAAGTGGCGCTAGCTGTGACCTCACAGCTCTTTATGATACCGATATCGGTCGCTATGGCACTGACTATTATGATATCTAATCGCTTTGGTGAAAAGAATCTGCTCACACTACAACATGTGCAAACGACTGGTCTTATTTGGACCGTGTTGATTGCTATTACTTGTATGCTGGGTATTTGGCTATTTAGACCACAAGTGGCGGCCGCTTTTACTGATAACCTAGAAGTGCGCGCCCAAGCCATGCATTTATTAATTTTTGCGCTGGCTTATCAGCTGTTTGATGGTTGGCAAGTTAACGTAGCTGGTATATTGCGCGGTATGCAGGACACTACCGTACCGATGTGGGTCACTCTGTTTTGTTATTGGATCGTCGCGTTGCCGCTTGGTATTTATTTGGTGCGCTTTACCGATATTGGCGCTCAAGGGTTTTGGATGGCACTGATTACCGGTTTGATACTAGCCTCTATTTTGTTGACCTTGCGACTACGCTATCAGCAAAGACGTTTAACGATGCTGTGGACCTAGTGGTTCGTCACTACTTTTATTAATATTATAAAGCGCTGAGCTTGAACTTAACTTTGAACTTAGTATCGTAGCTTCTAGTAACTGACTCTAACTAAACCTAGCGCTCTCTATAGACATAGACTATGATAAATCATCAGTTAAGTCTTACCGATGATCGTTTTGATGTCAAAAATATGTAAAAATTTCAGTTAACAGATGTACATTGATTGCTCATTGCGCTGAATATAGGTATCATTAGTAATCAATTACCCAATATTTTGTTACACTATTTCTTTCCTTAATTCTAGAAAAAGGTCTTATAAAAATCATGGATATCGAAAAAATACGCACGCTAATCGCTCTCATGGAAGAAAAGGATTTGGTCAATCTAGAGGTCAGCTCAAAAAATGAGCATGTTAGTTTGACTAGACATTATGATGCTCCTGCACCAACGATGATGGCCGCTCCTGCTGCCGGCAGCGCACCTGTCGCTACCGAAGCTAAAGCTACGACGAAGCCTGGTAGTGTTGAGACCTCACCTATGGTTGGTGTATTCTACGCAGCTCCAAGCCCCAATGATCCACCATTTGTAAAAGTGGGACAAAAAGTTCAAGCAGGAGACACATTAGGTATTATTGAAGCCATGAAGATTATGAACCCACTTGAGGCCACCCAAAGCGGTATCATTGATGAGATCTTAGTCAACAACTCTGAAGTTGTACAGTTTGGCCAGCCCGTTGTGCGCTACAAAGCCTAACGGTATTTGTCACACTCTACATTACTTTGACAAGGATGACTTCATGATAAAAAAACTGCTTATTGCCAATCGTGGCGAGATTGCCCTACGTATCGTACGTGCCTGTAAAGCGCTCGGTATTGAGACCGTAGGTGTCTACTCTACCGCCGATGAAAACCTTATGCATCTGCGTTTTGTGGATGAGGCTATCTGTATCGGTATGCCTAATGCCAATCAAAGCTATTTAAACATCAGTACTATTTTGACTGCTGCTGAGATTACTGGTGCTGACGCCATTCATCCAGGTTATGGTTTTTTGGCAGAAAATGCTGAGTTTGCTGAACGGGTTGAGGAAGCAGGATTGACCTTTGTCGGTCCCAATGCTGATCATATTCGCTTGATGGGTAACAAAGTCTCCGCCATCAACGCTATGAAAAAAGCGGGCGTGCCTACGGTGCCAGGCTCTGTGGGCGCAGTTACGCTACATAACGCTGAGGAACAAGCGCGCAATATCGGTTTCCCGCTCCTCATCAAAGCGGCCTCTGGCGGCGGCGGGCGCGGTATGCGCGTGGTGGAGCGTTTTGATGAGCTGATCGGTCAGTTCCAGTCCGCCAAACAAGAAGCTGAGCTTTGGTTTGGCGACGATACCGTCTATATGGAGCGCTACCTACAAAACCCGCGCCATGTTGAGATTCAAGTATTAGGCGACGGTAACGGCAACGCCATCCATCTGTATGACCGCGACTGCTCACTTCAGCGTCGGCATCAAAAGGTGTTAGAGGAAGCTCCTGCTCCTGATATACCCGACGATGTACGTGAACCTATTTTAAAAGCTTGCGTTAAAGCTTGCGAGCTTGTGCAGTATCGCGGCGCTGGTACCTTTGAGTTTTTATTTGAAAACGATGAATTTTTCTTTATCGAGATGAACACACGTATACAGGTTGAACATCCCGTCACTGAGATGATTACTGGTATCGACGTCGTCGTTGAACAGTTAAAAATTGCTGCAGGTTATGGATTATCTTACCGTCAAAGCGATATTGAGATTCAGGGTCACGCCATTGAGTGCCGTATTAATGCTGAAGATCCAGCGACTTTTATGCCCTCCCCTGGTAAAGTGACTCAATTATATGCGCCAAGTGGTGCCGGCGTTCGCTTTGACTCGCATCTATACCCTGGATATGATATCCCCAGCTACTACGACTCACTTATCGGTAAGCTGATTTGTCATGGACAGACGCGCCAGCAAGCTATTGCAAAAACAGTGCATGCGCTTGACGAGCTTATCATTGAAGGTATCAAAACCAATATTCCGATGCACCGTGATGTTATTTTGGCAGATGAAAACTTCGTTAATGAAGCACAAAATATTCATTATCTAGAAGAAGAGCTGCTTAAGTCTCAAAAGACTAAAACGGCAACTTAATTACAACTGTGTTTCAGTTCAATACAATTTTATGCACGAAAAAAACCGCCATCAGCTCTGATAGCGGTTTTGCTTGTAAATGCTAATAACTGCGCGTTACGGTAATACCCTACGAAATCTCATAAAGCATTCTCTACCATCAGGGTCAGCGCACCACTGCATCTGATCGCCATCATGATCCAAAAACGCAATTAAGGCCTCATCAGTCTGGTCGATCTGGTTACCTGAACAGTCTACTTCATTGTTATCAAAGACTGTCTTGATCGCAATAATGGGTAAACCTTCTTCACGATGAGTGACTAAGTAACGACCATAAGTCCACTCTTTACCACTGACTGTCCACACCTCGTTGTCAGAACCAAAGTTGTATAGCTCTCGGCACTGAGCAGGTTTTTTGGTAGCGACATTGGTATTTACTGACGTACTAGGTGCTATGCTAGGATTTACTTTAAAGGTACGACGCTCATTTTGTGCTAAAACCCCACCTGTTGTTTCTGGCTCTCCTAGTGATACACTAGGCTCCTCATTTACTACGGGTGCTGTAGGCAGCTCAGTAGGTAACACTGCATTATCATTCATGGTAGGCGTATAATCTAGATCTATCTCCCACTGCCCTGCAATAGCTGGTCTGATATGCGTCGTGATTACCGATTGACTAATCGGCTCACCACCGTTGGCAGGTAAGCCTGCTAAAACTGCGGCTAGCGTAAATGAAGCAAATGAGAGAGGTTCCATAATTAACCTTTTATTTGTAGCGATTGATTTATAATATTCAGTTACATATGTATGCTAGTTTAAGTCCTAGATAGCAATCATACAAGTAACTTTATGCTTCTATGCTTTCGTCGTAAGTGTTCACATATTGTACCCATGCAGCTCAATGGACGTTTTTATAAATTGCAACCTATCTTGAATAAAAAAGTACCGCCATACCCTCTAGAACGATATGGCGGTACGGTAACACGAAACGGTTTACGCTAATCTAGGATTAAGCAGCTGTGGTACTTGGCGCTTGAGCAAAGGCCGACAACGCGCCTTTTAGCATGGCAGATACTGTGCTACTACAAGTCCCAATACCAGAGTAGATCTCACCATCGACATTGAGCTGAATGTAAGCGACTGCATTAGCATCAGTCTTATTGTCTTTACTACTATCATCATCAATACCATCAACCTGATTATGCTGCGGATTAATCGCATGTTCAGCATAGTTAATGATATGTAGCGATTTGCCGGTATGCTGAGCTAGACCGTTAATGAATGAAGATAAAGGACCGTTACCTTTACCATCAATGGTAATGGTGTCACCATTCATTTGTACTTGACCATTAAAGAACACCTCACCGCCCTTATTATTGACACTATAGTCTAATAGCTCAAAGTTGCCTTGCTGCAAGTAAGTGTCTTCAAAGGTCTGTAATATCTCATCATTTTGCAATTCACGTTCAGCAGTTTCTGCTTGCTTTTGTACCACGCCGCTAAAGTCAATTTGCATCCAGCGCGGCAAGTTAAAGCCGTAGTTGCGCTGTAAGATATAAGCAACGCCGCCTTTGCCTGACTGACTATTGATACGTACCACGTCTTGATAGCTACGACCAATATGCGAAGGATCGATGGGCAGGTAAGCCACATCCCAAACATTTTCAGTGGTCTCTTTATGCTGCTCATTATAATCAAGCGACTTTTTGATCGCATCTTGATGCGAGCCACTAAAGGCGGTGAATACTAGCTCACCGACGTAAGGATGGCGCGGATGCACAGGCAGATTGTTACACTCGCTGACTACCTGTACAATTTCACTCATATTACTAAAATCAAGCTCAGGATCGATGCCTTGGCTAAATAAGTTCATCGCCATCACCATCACATCCATGTTACCAGTACGCTCACCATTGCCAAGTAGCGTACCCTCAATACGATCGGCGCCTGCAAGCATGCCAAGCTCGGAGGCAGCTACCGCGCAGCCGCGGTCATTGTGAGTATGCAAGCTAACCGTTACATGCTCACGCTGGGCAAGATTACGACAGAAATACTCAACCTGATCGGCAAATATATTAGGCATAGCGGCCTCAACCGTTGCTGGCAAGTTGATGATAACCTCCTGTCCTTGCTCTGGCTGCCAAACCGCGCAGACCGCGTCGCAGACTTCTACTGCATACTCGGTTTCCGTTTGGCTAAAGCTCTCAGGAGAGTACTGAAACACCCACTCGGTCTCGGGATATTTGGCGGCGTACTCTACCAACAGCTTGGCGCCTTCGATAGCAATCTCTTTGATTTGCGCTTTATCTTTGCCGTAAACCTTTTCACGTTGTACGCGGCTGGTTGAATTGTAGACATGAACGATGGCTCGCTTCGCGCCTTTCAATGACTCAAAGGTACGGGCAATTAAATGCTCACGTGCTTGTACCAACACTTGCAAAGTAACATCTTTAGGAACTAGGTTTTCTTCGATTAACTTACGGGCAAAGTCAAACTCAACTTGCGCCGCTGATGGAAAACCAATCTCGATCTCTTTAAATCCCACTTCCACTAAAGTCTTAAAAAACCGTGTTTTTTGTTCAATGGTCATCGGATCAATCAAAGCTTGGTTGCCATCACGCAGATCAACGCTCGCCCATATCGGCGCTTTTTCAATGGTTTTGCTCGGCCAAGTGCGGTCAGGTAGCGATGGCGTAAAAGCGAAGGGACGGTACTTGGTATAATCAAAAGCCGCGTGTTTGGGGGTAACTCTTGCGTGGTTTATAGTAGCGGAGTGCGTAGTGTTAGACATAATCAATCCTTAGATGACGTAGAGGGTTAAATTTACAACTATCCGCAACTATCAGATTGTATTCAACATACTCTGATAAATTTCGTACAAGACAGCCAAAGTTTATAGAGTTATGATAACAAAGTTTGGAAAGTGAAAAACTGCTTTGTTCAATAAAATTTAAGAATATATTAGTGATTAATATACGTTTTATAGTTATTATTAGCTTAAATCTCTAACGTTAGAGCTACACTATGACAGAAAACAAATCTACCTCCACTTTAATTCACGAGATTGATGCTATTGACCAGCGTTTATTACGTTTATTACAGACTGATGCACGTATGAGTATCACTGAGCTTGCCGAACGTGTGAATTTATCAGCGACCCCTTGTGCACGCCGCATCAAGCGTCTAGAAGAGAGCGGCATTATCACCGGTTATCATACTCAAATTGACCCGCAAAAGCTTGGTTATCCGCTGGCAGTTTTTATCGCTATTAGTATGGATCGCCACACCGCTGAGCGTTTCGAGCAGTTCGAGCGCAAAGTACAGAGCTTCGATGAAGTGCTGAGCTGTAGTATTGTCACTGGCCGCAGTGAAGATTATCTTATCAAAGTACGCGTGCGCGATATGGCGCATTATGAGGAGTTTTTATTGCATAGGCTCAACCGCATTGAAGGGGTGGCACAAGTGCATACCAGCTTTGAGCTACGAGAAGTGTTTCAGCGCAGTGTGGTTTAAAGGCTAAGTTTAAAACCATTGAATCTGCAATTACTCTATAGGATGCCAATGTTTGCGAAACTGCACTAGCAAACCTACGCTTAATAAAAGCCCTATACCAGCGACCAGCAATCCGGCGTTAAAATTATCATTCGGTCCTGCCAGCGCAACTGTCACAAGCGGACCAATAAACTGTCCTAAAGCATAAGCTAGCGTTGCCAATCCTATTAATAAATTGGAGTAATCCGGATTCATATTCTTAACAATATTAAGGGTCATCGATACCATGCCAGCAAAGGTTAAACCGACAATAACCGCGTTCACATATAACCCCGGTATGCCAGTAAGCCAAGTCGGCGCAAACATACCCAGCGCTTGTACAATCGTTAAACCTATCAAGGTATTCAGCTCGCCAATACGTTTGGAGAGCAGTCCCCATACTGGATTAGAGAACACTATACAAATACCCACTACCAGCCAAATTCGCAAACCAATATAAGACTGCCCGGTTAACTGCTGCTCTGCCATAACGGGCAAAAAAGTCGTGGAGGTGATATAGCCAAAACCAGCTAATATATAGCTTGCGCTTAACAGCGCTATAGCTTTACCCTGTGCACTAATAGCCTCATAAAGTGCGCGTTTAAAATGCTTATATATCTGGTTAATAGTAGGCTGGCTTTTAACCTTTGTTGCCAGCGTTTTCTGATATTTTTTATTATTCAAAGGCCTTATAGCATACAGCAGCCATAAAAGTGGCAAGCTGCTCACGCCAGCTACTAACCAAATAGTATCGAAATGCAGATCTAGGTTTAATAGCCACCAAGTTACGATAGCTGAGGCGCTAATACCTACCCCAATACCCGCATAATGAATGGTTGAGAGAATGGATCGCCGCGCGAGACTGAAACGCTGAATAATAAAAGAGGTGCTAAGAATCATCACCAAACCGCTTGCGATCCCTGCTAACAACCGAATCACATACCATAGACTCATCGGTAACTGCGGTATAAATAATAAAAGTGTCGTCGCGACACTAATGATAGCACCGAGCATCAAGGTCTGCCAGGTCAGACGCTGCGGTATAAACATGGAGACCAGTGATCCAATAAAATAACCAATGTAATTGACAGAGGCCAGCCAGCCTGCAACCAAAGTCGTCAGCGGCAGCTGCACCATAATATCAGGTAAGGTAGCTGTAAATAAAAAACGCCCATAACCCATGGCTACCGCTATAGAATAAAGCCCAATAAAGGCAATAGCGGTTTCATTAGTAATTATAGGATTTGAGCGTCTACGGCTCTTGGAGACAGTCATTATGACACAGCCAATCTGCAGGGTTGATTTAAAACAATCAGCGCACAATCCTTTGTGCTGGTAGAGGATATTGAAAGATTTTAATAACACCTAATAGTAGCACTAAAACTCCTGTGAGAAGTATTAGTGCTACTATTACGTTATAACAGATAGATTGTCGTTTTATATTAACTTAAGCTTTCGATATCAAATTAGGTTCCGAGACATGAGTAGACTCGCCTAGTATAGCAACGCGGCTGTCGCTAAACATATCCATATCAGGGGCAAGCGTACGCATAAAGCGATCAAAATATAATAGCTGTTTAGTCAATAAGGCAAAATCGCGTGGGAAATGAATACCATGGCGCTTGCCCACATCGACGATCTCTAGCATCATCTTATTAAGCTCATCAGCTTGCTCTTTATTATTAAAAGGCACACCGCTGGTAAAAGCTATGTCTTCTGCCATAATTGTCTGCATCATGCGCTGCAAATCATCTGCTAGTGCAGCTATGTCTACCTGACTGCGACCATGGGTCATCTCCATATCGACCATGTAATGCGCCATAGCTTGGTAATCATTATCTTGCAAAGCTTGCATCATGCCCATACAAGCGCGCCAGCTCTCCGCTTTGAGTTTGCCGACAATGCCAAAATCGATAAAGCCGATGCGGCCATCAGTCAGTAGCATCAAATTGCCCGCATGCAAGTCAGCGTGAAAGCTATTGCACAGCATCAGGCTTGCAAACCAAGTGTTTAGCGTATCAGCCATTACTTGCGCAGGATCAGTGCAATATTGGCGCATAGCGTTCTCATCGATCATCGACACGCCATGTAAGCGGCTCATGGTCAAAACTCGTTTGGTGGTTAAGTCGTCATAGACCTTTGGCGCTACCACTCGGGCGTTGTCAGTCATGGCCAAAAACTGCTGAAAATCACGAATATTCTGCGCTTCTGCAACAAAATCAGTTTCGGCTAGCATCCGCAGACGAATCTCATCAATAATGGGTGCAATGCTAGCAAACTTCATCGACGGCATGAGCAGCTCAAGCAATTTGGTGACCCCATGCAAAACCCCTAAATCAGTCTGCATAATAGTCTCAACGTTAGGTTTTTGTACCTTTAATACTACCTCATCGCCATTATGCAGACGCGCGGCATGAACCTGCGCAATAGATGCCGATGCTAGAGGCTGCGGATCTATATGAGCGAATTTATCTGTCAATGTGTGACCATCAACCGCCAGTTCTGCTTGCAAAACTTGTTCGATATACTTATAAGACAATGGCGTGGTTTGATCCAAAAAGCCTTGGAAGGCTTCGACATACTCACGCGGAAATAAGGAGGGCGTACTGGCGATAAACTGTCCAATCTTGATATAAGTGGTACCCAGTTGCTCAAAAGTCTCTTTTAATAAGTTGGCATCCGGCTTCTCACCTTTGGCAACGCGCAGTGCTGATAGACCAGCAATACTCGCCGTTTGGCGCACACGGTTGACGACGTTAAGCGAATGTTTTAGTAAATGCGGACGATGTATTTTCATAAGTGGTCACTGTTTTTATATATTTTATATAAAGATAAGAATAGTAATAGATAATTAGTCGTAGGGTGCTAAGAGGGATCAGTATTAGTTAAGCTCGTTAAGCCCTAGTGCAAACCGGACAATGCGGATCTTGCCGATAACCCATCAAGCGCTGCTGCATCTGGCGACCATCCCATAACAATAATTTACCAGCTATTGGATTTTTATGACGTCCTAAATATTGCAAAGCGGCATTGGCTTGCAAATTGCCCATGATACCGGTAGTGCTAGCAAGTACTCCAGAATTAGCGCAAGTACGCTCATCAGTACTGCTATCAAGCTCACCAAATACGCAATGATAACAGCCTGTGTGTAGCGACGGCTCAAACAATGCCAACTGCCCTTGCATCGCAATGGCCGATGCTGTCAATAGCGGAATCTGATAGTGCACGCTGATGCGATTAACCAACGCTCGCGTGGCAAAATTATCGGTGCAATCAAGTATCAAGTCAGGTGTGCCCGCTGTCATCTCTAGCAGCTCATAAGCATTAGCATCGCTCAGACGTGCCACTGTTGCTTGCGTCTGCACCAAAGGATTAATTTTTTGTAGCGTTTGCGCGGCGGTTTGTGCTTTGGGTTTACCAATGTCCTCTGGTAAAAATAGCGTTTGGCGCTGCAAATTACTGGCTTCAATAACATCATCATCGATAAGTAGCAGCTGTCCAAGACCTGCGCGCACCAAGATCTCAGACGCCGGACAGCCAAGGCCACCTGCGCCAACCATGACGATACGGGACGACTTTAAGCGTAGCTGTGCCTCAATATCCCAGCCCTCAAGCAGTACTTGGCGCGCATAGCGTAGTAGCTCGTCATCGTTTAGCATCTGATGGTCTAAAGGTATCGTCATAATTTTATAATGTTTAATTTTTTAATGGCTTTTGACCCAGTGTGATCCGATCATTACCGCCATAGTCTTTTATGGTTTGTACGAACTCAAAGCCGCTTGCTAAAAACAGCTCACGAACCGCTAACCCTTGATCGTAGCCGTGTTCAAGCGCTAATAAACCGCCTATTTGCAAATATTCGGGCGCATTTCTTACGATGAACTCTATATCGGCTAGTCCGTGATTTGACGCACTGAGCGCGCTAATCGGTTCGGCTTGCAAACGCGTCAAATGCTCTTCAGTCTCATCAATATAAGGCGGGTTGGAGACGATCACATCAAACAGCTTGGAGGCATCAGTAGATAAAGCCTCATACCAACTGCTTTGGATAAATTTAACTTCGACATTATTAGCCACTGCATTGTGTTTAGCTACTTTTAGCGCCTCTGCTGAGATATCAACAGCCACCACTTGCCAGCGCTCTTGTCCAGTATATTTCAAACTTTGTTTTTGCAAATTATCTTTAAGCTCATAGGCAAGGCTAATTGCAATACAACCAGAACCCGTGCCCAAATCTAGCAAACGCCTACTATCTAAGCGCTTGGCATCTAAGCACTTGGTATCTGTATGTTCTATGGCGGCGATATTTGCTTTATCAAGGTGGCGATCAGAATTGCTCTTATTAACATTATAGCTATCTTGCGCCCTTATCCACTGTAATACCTGCTCAACCAACACTTCGGTATCGGGTCTGGGAATGAGTGTATGCTCGTTAACGCAAAAATCAAGCGACCAAAATTCTTGATGACCAGTCAGATAGGCCAGTGGCACGCCCTGCTGCATTTTAATGACACCTGCATTAAACTCTTCAAGCTCACTATCGGTTAGCTCATAATCGTCGTCGGTGATGAGAAATAGTGCTGGCTTATCAATAACATGTAACAGCCAATCGGTAAGCCAAAATGTAGGCAGATTATTAGTTGATTTGGTATTAGCCAACTGTGCTATTTGCTGCTTTACTTGACGAATACTAAGCGTTGTCATAACTCTTTAATAACCCCTTTCTACTTATACCACTATTACTCTGGAGCGCGTGGTGGCTCTTTGGTATCTGTCAAATTAGGATTGACTTTAGTCAACTTATTACCACCTGTATCGCCGCCCCCTTGGTCATCATCGCCGTAAATATCATCATTATCACCGATGACGATATGTTTATCGACCAAGTAAATTAGTAGCAAAATCGGTAAACCAATCGCAAAAGTGAAGATAAAGAAAAACGGGTAGCTGGTGTTGTCAACGATAGTACCAGAATAACCCCCTAACACTTTAGGGAACAAGGTCATTAACGACGAAAATATCGCGTACTGTACGGCGGTAAATCGAATCGATGTCAATGCCGATAAAAAGGCAATAAACACGGCACTAGCCAAACCTGCAGCAAGATTATCGAAAATCACCGCCATGTACATATATGGCAGACTACCTGGATGATAAGTTAAGACCACAAACAATAAATTGGTAACACAAGCTAATATAGCTCCGACCATCATCGCCTGCATCATACGCAGCTTTTGCGCCAAAATCCCGCCCAAAAAGCCCCCAGCAATAACCATGACAACGCCAACTAGCTTTACGGCATTGGCAATGTCGGTTTTGCTAAAGCCCATATCTTGATAAAAGACGTTGGAGATAATTCCAGCGACAATATCAGATATACGATACAAACCAATTAATGCGAGTAATAATAGTGCTTTTTTGCCATAGCGGCGGAAAAAGTCCGCAATAGGTTCAATCCATGTCGTTTTAGCGACCTGCTGCTCTACAAGGTTTGCTTTGACTAGCGCATATCCAACTGCTATGGCGGCAATGAGGCTCAGTACCATGCGTACCGTTTCAATTAGAAAGTCAAATAGCACACTGTCAGTTTCTGGCAGTAATGGTCCTACATTAGCAAACACCAACACAAAACCGACAACCGAGATTGCAAAAACCAATACCAATCGCGCATAGTCTGAGGTTTTGCGCTCGATGCGTACTTGACTACTAATAGGCTCATGAATAACTAGCGTTGTCATTACGCCAATGCCCATAACGCCTGCCATTATCCAATAAGTGTTACGCCATGCCTCATAGCTATAAAGTGCTTCGGTTGAACCAAAATAATCGGCCAGATACAGGGCCCCTGCCCCCGCAACTATCATACCTAAGCGGTAGCCTGCGGTATACATAGCAGACAGCACTGATTGCAAGCTTGGCGGGGCAAGCTCAATCCGGTAAGCATCAATAACGATGTCTTGGGTAGCGGATGAAAACCCAAGCAATACGGCCCCAATCGCCATATAAACTAGACTACCTTCATTGGTTGGGTTGACACTCGCCATCAAGCAGATGGACGATATAATCAGTAGCTGGGCGACTAATATCCAACTGCGCCTACGCCCTAATAGTCTTGTTAAAATAGGCAAAGGCACGGCATCAACCAACGGTGCCCAAATAAATTTAAATGAATAACCTAGCGCCGCCCAGCTAAACATGGTCACAACGCTGCGGTCGATACCCGCTTCCCGCAGCCATAATGATAAACTTGAAAAGATAAGCAGGATGGGAATACCAGCGACAAAACCCAAAAACAGCATAATAATGGCGCGGCGATCAAGATAGGCTTTTGCCGCCTCTCCCCACGACTTTTTAGCAGGAGGGTTAGGCGGTATAGATTGGGCAGCAGACATATAAACTCACCAAAACTTAAAACAAAAATAACTGCACACAATTTTTATTGCTCCTTCATATCTAAGAGTAATAAAAACAGTTTGACGTTATAAAAATAAATCCAGACTTGCAGCAAAATTGAATTATGGTACTTGAGATCACTACCCTTGACTAGATATTTTTTTACTTACTTATCTTCAGACCATTTTTTAGATCCTTACTTTGCTGTTATTACTAGTATCATCAATAGATACAGACTGTTTTATAATAAGAATTTTAAATCTTAACGTTTTTATATTTTAGCTCCTTTGATAATTAAAAAAGTTATATGATAAAGATATAAGCAAAGAGAGTGGCTGAGTGCTATACATTCTTTGTGTGGTAGTCAACTGAGTAAAACATCAACGATAAGGAAGATTGTTATGTCAAATTCAACCCCTAAAGACGTCCCTACTAATACCGCCTATGATAAAGGTGACGGTCATGGCCCTACTATTCATAGTGAAAACGCTGATGAATCACATGCGCCGCAGCGTCCAGATATGGGCATGGGCGGCTGTCCTGTCATGCACCAAGCGCACACGACTCAAGCCTCCGCTGCAACGGATTGGTGGCCAAATGCGTTAAATTTAGATATTTTGCACCAGCAGGATCAAAAGACCGACCCTATGGGCGCAGATTTTGACTATGCTGAAGCCTTTAAGCAATTGGATTTAGAAGCGGTTAAACAAGATCTCAAAGATCTGATGACCGACTCACAAGAGTGGTGGCCAGCAGATTGGGGTCATTACGGCGGCCTGATGATTCGTATGGCTTGGCATTCGGCTGGTACTTATCGTAATGCTGATGGGCGTGGCGGCTCTAATACTGGCAACCAGCGCTTTGCGCCTTTGAACAGCTGGCCGGATAACGTCAATCTAGATAAAGCGCGGCGCCTACTATGGCCCGTCAAAAAGAAGTACGGTAATAAATTATCGTGGGCTGATCTAATTATCCTAGCTGGTAATATGGCTTATGAATCGATGGGCTTTAAAACCTTAGGTTTCGCTGGCGGCCGCGCTGATATTTGGCATCCAGAAAAAGACATCTACTGGGGTTCTGAGCGCGAATGGCTTGCTGCCACCAAGAACCGCTATGAGGATGACAACACGCGCGAATCGCTTGAGAATCCACTGGCAGCGGTACAGATGGGCTTGATCTATGTCAATCCAGAGGGCGTCGATGGTAATCCTGATCCTCTAAAAACGGCGCAGGATTTACGGACGACTTTTGGCCGAATGTCAATGAACGATGAAGAAACAGTAGCGCTAACTGCAGGCGGCCATACGGTTGGTAAAACGCATGGTAACGGTGATTCCTCGTTAATAGAAGATGAGCCAGAAGGCGCTGACCTCAAAGAGCAAGGTTTAGGCTGGCGTAATCCAAAAGGTAGCGGTAAAGGAGCAGATACCGTCTCAAGTGGACTTGAGGGCGCTTGGACGACGCATCCAACGCGCTGGGATTCAGGATACTATGATATTCTATTTGGTCACGAGTGGGAGCTTACCAAAAGCCCAGCTGGTGCGTGGCAGTGGGAACCTACCGATATTAAAGAAGAAGATCGTCCTCTAGACGCTCATATCCCAGATGTCCGCCGCAACCCGATGATGACCGATGCCGATATGGCAATGATCAAAGACCCTGACTATCGCAAAATCTCAGAGAGATTCCATCAAGATCAGGCGTACTTTGAAGAAGTATTTGCCAAAACATGGTTTAAACTGACTCACCGTGATTTAGGGCCAAAATCTCGCTATTTAGGACCGGATGTACCAGAAGAGGATTTTATTTGGCAAGATCCAATTCCAGAGGGTAATGCTGATCTAAGTGCTGATGATATTACCGCTTTAAAGAAGAAAATCTTAGATAGTGGTATCGATCAGCGCGAATTGATCGTCACTGCATGGGATAGCGCGCGCACCTTTAGAGGCTCGGACTATCGCGGCGGTGCTAATGGTGCACGTATTCGACTCGCTCCGCAAAAGGACTGGACGGGCAATGAGCCTGAACAGTTAGCGCGTGTCCTTGATGCTCTGACTCAAATACAAAAAGATTTCGATAAGGAGGTCAGTATCGCCGACTTGATTGTTCTTGCAGGTAATGCAGCAATCGAGCAAGCAGCGGCAGCGGCTGGCGTTGAGATTAACGTACCATTCAACGCAGGACGCGGCGATGCAACCGATGAGATGACCGATGTCCAAAGCTTCTCTGATCTTGAGCCACGCCATGATGGCTATCGTAACTGGGTAAAAGACACTTATGCGGTGTCGCCTGAAGAGATGCTGCTTGATCGTACCCAGCTTATGGGACTGACTGCACCTGAGATGACGGTACTTATCGGCGGTATGCGCGTGCTTGATACCAACTATGGTCAGAGCAAGCATGGTGTCTTTACCGACCGTGCAGGGACGCTGAGCAACGATTTCTTTGTCAATTTGACCGATATGAATAACACTTGGCATCCTATTGAAAAAGGTGACAATAATGCCCCAGAGTTTTATGAAGTACGCGAGCGCTCGACTGGCAATGTCAAATGGCAAGCGAGCCGTGTGGACTTAGTATTTGGCTCTAATTCTATACTGCGTGCTTATGCTGAGCTGTATGCGCAAGATGATAATTTAGAGAAGTTTGTCCACGACTTTGTCAAAGCATGGAATAAAGTTATGGAAGCAGATCGTTATGATCTTACTCAGTCAGCATCGAGCGTCTAAAGTTTTTATTACTACTACCGTATTTTCCAAAGAACAGTCATTTAGAAATGGCTGTTTTTTTATTCCCGCTACGGTTTAAAATTAGTAGATAATAAAGAGATTTACTCATTATTCCAATAAATCATAATTAGATAACAATTTATTATATACAAGAATAATGACTTTGTTTTACACTAGCTTTTTGCAGCATGCCTGCACGTTTTAATTTATATACAGGCAAGGTTTGTATATTTAGACAATAGGATTTAATTATGGCAATGGACATGGTAGTGAACCAGCGGCATCTACAGATTCAGCTTAAACAGCTAGAAACCGTATGGCACACCGTAATTAATGGCTATAATCTCAGCCAAGCGGCAACAGTACTGCACACCAGTCAATCCAGCTTATCAAAACATATTGCGGCGCTTGAGAATCAGCTCAAAACTGAGGTTTTTGTACGTCAAGGTAAACGCTTGACCGGCTTGACCGCTATGGGTACAGCGCTCATGCCGCATATTGAGTCCATCTTTGCTGAGATTCGTACTATTGAAAATCTAAGCCTTGATTTTAATAATCCCAATACCGGCACACTGACTATTGCTACCACACATACTCAAGCACGTTATGTATTGCCAAAAGTCGTCAAAGAGTTTAAAGAGCGCTTTCCTAAGGTAAACTTAATCTTGCAGCAAGCCGATCCTGAAACTATCGCCCAGATGGTCATTCGCGGTCAGGCTGACATTGGCGTTGCTACCGAGTCCTTGCTGCACAATGATTATCTGCGTTGTTATCGCTACTATGACTGGACACATCGGATTATTGTGCCAAAAGACCATGAGCTTGCAGGTTTAGAGACTGTTGACTTACCTACTCTTGCCAGCTATCCCATCGTCACTTATCATGGCGGGTTTACTGGCCGCAGTGCTATTGACAAAACCTTTAGCGACGCAGGTTTAGAGCCTGATATTGTCCTTGCCGCACTTGATGCCGATGTTATTAGCACTTATGTAGGATTAGGACTCGGTATTGGTATTATCGCTGAGATGGCGTTTGAGCCTAGCCACTACCAAAACTTAGTAGCTATACCAGTGGATCATTTTGGCCGTTTTACCAGTTGGATGGCGGTACGCGATGATGCTGAGATTCGTCAATATGGCCGCGCCTTTATGGAGCTTTGTCAGCAGCAGTTTAGTCAGTAGCATCGAATAAATTAAGACAATGCATTATTAAGATTTGTTATCGCTACTCATGTTGACCTTTATATTTATCATAAGTACCCCATTATATTAGTTATTGAGCATTTTGCTCCATTTTAACTTTTAGTCATATCTTTGCTATTGAAAATTATAAAAATCCTATCTTTGATATGACGTCATAATAATAGGTGACTTATGAGTAATACTATTCCTTTATCTTTTTTAGACCTAGCTCCTGTTCCTACCGGAAAAGCCATCGCTGACGGTATTGCACAAACAGTTGAGATTGCACAAAAAGCAGAAGAGATCGGCCTTGACCGTTACTGGATGGCAGAGCACCATAATATGCCGGGTATTGCTAGTGCCGCGACCTCAGTCTTACTATCGCATATTGGTAGTCAAACTGAGCGTATTCGTATTGGTGCTGGCGGTATTATGCTACCCAACCATGCGCCATTAGTAGTTGCCGAGCAGTTTGGTACGCTACAAGCCCTATATGGCGATCGCGTTGATCTAGGTTTGGGTCGTGCTCCGGGTACTGATGGCGCAACCTTTCAAGCCCTACGTCGCCAAATGAAAGACGCTGAGCGTTTCCCGCAAGATGTGCAAGAGCTACTGTATTTATTAGGTAATGGTACGGATAATAGTCCGGTGCAGGCCTTTCCAGGAGCCAATTCTAACGTACCGATTTGGATATTAGGTTCCTCATTATTTGGGGCAACACTGGCGGCGCATTTAGGACTGCCGTATGTCTTTGCCTCACATTTCGCGCCGCAAATGTTAGGTCAGGCGATCGCTACCTATCGTGAACAGTTTAAGCCTTCAAAATACCTTGCTAAGCCTTACGTGATGCTGGCAGCCAACTTACTGCTCGCTGATGATGATGAAACAGCACATTACCATTTTACCTCAGCGCAGCAAAGCTTTGTACGCCTGCGTCGAGGCGAGCGCGGACAGATGCCAAAACCAACCCATGATATGGATAGCATTTGGAGTGCAAGCGAGAAGATGATGGTTGATAATGCTTTATCAGTATCATTTATCGGTTCAGTTGAGAGTGTAGAGCCAAAACTTGCTGCATTTATTGCTCAATATCAGCCTGACGAATTGATCGTTACTGCCAACGTTTATGATCAAGCCGCACGTCTACGCTCGCTTGAGCTGGTGCCTCAGTTAAATTTGTTTACTTTACAAGCTGATGCTGCCATTGCATAATTATTAATACATATCAATGGAATAATAATTATGGAAACTTCTACTTTTATCGGCTCATCAATATTTTTGTACATAGTAGCGTTTATCATTGTTATGATTATTGGTGGTTATTTGACTTATCGCACTAGTCCAAAACGTAAAGCGCGACGTGAAGAGAAGCGTAATAATCGTCGATAGTAGAAAGCACTTAATGTAAAAAGCGCATAACATAGGCGTCAAAGACAAACGAATAAAAAAACTCCTACTTATATTATGAGTAGGAGTTTTTTTATGGGTAGACTTATTATTAGCATATGTTATTAATAGCAGCGTGCAACTGTGTATCAAACGATGATTACCAAGACACACTTTCGCCAAGATTATCTTGGTCAGCAAGTTTTGCAACATGTAGCGCCACTGCCGCATCAAAACTTGCAGCTCCTACTGATTTAAATAAAGTGATTCCTTGCTCTGACTGGGTAACTTTGCCGGTTACCAGTCCTTGTAAGTCCCCACTAACTTTGTCCCAAGTCCATGAACTCTCAGAGCTATCATGAGCCTGAATTAAATCACCAGCCTCATGACGACTACCCGCCATATCATCGACCACAATTAAGCTGCTCTTCTCTATAACCTCATTACCAATCTCTTTCATGGAGGCCTGATAAGCGCCTACCGCATTGATATGAGCGTCTGCTTTTATCTGCTCAAGGCTAAATAAACCTTCGGTGGCACGGGTCGCTACATTGATAATATCAGCCTCTTTAAGAGCGTCTTCGATTTGCTCGCAAACGATTAGCTCCACGTCCCACTGTGCATAGTCACGAGCAAAGTTTTCTTTAAACTGCTCAGCACCATTAAGGCTTCTATTCCATAAATAAACGGTTTTGATCTCAGGACGAACCGTCAATACCGCATTTAATTGCTCATACGCCATACCGCCACAACCCACCACAGCGACACCTTGACAGTTATCCTTTGCCATATACTTAGTTGCAATGCCAGATAGCGCAGCTGTCCGTACTTGGGTGATATAAATGCCGTCCATTACCGCTAATATTTTCCCAGTCTCGTTGTTAGATACGGTAATAATTGCAGTAGTTGTAGGCATGTTACGACTAGGATTATCCGGACAAATAGTCACCAGCTTAACGGTAGCATACTCCTCACTACCATCATAGATAACTGCTGGCATTGACAAATGCGAACCTGAGCTTCGCTTATCCTCACTAAAGGTCTCAATCACCAAGCGCTCAGGCGATTTAACCCAATTAGGATGCTCAGCTTGCCTACGCAGCAGCTCTTCGATAGCATCAATCGCTGCTGACATATTTAGATATTCAGTCACTACTGCCCGATTTAACAACTGCATTCTAGATGTTCCTTATCTGTAGATTATTTATCAATTATCAAAAAAATAACGTTTAACGCTCAAAAAGCTAGCTTCATCTAACTTAATCTTTTTGAAACCAAGCAGTGATAGCATATCATGTTAGCTCTAGTGATAAGCAATACACTAGGATTATTTATGGTCGGGCTTTTTAACCCATTTGCCATCACTATTTTTCTCATAAACGTTTTCGACGGCTGCCCAAGCGGTAGCAAACCAGCGTGATTCGTCTTTATATTGTTCACTAGCACTATTAAAAGCGGCTCGAAAAATCTCTTGAGCATGTTTTGGCAAGTTGTCTTTTACGCTATCAGGCAGGTCTGATAATTTATCATAAGGCATAAGAGAACTCCTTAGCTATCATTGATATATAGTATTATCTGTCTTTATGCACCTTTCATTGACCGTATTTTTACATATCAATCACCCTCAAAATACGAGGGCTACGTGACAGGCTGTTCTAAAAATGTTAACAGTAAAAACCAATATTGCTATTATAAAAGTATTGATTTTTTTAGCGTATTTAACCAGCGCAACCTTACATCAGTCCTAGTAATCGTAGTACAGCTGCCCCAGTCGCCATACCAAACATACCCACCACAGTAGTAAAGGCTAAAATATTCGCCGCTAAGATATCATTACCCCCCATCGCTTTGGCCATGACGTAGCTCGCGGCGGCCGTAGGCGATGCCACCATCAAAAACAGCACCCCCATATGCACGCCTGATAGCCCAAAGCTTAATCCAACGGCGATAGCTATTATTGGTGCGATGACAATTCGGCCAATACTAGCTTGCATGGACAACCCTGAAGGGCTGAGCATCGACTTTAAATCAATACTAGCCCCCGCACAAATGAGTGCTAGCGGCAATGCCACCGCAGCCAATAAATCCCCAGTAGTATGAATCACCCCAGTGATCGGCGGCAGCGGTAGTGCCTTGTAAGCAAAGGCGGCAAGCAAAGCAAGAATAAGCGGATTAGTAAATAGCTTTTTGACAATCATAAAAATGCGGCCAAACCAAGTATCATCAATGCTTTTGGAGACACGGCTTAAAGTAATAACTGCTAGAATATTAAATAATATAGTCACGATACCCATGTAGACCGCACCAATACTCAAGCCTTGCTCACCATAGGCATTGGCGACAGTAGCAAGGCCAATAATGGCCATATTGCTACGAAATACTCCTTGTACGAATACGCCTTGATCAGCAGGTTTGCTCACAAAACGCTTAGCGTAGATCTCAGACCCTATAAACAAAATAAAAGTGACGATAATCCCAGCTACTATTAGAGTAATTTGCTTGGCATAATCAACCTCACTATCAACGACACTAAAAAATAGCAAGGCGGGCAAGCAATAATTAAAAACAAAATAGGAGGCCTGATCGATAAAGGCTTGACTAGCCTCGCCGCGCCTTTGCATAAAAAAACCCAACCCCATCAAAAAAAGGTTGGGCAATACAATAGTAATCGCAAAGATAATAGCAGCGGTCATAGTTGGCTCAAGTCAGTTAAAAGATAGGTCGATATCAGCGGTCTACTCATAAAAAGAGCCCATAACGAGAGATCGCTATGAGCTCTTTTATAGGTCATATACTATTAATTCAAAGCGGCCTTAGCTTTTTCTTGTTTTTTGACTGCCATAGCTAACTGTTGCACAGCCGCTGGGGTTACGCCACTGATACGTCCTGCCTGCGCAAGCGTTGCTGGACGTACTTGGTTCAGTTTTTGTAGTACTTCATTAGATAAACCTGACACTATACCATAGTCAAAATCAGTAGGCAGAGCTGTGTTCTCAAGACGCTTCATCTGCTCAATCTCATCTTGCTGACGATCAATGTAGCCAGCATATTTAACCGAAATCTCTATCTGCTCGCCGACTTGTGTGTCCACTTTTGAGTCAGTGATAGCTGCAATATCAGAGAAATGTATCTGTGGGCGCTTGAGTAAATCATAAGCAGTAGACTCTTTTGACAGTACCTCACCGGTTTGCGTAGCAACCTGCTTACCTAATTCGTTTGTAGGGGTTGCCCACATGTCTTTTAGGCGTGCAGACTCTGTAGTAATGGCTTCCATCTTTTGCTCATAAGCTTGCCAGCGGGCATCATCAACCAACCCAAGCTTGCGACCAGTTTCCGTCAAGCGCTGATCGGCATTGTCTTCTCGCAGCAGTAGACGATATTCAGCACGACTGGTAAACATGCGATATGGCTCGGTCGTACCATGAGTGATCAGATCATCAACGAGTACGCCCAAGTAAGCTTGATCGCGGCGCGGTGTCCATGTTTCATAATCCTTATTATTGCTAGTGACTAATGCTGCATTAGTACCCGCTAGCAAACCTTGCACGCCCGCCTCTTCATAACCCGTCGTTCCATTGATTTGACCAGCAAAATACAGCCGATCAATAGATTTGGTTTCAAGGGTAGGCTTTAAGTTTTGCGGGTCAAAGTAATCGTATTCGATCGCATAACCCGGACGCGTCACATGCGCGTTCTCAAGTCCCTTCATACTATGAATAAACTCAAGCTGTACATCAAACGGCAAGCTGGTCGAGATACCATTGGGATACAGCTCATGAGTCGTCAAACCTTCGGGTTCAATAAATATTTGATGACTGTCTTTGTCGGCAAAACGGTGGATCTTGTCTTCGATAGAGGGACAATAGCGTGGGCCTACCCCTTCAATTTTGCCAGAAAATAGCGGTGAGCGATCTAGATTGTCACGGATAATGTCATGCGTACGCGCGTTAGTATGAGTGATATAGCAGTTGACTTGCTCTGGATGCATAGACGTATCACCCAAAAAGCTCATCACCGGTAGCGGCGTATCGCCTGGCTGCACACTCATCACACTAAAGTCCACACTGCGCGCATCAATACGCGCCGGCGTGCCGGTTTTTAGGCGCCCAACAGGCAGCTTTAGCTCACGCAAACGATCGGCAAGCTTGATGGAGGGCTGATCCCCTGCGCGCCCGCCTTTTGAGTTCTCAAGGCCAATATGGATGACACCGCCTAAAAACGTCCCCGACGTCAAAATCACCGTTTCCGTTTTAAACACAATACCCGTTGAGGTGACCACCGCAGTAGCGCGGCCGTTTTCGACCAATATATCATCAGCGCCTTGCTGGAACAGATCCAGATTAGCCTGATTCTCAAGCGTTTGGCGAATAGCCGCTTTATAAAGGATACGATCAGCCTGCGCGCGCGTGGCACGCACCGCTGCACCTTTCCGGCTATTTAAAACCCGAAATTGAATCCCCGCTTTATCAGTTGCTAATGCCATAGCACCGCCCAGTGCATCAATTTCACGCACCAGATGC
Source organism: Psychrobacter sp. M4 (assembly GCF_055699795.1). Lineage (NCBI taxonomy): Bacteria > Pseudomonadati > Pseudomonadota > Gammaproteobacteria > Moraxellales > Moraxellaceae > Psychrobacter > Psychrobacter sp. M4. The sequence goes on along the minus strand of NZ_CM146740.1, from coordinate 1,515,456 downwards.
GACTTGCCAATACCGCCGATTGCTGGATTACAACTCATTTGTCCCAGCGTCTCAATGTTGTGAGTCAACAGCAAGGTTTGAGCGCCCATCCGAGCAGACGCCAATGCAGCCTCTGTGCCTGCATGGCCGCCGCCTATTACTACTACATCGTAAGTTTTTGGGTACTGCATGTTCGCCTCGCTTGACTGGTAACGTCGATATCAAAATCTGAATAAATAGCCGCTAATTATAGCAATTATTGGTCTTTATTAACATTAGTCGTTGTTAATATTGCTTGCAGGGCTTAGCGGTACGATACGATCTGCCTGACCACTAGCAAGCATATGCTGGCTGCCATAACCTTCAGGGTTGATTTGTAGATAAGCATTCATCTGCCCAATGGCCTCACCGTCATTACTAGCTACAATTCTCTCTTTGATGACATCAACCGGCGGTAATGGTAGGTTTTTGAGCAGCGCTAAAAGCTGAGCATTATCACCTTTCTTAACTACCAGCTCGATAAGCTGGCGCGCATCAATAGGTAGATCTGGGGTATTTTGCGCCAGTAAAGCCAGATGATAAGCACCGACTGGATCTTGATCAGCAACAACGCGCTGCTCAATAGCCACATAAGTAGGCTCTGTGGCTCCGCCCGCTACGCTGAGCTGATGGATACATTTCAGCGCTGAATTTGCCTCGTTATTAGCGATATCAATAATGCGTGTGGATTCGTTTTTTAAATGCTCACGGCGCTTTTCAAGAGCGGCCTGCTCAGTATCCACCTCAGCGTCTATTGACTCAACATTATTCTGAGTAAGCCCTTCTTTAGCTACTGGTTGCTCCATATCTTGTTCGTTGATTTTATTATTGTTTAATGATTGGTTCATAACGCTTCCTTATTATTAAGGCTAAGTTTATCTTGGATTATAAATGGGGATAAAATCCATAAAGACAACCGATTAAAGATAGCAAAAGCCCAAGCAGTCTTTCGATGTCTGCTTGGGCTATAGTACTAAATGTTTGGACTTAATATGATGAAAATCAGTTACTAAGCAGCAGGGCTATTGGCTTCAACCAGCGGCTTGAGCTCACCTGATTGATACATTTGCAAAATAATATCTGAACCGCCCATAAGTTCACCATCGATCCATAATTGCGGAAAAGTTGGCCAGTTACCCACTTTTGGTAAAGTAGCTCGGATCTCTGGGTTTTCCAAGATATTTACAAAAGCAAAAGGACGACCAATTTGCGTCAACACTTCGATAGAACGTGCTGAAAAGCCACACTGCGGAAATTGCGGCGTACCTTTCATATAAAGAATAACTTTATTGTCGCGGATTTGATCACGAATCAGTTGTTCAACATCATTTGCACCAGTATTGGGGGTTTGCTCGCTCATAACAGCTCCTATTTATTATATGATTGACTAAATATTTATATTGGCATGTACTAAAATTGCATGTCAGTTTACGTAGGTTATATGATATATGGGGTAAATGCTTTTAAATTACAAGCATAGCCTTGATAGCTTATAGCTTTAGACATCAGATTGATCGGCGGTTAATAATACCACAGCGCTTGCCATAATACCCTCTTGGCGACCAGTAAACCCAAGCTTTTCAGTGGTTGTGGCTTTTACGCTGATCTTGTCGATATCTACCTGTAAATCACTGGCGATATTCTCTCGCATCGCTTGATTATGTGGTGCTAGTTTAGGACGCTCACACATCACGGTGATATCGGCATTACCAAGCTTGTAACCCGCTTTTTTGATTTTATCATAGACATGACGCAGCAGTATTCGTGAGTCCAAGCCTTTATGCGCGGCATCGGTATCAGGAAAATGCTGGCCAATATCACCAAGCGCCAAGGCTCCAAGCAGAGCATCGGCTAGTGCATGCAGTACTACATCGCCGTCAGAATGCGCAAGCAAACTATGAGTATGCTCTATAGGCACCCCTGCAAGCACCACATATTGCTGCTGATCACCATTATTATGAAAAGCATGTACGTCGATACCTTGACCGATTTTTATCATTGTATTTCCAAAAAATATAAAGGTTGATTCAAAATCTATAAAGCAGTTATCAAAATAACTAACTGATTTTCAAGCTATAAAAAAAGCATGGTACGGCACTCATTTTAATTAACTGCTATAATATAGCGCCTATATTATCACAAGTTGTTGAGCGCTTTTTTATGTCAGTTATATCAGATACTTTAGCTATGCCAGTTGCGCCAGTTGCCAAGCCTTTTCAAGCTTATCGTCCGCTAACGCTTAGCGATATTGACAATCCTGCGGATACGCGCGTCATCGTCGGTATGTCAGGCGGCGTTGACTCTTCGGTATCAGCCGTCTTGCTGCAACAAGCAGGCTTCATGGTTGAAGGGCTGTTTATGAAAAACTGGGAAGAAGATGACGGCACCGAATACTGTACAGCAATGGACGACTTAGCGGACGCGCAAGCGGTATGTGACAAAATCGGTATCAAGCTGCACACGGCCAACTTCGCGATGGAATATTGGGATCGGGTCTTTGAGCATTTCTTAGCAGAATACAAAGCCGGACGTACGCCTAATCCCGATATTTTATGCAACAAAGAGATTAAATTTAAAGCATTTCTGGACTACGCCTCTGATCCAAAATTTGGGCTTGGCGCTGACTATATCGCTACTGGTCACTATACGCGCCGTAGTATTAATTATGAAAATAATGATGGCGAAACTGTGGCTCAGCTATTACGCGGCCTTGATAACAATAAAGATCAAAGTTATTTCTTACATGCGGTCGGCGGCGATAAAATTGCTAAAACGCTGTTCCCCATTGGCGAGCTTGAAAAGCCAGTAGTGCGCCAAATCGCTGAAGAGCATGATTTAGTAACGGCAAAGAAAAAGGATTCGACCGGTATTTGCTTTATCGGTGAGCGCCGATTCAAAGACTTTTTGCAGCAATACTTGCCCGCGCAAAAAGGTGATATCGTTACCGACGATAATCAGATAATCGGTCAGCATGATGGACTCATGTATTACACCCTAGGTCAGCGCGGCGGTATCGGTATTGGCGGCGTCAAAGATCGTCCCGAGGAGCCATGGTTTGTGTTGGCAAAAGACTTGGAGAACAACCGTTTGATCGTGGGACAAGGTCATGAGCATCCGATGCTAATGAGCAATGAGCTGCACGCCTATAAGCTCGACTGGGTGAATGAGCTACCTCCTCAAGACATTTTTAGCGAAACAGGTTTACGCTGTATGGCAAAGTCGCGTTATCGGCAGCCCGATCAAAGTTGCTCTGTGTTTGCCACCAATGAAGACGGCAGCGCGGTGCGCGTGATATTCGATGAACCCCAACGTGCGCTAACGCCGGGTCAATCGGCAGTATTTTATATCGATGAGGTGTGCCTCGGCGGCGGCGTGATTGAATCTATTGACGCGCCTTGCAGTATTTAAAGCACTTATAGTTTTCAATTGAAACAATTGTTAGTTGCTGTGGTTTCAGCTGTCTTAATCTCTAATTACTGTTTCTAGTTGCTGTCGCATTAACGATATTACCTGCCTTGCTCCTGCCCTGTTCAGAGCCTTCAACTGTATAGATATTATAAGTAAGCTGTGCGACAGGTTGCAGCTCTGAGGTAAATTGATAAAACCGGATGTCGTAACTGCCCGGCTCCCAACCCTCGTAAGGACTAAAGCTGACCCAATTCTGATTGCGACTGGCGACAATATCTTTTTTCTCAAATAGTAAGACTTGTCCGGTTTGGTTATTCACCCATTTTACAAAGACAAAGGGGCTACTAGGCACTTTTCCAGCGGTATCCAAATGCGCAAATAGCTTGGCATTTTTATTTAGTGTTGAGGTGTCCACCGATGTGGTAGGCATGACCGGATTCAATGATAGTTTAACGGTGCCTGCCAACGGCTGATTGTCATTTGATTTATACAGCTCCTCCACGGCCCGCTCGGCAAAGCGCCTTTTGTCAGCAATAACTTCACTAGCGCCTCTTGCCATAAATTTGTCAACGTACTGGCTCAGTACATAGTCTGGCATGTTGTTAACCAGAGCCAATGCTTGCTCTTGTGAATAGTCGTTCACAGAAGGCGTGTCTGACTGCTGCAGATTAGAGATAACTTGCGCTGCCGAGTCATTTTTTTGATTTTGAGTATTAACCGCTTGCGACGATAAGTTGTCTGCTAGATTAACGGTATTTTGGTCATTATTAGACATAGATGATACAGGCGAGTGCTGCTTTGCCTGCATGATTTGATCCATTTGTTTTTTGGTCATCAGCAAATAAGTCGTTAAACTACCAAAGATAAAAGCAACCAATACGGATGAAATGAATAAGGTTTTGTCTTTCATATATTAACTACCTGCCTAAATACTTTTTATATATTTTATATAAAGCTACTGACTAATTAGATAACCAATAGCTTTTTTATAAATAGCTGATCACTGTTCTATTGATAAAGGACCAATAAAGTATTACGACTAAAAGCTAGATCAAGAACACTGGATACTATAGCCACCAATATTTGTACTATTAGAGATAAAAGTAGTATTAGAAAGAGTAATCCCACCGATAGTACCATCTACTACAAGAGCAGTACTTGTACAGGTAATTTGTGCATCAGTGTTTTCAGCTGTAAATTGGCAATCACTATTAGCGACGCCTGTTACAGTGTTACCAACGACATCACAAGTATTTTGACCATTATCAGGAGTTGTAGGTGTCGTATCTTTACCACTATAATTACTACCACTACTATCAGAGTCACCGCCACAAGCCGTTAGACTTAAAGCCGTTCCTAATAAAAATACGCCCATTAATTTATTCATTATTCATCCTCAATTGATTGTTTTACAAATATACAGTTCACCTCAAATAACTAACTTTAATCGACTAAAGCTAATTGTGTCTAAATATATCAACAATGTTAATTTAAGTAAATATATTTTCTAATTTATATCTATTAATTTTTGTCCTAAACTTGAATACAATCAAGGTATAATTGGGCGACCTGATTTTCCTGACGTTCCCACTATGTTGGGGACTAATTAACTAACGAAACTACTTAAGGTATTGTTATGACTCCACTAACCGCCCTTTCTCCCATCGATGGTCGTTATGCATCCAAAGCCGACAGCTTGCGTCCTTATTTGTCTGAATTCGGCCTGATTAAAGCTCGCGTGACCGTTGAAATCCGCTGGTTACAATCATTGGCTGACAACAGTACTATTGAAGAGTTAGCGGCATTTGATGATAAGACCAATACCTTTTTAAATAGTATCGTTGATGACTTTAGTGAAGAGGACGCTGGAGCGATCAAAGATATCGAAGCGACGACCAATCACGATGTAAAAGCCGTTGAATATTTTATTAAAGACAAATTTCGTGGTCAGGATGCGCTAATTGATTCGCTAGAGTTTATTCATTTTGCTTGTACCAGTGAAGATATCAATAATTTATCTTATGCATTGATGCTTAAAGATAGCCGCAAGATTGTGGTCGATAAAATGCAGCAAGTCACCGATAGTATTGTCGATTTAGCACTGACTCATGCCGAGCAGCCCATGCTTTCACGTACACACGGTCAGACGGCAAGCCCGACTACTTTAGGTAAAGAGATGGCCAATGTCGCTTACCGTCTAGCGCGTCAAATTAAACAAATGAGTCAAGTGGAGCTATTGGGTAAAATTAATGGCGCAGTGGGTAACTATAATGCGCATTTTTCAGCCTATCCTGATGTCGATTGGCAAGCGCATGCTGAGCATTTTATCGATAAGCGTCTTGGTCTAAGCTTTAATCCTTATACCACGCAAATTGAGCCGCATGACTATATTGCAGAGCTATTCGATGTAGTAAAACGTTTCAATACGATTTTGATCGATTTTAACCGCGATATTTGGCAATATATTAGCTTAGGCTATTTTAAACAGCGTCTAAAAGAGGGCGAAGTCGGCTCCTCAACCATGCCGCATAAAGTTAATCCGATTGATTTTGAAAACTCAGAGGGCAATTTGGGCGTGGCTAATGCAATGCTGGCCCATTTAGGCGAAAAGCTACCTATCTCGCGGATGCAGCGTGATTTATCAGACTCAACGGTACTGCGTAATATCGGTGTGGGTCTTGCGCAAAGTATGATTGCGTATGATGCTTGTTTAAAAGGGGTTGGCAAACTTGAAGTGAATCCTGAACGCTTGAATAACGATCTTGAGCAAGCGCAGGAAGTACTAGCCGAACCAATTCAAACCGTGATGCGCCGCTACCGTGTGGAGAATCCTTATGAGAAACTCAAAGCCTTAACGCGCGGCAATGCTATGACCCGCGAAGCGATGCTAACTTTCGTTGATAGCGATGAGCTTGACGAGGTAAGTGATGCCGATAAACAGCGTTTGCGCGACCTGACACCTGCTACTTATATCGGCAATGCTGCCAAGCAGGCACACACGATTAAAGAGTGGATTGAGAAGCTTTAGTAGATGATTGAAAAAGTTAACTTAAAAAATGAGCAAATTCTCTAAGCCAGTCTTTGCTAGCACAATAACGGTTATAATCGTGATGGTGCTAGCAAGCATTGAGCCTATGGAGTGGGCAAGCTACCTATTGCATCAATTAGGTACGCTGCTGTTTTTGGCTTTTATGCTGCTCACCTATTTTCGTCGCTATATTAGCTCACACGCTTATGTTTTAGCGGCTCTATTTTTAATTATTCATATCGTTGGGGCACGCTATTTATACTCTTTTGTACCCTATGACAACTGGACACAGCAGCTATTTGGTCTACGTTTAAGTGAGGTTTTTGGCTGGCAGCGTAATATGTACGACCGTCTGGTGCATTTTAGCTATGGGTTATTATTGTTCCAAGCCATGCTTGAGATAGCAAAAGCTATTTTTAAGCTTCAGTCCATAAAACTACTGATAACTATCGTTTTGATGATTAATATGTCGACCAGCTTACTTTATGAATTGTTCGAATGGATGCTGGCTCTAACCATGTCACCGAAAGCCGCTGAGGCCTACAACGGTCAACAAGGTGATATTTGGGACGCCCACCAAGACATGATGTGGGCACTTCTTGGTGGGCTTATTGGGGCAGGAACCTTTTTTTTAAAAATTCGTAAAAACCAACTCAAGTTTTAATCATCTTTATCATCGCTATCGCCGGGTATAATGGCTCTACCGACAGCGGCTGTACCTTTGACTACGCCTTTGGTGGTTTTATAAGCAACTTTGGTAGGTACCGTCACGATTTTATGCACACAGGCTTGCAAGAAAAGCGCACCAACAATTAAAGCTATAAAGTGTAACTTTTTCATAAATATCCTATAATTGATCAGCTCAGTATAAGTTAGGTTACAAATGACTGAGAGTAACTGAATTTCATTTAAAACGCTGCTAATAATAAACGATTATCTTCTGTTTCTAAAGTAAACCTTAAATATATTTGCATCCTCAACCATTCAAAATGTTAATTCTACTTACTTCTTGTCCCTGACCTAATAGCGACTTAGACCATTTACAACCCTTTTACAACACGGATTTATCGATGACTGCTATTCCTCTATGCCTCCCTGACGATATTACTGCTGAACAATTCTTAAAAGAATACTGGCAAAAAAAGCCATTACTCATCAAGCAAGGACTACCACAGCTTATCGGTATGTTTGAGCCTGACGATATGCTCGGCCTTGCTTTGGAAGAAGACGCCTCAGCACGCTTATTGACTCAAGCGGCTACTAAAAAAGATAATGAACCACAGTGGCAACTTAAAAAAAGCCCGCTAACCGAAGCCGATTTTGCCAACCTGCCAGCACAGTGGACGGTACTGGTACAGAATTTAGAACAATGGTCGCCTGAGCTGGGACAATTGTGGCAAGCTTTTGACTTTATTCCGCAGTGGCAGCGTGACGATATTATGGTCTCCTACGCACCAAAAGGCGGCTCGGTTGGCAAGCACTATGATGATTATGACGTGTTTTTGGCGCAAGGCTATGGATCACGGCGTTGGCAGCTGGGCATGTTTTGTGACGAGACTACTGAATTTGTAGCAGATGAGCCCATTCGCATCTTTGATGATATGGGCGATATTATATTTGATCAGGTTTTAGAAGCGGGTGATGTGCTTTATGTCCCGCCAAAGTTAGCGCATTTTGGGGTGGCGACAGATGACTGTCTCACCTTCTCGTTCGGCTGTCGCCGGCCCAATCTTATGCAAATTATCGATAGTATGGCCGATGTGGCAACCAATAATAGCGGTTTATTTGTGCCCATGCTACTACCGCAAACATTGCAGTCCTCTGGTGAGCTGCACCTGGATAGTATCGAAGCTATCAAGAAGCAACTGTTACAAATGCTGGAATCTAAGCGCGGTGATGACATTATTCGCCAAGCGGTAAGTGAGGTCGTAAGCAAGCGTCAATATGATGCGCTGGTACCTGAAGAGACGATAAGCACTGACGAGCTAATGCAAGCTTTGTCTGAGGGCGCAGTGCTACAAGCGGACTATAGCAATCGTCTGCTTTATACTCAGACTAACGATGATATAATTCTATACGCGAACGGGCAACGCCTTGATGGACTTGATGAGGCAGCGACTGCCCTACTGATGCGCTTGGCTGATGGCGAGTCCCTAAAGCTAGACGATGTAGTAGATATTGACCCTTATGAGGTGATGGAATGGCTGGAAAATGGCTGGGTATGGATGAATTATGGTGCATAGTGATTATTCATAAGTTTGCAGCTATGTTTTACCAAAAACCGATATCTAGCAAATGGCTAAATATCGGTTTTTGGTTTGAACCAGTTGGCTTGTAAAATATTTACTTACAACGCTCTATAGCAAAAAGATATATGCCCATAAGCCAACGACAAATGTAGCAATGATATTAAGCACGACCCCAGTGCGTACCATCTCTGTTTGTTTAATCAAACCGGTGCCAAAGACAATCGCGTTTGGCGGCGTGGCAACTGGTAACATAAAGGCACATGAGGCACCAATACCGATAATCAATACCAGTACTTCTGTCAGTATACCCATCTGCTCAGCAATAGCGGCAAACACGGGTACCAGTAGCGCAGCAGACGCCGTATTGGAGGCAAACTCGGTTAAGAATATAATAAATGCCGATATAGCGATCATGACCACAATAATAGGTGCTACTGATAAAGCATTGGCAACTGTTTGACCTAATATTAAAGAAGCACCTGATACTTTTAATACCGTAGACAGCGCTATACCGCCGCCAAAGAGCATGAGTACGCCCCAATCCGTATTATCGGAGACCTGTTTCCATGATACCAATCCCAAGCCTACCACAGCAACAGCGGCTGATAGTGCAATCACCGCATCAGTATCTTCAAGACCTAAAGCTGCCCCTATTTGCTTTGATAATATCCAGCTAAGCGCCGTTATAATAAAGACTATAATCGTGAGAATGCGCGATGTTGTCCAAGCAATAGGATCATCTTGATCAAGCGTAACTTTACGGTTGAGATTGGGCTTTAGTACAAAGTACATGGCCCCCAACAACAGCGGCAACAGTACTAACATTATAGGAATACCAAATTTCATCCAATCGACAAAAGCGATATTGAGCGCTTTTGCAGCAATGGCATTGGGCGGTGAACCTACGATAGTACCTAGACCACCTAAGCTTGCTGAGTAGGCAATACCTAACAACACAAACACAAAAGTACCACGATCTTTTTCGCGATCCACTTGCGTTAAGATACCCAGTGCTAGTGGTAGCATCATAGCAGCAGTAGCTGTATTTGATATCCACATCGATAAAAATGCGGTGACTCCAAATATTAGAAACACCGCTGTACCTAGCTTGCCACCTGATAAAGATAGGATCTTTAGCGCAATTTTCCTATCAAGCTGCTGCACATGTAGCGCGGCGGCTAAAGCAAAGCCACCAAAAAATAGATAAATAATGGGATTGGCAAAGCTTTGCAGGCCAATCTCAGCATTAAACTCCGGTATGCTAATCAGGGTCCCTACTACAACTACTAAGATCGCGGTGATCGTAACATGTAAAGCTTCTGTCAACCAAAGAGCGCCAATAAAGAACAATAAAGCTAAGCCTTTGTTGGCATTAATATCAAACGGTAATACGTTATAAATAATCACACTAATAATAGCAGCAATTGCCACAATGATCAGTCCTTTACCCGTTCCTTTTGGAAAAGTATCGGTAAATAAATACTCATTGCCATCATCGGGGATATGGCTATCTAACCTTTTCTCTGACATAAAGCGTCCTTATTGATTAACATAGATTGTTATACGTAACGGTATGGAATCCTTGCCCATAGTATGACTTTATTAAGAAATTGACTATCTTTAATATTACTTTTAATCGTCATTATCAAACACCTTCTTTGCACAAGCAGTTACATCGTTACATACAGTCACTAAATTGCGCCTATTGTCTCTATACAAGGGTAAGCGCTTGACTCATACTTAGTATATTAACTTATAAGCTCTGACTTATAAGTTGTTATATAGCTGAATGTTACAGAGCTAAAATAAGCTAGGCAGATAATAGGAGCATTGTATGTCACGTAATAAGATCGACTCAACCACTAAGATGGCACCAAAAGATATTAATCAAGACGGTCTGGCTAAAGAAGACCAGCAGCGTACTGATGATTGTGCTCTTGATATGATGCAAGGGTTGCACGAGCATGAAGATCACGAAGAAGAAGAAGATAAACAATAGCTAGCCTATTACTTCAGCTTCGATGAAAGTTGATCCATGAAGCCACTAGTCTATAAATATATTCTTAACTACGCAGACGCTTATCTAATTGATAGGCGTCTTTTATATTTCATTTTTGGGCTGCATCTTTTCAGGTAAATGGTTTGAAGCGTAATTATAGATAAACGCAGCCACTAGTACGATAGTAATAGGTACAAATAATGCGGCATAGCCTACTCTCACATACAAAAAAGCACCCACTGCGCCGCCGCCGAAAAAGCAATACCAAATAATCGTTTGAAAAGCGAGTGTTGGCTTACTGATGGGTCGTCCTGCCAACCAATTTCCGATAGCTGCGCCCATATCTGAGGTCAATCCGGTCAGGTGAGTGGTACGGATAACCGCTCCGCTATAAGTGGCTACCATTGCGTTTTGTAGACCGCACGCCATCGCAGCGGCCAGTTGCCCCAAGTAATCGTGCTGTTGATAGAGCCAGTAGCTTATCAATAATAATACCGCTTCTATATATAGTGCATTGCCATAGCGTCTACCCAGTCTTAGGGAGGTTTGTCCAATCACTACCCCGCTCAAGATTGCGCCTGCCAAAAAAGATAGCAATGAGGCGCCAATAAAAAGGATACTACTGATATCAAAACGAGCTACTGCCGCCGAAAAAAAGCTAACATTACCCGTAACATGTGACACAGATAGGTTAGTAAAACCAATCAAAGCGGCTGTATTGACGCATCCGGCGCTAAATGCCAACACCGCCCCGCCCCATAATATCCATTTTGGAAGTTTGGTTATCATATCTATCGCCTAAAGATCTTTGGCTAAAAAGCGATTAGTATAACTAAAAAAGGTAGCCTTTTGGCTACCTTCATATTCTTAGAGGGGTATATAAAATTATATGCAATCTTTCACACCATAATAGGTTATTAAATGTGCTTATTTCTCTGGTTCATCAAGCATCATTAACTGCTCACTGATCGCAACCGTATTAAAACCTGCATCAACGAACATGATCTCGCCAGTAATACCCGATGCCCATGGTGACAATAAAAATAACGCAGCATTACCAACTTCCATTTGACTAATATTACGCTGTAGCGGGGCTATTTTTTCGCTGATATCAAGCATTTTACGAAAGGATTTGATACCACTGGCTGCAAGCGTACGAATAGGACCGGCTGAGATCGCATTAACACGAATACCTTCGCCGCCCATAGAAGTAGCTAAGTAACGGACGCTGGCCTCTAAACTTGCTTTAGCCATACCCATAACGTTATAGTTTGGCAAAACTGAGATACTACCTTCATACGTTAGAGTCAGCATTGAGCCTTTGCGCATTGCCAGCAGCTCACGCCCCGCTTTTGCAAGAGCAACAAAGCTGTAGCTTGAGATATCATGTGCAATATGGCTACCCTCGCGCGTGGTTGCATTAACAAAATCACCATCGAGCTGCTCCATGGGTGCAAAACCGATCGCGTGAACTACGCCATCGATACCATCACCCCAGTGCGCTTTCACTTGCTCAAAGCACTTGGCGATAGACTCATCGGAGGCCACATCACACTCAAGTACCATATCAGCTTCAAAGGCTTCAGCTGCCATATCTACCCGCTTTTTAATCTTATCATTTGGATAGGTGAGAATCAGCGAGGCGCCTTCACGATGTAGAGCCTCAGCTATGGCCCAAGCAATGGAGAGTTTGCTGGCGATACCAGTAACGACGAAGCGTTGTCCTTGCAATAGCATAATGTATCCTTATTAATAGGTTAGATGACTGATATTAAATGATTGATGTTAAGTAATTGATATCAAATAACTAAGATTGATAGCTTGTATTAAATCACTAGAAAATGATTTGATTCACGCATAACTTATCATGACAAGCGAGAATAATGAATTACCAAATTTATCTCATTATACATGAATCATATTAAGTAAACAGTCGTAAACTATTAGTATTGCATAGAGACTATAAAACATTAAACGTCGCTGAACAGAGCGCAGCGGTATGAAGTTAAGTCCATTTCAAGTATAATCACCGCACTTCCAAGCTTGCATATTTTAATAGAGTCCTTACCAATTATCTTCGGTAAAATGGGATTTAGCATTGAGCATTACCTACATTTTGGATGGCTGCCAAACCTATGAGTAATACCCCAGTAATAACATCAGACTATAAACAAAGTATTGAGTCCTATCGCCAATTGATTATCTCCACTGGTGAAGACTTAAAGCGTCCAGGGTTAGAAGATACACCGATGCGCGCCGCGAAAGCCTTTGCTCATCTAACCGAGGGCTACCAGCAAAGCTTAGACGAGGTCGTCAACGAGGCCATATTTCCCTCGACCAACCGTGAGCTGGTACTGGTACAAAATATAGAGTTTTACTCTTTATGCGAGCATCACATGCTACCCTTTCATGGTATTGCGCACATTGGTTATTTGCCAAACGGTCATGTGTTGGGCTTATCAAAATTTGCCCGTATCGTTGATATGTTCGCCCGTCGCCTGCAAATTCAGGAGAATCTGAGTGAGCAAGTAGCGCAGGCTATTATGGATGCGACCGGTTGTCGCGGTGTAGCCGTGGTAATGGACGCCTCGCATATGTGTATGATGATGCGCGGGGTCAGTAAGCAGCATTCAACCACGCGCAGCACTGCGATGCTTGGCGAGTACAAGCATGATAATCAAGCGCGTAATGAGTTTTTGGGGGCGATACCTACGCGCGCGCCAGCTTTTTAGGCGGTTTAGGCGGTTTTAGTAATTTAAAGTTGTCAAGATTTAAAGTTAAAAAAAAAGGATGCTTATAGGCATCCTTTTTATTCTATATACTTTTTGTTCTAGAAGCTTTGTTGAAACAAGGGCTAACCCACTACTTTTACCTCATCTATCCACTTACCATAGCCCTCTGCTTCCATCTGAGCTAGCGGAATAAAGCGCATTGCTGCCGAGTTCATACAATAGCGCAGACCTGTTGGCGCAGGGCCATCATTGAACACATGACCGACGTGTGAGTCAGCGTAACGGCTACGAATCTCCGTACGAGTAGTAAAAAAGCCTTTGTCTTCTTTTTCAACGACCATATTATCGTTCAATGGTCGCGTAAAGCTTGGCCAGCCTGTACCAGACTTGTACTGATCACGCGAAGAATAGAGCGGCTCGCCTGATACCACATCGACATAAATACCCGGCTCTTTGTTGTCCCAATACTCATTTTTAAAGGCGCGCTCGGTACCATCTTGCTGCGTAACCTTGTATTGGATCTCACTAAGCTTACTTTTTAATTCCTCTTGGCTTGGCTTGACAAAAGTATCTGGATTAAAGCCTGAGCTTGTGACGACTTTAGAGGTTGTAGTAGTCTCTGTCACTGCCGGTTTCGCGCTGTCAGTGTTAACATTTGCGCTATTAGCATCTACACTGCTCGCAGTAGGCTTAAACTGACTAAAATCCAGCTCATAGTCTTTACCGTAGACGCTTTCAATGAACTGATAACGACCGGAGTTAAAAGTATAGGCTTTATAACGTAGCGGATTCTTTTTATAGTAATCTTGATGATAATCTTCGGCTGGATAAAAATCGCCCGCAGGAACGATTTCAATGACTACTGGTTTATCGTATACTCCAGACGCTTGCAGCTCTTGCTTAGCATCCTCAGCTATCTGCTTTTCTTGCTGATTATGATAAAAAATAGCGGGACGATACTGGGTACCGCGATCGACAAATTGACCTTGATCATCAGTAGGATCGGCAATTCGCCACAACGCTTGCACTAGGCCGTTATAAGTTATTTTCTGTGGATCGTAGTAAATTTGCGCCGCTTCTGTATGACCAGTACCCCCTGCCGATACCGCCTCATAAGTTGGGTTTGGCGTTTCACCGCCAGCATAACCCGACACCACTTCTACTACCCCAGGAATTTTTTCGTACCCGGCCTCAACACACCAAAAACAGCCACCAGCTACCGTAGCTACCGCTAAATTGGGATCGGTAGGTGCGTAAGGGTTCTCTGCGTTAGGTTTTTTTACTGTGGTACTATTTTCAGCAGCAGTACAGCCTGCATATAGAGCGCTACTTGCTACTATAGCCATACCGATAATTTTGGCTTGAGATATGAATTTCATAAAGAAAATCCTAGGGTAAGGTAATATTTATAGCAATCATTTGTTAGTACCGAGAAATAACCGATGCTAAAAGATTTCTATAAGAATATATATGAAGTATTTTTAAGCTTTTTCAACCCATCAAAAGCAACCTTATATCCTTTATAAACACTCTAGGCAACTCTCGTATTTATTGAACGGCCATTAATACGCTCATCACTTGCTAGCTTAATTTTCTTTAAAATATCTTTTATCTTTGACGCTGACATATAGGTCGGCACAGCATAAGTGTCGCTAACTTCTTTGGCCGCTGCTTTAGCAATCGTCTTAAAGTCGCTCTCTTGCATACCTTTTACCACAGGATCGATACCTACCGTCGCAAGCAACTCCCTGACTTTGGCGATCAAGTGATCGGCCAGCTCGCCATCACTACTGTCCACTTGATCGTTATCTATAAGATTGATCTTTCTTGCCAGTGTGGCCAGTCTTTTTTCACTTGCCTTACGGTTTAAATCAAGAATGTAAGGCAGTACGATAGCATTAGCACGACCATGCGGAATATGATAATAAGCGCCTAGCTGGTGCGCGATAGCATGGACGTAGCCAAGCCCCGCTTTATTAAAGGCAATACCACCATAATGCGCGGCAACGCCCATCTCTTCTCTTGCCTTAAGATCATTGCCATCTGTATAAGCACGCGGCAAATATTGCATCACCGCTTTAGCAGCAGAGGCTGCGTAATAATCAGTCTCGGCGCTAGCATTAACACTCATCCATGCTTCTAGCGCATGCGTAAGGACATCAATGCCAGTATCAGCGGTGATATGCGCTGGCATTCCTTGCATAATAGTCGGGTCAATAGCTGCGGCTAGTGGCACCATCTTTGGGTCGATGGCAATCTGTTTTTGATGAGTCTTATCTTCTGATACCACCGCGCCAAGTGTCGCCTCGGAGCCTGTACCGGCGGTAGTGGGCACGCAGTACAATGGCAAGCTAGGCTTTTTGGCCTTAAACAGTCCGATGAGTGCTTTGGGCGAGCAGTTATTACCCTGCGCCATCGCCATCATCTTAGCGGCATCAATGACGGAGCCGCCACCAATGGCAACGATTGCATCACAGCCAGTATCGATAGATTGCTGTAGCCCCTCTTCAACTACTACGAAAGTAGGGTCTGGGGTGATCCCATCATAAATATGATAGCTAGTATTATTCTTTTCTAAATAATCGGTCACTTTTGACAGCACGCCCAATTTATTGAGCACCGCATCAGTTACGATAAAGACGTTGGTCGCGCCTTCATTGATGAGCATAGCGCACAGCTCATCGCAAGCCCTCTCGCCTACAAACAACATCGGTCTTGGTATAGGCAGCACTAGCGAAAACGCTTTAAGCGCCTTGGCGCGCATTTTTGCAACTGTGAGGTAGCCAGCATGATGCAAGGTTTCATGAGTCATTAATTTGGCGAGGTTTGGTTTTGTTGCAGACATAAAAAATCCTTTTTAACAGTATTTCAACTTAAGAGCATTTCGACCCTATAAATATTGTTTATATATTTATAACGCACCTAAAATAGAATATTGTTCTTTATTATTGTGCCACTATCTTTTTTAGGATGTCGCAGTTATTGTGAACGCTAGTGTTCTCATTGTAGATCATAAAAATCATCCTAGATTTTCTCTATGGCGAATCGCTTTTGTTAGCCAACCATTGCTTGTTATCCTCATTAAAACAAACAATCATTATCATAGGCGCAAGGATGCTGAGCCAAATGCCGTAAGTGATGGGTACGCCTTGCATGACGACAATATAGCTTAACCCTATAATTAATAGCGCCAGTAAAATAGCGACGATATTACGACTGGATTTATTGCAGATAGTCGCTCGCAAAATCGTTAGCGTTAGCAAAAAGGTAAACAGCATTGCCATTAATATACCCATCGCATAAGGCGGTAAAACAGCATATTGGCTGTTGTCGTTGGCCACAGCAGCATCCGTAACTAGGTTGAGCGCGCTTCCTAAACCTGCTATGGCAACAAATACAAAAAAGTGACCATAACCGAATAAGAACAAGTCAAAACGCTCGCGCTCTTTTTTTAAGATGTTATCAAAAGGAATAATAAAGTAGAGCCACCATAGGGTAAACACCAGCGATACCAAGCTTAGCCCTAGTACAATAATAACGCTGGCAGGAGATTCTGAGTTGACCATAAAATACTTGATGCTATTACTGACCCCAACTATGCCTTCACCTAGAACGATGATGGTTAACAGGCCATAGCGCTCGGCAAGATGCTCAGGATTCCAGTTATTAAATTGCTCTGAGCGTGCCCATAATGGCATCAGCAGCTCGGCTAAGATAAATACGAACAATGCTGGCGTCTGTAATGAGGAGGGCAGAAACAACCAAACGATCCATACTGCCTGCAAGGTTGATAAACCAACAATACTACGCCAAGCGACTTTTTGATGACCAGGTACTTGCTGATATACTCGCCACCACTGACTACAAAGTGCAAGGCGCATAATGGCATAACCGGCCACTCCAATCCACGTTAGACCTTGCTCAAAAAACTGATTAATATTAGCGGCAATCATCAAAGAGCCAAACATCTGTAGCATCACGGACAAGCGATAGTACAGATCATCAGGATCATAACCTGAGGCAAACCAAGTAAAGCTGGTCCAAGCATTCCACAAGATAAAAAACGCCACCACAAAGGTTAAAAACCCTGAAAAATCCTTCTCACCCAAACGCTCATAAAAACCGCTGGCAGCAGCAGAAACGGCAATGACGTATACTAAATCAAATAATAGCTCAAGCGTGGTTGAGGTGCGATTTGTCTCGTTAGGATCGCGGGCACGGATGGTTTTTATGGCAAGTGAGCCATGCATATAGATGCTCCAATTTTTGAGAAAAATACGATGGCTAAATGACAAGAGCTTAGGCTATTGATTATTTCGTTACAAAATACTCGCCTGCAATAACCGCTTGGCATAAGGGTGCTCTGGATGATTAAAAACCTTTTCAGTAGCTCCTGACTCAATACAGACGCCCTCTTTGAGTACCATCAAATACTGACACAAGGCGCGCACAACTTTTAAATCATGGCTAATAAAAATATAGCTAATATGCGTTTTTTGTTGAATCTCACGCAGCAAGTTCACGACAGTAATTTGTGTGGTGCTATCAAGCGCAGAGGTAGGCTCATCGAGTATAATGAGTTTTGGCTGCATCACTAGCGCCCGTGCTAGCGCTACCCGTTGACGCTGACCACCCGATAGCTCATGCGGATAGCGATGGGCAAAGTCGCTAGGTAGATGTACTGTCTCTAAACTATCGAGCACCGCTTGCTGGCGAGCTACCTTATCAACGCCTTGTACCAGTAGCCCCTCCTCAATAATTTGCATGACGGTCATACGCGGATTGATACTAGCAAAAGGATCTTGAAAGACCATTTGAATTTGCGAGCGGAACTTGCGTAGCTCCTGTTTAGATAACGCTAACAAATCTTCTCCATTAACTATTACCTCGCCGCTTACCTTAGCTTGATTGGTTAGCAGTTTAGTCAATGCCAGCGCAATAGTCGTCTTACCAGAGCCAGACTCGCCGACGATACCTAGCGCTTGACCTGATTGCAGACTCATATCGGTATCTTTTACCGCCTCAAACCAGCGCTTGGTGCCGCCAAATAGACTTTTCTCAATAGGAAACTGCACTTGTAAATGGTTAACAGTTAGCGCCGGGGTTTGACGGCCAGTTTTGTCTGCAATGACAAGCGCTTGCCCAAAATCTTGCTGCATAAGGGTGCGCGTATAATCGGCCTTAGGCTGAGCAAAAATACCTGCCGTTTTGCCTTGCTCAACGGTCTGTCCTTGACGCATAACAATAATATTTTCGCTATAACGCCTAACTAAATTAAGATCATGGCTAATCAATATCATCGCCATATTGCGCTCCGCCTTAAGATCATTTAATAATGCCAAAATCTCATGTTGCAAAGTCACATCAAGCGCCGTTGTTGGCTCATCAGCGATCAAAATATCAGGCTGCTGCGCCAGCGCCATGGCGATCATTACCCGCTGACGCTGTCCTCCGGATAATTCATGCGGATAGCGATTAAGCTTATCGGCTGGGTCTGTAATATTGACGTCATTTAATAAAGCGATACTTTGCTTGTGCCATCGCGCCTTAGGTACGCCGCTTAAACGTAGTGATTCGGCGAGCTGCTTGGCGACGGTATGCAACGGATTGAGGGCGGTCATCGGTTCTTGGAAAATCATACCGATACGCTGTCCGCGAATAGCTTTCAAAACACTGTTGTTATTATCGACACTATCGACAGCCAGCTTGCCAATATCTTTTAAGACAACATTACCACCTATGCTTAGGCTATTTGGTAATAGTCCTAACAAGGCCAAACTTGCAATCGATTTACCAGAACCCGATTCACCAACGATGGCCAGCGTTTGACCTTGATACAACTCATAAGATAAATTATCGACCAAAGCTACGTTTGAGCGTGTATGAATGCTTAGCTTATCTACTATAAGGACAGGCTCGTTAATAGAGGGGCCGTCATTATGCAGGTCGTTATGTACGGTAGCAGCAGTTTTATGGTTTATATTCATACTATGAGCGCCTTGGGTCAAAGGCATCACGTAGCGCCTCACCAATAAAGATCAACAAAGACAGTATAAAGGTCAAACTAAAAAATCCTGATAAAGCCAACCATGGGGCATCAAGGTTGTTTTTACCCTGTACCATAAGCTCTCCAAGTGAAGGCGATCCGGGTGGTAGACCATACCCTAAAAAGTCCAAAGCGGTTAAAGCGATAATATTAGCCGTGAGGATAAATGGCAATTGCGATAAGCTCGATGCCAAGGCATTGGGCAGTATGTGCTTGAGCATAATTTGACTATCGGGTACGCCCAAATTGCGCGCAGCACGTACATAATCAAAGTTACGCGCGCGCAGAAACTCAGCTCTTACCAAACCGACCAGTCCCATCCAGCCAAACAGCAGCATCAGGGCAAAAAGTATAGTAATACTGGGGCTAAATAAGCTGACTAAAATAATAATCATAAATAGCTGCGGCAACCCGCCCCAGACCTCCATAAAGCGCTGTCCTGCCAAATCAACCCAGCCGCCATAATAGCCTTGGATAGCACCCACAATAATACCAATTAAAGCGCCTGCAAGTGTTAAAGCCAAACCAAACAATAACGATACACGCATACCATAAAGAATGCGCGCCAACACATCACGGCCCAAATCATCGGTTCCTAACCAGTTTTGGCTATTAGGCGGTGCCGGATAAGGAACGCCCAGCTCCACATTCGGTGTCTGATCAGCGAAAGGAATAACTGGCATCACCAGATAGCCTTTATCATCGATAAGCTGTTGTACTGCAGGGTCTTTATAGTTGGCTTCGGTCTCAAAAATACCGCCAAAAGTGGTTTCAGGATAAGCTTTTAAAACAGGAAAATAGTAATCTCCATCATACTGCACGAGTAAAGGTTTATCGTTAGCGATCACATTAGCCGCCATGCAAATAACAAAGATAATGCTGAAAACAATTAGTGATATGACGCCTAAGCGATTATGGCGAAAACGATCAAGCCGAGCTTGCCAAATGGGATTTAGGCGAGACTTTTTAGCTTTGGATAAAGGCGTAGCTGCGGTAGTAGGCTGGTTACTTGATATAGGATGGTTGCTTGGCATCAGCGTCCCTCAAAATCAATACGCGGATCAATCAAGTGATAACTTAAATCGCTAATAAGCTGTAATAGTAGACCGACTAAAGTAAAAATAAATAACGTCCCAAATATCACCGGATAATCACGCTGCTGAATAGCCTCAAACCCAAGCAGCCCTAAACCGTCAAGTTTAAAGATAATCTCTATAAGAAAATTACTAGCAAAGAAAATACCAACGATAGCGGCTGGGATACCGGCGATAATAATGAGCATAGCATTACGAAACACGTGACCATAGAGCACTTGCCGCTCGCCTAAGCCTTTGGCGCGTGCGGTAAGCACATACTGCTTACCCAGCTCCTCTAAAAAGCTAAATTTAGTCAAATATGTCAAGCCTGCAAAGCCGCCAACCGTACTTGCCAGCAGCGGTAGTGCTAAGTGCCAAAAGTAATCTTTGATTTTACCAAGCAAGGAGAGCTCTTCAAAATTCTCTGATGTCAACCCTTGTAGCGGAAAAATATTCCAATAACTGCCACCAGCAAAAAATACTAATAAGATCACCGCAAATACAAATACGGGTATCGCATGTCCAATCGCAAGGAGCATAGCCGTCGCTTTGTCTACCGCAGAACCATGATGCATGGCTTTGTAAATACCTAAGGGAATGGCAATCATATAAATGAGCAGGGTACTCCAAAGCCCAAGCGATATCGAGACGGGTAATTTTTCTATGATCAAGTCAGTGACTGTCTGTCCCTTAAAAAACGATTCACCAAAATCCAGCTGCGCGTAGTTTTTGAGCATCAGCCAAAAGCGCTCAGGGGCTGATTTATCAAAACCATATTGCGCCTTTATAGCAGCAACCATATCATCCGATAGTCCGCGTGTGCCTTGATAGGTGCTGTCATTACCGCCTGCACTACCCGCACCAACATTGCCACTTAGCGCATTGTCTTTGGCGCCCTGTTCAATAAGTGCCATCTGCTGCTCAACCGGACCGCCCGGAGCCGCTTGCACAATGACGAAGTTGGCCAGCAAGATTAAAAATAACGTCGGTAGTATGAGTAGCAGTCTTTTGAGGATATAACGACCCATAACGACTTCCTAAATAAAATAACAGCGGCTAATAGTAGAGACTAAAAGCGCTTAAAAATTATCTTTTAGCTCACGCAGGGCAGCAAATACCGCTAAAGGCTTATCACTATCGACATTAGCCTTAGCCTCAACCCCTGCTATAACGCTAGGTTCTTTGATACGTAAAAATACATTGACCGCACGTTCATGCGCCAAGGTTACCGGCAATGTGGGCACGTCTGCTGCCATTTTTTCTTCTGCTTGCGCCAAAGCCTCTTGCATCGCTGCATTGTCAGGCTCAATTGTCAAACCAAAGCGCAAATTATTGGCGGTATATTCATGAGCCGGATACAACAGCGTATCAGCAGGTAACTCATTCAAACGCTTAAAGCTGTCATAGAGCTGCTCAATGGTGCCAGTAAAAACACGGCCACAGCCCGCGCTAAATAGAGTGTCACCGCAAAAGCAGTGCTTGTGACCATCAACATCTAAGATATAAGCCATATGAGTCGCAGTATGACCGGATATATCCCATATTTGTGCTGAGCAGCCCCACGCGCTAACCGTGCTACCATCTTTGATGGTTTGATCTTCTTCTACACCATGCTCGCTATGAGCGACGATATGAGTCATCGGGAAATACTCTTGCAACTCCATAACCCCGCCAACATGATCATAGTGATGATGCGTCGTCCAAATCGAAGTCAGATCCAAGCCATGCTCTTGCATATAAGCGACTACCGGCGCAGACTGGCCCGGATCAATGACAATAGCTTGTTTGTTATTTTTATTAATTAGTGTCCAAATATAATTGTCAGTAAATGCTTTGATCGGATGAATTTGAATACTCATGTGAAATCCTTATAGTTAACTTACAACTGGTAGTTTATAACTAAGTTATGATTAAAATTTTTACTACCGTTTTAAATAGCTGTTTACGCGCGCTTCCGCCTCTTTATCTACCCACCAGTAATCAATGCCAATGGCATTAGTAGGTAGTTTGTCAACATGACGATACTGATCCCAGTAAGCCACATTGGTTTCAGATTTACCATAGAGTGGTACTAGATAGTGACCCGCGCGCAGCAAACGATCAAGCACCTTAGTATACAATACAATCTCTTCACGGTTCTTAGCATCACCAAGTCTCTCTATTACTTGATCAATCGCCGCGTTTTTAATACCAATCGTATTATGATTACCCGCCTCATCAGCTGCGCTACTGCCCCAAAACCCTGTTTGCTCAGCGCCTGGTGATAAGCTTTGCGCAAAGACATCGACAGCCATGTCATAATCGAAACGCCGCATACGCTCATAATACTGTGGCCCATCGACTTGACGTAAGGTAGCATCAAACCCTAGGCGTTTCAAATTACGAATATAAGGCAGCAAAACCCGTCCCATAGTCTCGCCTGTCATCAGCATCTCAATCTGCGCCGGTGTGCCATCAGGCTGATACAGCTGCATATCATCGTAATAAAAACCAGCATCTAGTAACAGTTGCCGTGCTTTTAGCAATCCTTGACGATTAAAGCCGCTACCATCGCTAGTCGGCACTTGCCACTTCTTTAATACCCCTTGACGCTGAATCGGTTCAAGCTTGGCAAGCAGCGATTTTAATACTTGTCTCTCAGTTTCTGAGGGTGTACCTGTTGCCGCCAGCTCCGAGCCATGAAAAAAGCTTTGCAAACGCTCATATTGATTATGAAACAAGGTCTTATTCATCCACTCAAAATCATAAGCGTGGCTGAGTGCTTGACGAACGCGAATGTCTTGAAACAAAGGCCGGCGCATGTTCATAATCAGCCCTTGCATGGGTACTGGATTTTGATTTTTTATCGACTCTTTTACAATAAGACCCGCTTTTGCTGCTGGAAAGTTATAGCCTGTTGCCCAGTTCGAGGCTTTATTTTCAGGACGAAAGCGATATTGACCGGATTTGAAACCTTCAAAGGCGATCTCATCGCTTTGATAATAGACAAACTTAATCATATCAAAATTATAGCGACCACGATTGACCATCAAATCACGGCCCCAATAATTAGGATCACGCACATAGCTGACTGAGCGCCCCGCTTCGATACGTCCAAGCTTATAAGGACCACTACCCATAAGCGGGGTCAAACTAATTTTTTCAAAATCAGTGTCAATGGAGGAGCTTGCAAAAATAGGAAACTGACCAACCGTTAATAAAATCTCCTTATTATCAGCTGAGGCAAACACAAACTTAACTTGCTGCTCATCAGTGATTTGTACTTCTTTTATATCACCAAGATAGCTACGAATGTACATAGGCCCTTTGGTTAAGAGCGCATCAAAAGTAGCTTTGACATCGCTGCTTGTCACTGGCGTACCATCCCAAAACCGCGCCGCTGGATTTAAATGATAAATGATCCAGCTCGTATCTTCTGGATCATAGGTGACGTGACTTGCCAGTTGCGGGTACATGGTAAAGGCTTCATTTAATGAGCCCGTCATCAACGTATCATAAAGATAATCAGTACCAATCACCGGTACACCCGTCGTCATCCATTTATTAGTGCTATTGAAAGTACCACTTGCTTGTAAAGATAACGTCCCGCCTGTTGGGGCATCGGGATTGGCATAAGGTAAAAACGGCGCATTGACATATTCAGCCGTACTATTATGTGCCAGCGCTTGCGCCTTAATAGGTGTAGCATTAGCGATTAATATCGGGCTGGTGGCAGTTATTAGTATAACCGCTGCAATAAAGAGGTTTTTTAACATAGGATTTTTATCATAATAAAAGCTAGTAAAGCCATGTCGATGCTCTATTTTGCTAAACTGAGAATTTTCATCATAACAAATTTCGCTTTTTTAACCTAATGGTTTGCAGTTACAAGTAAAGTAAAAATGGCATGCCTCACAGGATCTAAACGCCCAACAAAAAAGGCACAACCGTTGTTAGCTGTACCCTATGTATTCAAATAGCAAACGTTAACATAAGCTCATAAGCTACTATCTAACCATGCTTTTGCTCAAAATCTTGCATAAAATCAACTAGCTGCTGCACCCAATCAAGTGATACCGCATTATAGATACTGGCGCGCATGCCACCAACATCACGATGACCTTTTAGGCCTAAGAATCCTGCTTTTTCAGCTTCTTCCAAAAACACTTTATCAAGGCTACTGTCAGCTAAAGTAAAAGGGACGTTCATAATGGAGCGATATTTAAGCGCCACTGGATTATTATAAAAAGCGCTATCGTCGATGGTTTTATAAAGTAGATCCGCCTTTTGCTGATTGATTTTATAAATAGCCTCAACTCCGCCCTGTCCCTCTAACCACTCGAATACCAACCCTGCCAAATACCAAGAGTACGTCGCTGGTGTATTGGACATGGATTCTTTTTCGGCTTGATGTTCGTAGTTCATTAGTAGCGGGCACCATTCGCTGGCCTTACCTAATAAGTCTTCACGAATAATGACAATTACTAACCCTGCAGGACCGATATTTTTTTGTGCGCCAGCATAAATCATCCCAAACTTTGATACATCCACAGGATGCGACAGGATAGACGATGACATATCCACCACGAGCGGCGCGTCAACTTGTGGCGGCTCAAATATCTGCAGACCATGAATAGTTTCATTCGCACAGTAGTGAAAATAAGCAGCATCCTGACTGGTATCCCAAGTGCTAGGATCCGGCACATCAGTAAAATTACTGTCTTTGCCGCTAGCGACCACATTCACCTCGCCCAAACCAAGCTTGGCATAACGCTGAGCTTCTTTAATTGCTTTGCCTGACCAAGCACCGGTGGTTAAATAATCAGCGCGGCCACCATTTAGTAAATTTAGCGGAATGGCTGAAAATTGCAAACTTGCACCGCCTTGCAAAAATAGTACTTTATAATTATCAGGAATAGCCATCAACGAGCGCAGCTTAGCCTCAGCTTTTTCGGTGACCGCCATATAGTCTTTACTACGGTGACTCATCTCCATTACCGATACACCGCGACCTTGCCAGTCGAGCAGCTCTTGTTGCGCGCGCTGCAGCACCTCAGTCGGTATCGTTGCAGGTCCAGCGCTAAAGTTAGGCAGGCGATGCGGCATGGACTTACTATTAGTGTTATTCATAGCAGTATCGGTAGCGTTGGTCATCATTACAGTCCTATGTGGGATAAAAGGTAGGTAAAAAGAACTAGAAAACATTGTATAACAGCTATTTATAGGTTTATTGAGATATTTGTTGCCACAAATTACGCTTAAGAGTGCTATCGGTAAGCATCTGATCTAAGCTCGGTACGTCTATAAGATTAGGATGGGTCAATCCGTCCGGCAACTTAGTTAATGCTGCCACCTTGATATCTTCGCTTCTACCAATCTTAAACAGGTATCCGGCCAGGCTGGCATTGGCAAGCTCAGTGGTATCCATTCCTGCACAAATAGGAAAAGATGTGGTCTCACAGTTCAATGATAACGCTTGGGTGATATTTTGCCAGAGCTTTTGGCTATCATTGTTGAGGGCTTGGATATCGACCATCAGCACCCAATCGCCATAGCGTGCTCCTTGCAAGTCAAAGGGCGCGACCTTATCAAAACTGGCCTCATTTTGATTATCATCAGAGATTACCTCTAAACTCTCATTTTTAACAGGCGCTGTAGCTTTGTTTATCAGTGGTTCAACAGCTTGCTCGACATCTTCTGGCGTTACTATAGACATGCTTTTAAAGTCTACACTGTCTACTTCTGCAACCTCAACAGCCGTATTGTTAAACGTAGGACTATTCTCCTCATCAGTGATAGAAGCGTTATCATCATTGTCTTCAAACTCAGTCTGGAAAGCTGCAGGTTGATATGAGGTTAGTTGTTGAGTTGCTAACTCCTGCTCTACGGATGCTGAGATCTCATCTATCACTAGCGTTGGTGAGTCTGCTTGCACCCACTGCCCTATCCCCATCATCGCCAGGATTTGACGCTGCTGTATTTGACGTTGTTTTAAGATAAGGTTTTGAGTATCGCTCATGGGTTGGTTATTTTCCTACTGACTTAGAAATAGGGTTACAGACTTATTGTTATCGTAGCGTCTAACCTGCTGTTATGCAATATGTTGGCTGGAGTCCATGACGATTATAAGCTATTTGGTCACAATAGTAATAAGTAGTAAGAGATAAAAATTTAACCAAAAAAAACCCTCTATCTGTAAAAGTAAGGGCTTAAGGGTTGTGTATTAAATAACTTTGACAAATTTTAGGCAAAAAAAAGCGACTCCATCAGCACATCCTCGGCACACATTGAATCTACTACCGTTGCTACCTTCCGGTCCTGGCGGGATTCATAGAACAATGTTGCGAGGCTACCAATGGAGCCACCAGTTGCAGATTATACAAGATTTCTATGCTAATACAACCCCTGAAGCAAAATTATTACGCCAAAGCAAACAAAAACTGGTAATCTACTATAGTGACTTACCCAATTACTTTTGTATATTTTTTAGGAGAAAGTTATGAAGACCATAGTAATAAAAAAAATAGCGCTTGCTTCTAGTAGCGTTTGTTTACTGGCAGCAATGACAACTAGTGTTTATGCTGAACCTACAGGCTATAACCAAATTAGCTTTCAAACCGAGGTAAAAGAAGAGATTGCTAATGATGAGATAAACGCTAGTATGTACAAAAAGGCACAAGCAGCGGATGCAAAGTCATTAGCGAGAACTTTAAATACTTCCATCAATAATGCTTTGAGAATAGCCAAACGCTACCCTAGTGTCACCATCAGTACCGGACAACAAAACACTTATCCTCGTTATGACAAAAATGACAAAATTATTGGCTGGACAGGACAGGTAAATATTGATCTAAAAAGTACGGATTTTGCCGCAACTAGCCAACTGATAGCTGATTTGCAAGAAACCTTAGTCATGAACAATTTGAATTTCGGGGTATCAGAGGCTAAAAAAGACGCGCTTGAGCGAAAGCTTATGACTGATGCCTCACGCGCCTTTCAGCAACAAGCCAAAAACCTAACTCGCGCATGGGATGCTAGCGGCTACCGCGTCATTAATGTCAGTCTCAATACGGGTAACAACTATCCGCGCCCTATGTACAGTATGGCAAGTGCTAGATCAGAGATGGCTGATGCACCAGTACCTAGCCAAAATTTTGAGTCCGGTAATAGTACCATCTCAGTCACGGCTAATGGCACTATTGAGCTGGCTAAATAGTTTAAAAAAAGTAGCATATAACAGTCAAAACTATAGCAGTATTTGACCCTCAACCCTACATAAAATCCCCTTTTGGGGATTTTTTCTTGCGACTTTAAAACTACATTGTACTGAAAAGACATACTGCATAGCTTTAATAGAACCATTTATTTAGGGTAAAAATATGGAAATATGCGCCTGCTCTTTATTCTCCTGAATCACGCTACTATAGGCTGAGAGCTGATCATCAGAAAAGCTATTGGTAAACTGCCACATGGCGGCAAATATCACGCTTAACAATACCGCCATTACCGCTAGAATAACCCAAAGCGGCGTCTCGCTAGTCAAGGTATGTTTGATTTGATCAGGAATAGCCCAAAACGGTGAAAATTCATTTTTGTTACCGCGCAGATGCTCAATCTCATCGCCCAAGCGCGAGATAAGGTAGCGAATCTTTTCAGGCGCTTCTAAGCGATACTTGCCCTGAAAGCCAAGCAGCATCGCATAGTGATAAACCTCCAAAGCTGGCAGACGCTTTTCGCCTTGTTCACGCAAAGTATCCAAGCGCTCAAAGAACTCATTGCCAGCAACCTGAGAGCCGAACAAATCCAGCTGTAAAGGATTAAGCTCCCACGCATCTTTGAGCGTCTGAAATTCTGGCTCTTGTGAGGTCATAATGGTCTCATCAATGAGCGCACAATAAGCGTACTTGGCTTCATAAATGTCTTCTGACAAAAAGCCTTTTTTGCGCGCATTGGCCTCAAACTTATCCAAAAAGTCGTATATCTTTTGGCGAAACTGACGCGGCTCGGTACTAAAATAATGGTTACGCAGTAAAAAAACCAGATAAAAGCCGTCATACATAATATCAACAAGTGATTGACTGCTGATACGTCTATCAAGCCCCTCTGCCGAAACTTTGGAGGCGACTTCACCTGAATCTAGTAGTGAAGGCGCAGAACTTATTGAATTATTGCCAGTCATGAGTGTTCCTACTGCTTATTATTTTAAAGGTATATATCGATGCATCGCCTCTTTACTATATACAGAGAGATGCTTATTAAAAGTTATTCAGCAAAAATGTTATTCAACAAAGCTACTGCACGATAGCCATCAGCTCAATTTTCAGATCATCAAAACCATTTGGTACATAAATACAGATAGATTCAGATTTTATCATCTCATCGTACAGCTCCCCTATCGGCTCGATAGTAAAGTAGCTAAATCCAGGTCTTACTGGAATCGCGCTAGGGACTTGAGTGACATGTGAGATCGGAGTGCCGGGTAGCGCTGACAACACGCGCTTCTCTACCGCATCAGGCGTGGCTATCTTGAAACGACGTGGTACGATATCGATCAGCTCATGCATCGGTTGCGATGAGCTGACAGATAGATACAACTGTGTGCTTCTCGTAATCTTATCGCTACTAAGCTCTCCTGTGTAGTAAGACGGCTTGCTTTGACGTAATGGAATAGAGATAAAGTTGCTGGCAATCACGGTGTTTAGCAGCTCACGGATAATCATAATGATACTAATAAAAGACTCATTGGCATTATCGTGATAATAGGCTGGCAAATCACCCACCTTGTACAAGGAGCTAAACGTAGCCAATTGACTAGCGACATTCAATAACGCTTCATAAAGTCGTTCTGGATGTAACTTGGCATGATTGTACAAATGACTGAGCTGCGAGTAAGCCGTATTTAGGGTATGTAGCAACCAAAAAGAGGCGATATCTGAGGAGCGGAATTCTAATAAATCATTGTTAGACTGACGATGATGATCGTATAAGGAGCTAGATTTGGTGTTGATCATGGTCATCAAACGGTAGACTTGACTGACCAGCGCAGGGTTGCTCGCGATATGAACACTAGGGACGATATAATCTTCATCAACTTGATAGATACCTTGAGTGGTGCGATTCAATTTGGCGATAAGTAAAGACACGGTATCTTGACTGAGCGCCTGTGCAGAATGACTCAGCTGCAAGCTTGGTGACAGTTTTATAACGTCAATGACGGCTTCGGCAGCTTCGCTATATAAGTCTTGCGCCTCAATAGCGCCGCGTACATAGCGCGCTGGATTGTCACTGTGCGGGCTTTGTATATTATTGCCACCACTATGCACAATCTCTAAGCTTAAAAACACAAACACCTCATCGCCATTATCTTGCGTATCAAGGGTAATGGCTTTAGGAAGTGCATCAGTGCGCGGTGCTTGGTATATCGTACCATCTGGCAATATACCGTAGAGGCTTTGCACGCTTAACAAATTACTCTCTAAAAGCTGCTGATCGATCTGCACATCGGCTATGCCATAAGCATAAGGATGCATCAGCTTCATACCAAGCGCTCGCTGCGAGTCATGATGATTGTCTTGAATCTGGAAATGCTGCGGCCGCAAAAACAGCCCCTCTCCCCATAATACTCTGTGTTTACTCAAAGCAATCTCCTACAAGCAACTGACTAGTGGCTGCTGGTAATGTTTAAGTTTGATGGTGAATGTAGGTGCTAATTCTGGATTGACCCCCTCAACGAGGGTCACATCACAGGCGCCTACATTGATGATAAGTGGCGTATCAAAGTCGATACTACTGATCGGTATCAGCAGCTGCGAGCGCTTTTTGGTGTATCTTAGACCCACTTTAATAGCGATGAAATTGGCTTCTTGCGGAACCGTAAGGGTCAAACTGCTATCGCGATTGGGAATAATACTAACTTCTTTAAAGGCCAGCTCTTCAAGCTGTGTAAACTGACCTTCTTCTTCTAAAAACGCAATATAAGCCGTACTGGCTGTGCCTTGTTTACTGCGCCCAGCATTGGCGTTGATGGTGGGTTTGATAGTCAGGGTGAGCTGTTGGCGTTTTAGTTGTTCTTGCAAGATTTGCTGTTCTGCGCTCATAGCTTCGAGTTGTTGCTGCTGCTGCGCAAGCTGGACTTTGAGATCTTGTAAATCATCGTCAGCGTAACTTAAGTGACTTGCGCTATTGATGCTCTCTTTATCGTTAATAATGGCGTTTTTTATCCTATCAGAAGTCGGTAATTTATCAGTTAGCACTGATGATTTGCTAAGAGATGCTTGGTTATTTAACTGGCTGGCTTGACTGCCTATCTGGCTACTTGTTTGACTGAGCGGATTGCTACTACAGCCGGCTAACAGAGCGCTAATCACCCAACTGACTGCTATTATTTTTATTGATAATGACATACATCTGTCCGTATTTTTAAGTGGCTATTTTAAATTCATTCAATGCTCTATTTTGTTATTGACTGGTTAAAAGCTCCGCCATCTCTGGGCGTCCAAGCACGCCTTTTTTGCGCAGCTCAACATGACCAAGATCCATCATTCGCCAGTCACCTCCCCACACAAGTCCGGCCGATTTAGCTACTTTACCATATAACTTATATCCTTGCATCGCCCAAGGATCTTTTTCGCTAATCACAATTTTGCCATTTCTAATAAAGGCACTATCCCCAGCAAGACC
The DNA here is from genome assembly GCF_055699795.1 of Psychrobacter sp. M4. Lineage (NCBI taxonomy): Bacteria > Pseudomonadati > Pseudomonadota > Gammaproteobacteria > Moraxellales > Moraxellaceae > Psychrobacter > Psychrobacter sp. M4. Next base: position 1,484,241 of record NZ_CM146740.1, on the reverse strand, counting down.
GAACTGATGATAGCTTTTATACGAGCCAGCTTTGGTCACTTGAGACCCTTTTTTGAGAAGTCGAGCTTGTCTTTCAGGGCTGCGATAGCCCTCTAGTAGCACCATGTCATAACCGTACTGATCACTCATTACTTTATATACAGTCAATAGTCGTTGGACGAATTCAGAGTTCATCTTTTTCCAATTGCGATCAGCGTTTTTGATATTGATGTGACCATTATTTATATGTGATGTCAGGATGTCACCAGAGTAACCGCTGGTATGATCTTGAACGTTTAGATCAGATAAATCAGGTTCAGGCAATATAAGCGCTCGCCCAGCTTGCGGCGCCTCAGTAGTATCAGGCCAATACCCTTCCTCAATTTGCGTGGCTTGATAACTTGCAAGCTCAGCTTCAAGCTCAGCAAACAGCTCCTCTGGTGGTGGTGGCGGTGGACGCAAGCGCTCCCCCATTAATAGCTGATTGATTTGTGAGTTGGCGGTACTAACTTTGGAATCTTGAACGTGGTACACCTCAAGAGCGTTGTTCGAGATAAGGGCATAGCACAGCCCCGCTGTCGCCGCGATAATGAGCACAGACAGTGCAGAGATAACAGAAACTTTAGAAAAATCAGTACGAGATAAGCGGTTAAGCGTTTTCTTAAAACGAGGCAACATCCCTATCACCACTAATTTTATTGACGATCCTTTAAATTTATTTGTAGCTAAACGCTTAACAGCTTCTTTTGCCTGATTATTTTTTAATTTATCGAAGAGTCGTGCACAAAGTTGCCGATCAAAAAGCATGACGATGACGACAACAGAGATCAAGGTAAAGACAAAAATGGCTAGATAAATCATAAAGTAAGTGACGACTACATTTACTAAAGCTGACATAATTGTACTATTTTGTTCAGTCATAATATATAGTCAGTCGTAATTATTATTAGAACATTATTTCTAACGATACCTTAACCCTTATTACACATAAGTTTTATTGAATAAATAATCTAAACGAAATCTGCCACTTAGTTTCTAAATCGAAAATCTATTGATTTTACTATGCCTAAATAGTGAACTTAAGTAGAAAATATAATTAAAATACTCTAGAATAGATAGTCTTATACTATGCAACTTTGTTGATCTTTATAAAACTGCAGGAGTAAATCAACAGAGCAGTAGCTAAGTACATAAGTCAAATAAGAAAAGGGGATTTGCACCAGTGGCTGCAACAAGAATAATAAGGTATGGTCGCTTAATCTTTATGATGCTGTTAGCTGTCTACCTTATATTGGCCTGGATGTACTTTAAGGACAATGCTGAGCAACTTAATTCTTCTGGTTTGTTGTTGTGGTTTATGGTCATTCCACTGCTGTTTATTGGCGCTATCGTAGCGACAAAATGGTGGCAAAAAAGAATAGATCACAAAGAAAGTGATGAGCCTAAAGCTGCTCATGAAAAGACAAGCGTGCAGACGCATGATACTTATAAGCTATTTATACACAGTAGTGTTAGTCTGCCTGAAGGCAGCTCTTGGTCTGAAGTCATTAACAATCAAGAAGATCTTACCTCACTAAGTGATACGCTAACTGATTTTGATGGCCTGCCGCTACTCACAAAACCTATTGCAGGTTTAACAGAGCCAGAACCACTGCCCTATTATGATACATATAATGAAGAGACAACAGATACAGATATTAGTCCGTTGACCTTACGCTTATACGCTTTACTTGATGAGCAGCTCTCCTTAAATGCAGGTCTATTATCAAGGCTGGCCCAATACTTTGCTGCTTATCAGCCCCCTGCTAATGAACCTAATTCTGCTGTCCATATCCACCCTGAGTGGCAGCAGCGTTACTTGATTAGTGCTGATTTCAGCGCTCATGAAAGTGATGCCGATAATACCTTATTTAATACTACAAACATAGCACCTGCGAAACTGTCTATCTATTTGGTTCTACCTGCTAGCGCTGATGCCACGCTACTAAGCATGGCTATAGAAGAACAAATGCTGGCACACGGTATTCCTAAAGCACGATTCTTTATTACTCCTGTTACTACTGATATTACTGATGAGCCAGATGCAATAGCGTCGACTACTCTACAAACCCCTATCGATTTTATCAATGCCCATTTGCTGCTCTTATCACAATCTACCGATCCTGAGATTTGCTTGTTACTTATTGCTGACTCGCAAATTAATGAAGCATGGCTGGAAGAGCAGTTGACGGCTACTGATTTTTCAAACGCTACCGATTCAGCCAATCCCTCTAGCCTTGTTCCCACTGAAGCTGGCGCGTTATTAACGTTTTATAATCAAGCAGCTCAAGACGTGCTCAACATTGATAGTAGCACCGCCTTTTTATTCACCAAGGTTAATGAATCTAACGATACGACTAAAAATGGTACAGCGAATACTAATAGCTTTATTACTCAGCGTCTAAGCTACTCTAGGCATCTAAACATTGTAAGAGATTTACTCGTTGATCATTCGTTCTCCTTAACCCCAACAAACATAGCGGAGTCAAAAACGACTGATTTCTCCATAATAAATAATAAAAAAATAACGGATAAGGATAACAAAACTAAAGTTCTCTTTTATGAAAGTAATATTACCGCTATATCTGATATCAATCCAGAAGTGCAACCTTATGATACGTCCGTATTCTCAAACTTTACCGAAGCCTTCATTGAGCATGGCGCGCTCATAAATACCTATCATTTAGGCTCATACATGACAGCAAATGTTTGGTTAAAATCGTTCATTAGTCTGTCATTATTTGTTAGCCTAGTTTATGATGACCAACAAGAGTCCGAAGAAATATTTTTAATTACCCAGCATCAGCATTCTTGCTTGCTATGGACAGTAGACGCTAAACCGACAATTTAAATGCAGCTATTGATAGCGTAGCGACACTTTATTTTTATAAAAACTCATTATTTATCTTAAGATCAGATTAGGTAGCAAGTATGTTTTCAAGGTTTTTTCATCTTATCTACAATCCAAGAGTGTTGCTGGTCTTGGGAATCATAGTTGCTCTAGTTTTGCTGTATGACTACGTGACCATCGAAACCTTTTTTACTATCGTTGGCATACTGGTAGCGGCCGTAGTGCTGGGAGGGATTGGCTACTATTTTTGGCAAAAGCGTAAAAAAGCCTCAGAGGATCTAGCCAATTTAGTAGAAGATAATGCTGATGAAGATCGAAGTGACAAACCAGATGCTGCCAAAGATGAAAACGCGCAAGAAGTACAAGCGCTGCGCCAGCAAATGCAAGACGCTATCAAAACCATTCGTAAATCAAAGATCGGTGATCAAACCGGTAAAGCGGCCCTATATGAGCTGCCATGGTATATGGTCATTGGTAATCCAGCAGCAGGTAAAAGCTCAGCGGTACTGCATTCTGGACTTAAGTTTCCGTTTATGGAGAAAACCAACACCCTATCAGTAAAAGGAGTTGGCGGTACGCGTAACTGTGATTGGTTCTTTTCTACCGAAGGTATTTTGCTCGATACTGCGGGTCGCTACTCAGTCTATGAGGAAGATCGCTCAGAGTGGTTGTCCTTCTTAAATTTGCTTAAAAAGAACCGTCCTAAAGCACCCATTAATGGCATTATTATCGCCGTTAGTATCGCTGAGCTGACTAAAAACGATCCCAGCTACGCGCTAGATTTGGCAAAAAACCTACGTAGCCGCGTACAAGACTTGACTGAGCAATTAGAAGTTTATGCGCCCGTCTATGTGGTCTTTACCAAAATGGATCTGATCTCAGGCTTTCGTGACTTTTTCCATGACTATGAGCAAGAGGATCGCGAGCAAGTCTGGGGCGCTACCATCCCCTATCCGGATGATCCTGAGAGTATTAACATCACTGATATCTTTGAAGAGCATTTTGGCATCTTGGTCAATGGTCTCAAAGATTTAAGCACCACTAAGCTGTCCCTACGTCATCAGCGTACCGTATCGCCAAGCCTAATGACTTTCCCCATGGAGTTTCAATCCCTGCGTCCAATGATCAGAACGCTGATGCATGCCTTGTTTGAGGACAACCCTTTTCAGTTCAAGCCTATACTGCGCGGATTTTATTTCACCAGTGCTCTGCAAGAAGGGCAAGTTAGCAGTCAGATGACGCTGCAAATGGTACAAAACTATGACCTAAAGCCGCCAGCGGTGCCTTTGGGTGCTCAACATGAAGCGCTGGACAAGCCGTACTTTTTACAAGATTTGTTCTCTAAAGTGATCTTAAAAGATAAACATCTGGTCAAGCAGTACAAAAACCGTAACAAGCGTAGTTATCGCGCCCTTGCCACCCTTGCCGCTGTGACTGCTTTGTGCGCCGCCGTGGGGTTATGGACTTGGTCATATACCAACAATAAGCAATTGACTGAACGCGTGGTAGCTGACCTGCAGCAAGTGGCGCAGCTGCAACAAGACGCTAATGGCGATCTGCAGTCTCAGCTTGAGTCGCTTAACATCTTACAAAGCCGGATAGAGCAGCTTGAGGGCTATGAGGAGGATCGACCGCTGGCGCTTGGTTTTGGTTTGTATCAAGGCGATAAGCTCAAACAAAAGCTACTGAGCGAGTACTATAACGGTGTAGGCATCATTGTGCTAACGCCAACCAAACAAAACATCGAGCGCTTCTTGACAGAAGTCAGTGCTAATGCGGCACAGTTAAAACGCCAAGAAGCGACGCCAGTGGACGCCACTGAAGTGACAGCAGGTGACACCTATATTCAATCCAACCCAACCGATATAGAAGATGCTTACAATGCACTCAAAGCTTATCTAATGCTAGGCAGTCATGATCATTTAGAGACCAGCCATTTAAGCGATCAGATGACGCGCTTTTGGCGCACTTGGCTTGATGCCAATCGTGCGGATATGCCGCGTGAACAGATGATCCGGCAAGCTGAGCGTATTTTGACCTTTACGATGGCACATGCTGATGACCCTGCTTTCCCGATTATCCAAAACGATTTGGGACTGGTGGATAAAACCCGCAGCACCTTGTCTGCTGCGAGCAAAGGCCAGCCTGCTCGCGAGCGCGTTTACTCTGAGATCAAAATGCGAGCGTCAGCGCGCTTCCCTGCAGTCACGGTCGCCCAAATTATCCAAGATAATGATAACGAAGCCCTACTTGGCGGTTACGCGGTCTCAGGCACTTTTACCAAACCCGCGTGGGACGATTTTATTAGTGATGAGATTGATAAAGCGGCCACAACCAGAGTAGTAGCCGATGACTGGGTGCTCGCCACTAGTAGTCAAGATGACCTTACGCTAACCGGTAGCCCTGAGCAAATTCGTCAATATTTGGTTAACCGCTATAAGCAAGAGTATATCGGCGAGTGGAAACGTTTTTTATCGCAAGTTTATATCCGTGATAGTGAAGACTTTGAGGATCATGCGATGTTATTAAATCAGCTGTCCAATAGCGCAGAATCCCCGCTAAAAACCTTGTATGAAACAGTCGATCGCCAAACCCAATGGGACAATCAAGCTGCCCTGTCTGCAACTAGTGGCGCAGGATCGCGGCGCTCCTTTGTCAATTGGTTTAAGCAAACCATACTGCGTCAAAGCCCAGCGGAGCTGCGTCAAGCCGAAGCGGCGCTCAATAATGGTAGCTCTAATGAAGAAGCATCTGCTGCGCCAGCAAGCTCAGGAGTTATCGCTCAAGAGTTCTCCTCTATTCATGCTTTGGTAACGCCAAGAGAGGACAATCAGGATTTATCCTTATTAGATAACTATCTTGCCAGCTTGGGTAATATCAGAACGCGCTTTAACAATATCGCCCGTAGCGGTGATATCGGCCCTGACGCCCTATTGTTCGCTTCACAAACCCTAAGCCCTGATGGCTCTGAGCTGACTAAATCCCTGCAAATTTTAGATGAGCAAATCTTAAGCCAAGCCAACTCTGAGATCAAACAATTGGTACGACCGCTACTGAGCGAACCGCTCACCCGCTCGTTTAATATGTTACTCACGCCAACCAAGGCTGAGATCAACAAAGTCTGGCAAGCACAAGTACATAAGCCTTTCCTTGATAACTTAGCCGGTAAGTACCCCTTTACCGCCAACGCTAATTTGGAGGCCACGCCTGCTGAGATTGGTCAATTCTTTGGTGAAGACGGCTATGTAGCAAAGTTCGTTAATGAGACTTTATCGCCCTTTATCATTCGCCGCGGTGATCAGATCTCAAGTAAGATCTGGAACGGCGCAGGATTAGGACTTAACCCGAAGTTTGTCGCTGATTTTGGTCGCTACTTTGTTAATTATACAGGCAGCAATAGTGCGGGCGGTTCAGGCGCTGCTAGCACGCCTAATCAAACCACTTTTCAGATTATGCCACTGCCAGTAAGCGGTCTGACCGAATACACCATCGTCGTCGATGGTCAGCAGCTACGGTACCGGATGGGCACACAAGCTTGGACGACCTTTGTCTGGCCCAATCCAAGTAGTCAGCCGGGCGCGAGTATCAGAGCCAAAGACTATGATGGCAAAGACTATACGGTCTTTGAGGAAGCCGGTAGCTTTGGGGTTGAGCGCCTTATCAATAGCGCGCGCCGTACTGAGCTTGGTGATGATATCTTTGAGATGGCGTGGACAGGTGATGGGATCACCGTTCCTGTACGCTTTAGAATCATTAGCGGTAGCAGCAATACCGCCACTCAAGGCCGCTCTAACAACCCGTTTACTGGTATGAAACTGCCCGCTGAGATTATCGCCCTTGGGGTTACGCGCACTGCCAAACCAATTGTTGACAATAGTAGCGACAGCAATACCGCTACTGTTAATAGTAACAATAACGATGGCAATAATGAGCCTGCACCTAACTCAACTGAGCAAAATGCCGCGCAAGCCAATATAGATAGCAATACGGACGCTGCCACTCCTGTTACCTCTCAAACACAGGAGCCAGCGCAATGACTTCTGATACCCTACCTCTAGTTTATTTTGGCAAACTGCCAGCTCGCGGCGATTTCGTCCGCGCGCGCACGCATATTAGTGAAACCAACCTTATTGACCAGTGGGTAAGCCAAGCATTGACAAGCGCTGGCGCTATATTGGATGAGACTGTAATAAATGATATAGCACAGCAGCAAGCCTACTTAAACTTTAGCCATGCTGATACCGCCTCCAATCAGGTCATCACCGGAGTGCTCGTTCCCAGTCATGATAGCAGTCATAGAAAATACCCACTTATCGGCTTTGCTCTTATGCATTTGGATAAACCCAAGAGTTGGATGAACTACCTACCTATTAAATCATCAAATTTGTGGGATGATATTGAGACGGCTTTAAGCACTGCTAAGAGACAAACCGATGATAATCTAGCAACCGAGAATTTAAACCACTGTAAGCTCAGTGTTGACCCAAATGCCAGCACCTATTATTACGATTTTATCAATACCACGACCTTACAAGATATGACGGTACTCATGAATATCAGTAAAGCTCAGCTTATTCAGCAAATTATCGCTACCGGGTTACTGTTCTTACCGACCTATACCAAAGGTTTTCATGGTCTTAATAAGTCTATTTGCTGGACCCTGAGTACTGACAAAGCCAGCGCTATACAACTGGCGAGCTTTTGGCATGATTTGATCAGCGGATTTTATCAGCCGCATCAGATATATCTCAATACTTATCTGTACCGCAGCGCTGATCATTATCGTTTACTACTTAATTTTAGTAAGCCTGATGGTTATGTACTATGCCAGCTATCGAGCCCCAAAAGTGCTTATCCTGATGATTGGGTGGTGATTGCGCATAGCGACTGGACACAAGGCTATATCGATGACGATATCGGTCTGACACGCTTTAATAAAATATTATTACAAGACGATATGTATCTTTATGATGCCAGACAACTGTTTAAAAAGACATTCTTGGCGCAGTAGCTGGCTCACGGCAGCAAATAAACAATAGCAAGATTAAAAAGGTATTTTATGCAAGCCTACTCAATGATCGCCGATAAACTAACAGGCCATTTAGGATATAAAAAAGGTCTGCTCTTGGCTATAACGGCATTGTCAATCAGTGCCGCTGTGTTTGCTGATCATAATGCAGAGCACACAGCTAGTAGCAATGAAGACATACCAGTTGTTATCAAAGGCGTGGTCGCTACCAGCTCAGACAAGCAGCAACTGCTCGATAAGCTCAAAACACAATACCCAAACAAACCAATTAGAGATGAGATTGAAGTACGCTCCAACATCAGCTTGCCCAACAATTGGCAACAAATCGCGACCGCGATTATCGACAGCGACATCTCAAACATTCGTCAAGGCCGTATCGACATTCATGGCACTACCATCGGCCTGCATGGCAAAGTCAGTAGCCTTGAGCAAAAGCAAGCCATTCAAAACCGTATTCATAGTCGTTTAACCGACCTCTATCAGCTCGACAATCAACTAGTGGTTACCGCAGGCGAGCAAAGCCTCATCGATGACACCCTTGCCAACCGTATCGTTGAGTTTGAATCCGGCAGTGCTACCTTGACCCCAAGAGGTTTAGGGATATTAGATGACATGGCAGGGGTGATCCAAAGCATTGGTGACAAACCCGTCCTTATCACCGGACATACCGATAATGTTGGCAACCCAGCCGCCAATCTGGTGCTATCAAACGAGCGCGCCGAAGCGGTCAAGCAGTACCTTATTGGCCGTAACATAGACGCCGCTCGTCTGAGTACCACGGGCAAAGGTGATGCTGATCCGATTGCCAGTAACGACACCCCCGAGGGGCGCACTCGTAACCGCCGCATCGAATTTATCCTTGGCGAATAATATAAAAAAGAGGCAACCGTTATGCTCCGTATAACCAATACCCCCCTGCCCATGATCGCTGACAGACTCTACGGTGCTGAGAGCAGCACCCAAGCGCTAACGCCAAGCATGCGCCAAGATATCGGTCATCATCAAGTGTGGCTCAACTGTTTGCTGGATGCTACTGATGAAAGTGAGCTGATTACTACAATCAGGCACCGTAATCAGCAGCACGGCATCGATACCTACGTGCTACAGGTCTATATCCATGAGCGTCACCTACCCGCCTTTGCGACACTAACCTCTCTACTGGGTAACGCACTGACCTTAAGCTTTGATGTCCCCAGTGGCATGGCTTATCGTCATCTGTATATTATCAATGGTCAGCAGATTGATGTTGATGGCAGCTATGGCTATTACCGTCTTATTGCCCAGCCCAGCACCTATCAATTGCACCAATACACGCGTAATCAGATAGACACCAAGATACCGGTACAAGCGATGGTCGCTGAGCGCAGTGCGCCCTTTGAGATTGACGTAGTGGATGACAGTGGCAGTGTTGCCAGTAATAATAGTACCAGCTGGACACCAGTGCGTATGACTCAGTGGCAGATGAGCGACTGGAGTCACATTTGCGAGCGTCTCTCGCGTCAAGGACTCACCGCTTATCTAAAGCACAGTCAAACAAAGCAGCATACCCCGCCTAAGCTTATCATTACCTCTGCCTACCCCAGCACTGAGGACGGCATTAGCTCCAACATTGGCGCATTGCGTTTCGGTCAAGTATTGCATGACCGTGTGGACGCGCCTATTATCGCTATTAGCGAGCAGTATGCGGCCCAGCCAAGTCACGTGAGTGTACAGCGCTTTAACAGTCTTGCAGTCTCCCACCCCGCGCAGTCAGCGGATGTGGCGAACCAAACTAGCCCCTCGGCCCTAACCTTTGACACCCCAGCCGCCTTTGCGCCCGTCACTGATACCGAAACCATAGATGAAGCCAGCATAATAGCAAATCAACATCATAGCCGTTACCGCATCTATAAAGCCCTTACTACCGCCACTGACCTAAACATCGCCGATACCTTTATCTTAACCGATCACAGCTCATTGAATCATCATTACCGCGCCACACAAATCTTGCATTTAGCGCGTAATAGCCTGAGCCATGTCACTGGACTCACCAATAGCCGTCGCCACCAGCAGCGTCATGCCTCAACCTTAGACGCTGGCAGTCATTTGACTCAGCTGACCTTAATCAGTGCTGATACCCCATGGGTCGGTCAGCTGTATAGCAGAAATGTACTGCCACCGATGACGGGTATTACCGGTATGCAAAGCGATGGTGACAGCCGCAATCATATGACGCCAACCCATAGCTACTTATTAGACAACCTGGCACAAGCTATCAATAGAATAGAAGCACAAGCGGGTAGCAACTACGGCAATCACTTCACCCACAGATTTGATGATCAAACCCTTATACAGTCTATCGGTGATAGCGAGCATCTGATTAATACCGGTAGCCTCCTCACCCAAACTCGCCCTAGCCTGTTTGCTACAACTGACGAACAAGCGGTCGAGAGCGGTTATCGCCATACCGATAGCAACCTTGCTGAATGGATCAGCGATCATAGAGAGGACAACGCCTACTCACAGTTTAATGTTAGAGACGGACAAGTGAGTGCCACCTTAAAGATGGGTGTGATTAATCCAGCAGAGACACCCAAACAAGGCATCAGCGCCGCAACCAACGCGCAGATCAATATCAAGTCAGGTGAAGCTTTAGTCCTCTCCACCCAAGCCCAGACCCACGCGCAAGCCCAAGAGCATAATTATCAACAGCATACCCCGACCCTGACTCAAACGAGTCTCGGTGGTCAGTATTTAGTAGAACGCCTTACCCAACTAGCAACAGGACTCGGTCGCAATGTGAACGATCATAAAGCGATTAAAACTCAATTAGAGACTATCGCCAAAGAACAACAAACCAACACCCATCAAACGACGCCTTTTACCCTGATCGATAGTAACGCGGATATTAGCTATGTCAGCGCAGATACGATTATTCATAGAACTATGGGTGAGATGATCAGCACCACTCAGCAAGACCTAAATATTAGCAGTGGTGATACTCATAGCCAAATTAGTAGTGAAGCGCTCAACATCGTAGCCGACGGTCAAGTGAGCTTCACTAACGCCAAAGACAACATCACCCTGTCCGCGCATACAGGGAAAATGGAAGCCACGGCTAAGCAAGATGTGAACATCACCTCCTCTACCAAAGAGGTTGAGGTTGTTGCAACCAATAAGATTACGATAACGGCAGGGGGCGCGAGCATTACCCTCGATGGGTCTAATATTACTATCGCTGCTAAAGAGGTGACGGAGAAAGGCGGTAAGCATTCTAAGGCGGTGGGCGCGGTTGATAGTAGTTATTTATCGCGCTTACCTTTCGATAAGCTGCTAGAAAAAGAGTTCTTTGATGAGCAGGTGCAGTTAGTTGATCCGATGGGTAATCCACTACCAAATATGAAATACCTATTAACGGGAAAGAATGTCAATATAAAGTCAGAATCAGATGTTGAAGGTAAAACGCCTCGTATCGATTCTGGAGATAAAGAAGACGAGATAAAAATGCAGTTAGTCTGGTCTACATTCAATAACAGAAATAATAAGTAGGATAAATAAATGGTTATAAAAGTAAAGACTAAGACGAATACTACTGTAAATAGCTGTACGCCAGTGAGTTGTACTTGTGAGGAGTTATGGTCTGTTTCTCAACAGTTTTGCCTAAAACGTTTAAGCGAAGAAGTGTCTGCAAACTCTTACAACTTTGTAGACAGCTATAGCGTAAGAGCCAGACGGATCGCAGGCACCTATGCACGATTTTATTTGGAAACTGAAGAAAATGGTGATCAGAGTAAAAAAGGTCGCTTTTACTGGATGGCACTTGGAGCCTTTGCGAGTAAGACTGTAGCTTGTACGCTAGAGCATTGGACACTGACATCAACTAAGCATGGCATTGTAGTTACTGCTAGTGATTGGTTTGGCCAAGGTAACTTTTGGCTGTTCCAAGATATCGCAGGGTGGCATCATTATTACAGTAAGTTTGGGTCTGAAGTTTTTTTCAATTGCATGAGTAAGCGAAACACTAATACACTTGTTCCTGAGATAAAATCAGCTATCTATAAAGCAGACTGGGCAAAAGATTCATTATCCAAAATCAATAATCTCAGAAGCAACGAATTTATAAAAAAAGGCTTTGATGAAGTTAAGAAGTTCGAGAATGCTCGTCTCAAAAACAATAAACTAAAAGCTCAATACCAAAATTTATTAATTATAGCTGAACATGAACAAGGTGAGATTTTACAGCCTCTAATATACGAAGGCTGGAGAAACAGGCGTGAAATCGATTCAATGGGACTGTTTAGTTGGCTTGCACCTAATGTTGCCTTGTTTTTTACTAGTGATTGCTCTACTAACACTGAAAGATATATCTCACATGCGCCTGAGGGTACTGTAGTTTATGATTATGACAGTCGTATGACATGGATCAATCAGGTTGCTAAAAAATTTCATGGCTTGATGCAAACTGAAACTACCTATATGGAGACACAGCTGCGAACCATGGCAGGCTGGTACAACAAGGCAGACCGTTGGGTCAATTTTAATTAGATAAGTAGATGAGTATGTTTAAACAATTAACTTATTTTATTTTTTATATCTCCATTATTTTAACGGCTACTTCTTGCCAAGCCGAACCAGAGGTCACTATGCCTGATAAACCGTTAGAGATTGTTTTAAATACAACTGCAAAAGCATTGTATGAGAGCAATCCTGAATATACAGCGTTTCAAGAAAACGATGCTCAGCCTATGGGAGTTACGTTTCAAGGCTATAACTTTCCTACTTCTAACATGGCAACCACCACCTTTATTTATCCTAATGGGCAAATAACTTTAAATAATGTCGTTACGGTTATGGGGTTAGATAACCTCAAAGATAATGACCGTTCTTTAGAGTTTCTTTCCATATCTTTTTTTCTTCGTGATGAAAGTAATAATATTACTGACGAAAAAGCCTACGATCAAACTATGACTTTATTTGATGAGCTTGAGAATAAAGGATGGGTTTTTAATTATAGTATTGGATCTCCACGTCTTTTTAAACAAGACAGCTTTGATTTTACAATTGCGGATCATACAAGCGATTTAAATTTAGACTTTACTTACCCTCTCACCTTTGAAGAATGGATGCAACTAGATGATATACATACATGGCAACTACGCCATGGTACAGATGTTTTTATGGATATACGTTACAACAGGCAAACCGACCCTGCCACAAACAACCGATATTATTTGATGGACTTAGATATTCTTAGTGAAAAAGAGTTAGTGCAACAGATGGTAGACTCCGTAAACAGAAATAGTTGGGATCAATACTATCCAGAAGAATACAAGGATTTACCGCTAGCAAGATTACAATCAGAGACCCAAGCATTAGAGATGGGCTTAAACATCCAACAAGATCAGCCCGACTACACCCTACCCCTTGTACTAGAGAAGACAGGTATTGATACCAGTAAGTTTGTATCCATTGATCCCTATAAAATAACCTACGATGAATTTATGGGGCGTCAAGAGGCTGGCGAAGACATGACGCCTTACTACGAAAACCAGCCTACCGCTAAATCTGAGATCACCAGTCAAGCCAAAGGACGTTGTCCAGCAAATCAGCCTTGCCCCAAACCAGGCTACTGGTTCACTTTAGCTAAAGAGAACAGCCGAGCTTACTTTAAGCAAGGTGACATTATGCCAGATTACCCTAACAATGATTGGGGCGAGGTGATTTGGCAGTTTGAGGGTGAGAAAGGATAATTTATTATTATTTCTACTTAACAGCCTTCGGGTGGTTTTTATCATAATTTAGCATACAAACTCTAATCACGACCACTATCTGCAAAAAATAGATGCCACCGCTAGCCCTGAGTGTAGCAGATATACTTGCTTGACTACTAGATTGCGGTGACTTAGCTAGGAGTGTTATCGAGATAACAGGAACGCTACTGGCTAATAGTCACCGCTCTAGTGGACAAGCAAGATAGCAGCGAAAAGCAGGAGTGACTCAATACTCCTCTTCAGATGACTCACGCTTAGGCTTGATACCTATCATGTCAGAAAGCATCGCCAGCTGATCTTCGCTTTTTATGATATGAGCGAGCCATTGATCAAGGGGCATATCAGCCCAATCGATGGCGCGACCAAGCAAGAAGGTTACGGGACTGTGCGGCTCGTTGGTAGCAAAGTAGTCCTGAATTTGGCCTAATAGTTTAAGCGCTTGGCGACGATTGCTTTGATGATCGCGGCTTTTAGGATTAAAGCCAGTAGGTATTGAGTTTGCTAGAACTTGATCACTATGGTCTACAGCTGCCCTGTCGTCTGTTTGATGATCAGTGTTACTGTCTTCAAGATCTGCATTCTCAAATGTCTCAGGGAGCAAAGGCGTTAGGTGCTGAGTAAGCGCTGTCAATAGATCGGTTACGGGTGCAAAGACTGGCGCGTCCATACCCATCAGATCGTTGAGCTGATCAGTCAGTTCCTGCCACTGCGCCGTAATAGTGCTAAGCTCAATCATAAGCGTTTGCTGCCAGTGCTCACTGCTGCTTTTTATTGCTTGATTATAGTCGCTAAGTGTAAACTCGCTACTGATTTCACTCTCTGGGTTTTGCTGGCGCTGCTTGTCGTGATCCCGAGCGGTTAAGTAGTAGTTATAGTTGTAATTGCCCGTTTTATTATCAGAGAGCGGTAGCTGCTTTAGATCATCAGTTAGCGTTTTCACGAACCAAGACAGCAGCCCTGCCCTAATATCCATGCTGTCATCTTCGCCATCTAGCGAGGGATACATGGTCAACCAATACTCGTCATTGAGCGCTTGTAGCAGACTTAGTCCATGACTGATACCAGCCAGATGATCAGTGTGACTGAGCGCATCGACGTACCATAATGCCAGCTTGATGTCTTTACTGGTATGGCTTAGTAAGTCTGCACATTGGTTTTTGACAAAGTCCCAATCAGCGACTTTGAGCTCAGTGACCCAGTTGCCTTGCGCTAAGAGTGGATCGTCCTCTTTACGAGCAGCGATAATGGCATCCATGCGAGGATCAAAGGTTAAATCCTCGCCCACGCCATGATGACTATCGGCAATAGGAGTTATTAGTGTGTCTATGCTACTAAATGAGCTACTAAGTGAGCCAGTAAACGATGCATGATCAGCACTCATTATAATACCTCCTTATTGCTAAACTTTTTTGTAGTGGCTTTAGCAGCTGGCTTTTTTGTCGTCGTTTTCGCTATACTCGTTTTCTCTTTGGTGTTTTTTTTAGTCGCCGTAGACTTCGTTGTTTCTTTCTTTACAACTGATTTTTTGGCCGCTGTGTTAGCTGCTTTATTTTTAGTGGTGTCCTCAGCTTCATCATTAGACTCACTAGACTGGGCCATTTGGTTGAGCGCGACGATAGGGTCGCACTCTAGGCGATAAGCAAACTCGTCCTCGTCATTGACGAATACGGTAATCTTTTTGAGCTTACTTTGACTGTCATCATGCGCCAAAAGCTTACCTGCCAGCTGCGGCAGTAAGGTATGACTGATAATCGCATCGGCATTACGGGCGCCAGAGTCGACCTCACAACAACGCGATAAAATCAGCTCAATGACCTCAGGATCGATATCACAAGGCACATCATAATTATCACGAATACGGCTGGTGATCTTATCAAGCTTGAGACGAATAATTTCAGCCAGCGCGTCGTCAGTTAGTGGATAATAAGGGATAGTGGTGAGACGACCCAAAAACGCCGGTTTAAACGCTTTATATAGCTGCGGATTAATAGCTTGTTTGAGCGTCTCACTATCTGGCAGGCTAAAGTCAGTATTGTTGGGATCAGTATTGATACACTGTTGCATAATAGCCGATGAGCCCACATTGCTGGTCAATAAGATCAGGGTGTTTTTAAAATCAATCAGTCGCCCTTCACTATCTTCCATAACCCCTTTATCAAACACTTGATAAAATAAATCTAGAACATCAGGATGCGCCTTTTCGACTTCGTCCAGCAATAACACGCTATAAGGACGGCGTCTAATGGCTTCTGTTAATACCCCGCCTTCCCCATAACCTACATAGCCTGGGGGCGATCCTTTTAATGAAGCTACGCTATGGGCTTCTTGATATTCTGATAAATTAATGGTGATCAAATTGCGCTCGCCGCCGTATAACACCTCAGACAATGCCAAAGCAGTTTCGGTCTTACCCACGCCGCTTGGCCCTACCAGCATAAATACCCCTTGCGGACGATTAGGATCATCGAGGCGTGCTTTGGCGGTATGGATACGTTTGACGATGGCTTTGATGGCGTGATCTTGACCTATGACCCGGCTTTGCAGGGTGTCAGCTAAGCTTAAGATATGGTTTTTTTCATTGCCTGCCATGTCGTTGAGGGGGATACCCGTCCAGTCCGAAATAATCTGTTTAATCACTTGCCGATCAAGCACGGCATGAACCAGACGATGCGCTTCTTGCGCTTGTTTTAGGGCCTGCTCGGTCGCTTGATATTCAGCTTGTTTCTCTAAGCGCTCTTTTGCAGTCAGCTCATGGCTCTTTTCAGTATTCGCTGTGAGCTGCTGATTAATCGCATCGAGTTTATCAGTCAGCGCTTTTTGTGCTTGCCAGCCTGTGGTCATATCAGTAATTTTTTGCTGGTTGCTTTGACGCTGCGCGTCTAGTAGTGCTATTTGTTGACTGATCTTTTCTTTGTCATCAACGCTACCGATACGCTCAAGCTGCTGACTAAGCGTGTTGATATGCTGCTTAAGCTGTTTATCGGTTGCATGCAATCGATCAAGCTGATTGGGCATAGCCGTTTTTGATAGGCTCACGCGCGCAGCGGCGGTATCGAGCACGCTTACCGCTTTATCAGGCAGCTGTCTATCACTGATATAACGTGCTGAGAGCTCGGCCGCTGCTTGTAGGGCATCGTCATCGATTAAGATATTAAAATGATCTTGCATCTTGGCACTAAGACCACGGATCATCGCCACAGCGGTATTAATATCTGGCTCGTCGACCTTAACGACTTGGAAGCGGCGCGATAAGGCGGCGTCCTTTTCAAAGTACTTTTTATACTCCGACCAAGTAGTGGCAGCAATGGTTCTAAGCTCACCGCGCGCTAGTGCTGGTTTGAGCAGATTAGCCGCATCGTTTTGACCCGCTTGCCCGCCTGCCCCTATAAGCGTATGCGCCTCATCAATGAATAAGACAATCGGCTTTGTCGATGCTTGCACCTCTTCAATGACTTGTTTTAAGCGATTCTCAAACTCACCTTTCACGCTGGCGCCCGCTTGTAGCAAGCCCATATCTAAGCTGTGTATAGCCACCTCTGTTAACTGATCAGGCACCTGACCTTCAACGATCTTTTGCGCCAAGCCTTCAACCACTGCCGTTTTACCCACGCCGGCCTCACCCGTCAAGATAGGATTATTCTGCCGGCGGCGGATCAAGATATCGATCAGCTGATGAATCTCAAACTCGCGGCCAATAACAGGATCAATGTGCTCAGCACGAGCTTTGGCAGTTAAATCATACGTATATTTATCTAGTGCTGGCGTCAGCTGATCAGTCGATTCATCAGGCGCTGTGCTCTCAACCTCTGCTTGCCGCCCGCTTCCTTCATCCGCCTTAGCTTTGCTGCTTGTAGTCGCTCCACTGCCTTCGGTACTACCCGCACATTGACGCTCGTAATCATCTTTTAGGGTAAAGCGATCGATATATTGTAGCTGTTCAGGAAGCGTCTTAAGGAGCGACTGATAGCGCTCATGCGTCAATAGCGTGAGCAAAATATGACCTGAACGTATCTCAAGCCCACTACTGTGAGTACCACTATGCTGACTGCTATATTGACTACTTGCCAGCTCCCATGAGTCCTCAAGCAGTGCTATCAAACGCTGACTAAACACAGGGGTAATACCTGTAGCAAGGCTAAAGGTTTCAAGCAAGTCTGCTAAAGAAAGTAACAACGACTGGGGACTGATCTTATTGAACTTTAGTATCTGATCTACATCATTATGCGGCGTTGCAATCAACTCATGCAGTAGATGCATGATATCGACTTCACGATGACCTTTATCGATGCACAATCTAGCCGCCTGCTGCAAACATTGGCGACAGCTGGGACTTAAACGGGTGATAACGGCTTTTAACTGACTCATAAGTGGCTTCCTCTACTATTCTCTTAAATGTTCGTTATAAATTTATTGCGGCTCGTTAATGGCTTTTATCGCTGAGCTAAAACTTTTATCACTGAATAGGCAGCACATAACGTGTCTCATCATGATCGGAGCTGGCAGGTTTACTTACCAAAAACCCACCGCGCCCTAAGCCGCCAAAACCATCTTCTGCTAGTGATAAAGGCTTGATATAATGCTTATCAAGCTCCAGTTGCATCTCGACTGCTAAGCAGACGCCGCACCACTTGCGAATAAAATCAACGATAACTTGGTACATATCACCTGCCGGCAACAGTCTCAGATAGCGCTTGGCCTCAAGTTTATGAAATACCACTCGTATCTTGCTATCAAACTGTACTGCGCGCGCGCCGCAAAAGGCGGACACGCCAAGCTCTGCATACTGACTGCCAAGCGCGGTTTGCTCGCTAGCTGGCAAATCAAACCATTCGGGGACAAACTGCTGTACACTCACCTCGCTGTCTAAAAAGTGTGATAGTACGTGCGCCAGTTGATCCGCGGTCAGGCGTCCTGGCGCTATCATGCCAGCGTAAGCGATCAAGCTGTCAATAGTGGTCAATTTTTTAGGCTGGCGCGCCAATGCTCGTAGGCTCAGTAAATAGCTGTCTTTTTTATTATTAATCTCGTACTGTAACGGTAAGTTATAAAACCAGCTGGCCTGTACATACAAGTCAGTTAAACGGTGATTAAATAAATCCAAAAATGCCGACGCTGCTTTATCTTTGCTGTGGTTAACACGCGCAGCTATTTGATCGGTATACATCGCTGGCAAAGCAGATAATGGCCCTGTCAATCCAATGACAGTAGGATAAATCTCCAGTTGTTTGACACCACTATCCATACTATCTTGGGCAACCAGCGCCATTGACTCAATCTCAGCCAGTGGATAAGCCAATGATAAAGAGGCTCGAAAGCGCACTTCGATAGGCGTATGACCAAGGCTTGCCTCATGAGAGATTAGCCGCAGCGCTTGCAACAGCTCGTAGCTTTGCGGCGCGGCAACCAGCTCAGTTAGATAAGAGGACTGAGACCACTGCGGGGCTGACATCTGTATATCTCCTCTTTAGTTACGGCATTGCTAATAGCGACTTCAACGAAACTGTTTAGACTGGCATGATAGCCAAATACATGAGCCAGCAGATGCGCAAACTGACGAATACTTACGCTGGCAAAATGCTTTTGGTTAATACGAATATCAATCACTGTCCCGCGCACAAACCCTGGCTGCGGCAAGCGCTGAATACGCTGGGCTTTGATACTGGTTGTGACCGACACAATCCCTTCAATCAGCTGCTTGTTTGCTGCAGACTGCGTAATATCGTATAGTGACAAATACTCTTTCATCAGCTCAGCATCTTGAGCTGCTAATGATAAAAAGTTCAGGCTAATCAAGGAGATTAGACGCCAACGCTCCTCACCGGTATACTCAAAACGCGCGGTTCTGGTGGGCTGTTTAAGCAGTGATAAACTACTAAAACCAGTCATTCCTTCACTGAATAAATCACCGCGGCTTTGACCAAAAGCTATTTGGGCAGGCAAATCTCTGTTAGTACACAGCAAAGAAGCACTCATGCTAGCGGCACCTGCTAGATCTTCGCGCTGCTTTTCGACAAACATAATCTGATATTCAAAGCCTTGCTTAAACTCTGCCATGTCCTTATCACGCTTGATATGGTAATAACGCCCCTCATCGTGCTGCTCATAATGATTTAGAGCATAAAAAGGATGATATTCACGCTGCAATAAACGGTTATTCACCTGCTTTGACTCAATGACCTTGGTCACCTCATAGATCTCATGCTGAATCAGCGCGCGAGTATCAGGCACTAAATCATAATAAACAGAGCGATGCGTCACTTGAATAGGCTTGGCGGCGGTTTTAAATAAATTGACTACCGGCGTACAAAATAGCTTGATACTACTGGCACTAAGTTGTTGCAGGTTTTTTAGGCGAATGGTGTTTTTCTTATCGATTTTAAAATAACAGCGAATCTCAAAGCCATTATTATCAATCTTTAGCGTAGGACAGCTTTGAGCGAAGTTTAAGCGCAAAAAATTAAACTTCTCTGGACAATAAAAATACTCTTTTAATAAGGCAGAAGCGGCGTTGCTGACTCGGTGACTGGGCAGGATCTGCTGCTCAGGATCAAAACCTGTGATCTCAAAAGGACTACCCTTAATTTTATGAACCTGCCGGCCATGAATATGGCTTTGTTTGACATCGCACCATAAAATATCCCAAAGACTGGTGCCTTGACTGGCATCTTCATCAATATAAACCTCAATAGCATGTTGCAATAAGGCCTGATAGTCAAAGCTTGAACCTAGTCCTTTAAACTTAATACTGATACAACCGTTGAGCAGTCCGTGCTGATCGTCATAAACCTCTTGGTGGGTTTCAAAGCTGACTCTATCGATCTGTAGCGGTAATAAAGTAACATCTTGAGTGGACTGAAACTGACAAGACGTGCCACTGACTTTTTGGGTCAAAAAAGAAGTCCCTTTAGCAACTTGTACAGCCTCAGTCATGGCAGTGCCTTGCACTCCTAGATTAAACTGGGCAATAGAGACAGAAGGGAAAGGCTTGAGATAATCGGGATAGACAACTTCTAATAAGGATTCGGTAAAGTCAGCATAGGAGTCGTCTAGTTTTTTATTAATGCGGGCACTAATGAGTGAAAACGCTTGTATCAGCCGTTCAATATGCGGATCATCTACCGTATCTTGCCCCATTAATAAGCGGTTGGCTATTTTTGGATATTTTTTAGCAAACTCTTTTGACTGCTTATTAAATAAGCTAAGCTCATGCTCAAAATAAGGAAGTAGACTGTCCATAATACCTCAGTAGTTGTTAATTGCTGCCATATATAGATATGGCGACAAGTATGAACGAAATATGAATTATTTAACTTGGTAACGCTGTGAGCTTGGTTCAAAAAACGCATCGAAACTGACCAGCTCTTGGGCCGGATAAACTTTGAGCAATGCTTCAATAGAAAAGCACAGCTGATTGACATCAATAGCCCCAATATCTAGTGATACCCTGACATTTTTAAGACGAGTGTCTTGTTGCTCTACCGTTTGCGCGATCTGCCTGCAAATATAATCACAGTCAGCAGGGTTGGCGCTGCTTAATCCTACAAAGTCTAAAATACCAAAGTTTAATATTGATGAGCGCACGTATTGATAATCTTGCAGCTGATCTGACACCACACAGCGGGTGTTTAATAAAGACTCTAGATCCTGTGCCACAGAAGACTTTAGCTCATCAATATTCAGACGCCGTACTACCAACTCTTGAGTCATTTGCCGCGGATTGTCATCAAATAACTGCTCAAATAAGTTGGGGCGAAAGCCAATTCCTTTCGTACCATATTTCATTGTTACTACCACTATTTTTTATTATTACTATTAATCAAAGGTATGAAGCAAAAAAAGAAAGGCCTACATCTAAACCTTTCTTTTTAATTACAACAAATACATCACGATAAAAACTGCCTAAAATTTATTGGTTATTAAGCAGTATAAGTAGCGGTATTGTTCGCTAGTGACCACTTCTTAGTTACCGCACCTTTTGCCGTACCATCAATATCTTGCTGTGTATAAGTCCACTCAACTGCTGCATATTTGATGCCTACTTTTTCAATTGGCACCCCTTCTGCACGTACAGTAGGCTCAACACTAGCAATAAGGGCATGCTTAAGCTTAACTTCCAAATATTTAACTCGTTTGTCGCCATTGGCACGGTAAAAATCAACTTGAATTTCATCAAAAGTGTAACCCGCTGAACAAGCTTCCCATAACTTAGGACTGGTCGAATCCAGATCTTTCATGAACGTCATATCAGAGTGTTCACAGCGCTCAGAGGTATGTCCACCAACGCTGCTGGCAGTCGCTGACTTAGGTTGACGAATCAGGTGATCCCAAGTGTTTACCTCAAGCCAGCCTTTATGCTCGCTATCACGTGACTCGCCATCAATCTTGTACTTGCCACGAAACTGAATATAAATATCTTTCATATTACGTACCTCAATTTAAAAGTTAACATTTAACTTTGGATTTTAATAGACGATTAGCTGTTACTGGCTTGCGGTAGCTGTGTGACCAAACGCAAAGAAACAGATAATTCGTCAAGCTGAAAATGTGGTCTCAAAAAGACCACTGACTTGTAGACACCAGGCTTGCCTGGTACTTCCACAACTTGTACAGAAGCTTCGCGCAGCGGGTACTGAGCTTTGGCTTCTTGTGAGGCACCGTCGTCTAATAAGACATAACGTGATATCCAATCATTCAAAAAAGACTCGACATTACCGGGGGCTAAAAAGCTGCCGACTTTATCGCGCATCATCGCCTTTAGATAGTGAGCGATACGGGATACCGCCATAATGTACTGGAGCTGAGTCGACAATACGGCATTGGCATTAGCGTCATCGTTCTGATAAGTTTTGGCTTTTTGTACGGATTGGGCACCAAAAAAGGCAGCATAGTTGGTGTTTTTGCAGTGAACTAGAGGAATAAACCCTAAATCACTGAGCTCTTTTTCGCGGCGATCAGTGATCGATATCTCGGTTGGACATTTGAGCGCTAAATCACCCTCATCAGTCTTAAAGGTATGTACAGGTAAACCTTCAACTAAGCCACCACCTTCTACGCCGCGAATAGCCGCGCACCAGCGGTAGTCTGAGAAAGCTGAGGTTAAGCGTGAAGCAAAAGCGTACGCGGCATTGACCCATAGATAGTCACTATGATCGTTGCCTGAAACTTCCTCAACGAAGTTAAAGCCTTCAACCACCGTACCGTCTTTTGGATTGTACGGTAGGCGACCTAAGAAACTAGGTACCGTAAGCGCTACGTAGCGAGCATCTTCAGATTGTCTAAAAGCGCGCCAACGTATGTATTCTGCGGTCTCAAATATCTTTGATAAATCGCGCGGACGACCAATATCAGTAAAGGAGTCCAGTCCAAACATCTCAGCTGAAGCAGCGGACACAAATGGTGCATGGGCAGCAGCGGCTACATGCGATAACTGCTCGAGTAGGTACATATCAGCATTTTGACGCGTAAATTCAAAGTCGCCAACGATAGCGGCATACGGCTCGCCACCAAAACTACCAAATTCTTCTTCATATATCTTTTTAAATAAGGTACTTTGATCAAAATCGATTGAAGACTGGAAATCTTTGGTTAGCTCACGTTTAGTCGTATTAAGCATGCGGATCTTAAGCATTGATTCAGACGGCGTTTGACTGCATAAGTAGTGCAAACCGCGCCAGCTAGATTCTAGTTTTTGAAACTCAGGCGCATGCATCACTGTCGTTAACTGTTTAGAGATCAGCGCATCAATCTGGGCAATACGTGCATCGATTGAGGCGGCTAGGTTGTCTGACAACGTCACTGTGCCTTGCATGACTTCGTTGGCCAGCTCAGCGATTTGCGATTTAGCGCGGTTTTTTTCATCGTCTGATTTGGCAATATTACTTTTATCAACGATCTGTTCGAGCAAATCAAAATTTTCGTTATCTGCAGTATCTGCTACCGCATTGTGTTGGGCTTGAGCGCTCATCCTTTATACCTCACTATCAGTTTGGTTTTGTTCAGCCATCTTTTTGACTTGCTCAGTGTTTTTTAAAACATCATCTAATAAATCTTCAAGCTTCTCATTAGCTGATATTTTGTTACGCAAATCTGCTAGGCGATCGCGTGCTTGTACCAACTGCTTTAAAGGCTCAATCTGGTTAGCCACAGATTCAGGACGAAAGTCATCGATACTGTTAAAAGCTAAATCAACGGCAAACTCGCCACCTTTATCACTTAAATCATTGTTAACGCGGAAGGTAGCACGCGGAGCAAGTCCTGCCATTACCTCATCAAAGGTATCTAGATCGACTTCGACAAACTTTTTGTCTTTTAAGCGCGGCTGCTCAAGCTTAGAATCACCTGAGAATTCTCCTAACACCCCGACTACAAATGGAATCTCTTTTGATTCTATTGAGTCACCAACCTCGACGTCATAAGTAAGATGCACCCTTGGGGCGCGAACTTTTGCCAGTTTTTTTTGTACGCTATCTTGCTTTGCCATAAAATTTACCTCAATAATTGCTATTTTTTACGCGATATGGAAATTAGCGCAATATGCTGAACGGATCAGTAGCTTTGGAATTGCTATTTTTAGAAGGAGTTGGTTTCTTGATAGGTGATGCTTTTGGTGTAGCTTTTGGTTTTACTGCTGCCTTTTTCTTAACAGGAGCAGATCGTGCCTTTTTCTTTACTGGCGTACGACGATGAGCACTTATTTTACTCTTCGTCTTAACAGCTTTAGGTTTGACAATAGGCGCTGGCGGCTTTGGTAATGACTCATCGTAATTAAAGCCATAAACCTCACCGTATATTTTGCTGAGTGCATACTGATAGTCTTTTAAAAATTCGGCATCGACATCATCGGTTAAGTACTCAGCCTCTAATTGACTCTCTGAGACAATCGCACTGCTATTTAGCAATATTTTTTTAAGCTTAGGCGTGCTCTGACCTAAATCTACTGCTTCGCTTGCTGCGTAAACGGCGTAAGCGTAATAGCCATTGTTATAATAGATTT
Source organism: Psychrobacter sp. M4 (assembly GCF_055699795.1). NCBI lineage: Bacteria > Pseudomonadati > Pseudomonadota > Gammaproteobacteria > Moraxellales > Moraxellaceae > Psychrobacter > Psychrobacter sp. M4. The sequence goes on along the minus strand of NZ_CM146740.1, from coordinate 1,459,600 downwards.
GTGCCAGAATCTCCCATGCTAGGGAGTCTTTTGGATTAAGGGCGATTCTCTGGTTTAGATCAGTAATAAGTGCATGAAGTTTAGGAGATTTCGCATCAGTATTTTTAAGCGCTGCATACTGATTGACAATACTCGATTTTGGGTCTTTTTCCTGAATGGACAGCTCACTATGTGCCGTATTCATAGCTACCCCCATAGTAACTAGCCCTGTCAAAATAGCTGTAGATGGTTTGATAATGCTTCTAATATTTTTTTTAATAAAGTTCATCACAAATCGTTGCTCACTATTGGTTGAATATTGATGATAGTGGATCAATGTTTTTGCTCACTCAAAGATGCTACTGTTTTGAAACTGCTTTACTTTAAAATAGCTTCATTTCAAAAATGAGCTAGTCATCTGAAGCATTAACTAAAGTTGTCATGCTAGTTAATGAACTTTTAAACCTATCTTTGTCACTATTACTCATCAGTGTATTGTCATGGTAGGAGTCAATACTATTTTCAGTCACCTTAACTGCTGATAGCATAGCGAGCTGACGTGCTGCTACAAGCTTGTTATCCACACTTAGAGCTTCGTTAGCAGCTCTGAGTGCTCGCGCGTAGTGTTTTGATTGGAAATTGTCTTTTGCTATGGTTAGCCATGCTTCTGATGAGAGTAGCCTAGTGTTACCTACCTTTGTTGAGTCAACAAGATATGCAAATGAAGGTTCATCAAGCTGACTTTTAGTAATAACTGTATTTGTCACAACAGATTTACTGAGTACTGGTTTAGCATCTTTTTTCGCTGCTGATCCGCAAGCTATTAAAAATGAAGAGGTACTCAGCATTATCACAAGCGAGCTTATAGTACGGAGCTTGACGTAGTTAATATAGTTCATAAGGGGCACATTATTATTCACTAAGGAAAAAATAGAATAGTTAATCAGCAAAGTAGTCATACAAAGCGATAAGATAAAAATAAACAAATATCAGTTATTTTATAGATAGATTATACATAAAGTTGACAATATTTCAATAAAATATTTTTTTAGGGATTAATATTGTAAGAATCATCCATTAAAATATTATAATCCCTATACTCTTTATGTGAAGGCATCTTTCATGACTCCTTACTTACAGACGGTTAATTATAAATAACTAACTTTTACTTACTTTTTCTGTACTTTTTTTAATACTATGTTAGTTAAATACTGTAAGTTAGAATATAATCACTAATAAACTACTGTTTATTAGTGATTATATTATTATGGACGTAAGTTGAATTTTATTAAGTATTACGTACGAATACTGGTGAGACTAGATGAACTTTCACAGTAGATTAAGGCAAAGAAAAGTCTAGTAGTGAAAAAGGGTTAAAAGAGGGTTCGGACGCGCACGGATACACGGTCAGATGAGCATGATTGATGACAGAGGCAGAGGCAGAGGCGATAAAGTATTGGCAGCATTAGGGGAAGAAGTTATTAGTAGTGATAGTTTTTACTGAACCAACAAAAAGCGAATGTAACCAAAAGCATAAACTTAATAGCTGTTTATACGCTTGGTCACATTCGCCTTCATTTTTATTGCGTCGGTTCTATCTATAACTTTGTGTCGATGCTTAGATCTGTGCTCAAACTTCCTATTGAAGGTTTAAGGTTTGATATCAGCATCTTTTAAGTCTAGTGCAGCTTTAATACGTTGAATGATAGATAAGGTAGCAGGATTGCGGTCTTCTGCTTTATTACCCACCACGTAACGCACTAATTTAAGAGCTTTGATACGCTCAGATTTGTCTTTTATTAAAGTGCTCAATGCATGTATAGACTCATCTTCAGCAAAGCGCACGATAAGCGTCTGAGTATGTATCATGGCGGCCAGTTCAGCTGGTAATAAGTCAGTAAAGGGTTCTTGTTCAGTCAACACTTCCGTCAAACGCATAAGCTGATCACGGTCTATGTTGTTGTCAGCCACGATGTTGCTCAAAATTAGCATACGTACTACCGCTTGGCTAAAACCACCTTCGGCAATCTTAGTCAGTGCCTTCTCAACCTTTGGCAACTCGCGTAGGTCGTCTTTGTCCAAGAGACGACGTGAGCCTACTGATTGACCATATTGACGAAACCATGGCATCGTCCAAATTCCAAAGAATAGACTCTCTGTACATCTACCTTGCCAATCTCGCCAAAAGTCGAGGGTCATTCTGACACTATCCATAAACATCTTCTCTACTTGCAAGAACAGATTATCTTGCTGCAAAGACTCGATAGCTGGTAATTTTATTTGTGCATAAACATCAGAGGGACGATGGGTTTCTTCAGTTTTTTGGGTAGGGACAAAGTCTTGATTCTGTTTTACACCGACTGTATTGGTGACTACCTTGTTCAAATTACTGGTCGCTACGGCTAGCGGATTCTTACTACTCCATAAACTTCTTTGTAGTCTCAGTGGATGCATGCTACGTAACAGTTGAGCAGAAGTTTCATTGCTCATAGCTTTCACTAGTGGACGCAAGTTATGCTCATAAGCTTGGGCTTGCGACATAGAGTAGCGATGCACCGCCTTAAAGGCTTCTTCATCCGTGCGATTTTCTCCTATCGCTTGACTTAAGTCTTCAAAAGTACGACGTTTTAAATCAACGGTAAAAGTCTTCTCTTGTCCTTTTCCTTCAATATGATCAATGTCTAATTCATACAGACCGGGTGGCAGCACTTCAATCATATCCATAATTGAGGCAATACCGGTATGCTCACGATTGGCTATATTTGAGCTGACAAAGATACCCAAGTGACCCACTTGTTCGTGAATCATATAGATAATACGTTGACCACAAACCTCAACATCTCTCTCATCACTGTAAGCGTCTAAGATCCATGACAATGCTTGCTGCGGCGGAGTAATATCATCACCGCGTGAGGCAAAAGCAATAATTGGGGCTTTTATATTGCGCAGATCAATATTCACCCCTTTTTCTAACTGTCCAGTATTGCGTGCAAGGCGATTACCGATAAAGATATTTTCTACGATCCATTCGATCTCTTTATCATTCATCAAAAAGAAACCACCCCACCAGCGCTCAAAATCAAGAAAACGCTTACGGTTGGCTTGTGGGTTTTTATATAGATCGTAATACTTGCCCACATAATTACGATAAGGGGTCATTTTTTCAAAATTATCAACCAGTGCCGCTCCATCAAATACGCCATTATTCAGATCAGCGCTAAGCATAGATAGCCAAGTACCACCATTGACACCAGCTTTGTAGCGCATAGGATTAATCCCAACCTCTCCGCTCCAAGCTGAAACAGGCGCGCCATTCATCACAATAGGACCGGTAATATTTGGATTGGTTGCCGCTAAAATGAGCGCAGCCCAGCCGCCTTGACAGTTACCAATAATGACCGGCTCTTCTGCATTTGGGTGTCTTTTCTCTACTTCACGAACAAACCTACCCTCAGCATAAGTGATATCAGCAATAGTTTGTGTGGGCTCTGGCAGACGTTTAAATGCTACAAAGTAGACCGGATGCCCTTGATTAAGAGCGACCCCGACTTGGCTTTCGTGTTTAAAGCCGCCGATACCAGCGCCGTGCCCCGCTCTAGGATCGATAATAATATAAGGACGATTATTGTCATCGGTAACAATACCTTCAGGTGGTTCTATTCTTAGTAAAACATAGTTACAGGGGCGTTCAAAGTTGCTGGCATCCATGATAACTTGATAATCATAATCCAAGACCGGCGGCGCGCCTGCTAATTCATGTTCTATAAAAATATCACCACGCTCTTTGAGCACATCAGCGGTTTGTAGTAAGCGTTTACTACTATCGGCACTATAGCTTAGCCATTCTTGCCATAGTCTCTTTGGGGTATAAGTCTTTTGCCAACTGTTTGTGATGGCGTCAATATCATTATTTAGTATCTGTACATTTTTTTGAATCTGTTGATGATTTTGTTGTAAATGCTTTGAGGTCACATCTATTAATAAATTGGCACTTTCTGCTTTATAGGAACTTTGGCGGGTAAACTCTTCTATAGTACTTTCACTTTTACGAAATTGATTAGTGATTAGATCCTGAAAGTTTGGTGTAGAACCTGTAATTGTCCGATGCGGATTGTCACGGCTGAGCCATACTTCAGCTTTGTTTGGGTTTCCAATATTTTCTTTGATGGTATCTGACATAGATATTTCCGGTTTCAATTTAAGAATTGTAGCTTTCACATATTATATACACTTGATTACTTTTTAACCAGTGTTTAAATAATAAGCTTATATGTTAGATATTGTATATAGTTTGTAGCCTACGTCAAGATTGATAATAACATTATAAAACAATAAGTAAGAAAATAGCATATATGTGACAGCAAAGAAAAGAGGCTGTATAGGATACTATACAGCCTCTTTTTGGTTAAAGAATAATTCGAAACTATATATCCACTGCACCTAAGGCTTCATCCGCCCTGACACGTACATATTTGCCTGGAGCATTACCCAGTACTTGCCACTCTTTACCTGTATGCTTGATACCAGGCTGTCTACTATCTACTTTGCCTGCACTATGCTTTTCGATCCAGTCGCTCCAATGCAGCCACCAGCTCTCATCCTGTTTTTCTGCTTTTTCATACCATTCATCAGGATCTGCAACATAATCCTCGTGGGTATAAAAGCCATATTTACCTGTTGGCGGGTTAATAATACCAGCAATATGTCCTGACTCACCAAGTACAAAAGTGACATCACTACCGAGCACTTGTGTCGCCTCGTAACTGCCTTTCCATTTAGCGATATGATCTTGCAGCGTTGCTACAACGTAGGTTGGCGTAGTCACTTTTGAGAGATCAATTTTTGCCCCGTCAAAGTTGAGCTCGCCTTTTTTAATCATCTTATTGCCCACGTATAACTCACGCAATATGAAGCTATGCAAAGCGGCGGTGACGTTGGTGCAATCAGAGTTCCAATATAAAAGATCGAAAGGTACAGGGCGCTCGCCTTTTAGATAGTTTTGTACATAGTAATTCCAATATAAGCTGTTCTCTCGCAGTAAACTAAAAGCAAGACCCATTTTACGACCATCAAACACACCTTGTTGATCCTCTTCTTGCTCAAGAGCCTTGATCGTACGCTCATCGATGAATACGCCTAAATCGCCAGGATCACTAAAATCAAATATCGTCGCCCAAAAGGTTGCACTAGCGATACGATCAGCTTGCTTATTCTCAGTCAACCAAGATAAAGTCAATGCCAATAGCATACCACCGATGCAATAACCGATGACATTAGCGTCTGGCTCGCCAGTGATTTCTTGCACCACGTCTAAAGCTGCTAGTAAACCCTCGTGCATATAGGTTTCCATTCCAACATCTTTGTATGCTGGAGTTGGATTGGCCCAAGAGATGACAAATACACTGTGACCTTCATTTAATGCCCAGCGGATATATGAGTTCTCCTCTCTTAAATCCATGATATAAAACTTATTGATCCATGGCGGTATAATCACTAAAGGACGTTTGTTAACTTCAGCGGTAGTCGGTGTATATTGAATCAACTCAAACATACGATTGCGAAAAACCACTTTACCGGGTGTGGTAGCGATGTTTTCGCCAAGCTGAAAAGCGTCACTATCAGTCATACTGATACTAAGCATCTGTGAGCTTTTTTCCATATCTTCTGTGAGCTGCTCAAATCCTTTTATCAGGTTTTGTCCGCCTGACTCCATAGTCAGTCGTAGTACCTCAGGATTGCTCCATAAGAAGTTACTAGGCGCAATAGCATTTAGCCACTGACGAGTAAAAAACGACAAACGCTGACGGTTTTTATCATCAATACCTTCAGTGTTATCAATACTCTCCATAACACTATTAACCATGAGCAGATAACTTTGTTTCAAAAAATCAAACATAGGATTGTCTGACCAATCCTCATCTTTGAAGCGTTTATCCCCTTTCTCAGGGCGGACAAGAGGTTCTGTTTGATGGCCTGATATATTCATTAAAGTGTTTTGATACAGCTGAAACTGCTCTTGCCACAGATTCATTTGTTGCTCTACTAACGCAGTAGGCCTTTTATCAGTCACGCCCGTAGTAAAATGTTGCCAACCATCTATAAGATTAAACATAATGGATTGACTGATACTATAATCGTGACCAACGTGTTTTAATGTCTCGCTAATAAACTTTTGAGTCAACTCGTTAATAGCTTCTATATGGATGCCAACGTTTTGGTCAGTACTATTTAGGTTCTGCCATGGGTTTGATTGCTGAGAGGTAGGGTCCTCAGCACTATTAGGCATCATAAGTTGACTAAAATTATTTACTGAATCTTGCCATAGCTTCATATTGGCTTCGAACGGATTTGAAGTTTGGCTAGGCTGATTGAATAAAGACTGATTGAATTGATTGATTTGGTTTAACTGATCTAAATACTGTTGGCCAAAACTTCTAAAGATATTGTTGAAGTCGTCTTGGTTATTTTGGTAGTCTTGAGTATTTGACTCGGTCGACGACTTATCCGCTTGATCATCAAATTTTTGATTGTCCTTATCAGACCGTTGATTGCTCATATTAGTATCCCTATCAATATCTAGTTTTTACAAAGGTACAAGTTTATAAACACTACTATTACAACGAAAAAAGGTGGGAGAACATTTTCTACCCCACCTTTTAAGTGTTTCGACGCTTACATAATATTACACTGGTGACAATCAATAAGAAAATTAAAAAATAATTAATCAGATGATAAGTCACTATCAATTATCATAATTACAGCTACTTACTGGTTGATTTACTAGTAGTGTTGCTATCAGTGTTAGATGACTTGCTAGCGTTAGTAGAACTGTTGTTTTTGCTAGTAGCATAACTTGCTGCTTTTGAAGCTTGTCCAGCAGCCTTTGAAACCTGCTCGGTTGCCTTTTCAGCCATTTTGCTTACATTTGCAGTATATTCTTGAGCCGTTTTAGAAGCTTGATCAGCAGTTTTCTGCATATTGGCTTGGATCTGCTCATTAGTTTCGCCGTAAACTTCACCCATAACGCGCATAACTTCGTCATGCATGTTAGTACCAAGCTCTGTCATACGCTGAGCGTCTGCTAACATTTGCTGGCTAATAGCATTAAGCATTTCTGCTTGATTGGCTTTAAAATTTTCAGCAGATTCTGGAGAATCAATATCAGAAACTTGACGCATGTTTTTCAGGCCGATCTCTGAATAAGATTTGATAGTGTTAAGTGAAAACTCAGTCATCATTTCAGCATTTTTTAAAAACGCCTGATTCAACTTTGTCCAAGGCTCAAACATTTTTTGAGCATTACCGTTGAATTGATTCATATAATTTTTCATTTGTTCTTGAGGTGATGGTTGTGACATATTATTTCTCCATATGAGTGTGATTAGTATATGTGTAATTACGAAGCAGATATTATAAAGTTATCCGTCTCATAATGATACTTAGTAATGTAACAAATAAAACTTAATTAATACTTAAGTTAAGACATATATTGGCCGCCATTAACTGATATAGTTTCTCCTGTGACAAATATAGCATCATCACTAATAAGATACATACAAGCGGCAGCAATTTCTCTAGCACTAGCTAAACGATTCATCGGAATAGTTTCTTTAATTTTCGCCATAATATGCTCAGGTACAGTTTCTACCATAGGAGTATAGGTATAACCAGGTGCGACGACGTTGGCATTGATTGATGAAGGAGCACCCTCATATGCTAGAGCCTTGGTAAAACCAATAATACCTGCTTTAGCGGCCGAGTAATTAGTCTGACCATACTGACCACGCAGTCCATTTATCGAGCTGATATTAACAATACGGCCTTCTTTTTGCTCTAGCATTTTTACAAAGACCGGGTGGACGATGGTATAAAGAGAAGTTAAGTTAGTGTCAATCACTTGCTTCCACTGCTCGAAACTCATCTTTTTAAAGCTACTATCACGGGTGATACCAGCACCGTTTATAAGAGCATAAATACTATCGTACTTGTCAATAGTTTGCTGGATTGTTGCCATTGCTACTTCATGGTTACTTAGATCAACAGCTACAAACTCAAAACTCTCAGCGTCAAAACCATTATCATCACACCATTTTTTTGTACGTTCTGGATCATCCTTGCTCAAAGTTGCAATAACATAATAATTATCCGCTAGTAGTTTTTCACAAATAGCCGTACCAATACCTCCAAGAGCCCCTGTTACTAACGCGACTTTCTTACCTGATGGTTGTGGCATAAAAACCTCCTTGTTTATAACTTTTAGATTTGAACTACATTTATACTATAACATCATTATACAACATGACCATATCGTATTGGTAATAACTCACTAGTATTTGTATGGATTTAGTCAAACAATTAATAATTATTTTATGCTTGGTAGTTTAATATATAGTTAAATCAAATCCTGATCTATGGAATTTACTTTTTATAAGATATAGCCATAATACAAACAGTTGTTGATATATAAAAATAACAGCATAAAAGTAAGCATTATAAATTTTGTAGAATAACTTTTTAATTTGACTACTCAAACAATTAATATTTTATATAAAAAATATCGTCTCATTTTATATGTTCTTTATTAAAACTAAATCAATTTAATTTTTGTTGATAAATTAAAAAGTATAATTTTATTCTAAAAAGATACGATGAGGTTAGAATGTAGAGATTAATAGATTATATGCACACTATTTACCAACCTTATAAATATAAAAGATCTACTCTAGTCCATATTCATAAAAAGCTTCCTTCTGAGCTGATCTCATAGGAAGCATGTTTACGATCGTAAGCTACGAAAGAACGAGAAGTATAGGAAAGCTTTATTTTAATATAAGGGCAAACCTATGGCTTTTTAGTACGTAGCTTTTTAATTCATTCTATCCCACATTTTATTCAAACGCTTAGGCGATACCGCCATGCGGGTTTTCATCGGCTGGGCGAACAGTTGAATACGATACTCTTCAACCATCCAGCGATATTCGCTAATAGCGGCGTCGCTTGCACGATTGACCAAGCGCTCCATATGTACATCCAGTGCGTAAACGCCTTCAATATCTGATTCTAGATTATGCTCAAGGCGTTCAATACGAACCTCTAATGCCTCCAAGTAGCGAGGATACTGCTGCCAATGACTATAATCCATACGGTAGATAAAATCCGCTAAATATAAATCCGAAAGCTGGTCTTCGATATCATCGATAGACTCGCCAAATATCTCGCGATCAAGCATAAGCAGACTTTGGCGAATACGTTGCCAGCGCGTATAGACCTCTTTGAGAGTTTTGATGACTTTTTGACCGGTTAATAAAAAATTACTGACAACAACTTCTTGAGTTTTTCTATATTCTTCGAAAGTAAAAGGCAGCTCCTCGCTTAGTTCAACAGCAGCACTATCCGCACTTTCAGGCAAGTCAGTGCTGTGGTCAAACAACACATAATGCTCCTCTAAAGTCGCATCTAAAGTGGCATCAATGACAATGGTTTTGAGCTTTTCCATATCGCCAAGGGGTGCAAAGGCCAGTTTAAATATCTTGTCGATTTGGCTGGTAAGCTGTTTTTTCTTCGCACCAAGCTTACCTTTGATTAAGGTTAAAACACCAGTGCGATGCGCTTTTAAGGCGGCATTGACATCCGTATAATGATGAATCGATACCGCATCCCCAGCCTCATCAGCAACCAGAGCGGAGAACTGCTTCATCACTACGCCGGCACTATGGCGGTTTTTACTAAAATTATAGTGCTCAGGGAAGTCAGTATGCACGCCTTGCTGTTCATTCACCGCTTGACTGGTCTCACTGGCATGGCGAATTTGTAAAGTTTGCAGGTCACGACCTTTTTCAATGACGCGGTTTTTGTCATCGACTACAGAGATTTGTGGCTGCAAATAACGGTCAATACTGGACGGGTCAAAGTCATCAGGGGTCACTGACATGATGCCACGACGAGCCAGCGCGTGGCACAGTTGCTTGAGCAAACCTTGCTCGGCTTCTATTTGTAACTCATCAAACAAGCTATCGGCAGTATCCGGTATCGGTACAATTTGACGACGAATGTCTTTGGGTAATGACCTAAGTAACTGCAATACCAACTCATAACGCCAGCCTGGCACGCCCCATAACAGCTCAATAGCATCCAGCTGTGGCAAAGCAGCAAGAGGCACGCGAATGGTCACGCCATCATCGTCGCTGGCTGGATCAAAAACGTAGCGTAGCGGCAATCGTAAATCGCCTAACTGCCATACCTCAGGAAAGTCACCAGTGGTTGGCGCTTGACTATTAAGTACGTCCTCATCAGTGAAGAATAGATATTTGTTATTGCTCTTCTCCACCTCAGCGCGCCAATCTTCAAAGGCTTTACGGCTAGCAACATGCTCGGGGATTTTTTTATCGTAAAACTGATATAGCGCCTCCTCATCGACCAACAAATCACGGCGACGCAGCTTATCCTCAATACGCTCAACGTAGGCAATTTTATCCATATTATGCTGCAAGAATGGCGCTTGTCGACCTAAGTTACCCGTGACTAGACCATCACGGATAAAAATTTCTCGTGACTCGCTCAAATTGACTTGCTCATAATTTGTCAGCTGCTTACTGACAATTATTAAGCCAAATAGGCTAATCTGGGCATAGGCTTTGACCCGTCCCGTTTTCTTCGACCAATGCGGCTCAAAGTAATGGTATTTGAGCAAGTCGCCCGCCGCCGAGATAATCCATTCCGGCTCTATTTTGGCGACATTACGCATAAACACTTGCGAGGTCTCCACCATCTGAAACGCCATCACCCAAGGCGGTGTTTGTTTAAATACTGTACTTGAGGGGAAAATTTTGGCCTTTTGCTGACGCGCGGCCAGATACTCACCGCGATTTTCAGTCTTATGGGCAATAGTGGATAATAACCCAGTCATCAAAGCACGATGCAAATGCGCATAACGTACTGCCTTAATTTCCTCATCGTCAACACTGGTAGGATCGTTGTTAAGCGCATCCTTACCGTTGCCTTTGTCAGCAATTAGCTTAAGCTCGGTGACCATTTGTAGCAGCTGGCGATGAGTTTGATGCCATTCACGCACGCGCGGGAAGCTTAAATAATGCTTTTTGGCAAACTGGCGGCGCTGATTGTTGGACAGTTTATTGCCGTCCTCGTCTTTTTCAAACAGCGCTTTCCAAAGGCTTAAATAGAACAAAAAGTCGGAGTCATCTTGACGAAATAGCGCATGCTTTTGATCTGCTTGTTGGCGTTTGTTGGCTGGACGTTCACGCGGATCTTGCACCGCTAGAGCGGCAACCACAATTAGCATCTCACGCATACAATCAAAGTCGCTACCGCCGACCAGCATCCGCGCCAACCTCGGATCAATGGGCATTCGCGCCATCTGCTGACCAGTGCGAGTCAGACGCAGATGGTCGAGACCTGATTTACGTTTTGACTTAGCGCTTTGATTCGAAGAAGCCTGTTCACTTTTAGAGGGAATTGCGCCCAGCTCATCAAGCAGTTTGTGACCGTCTGTTACTAAACGGCTATCAGGCGGCTCAATAAAATCAAAATCATCAACACTGCCTAAACGCAAATTAGCCATTTGTAGGATGACCGACGCCAAGTTGGTACGCAGAATTTCAGGCTCGGTAAATTCAGGACGGCTGGTAAAGTCCTCCTCAGAATACAGACGGATACAAACGCCCGGTGCAATCCGGCCACAGCGACCTTTACGCTGATTGGCAGCGGCTTGCGAGATAGCTTCAATCGGCAAGCGCTGCACGCGCGAGCGATACGAGTAGCGCGATATCCGCGCAAATCCTAAGTCAATCACATAGCGGATACCGGGCACGGTCAATGCAGTCTCGGCAACGTTGGTGGCGATAACGATGCGCCGACCCCGACCTGAGGGCTGGAAGATACGCTGCTGCTCTTCATAAGTCTGCCGCGCAAATAACGGCAACACTTCGGTGTGCTTGGGCCCATGCTGCTCAAGTACGTCTTGTAGCTCACGAATCTCCGCTTCGGTGGCGGCAAATATCAAGATATCTGCTTGATCGGCATGACCTTTATCTTGTGCATCACTGAAACACTCCTCGACCGCCGCGACCACAGCACGCGGCAGGTTCTCTTCAAAATCATCGTAGCTGTCTTCATCAGAGCTGGTCACTGGCTCATCGGTGAGCGGACGATAGCGCACTTCGACCGGGAAACTGCGCCCTTCGACATTAAAGATGGGCGCAGGTACGTTGCGTTTAAGCTTGTTATCATAATAGCTAAAGTATTCACTAAAGCGCTTGGTATCAAGGGTTGCCGAGGTGATAATCACTTTTAAATCAGGACGCTTAGGTAGTAGCTTTTTTAAATAGCCCATAATAAAGTCGATATTGAGGCTACGCTCATGCGCCTCATCGATGATGATGGTGTCGTATTTGTTTAAAAACCTATCGTGACCCAATTCGGCGAGCAAAATACCATCGGTCATCAGCTTGACCACCGACTGAGCCGTACCTTGCTCGTTAAAGCGAATTTTAAAGCTAACGGTATTACCTAATTGCTCGCCCAGCTCTTCAGCGATACGGTTGGCAACACTTCTGGCCGCTAGTCGTCTGGGCTGCGTGTGCCCAATTTGCCCCGTGATACCGCGCCCTGCCATCATAGCCAGCTTAGGCAATTGGGTGGTCTTACCGGAACCTGTCTCCCCTGCCACGATAATGACTTGGTTATCAATAATCGCTTGCACCAAATCATCAGCGCGTTGGCTGACCGGCAAATCAAGGTTTAGTCTATCAGGCAAATTCTCAGGAATACTATCGATACGCGCCTGTACCGCTTGCTGTGAACGGGTTTTTATCTTGTCATATTGGGCGCGTTTTTTGGCGAGTTCTTTTTCAAGTTTCTCTTGCTTATCATCGACAGCATTATCATCGTTACTCGCGCTGTTATTGGCATTTTTATTAGATGCTTGGTTTTTAGATGCTTTATTTTTTGAAACAGCGGCGCGTGCCAGTTCACGCTCAAGACGGCTGAGATAGTGCTGGTCTTTGACGAGTACAGGCAAGCTTTCAAAGTCGTTGTTTTCAAAGTCGCTGTTAGAGCTGCTGGCGAAATTACTATCGGAGTTTTTTGAATTTTTCTCGTTATGAGGCATTGCTATTGAAGTATCAGACATATTTTGCTTAGGCTATTTATTGTTTGGAAGTGCTTAGATTATGGGGCTAATTGGAGCTTGCTTCAAGGTGCTTATGATGTGTAGTTGGCAACTATAAACGCATCACCAATTGTTAAAACGCTCGGTTAGAAGCTCTTCAATGTCATCAGTCATAAGCTCAAACTTAAAATGATCTAGCTCTATCTAAGCGATCAGAGCATACTGATTTTTTCAGTCACTACTCGTATAAATTACCTGTTGCTTACTAGCCGCCTCAGTAAAGAAAGTCTGCACCTTGTGCAGTGGTACCCTAGGAAAAGGCAAACGCAGCGAGAGTATTAAGCGCTCAAACGCGACCATCTCATCGGCTAGTTCTTGCGCAATATCAGGCTCGATCTGTGGATTGTCATAAAGATTGTCAATCAGCCACGTTAATTGTGGAAAATCTGCATTATCATGAATCTGATAAAGGGTGGGTACTAAATCATCAGGGATTCGGCAGCGCGTTTTGCGAATCATACCGTTTTTAAAGTACATATTTAAAGCCATATTATTTCAACTTTTTTAAGTTTTTAATGCTTAGATAGCCGACATATTCCTTATCATCAGCGTTTATAAGTTCATAATTATCTTGAGCAATAGGTTCAATTAATAGCTGGACGTTTGAGATAAGGTCATTAACGTTGTAAATATCATCGATATCAACTTCAAACTTATCGTCGATGTGGGAAGCGGCATTAAAAGGTGAGTCTTTATTTTTAAAAGTGAACGCTTTATAAAACTCACTTTGTTTAGCTTGTTTAATAGCTTCGGCTTGACTGGTCGCTACAATAAGTAATTTAAAATGAAACTCTTCAAAACTGCCATGCTGATAGCCGCCTAAATTGATGAAGAACAATTTTAGACCGTTATCGTCTTTTTCTGAATGATTTGATTCGTTGGTTTCGACCAATTTGATACTATAATCATCAACTTTGGTGATAGCACGATACGAATCAATGTGCCATTTATTTTTAACCTCAGGCCAATGACTATTGATATCTGATATCAATTCATTAACATGATTGGCGACTCCAAAGAACATATCGTGCTGCTCAACCAAACGACCTTTAGGACGACCGCCAAGTTGTATCATAAATAGTTTTAGCATAAAAAATGACCTTGCAAAACTTTAATTTTAGTAACTTATGACGAACCCCGACGATAACGACTCAACCCAGCAACAACCGTCTCATTAACGACTCTATCAACACCGAGCATCATCAGCACAAATAAGCGCTCTTCAAGCGTTTTGGTTTGCGCCATACGCCGCTCTAACAAAGGCGTCGCTGCCATATCTAGCACCACAAAATCCGCTTCCTTATTCGGCATAAAACTGCCAATTTTATCATCCAGTAGTAACGACTGCGCATTGCCTAAAGTAATCTGATATAAGCCTTGATGGGCGGAGAGTTGATTGTTTTGTAATTGCTGAACTTTGTAAGCTTCATTTAAAGTCTCCAGCATCGATAAACTGGTGCCCGCGCCCACATCGGTAGCGATACTGACGCCGGTATAACTCAACGTTTTAGGCAAATCAAATAGCCCACTACCCAAAAACAAATTGGACGTTGGGCAATGCGCTATTTGCGTACCCGTCGCGCGCAGCCTCTCATATTCTGAAGTTTCAAGATAAATACCATGTGCTAAAGTACTATAACGACCCAGCAATCCCATATCTTCATAAACATCCAAATAGCCTTTATGATGAGGATAGAGTTTACGCACGAGTGCCACTTCATCACGATTTTCGGCCAAATGCGTTTGTAGATAAACGTTATCAAAACTAGCATACAGCTCGCCGGCCATCTTTAGCTGCTTTGGCGTTGAAGTAATGGCAAATCTTGGGGTAATGGCAAAATGTTGACGACCGCGCCCATGCCATTTATCAATCAAATCTTGCGCATCTTTTATACTTTGTTCGGCGGCCACGCACAGATGCGCCGGCGCGTTTTGGTCCATGAGCACATTACCGGTAATCATGCGCGTATTTAAGCGCTGACTTTCGGTAAAAAAGGCTTCTGCGGACTCAGGGTGACTGGTGGAGAATACCAAAGCACTGGTGGTGCCATTAGCCAGTAGCTGCTTTAAAAAGAACTGCGCCGTATCATGGGCGACCTCTGGATTAGCAAAATTGGCCTCGGTCACAAAGGTATAATTATTAAGCCAGTCCAAAAGCTGCTCACCATAAGCGGCAATCATGTCTATCTGCGGATAATGCACGTGAGTATCGATAAAGCCCGGCATAATCAGCTTATCCTGATAGTCGTGAATCTCTACTGGCTCGCCGCTGTGTTTATCATCGCTATTAATATTACTGGCATATTCAGCCAATATCGTCTCACTGCGACCATAATCTACCATCAAACCCGTCGTATCATCGACAACCAATGCCCCATCAGCGATATATTCAGGATAAACGTTCACCCCTGCGATAACTGGCATAAGAGCAGCGCTTTTATCGACACTATTTTTATCAATGCTGGTTTTATCAACAGTAGCTGTTTCAGACTGGGTAGCAGCAGTATTAGACACAGTTTCTGAGCGTTTAGCCACATCGTCTTCAGTAAGGTAATGCAGCAGCTGCGCTTGGTAGATATGTAGGGTCATTTATAGGTCTCGTAGGGCATAGTGCTTCTAATAGGTAAGAAGTAAATTAATACATTAATATCAACGTGCTACTGGTATAGATTTTACTTGCGTGCTGTGCCTTCGCAGACAGAGGCTGCGTAAAATCTATACCAACAGCACTGTAACCCTTCTAGAGTCAATCAATTATATGGTCAATTAACCTTGATGATAATGCTGCAAAATCTGGGCAGCGATAGATACCGCAACCGCCATCGGCTCTTTACCGCCAATTGGTAGCCCAATGGGCATGGTTAATTTATCCACCAGTTGCTGACTATAACCGCGCTGTAGTAAGCGGTCTTTAAAACGTTTGGCTTTGGTCGCTGAGCCAATACAACCGACATAAGGAGTTTTGGAGGTTTTTGCAGATTCATTATTGGTTTTAGCATTATCTATAGTGTTTTCTGCATCCGCAATGACATCTAAAGCCGCACGTGCCAGCTCAAAATCGAGGTTATGGTCGTGAGTCATAATAAGGATAAAACGCTGACCGCCTTGCTTAGATAAAGGTTTAAATGCAGGCTCAATAAAGGGGCGGATAAAGTCTACCGGTTCTTCATCAATATGCGCACGGATATGCGCAGGAAGCTGGTAACGGGGGGACGGATTTGCAGTAGAATCTTCATTGTCTAAGTCAGTGTGGTTAGTTTTATTATTAAAAGAGCTAGATTGCTGCGATGAATTAGCGCTGTCTGAGTTGCCCAGTAAATAAGGTTCAAACCGCTCCGCACGGCTATCTACCCAGTCCACTTGGCAAGGTAATTCTGCCAATACCCTCATCAAAGCCGCGGCCACGTGACCGGCGCCAAAGACCAAAATCGATAAAGGCGGCGTCACGTTAAAACACTCAAACATCACGGTGACGCTACCACCGCAGCACTGCGCCAATTTTGCCCCCAACGGATAGTGCTTGGTGTAAACGTTATCACGGCGTACGGCTTTGGGGTTTTCAAAGTCGGTATGGCTATCGATATTAGTCTTAGTATCGTCAGAATCAACGTTTCCAAGTTTTTTACTTCTGGAAATGCTTTTTTTAGGTTGATTACTATCTATCTCCCCTTTAAGTAATTGCCTTGCCGTGATCACTACGTCATGCTCAAGACCACCGCCGCCAAGTGTATCGCAGCAAGCATCAATGGTGATAATCATCTTAGCTTGTAGCTCGCGCGGCGCTGAACCGTTGACTGCAATGACAGTTGCCAAAACATGCGCGGCTCCCGTCTGCTGATAATGCGCCAAAGCCTCATACCAGCGCGCCAGTATAGGCTGCGTCATCGTTGACCCAAAATTATTCACTGTGCGCTGGGCCTCGAGCCGTTGATACCTTAGGATTTTCTACCGCGTCCGGCTGCTCATCAACCAATTTACCTATCGATTCGGGCGGGTTGGTATCTTTGGCATGAGGCACTTGCTGCGGCTTCATGTCATTATCCTTGTCTACATGACCATCCGCGCTATATTCATCGTCATTATTAAGACTGTCGATAGTATCAATAGTGTCAACCGTATCTTGGTCTGCTGCCGACGCTAGCTCCCACGCCTCGCCTTGCATACGCATCACCGCTTTTAATACCGCCTCGGACGTAGCGGGCATGGTCAGCTCTGGATTTTTCTTATAGTCGCCCAAGCTGGCAATAGCATTATTAATGGCGCACCACACGCTGGCCGCTAGCATAAAGGGCGGCTCGCCTACCGCTTTGGAATTATAAATGGTCTGCTCGCTGTTTTTGCGGTCAAACAATTTAACCTGCCACTGTTTGGGCAAATCATGCGAGGTCGGGATTTTATAATTGGCAGGGCTGTTAGAAGCCAGATTGCCCTTTTTATCCCAAGTCAGCTCCTCAGTGGTCAGCCAGCCCATCCCTTGTATAAAGCCGCCTTCAATCTGACCAATATCGATAGCCGGATTAATCGACTGCCCAACATCGTGCAAGATATCGCAGCGCAGCACTTTATATTCGCCGGTTAAGGTATCAATTTCAACTTCAGAACACGCTGCGCCTAAGGCAAAATAAAAGAAGGGTCGACCCCACGCTTTGGAGCGATCATAAAATATTTTCGGGGTTTTATAATAGCCGGTAGAGGATAAGCTGATACGGTGCTGATACGCCAGTAACACCAATGCGGCAAAGCTCAGATTTTCTTTATCAGCGATTTGTACGTGGTTACGCTCAAACTTGATGGCGTCCGCTGCCACTTTAAAATGCTCAGCGGCAAAAGCAAGCAAGCGCTCTTTGATAGTGATACAAGCGTTTTGTGCCGCTTTACCGTTGATATCAGTACCTGATGATGCCGCTGTTGGCGAGGTATTTGGCACTTTATCAGTACGAGTCGCGGTAACTTTTACCGTATCCAAATCAACCTCGAACTCATTGGCGACGATTTGAGCGATTTTAATATAGAGCCCCTGCCCCATCTCAGTACCGCCATGATTGACCTGAATAGTGCCATCGGTATAGACATGCACCAAAGCGCCAGCTTGGTTTAAAGTCTGTACGGTAAAGGAGATACCGAACTTGACTGGTGTTAGTGCTATCCCCAAACGCTTATCGCTAGCGTCTTTTTCGGCTTGTTTATTCGCATCTATAATGTGCTGACGACGCTTAGCATAATCACAGTCTTTTGCTAAATTATCCATAAGCGCTGCTAAATCAAAATGCTCAATTGGCTGCCCATAATGGGTGCTTTGACCGTTTTGATAAAGATTGGTCAGGCGCACTTGCAAAGGGTCTTTACCCAGAGTATAGGCGATATCATCCATCATATATTCAGCGGTCATCAGACCCTGTGGCCCGCCAAAGCCGCGATAAGCGGTGTTTGATACCGTGTGGGTTTTGCAGCGATGACCAGCTATTTGTGCCGCTGGATAATAATAAGCGTTATCACTATGGAACATTGCTCTATCAACAATAGCATCGGATAAATCTGCCGAATAACCGCACAGCGCCGAGAGCTGCATATCAACACCGAGCACTTTACCCGACTCATCAAAGCCAACCTCGTAACGATTGGAGAACTCATGACGTTTACCGGTCACCACCATGTCATCTTGACGGTCTAAACGCATGCTCACCGGTACATTATGGCGCTTGGCTACGATAGCGCTCAGGCACGCCCACGCTGCGGCCTGCGTCTCTTTGCCGCCAAAGCCGCCGCCCATTCTACGCACGATACTACTGACCGCGTGAAAAGGTAGGTCGGTAACCTCGGCTACCAGCTGCTGCACCTCGCTGGGGTGCTGCGATGAGGTATACACCTCAAGCCCGCCATCATCCGTGGGCACGACGTAACATACTTGCCCTTCTAAATAAAAATGCTCTTGGCCTAGCATATGAATGTGCCCTTGAATACGCTGAGGGGCATTACCCAAAGCGCTTTTAGCATCGCCACGCTGCATAAAGTGGCTTGGGCGTACAAACTGCTCTTGCTTTAAGGCTTCATCGATAGTGAGTAGCGCCGGCAGTGCTTCGTATTCTACCACCGCTTTTAGCACCGCCTGTTTTGCCACTCGGTGGCTGGTTGCAGCCACCGCAAATAAAGTCTGACCTACGTATTCGGTGACCTTATCCACCATTAAAGGCTCACCGTCAAACACCGCACCAATATCGGTTTGCGCAGTCAAATCTTTAAAAGTGATAACGTCCACTACCCCATCAGCCGCTTTGACCGCGCTTAAGTCCATACTTAGTACGCGCGCATGAGCATGGGTACTTTTACCTACGGCCAGATGCAAAGTGCCTTCTGGTTTTAAAATATCATCCACATAAGTCGCCGTACCCATCACGTGGCTAATGGCGCTATCGTGTTTGGCGGAGGTGCCGATTTTATTTTTCGGCGGGCGCACGCGGCGGATACTGTCGCTGTCAAAAAGGCTAGAATGATGGCTCATGAGGGTTCTCTCTGTGCTAATCTTGCCGCTATTAATTGCTTGCCGCACTTGATTAATAAGCGCTGCACCACGTGCATCCGATATTCGCGGCTGGCTCTGACATCCGTCATTGGCGTGACATCTTTTGGCAGTGCTTGTGCGGCCATCGCAAAGCTTGCTATATCTAAAGGCTGTCCAGCCAAGGCTTGCTGGCAGTTTTCAGCTAATAACGGAATCGCTGCCATACCGCCTAGGCCGATTTTTGCTTGCGTAATCGTTGCATTATCCGCTGCTAAATCAATTCTTGCCGCCAATAAACAAGCCGAGATATCATCTTCATAACGCTTACTGATTTTATGAATAAATAAATGCTGGTTATCCTGCATTAGCGGTATATGCACCGCGACAACATAGCTTCCTGCGCGTAATTTGGTCTTTTTATAGTCTAAGAAAAAGTCCGCTAACGGGATGATTTCATCGCAAACCTGAACCTCATCATTATTTTCATCAGTAAAGCCACAATGACGCAGATGGATACGCGCCTCTAGGGCTAATAATACTGGCGGTAAATCGCCGATTGGAGAGGCATTGGCGACGTTGCCACCCAGCGTACCCATATTACGAATTTGTGGAGAGGCCGTTCTGGCAAATAAGTCCGCAAAAGCAGGGAAATGGTGCTCGAGTATCGGCAGCATCTGCTGATAAGTCATACCCGCGCCAAAGGTGAGCTCTTGAGTTATAGCTTGCGCTGCTATTTTATTATCATTCGAACTATACGTTAGATTATCCGTTTCAGCATTATTTGACTCAGACAACGACCATACTTTTAGCTCATTAACCGCTGACAGCTGAATAATGGTCTCATGGTCAAGCAAACGCTGGGTAATACTTAGTCCTAAATCGGTACCTCCTGCCCAAAGTATTGCTTCTGGATATAGCGCTACTAACTGATTAAGCTCGTCAATCGACTGGGGTATAAACAGCTGCCGCGTACCATAGCTAAGGGCAGGCTTAATGGTTGTCGTTTGCACGGTTGATTCAGTACTGTTGTCAACTTCAGCCCGTGTGGTTTTGTTTCCCATTGCATCTATAGCATTGACAGCTAGACTATTGGTCGTTAAGTCTTGTACTTTAGCTTGAGCAGCCACTTCTCGCTCTTGACCGATTTTCTCCATCGTCAGACCGGCATCAATAATTGGTCGATAACCGGTACAGCGGCATAAATTACCCGATATCGAGGCGACTATCTCATCATAGCTAAATTCCGTATTGCTATTGTTCCTAGCATTTTGACTTAGAGTCTTTTGACTTTGAGACTTTTTTTGCAAACGTTTATTTTCGTATAAACTTGCCAGCGACATCACAAACCCAGGCGTACAAAAGCCGCACTGCGACCCATGACAGTCCACCATAGCTTGTTGAGCGGGATGTAATAGCGCGCGCTCTGGATGATGTTCAGGGTTATCGGCTAAATAGGAGGCGGTAATAAGATGCTGACCATCCATTAGGGATAGCAAAGTAATGCAGGAATTAAAGGTATAAAAAGGCGTATCAGTATTATTTCTGCTATCTTTGCTATTTTGAGTCGGCAAACGCTGCGCCATAATAGTACAAGCGCCGCAATCACCACTACCGCAGCCTTCTTTGACATCGGTTTGCCGTGCGTGTAAACGCAGATACTCTAGCACCGTGGTGTTAGGATTAAGGTGGTTTATTTCGTGGTACTTTCCGTTAAGATAAAAACGAATCATGGCGTTGCTCGGCTGTCAGAATTAAAATATAGAAGATTAATTTTTACTTCTTATTAAAAAATAATGTTAATAAAGTATAAAAGTCATCTATTAAAGTGCAGTTGTCTACATAAGATGACACTGTCTCTCAGTAGTATTTGACTCTTTTTCTATCTAGCAAATTTTATATCTTAGAAATCATCACATCTAAATCAATACGGACATTTATAGGTGTAATGAATAAGCTGACTGCCATCTGACTTGCGCAAGCTTAAACGAATGATGAAAAGTGCTACAATTATGGTCTAAATAACCAAAAGCAGCGGCATAGGTTGAAGTGAAGACTCTATAGTTAACATAAAGTTAAGTAGTATTCTTTGTTAGGGTCTGTTGAATAACTGACCACTTAGTTAACTTATATCATATTATCACTATATTTATTTATCTTACAACTTAAAAAATAGTATTTTCGCTACGATATAATTGGCTATTTAAAGGGTTTTCTTTACCAATTTTCATTCGTAAAGCTATACTTATTAATAGCTATCCATAAACAAAAAACGGCCAGTATCTAATTAGCTTATAATTAGATACTGGCCGTAGCTTTCGAGTTGTTTCGATTACTTTGGCTATTTTAATAAGTTAAGTTGTTTCATAGCTTAATAACATTAAGTCCCAAGCTCAAGCAAACTAGCATTACCACCAATAGCGGTGGTATTGATGGTTCTGACCCGTTCAGTGACAAAACGGTACAGATAATCGGACGTCAGCATGTCTGCCAAGGCTTCCATATCCGTCACTGCAATCACTTGCGTTAAGATACCATCAGTATTAGCGAGCTCTTGGCTAATAGCTTGCACCTCAGCCGCATTGCCTGCTACCGCCACTTGCGCTAAGCGCTCCATATGTAGCAAAGTAACCGTTTGTGAATCATTAGCCACGCTTAATACATCATCGCTGATACCAGACTCATAAAGCACTTTGGCGGCTTCGGTACACATCTCGCTTTGCTCTGGAAAATGCAATATTACCTCATTGCCGGTTAGTAGTGCAGCGATAAGCTGACCCAGTACAGCCATAGTTTTGGCCGATTCGCTACCAATGACCATCGTTTTGCCGCGCGCGGTGAGATATAGCTCATTGGATTCGCCCGTAGCACCGCTCATAAGCTCTACCTCATCAAGCTTGGGCGCAAAGCTCAATAGGTGATTAAACAAGCGTTTTGCTTTATTGGCATCACCTGTCAGCAATGCCAATTTTGGAATAGCCGCTTGCAGATAAGCGGCGCGATTGATAGCGCCCAGTAGTCGCCACCCTTCACAAATCTGCGCATGATTTTTTTTAAATTCGGTCGCCATGTTGCTACTCCTTTTCTTATGTTAGTGCAAGCGCTGTAGGGGCTGGTTGAGTATTGTGTTCAGTGGTAGTCATCGTATCTAGTGATTCAGCAGTTGTTGCTTCTTTTGTTGAGGTAAAGCTTGGCTGTTCTGAGACCAGCTTCATAAGCCGCGCGACATAATGCGGCCCACCAGCTTTGGGACCAGTACCTGATAGTCCGTAGCCACCAAAAGGCTGCTCGCCTACTACTGCACCAATTTGATTACGATTGATATAGGTATTACCAACAACAGCTCGGCGCTCAATATGCTCAGCGACATTTTCTATACGGCTATGGATACCCAAGGTCAGACCAAAACCTGTGGCATTAATAGCATCAATAAGCTTATCCAAATCGCGCGCTTCATAACGCAACACGTGAAGTATCGGACCGAAATGCTCACCGCCAATCACATCAATACTTTGCACTTCAATCGCTGTTGGCAGCACAAAGGTAGATTGCTCTTGGCTTACCACTGAGCTGGCACTCATTGGCGTCTGACCTAAGATTGTAGCTGTCGGCTCAGCACTCATGCGCTCAATATGCGCTTCGAGGTTTTGCTTGGCATCGGCATCAATAACCGGTCCTACATCGGTTGAGACATAAGTCGGATTACCAACTACCAGCTCTGCCATGTGTCCTTGTAGCAGCTCAATCAAATCATCGGCTACATCTTCTTGCACACACATAATACGGCAAGCTGAGCAGCGCTGACCGGCTGAGCCAAAGGCGGAAAGCACCGCATCTCTAACCACTTGTTCAGGCAGTGCAGTTGAGTCGGCAATCATAGCGTTTTGACCGCCAGTCTCGGCAATCAATACTGGTAGCTCACCACTAGTTTGTGGCTTTTGATTGAGACTCTGATTGATACGCTGCGCGGTTTGGGTTGAGCCGGTAAAGATAACACCTGCTATGTTGTCAGCAGCTGTGAGGGCACCGCCGACCTCTCCTGAACCGATAACGAATTGGAGCGCTGTAGCCGGTACGCCCGCCTGATACATCAGTTGCACGCCAAAATGGGCAATCAAGCTGGTTTGCTCAGCGGGTTTGGCGACAACGGTATTACCCGCCGCGAGTGCCGCAACGATTTGACCGGTATAAATAGCCAATGGGAAATTCCAAGGGCTAATACACACAAAAGTGCCACGCGCTTTATAAACTTGCCGCATTGGCTTGCCCGATAAATCGGTAAACTCATGGGTAGTTTCACTTAGACGCTCAGCTTCATCAGCATAGAAGCGACAAAAGTCAACCGCTTCTTTAATCTCATCGATGCTGTCTTGCATGGTCTTACCCGCCTCGACTTGGCATAATGCCATCAGCTCAGCGTAGTTTTCTTCGTACAAGTCGGCAATTTTGCGAATGATACTAGCGCGCCTAAAAGCTGGCGTAGCTTGCCACTCTTGTTGACCCGCGGTAGCAGCATCAATCGCTTGACGCGCGACAGTAGCATCAGCATAAGTTACCTCACCGGCAATGACCTCATGATTCCAAGGGGCACACACGCTATGAGACTCTAGACTGCTGTTGGAATCTTGCCCTGCATCAACTGCCTGCCCATTAACAATAGGCGTTGCTGTCCATGTCTTTTGCAGCTGCTTCTCAATAGCTGCTTTAAAAGGTAACCACTGCGACTCTATAAAGATATTGGGGCCAAAGCTGGCGCGGCGTGTGCCATAGATATCTAACGGTAAGGGAATATCTGGGTTATACAGCTTATCATTTGCCAGCAATTTGTCATAAGGATGCACCGTCAGCTTATCGATAGGATAAGACTTATCTAATAGCTGATGCACAAACGAGCTATTCGCTCCGTTCTCAAGTAGGCGCCGGACCAAATACGGTAGTAAGTCTTTGTGAGCGCCTACTGGAGCATAGATACGTACTGGAATTTTGTAAGTTTGCAAAATATGGTCATATAGCGCATCTCCCATACCATGCAGACGCTGAAACTCAAAGTCTTTGTGCGTACTCATGGTCATAACCGAAGCTAGCGTATGGGCATTATGAGTGGCAAACTGTGGCCAAATAAGACCGCGCAGATGCTCTGATAATAAGAAGCGCGCACAAGCCAAGTAAGCAGTATCCGTGCCCTCTTTACGCGTCCACACCGGATATCCGGACAAGCCCTTTTGCTGCGCCAGTTTAATCTCCGTATCCCAATACGCGCCCTTGACTAGACGCAGCGGAATACGGTCACCGACTTCGGTTGCCAGGCGAGCCAGCCAAGCGAAGATAGCAATAGCGCGCTTAGAATACCCCTGCACCACCAAACCTAAACCGTCCCAACCTTGGGTTAGCGTGTCGCGGTATAGCGACTCAAATAGTTTTAGGGAAATCTCTAAACGGTCGGCTTCTTCAGCATCAATACTAATATCGACATTGACCTCACGCGCCGCTTCGATAAGCAGCAGGCAGCGCTGACGCAGCAGCCCCATTACTTGCGCTTCTTGGGTAGCTTCGTAGCGCGGATGCAGCGCAGATAATTTGATAGACACTGACGGCTTAGGCATACCCTCGGCTACTTTGATGCTGGCCGTCGTTTTAATCGCATGTAGATAGTCATTGAAGTACTTTTCAGCATCGCGGTTGGTAATCGCTGCCTCGCCGAGCATATCAAATGAGTAGGTATAACCTTTATTGCGATAAGACTGGCTGTTTTTATTGGCATCCTCAATGGTTTCGCCCAACACAAACTGATGCCCCATAATGCGCATAGCTTTTTGCATCGCTGCGCGAATCATCGGCTCGCCCATCTTTTTGGTCATACGGTCCAAAAATCCAGAGGCGGTAGTACTATTATCAATACTAACCACGCGGCCAGTCATCATCATACCCCACGTTGAGGCGTTGACTATAAAACCATTATCGTCTTTGAGATGCTTTTTCCAGTCGGCAACACTCATCTTATCGCGGATAAGCGCATCAGCAGTATAGCTGTCCGGTACTCGAATCAAGGCCTCAGCTAAGCTCATCAGCAGCACGCCTTCTTGGGTATCAAGGCTGTATTCAAGCAGTAGGGAATCTACCATCTTCACCGCTTTATTGTCGCTACGAACATACTCTACCAGCTTGCGCGTCTGCTCGCTTGCAGCAGTGCGCTCCTCATCGGTGGGTTTTGCAAGCGGAAGTAATTTGGTGAGCCAGCGCTCCTCATCAGCGCTATATAAAGGCGAGATACGCTGATATAACTCATCGCTTGACTGAGTGATATATTGAGGATTTAATAAATCAGTAGGGTCAAATAAAATAGGCTCTTCTGGGGTAAACTGCTCAATCGGGTTCATACCAACTCCATAACTATCGTTTAAAATCTAATAGATGATGCGGATGAGTTTTAAATCAGGGCGCACCACCACAAACGAGTAAATCCAGCATAAGCTAGATATCATTAATTAATTATTAATCAATCGTTGAGTGCTAAACGAGCTACATTAACAAATAAAAGGCAACAACGAAAAGCTAAGCGGCATTAGTGCCTTCTTCTTGTCGGTAGTGAAAGGAGAATAACGCAAGTTCACTGTAAGAAAAACCTCTACGGCGTTGATTGAGGTGATGCGCTTAACCTATTCATATTATCATGAAAAATGCTTTCAAACTAACGATATCGTCTGGCAATACGCAAAAATATCTTATTCAAAAACATATAGATAGTTGATACAAATGGCCGGACTAAATTTCGCGTTAGAATTGGGTTACTATTTATTCATAACCCCAAATTAACGGTTATCAAGACTAAACTTTAAGAAAAAAACCTCTTTACCATTTAAGGTAAAAAGGTTATAAAAATACTTTTTAATAAAAACCAGCTAATGAACAATTACTGAATAAGCAACCAATTATAAAAACACAATCTTTGCGAGTAAAATAATCGTCAATACCCACACTGCAACTGAGACTTGAGAGTATTTACCAGTGATAACCTTTAAAGCAGTAAAGGTAATAAAGCCAAGGGCGATACCGTCGGCAATAGAATAAGTCAAAGGTGTAAATAACAGCACCACCGTAACCGGCGCCGCTTCGGTCAAGTCGTACCAATCAATATCCTTGAGTACCCCTAGCATTAAAACTGCGACATAAAAGATAGCGCCAGCAGTAGCATAAGCGGGAATCATGCCAGCAAGAGGCGCAAAGAACATACTGAGCAAAAATAGCACGCCAACGGTCACCGCCATTAGTCCCGTACGTCCGCCAGCGGCGATACCAGATACACTCTCTACATAGCTGGTTGTCGATGAAGTTCCCAATAATGAACCTGCAACCGTCGCTGTCGAATCCGCTAGTAGCGCCTGTCCTATATTAGGAATATTACCGTCTTTATCGACCAGTTTGGCTTGACTGGTGGTCGCAAGCAAAGTGCCCGTCGTATCAAATAAATCAACGAACAAAAAGGCAAAGATAACACTGACCATACCGATATCAAACGCGCCTGCGATATCAAGCTGCATTAGCGTTGGCGCGATGGCAGGCGGCGTAGATACGATACCCGTAAACTGAGTCTGACCTGCTATCAGGCTGATAATAGCGATAAGCAAAATCCCAATCGTCACCGCGCCTGTAACTTTTTTATAGGCAAGGCCGGTGATAACAATAAATCCTAAAGCCGCCATCGCAGGTGAAAACGTCTTCATGTCCCCAAGGGCTACCAACGTAGCATCTTGTCCGACGATAACCCCTGAGCTTTGCAGCGCAATAAAGGCCAAAAAAGCACCAATACCTGCGACTACCCCTTGCTTTAGACTCATGGGAATAGCATTGATAATCCATTCTCGAATCTTAAATAAGCTTAAAAGGACGAAAATACAACCTGATAAAAATACTGCACCAAGCGCGGCTTGCCACGTATAACCCATCCCAAGTACAACGCCATAAGTAAAAAAGGCATTGAGTCCCATGCCGGGAGCTAGTGCTACTGGCAGACGGGCATAGATACCCATGATAAAACAGCCGAGTGCGGCGGCGAGACAAGTCGCCACAAATACCGCGCCTTTATCCATTCCTGCATCTGCCAACACATTGGGGTTGACAAAGATGATATAAGCCATCGTTAGGAAGGTGGTTAAACCTGCTAAAAGTTCTATTTTTATGGTGGTGTTTTGACCATCAATCCCAAAATAGCGTTCAATTGCATTCATAAGCGGCGCATCCGACTGGCAAATAAATATCTACAACTACTAAAGCGTGCAGCTGGCTTCAATAGCAGATTAGACGTGAATAGTAGCGTTATACTAGAAAGCCAAAGTTAGAAAGCTGAGACTAACAGTCGTAAGTCATGGAGGGTAACATTCTAAAGAAGTTAACTTATGAATTCAATTATTAACCTTTTTTACTACTTGTTCTACTCTTTTCTAGCTACAATACTTTGCAGAGCTTGTTATATTAACGAGTTTATCAAAAATCTACCTTTTAATATCAAAGAGTTCGGTATACTCAATCCTTCTATACTAAATGTTGCTTTTATGTAACATTGAATGCTAATATGCTGCCAATCATGGGACATGGCACGATATCTTCATAAACATTTTGAGAAATAGTTTTAGCAAAAGATGTTCGTGTATAAGTCTAAATATTACAGTGTAAACCCTATTACCTCTTTGTTTAAGTTGCTCCAATCTATAATCAACTAAACAGATTATTGTTAATCTTCAGTGAGCCTGCTCCATGCCTGAATCTTTAAATATTCTTGACCTTATTCTTGAGGCCAGCCTACTGGTACAAATCGTGATGGCTTTACTACTATTGGCCTCATTGGTCAGTTGGGTTATTATTTTTCGTCTAAGCGCACGTTTAGGTACCGCCAAAAATTTTGATGAGCAGTTTGAGACTTGGTTTTGGTCGGGCGAGGATTTAGCCAAGCTCTATCAAGGTATTCAAGGCTCACCTGAGCGTCAAGGACTTGAGCAAATCTTTTATGTGGGATTCTCTGAATACTTGCGCATGCATAAAAAACGCCAACCTAAAGACGATATTATAGACGGCGTTGAGCGTAAACTACGCGTGGGTCTGGGTCGCCAGCAGCAACTTCTTGAATCTGGTATTTCCACCTTAGCCAGCATAGGATCAGTTGCGCCTTACGTAGGTTTATTTGGTACAGTTTGGGGTATTATGAATGCCTTTTTAGGCTTATCGCAGACTGAACAGGCGACACTTGCCTCTGTTGCTCCTGGTATTGCTGAGGCTCTAATCGCTACTGCTATGGGATTGTTTGCCGCTATTCCTGCAGTGTTGGCTTATAACCATTTCACCTCTAAATCAGGGCGGCTTTATGAGTCGCGCGCGCTGTTTTGTGATGAGATGACTGGTATGCTGCAGCGTGAGACCAGCACCCAAATCGCAGTAGATGCAGAGAGCAGACGAGAGAGTAAAATTGCTGAGAGCAAAGCGGCGCAAAATCAGGCGACAAAGCCATGAGACCTAGTCCTTATCGGCGCGAGAAAAAAGCGCTCAATAGCGATATGAACGTCGTGCCTTACATAGACGTCATGCTAGTACTGTTAGTGATATTTATGGTGACCGCGCCTATGCTAACGACGGGAGTCGATGTTGATTTGCCAAAAGAGCAAACCAATACTATGAGCCAAAATCAGCTTCCTGTTATTGTCTCATTGACCGATAATGGCGAGATCTTTATCAGCTACGAGAACAACGTCGATATGCCTATTAGTGAACCCGAATTAATCGATACCCTATCAAACTTGCAGGCTCAAGGTAGCGCTGAAGGTCAACCCCCGCTACAGGTCATGATTAATGCCGATCAAAATAATCAATATGGCGCTATTATGTCCTTGATGGCAAACTTGCAACAGGCTGGTATCGAGAAGGTAGGTTTATTAACTGGCACACCTCTACCTACGCCACAGTTGTAATATCTCGCCCTTTATCTCCGAAAAAACCATATAATTAACCAGTATTTAATGTTCAATTCATCAATGACGCTCCTGAGTGACTAAGCAATGAAACACGCACCTGCCGTCTATGTTCCTACTGAGCCAGAAGGTAATGGGCTTACCCTGCCCTTGCTACTGAGCTTGTTGGCGCACGGTATTGTGATAGGCATTTTAATCTATACCTATCAGCAGCCAGAGCTGGAGACAGTGGGGAGTATTGAGACCACCATGGTTACCCCAGGTGAGCTGGCTGAAATGCAGTCTCAAATATTGGCCAATCGCGCTGCTACGCAAGCCGAAGCCGCTAATAACAATGCAGGTTCAGCTACTGCCAAAGCGTCAAGTACAAATAGCAATACAGCACCAAGCATTTCTGAATCACGTTCAACCTCAGTATTTACGCGCTCCAATGAACCTGCTGATCAGTCTGTGCTCATGACTCAAAATCATCGCCAGCGCTTGCTTGAGCAATCACAAGAATATGATCGTAATATGGCTGAGCTTGCCGCGCAGTTAGATGAGTCGGCTTTAGCAGAGCTTGATCAAGTTCAGCAACAAAAGCAAAATGAGCTTGACGAAGAGCAAGAAACCCTACGCTCGTTTCGTACCAAACAAAACCCCGTACCTAGAATCAATCGGCCTACTAAAGATGATAATAATATAAATATTGAAACGAGCAGTTCTGATAAAACGCTGAGCCTATCAGATGGCAAATCGACAGTGTCTAATGATACCGTAACCTCTAGTCCAACTACTGGTAGCGGACGCTCTGCAGGTGCTAGTCGCGGCGCTAGTAATAGCGAGATCGTGCGCTTAATTAAAAACAACTATAATCCGCCCGTTGCCGCCAAAGGATCAGTGCAACAGACTACCTTGACGATTAGCGTAAATGCCAATGGTGAGGTGACCAAAGTGACAGCCTCTGGTCCTGATGAGGCGGTGAACGAAGCGGCACGGCAGGCGGTGCTCAGCACGCGCACCTTACCTATTGATACTGATGACCCCAAGTATCCAACCTTTACTCTAAGATTTAGAGGCAGTAATTAATTATCAGTATTTTTACTCACTATTTGTTTTATTTTAAACAATTAGCATGGTTTAATATACGGTCTTAGCATAATAAATAAAGCATGTAGAAAAACAACTACTCTACTATTTTAGGAGCTCAATTCAATCATGCATACTCATAAAAAACTACTGACCACCTTACTCGTTAGTGCTGCAAGTTTACTTGTTGCTCCTAACTTATCGGCAGCGCCTGTAGTATTAGAACTAGATTATGAGATTCCTGTACAACAAAACCAAGTCGCTTTCGTTCCCTTCGCTGGGGATTCTGTGTTGTCACCGATAATCTTAAATGATTTAAATAATACTGAGCTTAATGTCACAAGCAAAGACTTACCGCAGCAGCCGCGTAGTAGTAGCGAGCTGACAGGGACACTACCCGTTTGGCAACAGCTGGGTATTCCTTATCTGGTCGTTGGCAGCACCCGTAGTGATCGCGGCAAAGTCATTACAGATTATGAAGTTATTGAAGTAAAATCCGGCCGAGTCATTGGCGGCAAGCAAAGCTTAAGCGCTGATACTGACCAATCAAGTATGCGCTACGCCGGCCACGTTATCGCTGATAAAGTTTACGAGCTAATCACAGGTACGCCGGGTGATTTCTCCGGTCGTATCGCCTACGTTGAGGAGACGGGACGCGGTAGAGATAAAATCTCGCGCCTCAAGGTTATGGATGCTGACGGCGAGAATGCTAAGACCATAACAGAGGTCAATGGCTCTATTTTCTCGCCAGCTTGGTCGCCTGATGGTAATCGTATCGCTTATACTGTACAGCGCGAGCAATCCTACCCTATCATTTATGTGCAAAACGTTAATGGTGGCGGCGCTAATGTGATTACCCCCTATAAAGGTAGCAATCTTAGCCCGTCTTTTTCACCTGATGGTAGCAAAATACTATTCTCCAGCAGCTTTGAGGGCAGTGCTAATATTTATGAGATCAGTGCCAATGGCGGTAATTTGAGAAAAATTATTGACTGGCCAAGCAGCGAGGTACAACCAAGCTACGCTCCAGACGGTAAATCATTTA
This sequence comes from Psychrobacter sp. M4, assembly GCF_055699795.1. Lineage (NCBI taxonomy): Bacteria > Pseudomonadati > Pseudomonadota > Gammaproteobacteria > Moraxellales > Moraxellaceae > Psychrobacter > Psychrobacter sp. M4. The sequence continues at coordinate 1,427,870 of NZ_CM146740.1, read as the reverse complement.
TCTTTGTCTCAGACAGAGCAGGATTTAATAAGCCAAGCATTTATCGTTACGAATTTGGCTCAGGACGTACCAGCCAAGTATCAAGAGGTGGTTATGCCACCAGTCCGCAGTTTAGTAGTGATGGCTCGCAAATTGCGTTTTTGAGTGGCCGTAGCGCCGCTATTATGAATACTAATGGCGCAGTCACCGCCAATATTGGTAATACAGGCATTGATGAAGCGCCAAGCTTCTCTCCTAATGGTAAGCGTGTGGTTTATGCCTCAACTCAAGGTGGCAAAGGTGTATTGACTATTAAATCCTTAGAGGGAGGTAAAGCCTTTGGTAAGTCAGCGCAAGGTATTATCCGCTCACCAGTATGGTCGTCAAATCCTAATTGATGAAATAAATATAAAATAGACATTTGTTAAAGTGTTAAATAAAAAAGCGCCTGATAATCCTATTGGGCGCTTTTTATTTTAATATTTGCTGACTACCTTTATTCGTAAGGATCATATCCTGGTGCATAATCGTGTCTGATCTGCGCCACATCTTCTGCAGTCACAGTTGCATCGAGGCCATTTAGATCCGTCATAATATACTGCGTTACCGCCGCCATCTGCTCATCATTCATCATTAAGTGGAATGAAGGCATACCACGCAGACCATTAATCAAGATACCTAGCGTATAGAATTTGGATTCCATTTTGCTGTTATTAGCAAGCGGTGGATAATAACCTGCGCCTTGAGCCCCTAAGCCGTCGTGCATATGACAACCCGCACAGGAGCGATGATAAAGCTCAGCACCGTCTGTACTGTGATAAGCGTTACCCTCGCCGAATACCTGATTCCACTTTTGCACCTCAGCGTCTTCTGCCATAGGCGGTATACCCGCGTAACTGACGATATCCACTTGTGGTCCTGCAAGCTCTTCACGCGTCATATAGACTGCTCCCCAAGAGCCGTTGTTACGACCAGCAGCAAAATCATAGTCATCGTTTTCGTTACCATTGGCATCTGTCGTTTGTACAGTAGGTTCTGCTATAGTTGGTGCATCAGCATCTTGGGTTGAACAACCACTCAGTAGCACTATACCAAAACTAGCACTTGCAATAGCGGTCATCAGTGGATATTTAGAATTATTCATAGTCGTCTCTTTATCTTTTAATCTATGACAAGTGGCTATACAGATTTTACTCTCTTGTGTAATCGATTAGCAGTATCTAATCCCGACAAAATCGCGCCCTCTTGCCATGCTGGAATATTTGAACAATGCTCGCCTGCCAATACAATACGATTGTCAATTTGACAAAGGGTATCGTAATACTGCTCACGACTTGGTTCACTCCAAATACCGTAGCAGCCAAGTGTCCAAGGAATACGGTGCCATACTACCGAAGTACCCGTACGGAATTCTTCTGGATACTGTGGATGGATATGCTTACCATAAGCAAGAGCAGCATCAATACGCTGCTGCGGCGTCAATGCATTAAACTTATACGAAGTCGGACCGTAGCCGTACCCTCCTAGTAACACCCCTGTACCTGTTTTGAACATGTCCTCTGATGGATAAGCAATTTGAATATTAGGCATGTCAGTATAAGTAACACCGCCATAAATCCATTCATCCTCTTCCCAAAAGCGGCGTTTAAACTCTAGACCGACTTTGAAAGCAGTGTCATACGGAACCGCAGACATCGCCTGTTTCATAGGTTTTGAAACATTAATATCCATCTGAGTTAATACTGTTAGAGGTATAGTACAAATACACCAATCTGCTCGCTCTGTTTTGGTTGGGCCATTGGGGTTGTTACTATCAACATAATCGACAGTTACGCCAGTATCGTCTTGGTGAATGCGAGTCACTTTAGCATTTAAGGTAATCATATCTTGACACTCACGCGTGAACGCATCACCAATTTTACCCATACCGCCTACAGGCTGGAACATCGTAGGATGATGCACATATACATCGAAGTTGGCGTATAAATCAGACCAAACCCCTGATTGCAATAGCTCGCTCATTGGCAAGACTTTGGACGGCTCAGGGTTTGGCATCAAACCACCGCCTGGATAAACACTATAGCCGCGCATCTTACTGGTCTCATGACTGGTTACATAACGATAATCTTTGTTAAGTACGCCCCAGCCCTTGAGACCTTCTAATAGTTTTTCTTTATCCTCAGTATTCACTGAACGATCAAGCCCACCAACATTAACTGACTTAGCCAGTAGCTCTGATACATGTCCGCGTACATCGCTCCTGACATCACCCAATCGCTGCGGCACTCCGTTAAAGTGGTTAACACGATGTAGATAAGCTCGGTTATTGGTCTGAATGAATGGCTGCATCTCAACACCAAACTTTTTGCAATAGTGGAATACAGCATAGTGATGGCTTGGCAAGCGCCATGGCCCGCCATTAAAATAATTGCCTTCTTCAAAGTCGCAAGTGACCTCTTCGCCGCCAAGCTCGGTATATTTGTCACCACTGTGAAGCGTCCAGCTGCGTCCGCCGCCACGATTTTGATACTCTAATACCTTAACCTGATAGCCTGCTTTACGTAGCTCATAAGCAGCAGTAAGTCCTGCAAGACCAGCTCCAAGAATAATAATACTCGAACCTGGAGGCGCGCCTGTTAAATTCATTTCTTCTTTAAAAGTAGATTCTGAGGCGAACCCCAAAGTGGTCATCGCCTGATACATGGCTGTGGCACCAGCGGTCTTACCGATCATAGAGAGCAGTTGGCGCCGCGTAGGTGATTGAAGCATATCTTTCATGTTATTGTCCTTTTGGTATGACAGTTGTGCTGCTTAATACCGCATACCTTGTCATAAACCTTAATTTTATTAAAAATATTTGTTAGCATTTTATCAATAAGCTTTATAAAGTATTAATTATTCTGCGCGTTGACTCTACCACCGTCTAGATTAGTGGTGACGTCTTTTGCGCATCATATTCCAAATGATAAAGCCGATAAGTGCGAGTACAGCAATAATACCAAGTATAGCTAGTACCCCTGCATACTTAATCAAAAAAGGGCGCTGATCTACACCTGCTGCCACATTATCAATATAGTCGGCACTCACATCGCTGCTAGCCACACCGCCAAAGCTTGTACGCACATAATTAGTGATATCAGCAATTTGCTGACTGCTCAGCTCATCAGCAAAGCCTGGCATATTAGGTCGAGTGTTGGTGGCCCCATGAGCACCGTGGAGAATAACGTTGACCAAGGTATTTGGTTCATCACGGCGTAGACTGGTGAGACCGACAATAGGCGCATAACCGGCATCGGGTTGACCATAACCATTCACCCCATGGCAACTGCCACAAACATCAAGATATAAACCTTCAGGCGAGCTGGCATCAACGCCAGCTTTGGCTTGAGTTAAATAATCATCTTGGGCGAGCAAATCATGGGTAATAGATTCGTTGATAGGAAGCGGAAGACGTGAAGTGTCGACTGGCTGCACTTTGTTTTCAGTGGCAACGGCAGGGACTACTTTTAGATAAGCGGCAATCGCGCCTAAGTCCTCATCAGTTAAATAACGCGTACTATGGGCGACCACTTCTCCCATCGGTCCACCAGCATACACGCGCTGATCAAGCTCGCCACTACGCAAGTAAGTGACGATATCTTGCTCGCTCCAGCTGCCAATACCGCTTGCCTCATCAGGCGTGATATTGGGCGCATACCAGTTGCCCAGCTGGGCACCAGCTAGGTACTTGCTATTATCAGCGCCCATAGTGCCATCACGCGGCGTATGGCAAGTACCGCAGTGTTCCAAATTATTGGTCAGATATTCACCGCGTTGTTGGACTTCGGTGAGACCCTCACGGTTCTCATAAGAAGGTACATTTAGAATGTTCCAAAAAAACATGAGGCTACGGATATTAAAAGGAAACGGTAAATCAGTCTCGTTTTCAGGTTCCTCGTCCACTGCTGGTACGGTTTGCAAATAAGCAAATAGCGCACTGATATCTTCATCCTTCATACCATGATAAGAAGGATAAGGCATAGCAGGATAGATCATATGATCAGGAGCACGGCCTTTTTGTAAGGCTTTTTTGAGGTCGGCTTCAGTATAATTACCGATACCATAGCGCTTTGATGGCGTGATATTGGTGGCATAAATATCACCCATCGGGGTCTCAATAGCAACGCCGCCCGTATAGTCTTCTCTGTGGCATGCCACACAGTCGGCAGCACGGGCAATATAGGCACCGCGATTGACTAGATCACTATTAGCTGGGCTAACATTGGGGAGGCTGCTCGCACCTTCAGCCATCGCGGCGCTGGAGGTGATACCAATGGCAAGCATTGATAGCATCATAGAAAATGGCTTCATAATATCCTCATATAGCTGGCATATAATAGTAGCAAAGACTAGGCATTCATTAGCTCAAGATCTAAGTCAGATCTTAAACCACGACTTTTAAAATTGCTTTTAGTAAAAACACGGGAAACAGTAGAAGGGTATGCTTCTTGATACACTGTCCCTAGCGTAAAAAGTATAATCATGAGATAGCCATTCTGATTATTGTTGATTTACTATTTTACTAACACATGCTTAATGTATGCCTAGCATCTTGGCTTTTGCTGGGTTATGTTCTTTAGTTGTTGGCTACTAACCAACGAATCACTTATCTCTAAAAACTCTATTATCTAAAAATTGACTCTGAATAGTATCTAGCAGTTTTAAGTTATATCCAGTTCTAATTACCTCTTACTGTCAGATAACTCACTGTTTGATTCTGTGTAAGATAAAACTATTTCGCTAGTATTTCTTCTATCTTTACTCATTCGTCCTATTTGTTTACAAAAATAAAAAAACATCATAAGTAAACGGCAGCTAGCAGTTATGATGAAGCAGCTAAGAATATATCCAAATTTTGAGCTATTGAAAGTGGTAAATATAGCTAGACACATACATTTTTCTTTGAATTTCATACTTAACAAACTATTATGAAAAGCTATCGTTTCTTGTTTAATCTGAGTTAGGCTATAAAGTTGGTATACACAACATATACACAACTTTCATGCATATTTTTTATCAAAGGTTATTAACCATAAATAGATAGATAATACAATATAAATATAGCTATTTAGATTAGGTTGAAAAGCTTAAAGTCGTAGCTTCAAATTACGCTACATCCTACCCTATGAATGGAATTAAAATGATAAGAACTGCTGTGAAAATATTCCTTCTTTGTAATTTGATGGTGTCAACCATATTACTTAGTGGCTGTCAATCGTTTCAGTTTGTCGATAGTCCCATACCAGTAACCTCTAGCTTAAAAGCAACTAATGTTTAAAATAAACCCACTAGTCTTTAATTTGAGCTTGTTGGCTGATGTTTAATAATAGTTTTCGCCAAATGGTTACCAAACCAGATCGCAGTATCAATGTCACCTTTACCCGGGGTTTCCTCTGGCGGCGCGTTTAGCGACTGCGTCATTAGACCCAAAAAGCTTGATAGCCGGTTTAAGTCATCATCGGCATGACCTGTTGGCATTAACGGCAAACCGATCCAATTCATACCGTGCTGCATAGCATATAAGCAAATCTGCTGTAATGCGGCAAGCTTATCACCGCTCAGTCCCCCAGAGTTGGCAAAAGCGGCAGCCCACTTCCCCTCCCATTTGCGGTGATACCAACGCTTTGAGGTCTCATCCATAAAGGTTTTAAATTCAGCCGTCACGCTACCCATATAGACGGCACTACCAAAAACTAGTAGATCTGCTTGATCTACAAAATCCCAATCCACATCATGAACATCAATTGCTCTAGCCTGCGTTTCTGGTAGCTGTTGACGCGCGCCAGCAACAACCGCTTCGGCAACTCGCTTAGTATGGCCGTAATTACTATGGTAAATAACTGCAATAGATACAGTAGGGGTTTGATTATTGATAGTATTAACGGGTACCTCTGATGCACTAGATGGATTCATATTGACTCTAATAATGAATGATAAATAATTGATCTACAGGGTTTAATTAGTCAGATATTAACGTATGTCGCTGCATGATAGTCAGTCTTAAATACGAAAAGTTTTCTGGCTGTTGTAGATAGATACAAGACTGCTAAGAACAGTAGCTAGTATTAGTAGCGCTACTGTAGCGTGATTTGACAAATTATCAACTAACTTATGTAAATAAGCATTATTTGCCTACCTTTAAGAACTAGTATTGGCAGTATGCTATATGTTCATATGCTAATTCTTATTTCTTCTATTGTTGCGCCTTTATTTTCATAAAAATGACATTATGATGTGGCGATCCTATATCAATATTTTATACCTATCAAATTTACACCTATAAAAGAGGAGCTACGATTTTGACGATGACGAGAGTTCAACCTGTAAATGATACTAAGGATCCTGTAGTAACACAGGATCTTGCCTTGAATGCACCGCAAAAACCTCTGATAGCAGCAGGCGCTATTGTAGGCATACTACTACTAACTTATTTACTCAATACACAAGATATCTCTCAATCTTTGCTACTCGGCATCGGCTTGCTACTTGGTTACACTCTTTTTCATGCCCGCTTCGGATTTACCTCTGCGTTTAGACGTATGATGGCAGTAGGTAATGGGCAGGCTATGCGCGCTCATATGCTTATGCTCGCAGTCGCTGTAACTTTGTTTGCACCTATATTGGCTTTTGGTACGAGCTTATTTGGCGAGCCGGTCGCAGGCTACGTAGCGCCATTAGGCGTCAGCTTAGTGGTAGGGTCTTTTTTGTTTGGCATTGGTATGCAGCTTGGCGGCGGCTGTGCTTCTGGTACGCTCTATGCGGTAGGCGGCGGACGCTCTGTCATGTTTATAACTTTTATCTTTTTTATTATTGGTGCTACGTTTGGTGCTTACCATTTGCCGTTTTGGACAGAAGAGATGCCCGCCTATGAAGCTTTTTCATTGGCTACCTCTACTGGTCTTGGTTACACCGGGGCTTGGCTGGTATCACTTGCGCTGTTTGGTTTGATTGCGTGGGCTACGCTCGTTATTGAGAAAAAAAGACACGCCCCAAAGATGGCGCCTGTGCCTTCTGCAAGTGGATGGATACGAATTTTTCGAGGTTCGTGGCCTCTGTTTGCAGCAGCAGTAGTCTTAGCCGTCCTTAATGCCTTGACATTGATAACCCGTGGTCAGCCTTGGGGTATTACGTCAGCATTTACTTTATGGGGTTCTAAGATCGCCAGCACTCTGGGCGTCGACGTCGCAAGCTGGGGATATTGGCAAGGCGCAAGTGCCGCGGCTCTTGATGCATCCATCTTTGCAGACTCCACTACGGTATTAAATATTGGCATCATTATTGGTGCTTTTGTCGCCTCGGCAGCGGGTGGTTTGTTCAAATTCACTCAGATCACTGTTGGTAATTTTGCCGCTTCGGTTATCGGTGGATTGCTGATGGGTTATGGTGCTCGGCTTGCGTTTGGCTGTAATATCGGTGCCTATTTTGGCGGCATTGCTTCTTTTAGCTTACACGGCTACATTTGGGGCATACTTGCTATGGCAGGAACCTTTTTAGCATTGTACTTGCGTCCTTTATTTGGACTGTCAGTACCAAAGTCCAGTGATTCTGTATGCTAATAACACATACTATCAAAACTGTAAAACCTACCTAAACAAAAAACAGCAGACCAAGACCTGCTGTTTTTTATGGTTAGAAGCTATTTATCAAAAACTACTTGTCTTCAGTCACACTATTAATAGGTAAGCTGTGAGCAATGATCAGTGCCATACGCCCTGTCGCAGGCTGTTGCAAATGTGTTTGGCGTCGATAAGAATAGTAACGTGTATCAGCATAACTACAAGTGTCAGCCTTATTCTTTACTTCAATACCAGCATGTTGCAATTGATAGGCAGCAAGTTTAGGTAAATCTAGTTTGATTTTAGGGTTGTTGGCTAAAGTCGTTTTTACCTGCTCTGGATTAGGTTTCGCCTCACTATCTGTTGATATCGAAAACAATGTATCGAAATTATCAATCTGTACCGTTGATAGCAACTGGTTCTCTAGACAGCCTGCTCGTAATTTATCGCGAACCTCGCTACCTACTTCGTAGTGATGTTGGCTGATACTAACGCCAATCCAAGCCATGATTTGTCCCGGTAGGGTAAAAGTCTGTGCAGTAGCTTGGATAACACCATAAGCTAAACCCTGCCAGCCTGCATGAATCGCCGCTATTTGTCCTGATAACGGTTGATACAATACAATAGGCACGCAGTCAGCTGTCATGATGGCAAGACCTAGCTGGGTTTGCTGGCTGATCATCGCATCGGCATCTATTGGGCACATACTAACAGTATGGTTATCGACATCGTAAACTTGCCTGCCATGCACTTGATTAACCCAGTGCAAACGCTTGATAGGTAAGTTTTGTCTCAATGCTAAGTGCTCATTAATCGCGGACAAAAGACGCATACGATTGGCTAATACTTTTGTTGGATCGTCATTGACATGCAGTCCAAGATTAAACTCACCAAAGCTTGCCTGACCCATTTGTAGCAGATAAGGATCGCTTTGAGCACTCGTTGCCGACTCAGACACCCTCTGTTCAAAAACGGTATCTTGAGAAACAGCGCTTTGAGAAACCGTGTTTCGAAAGGCGGCGGTTTGAAAAATAGTGACATCATCAAGCTGCGCCAGTATATTGATCGGAAGTTTATCTATCATAATCTGTTATTGTCTTATTCATCATAGTCATCGCTTAACACAGCGATCAGCTGCTGCATATCCTCAGGAATAGGCGCACTCACTTCAATATCTTCATCAGTTACCGGATGAACAAACCCTAATTCATAAGCATGTAAAGCCTGACGCGGGAAATTAGTAATCACTTGACGCTGCTTCTCTGTCAAGCCAGCTCGCAATTGACGGCGACCACCATAGACCCGATCGCCCACTATTGGATAACCAATATGACTAAGATGCACTCGAATCTGATGGGTACGTCCCGTCTCAAGACCCACATCCAATAAACAGTAGTTTTCATTAAGCGCTGTAATGTCCAATAGATGAGTCACTGCCTCACGTCCAGCTGTCATCACTGTCATTTTGGTGCGCTGATTACGGTGGCGTCCAATTGGCGCATCGATCCTTTGATGGCGCTTAAGACTTGCTACGTCCCCTGCGACCACACACTGATAATGACGGTAAACTGTCTTGTCTTTAAGCTGTGCCATTAGTGCCATTTGTGCAGGTTTAGTTTTACCAATAAGCAATAACCCCGAGGTATCTTTATCAATTCGGTGCACCAGACCTGCACGTGGTAGATGGTGCTGCTGTGGATAATGATATAGCAGGGCATTGACGAGGGTACCAGTTTGATTGCCTGCACCTGGATGTACCACCATACCCACAGGCTTATTAATGACCAGCACAGTCTCATCTTCATAAACGACATCGATAGTGATATTTTCAGGCAAATCTTCGCTATGCTGCTGCAAAGTTGTAGACAAGTGCATAATATCGCCCGCTTTAACGCGATATTTGGGCTTTTGCACGCTACCATTGCACAACAAACTACCATCACTGAGCCAGCCTTGTAGCTCTACTCGTGAGAAGTCAGTAAAAACTTGCGAGGCAAGCTTATCGATACGCAGGCCCGCTTCTTTGTCTGTGACCGTATGGCTAACATCAATAACTTGTGCTACAGCCTGCCCAGCTACTGGCGCGTTGTCATCATAGTCATGATCATTATCGTAGTCATGGTCATTATCATCGTCATGATCAATACCTTCATCACCCGGCAAGCTATCACCAATCTCTATCTCATCGGTAGCAGCTGTTTTGGTAACAAAATCGCTACTATCATTTAAAGAATCCTCGTGAGGGGATGAATATTGTGCTGACATCTCGCTATCAGGGGTTTGGTTTTTGGACGCATTTATGGTCATAGCATTGCTGTTCATGGTAGATGATTGTTAGTGATAAATTATATAGTGCCATAGTGTACCACGCCCAGTGCCAAGGCCCTACCGCTACTAGTATTTATCTGCTATTTTTAGCCAGCTTTTTTGAGTTGACGGTTAGGTTTACAACTCACTGTAATATGACATTGCCGTAATTTACTGTATATTTGCCTCTAATGACTATATTTGTCATCGCCCATGAAAGGCGCTCATGCTAAACTAGGCAAAATTTATCGTTTAAGGCTTTATCTAGTCTATTAGTTTATTGACCTATTTATTAGCCCAGCTTTGTACTGATTAGCTGATCTATATAGCAATAAATATAGAGGCTTAACCCTAATCTTAGAGTTGACTGACCGCTTTTTAATTGCAAATTAGCATAGGCAGGCATAGACGAAGCAGGCGTAATTCTATAAAGTAGGCAAGATTTTGCTGTATGCTACCTTGCAACCCCGCTTGATACTGGGCGAATAGTTGTCTTTTTAGTCGGTTGGTTGTTCTTAACCTTGTTATTTATCATTAACCTTGTCGTATAGTATAATAGCGCCACCGTTATTGTGCGTCTTGTGTCGGAGAAGAAGTATGCGCCCTGTTGGCAACACATTTGTTAAATTATCATCAGTAACTTTACTGGCCCTGAGTGTCAGTTTGGTAGGCTGCCAGACTTTCAAGAATTTGACTGGCAAGGATGTCGATGCTGTCGAAACCGCTGAGAAATCAGCACAAGGTTACTATGTTGATGCCATTACTGAGATCGATAAAGGCCGCTATAATCGGGCCATTGAAGATCTGACTAACCTGCGCACTTTTTATCCTACTAGTGAATATGCAGAGCAAGCGCTGCTTGATATGATGTATGCTGAATACGCCGGCGGCAATTATGAAACTGCTGCTGCAAGTGCCGAACGCTTTATTAATCTCTACCCCTCTAATCCGCAAATAAGCTATGCTTACTATGTGCGCGGTGTGGCCAATATGGAAGGCTCGTCTGATGGCCTCAAAATATTTAAGCTTAACCAATCAGAACGTGATACCGCCTTTTTGCGTATCGCTTTTGCTAATTTTCAAGAGCTAATTAATAAATACCCTAACAGCCCTTATGCGCCAGATGCTGCGCAGCGCATGATTTTTATCTACAACCAGTTTGCTCAAAGCGAGCTGACAGCAGCCAACTGGTATGTTGAGCGTGAAGCTTATGTAGCGGCGGTGAATCGAGCTAAATGGGTGTTCCAGTATTATCCGCTCAGTGAGGCGGTACCAGAAGCTCTCGCGGTTCTTGCCTATAGTCATCAGCAGCTAGGTTTGACAGATCTGGCCCGGGAGTATAAAACGCTACTGCAAATCAACTATCCTGAGTGGTTAACCTCCGATGGACGCGTCAAGCTGTCCACCAAAAGCGATCGTTCATGGCTTAATAAACTCACCTTTGGGCAGCTGGGACGTGCAAGCTTGAGAGACGCTGCGTTTACTCAAGGTCAATATACAGGCGCAACCAAGACGCAGGTGGTACAAGCGGCTTCTCAGCTGCAACTGCCTACTGATAACGCTGCAGCTTTGCCAAATAATCTTGCCGAAGCAGATGCTGGTGGTATTAATATTGGTTTAGGTCTTCCTGAAGGGGCGGCTGGTCGAGTTACTGATCCGGCCAGTACTGGTGCTACGGCTCGCGAGGCTAGTATCCTCCCGCAGCTTGCCACCCCTGATCCTATCAATACCCCTCCTAATTATAACGGTGATAGTACGCCAGCGCCTTTTGATACTGACGCGCCGCTTGCAGATCCTATAGACAATAGATAACCCTTGAGTTGACTAGATCATCCATATCTATTTGAGCAGGTCAACTATAAAGTTGGCCTTGTTTTTTATACTGATTTATCAAGGTTTTTGATGTTTATTTTTAGTACTCTGCTGCCAAAGCAAAAATGTGAATAACGAGCATTTATCTTGTGGTAAACTGTTTTTCTCATGAGCATTCCAAGTCATATTCTCGATCAATTAAATAGCCAAGCTGATCTGATCAGTATCATTGGGCGCTATACGACACTCAAGCGCGCAGGCACCGAGTATAAAGGCTGCTGCCCGTTTCATGGCGAAAAATCGCCCTCATTTTATGTCAATCCACAAAAAAACATCTATCACTGCTTTGGCTGTAGCGTTGGTGGTAATGCTATTAGTTTTTTGCGCGATTATGAAAACCTTACCTTCATTGAGGCGGTAAACGAACTCTCTAAACAAACCGGCATCGAAGTTCCAAAAGATGAGCAACAAAACGTCAGCTACCAGCGTAATAATCCCAAACCAAACCATCCATCATCGCAACAAACGTCATCGAACCCCTCAAGCTTGCACCCGACGATAGAGTCGACTGGACAATCACTAGTCGATACCTCAATTAATGTACCCCACTCATCTGATCACCATCATGTTGATAATAACCATTTTAACGACTATGTAAGTCATACCGATTATAGTGACAGTAACGCCTACGCTGATTACCCGCCTGCCTGGATGGACGATGCCTCCCTAGCAGCGATATCATTAGAAGATAATAATGCAGGTGATCAAGACGGTAATTTGTATGATCTACTTAGCCAAATCCAAGCCTTTTATCAGCACAATCTGAAGACTCATCCCCATGCCAAGCAGTATTTTACCGCGCGCGGTATCACTGAGGACACTTTTGAGACTTTTGGTTTGGGCTACGCACCTTTTGGTTGGCAGCATCTTGAACATCAGTTTCCGCAAGATATCGAGGGTCTTAAAGCCCTGGGTTTGGTGCGCCAATCAGAGTCAGGACGTGATTATGACTTGCTACGCGATCGGGTAATTTTCCCGATTCGGGACAATCAAGGGCGCACCATTGGTTTTGGGGGCCGAGCGCTTGATGATGAGGTTAAACCCAAATACATTAACTCCTCAGACTCACCTGTCTTTCATAAGCAGCACGTCCTTTACGGCTATTATGAATCACGTCAGCAGCGCGCTGAGCGCTGGCTAGTGGTCGAAGGCTATATGGATGTGATCGCCCTATATCAAGCCGGTATTTATGGCGCGGTGGCCTCTATGGGTACGGCAATTAATGAGAGTCAAATCTCACGCCTATTGACGCTAAACCCTACCCTTACCTTGAGCTTCGATGGTGATAGCGCTGGACAAAAAGCTGCTTGGCGGACGCTTGAGGTTGCGCTGCCTGTCTTTAGTGATGATAAAGAACTGCGGTTTTTAACGTTGCCCAACAACCACGATCCTGACACCTTTATTAAAACTCAGGGCGCAGCGGCCATGCGCGAGCAAATCGATCAAGCGATGCCGTTATCGCAGTATATCTTTGCCTATCTAAGCGAGCGTTTTGATTTAAGCTTGGCAGAGGGCAAAGCTAAGCTGATGTCACAAGTACGCACTTTGACTAACTTATTACCCAAAGGCAGTAGTTTTCGTTATCTGCTTAACAATGATATCTACCAAAAACTTGGCGGCAAGCGCAGTCAAAACAGTGAAGCCAAAGACGCATTATTAGATTTTGATGGCGACATGACCATCAGCCAGCAGCTGCAATTGTGTTTTTTGTTCCAGCCGCGTGCTCTGACAGAGGATCCCCTTACCGCTATCTGGCAACAAGCTGGTATTGATAACTTAAACCTGCCGGCACATATCAAACAAAAAGCCTCCTCCGATGCTTTTAGAGCGCTGGCATGGGAAGATCTACAGGATGCAGCACTACTCGACATCGTAACGACGATAAAACGTTGTTTATTGTATTTGCCAACAGACGTCAATGCGGCCGCTCATTTTATTTTATCGAACCTTGAGCCTGCCAATCAGTCCATTTTGAGTCGAAGCTGGGGCGGGTTTTATAAGACGCTTACTGCACGTAATATATTAAGCGTTGATGAATTGATTGAAAACTTAGTCAGTCAACTAATAGAACGCCATATGAAAAAAGAAAGACAACAGCTGATCAACAATCCAGATCATATTAAGCTTGCTATTTTGAGTATGCAAGCGCAGTACTTGAGTAAATGGCGGCGCGCGCAGCAAGCAGAACAATCCGCCTTAATGACGGGCATCTAGAGCGAATTTTTTGCTTATTAGGTACCGTCAGAAGATCGCCCTTTAAAACACTAGCTATTGCCCCCATCATCTATGGATATAGCGAGCAGGCATTTAACGAGATAGTCATACGTAAGATAGTTATAAACAGTAGTGCCACTAATTAATGCAACGTGCTGGTAAGTGGTAGTCTGTGTTAAACTACGCCGCTGTTTATGATGGCTATTATTTTATTAGCTATAACTATATATTTTTAAGTTTTTGTTAGGTTTATATTTAGCGTTTTATTGATGTTTTTTGAGCCTTTATTCACATTAATTCATTTTTGTGATTTTTGACACATCATATGCTGTTAGCCGATCAATCTATCGATTAGATCAGCGCAGCAAATAAGCAGTAGTTGTCACATCATAAAAGTGCCCGATGCAAGCGAGTATTTATGAACGATAAGTCAGTTTCTAAGTCCACCTCTCAACTGGCCACCTTAATTCAAATGGGTAAAGAGCAAGGGTATCTTACTTATGCTGAGGTAAATGATCAGCTACCCGACTCTATTACCGAAAGCGATCAGATCGAAGATATCATCCAGATGTTGACGGACGTTGGTATTAAAATATTTGAATCCGCGCCAGATGCTGACGACATCTTGATGAACGATGATTCAAGCGATGACGATATGGCAGCCGATGAGGCAGCGGCGGTGCTTGCCTCTGTTGAGACTGAGCCTGGTCGCACTACCGACCCTGTACGTATGTATATGCGCGAGATGGGTACGGTTGATCTGCTCACTCGTGAAGGCGAGATTGCTATTGCCAAGCGTATCGAAGAAGGCATTCGTGATGTTCAATACGCTATGGCACACTGGCCGGGTACTGTGCAGTTCGTCCTTGATGAATACCAGCGCGTATTAGAGGGTGAGAAAAAACTCTCTGATGTGATTACAGGATTCTTAGACCCTGAAACAGAAGAGGATAGAATAGCAGCAAAAGAGGAAAAAGAGAGAGAAAAAGAAGAGCGCGAAAGAATAAAAGAAGAAAAAGAAAAAGCGCCTGTTATTAAAGCAAAAGCGAATGCTAAAGTCGATGACGACGATGATGAGGACGACGACGATATAGAAGCTGCTGATGATGAGGTTGAAGAAGAAACCACAGGTATTGATCCTGAAGAAGTTCGTCTACGCTTAGAGGAGATTGAGAACTTATTTATTATCGCCAAACAAGCTCTACTTGATTATGGCCGCGGTAGCACACAAGCTGTCGAAGCTTATGAGCAGCTTGCTAATCGCTTTATGATGCTCAAACTCAATAACCGTATGTCTGATCAAGTCATGGCAATCATGCATGATGTCTACGATGATGTGCGCAAACACGAACGTCAAATTATGCGTCTGGTCATCCGCCGTGGCCGTATGCCGCGTGCTGAGTTTCGTAAGACCTTTCCAAGCAACGAGACCAACGTCGATTGGCTCACTGAACGCTTAAAAGGTAGCCCAGCCTTTAGCGAAACCCTAGAAAAAGTCGTTGATGATGTGATCTTATTACAGCGCAAAATCCTTGATTATGAGCAAAAGCTCGACATGGAAATCCATGATATGAAGGATGTTGCCCGCGGTATGGCTATTGGTGAAGCTAAAGCGCGCCGCGCCAAAAAAGAGATGGTCGAAGCTAACTTGCGTCTGGTGATCTCTATTGCTAAAAAATATACCAATCGTGGTTTGCAGTTCTTGGATCTGATTCAAGAAGGTAACATTGGTCTTATGAAAGCGGTCGATAAGTTTGAGTATCGCCGGGGTTATAAGTTCTCAACCTATGCTACGTGGTGGATTCGTCAGGCCATTACTCGCTCTATCGCGGATCAGGCACGCACCATTCGTATACCGGTGCATATGATTGAGACTATTAACAAAATTAATCGGGTATCACGCCAGCTGCTACAAGAGATGGGACGCGAGCCAACTCCTGAGGAATTAGGCGAGCGTTTAGAGATGGATGAAGTCAAGGTACGTAAAGTGCTCAAGATTGCCAAAGAACCGATCTCTATGGAGACCCCTATCGGCGATGATGAAGATTCGCATTTGGGCGATTTTATTGAAGACTCAACCATCTCAAGTCCAGTTGATGATGCGACCTCAGCAGGTCTACGCGAGGCCACTCGCGATGTACTAGGCAATCTGACTGAGCGCGAAGCACGAGTCCTCAAAATGCGCTTTGGTATCGATATGCCAACCGATCATACCCTTGAAGAAGTCGGTAAGCAGTTCGATGTCACTCGTGAGCGTATTCGTCAGATCGAAGCCAAAGCACTACGTAAACTGCGCCACCCGTCACGCTCTGAGCATCTGCGCTCTTTTTTAGAGAATGATTAATAAATAACTAGATTAATTGTAAAAGCATAAAAGCTGAGCGTGTCTCAGCTTTTTTTATGCCTAGTTTTAAATCAGGTTATAACCCCTGTTGCCCTTCTGTCTATTATTGCTTTTGGCTTCTTGCTTTTGGCTCCTGACTCTTCTCTTCTTGCTAATTATAGCTAGATTCGTTTATCATAGCTTTACGATAAACGTCTTAAACTTAGTTGTTCAGCTTTTATCAAAAATTCTTAAAAAACCTTGTCGGGGTGCTTTGATTTTAGAGTTTAGCAATATCTAAAATCATCGCTGAGAAATACCCGCGAACCTGATGCAGTTAGCACTGACGTAGGAAACAAGCGTGAATCTTTATTACTCAGCACATAACGATGCCTTGCCAGTTTATATAAGCTTTTCCAGTTTATATAATATAAACCGGCAAGGCTTTTTTTGTGCGTGCTTGTTTATTGTTTCCCGCTATTTGCTTACTCAATATTTTTATCAAAGTAAGTGAGCACTATGGACTATCAAACGTTACGCCGTAATTGTCCTATATGGAATGATTACATTCATCATAACTTCGTCAATCAGCTAGCGACAGGCACGCTTGCTCCAGACAGCTTTCGCCACTATTTAAAGCAAGATTACTTATACCTGCTCCACTACACTCGAGTGATGGCTTTGAGTGTTTATAAAAGTGATACTTTGGCACAAATGCGTCTGGGCCAAGCCGGTATCAATGCCATGCTTGATCTAGAAATTGGCATGTATTTGGACTTTTGTCGTCAGTGGGGTATGAGTCTTGAAGAGGTAGAGAATACCCCTGAATCTGCGGCAACCATCGCTTATAGCCGCTATCTTCTAGATGCAGCTATGTCAGGCTCTCTTATTGAACTTTATGCCGCTATTGCCCCTTGTTTGATGGGTTATGGCGAGATTGGCGAACGCCTCAAGGCCCAAGGTTTCATGGCTGATAACCCTTATCAGCCATGGATCGATGTCTTTGCTAGTGATGAGTTTCAAGCCATCACAGTACAAAATGAAGCTCAGATTAATGAGCTCTTGACACAAGCTGTCCCCTCTCAAGTCAACAAGTTGCAGCAGTTATTTAATACCGCTTGTCGTATGGAAGTTAATTTCTGGCAGATGGCTTTAGAGCTGTCTTAAATTAGCAGTTGTTAGAGAAAATTACGATCACTTAACACCCAAACCTGAGGAGAAATCTTATGGCTGTATTTGATGAACACGCAAACGCTTATGACAGCTGGTTCTTAAATAACCAAAACTTACTTGCCAGTGAGCTAAAACTGGTCGCCTACTTTTTAGACAAGGATAGTGAAATACTATCTATAGGCTGTGGTAGCGGGCTCTTTGAGATGCTATTAGCAAAGGATTTTGATATCTCTATCAAGTATGGGGTCGAACCTTCAAAGGATATGGCAGCGATCGCTGAAAAACGTGGC
Source organism: Psychrobacter sp. M4 (assembly GCF_055699795.1). NCBI lineage: Bacteria > Pseudomonadati > Pseudomonadota > Gammaproteobacteria > Moraxellales > Moraxellaceae > Psychrobacter > Psychrobacter sp. M4. The sequence goes on along the minus strand of NZ_CM146740.1, from coordinate 1,410,117 downwards.
TTGCAAGTTGATATCAGTCCTGCTGAAGCGTGCGTCATCGAACCTAGTAAATTTGATACTATCTTGTTTAATGGCAGTGTCAGTTATATCAGCGATTTGGATCTATGTATTAACAAGGCGTTTGCTGCCCTAAAGACTGGCGGCAAATTAATACTCATTGATGTGCCAAAAGAGAGCGGTTTTGCCACTCTTTACAATCTAGCGGCCTCTTTAGATACTTGGACGCATCCGCTACTTGCGCATATCACCCCTAATGACCCTTATCCCATTGAACTGGTAAAATCGGCAAACTGGCGCACCTCTGAGGAGAAAATCAGGGCCATGCAGGCCAGTGGGTTTACAGGTTTTGAATACGCGCAAACATTGTTGACGCATCCTATGTATGCCAATGATAACGTGCAAGAAGTGATCGAAGGTTATCAGCGCGGCGACTATGTAGCCATTTGTGGCTATAAAAAATAGCTTACCAATTTGGCCTTATAGTCTGCGGCCTATACTGTGAACAAAAAAGCATTTTATAAAATGTTATTGGTAAAAAAATTAGAGCATCTACTATAGCTCACACCTATCGTAGCACTTGAATAATGACCACACCATCATCATAAATAGTCAATACACTAGATAACATTATTAACCCGAAAGCTATCATTTCAATAAAAACAAGGTAACTACTATGAGTGATGATCCAAAAAACAACACCAATCAAGACCAAGAGACTAAAAGAGAAGTTAAAGTAACCGAATTGGTCGCCAACGATGGTGTTTTAAAAGGTAAAAAAACCGATATTCAAAACCCTGAGCTGTGGGAGTTCCCCATGGACTATCCTATGAGTATTATCGGTCACGAAGGCGAGCACGAAACGCTATTAAATGAGGTCAAACTCATCCTTGGTAGCCAGTTCCCAGAGTTCGACTTGGCGTCTATCGAGGTTAAACCTTCTAAAACAGGCCGCTTTCACTCAGCACGAGTCAATCTGTATCTGACCACCGCCGAGCAAGTCAATACGCTTTACGCTGCTCTTGATGAGGCCAAAACGGTACGTATGGTTGTATAAAACGTAGCGTTGTAAAAGTAAGTGCTAGGACTAGAAAACCACTGCGATATTTTAAGTAAGTAAGTTTATAAATACCACAATCGTCACTTATAAAGGTGGCGATTTTTTATGCGCTCCTGTAAAATCAGCAGCGTTGTTGCAGCCATCTTGTATTCGCATTTTGTCTACTACTAATAACCAATTATTTGTCGATAAATAAAAAGAAAACGATAACGACTTCTTTACAAATTATTTTAAGATTTAACACAACCGCGCTAACCCTTATCCTGCCGTCCTTTGCCAAAATTTTGGCTCGCTATCACCTCATGGCAACATATATTCACGCTAAAATCAATATAGCATTTTCAAAATTTTCCCGCTATATTGTGCCTATCTACTAAAAAACACGCTATATCTAGTGCTCAGTGATTTTCTTTGTCACTATGAGCTGCGCTGATGCTTTGCTTAAAAAAACTTAGCCAGCTAGCTTTGTAATAGACTATGACGTGCTAAAAATATAAGACTGGTTTTACTTACCACGTAGATCTTAGCAATCAACTTTACGAGGACAACATGACACATATCGATAATATTCAAGTGACCAAACGCGATGGACGATTAGAGCCTATTGATTTAGACAAAATTCATAAGGTAATCGCATGGGCCGCGGACGGTTTAGAAAATGTATCAGTCTCACAAGTTGAGCTTAAATCACATATTCAGTTCTACGAAGGCATCAAAACCCGCGATATTCACGAAACTATTATCAAATCAGCCGCTGATCTGATCTCAGAAGACACTCCTGATTACCAGTATCTAGCCGCTCGCCTCGCCATTTTTCACCTGCGCAAAATTGCCTATAACCAGTTTGAGCCGCCTACCCTTTTTGACCACGTTACCAAACTTACCAACGCTGGCAAATACGATGAGCATATACTGCAAGACTATAGCCGTAGCGAGTTTGATGAATTAAACGAGTATATGGATCATTGGCGCGATATGAATCTTGCTTATGCGGCAGTGGAGCAAATGGCAGGCAAGTATCTAGTGCAAGATCGCGTCTCTAAAACCGTTTTTGAGAGCCCGCAGTTTTTATATATGCTGGTCGGTATGTGTCTGTTTGCTAATTATGACCCAGCTGAGCGTATGAATTATGTCAAACGCTTTTATGATGCCACCTCAGAATTCAAAATCTCTTTGCCAACGCCAATTATGTCTGGTGTGCGTACCCCATCGCGCCAGTTTAGCTCATGCGTACTCATTGAATGCGGCGACAGCCTTGACTCTATTAATGCCACTACCAGCGCCATTGTGCGCTATGTGTCGCAGCGCGCAGGCATCGGTATCAATGCAGGGCGTATTCGCGCCCTTGGTAGCCCGATTCGCGGCGGTGAAGCGCAGCATACTGGCTGTGTGCCGTTCTATAAACTATTCCAAACGGCGGTTAAATGCTGCTCACAAGGTGGCGTTCGTGGCGGCGCGGCAACTCTATTTTATCCGCTATGGCATTTAGAAGTTGAGTCGTTATTGGTCTTAAAAAATAACCGCGGCGTGGAAGATAACCGTGTCCGTCACATGGACTACGGCGTGCAAATTAATAAGACCCTTTATACACGTCTGATTAAAGGGCAAAACATTACCTTATTCTCGCCTGATGATACGCCCGGTCTGTATGATGCGTTCTTTGAAGATCAAGATAAGTTTGAAGAGCTGTACACCAAATATGAAGGCGATGAATCTATTCGTCAGCGCCAAGTCCCCGCAGCGGATCTATTTAGCTTGATGATGCAAGAGCGCGCCAGCACGGGCCGTATCTATATTCAAAACGTCGACCATTGCAACACCCATAGTCCGTTTGACGCCACCGTTGCGCCGATTCGCCAATCCAATCTGTGTATGGAGATCGCCCTACCGACGAAGCCTCTTGATAACATCAACGATGAAACTGGCGAGATTGCCCTATGTACGCTATCAGCGGTGAACCTAGGCAAAGTTGACAACGTTAGCGACATCGAAGAGCCGGCCGAGCTGATCGTGCGCGCACTTGATGCCCTACTCGACTATCAAGACTATCCCGTCAAAGCCGCTGAAAATGGCAGTATGCGCCGCCGTACTTTAGGTGTGGGCGTGATCAACTACGCTTATTACTTAGCTAAGAACGGCGTGCGCTATTCAGACGACTCAGCATTGGGTCTGACTCATCAGACTTTTGAAGCGCTACAATATTATCTTTTGAAAGCCTCAAATAAACTGGCTAAAGAGCAAGGCGCGTGCCCGGCCTTCAACGAGACGACTTATTCGCAAGGTATCCTGCCGATTGATACTTATAAAAAGGACTTGGATCAAATTTGCCAAGAGCCGTTACATCTTGATTGGGAAAGCTTGCGTACAGATATTACCGAACACGGTCTGCGCAACTCTACTCTAACCGCGCTAATGCCGTCTGAGACTTCAAGCCAGATTGCCAACGCTACTAACGGTATCGAGCCGCCACGCGGTCTGGTATCTATCAAAGCGTCAAAGGACGGTATCCTTAAGCAAGTCGTGCCTGAGATTAATAAGCTACGCGGTCAATACGAGCTACTGTGGCAAATGCCGAATAATGATGGCTATTTGAAATTGGTCGCGATCATGCAAAAGTTCGTCGATCAAAGCATCTCGGCCAACACCAATTATGACCCTGTTCGTTATGAAGGCGGCCGTGTGCCGATGAAGATATTGCTTAAGGATCTACTAAACGCGTATAAGCTTGGCGTAAAGACCTTGTATTATCACAATACCCGTGATGGTGCGAATGATGCGCAAGCGGATATGGAAGATGATTGTGCTGGCGGGGCTTGTAAGATTTAGGTTTGATGGCGGGTTTGACTCTTTGGTTGGGCTCGCTGTTTGTTACTTTAAGAACAAAGTAAATCCTTACTAGTTATACCTATGGAGATAGTTATGTCTGATAAAAGAAGAGAAGCTTTTAAAGAAGTAGCTAGTTGGAGAATTGATGCAAACTTAGAAAATAACGAAAGGTACTTCTATAAAACATTTGAAGTAGATATGCTTCTTAGAGGTGATAAGTCTTACGTTATAGGTAGAAAAGGAACAGGCAAAACTGCTATAGCTAACTTTCTACAATCTCAGACATCTTATAATCATTTTGCGTCAAACCTATCCCTTAAAAACTTTCCGTTCAATACCTTATACTCTTTAAAAGATGAGAGTTATACAAATCCGAATGGATATATAACTATTTGGAAATATATTATTTATATTGATATTTTATATTTGATGCAAAACAATCAGTCCATAGATGATAGAGTAAAAAAAGATATTAAAGCAATTTTACCTAAGAAACCTATTAAAGGTTTATCTAGACGAGTCAAGGAAATTACTTCAAAAGAGTTCAAGTTTGATATAAAAGCATTATCTTTCTGTTATGGAACATCTGATATAAAGGATGAACTTAACTGGATAGAAAAGGTAGAGTTTTTAGAGGAGCTTATTTTTGAAAATATTGATAATTCTAATTACTTTGTAATATTTGATGAGTTAGATGAGGACTATAAATATCAATCAGTTTTAGAACCTGATGGTCAGTATTTAAATCTTATAGCTGGATTATTTAAAGCTATTCAGCACATCAAATCTTTATCTTTTGATAATAAGTTAAACATTAATCCAGTAATTTTTTTGCGAGATGATATCTATGATTTAATTCAGGATCACGACAAGAATAAATGGAGCGATTTATCAATATCTCTAACGTGGACAAAATATACTATACAGTCGCTTATAGCATATAGACTTTCTAGAGCTAAACATTTGCGTAGTGACATTGAAAATTTTGGAAAAATTTGGAATTACTTCTTCTCTAATGAACCTATTTATTATGGTGGCAACAGAGATAAAACGATGACTATGTATGACTGGATTACTAAGGAAACACTACACAGACCTAGAGATTATATAAAATATGTACAGCTATGTGCTAAGAAAATTTATGAGTCTAACCATTCAAGAATTTTTCCAGCTACTGTAACAACTCAAGACATAACTTACTCTAGTTATTTTAGAAGTGAATTGGTAGATGAAATCCATAGTATAATTCCTGATATTGATAGAGTACTTGATATATTCTCTAAAATTGGGAAAGCTCATTTAAATATAGATGAATTTACGATGCTTTATGATTCTCATTACTCTAAAGGATTACTATCAAACAAAGATTCTAATTTTATTTTACAAGTATTGTTCAATTTCAGCGTTATTGGTAATCATAATAATGAAACTAATAAACTGGTTTTTAGATATATAAATAGAGAAGCAAACCTAAATTTTGATCATGCTATAACAGTGCATAGAGGATTGTATAAGTCTTTGCAATTATACTAGCGAGCATAGGCTGGGTTTTCGACCCAACATTGTAATTTTACAAAATCTTGAGCTGGGCTAAAGCCACAGCCTACGCAAAAACACATTCAACTTTATAGCTTATGTTGGCTCGTGATGTAGGGTGCGCCTCGCGCACCAATAGTTTGAGAGTTAAGTTTAACGGTGCTTAAAAAGCACCCTACAAATTACGCTCAAATAAAAAGTTTGATAAGAATAGGAAGGACTCCCGAACAAGGCTTTTAGCCTGAGCGAGGAAATAACGAAGCACTGCTTCGTCCGAGTGCAAGGGAATTTGCATTCTCGCAAATTCCTTAGCTGTATCCTGCCAACGTAGATGAAGATGCATATTCAGTCTGGACATCATGCTTAAAGAGTATCGAAGCAACAGGAATGCGACCAGACACAGTAGACGGCACGCCAGCGGCTAGGTAGATACAAGCGGTAGGCGGGATTGGCTACCCAAAATATTTAATTTAATACAACAACAAATAAGACCTAATTTTCGTGCTAAAATTAGCCCTATATTTAGAGCTTAATATTAGTGGAGAATGAATTATGCAACCGATATTTGCGACACAGACAGCCAGTATCTCAGAGTTAAAGACCAACCCTTCGGCACTGATTAAACAGTCGGATGGTGAATCCATTGCTATTTTAAATCATAACAAACCTGTGGCTTACTTAGTTTCAACAGATATGTATGAGCGCATGATGGAAGCGATGGACGATATGGCATTGAGCCAAACCGTTGACGCACGAATGAATGACGGGCAAGTACCTGTAAAGGTAACGTTGGATGACTTATAATCTTGAGTTTCATCCTTTAGCATTAAAAGAATGGAAAAAGTTAGCGCCCAGTATTCAGCAGCAATTTAAGAAAAAATTACAGCAGCGATTAGTAAGCCCTCGTGTTTCTGCATCGAAACTCTCAGGACATACAGACGCCTATAAAATCAAACTACGCACCATAGGCTATCGTCTGGTTTATACCGTCAAAGATGATGTAGTGGTAGTTTATGTATTAGCCGTAGGCAAAAGAGAAAATAACAGAGTATACGAAAGCCTTGGGTCGCGCCAACCATAACTGAAACACAAAAAAATAAAAACAAACGGAGGTCATAAACATGCAATATACCGCAATCATTAAAGACGGTGGATTGTTTATCCCGAACGTATTTGCAGACCTAAACGATGGTGGCTCGCATATCGTACAAGTAGAGATAGATCTCGAAGATGTACGTCAGCAATTAAGCGCAAATAATGCATCCAAAGAGACGAAAGCGCTGAAAAAGCCACCAAAGAGACAAGCGCAAAAAGCAGTATCGAAACCATCGCCAGACGCTGATGCAAATGCGCTTGGTAAAAGTGATGTCGGCGAGCTAGAAGGACTCAATGATATGGAGCTGAGCGAGATCATCAAGGCTTATATGAATGATGAATCCGCGTCGTCGCAGATATCTTTAGAGAATTTATAACGTATCGCAATTAAACTTTAACAACCGCATAACCACTAAAGGCAGTACCATGACTTACTCAATTTTTTCCCAAACGCCGAATAATGCCCTTAAAGAGCCGATGTTCTTTGGTCAACCCGTCAACGTCGCGCGATACGACCAACAAAAGCATCCGATTTTTGAGCAGCTGATCGAAAAGCAGCTATCGTTCTTTTGGCGTCCCGAAGAAGTTGACGTGTCACGCGACCGCATCGACTATGGTAATTTGTCCTCGCATGAGCAGCATATTTTTATCAGTAACCTCAAGTACCAGACCCTACTCGACTCCATCCAAGGTCGCAGCCCCAACATTGTCCTGTTGCCGCTAGTATCGATCCCAGAGCTTGAGACATGGATTGAAACTTGGTCATTTAGTGAAACCATTCACTCACGTAGCTATACCCATATCATTCGTAATATCGTCAACGATCCTAGCATCGTCTTTGATGACATTATGCAGAACCAGCATATCTTGGAGCGCGCCTCTGATATTGCGCAGTATTATGACGAGCTGTATCGCAACTCGCAGCTATATAGCTTATACGGTGCTGGCACGCATAATGTTAATGGTGAAGAGATTACTGTCGATCTGCGCTTATTAAAGAAGCAGCTGTATCTGTGCATTATGGCGGTCAATGTACTTGAGGCCATTCGCTTTTATGTGTCCTTCGCCTGCTCGTTCGCTTTTGCTGAGCGCAAACTGATGGAAGGTAATGCCAAGATTATTAAACTCATTGCGCGTGATGAAGCGCTGCATCTGACTGGCACGCAGCATATGCTCAACCTTATGCGTAATGGTAAAGACGATCCAGAGATGGTGGAGATCGCCAAAGAGTGCCATGAACAAGGTATCGAGATTTTCCGTAAAGCGGCTGAGCAAGAAAAAGAGTGGGCAGGATATTTGTTTAAAGACGGCTCGATGATTGGACTGAATAAAGACATTCTTTGCCAATACATAGAATATATTACTAATTTGCGTATGGAAGCGGTTGGTTTGCCCTCGGCCTTTCCAAATTCTAAATCCAATCCGATTCCTTGGATCAATACATGGCTGTCTTCTGACAACGTACAAGTCGCGCCGCAAGAGACAGAGATCAGCTCGTATCTGGTCGGTCAGATTGATTCAGATTTATCAGAAAGCGATTTTGATGACTTTGAGCTTTAACGGTTTTGAGCTTTACTAATTTCAGCTTTATTTATTAAATAGTTTTGACGTTATAAAAAGATTGATAGGATTTATTATGACGTGGGTAATGACCAGCAAAAAGCAGTTTTATTTGCACGACGATGAGAGCTTGCTCGATGGCTTGCTGCGTACTGGACACGAGGTTAATTTTCAGTGCCGTGAGGGTTATTGTGGCAGCTGCCGCGTGCAGTGGATTGCCAGCTCGCATCCCATCGACTACCCTTTTGCACCGCTAGCTATGGTTGAGGAGGATGAGATACTGCCTTGCTGCTGCCGTGTCCAAGGCGTTATCTATATTAATCATGAACCAGTAAGAGACTAATGGCTAAAAATATTTGAACCATAAAAAGCGCGTTATCCTAACTGTAGGACAACGCGCTTTTTTTGACTCATGTACCTACTGCGTTGGCGCTTCTTCCTCAAATAGCTTTAGCAGCTCCTCACGCATACGATCACGCTCAGCCTCTGACATCATTGGTGTCTCGCCATCACCTTCAAAACCAGGTTGATTGCGACCACCGAGGCTTTCATCATAGATCACTCGTGGCGGCTCAACTGCTTCTTGCGCAGGACGCTCTTCAAGTGTGATCAGGGCTTGCTCGTTTTTGCCGTTACGTAGTATTTGCGCTTCTAGTACAGTATCGGGCGACTTACGGGCGACGTATTGGATCAGCTTATTGGCATCAGTCATCTCCACCCCATCAATGGTCAAGATGATATCGCCCACTTGTAAACCGCTCTTAGCCGAAGGACCTCCTGGCACCACGTTTAATACTTCTACGCCTGTCGAGGTTTCAAGCTGGGTGGGATCGCGCAGCTGCGATTGAATCTCAATGCCGAGCCAGCCGCGGCTTACGCGCCCATCTTTAATTAGTGCATTCATCACTTGTTCAACTAGCGCAGTTGGAATAGCAAAACCGATACCCATTGAGCCGCCTGAGCGCGAAAAAATAACCGTGTTAATACCGACCAACTCGCCATTGGCATCAACCAAAGCCCCACCTGAGTTACCCGGATTGATAGCCGCATCCGTTTGGATAAAGTCCTCAAACTTATTGACGCCAAGTCCAGTACGGCCTGTCGCTGAGATAATACCTTGCGTAACTGTCTGCCCTACACCGAAGGGATTACCAATAGCCAATGCTAAATCACCTACGCGGCTAGGCGCTTCACGAAAAGCCAGCGGCGTAAGGCCAGTCATATCCACTCTAATAACCGCCAAATCGCTATCAGGATCAGTACCTATCACCTGGGCACGACTTTTGCGACCGTCATTAAAAGCTACCGTAATCTCATCAGCTTTTTCTACTACGTGCGCGTTGGTCACAATATAACCATCTTCTGAGACGATTACACCAGAGCCTAAGTTGGTAGGCCCCTGCCCTTGCGGCGTATCCCCATGAAACTCAAAAAAGCGGCGCAGCACCGGATCATCCATGTAAGGATGCTCTGCCATAGCTTGGGTAGTATAAATATTAACGACCGACTGTGAGGCACGAGCAACAGCATCGTGATAAGAAGCCATAGGTAGAGGGGCGTCTGAGTTTGGCATTTGTGTCTGACTAGCTTCAGTTCTAGGCGGCTCCCACACCGTCTCCGATGATGGCGTCCTCATACTCATATACAACCAGACAAACGCTGCAATTACTATCAGCAATAAAATCCAAGGTAGCCACTTAAAAAGCGACGACTTGGTCTTACGGGTGTTTGGAGATGACGACATATAAGAACCTCTATAATTTTTATATTAGAAAAAGCTATATACAACGAAGGGGATACTATAGAAATGCTACATGACAAGATGGATAAATGAGCACTTTAGCGTATGCAGATTATAGCGAGAGTGTACAAAAACATCCGTAAAAATAGTAACGTATCGTGTACCTTTTCAGTTATTGTGCTTAACTGAGATTTTGCAACACTATGCTAAGATAAATATTATATAAATCTATTACTAAATAAAATTAGATTAGGAAGCTACTATGTCAGATAACACTACTTTGCCTCAAGGAGCAGATCCTATGGTGCAAAAAGCAAATGCTACGATTACCGCGCAAACATTAACCAAGTTTTGTGACGATTACCTAGAGGCCAACGCTTTTAAAGACTATTCTCCTAATGGTTTGCAAGTAGATGGCGGGCAACCTATTAGGCGTATCGTTACTGGCGTGACAGCGTGCGAGGCGTTGATTGATGCGGCAATCGCAATTGAGGCTGACGCTATTATGGTACATCATGGTTACTTTTGGAAAGGTGAGCCTGCACCTATCACTGGTATGAAGGGACAGCGTGTTCGTAAACTTATGCAGCATGGGATCTCGTTGATAGCTTATCATTTGCCGCTAGACGCTCATCCTATTATCGGCAATAACGCCAAACTTGCAGAAGCTTTAGGATTAACCATTACCGGCGCGCTCTATCCTCATGAGTCGCATCCAGTTGGCAACATTGCTACCTGCCAGCCGCAAAATACAGATGCTTTAATAGCGACGATTACGCAAGCGTTGCATCGTGTACCTTTGCATATTCCAGCTCATTATAGTGACTCCAATCTTAGCGCTGAAGATTCTAAGCAGCTAAACCATGCCGGATCTAAGCTTATTGAACGCGTAGGTATCTGCACAGGCGGCGCGCAAGATATGATTGAACAAGCCGCTGCCATGGGCTGTGATGCCTATATATCAGGCGAGATATCAGAGCGTACCACTCATAGTGCCCGCGAGCTTGGCATTGACTACTTCGCTTGTGGTCATCATGCGACAGAACGCGACGGTATCAAAGCTTTGGGCGAGCTGATTGCAGAGCATTTTAGTGTACCGGTTAGTTTTATTGATATTGACAACCCAGCGTAACCATGTCTAACCTTATCAGCATAAAAGCTATTTGAGTTTTACATAACAATAGTTTACGAGCAAAGCCTATTAAATGATCTTCAATTCTTGATTTCTTTTTACAAATGTAGTTATATATTCATCTACATAAATATTGTGCTATTCATAACCGTCTATACGCTAATTGTTAAGTTTTATCACTCTTTTATTAACTTAACTTGAATAATGCAATAGTTAACTGCATAAAGTTAGCTTGTAGTAAGATGTTTTGTCATGAGACTTTTCATTTATTAAGACCTCCGGTTATAACGTTAGATACAGAGTAACTGTGCTCAACGTTGCGATAATTGCTCATACTGACGTGCATTGTCTTATTTGTACATTTATACATAAGTTATTTACCTATAGCCACTTACAAACCCTTACTTATAAAAAGTGGGTTTAATGATAAGTAATTTTGTTACTGGTATTATAAAACTTTAGTACGCAATGCCTTATGTCGTTTGCCAATATTGCTCGATGGTAATAATATAGTAGTGCTTTTGGTAGTGGTTGATTCATAGCCTTAACAGCTCATCTATATGTAATGCAGCAAACAACCATAGCTGATACCAATCGTCTGGTTTCAAATAGCTATTACTGCTTGCGTTATTGTCGCAATAACTTATTCATGACCTTACCTGTTCGATATGACGGATTCTCATATTGACTATAAGTAATATCGTGCTTGTATTAATGACAAGCTGACTATTATTTAGGCTGTTGCTCAATAGTTGTCTATTATTCAGACGGCTATACGTATGAGTTACAGCTCAGCGGTAAGTAGGATGGTCGACAATAGGAGACATTCATGCAGCGTATTACTTATCGTGTCAAGGTATCTGCGCAAGGTGCCAAACGCCGTATCTCTTACTTACTGCGTCCTACCAAGCGCGGCTCTCGCACTAAAAGTAACCTCGTTCCTTGTAATTCCTTTGCTTCTGGCAACTCTTCTGTTCACTCAGTACCGCTGCCCCGTTTTACCAAGACCAAAAGAGCGATACAAGTATCAAGTATTGCCCTTCTCTCCCTACCCGCCGAAAGCTTTACGACGATGGGTACAAAGCATCTAGCTTATGATATACCAGCCTATGATCATGTGATGTTAGATAAAACGCTAACCATTGCCGCTGTCCCAGGAGATAGTACTTATTTTGCTACCGATGGCTTCCAACATGGCTTTGGCTATGATTTGGTACGCAGCTATGCCGATGAGCTTGGCGTAGATGTTGAGCTCAAGGCTTACGCTAATGAAGAGATGGCGCTAAAAGCTTTGCAGTCAGGGCGTGCTGATATGGCTTTGACCACTGCTAGCACTCAGCTCAAAAGTCAGCTTAACCTACCTTCTGTCAATGTCAGCTGCGGCTATGATACCAGTTTAACTAAAAATGGCTTGCACCCAAAAGTCAGCTGGACATTTAAGCAAGCTGATGATCCTTTATCTAAAAAGGCCAGTAATTTCTTATGTGACAGTATTAAGGTTAATAGTACGCAAAAACTAGCGGCCTTTTATAATCAAAACCTATTAAAAGACGCTTATAGTCAAAACCACTTTAAGCAAACCCTCACTGAGAAGTTGCCTGATTACCAGTCTTCTTTTCAAGAGCAAGCCCGTAACTACAATCATGATTGGCAGCTGCTAGTAGCGATGGGCTACCAAGAATCGCATCTTGATGCCAATGCGGTCTCGCCCACAGGGGTACGTGGCCTTATGATGCTGACTAACAGTACCGCAAAAGCTATGGGGGTCTCTGATCGCGTTGATCCTTATCAAAGTATTGGCGGCGGCGCACGCTACCTAGAAGAGATGAAAGCCAGCTTTGACGACGTACCCAAAACTGATAGGATTTGGTTCGCTTTAGCCGCTTACAACATGGGTCCCAATGCCATTAAGCGTATCCAGCGCGAACTTGATGCGGATGGTATTGACGATAAAAGCTGGGCGAACGTTTATGCTTATTTAGCAGAAAATAAAGCTGCCAACAGCCGCTACGTGCAGTGTATGCACTACGTTAGCAATATTAGAAGTTATCTTGAGACTATTAAAACCCAGACAGTTTAAAAACACAACCTGCTGATAATTTAGACAATAACTAAAAAAGCTGCCCTTTTATAAGAGCAGCTTTTTTAGTTTCTATGGATCTTATTACAAAGCATATTTTAAAAATTCAATCAATGAACAAAATATACTATTAGCACTTAGCGGTTGGGAACGGTGAGACGTTGACCCCGTTGCAGCATAGTGCTGGCTGCAATATCATTCATATCAGCGAGCTCTTGCGTAGATACCCCATATTTGCGCGCAAGACCAATTAAGCTATCACCTGAACCAACAGTATAGCTTACCGTAGCTTTAGGCACTTTTATTCTCTGACCGCGCTGCAATTGCGCATTGGTTGCAAGATTGTTGGTAGCTGCTAGATCCTCTACCGAGACGCCAAAACGGCGCGCTAGAGCAATCAGGCCATCGCCCGATTGTACTCTATAGTTCTCCGTGTTACTAAGCGTTTTGCCACTGCTAGCTGAAGCACTCAAGCCACTTGAGCTACTAGCTGTACCACTATTACTAGGAACACTGCCACTTGCAGGAATAGTAAGCGTACGACCACGAATTAGGTTTGCTGTAGTACTTAACCCATTGGCTGATGCTAGGGTACTAACACCGACGTTATAACGTCTGGCAACACCGATCAAGCTATCACCAGATTGTACTTTATAACTTATGGGCTGATCATTAAGTTGACGATCTACTTGGGCTTTAGACGCCGGCACTTTGATGGTTTGACCACGCTGCAAACGTGCTCTGGCATCAAAATTAGGATTAACCGCAGCCAACTCCTCTGGGCTTACACCAATGCTTCTAGCGATACCAATCAAGGTTTCACCTGATTTGACCTTATAGCGACTGGTCGGGGTTGAGCTATCGGTTGAACTACTAGTATTGTTGGCAGTAGTAATGTCTACGCTAGCAGGTACTTTTAGCGTCTGACCTACATACAACGAGTCAGTGGTACGAATACCGTTCAGGCTGGCAAGCGTGGTTGTTGGCACATTGAATCGACGCGCAAGCGCAATGAGTCCATCGCCAGGTTTTACTCTATAGCTTTGAGTGTCTGTACTAGATTTAGAAGATGAAGCAGCGGGTGTACTAGCAGAAGTTTTTACTTTGCCTGGCACTAACCACAGTTTTTGACCTCTTAGTAAATCTGCACGGCTACTCAAATTATTGTAGCTTGCCAGCTCGGTTACTGATAAGTCAAAACGATTTGCAGTCCCAATAAGCGTATCGCCTGCTTGTACTGTATAGCTCTCTGGCTGATTGTCCGCTACCGTGCTGGCACTGCTTAAAGGCTCGATCTTTTTGGCATCATACAGGTACAAGGTGTTGCCGGAGAGCAGTTTTGCATTGGCATCGATTTGGTTCCACTCAGCGATATCGCGCCAGCTTACGCCTGCCCGGCTAGCAATATTCGACAGCGTATCACCGCGTTTTACGGTATAAGTGGTTCGGGTACCTTTTGGCTTGGGTTTGCTCGCTGCTGTATTAGCAAAGCTTAGCTTTTTCTCCTCACCCCTAGCTTCTAAGATTGACTGCTGCGTCTGTACCGCTGACAATTTAATATTACCATCAACCGAGCTTACCGCTTGACTGACCTCAGGGGTTTGCGTCTGAATCTGTTGAGCGATAAAGTTAAGCTCTTCTTTACTGAGCGGCGGCTCTTGAACAATAGTATTGTTTGAAGTAATTTGCGCTGATGTGGTGGGCAGGTTATTACTGCTCTTTAGCTCAGCATTAATTTTACTCATCTCTGCACTGGTAACAGGTGGCTCGCTACGAGCCGGAGTATTACTACTATAGTTTGACCCCCCCGTTGGTGAGATATAACTGGTGGTTTGCTGTGGTACGCGTGCACTAGCCGCGTATTCAGCGAGCTGATCACCATCAGATGGCAGCGATGAGCTGGTGTAGGGCTGATTGTTATAGCTTGGCGATGCACTTGCGCCACTACTAGGCGCAGATGCTATAAAAGCACCGCCCGTACCATTACCTCTCAAAGCGCTTAGCTTGGCGTCCACATTAGTATCCACGTCATTAGGGATAACCACGCGCTGCGGGCCTGAGGCGTCAATACGGCCTGATATCAACGCCGTATTTAGTCTTTCAAGTTCGTCATAGCTGACGCCTGTTGTCTGAGCGACCTCAGCTAAACTGACGCCGTAGTTGACGGGCACACTACGAAAATGCTGACGGTTGGCAATCGCTGGTAGATAAACGCCGTATTGTTCAGGTTTAGATACAATATCGGCGACCGCCAAAAAGCGCGGCACGTAGTTCATGGTTTCAGTCGGTAGTCTTAGTGACCAAAAGTCAGTTGGCAACCCTTGCGCAGCATTGGCATCGATGGCTCTTTGAATACGCCCAGGACCGGCGTTATAGGAGGCAAGTGCTAGCTCCCAGCTGCCAAACTGATTGTATAAAGCGGTCAAAAAATCATAGGCGGCGCGCGTTGATTCAATAACATCGCGGCGACCATCATAGGTGCTGCTTTGATTGAGACCATAAATACGGCCGGTACTTGGAATGAACTGCCACAGACCTGCAGCAGCGGCACTACTGGTTGCGCTTGGATCATAGGAGCTCTCAATCACCGGCAGTAGCGCAAGCTCAGTTGGAATATTGCGGCGCTCCGCTTCACGAACCGTATGGTATAAATAACGGCTCGAACGCGCCGCTAAGCGGTTTAGATAATCTTGACGACTGATAAACCAGTTTTTCTGGCCTTCAATACGCTGATTATAAGTCTGCTGACTGGTATCCATGCGGTAACCAGCGCGCAGACGATTCCATAGATCCCCGTACTGCTGAATGGCCAGTTTATTGTCCTCGACCATAGTCATGTCTGTCGCTTCTAACAAATCTGCCAATTCGTCCAAACTCTCTGCATCCAAATAAGCTGTAGAATAACCATCACTTGCTGTCGGACGAGCGCTAGCAGACGACGTAGCTTGAGCAGGGCGTTTACTAGTGGCTACAGGAGCACGTTTGACCACAGAGGATTGATTAGTCATCCCTGTGTTTTTCACTGCTGATGTATTACTACAAGCGCTAATTAATAAAGTTGACACGGCAAGGGTCAAGGGTAGAGCGATAAATGAGCGAGAATATGCAGACACAGTAGACATGATAATAACAGTTTCCTAACGATAAAATGATGAGAATAAAATATATTGGCTGATAGTATAATAGACAGAGCGAAGACTATACCTATGCGACAGACAGTATAGGAAATTTAAATATCTTATATGACTAATAGACGTGCGACAACCATCAATCAATAGTTATTTGCGAGACAGCCCGCAGCAACACTGCATTGTTATCAGTCAAAGTAAGCGTTACTCTTGAGGTGGTCACATACTGCACGTTTTTGCCGTTTTTAACCCAGCTCTCTACAGTTTTTATATTGGCTTTAGCCTGTGACCCGGTAGTGACTATATTGTCGACACTAATATCATAACGATAGTTCGAAGTTTCATTCCAGCTCTCTTGAAGCAGCTTTAGATAAGCATTTTTATCAAGGCTGGTTGATTTACCTTTTCTAGATAAGGAGATAAGAGCGTCGTCAGAGACCAAAGCTGCCACTTGACTTACGTTTTTGTTATTCGCCGCTGACTTCATAGCAGAGGCATAATTTTGTACTGCCGACTCAGTCATAGTTGCTGCTTGCGCACTGATACTTACGGTACTAGCAAGAGCTAGTATTGTCGTAACACTGGCACTTTTAATCAGTAGCGCCAATAGTCCTGTATTCCATAATTTTTTCATTATAATCCTTAATATTTATTATTTTACTAAGTTTTACATAGTAAATAACTTTTATTTGTATTTTTGCTTATTTATACAGGGATGTTGATAATTTAACATCACTTGCTGTACTTTTACAGCTAGCGGCAACGATGCTCACTACATTAAAATACTTATCTACTTTTCACTATTACTCTAATAAAATTATTGCTCTAATAAAGTAGCTCTAGCCTAGCACTAAACCTTTTCAGCTATGTAACACCCTGTGCAATTATGGCAACTATTGTGCAGACTTGACATTGTCGTCTATATTTTGCTCATCATCATCAAGCTTCATACCCAAACGCTCAACTCGTCTATCCATCATTTGCCGTGCCAGCGCTTGCATATCCTCTACGCGGTCTATTTCATCTACAATCTCCAGACCCAATAAGGTTTCAAAGACATCCTCTAGCGTAACCAAACCTTTGACTTCACCATATTCACCGACAGTAATGGCAATATGAATGCGGTTTTTTAACATTAATTCTAACAAATCAAATAGCTTCATCTTTGAGAATACAAAAGTGATGTCGCGCTGAAATTGAGTCAAAGGCTTGTGCATCGCATGATTCACCTTTGCCAGTAGCATATCTGTTTTTAGTACAAAACCGGTAATATTATCTAAATCACCATCGTAGATAGGCAGGCGAGAAAAGGTTAGTTTTGGTCGATCGATTAACACCTCAGCCACTGTTTTGTTTTGCTCAAATGCTAGCATCACCGAGCGCGGCGTCATAATATCTTCAACTTTAATCGCCCCAAATGCTAGCAAGTTGCGAATAATGCGCGACTCAAGCGGATCTATCTGACCCGCTTCTTCACCAATGCTGGCAAGGGCTGCAAACTCACGGCGACTAAATCCATGCGTCTCTTTACCGCGTATTAACAGTTTAGTCAAACGCTCAGACAACCAAATAATAGGGTATAAGATAATAATAATGACACGTACAAAATAAGCTACAGGTCCGCTAAGCTGCCGCCAATACACGGTTCCTAACGTTTTGGGAATAATCTCTGAAAAGGTTAAAATAGCCAGAGTCATCAAAGCTGAAAATAGTCCAAACCACGCACTACCAAATACAATCGTCGCTTGTGCACCTGCGCCAATAGAGCCTAGCGTGTTGGCAATAGTATTTAAGGTTAGGATCGCTGCTAGTGATTGATCAACGCTATCTTGCTTTAAGCGCTTGAGCATACCTGCTTTTTTGGGGTTGCTCTCTTGCACATCAGCAATATATGAGGGCGTCATGCTCAGTAGTACCGACTCTGCCATGGAACAGACAAAAGACAGACCGATGGCCATACTAACAAAACCTATCAGCATCAGTACATTAGCCGTGGTCGGCTGCTCAATCGAAGTAGCCGCCAAAGCTGAATGCGGCAATGACATCAGTAATAAAACCATCAAAGCTGGCAGCATAGGCAACGACTGAGTACCGAAACGGGAGTAATGAAACCGTGCCGGCGGAGGTTTAGAAGGCGCTTCTTTTTGACAAGCGCAAGGACGAGAGGATCGAGGTATAGACAAAACAGTGGTGGACAAGTTAAATAACCTAGACAAAAAAAGAATGGAGAAATAAAATTTATCATTGTTGACAATGATATTAGTACTTATTATAAAGCTTCTTGTTAGCAATAAACGCACAAACTAATCGTTGTACTTATATCAATACAACTCATCTAAAATCTACGCAGTAATCGTTATTGGTAGCAAAACTTATTAGGCTAGATCTAAGTCATTGATGGTAGCACCGATGCTATTATTTAACAATATTTCGTCTTACTAGGTATTTCACTAAATAATATAGACTTTTATAATAGTATTGATAGTAAATATATATACATAATTTTATATTACTAGCACAGTAGTATCTGTCGTTTTGCGTTTATGTGTTCATGGCGCTACAAACTCATAAATTCAAGAGCAAACCGTTAATACGTCTGATACCTTGAACGACTATTTAGCTAAAATGATTGTCGTAATAGATATCGACTGCTAGTATGCTGATATGTCTAGAAAAACATCTGCATCCTATGATTAACTAATGCCAAGTCTAGGAATTTTTGTTACTATGCGTCTAAATTATTATTGCTGCATCTAAATTGTCATTGCTGTATCTAATTTTATCATTATCTGCGACTTATTGAGAGAAACTATGAGCTTTTTTATACAATCTGCCTATGCCGCCGAAGCAGGTGCTGGTACTGGTGCTTCCCTATTTGGTCAGATCTTATTACCTGTAGCGTTTTTTGCGATTTTTTACTTTTTAGTTATCCGTCCGCAGTCTAAGCGTACCAAAGAGCACCGTGCTATGGTCAACGCTTTAACCGTGGGTAGCGAAATTATTTTTGCAGGCGGGCTGATGGGGCGTATCAAAGCGCTTGAAGGGGATTATGCTGTGGTAAGTTTAAACAGCAATACTGATGTTAAAATACAACGTGCTTCTGTACTCTCAGTGCTACCTGCTGGCACTATCGAGAGCGTATAGATGTCAGTAACAAAGCCTTGCATTTAACCTTTATTATCATGTATTCATTATCGTAATATTGATAGCAACTTTTAGAAGATGACCGTCGCATATTTACGGTCATCTTCTGCTATTAGCTGGTCAGATTAATATAATCGTTTATTGGTATCTTATATAATCAAGATTGTTTTATCTACTGACCTACGACCTGCGTTGCCAGTATCTTATCAACTTAAAGAAGTGATTATGCAATATCCTGCTTGGAAATACTTACTCATTACCGTCGTGCTGATCATCGCCGGTTTATATGCAGCTCCTAACCTCTACCCTGATGAGCCTGCAGTGCAGATTACCAGTGCCGCAGCCGGAACCCAGTTATCAGAGGGTATCTTAACTGAGTCACAAAGCTTACTAGAAGAAGCTGGTATCAACTCCCACGATGGCACTTTTGAGGGTAATAGTGCGTTGGTACGCCTCAATAACCCGACCGCTCAATTAAAAGCGCAGGAAGTCTTGCGTCAAAACTTAGGCGAAGATTATGTGGTGGCGCTGAATCTGGCACAAACCACGCCGCAGTGGCTACGTGATATCGGCGCCAAGCCCATGAAGCTAGGTCTAGATCTGCGCGGCGGGGTACGTTTCGTGCTTGAAGTGGATATGGACAAAGCACTGGAGCAGCGCTTAACCAGTGCCAGCCGTGATGTTCGCCGGGATCTGCGGGCCGAGCGTATCGCGGTGACAGGTATAAAGACTGAAGATCAAAGTATCGTACTGCATTTTGCTGATACTGATGCGCGCAACCGTGCGCAAAACGTTTTACAAAGCTCCATGGGGCTTAATTTCACTTTGCAGTCCTCTATTGATGAGCAAGGTCCTGCACTTATTATGACCTACAATGACGCCACTTTAGATGAGATCAACAGCTATGCGGTCAACCAAAATTTAACAACGCTACGCAATCGTATCAGCGAGCTTGGCGTAGCTGAAGCATTGGTCCAATCACAAGGTGCCAATCGTATCGTTGTAGAATTACCCGGCGTACAAGATACCGCTGAGGCCAAACGAGTCCTTGGCCGTACCGCCAATCTTGAATTTCGTTTGGTTGCCCAAGACAGTGAAAACTTTATGGGCGGCATCCCGCCTGCTGGTACCGAAGCGTTTCCATTTAAAACCCTCGATGGTCCCCCAGTATTGCTTGAGCGCCAAGCTATTGTCACCGGTGATAAAGTGACTAATGCCCAGACCAGCCTTGATGAAAACGGCCGTCCTGAGGTAAATATCACTCTAGACAGCGCTGGTGGTAAGCTTATGCAAAATGCTACGCGTACCGCTGTAGGCGATCAGATGGCAGTGTTGTTTATTGAAAACAAACAAAGAATCGCTTACGAAGAAGATCCAGAGACTGGTGAGACCATTGAAGTACGTACCCCTTATGCAGAAACCAAGGTCATCAATCGTGCTAATATTCAAGCAGTGCTTGGTTCATCGTTTCGTATCACAGGACTCGATAGTAATGCAGAAGCGGCTGAGCTAGCACTTTTGCTACGCTCAGGAGCGCTTGCCGCGCCTATGTATTTCGTTGAGGAGCGCACTATTGGTCCCTCATTAGGGCAAGAAAACATCGATAAAGGTTTGTTTTCAACCCAAGTTGGTTATTTGCTAGTTTTTGTCTTTATGATTGTGTTTTATCGTCTCTTTGGCGTGATTGCCAATATAGCGCTGGCAATTAACGTTATTATTATTATTGCTATTATGTCGATTCTAGGCTCATCATTAACTTTGCCAGGTATTGCTGGTATTGTCTTGACCATTGGTATGGCCGTTGATGCCAACGTCCTAATCTTTGAGCGTATACGTGAGGAGCTGGCAAACGGAGTACGGCCAAAATCCGCCGTTGTGGCGGGATTTGATCGCGCCTTTAGCAGTATTTTTGATGCCAACATTACGACATTATTGGTAGCCTTTATCTTGTTTGCCATTGGTACCGGTCCGATTAAGGGTTTTGCAATCACTTTAGCTATTGGTATCGTCAGCTCGCTCTTTACCGCAATTTTGGTGACCCGCGCCTTGGTACAAATCGCTTATGGTAAGCGCAAATCTATCAAACGTTTGAGCATTGGCTAGGAGAAACACATGGCGACTAAGAATACACCCCCAGAGCACAACAATACGCCGACATCTAGCAGCTCAGGTGACGGCACAAGTAATAACCCTGATAGTAATAACAGACGTCGTAGCCGTAATAAGCCGCGCCGTGATGGCAAGGGTAGCAACACACAAACCAATAAATCTGGTCCTTCTAAGACTAGTAAAGGCAACTCTCGGCGCGGCGGTAAAGGTAGTCAGGCACTGACCACTCAAGATACTATTATTGGTCAAGATACAAGTGCTGGCATTAATCCTAATGAATCAGTTGATAGCGCTGCCGATGATGCCGCTTTAGCTGAAGGCGGTATTAAAGCCATTGGTGATCAGCGTATTATTCCCTTTATGAAGATAGAAAAACCGATGGCTATCTTATCGGTACTATTGATTATCGGTAGTATTATTGCGATCGCGGTTAATGGTCTTAATCTCGGTCTTGACTTTACTGGAGGGGTTTCAGCGGATGTCAGTTATGAGCAGCCCGCCGAACAAGTCGAGGTGGTACAAGCACTGGCTGATAATGGTTTTGACGATGCTGTGGTGCAGTATCTGGGTACCCGGCAAGAGCTATTAGTACGCTTGCCGCCACAATCAGATAATATTGATGGCTTAAGTGCTTCGCTAAATCAAGCGTTGGAGCTGCCCAACAATCAGGTCGAGATTAGCAACGTTAATATCATTGGTAGTCAAGTCGGTAATGAGGTCTATCTTAACTCTGTGATGGCTATAGCATTGGCGCTAGCCTGTATGCTAGGCTATGTAGCACTGCGCTTCCAGTTTAAGCTTGCCATAGGAGCAGTGATGGCTTTATTTCACGATGCTATTGTGACCGTTGGGGTATTTGCTCTCTTTGGTTTCCCCTTTGATTTAACGGTACTAGCTGCGGTACTTGCGCTAATCGGTTATTCGCTTAATGACACTATCGTCGTCTACGACCGTATCCGTGAAAACTTTCGCCGCGTTCGTGGTATTACGCCGCGCCAAACCATCGATTTGTCACTAACAGAGACTTTGCGCCGTACTATTATGACTATCTCAACGGTACTACTGGTAGTATTGGCAATGATGTTTTTGGGTGGTGATGGCTTGTATTGGTTCTCAGTTGCACTATTTATTGGTCTTATTGCAGGTACCTATTCATCCATCTATATCTCAAGCTCTATTCCGCTTCGAATGGGACTATCGCGTGACGATTTCGTAGTTAAAGTGAAGCCTGAATTTGAAGAAGAAATCGTCACCTTCAATGATCCAAAGATGTTTGAGCAAGACTAAGATATGGATAGTAAAGTGGCATTGATAATAAAGTATTGAGTACAGCGTCCTTATCTTTATCTATAAGCACCTATCTATTAGGTGCTTTATTTTGTATGACTAGCAATACATATAAGTGATCATATTATGTCAACTGCTCAATCGCCGCAGGCCAGACCACCTATTGACACTCGCTACGCGCACATCATTGCCATAGCGATTCCAGTGCTGCTTGCAAATTTAGCCATGCCGCTACAAAGTGTCATCGATACGGCGGTCGTAGGTAATATGAATGAGGCGTCAAAGCTTGCTGGTATGGGGCTTGCTATACAACTATTGTCTTTACTACTGGTTAGTTTTAACTTTTTGCAGTACGCCTCCTCAGGATTATCAGCGCAAGCATTAGGGCAACTTGCTGATAACGCCGAATCAACAACTAATCAGCAAAAGCTAGCGCCGCTATTACCTATTTTACAGCGTGCCTTGTTATTAGCCGTTGGCATCGGACTGGTACTACTGCTTGCTAAACCATGGTTGATCGATTTTGGTCTGCAAGCTTTATCTGCTAACCCTGCCAGCTCCGTCGCAGCAAAAACCTATCTAGACGTACGTTTTTGGGGCGTCGTTGCTGAGCTGATGAACTTTGCCTTTATTGGCTGGTTTGCCGGACAAGGTAAGACCCGCTATATGCTCTACCAACAAGGGTTTATTGCCCTACTTAACATCGTGCTGACTTTATTTTTTGTTTATGGTATGCAGCTAGATTTAGTAGGCGTGGCGCTAGGTACGACAATCGCCTTTTGGTCAGGGGTAGTATTGGCATTGTGGCTTAGTCGTCGTCATTTACAGTTGAGCTGGTCAAGCCTGTTTACCGCTGATTCGAAAGACTTCGCTAAACATAAAATGCTTAGGCTATTTTCTTTGAATAAAGATATTTTTGTGCGTACGCTTATTTTGACGTTAAGCTTTGCATGGATTACCCGCTTGTCCGCGCAAAGCGGTGATCTGATTCTAGCTGCTAATGCTATTTTATTACAAGTTCTTAGCATCTCAGCTTTTGCTCTTGATGGCGTAGCAGTATCAGCTGAAACTCTAAGTGGTCAAGCAGCAGGGCGGCGTGATTGGGTACGCTTTCGCATTATCGTTAAACGTACTGGTATAGTTAGCTACGCTCTTGCTATTATACTCAGCGCTATATGGTGGGTCGCTATGCCAACTTATCTACAGCTGGTGACTAATATTGATAGTGTTTTTGCTTTGGCCGACGCTTATAAAGGCTACGCTATACTTCTGCCTCTAGTAGGTGTAGGTGCTTATTGGCTTGATGGTATATTCTTTGGGTTAACCGCAGGACATATTATTCGTAATGCAGCTTTGATACTGGCAGTGCTCTTTTTTCCGCTCAGTTGGCTGCTGTTTCAACAATATGATATGACCGGTATTTGGCTTGGAGTTTGGTGTTTATTGCTTCTGCGTATGCTGATTCTTAGCGCCTTTTTATACCGTGCTCAGATGACCGGTAGCTACGAAAAACTACAGCCGAGTTGATAGGTTACAAAAACAGGCTAATCAAAAACTTTAGTATAGATTAGACAATCGCAGGATATCACGTGGACACTTATTCCAATCAAAGAAAAAGCACTACCTACCTATGGTCTGAGGGTTTCAAAAAAAGCCTGCCAGTAGCGATGGGCTATCTGCCTGCAGGTATTGCTTTTGGAGTTTTAGCCCAAGTCGCAGGGGTGCCTATTTGGGCGACAATTATGCTAAGTATTGTATTGTATGCAGGCGCCGCTCAGTATGCCTGCTTGCCCATGCTTAGCGCCGGTTTACCTATTGGTAGCATAGCAACTAACATTGCCGCTATTAATTTGCGTCATGTGTTCTACGGGGTGCCTCTACTGCAGTATCTACCCACCCAAAAGCTGGCGAAAACTTATTGTCTTTTTGCCCTCACTGACGAAACTTTTTCTGTAATGACTAGCTTGCCTCTTGATGCCAGACAAAAGCTAATATTACCAATTAGCTTATTCAATCAAAGTTGGTGGGTACTGGCATCCGCTATTGGGGTAATGATCGGCAGCGCGCTGAATGATTTGGTGCCCCATTTGGATTTTGCACTGGTTTGTTTGTTTGCTATTTTGGCTTATGAGCAGTTTCAAAGTATCAAACGCTACTTCCCTATTGGTATTGCGGCTGTGGCCTTAATCATAGCGTCATTCTTTACCAGTAACTGGTTGTTATTGATGGCTATCACCCTCTGTATGCTCCTGATCTTAGCACGCGGCTTTTGGCTACAGCGCCGAATAACAGGAGAGACTCATGACCAGTAGTTATTTAATTATTGCAACATTCGCTATGGCAGGAGTCACCTTTATTACTCGTGCTATTCCCGCTTTAATACCTAAAAAGCTACTGGATACGCCTTGGCTACATAGGCTTAATGAGAGCTTACCATTATCGGTTATGGTATTACTGATTTTAACTAGCCTATCTTATCAAGACCTATCCGTTAGTACCGGACTTAGTAGCGCGGAGCTACATTTATTGCTAGCACAGATTGGCGCATTAGCCCTAGTATTATTTATTTATCATTTTAGTCGTCAGTTGTTAGTTAGTATGATTGTTGGCATAGCCGCTATTAATGGCTTGCTATGGACCTTTAGTTCTTTATTAAATTGAAAAACTTCAATTAAAGATTTAATAAATAAAAACCAAACAAAAAAGCTGAACTCTATAAAGAATTCAGCTTTTTTATAATATTATTGTATGATTTTACATGGCTTACATCTCTTCTACGCCCATCATATCAACTGGGGTATCGGCAACAATTTGTACACCCTTTTTACCCACTTTAGCGATATCATTGCGCTGCGCTTGCAGATGATCAAAATAAGCTTCGTTGATTTGACCCGTAATATAACAGCCATTAAATACTGCACAATCAAAGCCTTCAACGCGGCTATGTTTGGTATCCTTTACCGCCTCAATTAGATCATCCAAGTCTTGGAAAATCAGACGATCAGCACCGATTATTTTGCGCACCTCTTCTACGCTGTGGCCTGAGGCAATCAGCTCACTACGCACCGGCATATCGATACCATAAACATTAGGGTATTTGACCGGCGGCGCCGCGCTAGCAAAAAACACCTTTTTAGCACCAGCATCACGAGCCATTTGAATGATTTCATGGCAAGTAGTACCGCGCACGATAGAGTCATCAACCAACAACACGTTTTTGTCCTTGAACTCTAAAGGTACGGCGCTCAGCTTTTGACGCACCGACTTTTTGCGCTGCTGCTGCCCTGGCATAATGAAGGTGCGGCCGATGTAGCGGTTTTTCATAAAGCCTTCGCGGTACTTAATATTCATCTTAAGCGCCAGCTCCATCGCTGAGGTACGTGAAGTATCTGGAATCGGAATCACCACATCTATGTCGTGATCATCACCCCATTCATCAAGAATTTTTTGTCCCAGCTTCTCGCCCATACGCAGACGTGATTTATAAACCGAGATATTGTCCATAATCGAATCAGGACGCGCAAAGTACACATATTCAAAAATACAAGGCGTATATTCTTTCTGCTCAACACACTGATAAGTATGCAACTGATGATGCATGTCAATAAAGATTGCCTCACCAGGTTTGACATCACGAACAATATTAAAGCCACAACCCGTCAAAGCGACCGACTCTGAGGCTACCATGTATTCTGTACCGCCATTAGCCGCCAAGCGCTCACCAAAGATGAGCGGACGAATACCATTCGGATCACGAAACGCTAATAAGCCATGACCGGTAATCATCGCCACAACCCCATAAGCGCCCTCGCAGCGCGCATAAACTGCTTTTACCGCCTCAAAGATATCATCAGGCGTAGGATGAGTCTTGCCTAAATCCTGCATCTCATGGGCTAACACATTAAGTAGTACTTCAGAGTCAGAGTCAGTATTGAGATGACGACGATCGTCTTGATAAAGCGCTTTGGCAAGGCTCTCTGCATTGGTCAGATTACCGTTGTGCGCTAAAGTAATACCATAAGGCGAGTTGACATAAAATGGCTGCGCCTCAGCGCTACTTGAGGTGCCGGCGGTAGGATAACGTACGTGACCGATACCAAATTGTCCGATAAGCTTTACCATATGACGGTTCATAAAGACATCGCGCACCATACCGTTCTCTTTACGCAGGTATAAACGCCCATCTTGCAAAGTAACAATACCCGCAGCATCTTGCCCACGATGCTGTAACATCGTTAAAGCATCATAAAGAATTTGGTTGACTGGCTCATGAGCTGCAACCCCGACGACTCCACACATAGTTATGTCCTATTTTGAACCGAGATTTGGTATTATGATGATAATTTAATCTTAATAATACTGTAGATTATTAAATAATACCTTAGAAGTACTGGTTGTTGTCCAACTACTTATTGTAAATACTGATTTAGAAAATATAAATGATAAAAGCTAAACTAAAAACTTGTAGGATAATGGTTTGGTTATGACTGATTGACTTGATCCCAAGCAGCGCCTAGCACATTTGATGCTAATTCTTGACCCATAGGAGCATAAGGAAGCAGCTCAGGCGCAAGTATAGAGGTTTGCCACTGCGGCAGTTGCACTAATAATGGCGCGCTGATGCTCATAATCACTAATACGACTAGAACGTTTTTGGCCGCGCCCAATACGCCGCCGGCCATTTTATCTAATGCGCCTAGACGCAGAGTTCTAAGTACCTCTGCAAATACGAACGCTACCAGATGCATCACGGTCAAAATTACCACGACTACTAGTAGAAATGCCAAAGCCAGTTGTAATACTGGATTTTGTACTACGCCTGAGAGCTGCGGAGCAACTGCGCTAGCTAACCGCGTAGCCGCAATGAGGGCGATAAACCAGCCTGCTAACCCTACTGCAGTCTTAATTAATCCTACTTGAAAGCCGCGCCACAGGCCAATAAGAACAACAACGGCAATCACGATATCTAAACCACTCATATTTACCGCCTTTATCCTAGTAAGCTTTTCTGGTCAACCCGTAAGCCTTACAATCGCCCTATGAACTTTTATAAAAAGCTTATTTTGCTTAACTCTCTTATACATCACTATCTTGAGAATCATAGTAACCGCCAATAGCTTGAATACAAGACTGCACCAGACCTGGTCCACGATAAATGAGGCCAGTATAAAGTTGTACCATATCTGCACCCGCTACGATCTTTTTGACTGCTTTTTCGCCGCTATCAATACCGCCAACCCCTATCAACGCAACCTTGTCATCTAGCTGATCAGAGAATTGTTGCAAAACCTGCGTACTAATATGACTAACTGGACGACCTGATAAACCACCACTTTGGTCGCCATCGGCCAAATCCTCAACGCCTACTCGGCTCAATGTGGTATTGGTCGCAATCAGCCCATCAATCTCAAAGTCGAGCAGCTGCTGGGAGATATAATCAACCTGTAAAGGTTCTAAATCTGGAGCTACTTTTAGCACTAGCGGCACATAGAATCCGTATTCGGTTGCCAACTGGCTATGACGGTTTTTGATAGTATCTAAAAGCTGAGTTAAGGCCTCACCGCTTTGTAGGTCACGTAAATTCTTAGTATTTGGTGAGGAGATATTCACCGTAATATAGGAGGCATGCGGATAAACACGTTCTAGACAATAGACATAATCATCTGCCGCTTGCTCAACAGGAGTACTCGCGTTTTTGCCGATATTGATACCGATATTGCCTTTATACTTGCAGCGTTTGACATTATCGATTAAATAATCAACGCCTTGATTGTTAAAGCCCATACGGTTGATGATGGCATCCGCTTGCTTGAGTCTAAACAAACGCGGCTTATCATTACCGATTTGCGGTTTTGGGGTGACTGTACCCACCTCAATAAAACCAAAACCTAACTCGGCAAGCGCATCAATATAATCACCGTTTTTATCCAAACCTGCAGCCAGACCAACTGGATTTGAAAATTGCAGTCCCATACAGTCTGTAGGCTGCATAAATTGACCATAAACCAAACCTAGAGCGCGAGCTTTGTGAGCCTTTTCTAGTAAAGATAAAGTCATATCATGAGCGTGCTCAGGATCCATCTTAAATAAAAATGGACGAAGTAAAGCATAAGACATAATGGCAATTAACCTGGTTTAGATAAAGGAGCAGATAGAAAATAAAGCTATCATAAACAAGCTGGCAATAGTAATAAAATGCTATGTATGTATTATATCAGCTTAAGAAAAACAAGACTAAAGCTTTGTTCTCTAATTCATAGTCGAGAAAAGCCTAATCAAGGTACGGGACGATTATCAGTAAGTGCCACCCAGCCGCGTACGATACGGTACAGATGCCAAATAAACGTAAACGCCATAATAAGTAGACCAAGACCGGTCAGCAAAATCGAGCTAAGCGCTAAGCTACCACTATCTGCAAAAACACTTACCCCAAGACCACCAAGCGCAAAGGTTATTATAATCATGCCAATAGCAAACAACACGATACTATACCAAAAAGTTTTAATCTGCCAATCAAAATGGGTGGCAAGCCAAGTATTATCGGCATCACGGCGCTTAGCATAATTCATCACTATTGGCACGATCCATAGTAGACCTGCGGTAAAATAGCTGAGGACATATAATAAGTAAGTTATATGATTATAAAGAGTAAGAGAGCGCTGTTCACTTGTAGTTAGCAGATGGCCTCCTTGCTGGGTAAGTTTATATGTCTGTGATTCAATACCAAGATCATTATAACCTGTAGAGTTAGTCTCGGTCATTTGAGTTTGACGTTGCAAGCGTTCTTTAGAATTGGAGTCAGGAGCATTATTCATAATAAGTATCTCCATCTGGCAGGCAGTCGACCATAATGTACAACCAATGTTATCTTTAAGCATTTCATTGTGCCGGATAACATACTTTTCAAGATAGTAAATAAATGCAAGTTGATAAATACAACTAAAAATCAGCTACTCCTTGTACCTCAATAACCTTGGACGTTGGATCTTGCTGCATTGACAATTGAGTAAGCTGCCAACCTTGCCGTTCAAGGTTACCCAAAACGTTACTCACTACAGCCTGACTGGGATGACTAAAGCTTAGTTGTACCGCCTCCCCTGTAGCGACTACTTGTGCGTTATCGATACCTGATTCATTAAGCAAAGCATTGACACGGTTGGCTGGAGGCTGCGCATCTGCGCCTTCTTGCACTGTCCCAGCATTTAGCGCAGTAGAACTGAGGTTACTAGCCTGCGCGCGTAGCCAAAAATAATCAGCAATCTGCTCTTGATAGCGTGCTTTACTGTCTTTGGCAGCTTGATGCATACTATAACCACCGTAGCCCCCAACAAACAGTAGTAAAAATACTACTAACACACCTAATGCCAACTGATCTCGCGGCGCTAACGCTTGCCAGCGTGCCCATAGCGCGTCCTGACGACGATTTATACGCTCTGACAGTGCTGAAGGAGTACGCTGAGCACGGCGCTGCAATATATTCATTACCTGACCTTGAGGATGATGTATTAATGGAAACTATGGTTAATAAACATGATTATTTAGTTAATCAAAACGGTTATTGTATTAGCCGTCCGTGATAACAGTCACAGCAGTTATTTAAGACTGAACAGTATCGTTAGCCGCACTGGTATCGTCTGCAATATCTACGGTAATCTGTCCACTGAACTGCCCTTGCTCGTTACTATTAACGCGCTCTAAAGTCGCCGCTATACCTTGGGTCGTCAAAGTATTAGCAAACTGATCCAAGCTATCACGATCGGGCGCTATTAACGTAAAACTTAGTGACGAAGGCTCCATAGCTAACGCTTGGGCATGTAAAGAGGACTGCTTGATAAGCGGTGATATTCGCGCCAGTATGGCTAGGTGTGAAGCTGACTCTTGACTGTCGCTACGCAGCTTGGGTTGCATTTGCACTTGCAGTTTGGTGCGGCTAGTATTTAAACGCTCATCAGGAAACCAAGACTGATATTGAGTAGCCACTGCTGTTTGCGTCACCGCTGCTGCAGCATTATAGCGATAGACTTGTAAGGCATCAGCTGCAATCTGTAGCGTCAATGCTGAGAGCGCAACCATCATAGCCAAACGCAAATAAGGCGACAACTTTGAGTCTGATACTTTAACAAAAAAGTTAAGACCATGTCGTTCAGGGGTATCAATCGGCGTAGGAGCTACAGTTAACGGCGTTAACACTATTTGTAGATCAGCTAGTAACTCAGCTGTCTGCGCTGCAATATCAGTTTGTGAAGCTGGCACGTGCTCTGCTACTGGCTTTTGTAAGCTGATATCCGCAGCTGCCTCATTAAAACTATTGACTGTAGCGCTCGTATCGCTGTCATTAGCAGACGATATAGGCGGAAGCAGGCGAACCTCACTCAAATGCGGTAAACGCTCAACGATTAAGGGTAAGTAGCTGACTGCTAGCCCTTGATGCTGTGATTGTCGTAGCAGTGCAGTATATTCATCTTGATAAATAACTACTTGCTGTCCTGCGCCCTCCTCCGGCACTGGTAATAGCATAAAATCAGGCAATAATGCGCGAATACTCATGCCCGCTAAGGTAGCGCTTTGCTCCCATATTGCAATGTCATGCTCCGCTACAGCATATAAATGATGGACACTTGCATGACCAATTTGCCGAATAGCCAGTTGCTCAACAGGCGCTAAGGACGTCTCTTCAAATAAATACTGCTTGCCAGTACTACCTAATTGCTTGAGCTGAGCGGCATTGAGTTCAGTATCTACTTGTAACAAATGACTTGAAGGGAAATACAAACACAGCGTACTATCAGCATTTTTGCCTTTATAATAAGTATCATAGAGCTGCTGCCAGCTACTAACAGGTTGCCAGTGTTCTGTATCTGCATGCCAAACTGCTAATGGGCTATGCTGTGCTCTTAACCAAACTTGCAACACTAAGCGTGTCCTTATCTGTCAAATCAATCGTTAAAGGGACTAAAATAAAAGGGCTAAAATCTGCACAGTATATATCATAATTATCATAAAACTATGCCAAAAACTGTGCAAATTATAAGCCACTTAACCTAAAAAACGGCTACTTATTGTAGCAATAACAATCCAGTTTATAACGCTACGGTTAGATCAACATGATGAGACCAAACCAACAGTT
Organism: Psychrobacter sp. M4; assembly: GCF_055699795.1. Taxonomy (NCBI): domain Bacteria; kingdom Pseudomonadati; phylum Pseudomonadota; class Gammaproteobacteria; order Moraxellales; family Moraxellaceae; genus Psychrobacter; species Psychrobacter sp. M4. The sequence goes on along the minus strand of NZ_CM146740.1, from coordinate 1,378,295 downwards.
AGTCTTAACTTGGCTGCTTAGGTACAAAGCGATCTTTTTCGGTCGCCATTCCTGACATAAAAAACTCTGTCTCAAGCACTCGTGCTTCTGCTAAAGCAAAAGATTCAGGACTGTCGCCTGTAAGAAGACCAGCAAGATTGGCCACGATAGACATATGGCAGACGACCACCAAACACTTAGCTTCTACCTTCGCCAGCTCTGCTAACGCTTCGCGAGCATTGTCAGATGGGGTGATATTGTCTTGTACCCTGACCGGTACTTGCGGTGCAAGCACTTGAAGTTCCGCTAAACTCTGCTGCGCTCTATCATAGGGACTAACTATGAATTGATCGGGCGTATAGTGCTGCATAATGTAATCTGCAGTTTGCGCTGCCTGCTGGTGACCAAAATCAGTCAATTGACGCGCGCTGTCAGGACGCGTCTCATCCTCAGCTTGTCCATGACGCATTAATATTATTTTCATAGCTCTCCCTAACTTTTAACCTACCATTAAGCTTATTTATCGTCTTCAGCTTTGTGCTTATTTGTAGATGCCTGATCAGACGGTTTACTCGGTGCCTGCATATGTGCGCTAAGCATATCATTACTGTGATCGTGAGGCATCACAAACTCAACGTCACTGCGAAATCCTGCTTCCATCAGGTTCAGTGCCACTCCAAGTGCTGCTTTATCTTCATAAATTACCGCATGTAGCGCATGGGTAATTGGCATATAAATGCCTTCTTGACTAGCTTTTTCATGAACTTGCTGAATGGTATTGACCCCCTCAGCAGTCTGACCTAACTTTTTGACCGCCGCATCAATAGTCATACCGCGGCCCAACATATTGCCAATCTGATAATTACGGCTCAGCTCTGAGCTACAAGTGGCATATAAATCGCCCACTCCAGACAACCCTAAAAAGGTCAACGGATTAGCGCCCGCTGCTAAGCCAAAACGGCTCATCTCAGCCAAAGCACGCGTGAGTAACATAGCTTTGGTGTTTTCGCCCACTTTGTAAGCGGCTGCCATACCCATAGCAATGGCATAGATGTTTTTAAGCGCTCCGCCAAGCTCAACGCCGTGAATATCATCACTGGCAAACACCCGAAAAAAAGCACTGTGTAGCGCGGCTTGTACCGCATGACGTAGCGGCTCTGAATCACTAGCAATAACTGTCGCTGACGGCATGTTTTTCATAATTTCTATAGCAAGGTTTGGTCCTGACATTACACCAAAATTCACCTCAGGTAATTCATCTTCGATGATATCACTCATGAGTGCAAAGGTATCCTTTTCCATACCTTTGGTTAAAGACACTACCGATTGGCCAGTAATAAATGGCGCAATATTTTTGAGAGTCTCACGAAAAGCTGAGCTTGGCACGGCCAAAAAGATAATATCTTTATCGGTAACTGCTGCCTCTAGATCATGACTGTACTTAAGACGATCATCAAGCTTATAATCTGGCAGATACTTTTTATTAACTTGCGTCTTTACCATTGATTTGACAGTACGTTTATTACGCACCCAAAGCGTGGTATCGCAGCCATTGCGCGCCGCCAAGTTGGCCATAGCTGTACCAAAACTACCACCACCCAAAAAAGCGAGACGCAGCTTAGTAGGATTTTTATGAATTTGATCCATGTTTTTGGCTACAGCCGCCTCAACAGAGCTTGGCGCAAACTTTTTACGATTGAAACCTGATCGGGTAGCGCGCTCAATGATACTGGCTAACAAACCGCCTTGTTTTTCATCATGACTGTCGTTGGTAGCATCGATATCGTTATCTATATTAGTATCGGCGTCAATATCTTGATCATTATGTTGGTCATCAGGCTTATCGGTAGGGCTAATCATATCTAATTATCCGTGTTGAGGTTAAGACTCAAAGCGTAGTAAAGGTTCAATATCAATGGGTTTACGTGCCGGAGTAGCTTTAGGGCTGGTGCCAGTATAAACAAAAGCGGTAACATAATCATCAACGCCAACGCCAAAATATTCTTTTACCGCAGGCTCATTACATAGCAAACCGGTACGCCATACCGTACTAAACCCTTGCGCTTTTAGAGCCAAAATAAGGTTTTGTACCGCAGAGCCTGCGCTCAGCATTTGCTCAAAAGGCGGTACTTTTTTGTGCTGCTGCATATGCGTGATTACGGTAATGATAACGGGCGCCCGCATGGGCAGATTGTAGGTTTTTTGGCGGGTTTTCTCAGATAAGTCCTCGCCTTCTCGCGCCGCTTTTGCTTCAGCCGCAGTTAAAAGGGCTTGACCAAATTGCTGACGAGCATTGCCTTCGGTAACAATAAAACGCCATGGACGCAGTTTTTTATGATCAGGGGCTGTTGCCGCGCAGCTTATCGCATCTTTTATCTGAGCGTGTGTAGGTGCAGGAGTATCAAGATTGCCCATACTGCGTCTTGATTTGATCCAGTCAATTAGCTGCTCATCAGTAGCTTCAAGAGGGTCTGAATTAGTCTCTATCATCTTTTTTATCTCTTTGTTGTTTTTATTTTCGTTTTTACTCATCGCTAATCCTTGTTATTTTTAGTACTTGTTATCATTATGCAGCATCAGCATCTTCAACGCGGTGTTTCATTTTCAAGTAATCTTCTGATTGCATCTCAAGCAGCCGCGAGCGCGTACGCTCAATCTCAAAAGCTAATTTTTTACCTTGGTACAGCTCAAGAATGGACTGCTGAGCGCGCACTAGTAGTTTAACTCTGCGATCATAGAACTCATCAACCATATAAATGAATCGGCGCGTCGGGTCGCGTAGCTCATCATCTAAAGCGGGCACGGCATTAACCAAGACCGTGTTGAACTGTTTGGCAATTTCGATGAAGTCAGCCGCTGAACGAGGTTCCATACACAAATGACGAAAATCGCAGAACAAAATGTCTTCGGTACGAGCATTGATTTTGATCTCGCGGCCATTGATAACGATAGGCTCATAGCTAATCTTAAGATTGTTTGAAAGACTGGCAAAACGGTTAGCTAGCCAGTTGTGATTGGCTCGAGTCATCGGTGATTTATATAGCTCAGCTTGCTGCAATACCCGTAAACGATAATCGATACCAGAGTCGATATTCATAACGGTCGTATGGCGCTCTACCTCTGCAATAGCGGGCAAAAAACGATCACGATGCAAACCATCTTTATACAGCCCAGAGGGTTCGATGTTTGAAGTGGCGACCAAAGTGACGCCCCGATTGAATAGCATGGTAAACAAATCCCCTAAAATCATGGCATCAGACACGTTGGAGACAAAAAACTCATCAAAACAGATGATGACTGCTTCTTCATAAATAATATCAGCAACCTTTTCAAGAGGGTTACTCTGTCCTTGTAAGGCATTGAGCTCACGATGTACACGCTGCATAAAATGGTGAAAATGCTGACGCATTTTACGCTCTATCGTCAGCGAGTCAAAAAACATATCCATCATCCAGGTCTTACCACGGCCAACGCCGCCCCACATATACAGACCTTTTGGTGCCTCAGGTTTGGACTTTAAAAAGCTAAAGAAGCCCTTCTTTTGTTCCGTCGTCTCATTAAGCTGATGATACAGATTATCAAGATAACTCATGGCTTCGTACTGCTGCTCGTCCCGAGTGAATTCCTCAGTACTAACCGCTTGCTCATAGCGCTGCAATGGAGATAATGGCATAATATAACTCGTTTTTATAAAGATAGATAAAGTGTTAACACCGTCAACAGCTACTAAATTATGCTGTCTACACTGAGATAGTAGAAGCTGATTTATTAAATGGCTCATTACGTCCATCTTTTATCGCTAACACCGCTTAATACAATATTGGTAATGAGATAATAATAACCCATAAAACAAGAACTTAAACTAAAATAATGAGCTAAAATACTAAAGTTAGCCTTCAACTTAAGAGCAGTGTTTTATTAATGACAATGTTTTAAAGCCAATATTAAACCTTAAAAGCTATGCTGTTCTAACAACTGTTTAAGCTCGGATAAGCGCCCGTGGAAAAAATGTCCAGCACCATCAACAATGCTCGTTGCAATGCCCTGCTGCTCGGCAAAAGCTTGCATACTAGCAGGATCAATGACTTTATCAGCATTGCCGTAGATCTCAAAAGTCTTATCTATTGGCAATTGCAGATCACTAGTATCGTTTTTTTCAACCGATGGCGAGATGAGCGCTACGTTTGCTATCTCAAAGTCGCTTAAACCCCAGACATGCGGAGCGCTTAGCATTTGTTCGGCAACTCGCGCCGTCACGTAGCCGCCAAAAGAGAAGCCACCAAGCCATAGTTTGCGAGCTGTCGTCTGGCTGCTGATCCATTGTAACACGGTCATGGCATCGACGACTTCACCTTCAGCATAATCGTGTTCGCCTGTTGATTGTCCCACACCGCGAAAATTAAAACGCACCGCATGCATACCGTTATCGCGAGCAAAACGGTACATAGTCGTCACCACTTTGTTATTCATCGTTCCTTCATACAAAGGGTTGGGATGACAAAGTAGTGCTACTGTATCGGTATTTGGATCATTGGGGTTGTCTTGTTGCCATAGCGCGTCAACTTCAAGCACGCCGGCAGGAGCAGGAATTAATGACATAATATAGAGTACTGGTTACAATAATTGTCTCAATTATCCTAGATACAGTTTATATTACAAGTGCTTTGCTATTTATATCATTAATAGCTGTAAATAAAAATATCAAAGGTAGGACAATCAAAATCCAAGGTAGAGTAACTAAAAAGGTTTATAATCAAAAATAAGTTTGGTGATTTAAGACTTATTCAGGCAGTATAGCAAAGAGGTAGTATCTCAGCTTGTCCCTATATGAACATTTAGCATAAACGTTTAGCTGTTGAATAAGTTGACTCTACATCAATCTTTATTGTTTTGAACTTTGCACTATTTCATAGGATAAATTTATGACTACTTTTACTAAAACGCTGACTTTGACGGCAACTTTAGCCGCAGCATTGACTTTAGGCGCTTGTCAAAGCACCCCTACCTCCTCGCCGGTTATTCAGCGCGCTAATGCTACTTATGAAACCACAGGCATTGGCCCTACAAAGATACAAGCCCAGCAAAACGCTATTGATAGTGCCAAAAAAACCTGCCGTAGTAAGCAAGTCATCGTCCTTAATGATAAAACGACATTCAATGGTATTTTAAATGAGCGTACAGGTCGTATGGTTGGACAAATGGGTGCGATAGTCGGTTCTGTGTTAGGTACAGACTCACCAGAGCTAGCACGTGATGATGATTATGAATATACTATCAATTTTCGTTGTCAATAATGTAATACTAGCGCGAGCTATTCACTTATAAATAGCAATTTGTCTGTCAAAAAAGGCTTATTGGCTTTACTTTTTGGGCGTAAATATTTAGGCTAAAGGGTTCTATTTAGCTTTGATGTTATTAAGATGAATATTTTCCAGCTCTTTTATAACTCCTTTTCAATTTTATATCGTCCTTGGTTTGATACTATGCGTAGACCTAATCTCTCAAATTCTAACTCTGCCAAAGTGTTAGTCCCTGCCAAAGATTTGGCGACACTTGAGGCTGAGCTGGCAGAACAAAACAGTAGCTTAGAGAGCGATTTGGAAGATACGTTGCTACGTTTGAGTGATTATTTGTCCGCCGTTGAAATGGTAGTCAAGCAAACTTTTAACCATCGCGTTTGGGTTAAAGCTGAGATTCGCAATCTATCAAGTAAAGGCGGTCATTATTACTTTGAGCTGGCCGAAAAAGATGACGCGGGCAAAGTTGTCGCCAGCTGCCGCGGTAATTTATGGCGGTTCAAAGCGGCACAAGTACTTGCTAAGTTCGAGCGTGCAACTGGCATGGCTTTGGATCGTGATTTAACGGTACTACTTAAGGTATCGGCAAACTTTCATGCGCAGTATGGCTTTTCTTTAACTATAGAGGATATTGATCCCAGTTATACGTTAGGGGATTTGGCACGTCAGTACGCCCAGATGGTAGATCGCTTAAGTGGTGAGGGTCTTATTCATCTTAACAGACAGTTGCCTGCGCCCTTTGATATTGAGCATGTTTTAGTCATTGCCCCTGAAAAAGCCGCTGGACTGGGCGATTTTCAAGCCGATGCCGATAGACTTGCCAGTACTGGCGCTTGTCAGTTTCACTATCATAGCGCTACTTTTCAGGGCAATCATGCGCCAAATGAGATTCGCCAAGCGATCGTTGATGCTCAGCAGCAGTTTTTCGATGATTATGAGCGCCTGCCAGATTTGTTAGTTATTATCCGCGGCGGCGGCGCAGTCGGTGATCTAGCTTATCTTAATGACTATGAGCTCGCTGCCTTGGTAGCTGAGCAGCCTATACCTGTTTGGGTCGGCATCGGTCATGAACGCGATAAAGTCATATTAGATGAAGTGGCACATACCAGTTTTGATACTCCCTCAAAAGTCATTGTTGCTATCAGCAGTCATTTAGCCAAACTGGTCACGCAAACTTTGCATTATCGAGCGCAGATTAAACAAGCGGCTCTAAGCCAATTGAAAACAGCAGAGCAGCAGACTACGCGCCAGTTAAGCCAAGTACAATCGCAAACTATTGGGCAGTTAACAGCGCTACAAAAAGATAGTGACTTTGCTTGGCAGAGTATCCAGCAAAGCGCGCAGCGGCAAGTTAAACAAGTATCAAGGCTGACCTTCGAGCTGATCAAACAAACACAAACCAACGCGTGTCAGCAGCTGCGCAGCGCCCATGAACATGTTGAAAGCTATCAGCAAACGATACAACACAGCGCGCAGCAACAAGTCGTGCAAGCTGAGCGTGATAGCGCCTATCTACGCGATATTGTCCTTTTGCATAAACCTGAGCGGGTGCTTAAACAGGGCTATGCTATGCTCACTGAAGATGGGCTCGTTGAAGACAAGGGACTTGTTAAAAACAAAGCTAAACAAATTCTGACCAGTAGTACTCAGCTTTACGCCGAGCAAACTATCAAAATTGTTCTAAAAGATGGGCAAGCTCGCGCGCGTATTATAGAGGTCAAAAGTAATTAGACTAATCCCTTAACAATCATAAAACACTTAGCAAACATAAAAACTGAAGGAAACCTTATGACCACCCCTACTCGCAAACGCAAAAAAGCCGCGCCAAAAACTTTTAAAGCGGCTTATGATATTTTAAAAACCAACGCCGCTGAGCTCCAGCAACAAGACGAGCCTGATATTGATAATTTAATGACCACGGTAGAAGAGTCTATCGCCGCTTACCGGGTATGCGAGACTCGTATTAACGCTGTGCAGCAAGCATTAGACGCCGCCTTTGCCGAAGAAGAGACGACTAAAAGTACTGAAAGCTAATATCCGGTTTTAGGGTTCAACAAACCCTAAGCGATCAAGGTTTGTGCTGATCCGCTATTCAACATCATCCACGTCAAATACTTGGCGCAGATAAGCCAAATAAGTATCGTTATTAATCATAGTTTTGCCCGGGCTATCAGAGAGCTTAGCAACGGGCTGACCGTTACACTCAACAAGCTTGAGAACGATATTTATCTGCGTCAAACCAGTATCATTAGTTAAATTGGTGCCGATACCAAAGCTGGTCTTGATCTGGTCTTTAAAGTACTGGTGTAGCTCCCATGCTTTATTAATATCCAGACCATCGCTAAACGTCAGTATTTTAGTTTTAGGGTCTATTTTTAACTTTTTATAGTGAGCAATTGCTTTATCACCCCACGTATAAGGGTCACCGCTATCATGGCGTAGGCCATCAAAGAGCTTGGCAAAATACAAATCAAAATCTCGTAAAAACGCATCCATACCGACAACATCAGTTAGTGCAATTCCCAAGTCGCCACGGTACTCGTGTACCCATGCCTCAAGAGCGGCTTTTTGCGAATCACGCAAACGTACATCCAATGCTTGAAACGCTTGCATAAACTCATGTGCCATGGTGCCTATCGGGGTCATACCTAAAGTTTTAGCCAAATAAACGTTGGATGTGCCACTAACCACTTTTGGTTCCGCTTTGTGCAGAGTTTCGACCACATGCGCCTGCCAGTTTTTACTAAAACGCCTACGCGTACCAAAGTCTGCGATAATAAAGGGAGGATCTTCCGGTTTTTGCTGCTGAGCATACTGCTTCAATAGCTTGACTTTGGCATCCAAACGCCGCTGCGCCTCTTCTATAACGCTAGGGGTTGATAAGGCATTGAAGTAAAGCTCGTTGACAATTGCCAGTACAAAAACCTCAAAGAACATCGCTTGAATCATCGGTCCTTCAATATCGATAAATAGCCGACCTTTACTGTCCGTGCTTACTTTAATAAAGCGACGTTTAAGCTGAAACAGCTCTAAATAATCTACAAAATCTGAGCGCATAAAACGTAAGCTGCGCAAATACTCAAGCTCATCGGGTAAGAACCGCAGTTCACACAGACTATCTAGCTGTAACTCCAAAGACTCTTTGATGGTTGCCAATGGATAAGCCGTATCATTATTATTACGGCAGCGGAAGCGGTAAACGCCGTGCGTTTGGGGAAATTGATGCAGCATAGCTTGTAGCATCGTAAATTTGTACAAATCGTTATCAAGCAAAGAGGTAATGATAGGATCATGAATAACGGTCATGCGATAACCTTTAATAAAAAACAGAAACAATGTAAAAGAAAGAATACTGCCAAACATTGATGAAACATCGATAATCATTAATAACTATTAATAATTAGGCTAAGTAACAACCTATTTATACTCGTTCAGAGTATAGCGATATTCACATCTTTTTGCATGACTCACGATCAATTAAAGCAAAATTACTATAATTTGCACTAGGACTTGATCAATTTTACCAGTGGCGCATAACCCGATTGCGGCATCGCACTCACTGGAATGAACTGCAGTGCCCCGCCGTTAATACAGTAACGTAGACCACCGCGATCTTTAGGGCCATCAGGGAAGACGTGACCTAGATGGGAGTCGGCAACTCTTGAGCGCACCTCAGTACGCACCATGTTAAAAGCAGTATCTTGATGCTGAGTGATGACCTGCATGTCGATAGGCTTGGTAAAGCTTGGCCAGCCGCAGCCGGACTGATACTTATCAGTCGATAAAAACAGCGGCTCACCACTGACCACATCAACGTAAATACCTGGCGCAAACAGATTATCATATTCATGACTAAAGGCGCGCTCGGTGCCCGCCTTTTGCGTGATATCATATTGAGCCTGAGTAAGCGTGTTTTTAAGTGCATTTTTGTCAAAATTGGCATAGCGTTTAGGGTCTAAGGCCTCAGCTACAGTGTTAGCTGGCGCAAGTTCGATTCGCGCTGTTTCTTCTGGCTCATCGTCGGCGAGGCTTAGATCAATATGACAATAACCGTTTGGATTTTTAGCCAGATAATCTTGGTGATACATCTCAGCCAAATAGAAGTTATCTAGTGCTTCGTTTTCAACAACGATCGGCTGAGCATATTTACTCCCAAGCTGTTTAATAGCGGCATCAACCACTGCTTTATCGTCTTGATCGGTATAGTAGACACCCGTACGGTATTGGACGCCGCGATCATTGCCCTGCTTATTGAGGCTAGTTGGGTCAATCACTCGGAAGTAATACTTGAGAATGGTTTCAAGGTCGGTTTTATCAGCGTCGTAAGTGACTTTTACCGTTTCAGCATGACCTGAACCACCGATTACCTGCTCATAACTTGGGTTAGCAGTATCGCCATTAGCATAGCCTGATACAGCGTCGACCACTCCATCGATTCGCTCCATATACGCTTCAACACCCCAAAAACAACCACCCGCTAGATAGATTGAACGTGTATTAATGGGCTGACCTTGATCGTTATAATAGATACCATCTTTTTGTTTGATAGTTTCAATTTTATTATTATTGTCCAGTGCTTGTACGTTAGCAGGCTTAGCGTTACCGCTATTAAGCTCAGCGAAACCGTTACCCGCGTTCTCGGCTAAAGCATAAGCCTGCTCAGCTGAGATATTACCTTTTACCAAATGCAGAAGATTGCCATTTTTATCCAATATCGCCCAGCTAGGATAAACCTGTACGCCAAGCTGATTGATCAAATCACCAGAAGTATCTATCAATACTGGTAAATCAGGATAATCAGCTTGTACGCCTGCATACCAAGTCTTAAATTCACTCGTCTCTTTTTCATTAAGATGTCCGGGACTAGCAACGGTCACTACATTTAGCTCAGCAAATGCAGAATCCATACGCCACGCTTCGGTCTCCTCTAGCGTGCCTAAACATAGCGGACACCAGCTCGCCCAAAATTTCACTAGGGTTGGCTTATTAGGATCGATCACCTCTACACCAGTACTACCAAGACCTTCAGTTAACTGCGGCAGGCTCTGCATCTGTTTTAGCGTCTCAGCTGGCAGCATATCACGTGAGCGAGTGACTCCGTTATTTTGGTTACTTGACTGCATAACTGACTTAGTACTACTACTAATATTATTCTCAGCTCCGCTCATCTGTCCACAAGCGAGTAATAGTCCTGCACTTAATACGGTCGTTACGCTAAAGGTGCTGATATTTTTTAGCCAATGTGAACGTTGGCCTGGCACATCTATCAAAGGTTTATTCTGATATAGAAGTTCATTTTTATAGTTGTCATGAGAATTTTTATCAGGCATAGCATGTCCTTTTCGTGCAGGGTTGCAAATTTAATAGGTATTATAAGGTTTGCATAGAACTTCGTAGACTAATATTATGAGCAGAACTAGACAGAAAAATACAGTAATTCTAACGATCTCTATCAAGAATTCATTTTTCTAAACGATTTGCAGCGAAAACAAAACATACTTTAAGCTTTGGCGTTCATAAACTGAGCTACGTAATCATCAGCAGGATTGTTACGTAGCTCATTTGGTGTACCAGTTTGTACTAAACGGCCCCCATTTAAGATGCTAATGCGCTGACCTACTTTGACCGCTTCATCTATATCATGGGTAATAAAGACAATAGTTTTGTTCAAGCGCGCTTGTAGCTCCAGCAGCTGATCTTGCAGTTGCGCGCGAATAAGCGGGTCGAGAGCTGAGAAGGCCTCGTCCATAAGCAAAATAGGATTGTCTGTTGCCAGTGCCCGTGCCAGACCCACTCGCTGCTGCATACCGCCCGATAGCTCATCAGGATAATTGTTCTCTAAGTTTGGCAGACCTACTTCGTTAAGCCAATGTCGAGCAACGTCATGACGCTCGGTCGTATCCATCTCACGTACGCGTAGCCCATAAGCGACATTTTGTATGACTGTCATATGCGGCATCAGACCGAAATGCTGAAACACCATACTGACTGTATCCTGACGATACTGCTGTAGTGCTTTAGGATTTAATTCCAGAATATTGATGGCATTATCAGGCTTTGTATTGTCCATAGCAGCTTTATCTACCTTCGCGCTACTAGTAGCTCTATTATTAGCTTGCTGCACATCTTTTGCATTAATAGACGTATCGACCCATATTTTGCCACCTGTCGGATCAATCAAGCGGTTAAGATGGCGTATCAAGGTAGATTTACCTGAACCGGATAGACCCATAATACAGTGTAGCTCGCCTGCTTTTATAGCTAGATTAATGTCGTAAAGCCCTACCGAATAGCCGGTTTGCTGCTTGACTGCGACACTATCCATACCCTCTGCTAACAGAGTTAGCGCCGCTTGGGCTTGGCTGCTGTTTGCGTTGTAAATCTTACTAATATTCTCTAATTGGATGTGGTTCATAGCTACCCTTTACTACTCTTATTGGTCAAATTTTACAAGCGGGTGTTGATTAAACGTCAAAAACGCTTAACCAATATTATGGCGTCTATTGTCTTCAATCGTTTTTTGCCGCGCACGCTTACCTTGGCCAAAGGCTTGGCTGATCCGATCGATAATGATCGCGACAATAACGATTGCCGTACCTGCTTGCAAGCCTTGACCGATATTGAGCGTTTGGATAGATTGCAGCACATCTTCGCCAAGACCTGGCGCGCCAATCATAGAGGCCAGTACCACCATAGCAAGCGACATCATCACCGCTTGATTGATCCCTGCCATAATACTAGGCAGCGCTTGCGGCAATTTAATCCAGATCAGTAATTGCCAGTGCGTGCTGCCAAATGAGCGCCCAGCTTCAAGCATCTCATGATTAACTTGAGTGATTCCTAATGTTGTCAGACGAATGAGCGGCGGTAAGGCGTAGATAATGGTGGCAAATAAAGCTGGCACTTTGCCAATACCAAACAACATAAGCACTGGTATCAGATAGACAAAGCTTGGCATAGTCTGCATGACGTCGAGTATCGGGGTGATAATTTTGCGAAGCACTTTACTGCTTGACATGGCGATACCAATTGGAATACCGATGACAACAGTTACCAATACTGACACAATTAACAGCGCAAAAGTATCAATCAGCGCCTCCCACAAGCCAAAAGCGCCAATTAAAAACAGTCCCACTCCGCAGGCAACGGCAAACCATATTTTACGCACGCCAAACCACGCCAGCACAGTCACTAGCGCAATGATTAACCAAGGCGGAGTAATCGTAAGCAGACGTTCAATAGGCAATAGTAAATAAGTCAAAGTTACGCTACTAATACCACGAAAGACGTCACCGAAATCTCTGACCACCGTTGCCAGTGTGTCGTTTAACGGTGTTTCAAGCGACCATGAAGGAAAGCTGGATGAAAAACCTAGAAAATTGTCAGTCTCTGTACTGGTGTTGAGCGGTGTATTAATATCAGTATTGCCTGCGCTACCTGACGTCAGACTAATACCAATGGTACTGGCAAGTTTATTAGCGGCCTCCTCAGATAGCCAGTCTTGCCAAACCTCTGGATTTTCACGCAAAAACACCAATGCTTGCTCATCGCCACTGCGTTTATTTTCACTCATCTCTAAAATAGCACCATTTAACTGCTCGGGCGTAAATTGTACTTTTTCAAAGACCTCAGCAATGGTAGGGTTGTTCTCCACGAAGGGGGTAGAGACAGCAATAGCAAGAGGTGATACCGGGAAGCCTGATACGCAGTCGGAGGTCCCATCAGCGCGTAATAAATCTTGCCAGCAAGCGTCCTCATGAGGAGGGAAATCTAGCGCAGCAAAGTCGTATTTGGCTATCAAACCAGTAGGCTGCCAGTAGTAAAATAGTAAGGGCTTACGCTGCTCAAAAGCAGATGCAATCTCAGCATCGAGCGCAGCGCCGGTACCGGGGTGCGCATTATTATAAAGACTATCTAAACCTGTGTTTTCAAGCAAGCGGGTATTAAAAACTTCACACGCCCAACCAGAAGGACAGTTCATAAAACGCGCTTTACTAGGATTTTCGGGATCTTGAAATAGCTCAGTATAATCTGGTAAATCCTGATAGCTTCGTAGACCAGGATTGTCATCCATGACGTACTGCGGAACGTACCAGCCTTGAGTCGCTCCGCCCTCTAGGGTATCGCCAATAACCATAACTTTATTGTCATTGATAGCCTGCTCCATAATGGGCGAGCGTCCTATCCACTGCTCGCCTATCACTTGAATGTCATTTTGCGACAGCGCAGTCTCTAAAGCAGGCCCCGCTCCGGGCACCTCCTCTATTGTACAATCATAACCACTCTCAGTAATATATTTGAGAACACCTGTTGTAAACTGGCCACTCTCCCATGTCAAAGAGCCAAACTTGATCGGCGTCTCACAAGCAGGCGATACAGCAGACGCTGGCAGTGACAACAATAGTGAGCTTAAAATTAATAAACTTAATGCAATCCATTGGCGCATGCTTGATCCTATTTATGCTTATCGTTTGGTTTATTATTACGACTGTTATTTATCGTTTATAAGCGACTGCTTTATAAAATTTGGCCCTAATAATTATCACAATAAATCTTTATTAATTGTCATTAGATAGTACTTTGAATAAATAGTCTGTATAAAGTTTTTGTCATTAACAAAATGTTTTGTAAAAAATAGCACTTATAAAAATAAGTGCTATTGAATTGAGGCATTATTAAGATAAATAAGTTTTTAAAGAGTTAGTGCGGTTACTTTAACAACAGCGCCATACCTTTTTTAAACAGCTCCCCGTAAGGTGGCAATAAAAAATTCATTCCATTAAATTTGGCTTGCACGAACACCGGCTTCATATGGCTAAAACGCTCAAACCCAGCTTTGCCGTGATAAGCCCCAATTCCTGAATGCCCTACACCGCCAAAAGGCAGATCATGCTGAGCCACGTGTAAGATGACCTCGTTAATACAAACCCCGCCTGATACCGTATAGGTGCGTACCTTGTCGATATCGCGATTGTTACTACCAAACACATACAGTGCCAGCGGGCGCGGGCGCGCGTTGATAAAGTCAATAGCGTCATCAAGCGTATCATAGTGCATCAGTGGCAACACTGGCGCAAAAATCTCGTTTTGCATGACTTCACTATCAGGATCAGGATTAGCTACAAAGACGGGCGGCATCAAGCGCGTTTGGGCATCAGCATCAGCTTTGGTCAGCGGCTGCAGCTGATCTGCTGGCAGCTGTTGTAGATAGCCTTGGACGCGTTTGAACTGAGCATCATTAATGATATGACTATAGTCTTGGTTGTTCTCGATATTAGGATAATGCTTTTGCATCCATTCTTTAGCAAGCTCGACAAAACGCTCGTGATACTGACGCTGAATCAACACGTAATCAGGCGCGATACAAGTTTGACCGGCATTAAGGGTTTTACCCATCATAACCCGATTGACCGCAGCTTCCAAATTGGCGTCATCAAGGACAATCACCGGCGATTTACCGCCCAGCTCCAGCGTTACTGGAGTTAGATTCGGCGCGGCGGCTGCCATGATCTTTTTGCCCACTGCCGTTGAACCGGTATACAGTAGATGATCAAAGGGTAGTTTGCTAAAAGCTTCGGCGATATCGACTTCACCGAGCACCACACTGACCATATCTGGCGAAAAATAGTGCGCGACCGCTTTGGCAAAGGCTTTGGCAAATTTGGGAGCCGCCTCACTCATCTTAACCATGACCCGATTTCCGGCGGTTAAGGCATCAATCATCGGCCCTATTGCTAAATATAGGGGATAGTTCCACGGCACCATAATACCAACGACGCCTAAAGG
The DNA here is from genome assembly GCF_055699795.1 of Psychrobacter sp. M4. Taxonomy (NCBI): domain Bacteria; kingdom Pseudomonadati; phylum Pseudomonadota; class Gammaproteobacteria; order Moraxellales; family Moraxellaceae; genus Psychrobacter; species Psychrobacter sp. M4. The sequence continues at coordinate 1,363,233 of NZ_CM146740.1, read as the reverse complement.
CTGTGGCTGGATCTCGTTATGAGCTGGCATGTACAATGCCGAGATTGAGGCGCGGCGCGTCTTCATCCAAGACTTACCATGTTTTTTGGCGTGGCTAATACCCGTAAAGCTTGGAAACAGCTCGGCGAACTGAGTCTCTGACTCGCTACGATAGCCAAAATCGCTACTAATGGCTTTAGCAAGGCTATGTTGACTGTCGCTAAGCATGGTCTCCAAATTGTCTAATTGCTCAGCGCGAGTAGCCCAGTCTACTATAGGTTGGGTGCGACTCAGCCTTTGCAATCGCGAAAACTGCGCTTGCATCTGATCGGTAGTCGTTATAATACTAAGTGATTGCTGATTGTCGTTTGCTGCTGGCTTATGCTCGCCAGCGTAATTATTGGTTTGCTCATCGAGATGAGGTTTGGTTTGACTGTCATTCTTCATGGATCATCCTTGTTATAGATAGTAAAAGCTTGCTAAAGCAGATGATATATTTATAAGCGCTAACTAATTATAAGCTTTAGCCGATTGCCATTTAATGTAGCGTATTGATTGATGAATGAAAAGTGCGATTCAGATACTGGTAGGTTTGCATTAATCTATCTTTGTCTGAAAACATGGTTATTTATGTTTGGGTGTGCCTGACAAAAACTGCTAAAATTAGTGTCATGTTTAGCGTGTAAACAACTAGTATAAGAGGCTACCTTGATGCAAAAACAAACTTTACAAAAGCCCGTATCAATACCCAAACTGAAACAAACTCCCTCAGCAAATCTTCTGCAAGAACGTCAGCCTACACAAAAGATAACCGATACCCTCATCGCCAAGTCCTTAACCGCTGCTGACTACACCCCTACTCATGATGCCATGCTAGCACGTACCCTTGAGCGTATTGCCTTAAAAAAGGATGGGCTGCATAGCCCTGACGAGCTATGGATCGTTGATCATAACGACGTCTACACTTTAGGACAAGCGGGTAAAGAGGAGCATATCTTGCAGCATACCAATACCCCTATTATCAAAACCGATCGCGGTGGTCAGGTCACATGGCATGGTCATGGACAACTGGTGGTTTATTTCTTATTTGATCTGCATAGCTTGGGCTGGAGCGTGCGTAATCTGGTCTCGCATGTCGAGCAAGCTATAACTGATGTGGTTAATGAGTGTTTGCACAGTCATTCATTATCCACTGATAGCAATATTCGCGCTTATGCACGCCGTGATGCGCCTGGCGTCTATTTGTATAGTAGCTTAGACGCTGATACTGATACTGAAAATAGTAATAAGCATCTGCCAACAGAAAATGCCATTATGCTTGGTAAAATTGCCTCACTGGGTTTTAAGATTAAACACGGTTTTAGCTATCACGGTCTGGCTCTTAATATCAATTGCGACCTATCAGCATTTAACACCATCAATCCATGTGGCTACGCGGGTATGCAAATGCTGCGTCTAGCTGACTTTGTTGCCATGTCCCAACCAACCAACCAGCAAATAGGCGTACAAAATAGCAACTTGTCATATAAACCATTAAGCTATGAGCAAGTTACCCAAAAGCTGATTAATAATATCGCTCAGCGCCATGCCGGATTGATTGAGCTACATCCATTAGCCGCAGTAAAAACCTCTATACCCGTCTCAATAACCGAAAAACCGTCCAAATCATAGTTTGCATAACCTTTTGCCGGCTTGGACTTAAGGCGAGCGAGAAAATTTATATTAAAGTTGTTATACTCGCAAGCGCTATTCATTTTGTAATTCTTTATAACTCATTAAACAGGAGTCCTTTATGGCTGATTTTAATAAAATTTTAGATGCAGGTGATGTCGACGGCGGCATTATCAACGTAGTGGTTGAAATTCCTACTGGCAGCAGTCATAAGATTGAGTGGAATCGTGAGCTGGCGGTGTTTGAGCTGGATCGCGTTGATCCACAAATTTTTGCCAAACCCTGCAACTATGGTTTTATTCCGCAAACCTTAGATGAAGATGGCGATGAGCTTGATGCGTTGATTATCACTGAGCAACCTCTGCCTACAGGTGTTTTCCTAAAAGCTAAAGTTATTGGGGTCATGAAGTTTGTGGATGATGGCGAAGTCGATGACAAAATCGTCGTGGTTCCTGCTGATGATCGCGATACTGGCAATGCTTATAACAGTTTAGAAGATCTGCCCAAACAGTTAATCAATCAGTTAAACTTCCACTTTAGTCATTATAAAGACCTTAAAAAAGCAGGCACTACTGTGGTTGAGTCATGGGGCGACGTATCTGAGGCCAAAGCGGTGATTAAGGAATCTATCCAGCGCTGGAAAGACCTATAAGTCGTTAATATTAGAATAAAAGCGCATGGCTGTTACAAATACCGTAATTATAAAGATGATTACGGTATTTTTTTGCGGCTTTAATCGGTTTAGGGGTACGTTTCGATCTGTGACACAAATGATGTTTATAGAGTTGTTACAATAACACTGTTACAAATAGGGCTGGCTTATAATGCTAGTTTATAACGCAGATAATAAAACAACTGTGAGGGACGACTATGTTTAACCCCAATTCCAGCTCAAGATCTGTCAGTAAAAAATTACCAAAGACTGTGGCTATGATGATTGAAAAAGGTAATTTAGTCATGGCCATAAAAACCCTAGCCGCTGATGAAAACATCAGCATGGAAGCGGCCAAAGCACGAATTGATGCCTATGAGAACGAGCTTAAATTCAAACAACATCAAAACCTTACCACTATTGCTAGTAAGCAAGGTATTCCTAATGAAGCGATTAGTTTTGATAGAGAGCCTGAGGTAGAGGAGCCGGCTGACGAGCTAATTAAACATCGCGCTAAAACGACTCAGCCCGAACGCAGTTTTAAAAGCTTGCAAGAGGGCGTTGATAATAAGCTTGGCGATTTGGGATACAAAAAACCGCTGCTTTCTCATCGGCTTAAGCGGCTACTGGTCATTACCATTATCATGATTGGACTGTTTTTGATACTGTGGCGGGTTTTTGGTTAGATAATTTTAAGGATCAACTAGACTATAGGAGAATACATCTTGATAGAAGTTTTAGCGCATTACATTGATTTAATTGCCAAAGTGGTCGAGGTTATCGGCGTGCTGATTATGTTCTTTGGCTTATTTTACGCTTTTTTTCGAGCTTTTCGTGTGACTGGTGGTTTTAATCACGACAGTTATGTCGAGATCAGACAAACCGTTGGTAAGTCTATTTTATTAGGACTTGAGGTGCTCATCGCTGCTGATATTATGGCAACGGTGGTGACCGAGCCGACACTACGCGGCGTTATGGTACTAGGTATTATCGTCCTCATCCGTACTTTTTTGAGCTTATCTTTGCAAGTTGAGCTTGAAGGCCGATTCCCTTGGCAAAAAAAGAATGAAGAGACACCCAAACAAAAAACACTGGCAGAGACAAGCGAACAACCTTAAAAAGTATCGCTCGCTGCGGTTGCCGACTTACCTAATATTTTATTCATCATGAGAATGAATAGTCAAAAAATTATGGACCGCTTTAAACTGTCCGGCGGTACTCTCCTCGCCATACATTGCTTGACGAAAAGCGTTAGAGTTCGGAATACCGCTGGTGTACCATGCGATATGCTTGCGGGCGATGCGGCATCCTGAATACTCACCGTAAAAGGCATATAGCTCTTGCAAGTGGGTCAGTACAATTTCTTTAATTTCGCTAACACTTGGTGCAGATAGACTCTCACCAGTACGCAAATAATGCTCAATATCGCGAAATAACCAAGGCTGACCTTGTGCGGCGCGTCCTATCATTACCGCATCACAGCCTGTTAACTTATAAACCTGCTGTGCTTTTTGCGCACTATCAATGTCACCGTTGGCGATAACGGGAATGCTGATGCTTTCTTTGACTTCGCGTATCAGCTCATAACGTGCTTCACCTGTATACATATCTTCGCGCGTACGTCCATGAATAGCAATGGCAGCAATGCCCGCTTGCTCTGCTCGCTTTGCCACGCGCAAGATATTCTCGCGTCCATTCTCAAACCCTAAGCGCGTTTTTAACGTTACAGGCGCATCAACAGCATTAACTGCAGCGTCGAGCAGGCGGGCAACCAAATCTTCATCTTGTAGCAGCGCTGAACCTGCCAGCTTACGACAAACCTTTTTGGCCGGACAGCCCATATTGATATCGATAATCTGCGCGCCATTATCAATCTGATAACGTGCCGCCTCGCTAAGTTTATCAGGTTCTGCCCCTGCGATTTGTGCTGATATCGGCGCAATCTCGCCATTGAAGTTAGCGCGGTACAAGGATTTTTTGCGCGCATAAAGGGCGGTATCAGCGATGATCATCTCGCTCACCGCGTGTCCTGCGCCAAAAGATTTGCACAACCTGCGAAAAGGATTATCCGTGACCCCCGCCATCGGCGCAACCATCAGACGGTTCTCTATCGTCAAGCCACCAATCATCAAAGGCTGCAACAATGGATGGTCATTGGCAACAGGAGCTTGCATATTAGTATAAGATGAAGTATTCGTAGGCATAAAAAACGACTTGAGTCTTTTGAGAAACAAGCCGTTATTCTAAGGGTTAATGACAGTATTGCAAGTGCTAAACAGCATTAGCTGCGTTAAACACTCAGTCTATTTATCTAAGACACTACCCTGCTCTAAAGTAATATTGTCATCATGTTCCTGCATTCGCCACGGCAGACTATTAGGAGATTCATTCAAGAAGTGTAGGTATTTTTCAAAATGATCAATAATGTCGTTGATCACTGACTCTGATTGATAGCCATACAAATCATAAGTTTGGGCACCGCGGCGCAGATAAACCTGTGCTCGATAAAAATGCTCGTGCGATGAATCAGTGCTCATATCCTCGGTATAGTAGTCAGGCTTATTATGATGGGACAAGCGCACTTCATACCAAAACTCCACGTCGTCACCGCGCTGTAGCTCTAATACTGCCCGATTATTGGTCTCATCATAATTGACTTCAGGTATCCAGCCCGTCTCTTTAAACTTTTCTGCCACCTCCTCCATTGATGACATGACCGTAGTTTTAATATAGCTTAGCACTTCTTCACGGCTGGGCTGATCAGTAATATAATCGATGCGGTCGCGCCATGATTCAAGTTTAAGCAAGTGCGGCGGTAGATGATTATCGGTCGCCAGACTTGCATTACGATGACCCTCAATACGCAGTGCTCGCCACATACCAAACATCGCAATCAAGATAATCATCGTGAACGGCAAGGCGCTGACAATAGCAGCCGTTTGCAGTGCTTGTAATCCCCCTGCAAGCAAAAGTACCGAGGCTACAATACCCAATATCACCACCCAAAATGTGCGTTGCCACGCGGGCGTATCACTGCGACCCCCTGCTGCGAGAGAGTCAATCACTAAAGAGCCTGAATCAGACGAGGTAATAAAGAAGGTGATGATGAGCACAACCGCTAGAGCGGAAACTATCTGGGTAAGAGGAAGGTTCTCAAGCAGCTTAAATAAGGCAATAGCTTGATTATCTTGGACTTCACTGATTAAGGATTCATAACCTTGCACCATAATCATATTGAGCGCGGTATCACCAAATACAGCAAACCAAAAGAAAGTAAAGATGGTCGGTACCAGCATGACACCTGCGATAAACTCACGAATAGTACGGCCTCGGCTAATCTTGGCAATAAAGATACCAACAAACGGCGACCACGAAATCGTCCATGCAAAAATAAACAACGTCCAACTGGTAATCCAATCCCCTTGCTGATAGGCCTGCAAGCTAAAGGTACGCTCAACGATATTGCCTAAATAACTACCTGTATTCTCCATAAAGGCATTTAGGATAAATATTGAAGGGCCGACGATAAACACAAATAGCATCAAAGAAGTCGCCAATATCATATTTAAGATAGACAGACGTTTGACCCCTTTATCCATCCCTGCAAGCACTGATATCAATGCCAAACCCGTAATAGCTGCAATAGCAATGACCTGAACTGTAGTATTGACCGGAATGCTAGGAACTAAATAGTTCAACCCTGTATTAATCTGCGAGACTGAAATTCCTAAACTAGTTGCCAGACCAAACAAAGTCCCCAAGATAGCGAATACATCAACCGCATGGCCGATAGGACCGTATATCTTTTCGCCGATAATTGGGTAAAGCGTTGAGCGCATTGATAAAGGCAGCCCTTGACGAAAAGCAAAATAAGCTAGCGTCAAAGCGACAACCCCGTTGATCGCCCAAATATGAAAACCCCAGTGAAAATAAGCAATCTGCATAGCCTCTTTGGCTGCAGCCACTGTCTCCGGCTCTGATAGCGGCGGCGTGGCAAAATGTAGTACTGGTTCAGCGACACCATAAAATAGTAAAGCAATACCGTATCCTGCTGAAAACAGCATGGATATCCATTCAATAAAGTTGTACTGCGCCACCCCATGATCTGGACCAAGCTTAATACTACCGTAAGGAGAAAACGCCAGCACCACTATAAACATCAAAAACAGCGCTGTTGCCAGCATATAAAACCAACCGAAAGTCTCAGTAGTAAAACTAAGCACTTGCTCAAATAGAGCGCTGGCCAGTTGCGGATTGACCGAAGTGCCGATCACCAGCAACATCATGACAATCGCTGTCGGTATAAATACAGGCATTAAAATAGTAGAGCTAAACGTTTTACTCTGCATAGTACTAGTCTCTAAAGTTAGGTTTATCGAATTGACTCTTAAAACAAACTGGTCATCGAAAAACCAACAAAAATGTCAAATTTTAAAAGTTTTAAAAATAATTGGCACTGTTTATAACACAGACGTCTTGCAAATTCCAAAATAATTGTAAATTCACTGGTTGATTTTTGGCATTTTCTTTAGCTATGACTAAGCCATAAAAAAGGCAACTCGTAAGTTGCCCTGTCTGCTCTAATGTAGCTAAAAGTCAATGATCGTCTTTTTGTGAACCATTATATTTAAACCATATCTAAACTAGGATAGCTTTTGTAGTTAAGCACCAATCGCCGCTGACAACTGCTGAGCTATATCGGCAAGCTCGTCGCTATCGGCTTGCTTAGCCGCATGAATACCCAGCTCGTGGATACTACCCGGAATCAGATGCACATGATAATGAAAAACGCTCTGACCCGCCTGTGCACCATTGAGCTGCATCTGAATGATACCTTCACGCTCAAATACTTGCCGCTGCGCTGCCATTACCTTCTTTGAAGTCATCAATACCGCTGCCGCATACTCAGGCTCAAGGTCAGCTAAATCAACCGCTTTTTGCTTAGGGATAATTAATACATGACCCTTTGCCTGCGGCATAATATCCATAAAGGCAAGGGTTTTGTCATCCTCATAAACTTTGTGATAAGGAATATCACCGCTTAGCATTTTGGCAAAGATGTTGTTGTCATCGTATTTAATTTGATTATTTTGACTCATTATTTTATTCCTTTAGTTGTTAACTAACTTTAAATTGATACTACAATATAGTGGACGAAATACGATTAATAAACAAGTTACTACTTAGCTGATAAAATAACTACTTCATTGGATTGAGCCTTTAAGCCAACTAATTTATTGGCGAGGTGGGTGCTATAAATGTTATATTGGTAACTCAATTTATAACAATATATTTATGGATGTGTCTACCTTGCCCACTAAATTATCCAGCGATGCTGACATTTATACAGAGCCATACGATGGCGCTGTAGCTGATACGGTAACTAACAATGATATGATGGACGTACCTGCAGCGGCGGCTGACAGTAAAAAGATTGATCCAAATACGATTATTCTGGCACAAGCGCTGACCGATACAGCTATTAGTTGGCGTATTCATAATTGCAAAGTCAGTAAAAAGACGGTAACGCAAGATAAACCGCTACCGTTCTTATATCATTACGACAGTTTAAGTGATGTCGTTAAAGAGGCAAATCCGTTAACGCCTAAGCTTTTGGCGCAGTTTAATACGCCGATGTCAGCAGATGAGGCCGCCAAGCTCATCGGTATCGATGCAAGTTTAATAACCAGTCCTTGGCATGTCAAAGTTGTAGGCTCATTGGTGGTATTTAGCGAGGCTTTGCAATTGGCTACTCGATTGCATTGGACTAACACCGCGAAAGATACCCAGCAAATTTATACGCAAAAATCAGAGGACGCTACTGTTGCTGCTTTTAAAGACTGGCAGTTTTTTGGCCGCGTGGATGTGCTCTATAAGAACGACAAGCAAGCGCTTATTAGTATTGATGAACAGGGCGAAAGTGAAGAGCCGATACTCAACATTGATGCCAGCAGCGACTATCAGCTATTGCCTGCGACTCATGCTTTAACTATTATAGCCAAAATTGAAGCCGATAAAGAGCAGCTGCCTTGGTTTGAAGCGGCTATTTTGGAGCGGATTGAGTAATATTAATGTTGATAATCAACCGTTAAGGTAGTTACTACTGAAGCGTATTGCCCAGTCCTTTTAAGTAGCTTATAGCTAATGGTATGGTCATCCTTTAATATTATTCACTAGTATTCACTTTGCATAAAACGCAAACTATTCATATAAAACGATCAATATCGGAAAAACCTATACTCAAACTATAAGTCATTTTTTAAACAACCTCGCCTATCTGTAAGGATTCTCACATGGATTATCGCTCAAAAACCTCTACCGGTGGTCGTAATATGGCAGGCGCGCGTGCACTTTGGCGCGCAACTGGCATGACCGATAGCGATTTTGGCAAGCCCATTATCGCCATCGCTAACTCCTTTACTCAGTTCGTCCCCGGTCACGTGCATCTAAAAGACTTAGGGCAATTGGTCGCGCGCGAGATTGAACGCGCAGGCGGTGTGGCCAAAGAGTTCAATACCATTGCGGTTGATGACGGTATTGCCATGGGTCATAGCGGGATGCTCTACTCCTTGCCCAGCCGCGACTTAATTGCTGATTCCGTTGAGTACATGGTCAATGCCCACTGCGCTGATGCGCTGGTGTGTATTTCCAACTGCGACAAGATTACCCCGGGTATGCTTATGGCTGCTATGCGTCTGAATATTCCTGTCGTGTTCGTGTCCGGCGGCCCAATGGAAGCGGGTAAAGTTATCGCCAGTACTGTCGCACATAGCCACAATAATGATGGTCAAAGCGACGCGCAAGGGGTTGATAGCAAAGGCAATGCCATTCGTAAGCTGGACCTCGTTGATGCGATGATGGACGCCGCTGACGATACCATTAGCGATGAAGATGTCTTAGCGATTGAGGTCTCCGCCTGCCCTACTTGCGGTTCGTGTTCAGGGATGTTTACTGCCAACTCAATGAACTGCTTGACCGAAGCCTTAGGACTGTCCTTGCCCGGTAATGGTTCATTGCTTGCCACGCATGCATTGCGCCGTGAGCTGTTTTTAGAGGCCGGTCGCACTATTGTTGATCTGGCTAAGCGTCGTTACGAGCAAGATGATGATTCGGTACTGCCGCGCTCCATTGCTAGCAAAGCGGCCTTTGAAAATGCTATGAGCCTCGATATCGCTATGGGCGGCTCGACCAATACGATTTTGCATCTATTAGCCGCTGCTAACGAAGCTGAGCTTGATTTTAAAATGGCCGATATCGATAGACTCAGCCGCCATGTGCCTTGTCTGTCAAAAGTCGCTCCCGCCACGCAAAAATACCATATGGAAGATGTGCATCGGGCAGGCGGCGTGATGGCACTACTCGCTGAGCTTGACCGCGCAGGACTGCTCAAGACCGATGTTCCAACGATTCATAGTCCCTCTATGCGCGCCGCTATCGATAAATGGGATATCATGAATCCAGATAATATCGAGGCACGTGCGCGCTATATCGCCGCGCCGGGTGGTGTCCGCACCACCGAAGCTTTCTCGCAAAATAAAGAATGGCCAAACCTTGATGTCAATCGCGAGTCTGGCTGTATCCGCAGTGCCAAGCATGCTTATTCAACCGATGGCGGCCTTGCGGTACTCTATGGCAATATTGCCGAGCGTGGCTGCGTGGTCAAAACCGCAGGCGTTGATGAAAGCAATCTAACCTTTACCGGACGTGCACGTATCTTTGAGTCACAAGACGCGGCGGTCGAGGCGGTATTGGGTGATAAAATCGTCGCAGGTGATGTGGTGATTATCCGTTATGAAGGGCCAAAAGGCGGCCCGGGTATGCAAGAGATGCTCTATCCAACCACCTATCTAAAATCCAAAGGTCTAGGTAAACAGTGCGCGCTACTTACTGATGGTCGCTTCTCTGGGGGTACCTCAGGATTATCCATTGGTCATGCCAGCCCAGAGGCGGCTGAAGGCGGCGCGATTGGTTTGGTTGAAGAAGGTGATATCATCAATATCGACATTCCTAATCGTACTATTAACATGGAGGTAAGCGAGGCTGATTTAGCAGCGCGCCGTGAGGCTATGGAGGCCCGCGAGCGCAATGCATGGAAGCCTGTTGGCCGCGAACGTCATGTATCCCCTGCTCTGCGTGCTTATGCCGCGATGACCACTAGTGCTGATACCGGCGCGGTACGTGATGTCAGCCAAGTCGAGCGTTAATTTGATAGAATAAAGTACTGTTTTTACTACTAAGCCAGCTTCGAGCTGGCTTTTTTGTGTCAAAAAACTACTAAAAAACAACGTGATAGTCATTCTGATAACGTTTTTTTGCGCAATTAAAAGCTGTTTGCATTCATTATAAGTGACTTTTTATTATTTTGTCATAACTTAACTATAAAACTTAAAAACTTATTAGTGTACGTAAATCTCATGCTTGAAAATTATAATTTACTCTTATTAAGTAGTGGCATAACGTTTTTATTAGGAGCGTTGTTCCCACTAATGTTTAAACGCAGTCCTATCTCTTTGCCAATGATGCAAATAAGCTTTGGGATCATGCTGGGCTACTGGTGGACCAGTTTGCTATTTTTACGGCCGCTAGATGATGGTCTAATCATTGAAAAGCTTACTGAGATTTTAGTACTGATATCATTAGTTAGTGCTGGTATTAAGATTGATACGCCTTGGTCTTGGCAGTTGTGGCGGCCTACAGCGCGTCTACTGCTAATCACTATGCCTGTCTGCATTTTTGCAATGGCAGTTTTGGGTTACTATACTTTTAGTCTCACCGTGGGCGCAGCAGTGCTACTTGGCGCTATACTTGCGCCGACTGATCCGGTCTTAGCAGCTAGCGTGCAGGTAGGGCCACCTAACACCGGTGGTGAAGATACCACACGGTTAACGCTGACCTCAGAGGCTGGTCTTAACGATGGTTTGGCGTTTCCTTTTGTCTATCTGGCTATCAAGATCGCCGAGGCTCATAGCGAAGGTAATCGTTTCACCGGTGAGCTACTCTGGTCGTGGTTTACTCACGATGTATTATGGCAAATTGGTGCCGGCGTAATCGTAGGCGTAGTTGTGGGTAAGCTTTTGGCACAAGTAGTATTTTCAAAACGGGGCGCTGATTCCACCATCTCGCAAGGGTATATGGTCATTGCCTTAACTTTAATTACTTATGGGGCAGCTGAATACATACAAAGCTATGGCTTTATCGCCGTCTTTGTCGCAGCTTTCGTGTTTCGCCGTTCAGAATTTGACCATGACTACCATAAAAAGCTACACAATTTTGCTGAGCAGTCAGAAGGGCTGATGATGTCGTTTATGATTGTGACTCTCGGTATACTTCTTGGACAAGAGCTACGAATAGGAGTTGAGATACCTTGGCAGGTCTATATGGTGAGCTTCATCTTCTTACTACTTATAAGACCAATTGGTGGCCTCATCGCTTTATCAGGTCTCGATATGCAGCGTACTGAAAAATACGCAGTTTCTGCACTCGGCATTCGCGGTATTGGTACCTTGTATTATTTATCTTATGCGCTTAATCAAGGCTATTTCAATGATGAAGACGCTACTAAATTGTGGATTGTAGCCTCTATCATCATCTTAGTCTCTATTTTCGTTCACGGTCTTAGCGCACCGTGGCTATTAAATATGACACCGGATAAATCAGATAAATAATATCGATGTTTTAGTTTCTTGTACTGCTAACTAAGTATAAAAAGGAACTAACGCCTAAAAGTTAATTCCTTTTAAATAAACTACTTTTAGCCGTCTATTTTATTGACCATCTCTAATAGCGACTCTGTCAAGGCAAACTGGCGAATATCATTCAGCATGGTCACATCAAAGTTATGCACAAAGGCAAAGGATAACTGACGCGTCGGCTCACACCAAGCAACCGAGCCGTTATAGCCCATATGCCCAAAGCCTGCATCTACGCTATTACAAACACTAAATAAACGATGATAACCCAAGCGCCAGTTCATACTAACGGGCATCACAGCATCCATCCCGCTCACTTGCGGTTTAGATAATTCAGTAAAGGTTTTACTATCAATTAGCGTTTTGCCTTGCCACGTACCGCCGTTAGCCAGCATGGCATAAATAATGGCGAGCGCTTTGGCAGAAGCAACCCCATTGGCGGCGGGAATAATCGCTTGCATGGTTTGACTATTATGATAATCAATAGGCTGCCTATTGGCCGGTACTAGCGCCGCTCGATAGTTGCTGGCATTGACAGCACGATGATCAAAGTAGAGCTGATTAATTTGTGTCGTCGCCAGTTTTTTATCTGCTAGATCAGTACTTTTTTTAGCTGCTTGTTGTTGCCAGCATTCATAGCTTGGCAAACTGGCATAAGTATTTAGCGTCTGTTTAGAGTCGGGCTTTAGTGTCGGTTTATGGCGTTTGCTGCCAAGCTTTGAGTCTTGATCCGCTTTTTTATCAGCGTTATCATCAGCAGTCTCAAAGTCTTTCACCAATTTAGCCACACTATCTACTTTGGCAGCAGGTACCCCAAAATAGCAGCTATCAGCGATACCCAGCGGCTCGGTCAAATAATAACGCAGTGCTTTCGAAAGCGTCATATCCGTCGCTATCTCTATCAAAGCGCCCAATATCCAGCCATACACCAGTGCGCTATAGGCAGACTCGTAGTTCTCGTATTGGTCAGGCTGAGTCGGCGACATCAAAGCGACTTTCTCTTTCATCGCTTGCCAATCAAGTAGCGTCTCACTATCAGCATCAATAGAATTAATAGCAAATAAATCGGCTTGATGCAGCATCAGTGCGCGCAAAGTAATATCCGCCTTACCGTTGACCGCAAACTCAGGCCAATAACGCGCAATGGGTGTATCATAATCTAGCAATTGCTCTGACACTAGCACATGAGTGAGCGTCGCCAGCACACCTTTGCCTGTCGAGAAGTTCAGCGACAAGGTGTCTGGTTGCCACTCTTTATCTGCTTGCGCCATACCGACGCTGGCCTGTACGATACACTTGCCTGCTTGATAAACCACAAGCGAGCCACCCGCTGGCGCGTCATCTAACTGTAAGTTGGTTAACAATTGCTGTAATTGTGGCGCGATTTTAGCATTGCTATTGTTACTGTCTCTATCGTTGTTGGTTTGGCTATTACTGATCATTATGCCTCCGTTTTATTATTAGTATTTTGAATTAGTAGTACTTAAAGCTTTACGCCATTAATCATAGTTGAGGACAGTGTATTTATCAAAGCCAAAACGGTTACATAGGATAGCCCATTTAATAACTAGCCAGCCATCAGGTAGAGTATGACTGAAAAGCCAGCCTTATCTATGACGTCACGAATATCAAGATTAGCCATAGCTTTAGGGTTATTTGCTCTGCTGTATTCGCTGACCAATACCTATGCTGAAAAGATATTTCTTGGCAAGCAGATAGATGGCTTTAATACATCTAGTCACCTGCCGCAGGTGAATCTTTATGTATTAGCCACTGCAATAGATGCTAATATCTCTTTTATCGCCAGCATGATTGTGCCTTATAGCTGGTCAATTATTCTATTTTGCGTCAGCTTTTTTATGGTAAAGACCTCGCGCCAGCTGTCTTTATTGACGCAAAGACTGGTTTTAGCAACCCTTTTTGCTTGCCTTATCTTTTATCTATTTCCAGCTAGATTTAGCTTTGTGCGTCCTTCTATCGATAACTGGACTCAGCTTGGCTATCAATTTTTAGCGGCTACGGACAAACCTTTTAATCAATTCCCCTTTTTACATGTCACTTACGCCTTATTGCTTGGCATCACATTATGGCAACCTATTAAAGTAGATAACTGGCATTTGACGTTATTGTACCGCCTACTCTTGGTTGGTATTTGCAGCTTAATCATCGTCTCTACCGTATTTACTTATCAGCATCATCTGCTAGACGTGATTGGCGGTTTTGTACTGGCCGCGCTCGTTTTAATCATGGTCAATCAATTACGTAGCTATTTGGTCGTTAAATATATAACGCTAGCTATCACAGGGTTTTTGCTCATTGCCATAGCTGGCTTTTTTCTAAGCTTATCGTTTGCAACCTCAAATTTTTCACACTTATATTCTTTAAACATATCTTTTAGCTTGGTCATTGAAGGGCTTTTTTTTGTTTTGGCCTTATATTGGTCAATTAGCTTTTTGGCAGTAGCTTGGCTTTATCAATACCCGAGTCAAATGCGGAATAAAAATTGCTTTAAAAAAGATACGCAAGGTCGTTTGAGCTTAGCGACTTGGGTTAAATTTGCGCCGTTATTGTTGAGTTATCGTTTGATGTCGTCTTTGGGACAAGGTTATGAGTTACGCTGGTTAAATAAAGGTGATGGCAAGCTGAGAACTGATAAAGCTCCCAGTTTATACCGTTTTATTTATAATCCAAAAGCTTACCATCTTGCTAATGGCATTTATGCTGTAGCTACGCCGCGCTTGGCAAAGGCAACTATGTTAAACGGCTTAGCGACAATGAACGCTCATACTGACAATTATCATATTATTATCGTCGACCTTACCGCAGAAGTATCCAGTCATTTTTCGACTTTAAAAATGGCTATAAAAGACAGTTCAGATATGTCAATGACGCTAGATTATCTGTATTTACCATTGTTAGATTTGCAGTCTTTAGGTGAGATAAACCTTAAAGACATAGTGCACTTGTTTGAGCAATTAGATGAACTATTGCTTACTAAAGATGCAAGGAAAAGCGAAATACTTATCAATTTTCACTGCGTCATGGGACTGTCCCGTAGCGTGGCGCTACACGTTTTGTATTTGGCTTATCTTGGCAAATCAACGACTGATTTAACGACCGACAACTATTTATCATGGATAAACGAGCATTATCCAAACGCGCACATCAACGCTGAGTATTTGCCAAAAGCTATCGTAGAGCATATGGCTATTGCAAAAACCGACAAGAAGACGTTATGACTCTTACCACAGATCAGTTATTCATCGCTTTTATCGTGACCATAAATACTTTGGTGTGGGCATTATTTTTTGTACCGCAAAATCGTCGTAAGCATCCTAAGATCTATTTGATTGCGCGCTCATGGTGGTGGATGCTGGCATTATTGTTCTCAAGCTACTTACTGAGCGTTTATTCCCTCTTTTGGTGGCTATTGGAGGTACTATTGGTAGTGATTGGTCTACGCGGCTGCTATGAGATCGCAAGGCTGCTACGTCATAACAGCAAAATTAAATTTATTGCTAAGTTAAGGCGGCAGCAGGACAAAGAGACGCAAGAGAGCAATACTCAAATCACTGCAATTCTCGTAACCAATGCCACTATTCCTACGCCGCGCTTTAAAAGGGTTAGCTTATTAGATATTGGTTTTTCGATAGCATTTATCGGTTTAATCATTAGTTTTATAATGCTCAGCCGATTAACTATCATCCGAGAACAGCCAGGCGTATTACTATTTGTGTTATTTGCCAGTCAATTTAATGATATTGCTCAGTATCTATGCGGCCGCTGGATGGGCAATCGCTTATTTAAACGTAAGCTTGCCCCTATTGTCAGTCCTAATAAAACCATTGAAGGGGCATTGTTGGGCAGTTTATTGTCGGCCAGTTTAGCGACAGTGTTAGGATTGTGGCTCACCTCATTTTCAGCGTTGGTGTGTTTCGGTATCGCTTACTTTTTAGCCGTTAGCGGTATCGCGGGTGATTTATTTGAGTCAGCTTTTAAGCGCCGCCATGGCATCAAAGACACTGGAACCATACTGGCAGGACATGGCGGTATTTTGGACCGCGTGGATAGTTTATTGATTGGCGTGCCTGTTTTTACGGTGGTTTATTGGTTGGTATGGTGAGGCGTTTTATCTAATTTTCTTCGTATTATCCAATAAAGAACGCGTTTAGGTGCTTTATCTAAAGCTTGCGTAAGATAAAGCATTAGTTTTGGAAAAACGGCTAGCTCAACGTTATCTGTTATAGCCTTCATAATATGCTCTACCGCTTTTGCTTGTGTCATGATAAAAGGTTTATGACTGGCATCACCATGGTTAAGATCGCGTAGAGTTTGGGTGTCGACATAACCTAGAGCGATACAATTAACGTTGATGTTAAAGGGTTTTAGCCCCAAGCGATACGCACTAGCAGTGGCAATCATTGCGCGTTTGCATTTGGCATAGAGACTGGCGTACGGATAACTCATGATGCCGGCAATAGAGGACAGACAGACTAATGCTGGATTGTGATCGTTGGCATTTAAGTCTGCTTTGCCATGATGGTTATTGATTTTTAATTGCTCGCTTGCCCAGTCAAATACCGCTTGAAACGCTTGCAAATTAACCGCTAGCATACGCGCGCTGTCTTGTTGGTTTAAACTAAAAACTCGCTCGTTTAGATACCAACCGGCACAGTAAATAAAACGCTTAAAGTTATGCCTCTCTAGCTGCTCAAATAACTGTCTTCGCTCGTTAATATCCGTTATATCACATTGGAAAGTTAAAATATGCGGCTGCTCGTTATTAAGCCGCTGAATTTTGTCTCTACTTTTGCCCACCACCACGACGTGCCAGCCTAGTTTAAAATGCCTGTTTGCCAAGGCTAAACCTATGCCACTAGTGCCGCCAATAATGATGACACAAGGTTTAAACGGCTTATTGAGCGATTGATAAAATAATCGCTCGTCTATATTAGCAGGCTGCATAATACTCCTTTTCTGACCCATCAATTATAACGATGCTAAATACTGCTGCGTACGCTGATAGCCATAATCCCACTGCGCCTGCATTTGCGCCACAAAACCTGCATAATCGGCGTGAATAAGCGCTACGTTGCCTTGTCTTAAGTTAAGACGCTTACGAATGTGCATTTTAGCCAGTCGTTTGCCATTATCAGCAAAGGGTAGCCAGTGAATAGTTGACTTTTGAGGTTCTGATAAATCTTGAGGCGGTTGTTGAGCGTGTAAAAAATCATGAACGACTTGCAAACGACTATTAGGATCAAACCCAAATACGCGCTTAATAGCAGGGGCGGCAAGCTTGGTGTCGTAGCCTGCTTTGGTTTCGGCAAATACCGTAGCCCCCAGTTGGCTCGCCAGCTCAATAGGGGTTAAATCAATGACCCCGCCCAAACACCAGCCCAATTTGGCTACCTGAATTGGCGTTAGATAGTACATATCCGCCATCGACGCTCGCACCGCTTGCTCGATACCTGCATCGGTTATATTACTTATGAAAATATCAGGAAGTAGCCGATTGGGTGCATAGCGGTGCGTTGGGCAATTTAGTCCAGTGCTTTGCTGTGACACTTGATTGGTATAATTCATAACTTTTGAGGAGGCAAATAGCACTTCTTGTAGCTGCACTGATTTAGAGTCAGTCTGACTCTCTTTTACTATTAGACGGCTGGCAATAATAGCTATGTCAGGTGCACTATTTTCTTTCGCACGGTTTTGACTGATTTTACTTTCAGCTTTTTGTTTTAAATCCATCAGTTCGTTTAACCACTGGTTTTCATTACTGACTTCAAACATCGCCAAATGTTGCAGCTCTGCCAGTAGCTGATCATGCATTTCTAACGTTTGCAGCTCAGCTAGCTTTTTAGGACGATTAAATAAATACCAGCGCCTAATAGCATTTTGGAAAAAGTTAGGCCTAGTGCTTTTTGATGATGCAAGGGATACGGCTTGAATGGCTTGTAGCACGTGATAAAGCTCATAGCTCTGTGCCAGCTGTTTTAGCTGATGAGGCTCGGGCGCTATCTCTACCAACAAGGCCGATAAACTGCCGCCGCAGGTTGCCATAATCAAATCTGGTTTTAGATCTTGCTCACACAAAGCGGCATAACTGCCCAAATAGTAGCCAAAACGCGAGCCACCACCAGAGAACAGCTGAACGCGATCATAAATAGGACTCATAATGTTGTCAGCCTTATAGCTATTCAAAACGCCTTATCTTAAGTTTCAACTATAGAAGGCTTAGCCCAGTCTTTATTTGCAGTTATATCTTTATCTGCCTGTGTATCATTGATTGACTCTTTAGCGTCAGGCGATTTTATAGCCAATGAGACCGTAAATATGCCAAAACGATCAATACGCATATCCACCTTTTTAAATCCTGCCTGCGTTACCAATTGATCCATCTCAGCTTGCGAGCGGCAGCGCATCACCCAGTTAGTGCCGCGATGATTGTTCAAAGTTTTACTGATAAATTCTTGCTCAGGATGCCAAGGCTGATTGGTATAAATGAAATAGCCATTCGTATCTAAACTGTCATAAATTCCTTTAATGGCAGTGCTTACCAAATTATTATCTGAAAATAGCTCAAATACTCCCGAGGCGATAGCAATATCAAAGTGCTCAGCGGCTTTTGAAGCGTTATTTGCAATAGCATAACTATTACTATCAAAAGCGTCTTTTTCTAATACCGTGACTCTGTTGCTAATCTCAAGCTGCCCCGCCTTATCAGTCATTACCGTGACATTATGCGTATCATAGTCGCGCAGCTCCGCTTGCAATGTCGCAAACTCAGTTAATAAATCAAACGCATAATAGCCATTGCCGCTAGCGATATCGAGTAGCTTAATTTTGGTATTATCTGTGCTATCGCTAAGTTGACGATTATTAATAGCGAGACGCGCAAGCTCGAGTAAATGCTCACGACGGATACGAATCCCTTGCCAGCCGATATTGCTCAGATAAAACTTATCTACCGCCTTGCCAAAGCCATTTGTACCTGCTGGCTGATTTCTATATACCTTATCAAGCGAGCTACCCGAATCAAAGCCATGCTCAAGCCCTGTGGCAATCGCATCACTCACATGACCGAATTTTTGCATGGCAAAGCGGGTTACGGCAAAGCTTGGATTAAACGGCTTAATAGCTAGACGATCCACCCTATCTTTGCTAGCGCTACTGATATGAGCCTGGGTTAAATCAACGCTTTGTATAGGGGTATCAAATAAACTATCGGCAAAGTCAATACAATCGCTGATCACATCAGCTTTATTGGTCTCATGAAATATGGCATGAAAGCTATCCGGATACAGCTGCCAGTGTTTAGTAGGCGCAGCAAGCTTTTCATAAAACTCACGCTCAGCTTGTTTATCAACCACGTAGTCTTTGCCCGCACATAGGATAAAAGTCGGTACAGTTATCGCGCTGGCATCATCTAGCAAGCGCTGTCCGGTCGCATGAGTATCGATCAATAAATCGCTAGATATGGAGCTAGAGATAAGCGGATCCTCATTGTAGGTTTGCTGCGCGTCTTTATCATGAGTCAATACCTGCGCTTTGACATAACTTGAGACCCGTGACATCAGACCAAATTTGCGCGCAATCTTGAGCGCAGGAATCGCCAGTGGAATATAAAGGCGGATACTAATAGCAGGCGTGCCCAGTATCATCCCGCGAATACTCGGGGCATAATCATGTACCCACGCTGCTGCTAGTACTGCGCCAATACTGCTGGCGACAATAACCGTATCTTCAATACCAATGCCAGTTTGTGCGATCACCAATTGTACAAAATCATTTAAATCGCGCTCAAGCTGGGTCACGCTATCAGCATGGTCTTTTACGCCCCCTGAGCGGCCATTGCCGCGCGCATCCCAAGCAAACACTTGGTATCCTGCTAGCGCATAACGCTCACCAAGCTCATCTAAACGCCCGGAATGCTCATGCCCACGGTGCAATAAAATAACTTGTTTTTGCTGGATAGACGAACTAGGAGCGCTGGACTGCACTAAAATCTTATTTAGCGGCTGGGTTAGCCAATAACGATAATAAATCGCTGTGCCATCATAAGCATTAAAACAGCTTTGCTTGCTAATGATCTCAAAAGGCTTGGATGATGAAAAATCCGCTGACGAATGATTTAAGTTATTTTTATTATCGTGAAGCTCATCATTTTTAACTTCTTCATTATGCGTCTTAGCCATGGAAATTCCTTTTATAGTATTGGTGTAAGTCAGCGAGCGACTGTCTCGTAGTTGCGGAGCAGGATGTGATAATTCAAAATAACGCTTGAGCATAAAAGCTAAGCGATTAAAGCTGGTTTTTAGCAGTAATAACTGATTGATGAGTAATAAAGGCTGAACGAAGCGGCTCAGAGGAACACCAAGCGCTGCCAACGTACCTATGATACCTAACTCTAGCGCTCTATCACTTTTACCTAGTGGCCCTTGGTTGGCACGTTCATGAGTTGTAACTAGAGAGAATATAGCGATAAGCTCAGTTATAGTGCTTAAAATATTGACAGCATTAAGAGAAGTATTAGAACTTTTAAAAAGGTACTCTGGTTGATGGGCAGTGATTTGAGCAGTAGATGTTTTGTTAATATGCGGATGCAAACTGGCAATCAATAGCGTATCAGCAATGATATCGCCCGCTTCGTTAAGCACCGCGCCCAGTTTTGATGCTTGTCCATGCTCACGTGCCATCATACCGTCGATAGCATTTAACGCCATACGGCAGAACAGAGTAACGGGTAATATAAGCCAAGTGGTTTTATTTGAATGGAGTTTATTTTTATTATCAGAATGCTTGCAACCATCGATAGTAGCGATAATATAAGCCGTACCCGCGCTTATTAGAACCGCAATGACAGTGACCTGATTGGCAGTGACACCCCATTTGACCAATTCATTGCTGATAGGCCGAATCTGATTTTGAAATTGGGATTTGAGTTGGTACAGGGACATATCTTTATGCACTAAAGTAGGCTACTGAGAAGTATAACAGGATATTGTAAGGGTATAGCAAACTATATGCCAAAAATTAGTTTGTAGTTGTCCTATTTTTCTATAGCTATTTTTACACCTCTGCATCTTTGCCAAGAAAGATAAGCATAGAAGTACGCAGAGCCTCTTGCTCCATACCCTCCCCTATAAAGACAATGTCTCCGGCAGTCACATTACTTTGCTTAGAAGGTAAAATCTCTGGTTGCTGCATCACTTTGCGCACCGATTGTAATAACAGCAAACCCTCATCAGTATCTAAAACACCTTTAACGCGCAGTATCGTATCGCCTCTAGCATGCAGCAGTGCTGATAACCAAACGGTAAACTCCACCCAATCAATATCTTTAGGAATGGCCAAGGAAGCCACCATTACTGGCGCACCAGTATGAGCTAAAGTAGACTCGTAAGTCTCAGTAGGTGCTGGTAGAGACGGAACAGAGCTTTCAACCCCGAAGGAAGATAAAGAGACTGGAGCGGCGGGGTTAATCTGAGTAATTGTCGCTACCAGGTTGGCTAACGACTGAGCGGGAGTTTCTTCTGCCTTAGCGATAACGATTCGATCAGCCGCTAGGAGTTGCTGCTGGCATAAAGGATCATTTTTTAGTGCCTCAGAAAAATGCAGTGCATCAACCATGATGATGGTTTCTCTAAGTGCAAAATGATAAATTAAAATCGGATGCTCTTTAATAGCGACAATAATGTCAGCAGGGTCAGCGAGACCGCTGGTTTCTATGATTAGAGTATCTGGTATCAAAGTATCTGGTATAAGCGTATCTGACTGAGTGTCAGTTTGAGCTGTCCCTTTTACTTGTCCGCTGGTGCGAGATTCTGCTACTTCTAGTAGCGCAGCGATCATCTCTTCTTTGCCTTTTGGCGTACCTGCTGTCCCTGTCAGCACTTTGACGCTCATGGCCTCGCCCAACAGCAAATCATCAACAGCTTGCTTAGCGGCTTCTTGAGTAAATACTTGCGCGTTGCCATACGCTTTAGTAAATAGCGCATGACGCAGCCAAGTGGTCTTACCTGAACCCAGATAGCCACTTAGCAGAACGATATCAAGCCTATTGTCTTGCAAGCTTGGTCTCATGATATTGTAGACGTCGGCGTAAGGTTTAAAGGATCGATAGCAAAACCTTGGCGTCTTTCTACCTCAGCCCAAAGCTCAGTTAGGTTGCCCACCATCACTCTCGCGCCGCCCGGACATATCAGCTGCAACTGCGGGATCACCCCATCGGCATAAACTGAAAACCCATATGGTTTTAGCACGCGCTTTAAGATAGACATCCGCTGAAACGTCGCTCTGATACGCATGCCTCCTGTTTGTGCGCCCGCTTCTGTCCAGTGTCCCGGCGCTGCTGGATTACCACAAGCATTACACATAGATCCTCTCCTTATAATTGATTTTGGCAGTATTCAAGACAAAGAATACTACCAAAGCCATTATGATTAAATAACCTCCGGTCGTTTGCCGCCCTCAAACGGGAAGCGCTGACGAAAATCAGCAGCGATATCTTCAAATGGCATCCACACCACCCCTTCATGGCTATTGATATAGTCAATCAAACGCTCAAGCATCATTAGCACCTGCGGACGTCCAGAGACATCCGGATGAATGGTAAAGGGATAGACCGCGTAGTCCATATGACGATACACCCAGTCGAATTGGTCACGCCACATCTCTTCGATATCACGCGGATTGACAAAGCCATGACTGTTTGGCACGTTTTTCATAAACATCATTGGCGGCAGATCGTCCATATACCAATTGGCCGCGATCTCAACCAAGTCAATCTCGTCACCGTGAGTCATAGGATGCATCCACTCCTCCGCGGTTTTGGAGTAGTCAATCAAATTCCATTGATCACCGACTCGCGCATAAAAAGGCTGAAAATCGCGATAACCTTGGCTATGGTCGTATTTGAAATCATATTTAGCTAAGATTTCAGGAGTCGCAGCCGACATCTCCCACCACGGCGCGACATAGCCACGCGGGCTTTGTCCCGTTAGCTTAGTGATCAGCTCGACTGATCTTTCCATGACCGCTTCTTCTTGCGCGCGCGTCATGGCGATTGGATTTTCGTGCAAGTAGCCATGAGCGCCCACTTCGTGACCGTGATCGACGATCATCTTAGCAATATCAGGGAAGGTTTCAATACTATGACCGGGGATAAAAAACGAGGTACGTAGATCGTATTTTTTAAACAGCTTGAGCAAGCGCGGTACGCCGACCTCGGATGCCCAAACCCCGCGCTGAATATCTGAGGGGCTCTCGCCGCCGCCGTAGGAGCCGATTTGTCCGGCTACTGAATCGACGTCGGTACCAAAGCCGCATATAATGGTTTTTTTACTCATGTCGCTCTCCTTGGATGATTGTAATACCTTTAAAGTAGGTATCATTCCTTTGTTAATCTTATTTTAGCGCTTTATGGCTCATAGCTTTTTATACAAATAGCTTCAACTTCTAGACAAGATGTTTTCAATGGTAATTGTAGCTGATAGCAAATCACTTTCGCGACCACCAGGCATAGATAATAAAATACTGGTTGGCAGCTGATTTTGATCCACGCCATTTGGCAAGGCAATACCGCACCAGTCCAAAAAATTACCCAGTGCCGTATTGCGCAGCATCAATTGATTAGTGCGCTGGTATAGCTCATCGTCGTCTTCTAGCGGTTTAAGCTTGGGCGCGGTAATAGCAGTAGTGGGAAACAACATAATCTGGTCGCCTTGAGCTTGACGATTTTGTATTATTAGCTTTGCTCTTTCTCTTCTAATTACAATAAGGTCGCGCGCGCTCATCTCACCTGCACTAAGAATGCGCTCAACAATTCGTGGGTCCATTTGCGCGGCGTCTGCAGAATGCACTAAATCCCAATGTACGTCTAATGCTTCAGGCCCTACTAGATAGCCGTGCTCAGCCGAAAGCGCTCTAATTTGGTCAAACTCGCGACATACTCCGCGTACTACCGTCGCCCCTGCCATCTGTAGTGCGCGCACGCTAGCTTCGAAATTCTCCACTACCGCCTGTTCAGCATGGTTAAAAACTACGTTAGTAGGAACAAAAAATTTTAGTTTGTGTATAGGAGTGGGTTTAGGAATACTGATAGCGCGTCCGTTTAGAATATCCGCCGCCCCAATACAGCTTTTAAGATCAGCAGCGAGCGGCCCAAAGGTATCAAGGGTCACAGATAAAGGATAGGTGCCGCCCTTTGGAAACGCTTTGCTCGAGCCTTTGTAGCCAACTACGCCGTTTAGCGCTGCTGGGATACGTACCGAGCCGCCGGTATCGCTACCGATAGCTAATGGCACGAGGCCGCGCGCGACAGCGACACCGCACCCTGAGGACGAGCCGCCAGGAATGCGCTCAACATTAGTACCATAAGGGTTTTTGGGAGTGCCGTAATGCGGATTAAGACCAAGGCCTGAATAGGCAAACTCGGTCATGTTAAGACAGCCAACAGATACTAGGCCAGCTTGAGCGGCATTGGTAACCATAGTAGCGTCATGAGCAGCAGGCACATTTGACTTGAGGACAACTGAGCCTGCCGTAGTCACTCGATCTTTTATATCAAAAAGATCTTTCCACGCAACAGGAATACCATCCCATGGACTAAAGGGCTTACCTTGTTGACGACGCTGTCTTGAAGCCTGCGCTTCTTGTAGTGCACGTTCTTCCAATAACTCGGTAAAGATAGCAGGATCACAGGATTTGATATGAGCAAATGTCGCTTGGATTAATTCAACCGGACAAAGACTCCCGTCTGCAAGTTGAGTTGCCATATCTAGGGCCGATACAGGTGCTTTGCCAATCTTATCCATTACGCTCATAAACTGCTCCCTATAAAAACCTTACTAAAAGTAATGTATTAACCATAAGGCAAAAGGTAGGTAGAGTCAATTTACTTTATTTATCTACAGTCCTTCTTTAGATAATAAAAAGACAATAAAAAAAACGACCAACGCATTGATCGCCTTTTAAAATATGTTACTTAGCTTGTGCATGGCTTCATGCACTGCCGTGCTTATTAAAGCTTTAGCGCGGTACCAATAATCGGTTATGCACCTCATCTGCAAGATTGGTGAGTCCATGACTGTAACCTCGTTCCATTGCGGTATCCATTTTACGGCCACGCAGCCAACCAGCGCGCAGTGCAGTTGCTGCACCCACTCGATTGCCAGACCCGCAGTGCATCGCTATTTTTTTGCCATGATGCTGACGCAATATATTATCAAATGCCAATATATTAAGCTGTTTTAAATCATCAGGGCCATTTATAGACAGATGCTCGTAAGTCATTCCTGCTCGCTCAACCGCTTCTACCTCATTGAATGCCAGCTCCTCATCAGGCTGCAAATTAATCACTACCTCAACGCCAGCCTCGGCTAGTGCCTGTACTTTATTTTCATCGAGCGCCCCGCAAACGATAGTTTTTTTATCAGGACGAAAATAGGGTTCTAAAGCACTATTAAGATCAATGTTATTGTCAGCTGCAAAAGCACTTACATCGTTTGCGTCTTTAGTAGGTGTAGTATCGGAGTGTACCGTCATAATTAAGAATTTTTCAATTAAATAGTTATATTTTAAATAATGAATCTTTTACCTCTAAGACTGATCTTCATTCACCAGCTTTATTACACCGATAAGATGAGGTTTGTCGTTCTTAGCGCTATATAAACCAAAAATACAGTTATCCTCAACATTTTCAAGCTTGGATGTAGGCTCACCAATCAATTCTACCTCCGATGGCAAGAATATAGGCAGCTTGAATGACACCTCGGTTGTATAAGCTTCTGGCAAATCATCCATTAAAGCCAAGCATTTGGCTTTGGACCACATACCATGCGCGATAGCTTTAGGAAATCCAAAGGCACGCGCTGATAAGGGATGCAGATGAATCAAGTTAAAATCTCCTGAAACAAAAGCGTAACGACGACCAATATCTTCTGGCACTTCAAATACGGTATGTACTCCGGCCTCATCAACCATAGGCTTGGCCGTTACTGGACGCACTTTACTTTTATCATTAGCATGACTGTCAGGATTTTTGCCACGCGCCAAATAGGTGGATATGCCTTCCCAAATAACATTATCTTGCGATTTGACTGTAGTTACAAAATCAAACTGCTGACCTTGAGCATGATCGCGCAGGTTAGCAAAAGTTACTGACATAGCCACGGTTTCACGCTCACCAATAGAACGATACTGTGTCACTTTATTATCCACATGCACCAGACCTAACATGGCAAAAGGAAACGGCTCTTTGACCATCATATTCATCTGCAGCGATTGTGACAGTACGGCAAAATAGGTAATCGGAACCTTTCCATTATCAGCAAAACCACAAATCTTACGATAATCTTTTAAGTTATCCTGATCAATATGTAGATCGTCCACATAGTAGGTCGCTTGCGGTAACTCATCTTTGCCGACTTTACGGTTGTCACCAATAGGCAATAGGCTTTTGATGATATTAGCATAAGTGGTATGCGTTTTTGGCAACGTATCGTAGTGTTGATCTGACATAAACTAATCCTAAGTGAGGCCTGGGGAAAGTATTAAAGATAGCAAGTAAAGACGACAGATATCTGATAAACGACATCATTTTACAGTATTTTGCTATATTTTTCATAAAACAAGCTAATAAACCATAGATCAAATTAGTTACAAAATATCCAGTCATTTAACAGTATAAGAAATGACGCTTTTGTTAAGGTATATTATCAATATAGCCAGCTCATTTTATTGTTGTACACTTTTATCATAATAAAGCCGCCCAAAGGCAGCTTTATTATTGTGTATGAGTAAATTTTTGCTAGTTATATGTTTACAACTAATACTAGTTAAGCACCAAGTAAGCTTTGACCACAGACACGTACGGTATTACCGTTTAGACCACCAGAGGCAGGGGAAGCCAGCCAAGCAATAGTTTCGGCAACATCAACAGGCAGTCCGCCTTGACTCATCGAGTTCATGCGGCGGCCCGCCTCACGAATAGCAAAAGGAATCGCTTCGGTCATCTGCGTCTCAATAAAACCTGGAGCGACGGCATTAATAGTCATGCCTTTATCATTATCAGCCAGCTGCTTGGCAGTAGCATTAACCAGACCAATGACGCCGGCTTTAGAAGTGGCATAGTTGCTTTGACCCAAGTTGCCTGCGATACCTGATATTGAAGAGACACAAACGATACGTGCATTGTCTTTGAACGCCTCATGATCAAGTAAGTAGCGATTGAGCTTGACGATACTGGCAAGGTTAATATTAATAACCATGTCCCATTTTTCTTCATCCATCTTAGCCAGTGTCTTATCACGGGTCACGCCAGCATTGTGAATGATCGCATCAAGACCACCGCGTTTTTGTGCGGCCTCAGCAATCTCTTTGCCAGCCTCGTCGCTGGTGATATCGACCATGATGGTTGAGCCACTAATCTCGCTTGCGACCTTTTGCAAATCGCTCTGCTGCTGCGGTACATCAAGACAGATCACATGTGCCCCTTCACGTGCCAAAACGCGCGCGATTGCCTCACCAATGCCGCGGCTAGCACCCGTGACGAGCATGGTTTTGCCACCTAATGGCTGGGTCCAATCGACATCGACAGCATTGCCTTGACTGACTCGTACCACTTGCCCTGATACATATGCCGAACGCGCTGAGGTAAAGAATCGTAGCGTTGAATCTAGATGTTGCTCTGCCCCTTTAGCCACATAGATGAGCTGTGCGGTAACCCCGCGTTTAAACTCTTTACCTACAGACTTGACAAAGCCCTCAAGCGCACGCTGCGCCAGTGCCGTCTCAACGTCATCGATAGCTTCTGGTGGACGACCGATCACGATAACGCGGCCTGACTTCTCGATGCGGCGTGCTACAAAGTGAAAGAACTCGTAAACTTGTTTAAGCTCATCGGCATTGCTGATGTTGCTGGCATCAAATAGCAATACCTTGAATTTTTCATCACCGCCAGTATTGGCTTTAGCATCGATACCTGCATCGGCAAGCGCATCTTTAATATCATCACGACTGTTGACATAAATCTCAGCGTGCAGCTCTGACAAAATACGTGCCACCGCGGCACTAACACTCATATCACCACCATCAGCACGTCCTACCAAAACGCTACCGCGTACCAAACGCTGACCGCTCTCAAAGCGATCAAGACTCTCAGGTAGCGGTAAACCCAAATTTTTGGCAACCTTTTTACCAATTGTAGATTGAACAAAATCACCATAACGATCTGACATATAACACTCCTTTTTAAAATTAACTTTATTATAAACCTACTGCTCATAAAGACTTATCACAATATGCTAGTCTTTTATAAATAGTTCTAAATTCGACACAACTATACACGCCCAGTATACACAAGTCCAAAATTCAACATACGGCCGCTTGCATGACGCTTGCGCTTAAAAAGATGAAACGGTACGGTTACTTTCTAATCATTTAAAAAGCAGAGACCTATGTTAATATTAAATCTAGTTAAGATTGAACCTAAGTTGAAACTAGATTCAATATCAAGACTTATTCATCTGCTGACAACAATATATTACTAAATAGACAGCTAAACAATGGCTATAAGCAGCACTTACTAGTCTATATATTTATAGTCGATTAGTATTTAAAATTGAATATCGCTTACTTGGTTTGCCAAAGGCATACGGTAACAAGATAAAAATTATTACGATAAATCGCCAATATCTTATATATATTAACGATTTACTATGACCATTTTTATCATAATTGTAGTTACCAGATAAGCCTATTGCTATTTTTAGCTCAATAACTAGCAGTATCTTAGTAGTTTGTAATTACTATTTATGCATTCACTTATTTTAAGGATTATTTCATGAGTAACGAGAAAAACAGCCCTGTTGTTGAAAGCACTGTCGTTAAAGGTAGTAGCAAGATAAACGACAATGACCCCAAAGGCACCGATACTTCAAATAAAAATGAAGCCAATGACACTACCAAAAACACTGCTCATTATGATTCAATCGCTGAGCTGAAAAAGGCTACCGAGATTGTTGATGCTGATGGCAATCCTATAAGTGATAACGATGAGCAAACTGAGGAACAGCAGAAAAAAGCTAAGATCAAAGAGGATTTAAAACAAGAGTCCAATCTTGATGACACGGCATACCCTTCTGATGATCTTAATCCTCTTGCGCAATCAGATGCTGCTGAAACGTCTGCGCAAAGCGAAGAGAACCATAAAGGAAGCAGCGCAGAGAGTACGAGCAAAAAAGACAGCGCTCAAGATGATAAAGAGGCTGATGATAATACAGTCGATAAAGCACAAACCAAACCTAAACAAACCAGTCAAACCAAGCTCAGTCCCAACCAGCATCGCGTTGCTGTTTTAGGCGGCAACCGTATTCCCTTTGCTCGCTCAAATGGCCCTTACTCCGATGCCAGCAATATAGATATGCTTACCGCTGCTCTCAACGGTCTTATTGAGCGCTATGACTTGCAAGGTGAGCGCGTAGGTGAAGTGGTCGCAGGTGCGGTACTCAAACTAAGCCGCGATTTGAGTTTGACTCGCGAATCAGCCCTCAATACCGCTTTAGATCCACACACTCCAGCTTATGATATCTCGCAGGCTTGCGGTACGGGCTTGCAAGCGACCTTTGCCTCAGCAAACAAAATCGCTTTAGGTATTATTGATTCAGCCATTACCGGTGGTGTTGATACCACCTCGGATGCACCGATCTCTTTAGGCGATGGCCTGCGTCATGCTCTCATTAAATTAGGTGCAGCTAGAAATAATAAAGATCGTTTAAAAGCATTATTAAGTATTAACCCAAAAGATTTGATTGATTCACCGCAAAATGGCGAGCCGCGTACCGGTCTTTCTATGGGCGAGCATCAGGCAATCACCACGCTTGAATGGAACATTAGTCGTGAAGATCAAGATGAGCTGGCCTTTAATAGCCATAAAAACCTAGCGCGTGCTTATGATGAGGGTTTCTTCGATGATCTGATTACTCCTTATAAAGGTCTGACGCGCGATAACAATTTGCGTCCCGATACTACTTTAGAGAAACTGAGTAATCTAAAGCCCGTATTCGGTAAAAAGAACGCCAATCCAACGATGACCGCGGCCAACTCTACTCCGCTTACCGATGGTGCTTCTTGTGTACTATTAGGTAATGATGAATGGGCTGAGGCGCATGGCCTAAAACCTTTAGCTTATATCGTCCATCAAGAAACAGCAGCTGTAGACTTTATTGGCAAATCTGGCAATAAAGAAGGTTTGCTTATGGCACCTGCCTATGCCGTACCGCGTATGCTTGAGCGCGCCGGATTAAGCTTACAGGACTTTGATTTTTATGAGATCCATGAAGCCTTTGCCGCGCAAGTTCTATCGACGCTTGCTGCGTGGGAAGATGAGACTTTCTGTAAAGAGCGCTTAGGTTTAGATGCGCCACTGGGTTCAATTGATCGTAGCAAACTTAACGTCAACGGCTCCTCTCTTGCAGCAGGTCACCCTTTTGCCGCAACTGGTGGTCGTATTTTAGCGACAGCAGCCAAACTGCTTGATCAAAAAGGATCGGGCCGTGCACTGATCTCTATTTGTGCCGCTAGTGGTCAAGGCGTTACCTGTATCTTAGAGAAATAGCGCGCTTTAGGCTTTTATATTATTAAAGGCCAATCTTATTAGTCGTTAGATATACCCTTTAATCAATGGATTAGAGGGTATTTTTTTGCTGACGAATATGAATATGATAGATAGGATAATTGATAACCCTATAACGAAAACCCTTAGCTCTATTATAGATATGATACCTGACTATGATAAAGTGATAACCAACAATAGAGTCAGAGTGTTTAGCTAACACCGTTTAATAACAAAACGATAGGAGCCTTATATGGGCAAGATACCTTCAGCGATCGATCCACAGTCTTTAACCCCGCAAGAACGTAGCGAGCTAAGCGCGCCTGAGCAAGGCAATTTTGTTGAGCGTATGGATAAAGAGATATTTAACGACGAGCTGCGGCGCAAGATGCATCTGGATCTGATTGATACTTACGATGAAGAGCTTGAGAATGAGATAGATGATTATGTCCGCGATTTTCGTTTTGATGGCCGCGAAATGAGCGAACAAGAAAGACTTGATCGCCGTACTTATTTTCAAGAGTTGGTACGCTTGCAACGTGAACTGATTAAACTACAGGACTGGGTCGTTGAATACGGCGAGCGTATTGTAGTAATATTTGAAGGCCGCGACTCAGCGGGCAAAGGCGGTGCAATTAAGCGCATCACCCAGCGCTTAAATCCACGAGTTTGTAGAGTGGCCGCGCTACCTGCGCCAACGGAGCGCGAGCAGTCCCAGTGGTATTTTCAGCGCTATGTAGCCCACTTGCCAGCAGCAGGAGAGATCGTTTTATTCGATCGCAGCTGGTATAACCGCGTCGGTGTCGAGCGCGTCATGGGATTTTGTACTGATGATCAGTATGAAGAGTTTTTCCAGTCGGTACCCGAGTTTGAGCGCATGCTGGTACGCTCTGGTATTCGCTTGGTGAAATACTGGTTTTCAATTACTGACGATGAGCAGCATTCGCGCTTTATGAGCCGTATTCATGACCCACTAAAACAGTGGAAACTATCACCAATGGACTTAGAGTCAAGGCGACGCTGGGAGGATTATACCAAGGCTAAAGAAACTATGTTTGAGCGCACCCACATTCCAGAAGCCCCGTGGTGGGTGGTTGAGGGCAATAACAAAAAGCGCGCGCGGCTAAACTGTATCGCTCATCTACTCGATCAGATACCTTATAAAGAAGTACCGCGTGAGGAGGTAGAATTGCCTGAACGTAAGCGCGATGATGAATATTATCGCGAGCCTATTCCAGATGATATGAATGTACCATCACGCTACTAATAGTCTAATTTGATAAAAGCTCTTAACCTATCGTCTAAATAGTGTTTCTCTAAAATATTTTTTTATAGACTACATAGCATTAAACTATATAGCTCTAAACTACATAGTAATAAACTACATAGTATAAGTCGCTTGCTGACTGTCGATTTTTCCTGCCAGCAGGCGCTCAACTTCATTTTTTATCTTTTGTCCGGCGACATCAGTGCCAATCTGTACAGCAAAACCTGCTGGACGATTGCCCTGTGCCTTATTATTGATCCAAACCACTTTGCCATTCATAGGTAAGCGCTCACTTGAATTAGGTAAGGTGATAGCGATGAAAACCTCATCGCCTAGCTCTTGGGATCGGTTGGTCGGCACAAACAAAGCGCCATTATCCACAAAGGATAAGTAGCTTGCGTATAATTTTTCGACGTCTTCAATATGACAGGTAATAATTCCGCCTCGTCCTGGCATCGCCATAATAGGCTCCTTATATAGACAAATTTAAATTAGGGCGCTGAGCTTATCTGCTTTTGTTAAGCTTGTTTAACTTTTTAGGAGAAAGGTTACGATCGAAGCTTTCATACGATAAGTTAAGTGTTTATAAAATAATCATTTATAAAGATGCCAAATCTTGCATCAGCTTATCGTAAGCAAACTTTTCTTGCACATTTTGTTCCAATGCGCGTTTGGTTTGCTGTAATTGATTAGCTAGTGTTTCAAGTGCCCTATCCATAGGCAAGTATTGTTCTAACGCCACTGACAAACCAATATCTTGTTGTTTGCTTTGTAAACCAAGACCAATACGGCGAATATCGACTAGCATTAGCTCGGTCAGCTTAATAAAATCTAGTAAGCTAAGCTCGTTTTGCCAATAGGTGCTAGCCGCTATACTGCTACGTTTACCGCTACGCAGTGCTTGCCAAGTCGTTAGCCATAATGCCCGTTTGCTATACCACACGGCCTTTGCCAAATCTACCGCCGCAAGCGGTGCCCCATTTGCCAGCTGTAGCAGCTGTTCAATGTGTAGCGGACTTACGGCTTCACGATTGACTACGCCGCCAAGCTCATGGGTGACATAATTACGGGCAACCTCAGGTTCAATGGCCTGCATGGGAAGCTGCTGTACCCGGCTCTTAATAGTCGGCAGTAACTTCGCTGGCATATCACTGACTAAAAACAGATGAACTTGCGCTTGCGGTTCCTCTAAAGTTTTGAGCAGGGCGTTGGCAGCAGCGATGGTCATTTGCTCAGCGTGATCTAAGACGCAAATACGCATACCCTGCCCGCCTTGATAGATAAAGGGCTGCAGCGCACGAATGTCATCTATCTTTATCGTTTGCGCCGCCTTGCTCGCTGCTTTTGCAGTTTTTTGGTCTGCTAGCTTTTTTTTACTGGTGCTACCCAAGCTCTCGCTACTATTATCACTGTTATTTTGATCAGCGCTAGTAGGCATACTAGTTATCGGCAGCACTTGTAAACTAGGATGCGTACCAGATTTAAGCCACTGACAACTTTCACAGTGGCCACAAGCACCAAGCGGATACTGGGATTGGTTGCGGCATAGTAGCCAAGCGACCAAACGCCAAACGAACGCGCGTTTACCCATACCCGCCATACCAGCAGCTAATAGAGCATGCGGTAAGTTATGAGGCGGCGTCGATACTCTGTTGGTAAGCTGCGTCCATAACATCTCTTGCCAAGGTAATAGCGGCGCAAAATAAATATTATCGGTTGTGTCTGTCGTATTATTCACGTCGCCTTCCCTATAAGCTTTTGCAATGGGGTGAATTTGATATCTATCTTGTAAGTGTATTCTTAGGAACCTAGCTGGATCAAGTGCTTAGGCTATTTTTAGAATATTGCTTTACTAGATAGGGTTTTACTAAATATCGCTTTTGTTAACGTGATTGTTATTAATGACATTGTAAAACTTGGGGCCAAAGCTTTTCGCTACAGACTACTTATAAAAATCATTAATACTCATGGCGTTTAAACGCTCTAAATCTTCTTGGGTATCAACGCCCGCTGGCAGCTGTAGTGTCGCTTTAGCAATAGCAATATGGCCACCGTTTTCTAAAACCCGCAGCTGCTCTAAACTCTCAAGCGTCTCAAGAGGTGCTTGCGGCCAATGCACAAACTGCTGTAATAAACTGACGCGATAAGCGTATAACCCTAGATGCCGATAAGCATTTTTTGGTGGTAGTCGCTCAGTGTTAGTGACATCCATGGTATTTAGGTTTTCAGTAGCGAGAGCGATGTCACGATCACAAGGAATGGGCGCGCGGCTAAAATACAGCGCGCGCTGCTTATTATCAACTGTGGCACTTACCACTTTTACCACCGATGTTCTGGTAAAGGTATAATAATCATCGATAGGCTCATACAACGTTGCCATCACGCTCTCGCTATCAGCCACCAGAAGCGTTTTAACCTGCTTTAGTAGTAGCGGCGGTACCAGCGGTTCATCGCCTTGCATATTGATAATAATGTCATGAGCCGACCAGCCTTTTATCGTTGCCACCTCCGCCAAGCGATCCGTACCAGAAGCGTGATCGGCGCTCGTCATCACCACCTCATATCCTGCATCCATGCAAACTTTGGCGATACGTTCATCGTCGGTCGCAATACACATATCATCAGCAAAATGCGCCGCTTTGGCTTTTTCAGCAACCCATAGGATCATGGGCTTGCCATGAATATTTAACAGGGGTTTACCAGGCAAGCGCGTGCTTTTAAAACGTGCCGGAATCACAATATGAGTTTTAGCAGAAGCTGATGCGGTTGACATAATTTATTCCTAAAGCATGCGTTATAAAGCATTAATTATAAAATATCGGCAAATAGAGTGTATTACTAATTATCGTCTCTCAAGCAACTCAATATCTAAATCTTTGAGCTGCTGCTCTAATGTCTGATAGCAGTTAGCAGATAAGACTGCGGTTACTGGTAACACCCAGAGTCTATTTAACAGCGCTTTATGATCAGCGATAGATGGCTTAGCGCCTTTATTACTCGCCTCTTTTTTAGCGCGCATAAATAAGTGGCGAATCTTTACCGCATCTTTACTGGTAACGATAATGGGATACTGATCATACTGACGCAAATCATTCAGGTCGAAATCATGATGATCAGGATAAGAATGAGGTATGACTTCAAACCCAAGGGAGCCTAGCGTAGTGAAAAAACGCTGCGGATAACCAATACCGCTTACGCCGTGGACTTTGTCACCAGACTTTGGCAACATTTCGCTCGCTTCTGTGTCATCTAGTTCAGATTGATCAGAGATAGCAAACAAAGGCTGTAGACTATCTGGTTGCAGCTGCATCGTTAAGCGCGCAGTTGGTAGTTTGTTATCAGAATCAGTGTTGGCTTTTTCATGATGAATAACGGTAGCGTTATCTAAGCGCGTCAGCGGCTCTCGTAAAAACCCTGTTGGTAGCAGCTGCTTGTTGCCAAAACCGCGCGCCACGTCTACCACAATCCATTCAATATCACGCTGTAGCGCATAGTGCTGCAACCCATCATCAGCAATAATGAGCTGCAAGTTAGGGTTTGCGGCCAATAAGGTGGCAATAGCCAGTTCGCGGTTCGGGCATACTGCCATTGGTACGGCGGTCATGCCGACAATAAGGCAAGGCTCATCACCTACCACGCTTGGCAAACTAGTCTCAGTGACCAAGGCTGGCATCTGAGTACTATCACCGCCGTAACCGCGGCTGATAACGCCGACTTGAACATTACGCTGCTGCAAATAATCCACTAAAGTGATGATGAGTGGCGTTTTACCACTGCCGCCTACAGTGATGTTACCGATGACCATAACCGGTACGGGGGCTTGATAACTTTTAAAAAGCCCTACTTTATAAGCTTGACGACGCAGGATACTGATCAGAGCATACAGCCAGCTGAGCGGCAATAGAAGCCATAGCCAAATAGCGCGTCGTTGCCACGCATCAGTGATGGCAGTCTCAATGCTCATGAATCACGCCAATTCACGTAAAATCTCGAGCATACATCTGCGCGTAGTGTCCCTGCTTTTGCATCAGCTCATCATGAGTACCAAGCTCAATAATCTCTCCATGATCGAGCACTGCGATACGATCAGCAGACTCAATAGTGGTCAATCGGTGCGCAATAACTAAGGTAGTACGATCTTTCATTACATTATCTAAAGCTTGCTGAATGTAGTACTCCGACTCATTATCAAGCGCACTGGTAGCTTCATCCAATATTAGAATTGGGGCGTCTTTCAATAGCGCGCGCGCAATGGATAAGCGTTGACGTTGACCACCAGAGAGCTGTAAACCCTCGGCACCGATGTGACTCTCATAACCTTGCGGCATACTCATAATAAAGTCATGGGCAAAGGCGTCTTTTGCTGCCCTCTCGACCTCAGCTTGGGTTTTGGTTGCTAAACTACCATAAGCAATATTATTAAAAATAGTGGTGTTAAATAGGACGACTTGCTGATCCACCATTGCAATCTGAGCGCGTAGACTCTCTAACGCAATATCTTCAATAGGAATGTCATCTATAGTAATTTGCCCCGATGAATTAGGTAAAGTACGCGTTAATAGATTCACCAGAGATGATTTGCCAGCGCCGCTACGCCCTACTAAAGCTACTGTCTCACCTGCCTGTATGTTCAAGCTAAAATCACGCAGTGCTACTGTTGAATCAGGATATACCAAGCCCACATTATCTAAGCATATATTGCCTGATAAGGTAGGACTAAGCGTACCACTGTCTTGCTCTTCAGGCTCATCAAGTAGTGCAAATATAGATTCGCCAGCTGCGATACCCTTTTGCAATTTTTGGTTGACATCGGTCAATGAACGCACAGGTTTACTAAGCAGCCCCGCTGCCGCGATGTAGGAGATAAATTCGCCAGCAGTAATATTATCAATTACTGATGGACGCAGGGCAAGCCAAACGACCACGGCCATAGCGACTGCCATGAGCAGCTGTACGGCTGGTGTATTGATACTATTAGTGACTACCACCTTCATACCTTGGCGTAAGTTCTTTTTTGAGATGGCATTAAACCGCTGCGCTTCATAAGCCTGTCCGCCATAGTTTTTAACCACTTGGTAGCCACCGATGACTTCGTTAGTCACATGACTAACATCGCCCATGGTTTTTTGAATGCCTTTGGAGAGGCGCAGATAACGCTTGGAGGCAAAACGTACCAGCCATAGTATCGGCGGTAGTACCAAAAATAGAATCAAAGTTAAGCGCCAATTGCTATAAAGCAGAAACCCAATCAAAGCGACGACTGTTAAACCATCACGCAGTAAAGTTTTCATCGAGTCGGTGCTTGCCGCGGTGACCTGCTCTACATCAAAAATAAGCTTGGATGAGATGGTTCCTGCTGGATTGAGCAAATAAAAAGAGCTTGGCAGACGTAAAAGCTTGTTAAATACCTGTACCCGTAGCTCGTAGACTAAATTACGCGATACTAGCGCTGTATAATAATTACCCAAAAAACTACCAACACCGCGTACAAAAAACAGCATAATAATCAACACCGGAAACCAGTTTTGTTTGGCTTGGTCATTTTGATTAATAGCATCGGTAATGTACTGTAGAAGCTTGGCAATCCAAATCTCGGTAGCAGCGTTGATTGCAAACCCTACAACCGTTAGTAACAGCGCCCACCAATAAGGTTTTAGATAGCTTAGCAGACGTAATAATGTTCTGCGTTTAGCGACAGTAGGTAATGGCGCAAGCTTCTTGTCGTCCAGATTTTGAGTTGCGTCAGATTGGCTCATGAAAGCCTCAGGTCAGATTTGAATAGATGGATTTGCTAAACAGACAGCGCTAGTATAAAAACATAACGCTGTTATAGTTAAGATACTTTAAAAACCGTAGCATACAATGCTGCTATTATAAGATAGCTGTTATAAAATAATGAACGGCTGAAAAACTACTGCGGTAGCGTCTGTCCAAGTGGTACCACCGTACTAATATTTAAATTTAAAAAGCCAAGTTTACCAGCAATGTCCATCACACGCACTACCGATTGATGCGTAGCATTGGCGTCAGCGGCGATCACAAATAGCATGTCACGCTTATCTCCTGCCTCTTGCTTGAGCATGTTGGTCAGCTCAGCTTCACTACTACTAGCAAGGCCAATGCCATTAACTAGATAACTACCATCCTCTTGCACAGCGACTTCAATGCTGCTAGTTTGCTCGGCAGAGACCACGCCCTCAGCTTCAGGCAATATAATATTTAAGCGGCTAAAATGATTAAAGGAAGTAGCTAACAACAAAAACACGATCAAAAATAGCAAACAATCAATCATCGGCGTTAAATTGATCTCAAGCGGCTCAACAGTAGGTTTTCTAAAACGCATAGTAATTCCCCTGTCGACCTAAGACGCTGCAATAATGTTTTTTTGCGCCACTTGCGCTGTACTTCCAGTCTCAGCAGCCAAATTATCACTTAAATACTCAGCATCTGTAACTGCATTTTTTTTGAGCGCTGGCGTCTGTCTTTTAGATGGCAAAT
The DNA here is from genome assembly GCF_055699795.1 of Psychrobacter sp. M4. Lineage (NCBI taxonomy): Bacteria > Pseudomonadati > Pseudomonadota > Gammaproteobacteria > Moraxellales > Moraxellaceae > Psychrobacter > Psychrobacter sp. M4. The sequence goes on along the minus strand of NZ_CM146740.1, from coordinate 1,324,861 downwards.
GCGCATCTGCGAGCAGCTGATAGTCATATAGCTCTTGAATCATAAGCCCCGCTTCAGTCTCAAACTTAGCATTGACATCTACAATGCGGCGCTGAAAATAACGATAAGCGACGAGCGCTGGTATAGCAACGACCATACCCGCAGCTGTAGTGATCAATGCTTGCGACACCCCTGCTGCCAGCAATGTCGGATCTTGCATAGCGCCATCAGTAATCGCCAAAAACGAAGAGATAATACCCAGTACCGTACCCAATAAACCGAGCAGCGGCGCGATTGCTCCTATAGTACCAAGCATATTGATGTTTTTTTCTAGTCGATGTACCTGCACGCTGGCGCGGTTTTGCATATGCATGGTCATAGAATCTAAACCATACTGTCGATAAAGCAAACCAGTCGCCAAGATATCACCCAGCGGCGTCTTGTCCTTAACATTTAATAGCTGCGTACGGCCAATATCACCATTCTCACGCAAACGTGTTATTAGCTGTTCACGCAGTCTTTTGGGCACAATCTTATCAAACTGTAGCGTACTACTACGCTCAATAATAATAATAAGCGCCACTACCGAGCATACAACGATAGGCATCATCAGCCAACCACCAGCCTTTACTAACTCCCACATAACTACTCTCTTATAAGACGTTCAAATAATTCAAAGGCAAAGGCTAACTAAGTGTATGATTTTTAGTATTTATAAAGATTGATACCTATTAAATCTTGTACTATTTCTGTGCTTCTAACTGCTCAATTAAGACGGCGAGCTCATCATGGTTATGAAAGAATATCTCTACGCTACCCTGACCATCTTTTTTGTGCTTAAGCTTGACCTCAGCGCCTAATTTTTCAGTTAGACGCTGCGTCAAACGCTCAACATCATAAGGCTGCGCCGCCTCGTTACATTCAGATTTATGCACAGGATTCAATATTGATTTGACCAGTTTTTCAGCTTCTCGTACCGTCATCCCCCCATCAATTATTTTTTGGGCGATGATAGGTTGCTGCTTAGATGAAAGGGCTAGTAGCGTACGGGCATGACCCATATCTAAAGCATTATTCGCCAAATGATCTTTCACCGTATCATGCAGCTGATTTAATCGTAGTAAATTTGACACGGTAGTGCGCGCTTTGCCAACGACATCTGCAATCATTGCATGACTCATGCCAAACTCAGTATGAAAGCGTTGCAGAGCAGCAGCTTGTTCAATGACTGACAAATCTTCACGTTGAATGTTCTCAATCAGTGCCAGTGCAATTGCCAGCTCATCTGATAAGGCACGCTCAATAGCCGGAATAAGTGACTTGCCTGCCATCTTTGCGGCCCGCCAGCGCCTCTCACCTGCGATGATCTCATGAGTCACCTCGGCAGTGCTTTTATCTTCGTTTGCAAGCAGTGGCCGGATAACGATAGGCTGCATAACGCCATGCTGCTCAATAGAGGATGCCAGCTCTTCCAATGCCGTCTCACTCATATCACGGCGCGGTTGATATTTGCCCGCTTGCAGCTGGCTTACCGCAATTTGTACTAAACTGATTTGATCTTCAGCACTATGACTATCAGCGCCACCTTTAGGGTGTTTTTTAACGTTTTGACTTGTTTTTGTATGACTAGGCGCAGAACGCGCGGCTCGACTACTGGCAGTAGCTTTACTGCTAGCTTTAACAGGATGGGTTATCGCAGCTACTGCTGACGTTTCGTCAGATTCGGCATCAGCTTTTGCATCAAGATCAGGCGCAGCTGTATCGTCTTGTAAAGCAGAGGCGGTAATTTGCTTCTCTTTTTTAATCGATCCTAACAAGGCATCTAAACCTCGATTGGCAGCCAATCCTCGTTTTTTCGCCATGATTACCTATCCTCTAACGCTAAAATAAAAGCTGAATGATTGTTAATGTGTGTTCAATAGTTAGTATAATAAATGCTTAGCACTTCGCAGTTCAACTCGTTGCTAGCGTTTATCGATCGCTAGCGGCTTTGTTTGATCACCTCAGCGGCCAGTTTTTGATAAGCGCGCGATCCTTTTGACCATCGCTCATAAGCAATGATAGGTAGGCCATGGGCCGGCGCCTCTGCTAAACGCACATTTCTTGGAATGTGCGTTTTATACATAGTATCACCAAAATACGCTTCTAATTCAGCTGATACATCACGAGCTAGGGTGTTACGCGCATCGAATAAAGTTCTTACCACCCCGCGAATATGCAGCTTAGGGTTGAGCTCAGTTAAGCGCTCAATGGTTTGTGATAAGTCTGCTAAACCTTCTAGAGCATAGTATTCACATTGCATAGGAATAATAACATCATCGGTTGCTACCAAAGCGTTAATCGTAAGCAAATTTAAACTAGGGGCACAGTCCATAATGACATAGTCATAAGGCTTTTTTTGCTCAGCTATGAGATCAGTCATGGCTTTTTTTAGCAGCTCATGGCTGTCAGTTTGTCCCATCAACGTAACGTCCATACCTGCCAGTTCACGATTAGCGCCAATAACGTCAAAACCTGCTGGACTTCTTACGGTTGCAGCAGATAAGGATACGCCATCGAGTAGTACATCCGCCATCGTCAGCGCAAGCTCATTTTTATCAAGTCCGGTACCACTAGTCGCATTACCCTGAGGGTCTAAGTCAATCAGTAGTACATGTTTGCGTTTGGCCGCCAAGCTGGCGGTCAAATTTACTGCCGTCGTGGTTTTACCAACGCCGCCTTTTTGATTCGCAATTGCTATGATTTCCATACACTCACTCAATTTAATTAGGGTCTAATATTTTAACTGTTTTTATTTAATGGTATAGATAAGGTGCTCATAGCTTAGACATTTTTAGCAGATAATTCAATCAAATGACGGCTCTCTTCTAAACGTGGCACGTCAAGCTTGATGGTGTTAATCTGCCACTTTTGATCTAACGCCTGCCATTCATCATCCGCAGGTGCTTTACCTTTCATAGCACACAAACGACCATCATCTATTAAACACGGCTGCGCTACGGCTACAAAATCTGTCAAGCTAGCAAAAGCTCTTGAGGTTACGACCTCGTAGCTGCCCTCATGCGCCTCAATACGGACAGCAATAGGCTCTACGTTGTCCAAACCAAGCTGGCTACTAATTTGCCTGATAAAACGTATTTTTTTCTGATTGCTATCGAGTGCGGTGCAATGACGCTCAGGCTGACAAATTGCAATAATAACTGCTGGCAGTCCTGCGCCAGTACCGATATCAAGCAGTGATCCTGACGGTAAATGCGGTATAATAGCCAAGCAATCGAGCACGTGTTTGATCAGCGCCTCGATCGGATCAGTAATGGCGGTCAGATTATACGCTTTATTCCACAATAAAAGCTGGTCTAAGTATAATAATAATGCACGCTGTTGTTTAGCAGTCAAAGAAAGACCCAATGTCTGTGATGCCTCTTTTAAAATATCAGCTAACATAGGCAGCTGCGCAGTAATTTTTGTAAACCCTGTAGGATCTATAATGCTCATGTGATTGGAATCATCCATGCTAGCGGCAGAACCATTAATAGAAGAGTTAGCAGACGAATTAGCAGAAGCAGACATACAACGAGTTATCCAGTTTTGGTTTGTGAACCGTCTATATTATCATGCAGTCTACTGATTGAATAGTTGCAGATTGCGCCAATCTTTAGCATCTTATACTATCTATGCTGACCCTGACTATATTGGCACTGCATCTCTACTTTAATATCATTGAGGTCTCTACTTTAGTATCATTGGGACATTATTTTTCTTTATACTTCAGCTAAACCATTCTCTTAATCTTATGTGCTATAGTCAATCCTAACTAAAACTAGCACACCTTTATACCAGCGACACTGTACTTGTTTTACAGTACCTTAACTATATTTGTTGGTTCTCTACGACTTTTAATGTCTTAAACTTTTTATCAAAACGATCGACTATACGCCTATGACCGAACAACCATCAACTTTTATCGGAACTTCAAATCCGACTGTATGCTCCCATTCTACTTTGGGTACGAATGTCGCCTCTGATCACAGCGATATACAGACAGATAACTATGATCGACATAAAAATAATAAACAAGCTGCCAATGAACAAGCTACTTTAAAACCTCATCCTATATTTACAACGACCGCTCAGCGTTGTCTTATTAGTGCTGATCAATTAAAACGCTACACTGATACCAGCCATTTACCTATCGACACTCGCACTGCACCCAGTTTAGACGTCGGCTTTGGTCAAGCACGAGCTCTCAAAGCTTTGCATACAGCGCTTGATATAAAAGCCAGTGGCTACCATGTATTCGCCGCTGGAGAAAACGGGCTTGGTAAGCGTACTGTTATCAGCCGTCTGTTGCAGCGTATTGCTACCGAGGCACCAACACCTGATGATTGGGTTTATGTGCACAACTTTACCGATCCGCGTACGCCCATAGCCTTAAATATGCCCGCGGGACAAGGTTTATTATTGCAGCAGCAAATCAATGAATTATGGATACAGGCCAAAAGACGACTGAGCCAGCGCTTTCGTAGCGACTCTTATCAAAGCAAAATTGAGGCCATCAAAAACGTAGCACATCAACAAGAAAGCGATGCTTACGATGAGCTAAATGCCGAGGGTAAACAGTACGATTTAGCGCTCACTTTTCGTCCCTTTGATAACAAAGCGGTTTTTGTGCACCCAAGCCAGCTGCTACAAGATAAAAACGAGACTAATAAGAATAACGAGACGGTAAATGCTGCTATAAATCCTGGTGAGCCCGCTAAATCTGTGAGCGAAAACAACCGTTTTACCCAAAAAAACCACATGCAAAAGCGCTTTAACCAGTTGACCATTGTATTAGAGCAATTAGAAGACGATGCTAACGATGCGATAGAAACCCTGCATCGTGATATTGCTAAGCGCACACTACAGCCTTTATTTAAACCTATTAAAGAGCAGTTTGCTAAGCTACCAGCGGTAACCACTTATTTGCAAGCAATGCTTGATGATATGATCGCGCACGTCGAGCGTATCGTCAACGGTGATGATGATGAGTTTGTCACCGCCATACTAACAACCACGCCAAGCCGCTACGCTGTCAACGTCTTAGTTAGTCATGCCCCTAAAAGCGGTGCCCCTGTAGTATTTGAAGATTTGCCCACGCATCTTAATCTGCTCGGCCATGTTGAACAAATTACCCAACTTGGCACAGTGACTACCGATGTCAGTATGATTCGTGCCGGCGCGCTCCACCGTGCTAATGGCGGTTATTTATTGTTAGAGGCCAGCCATGTCCTCGAGCATCCTTATGCCTGGCAGGGCCTAAAACGCGCGCTGCAATCTCGTAAAATTAAGCTATCCAGTCTTGAGCAAATGCTAACCTTAACTGGTAGTTTATCGCTAGCGCCTGCGCCTATCGACCTTGATGTCAAGGTGATTTTGCTTGGGGAGGCGGATTTATACTATGAGCTTTTAGAGCTTGAACCTGAGTTTGATGCGGTGTTTAAAATTCGAGCTGATTTTCACGATGATGTGACACGTACCAGCACTCATGAGTTAGCGCTGGTTGCCAAAATGGCTGATATTATTGATTATGCTAGCCTTTATCCTTTCGATAATAGTGCACAAGCGGCTTTGCTTGAGCATTTAAGCTTACAAGCTGAAGATCAAGACCGGTTAAGTTTGCATAGTGATCGCTTGATTAAACTGCTGCATGAGTCTAATCGTCATGCCCGGCTCGATGGTGAAAGTATCGTTGATGCCACGCACGTCACCCAAGCCATTAATGATATGGATGAGCGCTCAGGGTACTTGCGCGATCTGTACTGGGATGAGCTCAAAAACGGTCAGCAATTGATTAATACCCAAGGCGTTGCTGTCGGCCAAGTCAATGCCCTTACCGTCGTCAGCTACGCTGATAGCGAGTTTGGTATGCCCGCGCGCCTTACTGCTGTGATTCAGCCCAATACGGGCGCTGGTGATATCTTAGATATAGAGCGCGATGTTGATCTAGGTGGCAGCCTGCACGCTAAGGGTATGTTGATTATGACTAGCTACTTGCGCGCTTTATTTAGCGAGCACCATGCGCTCAACTTTAGTGCCTCTTTAGCTTTTGAACAAAGCTACGCGCACATTGATGGCGATAGTGCTACAGTTAGCGAAGCCTGCGCGCTATTGTCCGCTTTAGCTGATGCCCCTATCAATCAAGCCCTTGCCATTACCGGTTCTATGAATCAGCTGGGTGAAGTGCAAGCGGTTGGCGGTATCAATGCCAAAATCGCCGGTTTTTTTGATGCGTGCCGCGAGCAAGAGCTCACTGGGGAGCAAGGCGTAGTTATCCCCATAGCTAATGTCAAGCAGCTTATGCTGCGCGACGATATTATTGAGGCAGTCGAATCTAATAAATTTCATATTTATGGCGTGCGTACTTTGAGCGAAGCTTTGACTTTAATGACTGGTCTACCTGTCGACACGCTGAACAAAAAGAAGCTGTATCATAAAGATACTCTATTTGGCAAGGTTCTACGCCGCTTAGCCTCGTGGGATGATCATCAAGACAGCATTGAAGCCGATGAAAAACAGTCGAAAAACAAAGGTAAGAACAAGACAAAGGGCAAGCAAAAAGGTAAGAACAAAAAAGACTAAGTCGCTGAATAAAACACCTGTAAAATACTATAGCAAAGCAGAAAAACGATCACTCCTAGACGTCATCGTTGTTTTCTGCGATGATAAAATAGTAAAAATTAAAGTGTTTCTGATAAATTGATTTACTTATATAGGTTATTTTTGCATGACTGTACAAACAATAGATAACCCTGATGCTAAAAGTCAGCAGGCTGATAGCGAATCATCATCTGCATTAGATAATAAAACGAAAGCCGACAACCCCAAGACCGAAGCTAGCGAGAGCGCAGCCAGTCGTCACGGTGCGGCGACAACAGCGCGTCAGTGGCAAGTACTCTCACAGCTGCAGCGCAACCGCTGGGTAGGTACCACTCATATCTATGAGCAGCTACAACTAGCAGGTTTTGATATCAGTCTACGTACCGTACAAAGGGATCTAAACGCTTTAGCCAAACGCTTCCCTATCGAAAAAAACAATGCCAATCCGCAAGGTTGGCGCTGGCGCGATGATGCGCCGTTACAAAGTCTGCCGCATATGAATTTATCTCAAGCCGTTGCGTTTAACATGGTGGAGGCCAATCTGACTCAGCTATTACCGCCAGCTATTTTAGATGAGCTCTTCCCATGGTTTGATCTGGCGCGCCGACAACTAAAAAACAGCAAGGTCACTCATTCGTGGATTGATCGGGTGCGTATTGAGACGGCAACCCAGCCTTTGATCGCGCCGCATATTGACTTGGATAGTAAAGACAATATTTATCATGCTCTGTTTTATCAGCTTCAAATCAAAGCCTGCTATACGCGCAGCAATAAATCAGAAGCTAGCGAATATACGTTAAACCCAATCGCTATTATCCAGCGCGGGGTTATTATCTACTTGCTCGCCACCCGTACTGACGACCCAGAAGCTATTATTCGTACCTTTGCGCTGCACCGCTTTGCAAGCGTTGAGATTCTCGATAGTCCTGCACAGACACCTGATGACTTCCACTTAGACAGTTATCTGGATGCTGGTAGCATGGGATTCACTCATCCTCTACTAAGTCAATTGCCGGATCATGGCAAAGATACGCCAATCGAGCTAAAATTTACCCAGAGGGCAGGTAAGAGCCTGACAGAGAGTAAGCTTAGCGAGGATCAAACCGTTACTATCAACGATGATGATACCATGACAGTTAAAGCAACGGTAAATTTGACTTCACAGCTGGTCTGGTGGCTACGCGGTTTTGGCACTGGTTTGTTAGCAGCCAAACCTTCATTACTGTATGACGTAGTGTCAAATAAAAACAGCAATGATAAATAGATAAAAAGACCTATAAAAAGAGCCGATCTTGATCATAAACCTTATATAAAACTAACAAATTTAAAATAATGAAAAGGACTACCATGCCAACTTCAACCCCTGCACCGCTACTCTCAGATAGCTTGATTGCTCTTGGTCTTACTGCCAGAACATTATTTTTTGCGTTAAATTTTGATTTTACACCGCCCGAGCCCGATAAAAAAAGTAAGCTACAACGTCTAAAGAAAAATCAAGGCACCATTGATATCGACATCGCTTGCGTCCTATACGATGATAGCTGCACAATTCAGGATATAGTATGGTTTAAAAAGTTGCGTGACAAGGCTGAGTCAGTATGCCACCAAGGCGATAGCCTTAACGGTAAAGATCGGGGCAATGAGGCCATGTATCTAGCGCCGCTAGATCAAGAACAAATTCGCTTATATTTAGATAAGATACCAGCACATATTACCCAGATCGGTTTACTTGCCAGCTCGTATTATGGACAGCCTTTTGGCAAAGTAGTTGCTGGTGAGGTGCATCTGAGTGATGATGAAGGCAACCGCGCTTTTGAGGTCAATTTAAAGCAATTACCGCGCGATTGTAATGCGATTTGGGTAGCAAGCCTACGCCGCGAGATTGATGATTGGTATCTGACGCTGCAAAACCTGCCACTGCCCGATACCGACTTACAAAAGGCGGCTCAGCAGGTGGCGCACGAATTAGCGCGCACTCTGCCCCTCTCACAAACAGTAATGCAAAGCTAATTTAACCGTCTTATTGGGCATAAAAAAGGCGCTAGGTAGATAATCTATCTAGCGCCTTTTGCTATTAACATCCTAGTCTAACGGCTCACCGCAGTGCGGACAAAAATTCTTTTTGCGCACCTCTTTTTCACGGCGTGCAAGCTCTTGCTCGCGCAGTACTTGTAGCACGATATCTTGCGCCTGCTCTTTGTCAAGTCCCAGCTCGCGGCGAATTTTATCGATCATAGCCTGATTTTGTACCAAATCAAAGTCGCCATCGACTAGCTGTTCTCGAAAACCTTGCTCAATCTCGTCGCGGCGCTGTTCAAGCTCATTAGCCAAACCTGTAGCCAAAATACCCGCAGGCAATGCCGCCAAACCCACACCTAGTATAGTAATAACCGCGCCCAATATTTTACCGGCGGTAGTGATTGGCGTCACGTCACCGTAACCCACGGTTGTAAGGGTAACGACCGCCCACCACATGGCCTTGGGTATCGACTCAAACTCCTCTGGCTGCGCATGGTTCTCTACTAAATAAATACCACTCGATGCGGTCACAATCATGATGATTAAAATAAAAATCACCGCTTGAAACGAGCCTTTTTCTTTGCTGATAACCACCAGTAGAATGCGTAAGGAAGCAAAATAACGCGTGAGCTTTAAGATTCTAAACAGCCGTAAAATACGCAGAAAACGCAGATCAATACTGACAAAGAAGTTTAAGAAGGCTGGTACGATAGCCACCAGATCAATTAAGGCTGATGGACTCTTTAACCACTCCCAGCGCTGCCGCCAGATAGTATCATCTGGTTTCGCCTCAGCCACACTCCATAACCGTAGCAAATACTCGATAGAAAACACCACAATAGAGAAGTTTTCAAACAGGGTGAAATATTCTTGGTAAGGGTAATACCATTGATCAACTGACTCAGCAATGACTGCAGCGACGTTGGTCATAATTAAGAAAATTAGAAAGTAATCAACACAACGACTAAACAAGGTATCGTGAGCATCGTTTTGTAGAATATTATAAACAAAGTGACGCAGGCGCCGTATAGATTGGAATAGCATGCCGTCCCTATGCGGTATAACACCGTGGTTAAATGATTGCAATAAGCTTTAAGAGCGCCAGAAGCAGCACGGTCTTATCACTTAAAACATTTGAGAGTGGGAGTTATTATACAAAATTTGCGTAAGAGATGTAGATTAAAGCCAATAGTAACAGCACCACGATGCCAAGGCTAGAATGCAAAAAGCGTAACTCCGTGCGGGAGCTTTTACTTAAGCTTGCCGAAGATACTAGCGACAGTCCGCATTTAGGACAATAATTGTCAGCTTGGTTGAGTAAGTGCATAGAACGTGCATTGGCGCAGCGCATAGGTGAATTACTGCAATAGCCCGTCATGATAATCCTTTATATTGATCCTATATTTATACACAGTATCTGGTAAACCTCTTCTATGATATATTTACCTCAATATCTTCGCTAGTTATAATAATTTTTAGTATTGAATCAATAGCCTACATTTTTTGCAAAAAATGCTTAAATTATATGATGCTAACGTCATTGTTCTGTTTTAAGCATTACGCTATTTATATTACTGATCAGTATCTAATTTACTACCATTGATAAAGAATATATACTACAATATATAAATGAGTTACAAATTATTTCACAAAAGTAACTATAATTATAGATATTTAGTGCCACTTTTTACTAAATATTTAATTTTCACCATTTATTATATTAAGGAATTACTTGATGAAACTAAAATCCCTAGTTTTAGCAACCGCTGTCGCACTTACTATGACCTCTGCTTTTGCTGTCCCTGCAGGTACTTGGACTGTCGCTGCTGGCGCCCATATGGTTGATCCTAAAAACGATAACGGAGATGTATCCACCGCTTTAGGTAACTTGTCAGTTGATGTTGACGACGATATTCGTCCAACCCTTAGTGGCGAATACTTCGTCGCTGATAACGTCGGTATTGAGTTGTTAGCTGCGATCCCGTTTCATCATGATATTACCTTAACGACAGCTGATGGTGCTGAAGTAGATGCTAAGACTCAACATCTTCCCCCTACGCTATCACTACAGTATCACTTCGATGGTTACAATATGCCTATGAATGTGAAGCCTTTCGTGGGTGTTGGTGTTAACTATACTACGTTTTTTAAAGAAAGAATCTACCTTGGTAATGGTAATGATTTAGAGCTTGACGATAGTGTTGGCGTTGCTGGCCACATCGGTCTTGATATTCCTTTCTCTCCACGTGATGCTTTCCGTATTGATGCACGCTACATGGACATTAAAACAGATGCCAGCTTAAACGGTGATGATATCGGTGAAGTTGATATTAGCCCTTGGGTATACGGTGTCGCTTTTGTCAAAAGCTTCTAATATAGATGAGCTATAACCTAACTTAAAGTTGCTACGAGAAAAAGCCAATATCACTATTGGCTTTTTTATGCCTACTCCATAAATTAACCCCCATAAATTTATCCAACTTATGGGGGTCAGTTTACAGCCAGTATTTTTGATCCAAAGCCGAATATTTAGAGCAAAATACGGCGTGGATCAGCAAGCAAGCTTGCCACATAGCGCGTAAATACAGCAGCATCAGCACCATTAATAACCCTATGATCATAAGACAATGACAAAGGCAACATGAGGCGCGGCTCAAAGCTTTGCTTGTCTTTATTCCAGTGCGGCTGTATGGTCGCCTCAGAAGCTCCTAAGATACCCACTTGCGGCCAGTTTACCAGCGGCGTAAAGGCAGTACCACCGAGATTACCTTGACTTGAGATAGTAAAGCTTGCGCCCTGCAAATCTTTAGTGCCTAGCTTTTTATCGCGCGCTTTTGCTGCCAGCTCGCCAATCTCGATAGCAATCTGCTTGATACCTTTATCTTGTGCATCTTTAATGACGGGTACGATTAGACCGTCATCGGTAGCCACGGCAATACCCATATTCACCGTTTTGCGTAAGATAACTTGCGTATTATCATCATTTAAATGACTGTTAAAACGAGGATGCTGAGTCAAAGCATAAGCCGTCGCTTTGACGATAAAAGCCAAAATAGTCAGGCCAATGCCTTCGGCTTTCATACCGCCTTTGAGCTCACCGCGTAGCTTTTCAGTATCAGTAATATCCGCCATATCAAACTGGGTGACCTGTGGTAGATAAGTATTTAAGTTAAGCTGCGGGATGGACACTTTTTGCAAGCGGCTTAAGTCTTGTACCTCGGTTTCACCCCAAATCTCAACGTTATTCATGTCAGGCAGAGTTGGCAGACCCGAACCTACACTGCCACCAGCTGGAGCGGCTTGCCCAGTTGTCCCAGTCGTCATGCGATCTTTAACATGAGCAAACAGATCCTCTTTTAAGATACGATCATTAAGCGCTGAGCCATTGACCTGGGTAATATCGACACCCAATTGACGAGCAAGTTTACGCACCGCAGGTCCTGCATAAACCTCAGTTAGCTTTTTATTGACTTCGTCTTCTGTCAGTTTATTGTTAGTCGTGGGTTGCGATTGACTACTAGCAGTACTAGACGACTCAACCGGTGCTTGTTTAGGCTCACCGGTCGTTTGCGATCCTGCTTTTTTATCTTTGCTGTCTTGGGTTTGCTCGTCTTGAGTTTGCGTTTCAGTAGCCTCAGTGTCATCAGGTTGCGATTGATCGTCGTCAGCTGTATCTGCGCCGCTGCCAACGATAACCACAAAGTCCTGACCATTTGCAACGGTATCGCCAGCTTCAACTAAGATTTTCTCAATGGTACCGGCTTCTGGCGCAGGCACCTCAACGGAGGCTTTATCAGATTCAACCAACATAATTGATTGATCAGCGCTAACTGTGTCACCAACACTAACCATAATCTCAGCCACTTGCGCTTCATCAACGCCTAAGTCTGGTAGCGCATGGGTAGTCGCTTTACCAGCTTTGGGCGCAGAGTCAGCACTCGACTTACTCACTTTAGCTTGATCTTTATCCTCAGCTTCTTCTTTGTCAGCTTCAGACTCCTCTTTCACTTCTTCGTCAGAACTTGATTGCTCACTAGCTGTAGCCTTATCCTCATCGCTATCAGCTTCATCACTGTTATCGTCGCTATCGAGTTCAAGAAGTACCGTACCTTCTTTTACCTCATCACCGACGGCCACGTTGATTTTGGTGATCTTACCAGCAGCTGAGCTGGGTACCTCAACTGAGGCTTTATCAGATTCTAACAAGATAATGTTGTCGTCTTTAGCAATGACATCACCAACTTCTACCATTATTTCACTAACTTCAGCGCTTTCAACACCTAAGTCGGGGGCCTTAATATCCATCTTTTTCTCCTTGTCTTATGATTGCCATGTCTTATATTTATTTGATTATTTTTCTTCGACATCGCTATCATTAAGCAAATTAGCATCGGCTTCATCTTCTGCGCGGCCTTCACTGCTGATCTCATCGTCATCTTCGTCGACAAACTCAGGGACAGGTGACGGCTTAATATTGTCAGAGTCTGGTGCTGGTGCGTCTGGGAAGTGATCATAATAGGGCTGCTGCTGCCATGCAGGGGGCTGATCGGCATCAATACCGAAACTTGAAATAGCGTCTTTTACCAAACGCATCTCAACCTCACCTTCATCTGCCAAGCGTTTAAGCGTAGCTACCACAATGTGAGCGGCATCAACATGGAAGAAACTGCGTAGCTTTTCACGCGTATCTGAGCGGCCATAACCATCTGTACCAAGCGTCGTATAAGGACGATTGTCAGGCAACCAAGCTCGGATTTGCTCAGAATAATTACGCATATAATCGGTTGCGGCAACCACCACCCCTTCATGCGGCGCTAGCAATTCAGTGACCCAAGGCACCTTTTCTTCTTCCATGGGATGCAAGCGGTTATAATCATCGCAAGCCATACCATCGCGGGTCAGCTCGTTAAAGCTAGTCACGCTCCAGACGTTGGCAATGATGTTGAACTCATCTTTTAAAATTTGAGCCGCTTTTTGTACTTCGCGCAGGATTACTCCTGAGCCTAATAACTGAACTTGGCTTGAGCCATTATCTTCAATCAGGTACATACCGCGCTTAATACCCTCTTCAACGCCTTCTGGCATCGCAGGTTGCTCGTAGTTTTCGTTCATGAGCGTTAAGTAGTAATAAATGCGCTCGCCATCTGCATACATCCGGCGTAGACCATCATGCATAATGACGGCCAGCTCATAACCAAAACAAGGATCATAGCTGACGCAGTTAGGGATAGAGTTGAACAAGATTTGTGAATGACCATCTTGATGCTGTAAGCCCTCACCATTTAGCGTGGTACGCCCCGCTGTACCGCCTAATAAGAAGCCTTGCGCTTGACAGTCACCTGCCGCCCATGCCAGATCGCCAACACGCTGAAAACCAAACATAGAGTAATAAATGTATAAAGGAATCATGGGCAGAGCATTAATCGAATAGCTAGTTGCGAGCGCAATCCAAGTACTCATTGCACCGGCCTCATTAATGCCCTCTTCCAACATATGACCGTCTTGGGCTTCTTTATAACCCATGAGCGCCTCACTATCTTCTGGTGTATATTTCTGACCAGAAGCGGAGTAAATACCGAGCTGACGGAACATACCCTCTAGACCAAAGGTACGCGCCTCATCCGGTACGATAGGTACAACGCGGTCTTGGATGTCCTTGTTTTTTAGCATGGCGGATAATAAACGCACGAACACCATAGTGGTCGATTGCTCTTTGCCATTGCTGCCTTTGAGCACGCGATCAAAGATAGATAAATCAGGAATAGGGAGCGGAATATGACCACTACGGCGATTAGGCAGATGACCGCCAAGTGCCTCACGGCGACCTTTTAGATACTTCATCTCAGCCGAATCTTCTTTGGGACGATAGAACGGCAAAGTCTCTAATTGCTCATCAGTAAAGGGCAGATCAAAACGATCGCGGAAGTAAACCAGCGATTCTTGATCAAGTTTTTTGATTTGGTGGGCTTTATTGACCGCTTGGGTTTGGGTAGATAAACCATAACCTTTAACGGTTTTGACCAACACAACGGTCGGTTGACCTTTGGTTTTCATCGCTTCACTAAAAGCGGCGTAAACTTTCGTAGGATCATGACCGCCACGATCTAGACGTGAGATATCTTCATCCGATAGCTCATCTGCCATCTCTTTTAGTTCTGGATATTTATTGAAGAAATGCTCACGAGTAAAGTCAGGGGTACGCGCTTCATACAACTGGTACTCCCCATCAACCGTTTCTTCCATCCGATGCTTAAGCACGCCAGTTTCATCTTTATCGAGCAGCGTATCCCAATTACCACCCCAAATTACCTTGATCACTCGCCAGCCGGCACCGCGAAATACTGATTCAAGCTCTTGAATAATTTTACCATTACCGCGTACTGGACCATCAAGACGCTGCAAGTTACAGTTGATCACCCAAATAAGATTATCTAGCTTTTCACGGCCAGCAAGTGAGATGGCACCTAAAGTTTCTGGCTCATCCGTCTCACCATCACCGATAAACGTCCAGATTTTGCGATCTTCTCTTTCAAGCAGGCCGCGGTTTTCTAAGTAGCGATGCACGTGGGCATGATAAATAGACATAATCGGGCCAAGACCCATAGATACCGTTGGGAACTGCCAATAATCTGGCATCAAGTAAGGGTGCGGGTAGCTTGATAACCCTTTACCGCCAATTTCACGGCGGAAGTTTTCTAACTGCTCTTCATCCAAGCGGCCCTCTAAATAAGAGCGAGCGTAGATACCTGGTGCTGAGTGACCTTGGTAGTAAACCATATCGCCGCCAAAGTTGTCATTTGCTGCACGGAAAAAGTGATTAAAACCAGTCTCATATAAAGTAGCACTTGAGGCAAATGTTGCCAAGTGCCCACCCAAATCATCGTCATTTTGATTGGCGCGCATTACCATAGCTAAAGCGTTGTAGCGAATCAAAGCACGAATTTTGCGCTCGATAGTTAAATCGCCAGGATACATAGGCTCGTCTTCAACCGCAATAGTATTAATATATGCAGTATCTAGGCGATTGAATGGCAGCCCTTCTTGTACGGCCATATTGTATAGCGCTTTTAGCAAGAACTGCGCGCGATCCTTATCTGCATGCTTGATGACCGACTCAAAAGCATCGAGCCATTCTTGAGTCTCTAAGTTATCAGCATCCTTATAGTAATTCATTGTTGTCTATCCTTCTTTTATATTAGTCGTTCCTGAATAGTAGCAGGCGGTTGTGAAATAGGATGAAGAGAAAACAGTTTGCTTTGCAACTTCCATATTTTGCTTGAGTATTCCGTTATCTAAATTTAAGTTAAAAACAACTACTAATCTGGATAATCATATCAGCAGCTATATCTTTATGATTAAAATTAAACGATTACAGTAGCTTATTATAGTCCCTTATTGTGTAGATGTTTATGGCTGTAAAAAAATGACCATATGGTAAGTATTTTTTAAGTAAATAATGATTAGTAATCAAATAAATAATTACTAAAATAAAGTACAGTTGTTAACTTACTTTATATAGTAAAACATAGCTACCACTTTAATGACTTAAAGCTAAAAACCCACTATTAGGAAACCTACAAATATTGTCTTCAGCCTTACTATGATCTAAGTTCAAGTCATTTATCATAATAATATAATAGACCTTATGATAGAAGTTGGAACTATTCTTGCTGTGTTTTACTAAAATCTGTGTTTTGTCGAAAGCTATTTTCTTGTAAATAGTGCTATTGATTGTCTGCTTTAACATCTACAACTAGGACGACCTATGGCTTCACGCCCTACACTTACCTCTGTAATTACGCCTACAAATATAATAACAGCACACCGCATCTGTGTCAGGCCTGTTTTAGCTTTGCTATTTTTTATCATGCCCTTAATAGCGCAGGCCATACCAGCGAATATGGGTACCTTTACTCTGTCTACGTCTACCACTTCAAGTAACGGTAGTGCCTCTGGTTCTTATACCACGTCTGCGGGTGCTACGGGCACTTTTACTATTGTTCGTAAAGAGATGAGCGGCTATCAAAGCAATGCTATTTTCACGCCTGGCAACAATGGCATTATGATTCAAAATCAAAGTAATACCACCAGCGATAGAGACAAATTTAGCTATACCATTACTATTACGCCTACAGATAAAAACTCTATTCACACGATCAAGATTGGACAGACTAGCTATAACACAGGAGGAAATTCGGAAGTAGCACGCCAGAGCCTAAGTTATACAGACTTTGCTACCAATGAACAATTCACTTTTCCAGCTAGAGCGACTGTTTTAGAAAATCCAAGCGTTAACTACTTTTTTGGCGCTATGGGTGATTATTTTATGGGTCAAAAACTCAGCGGTAATAGTTTTAGCTCCAACAACTCGACTGTCTCTCCCCAACTACGCGTCGATGATCCAAACAGAAATGATCTATATTATTATAGTCTTACCGCGCTTAACGGTAACGGCAATAGCAGCTCTTTTACGCCTACGCTTACCAATGGAAATGTCACGTTTGCAGCTGGTCAAAAAAGAGGCACATTACCCGCGCCAGCTACCTTTGAGAACATTTTAAAGTCCACGTCTACCAGCCCCAATAACCAGACTACCTACTCTGCTCTTAGTACTAATACTCCCATTAGTAATGGCGGCAGTTATGTTAGCTACGGCATTGCAAACAGCGATAGCAACTACGTGATGGCAGTACAAAATGCCAAAAGTGTTACTTTAACCTATGAAGGCATAATGAAAGGTAATAGTGCTATTGAAGCGGACGTCGTGGGTGAGACTTACAATGAATGGATAAGTTTTGGGGTTGAAAGTAAGCCTATTTATGTTTTTTCAGGTTCGGTATTTAATGATAATGGCGGTATTACAGCTAGCCCTGCTACCCGACTTGATACTTCTGCTACCTTTACTGGCAACAGAGGCTACTTCAATGGTGTACGCGAGGACAACGAGTCAGAAATTACTGACCCTAACTTGCAAGTACGGCTAACCGACTGTAATAGTGGTAACGACATCACTGGTACAACGCCTCAAACACTCTCCAGTACTGGCAAGTATCGTTTTAACGTATTGCCAAATACGCTAACAGTAGGTCAAAATGTTTGTTTGGTGGAAGTTGAGCCAAGTAGCTGGGACTATAATATCGATACCACTGCTAACAAAAAGCAAATTACGATCACTCGCGGTGATTATAATTATTCAAACATTGATTTTGGTGAAGTGAAAGCCGAAAACGCTGCACTAGTGCTTAAAAAATATCAATATGTACAAGACTGCAATGACAATCTCAACTACACCTCTATCAATCAAAGTACAACTAATCCAAGTACTGGCTTTAGTATGAATCCTGCACGCAATGTCGAACCTGGCAAATGCATCGCCTATAAAATTGAAGCCTATAATCGCGGCAATACTGACTTGTCTGAAGTACAAATCACAGACGTATTACAAAAAATTCCTACTCAATCTAAATTTCATTTGCCATTACCAGAAGGCAATCCTGCGCAAGTTTTTAGTAATAATAACTCAGTGACCTTGGATGCAAATGGTAAAATCGTCTCAAATGACCGTGTTGTCTCAAACGCGTTCAGTTTAGCAAAAGTATCAGGAAGTCCGACTTTAGCCACTTTGTATTTCAATACTAAGTACGATACAACGGTTAGTAATTAGTATAATTCATTATTAAAGACGTTCTGACTTAGAAACCTTTAACAGACCGTAAGGGTATTAAATGCAAAATAATATAAACATAAAAGAGTGTATAAGACGTCGGTTTGTAGTGTCTAAACCCTTACAATGTATAGTAGCAGCTTTGTTGATTACCGCATTTAGTAGTGGTGTTAATAGTGCTCATGCCAGCTTTGAATCTACTGACACCTCCACTGTTGGTACTTGTCCCGCTGGTCATAAAATGTACTATGTTGGTGCCAATCCTCCGGCGTCTACTCAAGCAGCGCCTGTAATCTCTCAAGCTCTCAGCTGGACTTCTGGAAACACTACTAAAGCTTTTACGTTTACAGAACCTTCTGGTAACAAAGTATTCAACTTTAGGTTTTCATCAGTAGTAGATCTTAATAGTACTTTTGCTAACAATAGTACACCGCCTTTCTTTGGTAGTTTAAATGGTGCGACTACCAATGCCATCAACCTACTTCATGATTCTCCTGCTGCCAAGACAAATCATGTTTTAGATGTCAGTGTGAACCGGCCAGTAAGTAAAGTCGGCTACAAAATACAAGATTTGGACTCGACTGGTAGTAGCGGACAAGTACCTTATATTGAAGAAGTTGACGTTTCTACTAGCAAAGGTCAACTGACATTTAATAATACTTTTCATACCAGAAACGCAGCTCAAAATATTGTAACGGCTCGTGAAGGACAAAACTGCGGTGCTGGAGGATGCAACATTGATGCAACTTGGAACTACAACCTTGCCGATGTTTTACTAAATTTAAAACATAAAAATATACTTTCTCAAAGAAATAGTCCTCACGCTATAGGTTATTCCGACTTTTACTTTTGTCTTGCTCCGCCCAAATTAATCGTAGAAAAAAGACTTAACGGTACGCGAGTAGCAAGTAGCGATCAATTTCAAATTCAGGTCACCGGTGGCACCATAGTAACTAATAGTTTTACCACTACAGGAACTGGTTCGGCAATAAGTAATGGCAGTAACAATCCTGCGTTGAAGCTGGCCGAGAACACTACCTATACAGTTACTGAGCGCGTGATCAATGGTGACATGGGCAACTATAGCGCCAATTACAGTTGTAGTAATGCGACTACTGGCAGCACTACAGTTATGCCAAGCGGTGCAACCGTTTATAATGCGGCAGCAGGTACTCGCTCATTTACGTTGGCTAATACCAATTATGGAGATGAGATCACCTGTACTCTTACTAATAGCCCAAACTATATTTTTTCAGGTACTGTATTCAACGATAATGGCGGTATCTCTGATGCTCAGGCCAATGATAGAAATGCAGTTATAGATAGCGGGGCTTATAATAATACCAACTATTTCAATGGCGTATTTAACCCATCTGTTGAAACTGGTATAGCAGCTAGTACAGTAAGTTTAGTTAATTGCGCCAATCCCAGCAGCGTTTATGCTACACAAACTGTGGAAGCTACTGGTAGCAGTATAGGAAGATATCAGATCATAGTAGCCAGCTCTGCTTTGGCAGGTAATAACTCTGTCTGTCTTATTGAAACCAACAGCAATGTAAGTCCCACTTACCCTATCCGCACTACTCCCGATAGGCAAGTCGTTGCGCTAACCGCCAATAGATATAGTTATCTGAACAACGACTTTGGCCGAGTTATCGCCAAGAACGTCGCTCTAGTACTAGAAAAAGAACAGGCAGCAAATAACTGCAGATTCACCGATTTTACTCGTCTAAATTATAGCAAAGAGGCTCTTTCTAGCTCGACCACTGGAGCAGGCGCTGATATTAGACCGGGTCAATGTATTGCCTACAAGATCACAGCGACTAACCGTGCAAATGTTAGTGTCGATGATTTTGTTATGCAAGATACGCTACAGAAAAAGAACCCTGCCGATCCTAGTGCACCTAAGGTCACCTCTGTATTAGCAGATCCTGTACGTGTAGCTGGTGATTTTAATGATGGTCTTGTAAAAGGTCAAAACGGGACTATTAGAACTATATCTTTAACGCTGCCTAAAAGAAGTAAACGCTCTTTTTACTTCAATACCCAATACGGCTCGACACAGTCAAACTAATATCTATTCTTCTTTATCAGCTTGATAGGCTTTTGACGCTATCAAGCTGTCCTATATCTGTACATCTTCTATCAGCTCTATACCTTACTTTTCTTTGAGCCGCTTGCAACTTTTATTAGTATAACGCTTTATTTTCTCTTATTACCGCTCAACTATTCTATCTATCCATCTATCTGACTTTAGCAGCAATAGTCTTATCTTCTCTATATATTGATAATAAATAATATACAAATAGTTATATTTCAACAATGTTCTACTTATTGTAGATACAGTGTAAGTAATTTACTTGTTTGTAAAAATATCAAATTTAGCCCTTTGATCATTTATGTCATGTCTTGAGGAGAACCATCTTATGAAGCCAAATTTATTTAAATACTCAGTATTAACTACCGGTATAGTAGCTGCGATGAGTGTGTCTAACGTCAATGCCGCTGAGGTAACTTATAGCGCTGAAGATGCTTTTATGGTTAAAAACAAAGCTACTGCTACCTATACTGTCGCTAACAATACAACTGAGCAAAGAGCCGAATCAAACGAGGTGACCGTCAGCGTCACTGAAACCGGAGCCTTTAGTTTAATAGCTACTAGCGCCGATGATGTACCTAATGATGATGCCAATAAAGATAGACCTATTAATCCGCAAGCAGGTTCTAGTGTAGATTTTACCCATAGACTGACTAACGATGGTAATGTCACTGACACCTATACTATTATGCTAGCCAATCCATCAAATAGTGTGCCGGCTAGCGCTGCTATTAAATATCAAATAAAAGATTCTAGTGGTGCCAATGTAGGTAGTCTTGAAACAGTGAATATTGGAGGTACGATAACCTTAAAGGCAACCCAAAGCGCTGATATTATTATCACTGCTACTACGAATGTCGATCGTTTTGTTAATGCTAATACCTCTTTTACTGTGTCAGCAACCAGTGCCTATTTAACAGCAAAAGGACAAACGGGAGAAAATAGAAGAGCGGTCAACACTAATAACGCTATTACTATCACGCCCGTTTATGCCATTACTAAATCGGCTACCACTAACCTTGGTAACAAAACATTCGATGTTAATAACGCCAATGCTTATGTCGATTATACGGTTACTGTAAAAAACGAAGGTAATAGCGCTGGCACTGCAGTAAGCATTACTGATACCTTGCCAGTAGGCTTGATTGCTATACGCCCTTCAGAATCTAACTATAAAGCACCTACAGTGAGTGCTACTAGCGGCAGTAGCGCTCAAACTGCTGTTATCTCAACCAATGGTAAAGACATTACGGTAACGAATCAGAACATCAAAATGGGCGAAACCATTACCGTAACCTTTCGTGCCAAAAAAGACGCAACGACGCCTGCTAGTGGTACCAATATTACTAACTATGCTGTCATAAAAGATAGTACCAAGGACAACGGGACTTTTGATCTTATCGATAGCTCAGGCGATGGTGCTGGCGGCGTTACTGAAAAAAATTACGAAGATCCTGCCAATCCTGCAGTGGGTAAAGATGATAATACCCAAGCTACCATTACTACCAGTAATCAATCGCGAGCTTTAGCTATCAGCCCTGGCACTAATAAGGAAGTAGCCCTACAAAGCACTGGCAATACATACCTCTACACGATTACCAATAATGGTACAGATATTGTAGAAGCGGCCACTACTAATGCAGTTAAGCTATCAATAAAACCAACAGCCTCTAGCAATAACAGTAATCCTGATGATCCCAATATCAAAATCACTCGTGTGTTCGTAGATGCAAATAACGATGGTATCTTTAATACTGGCGAGACAATCTTAACGTCAGATTCTGATAGTAGCTATGATTTAAACGCTGCACGAGCTACAGGCATAGCGCCTGGTGCTTTTGTCAAAATTGGCGTAGAAGTGGCAACTACTGGTTCAGGTAGTAATCTTGCAGGTAATACTAATAATCTTGGTAACTTTGAGACTATGACGGTCAGCGTACTACCGCAAGGCCCTGTATCTGGCACTCCTGCGCCAGCTAGTGTCAATACGACCTCTACCACGACTATGCAAGGTATCAATTTACAAAAATTTCAAACTGTGGCGGATTGTACAACTGCGATAACAAGCATTCCTAACAACGATAGTCGCTGGTCACAAACCAACGTTACTGCCACCGCCGGTCAGTGTGTCTTCTATAAACTTGCTGCAAAGAACACCTTCTCAGCAGGTAGTGGCATTAATATTAGCGCTTTACAGATCTCAGATAATATTGATGCCAGAGCAACCTATCGTAATGACTTTGTAGCAACGCCGACCTCAGCCACTAACGACACAACTGGATCTACAGTTAAAGGCATCTTCGCTACGTTAGCGCCGCAAGAATCGGGAACCATCAAATTCTCAACTAAGATATCTCAAACTGGCATCAATTAATTCTGCTTAGAGCTTTTCGATCGGATCTTATCTGTATAAAGCTTTCTTGGTCGTGAATTAAGAAAGCTTCTATTTTTATCTTTACCTCAAAAATCAGTTCTCTAGCCGTCATCTCAAATTTATATAACAGTAAAAACAATTCATTTATATAGTTATAAAGTCCAACTTTGCTAGTCCACAAATAAATCTATAAGTTACTTTATTACTACATTTGTATTTTTAGGCATGCATATTGCAACAAATATATTGTGTTTAGCGAATCTTATATCGACGAGCCATACAGTATGGGTTTAATTACTGATTAATAAGGCTTTAAAAGACACGAGTAGCAAATTAATTTGATGAAATCTTACATCCGTTAACTGACTTATAAGCACCACTTATCTGCTTTTTACTGATTTATTGTAGACATTTTGTAATAATAAATAATCAATTTATGTTTAATTTTATTAACAAGCTCTCAGTAGTATTTAGTCCTATATAGCAAGTAAAAAAGCAGTGTAAGTAAAACCTATTCACTCAAGGAAACTCTCATGAAACCTTTTAAATTTTTACGCCATGCTCTTATAGCTTTCACTGTATCTGCGTCCTTGATGAATGTCTCTTATGCAGCAGACGCTCTAAAAATGGAGCTACAGGCCAATAAAGTTGTAAAGACGGCTGACGGCAAGATTAGCTACATCCCAGCATCAAATGCTCAAAAAGGAGAAACCGTACAGTACCGTGCTATCTACACTAACATCATCGATCAGCCTATCAGTGATGTCGCAGTAACCCTTCCTATACCTGCCAACATGATCTTTACAGGTGAAGCCAAACCAAGCAGTGCACAAGCCACTATTGATGGCAAAAATTATGCTGACATGCCGTTGGTACGCAAGGTAGATGGCAAGGTAGTCGCTATTCCCTTATCAGAATACAAGGCACTACGCTGGAATATTAAATGGCTGCCAGCAAACAAACTAGCTGACGTATCACTAAACACTATTGTCAATTAATTCATTAATCAATTCTTATAAACTTTTGTTCTTTAATTAGGAGATTCCCTGGATGAAATCCAGTACCTTTAAATATTCAATGTTAACTGTTGGTATTGCAGCTTCTCTTGGTATAGTCAGTACTGCAAATGCTGCTGAATCTGCAGCTGCCTCAACCCCTACTATTGATAACGTAGCTACCGCTACCTACAAAATAGGCGCTATTGCACAAACTCCGGTTCAATCTAATAAGGTCACCGTCAATATTACGCAAAGTGCAGCGTTTAGTTTGACTGCTAAAAATGACGACGGCAACGCTACCGATGATTATAATCGTTCAGCTATTGTCACTCCTAAAGGACGCGTGGCTTTTAACCATACCTTAACCAACTCAGGTAACGTCGAGGATACTTATACTCTCAGCTTAGCTCAAGGAGGTACTATCCCAGGTAGTACTCAGGATGCAAGCTCTTATGATTTGGCAGCTACTAACGTTACTTATACTGTTTACAACGCCGATGGCACCGTAAAAAAAGCTACCACGGTTACTGGTACTGATTTTCAAAATACCAATATTGTCCTTAAACCTAATGAGCATGCTGATATCTTAATCTCAGCAAAAACAGTAGGAAACGTTGGTGGTAACTCGCAAAACCTAACGTTATCAGCTGCTAGTACTTTCTTTACCAATAGTGATACTACCAAAGCTACTTTGACTAATATCAACAACAGTATCACTAAAGTGCCTGTGTTCAAGATTACTAGTAAGGTGAGCAGTACGCTAAACCTCAATGACCCAAGCTCAAAAGTCACCTATACCATCAAGGTTCGTAACGATGAGACAGCCTCTTACGCTGCTAATGCTAACAACATTATAGTTTTTGATGGTTTACCAGAAGGCCTGCGCTTAGCTGATCAGCCTAATCTTAGTGTAAGCAACAATGCCACTATCGTACCTGGTAATGAGGGTAAGGGCAGCAGCAGCGCAGACGATAGCGTTAGAGTGACTTTGTTAAATTTAGAGCCTGGTCAAGAAGCAACTATCACATTTGATGTACAAAAGGATCAAAACGAAACCCTTACCAATCCTAAAAATGTCATCAACCATGCTTCTGTAAGCTTAGATCTTGGTGAAAATCAGGTTATTTATGATAGTACTGACGGAACCGATCCCAAGCAAAATACCAACGTGTTTTATCCAGCTGGTGATGACAGTGAAGTGACTGATGGTACTACTAACACGACGACAGGTAGTGATTCAGCAGCGCCCTTGGTTGCTAATCAGCGTGCACTTAGTATTGTGTCGCCTACCAAAAAAGAGATTCCTACCAGTACTACAGAAAGCACGCAGGTCACTCATTCTGTAATCCTTAGCAATACGGGTAAAGAAGTAGAAGGCGACAAGCCGGGCGAAGTGAAGTTTACTATTACTCCTAATGCTAATAATAAAGTAACAGTGGTTACTGGATCAGTTGAGCTGATCTATGACGCTGATAACAATCCCAATACTCCTAACGCTGTTTATACCATAACGCGTGATGTCAATGGTGATAATGATCTAAGCACTGCTGTACCTAAAAATGGTGCACCGCCTTGGACAGGTATGGCGCCAAATTCAATAGTAACGATTACCTATAAAGTAGAGTCAGATAAAGCCATTATCGATACTACTGAAACAACTACAGTCACACTAGTGCTTGGCGGACAAGATGTACCGACTTTGGGGGAACGCATCGCCAAAAATACGA
This sequence comes from Psychrobacter sp. M4, assembly GCF_055699795.1. Lineage (NCBI taxonomy): Bacteria > Pseudomonadati > Pseudomonadota > Gammaproteobacteria > Moraxellales > Moraxellaceae > Psychrobacter > Psychrobacter sp. M4. The sequence continues at coordinate 1,299,363 of NZ_CM146740.1, read as the reverse complement.
CAACAGTAAAAGGGCTCAAGCTACTTAAAGAGCAGGCACTAAATGAGACTTGTGCAGCTAGTACGTCTCTTACGTTTACACAAGCCGATGTCGCCGCTTCACCTGGAAATTGTATCGTCTATAAGATCACCGCTTTTAATAATTTTTCGAACGCAGATGCTCGCTTTACTTTCAACGATCTTGTTATAAGCGATACGACGGCACGCTTTAATAATAAAGCGCAAGTACTGACAACAAGCACCTCTCCTGCTTTTACTATTAGGCTTGCTGAGGTTGCTGATGCCAACGTACTACCTACTGACAATACTTACGGAGCCACGGCTAGCTCTACTGCTGTTAGCGGTACTGTTAACAGTCTTGCCCCACAAAAATATGCCGCTATGGTGTTTGCAGTAAAAATCAATCCAGATGGCACCACAACCCCTTAATTTAGTATGAGAAGTACTAAATAAATAGCTTACTTTTGTACGGCGTTATTTGTAATCAGAGTTACGAATAACGTCACAATTATCTTTACTTGGATTAACTAGATTCATTTGTAAGCCAGGATCACTACTGTATTTTTTGATTGGATAATTACATAATATGACATTTCATGGTATAGCTCAGTCTACTCGTCTATCAGTCAAGGCAGCGAAGTTATCTGCATTAACTGCAGCTATGCTAGTCATGCAATCAAACTCTGCTACAGCAGCTCCTTCTACTGTACTAAATATTATTGACAATATTGCCAATGCGCAGTTTTATATCAATAATAATAAAGGTCTACTATTTTCTAGCAATTCAAATAAAGTACAGGTGCAAGCCTCGTCGTTAAACGAATACGACCTGTTGTTAAGCCAACCTGCTATCCAAACAGTAACCCCTAATAGCACTATTACTTGGCAAAATATACTAACGAATAACAGCTACAGCGATGAAACTGTTACTTTAAGCTACGATTATTCAAGTAGTTTGTCTAATTTTAAAGTCTATCAAGATATCAATGAAAACGGTTTGATCGATAAAGATGATGTTCTAGTCACTGATAATAGAATAATCAACCTCAATCAAGGTCAAAGCATTCAGCTTATTGTGCAAGCTACCACTGATGTTAATGTAAAAGATGGTGATACCGCTAGTATTAAAATTAACGCGGTTGTGGTCGAAGATGAATCAGTAGCCGCGGTAGCGACTGATAGACTGATTATCGTTGAGCCTGGTATTGATTTTACTACTTTTGACTTTAATGGCAGTAGAGTTAGCTCGCAAGTTGGCGAAGACGTCTATATAGAAGCCAGTTACGCGCAGTGTAATTTACAGTCTGATAAGCTCGATCAAGTATGGGTTACGGTTACCTCACCCATGACCGGGGATACTTATTCATTAAAAGCGCTAGAAACTGGCGATAATACCGCTAAGTATCGTCTATCGGTACCTACACAAAACAACGCCAACGCAATTGGTGACGATATTATCCAAACCTTAAAAGGTGATACCCTAACTGCTACTTTAGACGCCTGTATCGCCCCTACTGTCGGTTTAGAGCAAGAGCCTACTCGCTCAGATTTAAGCTATATCAATCAGCAGATTAGTAGCGAAATTACTATTGTCAATGAGCTTCCCAACCTACAAGTGATTAAAGAAGGCGACGTTAAAACGGCTGAGCTTGGCGACTATGTCAACTATAGCATCACCGTCAAAAACGATGGAGCAGCGACCGCTTACGATGTGCAATTAAAAGACGCGTTGCCACGAGGATTTGCTTATGTTGGGGATAGTGTTCGCATTGATAAAGCTCAAACCACTGAATTTAAGGCAGAAGGTAAGTACCAAGTCTTAGGCCTCGGTGATATGGCAATTGGCGAGAGCAAAAATATTACTTATCGTGTGCTGGTTGGCGCTTCAGCTTTAGGCGGTGACGGTATTAACCGCGCCACTGCACAAGGCACTGATGAGCGCAATAAGACTTTGATCTCAAGAGAAGCGCAGTGGAAAATTGATGTCAGCCGCGGGGTTATGAATACCGATGGTATCATCGTTGGTAAAATCTACCACGATATCAACCGTGATGGTATCCAGCAAAAAGAAGATGGTGAGCTTGGCGTGGCTGGCGCGCGTATCTACATGGAAAATGGCAACTTCGTAGTCACAGACCCCGAGGGTAAATACAACTTTTATGGTATCAATGCCAAAACTCATGTATTAAAAGTAGATCGTACTACCCTGCCTACTGACACTGTGCTGGTCATTCAAAGCAACCGTAACGCAGGCGACGCCGGTAGCCGCTTTATTGATTTAAAATATGGCGAACTACATCGTGCCGATTTTGCCATTGTTAGTAATGTAGACGACAGTACCGAGCGTTTAAATCAGGAGCTTAGCGCACGCAGTAAGAACATCAGCGCTAAAAACAACGCTCTTGAACAAGCCGTCAAAAGTGAGCTGACCCTAGAGCCTAATTATGATCATAATAATGTCGACAATATCGACGCCAGCGGCTGCAAATCAAATGACGAATTAGACCGCGGTATCCAGTGTGATTCAGCGATCGTTGCTGATATGAGTGGTACTGAGGGTAAGCATATTGATCTCACTATTAATACTATTGCGCCTCCCAAAGAAAAAGAGTTAGAAGAATACCTAAAAGAAGTTGCCAACAACGAGGTAGCTTTTATTAACTTAAGTACCGGTCAGCAGCTCAATTCATACAAGCAGCTGGTACAAGTACAAGCTCCTTTAGGTACAAGCTTTACCCTGTATGCCAATGGCAGAGCGGTATCAGAGCAGCAAATCGGAAAAACAGCCGAACAAGAGCAACAAAACGTCATGGCCTTTGACTACTACGCTGTCAATTTTCAGCGTGGACGCAATACTCTACGCGGTGTTGCCACAGATACAGCGGGTAAAGTTGTTTCCGAACAAACTATTGAAATCATGGCACCTGATAGTCTGCAAGCTATTAACTATCGCACTCAAGAGCATTTGGTTGAGGCTGACGGCGTCAGCGAATATCAAGTGGTCATCAGCCTAAAAGATCGCGATAACCGACCTTATATTCCATCAACGCCTATTACTATTGATACCAATATCGGCCGCATCAATCTCAAAGATAGCAATAAAGATCAAGCCGGCGTGCAAGCTACAGTCGATGGTGGTGAGTTATTAATCCCAATTATCGCACCAAACGCCGCTGGCAAAGGCGAGCTTATTATTGATACTGGTAGTAGCAAACAAGTTATTCCAGTGCAGTTCACCGCTAAACTACGTCCCCTGATTGCCGTGGGTATCGTTGAGGGTGCCATATCCTTAAAAGATTTCGATGGTAGTCAAATCAGCGATGCCCAAGGCGCGTTTGAAAAAGAGCTGCATGAGTTTGCCGGCAGTGACGACTATGCAGCATCTGGACGCGCGGCGATGTTTTTAAAAGGTAAAGTACGCGGCGATTACCTGCTAACTCTAGCCTATGATAGTGACAAAAAGGGCGAGCGTTTGTTTCGTGATATCGAGCCTGGCGAATACTATCCAGTCTATGGCGATTCATCAGCTAAAGGCTTTGATGCGCAGTCTACTAGCAAGCTTTATATTCGCCTTGATAAAGGCCGCTCATTTGCTATGTATGGTGATCTAAAAACTCAGATAAATAACGATGAAGGCATCAAACTTGGTCAATACAACCGTACTTTAACGGGGGTAAAAGGCCAATTCGAAGACGGCAATACGCGTATCACAACCTTTGCAGCTGAAACCAGCTCATCACAGCGGGTTAATGAGACCCGTGGCCTTGGCATCTCAGGCCCTTACCCACTTGCAGGTGACTTTGACGCGGTGCTTGAGAACTCTGAAACCATTGAAGTCATTACTCGCGATGCTGATAACCCAGGCCTTATCGTTCGCCGTGAGACGCTAACGCGCTTTGCAGATTATGAGATCGACCCTATTAGTCGCAGCTTGTATCTCAAAGCCCCTATCGCCAGCCAAGATATCGATGGCAACCCTATCTACTTGCGCGTCACTGTTGAGGTGGACGAAGGCGGCGACAACTATTGGGTTGGCGGCGTAGCAGCCAAACAACAATTGACCGATAAAGTAGCTATTGGTGGCAGCTACATTAATAGTGATGATCCGCTCAACAAAGAAGAGCTTAGCAGCGTTAACAGTGTTATCAAATTTAACAATAAATTAAAACTGGTCGCTGAATATGCAAAGAATAAAGCTGAAAATCCTAATTATGAGCCTAGCAACCAAATCAATGCTGCTCTATTAGCAGGTAATCGTGAAGCGGGTGATGCGCTACGTGTAGAGCTTGACTACGATGATAAAAAACGCACCCGCGCTAAGGCTTATTATAATAAAGCCGATGAAGGTTTTGTTACTGGTGCCTCACCATTAACAGCGGGTCGTACTGAATCGGGTATCAACCTTACTCATAAATTGGCTAATAAAAAGACAGCAGTGAAGTTTGAAGGCGTACGCACAACCGATCATACTACTGAGGCCAGCCGTGAAGGCGTACAAGCTAGTATTGAGCAGCGCCTTAGCCAAAATATCGTTGGCGAGGTCGGTCTGCGTTACTATAAGCAGGATGCTACTGCCGCCTCGCGTAATACCCAAGCGGCAACCGATGTGATAGATATCACAGAAGATACCATATTTAACGATGACATCATTAATCAGTCAGCGCTCAATGGGGTCAATACTTTAGAAAAAGACATAGAAGGCATGACCGCTCGTGCCCGTGTCACAGCTCGCCTGCCTAAGCTTAATAAAGCTTTAGTTTTCGCTGAATACGAACAAGATATCGATCATAGCGCACGCAATGCTACCTCTATTGGCGGCGAGACGCCACTAGGTAATTTAGGCCGTCTCTACGCGCGTCATGATCTTATCAATAGCTTATCAGGCAGTTATGGCCTTGATGATACCGATGAGCGTCAGCGTACTGTGATTGGTTTTGATGCCGCTTATATGAAAGATGGCAAGGTCTATAGCGAATACCGTATGCGCGATGCGATCAGTGCTCGTGAAGCGGAAGCTGCTATTGGTCTTAAAAACAAATGGTATGTACAGCAAGGTTTGACGCTGAATACTTTGTTTGAACGTGTAGAGTCCTTAGAAGGTGAAGCGGACAGTACGGCAACGGCTGCTGGTTTTGGGGTTGAATATTTAGCCCAAGAAAATTATAAAGCCTCTGCTCGTCTAGAAAAACGCTGGGGTGAAACCAGTGATACTTTACTTGGTAGTGCGGGTATTGCCTATCGCTATACTGCTGAGGTGACTTTGCTCGCCAAAGACATCTACTCACAGGTCGATTATGATGACGGTCATCGTACGGTGAATCGTTTTCAGCTTGGCGCCGCCTATCGCGATTACGATAGCAATCAGCTAGACATGCTTGCCAAACTTGAGTACCGCTTAGATGATAACGCTACAGGTACTGACCCTTATCAAAAAGATACGCTAGTATGGTCATGGAGTGGTAACTATCATCCAACGCGTCCGTTGACTTTGTCAGGGCGTTACGCTGGCAAATACAATCAATATGAAGCTAATGATATCGCAAGCGACAATACTGCTCACGCCGCCTACGTGCGCGGGCTTTATGATCTCAGCGAGCGTTGGGATATGGGACTACAAGCAGGTAGCTACTGGAACAATGAAGCTAGCGACTTATCGTATATGCTAGGTGTCGAAGTAGGCTACAGCCCTATTACCAACTTATGGTTGTCACTTGGCTATAACTTTATGGGCTTTGAAGATGAAGACATCGCTTACGATGACAGCACGCAAGAAGGTGCCTACTTTAGAATGCGCTTTAAGTTTGATGAAGAGCTATTTAAACGCAATAATGTGCGCAAAGATAAGCGCTTAATTGATGATTCTGCACTATAATTTGTAGATCATCAATTAACAAGGTTTGTGCTATGCTTAGTTTTTTAACGACTACTTATGAACAGATAACTTATAAAAAAACAAAGCCCGTATACAAAAAGCCGCTACATAGTATGCTGTCGGCACTAACCATTGTAATGTTCTCACAGCCTGTATCAGCAGTAACAGACACTCATAATAGTAAGCCTGCACCAAAAACTGCTACTAGCCAAGTTGGCTATTGTTATAGCGAAGATAGAAACCAGTATTCTTTCTCAAAGCAAAACAGCGAAGATCAGCATACTATCGATTGTATGCAAACCCAGCTCAGCTTTTATCAACAAAAAGATTTGAGCGCGCGCCAACAGTATTTTGCTGACAAAGCTCAAGCTTGGCTTGATTACGCTGCTTATAAAGATAGCATCGGTAGTAAAACGGCGGCTAGTAGTCATGCCTTAGCCATCAGCAGCATGATCTTACAAGCGCTACAAACTAATAATGAGCAGTCTTTAAGTCTAGTGACTGCTATTCCGTCATTTTCTGCTTTAATGCGTCCTGATTTATGGGCAATTATCAGTGCCCTGAAACACAGCGCCCTAAAAGACGATAATGGTATTATCACTGCACCATATGAGCTGGCTTTTAGTGAAGTAGCTTTGATTCGAGCAGCAGCTGATCAGTGCCAATATGGTGTACGTCAGTCTGGCACTCATTTTCGTATGGCAGAGCGCTGGTTGGAACAAGCACGTGAGGCTTATGTAAATGCTCATGATGATCAAACCAACATGGCTCTTGAGAACTTAGTTGTTGATTATTATCAACAGTACGCACCACTTGATCCCCAAGATGATACTTGCCGTGGTCAATCACTAGCCTCTATCACTCAAACCCCTACTAGCGAAAGTAAAAATAGTGCCCCTTTTACCTCAACTATCACCATACCGACGTTAGTATCGACCGCTACTTAGCGCATTGTTTACTAAACCATCAGTTAAACAAGCACAAAAAAGCTGGCATTACACCAGCTCCTTATATCACTATAATAAATCGTCATCTTATTAAGTACTATCTTACTTTGCTAACGTTTAACGATCTTTGCGTGGTAGCTTCTCTGGTAGATAGCAGCGCAAATAAGCGATAGAAGCCGTAGTCGCCTCTTGCAAATAGTTATCAGTAATACCCTGATGACGACGATAAGATAAGGTAAATATACCGTTAATAATACTATAAGTTACCAGCAAGACGTCTTGAATATCTTCAAATTTTGGCATCTCATAGCGCTCTGACAAGCGCTTATAGACCAGCTCAACCACTTGATGATCCATATCTTCACCAAAGCCATCACCTTCAAAATCTGGAGTATTGGTATCATAAATTAGTTTAGCTTTGGTTTGGTCATCATGAAAGATATTCACACAGCGCTGAATAAGCGCCGTTAAATAACCTTGCCATCTGTCATAGTTGTCCGTCTCAACCGTCTCTAGTATCTCTAATATCTCTATAGCGTTCAAAAAACGCAGTGCCAAAAATATGGCTTCGATATTAGGAAAAAAGTGATAAGCAGAAGCTCTTGGAATACCCGCCTCTTCACATACAGCTGCTAGAGTAATGTCGTTAACCGATTGCGTTTCGCTCAACTTTTTAGCGCCCATCAATAATTTTTGACGGCGTACGCGACCTTGTTGGCTGGTAAACTTAAACTTGTTCGGTACCAGCTTTTTTGCCAATTCAGAATCAACTAGTATGTCTTCTATCTTATCGTCTTTATGATCACTCATTGTATACCTCTTAGTGTTACGCCCTATTATGTATGGATAATAATCTTCATGGGACTATTTTAGCATTAAATTGGTCTACTCTTGACAGCTTATCAGAAATATTAACACAACCGAATTTAAAGACTCATCATAAACACTTGTATGCTATCAAGCAAGAGCCAAGGAAGGATTAAAACGATAATGTACTAGCTATTACTACCTATGTAACGTAATCGTAACTAAGTGTAAATTTTCATCTTAGCTCTGATAATACCATGATCAATCACTCTATCAGTATAGTCCCACTTTAAATGATCGTTGAAGTAATCTACTCGCTCAACATGACCAAGCGCAAACTTACTATCAGGTAAAAACTCTTCTGAGACGAACAACTGATCAATAACCTCAGGCATACCTTGGTAAATATGCGTATAGGCGACATCTTTCATCCAACCATAACGCGCTTGAATACGAGCTGCGTCGAACAATGCTACATCACGCATGCTTTTGTCATAATTCACCTCACCAGTCTCAGTCATAAGCTGTGTGGTTACACTACCGGTAACATCATTCATGTCACCTAGTAAAATCAGGGGCTCGCGAGTATACTGCAAGCGCTCAATAATAGACATACGTATTGACGCCGCCTCTGATGCACGCATGCACAAACTACGTAGCTTAGCGCGAATACGAATATTAGGATCGTCCATATCTTCTAATAAGTTGCCCGCCTCATCACGCAAGAAAAATGCACGTTTGCTTTTGAGATGAGCGGTAATGATAGTTATTGGTTGTCCATAAGCATCCACACGTAGCAGTAAAGGTGGACGATTGAACTGATGATAAGGCCCTACATCCGGAACATCAATGATCGCTTCAGCTCCAATATCTTTTAATAATGTCGTCTCTAGGGGAGCGAAACGACTGATAAACCCAACAGCAGGTGTTTTTTGAGCACCATGTCCTTGAGTGTAAGGACTATCATGATCATTACTAGCCAGTGGAATAATGGCTTGCTCCGGCTCAAAACCTAGTGCCACGGCTAAAGCCTTAAGCGCGTCACTATCCCATACCTCTTGCACTGCAATAATATCAGCATGGGCTTTAGCTAATAGTTCGGTAATTCCAATCAGTTTATGCTGATATTCTTTCTTAGTATAAGCTGGTGCGTTTTCATAATAAATCCGGTTAGGATTGGCGAAATTTAATAAATTAGCAGTAGCTATATAAAACTGCTTTGACTTGTCGACGTTGTTTTGATGATTCATGGTTTACCTAATGTTGTTATATTGTTGTTTTTATAGTGTAGCTCAAATTTGTATGACTCAAATGTTCTGTAGCACTACTTTGTTTTAATTTAGGTTCATTTCTCGATAGAAAGTCAATAAAAAAGCCCTCAGAGATAACTCTGAAGGCTTTAACATAGCATAGATTACAGTTATAAATACTATTGATCAGCTATAATTTATTAAGTTTACAGCTTGCTTGGCATAAGCGCATTTTTGTAATTATTTTCTATAAACTTTTATAACTAATGCTTAATAAATACTCAAAACAATCAATAGCAGCTATTAATTATCTAGAAACGCGGTTCCAAGCGTCACGTGATGCAAGACGGGCATCATCCCAAGCCAAACGTGACTCACCCTTTACCTCTTCCCATGAGCGGCGCAGATCTTCTTCATGATCTTCAAAACGTGCGTCTGCTGGATAGCGCCCGCGGTTGGCATAACCTACTGCATAGGCAGGATGCAAATCACGGTCAAAGTCGTGACCTTCTCTGTAATAATCGACATTGGCATGTTCAGCGCGCCAGTAAGCTTCTTCGTGGGTTGGATTGATAGCTTCAGCTGAGGCATGACCTGCACCGCCGCCAGCTACTGCACCAATCGCACCGCCAATTAGAGTACCTAGTGGACCTGCCATTGAACCAATAGCTGCACCCGCTACTGCACCACCTACGCCGCCAACACCAGTACCAACAGGATGCGAACCTGGCTCACCAGTAATCATATCAGCATTTAGATCGTCTTTGGTCGCATCCGACATATTTTTGACTTCATGGCGATCAATATTATCATGATCTCTAACTACTCTGTCATCGCGTACATTGTCACGATCAGTCATCGTTGCATCGCGTGTGGCTCTTACATGCGTGGTATCATCAGCACCCGCTTCCCGGCGAGCATTATCATCTATTATGCGTGTTTTATCACCGACTTCGAGATAATCAGGATCACGTGCCATATGCTCTTCAGCTATGCGATCGTTTTCATCTATCACACGTTTATCAATAACGCGCTCATCTAAACGGTCATTTTTATTTATATCATTGTCTCGGTTATTCATAATACTATCCTTAAATTATTTATCATATATTTATTAGTTGTTAGATACAGTGAACGCTAACTAACCCCTTTTATAATCAATCGTCTTTATCCAACCGATTGATTTATAGTGTAGAGGACTATTGGTATCGACAATAGTCCGTTTATGTAAATTTTGTCGCCATCACGAACGTCTTACGTTACAACATGTATATCTTTCATAGTCGAACATATTTGCAATTTAGAGTATTTAATGTCCATATAACGACTATAGACTTTCGAAAGACAATTGTTTGAAAAATAGTTTTTATCATATTAGTAATATACAGGAAAAACTTCAAATCCCATTTTTAGATATCTACAAGCGCTCTAGTTATCGTCTGTTGCCATTTTTCTAAGTGCTCTTCGCGTCTATCATCTGATAGGCTGGGCTCAAAGATATGATCTCCTTGCCATGATTCTTCTATAATACTCTCATCATACAATCCACTTTTCAAACCAGCTAGCAGTGCTGAGCCTTTGGCAGTAATCTCAGTATCTTTAGGTCGCAATACTGGTACGCCAAGCAGATCGGCTTGAAACTGCATAAGCAAGTCATTATTAGCAGCACCGCCATCAACCCGCAGCTCTGTAAGCGGATACGGACTGTCTTTTTGCATGGCAATTAAGACGTCATAAGTCTGAAAAGCAATAGACTCCAAAGCAGCGCGGGCTATATGGGCTTTGGTTGTACCGCGGCTCATACCAACAATGCTAGCATTAATATCAGAGCGCCAGTGCGGAGCGCCAAGGCCTGTAAACGCAGGTAGCAGCACTACCTCTTCGCTACTCTCTACCTGCCGCGCTAGATCTTCAATATCACAGCTTTGCTTGATCATGCCAAGATTGTCACGCAGCCACTGCACGATAGCACCTGCCATAAATACACTACCTTCAAGTGCGTAAGTCACCTCCTTTTTAGGTGGTTGTAACATACGTTTGCCAGACTGCACGATCTGACCTATAGACAAATTATCTATGCGTTTTATCGATGCGCTGCGCTGCCAAGCTATCGTAGTTAGCAGCTGATGTTCACTAAGCTTCGCATCTTGTCCAATATTCATCAGCATAAAACAACCTGTGCCGTAGGTATTTTTAGCCATACCAGCTTTCATACAGCCTTGACCAAAAAGCGCAGCTTGCTGATCGCCTAATACGGCATGGATAGGTATTTGCTTAGCAAATAAGCCTTTTTTGGTTCTGCCGAAGTCGCCATCAGAGGGTAACACTTTGGGCAGTATCGCCATTGGGATATCAAAGCGCGCGCAAAGTGTCTCTGACCACTCTAATTTGTGAATATCATACAATAGAGTACGTGAAGCATTAGTGACATCAATGACATGCTCACCGCCCGTCAGCTGATAAATTAGCCAGCTATCAACAGTGCCTACTGCTATCTGACCGCTGCTAATACGAGCTTTGATATTAGGATTATACTTAAGCAGCCAAGCAATTTTGCTGGCACTAAAATAAGGATCTAAACGCAGTCCTGTAATTTGCTGTACTTGCTGCGCTATAGTTTGATTAGCCGCCAGCTCATCACAGTAGCTCGCTGTGCGCCGATCTTGCCAAATAATAGCAGGCGCTAGCGCTTGACCTGTTTGTTTGTCCCACAGCACAATAGATTCGCGCTGATTAGTGATAGCGATGCTAGTAACGTCGGTGGCGAGAAGTCCTGCTCGATTGATGACATCATGGGCGCAGCTGATTTGAGTTTGCCAGATTTGGCGCGCATCTTGTTCTACGTAACTCGCTTTTGGTGTTTGCAGCTTAGTTGGTTTTTGTACGGTTTTAATAGGCCGGGCTTGATCATCGTATAAGATAGCTCGACTTGAGGTGGTACCTTGATCCAAGGCTAGTATATATCCTGCCATATTTAATCCTTGATATGCCCTATGCAACGTCTTAGTATTTGCGTTATTTATTAAACCGTCTATAGCTCACACTCTATTTATAAATAAAGCATACCTTATTTTTGTTATAAAAATAACACTATAAGCTATGCTAAAAGTTATGCCACTGCTTTTGCAAACTGACTGGCTAATCTATAGTAGATGCACAATGACTATTGACCGGCCACGATTAGCGCTCTAGAGTGTAGCCTCTATATTTAGTACTACCTTTTATTTTCTGATTCATGGTTTATTTTCTTATGAAATTTGCTATCTCGTCTTTGACTGGTGCTGTTGCTATTATCATAGCTTCCTCGAATGCCTTAGCGAGCAGTACTGATATCAATCATGATAATCAATTTGCAAATAATACGCTAACTCCCGTCGCTATTACGCCTATTGAAAATACGCAAGCCAAACCGCTTAATCCTAGCGCCAATAGGACTGCTGCTATAAATAACAATAGGCCAGTCGTATCCGCTGTTAGCTTGCCTGAATCTGCTTTGACCCATTCTACTTTAACCCAACCAATAAGCAGCTCTAACTTAGATACCCTTATTGATCCTATCACTCACAAAAGTATCGATAACAGTTACCCGTTGGAAGTTTCTAGCTTTTTAAGTCTTGAACAGGCACAAGATATTCTATTACAAGTGTCCCCAAAATTGGCAGCCAATCAAGCAGCTATTGCCGCCAGCGAGTATCAAACCGATGCGCTTGCAACGATAGACAATCCTTTTGTGTTTGCACAAGCCTCAGCAAGTACTTATCAAATACAAGAAGATATTGATCTATCGTCACTAAGAAACGAGATTATCACTGGTGTCAACAATGCTGGTTCTGATAGTGGAGATTTGACGCCCCCTGTGCCTCCCGTCGCGCCGCTACCTAATTTTGGTGAGATGATTGGCGAACGTATTCCTGACTCTTATGATTTTAAGCGCTCAGGTTCAAGGACAGGCGCAGGCTTGGGTGTGGTCTGGCCAATTTATACTGCTGGGCGCACAACAGCATTAACGGGCGCCTCAAAAGCCCGTACTCAAGAGGCGGTCGCAGATAGTATCTTAGATAAAAATGATCTTTATAATACCTTGACTGAGCGTTATTTTCAGGCGCAGTTGGCTATCATCGCCGCTTATCTGCGCGAAGACGCTTATAACACCTTACAGCAAATCGATCATCAGGTAGAGCGGCTATTTGAAGAAGGGTTTGTCTCGCGTGTTGAGCGCCTAGAAGCTCAATCTGCCCTTGCTGATGCAAAGAGCGAATCTATCAAAGCCAACAATGATGCACGCCTAGCCATGATTGGATTGCAGCGCTTACTACGCACCGACTATCGCATCAAGCCCACCACACCGCTATTTGTCTCAAGCCAGCCTCTGCCAGATATCGAGTACTTTCAGAACTTGGCACTGACTAATAATCCGGGCCTACAAAAGGTTGCAGCCAAACGCGCACAAGCTGAGCAGCTGCGCGATCTATCGGATACCGGTTATAAACCCACTGTTATGCTCTATGGTTATGGTCAAGTTGAAAAAGACCCAAGCTGGATTGCGGGGGTCTCTGCCAGCTGGAAGCTATGGGGCGGCTTGGATAAAAGCGCCTCTATCGCTTCGAGCAACGCCCAAATACGTCAAGCCGATCTCTCTGAGATTGAGGTCAGCGATAATTTATTGCTGCTCGTTGAGAAAAACTGGAACGATGTGAATAATGCGCAAGCGCGCTATCAGGCACTGCAAAGTAACGTTGACTTGGCAGCAGAAGTGTTGCGTCTGCGTCGTCTTGGGTTACAAGAAGGAGTGAATACTACCGTCGATGTGGTGCAGGCTCAGACGCAAGCGCTAAAAGCGCGCACCGAGCAAGCGCAAGCGGCAAATGATTATGTACAAGCACTAGCGGCTTTAATGGAGAGCTGCGGCACGCCACTTGCCTTTAATGCTTATCTTAATGCCGCTGATATCCGCCTACCAACTTTATACAAAGAATAATGGGGAAATTGTAAATCATTAACAAATCATAAGTTATAGTCAAATATTTTGGTATAGACTCAATGGTTTGCAAAAATTTAAATAACGCTAATCTTTAACAGTCTAATTACAAAGCTAAATACATAAATTATAACCATCATATCACCATTGTTAATTATTCTACTGCATTGTCGATACTGGAGATGTCCATACTATGAAAACCGAACAGAGCCAAAGAAAAAAATGGCAGCAACTGATCTTGCAAACTTGGCGCACAGCTAATAAGTCTAATGTTTGGGCGCACTGTGCCAGCGTAGGTTTTTTTGGTTTTCTATCTATCTTTCCAGTGATGGCCGTATTTGTACTGATTTACGGTCTCGTCTTTTCGCCTGCTGAGATGCAAGAACAAATCTCAATCTTACGCCCATTTATACCTGCAAATGTGTATGATGTTCTCGATGGCCGCTTGAGTGAGCTGGTCTCTAATACCGCCTCACGTCTTACTTTTAGTCTGCTTCTCTCAACGCTCTTAGCGCTTTATTCAGGCTCTAAGGGTATCAAATATTTGATTATTCTTGTAAACCTAGCTTTTCATATTACCCAAGAGCGTAATTTTATACAAAGAACCATTCGAGCCATTGGTTTGACTTTTGGTGCCCTATTAGTTTTGATTATAGCAATCTCCTCTATTGCTGTTATTCCTTTAGTCGCGAACTATTTTCCCTTCCCTCAAATAGCTAAAACCATTGCGCTTTGGAGCCGATGGCCTATATTGGCTGGTATTATATTTTTAAGCTTTTTAAGTATTTACCGTTTTGCGCCAAATCATGACCCTATGCCGCTAAAAAAACTCATGCCAGGAGCTGCTCTTGCCACCGTTCTATGGATTTTATTGTCTGTGCTGTTTTCGATTTATGTACAAAACTTTAATAACTATAGCGCTGAGTTTGGCGCGCTTTCAGCAGCGGTAGTCATTATGCTATGGCTTTATTATTCAGCATTTATCGTAGCCTTTGGGGCCATGTTTAATTTCGAAGCCATAGAATCCTCTAAACCTTATGCTATTCGCGTGTACTAGTAGAACATATTAAACAATCCTTTTACTTTTGTAATAAACGCTTTATTTTCAATCCTACTGTTTTAGGAATATTACTTTCATGACTGAACATCGCGACGATTTGGGTGACGAAAATACCTCTACTGAACCTACAGCGGATCTAAAAGCTGAGCCTACTGAACACTCTACAGATGGATATCAGCGCGCACATTTAAAAAGCAAAAACGCTAAGAAAAAGGCGCTGATTAAAAAAGTAGGGATTGCTTTGGCCGTTGTCGTTGTGCTTGGTGTCATCGCCTATGGGTTATTCAAAAGCAATCAACATAGCGAGCCGCAAGTCACCACTTTTCAAGGGCAGATGCAGATGCAGCAAACTTCCATTGCCGCAAAAGTGCCTGGGCGTATTGCCAAGATCTTTGTCACTGAAGGCGATGTGATTGAGGCAGGAGATCAGCTTATTGAGATGGACTCCCCTGAGATTAATGCCAAAGTCAATCAAGCACGCGCCGCGAAGCAAGCCGCGCAAAGCCAGCTTGAAAAGGCAGAAAATGGCGCGCGTCCGCAAGAGATTGCGCAAGCAAGAGCGGCCTGGCAAGCCAATAAAGCGGCGGCTGACTTGGCGGCCAGTACTTATGAGCGTGTAAATCGTCTTTATCAAGAGGGACTCATGACCCAGCAAAGGCGCGATGAAGCTTATACTAAATACCTTGCTACTCAGGACGAAACCGAAGCGGCACGTTTACAATATGATCTGGCGCTAGAGGGTACTCGCAGCGAAGATGAATCAGCGGCAGCCGCGCAAGTGTCACAAGCCGATGCTGCGCTTGAAGAGGCACTGGCGGCCAAAGATGAGGCCAATCTTGTCAGTCCCATCTCCGGTATCGTTGATGACGTTATTGTCAATGTTGGCGAGGTCGTCGGTCAAGGAGTGCCTTTATTAACCTTGGTCGATAATGATGATCAATGGGTAGTACTAAACGTCACTGAGGACTATTTAAACTATTTCACTATTGGTCAAGAGTTTACTGGGACTATACCGGCGCTAACCTCGCCTTCATCCGAGCAGCCCTATACTATGCAGTTTAGAGTCTACACTTCATCCGTGCTATCTGATTTTGCTACTTGGCGACCGACTAATAATGATGATGGCTTCGATGTGCGCACTTTTGAGATCAAAGCCCGACCTACCAATCCAGATTCGCGCGTGCGCTCAGGCATGAGTGTGCTGATAAAAATGGATACGACTCAATCTACCTCCCAGCTTACCAAGTCGACTGAGTAAACCATGTCCTTGATGAGAGCATTTTTGCGCAGCGCCGCTTATGAGCGACGCTTTTTAGCCAAGAATCCTTGGGATCTGGCGATGATCGTTTGGATCCCGCTGCTAGCTGTATTAATGATTTGGTGGGTATTTTCCCAAACTAAGATCACTGATTTGCCTATCGGCGTGATCGATAATGATCATAGCCCTACTGCGTATACTTTAGTGCGTTATTTAGAAGCCACTCCCGACATCACAGTTGCCAACACCTATCGCTCGCAAGCGGCAGCAGAAGCAGCTATTTTGCGACGTGACATTTACGGCGTAGTGACGATACCCAATGACTTTGAGCGCAATATTTTATCCGGTAAGCCCTCTCCAGTAGTTCTGCAAGTCAATGCGCAATACGGTACTCACTCGGGTATCGTGCAAAAAAGTGTACAATCGGTGGTAGCAACCTTATCAGCAGGAGTTGAGATACAACGTTTAGTCAAGCAAGGGGTAGCGCCTTCACAAGCAACTATCGCCGCCTCTCCTATCTCGATTCAGCGCATTAGTTTATTCAATGCTGCAACCGATTATCAGCAGTTTTTGGCCTCAACGATTATTCCGGCGCTGCTACATATTCTAGCCATGGTCGTTGGCGCGACCACTATTGGCCGCGAGCTACGCGATAAGCAAATTGGACGCTGGTACCATTTTATTGCTACGGGTAGCCCTGATTTAACTTTGCTTAATAAAACCAGTATCGATGAAACCAAGTCTGCAAACAGACTTGACGAAAACAGTGTTAATAAAGACAGACTTGATGCAAAAAAGTCAGATGCTAGTACGCCGCCTAAACTGCGAGCACCCAATCAAGTTAGTATGTTGGTAGTACTTTTTGGATTAACAGGAAAGTATTTTTGGCCCATATTAGCTTATAGCCTTTGGTCAATATTAGCCATATGGCTTGCTACTCAGCAGCACTCTATTGTGCTCTCATCCATAATAATCACTTATATTAGCTTGGTTATTTTAATGGTACTATCGTTTTGGCTCGGAGCTATTTTTACTCTGACCTCGTTTTCACTACGTGCAGGGTTATCAGCGGCTGGTTTTATCTCAGCGCCCTCTTATGCCTTTGCCGGAGTTACCTACCCCTACATCGCTATCAAAGACAGCGCCAAGTATTGGGCAGACGCGCTACCATTAACCCATTATCTCAAACTACATATTGCTCAGCTACAGATGAAAGCACCGGTCATGGTATCACTGCCCATTATGTATGGGCTTATGCTAGCGGTTGTCATAGCTGGCCTCGTTACTGTCCTGTTAATCAAACGTGCGCTTGCACATCCTGAACGCTGGGGAGCACGCTGATGGCACCGATATCGACCTTTTTTGGTAGTTTACTACAAACCTTTAAAGACATCTTTACCGACAGCGGTGTGGTGCTCATGCTGATTATCGCTCCTGTTATTTATGGTTTTTTTTATCCTTGGCCCTACTCTTCTGAGATAGTTAATCATGTGCCAGTCGGTATTGTGGATCATGACAATAGCGATCTATCCCGTACTATCGTTCGCTATGCTACCGCTACCCCTGATCTTGATACTGAGCGTTTTACCGATGAGCAATCAGCCAAAGAAGCGGTATGGTCAAACCAAATTGCTGGTTATATGGTAATTCCAAGCGGTCTTGAGCAGCGAGTGTTGTCTGGAAAACAGGCGAGCGTTAGTATACTGGCCAATGGCAGCTATCTTATTCTAAACCGAAGTGTGCAGACCGGGTTTTTGCAAGCTGTTAGTACCGTATCTGCTGGAATTAAGATTCAAAAAAGCGTCGCCCAAGGCGCTTATAAACCTATTGCGGAGCAAAGCACGCAAGCGGTACCGCTACAGATTATCCCTTTATACAATCAAACCGAAGGCTACGGCTCCTACGTGGTGCCAGCTGTATCCATTATTATCTTGCAGCAGACTTTGCTTATGGCAACCGCCATGCTCATCGGTACTTGGTACGAGCAGCGCCGACACATGACTACGATACGCGGCTGGCTGGGACGCATTACAGCACTTGCCTCGATAAACTTTGTCATTGGCTGCTTCTTTTATGGCTGGGTGTTTGAGATACAAAGCTATCCACGGGGACAAAACATGCTTGGAAGTTTGCTATTTTTGCTGCTGTTTTGCCCAACAGTCGCCACTCTGGGCTGCGTGTTTGGTTTGTTGTTTCGTCAGCGCGAGCGCAGCTTGCAAATTCTTATTTTTAGCTCACTGCCTATACTCTTTATCAGTGGCTATCCTTGGCCTGCCAATCAGTTGCCACAAACGCTACAAATTGTACGCTGGCTGGCACCTACTACTCCAGGCATTAATACCTCGGTACAAATGAATCAGATGGGCGCGTCAATAGCACAAGTGGCTACCGGATTTTATGCTCTAGCTGGCCTACTGGTATTTTATTTTATCTTATTGTTACTCATGCGCTGGCAGGCAACACAAAAAAAAGCGCCTACCTTTTAATATGGTAGACGCTTTTTAGTGTAGTAGATGCTTTCTCGTTGATGTAGCCTAATAGATTTTGTGTGTTTTAGTCTGGCAAAAAAATTTTAAAATACTCGGTTTAGACCGTTCAATGCTGCTACTCGGTATGCTTCTGCCATTGTTGGATAGTTAAAAGTGGTATTGACAAAATATTCAAGGGTATTGTTAGACTTCATCACTGCTTGCCCAATATGAATAATCTCTGAAGCATGGTTACCGTAGCAATGAATACCTAAGATCTCCAGCGTCTCGCGGTGGAATAGTATTTTGAGTACCCCGGTACGTTCACCAATAATCTGCGCACGCGCTAGATGTTTGAAAAAAGCTTGACCCACTTCATAAGGAACTTTCTCATCAGTCAGCTCTTGCTCAGTCTTGCCGATACTTGAGATCTCAGGAATGGTATAGATGCCGGTAGGCACGCTAGAGACTGGTTCAGCGTCTCTATCTCCTACCATAAAGGCGGCAGCACAGCGGCCTTGATCATAAGCTGCCGACGCCAAAGATGGCCAACCAATTACATCACCTGCAGCATAAATATTTTCTATTTCAGTACGATAGTTGTCATCGACTTTGAGCTGACCACGACTATTGGCTTCTAGTCCGATCGATTCAAGACCTAGACCTTCGGTGTTCCCTGAGCGACCGTTTGACCAAAGAATAGCATCAGATTTAATTTTTTTACCACTCTTTAGATGTAGAATAACGCAATCATCGCGAGTTTCTAGATGATCAATCTCTTCATTGTTACGGATCAGAACTCCAAATTGTCTAAAGTCATGGGCAAGAGCATCACTGATCTCACTATCAAGATAGCTAAGTAGCTTTCCTTGATTATTAATTAAATCAACTTTATAACCAAGGCCGGTGAAGATAGAAGCATACTCACAACCAATCACGCCTGCCCCATAAATGATAATTTTTTTAACGATATAATCCATTTGTAGGATCTTGTCAGAATCAAAAACGCGGGGGTGATCAAAGTCTAAAATCTCCGGACGATAAGGACGACTACCAACCGTAATGATAGCCTTATTAAAGGTAAGCGTTTCAAAAACGTTTTCATCCGTCTCCACACGCAGCGTATGACTATCTACGAAACTTGCCCAACCTTGGATAACCTCAATGCGGTTGCGTTCATAAAAACGAGTATGGGTGCTGACCTGACTGCGTATCACTCGCCGCGCATTAGCTAGCACCTTGTTTAGCGGCACCTGCTCATATTCTAGCGCTTTGGTAAACATAGGATCACGACGAAAGTTAATCAGGTTAAATACCGATTGGCGCAGTGCTTTACTCGGAATTGTCCCTACGTGCGTAGAGTTACCACCTAATTGATCACGCGGATCGATGACCGCTACTTTCTTACCGGACTTGGAGAGCTTCATCGCCGCAGCCTCGCCAGCAGGCCCTGCTCCTAGAACCACAGCATCATATTCATAATCATGTTTGTCGCTTTTGATGCGTCGAGAATCTTTGGTAAAGCCTGATTTTATATCGATACGGGTTTCATCTAGAGGGTTTACAAGATCAGGATGATGCATAATGTCATCATTCACTTGCTCATGAGTCTGCTCAATTTGTTCTTTTTTATCCGCATCTTTGGTATTTTCAGGACTGGTTACTGGAGCTGGACCACTGTCTTTGTTTGAAACCTCAGTTTGTGTGTCTTCATTAACATCGTTAGTGGCATCATCTTTGCGTTTTTTTCCCATCATATCCTCTTTATTAATTTGTCTGTTTACAACTCAATAACTGGTAGTTAATAAGTTAGTCAAGCAGTATGCCTAAGCAGTGTATTTAAAGGGTACCGACCATACGCTGTGACAAGATGTTTTGCAATGTCCAATATCCATTGGGGCTTTGCTTGTTTTCATCAATCTGCGGACGAGCAGTGATTACATACTCTGTACCGAGTTTTGGCTCAAAATCATCAATCCAATAGTAAGGAATCTGAAATACAGAACCATCTTTATTAGATTTAGCGAGTAGGCACTGCATAGGTAATGTTGATTCACAAGCCACGCGAGTTGGCAAGATAGTTAAAGTTTGCGCCTCACCCAATACAATAGTAGGAATATAACGTGGTTCGGGAACGGGCTTGCGAGAAAAGGGCGAGGTTTGACAGGCGCTAAGTAGGGTGACACTGCATAGCAAAGCTGTTAGTGATAAGGAAGACATTTTGTACGATAAGCTCATAACACTCTCTATATGACATAAATAATAGTGATTATTCTAATAGTTAGGTAGCAGTACTTGTTCAGCACTTAACTGTTAATACTGTTAATACTTTGATAGATGCTTGAATATAGATCATTAAAACCTGCTACTACATCAGCCAATACGGCGTTTCAGTCCAGTTAGTTGTATGATACGAGTTGCAATCTCTTCAACAGACATCTCTGACACATCAAGGCTTGGAATACCTTGCGAGGTATAAATACCTTGTATAGCACGCTGTTCTTGTTGTACTTGCTGATAGCTTGAGTAGCGACTGCCAGCGCGGCGTTCTTGACGAATTTTTACCAAGCGATCGGTATCAATCATCAATCCAAAGAGCTTATCTTTATGTTCGCGTAGTGCTTTTGGCAACTGATTGTCGTACAAATCATCTTCGGTTAGCGGATAGTTGGCCGCACGGATGCCAAATTGTAAAGCCAGATATAATGAGGTCGGCGTCTTACCTGAGCGCGAAACGCCAATCAAAATAATGTCTGCCATACTGTAATGACGCGTGCGAGCGCCATCATCATTGTCTAGCGCAAAATGCACCGCATCAATGCGCTCTTTATAGGTTTCAGAATCGACATTATCATGAGCATGACCGGAGTGACCATCAGGTTCAATCCCTGTCTCTTCTGCAATCCTTCCGATTAAGCCCTCATACATATCTAGATTGCAGCTGTGAGCAGAATTAATCTTTTCACGAATCTCAGGACTAACAATAGTATCAAACACTAAAGGCAACAGACCATCACGCTGATAAGCCATGTTAATTTGCTGAACAGCGTCCTCTGCTCGCTCTAAGCTATCGACGTATGGTAGGACTCGGGTCTCAAAAGGTACTGAGGCAAACTGGCTTAATATAGAGCGGCCTAAGGTTTCAGCGGTAATAGCCGTACCATCCGAAACAAAAAAAGCACTTCTTATAGTCTGGGAGTTGTCTAAGCTTAGGGCATGGCGATTTTGAATAATAGGTTTATCTTGCTCGGATGGATTGTTTGAGTACATAACTTAAAAACCTCGGTATAAACCTTACTTGGTGTAAACATTGTTTAGTTAGCTACTGGTCAGGGGGTCGATATTTATGTTGTCCATTATACTCATAATAAGTCCTCAATAGAAATCAATGTTAGCACAACTACTAAACTGCAATACTGGCTTTTTGCTCTGCTTCTCCAAACAATTTTTCGTCCTAAAAATTAGTATATATTGCTCACATAGTTACAATTTATAGCACTGTTTATCGTCATTTGCTCATTTTATGTGCGAATACTAGCTGTTTTATATTCGGATAAATGAGATAATGCCCCAACTAATTGTTGGCGAATTATTGCTAAACGCTATGTTTTTTGCTTTTTTACTCGGTTTTTCAATTTAACTACTCGAAATTATCTAAATATAGCGGTATAATTTGGCGTTATAATCTTTACTAAATAACCTTATTTTCTGGAGTTATCATGGCAGCTCAATCTACAGCACTTGTAATCAATCTTGATCAGTTAGGAAAAAATGATGTTGATATAGTCGGCGGTAAGAATTCTTCGCTTGGCGAGATGATCAGTCATTTGTCTAGTTTGGGTGTGAGTGTTCCAGGTGGTTTTGCTACTACCTCCAATGCTTTTAATCGTTTCTTAACAGAAACTGGTCTACTTGACAAAATCAACAGTGAACTTAAAGCTTTAGACGTCAACGATGTTAGCAAACTTGCGACTACTGGTAAAAAAATTCGTAACTGGATTATCGAACAAAAACTACCAGAAGATCTTGAAAAAGAGGTGCGTCAAGCTTTTGAAGAGATGAGCGGCGGCGAAGATATCGCAGTTGCTGTACGCTCTTCTGCCACGGCTGAGGATTTACCGGATGCTTCCTTTGCAGGTCAGCAAGAGACTTATCTGAACATTCGCGGTATTGATAATGTGCTTATCGCTATCAAAGAAGTGTTTGCCTCATTATACAATGACCGCGCTATCTCCTATCGCGTGCATAAAGGTTTTGAGCACGAAGGCGTGGCTTTATCTGCTGGTATTCAGCGTATGGTACGCTCAGAGACGGGTGCCGCCGGCGTTATGTTTACCCTTGATACTGAAAGCGGTTTTGATCAAGTGGTATTTATCACCTCAAGCTACGGTTTGGGTGAGATGGTCGTACAAGGCGCGGTAAACCCTGATGAGTTTTACCTATCAAAACGTCTACTGGCTGATGGTAAGCCCTCAGTTATCCGCCGTAACTTAGGTAGCAAGCACCAAAAAATGGTTTATGGTGATGAAGGTAGCACTACTAAATCTGTCAAAACGGTCGATGTCGAAAAAGAAGAACGTATGCAGTTCTCTTTATCAACGGACGAATTAACTGAGCTTGCCAAACAAGCCATGACTATTGAGAAGCATTACGGTCAAGCCATGGATATTGAGTGGGCAAAAGATGGCGATACTGGAGAGATCTTTATCGTGCAAGCTCGTCCTGAAACCGTCAAGAGCCGTCAAGACAGCAACGTCATGGAGCGCTATGTCATCAATACTGGTGATGCTAAAGTGCTATGTGAAGGTCGTTCAATCGGTCAACGCGTTGGCGCTGGCAAGGTGCGTATCGTTGATAACTTGAATGAGATGGATAAAGTTGAGGACGGTGACATACTGGTGTCAGATATGACTGATCCGGATTGGGAACCAGTTATGAAACGTGCCTCTGCCATTATTACTAACCGCGGTGGTCGTACCTGTCACGCGGCTATTATCGCGCGTGAGCTTGGCGTGCCAGCTATCGTTGGTTGTGGTAATGCCACCGAGCTATTGGTTGATGGTCAAGAGGTGACTGCGTCTTGTGCTGAAGGTGATACAGGCTTTATCTACGAGGGACTGCTTGATTTTGATGTGCAGACCAACTCTATTGAATCCATGCCAGAGCTGGCTTTTAAAGTGATGATGAACGTGGGTAACCCTGATCGCGCTTTCTCATTCACGCAAATGCCAAACGAAGGTATTGGTCTTGCGCGTCTTGAATTCATTATTAACCGTATGATTGGCGTGCATCCCAAAGCGCTACTCAACATGAATAGCCTACCACGCGAAGTTGCGCAAGCGATTAACGAGCGTATTGCTGGTTATGCTTCCCCTGTTGATTTTTATGTCGATAAACTGGTTGAGGGCATCTCAACGCTGGCAGTTGCCTTTATGGATCAGCCCGTTATCGTACGTATGTCAGATTTTAAATCTAATGAGTACGCCAACCTGCTTGGCGGTAAGCTGTACGAGCCCTCAGAAGAGAACCCAATGCTAGGCTTCCGCGGTGCTAGTCGCTACGTCTCTGATAATTTCCGCGATTGTTTTGAGCTTGAATGTAAAGCCCTTAAACGGGTCCGTGATGAGATGGGTCTGACTAACGTTGAGATTATGATTCCATTTGTGCGTACTGTCGATGAAGCAGCGCAAGTGATTGAACTGCTTGAGAAAAACGGTCTAAAACGCGGTGAAAATGGTCTACGCGTCATTATGATGTGTGAGCTACCAACCAACGCCTTACTAGCAGAAGAGTTCTTAGAGCACTTTGATGGTTTCTCTATTGGTTCCAACGATTTAACTCAGCTAACCCTCGGTCTTGATCGTGATTCGGGGATTATCTCGCATCTGTTTGATGAGCGTGATCCTGCGGTCAAAAAACTGTTATCAATGGCTATTGAGGCTTGCCGCAAGCAAGATAAATATATCGGTATCTGTGGTCAGGGACCATCTGATCATCCCGATTTAGCTTATTGGCTTATGGAGCAAGGTATCAGCTCAGTATCACTTAACCCTGATTCGGTACTCGATACTTGGTTCTTCTTAGCTGATGAAGAAGTAGAATAAGCTGCTACAGTAAGTCACCGCTATAATTGGTATAATCATTAAAGACGTAATTATTAGGGTCTATCTGGTTATTAAAAGCTGTCTGTTGTTTTTATAAAAGCTTAAATGACAATATGTGTTTAAAAAAGTCAGATAGTCCCTAATATAATGATTTAAGATATGACTAACTATGCAGGCAACTATGCAGATTTTCCTCGCTCGAAACAATGTACAGGCTGGTCCCTATAATCTGGATCAGCTCAATATTATGCTTACCTCCGGTGAGGTAGTGTTAGATGATTTGATGTGGCATGAGGGTTTAGAAAAGTGGCATCGTGTTGGGGATTTGACAGGTAACCAATATGCGTATCGTCCCAGCCCAACTGTGACAGCTACCGATGCAGTCGTTAATGATTCAATTATCAATAATGTTACTATTTTTCCAGAAGATACTGGTTCTAGTAAAAAAGATAATAAGAATATCTCTATTGACAGGTTGTACGGTAAACCTGAGCGCAAAAAGGTCAACACTAGCAAAAGTGGTGGTATGACGGGCAATCGTCAGCATACTCCATCTAATGATTTATCTTTAAACAAGTCACGTAGCACCAAATCAGTTGCTAGTACAGACAAAGTACTTGGCGATGTGGTACTGGCGCCTATTATGTCGCGGATATTAGCAACAGTGCTCAATGGTTTATTGTATCTACTGGCTATTTTCCCTTTGGTATTAGCGCTGACCAATATGGACATCGATTATAGTCAGTTTCAAAATATTCAAAATATGGACGCTGCCTATCAATATTCGATGAGTTTGATGGAAAGCCTTCCTGACAGCACGCTAATGATGTCGCAGGTGATGATATTTGGCTTATTTATATTACAATTGGCCTTTATTACTTTGCGCGGACAATCACTTGGTAAACTAATCATTGGTATTCGAGTGGTAGATCAAACTACGCATCGTTTGCCCTCATTTACCAAGCTTATCGGCATGCGTACCTTACTACTATTTATTGTTTATAATTTACTGTTCTCTTTTACTAGCTTTTTGGGTTTTATAGTGGTTGCGGCTCACTATTATATGGCCTCCAAAAGTCCTGAGAATATCGGCTGGCATGATAAGTTAGCTAAAACCTTAGTAGTAAAAGCCGATAGTAAACAGCTGATTAAACCAGCAAAAATTAAATAGTTGGCTAAGCTGACTACAACGCAGTATAGAATTACTTGATAGATAAATCCTTACAAACTTACTCTAAAAGTAGCGCTTAGGCGCTACTTTTTTATTGCTAGCAATAAAAAACTGTCTTTGATTTCTTCATAAATACTTGTTTATAAGTCTTTGTGTTCATAGCTAGTAACTGTTATAATACGGCGCTTTATATCCTAAGCCCCTTGATGATAGTTTTATCATTTATCAAAAGGATAGGCTTACCTTATAAATCTCCTTGCTATTGACATAGGGTTAATAGCTACTAATCCGTAAGGAGTCCAAATGCGACATTACGAAGTGGTGTTAATTGTACACCCAGACCAAAGCGACCAAGTGGTTGGCATGGTTGAACGCTATATCAAGTTAGTTCAAGACAATGGCGGTGTTATCCATCGTTTAGAAGATTGGGGCCGTCGTCAATTGGCTTATCCAATCAATAAGATTCACAAAGCTCATTACGTTCTTTTCAATATTGAAACTGACGGTGAAACTTTAGCTGAGCTAGAAGAATTATTCCGTTATAACGACGCGATCATTCGTAGTCTAGTTATGCGCCGTGACGAAGCTGTCACTGAAGAGTCGCAGTTAGCCAAGAATGCCGATGAAAAACGCGCACGCAAAGCAACTACTCGTCGTCCAGACAGTCGTGAAAACGATAATGACGACAACGACAACAGTGAAGACTAATTAAAGGAGAATACTCATGGCACGTTTCTATCGCCGTCGCAAATTCTGCCGTTTCACTGCTGAAGGCATCACTCACATCGATTATAAAGATGTTGAATTGCTAAAACAGTATATCAGTGATAATGGTAAAATCGTACCAAGCCGCATTACCGGTACTTCTACTAAATATCAGCGTCAGCTAGCTACTGCTATCAAGCAGGCTCGTTATCTTTCGCTACTTCCGTATACTGACAACCATCAGGGTTAACCGTTAACTAGGAGTGACTCATGCAAATTATTTTGTTACAGCGTATCGTCAACCTCGGTAAACTCGGTGAAACTGTCGATGTAAAACCAGGTTACGGACGTAACTTTCTTATCCCGCAAGGTAAAGCATTACCTGCGACCAAAGCTAATATTGAAAAGTTTGAAGCTCGCCGTGCTGAGCTTGAAGCTGAAGAAGCAAAAGAAGTCGCTACAGCTCAAGAGCGTGCTGATGCGTTAACTGATGTTAATGTAATCATGCGCGCCAAATCTGGTGACGAAGGTAAACTATTTGGCTCTATCGGTACTCGTGATATCGCTGAAGCCTTAACCAATTCTGGTTTAGAAGTTGACCGCTCTGAAGTTAAACTTCCAGAAGGCACTCTTCGCCAGATCGGTGAATACAGTGTTGATATTCAGCTTCATCATGACGTTACTGCCACTATTCAGGTGACTATTTTGTCAGAAGATGGTGATGACGAAGATCAAGATACTGAAGAAGCAACTGATGATAACGAAGAGACTACTGAAGAGTAATTTTCAGTCGATCTAGTTTAAATCTACAAAAGCCAGTGACTTTAAGTTACTGGCTTTTTTTATGTTATGTAGCGTTTAAAATGTTATATTTTATAATAAGTTACGTTTCTTAAATGCTTGTAAAATAGTGCTATTGGTTCAACGAAAAATACAGTACGGCTAGAATAATCTCTTGCAACCTTGGAGAATTGATATGACATTTTACTCAGCTCCCAACTATTCCAAACATTTGCATGATTGGCTCAAGCGTGGCAGAGAGTGGCACATTGAATATGACGACTATCTATCCAATCACCTTACCCATAACTGGATCGTGTTAGATGCCGCTGGCGCAGATGACGAGAAAATACAGTGGTGGCAAGAGGTTTATACCAGCAATCACTCTCTTAGCCCTGCAGAACCGCAAAAAATGTTAGCAGCACCTTGGAATAAGACGATTGACTATACCAAGATTACCGATGCCAACTGGTTGAATAACTTGCAATCTATTCGGA
Source organism: Psychrobacter sp. M4 (assembly GCF_055699795.1). Classification (NCBI taxonomy): domain Bacteria; kingdom Pseudomonadati; phylum Pseudomonadota; class Gammaproteobacteria; order Moraxellales; family Moraxellaceae; genus Psychrobacter; species Psychrobacter sp. M4. The sequence goes on along the minus strand of NZ_CM146740.1, from coordinate 1,271,467 downwards.
TTGCTTTTGGTTTGTATCGTGATTTTTTCGATAAAAAAATAGCTGATCTGGGTTTGAGCGCCTGCCTTAAGCGCTACTACCCTGCTCTATCAGAAGGGATGGCAGGAGCCGCATTTCATCCTGTGATTCATACTGGCTGGGCCGTTGATGTCGACTCTGAAGATATGGCAAGCGAGGGCTTAGCCTATATGGCGACTGCTTTTCAGCCTCTAGCTACTGGTCCAAATCATAGCAAATATCAGCTTTGGTCTCCTGATGCGCCAAGCATTATTGAAGCATTCAAGCAGATTTTTACTGACAATGATATAACAGAGCTGGCCAAAAAAGCCCATTTGTTAAGCAAAACAGAGGATTATACCGATCTTAATAAAGGCGGTTTTCAGCAGCGTCTTATTACTTTTGATAATCCCGAGCAGCCGATGGCGCAGTTTCTTAATGAGATGGTAACCCTTAAATTACCTGATATTGGTGGTGATTTAACGTCTTCAATAGAAGAGCTAACCGTCGTTGCTACAAGCGCTCTACAAGGCAGCGATAATGAGTTTTTCATAGTGCATGGATTGACAAGCCTACATGGGGTTCTTTGCGTACTACCACATCTTGACGAGATAGCGCAGCGCAATGCTTTAGCCTACTGGTTTAGAGCACTAGTGAGTACTATTATTGTTCAAGGTAGTCCTGGTTTAGCAAATACTATCACTTTGCTAGAACAATGGAGTGCAGACAAAGACGAAAATAAATCCGGCCACTATCCGCTTACTGATGAGCAAAAAGCGTGGTGGATGAAAACTCTGCAGTCGACCACAGACAGCCTTGATGAGCATGTGCCAAAAGCCGTTTATGTGCTGAAGCGCTGGGCAGAATGGCAGTCATTCTCGAAAGCTGCGCATGAAGTCTATGTTAAAGCAGCTCGCAATATAGCTACGCCTAATGTCAGGGGTAGGCTTGAAGATAATTTGTGGTTTAGTCAGTGACTACTGAAAATATCTTAGAAAGCAACTGCAAAAAATAAGAGTGTTCATAAAAAAATCCGACCACATTGTGTGATCGGATTTTTAGTATTTGGTGGAGATGGCGGGAGTTGAACCCGCGTCCGCCAGCATTACGCTCATGACTCTACATGTTTAGATTCTGTCTTTAGTTTTAGTCCGCACCGATCCGACAGGCAGGATGGATTGGACGATTCTCTACTTTTGAACCCAAGCGATTGAGACAATCCCTTGTGGCGAACCTATATGCGTACGCTTCGACTTAGTTAACCAACTATAGGCAATCAGCAACTAAGTAAGCAGGGTTTAAGCTGCTAGAGCGTAAGTTTCGTCGTTTGCGACTATAACAATATATGTTTGATTTACGAGAGGACATACACTCTCGACATGCATCATTGAGTTTCATCACCAGCGTCGAAGCCAGAACATCCCCAATAAGACTGCGTATTATACAACAAGCAAACTATTTAAGCAACTACAACCGTATTACATTATAGCAAACACAGATAGTTTAGAAAATTATACTTATTATTTAATGCTCATTACTATATAGGGCTACCTGCCAGCTTTTCAAGTATTACTTCTCAGTTCTACCCGATCGCCCATAACTATTTTAGTACTTTGTTCAACCACTGACCAATATTTTTGATCTGCGGCATACAAACTTGATGCGCCATCGGATAGCTATGGTATTCAACGTTGTAGCCTTTATTTTCTAAAAACTGCTGAGCTTGCTCACCCAAAACTACTGGAACGACAGGATCATGAGTACCATGCTCAATTAATATCGGTATATCCTTATTAGCGCTGTGGTAATGAATATCGTCATTGGTTGCAAAATAAGTGGATAGCGCCATTAGACCTGCTAAACGTTGCTCGTAGCCTAGAGCAACATGATAAGCCACTGCTCCGCCTTGCGAGAAACCAGCGATCACGATATGTTCAGGTTTGACACCGCGCTCTATCTCACGAGTGATCAGATCACGAATTTGCTGGGAGGATTGCTCAATCTGCGCAGTATCTACTTTACGCTCAAGACTCATCTCTAAGATATCGTACCACGCTGGCATAACCATGCCGCCATTGATAGTCACGGGACGGTTTGGGGCGTGCGGAAAAATAAAACGTACACCCATACTATCACTCAAACCAAGCTGCGGTACTACTGGTTCAAAATCATGACCGCTAGCGCCTAGACCATGCAACCATATCACAGCGCGATCGATCTGTTTCTGTTCTGGATTGTGCTCAACAATGACGGCGTCTAGATATTGACTCATGTTATTTTCCTTGTATTTTTTGATCGTTATCTTAAAATTGTGGCGCTTAGTATACTATAGCTGCCTAAAATCTTATATCTAGAACTACATAGCGATTATTCATTAATTTTTCACAACCTTTGATGACAGATAGCACAACTTAACCAGACTTTCATGCTAGGATAATTCTATAAAAATTATTCCATGCTATTTTGAAAGATAATATAAAACCTATGACTCATATTTTATTAGTAGAAGATGATCCTGCGATTGCTATGTCGCTCAAAATGACAGCTAAGCGCGAAGGTTGGCACATGACTTGGCTGGACAACGCCAATAGTGTACTCCCTATGCTGCGTAGTAATAAAAATGACCAACCATTAAACCTTTCCGCTATCATTTTAGATGTGGGATTGCCGGACGGTGATGGTTTGAGCTTGTGCCAACAAATCCGGCATAGCACTGATATTGGATCGCTAAAAGATATTCCTATCGTGTTTTTGACTGCCCGTAGTGAGGAGGTAGATCGTATTTTAGGACTTGAGATGGGCGGCGATGACTACTGCGCCAAGCCTTTTAGTCCTCGCGAGCTAGTCGCTCGTTTAAAAGCAATATGGCGGCGCGAACAGCTGTTTCATGAGCAGTCTAATCATCATGATTCAGCAAAAAGCTCTGATGAGACAGTATCAGCTCAGGTTCTAACTTTTGAATGTCAATCAGGCAGCTGGCACTACCAACCGCTAAATTACTCATTAAGCTGGCAAGATCAAAAGCTTGATTTGAGTAATACCGAACGTAAAATTCTGCTTGCTTTATTAAAAGCGCCCAATCAAGTCTTTAGCCGCGAACAACTACTAAATGCCGTCAGCGACTATCCCGATCACCGCTTGGCACGCACGATAGACAGCCATGTCAAATCCATTCGCAAGCATCTAGCGACAGTCGATTCTAGTATTGACGTGATTCACACACATCGCGGTCTTGGATATGCCCTATGTTCGGCTTAGTGCTCAACTTAAATTTTGAGCGCTATTCATTCAAACTCGCTCTATTTAGAATGATAAATGACATCTTCTAACTCCAATAATAGCTCTGATAGTCATCCTCACAACTTGGCTATTAACCCTACTAAAAAAGCTAGTAGTAGCGACAAATATGGCCAAAAAAACTGGTATGCTAAATTGCATCCTATCGGTGTCGCTGACCTGCAAAATAATGCGCCTAAACGTACGCTTAATCTAAGTATCTTTTTTAGAATCTGGCTGGCTGTGGCTTTGGTACTCATTGTCTGTGGTCTGGCGGCATTTACACAGCTATTTGGTTATGTCAAACCGACCGTACAGCAGGTTATTGAAGACACCTTATTAGATACTAGCAAGCTACTGGCAGTGAGTCTACAGCTGCCATTACAGTCAGGACAATTGTATGAAGAGACTTATCAGCGCCAGCTTGACAGCGCGTTTATTGGTATGCCTGCACTGACTAACCCTTCATCAAAAAGCAATAGCATAGAGCCTCAATATCGCATAAAAACTTACAGTAGCTTTCGAGTATACGTGACAGACCGACTTGGTATCGTTGTTTACGATTCACTCCCTACTTCTAACAATGCTGAAGGTAAAGATTATAGCAGCTGGAACGATGTTTACTTGACCTTGAAAGGACAATATGGCGCGCGTAGCACTGTAAACAGCGATAACCAGCATAGCAATTCTATAAGTAGTGACTCTCTAAGTAGCAACCCTATTATGTATGTCGCTCAGCCTATAAACGATGAAACGGGTACCCTTATAGGTGTTGTCAGTGTCGGTAAACCAGTCGCTAGCGTCCTACCCTACCTAAATGATACGCGCAATCGAATGCTGATCACAGCTCTGCTCATGACTCTTGCTGCTCTTATATTAGCTGGCCTTGTAGCATGGTGGCTCAAACAAAGTATTAGCCTCGTCACTCAATATACTAAAGCGCTAGCAGAAGATACTAAAAAACCTTACTTCTACTTAGGTCATGAATTAAATAGCTTAACTGACACGATCGAAACTATGAAGCACCGCTTAGAAAATAAAGCATATGTCAGTGATTACGTGCATACCTTGACTCATGAGCTTAAAAGTCCGTTAACCGCGATTCGTGCTAGCAGTGAGCTGTTAGAAGATGACAAGCATCATAATGGACTTGATAATGATGGTTTCGACAATGATAGCCTCGATGAAGAGGATCGGCGTATACTTATTCAAACCATTGGCGAGCAAAGCATTAAAATACAACAGCTCATCGATCGATTACTACTACTAGCTAAAGTTGAGCAGCCTACTTTTAAATTAAACTGTCAGGTAATCAGTCTATTACCTATGCTAAAAAGCTTAGCGCAAGATAACAACTCTAAATTACAGCAGCAGCATCTGCCACTTATTGAATTTTATATCGATGAGCAGCCACTAGCAGACGTATCTAGCACTGTCGTTGAGCGGCTCTGCGTTTACGCTGATAAGTTTTGGTTAGTACAGGCGCTGCAAAATATACTGGATAATGCTATTTATTTTGCTGAAAATGCAATCGTTATTTATATTCATAGTACTGAACAAAGCGTGACGGTTAGTACCTTTAACGATGGTAAATTATTACCTGATTACGCCATTACTAAAGTTTTTGATCGCTATTTTAGCTTATCTCATCAGCATTATAGGCCTAACATTACGCCAAAAAAGGGCACGGGGCTGGGTTTAACCTTAGTCAAACAAGTCATAGAGCATCACGGTGGCAGCGTGAGCTTAAAGAACATTACAGCCGTTACTAACGATCAGCAGCTCACTGGCGTACAAGTAAGCCTCACCCTGCCTTTGACGAAAATTCATTAAATTTCCATTGCTCTTACACATGTTTTATATCGCTTTGTTTTACAATAGTTTTGCTTGAAAAATAATTTCGTTTAGAGTCATTATCAAAACAGCAATCATTAGAGCAAAGGATATAGCTTTATGAAAAGCACTTTTACTGAAAATAAACTTATCGACAGCTTTGCTAAACAGTTACTAGGACATAGTCGCCACGATTGTACTCAACTCTTAGCAGACTCAGGCGTTAACAGCATCAGCTTTGCGCATTGGTTAGCTATTCCAAACCAGCAATTGTTATTAGTATTCAGACATCAACAATGTGTGGCTATCGATTACTATAAGATTGCCGCTTAGAGCTGATTTATAACTAGCCACAAAAAAGCCCTTTGTATTTTTTATGCAAACCAGACATAAATACAAAGGGCACATTATTTTGTTATAGCGATAAGCTGTTAAGTAATGGACTCAACTGGCGGCTCAACGTCCCCGTTTTGACCACGGTGGCGCAAGTAATGATCAAGTAGCACAATGGCTAGCATCGCCTCAGCGATAGGCGTTGCACGCACACCAACACAGGGGTCGTGACGACCTTTAGTTAGCATATCAATGGGCTCACCTTGGGTGTTAATACTCTTGCCAGCGGTAGTAATACTAGAGGTTGGTTTGAGAGCGATACCGACGCGAATGTCTTGCCCTGAGGAGATACCGCCCAAAATACCACCAGCATGATTGGCCGTAAAACCATCAGGGGTCAGCTCATCCCGAGACTTGTGCCCAAACTGTCCGGCAACTGCCATACCATCGCCAATCTCAACGCCTTTGACCGCGTTGATGCTCATCATTGCATAAGCAATTTCAGCATCTAAGCGATCAAATACTGGCTCACCAAGCCCTACAGGGACACCGCTTGCAATAATCTCAAGACGCGCGCCGCAGCTGGTGCCTTCGCGGCGCAGACGATCGATCAAAGCCTCAAAGCGCTCTACTGCCTCAGAATCAGCACTAAAAAACGGATTGCTATTAACAAAGTCCCAGTCGATCTGGCTTGGATCTAATACTTCGCTATATTCATTACCGATTTGAGTGACATGGCCATGAATTTGTACGCCCAATCGATCTTGCAAGTACTTCTTAGCGATTGCGCCAGCTGCCACGCGCATAGCAGTTTCGCGAGCTGAGGAACGTCCGCCGCCGCGATAGTCGCGAAAACCATATTTCATACTATAAGTATAGTCAGCGTGCCCTGGGCGAAAAGTATCCTTGATATCGCTATAGTCTTTGGATTTTTGATTGGTATTGCGAATCAAGAGGCCGATGGACGTTCCTGTGGTTCGACCTTCAAATACTCCAGATATAATCTCAACCTCATCAGACTCACGGCGCTGAGTGGCATATTTAGAAGTACCGGGCTTACGGCGGTCTAAGTCAACTTGCAAATCAGCTTCAGATAATTCTAACCCTGGCGGTACGCCATCGACGATTGCCATCAGACCAGCGCCATGCGACTCACCGCACGTAGTCACGCAAAAAAGCTTTCCTATACTGTTGCCTGCCATATCTTCCCTTGAATAGTTTAAATCTGTTATTGGAGGTTTATTTATCGCTACTGTTTATCACTACGCCTTATCTCTACTGACCATCATCTAGTAGTTCTACATAACGAGCAAACAGCGCTCGATGCTCCATGAGCTCATCATAAGTAATAGCAAAAACCCCATGACCACCATGGGCAAATCTTAACCAATCAAATTGTATATCAGGATAAGCTTGGTTGAGCGCCCATTCACTATCGCCCACTTCGCAAACTAGTAAACCTTCAGGACTAAGATAATCCGGTGCTTCAAATAAGATGCGATGTACCAAATCTAGTCCATCTTGACCAGCTGCGAGTGCTTGCTCAGGCTCATACAAGAATTCAGGCGGCAAGTCGGCCATAATCGCCGCATCGACATAGGGCGGATTGGTAACGATCAGCTCGTATTGATGATCCGCTGGTATTTTTGCAAATAAATCGGACTCAATCACATTGACTTGATGACTTAGATCATGATGATCGACGTTGACCATAGCAACTTCCAGCGCGCCTTTATCAATATCAGCGGCATCAACTAGCGCATCGACAAAGCGCGTAGCAAGAGCAATAGCAATACAGCCCGAACCGGTACACAAATCTAAAATGCGCTCGGGCTGCGACAGCTGCTTTACCTCAAGACCATGGTCATAAAATACGGCTGGCTGCTCATTTGCCATAGCCGCATTCATTACAGTCCCAAGCGGTTTAGCAAGCTCATTGACCTCAAAATAAGGATAAAACTGTTGGCGGATCAATTCAGCAACTGGCGAGCGCGGAATTAGGACGCGCTCATCAACATAAAACGGCAAATCACAAAAATAAGCTAGATTAATCAGGTAGCTCAAAGGCTTACGATCTGTGATACGTGCTTCTAGTAAGCTTAGTACCATTTGCTTCTCTGAATTAGTCAGACGGCAATCAAGTATCTGCTCGTTTGCCGCCCAATCTAAAGATAAAGAATGCAAAACGATAGCAGATGCCTCAGCAAACTCATCAGTCGTACCTTGCGCGACAACCACATCGTAGTTACGCAACTGCGTCACAGCAAAACGAATAAAATCGCGAATACTAAATAACTGTTCATGTGCTTCTACAAGCTCACTGTGCAAAGCGGCAAACTCACTATCCTGTGAATCTAATTCCGAATTTTCAAAATCGTCTTCATCAAAGTACTCGTTGTGGTCAAGCTGTTGATTTTGAAAATCTTCTGCGCTCATTACTTGGTCTTCTGACATATCGCACCTTTGATTAAAAACTTGTGACTTGAATGAAAAACTGCTTAGCATTATAGACGCAAACGTTATAGAGCGCCAATGGCTATCACCAATTAATGGTTGCTTATTATTGTGAACTTTATATGCGTTAGTACCTTACTATAGCCTTGCTATACGAATAATTCACGCAATATAGTAGTGATACTATTAGCCAAGTCTCACTTGTTTGTAGTCAATACGTCAGCATCTGACGCTTAGTATTTCAGTACTACAAAAAGATGTGTCAAAAGTTTGCGTAGCATCCAAATTATGCGCATAATAGCCCCATTATAATTATCAGATGTGATTAGATATGATGAAAACAAAGTTCAAAATAAGACCACTTATGACTGCTATGTCTATCGCTGTCCTCGGCGCTAGCCTAAATATCAGCGTCTTCGCTGCGTCTAATGATACTAGCACTGCTTATAAAGACGCTGCTACGACCAATAATAACACACGTGCTCTACCAGTACGCACAACTAAAAAACTACCTAGTATGGCTGTGCTAGCGAGCCTTGATGTGCAGGAAAGTCGTAGTACCTCAATCGATACGGATAGGTCAATTGATACGCCTACCTTAGATGATAATAACCCTTTTAATACTAACGAACCTGTTACGATGCCCAAGATCAAACCTCAATCTACGGATCGTATGGGTCAATTGATTGACAACAAGCGTGAGCAAAGATCAGCTTCTGAGGCGGTGATCGTCGACAACATGAGTGCTGAGGAGCTGACACGTAAAGATGAATATGCTGAGCGCACTGATGACATCAGCGAAGGCCAAGCGGTCGCTAATCCTAGCGGCGCCTTGTCTGATAGTGCTGCAGATTCATTGACATTTGAAGCACCTATTAACGTACAGCGCCAAGACATTAACGATGACTCATCAATCAAAAGTATCGTGGATAAAGACGGCAAAACTTATACTACTCTTGATTTGTCAAGTTACGCGCAGCAAGTAAACAATGCTACGTGGTCACCAAATATGAATGTCAATTCAGCAATGACTATCAAGATGCAAGCTTTGCTCGATTGGAACCACGCATCGCCGGGCCCTGTTGATGGCGGCTGGGGTATGAATAGTAAAAAAGCGTTAACTAATTTCCAAACGATGAAAGGTCTGCCAGCTAATGGTAAGCTTGACCAAAAAACTTGGAATGCCTTAACCAAAAATATTCCTGCCAATAAACCAGTACTGGTCACTTATACCTTGACTGATGAGGATATTAATACCAATTTTGCAACGACGCCTTCAGGTTCAGAGGCCAAGTCAAAAATGAAAGGCCTATATTATCAAGACATCAAAGAGATGCTCGCTGAGCGTTTCCATATGGATGTACGCTACCTCGATAAGCTAAATAAAAACAAAAAGTACGAAGCTGGGGAGACGATTACGGTCTTAAATACGCGTACGCCGCTCAATGAGCGCATTAACCGCGTCGTGGCTGACAAGGCAAGTAAGACCCTTTATGCTTATAACGGTGATAAACTCGTAGCCACTTATCCTACCACGATCGGTAGTGATGCCACCCCTTCGCCGCAGGGTACTTTTAAAATCATCAATAGAGTCAAAATGCCTTGGTATAAGGCCACCGTTGGTGAAGGCAGCGACAAGAAAGTACACATGTTACCACCAGGACCGAATAATCCAGTGGGCGTGGTGTGGATGGGGTTATCAAAACCTTCTTATGGTATTCACGGCTCGCCCAAACCTGAAGGCATTAGCCGCCAAGCATCAGCAGGCTGTGTTCGTCTGACTAACTGGGACGTGCTTGAGGTCTATGCTAATATTGAAAACGGTGCTAAAGTTGAACTAAGATAATTAAGTGCTCCTCAAAAATAAGCTTGTCTTATAGCACTATTATTATAAATAAAATTAAAAGACCTTTTTATGAAGGTCTTTTTTATTGCTTAAAGGTTATTCATCTTAACATCCATTAAAAAAGCAGCTTCTAACGGTCTGCTTTAAAGAGTAACAATTCTTCAATTATCACAAGTGCTGATTGCTATAAACGTATTATACTCGGTGGCCGTTTTCTTCTTCGTCACCAGTAATGTTAGCAATTTTTTTAGTAAAGAATAATCCCGCTGGAATAGAGACCAAAAGTCCAACGACTACTGCAATTTGAATATGGGGAATCTCATTGAATCCAGTAACTAAAGCAGTAATGATAAGCAAACCAACGATAACGGTCGCTGCCATAGAATAAATCATCGAAAATAGAGGCCAGTTCATAGTTTAAACCTTATAATTTATGTGGGTATACCTATAGTTATACACTAAATCCACATAGAAAGTAAGCTATTGACCTTGACTTGCAAGCTATTAATACTCTATCACTTGTCTATAAAACCATGTTATTATTAGGGACTTATCTGTTAGTAATTTTTAGATTCCTAGCTACTGTTAACTAGCTACTGGCAAACAGTAAATAACTTAGCAACCCATCAATTCTATATTCATTTTTAATCGTTGATACTATCTCCTGTTTTTTCCTCTTTATAAAGTCTACTACCCTTACTTTTAATATCTTCTGCATTTAAGTCTTAATCTCTCCATACCTCCAGCAACATTATTCAGTCATAAAAAAAGCTACACTTTTGTCACTCTTCTATTACAATAATTATTCTCTTTGTTCTCTACGAAAGTGCTGTTGCCATGACTCTATCCAGCCACAATTCCTCTCCATTTTTATCTACTGCCGAATCCTTACTAGATGACGATCACGCTACCGATATAGACGGTCATAGGGATGAAGTATTAAAAACTAGTGTAGATAATGACGCGCAATTGGCTCGCCAACCTTTGATTGACCATATTGATAACTCAGATGCTCAGCATGAGGACGTAGGAGAAACAGAAGCGGAACAGGATAGCGAAGTAGTAACCGAAGATGCCAAAGCGCCCGAGTCACAAATAACTATGACCTCACCCAGTCCCGATGTAGTTATTGCTACTGTAGAGACCCCAGAAATTGAGGAAAAATTTGATGAAGCTGTAGAGACTCAAAGACAAGCTGGAGCTAAAGCAGTAAAAAATAATGCTGATGAACAAAACTCTAACGACAACAATAGTGAGGCTGCGATCAGTGCGGAGCCTATTAATGAAGATAGTATTAGTGAGGACAGCATTGGTAAAAGTGGCGCTGCTGAAAATAGCCTTGATAATAAAAATCCAGCCAGTCAAAAGCAGCTTGATTCAGAAGCCTACCCAACCGAAGAGGAGAAACAAGAAGCTGTTGAAAAAGAAAAGGAATCCAAACTTGAGTCTTATAAACAGTTTATTGCTGAGCAATTTAGCAATCAAAAAGTAGATTACCCCGAGGTGCGGGTCAAAATTGAAGCCAATGCTTTGCCAAGCAAAATGTACTTCATTATGAATGTGCTGTCCGCTATCATCGCCAGCTACGGATTGGTAGCCAATTCAGCGGCTGTAGTTATCGGTGCGATGCTAGTAGCTATGATGCTTGGGCCTATCACTGGTATAGCACTAGCTATCATTGACCACCGTATGCCTTTACTGCGTAAATCGTTGTTTACCGTGACAGCTGGCGTGTCTTTAGTGGTATTGGTAGGCTTTATAGTAGGCTGGCTGCATAACGAGCAGCCACTGACCGCCGAGATACTATCACGTACTCAGCCCACCTCTATGGATTTGATGATTGCTCTAGCAGGCGGTACTGCTGGTGCTTATGCGATGGTATCACCGCACTTGTCTGTTGCTGTCGTTGGCGTCGCGGTCGCAACCGCTTTGGTGCCACCGCTAGCTGCTAGCGGAATACTATTTGCTAATGGCGAGATGCAGCTAGGACTTGGCGCACTACTTTTGGCCATCACCAATATTATTGCCATTCAATTTACCAATGCTTTGGTGTTATGGTTATTGGGCTTTCGCCGCTTGGTCGATGATGATTATAAAACTCATACTTTTTATACTTTTTGTCGGCGTAATGCAGTAACCTTGTTACTATTGGCGGGGTTGGGTACTTACTTAACCATTAACTTAAATAAAAATGCCAATCAACAAACCTTTGAGAACAATGTCAAAACAGCGATTAACAATCATTTTATCAATAAAGGTAATGTGCTGACCAATACCCAGTTTGACAATACGGGTGAACGTTTAACCATTCGTGCCGTTATTCGCGGCGAGACTACGCCAAGCTCTTACGATGTACGCCAGATTGAGGCTTTAATTGTACAAGATATGGCTGATAACTTTTCTAATGACTCCCCTATCAAATTGCAATTGCGTTATGTACCAGTACAGGTCATTGAATCCAATCCCCTTATTGCAGATAAGCTTGATAAAACTGATGCGGCGATTTTGACCAATTGATGGCTTATACTCATTGATTTTACATAGTTACTCAAGGCTGCAACTATATCTCCTATATCAACAACCTCGGCGTTTATGCTAAAATCGCTGGCAAAATTATTTAATTTATTTCTATTATTATTTCAATTACATATTATTTTAATCCTACTGCACTAAGGAGCCGCTGTGAGCCAGCCCTTTCGCTCAGCCGATATTCGTAAAGCTTTTATTGATTTTTTTATAAGCAAACAGCATACCCCTGTTGCCTCATCAAGTCTGATTCCGCATAACGACCCGACGTTGCTATTTACCAATGCCGGTATGAACCAGTTCAAAGAGACTTTTTTGGGTATGGAGACGCGTGACTATACGCGCGCGGTCACCTCACAAAAATGCGTGCGCGCCGGCGGCAAACACAACGATTTAGACAATGTCGGCTACACGGCTCGTCACCATACGTTTTTTGAGATGCTCGGCAACTTCTCCTTTGGCGATTATTTTAAAGAAGCAGGTATTGCTTATATTTGGGAGTTTTTAACCGCTGATGAGTGGTTGGCGCTTGATCAAGACCGTCTTTATGTCACCATTTATGAGACCGATGACGAGGCCTTTGATATTTGGCATAAAAAGATCGGTTTGCCGGCGGAGCGTATCATTCGTATCGGTGATAATAAAGGCGCGCCTTATGCCTCTGATAACTTTTGGACGATGGGTGATACTGGACCTTGTGGCCCTTGTACCGAAGTCTTTTATGATCATGGGCCTGAAGTTGAGGGTGGTCTACCGGGTACACCGGAAGAAGATGGCGATCGTTATATTGAGATTTGGAACTGCGTGTTTATGCAGTTTAATCGCCAAAAAGATGGCAGTATGACCCCGCTCCCTGCACCTAGTGTCGATACTGGCATGGGACTTGAGCGCCTGAGTGCCATTATGCAAGGCGTGCATAGTAATTACGAAATCGATTTATTCGTCCATTTAATGGATGCTGCTGCCCAAATTCTAGAGGTTGAAAACCAGCAACAGGCCTCCCTAAAAGTCATTGCTGATCACATTCGTGCCGTAGCATTTTTGATTGCTGATGGTGTTATGCCTAGTAATGAAGGGCGCGGTTATGTGCTACGCCGTATTATTCGCCGCGCCGTGCGTCACGGTAATAAGCTTGGCGCAGAGAGTGATTTCTTTTATAAAATGGTGGCGCCTTTGGCTCAGGAGATGGGCGACGCTTACCCTGAGCTTAAGAATAAGCAAAGCATGATTGAAAATGCTATTCAAAAAGAAGAAGCACAATTTGCCAAGACACTCGCGCAAGGACTACGCTTGCTATCAAGCGAGCTTGAAGATTTGCAAGAGGGTGATATTCTCTCCGGCGCAGCAGCCTTTAAGCTCTATGATACTTACGGTTTTCCGCTAGATTTGACTGCTGATATCACCCGCGAGCGCGGTATTGCTATTAACGAAGAAGAATTTGATGAACACATGCAAGCACAGCGCGAACGCGCGCGCGATGCAGGCAAATTTGACGTCGATTATAGCAGTGTGATTCAAGTAGACAATCCTACTGAGTTCATTGGTTATCAGCAATTAGAAGAAAATAACGTTAGTCTGATTGCTCTATATCAAGACGGTCAGACGGCTGATAGCTTAGCAGAAGGAGACGAGGGAGTTATTGTCCTGGACCGTACTCCATTTTATGCTGAGGGCGGCGGACAAGTGGGCGAGCTTGGTGAGATTCGTACGGCTTCCGGTGTTTTCGAGGTACAAAACACCAAAAAATCCGGTCAAGCGATTATCCATTATGGTGTCGTCAGTATGGGCACCATCAGTACCAATCAAACTGCAGAGGCACAGGTACTCTCTAGTATACGTGCCGCTAGCGCTAAAAACCATTCAGCGACGCACCTGCTTCATGCCGCCCTACGTGAAGTCTTAGGCGATAGCGTCTCACAAAAAGGCTCGTTGGTATCAAGTGACGTACTGCGCTTTGACTTTGCTTATGATAAACCAGTAACGCCTGCCCAGATTATCCGTATCGAGCGTTTAGTCAATGAGCAGATCCAAGCCAACACCCCAGCACGTATCGAAAATATGTCTATCGATGAAGCCATGGATAAAGGCGCAGTCGCCCTATTTGGCGAAAAATATGGTGATGAGGTACGTGTGTTAACGATGGGCACAGAAGATATCGTTGATGGCAAACGTCACCCTTTCTCTATTGAGCTGTGCGGCGGGCTACATGTTGAGCGTACTGGCGATATTGGGCTATTTAAAATAACTAGTGAGGCTAGTATTGCTGCCGGTATCCGCCGTGTTGAGGCTGTCACGGGTATGGGCGCTATTAAATATATTCAGCAAAATGATGCGCAGCTAAGTACTTTAGCAGGACAACTAAAAGTTAAACGTCCGGAGGTTGCCACACGTGTGCAAGTGATGAGCGATAATCAGCGCAAGCTTGAAAAAGAGCTTGAGCGTTTGCAGCAAAAAATAGCCAGTGCACAAGCCACTAATTTACTCGATGAGGTGCAAACCATCGCTGGTACACCTGTGCTGATCAGCACTTTATCCGGTATTGACGGCAAGTCCATTCGCCCCCTTATGGATGATGTCAAATCGAAACTGCCTGATAGCGTCATTGTACTGATTGGTGATAAAGACGATCAATTAGCGCTAGCGGCAAGCGTGGCTAAATCGGTCACCTCGCGTATTAAAGCGGGCGACATTATCCGTCATTTAGCAAGCGAGCTTGGCGGTAAAGGTGGCGGCAAGCCTGATTACGCTCAGGGCGGCGCGCCTAAGGCAGATAACACTAAGACAGTTATCGATGCTCTGCCAAATTGGCTGGCGGCGCAGCTTAGCTAACTAGTATTTAAACTGCTCAAATTTAGTCAAATATTTCGGTTAACGGTGCGATTGGTTATAACCCTTATAACCAATCGCCATATATCTAAATGCAGTTACGACTTAAATTTGTCGAATTTATATGATATAACAGTGCCCACTCAAACTTATATCTAGCTATAACATCAAGAGATATGATCAAGTTGAGGCATAATTCTTATCTACCCGTTCTAATCAACACTAAGTGATAGACGACCACCAACAAAAACAGGTAACCATCCTATGGCGTTAATAGTACAAAAATATGGCGGCACCTCAATGGGCAGTATTGATCGCATAAAAAACGTCGCCAAACGAGTTAAACGTTGGCACGATAATGGTCATCAAATCATTGTTGTGGTCTCTGCTATGAGTGGTGAAACCAATCGCCTAATTGATTTAGCGCGTCAGATTAGCACGCAGCCCGATCCTCGTGAATACGATCAAATGGTCTCAACAGGTGAACAGGTATCTATCTCCTTACTAGCGATGGCTATCAAAGAGCTTGGCATTGGTGCGCGCTCGTTTACAGGTCGTCAGGTCGCCATCAAAACCGATGCGGCGCATAATAAAGCCCGCATTGAAAGTATTGATGATAAAAATATTCGTCAGCAATTGGATGCTGGTAATATTGTCATTGTCGCAGGCTTTCAAGGTATTGATAATGAGGACAATATTACTACTTTAGGACGCGGTGGCTCTGACACTACCGGCGTGGCTATTGCCGCAGCACTAGGCGCGGATGAATGTCAGATTTATACCGACGTTGATGGCGTCTATACTACCGATCCACGCGTCACCTCAAAAGCTAAAAAACTTGAAAAGATCACCTTTGAAGAGATGCTAGAGATGGCAAGCCTTGGCTCAAAGATCTTGCAAATTCGTTCAGTAGAGTTTGCTGGCAAGTATGGTGTACCGCTGCGGGTTTTATCAAGCTTTGATGAAAACAACGATGGTAGCTTTGATGATGATTTCAAGAACAACGTGGGCACTTTAATTACAATAGACGAAGGGGACAGTATGGAACAAGCAGTTATCTCAGGTATCGCCTTTAATCGCGATGAAGCAAAAATCGTGGTGCGCGGTGTCCCTGATCACCCTGGTATTGCCTCAGCTATCTTGACCCCAATTGGCCGCGCTAATATCGAAATCGATATGATCGTCCAAAATGTATCTACCCACGGTACTACTGACTTTAGCTTTACCGTCAACCGTAGCGATATGGACAAGGCACTAAAGGTGCTCAACGATGAAGTAAAAGATGAGATTGGCGCCAAAGAGGTCACCGGTAATAGCGAAGTCGTCAAAGTCTCTTTGGTTGGCGTTGGTATGCGCTCTCATGCAGGTGTTGCCAGCCTCATGTTCCAAACCTTAGCTGAAAACAACATAAACATTCAAATGATATCGACCAGCGAGATTAAAGTATCGGTTCTTATTCAAGAACAGTATCTAGAAAAAGCTGTTAAATCACTCCATACTGCTTTCGGTCTTGATCGTACAGAAGGGGATAGTAAAGTAGCTGGTCAATAAACATATCGACGACTTATCACTACAAAGTTAAGTCCTGTTACTTATTTACTAATATGGTCTATCACGATTCTGTGTTTGTTATCGGGATGGACTATTTACCCAACAGTTTTGTTAAAAGTCGTGACACTGTTTGCTTGGGTACTTATAATGGACTGTTCATTTGGGCTAAATGAACTTACCTATTATCACAGACTTAACTATTCTTGTTGTTTGCAGTGTTTTGGATCATATCTCTATTTTATTATAATGAATTAAGATAAGACGCTTTATTATAAAAATAGAACGATTCAATATAACAAACATCATATAGTAGCTAGCCTAGTGATATTCTGAAATTGAGATACAATATAATGAGTAACTATTTTTTATTGCGACATAAGGAGTGTGACGCATGCTAATTTTAACCCGCCGCGTAGGCGAAACCTTGATGATTGGCGACGAAGTCAGTGTAACCGTTCTAGGGGTTAAAGGTAATCAGGTACGTATCGGTGTTAATGCACCTAAAGATATTGCTGTGCACCGCGAAGAGATCTATCAACGTATTCAACAAGAGCGTTCTGCGCAGTCGCAGCTGCAGCATCTTGAGCAAGGTAGCTTTGCGCCTTCATTCGATGACGAAGACTATTTTAATCGCTAATTTAATCTGCTTTGAGGTTATTGAATTATGAGTATCCGCCGATCAGACGTATCAGCATTACTTAATGGTTTGAATAAAAAGGCCATTGGGTTCAATGATGTTATCAGCTTTATCGATGACTTTTATCGTTATTCGCCTGCACCATTTGTAAATGGCATGGTGCACAATGCAGCAGGTGAGAGTGAAGGCAGTGCCAAGATTTTCGGTTTTGCAAAGCATCACAATCTAAATCAACTAGATACGCTCACCTTGTTTGGTGAACATTACGAAAAGGTAAGAGCGACTCCTAATGGTACCGATCATGCCAACATACGTAACTTTTTGCATTGGGGCTGGCAAGGGTTTTTGATGGAAAAGAACCCTTTAACTTTACGTCCAGATGTTGATACTACGAGCGTGTAGTTATGATCTGTCACTAGTAAAAAGGCCCCACTAGCAAATCATAGTGTGGCCTTTTTATTATGAGCAACTTTCTTTATTCATCATGCTTTATTTATCACGAAACTTGACAGGTTGAATGGCACCTGTAGGATTGGGCAAATTAGGATAATGCTGCTCATGTTCAACATCACAGTCAGCGCCGACTACGCTGCCATCTTCTTTTACAGGTTTATGAATAAAGCCTGTGCGCTCGCTTGGGGGCAGATGCTCGTGCTCCCAAATCATGACCGCCTGCATACAAGTTTCGCGCTGCTCTGCGGTTAACTTACGACCGTCCGGCCACTTACCAAGCTCAATAGCTTCACGAAATTTATCGACTATCTCAGGCGTTAGGCTGCTTAATATTGTCTGTTTGTCCATACTACCTACTCTCCTTTCGCTATTTATATTCAGTTTATAGTATGTCTATTATTCATCATCCATAATATCATCATCAACATCTAGACTGAACTCCTCAGCATGGACGTTCCAGTGCAGCTTAGTACGACAAGCCTCATAAAACTCAAAGCCTGGTGGGTGTAGCAAAGTAAGTTTGTCAGGGTGTTTTCGAATATATAGACGCTGGTTTTGCTCTAGAGGCACGCTGGCTTTGCCATCAGCGCTAACCATTGGTTGAGTACGGTTGTCTTCATGAATACGAATACAAACCTCACTGTTGCCGCTCACCACAATTGGTCTGCTTGATAAAGTGTGAGGATGCATAGGTACTAAACAAATAGCATCCATACTAGGATGAATAATAGGACCGCCGCCTGAGAGCGCATAAGCGGTAGACCCCGTTGGTGTCGCTGCGATCAAACCATCACTGTGTTGGCGATAGACGTCTTGGCCGTCTATTTTCATCTGAAAATCGATCATATGTACCGATTTACCAGCATGCAACACTACGTCATTAAGAGCCATATCTTCATGAATAATGTCGCGCCCTTCACGTATCTCCATGGTCAATAAAAACCGGTGATCTAATTGATAATCGCCCATCAAGACTTGCCGCAGCTTAAAAGCAACCTCGTTTGGCTTGACATCTGCCAAGAACCCAAGGCGACCACGATTAACTCCCAATACTGGCACGCGATAACGGGCCAATGCTTCAGCGGCATGAAGGATTGAGCCGTCACCCCCTACTACAATAACCAAATCGCAAATCTCGCCAATCAAACTACGTTTAACTATTTTGACCTTTTCGATATTGCTAAGGTCTAAAGTAGGTAGGTTAGCTGTTTTCATATCCATGACTAAAGTCAGACCCATCTCATTGACGGTCTGAGATACCTGAAGAAGGCTTTTGATTACGCTACGCTTGCCAGCACGGCCCATAAGACCAATACGGCGAAACGCAGGGTTCTTGATAGCGTGAAACAACTCTGATTCATGTAAGTGCGGCAATCTTGCTGACTGCGCTGAGTTTTCCATAAAACGACTCGGCATAACTTTAGAATAAATGACAAAAAACACAAAGTGACGTTAAAAATGTTAAATAAGCAATAATAGCGATAATTGAGCCGTTAAACTAGCATGTTTTATCAATTATCGTTGTTAACTGTCGTAATCAGCCCCATATATAAATCATCATTCGCATCTTTTATGTCTATTCAGCTTTGGATGGATTGATAGTGCGGAGCTTTGCTACTTGGTATGGCTATAGATCAGCTTTTATGAGCTGATAAACAATAGCGCTGAACCTTGACTATTGTCACGTAAACACAGTTGACAATAATAGCAGTTTTGCTAAAGTAGCTTACATTTATTTCATTTTTATCGAGGACTTATATATGGCAAATCCTATTGTCAGTCGCGCTGAACTTGCGGTCGGTGGTGAGCCGATGACCGTTAAAGGCGTGGTACAAAAAACGACCATGCTTTTAGGCTTGTCAGCACTCTCTGGTTTAGGCTTTTTCTTTTATGCCATTGCTGCTGGTTTGTCTAGCAATTTTATTTATATGACAGCGATTATCAGCATGTTTGCTGGTGTTGGTCTAGCGTTTTTTATGATTTTTAAGCCACATATGGCAAAAAAGTTAGCTGTTCCCTACGCTTTGTTAGAAGGTTTATTTTTGGGCGGCATCTCCATGATCTTTATGAGTATGTACCCAAGCGTGCCTTTAACAGCACTATGTGCAACCTTTGTCACAGCGGCAGTAATGCTAGGGTTATATCGCTCAGGTTTGGTCAAAGTTACTGATAAATTCCGCTCTATCATGATGTCAGCTGTATTTGCCATTATGATTTTGTATGTGGTGCAGTGGGGCTTTATTTTGTTTGGCTCAAGCTTACCGTTCTTATTTGATGGCGGCATGATCGCTATTGGCTTTAGCTTATTTGTCATTGTCATCGCCTCATTTAGCTTATTGCTTGATTTTGATAATATCGAGCGCGGCGTAGCAGCTGGTGTCTCTGAAGATTATGAATGGATATTTAGTGTCGGTATCGTAGCGACTCTAGTGTGGATGTACATTGAGTTCCTGCGTCTGCTAAGCTATCTACAAGACTAATTAGCTAAAATAATACGACTTAAACCAAAACGGCCTGTTATTCATAATAGGCCGTTTTTTATAGGCAAAGATTTTAGATTATAGCTTTTAGATCATATCTTTAAGCACGTTTTAAACGTAGTGCATTGAGCACTACCAGTAGCGAGCTTAGTGACATACCAATAGCGGCAAGCCAAGGCGGCACATAACCAAAGACGGCTGGCAGCAACACGATACCGTTATAGCCAAGCGCCCAGCGAAAGTTTTGTCTAATGATGCGCTCTGTTTTATCCGCGATGCGTTTGGCGGCGGTAATTGCCTCAATCTGACCGTTTAAAATGATACTGTCGCTTGAAACCTGTGCTAGATCTGCGGCGCCAGCAATAGAGGTTGACACGTCTGCAGCAGCCAATACTGGCGCATCATTGATACCATCTCCTACCATCAATACCACTGCATTTTTTGCTTGCAAGTTTTTAATATGATCGACCTTGTCCATCGGCGACAGGCCGTTATAAGCTGATTGCATACCCAAAGATTCAGCCATAGCTAGCGCTTGCGGGCTTGGATCGCCTGTAAGCATCACTGACTCAATGTCTAAAGCTTTGAGCTTATCGAGCGTCGACTTAGCCGTATCACGTACCTTATCATTGAAATAAAAACAGGCTAGCGCTTGCCACTGCTCAGACTTATAACAAGACAACACCACTGCTGAGCTGGCACGATGGGCTTTTAAATCAATGGTAACATCATCAAGAGTATTCTTATTAGCAGTGTTCCCAGTTGTTCCATCTATCGTTACAGCTTTTGTTCTAGCCTTTATTTTGTCTAGGGCAAAATCAATATGACCGATACGGTATAGCTCGTCATCGATAACCGCTTCCACGCCACCTGCTGGATAATGCGTCAAGTCTTGTGTGGCTGGTAGATGTATTTTATAAGCAGCGGTTAGTAGCGCGTGCGCAATAGGATGACGACTACCCACTTCTAAGGCAGCTGCTATCGATAACAGCTGGTCTTGTCTTGATTCGTCTGATTGATGGTTTTTATACTTTGTCGTTGTCGCTAAAGAATCACTCGAGGCTATTAATTCAATAGTTAATAAATTGGGCTTACCATAAGTTAGAGTGCCAGTTTTATCAAAAGCAACATGGGTAATCTCAGCCAAGGTTTGTAGCGTATGACCACGCGTAGTCAAAAAGCCATAGCTTGCCAATCGGTTGGTTGCGACCGTAAGCGCAATGGGCGTTGCCAAAGATAAAGCGCAAGGACAAGTGGCAACCAATACTGCCACCGTTGCCCAGATCGCTTGGCTGGGATCAACAACATACCAACCGATAAACACCAATACGGATAACACCAAAATACGAGCTACAAACCAACGTGCTAGCTTATCGGCCTGCTGCGCAAGCTTTGGTTTTTCGCTCATCGCCCGATTCATCAGCCTATCAATTAGTCCCATCTGACTGTCTTGTGGCAGTGCCGTAACTAGCATTATGAACGGTTGACTGTCATTTTGCGCGCCGCCCACAATATAGTCGCCTGCATGCTTGGTAATAAGATCGCCCTCACCCGTCAGTAAGCTTTGCGATACCGTAGCTATGTCACTCAGTAAAACACCATCACTAATAATTTCAGCACCAGCCTCAATCATGATAATATCGCCAACCTGAAGACTTTGCGCCGTCACCATCTCTTTTTCTTCTAAAACACGCTCTTGAGCTACAGCCTGTGTCTCTAAAGTCTGCTGACGACTTTTTTGCCAGTGAGTAGCGATCTGCTTAGTAATAGCCTGTATATCGGCATCAATATCTTGCATAAAACTGGGCGTAGCATCAGACACCAAACTTGGCTGTGCTAAGATATGCTCAGCGGCGGCTTTATCTTCATCAATTTTTTGCACTAGCGTCGGCTCAATTACCACCAAATCATTGGCCATAGTCGCCGCTTTTAAGCGCGCATTGTGTTCAATATAGCGCCCCGCTAGCAAAAAGAAAATAAACATACTAACTGAGTCATAATACGTCTCGCCCTGCCCTGTAACTGTGGCATAAAGGCTGGCGAAAAAAGTCACTACCAAAGCAACACTAACTGGCACATCCATATTTACTTGACGGGCGCGGATGGCTGACCATGCTGAGGTAAAAAACGGTAAGCCTGCGTAAAAGAACACCGGCGTGCTGACAAATAAAGACACCCAGCGCAAAAAATCACGCTGAAATATCAGCATATCGCTGTACTCACCGAAATAGATAGCGACCGCGTACATCATCGCCTGCATAGCACCGAGAGCTGCGATACCAAGACGCAGAAGCATCTGATTGTTGTGCCGTGCTAGCATCGCCTCATGCGTGTCTTGTCGATAAGGCTTGGCGTCATAGCCAATCTCGTTGATAACCGCTAAAATACGACTAATAGGCAGTTTAGCCTCGTCCCAGATCACGCGCATACGCTGATTGGTTAGATTGACTTGGCATTTACTAATACCGTCAATCTCATAGAGCCGCGACTCAATTAGCCAAGTACATGCCGCGCAGCGCAAGTTATTAACCGACAACTCAGCGACTGAAAAGCCACCTTGCGCGTATACAAACTGCGCTTTGATCTCGTCGTGATCGTAAGCTTCAAGGCGCGTCAGTTGGGTTGGCAAACTTGCTGTACGATTAATCTCCGAGCGATCCAGATAATATTGCTCCAGTCCCGCCTCAACGATACTTTGCGAGGCAAGCTGGCAGCCCATACAGCACATCGCGCGTGCCTGCCCTAGCACCTCTGTATAAAAAGGCGGCTGCGGCACTGGATCACCACAGTGAAAACAGTGGCCCTCAAGGGGCAACACTAAACCTTGGGTAATAGAGTTATCATAGTGAGACGCTGGTGGCGAGGCAATGGACATAGTCGCGATTACTTCCTTTAGACCGATTTGGCTGACGATTATCTTAAACTAACCACTAACTTCTTTGTTTAAGTATCAATGCTTATAATAATAATGCTGATACTGGGGCTAACAGCAACATAGCGCGCATTAATTCATACAAAAAACATCGTTTTGCTGCGTATAGATTGTTATCTTATATGGCATTCAAGGTTCAAATTAAAAGCCAATTGCAGTCTAATCTGATCGATAGTTACGATAGTCCGTTAAACTCAAAACTAATAAATGCCTAAGTCTATGATGATAGATTGAAAATTTTGTCAATTTGCGTCATTATGAGGCAGTTTTTTAATCTCAACACGGTACTCTATAAGTGCAAAAACCCCATTCTACTCTATCAAATTCGCCTAAGTCTGTCATAAATACGCCGCCCTCGCAGCAACGTGGCTTGGTATTTAGCAGCCTTTTATTGATTATTATCATCGTTGGTATGGTGCTATTGGCGCTATACTTAGTCAAGCTCGATCGTACGATTACCCATAAGTTTGAGGGTAAACGCTGGGATATTCCTGCCAAAGTATATTCACAGCCCCTTGAGTTATATCAAGGTGCAGCTGTTGATAAAAACACTATCGAGACTTGGCTTGAGCTGCTCAATTACAGCAACAACAAAGCTTATGACCGCACGGGTAGTTTTTATAAGTCAGGCAGTGACTATTTTATCCATACGCGCGGTTTTACTTATAGCGCCAACGACATCGATAAAGAACAAGTCATTAAAATGACGATCTCAAATAATAAAATTCAGTCCATCCAAAGTACCGAACCCAACAAAATGGGGATTTTACGCCTTGAGCCGGTAAATATTGGCGGTATTTATCCTGATAGTAATGAGGATCGCTTGGTTGTTTCTTTAGACGAGGTACCGCAGCCGCTGATTGATGCTTTGATTGCGACCGAAGATCGCGGGTTTTATGAGCATAAAGGGGTCTCTATCCGCGGTATCGCGCGCGCGGTACTCAATAATTTCTCTGGCGGCTCTATGCAGGGCGGCTCAACCATCACCCAGCAGCTCATCAAAAACTTCTATCTAAATTCTGATCGCACCCTAAAGCGTAAAGCCAATGAAGCACTCATGGCGGTGCTACTAGAGCTGCATTATAGTAAAGATGAGATATTGCAGACCTATTTAAATGAGATTTACTTAGGTCAAAACGGTAATCGTTCCATCAATGGTTTTGGCCTAGCTTCACAGTTTTATTTTAATCAGCCACTAAGTGAGCTGCGTACCGATCAGCAGGCTTTATTGGTCGGTATGGCTAAAGGCCCCAGTGTCTATAACCCGCGCCGCCATCCTAACGACTCTAAAGCGCGTCGCGATACCGTGCTAAATAACATGCTTACCCTTGGCATGCTCACCCAAGCTGAGTACGACAAAGCTATCGAGCAGCCTTTGGGTGTGGTTGATAAACCTGTTGAAGGTAAGAGCCTTTTCCCTGATTTCTTAGATATAGTCAAGCGTGAGCTCAATGACGTTTATTACGCTGATGACCTAAAAAACGAGGGATTGACGATCATTAGCACCCTAAACCCTATCACTCAGCTTGCCGCAGATAAAGCGGTTGAGCAAAAACTTGGTGAGCTGCGCCGTGGTAGCAGTCAAGCCAAGGATCTGGAGGGCGCTTTAGTTAGTGCTAACCCTGAGACTGGAGAGCTGGTAGCTGTGGTGGGTAGTGGTAGTGAGTTTACCGGCTTTAATCGTGCTGTTGATGCCAAGCGTCAAGTCGGCTCACTACTAAAACCAGTCATTTATATGACTGCCCTTGAAAGTGGTCGTTACAATTTAGCAAGCTCAGTAGATGATTCCCCTATTACCGTTAATCTAAGCGATGGCGGTAAATGGAACCCTAAGAACTACAATAACCGTGACCATGGTTATGTGGCTTTGACTACCGCACTGGCCCAATCTTACAATCAAAGCGCGGTTCGGTTGGGCATGGAGTTTGGCGTTGACACCTTTGTTAGACAACTGCGCCGCTTAGGTATTGAAGAGAAGGTTCCTACCTATCCGTCAGTATTGTTAGGCTCAGTGAATCTAAGCCCGATGGATATGTTAGGGGTTTACCAAGTCTTTGCTACGGGCGGCTTTCGCACTCCTATTCACAGTATCCGTAGCGTGGTTGATAATCGCGGTAGTATACTGCAGCGTACTGGTCTTAGCACCGAGCGTAGTATTCCGCCGGAGACTAACTATCTGACCAACTATGCGCTCCAGCAAGTAGTCAAAAATGGTACTGCTAAGCGCGCGCAGTCTTTGGGGAGCGAGCTGAATATTGCCGGTAAGACTGGTACTACCAACGACTACCGTGATGCTTGGTTTGCAGGTTATAGTGGCAACTACGTCAGCGTCGTTTGGGTAGGCCGCGATGACAATAAACCCATTGGGCTTAGTGGCGGTACCGGCGCGCTACCAGTATGGGTTGATTACATGAAGCGCTTAAAGCTAACACCAGTAGCTACCCCAGAACCAGAAGGTATTGAATGGTTATGGCTTGAAAATAATTCAGGCAAACTATCTAACGAGCGCTGTGAAGGGGCGCGCTATCTGCCAGTCATGTCAGCACATCTACCAGAAGAAGCCAGTAGCTGCGCGATGGCGCTGTATCAGCAAGATCAAGCACGGGGTCAAATACAATGGCAGAATGAGCAAGGAGCTATCAATCAGCAGCGCCTCGAAGAAGGACTGCCTATTCCAGATGGCCAAGCGATTGATGAGCAAGAAGATGACAATACGAGACGAGCTGACACCTGGTACGATCGCGCGCTAGAATGGTTTTGATTATTCAACAACTCAGTCGATGAGACCGAATGAAAGTAGCTAAACATACATTACCAGCTTATATTATTATTTAAATGAGATAAAGAAGAGGTTTGATATGGCACTATCTATGCAGCCTATACTGCAGCAAAACTCGATAACGATAAAAAAGCGTTTAGGATTATCTAGACTCTTGTTAGCTACTAGTACGCTTATAGGTATGCTGACATTGAGTGCTTGTCAGACTACACCAACTTCAGTATCTAGAACTGTATCTAGTCCTGATAGTACAGCGCCGACCTCCTCTACCGTCGTCCAATTGCCTGAAAACACAAGACTCAACAATAGAGTCCTTGAAAATAGAACTCCTGAGAACAGAATCCCTGTGACTCAAGCACCTACTTACGGTAGCAATGAGCGCCCTAACACCGATATAGCCCCTTC
Source organism: Psychrobacter sp. M4 (assembly GCF_055699795.1). Lineage (NCBI taxonomy): Bacteria > Pseudomonadati > Pseudomonadota > Gammaproteobacteria > Moraxellales > Moraxellaceae > Psychrobacter > Psychrobacter sp. M4. The sequence goes on along the minus strand of NZ_CM146740.1, from coordinate 1,245,139 downwards.
TACACCTCCTAAAGCCACACAGACCTACCCATCTTACCCTGAACCATCTAAGCGCCAAATAACACCTAATTCTAAGGATAGTAGAGGTATCACTAATCCTATTACTCAGCCCACGCAGATTATAGAGCCGCCGGAAACCATATTCAATGAGCCTACTGTCATAATACCTTCGCGCGATGATTATGTTGTCATACCGCCGTCCACGCCATCACCGCGCAATGCTTTGTTGGAGCGGGCGCGTCAAAACTCGCAACAACAAAGCGCCCGAACCTCTACCGATCAGAGCGATTTGCCTGCATTTCGCAATCTAATACAAGTAGGTATCAATGAGCTTCGGTCTAATAATCTAACCGCCGCCGAAAGTAGTTTTACCCGTGCGCAGCGTCTTGCCCCTAGATCCTCAGCTGTGTATTTTTATTTATCGCAAGTGGCTTTAAAAAAGAATCAGCCTCGTAAAGCAGAAGCTATGGCTCGTCGTGGTCTGACGGTCTCACAAGATAGCGAACGCCGACGCGCACTCTGGCAGCTTATTTTGCAATCAGGTCAACAGCAAAACAATTCGCGTGTCATTCGCGAGGCGCAACAAGCACTCAGATAATGTATTGATAATCAACTGGTAAAAATTTTAATGGTTTTTATTTGAGTTAACAAACACAATCTAACAAATACAATCAAGGTTATTTTTATGGCATGGCAACAATTGCACTTACAGTGTGAAAAAGCGAACGTTGAGTTAGCAGAGACCCTGCTATTAGAAGCAGACGCCCTCTCAATTGCACTAGACGATGCTGGGGATCAACCTTTGTTTGAGCCGCTACCAGGAGAGGCACCGCTTTGGGATGAGGTCATACTCACAGGGCTTTTTGACGCTACTACTGCAGCTGGTAGTCGGCAATCTCTCGAGCAGCTTGGTCATGAAATTGCCGCTCAAGTACACGCCAGTCGTATTTGGCTGACATCAGTTGACGACAAAGACTGGGAACGTGAATGGATGGTTCATTATCACCCCATAGAATGTGCTAACGGCTTGTGGATTGTTCCCAACTGGCTGACACCGCCTGACCCTAGTGCTACTAATATAATTATGGATCCAGGCCTTGCCTTTGGTACCGGCTATCATGCTACTACGCGTTTATGTTTGGACTGGCTAACTGAACAAGACTTAAGCGATAAAGTAGTTATTGATTATGGCTGTGGCTCAGGTATTTTGGGTATTGGCGCTTTATTGTTGGGCGCCGAACACGTTTATGCTGTTGATATTGACCCGCAAGCTGTGCTGGCTACTAAGCAGAATGCGGCACGCAATGGTGTTGACAGTCGTCTACAAGCTTTTTTACCTGAAGAGTTTACAGCTTATTGTGAGCAACATGAAGTTATACCTGTAGACGTTATTGTTGCCAATATATTAGCCAAGCCTCTCATCAGCTTAGCGCCCTATTTTGCAACACTCATCGCTACAAAAGGCAAAATCGTTTTGGCAGGTTTGATCGAATCACAGACTGAGCAAGTTGCTGAAGCTTATAAACCGTACTTCGCTCTTGATCCCAAACATGCCTTTAGCGCTCAAGAGGATCAACATTGGCAGCGTTTATCGGGTACGTTTACACGATAGCAATAGGCATGATTTAAATTTACACACTAGCAACAATATATTACATATGTTACGATAGGTAGTCAGTTGGTCTTTATATGATTAATGCCACTCTCCTATTATTGATATACAGATGTTTAATAATAAATAGGACATAAGATAATTATGATGAGTGGAATGGCAGTTATTGCCGCTCTTTTTTGGACGCCGCCCTATGCAAACGCTCATCAAAACCAAATGTCCTTCCTGCAAAACTTATCTTAGTGTCCCGCAATCACATCTAAATGAGCGAGATGCAAAGGTGCGCTGTGAGCGCTGCCAGCAAATATATTTAGTTAACAATAATATTGTAGTTTCCAGCGATACTATGTCAACTGTTAGCAGTTCTAAGACCAATACTGCTAAACAAAAATTTAATCGGGTCACTAAAACAGAGGCTTCTTCAAAAGATCAAAGTGACTCTTTATATAATGATGATCTTATCTATGATGATATGCCTATTGATGAGTCAGATCATACCGATACAAAATATGACTTATCAGATGATATGGAGCCTTGGTTCTCACTGTTAGATGCCATGCCTTCATCCTCATCGAAGAGTAATAAGCAGCCGAATATGGTAGCTAACAAAGAGTCCATCGCAAATAACGAGTTAGATAGTTTGGTTGTTAGGAGTGATTACATTGCTAAGACTAGCTTTCAGTCTACTATGAGCTCAGCGGCTGCAAACGATATCAACGCCTCTGTAAGCACTACTAACCATCGTAGTGATAACGATAATGGTTGGCTTGAGAAGCTCTTAGAAGAACAAGATGATAGTGATAATACGCGTATAGATAACCCAAAATCTACGACTGACTTATCAAAGCTATTGGCTAGTATGGGTGTGCCGCCCAACGATCAAAAACACCTGAACCGTCATGCAAACCTTAATGACTTAAATATTTATAGGCAAACTCATAAGCGTCCTACGCGTAGCTATCCTGCGCAGAACCGTATGCAGGCTTCTGCTGCATCAGTGCTGTGGCTGGCTGGCTGCTTGGTATTAGTAATGCTATTGTTTGCACAATATGTTATTTTTAATCTTGATCATTTAGTTAAGAATCCTGCACACGCCGCCCGTTTGCAAGCTGTTTGTGCTATTGCAGTTTGTAGCTTACCAAGCGCTGATCTAACGGCTTTTGATGTAACCGATCTTGTGCATAGACCTAGTGAGATAAAATCCGCTAATGGTTTTAGCGATATTAGTGCTATCTTAGCCAATCAAAGCACACAGGCCCAGTTGCTACCAACGCTTAAAGTAGGTATGTATAGTGATGAGGTTTTAGTTGGAGAGTTTATTGCATTGCCAGAAGATTATCTAGTAAGCAAGCAGTATAAACTACCTGCAGAACAACACAAATCTTTGATGTTCACTGTACCAATTGCAGATAATCAGATTAGCCAAATTACCATCGATCCTATTTATTGATAATCTTTTTTATTGATGATCTAGTGCTAATACACGTTCGATGCGGGTTTAATCATAGCTTAATAATTACTATCATTAGCTTATATATATTTTTAGGGACATTACCTTATGGCACACTCTGCGCAACCTTCTGCTAGTCATCCTAGTCAAAGCGATGACAATCTTTTTGATCGTGATGATATGAAGCTACCTACTAGCGATGTAGACAGCCATTTAGGTGACTATCGTTCTAGTAATTATCGTTCAAGCAATCATGGTTTAAGTGACTCTTATTTAAGTAACTCTTATCTAAATGGCCATACCAACGAGCAAACACTTGATAACCCTACCTCTATTTCGCTAAATGCACCTTTACGAGTGCACGTTGAGCGTGTGGTACGTGAGTATTTCGCAGCTTTAGATGATGAGATGCCTACAGACTTCTATAATTTAATTTTAAAGGAAGTAGAGCTGCCTTTACTGACCGTGGTCCTTGAACAAACTCGCGGCAACCAAACTAAATGCGCGCAAATATTAGGGCTTAATCGTGGCACGCTGCGCAAAAAACTCAAAACATATGGTCTAATGTAGCGCTTAATTTAATGTAAGAATCAAAGCTACCTTTATATATTCAATATATTCACTTTTTTGTTTAATTTTTGATTAAAGGTGCTTTTGCGTTTTGTATTAATAGATCAGATGTTTTATCATAAGCGTCGCTTATGTTCTCAAAGTGGCTGGTACTGACCCTTCAAGCTATCTCTTAGATATTGAGCTCTTAGATATCAAACTATACGTATTACTCCCAAAACGCTAGCTTTTATTATTACTACATACGACAACTCATAGATTGAACCTTATGGTATATATGATTGTCATAACTAATTTGCCAGACAACCTTGTCAGGCTTTTTTTATGGAACGGTTATTATGGCTACAAAACCGCTTGCTCTACTCTCAGTCTCAAACAAATCCAACATCGTAGAATTCGCTCAAGCACTTATCCAATCAGGTTTTGGTTTATTGTCAACAGGTGGTACTTATCGTCTGCTCAAAGAGCAAGATGTAGCGGTCACTGAAGTGTCAGATTATACTGGCTTTCCTGAGATGATGGATGGCCGCGTGAAAACTCTGCACCCCAAAATCCATGGTGGTATTTTAGGTCGCCGCGGTACTGATGATGACATTATGAGCGAGCATAAGATTGATCGTATCGATCTAGTAGTGGTGAACTTATACCCATTTGCACAAACTATAGCTCGTACTGATGTAACTATGGACGAGGCTATTGAAAATATCGATATTGGTGGGCCTACTATGGTACGCGCAGCTGCTAAAAACTATGCGCATGTCGGCATTGTTACTGACCCAAATGATTATGATCGTGTGATTACCGCTTTAGAAGGTAGCACCAAGCTGAGCGCTACCCTACGTTATGACTTAGCAGTAAAAGCTTTCGAGCATACCGCACAGTATGACGGTATAATTGCTAACTTTTTGGGAAGCCGTGTCAATGATACGCAAGAACCAGAGGCTTTTGCTCGTACACTTAATCTGCAACTGGATAAAGCACAGGATTTACGCTACGGAGAGAATCCACATCAAAAAGCGGCATTTTATGTTGAAGGCACCTTTACTGAGAGCCCGCAAGCCTCTATTGCTACGGCTCAGCAATTACAAGGCAAAGCTTTGTCTTATAACAATATAGCCGATACCGATGCTGCTCTTGAATGCGTAAAGGCCTTTACAGCACCGGCTTGTGTCATCGTCAAACATGCTAATCCTTGCGGTGTTGCTATTGATAATGATCAAGTAGCAGCCTACCGTACAGCTTTTAGTACTGATCCTGAATCTTCGTTTGGCGGTATTATTGCTTTTAACCGTCAGCTTACCGTAGCCGCTGCCAAAGCTATTATTGACAATCAATTTGTGGAAGTGATTATCGCGCCGAGTCTTGAAGAAGGTGTATTGCAAGCGACTGCTAGTAAGAAAAACGTACGCGTACTGGTTTGCGGTGAGCTTACCTCTCCAAAGGATCTGTTAGCGCAGCTGGATTATAAGCGCGTCAACGGCGGACTTTTAGTACAAGAACAAGATTTAAATATCATTACGGCTAATGATTTGCAAATCGTGACTGACGTTCAACCCACAGAGAGCCAGATTAGCGATTTATTATTTACGTGGGCGGTGGCCAAGTATGTCAAATCAAACGCTATTGTCTATGGCAAGAATCAGCGTACTGTTGGTATCGGTGCGGGTCAAATGAGCCGTGTCAATTCAGCACGTATTGCTGCCATCAAAGCTGAACACGCAGGTTTGACTACTGAAGGAGCGGTAATGGCATCTGACGCCTTCTTCCCCTTCCGTGATGGTATCGATAATGCAGCAGATGTTGGTATCTCAGCTATCATTCAGCCTGGTGGTTCTATGCGCGATAATGAAACCATTGCTGCTGCTAACGAACACGGCATTGCTATGGTCTTCACCGGAGTACGTCATTTCCGCCATTAACGCTCTTGCACAAGAGTTATTGTACAAAAGCTAAGTCATAAAAAAAGCCACTATACCTAATATAGTGGCTTTTTTATAGCTTGTTCATTGTGTTATCAATGCAGACACTAATAGTCCCATTACTGAACTTGTGCTCCTGCCATATTAGCTTCGTTAATCTCAACCTTATAAACTAAGCGCAGATAATCTAAGTAGTCTTGCAGTTGATCCTGACCTAAATTATCGCGGATAATTGCTGCTGTTTGTGCTTTTTCATTATCAGAGAGTTGTGATTGGCGTGCAGTCTCAATGCGATCACCAACCAACACGCTAGCGCCTATCTCCGTCTCACTTGCTAAGGCTACAACACCATCTTCAGGTGCTTGCTTGCTAAAAGCCAAGCTACGCTCTTTATCTGTTAACAGTGTAGTTTGACGACTCACTTCACCCAAAGCTTGAAAATCTACAGGTTGTTTAGCGATATCAGCAACTGTTTTGATATTTGCTGCTATCTGCTTAGCGTCTTTTAGAGCAAGTGCACTGGCTTTTTGCTTGAGTAAAGTTTGAGTAATAACGGGCGTTGCTGCTGCGAGCGTTAGCGTTTGAGTCGGACGGTAATTGCTTGGCTGCGCCCAGACTGTACCTAAGCCTACTTCAATGCCCGACGTTACAGCTTGATCTTGGATGGTAAACTCATCAAAAGCTTGTTTGATGACTGAGGGCTGGGATAGCACTGAGGTATTATTGTCTTTACGGTAGTCTTCGATACGCTTTAGAGCAACGTTTTCTTGTTGAGCAATATCTTCTATACTAAAACCGTCAGCCGCCAGATCATTAATGGCTGTTACTTTATCAGCGTATATGGTTTGTCGTTTATACTCTTTTGCCTGAGCTGTTAGCTCCTCACGCATGCTATCCATACTTGGAATCTGGCTACCATTATCTTCGGTTATCATAAATATCTGATAACCAAAATTAGTTTTGATGGGCGCAGTAACCTCACCGACACTCAGACCTTGTAGCGCCGTCTCAATAGCGGTAGCATCACTACCAAAGACTGAAGGATTAAAACGTCCAATATCACCACCACTAGCGCCAGATGGATCATCTGACTCTTTTTTAGCCAGTGCCGCAAATGACTCTCCTTGATCAAGACGTGCTTTGATACTATCAGCACGAGCTTTGGCGTCATCACCGGTCACCAATATTTGGCTAAGCTTACGCTCATCGACGACAGCAAGTCCTTGCTTATAAGCTTCATATTGCTGCTGTAATTCCTCTTCTGTCACCTCATCGATCTGAATAGTTGCAGGACTCAGTTGAATATAAGCCAAATCTACCATAGCATCGCTTTTTAGCTTGTCTTGGTTGGCATCGTAATAAGCTTGGATATCAGCTGGTGTCACTGTAACTTGCGATTCATAATCTTGCCAATTAAAACGGTGAAGCCAAATATCACGAGACTCTAATTGCAAGTCGATCAACTGATTAACCGCTTTCATAGGATAAATAGCCGTACCAACAATGCTGGCATTAAGCTGATCTAGGCTCAACTGATTACGAAATTCAGCAAATAATTGCTCTTTATTCATACCGCGTTGACGCAAAAAGTTTGCAAACTGCACGTTTGAGAACTCACCATTGGCATCTTGAAAAATCTGCTCACGGCGCAGCAGACGGTTAATGGTGTCATCAGATACCGTCATGCCCAACTTGCCAGCCTGCTGCTCAAGTAAAGTGCGATCAATCAAGCCTTTTAGTACCTGCGTATGTAGCACGTCTTCATTCAACAGGCTAGCATCATCGAGCTGCTCTAAGATCTCCGAACGCCGGCTGTTCACGGCTGTTTGGTATTCTGACAGCCCTACGCTCGCCTCGCCTACTTGAGCAATTTGATTGGGATCGGTTGAACCTCCAAAGTAACTTTCAACACCTAACAGTGCCAATGGTGACAAGCACAGTACCAATAAAATGCGACCAGGCCAGCTTTTTAGAAAATCGCGCAATTTATCCATAATAATTTCTGCTTTATTAACCTATAGTGAAAAAACGGTTGCTATGCCCTTAATATATTGGGTACCTTTAATATATTGGGTGACAATAGCAAATTAGCAAATTGAAAAAGTATTAGATACAGACAAGCGCTCTATGATACGTGAATTTTAGCCTAGACTCAAAATATTCACGCTATCTTAAATAAAAACTTCAACAAGAAATTTTAGCTAAAAAAAAGCACCTTGATTAAGGTGCTTTTTTAAATATTCTTATAGTTTACTATGCTTTTGACCAAACAGCATTTAAAATACGGCTTAATTTAAACGCTCTTTTAGATTTTTGCCTGCCTTAAAACTAGGTACCTTACTTGCTGGAATGCTAAGCTCTTCACCTGTCTTAGGGTTGCGGCCCGTACGAGCCTTACGATCTTTTACACTAAAAGTGCCAAAGCCTACTAGTGAGATACTATCACCAGCTTCTAAAGCTGAGCCGATACTTTCCATAACTGCGTTTAATGCATCACCAGCTTGGGTTTTATTCAGACCGCTTTTTTCTGCGATGCTATCAATTAGTTCTGACTTATTCATAAAATTTCCTTCAAGTTTAAGGGCTATAATAAACGCTAGCGTCAGGCATTGTATCGTCCTCATCTGATTTAATCAATAAAAACAATTTCCGACGCTTATATTTACAGGTTGCGCGCTATCATCGTCTTTATAGCAAGGCTGCATAAGGAGCGCAAGCGATTTTACGTTTTTTTGGTTACTAAACTACGTATTAGACACTTAACGTTACGCAAAACACCTGTATGTTAGTCGTTATTTTGAAATTTGCACAAAAAATATGCAAAAACAAGTTGACTATTAAATGTTGTCAACCATCTAAGCACATGACATGATATAAGTTATTAAACAAACAACAATTTGCTAACTGACACACACCTATATTACTTTTTATGATGAGAACGCTGCGATAACGATAGATACAATCAGTCATCAACAACTACCCTATTAAATGCAGGTACTATAGTAAATTTGTTAGATTGACATTACTATGCTTGTGGTTCACAAGTTAGCCTCAGCACTATACTGACTTTAATTATTGTATCTGATGTTATCTACTTTTCATTGATCAAATAAAATAAAACGGACTATTTACATGAAGCGTTCTACGTTGTCTCACTCTCTTCTTAATATTATCTTAGTGTTCATTGAATCAGCTTTGACTTTACTGCTGCGCTTAGATCCTGAACTTCGTAAAGCGGCTTATCCTCTAGCTAAGCAAGGTAGCGTTGTTTGTCTGCGTCTATATCTGCCCCATGTAGAAGTTTTTGCCACTTTTAGTTATAAAGGAGTGCTTCTAGATACTCATCTTCCTGCAGATCGCAGTGAGCCTGATGTCATCATCAACGCTTATAGCATTCAAGTGCTCAAAGCCATCACTTCTCACGATAGTGAAGCGACTGATAAACTTCAGATACGTGGTGAGGCTACTCAGGCGCAACTGGTTAAAAGCTTCATTACCCAACTGGGCCTTGGTAGCTTAATTCAAAGTTTGATGAAACGATTCAAAGCTGGTAGCGATAAGCAAAAACCTAGTGCTAATGAAGAAGAAGAAAAAAGAGATAATTATAAGTTACGTATTGCTGAACAACAGACTCAAATCAATACGTTAACGATAAAAAATCGCGAGCTTGAAACTACCGTAAAAGAGCTACAAAGTAAGCAAAAAGCGTTGACTATAACTGCTATAGTCATGGCGGTTATCGCTATTGGCGCCATTATTGGCTGGATCATGAATTAAATATCAAATTTAATAGTTTAAACAGTACTGGGAAGCTCAACCATACAAATAATGCTCAATGATATAGATAGATAATCATTGAGCATTTCATAATGTTTATTATTACAATCTTTTTCTAGGTTTTAGCTTGTATATTTATAGGTTAAAACAAATATTATCGACAGTCTTATCAGTTCTCTTATCATTACCTTTACTAATAATAGTGATAGATAATAATAACTAACTCACGACATTTTAATCTTGACTAAATTACTCGGGATTAAGTATAATGGCTATATCGCAACATGTATTGGTTTATTTGCTATTACAGTTTTGCGACAGCGTTTGGCTTAGTAGCGTTAATACTCAAAACAATTACGATACCAAGATCATCGTTGACCTTAGTTTATTAATTATGATTTTGGAGACAACTTATGCGCTTAACTACCCGAGGTAGATATGCAGTGACTGCTTTATTGGATTTAGCTTTGCAAGCTGAACAACAGGACAGTGCAGTTTCTTTATCCGATATTGCTAAGCGACAATCAATTTCTATCTCCTACCTTGAACAATTATTTTCTAAACTGCGCAAGCAAGGCTTAGTAACTAGTATTCGCGGTGCAGCAGGGGGCTACTATTTAGCAAAACCGCTTAATGAGATTGATGTAATGAGCATTATTACTGCTGTTGATGAATCCGTTAATGCTATGCAGTGCGGAGGACAAGGAGACTGTCAAGGTGGCAGTATGTGTTTAACCCATGACTTATGGTGTGCTTTATCTAATCATATCGAACAGTACTTGAAAGATATTACATTGGCACAATTATTAGACATGAAGAACGTAAAATCTATATCAGAACGTCAAAATCTAAACTTTATAAAAGATATTACAACTATTAATTTATCGACCAGCGAGGCAAATCCAGCATGAGTAACAACCTTATATATCTAGACTATGCCGCCACTACGCCAGTTGCTAGACCAGTTGCTGCGAAAATGAGCGAATATTTGACGGTAGACGGTGTCTTTGGTAATCCAGCGTCACGTTCACATGGTTACGGCTGGCAAGCTGAAGAAGCAGTAGAAACGGCGCGTCAGCAAGTGGCTGAGGTTATTAATGCTGACCCTCGCGAAATCGTCTTTACCTCAGGTGCGACAGAGTCTGACAACTTAGCTATCAAAGGCGCGGCTCATTTTTATCATTCGCGTGGTAAGCACATTATCACTAGTAAGATTGAGCATAAAGCAGTGCTTGATACTTGCCGTGAGCTTGAGCAAGAAGGTTTTGAGATCACTTATTTAGAGCCTCAAAAGGGTACTGGTTTGATTCTACCAGAGCAAGTTAAAGAAGCCTTACGCGAAGATACTATCTTAGTATCACTAATGTTTGTAAATAATGAGCTTGGCACTATTACTGATATTGGCGCTATCGGAGAGATTACTCGTGAAGCAGGAGTTATCTTTCATGTTGATGCGGCGCAAGCAGTTGGTAAAGTTTTAATAGATGTACAAGCTAGTAAAGTTGATTTAATGAGCTTTTCAGGTCATAAAGCTTATGGTCCAAAAGGTATTGGTGCTCTGTTTGTCAGCCGAAAACCACGCGTTCGTCTAAAAGCTGAGCAACACGGCGGAGGCCATGAACGTGGCATGCGTTCAGGTACGCTACCAACACACCAAATTGTTGGTTTAGGGGCAGCCTTTAGTTTGGCTAATGAGCGCTATGAAGAAGATTATGCTCATGCCAAAAAACTACGTCAAAAGCTATGGGATGGTTTACAAGACATTGAAGAGATTTATCTAAACGGTGATCTTGAACATAGTGTCCCTAATATTGTAAATATAAGCTTTAACTTTGTTGAAGGCGAATCTTTAATGATGTCTTTGAAAGATTTAGCGGTATCCTCGGGTTCAGCTTGTACCTCAGCGACCCTTGAGCCATCATATGTACTGCGTGCTATTGGCCGCTCTGATGAATTAGCTCATAGTTCTATCCGTTTTAGCTTTGGCCGCTATACTACTGAAGAAGATATTGATACCGTAATTACTCAGATGCATAGCGCTGTTGATAAACTGCGTGCTTTATCACCACTTTGGGATATGTATCAAGAAGGTGTTGATTTAGATTCAGTTGAATGGGCTGAGCACTAAAGATTATAGTAATAAATTTAGTAATATCGATGTGGCTGTAAATATGCCATTAAGACCGTAATCAAACTATTAGAAACTAAGCGTTTGACCCCAATTATCGATGAGTGCAATTAGCATTAAATACATAAATAAATACTCATCATCTACTAGGAGAAAACTCATGGCTTACAGTGACCAAGTTATTGATCATTATGAAAACCCACGCAATGTTGGCAATCTTGATAAAGAGGCTACAAACGTTGGTACCGGTATGGTTGGCGCTCCAGCTTGCGGCGATGTAATGCGCTTGCAAATTCAGGTCGACGATAATGGTATTATTGAAGATGCCCGTTTCAAAACTTACGGCTGTGGTTCAGCTATTGCTTCAAGCTCACTAGTAACTGAGTGGCTAAAAGGTAAAAGTCTGGATCAAGCTGGCGAGATTAAGAATAATGACATTGCTCAAGAGCTTGCACTACCACCAGTAAAAGTGCATTGCTCAGTACTTGCAGAAGACGCTATTAAAGCAGCTATTAGTGATTATAAAGGTAAGCACAATACTGCTGATACCACAAAAGAAGAAGCAACTAGCTAAAATCTTTTAGCGTAATCACTGTGCTACTGTAGCTAAAGGCTACTAGCATTTAAAGGGTGACAATAACGCTTATGTAATTGTCGCCTTTTATCATCTGGTTTGTTAGATATTTAATTGAAGTGTAATTATTGTTGATAGTTAATAGGAGTTGGCATGATTGAGATGACAGAACGCGCCGCTCAGCATGTTCGAGAGTTCTTGGATAATCGCGGCACTGGTGAAGGCATTCGAGTAGGTATTCGTACAGCAGGCTGTTCGGGCCTAGCCTACGTTTTAGAGTTCGTTGATACTCCTGACGAGAATGATACTCGTTTTGAGAGTCGCGACGTGAGTATTTTTATTGATCCTAAAAGCCTAGTATACTTAGACGGTTTGTTGATGGACTACGAAAGAGAAGGTTTAAACGAAGGTTTCAAATTTACCAATCCCAACCAAAAAGGCGAATGTGGTTGTGGTGAATCTTTTACTGTTTAAAGTCTTTGATCTATGATCACATCAAAACTTACAATCTTTTAAAAGTAAATAAAAAAGCAAGGCTTATAATATGACCGAGGTTACTCCAGAAGCTCAATTTGATAACTTCTTTGCTTTATTTGAACAACCTGTACAATTTGAAGTAGAGCAACACAGCTTAGATCAACATCTGCGTCAATTACAAAAGCGTTATCACCCTGATAATGTCGCTAAAAATACGACAAATATTGCTCAGGCTCAGCAGCAGTCTGAGCAAGCTTCAGCACTTATTAATCAGGCGTATCAAACATTGAGTGCCCCTGATAGCCGAGCTGGCTACTTACTTGATATGCAAGGTCAGGCGCAAACTCTAGAGCAATCTATAGCAGATTTAGACTTTTTAGATGACGCTATGCAGATGCGTATCGATCTAGATGAAGCTATAGAAGCCAAAGATAAACAAGCACTAGAGCAATTGCATCCACAAATAACTGAGCGTCTGGATAAGCAGTCTGAGCGTTTTAGTCAAGCCTACCAAAAACAAGATTGGCAAACAGCGATTGATGCTACGCAAAAACTAAAATTTTTAGTTAAGCTCAACGCTGATATTACTGCAGGTCTTGATGATGTGGCAAATACTGCGCATTCAGATGATGATGATTTATACGTATAATCTCTTTAAAATATAGCAGCCTTTTTATTGGCCTTGTTTGATTCTTTACCCCTCTTATATCTGATCTGAGTTGTCTTATGTCTCTATTGCAAATTGCTGAACCCAATCAAAGCGCCCAACCCCATCAACACCGTTTTGGCCTTGGTATTGATCTTGGTACCACTCGTTCACTGGTTGCGGTAGTCCGTTCAGGCAAGGCGCAAGTGTTAAAAGCAAAGACCAGTTCAGACACTCTACTGCCCTCAGTAGTTTATTATCCAAGTACAGGTACGCCTTTGGTTGGCTATGATGCCTTGGCACATTTGCCTGATGACCCTAAAAATACAATTATTTCTGCCAAACGCTTTATGGGTCGTAGTCAAGCAGATATTAAATTTTCTCACCCATATGAGTTAAGCGGTAGCGAAGACGCTATGCCGGCGTTTGTGACGGCTCAAGGAGAGGTATCTCCTGTGGAGGTCTCTGCGCGTATTCTAGCAGCGCTTGAACAACGAGCTACGAGCGCTCTACCTGTAGATAGTATTGAAGGCGCGGTTATTACTGTCCCAGCTTATTTTGACGAGGCACAACGTCAAGCGACAAAAGATGCTGCTCAAGCCGCTGGTATTAATGTACTGCGTCTATTGAATGAGCCAACTGCTGCGGCAGTAGCGTATGGCCTTGATAAACCAAATCAAGATAGTGCTGATCAAGAGACTACTGAAAATTATTACCTTATTTATGATTTGGGCGGCGGCACTTTTGACGTCTCTATTTTAAAGATGACCGATGGCGTCTTTGAAGTTTTAGCAACGGGCGGTAATAGTGCGCTTGGTGGTGATGATATTGATCGCTTGTTAACCAATTGGCTTATTAAACAATTAAACATTGATCCAGCAGAAGTTAGTCGTCATGATAAATCAGTACTGGCACAACAAGCTAAAGCTTATAAACAAGCATTAACGGATACTGAACAGGTTGACATTAACATTGTAGTTAATGAGCAGTCCTATCAAGGTGTATTGCAGCGTAAAGATTTATTGACTATTGCAAAACCAGTTAGCAGTCGTACCCTTAGTGTGTGTGAGCAAGTATTACGTGACGCAAAACTCTCCATCTCAGATTTGGATGAAGTTATCTTAGTTGGTGGCTCGACACGTATGCCTGCGGTGCAGCAAATCGTTACTGATTTCTTTGCAAAAGAGCCGCTTTGCCGACTTGATCCCGATGAAGTTGTTGCATTAGGGGCAGCACAAACTGCTCATCAGTTGGTGAATGGTGATAGTGACAACAATTTATTATTACTGGATGTCACGCCGCTATCACTTGGTCTTGAGACTATGGGCGGCTTGGTTGAAGTACTCATTCCCCGCAATACACCTATTCCGGTCAAGAAGCGGCAAGTCTTTACTACTTATCAAGATGGGCAAACCGGCATGGTCATCCATGTAGTACAAGGCGAGCGCGAAACAGTAGAGAACTGCCGCTCGCTTGGACGCTTTGAGCTATATGGTATTCCGCCTATGAAAGCTGGGTTCGCACGCATCGAGGTTACTTTTAGTATTGATGCTAATGGACAACTGACGGTAAGTGCGCAGGAGACAACGACTGGTACTGAAAGCAAAATTGAGATTGTACCGTCTTATGGCTTATCTGATGAGCAAAAAGAGCAATTGCTGGTTGCAGGGTTCAAGCACGCTGAAGAAGATAAAAACGCACGCTCGTTGATTGAAACCAAAGTAGAAGCTGAGCGTGAATTACTAGCACTACAATCGGCCTTGACTGAATTTTCTGCATTACTTGATACTGATGAGCAGCAGTCGCTCACCTTACAGATGCAAGAGATGCAGGCTGCTTTGAGTACGGAAGATATAGTACTGATTGAAACGCAGCAAGCCAAGCTTAAGCCGCATAGCGATGCTTTTGCTGCTCGTATTATGAATCAGAGTGTTAAGAGTAGTATGGCTGGTACTAGTACTAAAGATTGGTAGTACTCAGTCTAAAGTGTAAGCATTATGTTTATTTTAATAAATATCTAATCTCATAATATGTCCATTCTAATAATACACCGATTCTAATAATAAAATGGTCATTGTTTATTTTGAATTGATTTTACTTTTAAATTAATAAATACTGGATAGATTACCTATGCCAAAAATTACTATACTGCCCCATTTTGAGATTTGTCCTGAAGGAGCCGAGGTTGAGCTTGAAACTGGTGACAATCTATGTAAAGGCTTGTTGAAAGAGGGCGTTAAAATTGAACATGCCTGTGAGATGTCTAAAGCCTGTACTACTTGTCATGTTGTAGTGCGTAAAGGTTTCAATAGTTTAGATGAGATGGACGATATCGAAGCCGATTTACTAGACCGCGCTTGGGGCTTAGAACCAGATTCACGCCTGTCTTGTCAGGTGATGATTGAGGACAAAGATTTAACTATTGAGATTCCTAAATATACGCTTAATCACGCCAAAGAGAATCATTAAGTCACTACTAAAATTCTTATACCTTAGTACTTATAGAAAAAGCCAGCTGTCATAAAAACAGCTGGCTTTTTGTCATTAGTTAGCATGAAAAATTATTAGTTGATATGAAAATGAAAAGCTGAACTACTGAAGCATTTATCCGCCTTTGGTCTCTTTATCAGGTAGTGACTTTTTCTCCTCTTTTTCAATATGTTCAAGCGCGAAATTCAGCTTATTTTTGATCTCTTGATAATCATAGTTTTGGATGTCTTTAAAATTTAGATGCAAATTAAACCCTGGTAGCGTATGATCTACCCATTTTGATAAATGCCCTTTATTAATATCAGGATCAAGAACTTGCCATGCTTTTATGGTGTCATCAAAACCTTTCAATTGATAAGTGCCTGCATATTTGCAGTCATAATCATGACATATATAATCGTAAGTTTTTTGACTGATAAGAATCTCCCCCTTGCCTGCTATAGCTTCAAGACGAGCAGCAAGATTGGCCTCTTTACCAATAATAGTATAGCTAAGACGGTTATTACTGCCAAAATTACCAACATGACAGTAGCCGGTAGTAATGCCAACACGTACATAAAGACCCTCAAAGCCCAGCAACCGCCACTTTTGCCTGAGATTGCGCATCTCACGGCGCATATCAATCGCCATTGCTACGCAATCTAGGGCATCTTGACGAGCGCCTCGACTATGGGGCTCGCCAAAGAAGCATACCATACCATCGCCAATGAATTTATCGAGTACACCGCCATGTTTGTTGGCAATCGTAGTCATGCACTGCATATAGGTATTTAAGATATCGGCTAAATTGTCCGAGCTTAAATGGTCAGATAATTCTGTAAAACCAGCTATATCTGAAAACATAATGGTAAGCTTGGCGCGTTTATTGGTAACTTCTACACTATTATTTAGCTTTACGATAGGCTGCCAAACTTGAGGCGGTAAAAAGCGAGTTAGCTTATTAATCACGGTTACCATCGTATTTAAACGCTGTCTTGATTGCTTTATTGTTTGATCATGGCTGCTGTATTTATAATAAATATTTGCAAACTGCCATAATATAGTGACGATACTAGCAAGCAGTACAGCTATGGGTAAAAACCCTTCATTACAATTTAGCTCAGTACCATTCAAAATCGTACTGACATAATAAAACATGCCTATATTTACTATAGCTACAATAATGAGTTTGAGACGGTTTTCAGAAGCGCTAACAATAATACGGTAGCCTATTAACAAAGCCAGACTCAGTGACAATACCGGACACAGCTGCATGCTACCAATCACTGTCGACAATAGGATAACGACAATATTAGACGACCAAAAACTGGCAGGACGACTATAGTTATAAATTAAAATCATCAAGCTTGGTAAGCAGATGATTACTAACAAGGTGATAGACGTAGGATTGAACTCAAAGTGTAGAGCAATAAGTAAGGTTGTGAGTAACAACACAAAGACTTCTGGATAATCGAAATGATAATCCTTATTATCTTTAAATAAGCTTATCGTTCTTAATTTATTTAAGGCAGACATGCTTAATAACCGCTTGTGCAAGTGCTGACAAAAATAGCTAATAAGCAGTAAGTCATCAGGTAGCTATTGCAGTAGGCACGCGGTAAAAAAATAGGAATCTTTTGATTATAGTAGGAATACTGTGACACTACTGTAGGTTGATCATCGTAAAAAAGCACTGTTTATCATTCATCCTTGTTCATTGAAGCAATATTGACTCCCAATATCTTATATGGCATATAGTAAGAATAGCATTAAGGTAGTTAGACAAAGTAGCAGATAGTTTAACAACACAATAGGCAATTTACTGCAAATAAACCTTAGTTACATCTGCCAATCAAATGGCATTTGATGATGTCCACGTAGCGCCATCATTAATGTTTGCTGCATCTGCGCTAATATCTCTTTGGTATAAGGTACAGCTGGTACACCCCATATAGGATTTGGCCATTGCATGTCGTTTTGATAGCGAACAATATGATGAAAATGCAGTTGCGGAACTTGATTACCAAGAGCGGCTACATTCATTTTATCGGCTTGGAAAGTCTTAGCCAGTTGGCTTGAGAGCCAGCTTGATTCACGTAAAAACTGCGTCTGATCAGTTTCTGATAATTCATACAGCTCTTTAACCCCTGCTACTCGCGGTACTAAAATTAACCATGGGAATTGGCAGTCATTAATCAAGCGGCACGTCGATAATGGAAAATCGCCCACTAAAAAACTATCGGCAGCAAGTTTAGGATGCAGTTGGAACATAATGACGGTTTCTCTTATGTAAAAGTTTATAAAATGCCAATAAAAAGCTATGGTCATATAATGTCGCTATTTTATCAGGTATCCGGTTGATAAAATAGCAACATTCATACTTGACTATACAAACGCTCCAGATTTGAACCAAGATTTAAATTGAAACTAATCAAAGTTAAGCGGGCTCTGCTACTACATGATTATTAAAATAGTGTAGTAATTCCTGTACAGTGTCCACGCGCTGCTGCGCAGTCGCCAATTTAGTAGTATTACTATAGCGAATACCTGAGGCCCCATTCATACGATAATGCTGACCATCTGACTGGATAAGTTTAATAATAGCTAGCGCCTCTACTGGCGTATCAGGGGCAAAATCTAGTGTCACGCTGGTACTACTGGCATCTATTTTGTTGATATTTAAAGGTTCTGCCTGTATACGTAAACTATGCACAGCAAAGAGCTGTTTGGTTTGGTCCGGCAAAGTACCAAAGCGATCAATCATTTCAGTACGGATGTCGATAAGTGCTTCTTTATCATCGGCATTACTAATACGTTTATAAAATAATAAACGCTGGTGCACATCATGCAAATACTCCTCCGGTATCAGTGCTGAGGCATGCAAGTTAATCTCACTAGTTAGTGATAATGGGGTACTTAGATCCGGCTCTTTACCTGCTTTGATAGCTTTTGTGGCGCGCTCAAGCATATCCATATATAGGCTAAAACCGATAGCCTGCATATTGCCGCTTTGCTGCTTCCCTAATATCTCACCTGCTCCGCGAATCTCTAAATCTTCGCTTGCCAGCATAAAACCTGCACCTAAGGCATTAGCACGTTCAATAGCATGTAGCCGGCGTTTAGCATCACCTTTTAGACCTTTTAAAGAGGGCACTAGTAGATAGCAATAAGCCTGATGATGGCTACGACCCACGCGCCCTCGCAGTTGATGCAGCTGCGCGAGACCAAACTTATCAGCACGTTCAATGATAATAGTATTGGCATTAGGCACATCTATGCCGGTTTCGATAATGGTAGAGCAAATCAGCACATTGAACTTTTTGTGATAAAACTGCTGCATGATTTGTTCAAGTTGACGCTCTTGCATCTGACCGTGTGCTACCCCTACCCTTGCCTCGGGGACTAATTCACGAACCGTTTCTGCCATGCGCTCAATACTAGCTACGTCATTATGCAATAGATAAACTTGTCCACCGCGGAGCAGCTCACGTAGTATCGCCTCCTTCATGAGCGCTTCTGTCTTTTGCATGACAAAAGTTTTGATGGACAGCCGACGCGCAGGCGGCGTTGCAATAATGGACATATCACGCATTCCTGATAATGCCATATTAAGCGTGCGCGGAATAGGCGTAGCAGTCATTGACATGCTATCTACGTCGGTCTGAATGGCTTTGATACGCTCCTTGTGGCGTACCCCGAAGCGATGCTCTTCATCCACAATCATCAAACCTAAAATGGCAAACTTCACATCGGGTTGTAATAGTTTGTGCGTACCGATGACAATATCTACTTTGCCAGCGGCTAAGTCGGTTAATACACTTTGCTGGTGCTTTTTGCCACCAAAGCGCGATAAGCTTTCAATACGAACTGGCCAATCAGCAAAGCGGTCGCGAAAATTATCTTCATGCTGTCCTGCCAGCAAGGTTGTCGGCACCAAAACCGCCACTTGATAGCCTGCACTGACGGCAATAAAGGCGGCACGCATCGCCACCTCCGTTTTCCCAAAACCCACATCGCCGCAAATCAGACGATCCATAGGCTGGTTTTGCTTCATATCATGTATCACTGCTTGAATAGCGTTGGCCTGATCCGGGGTTTCTTCGAACTCAAACTGGCTGGCAAACAGCTCATATTGCGAGATGTCTATTTTGAAATGAATACCGACTTTAGCTTCGCGCCGTGCTTGCATATTGAGTAGCTCAGCTGCAACGTCATGAATCTGCTCTAGCGCCTTTTGTTTGGCACGATCCCATTTACCGCTACCAATCTTATGCAGCGGCGCCAGCGCTGGATCTCCGCCACTATAGCGGCTAATCATTTGCAAATTAGCTACTGGCACATAAATACTAGCATCATCAGCATACTTTAGATGAATAAACTCCTGCTCACCTTCACCTACATCTAAAGTGATCAGGCCATTGTAGCGACCAATACCGTGCTCTATATGCACGATAGGACTGCCTTCAGTCAGCTCAGTGATGCTTTTAACCAAGAACTCCTCTGACACCCCACTTTGACGACGACGGCGCGTCTGTAGGACTTGTCTGCCAAATAGCTGAGTCTCACTAATTATTACCAAGCGCTTAGGGATATACACTCCGCGTTCAATAGGGGCAACGGTTAGACCAACTTGCGGACGTTTGTTTAAATCATTAGTAGCTGCTGAATTAGCGCTTTTTTTGTTAGTAGCTAAGAAATCCTTAAAGCTATCATAGGCTTGTATGTCAATCTTACCTTTGAATAGCTCAATTAAGATCTCGCGGCGTCCAGCCGTTTCAGCAACCACTAGTACTGGCGTATTTGACTGGGCTTCATTATTTAAAAACTCTAATAGCTCAGCTAATGGTTCTGCCTTTTGATGGTTGATAGGCAGTTGCGGCGGTGCTTGCGCGCTCAGCATTACCGTGCCTTTTGGCTGATTGATCGCTTTATTTGTTGTTTCAATTGTGGCTACCTCGGTCATAGTAGCCAGCTCATCACGCGCGCTCAAAACCACCCTTGGATAATGATTGAGATGTTCATTAAGCGTGTTAGACAATAGGTAGAGTAATTCAGGGGCAACAATAGGTTTGTCAATATCGTGGCGACGCTCTTCATAGCGGCGCTGAATCTGCGACCAATAATCTACTTGCCGCTCGCTTATAAGCTCATCGGTAATAAACAGCGCATCATCAGGAAAGTAGGCAAACAAACTACTCTCTTGTTGCCAGTTTTGTAAATCAAAGAACAGCGGCTGATAGTATTCTAAACCGCTGCTAGCAATACCGGCCATGACGTCTTTATGCAGCTCAGATTTACGACTGCTAGTATTAGGGAACATCGCGGCAAAATTCGTACGAAAGGTTTCGCGACCTTCATCAAGCGGGAATTCTTTAGCCGGTAGAATTTGGAATTTTTTAATAGGTTTAGAGATATCGGGTAGTTTATGTAGTAGCGACAATGACTCTTGTCCCATACTACTGTCATTACCTGATAGCATGGCTTTTAGATCATCATCAGTCAGTGTGCGCTGGGTTTGTGGATGGAAAAAGCGAATGGTCTCAATCTCATCATCAAACAAATCAAGGCGTAGTGGAAATGGTTGTCCCATGGCAAAGATGTCAATAATACTACCGCGTACAGCAAACTCCCCGGGCTCAAAAACATTATCAACCGCGCGGTAACCTGCCTTGGTAAGTATCTCGCGCTGGGTATTAATGTCAAACCGATCACCAACCCCCAGATCAAAGTGCTGCCCAATGAGCCAGCTTGGCGGTGCCACGCGATGCATAAGCGTCTGTACTGAGATGAGTAGTACGCCTGTCGTTGGCATAGCCGTCAGTAAATTAATACGCTCACTAACGATGTCTTGATGCGGTGATAGCTCATCATAAGTTAACGTCTCCCAATCAGGAAACACATAAGCGTCAACACCGCAAAATGCCAGCTCAGTTTCTATCTGATTAAGCTGATTTTGATCGCGCGTCACTACAACCTTAAGACGGTCTGCTACTTGCCATATTGAAGCTTTAACCAAACTTGCCAGCCACAAACTACTAACTGCCCCATGAACAGGCGCAAGCCAACGCCGTTCGGTATCTTTGATAGGAAACAGTTGCTTGTTGATCGGAGAAAATGCGTCAGTTAAAGCAGTGATAGGCATAGTAAATAAAATCAAAGTTGAGAGTCAGAAGACTATTATACGAACATTTTAGGGTTTGACCAAAACTAATTTATGCCGTAACGGTTTGTCATTAATTGATAAAGTTGAATGACTTATTAACATAGTACAGTTTTTAGGAATTTATAGATTGGATTGCAAGACGTTTAAGAAGTACATAAATAGACGAAGTGGAGTCAAAAGAGTATTAACCAACTACACTTTAGATAAACACGAGAATCTCAGTTGTCATCCAAAACTGAGATTCTCGTTAGTGATAGACGCCGTTTAAACCAATAAAGACTGATGGCTTGCAATCATGCCATTATTATCAGCATAAATAAACATGCCAGAATTAAGTGTTAAATCACCAAAGCTAATCTCAATATCCGTTTGACCTTCATCACGGCGTGTGGATTTGCGCGGAATACAGCCAAGCGCCATCACGCCAATGTCCATCTGCGCCATATCATCGACATCACGCACACAGCCGTAAACCACTATTCCTGCCCAACCATTATCGATTGCCGATTGAGCAATCATATCTCCGAGCAAAGCACAGCGCATAGAACCGCCGCCATCAACGACTAACACCTTGCCGTCACCCTTACTATCTTTGCCATCACTATTTAATAACGCTTTGACTCGGCTATTATCCTCAAAGCATTTTACCGTCACGATCTCTCCACAAAACTTATCTTTACCGCCAAAACTATAAAATGACTTACCTTCAATATTCGGCAAACACACTTGTGATTCAGGATTGGCATCCAATAAATCACAGGTTACAAAATTCTCTTTACTCATAGTTGCAGACTCCGACATAACTTCGCTCCTTGTTTGTAGTTTTGTATTATCTCTTTTTAGATTTACTGTTCTACTTAGGCTATTTATTAGAATACAAGTAGAGGGTAGATTCTTGCATTGCAACTTTCTATCTTAGCTTTTTTTATTTTAGCTTAACGCTTGACTCGAGTCATAGCTAGCATCTGTTTATTTTCTATGATAGTAGTGGTTGCAGAAACCTGCTTAGTAAGGTATTTATGGCGCTCATAAATGTTATGCGCACACATTGCCATAGCATTAGCAACACGCTTGGCTGAGATTGGATGCATCGGTAATGCTTCTGAAACCAAAGGAGAGATGAGCTGAAACGCTTTTTGACTAATGCTCTCTAAAGGACGACCTTTATGTCTACCAAGTAATAACGAAGGACGAAAAATCACTAATTGTGCAAATCCCAATTCTTTAATGGACTGTTCAGTTTCTGCTTTGACTCGGTTATACAAAAACCGACTGTCAAGATCAGCATTCATTGAGGATAACAAAAAGAAATTTTCAACGCCTTTATCTCGGCATAATTTAGCAAAACTGACGTTATAATCATGATCAACTTTACGAAAAGCCTCGTCACTACCAGCTTGTTTTTTAGTAGTGCCAAGACAACTAAAAGCATCAGTGGTATGGTTTACGCCTACACTAGTGAATACTTCAGCTAAATTATCAAAATCATTAAGCTGATAAAAACGCATACTGGCATTAATATAGCGTGGCGGGCGTCGTGCAATTACGATTAAAGTGTCATAAAGCTCACTCAACTGTTTGGCAAGATATTGTCCCACTAATCCTGTGGCACCAATTATAATCGCTTTTCGCTGCATAGCTTATCCGTGGTTTTATAATTATTTATTGAGATGGTTGGGAGCAAATGTCGTTTTATCTATAAGCCTTATATTCAAAATACCTGATAACGAGTGTCATTGCTCATTATTTATTGTAAGAGATTTTATCATAAAAGCAGTAGTCAACTGCCGAACCAGATTTTGTAATCTAACGCCTTATATGATGAATGGCAAGTGCTATGACTTATTTACGCCTTTTTGTACCGTAGCAATCAAATACATTGTTCTGAGTGCAATAATTTGCTAAGATAACCGCCTTTACAAGTTAAGACTGTTTAATTATTCCAAATAGACTTAATACTTGCGATAATTTGCCTATACTTGGTATCGATATCATATTTGGCGGGACGGCTGCTCGTCACTTATGATCGTTACACTCATTGTTTTATTGTAATTAACATTCATATTTTATCTGTCTTTTATAAAGGAGATACGCGTGGCTAATACTGCACAAGCTCGTAAACGCGCTCGTCAAAACACCAAACGTCGTCAGAATTCTGCTTCACAGCGCTCAATGGTCCGTACTTATTTAAAGCGTGTTGACGCTGCTATTGAGTCTAAAGATTATGACGCAGCTACTGAAGCTTACAAAAAAGCGGTACCTGTGCTTGATCGTATGGCTGACAAAGGCATTATTCACAAAAATAAAGCGGCTCGTCGCAAAAGCCGCTTGAATAAAGCAATCAAAGGCCTACAAGCTTAATCATTGCTCTGCCTAAGTTAGGTGATTCAATAAAAACCTTGCCCTAGTGGCAAGGTTTTTTTATGCTCAGTTTTATATGCTCGTCATCGATAAGTAGTAGTGGTGCTAACATCGATAATACCAAAAATTATGTCCACTTTACTTCAGGCGGTAGGAGTAATTTGCTAGGATGAAAGCCTGCCGCACGATAACTCTCTAATAAGGAATTCACTGGACGAGTATAAACCATGCCGCGCCATACAAAATGAGCATTTGCTTGCTCAAATGGCTGGTCATCAAACCATAAAAACACACCTTCCATCATCTTTGGCCAGTCGTTCCAATCGATCTCTGTTCTGTCAAACATTACTGCCAAAAATGCAGAGAGTAGCGTATCATGGCTGACAGCTAGCATGAGATGACCTGGATCAGGTTGATGCTGATAAAACAACGATAAGATATCAAGACCACCTTGATAGGCGTTTTTAGTCCCCTCAAGATTGCCTTGCAAAAAACGATTGATAAAGTTCAGTACACCGACCTCTTTAAATACTACGCTTGCAATCTCAGGTTCAGTCACCAAGCTGCCAGGCTCGACTAAAAGCGATTGATCAATAATACTACGCTGCAGACCAGCGCCTTCTTGCATCAGCTGTGCGGTGTTGATACAGCGCCCTATGGGACTCGATATACTGTCTACATCCATCGAGTACGGCAAATGATTGGCAAGCCAGCGTCCCCAAGATTTGGCCAATATACGGCCTTTGGGAGTAAGTGGTAACTGGTAGCTTGCAAAGCCATTACCATCAGAGCGCTCACGCAAAGAATGTCTGGTAAACAAAATCAAACGTCTGTTTTCAGGCAATAAATCAACCGAAGCTATCATACTGTCTGGCAGATGCGCAGGCGCCGGTATACTATGGTGACGTATGAAAGTATCGGACTGCTTAAGAATAGGAGAATCAGGGAATTTACTCATGGTGATCAGCGTAGCAGATTTTTTGTCTTGAGTGAATAAAATATAGAGTGGTTATTCAATATCAACCACTCTATCCCATGCAAACTCTAGTGCCGTACTACTCACCTCATTAGGATAAGCACGGGGATTGACAATCACTCGAGTATTATTAACCCGATAGTCAAAAGCTTCATGCGTATGCCCATGTACCCATAACGAAGGCGCCCAAGGTTCATGCATCCACGCAGATAAATCACTCACAAAAGCGGCATTACTGGGCAGAGTAGCAAATTTTTCAGAAACCGATAATGGACTGATACTATGATGGCTCATCACCACTACTTTTTTGTTCAGCTCTTTAGCCGTTACCAAGGCCTGCTTGAGCCACGCACGATGTTTTGCATGTATCTGCATCGATGCCTCTGGTGAAAACAACTCACTGCCTGCGTAAATTTGTTTGTAATCTCGCATAAAACGTTTGGCAACCACCATCGTATCTTCATCAGCTTGATACTGATAATCTGTCCATAGCGTACAACCTAAAATACGGATGTTACCAATATCAATGTGCTGACATTGAAGAACCCGCATCCCTCGAGCAAGCGTCTCATTATAGTTATCCCAAGTAGCCAGTTTTTTGTCAAAGTGCAAAACATCTTCATTGAAGTATTCATGATTGCCAGCAATAGTAATAAGAGGGACTTGCAGACGTGCTGCTTGCTCTTGTAGCCATGGCATACCTGTATCACTGTTAGCAGTATCCCCTGCTACTAATATCACGTCAGCATCTGTTTTAGGAATATGGCCAAGGGGGTGCGATTGACGAGCGTAGCTGTCGATGTGTAAATCACTCAATATCTGTAATTTCATACGATCCAAGGTCAGTTATAGAGGTAAATTGATTGGGCTAGAATATATTTATATGCTGTCATAAAGTAGAAAAGACAACCGCTACGTTGTCTTTTCTACTTTTATATAAGATATTAATTTAATACCTTATATAAGGTAGGATTATAAGGCACTAAGGCGCGTTAAATATTGGTATCTTAAATACCTTGTAAAATGGTTTGTAGCTTCGCTGAGGGATTTATTGCTTGCGTAATCGAACGACCAATAACTAAGTAATCTGCGCCAGCACTCAAGGCTTGTTTAGGGGTACAAACTCGGTGCTGATCGTCTGTACTGTCTTCTGGCAAGCGAATACCTGGGGTAACCAGTTTAAAATCAGGGCCACACAGCGCTTTGAGATCTTTGGCTTCTTGAGCTGAACATACTACGCCATCAAGACCTGCTTGCTGCGTCAACTTTGCCAAACGATTCACTTGATCGTCAAGCTTGTCATTGATACCAACCTGCACTAAGTTCTCTGCACTCATGGAGGTCAGAATGGTTACCGCTATTAGTAAAGTATCATAACTGCCAGCTATCAAACGCTCTTTTGCAAGTGACATTGCTGCGAAACCTGAGCTGGCATGGACATTAACCATCCATACCCCAAGCTCAGCGGCAGCTAATACGGCTTGAGCAGTAGTATTAGGAATGTCATGGAACTTTAGATCTAAAAATATCTCAAACTGGCGTTGATGCAAAGTTTTTATAATAGCAGGGCCACAGCGAGTGAACAGCTCTTTACCTACCTTTAGACGACATAAAGTAGGATCTAATTGATCAGCTAACGCTAGAGCTGAATCTACAGTCATGTTATCTAAAGCAACAATGACAGGCGAGATTGTTGAGGTTGTTGTCGTATTACTCATAGTGCTACCACTTTATATCGAAGTTGACAAAGCATTATAGGAGTAAGCAGATTAATAATAACCCACTCACTAAAGACTAATAATGAATAAAATTAATCTCGTTTGCGCTTGGTCAGCTCTGAAGCATTATCGACAGTTGCTAGTGTTTCGTCTTGTACAGGAACGCCCGTTGTTCCATACACGGCCTCTTCTACTGTTGGTGCGTTTGCTTGTCGATCTATTACGACGTTTGCTTGAGTTAGTTGTTGTTGTAAGTTTTGATTCGCCTTTTGCAAACGAGAAATCTCCCATTTGGTTTGAAATACACGAAACAACAGTAATGCCAGGAGCATACCAATGACGATACCTAGAATTAAGCAGATTATAAGCAGTAATCCTAAATTCATCGCAGGAGCCTGCGAGAACAATAGATTTACCCCGATATCTGTGTTATTGGCCAATACTAAACCTAAAGCATAAGCAAAGCTTAAAAACAGTAAAACGAACAATAAAAAACGCATGATCTTAGACCTCAGCTGTAGGTAGGAGTAGTAAGTAATCGTAATAAGTTGGAAACTAGGATTATTTTACACCTATTTGAAGCGCTACTCTATTGGTTCCTATTATCTATAATGCCGCTTTATTGTTAACCGCTTCGCGTAGCGCTTTTCCTGGCTTAAAATGCGGAATAGCTTTGGCAGGTACAGAGACACTTTCACCCGTTTTAGGATTACGTCCGGTACGAGCACGGCGATGATGCAAGCAAAAACTACCGAAACCGCGAACTTCAACACGGCCGTCATTCGCTAAAGTATCTATCATCAAATTTAGTATTTCGCGTACAGCATCATCAACGACTACCTCAGTCATTGAATCACAATTTACGCTTAAATTACTAATAAAGTCGGACTTATTGATCGCTTGTTGCATGGTTAAACTGGCCTTATTGATTTATGTTTCTCATCTTGAGGAGTATTTATATCTTCACTATCGAAGATGAATAACCCTACTATCGACTGAACCATTATACTAATATTAAATGAACTTCTTTTACTAAGCTAAAATATTAAAACATTTCAAACACTTGATGTAGTTTACATTTCGTTACTCAAGGTTGCAAATGATAGCGGAATTTATCGCCATTGGAAATAAGTTTTTTTTGATTTGGATACGTACTATAAATTTTAGGCAATAAAAAAAGCGACCGGAGTCGCTTTTTTTATTGTCATAACTATTAAAAACAGGCAATTTACTGCATTTGCTCTTTGATCAAATCACCAATAGTTTTTGGCTGAGCATCAGAGCCTGGCGTAGCTGTAGTATTGGTAGTGCCAAGATCTTTTATTGCTTGACGCTCTTCTGCCTCGTCTTTCGCTTTGATTGACAAGCTAATATTGCGAGTTTTACGATCAACGCTAATAATTTTAGCTTCAACGTCATCACCAATGCTTAGATGCTTAGTCGCATCTTCAACACGGTCGCGTTGAATCTCAGAGGCACGTAGATAGCCTTCAACTTCGTCAGCAAGCTCAATAGTTGCGCCTTTAGCGTCAACTTCTTTAACTTTACCATTAACGATAGCACCGCGATCATTACCTACTAGGTATTCGTTAAATGGATCAGAGCTCAACTGCTTGATACCTAAACTAATACGATTGGCTTCTGCATCTACAGACAATACCATTGCTTCTACAGTATCACCTTTATTGTAGTTGCGAATAGCTTCTTCACCTGTCTCATTCCAAGAGATATCAGATAGATGTACTAAACCGTCGATACCGCCATCTAGGCCGATAAAGATACCAAAATCAGTGATTGATTTGATCGTACCAGTGATTTTATCACCGCGCTCATGCTTCTTATCAAACTCATCCCAAGGATTGGCTAGAGTCTGCTTAATACCTAGACTTATACGACGACGCTCTTCATCGATATCAAGGATCATCACATTGATCTCATCACCTACTTGTACTACTTTTGAAGGATGAATGTTTTTATTGGTATGATCCATCTCCGATACGTGTACTAAACCCTCAATACCTTCAGAGATTTCAGCAAAACAGCCATAATCCGTTAAGTTGGTAACGCGTGCTTTAACGATACTGCCTACAGGATATTCTGCAGCAACTTCATCCCAAGGATCGGTACCTAACTGCTTTAGACCTAAGCTTACACGGTTACGTTCACGGTCAAACTTCAATACTTTAACTTTTAGGTCTTGACCCACTTCAACTACTTCAGATGGGTGCTTAATACGGCGCCATGCCATATCAGTGATATGTAGTAAGCCATCAATACCACCAAGATCTACGAACGCACCATAATCAGTCAGATTCTTTACGATACCTTCGATCTCAATGCCTTCTTCAAGCTTGTTTAATAGCTCTTCGCGCTCAGCTGAATTCTCAGCTTCCATAACCGCACGGCGGCTAACTACGACGTTATTACGTTTTTGATCGAGCTTAATGACTTTGAATTCTAGCTCTTTGCCTTCAAGATGCGTAGTATCACGGATAGGACGAACATCAACCAATGAGCCTGGTAAGAACGCACGTACTGAACCGATATCTACAGTAAAACCACCTTTAACTTTGCTTGAAATGATACCTTTTACGATTTCATCATTATCAGCGATTTTTTCTAGGAAATTCCAAGTTTCGACACGCTTAGCTTTTTCGCGTGATAGTAAGGTTTGACCCATACCGTTGTCGACTGCTTCGACCACTACATCAACACTATCGCCAACTTCAACTTCAATCTCGCCTTCTTCGCTTAAAAACTCTTCACGAGCGACGATACCTTCAGATTTTAGACCAGTATCTACAGTGATCCAGTCATTATCAATGGCCACAACAGTACCTGTGATGACCGAGCCACGCTCGATATCCAGACCCGTCTCTTCGATGCTCGCTTCAAATAGTTCAGCAAATGATTCCATTATATCTACCTTTGTATAGCCGTATCCTGTCCAGCACAGTACGGATCAAATTTATGACTTTATAAAATGAAATACTGGTTTTATATCTTATATAGTCATATAAAAAAACGTTTGTTATTAATACACTCAAATACAAAGATTACTAATAACAACTGTCTTTTTCTAAAAGAATTCTTGTTATAAAAACTATTTTATCAACTACAATCTTATACTAAAAACCACACTCATGGGTGATTTTTTAGTACTTACTATGTTGTTTTTATTCATTTTTAATAAAAATACCTTGCGACTGACAATACTCTTTAACCTGTTCATAAACCGTATCAGCATCTAATTCTGAGCTATCAATAAGTAAAGCATCTTTTGCAGGTTTTGAAGGCGCGACATCACGATTTTCGTCACGTTCATCACGCGCCTTAATCGTTGCCAAAATTGCCTCATAATCGGCTCGTTGTCCAGCATAAGTAAGCTGAGTAACACGGCGCTTAGCTCTTGCTTTAGCACTAGCCGTCAAAAACACTTTAACATCAGCGTTTGGAAAAACTACCGTACCCATATCACGACCATCAGCAACCAATCCTGAATGAGTCGCCATATCTCGTTGCAATTTGAGCAAAGCTGCACGTACTTTTGCAAACACTGCTACCTGTGATGCATAACCACCCACAGTTTCATTACGCACTTGCTCACCTACTGCCTCACCATTAACGATAATATCAACGCGTCCAGACTCATTATTAGGCACAAATACAATTTGCAAATTCTGCGTTAAACTCAGCAGTGCCTCTTCATCGATAGGTTTGTTAGTAACAAGCAAACCTGCTTCAAATGCCTTTAGCCCAACTATACGGTACAAGGCACCGGAGTCCAACAGCTGATAATCCAGCGTCTGTGCTAAACGCCAAGCTACCGTACCCTTGCCTGCACCACTTGGTCCATCGATACAAATAACGGGATAGCGGGGCGATTTGGTGCCATGATCGTCATTATTAGATGCTGATACGGTTATAGCTGATACAGTCATAATAATCACTTAATAATAGACGCGTGAGTAGCACTCATTTTGACTATACATAACATATTGTTTAGTAGCTTCTTATCCGTGATGTTACGGGTTCATAGCCAAATAGGGCAATATTATAGCAAAAAAACCTTGTCATCACTAGCGTCAACAGTAGTATCTTGTTCTTTATTTATATCACCTTTACGCTTTTTCATCATTTGTCGGCGCTGACGAAAAAACGTCTTAAGCATCTGTCCACTAGGTTCACTACACAAACCCTTATCTACTTGGATATTATGATTATAAAAGGACTGTAAAAGCAGGTTCATCTGACTACCCACCATACCTGCTCTAGGCTCACTTGCAGCATATACTAATCTATCAACGCGAGCATGAATCAGCGCGCCCACACACATAGTACAAGGCTCTAAAGTTACATATAGAGTCGTTTGCGCTGGCAGGCGATAGTTCTTAAGATTTTTACAAGCATCTCTTAGGGCTATTATCTCAGCATGTGCGGTTGCATCACAGCTGCTAATGGGCTGATTAAACCCCTGCCCGATAAGCTGCCGATTATGTACCAAGACTGCGCCTACTGGCACCTCTTGACGGTTAGCACCTTGCTGCGCTAGCGCTAATGCATAGTACATCCACCTGACATCTTCAATTGACCAAAATTGGCTGGTCATAATCTGATCGCTTGACCAGTGATGTGGTTGTAGATCAATCAGTTGTTTATTCATTATAAATTGAGGTCATTTATTGGGGCAGTTGCCAATCAATTGGTTTTTGGCCATGCTGCACCAGATAATCATTGGTTTTAGAAAAAGGCTTTGAGCCAAAAAAACCGCCGCGATTGGCTGCTAGCGGCGAAGGATGTACAGCGGTCAAAATAAGATGCTTATCGGTATTAATATACTTACCCTTTTTTTGGGCCTTACTGCCCCACAAAATAAACACTGTATGCTCTGTTTGTTCAT
Source organism: Psychrobacter sp. M4 (assembly GCF_055699795.1). Classification (NCBI taxonomy): domain Bacteria; kingdom Pseudomonadati; phylum Pseudomonadota; class Gammaproteobacteria; order Moraxellales; family Moraxellaceae; genus Psychrobacter; species Psychrobacter sp. M4. Next base: position 1,213,399 of record NZ_CM146740.1, on the reverse strand, counting down.
TGACCACATCAATGACGGCATCAGTAAATTGCTCCCAGCCTTTATTTTGATGGCTGTTGGGCTCGCCTTGCTTAACCGTAAGGGAGCTGTTTAGCAATAAAACACCTTGCTGCGCCCAGTGGGTTAAATCACCATGTGCTGAATAGCTGGTACCAATGTCATCTGCCATCTCTTTAAGAACATTATTTAGCGAGGGCGGTTTAGGAATAGTTTTAGGCACTGAAAAAGATAAACCCATCGCTTGTCCTGGACCGTGATAAGGGTCTTGACCTAAGATAACGACCTTAACCTCTGATAGTGGCGTCAAATTTAGGGCATTAAACATTAAAGGTGCAGGCGGATAAATATTCTCGTTTGATTGATAGGCTTGTTTTAAAAATTCGCGCAAATTATCCATATTATCCGAAGTCAGCTCTTCTGCTAACGCTACTTTCCAGTCCTCTGGCAAACGTACATTATCTAAAATAGCTTGCTTTTGTGCTGCTGTTTTTGTGCTTTGCTCGTCGAATAACTCCATAATTCGTCCTTTTTTAGTTATTTTAAATCAGCTAAATATATAAGATGAATACTCAATAGTGTATCAATATCTATTTTAACGGCGATAGTAGCAAAAAATCATGTTTTCTTTCGTTATAAATTTTAGCCATAAAAAAACGGCTACTAATGATAGTAGCCGTTTTATATTAAACATCAAATGGATAAATAGTACAGACTATTAACTTGCCAATGATTCAGAATCTGAGTGTGGTTCGTGAGTCTCAACAACCGTTAAAATCACTCGACTATCTGCTGATCCTTTCTCACCTTTGGTATCTTTATCAGACGTTTTATCCAAATCTACTGATTTGTCTTCATCTGTAACATCTGTCTTTGAGGTTTCAGGCTCTAACGTTACATGTACTACGCCGCCGTTCACCAAGTCGCCAAATAAGATCATATTTGCCAGAGGCTTCTTGATCTCATCTTGAATCAAGCGTTGCATAGGACGCGCGCCCATCAAACGATCATAGCCTTTGTCAGCAAGATAATCACGAACATCATCATCAATCTCCAAGGTAACTTGTTTGTCATCAAGCTGAGCTTGTAGTTCAACCAAGAACTTATCGACAACTGATATCACTACCGATGGATCTAGCGCGTTGAACTGAATAATCGCATCTAAACGATTACGGAATTCAGGAGTAAATACGCGCTTGAGTGCTTCGGTATTATCGCGGCTATGGTCTTGCTGGGTAAAGCCCATAGAGGAGCGGCTAATACTATCGGCCCCAACGTTAGTAGTCATAATAATGATAACTTGCTTAAAGCTTGCAATACGACCATTATTGTCGGTCAACGTACCATGATCCATAACTTGCAATAGTAAGTTAAAGACATCTGGATGGGCTTTTTCAATCTCATCAAACAACACTACACAATGCGGATGCTGATTGATTTTCTCAGTAAGCAAGCCGCCTTGATCAAAACCAACATAACCTGGAGGCGCACCAATCAAGCGTGAAGCGGTATGAGCCTCCATGTACTCTGACATATCGAAGCGTACTAGCTCCACTCCTAACAAGTTTGCAAGCTGACGAGATACTTCTGTCTTACCTACCCCTGTAGGTCCTGCAAACATGAATGAACCAATGGGTTTCTCTGGCGCTTTAAGACCAGCACGCGAAAGCTTGATAGCATCAGCAAGCGTTGCAATCGCCTCGTCTTGACCAAATACCAAATGTTTAAGATCACGATCTAGATGCTCAAGGATACTCTTATCATCACTAGATACTGCCTTGGGAGGAATACGCGCAAGCTTCGCTACAATAGCTTCAATATCAGCCACATCAATTTTTATTGACGCTTTTTGATTATTAGCAGTTTGCAGATCATAGACCGTATCCATATTGTCTGCGTCTATCGATTCATCATTTGCTTTATTGTATCCACTGCCATCATCAGTATCAAAGCTAGTAGCATTATAGTCTTTACTGCTGTTTTCTTTTTCTATGTTGGCTACTAGATCGTTTTCTGCCTCAAGATCCTTGATATCAGGCGTAACTCCTAAACGCTTATAAGCGCCAGCTTCATCAATAACGTCAATCGCTTTGTCGGGCAAAAAACGCTCATGAATATGCTTGGAGGACAGCTGCACGGCCGTTACTAGTGCTTCATCGGTATATTCTACATTATGAAATTCTTCATAACGGGGTTTAAGACCACGCAGGATATCGATGCTGTCTTCAACGCTTGGCTCTCTTACATCGATTTTTTGGAAACGACGCGATAACGCATGGTCTTTTTCAAATACTTGCCGATACTCGGTAAAAGTAGTTGAACCAACGCAGCGTAGTTCTCCATTGGCAAGCGCAGGTTTGATTAAGTTTGATACATCCATATTACTGCTCATTGATGACCCTGCACCAATAATCATATGAATCTCATCGATAAACAAGATAGCGTTCGGCTTTTTCTTTAGAGCATCAAGTAAGGACTTCATGCGTTTTTCAAAGTCGCCGCGGTATTTTGTACCAGCGATTAAGGCACCGATATCTAGACTATAGATAACGCAGCCATTGAGTGGTTTTGGTGCTTTGTCATTGATAATAAGCCACGCTAAACCTTCAGCAATAGAGGTTTTACCAACACCTGGTTCGCCAACCAATAACGGATTATTTTTGCGACGGCGACACAATACTTGTGCCGTACGCTCAATCTCAGAGACACGGCCAATCAAAGGATCGGTTTTACCTTCAGCTGCGCGCTGATTAAGGTTACTAGCAAATTCCACTAAGGGATCCTTACCTGTTTTTTCTGAAGCACTACGACGATCTCCGCTGATAGAAGCACGGGGCTCAGATGGCTCATCTTTATCTTGTCCATGAGACAAATATTGAGTCAATTCTAAACGGCTAATACCTTGCTTTTTGAGCAAGTAAACAGCATAAGTATCGTGCTCAGAGAACATAGAAACTAAAATATCTGAACCTTCAACCAAACGACCACCACCGATGGATTGGACATGAAAAATAGCACGCTGCAGAATACGATCAAAACTTTGGGTAGGTTGCGGCGACTGCTCCATATCAGCATCTATCGTTGGGGTATGCTTATCAATATAAGCTTCGAGCTCGGTACGTAAAGCGGCAACATTTGCATTACAGGCCGTTAGAGTATTGGCAGCATGAGTGTTTTCTAGGAGCGCTAATAACAGGTGCTCGACAGTGAGATACTCATGTGACTTTTGGCGCGCAAGCGTCATTGCTAAACGCAAAGAGACTTCAAGATGACGACTTAACATAAGGGATTCCTACGGTTATACAACTCTTTATAATTTAATAGCTTAGTTAGTAAATCAGGGCGGCAAAGGGATTGTTCAAGGTACGATCATGATTAAAAATCACTGGCTACAATACAATTGCTATCATGTTTATAATAGCGCTTATTCATCTCAACACGATAATAGCTTGTAGTCAATCTATTAAAGCATACTAAAATGTATCAAAGCGTATGCTTAATAAGTCTCACATCCTACTAGAATAATCACTGCTCTATTAGGTAAGTTTATTTGCAATTAGGACACTACACCCAGCCTAATACATAGTAGTTAAGACTAAGTGATAATCAGTGAGTAAAGACGACCTAATGACGGTTATATGTATTAAGTTAACACATAAGTTAAACAATCATAAGAGTAGTCAGCAGAAAAGAGGATAATTGCAAAATTAAATTCGGTAGTAAAAGATTAATAGCAATAGTTAGACGTTAGTGGAAAAAACGAGGATTTATATGAATTAATGAATAAGTGTAGAGACTGTGTTAACTATATATAAGGATGTTTTTGAAAAAAAACAAGTATTTAGTTATTTATGATCTTTTGAACAATAATTTGTCATCGCAAAATCATAGAGTTGTAGGTACGATACAATATAATACTATTCACCCTGAATAATACTATTCACCCTGATGAGGCTCAATTTGAGTAAGTAAGGGATAACCTTCGCGGTGCGCTAGACTATTGACCTTTTTAGCTTTAGTCTCAGCAATATCCTTAGGATAAATACCAGCAATACCTTTACTGTTGTTATGGATATTTAGCATAATTTGAACTGCTGCATCAATATTGTGCCGAAACTCTGACTGCAATACATATACCACAAATTCCATAGGCGTATAATTGTCATTGTACATAACAACAGCATACATAGGTGGTTTTGCTACCTCAGGCTCAGCGACTAAAACATCTGTTTGCGGAGCAGACTCTTTATCAGGGTCGTCGTCTTGGGCGCGTTGATCTACAGGCATACTTGGAAAGTGCCAGTCAAAAACAGTAGGTTCAGTGTGTGTTACTAATTGTTTTATAGTCATAATAAAAGTAGTTTCAATTGGTTTTAGTGATAAAAAAGGTTTTATAAGGGAAGAAAAAATAGTTGCAGGCCAGCTACTAATCAGCAGCTGGATAATAAAGACATCGCTAAAACTGTTAACCTAATAGTTTATCTTCCTTGAGTACTTATGTGAGTTACTTATGTCTGAGTAATAGTGTTGTCGGCTTAAATTCTATTTTAGGGAGTAATAGGGCTTTGATCAATCTCTGGCAAGTCTGATAAAGATAACGGCATACTGTCTACTCGATTACCAAGCTGCCAATCGTAAAGTTGCTCTACTTGCTGATCATCTGCTTCTAAACTAAGTTTAACTTGCAGCGGTTTAAAACCACTAGGCATCATAAAGCGTCCACGAATACGGACGATACCTTTAATATTATAGCTTGCAGGATCCAAAGGTACTTCTACAAAATCGTCTTTATTCTGTAGCGTTAACACCGCTTTTAAACGCTTTGTTTCACCATCTTCACTTAGCATGCCTACATCAAAACCATATTCAAAAGCATGCTCTGGTAGAGGTTCGATTTTGCCACCTAGTACTTGCAAAGGCATACCGCCCTGCTCTGCTATCACCTTTGCGTATAGATTATTGAGCTGCGAGGTTTGTCTATTAGTAACCTGCAAAGCTCTTTGATCACGGCGTAGCTCTTCTAGATTCGCTAGGCTAATATCTAGCTCTTGCTTAGCAGTCTCTACTTGGCTGGTCATCACTTTATGGCTGATGCGCAAATCTTTTAACTCATTAGTAGCCTGCTCATTGTTAATTGCTGCTTGTTCCGTTTCGGTTTTAAACGAATAATAACCCCGCTGATAGCCAAGCTTATGCCCGAACACTATAGCCACGATCGCAGTCACCGTTATAGCAACTACGAATAACGCCAATAGCCATGTCGATGCGCCGCGTTGATTACTAGCGATATCTTGACTATATTCTATGTGATCACTCCTATTCATCGACGACTCTACTGTACTCCTAAAGATAGCTGAGTAAGGTACAAGGGCTAGTTTATGACACGCTGGCTGCGAGCACGAATAAAGAGCAGTCTTAACACGCATCTGGGCAGTATCTCTCAATAGGAAATGCGAAACATTATAACGGACTTTGGTAGCAATACCTAGCACAGCGCTGTAAGTGAGATGACTCAATAGTAAAAATACTGTGACAAATGTGTACTAAATCCTACATCAATTTTCGTCGTTAAAGGTAGATAGTATTGAACCTAAGGTACAATAGGGGCTGCATTTAATCCTAGCGTTTCCTCAAGACCGAACATCACATTCATATTCTGTATCGCTTGTCCCGCTGCCCCTTTGACCAGATTATCCTGTACTACAATTACTGTCAGCTCCGCCCGCTGATTATTTTGATAAACTGAAATACGCAGACGATTACTTGCTCTTACGCTACGAGTGTCTGGATACCTGCCTTGTGGCAGTACATCAATAAAAGCTTCTTGCTGATAACTGTTTTCAAACACGCTTTGCCAATCTATAGCCCTGCCCGCTTCTGTCATCTCTAAATGGATGGAGCTGAGCATACCCCGAATCATAGGTACCAAATGCGGTAAAAAGCGCACACGGTGGATAAACTTCTCGTCTGATAACTGCTCTATTCCTTGCTCAATCTCCGGCAAATGACGATGACCGGTAACGCCATAAGCTTTAAGGTTATCTGTCGTTTCAGCATAATTGAGATCAAGCTTAGCTTGCCTGCCCGCTCCTGATACCCCAGATTTAGCATCAATAACAATACGCGGTTCAACAAGACGAACCGCTTGCTCGTTTTGTTTCTCTATAATGGGCTTTAACCCTAAAATAGCAGTAGTCGGATAGCAGCCCGGATTGCCAACCACTAATGCGCCCGCAAGCTTGTCACGGTTTAGCTCCGGCAAACCATATACTGCGCTTTTAAGCAATCCAGGGCAACTATGAGTTTGCTGATACCAGTGCTCAAAATCTGCTAAGGACTGAAGGCGAAAGTCGGCAGCCAAATCAATTACCTTGACTCCTGCTTGAGTCAATGCTTCAGCCTGCTGCATAGCAACCCCATGCGGCGTGGCAAAGAACACCACATCGCATTTTTGTAGAGCCGATAGCGTATCGTCACCCAAATCACTAAAGACAATATCGGAGATACCGCGCAGACTAGGGAATATCTCATCAGCACGCATGCCCGCCTCACTACGTGAGGTCAATAAGTCGATACTTACCTCAGGATGGGCGGAGAGCAGACGAATAAGCTCAATACCGGTATAGCCTGTACCACCGACGATCGCTACTGAAATCATAAGATATTCCTTTGTTGACCTATTACTATTTACTATTGGATTGCTACTCTGCAGGGTTGCAGCTTATCAAACTATCGCTACTAGACTTACTACCATTAGATCTGATAGTCATGTACCGCATCGACAAAAACCTTAGCGTGGTCAGGATTAACCCATTGAGTAATACCATGACCAAGGTTGGCTACATAGCCTGTTTTATCGCCGCCAGCATAAGCGCTATCCAGCATAGCTTTGACTTCTGCGCGGATAGTTTCAGGCGCACCGTATAAAGTAGCCGGATCTAAATTACCTTGGATGGCTTTACTGTTTTGTAGTTTTTTATGCTTTTTGGTCAAATGGCGCTGGCTTTCGGTTAGCACTTGACGCGCGCGATCGAGCGGCATCGTCCAATCAAGCCCTAACGCATCCGCTTCACTATCCGCTTGGATATCAAGCCAAAGACCACCGCCTTTGGTAAATAATATTATAGGTATGTGGGGATGACGTACTTTTAGATCGGTTACGATACGTTTATTATAATTATGTGAAAAAGTCTCAAACTGACGGTGTGCAAGTGCCCCGCCCCAACTGTCAAATATCTGTATTGCCTGTGCCCCAGCAATAATTTGTGCATCCAAATAATCAGTGACCGCCACTGCCAACTTATCGAGCAGCTGATGCAGTAATTCAGGCTTACTATAGAGCATGCCTTTGGTATAGCGATAGTCTTTTGAGCTACCGCCTTCAATCATATAAGTCGCTAGCGTCCATGGGCTACCAGAAAAGCCAAACAAGGGTACTTGTCCATTAAGCTCTTTACGGATACTGGTAACTGCGCGCATGACATAATCTAACGAATCGTTTACCTCCAGCACCGGTAAGCGCTCAATATCTGATTGCTCACGTATAGTATATTTAAACTTTGGTCCCTCACCCGTTTCAAAATACAAGCCTTGTCCCATAGCATCAGGGATAGTTAGAATATCACTAAATAAAATAGCCGCATCCAAGTCCATACGCCGTAGTGGCTGCATAGTTACCTCTGTGGCGCGAGCGGTGTCTTTACATAGACTCATAAAGTCACCAGCCTCAGCACGCGTGGCTTTATATTCTGGTAGATAGCGCCCAGCTTGGCGCATCATCCATACAGGCGTAGTATCTATAGGCTCAAAACGCAGTGCTCGTAGCAATCTATCGTTTTTTAAAGGAGGGAATTTATGCTTAGATATTTCACTATCGATTGAATCAATATCAACAGGATTGGTAGGGGCGCTCATAGATAACTCTCCAAAGTATTGTAGTATTCATTGTTATCGTTATTGATATAAGGATGAACAGGTCAGATGGTTTAAAAAGTCAAAAAAGTATAGTTATAAGTATGCAGGCAATACAATCAAATACAAGTGATGATTACATAGATAGAGCTAAGTTATCACGGTGCACCATAACCACACGCTCCTCTTTATTACCAAGGATTCTATCAAACTGCTCAGTACGCTCACGAGCCACGCGGCGCGCATCCTGCGATGAAAAATTCATCTGTCCAACGGCCAAACGCTCGCCCGTCTCTTGGTGCACGATTTCAACAACATCACCCTCATCAAAATCACCACGCACCTCTACTACGCCTACTGGCAACAAACTTCTATTGTGTTCAGTCAGCGCTTTGGCCGCGCCAGCATCAATAATAAGCGTACCTGCCATACGTAAATGCGCCGCTAACCACTGTTTGCGAGCAATAATCTTGTCCGCCTCATTCGTAGTCAGTAAGGTGCCGACTGCTTCACCTGATACCACACGAGTAATTACATTATCAATAGCACCGCTGACAATAACGGTTGGGCAACCGCCCATCGCAGCAAGACGGCCAGCACGGATCTTAGTCAACATACCACCGCGTCCAAGCTTACCCCCAGCCCCTGCAATGTCAAACAAATAATCCGCCATAGCCCGCTCTTGACGTATCATTTTAGCCTGAGGGTTATCACGAGGGTTGTCTGTAAATACCCCTTCTTGATCCGTTAAGATAATATACAAATCTGCTTTCACCATCGCAGCTGACATTGCCCCTAAAGTGTCATTGTCACCAAATTTAATCTCATCGACAGTGATGGTATCGTTCTCATTAATGACAGGCAATACACGCCAGTCTAATAACTGCGTCAGCGCGCCTGTAGTATTTAAATAACGGCGTCTATTAGATAGATCATCATGAGTTAATAATAGCTGCGCACTTTGTACGCCGTGCTGAATGAGGGCTGACCACCAGGTCTCAATTAATCCCATTTGTCCGATAGAGGCACAGGCTTGCAAAGCAGCTAGTTTCCTAGGACGCTCATCTAAGTTCATACGTACCACACCTTCAGCTACCGCGCCTGATGATACGAGCAGCACCTCCATCCCTTGGTTATGTAGGTTAGCGATTTGTTTAGCCCATTCATAAATAGCCGTTCGATCCAGACCTCGACCATTATTAGTTAGCAGCGATGAACCAATCTTGACAACAACACGCTGAATATCAAAATTGCGACTTTGCTTAATGAACCGTGCTTCTACGGTTGTTTGTTCAGAGGTGCCTTCTTCAGCACTTTTACTACCACTAACCATAAACATTCCTGTATGTATAAAGTCATTCAAAAGATAAATAAGCGATCTACCTTTAATATTATCAAAATAATGTCATTAAAATCGTATCTACTTTATAAAAAGTAGCTGGTAAAGGTAGCCATAAAACACTTACCGACAAGATTATAACGAGTGTTGGAGCGCAGTGCCAATATAAAACTTTAATACAGCAACACGCTAAAAGTTGGCATTAGGGAACATAAACTACTTCGACACCATCGTCATCATCGTTATCATTATCTATTAGTGCAGCTCCTTCACGCTGGGCTTTACGGGCAGCGCGGTAAGCTTCACGCTGAGCTTCGGTATTAAGACGCACCTCAGCCTCTAAACGCTCAAAGCGCTCTTTTTGCGCCTCAGCAAAAATAGGATCCTCCTCTTCGCGCTCGCGTTCACGCTCAATCTCATTCATTAAGTGGTATTTGACCGCATCTACGCCTTCACCGGTTAAGGTTGAGGTGCGAAACACGATACCGGTCCAACCCAGCTCAGCTACGATATGAGTACATAGCTCATTTAAATCCTCATCCGCTACCTGATCTATTTTGTTCAATACCAAAATCTGTGGTAAGTTAGCTAATTCAGGCGAAAAACGCTCCAGCTCATTTAGGATAATATTTGCATTCTCTACAGGATCACTACCATCAATAGGCTGCACATCGACTAGATGTAGCAAACGACGCGTACGGGCGACGTGCTTTAAGAAACGAATACCAAGACCTGCTCCTTCTGAGGCACCTTCGATCAAACCTGGAATATCAGCCATGACAAAGGAGCGATGACGACCAATATCGACCACACCTAGGTTTGGTACTAACGTGGTAAAAGGATAATCAGCCACTTTCGGTTTAGCTGCTGAAACTTGACGAATAAATGTTGATTTACCAGCATTCGGTAGACCAACTAACCCGACATCAGCGACGACTTTAAGCTCGAATTTCAATACTTTCAATTCACCATCAAAGCCTGATGTGGCCTTTCTTGGAGCTTGATTGGTTGAGCTTTTAAAATGGGTATTACCTAAACCGCCGTCACCGCCTTTGGCAATTAATAAGGTTTGACCTTCCTCGATCATATCACCAAGCACCTCATCAGTTTCGGTATCAATGATGGTGGTACCAATAGGAACGGGCAAAAAAATATCATCAGCACCTTTGCCTGAGCAATTTTTGCTCTGTCCATTCTCGCCCCGTCCAGCATCATAGCGACGGGTATAGCGATAATCGACTAAGGTATTGGTGTTATCGTCGGCAATAACATAAACGTCCCCGCCGCTACCACCGTCGCCTCCATCAGGGCCGCCGCGCGGGACATATTTTTCTCGGCGAAAACTGGCGATTCCATTACCACCGTCACCTGCTTTTACCGTTACGACGGCTTCATCAATAAATCGCATGTTGCGTTCCTTAATTTATAATCTAGGTTTATCATTTAATTTAGTATCAACTATATAATAGTCATTATAATCTTTGTGGTTATACTCTTATTATAAAGGTATTCGATCACTTTTATAGCTCTAGCATAGTGTTTATCTTAATAAAATATAGTAACTAAAACACCCGATAATCAAATAGACTATCGGGTGTCGTCTCGTGAGTCATTAAGGCTGGTATACTTACATCAATAGCTATTACTTAGTCAGATTTTTACTTAATTAGTCTTAATAACTAAGTTGGCCTTAATACCAGTAACTCTCAATGAATTATCCACCTTAATCATACACTTGATAAGACTATCATTACGCTGGTATTTGCGTATAGCTAATGCCACCCATTTGCGTGGCTAGGCGTAATACTTGAGTGCTGTAGCCGACCTCATTGTCATACCAAATATAGACAGTCGCATGGTTATCGGTAACAATCGTCGCTTGGGCGTCTACTATACCTACATGTTTGGTACCAATAAAGTCAGTTGACACCGCCTCTGTCGAATCAGTATAAGCGATTTGTGATTGCCAAGTACTACTATTCGCCATCTGACGCATAAAGTCATTTAAAGCTTCTGTACTCTGTGGCGCTTTTTCTAGATTCAGATTTAAAATCGCTAGACTAACGTTAGGAATAGGTACACGAATAGCATTGCCCGTAAGCTTACCACTAAGCTCTGGTAATGCCTTACCTACCGCTTTAGCAGCGCCAGTGCTGGTGATCACCATATTGAGTGTTGCACTACGGCCACGGCGATCAGACTTATGATAATTATCTACCAAATTTTGATCGTTAGTAAACGCATGAATAGTTTCAACGTGACCGCTTTCAATACCGTATTCATCGTTTAATACTTTAAGCGCCGGAGTAATAGCGTTGGTGGTACAGCTGGCGGCACTAACAATAGTATCGTCACCAACCGTATCATTATTGACACCATAAACGACGTTTTTAATATCGCCACTAGCAGGAGCCGTCAATAAAACTTTTTGCACGCCGTTAGACTGTAGATGCTTACCAAGACCCGCTTCATCTTTCCATTTACCTGTATTGTCAATCACAAGGGCATTATCGATACCATAATCGGTATAGTCAATTTCACTAGGATCATTAGCATAGATAACTTGTACAAAACGGCCATTAATAATAATACCATTATTATCTTCATCTACGCTGACATCACCACTAAAGCTGCCATGAATCGAGTCACGCTCAAGTAATGAAGCGCGCTTAGCCAAATCACCCGCCGCTGCAGGGCGTACTACAATAGCTTTTAGATGAAGGCCTTTAGCACTCGATGCTTGTGAAAGTAGCAGACGCGTCAGGATACGGCCAATACGACCAAAACCATATAATACTACGTCTGTGGCCTCATTGACTGTACCGCCACTAGTATCAATCGCTTGCAAAGCCGTTTGGATATCGGTGTCAGTAGCGATCAGCTGTCCTACATCGACACGTGCTGATTGAACATCACCACTCGCAGCTAGCACTCTAACCATAGCTAATGTATCAGCGATAGCGATAGGTTTGCCGCCTTGCTCACGTATGGCAGCTTTTTGATGCATAGCCAATAGTTGACCCACTGAAGTAGTATCCAGTGTTTCACCAAATAAAGTGACTTGCACGTCCTGCTCGTTGTATAGTTTATTTAACAAGCCAATAAGCTCAATAGCTTGTTGTTCTTGATTATTATAATTATTTAAATGATCTTGATGTAGTTGACGCAAAGTATCAGCTTGGCTCACGAGAAACATCCTTATGGTCAGTTAATGTAGTCAATAAAAATTGTTAACGTATAAAAAGAGATAAAACTACATGAATCACTACTCGTATAAAGTAGCGACTCATTAGAGTATCGTAAAACTATCTAAGTGGTAGTCATCGTTACTGTATTCATTGTTACTAAGGTAATTTGTTGCTGTAGATTCTAGCTCAAAACATGCTATTTTGCTAGTGATAACCATTATTGTTAAGGGTTACTAAGGTTTGACAATGATAATTTGTACTATAAATAAAATCATTAACATTTCAGTGATTAAATCCATTGAACCGTATTAAAATTCATATCTAAGGTACTAAGTTAACCGTCTGGTTATTTTGAGGAGTTAGTTTAAACTCTTTTAAGTTATAGCCTTGTTCTTGAGCGATCTTCCGATATTTGGCGTAAGTCTCTTGGCTAATGTCAGGAGAGCGCGCTAATAACCACAGATACTCATGATCAGGCGTTCCTACCAATGCAGTTTGGTAACCTGGATCACGAGCAAGCACCCAATAATCAGCTTGACCTACGGGCAACCAGCGCATCCACGACGGCAAAAAAGAAACTTTAAGCTTGCTACCCGTATCATCAGCAGGTATGGCAAGCCCTTCTGCAGTTATAGAAGTACCATCAGACTCAAGGCACTGATTAAGCACGTTAATGTTAGAGTCGTCCGTCTTTTGAGTGTAAGTGGCAGTCACATTACTAGCACAATTACGCTGAAAGTACATCGGTAACCGTCCTATCTCATACCACTTGCCCGCATACTTTGAGAGATCGACACTATCTACAGTAGTAGGTTGTTTGGCTGATTCATAAATAATAGCTGCAGGGGCCACAGCCATACTTGCTGTCATATTTTTGTTAGTGGTTTTATCTGTCGTAATTGCAGCTTCGTTTTTAACATCAGTGGACGTCTGCGGTACTGGGGCCGCATAAGCAGAAAACGCTGCTAGTGGTATAATTATCGCTAAAGCAATAGCAGTATGTTTGATCAGACCATTCATAAAAGTCCGCTCTAAGACGTCATCTTTTTGTACAATACGTCTTTGACCACTTTGCTCACTCGTCCGCTGATTACGCATCTGCTGGTTACTTGTTTGAGTGGTATCTCTTTTTGTAGTGGCTACTGATGTATCGCCACTAATATTAGCTGACCATTCATCATTAAATTTTTCTTGACTAGAAGCTTTATAATCTATTAAGGCAAACGAAGTTTTTACTTCATAGCTATAGTTTTCACCATTACTAGCATCGTTGTTATCTTTAGCAATTCGCTTAGTATTAGAGCTTGTTGTTTGCATAGAAGGCCATTCGAATGTCGAAGACTTATTGGTTTTCATATCGATACCGTTAGTTATAGTAATTATTTTATTTGTAAGAAATGTCTGCTAAAAAATAATAGTTCAAAACGAAAAAAGACATAAATAACTGAGTTTGCCTTCCTTAACTATTGAATTCCAACGGCTATCAGATCAATACTCCGATAACCGAAGAACTATTATTTAGATTTAACTGTATTCAGTTTTAGCACACATACTAAAGGTTCTTGGACTATAGAAATAGTGTACCAATGTGTGGAAAAGCAACGGTTTGTAAATAATATTATTTTTGTTATAAATATTATGAGTTTATTAATCAGTCACAGCTAGATAATGGTGATATTCAGCCTTTACTGGTATTAAGTTATTATAGCCATTCAAGAATGGTTTTATTAGCAGCAGGTAGCTGATAATGACCTGCTAACAACGCGGATTTATCTACCCAGAATAAAGCCTGTCCCTCTAGACCATAGTCACAATGCTCATGCTGTTCATACTGTTTAGCCGTCATCTCAATTTTATAAACCTGTAAAGTGACTTGCTTGTCTTTATAGTTATGAGTTAAACATCCTAACTTGTTAAAGGTGTTTTTACTAATATCAATTCCTGTTTCTTCAACAACTTCCCGTATAAGGGCCTCTTTTGCTGATTCATCAGCTTCTATTTTTCCGCCTACAAACTCATAACGATCACCTTGATGCTGCATACTGTTACGAAACCCAAGTAAATAGTGTTGATGATAATGTATGACTGCGATAGCGACATTAATGCTGTCTATATCCTTACCTTTAAAACTTGCCTTTACGTTATCACCCATAACAACAGCCTTTTTCACATAAGTTTACATAATATCTAAGTTTTATTTTATCAATCTGCTTGCAAAAACTTTAATTGTAAATGATAATTATTATCGTTAGCGATGTTTAGTTACTCTTCATTTCCTGTAGCACTATTTATCGTTCAAAACCCAGCCACTACACAAGGATTTTTCTATGAGCATGGTTATCTCTCGTTATTTAAATTGTCGCGACAATCGCTTACCTACTCTGCAATCACAGCACCTATTTGCACTAACTAAAGAAGTACGAATTGAGCATGAAGGTGAAGAATACCGTCTGCGTTTAACTCGTAATAACCGTTTGATCTTAACTAAATAAATATAGAATATAGATAAAAACGCCTTATCAAAAGGCGTTTTTTATTGAGCAGAACTCTTATTGAGTGCTGTTGTTGATTAGGTAGAGTAGTATCTACGATCTATTAGAACTGCCAGCTATAAACTACGTCCGCAGCGTTTTCTGCAGCAGAGGTAGCTTCGATATAAATACGGCGCGTCAGCTGATAACGTATCGACAAGCTATTCTCTGCATTAAAAACACCAACTCCATAGCGTATATATAAATCAGGAGTGACATAACCGGTGACGTTCACGTTAGTATCATCACTGTTGCCCGACGCATCTACCGTAAGGCTTTGTAGTCCAAATGCTTCACCTATTTGATTGGTCAGACTACGGGTGCCGCTTAGTCCAAAATTAAGACCTGCCGCCGCTAAATTATTAGTAACTCTTGATTTAAAACTCTGCTCACTAACTTGCGAGGGACTACTATCATTGAGACGACCAGTAACCAAAGCGTTCATGGCTTGCTGCTGGGACAATCCAGCATTATTAAAGACCACAATGTTTGGATCTTCGGTATCGCCTGTGATCCTGACCCCCACCGTTTTGTTATCAATGATTTTGACCGCTTCAATACTCAAATCAGGCTTCAACACATCGCCATTGAAACGTATTTGCCCATAATTTAGATCTAAGCTTTGACCAAAAGCGTCAATATCAGTACGGCGCGCTACTTGAATAACGCCTTTAGCGCGCATTACCCCTTGACCATTTTGAGTGATATTGAGCGCACCAGCTAAAGGAATGACTGCTCCAAAACCGCGGAAGTTAACATCATCACCTAAATCGATACCAATGTCGGCGTTGATCGACCATGGTTGTGATATGGCTAAAACCTCATCAATATTGCCTATCAAGCGACGATCAATGACCACCGCATCTTCGGTCTGGGTAATAATGTCTTCACTAGCCTCAGGAGGACGAATGGTCGCTGATGGCACGCTAATAGCCCCCTCAATATTAACGTAACGATCACTTGGACGTACGATAATGTCAATATCAGGGTTAATAGTAGCGGTGAGCAGCGGCGGCTGAGTCAATATTAGACGCTCACCGATAATACTAAGTTTGGCTTGTAGCTCTTGCTGCCAGTTGATCGTACCAGTAATCTCACCAGTACCGGTACCACTATTAAAGGTGCCATCGATAGTAGCCTGTGTACCGCGAATCTTGGCATCAGCATTGATTCTAGTCAAATTGACCGGTAAATCAAGCATAGCAACGCGCCCATCAGTAAGCTCTACATTGCCATAAAACTGCGGCTTTTCTAAGGTACCACCGAGGCCACCAGCCATAGTGATATTACCCTCAAGCACTCGCATACCCGGGAAAAAAGGTTTGAAAACGGCTAAGTTAAGCTCGTTCAGCACCAAGGCTCCTGATATGGGTTTTGGGTCATTATAGGGATCAACAACTACCTCAGCATAACCTTGTGCACCGCGTCCGGTATTGATATCAGTACGCAGTTTAAGCCCTTCAGGAACAGACATCGCTATAAGTGATATGCGTTTATACGGTAAGCTAACTGGTGCCACATCACCATCTTGTATCAGACCAATTCTGCCATTATCAGAATATAAAGTAGTATTAATAGTAGGCGGTTTGCCACGTTGCCAGCCAACAATAGCCTTACCATTGATCTTAGCTTGCCAATCGATATCATCTGGTAAAAACAGGGAGAACAACGAGGTATCCAGTGCTTGTATGGCCAAATTGACTTGTCCACTAGCAGCTGAAGCCACTAGATTTTCACGCAAACACAACTTACCCGTCTGATCAGCGGCTTGCCAGCAGTGCGCCGCTAGCTGCACTTTGAAGTCGCTAGTGTTACCATCTTGAGTTTGCGGTAAGTCAACCACTAATTGTGCTGGCTGCACTTGGTTTAAGGTGGCGTATTTAGATTTAACGCGGCCTTTACCTATCACTCCCGACCAGTTAAGCTCGTCGCGGTCAAACCCACCTTTGAGTCGAGCGGAGACATTAAGCTGCTCATTGGCAACTTTGACATCAACAATGTGCGCTTGTTCAGTACCTTTAAAAGATGCATTAACGTTTTTAAAGTTTTGTCCAGCAGCCTCTAAACCCTGAGCACTGATAACCAGCTGGCTTGGACTATTGGCCAAATTAACCAGTTTGCCGCGCACGCGACCTTCACGCAGAATAAATCCTGGTAGTGCGATACGCTCACCTACCAAGTCAACATAGATGGTTGGTAGCGCTTGCCCGTCTGGCTGTGATAACGTTATGCCGCCCGTAACTTCGCCTGCTAGCTTATCTGAGAGCTGATCTAAGCTGGTGATGTTAATTTTAGTCTGTAATTGTTTGGCATTGCCATTTGCAGTGAGATAGTTATCGCCCCAACGTAGTACTAAATTATTGGCATTCAAGCTCTCTATGAGAGCATTGACTTGCTGATACTGAGTCTGAGCATCCTGTCCTTGCAAGCGCTCAAAATAGCTAGCTAGATCTTCAGGTAGATTTAATTTAGCAGACAAGCTACCTTTAGCACTTAATGGTTCCCCTTTTAGCGTCCCCCTTAAGTTGATCTGCTTTAGATTAATAACTTGCTGCGTATCAGTCCAGCGGCCGTCGGTTACGATATTACCAGTAATTGAGCTTGGCATATCTTTTAAAAAATACCCCAAGTTAAAGCGATTCATAACCGCACTAATGTCCCATGCAATACCTTGACGGACATCGACCACCCCTTTGGCATCAATACTGCCTGCCGCGCCCACATGACGAAAACGCTGCACACGAATCAGCTGCGCATCGCCACTAGCGTCAATAGTAAGCTTGCCAGCAGGAAGCTGCTCGGCATCAAGTACCCCATCGAAATTGACAGCAAAACGTTGTAGCTTGCCGCTAGCGTTAGGACGGTTCTCAGGGGCCGTTTGCCACTGTCCTTGGGTAGTCAAATCGCCGCTAAGAATCGCTGGGTTATCAGGCAAAAAATAGCCGACATCAAAGCTATCAAAACGACCACTGACATTCCAGCCGATACCACGGCGTAGATCAATAGCGCCTTTAACTTTGGCAGCACCAGCCTCGCCTGCATAGTCAAGTTTACGAATGCTGATCTGTTTTGGAGTACCAGCTACGTTAATAGATAGGCTACCATCAGGCACGTCTTTGGTGTCAACTTGACCCTCAAAGCGCGCGTCAAAAACTGATAACTCACCATCGATCATATCTACTTGCACCCCGCCATCACCCTTGATGGCAATAGCACGATCATCTTGGCTGGCATCTAGCTGCGCTTGTAAGTCGGTGTTGCTGATACTAATAATATGACGCTGACCTGGCGTACGGTTTTTACTAATATCAACCATACGGCCACGCGCGCTAATTTGTCCGGTTAAACGCTCAAGCGGCAAATCGCTACGATATTCTTTAGGCAGTAAACCGTTAGTACGCGCATCAATCTGCCAAGTGAGTGGTCGCTGCTGGGTGGCTAATTGGATTTGGCCATTGCCCGATAGATCGCCTACTACGCCATCATAGTTTAGGCTATTGATATTAATAATCTCATCAACTTTACGCATACTAACATCGTAATTGCCCTTTGGTGCTGCATTTAGCTCGTTGATGAGCGCATTGGCATCGACTGATAAACGCGCACCGCGCACCATAACCTTGGCTTGTCCACGTGGACTGTCAATATTGCCGATATTAGGTACATCGCGGCGCGTCAGGTTTTGCCACTGGGCATCAACATACCAAGGTGCTTCTTGGTTAGATTTTAATGATACTTTGCCAAGCCTAATATTAGCATTAACATGTTCGCCGTCACGTTGGCGCAAATCAGCATCTATTTGCAAGTTACCGGCACTATTTTGTTGCTGATAATGCAGTGATAATCGACCATTAAGCGTCTCTGGAGCATAGGCTTTATAGTCGTCAAAATCTTCAGGAATCGCTTCACGAATATCGAAATTGCTGCCCGTAGCGCGTATTTTGGCATCAAAGCTATCTTGCCAATCTAAAATACCTTGCAGTATCAGATCGCCTGCGGGCACGTTAGCTTCTAGGCGATCGACACGCAGTTGACTGTTGGCAATGATACCGCGTCCTTGATAATGGCCTGAAGGAATATCTTTAGCACTCAGCTCAGCATTAATACGCAAACGTATCTCAGAGATCACCCCTGAGGCAGTAGCTACGCCGTCTTTTAGACGAATATTCTGATCATCAGCGTAAGGAATGAGGATATCGTCCCACTCAAGTTTAGCCTGAAACGGCGCGTCCTTATCCAGACCTTGTACGATAAACTGTCCTTGCACATCGCTATCATTATAACGACTACGTACCTTACCCACTGTACGTTTCAATGTTCCTGTCGCTGTGACATTGAGCGGATCGACATAAGCTTTTTCTAAGGCGCTAACCTCCACTATAGCCGCCACATCTAGCGGATAATCGCCTTGTAGGTCTATCTCGCCTTGTAGAGCATTGACTTTGACGATATCAGCATAGCGCAAATCACCGCGGCCAACTGTAACTAGGGTATCAACCCACGTCAAATCGCGCGCAGCGATATCATGGACTCGCACCGGCTCTTTGGTCACTTGTCTATAAATGACAGTCTCTATCTTTGCCGTATCGAAGCGCAGATTTACGGGTAGCTGTAGGGTTTTGTAATCAAATGGCTCACCCGTTGGCGGCTTTTTATTAATAATCTCGATTCGTTTGATATTGGCATCACGTAGATGCACTTCTTTTGCAAAGAGTGCGCGCCAGCCTATTTTGACATAAGCACTATCTACCAAAATCTCAAGATCTTCGGTCGCCTCAATATCTATATCAGTAACCCAAAGACCGCTGCGCAAATCCCCTTTACCATATTTAAATTCAATACCAGTCTCAGCAGCGATTTTCTCTAAAATAAACTCAGTTCCTGATTCTGTACCTGCCATATAAAAGAATATTGCCAGCATAATCAGCAGCACAATAACTATCAGTACCAATAGTTTGAGCACAAAAGACACAGGATGCCAACGGCGTAGCGCGCGGGCATCTCTTTGAGCTGGATCTTCATCTTGAGGAGACGGGTTATTATTAGGCAACATGACACTCAATTATATAAAAAAGACAAGCATCGAAAAATCGGATGCAGGGTAGCTATTTGTCAGCTATTTATCTAGGTATGTATTTACCTGCTGGTCTATAACGGCGAGCCGATAAAGAAGTGCAGTCTAATAGGAACACTATCTTCTGTCACGCCAGCAGCGACATCAACGCGTACGACACCTACAGGCGATGCCCAGCGAATACCAACACCGACGCCAACTTTGGTTTCGTTGCCGAAGTTTTTGTCATAAGCGTTACCGACATCAGTAAACACTGCCCCGCGAAAACCAGGCCTAAACTCATAGTTATACTCAGCACTACCGACAGCTAATACTTGCCCACCTGTTAAATTACCATTACTATCTTTTGGTGACAAACTCTCATAATCATAACCACGCAGGCTCTGATCACCGCCAGCAAAGAAACGTAAGTTATAGGGGACATCGTAAAAGTCATCGGCCCAGATATAACCACCATTTAAACCGCCAAGCACTTGATGTTTATCATCTGCTCCAAAGCTATACAGGCCACTAATGCCAGCATGAACAATAGCCATATCCGTATCGCTTAGCACCTTATCTGACCCCACTTCGACACCGTAATACTGACGATAGCCGCGCGTTGGTATGAGCGCATTATCAACATTGGTTTTACTAATACCGTAACCGAGCAATAAGGCTCTTTGCTTAGGGTTACCTGAGGTAAAATCTACAGGTAAATCGGTTATTTCATCGTCATCAAGACCGGTTTCCAATTTATCTAAGCGATAGCGAATAAAGGTGCTACTATCCCAACCACTCTCACGGCGAATATTACGAGCAAGCCTTGCTTCCAACGTCGTCGTAGATAGATCGAAATTACCTTCACCTTGGTCTCGATCTTGTTCTTCATAGGTCAAGCGAGCGTCTAGTTTGTCATTAAGCGGATGCTTCCATGGCCGACTACCATAAATAGTAGCATTTTTCTTAATGCTTGATATCTCAACCTCCGATCCTGCTTGATAACCTTGGCGATTGATAAGGTTATAGTCGATACGTCCAGTCGCACGCACCCCAGTATCCGTACCATAACCCAAACCTACTTGGGCGTCGCGCGGCTTCTCAGACGATACAAAGACATATAGCGGTACTTTTTTACTTTCCTGTACTTGCTCTGGCGCTATACGGCCCTCAAGCGTTGGCGGTACAAAGTCTTCATCGAAAACTGTCTCGTCATCGGGGAATATTTTTTCAGCAACGTTACTAATAGAGTCGCTGATTTTGCCCAAGATACTATCAGCTTTTTCTTGTTCTTGTTCATCGAGCACTCTATCATCAGGCAAAAGCGTTAAACGCTCGGCTTTTTGTTTGATAGCAGCTAGTTTCTCGCTCGTTTGTTCATCGACGGTAAATTCAATAGGAGCGATATCTGTCTCGTCGATGACGTTATCACTGTCACTAATATCAGCAGCATTTATCACCTCGTCGTCACTACTGCTGGCATCAATATCAATCCCATCATTAGCAATTTCATTGTCATTGTCACTATCAACAGCTAGGTCACTGTTGCGCTCACCACTAGCAGACACATCTATCTGTTCATCGGTTTGCGCGTTATCGTTAGTATTACCGCTGCCCTCATTAATATCATCATCTAGGATATCAGCAGCGTCAGTATTTGTGGGCATATTATCAAACGCCAATGTGCCACTCGCACTACTCTCATCGGGTGGCAAGATGGTCTCAACGTTCACAGTATTAAAATAGCGGGTGGCAGATAAATCGTTACTAAATTTAGTAATGGCGGGACGATAAAAAGGCTCTCCTGCTTTAAAGCCAATTAACTGCTCAAGTAGATTCTTCTCAACAGGCAGTTGGTCAGGATCACGGGTTAAAGTGTTGGTCGCCTCATCATAAGTGAAAAACACTACCTCATCAAACTCGTAACGCTCACCAGTATCGTATACTAATGACATATCTGCAGTGTTGTCTGGCAAAATAATATCAACCGATTTATTTAACCAGTACTGGTCAAAGTAACCATAAGTATTACTCAAAGCTTCAAGCGCCGCTTTACTGTTTTTATAAACCCGGTGATTAAAAATATCGCCCTCTTTTGGTAATAAGTCTGCTTCGAGAGACTGAAACTCTTCTTGCTCGCTACCTTCACCGCGAATATCTACAACTCGGCTCTCAACGCGTACCGGTTCACCCAAGCTTTCAATGATCACATCGATAGTATCGGCATTGGGCTGACGTAGCCGTAAAGTAACATCGTAGTAGCCCACCGCACGTGCAGCATCTAAAGCATTCTGACGCAGGCGTGGTAAGGCCGCTGTAAAATCAACGACCGACTGTACTGTGGTGTCATCAAGCGCCGCTTTGATATTGTTAATTGGCTGAATATCTTCATCAGCTTTGATTAGTTGTGGTCGCGCATTGATGTCATTATTGGCCGCAGGTTGCTGTAAATAAACCGTTGTTTCAACGTGAGGTAGTGCCGTAACGCCGCCGTTAAATAAACGGTTGTATATACGCTTAATAAAGCTGCTACTGTTACGAGCTTTTGGTTTGGGCTTAGCTGCCTGTAGCAGACTTTCGTCAACCGCCTCTGTGGCCTGATAATCTGGCAAATAATCATCAGGATTTAAACCCTCTGATTCAGCTTGCTGCATTGCTATATCACTCTCAGTAGCATCGTCGATGGGCAGCTGACCAGTACTGGCTTCGATTTGAGTCTCAGTGATCGTATCCTCAGCACCAGTTGCCTGATCTTGCTGCTGAGCTAGCGTTTGTACTGGGTTTTGCTCATCGTTTTCTATACCATTGCTACTGACAGCATCGCTAACATTGATAGGCCGCTCATCAACAGGTATCGATTGATTATCAAGAGTTTCTACCTCTGTATCTACTGTACTAATACTCTCATTGCTGTCCTGCTCTCGATTAAGCGTATCAAGGTTATTAGGAGATGGTAGTACAGTAGCATCTAGACTAGTATCCAAACCAATGGGAGCTTGAGCACTATCTAAAGTCGAGACAGGATTATCAAAATCGGCGTCAATACTATTATTACTATTGTCAATGTCAGCATTAACTCCCTCAATAGCATTAGCATTGACTGCACTGTCAAAGTCAATATCGCTATTACCGTTTTGAGTATTTAATACATCCACTGTAGCAAGTTCACGCTCAATCTCTTCAGGCGTCATTGCTTGGTAACCTTGCTGCTGAATACTCAAAGCTTCTTGTTCTAGATTTTGGTTAGCTACGTCAGATATGTTAGGTTGATTATCGCCAGCAGCATCATTCACTAGCGAATTGCTGCGCTTTTCATTAGAATCCGGAGTAATTAAACTGGGCTCGATTGGGTTTTTATTGCTATAGTTTTGTTGAGTATAAGCTTCTAATACCGATTGATCGATCACGCCTTGTTCGACCGCTTTTCTCAAACGAAGCGCGTCCAGAGCAGTATCAAGCTGCGACTCATCATCATCTTCAACCGTCATCAAATCATTGTATTTGGCTAGACTCGAAGAGGTGGCAACTGGAGGATCAGCTGGTATATCTTCAGCTGCAAGTGCTGAGGAGGCACTACCAAAGCCTACTAAGGTACTTGCAAGAGCGGTAAAAATCGCTGAGCGGGTAAAGGTTGGACGCGGCAATGTTGTTGGCTTACGCCGCTGCGTTGAGGGTGGCTGATATCTCATGATTACTTATTCCCTGTCACCTCACGCGGCATACTACTACTGACGGTAGTTACCGCCTGCATTTACCCGTGAATATACTTAAAAGCGCTTAATCTCTAGCACTTAACTTTTACTATTTTAATCTTTGCTTGGTTTTCATTGCTTGAATCTGATTTTGGTAACGTTAACAGTTCAGATTAATTTCACTGTATACCGTATAATAAATGAAAATTTGGCCAATTATCTTATAATTTTTACCATTAATCTACTTATTATAGCCACTACCAGATTATAGTCATTCTCAGATAAATAAGAAGGCTGACAAGCAGCACACTACCTAAGAGCTACGAGATGTAGCTTAGTGAATGAGCAAATCATAGCATCTAACCTATGTATTTATACAAAAGCCTTGCTATTATACGGTCTAAAAATAATAAAACCTATCTTATATTTCAATACGTTTTTGATAATATCCAAAATAATAGTATTTCAAAACAATAGTATAAAGACAAAAATACCTCTAGCCACTTATTTATGCATTAGCCGCTGGCTACTTGTAGGAGCCCCCATGGCAAATCAGTTTCAATTATTCAAACGTCGCCGCTTCAACGCTATGTTCTTTACCCAGTTTTTGGGTGCATTTAATGACAATATTTTTAAGCAAGCGCTGATTTTGGTATTGACCTATACCGCTGCCAGTCAGATAGGCGTAGAAGTAAGTATCTTAAATAATTTGGCTGCCATGCTATTTATTTTGCCCTATTTTTTATTTTCTGCATTAGCAGGGCAAATTGCTGATAAGTTCGAAAAGTCCAAGCTTACGCGCTTCGTCAAGCTTCTTGAACTGGTTATCATGAGTGTGGCCGCTGTAGGTTTTGTGTTTGAGTGGTATGTGCTGCTGTTTGTAGCACTGTTTTTGATGGGTACGCATTCTACCTTTTTTGGTCCGATTAAATATGCCTACTTGCCCCAAGCGATGCGCGAAGATGAGTTGGTCGGTGCCAATGGTTTGTTTCAAATGGGCACCTCTTTAGCTATTTTGCTGGGGATGATTATCGCAGGCGTCTTAACGCAGTTGTCGCAGTCTTTATATTGGATCAGTGCTACGGTCATTGCGGTGGCACTACTGGGTTATATGGCGGCGCGATTTATTCCTAATATGCCAGCGATGCAGCCCAACTTAACTATCAACTGGAATATCTTTACCACTAGCATGGCAACCGTGCGTTATTTGTACTCCTTGCCCTTTTTATTCTTTGTTATCTTAGGTAATAGCTGGTTTTGGTTTTATGGGGCGACTTTTTTGACACAGACTCCAGAATTTAGCAAAGTCATCTTACAGGGTGACGAGTCAGTGGTTATTTTTCTGTTAACTTTGTTTTCAGTAGGCGTCTCTATAGGCTCTTTACTGTGTAAGAGTCTGACTAAAAATCAAGTTAGCTTGCGACTATTGCCCTTTGGTATTGCAGGTTTGAGTATCTTTGCTATTGATCTATATTTTTCTTTGTCAGGATTAAATCTTGTTAGCACATCTACAACCCTTTTGGGTATCAGTAATTTGTTTGGTATCGCTGGCACTTGGCGAGTCTTTGTAGATCTATTCTTTTTAGGCTTTAGTGGCGGTCTCTATATTGTACCGTTATATGCTTCTATGCAGGCTTATGCTCCTAAAAGCCATCGGGCGCGCATCGTTGGTGCCAACAATATTTTCAATGCCATCTTTATGGTGACTTCAGCCCTCTTTGCCATCGTAGTGTTAAATGCGTTAAATCTATCTTTACCGCAATTGTTTTTAGTCACGGGCATACTCAATATTATCTTTGGTCTATTTCTATATAACAAACTAAATAAACATATTAAACAGGCGGTTATGCAAACTAACGACAGTGCGCTTGATGAGCCGGTTTGATCAAGGCTATGACTATCAAAGAATTTTCATGCCGGTAACCGTTATAGTTTGCTATAGTAATAGCCACTTGTTACTACTCAAC
This sequence comes from Psychrobacter sp. M4, assembly GCF_055699795.1. Lineage (NCBI taxonomy): Bacteria > Pseudomonadati > Pseudomonadota > Gammaproteobacteria > Moraxellales > Moraxellaceae > Psychrobacter > Psychrobacter sp. M4. Next base: position 1,187,721 of record NZ_CM146740.1, on the reverse strand, counting down.
TAAATCACTAAATATAATACCTCTTAGGAGCTAATTATGGCACTGCGTTCCTTATCCAAGGTTGACAATATACTACTTAGCGTCGATAAGGCGCTACGAGCAGTCGTTCCACACTCAAACCCTAGCACCCGTCCGCTACCAGTCAGTGATGACACTATTCCTCAGCTCAGTATTACAGAAACTCGGCATGTGGCGGGACTTATGCGCGTTAACCATACTGGTGAAGTATGCGCGCAAGGGCTATATCATGGTCAAGCCTTTGCTGCAAAAGATGATGGCGTACGCCAAGCCATGCGACAGTCGGCTGAAGAAGAAGTTGATCATCTGGTATGGTGCGAGACACGCCTTGATGAATTGGGCAGCCATCCTAGTGTGTTTACCCCATTATGGTATAGTATGTCATTTGGGCTTGGCGCTATAGCTGGCGCCATATCTAACGAGTTTAGTTTGGGGTTTGTCGCTGAGACCGAGGCTCAAGTTAGTGAACATCTACAAGACCATATCGACAGATTACCACCGCAAGATGTGCGCTCAAGAGAGATACTGGCACAGATGGATACCGAGGAGCTCCATCATCGCGAGCTGGCGCTACAAAGCGGCGGAGCCGCGCTGTCACCGTTGGTACGCCATACTATGCGTAGGCTAGCAGATGGCATGAAAGCTACAGCTTATCATCTATAATTTTGCTTATAACACTCAAAATGCGAACCTGTAGGATTTTTAACAATCCTACTGTTGAGCGTGCCGCTGCTAATTTGCTAGGGTATAAAAACTTTGTATGCGCTTAACCGTTGCATTTTTTATCACCGTTTTTACAACTTTATAAGCCTGTATTCGCTACAATAAGCATTAGTTTTTTCAACAACCCTTTTGCTAGTGACTGCTCGTATATTAACTAAGTAGCATTTATTGCCACCTAACCTTTTTTATTAAAAGTAAATTATCAACAACTGAAACTAAGGTAATTATTGCCATGAGCTCATCCATGAATCCCGCTAAACATCATAAAACAATCACGCTAACTGCCTTAGCTGCCGCTTGTACCATGATGTTTTCAATATCTACTGTAGCTGCAACTCCTGATACAGAAGTAACCAATGACGTAGCGCCTACTACTAGTGCCAGCGTTCCTAGTGCTATTGATTCAAGCAGACGTATTATCCGCCGAGCGCAGCCGAACGCTACTTTAAATAATACTCAGCCAAGTAACATTCAGCCGATAAATAACGCCCAGGCAGTTGATAGCGATCAGCCTATTACTCCTATTCAGCCAGCTACCCCTGTGTTGTCATCAGCAGCGCAAGCGCCTGAACAACCTAACACAGCTACTATCCCAACTCCGTATACTCCTCCTAGGCCTGTAACTCCTCAGCCTACAGGCTCAACGCAAATATTTCAACGCGGCCCTATTACAAGCGATGGTATCGATATCGGTCAGTTAAACAATGTTCCGATACCACAAGTACAAATCACCAATATCAGTTTTGTACCTACTAAGCTTATCCCTCAAACAAAAGACGGTATAGATAAGCTGGATGTCAGTCTACTTGACGACTTTATTGAAGACGTTTCACCTAATGCACGTCATTATCCACCCAACTTCCCTAACCGTACCCAGCGTCACAATACTCGTGAGAAAATCAAAGCTTTTTCTGAATGGATCGAGCCTTTTGCTAGCGCCCCTGATGCCTCTTATGAGGTGCTGATTCGCGCTGCTAAGCTGAACGGTATGGGTCGGAATTTGGATTTAGGCTCAGATGTGGCGGTACGTGCCAGCCAGTATGTCGATCGGGCTATCAAAGCTGATCCTAACAGCGGCGAGGCGAATTTTTTGTACGGTATGATGCTCGCTGAGGGCGGCGGCTTTAAAGAAGGTCAAAAATATTTAGACAAAGCGGTGGATCTTGGCTATACCGAAGCGGAGCAAAGCCTAGCCCAGTCTGATTTGTTAAGTGATCGTCGTGACGAAGCTTTAGATCGTCTGCGCCGCTTGCAGCAGCAAATGCCTAACAATGCCATTATCCCGCAGCAGATCAAACTGATTGAAGATGGCAAGTATTATATCTGGGATCTGCCAGCACCTGACATTGATGTAAAACCCGTTAAAGCAACGACTTAAGTCATCCAGACTTACATCGAGAACTAATTAATTAAGACGTTCAGTCTTAAAAGAGGGCGTGTACTTTGTGTTGATATACTCAATGATAAAGTACACGTTTTTTTATACCTATACGTCATGTCTTCGATCTTCTTCAAGCTTTTTTTGTATTACTAATTGATTCGTATCATAGTCTTATAACTATCACTACCCTGTTTATCTCACAGCTGTCCTAACCGTAGCACTGTTTTGTCTGTACAATTAGCTCATTTGAGTTATGATAACTCTACTCCACATTTGTTAATAGAGAATTATTGAGGCGCTTTATGACGTTTAGACGCTTTGTTTCAGCTGGCTTGTTGCAAGCTTATAAGCCTTTGAGGTTGAGCCTAGCATTGATAACTATATCTACAGTAACTATATCTTCGTTGTCAGCTTGTAATACGGTATCGGTCAGTCAGTTGTCACCTGCCAAAGCTATCAGTAATCAACGCGGCAATATCGTCTCAAGTAATGAGTTAAGCAATAATACGGCTTCAAACTTACTGTCAGCTGGGCTTAATGAAAAAGCTTGCATGCAGTATTTTGAACTATGCCTAGAGCAGCTAAGCGATAGTATATTGGATGGTAAATACCGACCAAGACTGGCAGTCTTTGCCGAACTACATTACGCTAAGGCACGCCAGCTTGCCCGTTCACAAGACTGCCTCAACGCGCTTGCCCGTCCGCCTATTGATCCTTACTATGCCAATGCCCCTTTAAGTAATGAGCAGGCCGCTATCCAACAATCAAAGACAACTACCTGCTTAAACCACTATCAAGACCGTCTCTTTGACGCTATAAAGCTTAGTTATAGCTACCTATTTTATGATCAATTAGCGCATGATTTTGCAGGGGCAGATGATAAGCTTGCCCAGTCCACTAGTTATCACCATATTCCAAACGATCTTGACATTCAAACTCAAGATGTCTATAACGCTGCCAGTAACGATATTATTACTCAGTTGTATCAATCTGAAGGTAACGGGCAGCAGCTTATGGGTAATACCAAAGTAGAGTATCTACCTATTATAAGAGCGGTAACCGATACTACCAAATCTGCAAGTATAGCCAATCGTACGCCGCTGCAAGGTAAGTCGACTGATCAGGTTAAAGTTATGGCTATGCAGGTCAACAACTATGATCTTAATGTCTACTTGCCCAATGAAAATAACTATTTACAAAATGCTCAAGAGCAAAAATCTGCTTTGGCAGATTTAACCTCTACTTATGAGATGCGCCTCACAGGACTGAACTCTATTAGTCAGCGTCCCGGTCTTGGTATCAGAATGGTGGCGTCATTAGATGATCGCTATACCACGACTATTCGCCAATTACTCGCTTCTTCATTGTCAGGCAGATTAACCAAGGATGAGAGCAGCCGCAACATAGAAGGTAATCTGGACGATAGTGATCCGATCTCACGCATCTATCCCACCGGACACTTACTGGTTACTGGACTCATAAAGCCTGCTGGTAGTAGTATTTTAGAAGTATTAGACAGTAATCAGCTTGATATCCATTTATACAATCCCTACCAGAGCAAAACCACTACCATCTTAGGCGATGATTATCCACTAGCGGCTAATTTTTCGGCAGGTTATGGCTTATGGTTAGCAGAAAACCAATTAAGCGGCGTGGGTTACTTAAATCTATTGGCTCGCCGACAAGAAACCAGTTTACCTAAGCTGTTTATGCTAGAGCCTTATGATCCTGACAAAAGGGTCATTATTATGATACATGGCCTAGCTTCTAGTCCTGACACTTGGGTCAATTTAACCAATGATATCTTCAATGACGATACGCTACGCGATAACTATCAAGTCTGGCAAATATTTTATCCCACCAACTTACCCATACTAGAAAACCGCTACGAGATTCAAAAACTACTGTCTACCACTTATCAGCAAACAGACCCTAGCGGACAAAACCGTGCTAGCAAAAACAGTGTGATTATCAGTCACAGTATGGGCGCGGTCATCACACGCATGATGCTCTCTGATAACAATCTAGAAGACGATTTAGAAAGGCTCTATGATCAAGATATGCTATCAAACCACGAAAAAGGACAAATCCTTGATGTACTTAAACAATCCTTTGGTGAGGAGAAGCTAAGCAGCCGCTTGGAGCTACAAACCTTACCGCAGGTAGATACCGCTGTATTTTTGTCCGCACCATTTCGCGGTACTGATTATGCTGATCGCTGGTTTACTCGTGCTTTAAGTCGTATTATCTATTTGCCGGTAGGACTGATAAAGACCGTTACTGATAACTTAGCTACTATCGTCACTCAGGGTAATTTGAAACAAAACCCGCTGGGCGCACTATATCTAGAAAACGGTGCCAGTCAGCTTAGTAATAAATCATCGTTTATTCAGCTGACTAAAGACATTCAGATCAACCAGCGTATCACTTACCACTCCATTATCGCCAGCAATGACTCTGATATCACCAGAGGACTGGCACAAATGCAGCCTGGGGGCGGCAAAATCGATTTATCTGAGGCGCCACTGCAAAAAAGTAATTCGATGCTAGATGAAGAAAAACCTTTAGTGGCTGCTGTTAGAGTTGATGGCAGCGTTAGCCAAACCTTAGTTGAAAGCTTGTCCGATGGCATCGTACCTTATACTAGCGCTCATCTGGATAACGCGGCTTCAGAAACCGTGATTAGCGGCGGTCATAGTATTCAAGAAAGCCCGCAGACTATCTTAACACTAAGAAAAATTTTGCATAAGCAATTAACGACAGATGTTGCTGCAGACTAATGCTTGTTCATTTCTGGCTCAGTTTCGCCAGCATAACATAACAAATAGTTGCAAAAACAAACCTTTAAAAACAGAAAATCATAAACAACGTAATACAATAAAGGATTTAGATTACTAAAAAACACTAACAGTATTATTTACAAAAATTACATGTTGTTGCACTAGCTTTTGATCTCTTCGAGAGTAAATTGATGAGCATGTTCAATGAGACTTAATACTATTAATATTTACTACGTTGCAGTTTTATTTAGTTTGAATTTTTGAAAAGTGTTTTTCGGATTTGATGTTGTTATTTTTCAAGGCTCAGTTAGCGACTACTAATGACTATTAGGTAGCTGTCGGTTTTAGCCCTTGTATTGAATCAGTGGTTGAGGTGGCGCATAATATTAGAACACCGTTTATTGATTGCTTTTTAATTATTTTTTTAGTTAAGTTTTTGATCTTACAACTATTTGCTAATTTATATGGATATAAATTACTTACTTTATCTAAACAATCTTTAGCTATGTTACTTACTTTGTTAAATTACCTTTATTTAGATAATCTAACAAAGTTACCGTCTTATCTGCCACTATTAGGCATAGACAACCATCTGCGCGTATTATGGACACTAGCGCCAGTTAGCTAACAGATAAAGGTAACTGTCTATGTTTGCTGCATTTGTTATTAGTCAACTAGATGCGCTGATGCTCGCGCGAATCCAGTTCGCTTTTGTTATTTCCTTTCACATTGTCTTTCCTGCATTCTCCATTGGTCTTGCTAGTTTTTTGACCGTGACTGAATTTCGTTGGCTTAAAACTGGTAAACCTATCTATGCTGAGGTCTATAAGTACTGGGTAAAAATATTTGCCGTAGTATTCGGTCTTGGTGTGGTATCTGGAGTGGTTATGTCCTACCAGTTCGGGACCAACTGGGCCGTTTTCTCTGATAGAGCCGGTAACGTTTTAGGTCCGCTACTTGCCTATGAGGTTTTGACTGCGTTCTTTTTAGAAGCTTCATTCTTAGGCATTATGTTGTTTGGTTGGGGCCGCGTCAGCAAGCGTATGCATTTTGCGGCAACTGCTATTGTCGCTATCGGTACGCTAATCTCAGGCTTTTGGATTTTATCTGCTAATAGCTTTATGCAGACGCCGCAAGGCTTTATGATGGGCGCTGATGGTTTACTCTATCCGACCAATTGGATTGAGATTATCTTTAACCCCTCGTTCCCCTATCGCTTTGCCCACATGATGACCGCTGCTTTTTTAGCGACTGCTTTTGCTGTTGGCGGTGTCGGCGCTTATTATCTACAATCCAAAAAACACGAAGATCATCGTCAGCACGGTCGTATTATGCTCGGTATGGCAATGATTATGGCTATTTTTGTGGCTCCAGTCCAAGCCCTTTTTGGCGATATGCATGGTCTTAATACGATGGAGCATCAGCCCGCTAAAGTGGCGGCGATGGAAGGTTTATGGGAGGATGAGCGCGGCGCAGCATTGGTTCTTTTTGCTATTGTTGATCAAGAAGCTCAAGAAAATCACTATGAGGTCAAGATCCCTTATTTATCCAGTATTATTCTGACTCACTCGCTAGATGGCGAGATCAAAGGTCTTAAAAACTGGGCTCCTGAAAATCAGCCTTATGTCCCTATTGTATTTTGGTCGTTTCGTATTATGGTAGGCATTGGTATTCTCATGATACTTATGGGGGTCTTTAGCGCTTATAAATACTTTAAAAAGCAGCAATTTGATCCCGACAGTAAGTGGTTCCACCGCGCTTGGATAATGATGATGCCGCTCGGTTTTGTGGCGATATTGGCAGGTTGGTTTGTGACTGAAACCGGACGTCAACCTTGGACAGTATACGGCGTGATACGCACAGCAGAGAGCATGTCGCCGGTCGCCGCTCAACAAGTGGCAACCACACTTATCGGCTTTATCGTGCTGTACACCTTTATCTTTGGTGCAGGTACTTTTTATATTGTAAAACTTATTCTTCAAGGGCCGCAGCCATATGAGGATCCTGCTGAAGATACTTATTATGATAATTCAATAACTGAAGCTCAAGGCCGCGCTTTGAGTGGTGATAGCAGTCCGCAGGAAAACACTAAAGAAAATCCATCGAAAGAGGCAGATAAACCTGCAAACGATAAAGATGACGGAGGGCTACGCTAATGTTTAACTACGGTGATGTATTAGATTTACCTCTAATTTGGGGCGGTTTAATTGCTTTTTCAGTCTTTGTTTATGTGTTACTTGATGGCTTTGTTTTAGGCTGCGGTATTCTGTTTCCCTTTACTGGCTCAGATGAAAAACGTGATCTAATAATGCAGTCTGTAGCGCCTTTTTGGGACGGTAACGAGACTTGGCTGGTATTAGGCGGTGGCGGCTTATTCGCCGCTTTTCCAGTAGCCTACGGTGTTATCATGTCGGGTCTTTACCTACCTGTCATTTTTATGCTGTTTGGTCTTATTATGCGCGGCGTCGCTTTTGAATTACGTTTCAAATCGTCCAAGCATCGTTACGTCTGGAACTTCTTTTTCGCGTTTGGCTCTAATGCTGCCGCCTTTTTTCAAGGCATGATGCTAGGCACCTTGATACATGGATTAGAGGCTAGCAATCGTCTTTATACAGGTGGCCCTTTTGATTGGGTATCACCCTTCTCTATTATGTGTGGTTTTGCCTTAATTATCGGTTATGCTCTGCTTGGTTCTACTTGGCTGATCATCAAAACCGAGCACAAGCTGCAAGTATGGGCACGCAAAGTCACTAATTGGATGCTATCGGCATTAATAGCAGCCATGGTAGCGGTGACCGTGTCTATGTATTTCTCTGATATTAAAGCGCTTGAAGGCTGGTTTAGTTTCCCAGGACTGCTGTATCTGGCACCCATGCCTATTATTGTACTGCTGATATTCTTCTTGCTACGTAAAGATCTTAACACTGAGCGTGAGTATCGTCCTTTTATATTGACAGTAGGGTTGTTTTTGATGGGTTATATTGGCGTTTGTCTTGCTATATTCCCATATATCATCCCTTATCAGATGACGATTTACGAAGCAGCGGCGGCAGATACTACGCTATCATTCCTGCTAATTGGCGCAGGCGTGATGATACCTATTATTTTGAGTTATACCGCTTTTGGTTACTATACCTTTAAAGGTAAAACCAGTTCTGAAGATGGATATTAAGTAGTATAAATAGCGAGGTAAAGATGAAAAAGCTTAGTAAAAAACAATCGCAATGGATATGGTTCATTGGCTTGTATTTAGCAGGTTTTTTGACTATTTTTATCATTGCGCAACTTATTAAATTGGCGATGGGCGTCTAGCCTAGACTGACTCTTTTAGATCAAAACTGCAAAATAAAGACGCCGCACTGATATTGTGATCAATGTAGCGTCTTCATTGATTCTATATCACGTAAGTCTTATAGTTATCAAGCTTTAAGCGCCGCGGTGATTATCCTCGACCTCATCTATTTTATGTTTAACAAACTCATTGACCTGCTCTAAACGCTCAGGCGTACCTACATCTATCCAACTATCGGTAATGACTTCTGCGGTCACTTGAAACTTAAGCATCGCTTGCTTGAGTAGTGGTGCAAGCGGTGCAGGCTGCCCTACCGCTAAGCCATCAACCAAGTGCGGCGAGATGACACTAATCCCTGAAAAGGTATATTTATCGGCATCGCCAATCGGCTGCTCACTGGCAAGACCATTATTGATCGCAAAGTCGCCACCGTTGTTATGCTCGGGATTATCAATCAACAATAAATGCGCTTTTTGATCACTACCTAATTTATAGTCTTGTAGTTGACCAAAATCATAAGTCGTCCAAATATCAGAGTTAACCAAAATAAATGGCGCATCTTGTAATTTACCGCTGTGCAAAGCCTGAAAAATACCGCCCGCGGTTTCAAGTGGTTCATCCTCTACTGACCAGTGCAGATTTACCCCGTAATCTGAACCATCACCTAAAGTATCCATGAGCTTATCGGCAAGCCAAGAAGCATTAATCGTAATATCGGTAATACCGGCTGCTTTTAGAGCTTTAATGTGCCAAACAATCAGCGCTTGACTCCCCACTTCAACTAAAGGCTTAGGGGTTTCAAGGGTTAGCGGACGCAGACGTGTACCTTTGCCAGCGGCTAAAATCATGGCTTGGGTAATTGCGGACATAGCCTTTCCTTATTAAAAATATAAAACTAGAATGAAGCTTGGTAGCAAAACTAAAAAGCTACTCAGCAAATTTATGTTGATAAGCTGGTAGCGCTTTGCTTTTTAGCCACTGATTAAAGCTCGTTAGCGCTTGCTGCAAATCTTTATTACCTTGCTCATCACTTTGCTGGCTGTTTTTCTCAAGCCAATCAAGCTCAAACAATAAGTCGCGCATTACCTTAGGGATATCCGCCAGATAACGATCTTTGCCATCGCGCTCAAATAGACGAATGAAGATACCGAGCACCTTTAGATGACGCTGGACGCCCATCACATTGACGTCGTTTTCAAACTGCTCAGCGCTATCGGCGGCCCTCAACCCTACTTGCTGCTGCATCTGCCAAAAATCATAAATCCACTGTGAGACTTCATGCTCAGGCCATTCTACATAAGCGTCACGCACTAAGGAGACTAAATCATAGCTATAAGCGCCAATGAGCGCATCCTGAAAATCAATGATCCCCAAGCGCGACATATCCACTTGATCTTGCATCAGGTTGCGGCTGTGATAATCCCGATGCACAATCACTTGCGGCTGTACCAAAATCGCCTTTATCAATGCTGACTTTAGATTATCCCAAATGCTCTTATCAAGGCTCACGCCAATAAAGGGCACAAACCACTCACTAAATAGATCCATTTCACGATTGAGCGTCTGAGCATCGTAATCTGGCAGCTGATGGCGCTCTTTTGCTGTCTTAAGTGCTACGCTTTGTAGGGCAATAAGGCTTTGCATAGCCCACTGGTAGTAGTCATCGACTTGTTTAGGTGTAGCGTCGGTCAGTAAATGAGCAAACTCCACTGGCCCAAAGTCTTGTAGTACCAAGAACCCCTGGCTTAAATCTTGCGCGATAAGCTTGGGTACATTAATAGCTGGCGCCATGAGCTTAGTCACATTAACAAACTGCTGCATAGCCTCTTTTTCGTCTTGAGAGTCCATGACGATATACTGCGCTGATGGTTTTTGATCGAGGTTACTATTTGGGCTTTGGCTACTATCAAACAGCTGAATACGGTGATAGCGACGAGCACTGGCATCGCCAGGTAAGCTATTAAGGATAAATGTCTGATTTACGAAAGTCTGTTGTAGCCATCTCTCTAATTGCTCTTGACGACTGTATTTTGTACTGAGGCTTTTAGTCTGTAAGCTGGGCTGTGAGATTGTATTGTTACTCATAAAGGGCATCGCAAGTTGGTGATCACTGGGTTTAAATGGTTTAAAAATTTAATTTAACAAAAATAGTTGCAGTCTAAGGTCATAAATATTAGTCTGCAATCATTAAATGAGTGCTAAAAAAACTAAATACTTGTTAAAATGGCAAACTGTCTTTACCTGTTAAATTTGCTGCACGTTCGCTTTTGGCCTAAAGCTATGGTTAGGTTTTGTAGCTAGCTATTAGTAAAAAACATCTTGCTACCTTATAAAATTTGGTTAATAGTGTAGCTGATTTGGTTTTTTTTGACTATGATAAGTCGTCAATAGTTGTAATATGAGCAGATACTGAGATCTATATTACCGTATAGTGGTTAATGGTATGCTTTTTATCAGTTAAGTTTGAGTAGGCGAAGCCTAGATCGGCTCACAAAGTACTTCTCATTTTCAGCCTTATGTAAACGATGTAAGATTAAAACATATAATCAAACTAAATATCGCAGCCCAGTAGGCTTTGCAATCATAGGTGTGCCCTTGTTATATTCTTCGCTTTACCAAAGCATTCGCATGATTTTGTTTGGTACCTTAGGTCTGACGGTGTGTGCTGCCGCTGTAGCTGATACTCATCCGCAGACGCCAGCGCCGTTAGTTGCTGATAGCCCAAGTATAATAGCTAATCATAGTGGTTCTGCACCTATCATTGCCGAACCTGGGGTTACTCAAACAGATCTTATTCCAAGCAATAACTTGGATGTGAATACCGATTTAGAAACAGGCTCAGCTATAACAAATAACGCTCAGCTCAACAGTACTACTAGTATAAAAAGTATTAATAATAGTGCTATTACTGATATCGATGTACCCATAACTGAAATAGATAACACTGAAATAATTAATGTTGACGAAACCACCAAAAGTCTAAACGCTAGTAGTGATCTATCAGCAAACCACCAAAATACAGAAGCTAGTGCCAATATTAGCTCCGGTACCGTGCAGACTGCTCAAGGTGTAGCGGCAGAAGCGCCGTCTAGCCAAAGCTCATCTGACGATGACCGTCTCGATATCAGTGAAGAAAGTATTCAAGACAGCTTGGTGCGCTTAGCTGAGTTTTACGAATTAAAACCTGAACCTGAAGAGGTAACACCAACACCGCCAAAGCTTCAAAGCCCTACTGCCCAAAATGTAGTCAAGAGCGCTCAAGGCAGAGCATCACCTAGCTTACAACCTATTCGTAAACCTGTACGTCAACTGGGCACAGACTTAAACCTGTTACCTAATATGGTAGATAGTCCCCAGCGCTGTGAAGGTCAATGGGTCAGCCCGCAGCGTAATCCCAATTATCAGCGCGCTGTCAACGAAGCGGATGGAAATATCAATCTTAATAATACGCCAAACAATCAAGCGCCTTTGTTTTCAGAGTCAGATTATGGCTACTACGATAACGTGGACTATGCTGAGTTATCAGGTAATGTGATTATTGACCAAGGTCGTCAACATATTGAAGCGGATCGGGTCGCTATTGATCTGACTCGTAATGTAGCAAGCGCACAAGGTCAAGTCATGTTTACCGATCAAACCGTCGATAACAACAGTAACAACGGTCGATCTGCACTAAACACTCGCCGTGATAGTAGAATGACCATTACTGAGAAAGCCTCCCAAGGTGGTCTGATCGGTGTCGCTGATAGCTTGGCTTATAATACCCAAACTGGCCAAGCAACTGCAAAGGATGTGGCGTTTGCAAGCGTACCTTTACAAGCACATGGCTATGCCAAGCAGCTCAATCGTCCTAATGACAGCCAGTATGAGCTTGATGAAGTTATGTTTACCACTTGTCCACCAACCAATCGTAAGTGGCAGCTTGATGCCAAGAGTATCGACTTAGATACTGAGACGGGGCGTGGTAAAGCTTACGACACCACCTTACGTATCGCTGACGTACCTGTGTTTTATTTGCCTTATTTTAACTTTCCTATTGACTCTCGCCGCAGCAGTGGCTTTTTATTGCCAGGGGCTAGTATTGGAAGCGAGAGTGGGCTTGAGATCGACGTGCCCTATTATTTTAACCTAGCGCCCAATTACGATGCGACATTAAACACTCATCTGTATACCAACCGTAATCCTATGCTCTCCGGAGAATTTCGGTATTTGACTGAGCAATACGGTGAAGGTATTTTTAATGGCTCATACCTACCCAATGATAGAGAATATGACGGTGAAGATCGTAGCAGCTTTTTTTACGATCACTACTGGTCATCAACTGCTATTCCGCGCCTAAGCGGTGATGCCAAATACAGTTACGTGTCTGATGAAGATTACATCAACGACTTCGACACTTTAGGACTATCAAATAACACCTTAAACCTACCAAGACGTGCTCGACTTAACTACTATAATGATTACGTCAACGGCGAGCTAAAAGTTGAAACCTTTCAAACGCTCGACGCTTTTACCAATACTGGAGAGCCGCTAGAGGATAAAGACAAGCCTTATTCGCGCTTGCCGCAGTTGTCTCTTAACTACCGCCTGCCATGGATAGAGAGCCTTGATATCACCGGCGTTCATGATTCCGCTTACTTTAAAAAGTCTATCGATGACGGTTCTGAAGACGAAAAAAGTGGCGTGCGCCTGTACAACAAACTAAGCGCGGCCTATCCGCTTGAGGCAGCATGGGGCTACATAAAACCAGAGCTTAGCCTACAGCATCTATATACCTCCTATGACGAAGATAGTCTAGAAGCCAATGAGCTGAGTGAAGAGGACGGTAGTCAGTCGGTCTTTGTCCCGCAAGCTAGTGTCGATGCTGGATTATACTTTTACCGTGCCGGATCACCATTTGGCGCCTTTGATGATACGATGGGCGGTTATCAGCTGTTAAGTCCGCGTCTAAAATACACCTACTCACCGTTTGAAGATCAAAACGATATTCCCAACTTTAACACTCGTATTGCCTCTATCAACTATGAGCAGCTATTTTCAGACAGCTGGTTCTTAGGACATGATCGCTTGCAAGATTTGCATGCTATTACGCCAGGTATCAATTATCGTTACATCGATGCAACGGGCGTGACACGTTTCGATGGTAGCATTGCAGAGCAGTTCTACTACGGTGATGGACGCGTTACCCTCGAAGATCAGCAGCCAGTATTTAACTCCTCATCTTCTGGTATGGTATGGGATGTGAGCACTCAGCCTTATAATAATGTGTGGGTTGATGTTAGCGGCGCGCTAAATAACAGTTATGATCTCAATTACATTACTACTGAGCTACGTTATCAGCCCTCAGCGAATAGCTTGTTTAATGTAGGTTTTGTCAAACGTCAACGTGATGATAATACGAATCAGCTACCTTTATCTGCATTTACAGCTTCTGCAATCTTCCCAGTTAATAATAGCTGGCGTGTATTGGCACAGGGTCAATACGATCATCGTAGCGACAAAGTGCTTGATGCTCTGGTTGGTGTGGATTATGAGGATTGCTGCTTTGGTTTTGCAGTTTATGGTCGCCGCTACTATAATGATTTAAACCTTGGAGAAAAACCCAATCAAGCCATTATGGCAGAGGTTAGATTTAACGGGCTTGGTAGTGGCAGTAGTCGTTTAAGTCGCCTGCTTGCCGATAAAGTTTTGGGCTTTGAGCCGGTACAAACCGCGTGGAAAGACTAATGGATATTTTGTGATCAGTCATTTGATGCCAACACTAAGCTCTAGCTTTAACGACCTGTGAAAAACTTATGCTTGCTAAGGGTTTGGCAAACAAAAATAGCGAGCTGAGAAAGACAGCAAAAACTACATAATAATATCATGTGCCCTAGGTGCAAGATAATTTAGTATATGATTATTTAAAATACCATCGTGTAAAATATAATCGGTATAATTTACCCTATACTATCCGATGCGATGACATTGATGAGGAGCATCATGAGAGATTTTTCTTTACGTCAGATTAGCAGTGCTGTGCTAACTGCTATTAATACAAGTGTGAATAATATGAGTGTAAAGCGTGTGAACATAAAAAGTATAAGCCTAGGTATAGGTACAAGCTTGCTTATGCTTAGCTTTAACGCTCAAGCTGCTGAACCAGTAGCCAATATGCCAGTAGAGACCAGCACTCAAAATAGCGATGCTCAACTGACCTCTGTCAATAGCACTGATGGTATTATCGCCCTAGTCAATGACAACGTGATACTAAAGAGTGATCTAATTAATGCCGTCAATCAAACTCAAGCACGCGCACAAGCAGCGGGCGAGTCTCTGCCCAACTCAGCTCAGCTCCAGTCTGAGATATTAAACGCTTTAATCTTGCGTGAGTTACAACTCTCATTGATTAATCGTGTTGGGCTTAGGCCTGATGAGGCCGCTATCAATCAGCGTCTGGCACAAATTGCCCAGTCAGAAGGACTAGATAGCATCAGTACGCTACAACAACGTTTGGATGCTAATCAAGCCGGTAGCTATGCTGCCTTGCGCGCCCAGTTAATGGAAGATGCAGCTATCCAAGCTTTACAGCAGCGTCAGATTGCTAACCGCGTACGCATTAGCGAGCAAGATATCGATGCGTTTTTGTCCTCGCCTGAAGCCAAACGTTTGAATCAAAGCGAGTATCAAACCATCCATGTTCGTGTGCCCTATGTAGATGATTACAATCGCCTGTCCGAGGCTCAGCGTGCAGCAGCGCTTGAGATCGCCTTACAATTACGTAATAGTTTACAGGTGCCGAATGTCGAGGTTGCAACGGCTGTTGCTGCTGTACAAGGCGACTATCCGATTCCACTACAAGGTGGTGATATGGGCTTCAATAAAGCCTCTGCACTCCCTACTGAGCTATCTAGTGAAATCACCCAACTTGAGGTTGGTGAGGTAAGCGAGCCACTTATCACTCCTGAAGGTATCGATATCATCAAGCTGGCTGATAAAAAGTCCAGTGATACTATGATTATACCGCAGTGGCATACGCGTCATATCTTAGTCAAAACTGATGAGCTACAAACTGATGCGCTCGCTGAGCAAAAAATAAACGACCTATATAACCAGCTGCGTCAAGGCGCTGATTTTGCCAGCCTAGCATCGACTTATTCAGATGATCCAGGTTCAGCAGGACGTGGTGGTGATCTGGGCTGGGTTAGCGATGGTGATATGGTAGGTTCCTTTGAAACCGTCATGAAAAACACACCAATTGGTGATTATTCTGCACCTTTTAAAACTCAATTTGGTTGGCATATTTTAAAGGTTGATGAGCAGCGCCAACAAGACGTTAGTAGTGAGTATCGACGTAACATGGCAAGACAAGTCTTATATCAGCGCCTAGCACCACAAGCGCAAGAGGACTGGCTGCAAGAATTACGCGCTAGCGCTTACATTCAAATTCTTTAATGAGCTAATTGCAATAGTTTAGTTTGCTAGCAGCAAACTAAACTATTCTGCTACTCAGGGCATATACACATGTATATGCCCTTTTTTATTGATTTTTATTATTACTAATAGCAATACTAAGCGTAACAATTAGCTGACGATTGCTAAATATAATGTCGAAATAATCTACTAGATTAAAGAGCTTTTATTAACATCAATCATCATAGGTATCGTTGTAATATGATAACTATAGATAGTAGAGTTTTATAGATGTACAAAAAGTGATAATGATATCTGAACTATATCATGCGCTCCTTTTGGAATTTAACAGTCATAACTGACATTTAAGGTATATAAGTGTGGACAATAAACTAGTTGGTAGCAATTTGACTAAAGCTATGCTGAAACGTGGCGACAAGCAGATATGGTGTGCTGTAGATGACAATAGCGATGAGCAAGCTATTTCTGAGCAGACTCATAATGATTTTAAAGCTTACATCGTCTCTTATGAAGAAGGTAAGTTTTTCTGTACTGCTGGTATGAGTTGGCTGTGTGCTGTACCTATTAAGATAGTTGCTTTAACATCAGAAGAAGTGGGTTTATAGGGACTATAAGCCTGCAGGTACTATAAAATGGACTAGTCTTCGATGTGAAACTGTCCTGTATGTTTCTAAATAACAGTGTTAAAAAAAACCCGAACTTAGGACAATCGGTTCGGGTTTTTGGTACTTTACTCTCAGTACTTTAAGCGCTTTATATTTTTATTATCTCATCCCTGATAATTTGTTCTAAGTCTTTTAAGCTTTGATTTAGAAACTCCATATACTAAATTTCTATATATTAAATTACAGTGGGCTGAGCTGCAATCATAAGAGTATCCTCTCAAAACTATATGCCTTATTGTGTCCATTCAACACTGCATCCCTGCTTATCCTTGTGTTGATGATCCTATTATATGGCAATCATATAGACCCAGCTAGAAGTCAAAAACCCTATTGATTGTAAGCTTTTGCTTACATATATTCATCAAAGTGAATAAATCTACCAATATTACTTATTCTAGCTCTGATGGTTATTAGCTTGTTTTTCTGAATGTCCTTGTTCTGCTTTTTCTTGTGCATGCTCTTTTGAGACCTTATGCCCTTCCTTCTTACCTTCTTGAATCTTGTTTTCAGCCTCTTCGATATCTTTAGCGTCAGTTGTTGGGGCATTTTGCTCTTGCTTGTTTGCCTCTTCTGGCTCATATTGCAGCGTAGTCAATACTGGAAAATGATCGGAGCCAATCGAAGGTAGGCGTTCTATATCTACTACGGTAAAGCAAGCGCTGTGAAAAATATGATCTAATGCCCAGCGTAAAAATGGATAGTCAACATGGAAGGTATTAATAAAATGTCGTCCAATACGTGGATCCAGTAGCCCTGAGATACGCTGGAAACGACGTGTGGTTTTTGACCAAGCGACATCATTGAGATCTCCTGCCAATATGGCGGTTTGATCGTTCTCCTCAATATGACGTCCCACCATCAGCAGCTCAGCGTCACGAGTAGTAGATTTATCGGCCTCTGTGGGACTTGGCGGCATGGGGTGCAAACAGTATAACCAAATAACTCGACCCCCTTGCAAGCGTAGCTGCGTATGAATAGAGGGAATATCATCAATCATAAGATATTTTACCTCAGGATCTATTAGTTCAAGTTTAGAGTACAGATGCATACCATAGAGGTTATCCAAAGGCACTTTTACCGTATAAGGATAATCGGGCTCTATCGTTTCCAGCGCACGCTCCCATTTTTTATCAGACTCAAGGGTGATCAGGATATCTGGCTGCCTCTTTTTAACCAAATTGACCAAGTCTTGAGTACGATTGTTAGGCGTTAGCACGTTTGAGACCATGATTTTGATCTGATGCGCCTTACCCTCTGGTTTATCTTTTGCCTTTTGTACCTCTTTTTTCCATATTCTGGTGTAAGGCAATACCATACGTAGCTGAAACCCTAACGATACGCTAAGCGCGCCAAACAGCGCCCATTGTTTACGCTGCCATGACGACCACGTTACTAGCAGACCAAGCCACGCGGTCAGACCCAAGACCAAAATTTGAATACGTGGAAATTCAACCACACGTACCCACCAATTATCGATGTGCAGCCAGCCCCAAATTGTGACAAAAACAACCAATCCTGCCAATAATTGCACCGCATAGTATATAAAAAGAAAATCCATAGTGTGTATTGACCATCTATTGAATGAATAATGAAGTCGATAATATTATCTATTATGATCTAAAAGATTAAAGTATATACTTTTGTTTAAAAAGTTATAGTTATTTACTTTAGCATCCCATTAGCCTATCGCCTACTAATAATTATCTATTATAGTGAAACTAACAGAAGACTCTCTAGTTCTGCATTATAACTAGCATTTCTTATTAATACTAACGCCAACTAAGTACAGCACAACTTTCCTATTGTCATCAGAATTATATAGTTGATCTACTATAGAACAGCTACAGATGCTTAATAATAATTAACATAGATAAAATTGTGCAAAACGTCTTGCTTTTTATCGTTATTCACGGCATTGTTATCGGTTAACAGTATTACGAATAATAGTAGCAAAAGAGGATTGGTTTTCATGAGTAACTTAACAGTAGGCTTGGTAGGTTGGCGTGGTATGGTAGGTTCGGTGCTAATAGAGCGCATGACAGCAGAAAATGACTTCGCTGGCATTACACCGGTATTTTTCTCCACCAGTAATGCTGGCGGCGATGCGCCTAATTTTGACGGTATTAAACCGAGTCAACTCCAAGACGCTCACGATATTCAGGCACTAGCAGATTGTGATGTTATTATTACCTGTCAAGGTGGTGATTATACTCAAAAAGTGCATCAACCTCTGCGCGATAGTGGTTGGGACGGTTACTGGATTGACGCTGCTAGTACTTTACGCATGGAAAATAATAGTACTATCATACTCGATCCTGTCAATCGTAAGGTTATTGATGCCGCTCTTAGCGAAGGCAAAAAAGACTTTATTGGCGGTAATTGTACCGTATCTTTGATGTTAATGGCGATTGGTGAACTATTTAATAAGGGCTGGGTTGAATGGGTCAGCGCTATGACCTATCAAGCAGCAAGTGGTTCTGGCGCTAACAACATGCGTGAGCTTATCGAAGGGATGGGTTTGCTTTACAATACGGTAAAAGACGAGCTATCTGATCCTGCTAGCGCCATACTTGAAATTGATAAAAAGATTGCACAGGCTCAGCGCGGGGATGATTTCCCCAAACAGTACTTTGGCGTGCCGCTAGCTGGTAGTTTAATTCCTTATATAGATTCGCAGTTAGAAAACAAACAATCACGCGAAGAGTGGAAAGGCGGTGTTGAAACCAACAAGATCCTCGCCAATAGTGCTGATGATAATATTCCCATCGATGGCATGTGTGTACGCGTAGGCTCTATGCGTTGTCATGCACAGGGCTTAACCATCAAGCTCAAAAAAGATATTCCACTAGAAGAGATTGAAGCGGCGCTTAAAAACAGTGGCAACCAGTGGCTTGATGTGGTCGAAGATACCAAGGAAGCAGCTATGAATCGCTTAACACCAGTAGCGGTTACTGGTACTTTAACGGTAGCGCTCGGACGCTTACGTAAGCTAAATATGGGTGGTGAGTACCTAGGAGCTTTTACCGTTGGTGATCAGCTACTGTGGGGTGCAGCAGAACCCCTACGCCGGATGCTTAATATTATTCGTGAGCAAAAATAGCTAGGCTCTAAATACTAGCTAGGTTCTAAATACTAATAGTATAAAGACAGCCAGCGCTGTCTTTTTTATGGCCAACTTTTTAGTAATTATTAAGACTATTGCTGATAAGCAATCATAACCTCATTACGACGCATAAATGGCAAAGTCCATGGTGGATTGTAGCGAGCAAGCTCTGGCTGGCCCGTTACTATTAAATTTTGCGACGCCATCCAGTTTTGTAGCTCCTTTGTTTTATCCGCTACCTTATCGCTGCCAGCTAGACCTGAGAACTTAACTACGCCGTAAGTTTGCACCGGTATCTCAATAATACTAACCTCAGAATTATTTGGTTTTGGCAGGGTTTGTAGCGTATAGCTACTTGGCATCACAAACCGGACACGCCACTTACCATCAGCTTGTTGCATGTTAACAGGCGCGGTCATAGCAATCTTTTGTGACTCGCTGCTATTGCCATTAGCCGCTTGCGCTTGCGTTTTAACTGGTGTGGTCATGCTGATTTCACTGCTACCGCCACTTGGCGTAGTATTATTACCAAAGATATAGTCTGCTAACGTCTTAAACCCTGTCCGGCTGGCTTCGTTTCGATCGCCTGTCACCCAGGTCTCAGCAACAATTTGCGCATCGTAACGGCGTAACTCAAAATCATCTGCTTGCAATAAAATCGTATAGTCAGGCTCTTCAACGGCCATAGCTGCTCCTGATATAAACAGTAAACTACTCAGTGATAAACAAACTGCGGTTTTCATTTTCTGTCTCCACTACTGGAAACCAGCATTTTATTTCATACGGTACGTATTGGTATGACTTATACTTTAACAGTTGACGACGACTTTTGTCTGTGTCGTATAGGTAATAGGCAATATTCAACCTCGACAATATCTGTGTCCCAATAAATGCTCAGCAAGTGGTATAATTAGCGCCATTTTTAGTGACAAGATAGTGATTATTATATGCAATTTACTCTTCATAAAACCTCCAGTGGTGATACACGTGCCCGCCGCGGTACGGTTCATCTCAATCATGGCGACGTGCAAACGCCTGCTTTTATGCCCGTAGGTACGTATGGTACTGTCAAAGGTATGCTACCACGCGATATCGAGGCGATTGGCGCAGATATCATATTAGGTAATACCTTTCATCTATGGTTACGTCCTGGCACAGAAATCATTGACAAGTTCGGTGGCCTGCATAAGTTCATGCATTGGGACAAGCCTATCCTCACGGATTCAGGCGGCTTTCAGGTATTTAGCCTTGGCGCTATGCGTAAAATTACTGAAGAAGGCGTCCATTTTAAATCACCTATCGATGGCGCAAAGGTGTTTTTATCGCCTGAGAAGTCCATGCAGATTCAGTACAGTCTGAATTCCGACATCGTCATGCAATTCGATGAGTGTACGCCCTATCCTGCCACTCATGACGAGGCCAAAAAATCTTTGGAGCTTTCCTTACGCTGGGGTCAGCGCTGTATTGATGAGCATAAGAACTTAGGCAGTACCAATGCGCTATTTGGTATCATTCAAGGTAGTATGTATTCTGATTTACGTCAGCAGTCACTTGATGGTTTGCTAGAGATTGGCTTTGATGGCTATGCTATTGGGGGCCTATCCGTTGGCGAGCCTAAAGAGGAGATGATAGATGTTTTAGATTATCTGCCTAACGACATGCCAGCGGATAAGCCGCGCTACCTGATGGGCGTAGGTAAGCCTGAAGATCTCGTTGAAGGAGTACGCCGCGGGGTAGATATGTTTGACTGCGTAATGCCTACTCGTAATGCGCGTAATGGCCACTATTTTGTTACAGGTGATGCTGATAACGCTGGTGTCGTACGTATCCGTAATAGTCAGTACCGCGAAGATACTAGCGCTCTTGATCCAGAGTGTGACTGCTACACTTGCCAGAACTTTAGCCGCGCCTACCTTTATCATCTTAATAAGTGTAAAGAGATGCTAGGAGCACAGTTAGCGACTATTCATAATTTGCGCTATTATCAGCGTTTGATGGCAGGTATTAGACAAGCAATTGAACAAGATAACTTTGATGAATTTGTCAATGAGTTCTATGCTAAACGCGGACAAAGTGTGCCTGAATTGACTCTACGTTGATTTAAATATACGTTGGTTCAAATATAAGTTGCATTAAGGGCTTAACTTAAAAAGACCAGTCAATAGTGGTTGACTGGTCTTTTTTTGTGTCTTTAAAGCTTTTTACAATCTAAATAGATCAAACCCAAGGAGATTAATAATGATCATCAGGTACTTGACTCATGGGAATGTCAGGATGTTTTCTCAGATGCAAGATAGCGGCAATAAGACCGCCCCATATCAGCACCATCGAGATAATCATAAAAATAATTGCTGAGGTTGTCATAATAAATTCCTGTTGAAGTTCAAGCGTATTTGCCAACGGTATGTGTTTATTTAGCGTCATCAATGACACGGGCTTCATCATCTTCATCGTCATGCAGACCACGCATACGAGTCAGTATAAACGCCCCTAACCCAAAGAACACGACAACACCCCAACCAAATAATAATAGTATGGTGGTAGAGTAACCTTCATAAGGATTTTGTACCAGCTCGATCAACTTTAGACCCAAAGCAACGGTAAGTACGGTTGGGGTGATAACAGTCAACATAAATACCCAAGCGCCACCAAGCTTAACACTAGATATACGATTGATATGCTCAAGTAGGCCTGGGATTTTGTGGCGATTAAACCAAGTTACCCAAACAATAGACAACAAGCCTCCAGCGACAATACCGATATTATTGGCGAAGTGATCTATTACATCTACCAATACCAGTGAGCTACCAGTAGAGAAGGCAACGATGGATATAGTAGCACAGACGCCGCCTATGACTGCCACTGCTTTTTTACGTGACCAAACAAACTTATCTTGAAAGGCAGAGATAGGTACTTCAAGAATACTTACCAAAGAGCTAATACCTGCTACTACTAAAGAGCCGAAAAATAAGAACCCGACGAAATCACCGCTTGAGCCCATAGTTGAGATGATTTTGGGGAATACAAAGAATGCTAACCCTACACCACCACTAGCAACTTCAGAGACGTCTTGGCCTGTTGACATTGCCATAAAACCGATAGCGGCAAAGATACCAATACCAGCAATTAATTCAAACGAGGAGTTGGCAAAACCAACCACTAAACCTGCACCAGTGAGATTGGTATTCTTTTTTAGGTAGGAGGCATAAGTCACCATAATACCAAAACCTACAGATAGTGAGAAAAACACATGACCATAAGCGGCAAGCCAGACACTAGGATCTTGCATTCTCTCCCAGTTAGGCTCGAAGAAAGCATTTAGGCCAATACTAGCCCCTGGTAAGTTGATGGCTTTGAATACCATAATGCCAAACAATACGATAAGTAGTGGAATGCAGATCTTATTAGCAAGCTCAACCCCTTTACGGATGCCGCCTGCCATGATTAGTATGGCAAGCGCCCAAACAATGACTAACCCTATAAACATCTGCGGTACAAATACTGAGGTCAATTCCCCTGTATGTTGTACAAAGTCGCTGACAAAGAAAGTGGTAGTATCCTCGCCCCACCTTTGCCCAAATGAAAAAACCATATAACTGCCTGCCCAGACAATGACAGCAGCGTAGTAGATAGCAATTACAAAAGATACAAGGGTCTGCCACCAACCTACAAATTGTGCTGATCTTACCATCTTCTTATAAGCACGTGGCGGCGCAGAGCGATATTTATGGCCCACAATATAGTCTAAGAATAATAGCGGAATACCTGCTGTCAATAAAGCGATGAGATAAGGCACCATAAACGCCCCGCCACCATTATCATAAGCTACATAAGGAAAGCGCCATATGTTGCCCAGTCCTACTGCGGAGCCGACAGCGGCTATAATAAACCCGGTCCTACTGGACCAATTCTCTCTTGGTTCTGCCATACACTACTCCTAAAATTATAATAGTAAGCTACTCAAATCTAATAAACCAAGAAATGGCCAAATCAATATAGAGGTTACAAATAAGCAGTTCATTAAAATAGGTTACTACAACCTTACTACATATCCTTAGAAAGTTTCTGCTAATCAATACCAAAAGTCAAGTACTCATAAACACAAAAAAGCCATAATATTTAATTATGGCTTAATAAAATGATAGTTATCTTTTAATATATTAATAGAATTTCTAGCGAACAACGCCGCGCTCACTATGCTGTAATGAGTCTATAAGTAGCTGAATCTTTGGTTCTTTTGGTAGCTCTTCTTGCAACACAGCAAGTGCCTGTGCAGTCGTTAAGCCCGACCTAAAAACAGTAACATAAGCTTGACGTAGCTTATCGATCGTTTGCTGTGTCCAACCTTTGCGGCGCATGCCTTCTATATTTAATCCATGGGCGTGCGCAGGGTTTCCTGAAACCATAGTAAACGCTGCTACATCTTTTAAGATTAAGCTGGCACCGCCTACTAGGCTGTAATCATCAACTTTACAAAATTGATGAATGCCTGAATTACCGCCAATGATAGTGTGGTTACCTATACGTACGTGCCCTGCGATACCTACATTGTTAGCCACCACATTATGATCTCCAATTGAGCAATCATGAGCGACGTGAGTATTTACCATTAGCAAATTATGATTACCAATTTTAGTCAAGCTTTTATCTTGTACCGTACCGCGATGCAAGCTACAAGCTTCTCGGATAGTATTATAGTCACCAATCTCAAGCCAAGTACGCTCACCTGCATATTTTAGATCTTGCGGATCCTCACCGATACTTGCGAACTGATAAATCTGATTATGTTGTCCGATTCGAGTCAGCCTTGCTACCACCACATGTCGATGTAGTACAGTATGTGCGCCAATAGTCACCTCATCACCCACAATACAATATGGTCCGATAACCGCGGTTTCATCAATCGTAGCGGATGAAGCGATAAGCGCTGTGGGATGAATCTGACTCATAATGCAGGCCTTTATATCATTTCATGCAAGTAAATGGTAAAACAAAACATACAACTCTTGGCACTACTGTTCTTGTCGAGCAATCATTATTTGTGCACTAGCAGCAAGTTTATCTTCAACATGAACCGTACAATCAAATTTATAAATACCGTGTTTTTGCATGACTGTTTTAGCTCGAATAACCAGCTGATCACCAGGAATCACTCGGCGTTTAAAACGTACCTTATCAACCCCTGCAAATAAATACAGATAACCATCCTCAGCAGTTAATCCAGCACTAATAAAACCCAAAACTCCAGAAACCTGTGCCATGGACTCAACCATCAGCACACCTGGCATAATCGGCTCATCAGGAAAATGACCGTTAAAAAACTCTTCATTGATAGTCACGTTCTTAATACCAGTAATGCATTCGCCGGGTTTGCAGGCTGTGATCTTATCCACTAACATAAAGGGATAACGATGCGGCAAATAATGTTTGAGCGTATGATACGTGAGCGGTAATGTTAGACCTTGCTCAGATAACGTCTTAATGTCTTCATTGGTTAAATTATCGATGTCATTGGTGCTCATAACTAAGCTTCCTTGCAGTTGTTGCATGCTGTTGATTATCAACTTTTAATATAAATTACTAGACAATAAATAATGCTATAAATAACAGTTCAAATATAACTAGGACTAAGGTAAAACAAGGACTTAAAACCTAGTCGCCTAGCTGGCGAAAGCGCACTGCTGCTCGTCGCCATTTAGCAGTGGGCATAGCTGCGGTTCCAGACGAATAAGAACCCGCCGTTTTTATAGATTTAGTCACCATGGTCATACCTGATAAAGTCACATCATCTGTTATTTCAATATGTCCATTAATGCCAACAGCACCACCAATTATGCAGCGCTTACCAATAGTAGTACTACCAGCGATGCCTGTTTTAGCCGCAATAGCAGTACCAGCACCGATACGGACATTATGTGCAACCTGTACTAAATTGTCGATAATGACATGATTACCTATGACAGTATCTCCAATCGCACCGCGATCAACACAGGTATGACTGCCAATACGTACATAATCACCGATAATGACCCGTCCCAACTGAGCAATGCGCTCCCAGCCACTATGGCTAATATCTGACGTTGGCGCAAACCCAAAACCTTCAGCGCCAATACTGACAGCAGCGTGCAAGCGTACGTGATCACCAATAATGCAGTTATGAGCTATCACTACTTGCGACTTAAGTATACAGCCTTCACCAACAATTGCATGGGCTTCAATCACTACGTGACTATCAAGACGGCTGCCTGTACCAATATGTACATGCTCGCCGATCACACAATAAGGCCCAATACTCACGTCAGCACCAATCACCGCGCTCTTAGCAATAATTGCTGTTGGATGAATACGACTATCTGTCTGAGGCACAAAAATCTGGCTACTACTAGCGTAAGCTAAATAAGGATTGGCAACAACCAAAGCTAGGGCGTGTTTTGGCACCTGATCGCGATACTCTTCAGTGACCAGTACGGCGCCTGCCTGAGTACTTTTTAAACTGTCAGTATAACTTGGGTCTGCTAAAAAGCTCAGCTGTGACTCATTAGCAGTCATCAAATTGCCGATGCTACCCAAAGCTAACTGCAACTGCTCAGGGTTAAGCTCATCTTTATTCAACACTGGCTGACGTTGCTCAATTCTGCAGATAAGTTGATCAATCGTTATCATAATTAATAGTAATATGGATAGTAGAAGTAAAACTGGCGTCAAGCTGGAAGATCAGTTTGAGCGCCAATATAAATTATAGAAACATGGTATCAATAAGCCTATTAACGGTTGGTCTAAAACAGCTCCTCAAGCTTAGAAAGTACTACCAATTTGGAACTGGACTTCTTCAGTTTCATCGTTTTCTTTGTCGCCGATGGGTACTGCGTAACTGAGCGAGATTGGTCCGATAGGCGTATACCATGTAATACCAGCACCCGCGCTAAAGCGTAGATCATTGTCCTGAGTTAGTAGCGGCACTCCTGTATCATCACCACTTACCGGATCAACAAAGGTACGATCTTCTTTATCGGTGGTGTCAAATACTTGCCCACCCTCAGCAAACAGTACCGGACGTACTTGATCGGCCCAGTCACCCTTAAACGGCATTGGCAGGATCAGCTCAGTACCAAAAGTAGCTAGCGCATTACCGCCCACCTCTTCATCTCTGATACGGTTAACGCCTCTAATCGCATCATCGTAAGCTTTTGATCTAGGACCAAGCGTTGATGCTTCATAACCCCGCACCGAACCATAACCGCCAGCGTAGAAATTCTCATAAAATGGCAAGTCGTTACCGTAACCAAGTTTGGTATAACCGCGCGCGATCACGTCTTTATAAACAGGATAATATATATTACCGCGATAAATAGCTTTTTGGTAATTAGAATCACCAAAGCCAAAGGTGGCATCGACAGTATGGCTCATACCTTTAGTTGGAAATACGGGACGATCGAGCGTACTGTAATCCCATCCTAAAAGTAGATTGTAGGTATTATAATCGTTTTTAAAGCCAGTGCGACCAACGAATTCATCGTTGCCCTCAAAGTTTGCCACTGATCCATCATCTTCAATAATCTGATCCACGTTGGAGACCCCAAGATAACGGCCACCGCGCACAGAAGTACTATCGAAGTTTATCCCAGCGCTAACTCTCTTAGTTTCATCAACCGGATAACCATATCTTAGCGTTGCCCCATAAGAGTCAGTGACATAGTTACTTACGTTTCTATCATCGTACTTAGTTTCGCGGTAATAAGCACTAACACCTTGTGAGACGCCATTTTCAGTAAAGTAAGGGTCGGTGTAGCCAAGACTATATGAATCACGAGTCTCTGAGCGTGATAACGCGGCATTAACCCGGTTACCGGTACCCATAAAGTTGTTTTGGGTGAGGTCTAACTGAAAGGTAACCCCGCCACTTTGTGAGTAACCAGCGGCAATGGTCGAGCTACCGGAGGGCTGCTCTTCAACTATGTAATTAACATCGATCTGATCGGGCTGATTGGGAACAGGCTTGACATCGACAGTGACGGTTTTGAAAAAACCAGTTCGCATCAAACGCGTCCGTGATAGCTGAATTTTCTCATTAGAGGCCAAGGCGCTTTCTAACTGGCGCATCTCGCGGCGCAGGACTTCATCTTGCGTCTTAATATTGCCACTAAAGTTGATACGGCGCACATAAATAGGACGCACAGGATCAATATAGTAATCAATATCAACGATTTTAGTGTCATCATTAATACGCGGTACTGGACGCACTTCAGCCAAATAATAGCCTGCATTACCGTAGCGGTTTTTTAGCGCCGCTGTGGTCGCATCAAGCTGAGCTTGTGAGTACTGCTCATTGGGCGCAAAGGTGACTAAATCATTAAGCTCACTGGTATCAAATTTTGGCTCGCCTAAGAAGTTAATCTCACCAAACTGGTACTGATCGCCCTCGCTTAAGCTGACTTCAACAAAGACATTGCGTTTGTCCTCGCTGATATTAAGTACTGCATTATCAACGGCGAAGCGCACATAACCATCATTTTGATATAATGCAGTTAGATTCTCTAAACTGGCCGCTAGCTTCTCTTGTGCATAACGATCGGACTTAGATAAAAACCTTGTCCATGAAGATTCTTTTACCGCAAAGACATCTTTGATCTCTTCATCGCTAAAATGGGTATTGCCAATCACATTAATATCAACCACTTTGGCAGGCTTACCTTCGATAAAACGCACGTCTAATCTGACGCGATTTCCATCAAGTAAGGTCTGATCGACCTCGATATTACTATTATAGTAGCCTTGGCTAATGTATTGCTGCTGCAACTCGTTTGCCACGCCTTGTAGCGTTGCCTGCTTTAGGACATCGCCTTCTGCAAGACCTGCATTACTAAGACCTTGCTCAAGTCCTTCTTCAGGGATTAATTTATTGCCCTCAAAGTTGACCTCAGCGATAATCGGACGTTCAATGACATCAAAACGCAGCTGTCCGCCTTCAACACGACTTTGAATATTAGCAAAATTATCCGTGGCATATAGCGCTTTAATACTCGCTGCAAGGCTAGCATCCGTAACCGTATCCCCTACTGTAATCGGCAAAACCGTATAAAGACTATCAGGGGTTAAGCGTTGTAGACCAGTGAAGCCGATATCAGTGACCACAAACTGAGCCGCTTGGGCCGGCATACTTATCATTGCTACAACTAACGGCAACCCAGCCGCACTCATAAATAAAGGCGTACGCATAAACACTATCCGTCAATAAAAAACTTGCTTAAGTTAAGGTAAAAAGCGTGTTTTGTCCAGTCCAATTACGACCAAGCCCTAGACTCAGGTATGGAATGGCACAAGACACTTTATATAAAATGCCGTATAAAATAAACTAAAAATTGCTATCAGTACAGTAGCACTGATGCAATAGCGACACTAACGCTTGCCAGCGACAAAATCTAATATCCTTACAAACGTTAGTATATCGTGCCTTTCTCAATAAGTCGTCCTACTCACTATTAAAACAGGCGGCTGATGTCATTACCAATCGCTAACACCATGAAACCTAACAGTAAGAGTAAACCGATATTTAATCCGACCACTTGCACGCCTTCTGACAATGGTTTACCGCGTATCAGCTCGATAAGATAATACACAATATGGCCGCCATCCAATACCGGAATAGGCAACAGATTTAGTACGGCAAGACTTAGACTAATCAAAGCTGCTGTAGATAATACCATCTCCCAACTAATATCAAAGCTTTGTTTGGCAACTTTAGCAATGGTAATAGGGCCGGATAGATTATCAAGGCCAATCATACCCGAAATCATTTTGCCCATAGAGCTGACCGTCATAACCGCCAATTGCTCAGTTTTTTCAAACGATTTTATTATTGCTTCACCAGGTCCGTAAACTACTGTGGTTTTATAGGTGTCAGGAATGACAATCTCAGATTGTGCCACCATAGCACCTATTTGGCCATAAGTATTACCTAGATTGTCTTTTTTGCCTTGGGGCATGATCTGGAGCTGTACTGGTTTATCATCGCGCAGTACCGCAAAATTAAGTAGCTGCTCAGGGCTATCACGAATAATACGCGTAGCGCTAATCCAATCATCTACTGGCGTGCCATCAATAGCAGTGATACGATCGCCAATCATTAAACCTTGGCGCACTGCTGCTCCATCAGGTGATAACTCGCCTACAATGGGTTCAATCTGCGGCTGCCAAGGCAGCATACCAAAGCTGGTTAATGCATCCTTACCTTGGTCATTGCCTTGCATAAACTGGTTAACAGGGGCTTGATAAGTTTTTGTAGTATTGGATGGCGCATCGGCTTGCAAAGTAATACTAACACTGTCAGTCTCACCCATCCGTCCTGCCAAACGATAGTTAATACCTTCCCAAGTCTGCACCTCATGACCATCAATCGCTACAATTTTGTCGCCGACTGGGAGCTGTGCCATCGCCGCTGGGGTATCTGGTAGCACTTGTCCAATCTTAGTCGTCAACTGCTCAGATGGGGTTATGAATAGCACCCAAAATAGCGCAATAGCAATCAAAAAATTCATAACCGGACCGGCGGCGACAATAGCGATTTTCTTTATGGGATGCTGACGATTAAAGGCTAGATGCTGCTCATCCTTTGCCACCTCTCCTTCACG
Source organism: Psychrobacter sp. M4 (assembly GCF_055699795.1). Classification (NCBI taxonomy): domain Bacteria; kingdom Pseudomonadati; phylum Pseudomonadota; class Gammaproteobacteria; order Moraxellales; family Moraxellaceae; genus Psychrobacter; species Psychrobacter sp. M4. The sequence goes on along the minus strand of NZ_CM146740.1, from coordinate 1,157,718 downwards.
CTCATCGAGCATTTTGACATAGCCGCCTAGAGGTAGCATAGAAATACGATAATCAATACCGCTTTTTTTACTCGTCCAACCCGTCAGCTTGGGACCAAAACCAATAGAATACGTCAGTACTTTTACACCGCATAAACGCGCCACAATATAATGACCCCATTCATGCAGTGCAATCAGAGGTCCTAACACGAAAATCGCTGCTAATAGCGTCAGTAAAAACGTCATGATGTTTTCTCGTTTGGATGGCTATCTCGTGCCCATTTACTACTGTTAATATTGCCCATTTATCCTCATGTGCCATAAGCTATTTTGGCGACTAGCGTCTCAGTATAGCGTCGTGCTAAGGCATCAATGGCTAAGATATCATCGATATCTGCATGAGCATCTAGCAGGGGTACTTGTATCTCAGACAACGCCTGCTCGTTAATATCAGCGATGTCAGTCAAACGCACTTGCTCCGCTAAAAATGCCGCAACTGCAATCTCGTTAGCCGCGTTTAGAACAATGGTTGCCTGCGTTCCTGCCTGCATAGCTTGGCGGGCCAGACGCAAACAGGCAAATTTTTGCAAGTCAGGTTTGATAAACTCTAAACCACTTAGTGCATATAAATCTAGTGGCTGCGCGCCACTATCGATACGCGCAGGGTAACTCAAAGCGTGAGCGATTGGCGTTTTCATATCTGGACTACCAAGCTGCGCTAAAAAGCTACCATCTCTATATTCTACCATTGAGTGGATGATACTTTGTGGATGAATAACGACATTTATCATCTCTTCGCTCAAATCAAATAAATGACAAGCTTCTATTAGCTCAAGCCCTTTATTCATCATAGTCGCCGAATCAACAGATATCTTTTGTCCCATCGACCAATTGGGATGTTTGACTGCCTTAGCTACGCTGGCTTGCTGCATCTGTGCAAATGACTCATGTAAAAATGGTCCACCAGAGGCGGTCAGCCAAAGCTTACGTACACCATGGCTGGCAGTATGAATTTGTGTATTGTCTTGCTGTATGGCAAGCGGTAAGCACTGAAAAATAGCGTTATGCTCAGAATCTAACGGCAATAAAGTGGCACTATGCCTCTTTACTGTCTCCATCATGACCTCTCCTGCCATTACCAAGGCTTCTTTATTAGCAAGCAAAATACGCTTACCAGCCTTTGCAGCGTCTAGAGTAGATGGCAATCCTGCGGCCCCAACAATAGCGGCTACCACAGTATCCACTTGCGGATCGGTTGCAATCTCTATAAGGCCACGATCGCCGCCTACAACATCAATACGAAGGCCCGCCTCATTTAGGCGTTGAGCAAAGCTATCTACCTCAGATACAGGTACACAGACACGCGCCGGCTGAAACTGCTGACAAAGTGCAAATAGCTTATCTAAGCGCTGGTAACCGGATAAAGCATAAACTTCGTAATCTTGCGAATGCGCCGCTAAAATAGCTAGCGTACTATCGCCAATAGAACCTGTTGCACCAAGTACCGCAATGCGTTGCGTCATAACTATCAATACCTATAATTAACTATCAGAGCTTATAATAATGTTAAAGCGTACAATACCTATAAAAACCAAACGCTCAGCTTAATCTAAACCACTTATAAAGCTAAGTGGTTTAGCGAAAAAGGTATAAATAGAGGTTAGTTTTAAAATTTAGATAACAGATTTTTTAGAGCATAGTTCTATATAACTGTTAGCAATTAAGCAGTCATCAATTCTAAGTACTGTACGAGCCAAAACCCTAGCGCAAATGTTGGAATGGCGGATAGTAAAGAATCAATACGATCTAGTATACCACCATGACCCGGCAGAAAAGTGCCCGAGTCTTTAACGCCAGCGCGGCGCTTCAGCATAGACTCAAACAAATCGCCTAATACCGATGCCAGTATAGTGACTACCGATAAAGCGACAAAAGCTATTAGTGCTATGCCTGTCAATTGCAATTTAAACACGCTAATTACAATGACGACAACTAAACCAGTTGCCACGCCGCCCGCAAGTCCTTCCATACTCTTATTAGGCGAAACATTCGGTGACATTTTGCGGCGTCCAAATTTACGACCCACAAAGTAAGCACCGCTGTCTGCACACCACACCAGTAAAAATACATATAATAGCCACCACGCCGATAGCTGCCACAGATAAAACATAGCAGTAATCGACGCGGTCAGTATGATGACTCCCATGAGTCCAAGCTTACGGCCATACCAGTTAGTGTGAGTGGGAAATTTGCTAACCCAAGATAAGGCCATAAGCCAAATAATAAGTGAGGCTATCCACCAAAACACCCATGTCACTTTTAACCATAATGATAACAGAGTAATGGCTAATACCATGAGTACAAATACGGGAGGATGACGCCATCTGGGCATCAGTTTCGTCCACTCATGGGCCGCGATGGTGACCCCAATGGCTAACAGAGGTATAAATAATATCGGTGTTTTGCTTGTAAACATCGCAATACCGACGATAATAACCAAAATAACCGCCGTTTTAATCCGTTGCCACATACCAATTAAGCCTTATAATAATAAGAAGCATTTGCTAAGTACTGCATTATAACAGTTAGAATGCGTGAATCACTGTGATGCTTGGATCTTGATCTGCTCACTAGTTTTGCCAAACCGGCGTTGCCGCTGATTAAACTCAGTCACCATCTGTGCAAGCTCTTCTGCTACAAAATCTGGCCACAATGTCTGCGTAAAGAATAGCTCAGCATACGCTGATTGCCAAAGTAAAAAGTTGGAAATACGGTATTCGCCGCCTGTTCTCACTAGCATATCCACATCAGGGGCATCCGCTAGTTGCACATATTGAGCGAGCATTTCTTCATTGATACTTTGGGCTGGTAAGTCGCCTGCTTGTACCTGCAGCGCTAGCTGTTTTGCGGCATGAGTGATATCCCACTGACCGCCATAACTAATAGCAATAACCAAGGTCATTGCTTGAAACTGGGCGGTTTTATCCTCCGCATCACTCATGAGTGTTTGCAAGTCATCGTCAAGCTGACTACGATCTCCAATGAACCGTAACCGAATCTGATACTTATACATACGCGGCATTTGCTCATGAATGGTTGAAGCTAGCAGGCGCATGAGCAGTGCCACCTCACTTGGTGGACGTTGCCAGTTTTCACTTGAAAAAGCAAAAACGGTTAATACCTCAACTCCAATATCAAGGCAGTACTCAACGATAGGATCAAGTGCGTCTTTACCTTTGACGTGACCCTCACCGCTACCGAGCGCATGTGCTTTACCATAACGGTTATTGCCATCCATAATGATAGCGATATGACGGGGAATAATAACGGAGCCCAAAGGGGCAGAAATAGACATGGACTATACTGCTTTTGTTATAAAGGTGAATAATAAAGATAAGCTTTCAAAGATACGAATATAAATACTAACGCTCTTATCATAATAGGTATAACTATACTTAAAAAGCCCAGCACCTGATTTTCACAAACTTATCATAAACAAAAATCAGCACAGTTAACTTACCCTACTAAAGTATAAGAAATCATGAAAAACACAGTACTTAGCATTACTAATAGGCTATATTGACAGATTAAATACCATCACATAACAGTATTTTATATGGCAATAGACAGTCAATAGTGACAAGCTATTGACTGTCTATTGGTAGCAGCTGGTGCATACATAAAAGCTAGTACATAAAAGCTAAGCAAGCTTATACTTCCATCAAGTCGCTCTCTTTTTTGCTCAGTCTGCTATCGATAGTCTCAATATACTTGTCAGTCAATTTTTGAATGTCATCGTTAGCACGGCGCTCATCATCTTCTGAGATCTCTTTTTCTTTGGCAAGCTCTTTGATATCATTCATCATATCACGGCGGATGTTACGAATAGAGACCCGGCTGTTCTCAGCCTCACCACGCGCAAGCTTTTGCATATCGCGGCGAGTTTCTTCTGTCAGCGCTGGCATAGGTACCCGGATAACATCCGCGCTCATAGGATTTAGGCCCAAATCCGCTTCACGAATCGCTTTGTCCACTGCTTGCACCATAGTGCGATCAAACGGCTGGACTAGTAGGGTACGTGAGTCTTCTACGTTAACGCTAGCGACTTGATTCAATGGCGTATCTGCGCCGTAATAGTTAACCATAACGCTTGAGAGCATACCAGGATGCGCACGACCCGTACGTACTTTACTAAAGGTACCCTCAAGCGCCTCCAAGGTCTTTTGCATACGCGCTTCGCCGTCTTTTTTAATCTCTTTAATCATAATATATCCTTAGTTATCTATAACGATAAATCATTCATGGTAGTTAACTACTAGTTATCAACTGCTTGTTATTTTACTATTTTTTCAAGAGCCAACGTTTTTAAGAATCATTGCTTTTTTGAAAAACACTGCAAGACTATCATTAATCTACTATTTAATGATAAACACGCGTGCCTTCGTTCTCGCCCATAACGACATTTAGTAGAGCATTAGGTTTAGTCATATCAAATACTTGCAGCGGTACATCATGCTCGCGGCATAGAGCAATAGCGGTTAGATCCATCACACCAAGCTTTTGCTCAAGCACCTCATCAAAGGTCAGCCCATCATATTTAGTAGCATCAGCATGCAAGCTTGGGTCTTTATCATAAACCCCATCTACCTTAGTGGCTTTGAGAATGAGTCCTGCCTCAATCTCAATCCCGCGCAAACAAGCTGCGGTATCAGTAGTGAAGAACGGATTGCCAGTACCTGCGACAAAGATACAAACCTCGCCATTTTTAAGATAGCGAATCGCGTTACGGCTACTGTAGCTTTCAGTGACTTCACCAATAGGCAGTGCGGACATCAAACGCGTTTTGATATTACGGCGCTCAAGCGCGTCACGCATAGCAAGGCCGTTCATAACGGTCGCTAGCATACCCATCTGATCTCCAGTCACGCGGCCAACCAGCCCCTCTTTTTGCAACTGCGCTCCGCGATACAAATTACCCCCACCAACGACGATACCGACTTGTACGCCAAGGCCCGTTAAGTGCGCAATTGACAAGCTCATCTTATCGAGCACTTCGGTATCGATACCCATGTCCTTGCCGCCAGCTAAGGCTTCACCAGAGAGTTTGAGTAAAATACGCGAAAAACGGGGGTTTTTGTCAGACATGAGAGCACCTTATTATCGTTGAATTATAGTTAAACGGCTGGCATTATAAATTGCGCTAATTGTAGCAAAAACTGCCCACGATGGGGCAACTTTCATACGGAATGTCTGATAAGTTCTTAACCTTTACGGAGTACTTAAAGTAAAATGCATCTAAACATCATTGTATTTTTTACAGAGCGTTGACTGTATAACTGGCAAACAAATCATACTCATTAGCCTCGTCAATAGTAACCGTTAGGAATTGCCCTACCTTTACTGTGCCATCAATATTATCAACATAGACGTGACCATCAATCTCAGGAGCATCAGCGTAGCTACGACAAATAGCAATATTCTCCTCACTATCAATCTCGTCGACCAATACTTTTAAGGTTTTACCTACCTTTTCTTGCAGCTTTTGCGCTGATATCTGTTGTTGTAAGGCCATCAGGCGCTCGTAACGCGACTGTTTAACGTCCTCGGGCACCGGATTGGGCAGATCATTGGCTACTGCGCCCTCAACTTCTGAATAAGTAAAAGCGCCCACACGGTCAAGACGCGCCTCGATTAGCCAATCAAGCAGACACTGAAAATCTTCTTCGGTCTCGCCGGGGAAGCCGACCACAAAGGTTGAGCGAATGACAATCTCAGGACAAATCTCACGCCACTTATGAATGCGCGCCAAGGTATTTTCACTATGCGCCGGACGCTTCATGGCTTTGAGGACGCTATGGCTGGCATGCTGAAATGGAATATCAAGATAAGGCAGCAGTTTGTTCTCGCCCATCAGTTCAACCACTTTATCCACATGCGGATACGGATAGACGTAATGCAGGCGCACCCAAATGCCCAAATCATTTAACGCTTGGCACATATCATAAAACTTGGACTTAAGCGGCATACCATTCCAAAAGCTGGTCTTATATTTTAAATCAAGGCCATAAGCTGAGGTATCTTGCGAGATAATAAGCAGCTCTTTTACGCCTGCATTTTTTAGTGCCAGCGCCTCATTCATCACGCTGTCGATAGGACGCGAGACCAAATCGCCGCGCAAGCTTGGGATAATACAAAAGGTACAACGGTGATTACAGCCCTCTGATATTTTCAGATAAGCGTAATGACTTGGCGTTAGTTTAATACCCGCCTCGTCAATCAAATTAATCTTGGGATCAAAATCAGCATCCAAGCTCTGCTGTGGCCTTGGCACATGCTGAGCCACCGCCGTAATCACTTCATCATAAGCGTGCGCGCCCGTTACCGCCAATACTGCAGGATGCATCTGGCGTATCTTGTCCGCCTCTTTACCCAAGCAGCCTGTGACAATGACCTTACCGTTTTTACTAATGGCCTCGCCAATAGCGTCAAGCGACTCTTGTACTGCTGACTCAATAAAGCCGCAAGTATTGACCACGACTAAATCAGCGCCGTCATAATCGCTGGCAACTTGATAGCCGTCTCGGCTTAATTCTGTAATAATACGCTCGCTATCAACCAGTGCTTTAGGGCAACCTAGCGACACAAAACCTATCTTTGGCGCACTAATTGCTGGCGCACTAGCAGTAGCCGTATCAACAGCTGCCGTACCACTTTGGGTAATACTGCGGTTTTGATTGTGGTTGGCTTTATGATGATAAGGCTGCGTGCTATCTGCCACTTGCGACTGAGCAGGATTAAAGAGCGTCGCCGTATTTTTGAGCGTTGGCGTTGTTGAATGATCGATAGTGTCGTCTAAAAAGGTAACATCGGTTGACTGAGTAGAAATCTTGGACATAGCTGACCTTGCTTGAGATAAATGGGCTGTGCGCATTGTACGTTTTTTTTGTGATAATCGCTAGTTTTGCCGCGCTATCCTGTTGATTTATGGTTAAATAATACTTTGAATAGCACTCTTATCTAGGCTTATTTATGACTGATCCTGCGAGTTTTGTTGTTAGGCCAGATCCGGCTTTTATGGCGCAGCATCTATTTACCGCTATTTTATGGGTAGATAACGAGCTGATTATTAAATGGTTAAACCCGCAAGCTGAACAGTTATTAGCTATTAGCCACAAGCGGCTTCTAAATCAATCTATTTTACTACTGTTGTCAGCGGATAAGAGTGATGCAGCATCCTATGACAAAGATAGCACTATAAAATCAAACAATGACGCTCATCGAGCCTGTTCGCTAACAGAGCGTTTCAGACAAGCTCAGCACTATCAGCAGCCCTTTGTCGACCATGATTGTGCCATTAGTTTGGAGTCTACCGCGATTGACAATAGTAAGACCATAGTCATTGATTATAGTGTCACTCCTGTAACTTATGAGCAGCAGCCTTTCTTTATTATTGAGATGTGGGGCAAAAACCGTCAAAGCCGTATTAGTGAGGAGCAGCGACAACAGCGCCAGTATGAAGTGGCGCGGCAGATGCTGCGCTCAGTGGCTCATGAAGTCAAAAACCCATTAGCTGGTATCCGCGGCGCCGCGCAACTATTGCAGCGCCAATTTAACAAAGCATACCAATCTAATAAAGCTTATAACTATCAAAGTGTGCCACTCAAAGATAAGAACGACGATGACTTAGGCGTGCGCACACTCTCTCAAAAGCTGCTGAGCTATACTGATATTATTACCTCGGAAACGGATCGTTTAACTCAGCTTATAGACCAATTTTTAGGGAATAATCAGCTGCCAAACTGGCAGATGCTCAATATTCATGAACCACTTGAGCATGTGCTAACTTTAATGCACAGTCAGTACCCAGAGGTAATACTACAGCGCGATTATGATTTATCTCTGCCTGAGCTAAGTGCGGATAAAGACCAGCTAATTCAAGTGTTTTTAAACTTGCTTAACAATGCTTGTGAGTCTATGACGGAGTACTTACAAGATCAACAATCTGACTATCGGCCCATGCTGCACATCCAGACTCGGATCGCTTTTCGGCACACTATTGGCAGTCAGCAGCATAAACAGGTGTTGCAAATTAGCGTTACTGATAATGGCGGCGGTATTGAGGCGGCGCTTATTGGCCAGATATTCTTTCCGATGGTGACCCACCGCGCTAATGGGACGGGCTTAGGGCTATCGATTGTGCAAGATATTATCAGTCGCCATCATGGTATGATTGAAGTCAGTTCACAACAAGCGCCGTCTGATAATCAAACCTGCTTTACCGTATATCTACCCTTTACTCAGTCAACTTTTGCCGTTTAGATTTATTTTCAAAAGGCTTATCTATGACCGAATCACGTCAAAAACTTAATCGAAGCTATGAACAAAGAGACACCCAGCCGTTAGATAAAGCCAATAGCATTGCGACTTTGTGGCTTATCGATGATGATGCAGCTCTGCGTTTGATATTAGCAGATACCTTTAGCGACGCTCATTTAAACGTTGTAAGCTTTACGCAAGCAAAAGCTGCTTGGACTCAGCTCAACGATACTTTAGAGCAGCGCGAATCAGCAGTTGAGCTGCCTGATGTTATCTTGACCGATATTCGTATGCCGATGATGGATGGCTTATCCTTTAGCGCTTGGGTACGTCAGCATTTTCCGGCACTGCCTATAGTGATTATGACTGCTCATTCCGACCTCACCTCAGCGATCGACAGCTATCAAACCGGTGCGTTTGATTATTTGCCTAAACCTTTTGATTTGGATGAAGCAGTCGCCACCATTTATAAAGCTATTAATTACCATCCCTCTAGACCTGCTGTTGATGCAAAAACTTCTGGTCAACAGACCAAAGCTAACATTAACACTAATACCAAAGCAGAACACAAAACCGATGGAAAAATAAAACTCACTATCAAAAACCAAATTAAAGATAAAAACAACGTCAAAAAAGCGAATGCTGATAGCAATCCTAGCGGTATTATTGGTCAATCGCAGGCCATGCAAACGGTCTTTCGCGCTATTGGACGCTTGGCACAATCGCCCATTAGCGTCTTGATCACTGGTGAATCAGGAACGGGCAAAGAGCTGGTTGCAAGCGCTCTACATCAACATTCGCCGCGTAGCCAACAACCCTTCATCGCTCTAAATATGGCCGCTATTCCCCATGATTTAATTGAGTCTGAGCTATTTGGTCATGAAAAAGGCGCTTTTACCGGCGCGACTACTCAGCGTCAAGGGCGCTTTGAGCAAGCGGATGGCGGGACGTTATTTCTCGATGAAATTGGCGACATGCCATTTAGTACTCAAACAAGACTGTTAAGAGTGCTTGCCAATGGCGAATTTTATCGAGTTGGCGGGCAAGAACCAATAAAGGTCGATGTGCGTATCATCGCCGCCACGCATCAAAATCTAGAGCATTTAGTGCAGCAAGGTCGCTTTCGTGAAGATCTGTTTTATCGTCTCAACGTTATTCGTTTGCCATTGCCGCCCCTACGCGCGCGCCCGGACGATATCCCAGCTTTGACTGGACACTTTATGCAGCGCGCAGCTAAGCAGATGAATACTGAGGCAAAACAAATTCATCCCAGCGCTATGCAACTTATGCAAAGGTTTGACTGGCGCGGTAATGTGCGCCAGCTAGAGAACGTCTGCCTTTGGCTCACGGTCATGGCAACAGGTGACATGGTCATGAGCGCTGATTTGCCGCCGGAGCTGTTGACTAATCCTCTACATTCTACCGCTCAACCTGATTCTACCTATCAGGATCTAGCACCATTTCAATCTCAACCTACTATAGCAACAACACCTGCGACAATTACTTGGCAACAAGCTTTAGCGATGTGGGCTGAGCAATCTCTACAAGCTGGCGACACCGATATTTTGCAAACGGCAACGCCTGAATTTGAACGCGTACTGTTAAAAGCCGCTCTCGATCATAGTGGCGGCAGAAAAATAGCGGCGGCCAATTTACTTGGTTGGGGACGCAATACCTTAACCCGCAAATTCAAACAACTGGACATAGCAAAGGACAATAAACTATCCAGTGAGAAATCGACAATGCAAAACGAAGAACTTATCAAAGGACAAGAGGCTGAGTAAAATTTTAATAATATCAACTGGCTATCTCGCTCAATATAGAAAATTAAAAATTAATTGTAAAAAGGGCTTGCCAAGATTTTTAAATTCTATATAATAGCCAACCACTGAGACGCACTACTGAATCAGTTATTTATCTAGACGGTGTTTGAATTTAGACATTTTTGATGATAGAGTAACGACAATGGGGCTGTGGCGGAATTGGTAGACGCACCAGATTTAGGTTCTGGCGCCGCAAGGTGTGAGAGTTCGAGTCTCTCCAGCCCCACCATTTTTCGATAGTACTTCTTAGACCAAATATGAAACCTGCTTTTTAGCAGGTTTTTTTGTGTTTGAATTTTGGATATATAAATTTTTTACTATCATAAATTTTTCAAATCCTCCCAAACCTCTTCCATATCTATATACCGCCGCTCCATTCGCTTCGTAAGCGCCTTATCAATAATATTTTGATAACGCTGATACTGATTTGGCAAAGTAGGAATAGGCTGCTGACAATGCTGAATCGCCCACTCTTTTAAAGGGTCATCACTTTGTAAGTTTATCTCAAACGCTCGTTTGCCCATTAATATCTCATACATCATAATGCCAAACGCATAAATATCACTTTGCACCGTAGCGCTGTGCCCCTGCCAGCATTCAGGAGCAAGATATGCAGGCGTGCCAGCATTATTGACACCTTTATTTTCATCAAAATTATCTTTAATAGAGCTATTGATACGCTTTGCTAAAGCATAATCCGTTAGTAATAACGTCAATGGTTTATCATCATTGTTAGCAAAACGATCATCACTGATTAGAATATTGCTTGGTTTGATATCGCCATGGATCCAGCCGCTTTGATGCAAATTAACAATAAGCTGCGCGGCTTGCACAATAAGATTATGCTTTTGGCTAACAGTAAGAGGCTGTTTCAGACACTGCGCTAAGCTCCCTTTTGCATAATAAGGCATAACAAACATGGTGAACTGCTGCAGTTGCTCTAATACCGTTATCCTTATAGTTTTATGATCTAATAATAGCGGAGCAATGGTGTTATTGTGTTTTTCTTGCCACTCATTTAAAGCTATCAACACCGTTATTTCGTATTGTAAATCTGCTGTATTTTGCTCAATTTTTAAGTTCAATTGCCACTTAATTATGACCTGTCCAGAGCGCCTATGCTGCGCGCGTGTTAGACCTTGATAATGGTCAATAACTGCACTATTTTGCTGACTAATACGCTGATGTGTTATTTCTTGGTAGGCAAATTTTGCTAGCGCATTGGTGACTAGAGGTAATAGTTGCTCAGCTTGCGTCTGTAACACTTGTATTTGGCTGTAATTACTGGCACTATTTTTCATAGTTTAAGCAAACCTTGTTCAATATCACTAAATCTTTATCCACTATCTTAAATACTTATAAGTAATAAAATAACTATGTCTGATTTATCCAACTATGCTCTGCCTGCTCCTTTATTAAAGCTACTCCAACAGTATTTGCAGCAGCGAGTAACGCCTGCTATCGAGATTGACCCTGAACAATTGGCTTATCGCTGGGTTGGCGGTCGTACGGGCCACCTAGAGCCATTAGCGGTTAATCTGTTTTTGAGTTTGGATGACCTGCAAGGTATCGATACCCAAAAATCCAAGCTGGTACAAAATACCCGTCAGTTTTTAAAAGGCTATCCAGCCAATCATGTGCTGATGACAGGTACACGTGGTGCGGGTAAATCATCTTTAATTCGAGCGTTATTGCAAGCTTATCATAGTGAGGGATTACGGATTATTGAGATTGCGCGTGATGATTTGGTAGTGCTTGATAAGATTCGCGCAGCTATTAATGAGCTACCCACTGATTGCGCTTGTCGTTACATTGTCTACTGCGATGATTTGGCGTTTAATGGTCAAGATGAGAGTTATCGTACGCTCAAAAGCGTCCTTGATGGGGCGCTTGATTCTGAACAAGATAACATTTTGGTGTACGCTACCAGTAATCGCCGTCATCTATTACCACAGATGATGAAAGATAATATCAGCATTTATGATGGACAAACTGATGAGGTTAATCCTTATGAGACCATCGATGAGACGGTCTCTTTGTCCGATCGTTTTGGTCTCTGGCTATCCTTTCATCCGATGAATCAGCAAACTTATTTGCAAATTGTGCAGCATTACTTAAAGATGCAAATGGCGCAAATGCCAAATAATAATGACGATGGAGCCTTTAGTGTTGATGATTTTGCCTCTAATAAAGAGCTACCTGAGACTATTAGAGCCGAAGCGCTACGCTGGGCTTCAGAGCGTGGCGGCCGTTCAGGGCGTATCGCTTATCAGTTTAGTCGTTATTGGAGCGGTAAAAAGCTGCTGGCAGCTGAAGGTGATGATTTTGATGCAGTGAAGTGACTTTCAGCTCAGCTATACAGTTAATCTTAATGAAGTTGATACGCTTTCTGCCACGTACTTTTTTAGCGTGTCTAAGCTTTCGCTAAACCTAAATATTCCACCTGCTCATCAGCCGCACCATTTACTAAATACTGATCAAAGTCGGCAGCCAGCCACAGATTGCCATGGTAAACGCTTTGAGCATCCATCCGAATATGCCCCATGTTTGCGGTATCGCTATCAGGATTATCAAAGCTTTGGTAGCGAGCGCTAAAGTGAGTTAGGATAAGATTTTGCAAACCATACTCTTGTGCAAACCTACCAACTTGGCGCGCGCTGCTGTGCATCGGATCAAAAGCAGCGGCAGAATCTGCACTTTCTCCATGAATTTTGGCTTGGATAGTGGCTAAAACCTCAGAGGTATAAGTGCCTTCATGAACCAATAAATCCGTGTCTTTTAACGCATTTGCCAAGCAATCCGGGGTATCATTATCGCCAGCGACGACTATACGAGTACCTATCTGCTCATTATGCACATAATTCGCTGAACGCAGGAGTTGACGTCCTTCAGTATCAAAGCCAGTGTCAGTATCATCATCAATATAGACATCTTTACCTTGTTGTAGCTTGCCCCATATTGGACCGGCAGCGATGCCATCTGCTTGTAGTTTATCGGTATCAAGCGTACGGCGACTAATGATCTGCGTAAGTCCAAAACCATAAGAAGGCACACGATGGGATAAGGGATGAATATCAATATCCAGCCTGTGCTGCGCACTTAAGGCAATGGTAAATCTTCTATTAGCTGTATCTTTAGTTGTGCTTTTACCATTGTCTTTATTTATGCCTTTATCTTGAACATCTTTTCGGTTCAATAACGCTTCAATCGCTATAAAATGAATAGCAAAAGGAAAGTACAGCTGAGTCGTAAGCTTGATAGCCTCAAGGAATTTTTCGATAGCTTTTGGCGCAATAATCGTCATCGCCTCACGCCGTCCTGACATCGCGGCACTGGCGAGCAAACCTGGTAGACCATAGCAGTGGTCGCCATGTACATGGGTAATACAGATAGCGCTCAGCTGATGCAAGGACAATTTAGTATGTAATAGCTGCTGCTGTGTGCCCTCGCCGCAGTCAATGAGCAGCCATGGTCGGTGTTTCTTGCTATGCTGCTTGGAGCCTGATAGATAAGGATTTAAGCACTCAACGGCCAGCGCAGTAACGTTGCGCTGTTTGGTCGGAACGCCTGCTGAGGTGCCTAAAAAGGTGAGTTGTAACATAGCTTATGACAAATCGCATAATATGGTTTTGTCACCTTCGATGACTTGCCCACCGCTTGCTACACATTGATTGACCATATTGGACTCATGCGACTTCCAGCCCCCATAAAAGCTTGCCACACAAAGCAGTGCAACCAGCAGCTTTTGTGACCAAGCTTTAATCGATACGGGCTGAGGGTCAGTGCGCTCTTGGTCTACCAGCCTTCTGTTTGTCTCGTTTGAGTCTCTCATTGCCTCACCTTGTTAAAATTGTATCTATCACGGCAGCTATAATTTTTATAGATCATCTTTTTTACTTAAAACTGTAGGCGTCCGCCCTTCTCTTCGCTACGTTTAAAAGCTGGACGCTCTTCACAGCGTTTAAGCCAGTTGAGTAAATTAGCGTAATTACCGCTGCTCAAACCTGCGCGCGCCTTAGCAGCCACCACTACAAAATGCATTTGTATATCAGCGGCACTAAAGGCTTCTCCTGCGAACCAATGGTTGTGCTGGAGTTGTTGCTCCATCATATTTAGCATAGTAGTCAAGTTACTCTCAATCATACTATTCTCAACCTGCTTTTGAATCCCCTTACTAACAGGTCTGATCAGCATAGGTGATCGCTCAACCACTTTGGTAAACACCAAACGCATGACTAGTAACGGCATAACGGAAGCTTCGGCAAAATGTAGCCAAAAAGTATAATCTTCCCATGCGCTTTCATTATCCTCGGTGGGTTTGAACTGATGCTCTTTATCGTAATGCTTAAGCAGATATTCGATAATAAAGCCGGATTCAATCAATGGACGTTCATTTACTTCTAAAATAGGCGCATGACCAAGCGGATGAATCTTTTTGAGATTATCGGGTGCCAAATAAGCCTTAGTTCGCTCATAACAAGTTAATTGATACTCGACTTCTAATTCTTCTAATAACCATATGATACGAAACGAGCGCGAGTTTTCTAAGTGGTGAAGGTGTAGCATAGAGTCATCCTAATAATAAAAGAGTAATAAACGATTTTGGTATAAGGCAAGAAGCATTATACCCTTGTCTGTCTTTGATAATAACGCAGTTAAACGTCCTTTCATACTATATAGGAGTAACTGTTTGATTAAAAAAGTACCTGTACAGTCAGAGTAATAGTCCAGGTTTTTGCGTAAACGTATCTGTTTATAATAGGCTCTTATTTAGAATCAAAAAGCTGAGCATTGCGTCTAATTCTATCCATGCGCTTTTGATAACGACGAATTTTGCGGAATCGGTGCGCTCTTAAAATCCCTTTTATACGGCGATTTTTTAGGCGTTGACGCGGCGGGAAACTGCCTACTTGTGGTTCGTTGTAACCATGCAGACGATCGCTGCGGCGACGTGATAAGTAGCCAAGCGCGCTGTCCATAATCATGACCATAAGAGCGGCAAAGATCATACCATACATAAATAAAGAACCACCTTCATCGACACTTTGACTTAGAATAGTCAAGGAGAATATAAACAAAAATATCGGCTCAAGATAGCATAAGGTACCAAACAACGAGACGGGCAATTTACTACTGGCAACCATCGTCAGCGACATCGCAAGGGCACTAAAAGCCCCTAGTAGCGGTAGTAAATACCAAAACTTACTGGCCTCTATCGCAGCACTAAAGCCGCCACTGACCAGCAGCATGATCAATACTACTGGCGTAAGTAACACCAAATCAGAGAGCAAACCAGTAATCGGCGGTACTGCTAACTTACGCCTTAATAAATAATAAGGCGGATAGCCCAAGCATACAAATAATGTCGCCCATGATATGGTTCCGTATTGGATGATATCGTAGCCAATACCTATAGCTGCCAATAATGCCGCTAGCCACTGTAGCGTGCTCATGTGCTCACGGTAAAAAAAGCGTCCAACCAATATCATCACCAGTGGCAATAAAAAATAACCCAAGGTGACGTCTAGCCCTAGACCATTAACTGGTCCCCACATAAACAACCAGATTTGCCCGCCTAATATGGGCGTTGGCAATATAAATAATAGCCACTCTTTGGCGTTTCTTAGGGTTTTTAGGTAATCAAAAATATGTTGCCATTGTCTAGTTGCACTTACCAAAAAAACCAAGCTCAAAAGCATCATTAGCACGCGCCATGAAGCCACCTGCGTACCCGATAAGGGCTGCATAAACAGTCCAAATAAAAACAGCAGCGAGAATAAAAAGTTTGAAACTACCGCTGCTACGGTTCCTTGAAAGGTTTGATTGGTAGTGAGCATAACAACAGCCTTCAAAATTATGACTTTATTAGTATTTATTAAGAGTTAGTATTTATTAAAAATAAACAAAAACCTCCAACGCTAACGTTAGAGGCTCTTCACTAAAATTTTATCGAGATAATTACTGCGTAAACTATCTATACCAGAAGATTATAACAGACGCTTACTCATCATCAGTGCTGTCTTCTACATTGCCTGCTCGATTATCTAAATTGTCTTCTAACTGGTAATCATTTGCGATATCAATGCTCTCATTAATATCGCTAAGTGCATCACTATCAGTCATGGCGTCCACGTTCTTTTGCTCACCAGTTTCAGGCTCAAAGGTGCCGTCTTCTCTCATCGCATCGATTAAAGCATTATCGCTTTCTTCGTGCTCAACTCGTGCCATTGACACCAGTTTTTCATCTTTTGACAAACGAATCAAGGTAACCCCTTGCGTATTACGACCAGCGCTGGCGACATGTTCGACTGGCGTACGTACTAAAGTGCCTTTATCTGAGATTAGGATAATATCATCTTCAGGCTCAACCTTAGTTGCACGTACTAAAGCACCATTACGTTTGCTGGTTTTGATAGCGATAACGCCGCCGCCACCGCGATTTTGGGTGTTAAATTCCTCAATTAAGGTGCGCTTACCATAACCGTTTTCGCAAGCAATCAAGATTTCTCGTACATCATCTTCAATCACTACTAGTGACTTGATAAACTCATCATCAGCGAGACGCATACCGCGCACGCCTTTAGCAGTACGGCCCATAGAGCGAGCGTCATTTTCATCAAAGCGAATCGCTTTACCACTTGAAGCAAACAGCATCACATCTTGACTACCATCAGTAATATGAGCGCTGATTAGTTTGTCATCGTCCTCTAAACCAATAGCAATCAGACCGTTGGAGCGGATACTAGCGAACTGTTCCAGCTCTACCCGCTTTACGGTGCCGTTGGCTGTGGCAAAGAACACAAAGTGATCTTTGATATCAGCGCTCATTTGCGGTATCGGTAAAATCGTTGTTACCGACTCATCACCGTTGAGGCCAATGAGGTTAACTAGCGGTCGACCACGCGCGCCGCGACTGGCGATAGGTACCTCAAAACCACGTAGACTAAAGACTCGGCCAGTATCGGTAAAACACAGTACTGTTGCATGGGTGGAGGTGACTACCAAATGATCAATCACATCATCCTCTTTCATTGCGGTGGCAGACTTACCCTTACCGCCGCGTTTTTGTGCGACATAATCGTTGATAGGCTGGGTTTTTGCGTAACCGGTACGCGAAACTGTCATTACCACTGTTTGCTCAGGAATTAAATCTTCACGGCTAAAATCGTTGCGCGAATCGATAATATCCGTACGGCGCTCATCACCAAAGTTATCACGAATCTCAATCAGCTCGTTTGAGATAATGGTCATAAGCTTACTAAAATCACCCAAGATTGACTCTAAATTTGCAATTTCACGCAGTAGATCCTGATATTCTTCAGTTAACTTATCTTGCTCAAGGCCAGTCAAACGGTGCAACTGCATCTCTAAAATCGCGTTGACCTGATCAAGTGATAAACGATAGCTTTTCTCGCCTGCAATACCGCTTTCAATCAAACCAAACGGCGCTTGAGGATCTTCGCCTTCTATGTAGTCAGGACGTACCGACTGGCTGCCAGCAGCTTCTAGCATCGCCACCACACTACCTGAACCCCAAGTTGTATTAAGCAGGCTTTCACGCGCCTCACCGCGATTGGCAGACTCTTTAATCGCTGCAATAATCTCATCGATATTGGCTAATGCAACCGTCAAACCTTCAAGCAAATGCCCACGTACACGAGCTTTATTAAGCTCAAAGATAGTACGGCGGGTCACTACTTCTTGACGATGGCGTACAAACGCTGCGATCAGCTGACGCAAGGTCAATAATTTGGGCTGACCATTATCAAGTGCCACCATATTGATACTAAAGCTGGTCTCAAGCGGAGTCTGCAAAAATAGATTGTTAACGATCACTTCTGCCGTTTCACCGCGGCGCAAATCAATAGCGATACGCATACCGTCTTTATCAGACTCGTCACGAATCTCAGTGATACCTTCTATTTTTTTGTCGCGTACCAGCTCTGCAATACGCTCAATAAGCTTAGCTTTGTTGGCCTGATAAGGGACTTCGGTAAACACAATACGCTCACGATCTCGGTTGACACCAGTATCGCTCATTGGCTCAATGATGTAGCGACCGCGCACATGCAAGCGTCCTTTACCAGTACGATAAGCGTCTAAAATCCCGGCACGGCCATAAATAATACCGCCAGTTGGAAAATCGGGGCCTGAGATATACGTCATCAGCTCCTCAGCTGATATCTGCGGGTTTTCAGCGTACGCTAGACAAGCATTAATGACCTCAGTTAGGTTGTGCGGCGCCATATTGGTCGCCATACCGACGGCGATACCCGTCGCACCATTAACCAATAAGTTAGGCACGCGCGCAGGCAATACGCTGGGCATACGCTCAGAACCATCGTAGTTATCTTCCCAATCGACAGTATCTTTGTCCAAATCGGCTAACATCTGATGGGTCAGCTTGGTCATGCGCACTTCGGTATAGCGCATCGCTGCTGGTGGATCATCGTCAATTGAACCAAAGTTACCTTGACCATCAACCATGGGATAACGCAAACTAAAATCCTGCGCCATACGCACAATAGCATCATAAACGGCGCTATCACCGTGCGGATGGTATTTACCGATGACGTCGCCAACCACACGTGCCGATTTTTTATAAGGCTTATTATAATCGTTAGATAACACATGCATGGCGTACATCACCCGGCGGTGTACCGGCTTGAAGCCATCACGGACATCAGGCAGCGCGCGCGAGACAATCACGCTCATCGCATAATCCAAATAGGATTGCTTCAACTCATCTACGATGCCAATAGGACTGACCGACTCGCTCATATACACTCCTTCACTCACATCCGCTTTATTGATTGCTTATGATTTATAACTATTTATCCGCGCCTCTAAATACTAAATATGTTTCATTAGTACTTACATTCATAGCTGCGTTGGGTAAAACGGCACTATAATTCATGAAAAATCTTGGGGGAGATGATGATAGTTTTAATGTTAAATAAAAGACGTTATTTTAACACAATTTTGCTGGTTTAGGGGCATCTGTATGCTATTAAGAGTAAGCAAATCAGCTTACTAGACGTAAATACTATGGGTATTCTTTCTATATTTAATAAGCCAGTTTCTGCAATATTTTAATCTTTATTAACCGGCCGTTTACCCTTATACTTTTGTACGATTTATACCCTATCATACATTAAAAAACTGCACTCAAACGAGTACAGTTTTAGATAAAGCTATCTACTTTCATGCCGATAATTGCTCAACACTTTACTTATTCAAGGCTTTACGACTGAGTAAACTCTTGATCAAAGAACTGACGTGTGGCGTTGGTACAAGCGCTACTTACTAATCCACCATGGTAGCGAGCTAGTATAGTAGCGGCTGCAGCTTGTTGCGCCTGTTCGGAGCTTAGACCTGCGTCAAGAGCTTGTGTATAAGCGGCTGTAGAAATTTGCTGATAGGTATTAGCAAATCTGCTTTGTACGTCAGTCACCACGGTATTGGCATCCCACTGGTTCATTGATGCCCCGCCAATCATGGTGAAGGTCATTTGGTCGGGACGACTCGCTGTATTAGTCGCATCAACATCTAACACGGAAATATTGAGCTTAGCTTGTGGGTTTTGCGCACTCAATTGTTGCAGTATGGCAGACATAGAACCTGTATTTAAGTCATAAAACACGGTTGGATCTTGATTGCCGCCGCACAGAAGCGTTGGCATAGTAGGTACATAGCCGCGTAAATCATTATCTTTTAGTGCTTTACGCAAGTTATTTTTGGGATTAGCAGCGGTCAGTCCATTAGTAATCTCTGGTACCAAACCATCAGGATTTTGCAAGCTATCTGCGACATAAGCGGCGCGAAAATCAGTTCTGATAAGATAGTTTTCATCGTCAAAACCTAAAAATGCAAAGGGCAGCTCACTTATAGGTAAGTTATCAATGACAGAGTTATTGGTGGGCTTTGCTTCGAATAACGCATTATCAGGCAATTGATTGGCTTGCACCAGCTCTGCAAAACTTAGCAAACTTGGCAGCTGAGTATTGGCATAATTTGCAGTAAAAATTTCTGTAGTATTGCGATACAGATTACCGTACTTTTCTTGTAGACCTGTGGCTAATAGCGGTGCAAATCGAGTTGCGCCAATATTTACATTGCCCAAGAATATCGCATCACCAAAGGCCGCTAATGCATAAGGTCCTGATAGCGGTGCTATAGCAGTAACTGATCTATTATCTTGCTCCAATTGTCTGGCGGTTGCCATAGCCACATAACCACCTTGTGAATAACCGCTCAAAAACAGCTCACCTGAGTCGCTGATATCAGTATAATTGGTATTATTAGCGCGTTGCTGCTGATCAATGATTGAGCGCGCGTTGTCTAACGCATCAATCATATCGGTGGATTGTTGGTCAGCGACCAGATAAGGGTGATAATCAAGATTTGAGTCATCGTAGCCTGCGTAGTTAGGCGCAACCACGATATAACCTTGTGCTGCAAAGTTGGCTGCTATTGAAGTGGCCTCACCTGCTGCTGGGTTTTGAGGATTAGCGACTTGACTAAAGTCATAGTCTTTATCGGTAGTGGTGCCGTGAGCATATAGCAATATCGGCCGATCGCCTTGGCAATCAGCGCTATCGCCACTTGGCAGCATAAGGGCGGCTGTGGCATTGGTATTTTCGCCTGCCGCGCCTTTGGTTTGATAACTGACCTTTTCTATGGTGATATCGCACTTGGCGGTAGGAGTTGCGGTGTTTGCAAGACCAAATGCGCTGTCTATTTGGATCTTATTAAAAGCGCTAATAGGCTCAACACTGGTTACATACTCGATGACCGTTGTGCTATCGTTGTCATCGCCGCAGCCTACTAGCAACAAACTACTAGCAACGGCTAACGATAGTAAGCCGCGGGTCATAATGGGTTTGTTAGTAGTAACGGTAAGTTTATTGGTGACGAGTCTATTTTGAGAGGTAGGTTCAGATATGGTCATAATTGCTATCCTTAGCAGTATTTACACAAAAAGTGATATAGACTTCTTAATCGGCAAGATCTAACAAATATTGTGTCTTGCACCCTACTGTTTATACCGTAAAAGGTTATAAAAAGCTACTACATACTTTGTGAGCAACCGTCATATCTATTCGTTGCCTACTCAGTATTTCTTAGATAAATAATTATTACACAGGCAATTATATGGATACCTTTCTTGCTATCATCTGGATATTAGCAATGGTGCTGTACAGCTTTTCAAGCGACTATGCGTACCGCTTCCCCACTCATAATTATCGCTCTCTACCTTTTATTCGCTGGGGTTCGCTGCTAGTAGCTATGGGTTTGTCTGCTTATTTGGCGCAGGCTTATCGAGAACAATTGCTAGATACGGGTATTTGGGTATTTATCGGAGTGGTATTTGTGGTGATTACCATATCTAAATTGATCTTTCAGTGGGTCATTAAACGGCAGCGTTAAGTAACTTTTTTAAATTTGCCACTCGTATCAATATACATAAAGACAGTAGATATAAAAGCAATGATAAACGAAAAAGATCAGACACTAGTAGCGGATAAGCGCAGTGATCGCAGCTTTGATGCCATCGCCGATCACTTTGAAAAAAAGGTTTATGGTGGTCTCAAAGGCGAGATCAGGCTAGCGGTACTGCGCCGTGATATCTTTGAATATACTGAGCAGATGAGCGTAAATCTGGGACGTCCGCTACGTATTTTAGATGTGGGCGCGGGGCTGGCACAGATTGCTATAGCGCTTGCTGAGCAGGGTCATAGTTTGGTGATTAACGATATCTCAGAGAACATGCTTACCAAAGCCAAAAAACAAGCAAAGACGGCGGCAGACCGAGTTGGTACTAGCCTTGATATTACTTGGTACGTCTGTCCTTACCAAGAACTCAAGGACAAGCTGGCTACTGATGAATTTGATTTGATACTGTGTCACGCGCTGCTTGAATGGCTGGCAAAACCTGCAGCAATTATGGATTTTTTTGATCAGTATTTAAGCATTAACGGCGTATTGTCATTGTGTTTTTATAATCCAGCCAGCTTTGATTATCGTAATTTAATTATGGGCAATTTTAACTTACTGGATAAAACCGATTACCAAGCAGATAATAAGAAAAGCCTGACCCCTAATCATCCGGTTGCGCGCTTAGAAGTTGAGTCTTGGTTACAACAGCATGATTATAAAATAGTGCTAGAGAGTGGGCTACGGGTCTTTCATGATTATGCGCCATTGAAGCGCGGCGGTCACAACGATCCTGAAGCGGTCATTCGCATGGAGCTGCGCTATTCGCGCCAAGCGCCTTATAAGTGGCTTGGGCGTTATTTACACATTATGGCAACTTGTAGCGGCTAATCTTTTCTTACCATTCGCTCTTTCTTTAACTATAAGACCGTTTTAAGTAAGAGGCGTATTTAATCGAGAGCTACTAAGCGGTTTATCATATTCTGACCACGTGGTAGCGTTGATGTCTTTTTCATCAAATACCACTACGTGCTCCAGCAAAGGCAAAATACCAATATGACTGCCAATTTCATGATTGTGATGGCTGGCTACTAGCGATAAAACCGTTTGACCATCGTCAAGTTGCAAGCGATACAGATAGTTGGCACCGCGAAAGACGCGTCCGATCACTAACGCAGTCTGGGTACTATCATCATCATGAATAATATCATCGGGGCGTACCAAGACCTTGATCGGGGTGCCGTTAGGGTAATCATATTCGCAGTACTGCGGCTGACCTGAGGCATCATAAACCTCCATACGCCGATAAATATCACCAAGCGCGGTCTCAACATGACCTTCTTTAATGATGCCATCTATCATCGCGCCCTCACCCACAAACTCAGCAACAAAAGGGCTGACAGGTTCGTGGTACAGCTCGCTTGGCGTTGCCCACTGTACTAGCTCGCCTTTATGCATAACGCCAACTTTATCGGCTATAGCAAAAGCTTCGTTTTGATCATGAGTAACTAATATAGCCGTCGTATGGGTGCGTTTTAGAATGTCACGCACGCTCATAGCCAGCGACTCACGCAGTACCACATCAAGGTTTGAAAATGGCTCATCGAGCAATAATAGCTTGGGTTTGGGCGCTAAGGCGCGCGCTAGTGCCACGCGCTGCTGCTGACCTCCTGAAAGCTCAGCTGGACGCTTGTTGGCATGTTTGGTTAAACCAACTAGCGTGAGCATCTCCGCCACTCGCGCCTTTTTATCGGTGGCAGGCCAGCTGTTAAGACCGAAAGCGATGTTTTTGGCGACTGTTAAATGACCAAACAATGCATAATCTTGGAACACCATACCCATACCGCGTTTGGCAGGCGCTACGGCAAAAGAAGTACGCTCGTTTTTCTCCGTTAAGCGCTGATTGTTTAGACTAATAGTACCTTGACGCGTGGGTTCCAATCCTGCAATAGCGCGTAGAGCGGTCGTTTTACCACAGCCACTATAGCCCAAAAAGCAACCAATCTCACCCTGTTGCAAAGTGAGCGACAACCCATCGACGATAGTTATATCATCATAACCCACCACTAAATTGCTAACGTTAAAATAAGGGTTTTCGTCGATTGGGTCTGCTATTTGTTTTTTATAGTCGTGACTATGTTTCGATGACTGATGTTTTGATAATCGGTGTTTCGATGATCGGTGTTTTTGACGGGTATGATGATCCACTATTATTGACGCTGGCACAGACGTTGGTATACTACTAGTGGCTTTAGCACTTTTATCGTTTTGGCTCTCATTGAGCCATGCCTTAGTATCTGCCGTGCTTTGGTCTTTACTACTTGCTTTTTCGTCGATCAAGTCAGTATACATAATTATTACCAGTGAGCTATTAATAATTGGAAAAACATAGTGGTTCTACAGCTATGACGTGAATGCTCTTGATTGGTTAACTAGCCATTTTTGTCACTTTGACGCAGCAATATCCATACAGGAAGCAATCCCACGAGTACGATCAGTAGGCTTGGCAATGCCGCGCGTCCCCACATGCCTTCACTGGTCATCTCGAATACTCGCACCGCCAGCGTATCCCAGCCTTGACGCCGGGTCATAAGGGTGATCGGCATCTCTTTCATTACTTCTACAAAGCCCATCAATAAAGCGGTCAACATACCAGGTTTGAGCACCGGTAACACTACTTGGCGCCAGCGCTGTAAAGCACTGTCACTTAACAATTTTGCCGCCGCTTCTTGATTAACCGTTAAGCGCTGCAGCTGACGATCTATAGGCTGAAAGCTGACCGTCATAAAGCGTGTTGAGAGGGCTAATAGCATAACAATCACGCTACCTGACAACACTTGCTGCGAGGTAAGTCCAATAGCGATCATTTGATTGTCAAGCCAAGCGATAGGAATAAATACACCTACAGCTAAGACGGTACCCGGCACCACATAACCTAAATTGGCCAAAGTGGTCATAATCTTGGTCGATTTGTCAGTATATTGACGCTTAATCCATGCCACAATAATCGCTAAAAAGGCAATCAGTAGCGTGGTCATACTGGCAATCATTAAACTGTTGGTCACAAAATCAATGTAACGCGCATCAAAATCTTGGCGAAAATTCATTGCTGTCCAATAGATCAGCTGCAAAAACGGTACTAAAAAAGCAATCAAAAATACGGTGGTACATAGCAGCGTCATGGCAAGCTTGGCAGGCGTGCTAGTCTCCAAGCGGCGTTTGCTGCCTTGCGCTTCTGGATTACCGCGCCTTGCCTGCCAATACTGCTCGAACAATACCACGATAAAGACCACGCCTATCAATAACGCTGCCAGCTGCGCGGCGGTAGTTAGACTAAAAAACCCAAACCAAGCTTTATAAATGGCAGTGGTAAAAGTATCGACGTTAAATACCGATACCGCACCAAAATCTGCCAAAGCCTCCATACTGGCAAGCAACAAGCCGCCAATGATCCAAGGTAGTGCTTGCGGTAAAGCCAAACGAAACAACACTTGGCTGCGGTTAAGCCCTAGCATCTGGCCAGCTTCAATAGCGCGGCGACCTTGCGACAAAAACGCTTGGCGGGCAAGCAAATAGACATAAGGATAAAAAGCTAATGACAATATAAGCCCTGCGCCCCAGACATTGCGTACAGAAGGGATACCCGTACTAATACCCATATCACGCAGCGCCGTCTGCAAAGGGCCGCTGAAATCAACGATACCAACAGTAACAAAAGCCAGCACATAAGCCGGCATAGCCAGCGGTAGCATCAACGCCCACGCAAAAAACCGCTGCCCGGGGAAACGGTACATGCTCGTCACCCAAGCCAGTAAGGTGCCGATACTACCAGCAATAACGGTGACCATTATCAATAAAATAGCGGTATTTTTGAGCACTTGTGGCAGCACATAATCTGTCATGTGCTCCCAAATGTCAGCGACAGGCTGCGTCCATGATAACAGCACAATCAAAATCGGTATCAGCATAAACAACGAAATCAGCCCTAGGACTGATTTCGAGAGGATACGCTTTTGGATGGTATGATCTTTGCTGACCATATAGATGTCACTGGCAGCATTATGTTGATCGACAGTATTGTCCTTAGTAGTAGGCGCTTTTGTCATTACCATAATAGATCATCACCTTTATCAGACACCTTATCTGACTTCTGACTTCCAAAGCTCACTATGTGTGAGCTTTATTGTACCGTCTAAATAGCTTATTTATAACCAGCTTTATCCATCATTTGGATCGCCTCAGTTTGCAGGGCACCAAATTTTTGTACATTTATATCGTCTTGTTTGAACTGACCCCAAGATCTGAGCATATCTGACTCATCAACGCCCTCTTTTACTGGAAACTCTTTGTCAGAGCTGGCATAAATACCTTGCGCTTCGTCGGATGACAACCATTCCATAAGCTTAAGCGCACCATCTGGATTGTCTGAACTTGCTATTACGCCTGCACCCGATACGTTGACATGAGTGCCTGTAGTATCTTGATTGGCCCAAAATATCTCTACTGGGAAATCAGGATTTTCATCAAGAATACGGCCATAGTAATAGCTATTGGCAACACCTACCTCACACTGACCGGCAGCAATAGCCTCGAGCATACTGGTATCATCACTAAAAACATCCGTAGCTAAGTTATCAACCCAGCCGCGTATGATCTCCTCCGTTCTGTCTGCACCCAAATGCTCAATCATACTAGCAACCAGCGATTGATTATACACCTTTTTTGAGGTACGCAGACACAGCTTACCTTTCCATTTTGGATCGGCAAGATCAGCATAAGTGGACAGCTCGGAGGCATCTACTTTGCTCGGATCATAAAATATCGTCCGCGCACGTAGTGATAGCCCTGTCCAATTGCCATCCGGATCACGGTATTTTGCCGGTACATTGCTCTCTAAAACCTCAGAGGCAACAGGCTGCAATAGACCTTGCTGCGCCGCTTGCCACAGATTACCAGCATCAACTGTCAACAACATATCGGCTGGCGTATTCTGACCTTCAGCTTCCAAACGTGCCATTAAAGGGCCGGTACTATCGGTGACAAGCTCAATATTAACGCCTGTCTCTTCGGTATATTTATCTAATAAAGGCTTGATTAATTGTTCGTTACGGGATGAATAAATGGTCACTGTCTGATTATTTTGATCATTATTGGCAGTAGTCGCATCTGTGCCCTCATTTTGCTCAGTAGTTACGGGCGTATCTGTTGTCTCAGTAGTACTTGAGGTATCATTAGCGTTATTACAACCTGCTAGACCTAGCATCATGCTACATACAGCAACAGATAAACCAGCTTTAATAGAGCGATTAGATAAAGGGTGTGCGGTAGCCATATTTAATGACATGATATTCTCCGTAACCGTGATACAAATAGAGGGATTAGAATACAATAACGACTCATTATTGGATTAAATAATGGCAAGTAAACGTAAACGATATACTAATGCAAATGATATTAATTATCAATCATTTATTGAAACTAACCTTCTAAGTTATTTTAGGAGATTGTCACTGATTTTTATCTCACTTGTGCCTTAGCTTTGCTCATCTGTCATGGCCTTAGTTGCAGTTATGTATTACTGTTTTGACTATGCAGTAGCCATTGCCCAAGCATAACATTGACCGCCGCTTCGGTACGCAGTATTCGAGAGCCGATACTAACTGCCTGACAGCCTTGAGCGGCTAATAAATTGATCTCATAATCAATCCAACCGCCCTCGCTACCAATGCAAACCACGCTTGGTAAGATAGTTTTTACAGAGTCAGCTTTTATAGATGCATTAGATTCTGATGATGACTCTAGCTGCTGTAAATATTGGACAAAGGATAGCTCACTATAAGGATGGGCCACTACCGCACTCTTGCTAATAAGACTGGTGCTAATAAGACTGGCAAGATTATCTTCGACAAAAGGTTTAAAGCGTTTTTGTAGGCTAATAGTAGGCGCTACCGTATCGACTCCTTGTTGTAGCCCCTCTAGTATAAATTCATCCATGCGCGCCAGCATTGGGCTTTGCCAGTAGCTTTTTTGCGTGCGATAGCTGTTTATAAGCACAATATCGCGCACGCCTAACGCCGTCATATCCATTATTAGGCGGCGCAAGACTTTAGGACGCGGCAAGGCTAAGATGACTGTAACCTCTAACTTTGGCGGCGGTGCTATATCAAGTTGAACATCACTTAGCTGAATAGTATCGGCAGCAATTTTATCAATTATGGCGGTACCTAAGTTGCCATCCAGCTGACCTATTTTTAAGACATCACCGACTTTTAGACCCAGTACTTTGATTATATGCTCAATTTGTGCCGGGTTATGGATCTGAGCAGCAGTCTGGGTAAAATTAGCTTTTGGTAATACTATACAATTCATAACGTCTCATCGCTTACAGCTTTTTTGCCGCCAGTTTTTTCAATGGTAGTCTCTATCATAGACAACTGGCGCGTCAATACTAACTGCTGCTGAGTGGTTAGATGTTTGCCTGCCTGCCCCGCTTGCTTTGCTACTTGCAAATGACTAAGCCAAAACTGCAACTGCTGATAAATAAGCTCAGCATCCTGTGAGTCGATATCCTTTGAATGCTGCGACTGCTCCTTGTTTGGTACCGCTTGATTCGCTTGTGGCGGTGAATTACCAAAAGTTTCAATAGCCTGATAGAATTCATTATCGGGCTGATATAACGCTCCCACGCTTGCCAGCTTATCGACCACGCTTTGACACGATTGTGTGTATCTACCCATCAGTACTGGAGTGGCTACGCTAGTCGGTTCTACTGGATTGTGGCCACCAATATCGACTAAAGAGCCACCAACTAACGCCACATTGGCCTGAGCATACCAATGCATCAGCTCCCCCATAGTATCTGCCAAATACACTTGCGTTTGCGCTGTGAGTGCATCTTCTTGACTACGCCGCGCCATCTGTAATCCTGATTGCTCAATGAGGCTTGCCACCTCGTCGAAACGCTCAGGATGACGTGGCACAATAATCAATAACGTCTCCTTAAGCTCTGCTACGGCTAATAATTGCTGTTGCCATATAAGCGCAGTCTCCTCCTCGCCGCTGTGCGTACTGGCCGCTATCCATACTGGACGATTTGCTAGCGTGTTTAGCTCATTAGCTGATGCACTTATTACTTGTTCAGTAGGGTTTTGTTCAACAGGCTGTAGCTCAGCAGGGTTTTTATTATTTGTACTATTCATTTGCGGCATGATAGTTTGTGGTGTATTAATGACCCATTTCAAAGACCCGGCAACGCGTATTTGCGCGCTTTGCGCTCCTAGTTGTCGAAACCGTTTCGCTGAGTCCTCGTCTTGCGCGATAATCAGGGTTAGATTCTGCATCATGCTGGTACTTACCGCGCTAATCTTTTGATAGCGCATAAAGGACGCCTCGGACAACCGGCCATTGACCAAAATACTTGCAATGTTTTTTTGCGATAGGATGGCAAGAATATTGGCCCACAGCTCGGTTTCAACAAATAACGCGGCTATGGGCTGCACATGCGCTAGGAAAGTCTCTATCACCGCTGGGCTATCAACAGGAACATAGCTGTGGCTCATGCGCCCTTGTGCGATCTCATCAGCAAAGCGGCTAGCTCCGCGCGCAAACCCAGTCTGAGTGGTATTGGTCAGCCAAATTCGATAGCCTTTTGCTAGCAGAGCATCTAAAAGCGGCGCGGCAGTATTGGTCTCCCCTAAAGAGACGGCATGACACCAAATGACTTTGTTGTTGATAATATTGTTGTCAGTATTATCGGCAACGTTGTCGACAATGCTAGCTGTAGGACGCGGCGGATAATGTTTACCAAAGCGCTGTGCCACCTCTTGATGATAGTTGTCGCGCTTGTGCGAGCGGCGCCATACCTGTATCCGGTACAAAGGTTTTAAAATAGTGATAATAAACCGATAGTACCAAGGTGGCATAAGCGATAAGCGCGGCAGTTGCTCGGAAGAGGACGTGTGAGAAGATGACATGAAAAAGCTCGGATTAATAGTTTAAGAGATAAAGTACGGATAGATTTTATGAATAATTAATCAAACTTTATACAAAGATCAGTAGCAGCAATGCACCTATGACTATAGCAGCAATGAGCAACTGATAGCGTTTAATACTATGCTGCTCTGCTTGTTTGGTCGTGATCAGCAGCTGTGCTTGTTGGAGTGAAGCGATCACTTGCGCCGCCTCGTCATGACCGTTGGCTGCCGCTTGCTCAAGCCAATACTTGCCACTCTCAATATCTTGCGGCACGCCTATTCCTTGGTAATACATTTTACTCAATAAACGCTGAGCGCGGCTATCTTTACTATCAGCTGCATGGTTAGCTGCTTTTTTGACCCAAACAACGCCTGCCTCCATGTCTACCTGTTTGTCCGTTTCGTCGTAAGCTATAGTACTATCTACCATCAGACCCTCGCCTAATAGCTCATACATCGCTAGACGTAACATTGCACCGGTATGACCATCATTTGCCGCCTGCGTAAGCTTCTTTAGTGCTTGCAGGCGTGCTTGTTCATGCTCTTTAGAAAACATCACTTGCGTGCGCGGTTTTTTCTGCTGCGCAATATGGTCCTCAAACTGATCTAACATTTGACAAGCCTGCCGATAATCCTCATTACCTGCGTTTTGCGGTATTTCAATCTTATCTAACTCTACCAACAACTGATTAAAAATGTCCGGCATCGGTTTTAGCGTCTTATCTTGAGGCGTTTTATCTTGATAAATAGCGCTAGGTGCTGTTTCAGATATTGTGTTGGATGCTAAGTGGGTTGCTAAATCTTCATCATTTCCATTTTGAGACGCAGATTGGTTTTCTATAGGCCGCTTCTTCAAATTTGTAGCTACCGTCTGATCTACGTTTGACTCTATCAAAATAGCAGACTGATTGAAGTTTGGCAGACGCATTTTAACCGCTTGATACAAGCCGCTTGCCACTGTTCCACCTTGTACAGACATAAACTTTCTATCTGCGCTACCAAATAAACGCAGCCCTATAGGCTCTAAAGCAAAAAAAAGCTCGTTATCAGCAAGTTCTTTAGAATCACGATACTTCATTGCCATTTGTTGATAAAAGTCGTCAGCAGCCAGCGGTAGCTTAGGATAATAGTTATGGATCTGAAGCTGATCATACCATTGCGGCTCGCTTTGCCACTGCTTGGCCAGCACTCGCCCAGCATAAAACGCTAAAAATAGTAGCAAGCGACGATAACGCTCATCCGCTACTAGCATATCCTCATGCAAAATGTTTTTCTTCATGCGCTCGCGGCGTATGTGAGTGATGAGCATATCCACGCGCTGTAAACTTATCAGCGTCTCATCTAGTTGGCAGTCTCGTAACTGCGCCTCATAAGCTATGCCGCCTGCCATGGGACGCGCCGCTATAAAATCTTGCCAATAGTTTTCAGCCATAGTGCTTAAAGATGTTTTAGTCATGGCAGGAGCAGAGGTAGCGGACATAAAAGTAGGACATCCTTCAAAAGGTGGATCAAAATAATTATTCATTATATTTGCTAAGTAACTATATTTAATTTATAAGTAATTATATTTATTAAGCGAAACTATAATAAGGGACTAAAAAGACGGATAACATTATCAAATAAGTGCTTATAGCTGGGTCGCTGTTGCCACTCTGCCAATTGTAAATAATGACAGTTCTGTAGATAGCTTTCCTGACACTCTGCAACTTGCGCAACCATTTCAGGTGTATAAATGGCTAGGCTCACTTCCATATTTAGATAAAAGCTGCGCATGTCAATGTTTACTGTTCCAAACAGACAGTAATCATCGTCGATAACCACCGTTTTAGTATGTAGCAGTCCGCCTCGAAATAATGCAATCTTTACGCCAGCCTCAAGCAATTCTTGATAATACGCCTGTGAGGCATGCTGCACTAAGAACGAATCCACTTTCTTAGGAATGATAAGGGTGACTTCAACGCCGCGTCTGGCTGCTGTAGTCAGCGCGCCTGACAATGCCTCATCCGGTACAAAGTAAGGCGTGGTTAATTGGATACGGTGATTGGCGCGGTGGATAATGGTCACTAAAGTGTTATAAATAACATGACCTGTCACCTGCGGCGCTGAAGGAATTAGCTGCGCTACGACGTCTTCAACGACTGGCATTTGTGGTATGGCAATTGAGGTCAGTCCTGTAGACGCAGGCAAACTATAAGTCAAATTGTGCTGAGTATATAGGCGATCACTATGACTATCATCTCTTAGTACTTGCACGCGGCTGTTGATATCATTAATAGTTGGATTGGAGATATAGAGCTTACGCGTATAATTGTTTAGGCGCTGATCTAGCGCATTTAAATTGTCATTATTCTCAGCGCTGATATCCGTTACGATCACTTTAGTCATTGCAGTGGCAATGCTTACTGGTTGCTGGCTGACACTGCGTATCATGATATCAATCCATTGACCGACGGCTTTGTCTTGCTTAAAAAACTTAGGATCAATCAAGTTAAAACTACCCGTATAACCGATATAACCATCGATCACGACAATTTTACGATGATTACGTAGGTCTGATCGTTTAAACAAAGTCTTAAACAATCCCACAGGTAGCGATTGATGGACAAACGCGCCAGCTTGTGCCAGCGCTCGATGCTCGGGACTATTAAAAAAGCTAAAGCTCCCTACACTATCCGCTAATATATGGCACTCAACCCCGCGTCTAGCGGCCGCTTGTAGCGCTTTGAGTACGGCTATTACTTGCCCTTTAGGATAAATAATATAAAACTCTAACAAGATGGTGCGTTTGGCATTATCAATATCACTAATGAGACGATCAAAAATAGTTTGCGGCGCTGTTAATAGCTGCATCTTATGATCAGAAAATATACCAAATCCTGTCTTGTATGTACCGATACGACTGACGCCGCGATAATCTTCAGGAATCAGATCTTGGCCTTGATCAAATATCAAGCGCTCACGCGTGGCCATGTTGTTCATAAGCAGACTAGCTTCGTCGATACGCTGACGGTAGCGGCGTCCAATCATGGGCTCGCCTAATAATATATAAGCTATAAGCCCAACTACAGGTAGGGTATAAAGCACCGCTATCCATGCAATCGACACTCCGATGTTGCGCTGTACCGACACAATGCGCAGCGTCATAACGATCATTAAAACAATATGTAATATCAGACCCAGACTTGCAAAGTCGCCCCACGACCACGATGTCAGCTGCTCAGTAGCTAAAGCGTCTATATTGTCCTCCATCAAACCATACAAAAAAGATATAGGTAGTATAGTAGCTTTTAACGCTCAAACAATAAATAAGCCTCTACTAATGATTATTTGCTATTTTTAGCAAATAGTATTTGACACCTCAATGCAAATGTATATAATACACAGCCACAGAACAGGGCTTTATTCAGTTTTGGGCTGTTAGAAAATTCCCTCTAAGGAATTTTCTCTTGCGAACCTAAAATTGCAGTGCAATTTTTTCACGGTTCTCAGGGTGATTAGCTCAGTTGGTAGAGCGTCTGCCTTACACGCAGAATGTCGGCGGTTCGAATCCGTCATCACCCACCACTTATTAGCAAGTGGGTCCTATTGGTAAGGACAAGATGCTAAAACGACCTAAGCAGCGGTAGTTCAGTTGGTTAGAATACCGGCCTGTCACGCCGGGGGTCGCGGGTTCGAGTCCCGTCCGCTGCGCCATATTTTAAAACTTAGTTTACTTATTAGTAAGTACAAGTTTCGCCTCAAACATCGTATTGTTTGGGGTTTTTTTGCGTCTAAATGATTATTTTAACTGTATCAATGTTCACCTCGTCTATTAAACCTTAAACTTTTCACCTTGTTTTTTATTGTCCTTTAAGTGAGTACGTCCGTAAATGATAGAGCTTTTAAGCGATCCTTCGATATGGCTTGGTTTCTTCACCCTAGTGAGCCTTGAGATTATTTTAGGTATCGATAATCTGGTTTTTATTGCCATTCTTGCCAATAAACTACCTCCACACCAACGCAGTAAAGCCCGTAATCTAGGATTGGGGCTTGCGCTTCTTATGCGCCTAGGACTGCTTTTTGTCATGTCATGGCTGATAACCCTAACGGAGCCAGTAATCAGCTACGCCGCTTTTGATTTGTCTATTCGTGACTTAATTTTGATCGTTGGTGGATTCTTTCTACTGTTTAAAGCTACCCTTGAGCTGCATGAACGCTTAGAGGGCAAGCTTGAGACGCCTAATAAAAGTAAGGTTTATGCTGGGTTTACCGCCGTCGTTGCTCAGATCGTTATTCTCGACGCTGTATTCTCCTTTGATGCGGTCATTACTGCTGTCGGTATGGTGGAGCGCTTAGAGGTTATGATGGCGGCTGTTATTGTCGCTATGGCAGTGATGATCTTGGCGGCTAAAGCTCTAACTGACTTTATTGGCAAGCATCCTACCGTCGTTATCCTGTGTTTGAGCTTTTTATTGATGATTGGCTTTAGCTTGATCGTTGAGGGGCTAGGATTTCATATTCCCAAGGGTTATTTGTATGCGGCAATTGGTTTTTCTATTCTTATCGAAGCCTTTAATCAGTTCATGCAGCGTAACCGTACCAAATATGAGAACATGATTCCCCTGCGCGATAGAGCGGCGGATAATATCTTGACCCTTATGGGCGGCAAAAGTGCTGAAAGTGATCATGATAATACGCTGGTAGAACCCCAAGATTCCACGCAAGCCGTACCTTTTGCTGAAGAAGAGCGCTACATGATAAGCGGGGTGCTGGCGCTTAGCGAGCGTGATGTCGAAACTATTATGACACCGCGCTCAGAGATTTCTTGGGTTAATATTGAAGACACAGTAGATGAGATACGCCAGCAAGTACTGGCAACGCCGCACAGCTTATTGCCAATCTGCCAAGGCAAACTAAATAAGATAGTGGGCGTGGTGCGAGCAAAAGATATTTTATCGGTGCTAGATGGGCAACCTGATAATATCTATACTGCTCTAAAACCTTTAATGACCAAGCAACAACCGGTGTACGTATCCGATACTATTGATAATCTACGTCTGATTAATTTACTAAAAAACGCTAAAGGTAACTTGG
The DNA here is from genome assembly GCF_055699795.1 of Psychrobacter sp. M4. Classification (NCBI taxonomy): domain Bacteria; kingdom Pseudomonadati; phylum Pseudomonadota; class Gammaproteobacteria; order Moraxellales; family Moraxellaceae; genus Psychrobacter; species Psychrobacter sp. M4. The sequence goes on along the minus strand of NZ_CM146740.1, from coordinate 1,123,118 downwards.
CGGTCGTGGTTGATGAATATGGACAGGTAGCAGGGCTAGTCACGCCTTTGGATTTATTTGAAGCGATCGCCGGCGAGTTCCCTGACGAAGATGAGACGCTGGAGATCGTCAAGCAAGAGGATCACTGGATCGCTGAGGGCACGATTAGTTTAGATCAGCTACGCCTTGAGCTCAACGAGCCTAATCTTATTGAAGAGGTAGAGCAGTTGACCATCGGCGGCTACATCAATGACAAGCTAAAAGGTATGGTACAAGTCAACGATCAAGTGCGTGCTGATGGTTATGTTTTTACTATCATGGAAACTTTGTCATCAAGAATTCTTTTGGTAAAAATTGAGAATCAATAACCGATTGATAGTTATATAAGTTTGGCCTCAAACATTAGATTGTTTGGGGTTTTTTTATAGATATTCTCTATATGACATGAACTACAACAACCCGCGCTCAGTCAATACTTTACGCGCAATACGAAAGCACTCTACCCCTTGCGGTACTCCGCAGTAGATAGCAATCGCATGAATAGCCGCGCGAATCTCCTCAAGTGAGCAGCCGTTAGTGATTGCACCGTTTAGATGCAGCTCCCACTCGTGCATTTTGCCCAAAGCGGCAATCATGGTGAGGTTCATAAGTGAGCGGGTTTTGGCATCGATAGCCGCGTCGCCCCAGCCAAAGCCCCAACACCACTCGGTCATCGCCTCTTGGAACGGTAGGTTGAAATCATCAGCCGCCTTTAAGTTGTTCTCGACATACTCAGTGCCCAAAGTTGCTTTACGCTGGCTAAGACCTAATTCAAACCGCTGCTTATCCATAACTACTCCTATTGTTGTTCATTAAGACGCAAGCTGATGCGGCAAACCTCTTCAATATGATTTTGACAGACTTGCACCGCCGCTTCACTGTCACCTTTAGCAATCGCGTTGACAATGTCTTGTAAATTGTTAGGGCCTGCAACAGCTCGTCCTTGCGTCGATAAAGTCATAAAACGCAAGCGACCTATACGGCCATTTAACCTATCTGTAAGCTCCCAAGCGACTGTCATGCCAGCGGTTATAAACAGATATTTATAAAACAGACGTGCATGTTCCAAAGCCCTTACTATATCACCAGCAGACAACTCAACTCGAATTTGATCCAAATCATCTTGCAAAGCCTGTACGATCTTAGGATTTACTTGCTCAGCACAATGACGCACCGCTTCATTCTCAAGCATTCCTCGCAGCTGATAAATTTGGCGGATTTCATCATTATCTAATACCGTGACCATAGGGCCATTGATAGAGACAGTTACTAAATGCTCGCTCTCTAAATGCCGGATACATTCACGCACTACTGTACGACTGACATCTAATTGTTCACCAATGCTACGTTCGACTAGCCTCTCGCCTGGTGCCAGCTGTCCTATCATAATCGCCATGCGCAGTTGTTCTAATGCTGATTCTTTTAGTGTTTTTGGCTTTTCTACTTTCTCTAACATGGGATCTCTACTTATCTTAGTTTAATGAGATTATAACGATTACAAAAAAAAAGATAGTATTTTTTTGAATATCATATTATGGTATACCATAATACATAAGTAATAGTTAATTACTACTTTAGTTGGCTATATCATTTATACCGTTACATGCCCTCTTATAAAAGGAACTTATAATGTCGAAGCCTGAGATGCAAAATCTACAAATTAGAAAAATAGTCTCTTTTGAAGAAGAGACTTTAATAGAAGGTCATAAAACTGCCGATACACCGCTACGTTTGTTTGCAGTGGCAGCGGTGATTACCAATCCATGGGCTGGACGTTATGTAGAAGACCTAAAGCCTGAGATCCAAGCTTTCGGTCCTGTCTTAGGCAAGCTGCTGACCAACAAGATAACGACATTGGCAGGCGGTGCGGACAAAATCCAAGCCTATGGTAAAGCCGCCGTCGTGGGCTTAAACGGCGAGATTGAACATGCCTCAGGACTGATTCATACCCTGCGTTTTGGTAATTTTTATCGTGAAGCCTTATCGGCTAGTAGCTATTTATCCTTTACTAATATACGCGGCGGTGCCAACTCCCCCATCATGGTACCGCTAATGGATAAAGACGATGTTGGTCGCCGCTCCCATTATCTGACCATTCAATTTGCTATTCCGGATGCGCCTCGTGATGATGAAGTGGTCATTGTGCTAGGCGGCGCTACTGGCGGGAGGCCGCATCACCGTATTGGCGATCGCTACCAAGATCTAAAAGACCTCGGTCGTGATTTGGATAATCCGGCAGCAGTTTAAGGAGTCCTCATTGATGAAATGGTTACGTAAAACCTCTGGCGGCATGGCCTATCATTATCAGGCCAATGACCTTGTTAATGACATGACTAATAGCAAGGCCACCCCCATCGTTTTCATTCACGGCGTAGGCCTGCGCGCAGAGAGCTGGTATCAGCAGCTGGCAGTATTTAGTGAGCGTTATCGCTGTTATGCACTTGATATGCCCGGGCATGGAGAAAGCGCTTTATTAGCCAACCCTACTTTGTCTTTAGACGATTTCGCTGACGTGCTAAAAACGTTTATTGATGAGGTTATTGGACAGTCAGCAATCATTGTGGGCCATTCTTTAGGAGCGATGACGGCTTTGCAAACCGCGGTATCTTATCCAAAAGTAGTCCGCGGGGTCGCAGCCCTCAATGCGATCTATGATCGCTCCGATAGTGCGGCTCAAAACGTCCAAGTTCGCGCTGGATCCCTATTAGATAACCTTGATCAAAACGTTAGCGACAAGCCCATTAGCCGCTGGTTTAATGACGATGCAAAATATCTTTACGAGGCTGAGTTATGCCGGACATGGCTAGATAACGGTAATCGCTTAGGATATGCCCGAGCTTATCAGATGTTCGCGCATCTGCGTGGTATCAGCGCGACTGACTTACAAGCCATAACGGTGCCAGCCTTATTTTTGACCGGTGAATTGGATGCCAACTCTACTCCTGACATGTCACTAATAATGGCAGATCTGCTAGCTAACGCGCATGCCGTTATCGTCCCAAAAGCTCGGCATATGGCACAAATGACCCATGCTAGGAGCGTTAATGAGGCCTTGGCGACATTCTTTACCCAGTGCGATGCCTACACTACTAACAACGCTTAACCTAAAACAAGAGGTGACTATGAAACTATTTGACGCAAAAGCTTTACGTAATGCTTTTGGCAGTTATATGACCGGGGTTACAGTTATAACGACCATAACTGATGAGGGCACGCCGATAGGATTTACTGCCAATTCGTTTACGTCAGTATCGCTTGAGCCACCGCTTTTGTCCGTATGTCCGGCCAAATCTTTGTCAAGCTTTGAGGTATTTGCCAACTGTAAGCATTTTGCGGTCAATATTTTAAGCGAAGACCAGCAACATATCTCCAATATCTTTGCCGGCTCAAAAGAGGATCGTTTCAGTCAAATTGATTGGCACACAGACGCACAAGGCAATCCGCTAATTGATGGCGCTTTAACGCATTTTTCTTGTAGAACCGAGCGCAATCTTGAGGCCGGTGACCATCATATTTTGATTGGTGCAGTGCTTGATTTCTCAGCTCGTGAAGGTCGCGGCCTAGGCTACGCTGCAGGTGGTTATTTCAGCTTGGGGCTTGAGCGCGAGGCGGCAGAGATTAGCACTCAAGAAAGGCAAGTCAACGTCGGTGTGATTATAGAACATCAAGACAAAGTGCTACTAGCGCAAAGTGAGGGTAAAGCCACTCTACCCATTACAACGACTGATGACAACACCAGTGCCGTCAATACGATCAAGCAGTTTTTAAGAGACAACGATATTGAGGCTCAACTAGGGGCGGTCTTCTCCATTTATGAAAGTACAAAAAACAATAACAGTTATATTTTTTACCGAGCGTTTGTAGAATCATCCGAAACTAAAGAACTGGGCGAATATGTATCCATTGACAGTCTTGCTAAGCAAAATTATGTAACGCCTGCTATCGCTGAGATGATGACCCGCTATGCAACTGAGAGTAAAAATGGCTTTTATGGCGTATACGTCGGTAAAGAAGACAGTGGTCATGTTCACTAAATTTTAATTTAACTCATTTATTAAGACAAACGATAGAGCAAAGGAGCTGCACTATGAGATTTTCATTATTCTTACACATGGAGCGGATTGATGAGTCCCAAAGCTATCGCCAGCTGTATAACGATTTTATTGAGCTGGCAAAAATGGCCGACGCAGGCGGAATGCACGCTATTTGGACCGGCGAGCACCACGGTATGGATTTTACCATTGCCCCCAATCCATTTTTGAACTTGGTAGATTTATCGCATCACACCAAAAACGTGCGCCTCGGTACAGGCACAATAATTGCACCTTTTTGGCATCCGATCAAACTGGCTGGTGAAGCGGCGATGACCGACATTCTCACCAAAGGTAGGTTGGATTTGGGTATCGCTCGTGGCGCTTATAGTTTTGAATACGAGCGCTTGATGCCTGGCATGGACGCTATGGAGGCGGGCGGGCGCATGCGCGAGCTGGTGCCAGCGGTGCAGCAGCTTTGGCAAGGCGACTACGCGCATGATGGCAAATACTCAAAGTTTCCCTTAACAACTTCAGCCCCAAAACCTATTCAAGAAGGCGGCGTGCCCATGTGGATTGCTGCGCGTGATCCTAATAGTCATAACTTTGCAGTTGAGAACGGTTGCAACGTACAAGTCACACCCTTATGGCTAGGCATGGAGGAGATCGAGACCTTGATGCAGCGCTTTAAAGACGCCAAAGCTGAGCATGGGCAGGATAAAGACCCCAAAATCATGTTATTGCAGCATGCTTACGTTGGCAGTGACGCCGATGACGTGCTTAAAGCTGCTAAATGTATCAGTCGTTTTTATTGCTACTTTGGCTCTTGGTTTAGAAACGAGCGCCCCGTTAAACAAGGTCTTATTGAACCGCTCAGCGATGAAGAGATGGCAAAAATGGAGATGTTCGCACCTGAAAAGATGCTGGAGAACATGCCCATAGGTACGCCCGATCAGGTTATCGAAAAACTTAAACGTTATGAAGCTTTAGGCTATGATGAGTTTTCATTTTGGATTGACTCTAGTATGAGTTTTGCGCAAAAACGTGACTCGCTGCGCCGCCTTATTGACGAGGTTATGCCAGCGTTTGCGTAACTTTTTGGACTTCATCATTTAGCAGATATACGTAAACCATCCAACAAACAATTTGGAGAACCGCGATGACTAAACCCCACTACCAGCTCTATATCAACGGGGAATGGTGCGAAGGCAGTAGCCATCAGCAGATGGATAGCTATAATCCGGCAACAGGCGAGGTATGGGCAACCTTCGCCTGTGCGGCCTCAAGCGACGTCGACCGTGCAGTGCGCGGCGCAAAAGCTGCTTTGAATAACTCAGAATGGAGCAAAATGAGTGCATCCCAGCGCGGTAAATTACTCTACCGTCTCGCTGAACTCATTGAACAAAACGCTGAAAGTCTAGGCGAGATTGAAACTACCGACAGCGGCAAACTGGCGCATGAAACGGTTGCGCAGACGCGTTATGTTGGCGACTATTATCGCTACTATGCTGGTCTTGCCGATAAGATCGAAGGCGCAACGCTGCCCATCGATAAGCCCGACATGCATGTCTTTACGCGCCGTGAGCCGATCGGTGTCGTTGCCGCTGTCGTCCCTTGGAACGCACAGATGTTTTTGACCGCAACCAAGCTTGGACCCGCGCTTGCCGCAGGATGCACCATTATCCTAAAAGCATCTGAGATTGCGCCCTGCCCGATGTTTGCTTTTGCAAAACTTATAGAGCAAGCTGGCTTCCCAAAAGGTGTGGTCTCTGTCATCACCGGCGACGTTGAAAACTGCGCCATTCCCTTAACCAGTCATCCTGATGTCGACAAGATCGCCTTTACGGGCGGGCCCGATGCCGCGCGTCATGTGGTCAGAAACTCGGCCAATAGCTTTGCTGTGACTAGCTTGGAGCTTGGCGGTAAATCGCCGATTATTGTCTTTGAGGATGCTGATCTAGAAAGCGCCGCTAATGGCCTTATTGCTGGTAATTTTGGTGCCTCCGGTCAATCTTGTGTCGCAGGATCGCGCGGCTTTGTACAGCGCTCTATCTTGCCTGAGATTATCAAACTTGTGGAAGAAAAGTCTAAAAGTATCGTGATTGGCAATCCGCTAAATCCTGATACGCATGTAGGGCCGCTGTGTACCAAAGCGCAAGTCGAGCGCATTAAAGACACGCTAGAAAAAGCAGTTACCCAAGGCGCAAGCATTCGTTTTGGTGGTCAGCCGCCGACCGAACCTGATTTGGCAGCAGGCAATTACTTCTCTCCTACCTTGGTAGAATGCCCACATACCGATATTGAAACGCAAAAGATTGAGATGTTTGGCCCAGTCATGTCACTGGTCGCCTTTGATACTGAGGAAGAAGCCATTGCGATGGCAAACGACAGTGTTTACGGATTAGGTTCGGGGGTCTTTACTCAGAACCTTGCCCGCGCGCACCGCGTCTCGCAGCAAATTCGCTCGGGTATTTGTTGGGTCAATACCTACCGCGCCATCTCCCCTATCGCGCCATTTGGCGGCTACAATCAGTCGGGATATGGCCGTGAAGCTGGTAGCGAATCGGTACTAGAATACACACGCACCAAAACCACGTGGATTAATATTTCAGCTAAGCCCATGGCAAATCCATTTATTATGCGTTAACCCGTTTAGCATATGCTTAGCACTTCAAAGGAGATCAATTGGCACTGATATTAGCATTGAGATAGGTACTGATATAAGTACTGAAATTGCTACTGAGATTAGGTTAATAAACAAATAGAACCTTTTATATTGTTTTGCACTATTTATTTTATAGCATTACTGGTTATTTAACGTTTTGAGGAAACTGTGGTTGATAGCGGTTGACAGTGATTATTGGTAGTGGTTAATAACACTTTGTCAAAACCGACTAAAAACCATTCATTAAGATTACATTTATTTTAAATAAAGTATAAAAAGGAATCCCCCATTGGAAAATAATAACGCTCAGCAAAATGAAGCGCGCGACTACGCTATTGATGAGTACGTGCCTATGGACGCCAGATATTATGGCGGCAAAGAGATGATGTCGACTTGGATTTGTGCCAACGCCAATCCGACCACATGGTATATGGGTACTATCATGGGCGCTCTTGGCCTAAGTGGCGTGGTTATTGCCTCTTTGATAGGTAATCCAATCGTCTATTTTATTTTAGCGCTAGTCGGATTTATGGGTTACAAGATCGCCTCAACCAATATGGGGCTGTGCCGCGTTCCCTTTGGTATCAAAGGCAGTAAATTACCTTCGATGCTCAATGCCCTACAGTTTGTCGGTTGGTGCGGGGTCAATACTTATATTGCCGCTACCGCATTATCTACTATTATTACTTCTTTTACTGGCGGCGATATCTACTCCGCAGGTAACATTATTTTGTCTGTTCTTTTAATTATGCTGGTCTCTACAGTTACGGCTGTCTACGGGGCAAGATATATATCCAAAGCACAGGTTATCGCCGTGGTTTGTCTGGTGGCGCTCAGTGTTTGGATATCCTACAAAGTCTTTACCCTAGTCTCTTTTGCAGACTTATGGGGCTGGTCACTGGCTGATAATCCTGAGAACACCAGCTGGTCTTTGACTATGGGCGGCGGCTTAGATATCGTCTTGGCTAATGGCTTTGCTTGGGTCATGTGTATTGCCGATTATACGCGCTATACCACCAGCAAAAGAGCGGCGACGGTTTGGCCGATGTTTGGTGCCGCCTTTGGTATGCTTTGGTTTTTGATCGTTGGCGCGGCTGGTGCCATCGCTGTTGCTGTCATGAATGGCGGACTGTTTGACCCTTATTCTGCAGATTTGGCTTATATCACTGGCACGCTAGGCATGGGCATGGTGGCGAACATCTTGATTGTGATCTCAACCATCGCGGTTAATATGATCAACATCTACTCTGGTGGCTTTTCAACCGCCAATATCAGCGAAAAACTGCCTGCCAAGCTCTCCATGATTGCCGTCGGTACCCTAGCCGCTTTGATTGGTTTATCGCCGCTAATTTTAGGCTCATTTCTGGATACGTTCCAAGTCTTCCTTATTTTCTTAGGGGCATTCTTCCCAGCCTGTATCGCCATTATGTTGGTGGATTTTTATCTGCTGCGTAAGCAAGACTATGACATTACCAAATTCAATGTCAAACATGGTCCTTATTGGTATGGCAATGGTATCAATACCATGGCGATTATTTCATGGTTTGTTGGTGCAGGATCGTATTTTGTGGCGCCAAACCTACCTTTTGTCAGCAGCATAATAGGTAGTGTGTTCTTTAGCTTCTTAGTGACCGCTGTGGTCTACTATGTTTTAGGTAAAAGCGCAGCCACTAAATCCTTAGATGATAGCCGTCTAAAAACTACCGCGTAAATATGATACTTAAATGGGGCTAAAACGGCACCGAAGTAGCATTAAAAAGGATAAAAATTATGTGTTTCTCTGTAATAGCAGGACGTCATACCACTATAGCGGGCGCTGTTATTATGGGTGTGAACAATGACTGGCCCGGCAGTCCGGGTCAAGTTCATCATAAACCCCATAAACGCTACGATAAAGCAGATACCTTTTTGACTGTAAAAGGCATCAAGATACCGCAAGTGCCTGAAACCTATGCTTATACGCACACGGTTTGTGATTATGAGACCGGCACCCGCGCCCTGTCATGGGCTGACGGTATGAATGAGAATCAAGTAGCGGTCGGCATGATGGGAGTTTATACCTTCCATAATGCGCAAGGCGACAATGATCTCTTAGAAGCTGACGATATCTCAATTTTAATTTTAGAGCGAGGTAGAACGGCCAGACAAGCTATCCAAATGATTGGTGAGCTGATCGACGAGTACGGTTATAGCGTGTCGTCTATAGAAGGCGGCGAAGGCGCGGTAACCCTAGCAATATCTGACCCCAAAGAAGGCTTTTTTTTAGAGCTGGTACCTGGCGGTTTATGGGTTGCCAAAAGAGTCGCTGATGATGAAATAGAATGCCGGCCCAATTGCTTTGGGACGCAAGAAGTTGATTTTACAGATAGTGAAAACTTCATGTATTCAGCAAATTTGCGCTCCTACGCTATAGAGCACAACTTGTATGACGGCAGCTTAGATGATGAGAGCAAGCCTTTTAATTTCTCTAAAATTTTTGGCCAAGGGCCTAACATCTCCGAAGCTTTTGGCGGTACAGATAGAGCCGTTAATCAGCTAAGACGATACAACTGCGTCAATAGATTATGTGGCCTTGAGCATGACCCAAGCGCCTATATCTACAAAGGCAAACCTAATAACAAGCTTAGCGTAGCAGATATTATGAGTTTATTAGGCGACACCTTTGAGGGTACGCCATACGATTTGTCCATACAGCAACAAGCAGGACACGGCAAAAACCCGCTATGGATGGAGGTCAGTCATAGTATCGGGCAAGGTGGCACCGTATTTTCTATGGTGTTTGAGTTTTTCAATAATGAAAACCTCAAAGACGCTCCTAAGAACCTGCAAGCCTGTATGTGGATCGCGCTTGCTGCTAGTAAGCTAAGCTGCTATATCCCGTTTTATATTGTTGTCAGCGACATCCCTAAACCTTATCAGCTAGCGCTCACTGGCGACTATGATTTGGATTCTGCTTGGTGGGCATTTCAAGAGGTGGGACAGCTTTGCTACCGTAACTACGAGGCTATCGCTAAAGAGCTTGTAATTCCTAAGTTTAATCAGTTGCAGCATAAGTTTTTTGCTCAGCAGCAAAGTCTCAAGCAACAGCTTGCGACTTTGGACAACGATGAGCGCATTGAGCTATTAACTGAATTTACTCATGATAGCGCTATGCAAGCTTATGAAGAGGCGCTCAGACTGGGAAAATACATAAAAGGTAAATATCTAAGCAACACCATTGTCGAGTGGCTATAAATTAGCAGTTAATTGCATTTAGTTTTAAGGAAAAAACTATGCCTATTCGTCCTCCGATAAAAGAGTTAAATATTAAAACCCAAGATGAAGGATTTTATAAGGGTTTTAATCGTTTTGTGACTGTTACCTCAAAAGTCCTAGTAACCCTAGTGGTTATTTGGATTCTAAGCGATATTGAGCGCTCCGGTGTTATCTTGGACGCTTTGAAAAACTGGTCATATGCCAATCTTAATAGCTACTATACCTATTCTGTCGCCTTTTATGTCCTGGTTTGTCTCACTGTCATTTTGTGGCCCTCATTTGGACGTACTAAACTTGGCACTGACCCCAATGGCAAACCGGAGTTTTCAAACTTTTCTTGGTTTGCCATGATTTTTGGCGCCGGTATCGGCATTGGTGTCTTAACTTATAGCGCCGCTGAACCTATTTGGCACTTGGCAAACAACCCCGATACCATTATGGCAAAAGAGCTGATTATCACCGCTTTGAGCGCAAGTGGTACGCCGGTACCAGAGGGCGCTGATGTCTTTGCTTTTTATCAAGATCAAGTCGCCGCGAGCGCACTAGTGCCAATTGAAGGTCTTGTCATTCCTAAGACCGAGAGTGCTTTAGACGCCGCCTATCGCTATTCTTTTTTGCACTGGGGCATTAGCGCTTGGGCAACTTATAGTTTGGTCGGTATCTGTCTAGCCTTTTTCTGTTATGCACGCGGTCTGCCTTTGACTATGCGCTCTGCTCTCACGCCACTGTTTGGCAAGCATTTAGAAGGAGCACTGGGTAACATCATTGATATCTCAGCGGTAATTGCCACTATATTTGGTATCTCGCAAACCATCGGTATTGGCTTGAGCACTTTTGCTTCCGGCCTTTATAGTATTACCGGTATCGCGTGGTTAGTGACCGACCCTGCTAGCCCTGAACCGACTACAGGCGCTTTATTATTATCGCTATTTGTAGTGATGTGTCTGTCCATAGGCTCAGCTTTATCAGGGGTTGGACGCGGGATAAAATGGCTTAGTAATATTAATATGGTGCTCTCATTCTTACTGTTGGCATTTTTCTTGATCTTTGGCGCGACGATGTTCGCTTTAGAGATGCTGGGCAAAGGGATGCTAAGCTACGTGGTCAATCTGCCAGCTATGGTGGTTACTGTTTGGGATCCTAATACGGAGCTAGGCGCTTGGCAAACCAGCTGGTCAATTTTTTACTGGGCGTGGTGGATTGCCTTTGCGCCATTTGTCGGTATATTCTTAGCGCGTATCTCCAAAAACCGTACCATTCGTGAGTTTGGCCTCATTGGTATTGTCGCCCCTAGTTTTACCTTATTTGTTTGGTTCTCCTTTATTGGCGGCACGGGTATTGATTTAGAGTTGAGCGGGGTGGCCGGCGGCAAAATATTTGATTCAGGATTGACCGCGCAGCTGTTTGAGATTATCAATTTGATGCTTGATTCGACGATGGCAAACTTAATGTCTGCCATGGTGGTTATTCTACTACTGACTTATCTAGTCACCTCTGCGGATTCGGCGTTATTGGTCGTAAATACCGTCAATTCTGCCGGTAAAGCTAAAGTTGAAAATGGCTCAAAACACTTAATCGTTTGGGGCGTGGCATTAACCGCAGTCATTGCCGCTCTACTCCTTGCTGGCGGTCTTGACGCTATAACCTCGGCGATGATCATTGCTGCTATACCCTTCTCGTTCATTATTATTCTAATGGCGATTAGTTTGTTAAAGGCGCTGATTTTAGATGGTATGCGCGCAAAAGAACCTTAGCATTTATTAAGAAAACTTAAATAGTTTTAGCCTCAAACATAATTTCGTTTGAGGTTTTTTTATCTCTATAATTTGCTTAATTACTCAGACATCATTTAACCTTAGTTGCTTTTACCGCTTATAGCTTTATGCTATTAATACCCATTAATTCACTCGATTTAACCTAACTCAATATCACTACGGATAAACCATGATCACTAACAACCTAATAAGTATAAGCAACATGCCCAGACAGTCTCTCGGCTTCTTCCCCACCCCATTAGTTGAGCTTGCCAAATTAAGTGATAAGCTTAACGGCCCGAAAATCTTTATGAAAAGAGATGACAATACGGGGCTAGCACTTGGCGGTAACAAAACCCGTAAGCTTGAATTTATTATGGGTGATGCGCTCAAACAAGGCGCAGATACGGTGATTACTGCGGGAGCGGCGCAGTCGAATCATTGTCGTCAGACGGCAGGGGCGGCCGCGAGCTTGGGGCTTGAGTGTCATTTAGTGTTAGGCGGAGAGGAGCCTGATCAGGTGCAAGGTAATTTGCTGCTAGATCAGATTTTTGGCTGTCATATTCACTGGGCAGGCGCTCATCGTAAGGGCGAAGATATACCTAAAATTGTCGAGCAATTAAAAAAAGACGGTAAAAAACCTTACGTCATACCCTACGGCGGCTCAAACGAGCTTGGTGCTATCGCCTTTGTAGAAGCTTTTCGGGAGATGGAGGCGCAGCGCCAGAGTATAAATACCACATTTACCCATATCGTCTTTGCTTCAAGCTCCGGTGCTACCCACGCCGGTCTTATACTGGGCGATAGAATTTTTGCGTCTGATTGTCAAATAGTCGGCATAAATATCGATAAAGGTGAGATGGATCAAGTGCCCTTTGATGAGCATATTGTGGCGCTGGCTAACAGTACGGCAAGGTTGATAGATATCGATTATCAGTTTTCAGATAGCGATCTGATTCTAAATGATGATTATGTTGGTGAAGGGTATGGCGTAATTGGCCATTTAGAAAACGAAGCCATTGCTACCCTAGCACAAACAGAAGGCATATTATTAGACCCTGTCTACACGGGACGCGCGATGGGCGGGCTATTAGATATGATTCGATCGGGACAAATTAAGCAAACGGATCGCGTGCTATTTTGGCATACGGGCGGCGCGCCAGCTTTATTTGCTTATGCGAATGACTTGAACGTTGCTGAAAAGCGCTAGAAAACATTTCTAGTAATGTGGATAATAGTAGCTATTTCGTAGTCTATTTAGTTTGTACTTGTAAAACATTCATGACTTACTGAGGCTGGTAAGTTGATATCGATTATTGGGATAAAGAGAACTTACTATGCGCGTGGCAGCACTTTTGCAAAAAATGCATGATCGTAGTCCTAAATTGGGTAAAGCAGTGTCGCTGGCTACTGCCACTGGTGTTATTGCTGTAAATAGTTTTGGCGGCGCTATCCCGATATGGCTTATGGGCGCAACTAAAATAATAACCGGCGCCTCTATTGCTGATAAAATGGTGATCAAAATTGCCAATCATTGGATTAACAGTAACAATGCGGTCATAGATTATGTGCTACCCAAAAAAGACTGGCGTATTAGTCTACCTGATGACGTAAATACCGAGGGTAAGTATCTACTGATCAGCAACCATCAATCATGGGTCGATACTAGCATCGTCCAATATATTAGTGAGAACCGTCTACCGCTTACGCGTTTTTTTACTAAGTTTGAGCTGATCTATATCCCTATCGTTGGTCAAACTTTTTATTTTTTAGACTTTCCAATGATGCGCCGACATTCTAAAGAAGCCATTGCCAAAAACCCTGCCCTAAAAGGTAAGGACATCGCTGAGGCCAAACGTGCCTGCGCCCTGCTCAAAGACAAGCCTTTTACTCTACTCAATTACCTAGAAGGGACACGTTTTACTAAAGCTAAGCGCGATAAACAAAACTCGCCATACACGCATTTGCTTAAACCACGTGCAGGCGGTTTGGCACTTGCCGTCAATGCCTTGGGTGAAGATATAGACGGCATCTTGGATATGACGATCGTTTATCCTGACGGCGTACCAGCTTATGGCGACTTATGGAAAGGTAATATTAAGCGCTTGGGCGTTGATGTGCGCTATATTGATATGCCAAAGAGCCTGATGACCGACCTTAAAAACGGCGGCTACGAGAACGATGAAGCGGTTAAAGCGCAAATGTTCGACTGGGTCGAGCAGGCATGGCAACAAAAGGATGAGCGTATTGATGATATGCTGGCTGAATTTGCAGATAGCCCTGCTAAAAGTGTTTAATAAAAAATGTCTATATGATGGTTATATTAATTAATCATTCTTATTTTAATTATAGTTATTTTACTTGAATAATGGCCTCTGTTTGTAGATAAAAGTTAGTATAAATCTAACTATAGTAGTACGATAACTATTTATAGTAATACTAATGCAATAATGAAAAATTCTAGTTAAGGAAGTCCATTTGCAGTAAGACAAGATAACGCGATTGAGCAGACGTTCAAACGTTATCCTCACACAAGGAAGAAAATGTAGCTGTTGACCTTGCTTATTTCGGAGTTCAGTCTCAAATTTTTGGTGGCTATCTAAACGAGTGTTATCAGCATACTCGTTGCTATTTTTGCCAGCTTCCCTATCTTGATTGTTATCTTTCATCCGCATTCATCCTTAAATGCTAGGCAATGAATTTGCAGCTGTCTCTTATTTCTCCATTATATCTTTAATTTTTTATCCGCAGAAACACAGAGACCCTCCTTCCCACTAGTGGAAGAAGGGTTACAAATAGTATTATATTCATATCAATGAATTTTACTCAACCTATAAGTACCAGATTGATGCAAATCTGCTTGCCAATTGGGTTTAATAACGATGGTCGTGGTAGGCTCTTCAATAAGCGCCGGCCCCTTAATCACCGCTCCCGCTCCAAACTGCGTACCGTCATAAATAGGCGTATTAACCCACTCATAACTGTGATCATGTATCATCTCGCGCGCGTCTATCTTAGCGTCTTCTACCGTTCCTGATTGTGCGTCCAGCGTTGGCAAGCTGGGCTTTTCAACCTTACCAATCACTGAGACCTCGACATTGACCAGCTCTACGGCGCTGTCTTTTTCATCATAAGTATATAGCTCTTTATGCCGTTTATGAAAGGCTTGCAAGATATTAGCGGCCGCATCGCTATCAATCTCACCATTGGGCACGATGACATTACATTCATGTACTTGACCGACATAGCGCATCTCCATAGCGCGCTCAATGACTATATCGTCGTCACTAAAGCCATCTTCTTTAAGCTTGGCGATGCCTTCATTCTCTAAGCGTGACAGCGTCGCGTTTAATTTATCCAGATTAGCATCAGGAGACATGATCATAATCTGCGTGGCAAGATAAGAGTATTTGACATCAGATATAATTTGACCAAATGCGCATAAACAAGAAGCAATCTTCGGTACCAGTATGGTATTGATACCCATCTCTTCGGCTAAATCAATAATGTGCATACCTGCCGCGCCGCCTGCGCAAATTAAAGCAAAATCGCGCGGATCATAGCCTTTTTCAATGGTGATACGTCTGATGCCGTTAGCCATATTTTGGTTGACGATGGTGCTGATACCAAAGGCGGCATGGGCAAGATCGATATTTAATGGATCAGCGATATGCTCTTTAATAGCCGCTGCAGCTTTATCCTCATCGAGAGTAACGATACCACCCAATACTGCCCCTGAGCGCAGGTAGCCTAGTACTAAGTTGGCATCAGTAACTGTGGGCTGGGTACCACCTTTACCGTAGCAAGCCGGTCCCGGGGTTGCACCAGCACTTTGTGGCCCGACCTCTAGCATGCCAAAGTTATTAATATGACCAATAGAGCCGCCGCCTGCCCCCAAAGTCTCGACATGAATCATAGGCACGCCGATTCGGTTACGCAAAAAGTCAATATCGCGATTAAGACTGGTTTTACCATCTTTGGCTAAAGTGATATCAAAGGAGGTGCCGCCCATATCGACGGTGATGACGTTGTTGATCCCAAAGGGTTCAGCGACATATAATCCCGCTTGCGGCGCAGAAGCAGGTCCGGAATTAATGGCGTTAACTGCTCGCTCCTTCATCACCTCCCCTAGTGCCAATCCGCCATTTGACTGAAAATAACGTACGGGTTGATCGGCGCCCAATTGCTTAAAGTAATCATCAATTTTGTACACATAAGAGGACATGATCGGGCTTAGATAAGCATTGACTAGGGTCGTTGAGGTGCGTGTATATTCTTTAATTTGCGGATAAACTTCACTGCCACAGCACACAAAAACATCCGGCATATGCTGCTCTACCAGCTCTTTGGCGCGCTGCTCATGCTTGGTGTCGCGAATCGACCAGACAAAGGAGATCGCCACACTTTTGACGTCTTGACGTTTGAGCTCTTCAATGGCTGCTAAAATATCATCTTCGTTTAGCTCCTCACGCTCGCTGCCATCGGCAAGGATACGACCACGTATAGGAAAACGCAGATCACGCGGCGCTATTTGCGGTGCTGGTGGATAGCTGGCGTCATAACGATGACCTTCTTCTTTGTGACCTAAGCGAATCTCGATACTATCCTCGTGACCTTCGGTGCAGAGCAGGCCCACTTTAACGCCTTTCATTTGAATCAAGGCGTTTAGAGCCACCGTTGTACCATTGATACATAGATCACAGGCTTGGATAATATCGGTGATAGGGCGATCAAACTTATCTGAGATTTGTCGTAGTCCATTGGCAATAGCTTTAGTGCCATCCTCTGGGGTCGATGGCGCTTTAAACAAATGGATATCTCCAAGTTGTTCAGCTAATACAAAATCAGTAAAAGTACCACCAGCGTCTACGCCCAAACGAAATTCATAACTCATAAGTTGTCCTTAACTTTTTATACTATAGGTTTTGCAGTGTTTTTAACTAACTATCTGCTTTATTGTTGCTGCAAAATTGCTAGTACCAGTAATCTATTACCAGCATCTTGAGCAAAATAAGTACATCTCTGTACTTATTAGGCCACGTCTTTACGCAGTGCTTCAGTTGCTGCTACATCTAGCTGCAGATCGCTACTGATCACCACGCCATACTCTTTGGCCGCCGACGGTATAGACACGATGCCTTCTATAACATCACGTAATACCGCTTCAGGTTCGCGCTCAAACGAGCTACCAAAACCGCCGCCGCCCGGGTTAGTATTGCGTGCGCGCTCGCCAGATTTTATCTCAATGACAGTATTGTGCAGATGCAGATCAGTGGTACCGCCTGCACGAAACACCTCTAATTTGCCAAGTTTAAGATCGGGCGAGATCTGCTCTGCGCCGCCTGCGCCCATGGTTGGAATATGACGGCCTTCACCAAACGCCACCACCGTCATAGTATGATCAAGGGGTTCTACTTCCCAAACCGTACCACAGCCGCCGCGCAAACGCCCCGCGCCGCCGCTATCTTCGGCAAGGCCATACTTATGAATGACGATAGGATACTGATATTCAAGCAGTTCAATATCGCCAGAGCTTAACGCCCCAAAACAGCACAGCGGCCCGCAGGCATGCCAGCCATCCATTTGCTGCGTCGCCCCTGCCCCTGAGATAATGGACGCGAGCACCATGGTCACATATTGTTCACCCGTTTTTGGATCAATACCAGCGATGTTAACCCCTGACGAATGTCCCCACGATGCCGTTACGCGCTCAGGTGCGGCGTCCTCTAACGCTTTACGAACCGCATCTGTCAGCGTCTCCATCGGCGTGGTAGTACAGTTCACATGAGGTGCAGGCTCTTTGGCATTACATAGTGTGCCATGCTCACCCAAATCGACGGTGACGCAGCGATACAGCCCTTCGTTATAAGGAGGGTCTACTTGGGCGAACATCATCAGCCCCAGCAGTACACCCGACATCGAGTTGCCGGCGTAGGAGTTGATAAAATAAGGCACTTGCGGCGGGCTGTCGATCTTGATATGGACGTCGCTGCCTTTGATGGTGATATCCGCTTTGATGGTCAAATCGCCAAGACCATGACCTGAATCCTCTAAGATAGCCTCACCGTGATAATCACCATCTTTTAGCGATTCGATGAGCGAGCGCATATGTCTATCTGCCATATTTTTTAGCTCATTAATGGCAGCGCGCACGGTTTCTACGCCGTATTTGTCCAGTAAGGCAATCATATTACGCTCACCGACCGCGCAAGCGCCGTACTGGGCGTTTAGATCGCCTTCTTGATTACGTCGTGAACGCATATTGCTATGAATAAGGTTAATCACATCATCACGCCGTACGCCTTTTTCCCATATTTTGATGGGCGGAATACGTAGGCCTTCGGCATAAATCTCTTTAGCATCTGGATTGTAGCCCGCTGGCACAGGACCGCCGATATCGGTGACGTGACCTTTACATACCGTCCAAAATACCAGCTCGCCGTTATAAAATACGGGCTTGTACATACAGCAATCTAAGATATGACTACCCATGACGACAGGATCATTATGATAGATAATATCGCCTTCGTGAATGTTATCGCCATAGAATTCGGCGACCGCTTTCATAGCAGGCATGAGTGAACCTAAATGAATAGGAATATCTTGACCTTGCAAAATCATCTCTGGCAGATGATCAAATAGCGCATTGCTGTAATCGTGGGCAAGGTTAAACACACTGGAGCGCGCTGTCTTCTCTAGTGTCAAGGTCATTTCGCGCTGGGCAGTTTCTAATGCGCCGCGCACAACAGATAAAGTGATAGGATCGAGGGATGTAGTCGAAGCTGTAGTTGAAGTATGGTTGTCTTTATTCATGATTCACTCCTTGTAATCATTGTTGCTCATAATCGTTACTAATTTACTTAAGAACCAAAATTTTAAAAATTGGGCTACCTTTAATATAGCAACGCTTGAATTAAATAAATGGACTTAACGCGTACAGTTTTTGACTGTGAGCGCACTTTTTGAGATTTAATTATTCAGACTCAAAAAGACAATAATTAGTTCGATATTAGTTAATAATTGCTTCTGACGATGCTGTCACGATATGCTGCTGAGTTTTGGGCATCAATACCGCGTATAAGACCATAGCCGTAGCAAACGTTAAGGTGGCATACCAATTAAGCCAGTTGCCGCCTAAGTTCATGAGTACGATGCCGACTAGTGATGCCCCTATCCAAGCGATTAGTCCTGATTTATCAAAAGCTGGTAGACGTTCGGGGTTGATGACTGGAACTGCGCCAAAAATATCTTCTCTTTTAGGGTACAAGATATGAGTTAAAGCAATAGCCACCCACGCTACGACAAATACACCTTGATAAGCCAGTGCTTGCAGTAAGTAAGCAAAAACATCAAGCAGCATCAAAACAAAAATAAAGCTTCCAATCAATAGCGCGCCAACGAATTTAGGCATTTGGATATTAATGGTATCTTTCACAAACGCTTGTAAGTTGGTGGTTGCTAACAGGTAATTAGCCGTGTTGATACGGGTTTGGGTGATGACCACAAAGATAAGACCGAATACGCCCATCAGTTTTACCAATGCAAGCGTAATGGACACTTCAGATAGCGCGCCTTCTAAGGGAATAGTGCTGACTAAATAAATCCCAGCAAGGCCGCTTAAAAAGAAAGCCACCAAGTAAAAGGGAATACCAAAATTGAACCATGATAGGTATTTACTGTCTTTTTGTTTGCCATAACGCGCATAATCAAAGGTATACATCATAAGCACCCAGATGCCCATGTAATAGACAGCGACATTCCACCAGCCAAAGGGCGAGGTTTGTTCAGGCCCTACAGCAAGCCAGGCATTGCTATAACCATACTCGTTGGTTGCCATGACGATCGCTGCGATAAGTCCTATGATATAAAACGGCAATAGCACGCCATTGAGCTTATCTAGCCAGTTTTGCACGCTGCCCATAATCATCGGCACACTATAAGCCACCACGATTAAAGCGGCGATCCAATATGGAATAGAGGGATAAGTTTGGCTAAAGGTAACGGCGATGACAGAGCCTTCAAATACGGCGTAGTACATAGCGGTGGCAAAGAATATCAGCGTCGCTAAAGCCGCGCCTTTGTGTCCGAATAACACACGAGAGAATAGCGCCACCGACATGCCGGTACGAATAGCGTAGCGCGTAATGATACCGTTGATAATACCATAAGCGACACAGCTTATCAGCAGACCGATAATGGCGTTTTTAGTGCCGTAATTCTCCGCCATGGCGATACCAATGACCAAATAGAACATGGCACTACAAACGCCCCACCATGCCATCGTTAATGAGCCTCTAGTAGCACGATCATCAATTGGTACCAATTCTTGATTAGGGTCAGAGGAGGTAGTCGCCGTATCCTGCCCTGTGTTTTTTGGTGGGATTACACCTGCCATATCACACTCCTTATGATCGTTGAATAACTTTTACGTCCTGTAAAAGACTTTTATGTTTGCAGCATTTGTCGCTGTAAAGATAAGAGTAGCTATTCAACTATAAAGAATATTTAGATAAGTAAAATGACTGGCAGTGCAGTATTTTTGACTAAGGATGCAGTTTTATAAAGTTTTTTTATAGACTATCTTGGACGTTGCTTAAATAGTGAATATGAAAATAGCAAAAAGGGCTATGATATCGTTATCGCAGCCCTTCAATTATTAAATGACGGTTTAAAAATAAATAACAGACCCTAGCCCCAACCCAATTTAGTTTTAATAAGCGCGGCATCGGAGCTGACTTGACCGTAATACATTTTTAGGCCAGCACAAAGATAGCTCAGTCCCACCTCGCCATCAGAGGTTTTGATAAAGCGATGTTTTGGACAATCGCCCCAGCACAGCGCTAAAAAATCACAGCTTTTGCAGTAATTAGGTAAGGTGCTTTGCTTTAAGTAGCCAAATTGAGCTTGTTTTTTACTAAAAGCCAGATCGCCTTGATGGGTATGATGAATGTTACCAAGCTTATATTCCGGATAAACAAAGTGATCACAGCAATACAGATCGCCATTGTGCTCTAGCGCTAGCGCCTTACCACAAACGGGAGCAGAGGTACACTTTTGCGCCCCTTTATTAAACACCTGCGAGATGGTGTTTTCAAACTGATCTACAAAAACTTTTCCGATATCTAAAGCGATCCATTCCTGCCAAACGCTGGTCAAAAAATTGCCCCAGCCCTCAGGCGTTACTGACCATGCCGTCACTATTTCACTAGCTGCATTTTCATCAGCTTCGTTTGCATCAGACGCTGCTAACTCATCGATTTGCTTTAATGTATCAGGTTGCCAGTGCAACGGAGCGACCTGCTTAAAATCCAGCGGCTCCACCCCAGCCAAAAACTGGATCATACGCGGCGTAACCTCATCGCGTAAAAACCGATACACCGCTAACGGCTCTTTGGCGTTGGCATCATTGATGACGCATAGCGCATTAAAAGGGATATCGTGCGCTTTTAAGCGTTTAATAGCTTTCATGACCAAATCATGGGTCGGTTTATCATTATTGGTGCGGCGATAACGATCATGCAAATGCTTAGGGCCATCGATAGAGATGCCCACCAAAAAGTTATGTGCAGTTAAAAACTCACACCACTTGTCATCGAGTAATAAACCATTAGTTTGGATATCGTTAAGAATAACCATATCATCAGGTGCATATTGCTGTTGCAGCTCAACGACTCTAGCAAAAAAATCCAGCCCCATCAGCGTCGGCTCGCCGCCTTGCCAAGTAAACACTACTTCTTCAGCACCAAACTGCGCCTCAATATACTGCCTGATATGCTGCTCTACTGCCTGATATGCTGCTCTAAAGTTTCTTCAGGCATACGCGGATGCTTGGGCTGATTGAGCAGATCTTGCTTATGCAGATAAAAGCAATAGTCGCAGTTGATGTTGCAAGCAGAACCGCTTGGCTTTAGCATGGTATGAAACCGATAAGCCACCTGCTCGGTGTCAGGTAGCTTAAGTTTAGGGTATATTGAGCTTCTTTGGCTGTTTGGATTGATAGGTACGGTTGGAATGCGCTGCATAAGGTAGACTCTTTAAAACCTAAGATACTTATATAAAGTACTTATATAAGATACTTTTAAAGATTAACTATAACTGATTAGAGCTTGCTATAACATATTGATTTATCATTTATTATGAAAAAAAACACCTTCAACAATTGAAATAATTATCGTAATCACTAAGCTCTTTTATGTAGCACATTAATTAACTTGCGCAAACTTTACTATCAATAATAAAGTCAACTTATTGGGAAATAATACCTATGAAAGATCAAATAAAAAAGCTGGAGAAACAACGCTTTAACCATTTAATCAACAAGGAGTACGAGCAGTTTGCTGCCATGTGTAACCCAGACCTGCGATATGTGCATAGCAGTGGCGCAATCGATAATCTGTCTTCATATATGGAAAAACTTAATTCAGGCTATTATGACTATCAAGAGATGGACTTGGACATAGCCAAAGTCATCGATATGCAAGATTGTGTCTTAGTAATCGGTGATTTTTATGCCAAAGTACTCGTCGACGGGCAACTTGTTACCTTGCAAAACCGAGCCTTGTCTATCTGGAAGAAATATTCCGATCATCTCAAATTTTTGATGTATCAAGGCACGCCTTTTAACGATTAACATTTTATTATAAATTACAGTCATTCTAAGCAGGCGGCAAGCCAGCATAAGCTTTATCTAATAAAATTTTTAGTTCTTTATAGTTATAATCGCGTGGATTGTAGTAAGGACTGTCACAAACGATCCGCGCGACTTTGGCTGGGCCGTCTTTGGGCAAACCAATATCTTTGAGTGCCAGCTTAATACCTAAAGATTCATTGAGACGATAGATTGCTAACCCAACGTCTTCACGGCTACTAACTTGTAAAACCTCTGCTAAGCGCTGCATAGCTTCATTATCAGCATGACGATTATAATGCACTGAGTACGCAAGAGTAATCGCGTGAGCTTGGGCGTGTGGCAGATTAAAGCTGCCGCCCAAGGTATGACAAATCTTGTGATGAATCGCCATACCGACTGAGCCAAGACAAACTCCGGCAAGCCAAGCCCCATAAGTGGCTTGTTGCCGTGCTTCGATATTAGTTAAGTCCTGGGCAATAGCAGGCAGAGCAGCTTTCAAAGACTTGATAGACTCTACCGCCATCAGACTAATAATAGGATTTTTATTCTCAGCGTATAGCGCTTCTACAGCATGTGCCATAGCATTCATACCCGAGCATGCAGATATTTGCGCAGGCAGAGTTAGATTTAGCTCTGGATCATAAATCACCACTTTAGGCAAAACATGAGTGTCTTTGCCGGTAGTTTTTAGATTATTTTCAGTCATACCGTAGATAGGCGTCATCTCACTACCAGCATAGGTCGTTGGTATAGCAACGATTGGCAGATTTGTCTTTAAAGCGATAGCTTTAGCAAGACCAATGGTAGAGCCGCCGCCCAACGCTAAACAGCAATCTATATCATTATTCTTAGCAAATTCTACCGCTTTGTCCGCGACCTCTACCGGAACATGCATGACGGCATGTGGATACACGCCTACTGATATCTTTCCTAGTTTTTTTGATAGTACTTCCCCAGCCTCTTTCTGACCGGGCGTTGTCAATATTAAAACTTGGCGATAGCCGTATTCTAATAAGATGTCTTGTACTTGAGCCGATTTGCCCTTCCCAAAATAAACGTCGATCGGTAAAGCTTTATAATGAAAATCTTGCATAGTACTATCCTTAGTAGCGCGCATAAATAACTATCCTTAGTAAAATTTATTTAACAGATAGAAAAGTAGCTTTGTTCAAAACATACCATAATTTTAGCTTTAATATTATCGATATACTCAATATACGCATCTAAATCGTTTATTCAGCGCAAAAAAAGTCGACATACCATGTCGACTTTTTACATTTTAAGTTTAATAAACATTGTTTTCGGTTAACGCTGATTAAGCTTATTCACACTGGCAATCAAAGCGACCATCACCATACCTACAATGATAAGAATAGCTGACATAGCATGCGCAGCCTCATAATTGAGCGCTTCTACCTGCTCATAAATGGCGATGGAGACAACTTTAGTTTCACCAGTAATACTGCCGCCTATCATTAATACCACCCCAAACTCGCCAATAGTATGGGCAAAACTGACCAAGCTACCTAAGATAATACCAACACGCGCTTGCGGCAGCGCAACATACATAAAACGCCGCCAACGACTAGGCTCGAGCAAGTATGCCATCTCCATAACACTTCTTGGAATACGTAAGAACTGCGCGTAGACCGGCTGCACATAAAACGGTAAGGAGTAAATAATAGAGCCTATTACTAAGCCTTCAAAGGTGAATATCAGGGGGCTAATATGATGCTCACTTAGCCAATGACCAATGCCAAAGTTGGGACTGAAAAGCAGCAGTAGATAAAAGCCAATAACGGTGGGAGGTAATACTAATGGCATAGCGATGATGCCGAGCAACAAAACTTTTAAACGACTAATAAAAGATCGGCGACTAGGTTTAGCCAACCAATAAGCTAGTGGGGTTGCAAATAATAACAAACATAGCGTCGTTGCCCCAGCAAGCTTGAGGCTTACCCAAAATGGGGTGAGCATGTCCGATATTAGAGGCTCAGCTAACATAAGGTCACTGTTTATTGCATTGATAATGGTTGCAGTCTATACGACAGCCGCTTATTTAGCCACTTTGATTATTCATTCGCTCTGAGGGTTTGTCCAAATAAAATATTTGGCTAAGCATAAGCAAATGATTTGATCCTTAACTATTCAACTACCAAATAGCCCGCTTGCAAAAAATACTGCTGCCCTGAACTTGAGCGCAAATAATCACTAAAATCTACCGCTACTGGTAGCGCATTTATTACAATACCGTCTTGTAAGATAGGTGGATAAGACTCAGGAGCCAAAGTTATAAACTGCTCTGAGGTAGCATTAGTGGCTACAATCTGTGACTGGGCAACCAAACCATAATCGACACTCCCGGTATGCGCATATTGAAAAGCTTGACTGATATTTTCAGCTTGAATCAAACGTTTTTGAGCATTTAATGAATCGTACAGGTTTTGAGATTGAAGATAAGCTTTAGCGGATGCGCCATAAGGAGCCAGCTCAGGATTGGCAATTGTTATGGTAGTATTAGCGTTAGTCTTAAACAACTCGTTTAATGAACCCTGATTGCTATTATCTATAGATTGGCTAACGCTGTATAGCGCAAGCTGACCTTGCGCGTAGGTAAAGGGCGCATAAGTTTGCTCACCTTGATCGCTGTTATCCCTAGCAAGTTTGGCTGGAAAGTCTTGATTGGCGGACAAAAACAGATCATAAGGTGCGCCTGCGACTATTTGCGCATACAACTTACCTGAGGACGCATAGGTAACTTCGATATCTTGATTAGGCAGGTTATTATCTTTTTGATAACCCGCAACGATAGCAGGCAGGACATCTGATAAGTTGGCAGCCGCTGCGATACGTAAGGTTTGAGTTTGCGCTGGAGCATCGTTAGCGACGGACGCTGTATCAGTAGCCTCCTTGGTAGTATTCTCTTTGGTACAGGAAGTTAGAGCCAATACCAAACCTGCTGTTACAGCTAAAGTTTTTTTAGTAGCGATGATCTTAGTCATGGCTATAGACTAACCGCTTTATATTAACCATTATTGCTCAACCATTTAGAAGAATTATCTTCGTAATACTCCTGTTTCCAAACCGGAATATCAGCCTTGATAGTATCTAGTATCCAGCGGCAAGCATCAAACGCAGGATAGCGATGCGCTGAGGCAACTCCAACCCAAACCGCCACATCACCAATCTCTAGTGCCCCGATACGGTGAATAGCAGCAGCTCCGATAATATCAAAGCGCTGTTTTGCCTCTTCAATAATAAGCCGGCCTTGATTGATCGCCAAATCCTCATAACCATAATAAGTCAAGCTGTCGACTTGACTGTCGTTATTATGATTACGTACTCTACCTTCAAAGCTTACAAAGGCGCCGCAACTATCATCGTCAAGCATCGCTTTGAGCCTATCCTCATCGATAGCAACATCTAATAGCGCAAAACCATCACGCTCTACCAATGCATAAACTTCATCTACGCTGCGTTTAATAGTCATCGACTGGCTGTGTACGTTGTCTGTCATAGTTAGCCACCAGCCACTGGCGTAATAAACACTACACTATCGCCGTCTTGTATCTTATCAGTCCACTTAGCAAAGTAATCGTTTACCGCTACGCGCAAATCAGACTGCGGACGACTAAAACGATGCTTCTGGCTTAACTGCGCATACAAATCGGTTAATGACGTTGATGGTGCTATCTTAACTTTTTCTTCATGACAATTGGCTTCATCCGCTAAGCTTGCAAAGTACAAAACGTTGACGTTCATTAAAGTGTCCGCATTACTATTTATATCTATAACGCTCATAGAAATCTCCAGATTTTACAAAGTCTCTCATTCTTTTATGCTAAAACTAAAACCTAGCAAACCAAACCTATTATAAAACCTAAGTATGCTTATAATCTGATTTACCGCCTGTTTTTGCAACCAGATGAATATTATCAATGACAATATCGTGCGATATCGCTTTAGTCATATCGTATATTGTGAGGCAAGCTACGCTTACTGCTGTTAGTGCTTCCATCTCAACGCCAGTTTTGTGCGTCACTTTTACGGTCGCATTGACATCAATACTACTTTGCTCATCGTTATAATCAAAAGTTAAGCCAATTTTGTCTAGAGGTAGTGGGTGGCAGAGCGGGATAAGATCATGAGTACGCTTAGCCGCCATAATACCGGCAATGTGGGCGGTCTGAGTAATACTGCCCTTTTTGGTCATACCATCAGTGGCTTTGATTTGCTTGTAGATCTCACTGGGAAAACGTACTTGTCCCGTAGCACTGGCTTGCCGTGTCGTTGCCGTTTTGCCGGTGACATCCACCATAGTGATGTCGCCCTCACTATCTAGGTGTGATAACGTATTTTCTTTGATATTCATGCTCATAGGTACCGTTTTCTCATTTTATAAGTCAGTCAAAGCGTTACAAGCTCGCTTAAAATCATCCGGCGTATTCATATTAGTCAAAGGTTGCCATTGTTTTGCGACAGCCACCGCCTCGGTCATAGGTTTTATAAATCCCATGACTTCGCGCTTGCCACTATCGATATAGGCTTTTAATTGAGGTTCAATACTTAGATTGTACAGCCCTAATAGCGGATATAAATGCGATTCATCGGTGAGACAAATGACCGATTTGTCATTAGCTTCTGCCGCCGTATGAGGTTCTAGCACCTGCCAAAGGTCATAAGCACTGATTAGGCTATCACAGCTGATAACTATCAACCATGAAGAATCAGCATTTTCTGCCTTCTTTGTTTTAGCTAGCGTTTGCAATGCTGATTCAATAGCGACCAGCGGCCCTTCTGTCTTACTATCCGACGCCATAGATAAGGAATTGTAGTCAGCAATATGACAGATAGAAGTCCTTCTAGAGAGTAACGCTGCATCTACTGTAAAATCGCGCTCATTATCAGCAATCATAATAGGAATATCTATACTAGAGACGCCTAAATCAGAGCCGCTAAGCTTTAGCGCTTGGCGCACATGATAATCGAGCAAACGCTCATTATTAGGTAGAGTCAGACCAGCTTTAGGCGTACCCATACGTCTAGAATTACCACCCGCCAAGATGACTATCCCTGCCAAACTCTCTATAGAGTCGACCTTGTCAGACTGATTTAAACTATCCACAGTGGATCTAATCATGACTAGGATTCGCTCGCATGAAATGCGGTACAAAGTTGCACGGACGCGTACGGTTATCAAACTGCTCTTTTAAGATACCCTCCCAACCCGTACGACAAGCGCCTGAAGAACCAGGCAAGCAAAAAATACCCGTACTGTTTGCCATACCTGCAACGGCGCGCGATTGCACCGTTGACATACCAATCTCGTCTTTGGAGATCAAGCGGAACATCTCGCCAAAGCCATCAATTGCTTTATCGAACAATATCCCTGCCGCCTCTGGCATACTATCACGAATATAAAAACCCGTGCCGCCCGTAGTAATCACTGCATGAACCTCAGGATCAGCTATCCAGCGACTAAGTACTGCTCTGATTTGATAAATGTCATCAGGAATCAATTCGCGATCTGCCAAATGGTGTCCTACTGATTGGAGCTGATCAACTAGATATTGTCCTGAGGTATCCTCTGCCAGCGTCCGACTATCAGAAACGGTCAAAATAGCGATGTTGAGCGGCACAAATTCAGCTGCAGGTTTACTCATGAATTATCCTTAATAAATATAGTCTTTAATAAATAAGATGTTTAATAAATAAGAAGCAGATTAGATAAGTTGCAGATCATAAAAACTTAGCCGCCAATCATTGATAGATTAGCCATCATGCCGCTATTAGACTCGTGTAGATGATGATGCTCAGGCTTAATTGGCATAAAGCCATGCAGCTTTGCAACCAGCCCTTCAACATCATCATGACGTAGATGCTCACGAATATCGTAGTTGCCTTGATCAAATAGGCACAGATGTACTTTACCCTGCGAGCTTACGCGCAGACGGTTACAGCTCTCACAAAAGTGCGCAGCATAAGGGGCAATCATACCAATACGGCCTAGATAATCTGGATGGCTATACTCTACAGCCGGCCCATCGCTACTACCGCGCTCGTGCGGCTGCCAACCATGCTCTAATAAATAGTCAATAATAGTATCGGACTGCGCATGCTGAGCAAAGAACAGATCGCTGTTATCACTGGTCTGCATAAATTCGATAAAACGATAAGTAACAGGCCGATCTTTTACATAGTCAATAGCATTGAGCAGATTTTCAAACGCGGTTTCTGCCATCAAAATACTATTTATTTTAAGCTTAATATCAGTAGTTTCTAGCAATGTATCCATATCAGCCATAAGCTGCGGCAACATGTTAAAACCTGTCATCTTATGAAAGGTAGCGGCATCAAAGCTATCCATACTGATATTGATTTGATTCAGACCCGCGGCATTCCAGTTGGCCAGATGTTTGCCAAGCTTGTAGCCATTACTGGTCATGGCAACGGTTTCGATACCTGGTGTCTGTTTAATGGTCTGCATGATATCGACTACATCACGGCGGATAGAGGGTTCGCCGCCCGTAATTCTAACTTTCTTAGTACCTACTTGTGCAAAAGCACGAATTAAAGTGTCAATCTCAGTTACTGTCAGCTCGCCCTCAGGCGGTTTACCTTGATAGCCATTGGGCAGACAATACTCACAGCGAAAATTACAAAAATCAGTAATAGACAGACGCAAATACGTCAGACGCCGTGCAAAACTATCAGTCAGTAGTTGAGAGGAAGGAGTAGATAAATCAGTAGGCGAAGCTACTACAGAAGGTGTTTGACCATCAAAAATAGCAGGTGCAGCGACAGGCGAATACATCTGAGTACTCCCTGCAATGGAGTTGTGATGTGTCATAGGTTGTTACCATTAGTATTGAATAAGTGGTGTGCTTTAGGCGTTGCCTCAGGTTGTGAATAAGGATTTATAATAAATAACTATTTTCATATTACTTTTATATCATTATAACGCTACGGTGAGCAAAGTCTACTCACCATAAAGTCAATCAACTACTACTTTAGTCGTACTTAGACGCCATAAGACAATGTCAGCTAACCTGCCCGTTAGATAACATAATATTGCAAATTATGGTCACTTACTATGGTTGATAAGTAAGCATCATTAATAAATACTATTATCAATAAACAAAATACTAATTACTAAAGTTATGACCAAGGAAAAGGTTGCACTTGTACGCTCTCGCCTGCTGATACGTTGCCGGAGTCTTGCGCTAAAACGATCAAACAATTGGCATAACTGAGCTGCTTGATTCGGTGCGAATCTTGGGTTGAGAAAGTTTTGACCTGAAAATCGCTATGAGCATCTTGCGATAATACGCCGCGTTGAAAATCTTTGCGTCCTACTGATTTTTTAATATCATCTGTAAGGGTCGCCCATACGCTAAGCGTCATGGGCAAATCATCTTCGCTTACGCCTGACAAACGCCATAGCGCAGGGATAACAAATTGCAAAGTACCTACGACAGTAGATAAAGGATTACCCGGTAGGCCAAAGTACAACACAGGCTTGTCAATATTTTTATTTAATTCGCCAAAAACAAACGGTTTACCCGGCTTCATCGCCACTTTGTAGTGATTTATTTGTCCTAATTGCTCAATGACGGTGGTCAAAAAGTCGTAATCGCCAACCGACACGCCTGCGGTAGATATTAGTACATCACACTCTTGCATGGCTGCCGCGACCGCGTTAGCTGTTTTGTCTAAATGATCGGGGATAATGCCATAATCACGCACCTCGACTGGCAAATCAGACAGCAAGCTTTTGAGCGTTGGCGTATTGGAGTTATAAATTTGTGCCAAGCTATCAAGCGGTTCTCCTATGGCGACCAGCTCGTCTCCTGTGGCTAAAACCCCGACCACGAGCGGCCGATAAACCTCGACTTTATCGAAACCTAAATTGGCAATCAGACTGATATCAGCAGGATTTAGACGCTTGCCAGCTTTTAAGACGATTTCACCTGCTGTGACTTCCTCGCCTTGTTTGCGGATGTTGCGATCAGGTGTGGCTTCTTGGCCAAGCGTAATAGCATAAGACTGCGACTTATCGATACTGTCTTTTATGGCCGCAAAGTTGGTGTTTTCTTGCATGACCACCGTATCACAATCTGCTGGCACTACAGCGCCAGTAAAGATACGCACGCCCTGCTCGCTGTTTAGATTACCAGAAAATGGACTACCCGCTTGTGACTCGCCGACAATCTCGATGGCCGTATCTTTAGTAAGCGTACTGCCTTTGGCGATAGCATAGCCATCCATAGCTGAGATGTTTTGTCTGGGGATCGCAAATGGCGATGCTATGTCTTGCGCCAATATATAGTTTTGACTGCTTAACAGATCACGGCTTTGCGTAGCTCTTTTCGCCAAAGCATAATCGTTTTGATTATAACTACTGACGCGCTGGATGATGGCTTGCTGAAGCTGCTCGACACTAATCATTATATTTATACTCACTTATATACTGGGGCTAAAAGTCATACTAAATCATAAAGACACAGTCTAGCGTTAATTTCTAGTAAAGCTGTTATAAGCAACATGAGTATAAACAAAAACTAACGTAGGCTATACCGCTACTATTAATTATCATTACTCAGTGACAGTAGCTAATCCTTCTCTATCTGCTAAGACGAACTGCTCTGCCAGCGCCGTTAACGCCGGATAAAGATCGCTTATCACTCTGATCTTTTGACAACGAGCGTTGAATTGGGGTAGCCAAGTCAGTAGCGCTTCATCCAAAAAGTCTAACTGTTCTTGAGCACTACTTGTCATATCCAGCTGTTGTTCAATACTACTATCAATCCACAAGCTCATGACCCGAAAGTAAACACTAATATGATCATCAGGCTCGCGAAATTCAGTATTTAAGCTGAGCTGCTGGCTGGCCAAAAACTTACGCATCTGCACTGTCGGTTCACCATAAAGATGTTTGTCTTCACTTAAATAGTAAGAAGCATAAGGCGGAGCGCTATCGTCCCCACTGAGCAAAAAAACTTGCGCAAAGTCGGCAGCAAGCTCGAGCGCCTGCTCTTTTTTTGGCAACTTCTCAAGATTTGCTAAAGCTGTTTTGACCCGAATACTATATGGCTCAAGATCTAAACTAACAAAAGCGTTATGAATACTGTCATAAATTCTCTGGTCTTGCCAGTATTCTAAAGTGGTAGGCGTCAGTTCACGAGCAAAGATATCAGCAAACCAACGATAAAGCGCCGAGCGTGCTGTGTTGGCAGCTTGCCATTCCTCAGCGCTATCCGTTTGTTGGGTATTTATAGGGGTATCTATAGTCATGTTATATCTACTTTTAGAAGGTGAATAAAGCGATACCTCTATAAATCATAGCTGTCATTAATAGTAACATTAATAGCAATTACAACTTATAAAGGTATCTTAGCGTTTAATTAAGGATATCTAAAAGCTATCCGCTAAATAAAGACTTACATGCTGCCTCTTCTCTCAGGGCTACCATCCGGATTGACATAAGTGGGTCCACCAAAAGCGGTGACAGCTGGCGCTTTGCCAACGAATTTTTCTATCTCAACGATACAGGTATTAGCACTGGGTGCTTGTGCCAAACTTGAGGTACCGATATCTAAAGATACGGTATTGGGGTCACCATAAGTATCTAGCGCTCCAATCTCAGGCCCCGTTGGCCCGTACCACGCGCCTTCTTGAATACGAATAATACCCGGCGGAAAATTATCTGATATAATCGCGCCGGCAAGTAGCTGACCTCTGTCGTTAAAGACGCGTACCAGGTCACCGTCCTTGATACCGCGAGCTTCGGCATCTTCAGGCCCAATATAGCAAGGTTCGCGCCCTTGTACGGCATAGCTGGCGCGCCGCGATTCAGATTCGCAAGTTTGTGAATGCAAACGCGTATCAGGATGCACAGATTGTAGCCATAGCGGATATTTATCGGAGCCGGGGCCACCGTGTGAGCGCTCAGCCTTCTCCATCCAAATAGGATGGCTCTTACAATCATCATAACCGTAGCTGCCGATCGTACGACTACTAATTTCAATAAAGCCAGATGGCGTACCCAAAGCATTGACCTCAGGGTCTTCACGGAAGTCAGCATGACGCACCCAGTTTTCACCTTCTGGGAAGAGCACATAACCTTTTTCCCAAAATTCAGCGAATGGTGGCATGTAAAAATCTTTTTTCAGATTATCAGCACGGCAATCCTCGTAGATTTGTTCCACCCACTGCATCTCATTCATCTGCCGACTGTACTCCCAATCACGGGTCATGCGCTTAGCAAACTCACGCCAGATATCAAAGTCTGATCTTGAGTGATAAAGGGGCTCAACCAACTTATGCATAGCGATGACGCCGCGGTTACTATATGATCCATAAGCATCAAGGTCATTGCGCTCATAAGGAGTACACGCCGGTAATACAATATCGGCAAAGCGGCAAGTAGCCGTCCAGTTATAATCAACCGCCACTACCGTCTCCACGTTAAAGTAAGCCTCTTTCATACGGTTACGATCTTGATGGCGATGCCATTGGTTAC
This sequence comes from Psychrobacter sp. M4, assembly GCF_055699795.1. Classification (NCBI taxonomy): domain Bacteria; kingdom Pseudomonadati; phylum Pseudomonadota; class Gammaproteobacteria; order Moraxellales; family Moraxellaceae; genus Psychrobacter; species Psychrobacter sp. M4. The sequence goes on along the minus strand of NZ_CM146740.1, from coordinate 1,090,243 downwards.
AGCCTGAGAAAATACCCATCTTATAAGGTGGCAACGTGACTTCTTGACCATTAAAGTTAATCTTTTTGCCAGGCTCAAGTAAGCAGTCTACTGCGCGCGCCACAGGAATAACTGAACTGTAGCCGTTGTAATCATTGTTGTCGTACTTGGGCTTACGTCCAGTATCTAAATTCAGCGGGAAAGCACCCGGCATTGAAGCACCAGAGGCCGGCACGCCAACAGAGCTATAATGGTGCGAGTAGCTGATACCGCCGCCAGGCAGACCAATTTGACCAAGCATAGTCGCGAGAATTGCGCCCATCCAGTAGGGCTGCTCGCCGTGCTGCTGACGCTGAATGGCCCAGCCAAAGATAAGCTGAGTACGATTGCTCGCCATCAAACGGGCAAACTCACGAATACGCTCCGGCGCAACCCCGCAGATGGGCGCAGCCCATTCAGGCGTCTTCTCGACCATATCTTCGGTTTTACCCATCAAATACGGGGTAAATTCATCGAGACCTAGCGCATACATATCGATAAATTCTTTATCGTAGAGATTTTCAGTATAAAGCGTATGAGCAATTGCCAGCATAAAGGCTACGTCAGTCATCGGATTGACATACTGCTGCTCACACTCCAAATAATTCTGAGTTTTGCTCTTGACCGGATCGACAGAGATGACACGAATCTCTTTATTTCTAACCTTATCACGCAGTAGTTCTAAGTACTCATAAGCTTCATGAGTCTCGGTGTTCCAGCCGACCTGCAAGTTTTTGACCGGATCAGAGGACCAAAAAATAACTACTTTTGAATTATCAAGAATAACCGGCCATGAGGTACCTTGTGAGTAGACCTCGGTCGAGCCTAGTATGTAAGGCATAATAACTTGCCCAGCTCCGGTGGAGTAGTCCCCTGCCGTGCCCACGCTATTGCCATGCATAGCCATCGCCCGTAGCATATGGTTACCACAGCTATGAATATTACCCACCGAACGCCAACCCACGTTTGCGGTGTGCAATGCCCATGGCCCGTGATTTCTTTGGATACGTTCAAGCTCTTCATAGAGAGTGTCCAGCGCCTCATCCCAACCGACACGTACAAAACGATTATCGCCGCGCTGCGTGGTATCGCTTTTTTCACGGTTTTTATACCAGTCAAGACGAATCATGGGATAACGTACCCTTGATGGGTTATAGATAACCCCTGGCACCCCTTTTAGAATATCAGTCGGATACTGATCAAATTCAAAAGGCGTAATCGCAATGAGTCTATCCGCCTCAACCTTAGCGCGAAAGGCACCCCAGTGTGCGCCGGATACTTTCCAGCCACTGATATTGACTTTGTCATTTGTGCCAGTAGTAACGATACTATTATCAGCCAGTAGCGGCAGTGGCAATAGGGCGGTACCAGATAAGGCGGCTAGGGATTTTAAAAACCCTCTTCTATTCATGTGTTTCATAATCTTTCTCCAACAGCGATAAGGCGCTGACAATGTTTGGCTTATATCTCAACTAGCTTACAACACCTGGTCTAGCATCTTGGATAGTCTCCTCAATTGGAGTATTTTCTGAGCTTTCACCAAAATCTGATGAATTCAGTTGTAGATACTTAAGAACCAGAGCGCCTGTATCACTATCTAAATTGGTGAACCCTACCATGCCGCTCCATAGTCCCGGCCACTGGTTGGCATCGTGTCCACTAGGGTTTGGCTGGCGATGACAAGTACTACAGTTATCCGCGTAGGTTTGGCTGGCGATATCCCACGCAGGCTCAATACTCTCCATCAAACCGCCGTCAGCCACCCAAAGCTTAGTACTTACTTTTTGCCATTCAAGACCAGTTAGCGGATCTTCTCTAGATTCAGTTACCGTCACTAAATTTTCATCACGGGCCAGCTCTTTATTGATAGTTACATCAGGGATATTAAGACCAAAGTAGGTGTACCAAACGCGGCCAAAGCCTTTGTTTTTGCGCCACATATCAAGCTCAATCTGCGTCATATCACCCTCATGAGCCAAAACCTTGACCGGGGTAGCAATCTCTATAACTCCAGCTTCCTCTTTTTTATCTGCCGTTAGATATAGCGCTTGCGGTACGACATTGTAGTAGGTCTCGCCCTCTGTAATTTTGGTGCTGCTAGCCTCTGATAAAAGTGAGTCAAACGCTGGGTTATGCATACCCTCGGTGTTAGGCAACTCATGCGCAATCCCCTTATGACAATCAACGCAGCTGGCATCACGCTCAGCGGCGCTACGCATGATCATCTGCGAGGTGACACGCATTTTGCTGAAATCCATGCTGTCGTAGTCATGACAAGAGCGACATTCTTTTGAATTATTAGCCTTGAAGCGGCCCCACTCGCGCTGCGCCAGTACGATACGATGGTTTACAAACTTCTCTCTAGTACCGATATCGCCGGTTATTTGCGACAATACCTCGCGTGACGCTTGCATCTTACGCGCCATTTTATCTGTAAAGTCATGCGGCACATGACAATCAGAGCAATAAGCTCGGACTCCAGTCCGGTTTTTAAAGTGCACGGTTTTTTTAAGCTCAGGCAACAAGTTATCTTCCATGGTGTGACAAGACACACAAAACTCTTCGGTATTGGTAGCTTGCATGCCGGCGTTGAATCCGGCCCAGAACCAAACACCGCCGGCAAAACCAATGATCAATAACAGACCAAAGCCAATCTTTGCAGAAGGTTGTAATAAAAGACGACGCAGCCAGCTAAAAAGACGTTTAATGGCGTTCATAACGGTTCCTTACCGATTCTCATCATAGTACGGGCAATTTTTTGGTAAATAATTGATACAAATACTCTCTATCTATAAATATTACATTTATAGATATGGTGTCTAAATATAGTGAAAGTAAAACTATTCTATGTAGAATAATGAGCGCGAATTTTATAGATAGCGTGTTCGTTTATATGCAATACGCTACTAAGTGGGTGGTCCCCAATAGAATATTTGAGCGAACCAGATAATAAAACCGTAAGCACAAACAAATAAGAGAGCTATAAATGGTAGCGCAAGAAAAGACATTACAAATGCAGTGAGCCATTCATGCCGAACGGGTGGTTGTGGTAATTGTTTCTTATGTTGCATGGCGCACCTCTTCTTTAGTAATAATTATAGTAGCGATGTCTTGTAGTAAGCGGTATACAACTTTAGGAGTATATAAATAGTGGATGATAACTTAGTAGTAAAAATAAAAACCTTACCTTTACTAAGGATAATATTTTCATACCTTAATTTATATTCATTGAGTAAGAAATTTTATAAACGCTATTGAAAAAATTCCTTAATTATTATTTATTTAGTCAGATTTTCTCAACGTCATTGCTAAATATAATTTAATTCCTTACTTTTATTAAGGATAACATAATAATCTAGAACTTTGAAGAGATGGATAGTCTTGTTTACTAATATTAATAAAGCGTCTGTCAAAGCCTGTAACTAACAAAGCAGATCAGACCTTGAGGTTTTGGACTAAATTATGCAGCTTCTTGTACCGCTAATTTCAGTTTTAAAAAATGTTGATTCAGACTTTTTGAGCTAAAGCTTCTCCCATTTTTGTTGCTGAAAATTGTCTTAGTATCAATAATAACTCCACTTATCCCATCGACTTTAGCGTTGTTTATTGCTACAGTTATTTTTCTTTGCCAGTCAATGGTAATGGTTAATGCCAGCACTTCATGGACTTAAAATTGTTTTAAATTTGACTTACTTTTTCTACTACCGTTTTAGTACTTATTGATTTTCGAGACCTTTATGATGTTAAAAAAGCAGTACGCTACCCTTCTACCTCTGTTATTTATAGCAGGTTGTGTCAGCCAACAGTCTATTCAAAAGCCCGTACAGCAACCTAATAAACCGCAGCCCCAAGGCAATACTCAGGTTACGCAGACCCAAACCATTAAGGTTAAACCTGCACCAGTCGTCGTTGAACAAAAAACAGTCGTAACACCTAAACCAAGCTATCGAAGCTTTGCCGACTGGAAATCAGACTTCTCCATGCGCGCCATCTCTGCTGGTAATAATCCTGCAGATGTTCAGCGTTTACTTGGCTCCGCCTACTTAAATGAACAAGCCATCTCCCTTGATTCAGGTCAGCCTGAGTTTTCTAAGATGCCTTGGGATTATGCAGACTCAGCTGCCTCGAGCGCGCGCATCGCCAATGGTAAGCGTAAGCTCTCAGAGCAACGCTCGTATTTATCGCGTTTGGAGTCACAATATGGCGTTAATGCCGAGATTATTACTGCGATTTGGGGAATGGAGTCATCTTATGGCGCTGTTACTGGCAGTAGCTATTTACCAAGCTCGCTGTCAAGTTTAGCCTATGACGGTCGCCGTCAAGAGTTTGCTGAGACCCAGCTATTATCATTGCTACAACTTTTACAACGCGGAGATATTTACTGGTCACCACTAGAGGGCTCTTGGGCAGGCGGTATGGGCGAGACGCAGTTTATTCCAGCTACTTGGGTAAAACATGGCGTCGACGGGGATGGCGATGGTCATCGCAATCCGTGGTCAACAGCTGATGCTTTAGCTTCAGCTGCTAACTATCTAAGTAATTCAGGCTGGGTGCGTGGTCTACAGCCTTTCTACGAAGTTACCCTGCCTGCCTCTTTTGATTACTCAGTAGTAAATAGCAAGCAGCCAGCGTATAGATGGGCTGAGCTTGGCGTTGATACCATCGATGATGTCAGTTTGGATGCCAATACGCAAATGGAGCTGTGGTTACCTGCTGGCAAAGATGGTCCAGCCTTACTGCTCAGCCCTAACTTTGATGTTATAAAAGTTTATAACAACTCGTCAAATTATGCGCTAGGCGTCAGTTTACTTAGTAAGGCAATCGCAGGACAAAGCGGTCTGCGTAAATCATGGCCGCGCTATGAGCGTCCACTATCAACTTCACAAGTGACTCGCTTGCAACAGCGCTTGACCAGTGCAGGTTATGATACCAAAGGCGCTGATGGTATTATTGGTACCAATACTCGTAAAGCATTCCAGCGCTGGCAGGGTGATAACGGACAGACGCCTGATGGCTTTATTAGTCAAAGTAGCGCGTCGTCACTAACTACTTGGTGAAGTTACCTTTTCTATATTTTATCGATTGTATATATCAGTATCTGACGACTCAAACTAACAGAGAGTAGCGACACTTATTGTTCGCTACTCTCTGTTAGTTTGAGTCGTAATGTTGTGAATGCTGATGTAAGTACTTAGATTTAGAGTATTTCGTCTATCTTGAATCAATCAGCTATCCATCATAAGTTCATGATCGAATTATGCTTGGTTGAATACTCTTGTAGAAGTGAATGGTGACAAAGAATAGGCTTAGTTAGCTTAGAGCGATAATAAATGTGAGTGATTAAGAAGCAAGCTACGAGAGTGTATAAGTCAAATCATAGTTTGCATGTATTAAGGGATTATGGTGCAGCGTAGAATAGCTATCTTTTATTCACTTAACCCTTAACCTTACAATGCGTTAGTGCTTAGTACGTTAATACTTACAGCCCTGCGTCTTCTTGCGTAAGTGGCGCTATTTTAATAGGTACAGCGTACAACCACGTAGCACCCATTGTACAAATAAAATGACCGTCCTTAAAAGAGACAATACGAGCCGTAAAATCGTTGTTTTCATGATCTGTCATAGCCTGATCATCGCTATCATCATCTACTGCGCACCATATGTTTGTATCACCACGCGCAAGCATGGCTCGAGTTAAATCACTACCGGTTAATTTGTTGTTCATTTTGGGTTCCTTGTCCACTTATTGTATTAAATCTTTAAGCTATTGATCATGCAGGCCGTCAACTCTTTAATAAGTTTCTATATACATTTGTTTATATATCATAACTGTATCAATCTATAGCTGCTCCGTACTTATCCAAGCTTTATACTGATCACCTACTGACTGTAATCCATTGTACTTAAAGCATACTTAAGTACAATGCCATGTGTTTATCAGAGATGATTTCTGTATGAATTGTCGTTAATTTAACAAACTAATGTATTCTTTACTACTACTTATCGCTTGGATGTCATGAATGGTATAAATCTTCTCTTGAATGGTAAAAGATATAAGAACAGCATCAATTATTGCCTCAAATGTAACCTATGAAACATAATGAATGGTAGGGTATTGAGAAGGAAAGTATTGACTTATAACGTCTGAAATGTATTATTTTTATCGTCCACAAAACCTAGTAAATTTACTTTAAAAATGTTATAAACTACAAAACTGAATAATTACTGTGAATATATATGACTTATTCGTTAGACTTTCGTAGACAGGTTTTAAAAAGCTTAAATAATGGGATGACCTATGCTCAAGCAGCGGCTTTTTATAACCTTAGTCCTACAACCATTCAGAAGTGGAAAAAGAATATCCACAATAAGGCCACTAGAAAAACTAAGCTACCTAAGTTAACTGATGCCGCTTTACTGCAAGATATTGAAAGTTATCCAAATAGTTATCATTATGAGCGGGCAAAAAGATTGGGTTGTAGCGCATCGGGAGTATGCTTGGCGATGAAACGTCTTGGTATAAAGCAGAAAAAATCTAAAAACCTTTACAAGTAGAACCAGTAAGATATATTTATGTAGCAGGTTTTTATGCTAATGATTACTTTATAGCGATTCGTATAATCTTTTTATTATAAGAACTATAATTATCTATAACTTTTTTATTTTGAAGCTATTAAATAAAGTCATCAAAGTAAGTCTATCTATTTGAGCTACATAATATATAAATTAATATTAATTTTTTAATGAATATACTGTCTATAAATAACTTTTAAGAATACCTCATAATTTGTAATACCTTCTAAAATAAAGACTCCTAAAAACTATAAAGCGTTAGGTAAAATGACACCTATGACAGATTCTGTAATGTCTGCTCCTCGTAAAATTATTCATCTTGATATGGATGCATTTTATGCCAGTGTTGAACAGCGTGATTTTCCACAGTATCGCGGCAAACCTTTAGTTGTTGGCGGTGATCCAAGCGGTCGCGGTGTGGTGGCGGCTGCCAGTTATGAGGTGCGAAAATTTGGTGTACGTTCAGCAATGTCTTGCTACGAGGCGCGCAGACGTTGTCCAGAGGTGATATTTGTGTTGCCTCGGTTTGAGGTATACCGTGCTGTCAGTGCTCAAATACGCAGTATTATGCTTAGTCTGACCGCACAAGTTGAGCCTTTATCGCTTGATGAGGCTTATCTTGATGTCACAGGACTCAAAGTCCATAGAGGTTCAGCGACATTAATGGCCAATTGGTTACGAGCGCAAATACTAGAACAAACTGGATTGACAGCGTCAGCAGGCGTCTCATTTAATAAAATGCTGGCAAAGATCGCCTCCGATCTAAATAAGCCTAATGGCACCGCGATTATTACACCAAACGAGGCAGAGGCGTTTATTAGCACTTTAGCTATAGAGCGTTTCCACGGGATCGGTAAAGCCACCGCCAAACGCTTACACGCCATGGGTATAAAAACCGGCGCTGACCTACGCGCGGTACCTGCAGCACAGCTGGTTAACGAATTTGGTAAGCGTGGTCAGTTTTATCATGACATCGCTCATGGCCGTGATGAACGACCAGTCAAAGCCAAGCGACAACATAAGTCAGTGGGTTCAGAGACTACTTTTAGAGACAACCTAAATAATGATGAAGCGTTACGGCTACAAATTTATGAGCAAAATGCCGATGCTTTTAGGCAAATGCACAATAAAAACTTAGTGGCTTATACGGTTACTCTTAAAATTAAATATGCCGACTTTACACAAATCACGCGCTCACATACGTTAGCTACTGCTTTTGATTGTGCCCAATCTGCCCATTATTGGCTAGATAAGCTATTTACGGATATACCGCGAACTCTTCCTATCAGACTGGTAGGGGTTACCTACTCCTCTTTGGCACCCGCAACTCAGCTGCTACCGCAATTAAACTTATTTGATTAGGGTGCGTTGATCGCTTGTTGAGTGCCTTTAGTCACTATGAATTTGCCATCTTATTAGCAAGTTTCTGCTAAACTGACGCCAAATTTTTACCTACTAAATGGCCTATTATGACTGACTCTAAATTCAATATTCCTAGTGCCGATAGCGATAGCACCAATATTACCAACATTACCAACATTACCAACATTACCAACATTACCAACATTACCAACATGAATAGTAACGATCGTCCGCTTAGCTATCTAAGCGTTGCCGATTACGACTATGAGCTACCGGACGGTTTGATCGCTCGTTACCCTCTAGCTGAGCGCTCCGCTTCTAAACTACTGCATCTAACTTCTACTGGTCAGATCGATGATCATCTGTTTACTACGCTACCCTCGCTACTCAGTGCTGGCGACTTGGTAGTATTCAACGATACCAAGGTGATGAAAGCGCGACTGTTTGGTAATAAAGACACCGGCGGGCGTGTTGAAGTACTCATCGAGCGTCTGATAGATAGCTCAAATAATCCTAGTATTCATACCAGTACTGATACTGACAATTTTGGGCTTGATGCTAATTTGCTGTCTAGCCATCAAAATATAGCGCTTTGTCATGTTAAAGCCAGTAAAGCTCCCAAGCTTGGGCAACAGTTGTGGTTGGCTGAGGGTCAAATGAGTTGTCAGATGATCGGCCGACAAGACAATTTGTTTATTCTAGCTTTTGATGCGCCTATACTTCCTGATCTAGAGCGTTATGGCGAGCTACCGATCCCGCCTTATTTTGAGCGTCATGCAGACGCCACTGACAACATTCGCTATCAAACGGTGTTTCACAATCCTGCCAAACTTGCCAGCGTAGCTGCGCCTACTGCCAGCCTACATTTTGATGAGAACGTATTAACGGCGTTAACTGACCGCAGCATTAATACCGCTTTTGTCACTTTACACGTGGGCGCAGGTACCTTTGCGCCAGTAAAAACTGATAATCTACTCAACCATACTATGCATAGCGAATACGCGCACCTGCCGCAGTCAACGGCAGATCTTATCAATCAAACTCACGCTCAGGGCAATAAAGTCATTGCTGTTGGCACAACTGTTGCACGTGTATTAGAGACAGCCTATCAAAAAACAGCACATGATGGGCCATTGTCCTTAGCCACTTGGTCAGGGGATACCGATATTTTTATCTATCCTGGGTTTGAATTTGGGGTTATTGATCGCCTGATTACTAACTTTCATCTTCCTAAATCCACCCTGCTGATGCTAGTTTCTGCTTTTGCAGGTAAGACCGCTATTGAGCAAGCTTATCAGCACGCCATCGATAGTCGATATCGTTTTTTCAGCTACGGTGATGCAATGCTGTTAGATAAGAAAACATCTTAATAGCAGTGAGTTTTGACTAGCAGCTTTATCAGGTGGCACTTAGATAGGATTACTTGTGGTTATCAACCGTTACTCCCATACGTCACTATAAAAGGGCTGCGCATGTCTTGGCATTTACCTCATCGATTGACCCGTATTCATCAGGCTGTCTCAATCACCCTACTTTGCTCAGTTGGTTCTACGATATTACTACCTGTTGCACAAGCCGCTACTTTGGGTAAAACGGTGATTACCTCAGCTCAGCATGAACCACTAGCTGCGAGTATTAGCGTCTCTAATATCAATGCTGCAGATTTTGTAGCCAATATTGCCAGCCCCGCAATTTATCAGCAAATGGGACTGACGCCAACTGCCTCTATGTCAGTACGCTTCGTAGCGACTTCTGCAACGACAGGGCAAGTACTTATTAGTACCTCACAGCCCGTATCTATGCCGTTTGCAGATGTGGTTTTGGCTGTCAATGACAATGGCCAACGTAATATGGTACCCAAAACCCTACTTATGCCATTAGGTGGTGATACTACCATTAAACAGTCCAATCGCGTTATTGCAGGCGCGCAGCAACCAAACTTACCGCTAGTAACCGATGTTGTTGCTACCCCTTTAGCTGTCAAAAAGGGCGCACCTCCACCATTGATGAACACAGCGCGTATTCAAGCACCACTACAAATGCAAGCTTTGAATACACCTAAGATTGCAGCTGATAACACATTACCAGCGATGATTGTTACTGCCTCACCATCGTTGAAAATGTCGCCAGCTGCAGACATGCCAAACCTGACGGCTAGTACCAAGCAAGCTGACGCTATAGTTACTGGTAATATTACCAATACTAAGCAAGCGAACCTGGCAAAAGATAACGTAGTAGTATCAGACAGTAGCGCTAGAACTAATAAAGCCTTAAATACTAGTACTACAGATAGACAATTAGATATTTTAAATATTCAAGTGACCCGCCAAATTCAGCTCAACAGCACTCCTCAGAATGCGCCTACCAATCAAACGCCAACGATTATGGCTGCTGATAATGAGCTACAAGACAATATTCTTCAAAACAACATTCCTCAAGAGAATGCAAACGTAGCTGCACAGCCGACAACTCAGCCCTCTACTATACCGTCATCTACCGCACAGCCGATGGTAGCATCGAATCATACTAGCAGCTACACCGTGCAGCGTAACGATAACTTATGGATTATCTCTCAGCAGATTGCTAAGCAAAATAACATTGATGTACAGACAGTTATGGCTCAGATTAAAGCTCAAAATCCAGAAGCTTTTATCTCACAAGACGCTGATCTGTTAAAGGCTGACGCTAAGCTTAATCTACCCAGTTACGAGGTAGTACCTTCACAGCAGAACCTGCAAACCGCTATTGCAGCACAAAGACAATATTACGTACAGTCTAATTCGTCCAAACCTCACAAAAATAAGAAAAAACTACCTGCTCCAAAAGATGCAGAAGATGCTCAAACTGTAGCCTCTAAACCACTATCTGCAGCAGCAAAACCCTTAGCCCAGCGTCGTGACAAGCCAACAAGAACCGTTACCAAGACTTTGCCCCAAGCGCAGTTTTCTGTTATTGCTCCAGGTCGTAATGGTAGTGCCGATGGTACCCAAAGCGAAGCTGGCGCAGCTACTGGCAATGGGCTAAACACTGATATCTTAGCCACACTCAATTCAGCGCGGCAACGTACCGCTGATCAGGCCAAACGAGTAACCACAGCAAGTAGTGCTCTTGGTAAATACACCAAAAGATTACAATTACAAAACCAAAAACTTGCGGATCTGCAAGCTCGTTTAAAAAAACTACGCAACCAATAATTAATAACGGCCTCGCTGTTCAGCATTAGCCGCTGCAAACAGTACTTGTAGGCTTAGGAGGATTTATGAGCAATATTTTATATATCATTATCGGTTTAGTGGTCGTCGTCTTAGTCGTCGTACTGGTGTTACGTAACAGTAAAGCGAAAAACGCGCCCGCCCAGCCTGTTAAGCCCGCTCGTACGGCAGCGGTTGCCAATACGGCTACAAAATCGCAAACTGTAAGTGCCGAGCAAAATGCGACTAAGTTTGATCCGCTAACCGTGGCACAGCGCTTTATAGATCAACAACGCTATGATAAAGCAATTGAGACCCTGGAACGTGGTTTAGAAAAGCAGCCTCAAGACGCCACGCTGCTGCTTAAATTGCTAAATATTTATGCCATCACTGATCAGACTGATGATTTTGATAAGATTTATAGTGCTATCAAAAATAATGGCGATGCTGCAACTATCAATGATGCCGATCAGCTTAAAGCTTTATTAGAGCAAGAACAAACCCACAGCCAACCGGTACAATCTGAGACTGCTACCGACTCTAGTTTTGATGGTCTTGATTTTGATTTATCTACTGCCCAAACTGCGACCGAACATAAGCCAACTCAAACTGAAAATGATTTAGACCACAACCTAGTTGATTTAGAATCAAAAAACACCCCTGCACCGTCAGTACCAGAAGCCAACAACGATTTCGTCATCGACATTAGTGCTGATGACGATTTTGATCTGACTTTAGACGATTTAGAATCTACAGATACAGATGGACAAGTTGACACCTCAACTCCAGTAACCACTACTGATAACAATGATAACGAGCTAAGTTTCGAAGATAATAGCGACGACGAAGCTAAGACTCGCAAAAACTTAAATGTAGACGATGACTTTACACTTAGCTTCGATGATCTGTCTCAAGACTTAGAAGTTCAAGAAGTTCAAGAAGTTCAAGAAGTTCAAGAGACTATCGAACCAGAAAACCATGAGGACTTTGCATTATTACTAGAAGAAGACAGTACAGCGCTTGAAAGTAGTACAGCTGACTTTGATTCTACGTTGATTGACGAAAATGAAGACGATGTTCAATCAGAAGACAATACTCAGTTAAGTGATAGTATTTCGCTAGAGAGTAATACAGCAGATAGCTTTGACAACAATTTATTGTCACTTGATGAGCTAAATGTCGACAATGAGTTAACGATTGAAGACGATACTCAATCAACATTAAATGATGAAGCTTCTAACGTAGCATACCTTGATGAAAATGATGGCGAAAATACTGATACTGTTAGGCCTACAATTGACACCACCGCTGACAATACAATAGCTGAGCATGCGCCAGTAGCTGATGAGTTTGAAACGGATACATCGTTCACTGCATCGACTGCTATCACGACTGTAGACGATGCAGATGATTTCAAATTTATCGATGAAGATCGCAGCGGCTCAAACGATCAGAACGCTAATGATCAAAGTTTAGTGGCGACGCCTACTGAAGATTTTGCCGCACAATTTGCCGCAGACTTTGATTTTGTGAATACTTTAGATGCCAATCAAGTAACTTTAGATTTAGCTGGTCAATATTTAGAGTTAGGAGAGTATGACAGCGCTGCACGTCTACTTAGTGAGGTGATCGCCGAAGGCAGCAGCGAACAACAAGACCAAGCTCAAGAAATGCTGGCGCGTACCGCCTAATATAGAGGCTTAGTTGCAAGCTGAACTAACCAAAAACGATAGCTTAATGTTACCCTCGTCACTTTTATTTTCAACTGACTATAACAAGCATCTTATAAAAATAGGATGCTTGTTTTTATTTTACGTTTCCATTTTATGGTTTATCCTTTATATTACCTCTACTTATTTATCCTTATTACGGTAATGTCATGCCTTCATCTACAGCTCCATTGAATTCTTCATCTCATGGTATTCAGCTTGTCTATGCTGGGGGTACTTTTGGGAGTTATGGTCGTCCTCTAGCGCCTTTAGATGCCGACGTATTTTTGCCGATGATAGAGACGCTACTTACTGAGCAAAAAATAACAGCTCTTTTGCCAGCAATCTCGTGGCTGAGTAATACTTTAATCAAGGATAGCAGCCAGCTAACACCAAAAGACTTCGTGCATTTTTACGATCTATTATTAGAGGCGTATAAACAAGGTCACCGGCAATTTATAGTAATTACTGGAACCGATACCTTGAGTTATTTGGGGGCGTTTTTAGCAGAAGCCTTTGCTGGATCTGATATCTGTATCATCGTCACTGGTAGTATGCGGCCCTTATTAGACAGTGACAATCTGCATACCTACACTGTCGATGACAGTAGCGATGCTTGGGACAATCTAAGCGAGTCGCTACGCCTTGCTGCTGCTGGAGAGTCTGGGGTTAAGATAAGTTTTGGTGGTGAATCATGGCCTGCTCAAACAGTGCAAAAGATACATAGCCACGACTTTATGGCCTTTACTGGTCATTCACGTGCAGGCTACCCTAATAATAGCTACGCAAAATCATTATCTGATACTCGCCGCCAGCATTGGATTGATGATCAACTAACTGTCAAAGATAGTATTCAGCAACGTGCCAAACAGACAAATATTCATGCTATATACTGCCTGCCTAATAACCCTGAGGTACTAGCCATACAGTTGAATGCGCTATTAGAGCAACCGCCTTGCGGAGTGATTTTGTTAGGATTTGGTGCCGGTAACGTCCCCTATTCAACAGCGCTCGTCAAAGCTTTGCAGCAAGCTTACGCACAAGGACATATAGTAGTATGTGCCAGTCAGTGTCCATTCGGCGGCGTTAGTAGTAGCTATGCTGCAGGTAGCTGGCAGTATGACTATCATGTTATCGCAGGCGGGCGCTTAACTGTTTCGGCTATTTATGCACGGCTATTGTGGCTGCTGCTACGCTACGATACCCCAGCGCGAAGGCGGCAACGTTGGACGCATAGCGTCAATCAGCTCGGTACTACGTTAAATAAATAACTAAAAATCATCAATATAAACTATCGAACAAAAGCTAACCATTGTTTCCAGTCATTTTGAGCGTTTTATGAAAGTCGAACAACCAAGTTATACGTTGGCCATTGCGATTGAATTCTTAGGAACACATTACCGCGGCTGGCAACGTCAAAAAGAAGTATTAGGGGTACAAGAAGCTTTAGAGAAAGCTATCAGTAAAGTCGCCGATGAGCCTGTAGAAGTAGTCGCGGCTGGTCGTACCGATGCAGGCGTTCATGCTAGTAATATGATCGCCCACTTTGTGACCCAAGCTTATCGTCCGTCCCTTAACTGGCTACGCGGTATCAATAGCCTGTTGCCTGATGATATTGCTCTGCGCTGGGTGCAGCCTATGCCAGCAGAATTCCATGCACGCTTTAGCGCTATTGCGCGCCGTTATCGTTATATTACCCTAAACCAAACGCCCCGCCCTGCCATATTAAATCATCAAGTGACCCATATTCATAAGCCCTTAGATTTATCAAGTATGCAGCGTGCGGCTACTGATATTGTGGGTACTCATGATTTTAGCAGTTATCGCGCTGCAGCTTGTCAATCTAATCAGCCGATACGTACAGTTAGCCGCGCTGATCTCTTTGCTCATGGATCATTTATCGTTTTTGATATTCAAGCGGACGGTTTTTTGCATCATATGGTGCGTAATTTGATGGGTACTTTGTATGCTATCGGTCATCATGAGCTAGAGCCTGAAGACTTTCTAAATATTTTAGCGCAAAAAGATCGTACTATTGCACCTCCTACTGCCTCAGGCGACGGTTTATACTTTATTAATGCCTATTACCCAAAGGCTTACCAGCAGTTACTACCTAATATGCCATTGACCCCTGTTTGGCTAAATTTACCGGACTAATATAGCGAATCGTCATACACAAACGCTTACACGCTGTCAAGTAAAAACTCGGTTTTGTATTGCTTTAATAGCCAAACTTACGTATAATATGGGCTTATTTTTCATTGATTGATATAAATTATGGCTAAAGACGATATTATTGAATTTGAAGGCGAAGTCATTGACACCCTTCCAAATACTTTATTCAAAGTTCGTTTAGAGAACGGACATGAAATCATTGCTCATATCTCAGGTAAGATGCGTAAGCACTATATTCGTATTTTGACAGGTGATAAAGTAAAGGTAGAGATGACCCCTTATGACTTAAGTAAAGGTCGTATTACTTACCGTGGTAAGACTTAATTGCTAACTCGACTTTTAAGCAGTCTACGTGGCTTAACAGTTATGCAAATCTAAACCATTGAGCCTACTTAGTTAAATAAGTTGCAAGACTGACAATCTTTTTAGATACGATCACCTAAAAAGTAGCTTATGCTAGATCATAATAATAAATAAAAAGCTTAATGACTTATTGATATTTATTTTGTATCTACGATTTGAACGTCATAACGTCTCTTATACCATTACCCTTTTTGTCCCCGTCTCTCTGTATCTACAAAAATACCGCTAATTATCAGCGGTATTTTTGTATTTGGATGCTGGTAATATTTATTGTTAAAAGTTGTCCAATCTATATACAACTTATGCTTTACTAGCAGCGCTTTATACATATCTAAATACTACAAAACAGTTATTTAAATTCTACTGTCGCATCATCTTTGATAGTACCCAATAAAGCTAACGCGTCCCAGTTGGTCAATCGTACGCATCCTGAAGAAGCTTGTCTGCTAATGCGCGCTGGATCTGGTGAACCATGGATACCATACGAAGGTTTACTAAGTCCTATCCACACCACGCCTACTGGATTATTAGGTCCCGTTGGTATAATGAGCTGGTTACCATCATCACCTGTGTAGGTATAATTAGGGTTATGGACTTTGACCTCGACCTTATGAGTGCCTGAAGGCGATGGAGTTGCAGTACTACCTACTGTGGTTGGATAACTAGCAACTAAATTGTTTTTATCATCATAGGCATATAAGGTTTCAGTTGCCTTATCAGCGATTACTCGGCTGACCTGTTTAATATTTGGGTTGCCTGGATTATAGACAGTAATAGTCTCTCCAGCTCTAAATTTAGCGTTTGGGTTGAGCGCTTTTAAGTATTTTTCACTTATGTGAAACTTTTCTGCCAATGCTTCAGGAACGCTTTCATAGTACATACCATCAAGCTTAGATTTGGCTTCTGCACTGGCCGGAATGGTCGTAGTTTTTACGTTTACATCAGCGTCAGTGAGTGTATAGTTGACCAGTACTGGCTGCATCATAAGCTTATTATTTTTGGTCAAAGCTTCCCATGTCTTAGTATTGAGTTGATCCGTAACGCTCAAACCCTGCGCTTTTTGGAAAGCTTGCATCGCTTTACGAGTGTTTTTACCCCAGTACCCATCAACTGGCCCGACGCCGTTGTGATGCCAGTTGAGCAGTGCTTGTAGTTTGGTTCCGGTATTACGATCAATATCGCTACCTTGTGACCAATTAGAGTCATTGACTTTTTGAGCCGTTTTAGAGAGATCCTTAGTATTGTACTCGATGGTTGGTAACAGCTTATTAAGTACGTCTGCTGTCTTGACGTCACGAGTAATTTTTTGACTGACGCCGTTAGTGACGGGACTAACATCTGTAGTATTAGCTGTTGTTGTGCTGGCAGTAGTATTGTTACTAGCCGTATTTTTATTGGTAGAGCTGTTATTAATTGTGTTACTACCATTAGCCGTTTCAGCAATACTAGGGTTCATAAGTAGCGTAACGGATACAGCCATTACTGTCATAGCGGTAGTTGTCTTCATTGATAATGACATATGCTTCCTCAATTTTTAATCAATATATTTTAAATAGGGTTACTTTTCTGTATTTCTCGAACCTACTATTATTTTATTTTCGTGTAACTAACACTAAATAATATTTCTATTTAGTATCTATTATACATCAAAATGTCACAAAAATTTCTTCACTGTAACATATTTATATCAACAGATGACTATTCTCATAACTATATAATAGAACATTAGTCAGCTTTGAATTTCTACTGAGTTATGTTATCGAACTTTAGGACAACCACGAAAAAACCCATAAGCTATATAACAGCTTATGGGTTCATTTTAATTACAATCAAATTATTTAGCTTTATAAAAACGACAAATATCGATAAAAGACTATAATGAATTTAGACTAATTTAGCCAATACCGCTTCACCCATCTGTTTGCAGCCTACTTGTGTAAGGTTAGTTTCGCTACCGTCCTCTTTACTCTCTAGGATATCAAGCGTACGTAGTCCGTCATCAAGTACAGCGCTAACCGCTTGTTCAATCGCTTGCGCTGCTTGCTCTTGTTTAAAGGTATAGCGCAGCATCATCGCTATAGAAAGAATAGTCGCTAGTGGGTTGGCTTTATCCTGCCCTGCAATGTCGGGTGCTGAACCATGACAGGGCTCATACATACCCTTGCCATCTTCATCAAGGCTTGCCGAGGGTAACATACCGATAGAGCCTGTTAGCATAGCTGCCTCATCAGATAAGATATCACCAAACATATTACCTGTTACCATGACGTCAAACTGCTTCGGGTCTTTAATCAGCTGCATACAAGCATTATCAGCATACATATGGGACAGCGCCACATCACTATAATCCGCTTGCTGCATCTCTATTATCGTCTGTTTCCAAAGTTCAGTCACTTCTAAGACATTAGCTTTATCTACCGAACAGACTTTAGCAGCATTACCCGACGCTTGAGCACGAGTGCGTGCTAATTCAAAAGCTACTTTACCAATACGCTTGATCTCACTCGTGCTGTACACCATCGTGTTGTAACCCTGCTGCTCACCATTCTCCAGAGTGCGTATACCGCGCGGTTCGCCAAAATAGATACCACCAGTAAGCTCACGAACAATGAGCAAATCTAAACCTGAGATAATCTCAGACTTAATGCTTGAAGCATTGGCCAGTTGCGGATAGAGCTTTGCCACACGCAGGTTGGCGAACAACCCAAGCTCACTACGAATTTTGAGCAGACCGCGTTCAGGTCGTTTACTGCGCTCAATATTGTCCCATTTAGGACCGCCCACTGCTCCTAATAACACAGCATCAGCAGCCCGAGCACGCTTAAGCGTATCTTCTGGTAGTGGCTCGCCAGTTGCATCGATAGCAGCGCCGCCAATTAAACCCGATTCAAGAGTCAAACTTAAGTTAAATTTCTCGTTAACCGCGTTTAAAATGTCAATAGCTTGAGCCATGATTTCAGGACCAATACCATCACCTGCTAATGTCAATATCGTTGCCATACTTGTCCTTGTAAATGAGATAGGAATGAGTTTTCCGGTTTATACACACTATATTGGCTACTTACCTTTCGATATAGTAGCCAATATCTATATTTAATAACTTTAAATTTGGTGGTATTAAAAGTGAAGCTTTTAAACCTTGTATTTAAGTCTCAACAATTAACTTTCAGTGGCATCTAGTTGATCAGCTAGACTGATTTCTACGAATTCGCCTTGACTCTCTGTACTTATCTGTTTACAAAAGCGGCGTTTAATATCAGAGCCTTGAAGCAGATCAATACATAAAGGGTTGGGCGAAGCGGTTTCTAATAAGCTTGCTGGGTCTTGAGTCGATTTTTGGCGATAAGCTCGTAGTTGATAGATACCAGGTTCCATAAACTCGTGGATAATAGCAAAGCGCTCTACGTAACTAACATTGTTTTCAGGATAAAAGTTCACGTGTACTTCACGTTTTGCAGGTTTGACACGAGCGTAGTAATTAATCATATCAGGCATACCAGAAGCTGATAAAGGTACGACTTTCACAGATTGTTTATTCTTTAAAGGCTCAATTGTCCCATCATCTATATCGATGTCGGTATTTGATATGAATGACAACATAGCAGGATCTGCTGGCATGTGATCTGGGTCTATAACTTGAGTTTGATCAATTTGAGCAATTTCACAGTGATAAGTACCTACACAAGTAATATTTACTTCATCAGCAATAGGATTGACTGCGCCTGCCCACGCTTCAGCATTTTTCGCTATGTCTATTTGATTATAGCCCTTTAGCGCTTGACAACCCGACGATAGTAAACTTATAGCTAAAATCGTACTGGTTAATACAACATAACGTTCTTTATTCATAAGGACGGCTACTATTCATGTCAATAACAAACTACCTCTTATTCTAGCTATTTAGTTACGTTAATACAACGTTGTATTAGCAAATGCTTTACTTTATAACTATTATAACACTAATTATCTAAAAGTTAGGTGTCATCAAATACTTAACTGAGATCAAAATTTATGCACGTACCTCATTAAATATCCAAGGCGTCTTTTGCATCATTCTATGTTCGTACTCTTTGATAGCATCACTTTGTTGCAGGGTTAAACCGATATCATCAAGACCATTTAGTAAACAATGCTTGCGAAAGGCGTCAACTTCAAAAGCGTACTCTTCACCCGAAGGCGTAATCACTACCTGACGTTCAAGATCAGCGCTAAGTTCATAGCCTTCATTGTTTAGCGTCGCACTCATTAGTTTATCAACAATCGCTTCGTCTAACACGATAGGAAGCATACCATTTTTGAAGCAATTATTATAAAAAATATCAGCAAAGCTGGGAGCGATTATCGTACGAAAGCCGTATTCTGATAGTGCCCAAGGCGCATGCTCTCGGCTGGAGCCACAACCGAAGTTTTTACGGGCAAGAAGTATGGTAGCTCCTTGATAGCGCGGTTCATTCAAAACAAAATCTGGATTGATAGGCCGTTTGCTATTATCCTGACCAGGATAACCTTCGTCAAGGTAACGCCATTTATCAAATAAATTCACTCCAAAGCCAGTACGCTTAATAGATTTTAAAAACTGTTTAGGAATAATTTGATCGGTATCAACGTTTGAGCGATCAAGCGGACAGACGATACCAGTTTGGGTATTATAAGCTTGCATAAGTTTTCCTTAAAACTATATTTTTTATCAAAAATAAGGTAATAACCGTTACTAATTAATCACTACCTCTATCATTAATCATTAAAAAGTACGGACATCAACAAAATGACCGGCCAATGCAGCAGCAGCAGCCATTGCAGGACTTACTAAATGCGTGCGCCCACCGGTACCTTGACGACCCTCAAAATTACGATTGGACGTTGAGGCACAGTGCTCCTCAGGCTCAAGCTTATCGGCATTCATGGCCAAACACATAGAACAGCCAGGCTCACGCCACTCAAATCCTGCCTCAGTAAACAAAGAATCCAAACCTTCGGCCTCAGCTTGTAGTTTTACCTGTCCGGAGCCTGCCACGACAATAGCCTCTTTAATGTTTGCAGCTACCTTACGGCCTTTAATAACTGCTGCCGCCTCGCGTAGATCTTCGATGCGCGAATTGGTACAGGACCCAATAAACACCCGATCCAGCTGAATATCAGTAATAGGTTGCCCTGCTTTCAACCCCATATAAGTATAAGCTCGCAGCCAGCCCTCTTGCTGAGTCTCATCATTGGCTTGATCAGGCGTTGGTACCGACTGAGTGATATCGACCACCATCTCAGGCGAGGTACCCCAAGACACTTGCGGCGCGATTTGGCTACCATCAATCTCAATTACGGTATCGAATAGCGCATCATCATCTGAATAAAAGGTGCGCCAATACGTTTCTGCCTGCTTCCATTGCTCGTCGGTTGGCGCGTAAGGACGGCCTTTGACATAATCAATGGTTATATCATCAACGGCGACCATACCCACACGTGCGCCTGCTTCAATAGCCATGTTACAGACGGTCATGCGACCCTCCATACTCATCTCTTCAAATACTTGTCCTGCAAATTCAATGGCATGGCCGGTACCGCCAGCAGTGCCGATCTTGGCAATGATAGCAAGCACTACGTCTTTTGGCGTCACACCAGCTCCAAGCTTACCATTGACCCGAATTTGCATGTTTTTCATTTTTTTGGTGATCAAACACTGAGTTGCCAGCACATGCTCAACCTCAGAGGTACCAATACCATGCGCCAGACAACCAAGTGCTCCGTGCGTTGCGGTATGAGAATCACCGCAAACCACAGTCATACCTGGTAGTACTAAACCTTGTTCTGGACCGACCACATGCACGATACCTTGACGGTTATCATTAATAGTAAACTCTGCAATATCAAACTTTCTACAGTTCTCATCTAAAGTTAAAACCTGCAAGCGTGACACTTTATCCTCAATACCAGCAACGCCTTCTACACGCTCTTTGGTCACTGTGGGTACATTGTGATCTGGGGTTGCGATATTGGCAGACAAACGCCAAGGCTCTCTGTTTGCAAGCTCCAAACCCTCAAAAGCTTGTGGACTCGTTACTTCGTGTAGCAAATGACGGTCGATATAGATCAGGCTTGAGCCATCATCGCGCTTGGTAACTTCATGAGCATTCCAAAGTTTGTCGTATAACGTTTGACCAGTCATGGGACTATCCTTTATTTGTGGCTATCTGCTTAAGGTTTAGGTGTCTGCCTAACGAATAAAAGTTATATAAGCAGAACATCTAGATATCGAAGTATAGCTAATAGTTGATAATATTCTGTAGGTGATAGTGTTTTATTATAAAACTGATTTATTTAGGGGTTACAGAGTGAAAAATAGTAATTAGACGTAATAAAAGTGTTTTGATGTCTTGTGATTATAACAGCCTAATTCTATAATAATAATTGATGATTTTTATTGATCCGCAAACTTTTTTTTCTAATTTATTATGACTAGATATGCCAACTTTTATTTATAGCTGAATTTGTAGCTAAGGACACCAGTTTGAACACAACTAACTTGACCACGTTTGTGACCGTTATGCAGACCGGCAGCATCTCAAGCGCAGCAGAAAAACTATTTATTACTCAGCCTGCGGTCAGCAAACGTATTAAAAACTTAGAAGATGAGTTTAAAATAACGTTATTTGATACGGTAGGCCGCGGCATTGTACCGACTCAAGCAGCAAGTGAGATGCTACCTCATGCTAAGCGCTGGCTTGATGATTATGAAAACTTTAAAATAAATTTGCAACATTCTAAGCAGATCGTCTCAGGCAAACTGGTCATTGGTACCAGTCATCATATCGGTCTACATCACCTTGCACCAGTTCTAAAACACTTTATTCAAAGCTATCCTGCTGTACAGCTAGAAGTACACTTTGTGGACTCAGAAGAGGCACATAAAGCGGTGCTTGATGGCGATCTATCACTAGCGTTTTTGACCCTGCCTCCTGTGTATGACAAACGGCTGACTTATCACACTCTATGGTCAGACCCTCTGTATTTCATGACCGGCACTTTATCGCCCTTGGCTAAAAAGACCAACGTAACGCTCGAGCAACTAGCGCGCTACCCTGCTATTTTGCCGTCAGCTAATACTTTTACCAGTCAAATCACGCTGGCAGAATTTGCCAAACATAACCTTAAGCCTTATGCAACTATGAGTACCAACCCCCTTGAATCCATTCGGATGTTAGTATCTGTAGGACTTGGCTGGTCAGTGCTACCGCAAACTTTAATCAGTCAAGATTTAGAGCGTATTGATATGGCCAATAACGTTGAGCTACAGCGTTATTTAGGCGTGGTTATCAATCCAAAAATGACGCGCTCTAGCAGTGTCGAGGCATTGCTAGATCTACTGGCACCCATTGAATAACTACTTAACCCTAGTATAGATAAGAGTTTACACTAACGTTTTTTATAAAACGTATAATAAGCTTAGTTAGCTATTGTTATTTTCATACGTTATAATAAATGAAACGTTGTTCTATAACATAAATTTACCGTAGTTTACCACAAGTTATATACTGAATGGTGCAGGTAGGGTTATGCTAGTTAGTAAGTGCGATGGTTTTAGACGATTGATTTCAACAATAATCAATAAAGGTAGTGGACAAAACAAGTTTTTTATTTATTGTTTTATTAGTTATCTTTAGAAGTGTATTTTCTTAAATATTATCAATCATGTAGAACTAAGAGCAGATACTAATCATAATTGAAAAGCCATTATATATTAATGGCTTTTTTTGTCTGTAAACAACGTCTATAGATATCATCTATTGAAAATTATTTAACTACAATAGCCAACACTGTTGGATAAGGACAATTATTATGAACGGAGTATCTAGTGGCGTATTAGTATCGCTCGCCGCCTATTTTTTGATCATGATCGGTATTGGTGTTTATGCCTATTTTAAGCAAAATAATGATACCGAAGGCTATATGCTAGGAGGTCGTAGCTTAGGCCCTGCGGTAACAGCATTGTCAGCTGGTGCCTCCGATATGTCAGGTTGGTTATTACTTGGTTTGCCAGGTTATATGTATGCCGATGGGGTCGTTAGTATTTGGATTGCTCTGGGCCTGACCTTGGGTGCCTTATTGAATTATATTATCGTAGCGCCGCGTTTACGTGTCTATACTGAGGTCGCTGGTAATGCTATTACTCTGCCCGATTATTTTGCTAACCGTTTTGAAGACAAATCGCATATGCTACGGGTCATCTCAGCAATAGTTATTATCCTATTTTTTACGGTTTATACTGCAGCCAGCTTAGTTGGCGGTGGTAAGCTCTTTGAGAGTTCACTAAATCTTTCTTATAGTACAGGTCTGTGGGTCACTGCTGGTGTGGTTGTCGCCTATACTTTATTCGGTGGGTTTTTAGCCGTGTCTATGACGGACTTTGTGCAAGGCGTTATCATGCTGTTTGCGTTAGTAATCGTTCCTGTCGTTGCTTTTACCGATCTGGGCGGTGTCTCTGACGTGACTACCGCTGTAAGGAACATTGATCCAAACCTGATGAATATCTTTAGTGGCATGACGTTTATTGGTATCGTCTCACTAATGGCATGGGGTCTTGGCTATTTCGGTCAGCCGCATATCATCGTACGTTTTATGGCTATACGTTCAGTTAAAGACGTTCCTACTGCACGTAATATTGGTATGAGCTGGATGGTCGTCAGTCTGATCGGCTCATTGATGACCGGTTTTGCGGGTCGCGCTTATGTACAAAAGACAGCCATGACTTTGGACGATCCTGAAACTATTTTCTTAGTATTTACGCAGTTCTTATTCACGCCGCTAGTTTCAGGGTTTTTATTAGCCGCTATTTTAGCTGCGATTATGAGTACGATCTCATCACAGCTATTAGTAGTATCAAGCTCACTAACCAAAGATATCTATAAATTGTTTTTAGATAAAGAGGCACCTGAATCTCGCCAAGTATTGGTCGGCCGTGCCTCAGTAATATTAGTTGCAGTAGTAGCCATTTTGCTTGCCTCTGATCCAGACAGCTCAGTGTTAACGCTAGTATCTAATGCTTGGGCAGGCTTCGGTGCTGCCTTTGGGCCTTTGGTTATCTTTAGTTTAGTATGGCGCGGTATGAACCGTAACGGCGCTGTTGCTGGCATGGTTATTGGTGCTTTGACGGTGATTCTTTGGATCTATGGTCCGTTTGAGATGAATGGTGTGGCACTTAATAGCTGGTTATATGCCATCGTTCCAGGCTTTATTTTAAGTACCATTGCCATCTTTGTAGTCAGTAAAATGACAGGTGGTCCAAGACCTTCGGTCTCAGCGAAGTTCAAAGAGATGGAGCTTAACTTAAATCCCTAAAATAAATAGTAACTCTTAAGATAAACAGCTTATTAAATCACAGCTAACCTCTCTACTATCATAAGTAGAGGGGTTTTTTGATGTCTATAGCAGACAATTAAAGACATCTAAGCGTATATTAATAAGCTTTTATAGCTTGTTTTTTTAATCTATCTACAACCTTTTTACTGTACATAAAAAAGCGACCCACTATGGATCGCTTCTCTAATTAATACAAGTCAGATAATTAGGATGTTATTTATCCTGATAAGAGAGCTTCACACCAAAAATATAACCATCATTATCTTCGAAATCAGCGACGATTTTACCACTAGGCAAGCGTCCTTGAGCATCGCCGAACCACAGATATTTACCGCCCGCTGATACTGCCCAGTTTTCGGTCACATCGTATTTGGCACCAAGACCCGCGCTATAGTAGCCTTCGATAGGTCCTAATGAAGTGGTTGGATCACCCGCGCCGCTATCCCAGCCGACAGTGCCACTCACCGCCAGTGCTGGCGCTAAACGCTTGGCAAGACCTAATTCTACCTGCCATTGATCATCGTCATAATCAACCAAGTTTAAACCATCAGGACCAAAACTACGTTGACTCACTTCGTTATATAGTGGCGGCGTGATTTTAAAATCGCCCCAAGGTACCCAGCGTACTCTTGCAGTAGCTAGTGTCGTTGGGTTGATTCCCGTCTGGAAATCAAAGTTTACGGATTCAGGAGTGGTAATCTCCATATTACTGCTTCGATTAGCTGCAGCTGGATCTCCAGCCAAAACACCGGCCAACGGATAGTTTTCAGCGATGTTCATATTATGATCGATCTCAGAGCGATAGGTCAAAGCCGCTTTTAAGGCGATCTCAGGCTTACTATAGGCTAAACCTGCAATCCAACCATAGTCAGTATCAGGGCTGTTACGCGAGGTATAGCCGGTAGCAGGACCATAAGCCAGACCGCGTAACTTCACTTCAGACTCAATACGCTGAGCGACTGGACCACCGTAGACTTGGAAGTTTTTGTTGGGACCAAGCTTCATACCTAAAAGAGCGGTCACGCTATTACTACGCACTTCAACATTGGTACGTTCGCCAGCAGTATCAAACTCTGCTTGCGCAATACCGACTGCTGGCGCTAATCTCGCTAACGCGACTTGTTGTTCTGGTGTCAAAGTACCGCCTTCTCTAAGGATACCTTGAAGGGCATTAACTGTACCCTGTGCTTGAACAAAGCTAGTAACGCCAAGTGGTGATCCTGGACCAATAAGACCACCTGAGACAGCCGTAATAGCTTCATCACGATTGTCTCCATCTCGAGCCACAAAATTATTATCACCCGTATATTCAGCAGCCGCACCGAAAGGCTCATCATATAAAATACCAAAACTAAAAGTATCGTTGATATCAGCTTTTACCCCGTAACGGAAAAAGTCATAAGACTCAGCAATGTCGCCAGTGTCATCACCGTCGACATAAGTATTATCAGTTGGAACACGGTTTGCGCTGTCCTTACCACTAACATCAGCATCAATGTAAGTATAGACGGCTTCAGCATATAGCCCATCTTGGAAGAAGGCTGTGACATCCTGACCGGAACGATCAAGACCAGCAGCATTTGATAGACTAGCTATAGAAAGAGTAGCGATGGCTACGGTGAGCGTTTTTAAGTGAAAGGTAGTAGTGCGCATCTAGTTTCTCCAAACATCCTCATTGTTTTGCCGCTGTAATAACTGGTGATAGTAATAATGCCTATCTGCCAACTATTAAACGGCCTCCTAAGTTGAATAGTAATGACTTTTTCACACTAAAACAACAATTAAAATGCCTTATTTCTTAATTGTGACTGTGCAGTTCTTATATACATTTATACAGGTATAAATGATTTTGCAGCATTATTAGTTATTCAGAATCGATTACAATATCCTTATTGATAAAATTTTTGCTAGCCTTTAGTCGTATCCACAAAAAAGCGACCCAATAAGGATCGCTTTTTATAAATTAAACAACATAAAGGTTATTTAGTACTGCTATATCAAAATATATCTATACTACTGAGCCTGATAAGAGACTTTAACGCCTAAGACATAACCATCATTACTCTCAAAGTCGCTGACGATATTTTGAGTCGGTGTTTTGCCTTTAGCATCACCGAACCACAAGTATTTACCGCCTGCTGATACAGCCCAATTTTCAGTAACGTTATACTTGGCACCAAGACCAGCACTATAGTAGCCTTCGATAGGACCTAGCGAAGTTACTGGATTACCTGCCCCGCTATCCCAGCCGATATTGCCACTGACTGCTAGCGCTGGCGCTAGACGTTTGGCAAGTCCTAGCTCAACCATCCATTGATCATCATCGTAGCTGACTAGAGGTAAACCTTCTGGACGGTAGGCAGGATTAATGGTACTGACTTCATTATATAGTGAAGGTACAATGGCAAAATCGCTCCACGGTACCCAGCGAACTTTAGCTGTTGCTAGTGTGGTTGGATTAATACCCGTCTGAAAGTCAAAGTTCACTGATTCAGGAGTGGTAATATTAATGGTGTCTCCTCTATTGCTTGACAATGCTCCTGCAGAAGCAGCAGAGGCAAGAGGATAACTCTCAAAAGCTTTGGCTTCGTGTTCAATCTCGGAGCGATAAGTTAATGCTGCTTTTAGGGCTATCTCAGGCTTGCTATAAGAGATGCCAGCCAGCCAGCCATAATCTTGATCGGCACTGATATTAGTCGTATAACCCGTCGCTGTACTATAAGCTGAGCCTCGTAGTTTGACATCAGCTCGTACCTGCTGAGCAACTGGCCCACCATAGACTTGAAACTCTTTATTAGCGCCAAATTTCGCGCCAAGAATTCCGGTAATACTTTCAGTACGTACCTCAACTTGGGTAGCCTCGCCTGCCCTATTGGCTAGATTTTGTGCCGCTTGCAATCCAATAAGCTGCGTTTGTGCTTGCTGAAGCTGTTCTGGTGAAAGACCGCCTGGGTTTCCTGGGGTAAGTGCTCCTTGTAATCCTTGTATATTTTGATCAACTAAATCTGCAGTAAGATTAGGATTACCAGTGAAATTCTTTACAATAGCGTCAGCATCACTGTTGGTAATAAAGTTATTCTGACCACTATAGTCAGCGGCAGCTCCAAACGGCTCATCGTATAAGATACCAACACTAAAAGTATCGTTGATATCAGCTTTCACTCCATAACGAAAAAAGTCATAAGGCTCTGCAATATCATCGATATCATTACCTGACGCATCCTTGCCAGTGACATCACCGTTAATATAAGTGTAGACAGCTTCGGTATATAAACCATCTTGCAAAAATGCGGTAATGTCCTGACCAGAGCGATCAAGGCCAGCTGCATTAGCGAAGTTAGCTATAGATAAAGCAGCGACGGCTACCGTAAGTGTTTTTAATCGAAAAGCCAGACCCATTATGTATCTCCAAACATCCTCATTGTTATACTACCCTTACTATAATGACTTTAAAGGCAATACATTAGGTAGAAGATGTTAATGACTTTTAAATACTAAAACAACTACAAATATACAATATTTCTATTTATTGACTATTTGGTCACATAATGTTAAATATATTTTTTTATGAATATATGAGTCTCGCATCCTAATCTAGGATATCTCTCCAATTTAGTACCAACCCTATATCATTCATGCAGTTATAGCTCAGTAATGCGGTGGCCTATCCGCTATGACATCAAAAGGTGCAATAGACTCTTCTGGACTTTGATTCTCTACCTGTTTGTAGACAAGCTGTAATTGACGCTGTAACGTTTGAATGTGGGCATCTTGACGAGTAATTACTTGATTAAGCTGCTCTACTGTCATCTCTAAATGCGCCATACTCATTTGTAGCTCAATCATCTGGTCTTGCAGTTCAGATAGTGCTGCTGGTATCTGATCTTGAGACCGCTTTTGCTCTGATATAGATAGGTTCATAATTTTCATTACTCTTACTATAGTCGTGTGAGGGCATGTTATACTGCTGCCTATTTTGCAACAGCCCTTATCTCACTATTATATAAGCTTAAGATACTCTATGGCACTGATACATCTAAAAGATATTCACCTCGCTTTTGGCGTCGCCCCTGTCCTTGATGGCATTGATTTTTCTATTGAAGCTGGCGAGCGCGTTTGTTTAATCGGCCGTAACGGCGAAGGTAAATCTACTTTATTCAAACTGGTTAATGGCTCACTACAACCTGACAGTGGTGAAGTTATCATCAATGGCAGCACAAGCGTGGCTATGCTGGAGCAAGATGTTCCTGAAACCAGTGGTAAAATATTAGACATCGTTATGGGCGGTAGCCGCCGTACCGCTGATCTTTTAATCAGTTACAACCAACAAACCGATCTATGCGCAGATGGCGATATGGCTGCCTGCGAGCGTATGGCCACGCTACAGCATGATATCGATGCAGTACATGGCTGGGATTTGGAGCGTGAGGCTAGGCGTCTTATTACCACTATGGGACTTGATCCTGAGGATGATTTATCCTCATTGTCTGGCGGCCGTAAGCGGCGGGTGTTGCTCGCGCGCGCTTTGGTTACCCAGCCTGATGTACTCCTACTTGATGAGCCTACCAACCATTTGGATGTCGATAGTATCGAGTGGCTTGAGCGTTTCTTATTGGATTGGCAAGGATTGACTTTGTTATTTGTGACCCATGATAGAGCCTTTGTCGATAAGCTGGCGACTCGTATTGTCGAGCTTGATCGCGGTAAGCTCTCAAGTTATGACGTGACTCAAGGCGCTAAAGGCTACGCGCGCTATCAAGAACTAAAAGAGCAGCAGTTGATAGCTGAGGAGAAGAACAACGCTAACTTCGATAAAAAGCTAGCACAAGAGGAAGTTTGGATTCGCCAAGGGATCAAAGCTCGCCGTACCCGTAACGAGGGCCGTGTTCGTGAGCTAAAGGCTTTACGTGAAGAGCGTAGCGCACGCCGCGAACAAGTCGGTAACGTCAACATTACTATGGGCGAAGGTGAGAAAAGCGGCAAACTGGTCTGTAAAGTCAAAAACCTACATCTTGAATATGATGGTAACGTACTGGTCGATAATTTTAGTACTACGATTATGCGCGGTGATAAGATTGGTATTATTGGTCCCAATGGCGCGGGTAAAACCACCCTTATTAAAGCTTTATTTGATATGTCAGATGACGAAGTTATCAAAACTGGCAGCGTAACTTTGGGTACCAATCTACAAGTTGCCTTTTTTGATCAGCTGCGTGATCAGTTGGATCTTGAAGCGACCGTAGCTCAAAATGTCTCTGAGGGCTCAGACTTCATCGAAGTTGGTGGCCGCAAAACACACATTATGAGCTATCTGCAGGACTTTTTATTCGCTCCAGAGCGCGCACGTACACCGGTTAAAGCATTATCAGGTGGGGAACGTAACCGCGTATTACTTGCCAAGCAATTATTAAAACCTGCCAACATCCTTGTCCTCGATGAGCCCACTAACGATTTGGACATGGCAACGCTTGAATTGCTAGAAGAATCAGTCAGTAGTTTCAATGGGACAATACTACTTATCAGCCATGATCGCTCCTTTATGGACAATGTGGTTACCTCGACGTGGGTATTTGATACCGATGAAGACGGCAAAGGGGTCGTTAAGGAATATGTCGGCGGTTATCAAGAGTACCTAGTACAAAAAAATCGATCACAAGCGGCCAAAACTGCTACCAGTGCCACTAGCAAAAAACCTGTTAACAAATCAGCAGCATCAATAAAGACTAATAAAACTACCAAAAAGCTTAATTTTAATGAGCAGCGCGAACTTGATAATTTGCCAAAAGAGATTGAAGCGCTTGAAGCCGAACAGGCTCAATTGCAAAATAAGCTGGCGGATGGTTCCTGGTTTATTGAAGATTTTGATGCGGCGACGATAGCAAGTGAGCGTTTGCTTACCATTGAAAACGAGATGATGGCCAAGCTTGAGCGCTGGGAGGCGCTTGAGAGTGAGTGATCGGCTTACTCTCAATTATTTACCACCCATTTGTGTTGAGGTTTACAAAAGCTCTCAACTTTTAATAACTGTTTAAAAGAATGGTAAATGTTAGCGCAAACTTATGGAAAGTTGATGAACATTGCCTTGATTTCGAGTATCATTCCTTATATTTATAAAACCTTATTGAGTTTGAGGGAATTGTTACCAAATAGTAATGTAATTCTCTATTTATTTACTAGATGTAGGTTATGAGCTCACTATAAATATTTTCATCATATTCAATAGCAGAATACACCCTGCTAAGGTCGTTTTATTTTGCCAGTGCAATTTATTTTATGACTGAAATAGCTTAGAATAGTAACAATTAGCAAAATTAGGCACAGCCAACCTGGCTTACATATTATAATATGAAATCTCTAAGCCATAACCCAGTGTGGGATAATCCCATTTCATTCACCTGGAGGAAGTATTAATGAGCCAAGCCGAAGGCGTTAATGTACAGCGACGTAGAGTTCTAATAGCCTCAACTGCAGCAATTGGTGCAGCTGGGGTAGCGGCTGTAGCGACACCTTTTGTCCGCTCTTGGACACCAAGCGCCAAAGCAGAAGCTGCAGGGGCCGCGGTTACCCAAGATATCGGTTCTATTGAAGAAGGACAAATGATTGTTGTCAAGTATCGTGGTAAACCCATTTTTGTTGTAAAACGTACAGAAAATATGCTTGAGACCTTGGATGAAGTCAGACCACTATTAGCTGACCCCGATTCTAGCGAATCAATTCAACCTGAGTATTGTGTCAATCCAGAGCGCTCTTTGGAACCTGGCTTATTAGTAGTAGAAGGCGTATGCACACACTTAGGCTGTGCACCAAACTATCGTCCAGATGTGGGCGCTGCTGACTTAGGCGGCAACAGCTGGTATGGTGGGTTTTTCTGCCCTTGCCACGGATCTAAATACGATTTATCGGGACGCGTCTATAGTGGCGTTCCTGCACCGAATAACTTACCCATCCCAGAGTACAGTATGGATGGTACTATCTTGACGGTTGGGGAGGCTTAATATGAGTATGGGCAAAAAGATCATGCACTGGGTGGACGCGCGTTTTCCAGCGACTGAAACCTACGAATACCACATGTCCAAATACTATGCACCAAAAAACTTCAATTTTTGGTATTTTTTTGGCGTGTTGTCAATGATAGTGTTGGTGAACCAGCTGGTTACCGGTATTTGGCTTACTATGATGTATAATCCAAGTGCCGAAGGTGCATTTGCTTCTGTTGAATATATCATGCGTGACGTTAAAGGTGGCTGGCTTATCCGTTATATGCACTCCACCGGCGCATCAGCATTTTTCGTAGTGGTATATTTGCATATGTTTAGAGCGCTATTATACGGCTCATACCAAAAACCACGTGAGCTTATCTGGCTCATCGGTATGGGTATTTATTTAGCACTCATGGCAGAAGGCTTCTTTGGGTATCTACTACCTTGGGGTAACATGTCATTTTGGGGTGCACAGGTTATTCTAAACTTACCTGCAGCACTGCCAATTATTGGTGATGGTCTTGCAGAGTGGGTTCGCGGTGATTATATTATCTCAGGCATTACCCTAAACCGCTTCTTTGCGCTACATGTAGTGGCTATTCCGCTAGTATTAGTAGGTTTAGTATTTATGCATTTAGTCGCCCTGCATCACGTGGGTTCAAACAACCCTGATGGTATCGACATCAAAAAGCTCAAAGATAAGAATGGCGTACCACTTGATGGCATTGAATTCCATCCTTACTATACCGTGCACGATTTGGTTGGTATTGTGGTGTTCTTTATTTTATTTGCAGCAGTAATATTCTTTTTCCCAGAAGGCGGCGGTTATTTCCTTGAGCCACCAAACTTTGAAGCTGCTAACTCATTAAAAACGCCTGAGCATATTGCGCCAGTATGGTACTACACACCATTCTATGCCATCTTACGTGCGGTTCCAAACAAGCTTGGCGGGGTTATCGCTATGGGCGGTGCTATCGCAGTGCTGTTCTTAATCCCTTGGCTCGATAGATCTCCGGTACGTTCAATGCGTTATAAAGGCATTCTATCGAAAATCGCTCTAACTGTGTTTGCGATTAGTTTTGTAGTGTTAGGCTACTTAGGAGCAACACCTGCGACGCCAACAGCGACGATAATGGCGCGTATATTCACTATCTTATATTTCTTATTCTTCTTATTGATGCCCATTTACACTGCTATTGAGAAGTGTAAACAGCCACCAGAACGCGTTACCGGAGGTCACTAATGAACACGCTAACAAAATCCCTAACTGGTTTAGGCTTAGGCGCGGCATTAACCTTGACTGCTGGTACTGCAATGGCTTCAAGTAGTGGCTGTGGTACCTTTGTCAATGCTGAAGGTGTAGAAGAGCATCTAGCCTGTAGTGAAGCCCCTATTGATTTTACTAATAAGGGTTCACTACAAAACGGCGCAAAAATGTTTATGAACTACTGCGCGGGTTGTCACTCAGCCAAATATGTTCGTCACTCTCGTATCGCTAAAGATCTAGAGATACCGCCTGAGCTGGTTGAAAAATATTTGATGGTGACTACTGACCAGATCGGTGATCACATTGATGCTGAGATTGACCCTGAGATTCAAGCGTCATGGTTTGGTGCAGCGCCTCCTGACTTATCACTTGAGACTAGGCTACGCGGTGATGACTGGGTTTATACTTATCTTTTATCGTTCTACGAGGATCCTAGTCGACCATGGGGCGCCAATAACTTAGTGCTAGCAAATGCTGCTATGCCGCATGTACTACACAATTTACAAGAAAGCGTCAGCCAAGAAGAGTTTGAAACCGAGGTTGGCGACTTGGTTAACTTTATGGCGTGGATGGGCGAACCTGTACGCCGCGATCGTCAAGTTATCGGTTTCTTTGTCATATTGTTTTTGCTAATCCTACTTATTCCTGTTTACTTACTTAATAAAGAGTTTTGGAAAGATGTTAAGTAATTAGTTGGCTTATAGCTAAGTTGTAAATTGAGCACTACTTCGGTAGTGCTTTTTTATGACAAAAGCGAGCTTATTTCAAGATCAATATTCGTATTCATCATTTGTCATTCATACATAGATTACGCTTACTCTCTTGATAAACGAGGCTACTTTGTTTACGATGACCTTCTTACTCATTGACTTTAGGCTTTCATGATAGATGCAAGTGACATTCCAAGTAGCCAGCTGATTTTGTATGCTGATAACGGCTACGACAGTCATGTGGTACGCTTATTACTTGAAGAAAAAAGGTTGGCTTATTATTTGTCACGCTTGCATTCAGAGCGTCCAGAAGATTTGACCGAGCTTAATCCTTATCACACTTTACCTGTGCTACAGCAGCGCGAGATTGCGCTATATGAAATCAATGTCATTTTTGAGTATTTAGAAGAGCGTTATCATACCAATAAACTACTGCCTGATACGCCACAAGAGCGCGCGCAGTTTCGACAACTGGCATGGCGAATTCAACATGATTGGCTATTGCTCGGTAAACGTTTACTTATGCATCCTGATAGCTTTAACAAAACCGAAGCTGCTCTAGCTAAGAAACAGCTGACCGACTCTTTAATTACCTTGTCGCCGTTATTTGCCCATAAACCTTATTTTATGGCTGATAATTTTGGCTGGTGTGATGTATTACTTGCCCCATTATTATGGCGTTTGGAAGAGATGGATATTGTTTTGCCACGTGCAATCAGTCGTCCATTACTAAACTATCAAACCCGAGTATTTGAGCGTGATAGCTTTCAAAGAAGTGTTAAATAGTCTGCTACAATTTATTTATGGTTGAGTACAGCACTGCTTCCATTTTAGTATAGGAAATTATAAGATGAGTGAAATCCCTTCTATTACACCCACCCGCCCTTATATGGTTCGCGCTATTTATCAATGGATAGAAGACAATGCGCTTACGCCGTATCTTATGGTTGACGCCACGGCTAAGAATGTACAAATCCCGGTTGAGCATGTCCAAGACGGCCGCATCGTACTTAACATTGCTAGTCGTGCTACTGGTAACATGAGCATGGAAAACGATTACATACATTTTAGCGCCCGTTTTGGCGGGGTTTCGCAAGAGATCTGGGTACCACTGCAGGCAGTGCTAGGTATATATGCTAAAGAAAATTCACAAGGGATGTTCTTTGATCCTAATGAATATGATGATTACGAGCCAGAAGAAACTTCTACTAAACAAGACAAGACTAATTCTGAATCAAAACCTAAACGCGATAATAAAGCGGGTTTAAAAGTCTTGAAATAACGAGCTGACTTTTTGATGTCTTAAGCTGTCTTAAAAAGTAACCATAAAAAAGCTGACCGTATTCGATATGGTCAGCTTTTTATTACTCTGTCAGAATTAAACGCTAACTGCTAGGTTCTGGGTAAAGTCACGCCTTGTTGACCCTGATATTTACCACCGCGATCTTTATAACTAGTTTCGCAAACATCGTCAGCGTCGCTTTGAAAGAACAGCATCTGCGCCACCCCTTCTCCAGCATAAATACGCGCGGGCAAATTAGTAGTATTACTAAACTCTAAAGTGACGTGCCCTTCCCACTCAGGCTCCAAAGGAGTGACATTAACGATAATACCGCAGCGTGCATAAGTTGATTTGCCTAAACAAATAGTCAATACATCACGCGGTATACGAAAATACTCCATAGTTCGCGCTAGCGCAAAGGAGTTGGGCGGAATAATACACTCATCTCCCACGATATCAATAAAGCTTTTTTCATCGAAGTTTTTGGGGTCCACGACCACTGAATGTACATTGGTAAATACTTTAAACTCAGGAGCACAGCGTACGTCATAGCCGTAGCTTGAAGTGCCATAACTAATCAGGCGCTCATTATTATCATTGAAGCGTACTTGACCGGCTTCAAATGGCTCAATCATCCCATGTTCTGCAGCCATTTGACGAATCCAGCGGTCAGATTTAATCGACATTATTATTCCTTAAAACAGTAAATAGTGATGATTATACGGTAGTAAAGGCTGTATTTATAGAGGACACCTTCCTCTCATTTTATAAAGTGTTTGTTTTTAAGATTATAAGGTTTTATTAATATCTTAAAAAATTCGCTTATCGTCAGTAGGCTTAGCAAATTTATCGATGTTAGTTTCAATATTCTTAGCGATACTAAGATAGTACGGCGCAAACTCGTCATCAGCTAACACGCTAGGCTCGCCTTTATCCACTTGCGCACGAATACCGCTAGCGAGTGGCAGCTGACCAAGTAGCGGCACTTGATATTGCTCAGCGATTTGCTCACCACCACCTACGCCAAAGATAGCCTCGGTATGACCACAATTACTACAAGTATGCAGCGCCATGTTCTCAACCACGCCTAGTACTGGAATATTGGTTTTATTAAACATCTCAATACCTTTTTGCGCATCCAGCAGAGCAATATGCTGGGGGGTCGTCACAATAACAGCGCCAGTAACAGGGATGCGCTGTGCCAGCGTCAGCTGAATATCACCAGTACCTGGTGGCATATCGATCACCAGATAATCAAGCTGCGGCCAATTGGTTTGGTTGTACAGTTGCATCAATGCACCTGTAGCTTTGGGTCCGCGCCAAGCGACTGGTGTGTTATCTCCATCGAGTAAGCTGCCAATAGATAACATCGCCATACCGTGCGCTTCAATTGGCACAAATTGCTCATTCTCAAGCTCAGGCTTGATCTTGGCAACACCAAGCATGGTCGGCATACTTGGCCCATAAATATCGGCATCGAGTATGCCTACACGGTTGCCAAGCTTTTGTAGCGCTAAAGCGATGTTTACAGTAGTGGTTGACTTGCCTACCCCGCCTTTACCAGACGCCACTACGATAATATGACGAATTCGTGGATGCGCGCTTAGTGAAGCTTGTGTGGGCGCAGCCTTGGCAATTGGTGGTTCAGCATCAGTCTTAGTACCACTCTTAGTACCACTATCAAGCTTCGATGCTGACTGACTCTGAGTGTCCATAGCATTAATCGTCTTTGGCATCTGTTTTGGCAAAGTTGACCCGGTGCCTTTTGCTGGCGCAGGCAGACGCACATTCATATGGATGGTTTTGATACCGTGCGGGTGCAAAAGTTGCCCAAGCTCTTGTTGGATGGTTTCAGGGTTACTATTTACAGGTAAACGTAAATCCAAAGTCAGCTGGTCGCCATCTCGTTCAAGCCCTGTCACCATAGTCACAATACTCACGTCGCCCACATGATAACCGAGCAATACTTGGTCTACAGCGCTATCACGGGCAGCTTGCTGTTTTGGTGTTTCTGGTTTATCAGTAGTTATTTTTTTTATAAAATTAAACATAGCGGCCTTTGTTTTTATATTTTATATAAGTAGGTTCGATAATAAGAAGCGACTTATAATGGGTTCATAGCAATAGTAGGGTTATTAGTGTAGCCCAATCAGGATTATAAAAAAACCATAGTACCAGTAGGCATAACCCTTATAAGTAATGCTATTTATATGCCGTTTTTTACTATAAAAACAATAGCAATACCAACCGCGGGGTTAAAACTATAACTATAGAGTTAATATCGATAAAAACTACTTTAATAAAGATCAAAGCGGCAAAAACCGTGAAGCAATAAACAAGTAAATCAGCACGCCTGAAGCATCACATACAGAAGTGATCAAAGGCGCACTCGCTGCCGCTGGATCAAAGCCCATTTTGCTTAACACAAAAGGTAAGCTCATACCGATAACACAGCCAATCATGACCACCGACATCATACTCAGCGCAAGTACCATTGAGACCACTGCATCACCACGCACATAACCTATAAGGGCGATAGCAGCGGCCATAGTAGCGCCAAGCATCAAGGCTACTAGTGCCTCTCGTCCAAGCAAAGAGAACCAATCACGCATCACCACGTCGCCTGTAGCCAGCGCCCGTACCATCAAAGTTGCTGACTGGGAGCCGGCATTACCACCGCTATCAACGAGTAAGGGTAAGAAAAACACCAACACTAGGTTGGCGGCAATCACATCCTCAAAGTTTGAGATACTAAAACCCGAGAGTAGATTACCAAAGACTAAAAATACCAACCAAAACACGCGCTTACGATACAATACTCTAAGGCTGGCATCTTTGAGTTTACCAATTGATGTTGAGACACCGCCTGACTTGTGAAAATCATCCGTGGCTTCGTCGCTTGCAACGTCCATCGCATCATCGTGAGTAACGATACCAACTAAAGCCCCATTGTCATCAATAATAGGTAGCGCAATCAAGTCGTAGCGCGCCACAGTCTTAGCGATATCTTCTTGATCGTCATTAACATTACTTGCTATCACATTGCTTAGCATGATATCGCCAATAAACTCATCTGGTGCGGCCAAAATCAACACCCTTAATGACACAACGCCCAGTAGACGACGCTCATCATTAATCACATAAGCATGATAAATGGTTTCGGCATCAGGGGCCTCTAAGCGTAAAGCTTCTAGTGCTTCTTTGACCGTCATCTCAGCGCTCAAAGTAGCATAATCTGAGGTCATAAGCGCTCCTGCGGTACGCTCTTCATAAGCAGCAAGTCTGCGAATATCTTCACGCTTTGCCTGTGCAAGCGCCGGCAGTAAAGCGTCACGCTGCACCTGCGAGAGATGCTTATAAAGGTCAGTACGTTCGTCAGCTGGCATCTCGCTTAGCAAAGCGGCCATACGATCCCGCGGCAGCATACGTGCCATGGCTACTTGAATATCCTCCGACAAATAGGCAAATACAGTAGCTCGATTAGGCAGAAGCTCTAATAATAGCGATCCCAACGTTGGCGTTATCAGTGCTAGTGTATCAGCAATATCAATAGGACGTAGATCTTCAACTTGCTGGATTGCCCGCTCAAACTGCCCACTTTCAATAGCATGCGTTAAGCTTATAGCAAGAGCTTGATGATTCATTATTTTACTCCAAGCTGTCAAAACGTAATGGCAAATAGTTATAAAAATGACAGTCATTAAAAAAGAGCCAATAATAATGGCTCTCAATCCACGTCGCATTCTATCATGACCTTGATAAAACATCTTATAAGCTTACGTTGAATCAGCGGCCTATGGTTGAATATCAAACACACCCTATATCTAATTCCTTTCTTATAGCTTATTTTGTCCTACCTTTAATCGATTAACTGTTAAAATAAACCCCTTGATTGCTTAAGATATGCTATCACTAAACTTGTAAGCTCTTAGCTTAGTAATCACTAGTCTAGTTGCGGCGTTGCACGTTTTATAATAGCTTCACAGTCCACTCCACGCGGCAGATTGCCATAGACCAGTCCGCTACTTTGGGACGTGAGCCGTGAAGCACAAAACCCATCAGCAACCGCCGGATTACCAAATCGTACCAGCAAAGAGCCTTGCAGCGCGAGCGCCATTTTTTCAACGATACTGCGCGCGCGGTATTCGATATCGCTGGTATCTACAAGCTCGCGGCTCAATTGCTTGACATACTGATCTAAGCGTTTATCAGCGCCTGACGCTGCTTGCACTTCGCTCATTAATGTCTCAACTGATCCTGAATGGCGACTCATAGCCCGCAGCATATCCAAACACTGTACGTTACCACTGCCCTCCCAAATGGAGTTGACCGGCGACTCCCGAAATAGCCTTGGCATGATGCTATCTTCCATCACGCCGCTACCACCAATACACTCCATCGCCTCATAGGCATGTTCAGGCGCGCGTTTGCAAATCCAGTATTTGCCCACTGCGGTGCCCATACGTACCATTAGCTGTTCACTTTCACTGTTCGCGCTACGATCCATTGCGCCAGCAATACGCATGGTCAGCGCCAGTGCCGCTTCATGCTCAATCACCAAATCGGCCAATACATTTTGCATCAACGGTTGCTGCGATAATAGCTTACCAAAAGCGGATCGGTGCGCGCAGTGATGAGTAATCTGCGCTACCGCTTGGCGCATGCCTGCTGCTGAGCCAATCATACAATCGATACGTGTCATCGATACCATCTTGATAATTGTTGCTACCCCACGTCCCTCCTCGCCTACCATAATGGCATAAGCGCCGCGCAGCTCGGTCTCACAAGAGGCATTAGCAACATTGCCCATCTTATTTTTGAGACGCTGAATTTGCATAGGATTTTTGCTGCCATCAGGTCGCCAGCGCGGCATGAAAAAGCAGGACAGACCGCCCTCAGACTGCGCTAATACCAAAAAAGCATCGCTCATCGGTGCTGAGACAAAGTATTTGTGCCCAACCAGCTCGTACGCCTGACCAGAGCCGCTATTACCAATAGGATAAGCACGCAAAGTATTAGCGCGCACGTCTGAGCCACCCTGTTTTTCGGTCATTGCCATACCAATCGTGATCGCAGGCTTTTGCTCTAAGGGTACATTGCGATAATCATAATCATAGGCAAGTATTTTTGGCCGTAGCTGTTCTGAGAGCTCAGACTGCTCAAGTAATGCCGGAACCGCCGCTGAGGTCATAGTAATGGGACAGCAATGCGCCGCTTCGACCTGACTTTGCATATAAAACTTAGCCGCGCGTGCCACTTGCGCGCCAGCTTTAGGCTCAAGCCAGTGTGAGGCATGGAGCCCATGCTCTAAAGAGAACTGCATGAGCTGATGATAGGCGGGATGAAAGCGGACTTCATCGATTCGGTTGCCGTACTTGTCGTGGGTATACAAGATAGGCTTATTTTCATTGGCCTGAAAACCAAGCTCAATCATCTCACGTGAGCCGGTCAGCTGACCAAATGCTTCAAGCACTTTATTAGCCCAGCCCGCTTGATTTTGCGCGCTAGTTTCGATTAAGGCTTTATCTTGTAGGTAAAGGTTATAATTCTCTAGGGGCGGCGGCTGATTATGAACCGTGTGTGTCTCTGCTAAAAAACGCTCAGAGGTTATTTGCGAGGTCATCAAATCCATGAAAAAGTCTCCTTGAGTCTGCCCACGCTAGCAAAAAGCTGGCGAACAGAGTGACAAAATTTATTAAGCCCACTTAAAGATAACTTACAGCTGACTTATAGTAAGCGCTACTATTGTTTCTGTTATAGCACTGCCTATATACCCTGTCAATGAACGCACAAGGCACATTTTATCTACTCAAGGAAACTTTTTTATACGTAGGAAACTATTAGCTTATTCAT
Source organism: Psychrobacter sp. M4 (assembly GCF_055699795.1). NCBI lineage: Bacteria > Pseudomonadati > Pseudomonadota > Gammaproteobacteria > Moraxellales > Moraxellaceae > Psychrobacter > Psychrobacter sp. M4. The sequence continues at coordinate 1,049,409 of NZ_CM146740.1, read as the reverse complement.
AAATTTACAGCAATAGATTGCCGCTTAAAGCTATTAATTGACAACTTTAATTCATAAACCAGCCATGGCTAGCTACGATAGACTGGCCAGTAAACACATTGGTTGGGAATGCAGCTAAAAATAATGCCAACTGCGCAATATCATCAATGGTGGTAAATTCTTTGTCTACCGTGTTTACCAGCATAATGTCGTTGATCACTTCCTCTTCACTAATACCTTTTTCGGCCGCTTGCTCAGGGATTTGCTTTTCAACTAAAGGTGTCTTTACAAACCCTGGACAGATGACATGCGAGCGTACATTATGCTCAGCACCTTCTTTTGCCAATACTCGGCATAGACCTAAAAGACCGTGTTTTGCTGTCACATAAGGCGCTTTGTACTGCGATGCTTCATGCGAATGCACTGAACCCATATAAATAACCGTGCCGCCTTTATCGCCTTTATACATGTGCTGCACAGCAGCTTTGGTCGTTAGAAACGCCCCATCTAAGTGAATAGCAAGCATCTTTTTCCAATCATCAAATGCCATTTTTTCAATCGGATTGATAATTTGAATACCCGCATTAGAGACTAAAATATCAATACCGCCAAAGCTGTCTACTAGCTTTTGTACTCCGGTGTTTACTGCCTCCTCTGAGGTAACATCCATCTCGATAGCTAAAGCTTGTCCGCCTGCCGCTTTGATCTCATCAACGGTTTGCTGCGCGGCCTCAAGGTTAATATCAGCAATACCGACAGCAGCACCTGCTTTGGCGTAAGTTTCAGCAATGTCACGACCAATGCCGCTAGCAGAACCTGTCACTAGCGCCACTTTACCGCTTAAGTCATGTTGTAATTCGGTTGCCATACATTGATCCTTTATTTATTAAGTAAGTTTGCTAAATCCTATTATACGAAGGCACGATTTATTGAATAATACTAACAGGTGTCTTTTCTTGTAGCTCATCAAAGCTTATGCCGTCTGCAAGTTCAACCAGTTTTAGTCCCTTATCAGTGACATCAAGCACAGCAAGCTCAGTAATAATACGATTCACCACCCGTTTGCCTGTTAAAGGCAGTTGGCACTCAGCCAAAATTTTTGGATCACCATGCTTATTCACCTGCTCCATAAGGACGATAACGCGCTGTACGCCTGCGACCAAATCCATAGCCCCGCCCATACCTTTAACCATTTTTTTTGGAATCATCCAGTTGGCGAGATCACCATTCTCTGAGACTTCCATAGCGCCCAATATTGCAAGATTCACATGACCGCCACGAATCATTGCAAAGGATTCTGAGCTACCAAAATAACTGGCTCCTGGCGCTGCGGTAACGGTTTGCTTGCCAGCATTAATCAGATCAGCGTCAACATTATCTTCGGTTGGAAACTCGCCAATACCCAATAAACCGTTTTCTGACTGTAGCCAAACGTCCATACCCTCAGGGATATAGTTAGCTACTAAAGTGGGCAGGCCAATACCTAAATTAACGTAGTAACCATCTTGCAGCTCTTGCGCTGCACGCTGCGCCATCTGTTCTCTGTTCCATGTCATATCGTTATCCTTATCTTTTAAGTTGCTTTATTATTTATGACTAAATACTTTATAGATCACTCGTTTAAGCATTCTCAGTTGCTTTAGTAGTAATCTTTTCGATACGCTTTTCAGGATTGCTATTTAATACAATGCGCTGTACATATATCCCAGGCAGATGAATCTCATTAGGATCAAGCGCGCCAGTTTCTACAATCTCTTCGACCTCAGCAATAGTGATCTTGCCAGCCGTCGCGCAGTCTGGATTAAAGTTGCGTGCGGTTTTGTTAAAGATAAGATTACCCGCTTTATCAGCTTTTTGTGCTTTGATAAGCGAGACATCAGCTGTCAGTGAGTGCTCAAGAATATAGGTGCGTCCCTCAAAATCGCGAGTTTCTTTACCTTCAGCCACTAACGTGCCAACACCAGTCGCGGTATAAAAAGCGGGGATACCTGCGCCGCCGGCTCGTAGTTTTTCAGCCAGTGTTCCTTGCGGAGTTAGCTCCACTTCAAGCTCTCCTGCCAAATATTGGCGCTCAAATTCTTTATTTTCGCCCACATAAGAGGAGATCATTTTTTTAATTTGCCGCGTTTGTAATAATAACCCTAGCCCAAAATCATCAACGCCAGCATTATTACTGATACAAGTTAAGTCTTTGACTCCGCTATCACGTAGCGCCTCGATTAACGCCTCAGGTATGCCGCACAGTCCAAAACCACCGATGGCAAGCGTTTGTCCATCGCTAATAGTCCCTTCTAACGCTTCCTTGGCACTGCTATATACTTTTGATTGACTCATATTGATCTCCTTTCATTATTTTTTATTACTATTTAATCAGCTGCTTATATTATTCATCTATACCGCTATTTACACTATTACATACTTTTAACTCAATAATATTGAATGCTGTACTTAAACCGCCGTCTACTTTATGTTTGATAAGTACTACGCTACAAAATAAAATACACTCATAATAACTACTCCTGATACACCAAGCACTATCAGACAATAGCCCATAATAGCGCGCGCGTCCAGCCCTGCAATACCCAATAATGGCAGTGCCCAAAAGGGTTGAATCATGTTGGTCCAAGCATCGCCCCATGCAACTGCCATCGCTGTCACCGCTGGATTGACTCCAACCTCAAGCCCTGCTGGTATCATTACCGGTCCTTGTACAGCAAATTGACCGCCGCCTGAGGGTACAAACACATTAACCAGTCCAGCACTTAAAAAAGCAAAAATAGGGAAAGTATCAGGTGACGCTGAATTGACGAAAAATTCAGTGACTTGCGTACTAATAGAGATACCGCTTGCATTAGCGCCGGTCATAATCCCCATAATACCGCCATAAAATGGGAACAAAAGTACAATACCAGTAATACCGCCAATGCCTGATTTGACGGCGCGGTAATAACGCTCCAGTGTGCCATGAGAGAGCAAGCCTATGAATAAGAACAGGCCAATAACTATGTTTAGTCCGAGGTTAAAACCATTGCTACCAAACTCACTAATGTAGTACATCAATGCCAAAGCCAATAGAATAATGGCAATAATACGGCTATCGTCTAGTTTTTGTGCGGGGGTATTACGAGGTGGCGGCGCATAGACTTCGGTTTTGATTAAGTCTGGATCAATAGTAGTAGGATTTTTGGGATGCATAAAGCGATTTAGGATAGGTAGGATAACTATTAATAAACCAACAATTAATAAATTATAACCAGCAAACACAGTCTGTGATAAAGGAATAGCTTCGGTAATAGTGTTACCTGATAGCGTAAGCAAAGTCTCGCCGCCGGAGCTTAGCGTTAGGGGTATCGACCCTGAAAAGCCGCCGTGCCAAATAACAAACCCTGAATAAGCCGCGGCCACCAACAAGGGATAATCGACGTTAGCTACTTTTTTTGCTAATGCTTTAGCGAAGATTGCACCGATGATTAAGCCAAACCCCCAGTTTATCCAGCAACCAATTAAACCAACTAAAGTTGATACTACGATAGCCGTTGTAGGTGAGTGAATTTTACTAGCAAGATTATCTAGTAGGCGCTGAATGAACGGCGCGCTAGCAAGCGCGTATCCTGTGACTAATATCAAAGCCATTTGCATAGCAAAACTATGCAGTGACCACAGACCATTACCCCAATGTCCAGCCATAGCGATAACGTTTTGACCTGTAATAGCAAGACCAACGACAAAAGCAATAAGGGTTAAGATGATTGAAAATACGAAGGGGGATGGGAGGTAGCGATTTACTAGCTGGACGCTAGCGTTAGTCATAGCTTTGAACATATCTACATTCCTTGTAAATTTCGATGCTCATTGTTAAGCGATACAAAAACATTCATTAATCTTATGTACTTATACATCAATTATTATAAATATCAGCTAATAAAATGATTTGATTATAGCTATCAGTACCGCTTGTAATGAGCTAGCATACCTGTGTATTATCAGCCTTGCCTTGCTAACTTAACATATTAATCTTGCAACGACTAGATAATAAAATCAAGCCACTGGTAGACCTATTAGCGGCTAAAAGAAAATTATGCTAATAAAGATTTAAAGTAAAAATGATTTTATCAATATTAAGTTGACTAATTTATTCTTATTGATTGTAATAGGCAAGCAATCCATACTTCATGTCTAATATATGCCAAGGAGAGGCGTCCATGTTCAGTACCCTTGCTATTGTTATTACCTTGTTCTTATTGATGTTTTTCGCTTATCGTGGCTATTCTGTGCTGATTCTAGCACCGATTATGGCGACGCTGGCAGTGTTTTTATCAGGAGACTTTTTAAGTAGTATTCCCACCTATACTGACGTCTTTATGGGTGCTTTAAGCGGATTTTTACTCAAGTTTTTTCCTATATTTTTATTAGGCGCGCTCTTTGGGCGTTTGATGGCGGATTCGGGCGCTGCAACAGCGATTGCCGATACGGTAGTCAAAAAACTTGGCGCCAGCAAGGCTATCTTAGCGGTCATTTTGGTCTGCGCAATTTTAACTTATGGCGGCGTGTCTTTGTTCGTTGTGGCCTTTGCCATTTATCCTATTGCCAAAGACTTATTTAGAGCCGCTGATATTCCTAAGCGTTTAATACCAGCTGCTATCGCACTTGGGTCATTCACCTTTACCATGACTGCCCTACCCGGTACACCAGCTATTCAAAACGCGATTCCTATTCCTTATTACAATACTAACGTCTTCGCCGCTCCTATCTTAGGTATTATTGGCGGCTCTATCATGTTCTTTGGTGGCTGGTTATGGCTACAGTCGCGCGCGCGCAAAGCTAACGCTGCAGGCGAAGGCTACGGTCAGCACGATGATGAAGACGTAGGCGTTGGCGGTATTGATGCCAAAAAAGAACCAACAAGCGATGCTCAAGTTAATGTGGCACAAAGCAATTTAGCCAGCCCAGCTCAAGCACGAAATACTCATCAAACCTCGTTTGTAGTCGCTATGATACCGCTAGTTTTGGTTATTGCGCTAAACGCTCTTCTTACCTATGCCATCTTCCCATCGCTGGACTTTACTGATCTGCAAACTCAGTTTCCCGATCTAAATATTGATGGCTCATTGGGCCTGTGGTCTATTATTATCTCGCTGGTTATCGCTATTTTGGTATTGATTGTACTGCGGATAGGACACTGGAATAACTTACAAAAGACTATTAACCGTGGTACTTATGATTCAATGCTGCCAATTTTTAACACAGCATCAGAAGTAGGTTATGGAGCCGTTATCGCCTCTCTAGCAGGCTTCCTTATTATTCGTGATAGTATCTTAAACCTAAACCCTAACAACCCTTTGATCTCAGAGGCGGTCGCAATGACTACCCTTGCTGGTATTACTGGCTCATCCTCTGGTGGTTTGAGTATCGCGCTTGCAACCCTCGGCGAGGATTATTTGCGTATGGCTGTTGAAGCGGGTATCGATCCGGAGCTTATGCACCGAGTGGCGGTCATGGCAGCAGGTGGTCTTGACACCCTACCGCATAGCGGCGCGGTGATTACCTTATTTGCCATTTGTGGTCTTACTCATAGACAGTCTTATCTCAATCTAGCAGTGGTTACTATGGTTATCCCTTTGATCGCTGTGACAGCAGTTATTACCTTAGGCACTTTGTTTGGTTCGTTTTAAAACTTTCTAAATTCAAAACAGTTAAATTTTTGAAGCCCACTTAGTCTAGCGCTGAGTGGGTTTTGTTCTTTATTTATGACAAATGCAATTGAATTACGCTATCATAGTCACCATTTTTAACATTTAATTCTTTAGCTTTACAACAAAGCTTTATATCAAATAAAGGTGATAAAAGTGCGTGAGATTCTAGTAACCAGTGCGCTGCCCTACGCTAATGGCTATATTCATTTAGGGCATATGTTAGAACATGTTCAAACTGACATTTGGGCGCGTGCAATGAAGGCGCAAGGTCATCAAGTCACTTATGTTTGCGCCGATGATGCCCATGGTACTAGCATTATGCTCAAAGCAGAAGAGAATGGCATCACGCCCGAGGAGCAAATCGCTACTGTCAAAGCTTCGCATGAAGCTGATTTTAATAAATTTTTAATCAATTACGACAACTACTATACTACTCATTCGCCAGAGAATAAGTACTTCTCAGAGCTAATTTATCGCCGTCTTAATAGCGCCGGTCATATCTCCACTCATGACGTTGAGCAGCTTTTTGATCCTGAGAAGAAGCTGTTTTTAGCAGATCGTTTTGTGAAAGGCACTTGTCCTGAATGCGGTTCTCCTGACCAATATGGTGACAACTGCGAAGTTTGTGGTACTACTTATGACGCCACTGATTTGATCGAACCGCGCTCTACCTTATCGGATGCGACCCCTGTATTAAAAGTCTCTAAGCACTATTTTTTCGATCTACCAGAGTTTGAGCAATTTTTAAAGGATTGGACGCGCAGTGAAGATCGTTTGCAGCCTTCGGTCGCTAACAAACTACAAGAATGGTTCGATGCTGGTCTTGCCAGCTGGGATATCTCTAGGGATGCGCCCTACTTTGGTTTTCAGATACCAGATACTCCAAGTGATGAACCAGATAAATACTTTTATGTTTGGCTAGATGCGCCTGTCGGTTATATGGCAAGCTTTAAGAACCTGTGTGAGCAGCTTAAAGGTACTGAAAACGAGCTTGATTTTGATCGTTACTGGACCGAGGAGAATGAGCACAAAACTGAGGTTTATCACTTCATCGGTAAAGATATTGTTTATTTTCATGCGCTATTTTGGCCGGCGATGCTGGCTGGTAGCGAGTTTCGTACGCCAACAGGTGTTTTTGCGCACGGCTTTTTGATGGTAAACGGCGAGAAGATGAGTAAATCGCGCGGTACTTTTATTAAAGCTGAGACCTATGCTGAGCATCTACATCCTGAATACCTACGTTACTACTTCGCCAGCAAGCTCTCTGACAAGGTTGAAGATATTAATCTTGATTTAGAAGACTTTATGCAAAAGGTCAACTCCGACTTGGTTGGAAAAGTGGTCAATATTGCCAGTCGTAGCGCTGGGTTTTTGGTCAAAAAGCACGATGGTATGCTAACCGAGGTTTGCGCTGAGCCGCGCCTGTTAGATGACATCACTAAGACTGGTGACGAGATCGTTGCCGCTTATGAGAATCGTGAGTTTTCGCGTGCTATGCGCCTGATTATGCAGTGTGCGGACAAAGCGAATGAGTATATCGATGAGAAGAAACCATGGGCGCTGGCGAAACTTGAAGGCACTGAACAAGAAGTACAAGATGTGTGCTCAGTGGCTATCAATATTTTCCGTCAATTGATGGTTTATCTCGCACCAGTACTGCCAGAGCTGACTGATAACGCCAAAACGTTTTTAAATATTGATGATTTAAGCTTTCATAGCCGCAATCAGTGGTTACTTGGTCATAAAATAAATAAATTTAAACCTTTGATGCAGCGTATAGATAAAAAGGATATTGATGCTATGGTTGAGGCCTCAAAAGCGTCATTAGGTGAGAGCAAAGACGCTGCACAAGATGTCGCTCCTGCTAATCAAAACGCGCAGAAAAAAGAAGTGGCTGTAAATAACGAAGAACAAATCGATTATATCGGTATTGAAGACTTTGCTAAGGTCGATATGAAAGTAGCTCATGTCATCGCTTGTGATTATGTCGAAGGCGCGGATAAGCTCTTGCAGTTTACCTTGGACGTTGGCGAAGATGCGCCGCGTAATGTATTTAGTGGTATTCGTAAGTTTTATGAGCCTGAGCAATTGATGGGCAAAAAAGTTATTTGTGTGACTAATTTGGCTCCACGCACAATGAAATTTGGCGTATCAGAAGGTATGGTCCTATCGACAGGCGATCCGAAAACGGGGCTAACTGTAGTGACTTTGCCTGATGAGTGTATTATCGGTGATCATTTGGCCTAACAAGCTCCCTAGAAAAGGCAATCAACTCTAAAAAAGATGTCCATAGTGGCATCTTTTTTTTGTTATAACGGCTTTATGACGAATACGCTTTATTTTTTTATTGCGATTAGTTACAGGACTGTCATAATATAGCCATTAACTTTAATGACTAATGCTCATATAACAGCTACCAAACAACATTTAATATTTGGTAATACCTAACAACATTTAGTACTACCTAGCGAAATGTTGATTGAAAGTGTTGATAATAAAGTCTTGATAAATTGTCGGTCTGATCTAAATTTTATAACCTAAGAGTTAAACTAATAATGACTATTGCTACTACTCTACGCTTAAGCTTATATGGCGCAGCTATCAGTGCCATCAGTACGTTTGGCTTGATGGGATGCTCGAATTCATCTACGGAACCCACTCCTGCTACCGATAGTGCTATAGCTACTGACAAGCCTGCTAAAAGCTTAGCCATTACTCAAATTGTCGAACATCCTTCACTTGATGAAATTAGGCGCGGTATCGTAGAGGAGCTAGCCGACAACGGTTATGTTGAAGAAGAAAATTTAACCATCAACTTTCAAAGCGCTCAAGGTAATTTGGGTACGGCTGGACAAATTGCCAAGCAGTTCGCAGGTGACGAGCCTGACGCTATTGTTGCCATCTCAACGCCTTCTGCGCAGTCTGTAGTCGCCTCAACCACCAATATTCCAGTGGTTTATACGGCAATATCTGATCCGTTAGCGGCCAAACTGATCGATGAAAACAATGTACCCATGCAAGATAACGTAACGGGATTATCCAGTCAGTTGCCTATTGAGCCGCAGTTAGATCTGATTCAGCAAATTGCTCCTGATGCTAAGACGATCGGTTATGTTTATAGCCCAGGTGAGGCCAATTCGGTGTCAGTGCTAAACCAGCTTAAAGCCGCCGCTCCTGCTCGTGGACTTGAGATATTAGATTTAACTGCTAATCGTCCTACCGATGTTGCTATGGCGACGCGTAGCCTTGATGGCCGCGCGGATGTTATTTATACCTCTCTTGACAATAACGTTGTATCTGCCTTTGAGGCCATGGCCAATGCTGCTAACGAGCTCAAAATCCCAGTAATTGCCTCTGATGAGTTCAGCGTACGCCGCGGTGCTACAGCAGCGCTTGGTGTCAATGACTACGACTTTGGCCGCGTTACTGGCAAGATGGTTTATCGCGTATTAAATGGTGAAGCGATTAATACGATTGAGCCCCAAGTTATGAACGACTTAACTTTATATGTTAGCCCCAAACACGCGGCAGCACAGGGGATAAATTTGCCAGCTGAAGTAATAGCAAATGCCATTAACGTTGATGAAAAAGGCAGTACTGAGACTGCCAACTAACCACTGGCATTAAGATTATTATTTAGCGTCTTTTTTGTAGGGACACACTATCACTTTTAGGAGCAACATCTATGTTATATCAAAACCGTTTTGCTAAAGCTTTATTATGGGGCGGCGTTTGCACTGCTATATTGACTGGCTGTAACCAGTCGCCAACTGATGATCCAAATACCGTAGATGGCGCAGTAGGCGGTGATACGACAGTACCCGCCAAAACTGTAGCGATCACCGCTATCGTTGAGCATCCAGCACTTGATGATGTGCGTAAAGGAGTAATCGATGAGCTAGCAGATCAAGGTTTTAATGAGGGCGAGAATTTAGAGGTTAACTTCCAAAGTGCGCAAGGTAATACCGCGACTGCCGGACAGATTGCCAAGCAATTTGTCGCCGATGAAGCAGACGTTATCGTCGCTATTGGTACCCCATCAGCGCAGTCGGTTGCTGCTGCAACCAGTACTATTCCTCTGGTCTTCTCAGCGGTTACTGATCCTGTCGCAGCAAAACTCGTACCTAGTCTTGATGGTTCTGGTACCAATGTCACTGGCGGCTCCGACGCTCTGCCTTATGAGCCGCAAATTGAGCTGATGCGCCAAATCATTCCGGGCTTAGAGAATGTAGGTTATGTTTATAGCCCAGGTGAAGTCAACTCAACCATTATTTTGCAAAACCTAAAAGAAAAGCTTACCCCACTTGGTATTAATGTAGTTGAAGCGCCAGCGCAGCGTAGTAATGATATTGCCATGGCGGCGCGTAGCCTTGAAGATAGAGTCGATATGATCTATACCTCAACTGATAATAATGTGGTCTCAGCTTATGAATCCTTGTCGCAGGTCGCCAAAGAGAGCAAAATTCCGCTTATAGCATCTGATACTAGCTCCGTTGAACGTGGCGCTATTGCAGCTCTAGGTGTCGATTACTATAGTCTTGGACGCGAAACTGGCAAAATTGTTGCTCGCATTTTAAACGGCGAAAACGCAGGTGACATCCCTGTATACACGCCGCAAATGTTAAACTTATACGTCAGCCCAAAAAATGCTGCTGATCAAGGCATTACCATACCACAAGCGGTTATTGATCAAGCGGCAGAAGTGGTAGAATAGAGATCTGACATTATTGACAAGCCATAAGAACAACCCAGCTGGCAAGTCATAAGCTGGGCTTGTTTTTTGTAGTCAGTAAATAAGTATCTTATTATTAGCAAAACTATTGGTACGACTATTCGCATAAAGATTAGCAAAACGATAATGTTTTGATGGTTTAATTTGCTTCATCCTAACTGCAGATTGCTTCATCTGTTAAATTCACCGCTTGGTTATGACTTACTGATCCCTTATGTCTCTTATCGCTTTTTTCGGTGCGCTTGAAAGTGGTCTTATCTATGGCCTTGTAGCTCTAGGTGTACTTATCTCATTTCGTACCCTTGATTTTCCTGATTTGACTGCCGACGGTAGCTTTCCTTTGGGCGGCGCAGTCGCAGGCGTTGCTATCATCTCTGGTATTAATCCATGGATTGCTTGTTTATTTGGTATGCTAGCCGGCTCCGTCGCTGGTATTGTCACCGCTTGGCTCCATGTTAAGCTGGGTATATTACAGCTACTTGCTAGTATTTTGGTCATGGTGGCGCTCTATTCGGTTAATCTGCGTATCATGGGCGCGCCGAACCTACCGCTACTTGGTGAAACCACTGTATTTAGTACGCTGGTGAACGATGGCAATGGCTTTTGGATGCGCTGCCTAATCATTGGCGTCGTGGTTATAGTAGCTAAGCTGTTTTTAGATTGGTTTTATAGCACTGAATCTGGCCTATCAATGCGTGCGACTGGCTCTAATCTTAGAATGGCACAAGCCCAAGGTATTAATACCTCAAAGATGACCATTATTGGGATGGCCATCTCTAACGGTTTAATCGCTTTGGCCGGAGCATTATTTGTACAAACTCAAGGTGGCGCGGACATCTCTATCGGTATCGGTACGATTGTCATCGGTTTGGCCGCTGTTATCATCGGTGAAACCATTATTCCTGCCAAGCGTATTTGGCTGATCACCTTTGCCGTTATTATAGGTGCGGTACTTTATAAGCTATTTATCCAGGTCGCTTTATCCAGTGATACACTACGAAGCATCGGCTTTGGCCCGCAGGACTTGAATCTAATTACCGCTTTATTAGTCGTGATTGCTTTGGTACTGCCAAAAGCCAAAACTAAGTTTTTGACTCGTAGAGTCAGAACCTAAAGCTACTGCGCTAATAAGTAAGCATAGGAGAGTATAGTTATGATGCAAGCCAAAGATTTACGCCTGACCTTTAACCCCGGCACCCCTATCGAAAACCCGGCTCTACGCGGTATTGATTTAAATATCGCTAATGGTGAGTTTGTCACGGTTATTGGCACCAATGGTGCGGGCAAATCAACGTTTTTAAACGCCGTTAGCGGTACCACGCGCGTAGATAGTGGCTCAATTTTGCTCAATGAGATCGATGTCACCAAAAAAACTGCGCATCAGCGCGCGCACTGGGTCGCACGCGTGTTTCAAGACCCGATGGCTGGTACTTGTGAAGCGCTCACTATTGAGGAGAACATGGCGCTAGCCTATAAGCGTGGCGGCAAAAGAGGCTTAAGCTTTGCCCTTAATCCAAATAACCGTGACTTGTTCCGCGAAAAGTTATCGGTACTCAAGCTTGGACTTGAGAATCGTCTGACCGACCGTATGGGTCTGTTATCTGGCGGTCAACGGCAAGCCGTAAGCTTGCTGATGGCATCCTTGCAGCCCTCTAAAATCTTATTGCTCGATGAGCATACCGCTGCCCTTGATCCCAAGACCGCTACTTTTGTTTTAGAATTAACTGACAAAATCGTGACTGATAACGATCTTACCACTATGATGGTCACCCACTCTATGCAACAAGCGCTGGCGCATGGTACGCGCACTGTCATGCTCCATCAAGGCCAAGTAGTCTTGGATGTGGCAGGTGACGTTCGTAAAGATATGACCGTCCATGATCTACTTGATATGTTTGAGCAAACTCGCGGTGAAAAGGTTGATGATGATAGTTTGATTTTGAGTTAGATTTTTCAAAAACCAAACCATAAGTTAACCCTCAAAAAATTTAGATTTCTTGAGGGTTTTGTTTATATAAAATAAGGATATTTGTAAAGATATTGATATTATTAAGTTTCTGCTAGCTATTTATAGACTGCATTGGTTATGATTATTTATCGCCAATTATTTATATTATTGCTATCTGTGAGGTCTGTCATGCGCAAAATCCCTATTTATGATCATCCTGCTGCCGGTTGGCCAGCACTAGTTGCCTCTACTCGTAAGCTTATGGACTATAAAGCCTTTACGCGTGGCAGTTTAAGTGTTCTAAAGAGCAACCAGCCCAAAAGTGGTTTTGATTGTCCAGGCTGCGCGTGGCCCGACCACAAGTCTTATAAAGCACTTGATGTGTGTGAGACTGGTATAAAAGTCATCGCTAGTGAAGCTATGTCTACTAAGGCCGATGCCAAATTCTTTAAAAAGTATACGGTTACAGAGTTACAAAAATGGAATGGCTATGAGCTTGAGCACAGCGGACGTTTATCAGAGCCTGTGCGTTATGATGCTAAAGAGGACCGTTATGTCCCTATATCTTGGGAAAATGCTTACAAGATTATCGCTGAAGAGCTAAACAAACTTGGCTCGCCGGATGAGGCATTATTTTATACCTCAGGCCGCGTGACTAATGAGCCAGCCTTTATGTATCAGCTATTTGTACGCTGTTTTGGCACCAATAACTTGCCTGATTGCTCCAACATGTGCCATGAGCCAACCTCCGTTATGCTTGGTAAACAATTGGGCGTCGGTAAAGCCACTGTTATGTTAGAAGATTTTGAAAAAGCCAAACTGCTCTTGTCTTTTGGGCACAATCCTGCAACCAATCATCCGCGTATGCTTGAGATGCTAGCACATGCGCATAAAGAAGGCTGTAGAATCATCTCCATTAATCCTATGCGTGAGCAAGGGTTAAGTGCCTTTAGAAATCCGCAGAAACCAACACACATGGCAGCTGCGCAAAGCGACAAGATGACAGATGAAGTCATTCAAATTCAAATCGGCGGCGATACGGCGTTATTAGCAGGTATGGCAAAATGGCTCGTTGAGAATGATAAAATCAACCATGACTTTATTGCCGAGCATACCTCAGGTTTTGAGTCCTTAAAAGAGTGGCTTGATGAGCAAACTTGGACAGATATTGAACGTGGCAGCGGTATTGTGCAAGCTCAGATTGTTAAACTGGCAAAATTAGTTGCCGAAAGTCCAGCGACCATTTGCACGTGGGGCATGGGCATCACTCAGCATGTTCAAGGCGAGGATAATGTGGCGATGATTACTAATTTACTGCTGCTTATGGGCATGATCGGTATTGATGGCGCTGGCGCCTCACCGATTCGCGGCCACTCTAATGTGCAAGGCGATAGAACCATGGGCATTCATGAGCGTCCTAAAAAAGAGCTATTAGACAGCCTTGAGCGTGTTTTTAAGCGTCCTATGCCACGTGAAGACGGTTATGATGTCGTTGCAGGCGCAAAGGCAATGATTGATGGTAAGCTAAAAGCCTTTATGGGCATGGGTGGTAATTTTGCAGTCGCAGCACCAAATACCAGCGCCATTCAACAAGCTTTGAGCGACAACGAACTAAACGTTTTTGTCGGTACTAAGCTTAATGGTACTATGCTATATCCGGGCGCAAACAATATCATTTTGCCTTGCCTTAGCCGAATTGAAAGTCTGGTCACCACCAAAGGCGAGCAGTTTGCGACTATTGAAGACTCTATGTGCCAGATCGTTGCTACTAAAGGCGCTATAAAACCTGTTAGTGATACCATAAAGTCCGAAACCCAAATAATTGCTGATATGGCGACTCATGTACTAGCCAATAAAACAGATATAGATTGGCAAGCACTGAGTGAGGACTACGACCTTATTCGTGATTATGTCGCACAGGCTATTGATGGTTTTGAAAACTTTAATCAGCGTATCCGCGAGAGCGAGCGTGGTTTTCATCTGTATCATCCAGCGCGTCATCGGGTCTGGAATACCGATAGCGGCAAAGCTCAAATCGAAGTACCGCAGTATCCGATTACTTATGTCGCTCAGCAAATGGCAGAGGAGACCTCAACGACTGATGGCAAAGCTGCTGATAAACAGAGCGCTGAGCAAAATGAGCAAAAGGTCTGGCAGTTTACCAGTGTACGTAGTCATGACCAGTTTAATACTATGATTTTTGGCTATAACGATCGTTATCGTCAAACCAATCGCCGTGATGTACTCTTTATGCATCCAGATGAGATCAGCCGCTTGGGCTGGCAAAAGGGCGATAGCGTGGTAGTGACCCGTAAAGACAGTAGTAATCAAGCACGTACCCTTGGGCCGCTGATTTTGACTGAGATGGATATCGCTTCTAACGCAGTTGCCGCCTACTATCCTGAGTGTAATGATTTATTTGATTTGGATACGCATGCGCCAGAATCACACATTCCGGCTTATAAATCATCGACCGTAATTTTGGAGCGCGTAGCTGCCGATAGTCGCGAGCAAAGTAAAGTCAATAATCGAGTGCAAAACAGTAGCGTAGATGGATTGGTAGCTTCTGCTTAACCTGACGGCTTTAAATATGGCGTAGTTGAATCATCATTGACTACGCTATATTTGTTTCGCTGATGTTAATTTATAAGCACCTCAACTATTAATGATTGGTTGGTAGTGAACAGTCTATAGTAGATAATTAACAATAATAATTAAAACGAGGACTGAAACCTAGGTTAAAAGTAAACTCTATGATAACTGAACACACTCGCGTCTTAGTAAATACCCTACCCCAAACCGATACATCATCTGATTCGGTATCTTATACAACATCTTGCAATATGATTGATAAACCTCAATCACCTGTCTTAACTGATACTCTATTGCCTTCTTCTGTAACACCGCTTGCACGCCCCCATTTGACGCAAAAATATTATTATTTATTGGATAATTATGAAGACAAGCAGTTTAATCAGCCATATGTTGAAAGTAAACCGGTAAGTTTGGCAGTAGAAGCAGCGGTTGCTATCGTTATTAATGGCATTCACTATGCAGTGCTGATGGCAAGCCCAAGCCAGCTAGAGTATTTGGCTATTGGCTTTTTATTCAGTGAAGGATTGATTGAGCACAGTCATGAGCTGCTGGATTGGGAGGTCACTCATCTTACTGATATAGCTAGCTTTCAAAGTTTTACCCCCGCTTCAACCGACGACTCGCTACTGTTTGAGTCCTTGTCTGAGCATCTGCTTGACTATGATACTTATGTAGTTGAGCTGGTTTTAAACCAGCGCTGTCACCAGCGTATTCAAGCCCAAAGGCGACAGCTAGCAGGCCGTACTGGCTGCGGTATGTGCGGTATCACCGGCCTAAACCAAGCCTTACCCGATTTAAACCTTTATAGTCAAAAGATGGTAGACACTCAAAGCGCCAAACCTAGTCTTGATTATCTACTCAACATCCGAACACAGATAAATACAACGCAGCATACTCATCAGCTTACTGGTGCTGTCCATGCCGCTGCGACTATGCAAGCAGAGAAGTTATATTTGTTTGAAGATGTAGGGCGTCATAATGCGCTTGATAAACTTATTGGCTGGCAGCTACGCCATAAGAGAAAGGTTGAATGTGTGGTGATGACTTCGCGGTTATCAATTGAGTTGGTACAAAAATCTATCCGTATACGTCTGCCTTGGCTCGTCGGTATGTCCGCGCCTACCAGTACAGCGGTACGAGTTGCCCAGCGTTATGGATTGGGCTTAGCTGGGTTTTTACGGGATGATAGGGTGACTTATTATTCAGGGATTCAAATGGTTTGAGCATTTAAACTCTGTAAAAGATTGGCAAATTCAAAGACTTGTATTGGCTAAAAATTAAAGCAAGATAGCGACTATGTGACTATCTTGCTTCGTAATTATCTTGCTTTTTTATTTATAAAATTATGGTTTAATTAAATTATTACATGGCTTGACTGTATTTGGCGCAGGAAGCAGGTTGCCAATAAATTTCGGTGGCTTGGAACCGATCGCCACGCAGCTTACCTTCATAGCCATTATCAAAGATAACTTTGTAGCGACAGGTCTCGACATTATTATCCATATCATAGAATTTAAGAATGTAATCCCATTCGCGGGCGTTAAATCCTTCTTGAAAATGCGGCGTACCGATCAGCTGCGCAATCTCTTCTTTTGTAAAACCAACTTTGATCTTGGCAACATCGCTTTGTTCAACGATTTTGCCTTCTTTTTGCCATGCTTGGGCTTGATCAGGAAATACTAGCTCATCAGGATTAACAGAGCCGTATTGTGCTCCTGGGCTTACATGCCAAGTACAGCCAGTTACTGCAAATGTAAGAGCTGTGGTTAGAAGCCCATAGCGGTATATAGATAGATTCATTGTTTTTTCCTTAATGTGTCGTGAGTGATTTACGCAAGTCGTTTGATAATGTCTGCCTACTTGAGCACAGACATTATCCTAATGCATTTTGATTGAGTTAAAAATGGAAGCCTGCACCGACAGCACCGCCAGCATTACCTTGAGTATCTGCTGTACCATTTATTTTCATCACCCAGCGACCGTTGTCAGAGACTCTTGATACCCCAATGGCAACTGCACTCTCGCCGTTATATGAAGCAATACCCCCACCTACCATTGATTTACCGGCAAGATAAGCTTGTGGTAGCGAAGACATCGCCATCGCCGCTGAAATACCGGCATTAGCATCGTCTTCTACGTCATCTACTCGGTATCCCAAATCATTGATATCTCTATCAAGATCTGCGATTTGACCATTAACTTGTCTATCAATACTATTAAGTTGACCTAGGTTAACGGCATCGTTGACATTCACCCCATCGGCTACATTAGTAATAACCGTGTTTGCAGCATCAATACCCTCTGTGGTAACACTTGGACCACCAGTGATAGTCAAGCCGTTGTTATTGATCGTTGTGTTTCCAGCGACAACTCTATCCGTTGTAACACTATCTACGTTAATATTGCCGTTCAGGTTAAATCGGATACTGCTACCTTCAGTTGTAGTAGTGATATTATTATCGCCCACAAAGCTAAGAACGCTACCATCTCCTATCGGTTTATTAATATTATTACCATTATCAGCGCCAAAATTAAGACCACCGTCAAGCCTATTGGTATTGTTGGTAATGTTAGTGGTGTTGGTGGCAATGTTGGTAGTATTGTTAGAAACTGCTTCATTAGTATCTGCCGTGCCTTGCTGAATAGATCCGATAGCGCCATCGATAGTATCTTGACCAGTACCGCCGATATTAGTCGTGGTAATGATACCGCCATTGTTCACAGTATTGCCACCAATTACGCTGGCAATAGAATCTGCTGTACTGTTGAGCTGATCGCCAGTTATAGCATCGCTAGAACCTTGAGCAACTGTCCCATTAGCAACATTGGTAATAGTATTGCCACCATTATCTAGACCATTAGCTGAGATCACTACATCGCCAAAGGTTGCACTATCTAAATTAACGTTTTGGTTTAAATCAAAGCTGACATCGTTGCTATCAGCATCTTTAGATACCGTAATATTGCCATCTTGGTTATTAAAATCAACGCTATCGCCCGGTCTTACTGTACTCGAGTTATCGCCTTGAGCACTAACGTTAAAACCTTGGTTAGCGGAAGTAGCGCTGTCTCGCACTTCGTTTAATTGATCAAAGTTGACCGCGTCCGTGCCTTCAGTGGCTCGAGCTACATTGGTAATTCTATTGCCGCCATTATTTAGACCGTTATTGCTAAGTCTAATGGTTTGGTTGCTACCACCTGTTAGCGTTATACCGTCATTATCAACAAGTGTATTACCAGTAGTAACGCTATTTAGCGCTAAATCTCTATTTAGTTGAACCTGTACCCCGTTAGCCGTAGTTACCGAAGTTAGATTATCATCACCAGTCACAGCGATGGTATCGCCTAATGCAAAGTTGTTATTGGTAGTACCGTTGCCAAAATTAATACCTGCCTCAATGCTGTTGGCATTGTTGGTAATGTTGGTGGTATTGTTGCTGATGCCTTCATTTAGAGTGTCGGCAACTGAAAACAGCTGACTGCCATTAATAGCATCTGTACTGGTTGCTGTTACGTTACCTGCAGCAACGTTTTTGATTTGACGTTCTTGTCCACTTGCGCCAACGGATATTTGATCACCAGCTGCAATATTGGTTGATCCAGCAAAGTTGCCATAAGTATTGCCATTAATAGTAGCACTAGTTACGCTATTGGCATTAGTTGCAGTATTAGAACCGCTACCTAGTGCCACGGCTCCTTCAGTGGTAGCTTGCGCACCGCTACCAAACGCGATAGAGTCTCGAGCAGAAGCTGTGGTTTGATCTACTGGTTGATAATTGGCACCTGCTTGACCGAAGCTTGGCGTAGCGTTTTCGATATCTGCAGCGCCAATAGCAATAGCTCGATAACCTGTTGCAGTCGTAGAGTGACCAATAGCTAATGAACCATCACCAGTAGCCGAGGCTACATTACCCATAGCTTGCGAATAATTACCAGTAGCGACAGACTGACGACCTACAGCAATAGCCGTATTGCCACTAGAGAGCGTGCCCGTACCGATCGCTACACCGGAGAGACCACTAGTAGTTGCATATTGACCTACCGCTAGACCCATCTCAATATCAGCTCTAGAACCTGTACCAATAGCTACTGAACCTACAATTTGATTGTTCGGAGTGAAGGTTGTCCCTGTATAGTTTGGATTTTGTCTATCAGCAATTCTAATCTGAGTAGTTTCAGTACTTGTCGAACAGCCTATAGCTATATTGTAGCTAGCTATAGCGTTAGGATCAGTTTCTGAATTAAGTCCAGAATTAGCATTTTGATTACCGTTGATACAGGCAGAGATAGCAGTACCATCTCCAACACCTCCATTGACACCAACTGCAGCGACAGCCGGTACAGATAGACTAAGTGCTAGACTTGTTAAGCCTGCTGCTACCATGGTTGAGCGCAGCTTACTTAAGCGCAAAACAGATGAGCTTTTGGTAGTAACAATAGACATCATATTGTTAGACGAGCTTATAGCGCTTGAGGTGACAGACGATTTTGATGATTTACCGCAGGCTTTAGCGTGCTCAGCAACTGCAGTAAAACATTTTAGGGCGTCGTTCCAAATGACTTTATAATTGTGATTCATAGTATGTATTCCTGAATAAACCTACTGAGTATGAAAACAAACTAAAATTCGTTATTTAGAGCATTTGAATTACAAAATAGGACGATATCTAGTTTTAACGCATAGACCTTGATAAAAATTACACTTTAGAAAATGTAACCCTTATCAAGGTCTAAGTGACTAGAACGTTTTATACTGTAATACGATTGCTGCCATGTATATTCATGTTTCCGAATCTATATATTCATATTAACGAATTTACGTCTATAGTAACAATACCGTTGGTAAGTTATTTACTACCGCTCGTCAGGTTACTCACTAAATAAACTAAAGTTTATTAGATATAAGTTATATCTTGATAAAATATCTAAACTATTTTTAATGTAGCTCTAGCATTAGCTTGCTTTGTAAATATAAAAAAACCTCAAACCTTAGTAATAAAGGTTTGAGGTTTTTCGTTAAAAATTGATAGTCAACACAGGTAGTGTCAAAAATTTTACTTAATATCGAATAAAAGCTATATCAGTTTTACCATTCATCAACTAAAAATCGATCAATTGTTAATTAATAAGAATTTCAGTATTATTAGCAGTTTAGTATATAAAACATATTTACAACATACATTTATCAGAGTTACAGGTAAAGGTAACGCTTATATGAGTACTATTTTACCTTGCTAGATAAGTAGTCATCTCTTCTATGCCATGTAATGTCATAGGATACATCTGATCATCAACTAATTTTTTGATCTCACCTATAGTTTGAGTAAAAGACCAGTAAGCAGGTTCTTCAGGGTTTAACCAAGCCACCTTATCAAAATGATCTATTACTCGCTTCAACCACACCGCGCCTGCTTCATGATTCATATACTCAACACTGCCGCCTACTGAGAATAGTTCATATGGTGACATTGAAGCGTCACCGACGAATATAACACGATATTCTCGGCCATATTTGTTAAGAAGATCAAAGGTTGGCATAGGGGCGCTGTGGCGACGATTGTTATCCTGCCAAACATAGTCATACAGACAGTTGTGAAAATAGAAAAACTCTAGCGTTTTAAATTCATTTTTAGCAGCAGAGAACAGCTTTTCTAAAGCTTCGACGTGCACATCCATACTACCACCAACATCGAATAACATCAGTACTTTAACGCGGTTGCGACGCTCAGCTTGCATCTGAATATCAAGTAAACCTTTTTTAGCAGTGCGTTTAATGGTCTCATGGATATCTAGCTCATCAGCGCTACCGGTGCGCGCAAACTGACGCAAACTGCGTAGTGCCATTTGAATTTGGCGTGTGCCCAGCAGGTTATCATCGTCAAGATTACGGTATTTGCGCTGCTCCCAGACTTTAACCGCACTGCGCTTGCGCGACTCCCCGCCCACTCGTACTCCCTCAGAGTGCTCACCATAAGCACCAAACGGTGAAGTACCACCGGTACCTACCCATTTACTGCCACCTTGATGACGCTCTTTTTGCTCTTGAAGACGCTCCTCTAAAGCTTTCATCAGCTCCTCAAGAGAGCCATATTTTTTGAGCAGTCGTCGCTGCTCGTCCGTTAAGTTTTTTGGATCAAGCTTTAGATCCAGCCATTCTTTGGGAATATCAGTGAGTTTTGCCATCAACTCATCAATGTCTACACTGTCTACGCCCTCAAAATAATCAGCCATCGCGCGATCAAATTTATCAAAGTGACGCTCATCTTTGACCATACACAGGCGAATAAGCTGATACATATCCTCGCGGCTAGCAAAGGTGTATAAATCCTCATCTTCTGTAGATGAAATAGGCTGCATCATAAGCCCCGCTTCAAGCGCTGCGTTTAAGTCAAGCAGCTCACGAGTGCTGACAGGAACACCATAAGTACGCAAGGTATAAAATAGTTTTATGAACATAAGATACATATCACTTATTAGCTAATGTTTTTAATGGGCATAGCACTATATCAATAGCATCTATATAGCCGCTACTAACGACGCATCATATTGGCAAAACGCTGTAACAAGCTCACATCTGCTTCATTCTTAAGTAGTGCGCCATATAACGGCGGGATAGATTTCTCTCCGCGTAAGTTCTCTTCCAGCTCATCTTGCGCCATATCATCTGCCAACAATAACGTTAACCAGTCGACCAGTTCTGACGTTGATGGTGGTTTTTTAAGTCCTTTGATACCACGTAGTTTATAAAAAATATCGAGCGCGTTATTGACAAGCTTTTCTTGAATGTTAGGAAAATGCACATCAATAATCTGACGCATGGTTTGCTCTTCTGGAAAGTCGATATAATGAAAAAAACAGCGACGCAGAAACGCATCAGGCAGCTCTTTTTCATTATTTGAGGTAATAATCACCACAGGACGCTGCTCTGCGGTAATGGTCTCGCCAGTCTCATAAACATAAAAAGACATTTTATCTAGCTCGTGAAGTAAATCATTTGGGAACTCAATATCTGCTTTATCCACCTCATCAATCAGCAATACACTGCGCTCGTTACTGGTAAAAGCTTCCCACAACTTACCAGGTTTAATATAGTTGCCAATCTCATAAACCTTGTCGTCACCTAATTGAGAGTCACGTAGACGCGATACGGCGTCATACTCATACAAGCCTTGCTCAGCTTTAGTTGTTGATTTGATATGCCAAGTAATGAGTGGCATACCTAAGCTTTCTGCCACTTCTTCGGCAAGTAAAGTCTTACCGGTACCAGGTTCCCCTTTGATCAAGAGTGGTTTTTGTAGCGTCATAGCTGCATTAACAGCCAGTTGTAGATCGTCAGTGGCAATATAGCTATCGGTACCGGTAAAGCTTGGTTTGGTATTATTAGCGGTGGTCATAGTCAAATCTCAATAATGGTTATCAATCGGTGTTTTATAATAAGAAAATATTTTATATAAGAAAGTATTTAAGAACGATTAGCATTTTATGATTATTTAGATTAGCACAGCTAACTTTGATAGCAAAACACTCTTGCGTTTATATCTATGCTAGACTGTAACTGATCTATTACTATCAAAAAGCAGTGGTAGTTCGTAAAAAAAGACACTCAGTAGTGTCTTTTGTGACGTCTAGCAAACAGTGAATACAGAATGCTAATTATCATTTATTACTTTTATTCTCGTTGTCTGTTGTTATAGATTTCTCTATGTCATTATCTTCAGCCGACTTCTTGGCTGTTTTAGCTTTTGCAACAATTTTTTGCGCCACGGAGATTTTAGTCGGTTTTTCAGTAAGCAATCCTCTTTTGGGTTGTTGCGCAGCAGTCGTAGACGTTTTTTTGAGAGTAACGGTCTGTTTATCTTGTTTAGCAGTATGACCTGCCAGATAATTACCAGTCGCCAGCTGCATATTGGCTTGAGTGTCCTCAGCGGTGCGCAAGCGTGCTTTATCCAGACTTGAATCAAAAGCACCACGTATAAGCTGCCAGACAAACCCAATAAACAGTCCCACCACTAAAACAACCAAAATAGGCAAAGCATTGGTAACCGCGGCCGCAAAATCTTTCATCATGACGGCATAGACCACACTGATACTCGCCGGCGCAATCACACCGGGGTCACTGAGCGCAGTCCCGGGTGCTAAAAGAACTGCAAATAGTATCATCCAGCTCATACCACCCAATGGACGTGGCATCATACGGGCGACCAATATCCACAAAAGTAGCACTAAAATAGAGCCACCCAAATAAGCATACATCGGTAGGTCAGCAGGAGGAACGTTTCTTACCAGCTGACTCCACCAGATAACGATCTCACCGAGAATGTCACTAATTTTATCCAGTGGTAAGCTTTGTAAAATATTTTTTAACCAATCCATTCGGGTTTAGATACCTGCAGTTAATCGTAAATATTGTTGTTAATCATAGATATTGTTTTGCGCTTCAAGAGCACGTAATTCTGCTTGACGACGCATCACATCTTGTGGTGGCATCTGCACAAAATAACCTTGTGATTTTAGCTTTGAGAGTACTTCTTCTTTATCGACACGAGCAAGCTTTGGCGTTGTTTCCAAATCTAGGTGTATAACAAACTTACTAACCCCTAAGCTGGCGCGAAAGTCTTTAGGTAATACGCTCAGCCAGTCTTTGATTTCGTCAGTATCATCAGGATAGTCGGGGCGAGCAATATAGACATACATATCGTCGTGCTTGGGAAATTTGTAGACATCACAATGCATAAAAATACCTATTATAATTTTAAGACAAACATAGATTGAAATATCCTAGCATAATTTGCTCTATTACCAACAGTGACTTTAGGTAGTATTCTTATCACCAGCTTTACAAGTTGAGGTTTGTTAAAAGCTTAACTTATACGCATTTTATTCAGTAAATCGTATTTTCTATCAGTTTATTGCTTTTAAAGCGTTTGAAGACTTGTAAAAAGGGTGTGAACCTTTCATAATGAAAGCGTTTTTCAGGAGAGTGTTTTGATAAAAGATTGTGTCTATTATACGCAGTCTAGCTTTATTAATAAACCACCGAAGGCGCATCCACCCTGCCAATCGCTCAGGTAAAAGGACTGAAAAACGCATGCTACTGCTTATCACTTATTAGCTTATCAATAGCGCAGCGGCATAACAAATCTGGAGAGTGGTAAGTATAAATAACTTACCCACCGAAGGGGAGAAAACATGACTAGGTTTTAATATAGCTTTATAGTATCTTTTATATAGCATCTTATCTATAAAAGTTACTAAAACTAAATGCTTAGTTCATGTTGAAAATCTCAGGTCACAGGACAGATAGGGCTTTTGCTTAAACAGACGTTTGGTGTCTGTTTGATCTATAGCTTTTTTAGGCTACTGTTTTTGGGCTACCCTTTTTGCAATAGGCCCCTTTGCCTTATTGCCTCTTACCACTGTTAACACGCTAAACTTTACTTATTCAAATTGTATTTGCAAGTACAAAATATTTGAAAGTATAAATAGCGTAAATACAAGGATTTGTCATGACTGCTACTTCTCAGAACTCCACTACTCAAACCCCTAAACGCACGCCTCTCTACCAGTCTCACGTCGATAGTGAGGGCAAACTGGTGGACTTCTCTGGTTGGGAGCTCCCTATTCATTATGGCTCACAAATCGAAGAGCATGACGCAGTGCGTACTGACGCTGGTATGTTTGATGTCTCACATATGGTCATAGTTGATGTCAAAGGTAGCGACGCCAAAGCTTGGCTACAAAAGCTGCTCGCTAATGATGTCGACAAACTCAAAATTGTGGGCAAAGCGCTATATTCTCCTATGCTAAACGAGCAAGGAGGCGTAATCGACGATCTTATTGTTTACCTTATGAATGAAGAGGCAACCGAGTACCGCATCGTCTCTAACGCGGCCACTCGTGATAAAGATATGGCGCAGTTCCATAAAGTTGCTGAAGGTTTCGAGGTAGATCTTAACGAGCGCGAAGAGCTGGCTATGCTTGCCGTGCAAGGCCCAAATGCGGTCAAAAAGCTGGCACAAGTAAAACCAAGCTGGGCTGATACGCTCTCTGAATTAAAACCGTTCGTTGGTGCCGACTTAAGTGATATTGAAGGCCCAGACTGGTTTGTCGCTCGCACAGGTTATACCGGTGAAGATGGTGTTGAGGTCATTATGCATGGCGATGAAGCGCCAGCCTTTTTTGAGCAGCTAAAAGCCTCGGGTATTAAACCTGCCGGTCTTGGCGCGCGTGATACGCTGCGTATGGAAGCAGGTATGAACCTTTACGGTCACGATATGGATGAGAGTGTTAGTCCATATGAATGTAATATGGGCTGGACACTGGCCTTGAAAGACGATCGTGATTTCGTTGGCCGCAAAGCCTTGGTGAGCAAACGTCAGCAAGCTAAAGATGACAATACTGCTATGAAACAAGTGGGCTTGCTACTCACCTCTCGCGGAGTATTACGTGAAGGTATGGAAGTTACCATCAATCAAGGCTCGGATAATGAGCAAACGGGTATCATTACCAGCGGGACCTTTTCTCCTAGCCTCAAAAACTCTATCGCTATTGCTCGCGTTCCTGCCAGCTTATCAGAAGATGATAAGGTTCAAATTGATCTACGCGGTAAAGGTAAATTCGTTGATGTACGCGTACTAAAACTGCCTTTTGTACGTAATGGTAAAGCGCAATTTGATCAGTAGATTGATTTTAGTGAGGGTCTACCTTTAACAAATGGTATTTGATTGCTAGTTGATCATCACCGATAATTGATTTTTGTACCCTTTAGTTATAGCTATCCTTATAGTTATAATCATCCCTGTGTTTTAAATTTATCCAAAGGAGCATTTTATGAGCAATATTCCAGCTGAACTAAAATATATTGCAAGTCACGAGTGGCTGCGTCTAGAAGATGACGGTACGATCACCGTCGGCATTACCGACCATGCCCAAGATCTGCTTGGTGATGTGGTATTTGTTGAGCTACCTGACGTGGGTGATACTATCGCTGTTGATGATGAGATCTCAGTCGTCGAGTCTGTAAAAGCAGCATCTGACGTCTATGCGCCAATCTCAGGCGAGATCGTTGCTATTAATGAGAGTCTTGAAGATGATCCTGAGATTATTAACTCAGACCCTTATGGTGACGGTTGGTTCTTTAGAATGAAACCTGACAATATAGCAGATTATGAAGCGCTTATGAGTGCTGAAGATTACGAAAACGAGCTGTAATTTTTTTGTTAACCGCTATTTTAGTGTATTGATTAGCCTCCATATAAGATCTTATACCTTGCAGATATTAACACGCTTTAATATCTGCCTCCTTATTTGTTGAATTAAGACTCTATCGCCAGTTGTTTAATCAAGCTGGTATAGACCATTTGTATCAAATTTCTCTACTCTTTTAGTTATATCTGCTATGGAACTATAATGAAACCAGCCGATACTGATAAGAACGCTCATAGAACTGTTAGTGCTACTGATAATAGTATTGTCAGTCGCCGTATTGATAGCGCTGCTACACATGACGCTCAAGATAGGCAGATAGAGGTTAGTAATAATGGTAAAGCTACGCCACATCTGCAAGCGTTCCGGCAAGTAGTCGAATCACGTCGTTCGGTACGCCGTTTTACCGACAAACCGATACCTGATGAAGTGCTTGCAGACTGTCTTCGTTTAGCCATGCTTGCGCCAAACTCTAGCAATTTGCAGCCGTGGGAATTTTATGTGCTTGATAGTAGTGATAAGCGCCAACAAGCTATCAAAATTTGTATGAATCAAAATGCGGCAAAAACGTCAGTAAGGCTCATCGCGGTAGTAGCACGCACCGATAACTGGCACGATCACGCTAAGCAAGTACTGCGTGAATACCCAACTACTCCTGTACCAAAGAAGGTAAAGGATTATTACAATAAAGTAGTGACACTAGATTTTTTGCGTGGACCTGCAAATGCTATATCCGTTGCCAAATGGGGCGCTATCCAAGTGGTTAGACGGGTTAAGGGACCTATTAAATCGCCTTATTATACTTTTGACGATGTTAAAAACTGGGCGACTAATAATACCGCCCTTGCTGCTGAAAACTTAATGCTTGCCTTGCGTGCATATGGGTTTGATAGCTGTCCGATGGGCGGTTTTGATGAGCCAGCGATAAAGAAACTACTAGGTCTGGGTGATGATCACCATGTGGTGATGATGATTGGCGCAGGTGAGCGCGCTGATAATGGTATTTATAGTGCCCAGTTTCGTTTTGATCAAACCCAATTTGTACATTATGTTTAATCTCATACGCTAAACATTAGACACTCTTTATTACTTACGTTTAGCAGACTTACTGCTTGTATTACTAAAGCTTACAAGGATTATTATGACTATCTCTCGAAACCCTAATGACCAAAAGTCTAGCGCTAAAGAAAACGATTCGCAAAAACCTAGCTTTGATACTTTCAAAGATTTGTTCAACGAAGCGGAATTCGTTTATCGCCATTTAGGTTCTAACGATGCCAAGCAAGCCGATTTATTAAGTGCTATTGGTTACAATGATATGGCAAACTTTATTGACGAGACAGTGCCTGAGCCTGTACGTTTGCATAAAGAGCTGGACTTGCCACTGGCAATGAGTGAACACGCTGCCCTAGCTCGACTGCGTGCGATGGCGGACAACATCACCGTTAATAAAAGCTACATCGGTCAAGGTTATTCACCGGTACGCATGCCTGCGGTCATTCAGCGTAACGTGCTTGAGAATCCAGGTTGGTACACTGCCTACACCCCTTATCAGGCTGAGATTGCGCAAGGCCGCTTGGAAGCATTACTTAACTTTCAGCAAGTCTGTATTGATCTAACGGGTCTTGAGATGGCTGGTGCTTCATTACTTGACGAGGCGACAGCTGCGGCTGAAGCGATGGCCATGTCCAAGCGCATGAGTAAGAGCAAGTCAGTCCAGTATTTCGTTGATGAGCGTGTTTACCCGCAAA
The DNA here is from genome assembly GCF_055699795.1 of Psychrobacter sp. M4. NCBI lineage: Bacteria > Pseudomonadati > Pseudomonadota > Gammaproteobacteria > Moraxellales > Moraxellaceae > Psychrobacter > Psychrobacter sp. M4. The sequence continues at coordinate 1,021,506 of NZ_CM146740.1, read as the reverse complement.
CGCTAGACGTCATCCGTACCCGCGCTACATACTTTGGTTGGGATGTGGTAGTTGGCGACTTTGAATTAGCTAAATCTGGTGACTATTTTGGTGCGTTATTTCAGTACGTTGGTGCCGAGGGTGATGTTAAAGACCTAACTGATGTAATCAGTGCAGTCAAAGCCAATAAAACTTATACCGCAGTTGCAAGCGATATAATGAGCTTAGTACTACTCAAATCGCCAGCCGATATGGGCGCTGATATTGCTTTAGGTAGCACACAGCGTTTTGGTATTCCTATGGGCTTTGGTGGTCCGCACGCTGCCTACTTTGCTTTTTCTGAAAAAGCTAAACGTTCAGCGCCTGGTCGTATCATTGGCGTCTCAAAAGACGCACAAGGCAATACCGCTCTGCGTATGGCGCTACAAACCCGTGAGCAGCATATTCGCCGCGAAAAAGCCAACTCTAACATTTGTACTTCGCAAGTACTGCTTGCCAACCTTGCGGGCATGTATGCCGTTTATCATGGTCCAAGCGGCGTTAAACGCATTGCGACGCGTATTCATGCTTTTGCAACTGCCTTTGCAGACGCCATCAAAAATACCGATGACGACAACAAACTAAGCGTCGTGCATGATCAGTTTTTTGATACGGTAGTGGTTGATTGCGGCTCAGAGAAGCTAGCGACACAAATATTTGAAAACGCTGATAATGTGGGCTATAACTTATGGCGTTTCGGTGAGACCAAACTTGCGGTAGCTTTTAGTGAAATCAGCAATCAAGAAGACTTTAGTGTTTTGACTCAACTGTTTGTCAATAAAGGTCATGATTTACCTGAAGCAGCTACGGTTTCTTTGAGCGATACGCATCTGCGTACGGATGACATCTTAACGCATCCGGTCTTTAACTCGCATCATACTGAACATGAGATGCTGCGCTACCTAAAATCTCTAGAAGACAAAGACTTAGCAATGAATCGTAGTATGATCTCGCTTGGTAGCTGTACGATGAAATTGAACGCTTCTAGCGAGATGCTACCGATCACATGGCCTGAGTTTGCCAATGTCCATCCTTTTGCTCCTCTTGATCAGGTATCGGGCTATCTTGAGATGATTGAGAGCTTACAAGAGCAGCTCAAAGCCATTACTGGTTTTGATGCGGTATCTATGCAGCCAAATTCTGGCGCCTCTGGTGAGTATGCAGGCATTCTTGCTATTCGCCGTTATCATGAATCTTTAGGTCAGCCGAACCGTGATGTTTGCCTCATTCCCCAATCGGCGCATGGTACTAACCCTGCTACTGCTATCATGATGGGAATGCAAGTGGTGGTGGTCAAAACCGATGACAATGGTAACGTTGATATCGAGGACTTAACTGCTAAATGTGAAGAGCATAGCGACAATCTTGGCGCGCTGATGATCACTTATCCCTCAACGCACGGCGTGTTTGAAGAAGGCATTCGTAAGATTTGTGATTTGATCCATAAGCACGGCGGTCAAGTATATATGGACGGCGCTAATATGAACGCCCAGGTTGGCATCATGCAGCCTGCGGATGTGGGCGCGGATGTCCTGCACATGAACTTACATAAAACCTTCTGTATTCCGCATGGCGGCGGTGGTCCAGGTATGGGGCCCATTGGTATGCAAGCGCATTTAGCACCATTTATGGCCAACCACACTCAGGTTCCAGTATTCAATGCACAAAAAGACTGCTCAGCCGTATCAGCAGCACCTTATGGTTCGGCCAGTATTTTACCGATTTCGTGGATGTATATTGCGATGATGGGCCGTGATGGTCTGCTCAAAGCAACTAATCTAGCGCTGTTAAACGCCAACTACGTGGCAGATCAGCTCAAAGATGACTACCCTATTCTTTATGCTGGCAAGAACGGTCGTGTGGCGCACGAATGTATCATCGATATCCGTCCGCTCAAAGAAGAGACTGGTATCACAGAGAGCGATATCGCTAAGCGTTTGATGGATTATGGATTCCATGCGCCAACTATGAGTTTCCCTGTCGCGGGTACCTTGATGATTGAGCCGACCGAGTCTGAATCTAAAGAGGAGATTGATCGCTTTATTAGCGCCCTAAAATCTATCAAAGCTGAAGCCATGAAAGCTAAAGCTGGCGATGAGGGCTGGACACTTGAGGATAATCCCTTGAAAAACGCACCGCATACAGCGGCTGTCATTACCAGCGAGGAATGGACGCATCCATACAGCCGTGAAACCGCAGCCTTCCCGCTACCTTACGTGCATGCCAATAAGTTCTGGCCAAGCGTCGGCCGCGTCGATGACGTTTATGGCGACAAGAACCTAATGTGTTCTTGCCCTAGTATCGAAAACTATATGTAGTTTCTAATTATATAGTTTCCAATATAAGCAGCTTTATTAAGCTTTTAAAATTAGGAAACCTCCAAGTCAGTAGCTGATTTGGAGGTTTTTATTTTGTCCATTACAGATAGTTTTTCAACTATTTAAAGCTATAATAACTCTTATTTATCTACTCGACAAAAATTTAGGAATATAGTATGCCCGACAAAAACCGCGTTATTCTTATTCATGGTCTGCATCAAGGTCCGTTTATGATGCGCCCTATGGCAAAATATCTACAAACGCAAGGCTTTGACACTTACCAATACGGCTACCGTAGTATGCGCGATGATATCAAAACCAATAGCGCACGTCTTCATAGTTGGCTTGAGAGCAATCATAATCCTGATCAGCCAATAGACCTAGTAGCGCACAGCTTAGGCGGCTTGATTATTCGTGATTTTGTGACGCATTATCCGCAGTGGCAAGTCAGACGCTGCGTAACTTTGGGGACACCGCACAACGGCAGCGTTTGTGCTGATTATATTTGGCGACTCATGCCAGCAGTGGTCGGTAAGTCGTATGAACAAGCCCTAGATGGTACGGTTGCACCTTTGCCTGACGAGATAGAACTTGGCGTGATTGCAGGTAGTAAAGCAAAAGGGTTAGGACAACCTTTTTTACAATATCATAATCACAAACTGCGTAAATCTGGCATACCGCTATCTGAGGAGCAGCTGGCGCACGATGGTACGGTTTATGTGTCAGAGACCAAGCTTGCTACTGCTACGGATCATCTGGTCATGCCAGTCACCCATACCGGTATGCTAGTTAATGAAGATGTGGCACAGCAAACGGGATATTTTTTGAGAAATGGCGAGTTTTTGCGAGATGAGCAGTTTAAAAAATAGTAATTAAACGCTAACACCCATGCCCTGCTGTAGTTCAGTCTTATGCGCTTCAATAACCGGTATCAAGGTCTGCGTTACCCACTTATAACGCCAGCCTTGTAGACCCTTTGGCAACTCAGAGAGCGCTTTATCATAAGCGATAACTTCATATAATTGTCCCAGCCATTTTTTGCGCATAAGGACATTGGCAGGGACACCAATAAGCTGAGCGTGCTCATCTATCGCTTGCTGTACCGCTTTTGACAGTACTTTATTTTTGGAGCGATACGGAGCAGGTAGCCTAGTAGGATGCTGCAGCGCTGGTAACTGCTTGGCTTGACTGATAACGCTTAGCAGCTCCTCTCCATATAAGCGCAGAATATTGCGGTGTACGGTGGTTTTTTGCGCAAGCTCGCGCATACTTTTAGGACTTTCTGTAATAATTTCGCGCACTGCTTGTTTTTTGATGATAAAGGTACGCGGCTGATTAGTGGCTCGTGCGAGTTGCTCGCGCCAAGTTGCTACCGCTTGTAGTATCGCCATTTGCTGGGAGTTATAACGATAATCTGCCATCGTTAGATACATGGCTTCATCTTCAACATGCTGCGCCTCATGCAGCTCACGTGCATAGAGTTGGCAATCCTCCCAGACATAAGCGTACAACCCTTGTTTTTTGAGTTCATACTCAAGACTTAAATATAGCGCTGGCAAAAAGCGCACATCATCGATCGCGTATTGCTCTTGCTCATCGGATAACGGACGCTGTAGCCAGTCAGATTGACTTTGCTCTTTATCAATGTGCATATCTAGCTGTTTATCAAGCGCCTGCTGATAGCCTATTTGTAGCTTTCCGGTCAAATAAGATAGCGCAATCTGGGTATCAAAGATATTGGTCAAAGGCGGACAGCCTGATAGCAAATAAAAGATCCCTAAATCCTCGCCGCAAGCATGCCAAATGGCCACATCAACCTCACTAAGTGCTTGCCAAACCTCTTGTAGTTGCAGCTTTGGAGCATCCAACAAATAAATATGATCACCGATATTCATTTGCACCAACGCCAAGCGTGGATAGTAAGTATCACGTTTGATAAACTCAGTATCCAGTGCTACTCGGCCGCAAACCTTTAACGCCTCAATAACTTCATCCAACTGCGACTGTTTGCGTACCCAAGTGATAGCCACCTCATCTGCAGTATCCAATAGCGCATCAATATCAGGCTCAGTAGCTGGCGCTGCTAAAGAGACATCACTGGATTTTAGTGAATCGGACTCCACTACAGTTGAGGTTTTTGAGACAGTAATATCAGCAATAGCAGCATGATTTTGGAGGGTTACAGCGGAAGGAGGGTTTGACACGGGCAGATACCTGCTTAAATAAGAAAAGGGACTAGATACTAAAGACTTAAAATTAGTATCTATTAATGAGTGAAAATAGCGAGCAAAAATTTATAGTAGCAGAAACTGCTAAATTAAAGAACTAAGGGTTAAAAAATAACTGTTTATAAAAAAGAGCGGTTTTGTAGCGCTTGTCCAAGGGTCATGCTATCAAGGTATTCAAGCTCACCGCCCATAGGCACGCCTTGCGCCAAACGCGTAACTTTTTTGACATGACGGCTAACCGCTTCGCTAATAAAGTGCGCGGTCGTTTGTCCTTCAACCGTAGTACCCGTCGCTAGTATCAACTCTTCAATCGGTTCTTGTTTGACACGCCACACCAACTGGTCGATATTTAAGTCATCAGCGCTAATACCATCAAGAGGTGACAGATGACCACCCAATACAAAATAGCGGCCACGGTAACCTGCCGTTTGCTCAATAGCCATCACATCAGCGGCGGTCTCAACCACACATAGCAGTCCATCGTCACGCCTTGGATCTTGGCATAGCGGACAGATATTTTCATCACTAAAGCTATGACAACGCTGGCACTCAACGATATCACGCATCGCCTCATCCAAAGCTTGCGCGAGCGCCATGCCCTGTGGACGTTTTTTAGTAAGTAGGTGCAATGCCATACGCTGGGCACTTTTTTGACCCACACCGGGTAGAATACGTAACTGTTTGACCAGCTGATCGAATTTGGCTGTAAGCAAAGTTATTTCCTTTGAGTATGATACAAGTCAATAAACATCGAAATTTAAAATTATAGAAATTTAGAATCGTAGTTATAAAAATGGGGTCGTATCGTGTCGATAACAACCCCACTTTTGACTGCAACATGCCATATCTAGATCGTATTTAGTCTTAAAATAGACCTTGCATACCTGGTGGCAGGCCCATTCCTGAGGTTGCGCCTGCCATTGTTTCTTCATAAAGCTCATCGGCTTGGCGAACCGCATCATTGATAGCCGCGGCGATCAAGTCCTCAATCATATCCGGCTCATCTTCAAGCAAACTTGGATCGATACTTAAACGCTTTACTACATGACGACCAGTCATGGTCACTTTTACTAGACCACTACCCGCTTCTGCTTGTACTTCTTTGTTTGCCAATTCTTTTTTGGCACTCTCAACGTTGGCCTCTACTTTTTTCTGCATAGTTTGTGCTTGTTGCATAAGTGCTTGAATATTCATAACTGCCTCTTAGTCTTTATAGAATAAAAATAAATCTTAACAATAGTAAGCGATGGTTATTGATCGAATTATTGCTAAATAATCATCACTAACTAATTATCGTTAATTAGTTAGTGATGATTATACCGCTATCTTTACAAGCTGTCTAAGCCGCGAGCCAAATCTTTGATAATATCATCGACATCTTCAAGTCCTACAGATAAACGTATAAGACTATCGTTAACGCCCGCTTCGGCGCGCGCTTCGGGGGACAAACGAAAGTGCGTCGTTGTCGCAGGATGGGTAATCGTGGTTTTGGCATCGCCTAAATTATTAGTGATAGAGATCATTTTTGTTGCATCAATCACCTGCCAAGCAGCAGCTTTGCCATCAAGTGCATCTGTAGCTTTGACCTCAAAACCCATAATCGCCCCAAAGCCGTCTTGCATATGATGCTGTCGTTTAGCAAGATCGTGAGCCGGATGGTCAGACAAGCCAGCAAAATGTACCCTGCTTACCTTGGGATGGTTGACCAAGAACTGTGCAATCTCATTAGCATTAGCGCAGTGCGCTTGCATACGTAGTTTGAGCGTTTCAAGACCTTTAGTAAACACCCAAGCATTAAAAGGACTCATACTAATACCGCCTGAGCGTACTACCGTAAACGCCTCTTGCATGAGCTGATCGCTACCGACAAGTGCGCCGCCAAGTACGCGGCCCTGTCCATCTAAGTATTTAGTCGCCGAATGAATCACCACATCAGCGCCTAGATCCAATGGACGTTGAATAGCGGGAGATGCAAAGCAGTTGTCCACTACGAGTAGAATATCATTGGCTTTTGATAACCGACTTAAAAACTCAATATCGCAAATTTGCGCGAGTGGATTGCTCGGGCTTTCACAATAAATAAGCTTGGTATTAGGCTGCACGGCATTTGCCCAAGCATCGTTATCAAAGCAGTCGACGTAGCTAACTTCAACACCGAATTTTTCCATATAGTTATTGAAAAGGCCAATGGAGGAGCCGAACAGCTGATTGGCGGCTAACAGATGGTCGCCAGCTTTTAGATAAGCTAAGCACATAGTCAAAATAGCGCCCATACCAGAGGCCGTCGCTACCGCGCGTTCGCCATTTTCAAGTGCAGCTAGGCGGCGCTCAAAAGTACGTACGCTAGGATTGGTATGACGCGAATAAACATTGCCCGTCTTAGTGCCATCAAAGTGCGCGGCAGCGTCGCTTGCTGAGGCATATACATAAGAGCTGGTAGTAAATATAGGCTCTGAGTGCTCGCCTTCATCCGTGCGGTGCTGCCCTGCTCGCACGGCTATGGTTTGCATGCCATAATCCAAATCTAAATCTAAGGCATCGGAGCGCCAGTTTGCATCCAAACCTATATTCTGTTGTTCATCTTGCACTTGCGACTGACTCATAAAGGTTCCATTACTAATGTTTGCACTAAAATTATCTTATTTAAAAATACATCTAAATCATAAGTTTAAAAGTTATCTCTACAAAGCACTTTTTACTTCATAGAGTCTCTTCTGCTTAAAGTTATTATAATGAGTTATGCAAAACTGCTAAAATACCTTATTTAGCTTAGTTATTATTTAATCTTAAAACGATAAAAACACCAAAGCTAAAAGCATCTATGTCGGGTTTTATCATAGCATGATCACTTATTACAGACACCTGCTAGGCCAATTTTTTCATTAAAGAACAAAAGACAACTAAACAATAAAGCCATGTTATTGCTTAAAATTAGGTACTTAGTAGAGCTGATATTGTTGACATAAAATTACTAATCATATTTTACTTATAAAAGTTATTTGTAAAAGTGACGCATTTTTTAGTAGGCAGATGCTGCTGTACCTGCTAAGCTTGGCAACCCTTTATACTGCGCTTTTGTTTACTATCTCTTATAGCCAATTTTGTGCAGCATGATTCTAAGTAAAGTTAAGGTAATTCATCTATGGCAATGTCAAACGTAAATCCAAACAGGCTAGCATTGAGTCTTACACTTGGACTATCTTTGAGTTTAAGCGCTTGTCAAACTTTGCCCAAGCAGCCTCATTTGCTCGAAAGTAAAGCACTATCTGCACGTGTTGATGCCTTATATCAACAAAATAGTGATCAAAGTACAGAAACTAGCAACAACAATACTGATTTGGTTGCCGCCATTAGTGAACAAAACGATATTCATCCTGATTTATCAGGTTATCATCCTATTGTCACTGGAGCCAATGCTTTTGCTGCACGCAGTATATTAACTGATATGGCCACCCGCAATATCGATGTACAGTATTATATATGGCATGACGACCAAGCTGGACAGCTGCTACTTAAAGATTTATGGGAAGCGGCTGAGCGCGGCGTTATTGTGCGCTTATTGTTGGATGATTTCAACAGTAATGCTCAGTTAGACCAGCAGTTATTGCGTTTTGCAAGTCATCCTAATATTGCGGTGCGCATTATCAATCCTTTGATGCACCGTAAGTTTCAAGCCCTAAACTTTGTAACGGGTCTGCCGCGTATTAACCGGCGCATGCACAATAAAAGCATGATTTTTGACAAACAAATCACTATCATCGGTGGTCGCAATATAGGTAATGAGTATCTTAGTAATGATCAAAATAGCCAATTTGCCGATTTAGATGTCCTGCTTATTGGTAAAGTGGTCGCTGATATTGACAATAGTTTTGCCAGTTATTGGTCATCACCCCTATCTTTTGATATCCAAACTTTAGTGACTCCTGATAAAAGTACGACAAGTGATTTTTTAATAGGTTTAGACCAGTTAGACCGCGATGAAAAACGGGATGCACGTAGTAGTTTAGCTGTTTATAAAGCTGCGGTTGAGGACTCCTCTATCGATGAAGATCTTGTGAATAAACAAGTCCCTTTTCGCTGGACAGACATGCAATTTTTAAGCGATGATGTTGGCAAATTAGATAAGTCTGTGCCTAGTAATACCAACCTAGTCCAGCAGCTGCGTGTATTACTAGGCACTCCCTCAAAACAGCTGACGATTATCTCTTCGTACTTTGTGCCCACTAAAGATGGGGTCAATACCCTTGTACAATTGGCTGAAGCTGGCGTTGATATCAAAATTTTGACCAACTCTTTTGATGCTACCGATGTAACGGCAGTTCATTCTGGCTATAGTCAATGGCGTCCAAAGCTGCTACGCGCAGGAATTAAGATTTATGAGTTAAAATCTACGGCTAGTGAAGAGCAGCGTGAAAACAAGCTTTGGAAGGCGCGTAGTCAATCATCAACTAGCTTACATGCTAAAACCTTTGCTATCGATGATCATCAAGTTTTTATCGGCTCTTATAATGTTGATCCGCGCTCAGCGAACATCAATACTGAAATGGGCGTCATTATCAATGATGATGAGCTGGCAAGACAATTGCACGAAGCTTTGAGCGACGATTTGTTAAGTCAAGCTTACGAAGTTAAGCTTGTAGGTAATAATCAGCTCCAGTGGCATACCATTGAGGAGGGCGAAAAAGTAGTATATGATACCGAGCCACGTGTCGATTTAACTGATCATGTCTGGTTAACTATTATGTCGTGGTTGCCCATCGACTGGCTATTATAGGGTTAGACTCATCCTTCTTACGATTAAACAATACCTGAGCTTCAAACTAAAGTTCAATAGCTTGACTTGAAATCTTTTCTTGATCTCAATCAGTACAAGCTACTTATTTACCTCATTTATTATGGCTTGTCATCTCAATGATGACCGTCTTAACGACCACCTTTATATGTGGATACGCAATTTATCATGTCTTCTTTTTCCCAATATGAATTGATGTCTTCCAAAGACAAAAATATAGTGTTGTTTATCTGTTTTAGCAGTGCCGTCGTTTTTTTTAATTTTTTGATTTATTTATACATTGTAGACATTATAGCAGTAGCATTTTTTCCAGCTCATAGCAATCCTATTGTCACAAGATTACAGGGGTTGGGACTATTTGCTATCGGTTATTTAGCGCGCCCGCTTGGTGGTATTGTTTTTGGTCGTTATGGTGATATTAAGGGTCGTAAACCAATATTACTTATTAGTATGCTTGTCACAGCAAGTAGCTTATTAGCAATGGCCTGTTTACCAACTTACGCTCAATGGGGCATACTGGCGCCCCTTTTGTTTGTTGTACTTCGGTTCATTCAAGGTATGGCATTTGGTCTCTACGTGCCCTTATCTTGGGTGTTTGTCGCTGAGCATTTACCGCGTCAATATTTATCGTTGGGCTGTAGTTTCGTTACTGCCAGTTTTTTTGTAGGGGTATTATTTTCTAACCTGTTTTTCTTATGGCTCAACAGCGCTATGACTCCTGAGCAGCTGATTACTTACGGTTGGCGTTTACCGTTTTTTGTGGCTGCTATATTGAGCTTTTTGCCTTTATTGGCTTGGCGTTTCATTGATGAGACACCATTTTTCATTGAGATGAAAGCGTCAAGATCCCGTGATTATAGCTTCAAACCTTTTACCTTACTTTTTAAACATTGTAGACACTCCATATTTGTTGCGTTGATGCTGACTCTAGTTATCTCAAGTATCACCACTGTAGTCATACTTTTGTTGCCAGATTTGATTGAGCTGCGTTTTGTGCTAGATCAAGATTTGTTTGGGTTCTCGCACAGTCTTGGTATTATATTTATGATCTTTGGCTGTATCTTTTATGGTATTTTGTCCAATCATCAAAACTTCGGTAAGGTTTTACTGATCGGTTCAGTATTATTAGTCGGTCAAATATTTGCTTTTTACTATCATCTGCAAGCTGGAGGCGAATATATTTTAATTATGTATGCCCTGTTAGGTTTTTTTGCAGGTGTTATTGGTATGGTACCAGCCATTTTAGTACAGCTGTTTCCCACCAATGTACGCCTAACAGGACTAGCGTTCTCTTATAATATAACCTACGGTATTGTAGGCGGATTGGTCCCTTTTGGGCTTGGCTATGCAACGATATTTGTAAGCTTCTCACCAGCTCTCTACATTGCATTTATTGGTTTTATTGGCATGATAATGGGACTTTATTTTTATAGCTTACCCGAATTGAAGAAAATCGATACCGTGGTTTAATCAGCGCTGCATTTAACATCATAGTTTTTAACATCGTAGTTCTTTAATTAGAGTGTTGGCGACACGATATAGATCAATTAAACTTTAAAATTATAGGATACGAAAGTAATGGTTGATATGACCAATAAGCGTTTATCTGTGGCGCCAATGATTGATTGGACTACGACAGATTATCGCTACTATGCGCGGCTATTTAACCCTAAAGTATATCTATATACAGAGATGATCAGTACAGGCGCTTTAATACACGGCAATCGGGCGCGGCACCTGCGTTTTTCTAAGCGTGAGCAGCCTATCGTGTTGCAGCTCGGCGGTGCTGATATTGATGAGATGACCCAGTGCGCTCAGTTTGCGCAGCAGCATGGCTACGATGAAGTCAATATCAATGTAGGTTGCCCATCCGACCGTGTACAACATAATAGAATCGGTGCCTGTTTGATGGCAGAGCCTGATACCGTTGCAGGCTTAGTTAAGCATATGCAAGCCGCTGTTGATATACCAGTAACCGTCAAGCATCGTATCGGTATTGATGAATTTGATAGTTATGAGTTTATGCAGCAGTTCGTACAGACCGTTGCAGAGTCGGGTTGTACTCGTTTTATTGTTCATGCGCGTACGGCTTGGCTACAAGGGCTAAGTCCGAAACAAAACCGTGAGATACCGCCACTACGCTATGATGATGTTTATCGTCTTAAGCAAGATTTTCCACAGCTTGATATTGAGATCAATGGCGGTATTGATAGTCTTGCTGATATACAAACGCATCTGCAGCACATTGATGGCGTCATGATAGGGCGTGCTTTTTACCATAACCCCTACCTTTTGGCAGAAGCGAATAGTTTATGGGGCGGCTCTATTCCTAAACGTGCAGAAATCCTAGATCAGTTATATCCTTATCTTGAGGAGCAGATTGCGCAAGGTGAAGCTCTACCAACGATGGCAAGGCATTACTTAGGTCTGTTTCAAGGCTTAAATGGGGCTCGCAAGTGGCGACAGGCGCTAAGCGGTAAACCTAATCTGACTCTTGATGATATTAAACGCGCTGCAGATGAGGTTTTACAACTAAATCCTGCAGCTTAGATTACAGAGTGATTAGAGTATAGAGTAAATGGTTTTAAGTCATGCTATATTTTAGGCACCATACAACAAATACTGCCCCATCGCGATACCGTTGTTAATAATGTGCAGCACGATAGGCAGTAGCAGCGATCCTGACTTCACGCGCGCATAGCAAAATATCAATGCTAAAATCACGATGGTGCTGATCTCATACAGACCGTACTGTAAATGAATAGTTGCAAAGATAAGACTCGTCACTAAGCTTGCTATGATAGCGCCGCTTTTTCCTAGAGCGGATGAGCTAGAGAATTGCTCAGCGATAGCCGACCACAATATACCGCGAAAAACCAGCTCTTCATAAATGGGCGCGACAATGACCATAGCTAAAACCAGTAACCACACTGAGCTGACTGAGTCATAAAGCGGGTCAACGAAGAGTGAGGGCGATTTTGCTAACCAATAAGTCAAGGCTTGACTGCCCACCATAAATAGCAGCAGTAGCCCAAACATACCCACAAAGACTTTCCATGAAAATGGTGCTAATGCCAAATACTCTTTAACCCTACCGCCTTTTAGGTGTACCACTAACAAAATCAGCGCCGTAATTAGAGCGCAGCTGATAATAATGGAGGCACTGACTACCGTGCCATCACTACTCCCCAAAAAAAATAAATTCCCTATCGATAGCTGATTCCCTGCTGGCAACCATAGCCTACCTGCGATATACATGCCTAGCAATTGACTCATGAAAAATACTATAACCATACCTACGACCAGCAAAAATGTGCCCAAGGGTGAGAACAGTGCTGGACGCTGAGGCGGCGCAGATAAATGATTTACAGAAGAAGCATGGTTTGACATAGCATGAAAACTCAAGATAATGACTTTTAAGCGCTGGTAAAAAGTCTCAAATAAATTGCAAAAATTAAGTAGCAAACAATTAAAGATTATGAAGATGATTGCTGGGCAATGATCGTAAGCACTTGTCTTGACACCGATTCTGGATGCTCAAGCGGAAACATATGTCCTCCTTCATGAGTTTGATAGGGTATGCCAAGTCGTGACTTTATTTGCTGCGGAAAGCGGCGCTTGAGAAATACGCTATCTGTACCGATTATGAGCGTTACTGGCGGCTTTGGGCCTTTATTAGGCATCAACCAATACAAAGAAGGATTAGTACGAAATACCGCAACCTCAGTGGCCTTAGGAATAGCCAACGTGACCTTACCATCTGCACGCTCATGCAGACCGTGCTCGATATAACCTTGAAAGCTACGCTCATCAAAATCTTTAAAAAACCCTTTATGATGCAATTTCTCATAAGCCTGCGCGCGACTATCCCAAACGTCACGGCGGTGCTTGGAGATACCAGAAGGTGAGAGCTTATCCATTAAGCGGTGCTGCATAAGGGGCAGTTTATCAGCGCTTTTTGCTAAGTGCCAAAGCAGGCTGACTTTGCCATAAATCCAAGGCGGATCCATAAGCACCGCTTGGTTAAAGTACTTGGGCGCGCGGTATAGTGCTTGCAGAGTACATAAACCGCCTAATGAATGACCGACAGCTACTACTTGCTCGATACCGTGATGCGCGCAAGTTTGCTTTACGCTATCGATAACTTGTTCGGTTAAACGTTGCCAATGATCATCTACGGGATAATCAGGGTTTGTACCGAGCATTGGAATATACTCAACAGTAAAAAACGCTTTAAGTCCGTCAAAAAAGGCTTCATACACCACACTTGGCATTCCATTGGCATGAGCGAAATGAATGACTGGCTTTTGAGTGAGTTTAGATACTGGTAATGATGCGAAGTTTTGGACGCTAATGTTACTCATGGCAAAATCTCTTCTCACAAGTTTATATAAGTGATCAAAAAAGTAAGGCTGAGCGTCATTATAACGCTCAGCCTTACTGACGACCATTAGATTAAAACCTTATTAACGCATCTTTGTATTGCCGTCTTCTTGCGGCAGGACATTGAGATCAATACTAGCACCAACACCTGTGCCTAATTTGACGGCAAAACGATCCATAAATAAGCTAAACGGATCCATCGGCGTATAGTTAACGACATTGTCAAGCTCAAGCTGCTTCTCAAGACTGGCAATGCTACCTGTTTGATCGGCCAGTCCTAAAGCAATCGACTGCTCTCCTGTCCAAAACAATCCTGAAAACAAATTATTCTCTTCTGGGTTTTTGAGACGATCACCACGACCCTCTTTTACTGCATCAATAAAATGCTTGTGCGTATTGTCCAATACATCTTCAACGTGCTGCTCTTCAAAGTCTGTAAGCGGACGCGATAAGCTTAAAATATCTTTATACTCGCCTGCGGTAATAGTACGATCTGTAACGCCTACTTTATCCATCAGCCCTTCAATATTGTAGCTCGGCATGATCACACCGATAGAGCCAACAAGACTTGATGGATTGACGTAAATCTCATCAGCAGCAGAAGCAATATAATAAGCACCAGAAGCGCCGATATCGCCAATAACGGCATAAAGTTTTTTGTCAGGATACTCTTGACGCAAATCCATCATAGTTTGCCATATCTGATCGGACTGGACGGGTGAGCCGCCAGGAGAATTGATCTCTAACGCCACAGCTTTGGAGTTGCTATTTTCAAAGGCGCGAGTCAAAGCTTTACTTATATCATAAGCATTAGCCAAGTCATCATTACTAATAGTGCCTTGTAGCTCGACCACAGCCAAATGCGGCAGGCTGGTGTCCACGCCCTCAAGCCCCGTTGGCGCTTTAGTACTACAACTACGTCCAATGGTCAAAAATAGCAATAAGATATAGCCAAAAGTTAGCAGTTTAAAGAAGATACCCCAACGCCGTGCTCGGCGCTGCTCTACCACGCTTGCCAGTAAAGTATTTTCGATCAGTCGCCACTCTTGTCCACTGGGCTGATTTTGCTGCTGTTGTGTCGGTGCTGGCTGATTTTCTAAATCATCAGGACGTTTATTGGGATCTGGTGGCCAGTTGGGCATATAGCTTCCTAAGTTAAAAACAATCTAAAACAGTAAAAAAACATAGTATTTTACTTTAAAAAAACCTTACTTCAAAAACATTATGGTCAATGATTTACTAAGTATGGTGCTATTTAAGACGCGATTCAATAGTAACTTATACGATGTCAGCTTATTCTTTCTACTATTAATGCATAATTTATACCATTATCAACTAACCCAACTATTTGGATACTATAGCGTCGTACAAGCAGATAAATATCTCTTTAAAAGTAGGAAACATCGCTTCAAAAATCAGTACTAAGAGTCAAAGCTGTTTTTAAAGGCTGATTATCATAGGTCATTATCTCATCTACTCGCTGGCGACTTATGGCATCAGTAGATGATTGCACAGCGTTATACGTAAGCCAAGTAGTGGTATAACCGGCATCAGGATCAATGGCAAACGGCTGAGCTTTACACAGTAGCGACCATAGCTGCCAGCTGCGCTCATGAGTAGCGGCATCTAAAATGATGCGGGATTGAAGAGACTTATTCTGTAGAGACTCACTATGAATAACATTTTGATGAGGTTCGTCTACAACCGCTAAGCTTGTATCAAATCTTTGTGCAGTTAGACGCGGCGACTGTAATGGATCAGCAGTGTTATATTGTACCACTTGTATCGGCTGGCGACTATCAATGGCTATCGCACAGTCCCAAACCCTACTATCCTCGATTTCACTCCAACCCGTTAATACGTGTAGTACTAAACTGCCATTTGCTAGCTGCCACGTTTTACCTTGTATGCAGCCTTGGGCACTGATCTGTGTGCTTGGGTTCGATGAGCTATCTTCTTGGCTTAGATTTTTTATAGTTGCCCAGCGTTCATGACGCCCTGCTTGCCAATAGTAATTAGTAGGAAACGTATGGCTCATCTTCATGACAGTCATGGGTAGCAGGGCCGCATTGTTATCGCCTGTTTTTTGCTTGCTTGGCAGAGTATCCGTCAGCACAGGTACACTAGTTTGTATTACGATACCTTCTAAACGTTTGATTGATAAGGTTCGCAATTGCTGCTCAAGACTAGCTGAGAGCTTATCAGGGCTTAAAGTGCTTGGAATCTTGCGCTTATCATCAGACCTATGATCGGCTAAAAACAACCAGCTTATACTGTCTTTAATCAATAACGGCTGACTATTACTAGATCCCTTGGCAACAGGGTACTGCAATACTGTAGCGCTTAAATACTGATCTCCAGTAGGCAGCACGTATAAAGTTGGTGTCGTAAGTAAGGTCTGCTGATTGGCATATACGCTCATTACCAGTAAAGTCAGTGGCGGTAATACCAGCCAGCGGCTAAGCAACCCGCGCGGCAACAGCCATGGTGATAGAGCTAATAAAACGATCAGTAATATTGCTGTATTTATTGGCGTATATAGCCATGCATCTGTTAGCACAGGCTGCGAGGTCAAGGCTATTATCAGCTCATGTAAAGCATTTACAATGATGCTGACCAGCGCCCAAATGACATCAGCTACGGCAGGCAACACTAGATAACAAAGCCCTGCTAGTAAATTGAGTGGCACAATTACCCAGCCAAATAAACCAATAGCAAAGAGATTAATAATTAATCCCCATAATGACGCTTTGCCAAATAAAAACAGCGTAATGGGTAATAAAGCGATGAATAGCCAAAATTGTAGTTTAACAATGCGCTTAAACAACGACCACAAGCGTAGAAAAATTAAGTTTGTTGACGAGCGATTAACGACATTTGAGCGCTGTTGCCTGGTAGCTTTGGTAGCCGGTTTTTGCACTGTGTCATCATATTTTAGCAATAATGCTACGGCTATAAATGACAGCCAATAGCCTGCTTGCCACAAAACGTATGGATCGATCCAAGCCATCAATACCGCAAGCGCGAGCAAGACACGCATGGTACTGATGGGCAACAAGGTTAAACGTACCAAACCGATCGCTAGTAGCATCCAAGCGGTGCGGGCAGCGGGGACATCAAAACCCGTAAATAGGGCATAAACAAAGGCGGCGCCAATCATCACCCACCAACGTACTTGCCAACGCGCTACTATACGATATAGTGCAGGGACACGGTCTATTAATAAGGTCGCTGCGCCTGCTAGCATAATGGCCAAAAACAAAACGTGCGTGCCAGATATGGCCAAAAGATGAGAGATGCCAGCCAGCTGATACAAGTCTTTGGTATCACGGCTAATAAGACTGCGATCACCCGTAAGCAGGCTTAGCGTTACCGCTTTTGCTTGCTGCTCTGTGACTGTTTGCAACTCCCAGTTTTGATAAAAATGCTGGCGTAATTGCCAGCGCCATCGGTCGATACTAGTACGTAATCGCTGTAGATAAGAGTCAGAGGTAGACGAGTCAGTAGAGTTTGATATTGATGAATTGTTCATAGTGTTGATTGGCGTTCCAATCGCTATGATATTAGCCATCCCATCAATATGACGCCCCCGTAACCAGCGATAACTATCAAAACCTGACGGGTTATTAGTAGCATCCTTTGGTGATGGTAGCGGCGCAAGTGTGGCTGTTAGCAGTAACTGAGCGCCCGGCTGTAAAGTATTTAAACTTTCTAAATTATCATCGGCGGCTTTAGGATAAGCATTGAGTAGAACCTGATATTCTATTGAGGCAGTCTTATCGCTATGTACAGCGTTCAAAACATTTAATTTATCGTTGTAGTCGGTGACTATCTTATCTAAATCTTCACCACTCATCTCAGAGACTAGCGGCGAGACAACTTGCAGCGTCGCTACTTGGCGATAGCCGCTATTCGTTGCCGGATCATAGACACTATCGCTAATACCTTTAATAGTTACCCATGCTTGAACACGCATAGATTCATTAATTTGCGTTGCTTGTGCGCGCTGGTAGCTCGATAAAGCTTGTAAAGCACTACCAATAATCAACATACTCGCCAGCACAGCCACCAATAAGTAGCGAGCTGCTACGCTAAATGAAATAGGTATAAAAGCACGACCATCAAAAAAAGATCTACCGCTTGCAGCGGATGATAGAGCTTTGCGCGGGGTAAACAGACATAAAAAGACCAGCGCTATCAATAGTAAAGGCCAGATCGAAAAGTACGTCATACTTTCTAATAATGGACTGATGGGCAAGGTTACACTTTCAGCGACATCTAGCGTCCCTACCATAACAGTAATTACTAAAATGCCAACTAACCAATACACCTGCATTCCTTGCTTGATCTTAATGTCTGTTGTTGATTTAAATCTATATATAATGAGAATTATCGATGATAGCATTCCTAGCTAGATTACCCTATACTAATTAAACGAAGTATGTTGGACAATCTACTATCCGTCCCTTCTTTCTTATCGATATTCTCTTTACAATTATTATTTTTTTAAGCAATATCTTTGTAAATACTATTCTTTATTGACTACTTTATTCTTTGTAGACTATGACTATATACCAGTTGCGCGCACTATACGGAGTGAGATGCGCACAATGATTTAAGGCAAGCCTGTGCCCCGAAACCGTCTAAAAAACTTCCTACCCACACCTGAGAAAATATTAGGTAATCGCTCTTTAAAGTTATTTGCGCCGCATTTAGCTGATCCGCGCTTGTGGCATTTTAATCGTCACAGTCTAAATAAAGCCGTTTATATTGGTATATTGAGTGCTTTTTTTCCGCTACCAGGACAGATGCTTTTGGCTTTAATCGGCGCGCTTATTTTTCGCGCTAATGTACCAATGGCGCTAGGTCTGACTTGGATCACCAATCCACTTACTACCTTGCCTATTTTTTATGCAGGCTACTATATAGGCGCCAAGATTTTGGACGAGCCGATGATTAGCCTGCGGATTATTGGCAGGATGATTGCTGATTTTAGCTTGTGGGTACTATCTAACGGCGCTAACCCCTTTGTCACTTATCGCGGCACCGTATCGATTGCCGCTTTTTGTGTGGGTACAGCTATACTAGCCATTGTTACTAGCATTATTTGCGGTCTAACCTTCAAGGCTATTTGGCGCTATAAAACCGTTAGCAGTTGGCAAAAACGCTCACAAATAAAAATAATAAGACGCTCACCGCCATTAAGAAAGAAGTCAGCTGAAGAGTCAAATAAACCGCTATAAAAACCAATTGACGTGCTCATTGGTTTATTTATAGATATCTTAATACTGTTCCCAATGACCATTACGTAGTAATAACTGACGGTCTGCAAGCGCTGCCAAATTGCGATCATGAGTTACCATAAGTAACGCCGTTTGCATGGTGCTTTGTAGCTCTGAGAGTAGACCAAATACGCTTTGAGCATTGTCATAATCGAGGTTACCTGTTGGCTCATCTGCCAAGATAAGCGAAGGCCTAGTCACCAAAGCGCGCGCAATGGCTACACGTTGGCGCTCACCACCAGACAATTCACCTGGCCTGTGATCTAATCGGTGACCAAGACCTACATTCTCTAATAGCTCAATGGCTTGGCGGCGCGCTTCAGTCGTTGAGACCTTTGGACGCATAAGCAGCGGCATAGCGACGTTCTCTACAGCGGTAAATTCTGCTAATAGATGATGGAACTGGTAAATGAAGCCTAAATACTGATTACGCATAGCGCCGCGCTGGGTCTCATTCATATGATTTAAGCACTTACCGTGTAGCCAAACCTCACCACTAGTTGGCGTATCAAGACCTCCTAATAAATGCAGCAAAGTACTCTTACCTGAACCACTAGTACCAACAATAGCAATACGCTCGCCAGCAGCAACCGATAAATCTAGCCCCGTCAGTACTTGCGTACGTACCGCGCCTTCATCATATATCTTACTAATATCGCTTGCTTCCAAAATGTTCGCCATACTACATCCTATATTCATATTTATTATCAACTACTCGCATGCAACATAGTATTGATACGCAGCAGTTATAACTATTCTTGGTATCGTTGCCGCACATTTATGCTAGCAGCTACTCGTAACGTAGCGTTTGCGCAGGCTGAATTCTAGCAGCGCGGCGCGCAGGATAAATAGTAGCCAAAAAGCTCAGCACAAACGAAGCACCGGTAATCAGCACCACGTCAGTCAAACGCAGCTGCGAGGGTAGATAATTGATAAAGTAGGCATCGAACAGATTAAGACCAAAGCTTTGGTTGATCCAGCCTAAGATATCGCTGACACTTAATGCAAACACAACGCCAAGAATAGTACCCGCCACCGTTCCGATCACACCGATCACTACGCCTTGTACCATAAACACTTGCGTAATCAAACGCGGAGAGGCTCCAAACGTTTTGAGGATAGCAATATCAGCTTTTTTATCGGTGACCAGCATAACTAAGCTTGAAACAATGTTGAAAGCCGCTACTAGAATAATCAAAAATAATAGCAAGCCCACCATGGCTTTTTCCATTTGAATAGCACCAAATAGATTACCATGCGTCTGGGTCCAGTCGCTTGAATAGAGCTGTACAGGAGAGATGGCAGCCGCTTGCTGGGCTGCTTGCGGCGCTTTGAAAATATCATTGAGCTTCATGCGAATACCTTGCGCGCCTGCTGGCAAACGCAGCAGTTTGGCTGCATCATTCATCGGAATAAACGCCATCAAGCTATCCACCTCTGGACTGATACTAAACACCCCAGTCAAAGTAAAACGCTTGAAGCGTGGTATCACGCCAGCAGGGGATGGCGAAGCTTCTGGAAGTACTAAAGTGACCTTATCGCCGATATTAAGACCTAAGGACTGCACCATGGCTTCACCCAGCACAATACTAAAGTCGCCATTTTTTAGGGTATCAATACTCCCTTCAGTCATATGCTCATTAATAATAGAGACATTTTTTTCGTACTCAGGCTCAACACCGGTAACCATAATTCCTGCCACTTGACCGTTTGAGGTCAGCATTCCTTGTAGTTGAATAAATGGCGCTACGGCTATGACTTCTGGATCTTCTTCAATACGATCAGCCAGCGCTTGCCAGTCGCCAATGACCTCCGGCGAAGTTACTGTTGCTTGCGGTACCATACCCAAAATGCGAGTTTTGAGCTCGCGATCAAAGCCGTTCATTACTGATAAAACCGTAATCAGTACTGCAACGCCAAGAGTTAAACCTACCATCGATATGAGTGATATAAAGGAGATAAAGCGATTACTGCGCTCTGCTCGAGTATACCGCAGGCCGATAAACAACGCTAAAGGACGAAACATATTCAAACTCTTTATCTTATTTAAGAATGTAGCTACTACATAAACCTGTCAATATAAACGATCATCTCACCAAGCCTATAAATTGAACGAATGGTACAAAAAAACTTACACCATCATCCTCTCAATTTATAATATTAGTCTTAAGCTGGTCGACTGGGACGCTCAAAAAGGGGATAGTTTGACACAATTTAGCCAAAATATGCCAGTCATTGGCAAAAACTGCTCGTATTTTTAATAAAGTATTTTGTAGGATTATTATTTTTTTATTAGGGGCTTGCTATTACTAACCTCTATACCTATATATTATATACTAAAGACAATCATCATTAATCCACCATGGTTATCTGCCGACCCTTTGTATGATTGCTGCGCAAACATAGCACAATAATAGCTACACATATAATATATTATTTAGGTATTGGCTTACTGCGTTAGTAACAAAGACAAGTAGCATCAAGCAGGATACAGGGTCCAGATTGCATCGCTGATTTAAATTTGAGTATTTTCATGACTATCAATTATCAATATAAAAATGTACAGTCTCCTACCAAAATCACCTTAACCGACGAACAAACTGCTGGTCACGCTGACCATTGGCGCATTTTGACTGATAATATGAGTCATGATGTACCAGAATGGCTACAGCAGATGATTAAGCAGGCCGCTATCCCTAAAGGGCTAAATAATAATGTCAGTGCCAAGGACAGCTGTTTATTGCTCTCAGAGAATCAGCCCTGCCATATCAATCAGGTACTGGCAATGAAAGATGGCAAGCCTGAATGCTTTATCAATGCCTACCCTTGTGTCAATGGCCCCTACGGTCTTACCTGTACAATTGAGCGTATGATCGTCAATGAAAATACTCATGATGCGGTGTTACGTCTGCGTAGTACTGATGGCAGTATTATTTATGCTTTTGATCAGCTTTATACGGCGAATCGTCATCTGTATCAACAAAACACTTCTTACTTTGTGAATTTTAGTGCTTGGGCGCATGAGATTACGCTCAGTGAACAAAACGAAGTTATTATGGTTGAGGATGAGGAGGCCATTCGCTATCATCGTGCTTTTAACGACATCGTTGCGGCCAACGATGGACAAGTTCCAACTGATATCCAAGAGCAAATCAAAAACTGGCAGCCCGTAACAGAAGCACAAATGGCACCGGTAGAGATCAATCTAGGACACATGTGCGCTTATCTGTTCGGTGATACTTTAGGACAAGAAGATGAGGCTTGGTGTCAAGGACAGGTTATCGGCAAACAAGAAACAGTATTCAATGACAAAACTATTATTTTGTTCGATTTAGTTATACTGCGTGAACAAGACGCTGATCCATTTGTCGTTCGTGTTGGCGCGCCGCGTACTGACGTTACTAACGCTATTCAAGTAAACGATTATGTTCAGGCAAACATCTGGCTGCAAGCGGCGATTTATAAAGAGAATCAGAACTCTCAAAACTCAAAAGTGCAGTTACAGACCCAAGCCAGCTAAGCACAATACAAGCGACTGTTTATCTAGCTTGCCGTATTATTAATTCACTAAATTGTAATACAAAAAGCCCCTAATTGATATTAGGGGCTTTTTTGGATAAATGAGTTTGATTTAGATCTACCCCATCTGATTACCAAACTCTCTTTCTTATTGAGTTATAGAAATTCTAAGCCATAGTAGTCATGGACTTGATACGTTTGAACAGCTCTTTTTGTTCTGTACTTGGCCGCGCTGTTTGCAATGCCATTAACTGCGACATATCGCCTTCAACACGAATCTTACCGCTCATAAAGGCGCCCATAACTTGATTCATATCGAAATCGGTAATAATAGATTGTAGCGTATCACGATCAAGCAATAGCGTAGTACTAGCGTCATCATTCAAACCCTTATGCAACAGGCCATTAGCATAATTAGCTTCAATATCTTGCTCAGTATCAGAGATTTTTAGATTAATGACCATATTGGCTAAAGCAGGGGGTAAATTGAGTTCACCAGCCTCAGCGCCCAAATTGTCTACTTGTTCAAACCATGCATCCGTTAAAAAAACTGCCATATTGTTGTCCTTTATAAAGTAACGATCAATGTTGTACCGCCTCATTATGGCGCGGTTTTAGAATAAGTAAAACCTAAAATGATTACTATTTGCCAAATTGTAACAAATTCTCATGATTCATATTTTTTTTAGGCTAGACTTGTTGGTCCTGTTTTCGCTACCTATTAACCATTGTTTTTCAATATTTATTGGTCTATTATCATTGGTTGCGACAAACCCTTAAAAAAATTGTTGATATGTAGTTGTAAAAGTAACTAGGAGTCTTGCTTATAGAGGCTATAAATAAGTTACTATTTATATTTGCTACAATTTCTAATAAGTATATGGTCAGTTCGAAATAAAATAGATACGCTAGTATCATCTTGCTACTAGCCCAATTATCAGACTTATTCACACGTAGTTTCATTGCTCTTTTCAAGAAAATTAGTCTTAATAGACTGATTAAAAGAGAGTATCATAAACTAAAACATACTATAATCAATGACTTAGTCAACGATTGTTGCTTATGTGGTAATTTATTAGCTTCGCAATTATATGGTGTTTGAGACATTATACCTGTTTTAATAAGTTCACTATTTTTATTAGTTGTGAGTCATAAATTTGAAGTATTTTTTGTGTTTTTTAGCTAATTTTCAAAATCAATAGCTCTTTAATAAAGGTTATCAGCTAAATTATTTACCAAAGAGTTTGTATTTTGGTACACAGTTCTGATGATATTTTACTTAGATTGCGCTACAATACCTTAAACAAATTCGGGAGTTTTAACTAAACATTACGTAGATATGTTTTTTGTCAGCCGCCGCTAGCATACATCTATGATTTGTATACATAATTAGGTGTTTGATGCTCGAGTATGGCATGTTTCCTTATTAACTTTAATGATGTATTAATCGTCCTAATCTCGCTGAATAATGACTGTAACGTTTTTTAGTGTTCGTTTGCTATCATTACTAGACAATCCCTTGTGAGAGTTTAATCCGGCAGTTAATAAACCATTACGGTAATAAGCGAGTCAGACAGCAGCATGTGCCATGATTGTTATGTTTTTATAGCATATATATTGTGAAGAGTTAGTTAATTCTGTTGATAATTCGGGCTGTAAAGGAATCATCCAATGAGTTTACAAAACACAGCAGTCGCCCCAGTTGACCGTGAATATGAAATCACTATCATAAGATTTTTCACGATTATGGCGGTAGTATGGGGCATCATCGGCATGAGTCTTGGGGTGTTTATCGCCTCCCAGTTGGCATGGCCGGAGCTTAACTTTGACATACCATGGCTAACTTTTAGTCGTCTACGACCGCTACATACTAATGCGGTCATTTTTGCGTTTGGCGGTAGTGCCTTGTTTGCAACGTCTTACTATATCGTACAGCGTACTTGTAAAACTAGGCTATTTGCGCCTTACTTGGCTTGGTTTACCTTTTGGGGTTGGCAAGCAGTTATTATCGCAGCAGTCATTACTCTGCCCTTAGGTTTAACCTCCACTAAGGAATACGCAGAGCTTGAGTGGCCAATTGATATCTTGATAGCTTTGGTGTGGATTTCTTATGCCATCGTTTTCTTCGGTACTCTTATCAAACGTACAACTTCTCATATCTATGTAGCGAACTGGTTCTTCGCTGCTTTTATTATTACTATTGCCCTACTACACATTGTAAATAGCATGGCTATTCCGGTAAGTGCATTTAAGTCTTACTCGCTGTTTGGCGGTGCAACTGACGCTATGGTGCAGTGGTGGTATGGGCATAATGCGGTAGGGTTTTATTTAACGGCAGCCTTCCTTGGTATGATGTACTATTTCGTACCGGTACAGATCGGTCGTCCTATTTACTCCTATCGGTTATCTATCGTTCACTTTTGGGCATTGATTGCTTCTTACATGTGGGCTGGCGGTCATCATTTGCATTATTCGGCGTTGCCAGATTGGACGCAGTCGCTAGCTATGGTGTTTTCAATTATCCTATTTGCACCCTCTTGGGGCGGTATGATTAATGGTGTTTTAACCTTATCAGGTAGCTGGGATAAGCTGCGTACCGATCCAATCATTCGCTTTATGATTGTGGCATTGTCCTTTTATGCGATGTCTACTTTTGAAGGCCCAATGATGTCAATTAAGACGGTCAACGCGCTATCGCATAATACGGACTGGACAGTAGGTCATGTACACTCAGGTGCTTTGGGCTGGGTAGGTATGATTACGATTGGTTCACTATACGTATTATTACCACGTATTTATAACAAACCAAAAATGTATTCTATTAGTCTAATTACCACCCACTTTTGGTTAGCAACAGCTGGTACTATTTTTTATATTGTATCCATGTGGATTTCAGGTATTGGACAGGGCATGATGTGGCTGGCTACTAACCCAGACGGTACTTTAGTCTATAGCTTTGTCGATACCGTTGAATTCTCGCATTTCCCCTATATCGGTCGTGCTTTTGGTGGCTTGTTGTATGTGTCAGGTATGTTTGTTATGGCATATAATGTTTATCAAACGCTTAAAATGCCAGAAGGTAAACCTGTGGATATCGCTGATCCTACTGATCATGAACCTAGTGTTGATGAATCACAGACAGCTAAAATATAAGGAGCGATCATGGCTGGTACACCGCATGAAATTATTGAGAAAAATACAGGCTTATTGGTTATCGGTATCGTTATCGCAATTAGTTTTGCGACATTAGTGGAAATCGTACCGCTAATATATGATCAAAAAGCTCCTGAAGAAGGCGGGGTCAATGCTCCCCTACCTTCTATGGAGCCTTGGACCGCTCTTGAGTTTGAAGGACGTGATGTCTATATTCGTGAAGGTTGTCACGTTTGTCATACTCAGATGGTACGTCCTTTGCGTGCTGAAGTTGAGCGTTATGGCCCTTATTCACGCGCTGCAGAGTCAACGTGGGATCATCCTTTTTTATGGGGATCTAAGCGTACTGGACCTGATTTGGCACGCGTTGGTGAACGTTACTCTGATGACTGGCAAAAGCAACATTTGATTGACCCACGGTCGTTGGTTCCTGAATCAGTTATGCCAGGTTTTCCGTGGCTTGCTGTAAATGAAGTCAACGGTGAGAATGTCCAAACTAAAATGCGTTTATTCCGTGATCGTTTCGGAGTGCCGTATACTGAAGAAGATATCGAAGGTGCGCCAGATGAAGTTCTTGGTGCAACTGAGCTTGATGCTTTAGTTGCCTACCTCCAGCAATTGGGTACTGCGATGGAAGGACAGCGCTAATGGGTATTGGTGAATTACAAACAATTGCGACCGTTTCTGCCTTTATTGCCTTTATAGGCGTTGCATGGTGGGCGTATTCGCCAAAAAACAAAAAACGCTTCGAAGAAGATGCAAAACTTGCGCTCGATGATGAGGATAAAGAAGCCTTATCTAAAGAGCAGCGCAATAAGGATAAACGATGACATTTTTTTGGAGTTCTTGGATTACTATCCTAAGCATCGCTTGCTGGGCTGGTATCCTTGCCGTCTTATTAATGGTATTAAAATATAAACCAGAAGTAGAAGAAGACGGTACTACAGGACATGACTACGATGGTATTCGAGAATATGATAAACCTCTGCCCAAGTGGTGGTTAGTAATATTTTTCGGTTCAATCGTTTGGGGTATTGTTTATTGGGTATTTTTCCCAGCTATTTTTCCTTCAAACTGGAATGGCCTTGCTACCGTTAAAGTTGATGGCGAGACTGTACCGTGGACTTCGCATAACGAGTTATATAGCGAGCTTGAGGAAAACGATAAAATATTCACCAATAACTTTGAGCAAAGTATTTTGGTAAAAGCTAATGCTACCGATGCAACAGAGACTTTAACCACTTTAGCCTCTTTGCAAACTACTTTTCGCCGTAGCGATGAGCCGCCAGCTGATTTGAAAGTACAGATTGATGAGAAGGTTGCACAGCTTGCTCCTGCAGTTGAAAAGCTTTCACAGGATCCAAATGCATTAAAAGTAGGTAGCCGTTTATTTTTACAAAACTGTGCGGTTTGTCATGGCTCAAATGCAAAAGGAGCTTTAGGCTATCCTAACTTAACTGATGGTGCTTGGTTATATGGTGGTGATGCTAGTGACATCCTATTTACACTACATAATGGACGTGTCGGTGGTATGCCAGCTTGGCGTGATCAGATTGGTGAAGATGGTGTACGTGCAGCATCGGAATATGTTTTGTCATTAGCGCCAAACAATGGTCATCCGGACAATGGAGAGCTTGACCAAACGTTGGTGAATCAAGGCAGTGCTATCTTCGCACAGCAGTGCGCTTTATGTCATGGTCCAGAAGGTAAAGGTATGACTTCAGTGGGAGCACCAAACTTGACTGATGGCATCTGGTTATATGGCGGTGAGCGCGAAGTAGTACGTGACACTTTGCGTTATGGCCGTGCAGGCGTCATGCCTGAATGGGAAACTAAGTTAGGTAACGAACGTATCATGTTACTCGCCGCTTATGTTTATTCATTATCAGATAGAACGGGGCAAACTGATACTAATACGAGTTCAAATGTAACCGCAGCAGCCAATACCCCAAAAGTTAGCGACGAAACTGAAACCGTTAGTGCTAACTAAGTAGCTACTGTTTGTTAAGTTTAGCAATTTGGGTACTGGAATTTAAATAAAGGAGAACTGTCATTACAGTTCTCTTTTTTGTTAAAGCTAAGTTAACTACAGCTTAGCTTTGTAGTAATGTTTTCTATCAAATCATAATTGTTTTTTGGAATTTTCGCCCCATTTATAGTAGCAGGCAAACCAAACTATTTATAGATTACGCCAGTAGTATTTATCTTTTATTTATACTAGCCGACAGGTTCTTCTCTAAAGAGGCAAGTTTATGTCAGCATCACAGCCTAACAAAATTCCTGTACAACAGATTGATCTTGATGCCACTAAGCATCGGGTCCATCCACGCTTTGTTAAAGGGTTTTATCAGAATATTCGCGTTGTTTCAATGTATGCGCTTCTAGCAGCATTCTTGTTACTACCATGGCTACGCTATAATGGTAGGCAGGCGCTTTGGTTCGATGTGCCATCGCAGCATTACTATATTTTTGGGCTGACTTTTTTGACCCAAGATTTTTATTTTATTGCCGCGTTCGCTATCATTGCCGCCTTTACGCTATTTATGGTAACCGTTTATGCAGGACGGGTTTGGTGCGGTTACGCTTGTCCGCAGACCATATGGACACATATGTTTCAATATGTTGAGAAAATGGTAATTGGTGATCGTAATAAACGTATCAAGTTTGATAAAGCGCCTATGGGGCCCAAAAAAATCGCTAAGCGGTTACTAGTATATTTTATCTGGTTGGTATTTTCGATTATAACGGCGACAACCTTTGTTAGCTATGTTGCAGGAACGGATTATCTTTATCATAGTTGGCAGATGATAGGATTTATTCCATTACCTGATTGGCCTACTTGGGTCTGGGTCTCAGTATTTATCTTTACCTTTGCCACTTATGCTAATGCTGGTTACATGCGTGAGCAGATGTGTGTGCAGATTTGTCCTTATGGCCGCTTTCAGAGTGTCATGTTTGACAAAGATACGCTGATTGTTTCCTATGACTATGATCGTGGTGAGCCTCGTGGGCCGCGTAAAAAAGGTACTAATCCTGATGATTTAGGCGATTGTATTGAATGTCAGATGTGCGTACAAGTCTGCCCTACTGGCATTGATATTCGTGATGGTCTGCAAGTAGCCTGTATCCAGTGCGCAGCTTGTGTGGATGCTTGTAACGAGATTATGGACAAGGTGGGCTATCCACGGGGACTAATCAGGTATACTACTGAAAGACAACTGGCTGAAAAAGAGCCTAGTCGGGTTTTGCGTCCGCGTCTCTTTGCTTATCTAGCGCTGCTTACCGTATTGTGCGGCGGGGTTGTTTATGCACTGACTGATCGCGTACCGCTGGAGATTGACATAAGTCGTGATCGCAATCAGCTATCCTCTATGAATGCTCAAGGTATGATTGAAAATAGTTATATTGTCAAATTGACTAATAAAACTCAGGATGCACATACTTACAATATCTCTTTAGCACCACAAGACGGCTTAAGCTTGCAGTTGCGTTTTAACGATGTACCACTTGCGCCTGGGGAAAGCTTCAATATGCCTGCTAGTGTTTATGGTGATCCTGCGGTGGTTGAGTCTGGCCAAACGCCGATTACCTTGAACGTAGTCAGTGAAGACGGTAAGTATCAAGTTAGCAAGCAAAACGTTTTTACCACGCAAGGTCAATAAGACTTAAGATCAGTAAATATCTGTAGTATCCAGTATAATTTAAGATTAATAGGTGCTTTATGTCTACATCTTCTCCGACGCCCAGTTTTAAACACCAAGATAGCCAGCCTTGGTATAAAAACTATATGGTGATTATCTTTGTTATTGGTTTGCCAGCTTTTGTAGTAGTGGCTTGTATTTTCTTCGTTTATTATTCTTATCAGATTCGTGATAGCGTAGTACGGGACGATTGGTATATGGATGGTAAAACGTTATATCATGATGTATCGCGCGATAAGCTTACCTATGATTTGGATTTGCAGGGAAAAATGCAGTTTACTCCTAGCGGTGAGATTACTTTTTATCTCGATTATCCGCAGCAAAGTTTGCAAACTGGTAAACTGTTAAATGGTGAAACTTTGACTTATCCTGACCAGCTGGAATTATCTATCTCGCATGCAACTGATATCAAAAAAGATCGTGACGTTGTACTACAGCATCAACAAGGCAATAAATATAGTGCAACAGTAGATATTGATCCGCTAAAAGCTAAATACTATCTACAAGTTAGCAATGATGGTAAAGATGACTGGCGTATGCGTGATGTAGCAAGATTGCCACGCTCAGAGGTTAATTTCTCTCCGTTGCCTGTTTTTGCTAAAAGTTAATCATTATATAGTCAGTATGAAATAAAATTGACACGCTAATATTACCAGAGCTATTGGTATAGATTTTATAGTGATTCAACTATAGTATGATTACTTGGTACCTTCTAAGGCTAAAATATAAAAACCAGCTCATAATGAACTGGTTTTTTTAGGTGTTTTGAACATAATAGATTAAAAGATCGGATTAATCGTCGGAATTTTGCGCTTTGAGTGCTTATTATTTTTATCATTAGTTGCTTGGTTGTTATCTACAATTTTTGTTTCAAACTTCTGTTTTTTTGGTACAGTAGGTAAGCCAATATCAGCAAGACTGCTAGCTTGTCCCACTTGGATATTATTACCTTCAAACAAGCGCTCGCTATTGTCATCGTTATTACGATCCAAACTAAGCTTTTCAAAATCAAACAACTCACGATCAGCTAACTGTGATGGTGCCACGTTTTGCATGGCTTTAAAGATAGAAGCCAAACGCTGCGGATGTGCATCGTCCCACTCGCGTAGCATATCATTAATAACCGCACGCTGTAGATTGGTTTGGCTGCCACACAAATTGCAAGGAATGATAGGGAACTGTTTTAGGTGCGCGTACTCGATGATATCTTTTTCTTCCACGTAAGCTAGCGGGCGAATAAGTATGTTTTGTTTATCGTCACTTAAGAGTTTGGGCGGCATGGATTTGAGCGCGCCACCGTGAAACAGATTTAAGAAAAAGGTTGCTAGCATATCATCGCGATGATGACCTAGAGCGATTTTGGTGGCACCAATCTGTTTAGCAAAACCATACAAAGAACCACGGCGTAGACGAGAGCAAGCTGAACAATAGGTTTTACCTTTTGGTACGACGCTTTTGACAATACTATAAGTGTCTTTTTCTAAAATATAGTGAGCAATGCCTTGTTCATTTAAATAGTTTGGTAATATGTCTTCAGGATAGCCAGGTTGTTTTTGATCCAAATTCACAGCGACAATATCGAAATGTATCGGAGCGGCACTTTTTAATAATAATAAGATGTCTAATAGCGTATAACTGTCCTTACCGCCTGAAACACAGACCATAACAACATCACCCTCTTCGATCATATTGAAATCTTGGATGGCTAACGACACTTGCCGGCGTAATTTTTTTTGTAGTTTTTTAAACTGAGCGGCATTTAGAGCTGATTCAGTATCTACTTTATTATCAATCTTATTATTTAGATGTTTGACAATATCATGTTCAGCAGCATTGTCATTATGGTTGTTAGTTTTGTCGAAAGCAGTACCGGACTGAGGCACGTATAAAGTAGCTGCGGTCATAAATTACTCCCTATCTAAAAAATATTGAATTGGAATAACGTAACTTACAGCGTAAATCTAAGCCTATTTACTTATGGCTAAAGAAAAGACAAAGAGTATTGATATCCAATATAGCGGCGACGATTATAACAAAATTTACTAAGTATTTAAAAAATGACTTTAAAACGAAACGACTTTGAAATATAGTGCCAAATTATAAGCTCTTGTAACGCCAATCGTAGCACTAACTGTGCTACAGATTATAATATTGAAAGCTCATCGTTATCCGTTTGGTAAAGCTGATACTTACGACTATCAAGGTTTTGGCAAGACCATAATTTTGTTAAAATAGTCTTTTTTTATACATATAAATTAAAGTCAATAATTAATAGATCAAAGATACTGTTATGATTAATGTAACACCGCCAGTAAGCTCTCCTACCCCAGTGTCTGATGCTGATACCAACCATACCGTTAGTACAAACGATATAGCAGAGCACAAGCATCAGAACGCAGTCGTGCTCCTATCAGGAGGACTTGATTCGGTTACCTGTCTGTATTGGGCAAAGGCTCGCTATGCTACAGTCACCGCCGTCAGTTTTAACTATGGTCAACGCCATAATAGCGAGCTTATCGCAGCAAAAACTATCGCTGAGACCGCAGCTGTCAATCATCGTATCATCGATATTGATATCGCTCAGCTAGGTGGATCCTCTTTAACTGACCATAATATGATCGTACCCGATGGTGACACTGATAAATTCCCTAATAAAAAGTATGCTGAGATCGATAACGACGCTATTCCTAATACCTATGTGCCTGCGCGTAATACTATTTTCTTATCTTATGCCTTAGCGGTTGCAGAGGTCACTAATGCAAATCATATCGTCATTGGTGTCAGCTCAGTTGATTATTCAGGCTACCCTGACTGCCGCCCTGAATATATAGCGGCTTTTGAGCATATGGCAAATCTGGCAACCAAAGCGGGGGTTACCGGTCATCACTTAAGTATCCAAACGCCACTTCAGCAGCTGTCAAAAGCACAAACCATTGAGCTTGGTTTGACGCTTGATGTCGACTACGCTCAAACTATCTCTTGCTATCAAGCAGATGCCAGCGGACTGGCTTGCGGGGTGTGCGATAGCTGCGTCCTACGCCGTCAAGGATTTGAACAGGCTGGCGTTACTGATCCTACGCCTTATCAAGCACACTATAAGGCTCAGTATCAAAGTAGTACTGAACATGATAAGTTATAAGCAAATATAAGCGTAACATTTAATTGCATCAACACAGCAAGCGCGTAGTTTTTTTTAATAACTATAATTGTTATGGTATGAGTCCTTGCTAGTGCTAATGTTACCTATTTAAATTTAATGTCCATTTTTATTTTATCGACGCTGTATATATCTATAAGAGAATATTTATGAAGTTATTAAAAGTACTACCCCTAGCGCTTGTTGCGTTTGTAGCTATACCGCAAGCAAATGCTGTTGATATCAAACAAAGTAATATTGATCAGTGTGTAAGTGGCGCGGTTAAATATAAAGTTGCAGATAAAAGTACGGCTTCTAAGCTGTGTAAATGTACAATTAATGTGCGCAGTCAAATGACCATCGGTCAGATGTGGGAGGTTGAAAGTTACGCACAAGACAAAAAAGATCCTTCTAGCCTGCCTTATGTGAAAAAGATGCAAAAAGACTTACAACAATGTACCGAAGGACTGGATTTAAAGCAGCCGCAAAAACCTGCTTAATAATCTAAGTTAAGCATTATAATAAAAAACGTGTAGAGCAAAAGACTGGCGATCGTCAGTCTTTTTTTTGTGGGCAAGTAAAGTTTGATACTAATAACTTATTTCTGTTAATCTAGCTCTGATTAGTCCACTAATACTTATAAGGAATTTATCATGGTCAAACCGACTGACGAAGTTATTAATCTACCTAACTTTCCAGTGACAATAGTACGCGAGCTGGACGGCAACTTTATTCATGACAATATAAGCTTAAAAGAGCTGGTCGAGCACACTGATAAAGGGCTTATTTTGTACTTTTATCCCAAAGACGATACTCCAGGCTGCACAGTACAAGCGACCGAATTTACTGAACATTTTAACGATTTTGATGAGCTTGGTTACGATATCATTGGCGTATCTCGCGATAGCATTGAGTCACATAAAAAGTTCATTGAAAAGTACGATTTACAGATTCCACTTATCAGTGATTCAGATGAGCAGTTGTGTCAACACTTTGAGGTTATTAAAGAAAAAAACATGTACGGAAAAACAACCTTGGGTTTGGTACGCTCTGCATTTGTCTTTAATAAAGAAGGCAAGCTTACGCACGCCCAGCGTAATCTACGTGCCAAAGGCTATACTGAACGTCTGCTTAATACTTTAACGTCTTAATAAAAAAAACCTGACTACCCTTTACTGTACTGTATTGAAAAAGGGGTCAGGTTTTTTATTTACCTACTATTTATTTTATGCTAAGCGCTT
Organism: Psychrobacter sp. M4; assembly: GCF_055699795.1. Taxonomy (NCBI): domain Bacteria; kingdom Pseudomonadati; phylum Pseudomonadota; class Gammaproteobacteria; order Moraxellales; family Moraxellaceae; genus Psychrobacter; species Psychrobacter sp. M4. The sequence continues at coordinate 987,735 of NZ_CM146740.1, read as the reverse complement.
TTAGGTTCTCATAAACCCTAAGTCTTGCTCGTTGAAGTTATAAAGATTGGGCGTTACAAGTCGCATATCACTATTAGATACGCCAAACCATTTAGCTAGAGTAGCTGCATACTGATCAATTGAAGTCGTTGGTAATAGACGGCCCTGACCTGTATCTTCTGCAGTATCCAGACCAATTTCAGGACTATTGCCATAAAAATCTCTACCATTGACCGCGCCGCCCATAATGATATGATGACTACCCCAACCGTGATCTGAGCCATTGCCATTACTACTAAAGGTACGGCCAAAATCTGAGGCGGTAAAGGTAGTCACGCTTTCAGTCATATTCATCTCTTCAGTCGCCTCATAAAAGCTAGCTAGAGCATCATTAACTAAAGCCATCTGATTACTATGTCTACTTAACAAATCAGCGTGAGTATCAAAACCATCAAGGTTGACGAAAAAGATCTGTCTTTTAAGACCAAAATTGTCACGTGTTTTGATCAGTTTTGCCACCGCTTGTAATTGATCGGCTAACGAATTACCCCTTGGAAATTGAGTGACAAACTCGCCTGCACCTTTTAATGCAGATGATATTGATTGTTCAGCTTCTATTGAACGCCTAGTAACTGAATTAAGATAGTTTTCCATAATGTTATGACGATCTGAGGTAATAAGTTCTCTTAACGCTGCGGCCGCTGTTCGTGAGCCGTAAAGATTGGCATTCTCTTTGGCCGGCTGAATCGGCCTAATACCACTGGGATCAATGTTTAGCGGAATGGCTTTTTCACCTGTCAAAAACAACGAGTTATTGGCAGTACTAATGCAAGAAAACATAGTTTGTGAGTTTTGACTTAAAATTAGATCGCCTATGTGTCCGCCCCACCCCTCTGTAAACGCTTTATTAGGAGTGCTTTGCCATGTTTTTTTCTGTGTTGAATGCGAGAATAACGTATCAGGTAGCGGTACTGTTTGTCTTTTAAACTGATCAATAGACGTTGGTTGAATTAAGGTGCCCACATTTTGTAAGACGGCTAGCTTTTTGAGGTGGAACAAACTATTTAAGCGTCCAAGCTCTGGATGAAAACCCCATTTTAGTCCGCCTGATAAGCTCGACGTAGGTATCAGAGGCAAAACCTTCGATCGGTCTAAGGCTATACTCTGTCGTATGTTTTTATAGCTATTGTAATTATCATTATCGACAGGAATAAGGGTATTAGCATGATCATTCCCTCCTTCAAAAAAGACACAGACTAAGGCTTTATAGTCTGTAGCAGTTTGTGCAGCAGCTTCAGCCATCCCCATAAGGTTAATAGTCATAGGGTTAGCAACCCCTGCCGCCGTTAAGTAGCCCAAACGCTGTAGAAAAGCTCTTCTGGATAATTCATTCATAGTAGTAATTCGCTTATTTTGTGTTAGTTTCTTACTTTTGTACTAGGTAGTCAGGGCTAACCATAGCCATAAAAACAGCCAGATGAATACGATCTTGTTTCCAATCACGAGAGGTTCTTTGGGTTATATCTGTCACAGCTGCATGGATCAGACTTTTTGTCTTAGGAGACATCTGGCCTGCACATAGAATAAGATTCAAATGATCTACCAGCTTTTCCGGTTGGTCATAAAATTTCATCTCTTGACTATAATCAGGTTTTATTTCAGTGAGCGTTTCAATAAAGTTTTGAAAAACCCCTTTTTCAATTACCCTTTTTATATGGTTGATATAACCTACGGTAGCCGTCTCATTGTGCAGCTGTAGCTCTGGCGCTAAGATGTCGTTATCAGTAAAGGCTTTAGTAATAGGTGCGTAGTTAACATCAAAATAGTTAAATACTGAAGGAGACCTAAAAGGACTTTGGTTGAGATATGAAGTTCTATTATCAGTCTTACTAATCATCCATTTACCCGTAACACTTTGTCGATTACTGAAAGTGTATACCCATTGGATGAGCCTGATCATGGGCTCACGCACCTTACCAATAGTAGGATTTCTTCTAATTGGAGGGTTGCGTGCTTCATCATTGGTTAAAATAGCGGTTAAGACAGACTGTAAATTACCACGTCTGCCTTTCTCATCACTATTAAAAACAGTAGCCACGCGTCTGATATATTCAGGACTTGGATTACTAGTAACCAAACGCTGAATAAGCTGTTTACAAATAAAGGGAGCCACATTGGGATGATTAAACAAAGTATCTACTACAATCTCCAGCGCCTGCTCACCACTTGAGCCAGCAGGCACTGTAGCACCAAGAAAAGTGGCGCTACGGGTATCATGTCTACTAGCTACATTAATCATAGGAGCACGCGCAAACTCAGTATGAGTATTTGAGCCAATAACATAAGACCTACCATCTACAGTCCAACCAGTCAAGGCCATAGCAATATTACTCACGGTTTCTTGAGTATACGTTTCTATAGTTTTGCCATTTCTCAGCTTGGGCGTGCCATCAAGATTTAACTCTACCAAACCAATGGTAAAGAGCTGCATGACTTCACGAGCATAATTCTCATCAGGTCGGCGTCCTCTACTATCCGCTTTTCTGCTATGTCTTAAATCCAAATAAGCACCCATACCCAGATTTATAGTAATATCTTTCAATAAATCTCTAAAGTTACCAAAGGCATGTTTATTTAGTAAATCCCAATAGGCACCGACTGCAAAAGCCCGATGAGGAAGTCCTAATTCTAAGGTGGACAATACCAGAATTTCAGACAAGGCTAAGGCCATACGCTTACGCAAGGTATCTTTAGCAGACAACAACTGCTGCCACGCCATCCAGTCTACAGGTCTATCGGAGTAACGATATTCTCTAGTGTTGTAACCTTGTTGATATAGCCAGTCATAGCCCCCAATCCCACTTTTTAAGGAAAACTGTCTATTTAACCATTGGTCTATACCAACGCGTTTAAGGTAGTTAATCTCATCTTTAGTAGATGAGAACTGGGCTTGCTGCAAAAACCGAGCAGCATCGATATCACTTAATACTTTATTATCCATAATATTGTCTACATTTGAGTCAGTTGTATTAGAACCGGTATTACCAGAACTTTCGGTATTAGAACCTCCATTATTGGAGCTGCCTGTATTAGCACTTCCTGTGTTAGAACCTCCTGTGTTAGTACTTTGCGTATTAGTGCTTCTTGTATTAATACCTCCTGCATTAGAATTTCCTGAAGCTATGCTGGGAGCTGCTATACTAGAGTCATCTGCTGAAGAACTACCGCCTCCACAACCTATGAGGAATAAAGTCATAGAAGCTACAGCGGGGTGACGCACCTTAACTGGGTAAAACTTTTGCTTATTACTGAAGTGGTTGAAATGCGTATTTTTTATTAAGGTAGAGTGAGAATTGTTATTTATCTTAAACGAAGGCTTTTCCTTGCTCGGATACTTCATGCGTTTGCCCTAAGTTATAGAATTTAATAAACTTTATTTATAACGATAGTGATAATATTGGATTGACCCTATACATCTTTCTCGAATTCTAGTGTTACTTTCACTAACAGTAATATAGACAAAGATTACATTTATATTACTGAATTTAATTTGCAACTACTGAACGGGTGCAACATGCATACCAAAAATCATTTTTTTTGATGCATTCACATGACTTGTTAGTAATGATTGTTAACAACTTAACTTAATAATTTGTGATAGGCGGTATTTTTCGGCGATGAACGGCTTTATTTGAAGTAAGTATTTGCGAAGAGGTATTCGTAAAATCATTTTTAGTCAAAGTTAGGACGTGTCTGGCTTGTGAGTGTTCAACCAATCCTGATTTTTGTATAACGCTCTTTGACACAACGCTATAAAGTCAAAGTCAGAGGGTAATATCAAAGAGTGATTACAAAATTTTATAATGGTTTGTTACGCATAAATAACTGCATAATATTTAGAAAAACTTTACAATGGCAAAATTTACAATAGAAAATTACTAAGAGTCTTTAATTGCTAAACTGGTATCTAACTACCAACCTTGCATCTAAGCGTTAGAATTGATAACCATTCGATATTAATAAATAGTTGAGAGTAATATGAACACAACATCTGATAGCCTTAATAATAGCTTCAATAGTGGAGTCACTCGTAAAGTAGCCGTTGCTGTTATTGGCGCGGGTACCGCCGGACAAAATGCCTTTCGTCAAGCCCTTAAAACCACTAAAGACATTGTTATTATCAACGACGGGTATTGGACTACTACCTGCGTTACCGTAGGATGCATGCCAAGCAAACTTCTTATTGCTGCCGCTGAGCGCGCGCATGCTGCCAAATATTCTGAAGAATTTGGTATTCATAGTAAGGTGACCATAAAGGGCAATCAGGTCATGGCACGTGTGCAGGCAGAGCGCAGTCATTTTGAGAGTTATATTGAAAAACAAGTAGAGAGCTGGCCTGCGGACAAGAAAATATCGGGACGCGCGCATATCAACGAAGAAGGTCTAATTGAAGTCAATGATGAGCTAATTAAAGCAGATAGGATTATCGTCGCCACTGGTAGCACGCCGTTTATCCCTGATGGCTGGTCCGAGAAACTTGGCGATACACTACTGACTTCTGATAGCGTATTTGAGTTATCCGATTTGCCTGATTCTATGGCGGTTGTCGGTGCTGGTGCGGTTGGATTAGAGCTCGCTCACGCGTTTGCCCGTTTAGGTGTCGCCGTGACTTTATTCAATCGTAAAGAGCGCGTCGGAGGACTAATAGACGAGGATGTTAATGCTAAGGCCATCAGCTGTCTAAGTGAGGGTATGAACTTCTATTTAGGTAGTGAGATCAACGAAGTAAGCACTAAAGTTGACGATAGTGGTCGCCGCGTTGCGACTATTGAGTATACAGATAAGGATAACAAAGATGGCAGCTGGCAAGGTGATTACGTGTTGGTTGCAACGGGGCGCCGTAATACTATCGATAGGCTGGGAGTCGAAAATCTAAGTGTTGAGCTTGATGACAAAAATCGCCCGAAAAATGTAGACAAAAAAACCGGACAGGTTGGTGATCTTGAGGTTTATATCGTTGGTGATGCCAATGTGCACCTGCCATTTTTACATGTAGCAAGCGACGAAGGTTTTAGCGCCGGTAGTATGGTATGTGGAAATGATAATGATGCTTATATCCGTCCCCCTGCCACTCCTTTATCCATTCTATTTACCGATCCACAAATTATGACAGTAGGTAAGTCAAAAACTGAGATTGAAGAAAACCCAGAGCTAGAATACGTCATCGGTGAGGTAAGCTTTGATAATCAAGGACGCAGCCGCATTATGGGTGTCAACTGCGGTCTATTGCATGTTTACGGGTGCAAAAAGACGGATAGAGTGCTAGGCGCTAGTATGGTCGGGCCAGATGCTGAATATATCGCTCATATACTGGCAACGGCCATTACTAACGATATTACTGTAAAACAGCTACTTGATGCGCCTTTTTATCATCCTACTATTTTAGAAGGACTGCGCACAGCACTGCGTGAGGTACAGCACAAAATGGCCATTCCTTATCAGTCGTTTGATACCCAAGAAAGCAACTCTTAGGTCTATATTTAGGTCTACGCTCAGCTATGTTCTCAAATAGTCGCTATACTTGGTACAATGTTTGATATTTTATTGTACTTACTATTGTACTTAGCGGCTTAGCATAATTGAGATTCATTTGCATGGACAAAGAGATGACAGTTAATGGCTTTACTGATTTTTTTCAGGAGATCATTCAAGATTTATATACCAGCTTGTATCTTGCTATTGGCGGCTCTGTAGAAGAAGAGTCGCATGATTGGTCAGCTTATGCCGTAGAATTTGCTAGTACTAGTATCAAGATCCTAATATTGCTTGCTATATTAGGGTTTTTTTATTGGCTGACTATTTATCTTATCAAGCATAATAGAGCTCGCATTCGTCTCAATGATCGTCGTACTAATATTGCCCGCTCGATCCTGCGTTATATTTGGATTGTTGCCAGCCTAATCGCTATTATGAGTCAAATGAATTTTGAGCCAGATACGGTAAAAGCTACGGCAAAAGCTAGTATTTGGGCCGGTATCTATTATGTATTATGGACGTCGTCAGGTCACATTATTCATAGAGTACTCAAGCATTACGGTCTTAATGCCTCCATCGAGCAGCTCCTCAAAAATATCTTATCGGTCCTTATTTGGGTATTGGGTCTTGCCAGCGTCATGGCGCAATTTGGCTTCGATATCGTATCACTGGTAGCGGGTTTGGGTATTGTTGGCTTGGCTGTTGGTTTTGCTGCGCAGTCAACGCTCGCCAATTTTATTGCTGGCATTACTATTTTACTTGAGCAGTCTTTTCAAGTTGGAGACTGGATCAATATGAATGATCAAGAAGGCCGCGTAGTACTGATCTCCTTGCGCACAACGCATATCTTGACCCGTGATAATATTACCGTCATTATTCCTAATTCTAATATGGCTTCCTCCGAGGTCACTAATTTAACCTCCAAAAACTTTATACGCTTTGATATTCGTATGCGTATTGCTTTTGAAGATGATATTGAGAAAGCTCGCGACGAGATACTACAAGTTTTAGCTGATAATGAGGCGATACTAACCCGTCCTGAATCTTCAGCAACCGTAGCGGAGATTGGTGAATATGGGGTGTTTTTTATTGTGCGCTTTTGGGTCAAACCGGCTTCAGTTGCGCGCATGCCTAAAATCAAAGAGAATCTACAAGAAAAAATCAAGCTTGCTTTTGATGCCGCGCAGATCTCAACCCCTTACCCGCATATGCGTTTGCTTATGCCAAAGGATGTAGACTATCCCATAGCGACTAAGCCGTTTGCGACTACCACGCAGCTACTATCAGAGGATAATTTATCAGAACACCATTTATCTAACGACTCTTCGTCAAAAGACGATAAATCAAAAGTCTCTTTAACTAAAGAGGATAAGTAGCAACATGTTCTATAGTTGATCCTAAACAAAACTGACACGTTTTTTTATTATATGCTGCTGGTATAAATTTCACTTGCGTACTGTGCCTTCGCAGACAGAGGCTACGCAAAATTAATCCCGGCAGCACTGTACCGTTTTTAAAATGTTTTAACTATAGCCTCTTTTACTTTGGGTGTTTTAAAATAAAGCTAATATTTTAAACGCTAGCGCTTTAAACGCCGACCAGCAAACTATGATAAAATCAGCGCTTAAATAACGCGATCCTACTGTCTATTTACTCTATATTTGTCTAACCATATCCATTTAGCCCGTATCTGTTTAGCGCATATAAAATACAGACGATCCGCATTAAACATAACAGCCCATAGGTAATCGTATGACCGAACCATCCTCGCCCGTCCTTTCATCACTACCGTCATCAGCATTGCCATCAACGCCATCAACCTTGTCGCTGGATCTTATTGTCACTTGCGCTGATGGGCTAGAAGCACCGCTACAAACTGAGCTTACCAGTTTTGGTATTACCAGCGAGATAAAAAGTACTGGGCGTCTGAGTGTCATAGGAACCCTGCGCGATTTATATACGATTTGTCTTTGGTCACGGGTCGCCTCACGTGTACTTATGCTTATTAAACGTAAAAATATTAATACTGAATACGACGTGGCAGAGCAGCTTTATGGTTTAGCAAAATCGGTAAATTGGACTGAGCAATTTAACCTTGAGCAAACCTTTGCTATTCGATTGTCAGTCGATAAACGCGTAGCGGTCAGTCAGCAGTTTGCCATGCTGCGCATTAAAGATGCTATCGCTGATACCTTTAATGAGGCTTTTGATAGTCGCCCCAATGTCGACAGCAAAAATCCTGACTTTGCTATCTTTGCCACCGTTAATGATAAGCAAGCTGAGCTGTATTTAGATCTGTCTGGTACTAGCTTGCATCGCCGTGGTTACCGCGTAGCGATGACCGAGGCGCCACTGAAAGAAAACTTGGCGGCTGCCCTTCTATACAGCGCGGGCTGGCATCAGAGAAATAAAGATAATACACCCGTTTATAATGCCTTGATTGACCCGATGTGCGGTTCAGGTACCTTTATTATCGAAGCGCTGCTTATGCACTGCGATTATGCCGTTGGTATTGACAAAGCGGCGCATCAATTTGGCTTTTATGCGTGGGGGCACCATGATGAAACGCTTTGGCAAGCGATGATTGATGAGGCACAAACGCGTTTTCGAGAAGCACTAGCGATCGCCGTTGAGCAGCCAGATACCCTACCCCTCATCCTAGGCTTTGATGCTGATCACGGCGCAATTATTGCCACAGAGAAGAATCTAATAGCGGCAGGATTGCAAGATTTATTGCCACTCCTAGATATTGAGACCCGCGCGCTTGATAAGCTGAGCCAAACTTTGCAGTCCATGGTTAAAGACGGCAGATTGAGTAATCCTTTAGTTATCACCAACCCACCTTACGGTGAGCGTCTGGGAGATGAAGATTTTATTCGTCCGCTGTATCAAGCAGTAGGACTGGTCTTACAAGACAGCTTCGCTGGTAGTGGCATTAATCCTATGCTCGGCATCCTTGCCGCCAACGTCGAACAAGTCGATATTCTGCCCATCAAGGAGCCACAAACACTGCGTTGCCACAACGGCGCGATTACCGTTTATTTTCGCTACGGCAGGCTCATTGCTGGACAAACGGACAATTTAGTCAGCCGTTTTGAAAAGCGCGAAATCGACTCTGCTGAAGCGCAAGACTTTATTAATCGCTTGCAAAAGAACCTAACCCGCCTTAGAAAACAAGCTAATAAAGAAAGCGTTAGTAATTTGCGTGTGTACGATGCGGATTTACCTGATTTTAAGGTTGCCATCGATTTATATGGCGACTATGTACACGTGCAAGAATACGCGCCGCCCAAAACCATACCCCCTGAGACGGCCAAGAAACGCTTTAATTTAGCGCTAATGGGTATCCGCGAAGTCCTTGATGTCAATCGCGAGCAAGTGTTTATTAAAACCCGCGCACGTCAGTCCGGTAATGAGCAATATAGCAAGCAAGGCGGCAGTGAGAAACGCGGTAAGTTTTATGTGGCGCGTGAAGATGACGCTTACTTTTATGTCAATTTTACCGATTATTTAGATACGGGTCTGTTTATTGACCATCGCAACATGCGCATGCGCATTAAAGCCAATAGCCGTGGTAAATCGGTACTCAACCTGTTCGCTTATACCTGTACCGCTAGTGTCCATACGGCGCTAGCAGGTGCCAAAAAGGTCACTAGCGTGGATCTATCGCAAAACTATCTAGATTGGGGCAAGCAAAATTTTGTGTTAAACGGTCTTGATATTAATCAGCGCAAATACGAGTTTGTCGCCGCTGACATTTTTGAGTGGATTAAAGACAATACCGAACAGTTTGATATTATCTTTATCGATCCGCCAACTTTTTCCAATTCCAAAAAGTTCCAAGGCACCTTTGATGTGCAGCGCGATCATGCTGCTCTAATTAATCGAGCGATGAATCGTTTGACTACGGATGGGGTACTGTATTTTTCTAATAACTTTACCCGCTTTGAGCTTGATGAGCAATTAACTGAGCGCTATAACGTTACAGATATTACTCATCAAACCATAGGTTTTGACTTTAATGTCAAAAAACCCATTCATCAAAGTTTTGAGATTCGGCATTTATAATGCTTTTAGATGCCAAGATTTAAACTATTAGTAAACCAAAGGTATGCTACAAAAATGCCAGTTAAAATGACCCATCAGCTTTGATTGGGTCATTTTTTGTTGTTATGATAGAGCGTTACTAAGTGAATACTTTTACTTAGCTAGATGATTGTAATAGTTAAAAGACTTTAAAAACGGTACAGTGCTGCTGGAATTAATTTTGCGTAGCCTCTGGCTGCAACGACACAGCACGCAAGTAAAACTTATACCAGCAGCATATGATAAAAAAAGTGTCAGTTTTGTTTAGAATCGACTATGTACTTCTACCTATAACCCTTCTAATAATTCTAATTAACTCTAATAAAGGATAATTTCATGGCTTTATCACTTAACAAAGGCGGTAACTTATCGCTAACCAAAACAGATCCCAATTTAAATAAACTCCTCATTGGTCTTGGCTGGGATGAGCGCGCAACCTCAGGCGCCGAATTTGATCTTGATGCCAGTGTTTTTTTGGTCAATACCGCAGGCAAAGTACGCGGCGATCAGGACTTTATCTTTTATAACCAGCTAAAATCAGATAATGGTGCGGTTGAACATACTGGTGATAACCGTACCGGCGAAGGTGATGGCGACGATGAAGTCATCAAAGTCAATCTGACTCAAGTGCCCTCTGATATTGATAAAATTGTAGTCACGGTGACTATTCATGATGCAGCTGCACGTAGTCAAAACTTTGGTCAAGTTGCCAACGCCTTTATCCGTGTTGTCAACGAAGAGACAGGCACAGAAGTGGTTCGTTTCGATCTTGCAGAGGACTACTCGGTTGAAACTGCCATGGTGTTTGGCGAAGTATATCGTCATAACGGCGAGTGGAAATTTCGCGCGGTAGGTCAAGGCTATTCAGGTGGTTTGCAAGCGATGTGTCACCAGTATGGTGTTGATATTTAATAGGGACTAAATTTAGATTCGATGACGCTAGACTCTTAAAAGTTTAGCGTCATTTTATTGTGCTACCTTTTTTACTATAATAAATCGATTATGTGCTTAGCTGTTATAACCTAGGTGTCAAAACGGTAATTAGTTATACGATAATATCTATAACCCAATTAAAAGCAAACGCTTACACTTTATTTTTGATTACGCGCCACAATATAGATTAAATCAAAACACCCTTTATCGAACGTAAAATATAAATAGCTATGAAATAGTCACAATTATCGATAGCTAAATATCTGATAATGGTTTATGTTTCTTTTAAATTTATGCATAAAAGTGGTTAGCAATAGCCGCTTTTTTATGGTCTAGTCTATATTTAGTATAGACCACCTCTAGCATTGTGCAACCAGACAGGATATGTCATGAGACATTTTTATTTAGACTTTATTTTCACCGCTATTGCCTTAATGGTAGCAGCATGGTGGGGATATTCACATAGTGGTATAAGCGGGATGTTGGCTACGCTATCGATTACGGCTATCTTGGCGGTCATGGAGATCTCATTATCGTTTGATAACGCTGTAGTCAACGCCTCAGTCCTTAAAAGATGGGACGCGTTTTGGAAAATGATTTTCTTAACCATAGGTATTTTGATCGCCGTCTTCGGGATGCGTTTGGTCTTTCCTATTGTTATTGTCGCGGTTACTGCTGATCTTGGCATGATGGAAGTAATCAATTTAGCACTCAATAACCCAACAGAGTACTCAGCAAGACTCCTTGAACATCATGCTGAGATATCAGCCTTTGGTGGTATTTTCTTACTGTTAGTATTCTTAAACTTCGTTTTTGATGATAAAGACGTCCATTGGTTTCACTGGCTTGAGAGTCGTTTAGCCAAGCTTGGCAAAGTGGATGCGATGAGCGTATTTGTTGCGCTTATTGTGTTGATGATTGCTGTGTCATTTGCCAACGAAGTCCAAGCTGGAGCGGTATTAATCGCTGGCATCTGGGGTATTTTAATCTATCTTGGCGTGCAAGTGGTGTCTGGCATGCTCGAGGGTGATTTAGAAGAAGAGCTTGACGAACATGGTAACAGTACGGGCGAGGCCACCAGTGCCATTATGCGCGGCGGTATTATCGGCTTCTTATACTTAGAAGTCCTTGATGCTTCCTTCAGTTTTGATGGGGTAATTGGCGCGTTTGCCATCACCAACGACGTTATCGTTATTATGTTAGGCTTAGCAATCGGTGCGATGTTCGTGCGTTCAATGACTATCTTTTTGGTCGATAAAGGCACGCTTGATGAGTTCATCTACCTTGAGCATGGCGCGCATTATGCCATCGGTGCCTTAGCCGTTATCATGCTGTTGTCGGTGAAATTCCACGTGCCCGAGCTGATTACCGGCCTTATTGGTATCGCCTTTATTGGTTTGGCGCTGTGGGCTTCAATAAGGTATCGTAAGCAAGAAGCCATAGCAGACGATCACGATAATCAAGTCGAGCAACAGCGGTTGTAGATATCATTTACTAGTAAACTTGAACAGGTTATATCATTGGGTATAGCCTGTTTTTTTGTCTGTTTTTCTCCCTGCCAACATCTTTTGCAGCTTTGCCAAAATCACACCATACAGCGGCAAAAAGATAAATATGCCCATCACCATTTTAAATAAATAGTCCATAGCGCCAATTTCAACCCAATGCGTGACCATAAAGGCATCTGGACTTTTATAAAAGGCAATGGCAAAAAAGCAAAAACTATCAATCAAATTACCAATAAACGTCGAGGCAAGAGGCGCAATCCACCAGGTTTTAAGCTGACGTAGTCTATTAAAGACTTGAATATCTAGCAGCTGCCCGACGACATAAGCGCTAAAGCTTGCCAAGACAATGCGAAAGACAAACAGATTGAAATCTAGCAGGTGCTCATGACCGACAAACTGACCATTTGCAAACACTACTGAAAAATAATAAGAGATCGCCAAAGCGGGCAACATAGCAAAGAAGATAATTCGTCTTGCTAAGTGCTGACCAAAGATACGTACAGTCAAATCAGTAATCAGGAAAATAAAGGGAAAAGTAACGGCTCCCCACGTGGTAATAAAGCCAAATAGTCCGACAGGTATTTGCACCAGATAATTGCTGATGGCAATAATAAAGATATGCAGGCCCACCAGCCAGAATAAAGCACGGCTGTAGCGAATAGATTGGATTGGGGTTATCGAAATAGTACTGATGCTCATAAAAGAGTCCTTTTTTTAAATCAGGGTTGAGGGAACCTGAGCACGCACTATTATAAAGCAAAATCGAGGTAGTGGCTAAAATGCTCTACCGCAAAGTACAAATCATTTACTTTTTGATAAAGATACAAGTGTTATACATAGGCACAAAATACGACTTGCTTAGTCAGTAATCGCTTAGTATAGTAAAACTTGAAGATATATAAGGCTTAGAGTATAGTCAGTGTTATAATCATAACTCTCAATATTTTGTATATTCAACAGCGCAGAATGCTGGTTTGTATTTTATAATTTTAATTGATTTAATCAAACAATAAACTCATCTTATTATTTAATAAAAGGACAACTATATGGCTATTAGCTTAACAAAAGGCGGTAATGTAAATTTATCAAAAGAGGCTCCAGGTCTTACTAATATTACAGTCGGCTTGGGCTGGGATCCACGTGCCACTGACGGTCAAGATTTTGACTTAGATGCGATTGGCTTTTTGGTCAATGAAAGCGGTAAAGTGCGTAACGATCAAGACTTTATCTTTTTTAACAATTTAAAATCAGACAATGGCGCGGTTGAGCATACTGGTGATAACCGAACTGGCGAGGGTGACGGCGACGATGAGCAGATCAAAGTTAATCTAGCCAGCATTCCAGCCGATGTCAGCAAAGTGGCGTTATGCGCTATCATCTACGAAGGTCAAGGTCGCAACCAAAACTTCGGTCAAGTTGGTGATGCCTATATCCGCATTGTTAATGACAACGGCGATAGCGAGATTGCTCGTTATGATCTATCAGAAGATGGCAGTACCGAGACGGCAATGATCTTTGGTGAGCTATATCGTCACAACAGCGATTGGAAATTCCGCGCTGTAGGCCAAGGTTTTAGCGGCGGTTTAGGTCCATTAGCCTCTTCTTACGGTGTTAACGTGTAAGATTAGCTTTTTAAAACCCATTGTTTTACTGTAGAAAGCCTTAATCAAATCGTTGATTGAGCAAAAAGCTATCAAGTACGAATGATAAACGTATTTGGTAGCTTTTGAATTTAAGCTTGAACATTTTAGACTACCACTAGACTAAGGATTTGTCCTCTATGGCCGCTACTTTTAGCTTGATCGGTACTATTGAACCTTTTTTACATTGTAACCTTAAAAGGGGTGATTCGATATATTGTGAAGCCAATGCGATGGTCATGATGGAGTCGAACCTTGAGTTAAAAGGCAAACTGCAAGGCGGATTTATGCAGTCGCTGATGCGCCGTTTCGCTAATGATGAATCATTATTTCAGCAGCAAATCGAAGCGGTCCATGGTGAAGGGGATTGTCTGCTTGCGCCGACCCTTGATGGTGACATGCAAATCATCGATGTCGGTACTCAGCAATATACCTTGAGCGATGGCGCTTTTGTGGCCGCACAAACAGGAGTCGATATCAGAGCCAAGATTCAACGTAATCTAGGCGGCGCAGTCTTTGGTGATACAGGCGGCTTTATGGTCATGCAAACTCAAGGCAAAGGTCAAGTGGTGGTTTCAGGCTTTGGTTCATTGTTTGAGATTGAAGTGACTCCTGATAAAGACGTTATTATTGATAATGGTCATGTGGTATGCTGGGACTCAAACCTTGACTATAAGTTATCAGTGTCAACCAGCAAGAAAAAAGGCATTATGAGTAATATTATCAATTCTGTCACTAGCGGTGAAGGTATGGTCTTAAACTTCTCCGGTAGCGGCAAAGTCATAATTTGCTCGCGCAACCGTGACAGTTACCAAGGCTGGTTACAGAGCATATTGGGTACCAGCTCTGGCGGACGCGGGGGTAGTAGCGGCTTTTTAGATAATATTTTATAACCATTAACTTTGGCACGCTGATTCATCATTTATCATTAATATAAGGATTATCACATGGCAGTCAGTTTACAAAAGGGACAAAAGATTTCCTTAAGCAAAGAAGCGGGCGGCAACCTGACTAAGGTTAAGCTAGGTTTGGGTTGGGATGTGGCTCAAGGCCCACAAGCACAAAAAGGCGGCTTTTTAGGTAAGTTATTTGGCGGAGGCAGTGGTGGAGACTCTATTGACTTAGATGCTTCTTGTATCATGTTTGATAACAATAAACAGCCGGTCGATGCCATATGGTTTAGTCAGCTGCAATCAAAAGACGGTAGCGTTCTGCACACCGGAGACAACCGTACTGGTGACGGTGAAGGCGATGATGAAGTCATTAACGTCGACTTATCCAAAGTACCTGCAAACGTAGTATCGCTCGTCTTTACGGTCAATAGCTTTACTGGTCAATCGTTTGAGACTGTCGAGAATGCTTTTTGCCGTATCGTTAACGCCAATGATAATTCTGAAGTCGCGCGTTATAACTTATCAGCGCAGGGCAAACATACAGCGATGATTATGGCCAAAGTCTATCGTCACAACGATGAATGGAAAATGCACGCTATTGGCGAAACCGCGTCTGGACGTACTTTTCATGACTTAATGCCAGCTATTACGCCATATGCGTAGTTTTTGATCTCGTATGAGCTTTCATAGTCTCATAGCCTGGCGCTTTTAGCCCAGTATTAGTTATAAGCCCATCTATTAATAGATGGGCTTGTGTTATGTGTTGTACTACTTAACTTATATATTTATATATAACCTCAAAACTCCCTACTTACGACCCTTCTTCCAACTAAAGCCCCAGTTAAAGGCTTTATCCATCTCTTGATGGCCTTTAAAGTATTGGTTGATGCGCTCAACATTGATACTGCCTTGTTGATTGACCAAACGTGCGATGGCGCACATAGGCGAGCTGTTGGAGCCTTCGGTTAAGCGCGTTTCGATCGGTGGCTGCTCGGGTACATGTATCGTCACTACCCCATCGGTTTGCGCCCAATTGGGTGCGCCCTCATAAATAAAGGCAAAGATAAATACCTCTTCAATTTGTGACCACTGCTGACCATTAATGTCCAACCACTCGCCATCGCGTGCCTGTCCGGTTCTATCATCAGCGCGTAGTAGCACGTAAGGCGCAGACTGCAAATTACCAAAGCGATTGCCTAGTGCTTGAATCAAAGTTTTCTCGCCGTTTTTTAGATGAACCATTGCCCCGACATCCAAGTCAATACCGCCCGATCCTGAACCCAGTTGCTTGAACAAATCGTTCAATAAACCTTTTTTAGGCGTATCTTTATTAGTATCAACGTTAGAACGCTGATTCCAATTCAGATTGATAGAGATTTTACCAAAGTCATCGCGTTTTTTTAGATTGATACTGGACTGGTTTTTAGTCAGCGTGACTTTACTAAGATTAATCGAAGGGCTACTAGGAATAGGCGGCGGCGTACTGGCCTGATTTGATGCATGGCTGCTCGCTTTTTGCGTATTTATAGGCTTTTGGGTATTGATGGGTTGCGCCTGATTTTGAGTCTGGTTTTGCGCTTGGTTCTGACTAGACGCTTGCGTAGGTGCATCGTCGCTAATCTCCACCCCAAAGTGCTCGGATAAAGGCTTAAGCCCGCCTGCAAAACCCTGATCGATAAAGCGAAACTTCCAGCTGCCCTGCCGGCGATAACACTCGGCTAAGATGATCGCTTTTTCATTGCGGCCGGTAGCAACCACTTGGCAAGTCAGTAACACTTGGCTGCCTTGCATAACTTGAATATCGACATTGCCAATTTGCGCTAGGGTCTGATTGCTGGAAAATGCTAAGGCAATCTTATCGATATTGGCAGGCTGAGCAGGCAGGTTAATATCAAAGAACCCGTCGCTATCGTGGCCGCGAAAGCTTACGCTACCATCATCGCTACTCTTTTGACCATAAAATATCATGTCGCCATCGCCGCGAACCTTGCCATCGGTGGTCAAGCGATAAGCGGCGCAGTCAATAGCATTTTGACTTAAGATACGCACACTAATATTCTCATTAGGTAGCGGCGCATTGGCACCTGCAATCAGATTTTGACTCATAGATTATCCTTTAGATTATTCATTTTAATAGGTAAGTTATCTAATTTAGTTAAGTTAGATAGCGCTGTTAGCCTATAGTAGCATGGATGGTATTTATTTTTTAATGGGTACTTTTTAATAGCTACCTTCAAATGTCTATTGCAACTTATAGTTGAGACACTTCAAAAACAGTACATGGCAAAAGATGTACCAGCTCTATTTAGGATTGACTATAAATTCTATATGGCGCAGCATTTGCAAAGCCTATTTATATATAATAGCTCAGCATAAACTATTAAAACTAACCTAACTCAATGATGCTAAAAAATTATGGATGAAAGAAATAGTAGTAACCAAGTCAATTCTATGTCTGTTTGGCTGGGAGAGGGTCAATCCAGCCAGCGTGATATGCTCAAAAGCTTGCAAGCGCTTAAAGCCCAATCTCCTACCCCGTTCACTATCATTGCCTCGCATCGGCAAAATCGTCCTGAGATTCTGGAGATTGCCGATAAAGTTTATTATGAACCCTCGCAGAAATCCACGCCCAGTAACAGTAGCAGCGACGAGCAATCTGCGACTGCACAAGCGTTGCCGCGTTGGCAATTTGTGCTGGAGCACGCCAAGCAAAACAACGTCAAAGTGGTGCTGACGGGGCGTAACGGTATAGATTATGAGGCGCAGCGAGAAGCCTTTAATGATGCTGGTATTCGACTGCTAACAGGTGCCACCAGCGTAGCCGCCCTACAAACCATCGACGATAAGTTTGCTTTTATGCAGCAGTGCCAAGCGCATGATATTCCTGTAGCCACCGCGTGGCGCTTTGATAACACCAATGAGCTTGAAGCGCTGCTTGCTAAACACGGCGATCAGCCGCTATGCGTCAAACCAGTCTCTGGTATATTCGCCCAAGGCTTTTGGCGTCTGGATACGGGCAAAGCCGCTACTGAGCAATACGATAGCTTTGAGCATCTGTACTTTACTGATAATAAGAAAATCAGCACCGCTCAATTTATCAATGCTTATACCAACAGCCAAATGGTCAAAGAGCGCCCTATCCCCATGCTGCTTATGCCCTATCTGGCAGGACAAGAGTATTCTATCGATGTAGTCTGCGAAAATGGCGAGGTGCTTGCGGCGATCACTCGCCATAAAAAAGGTAAAGTCCAGCATATCGGCTACGATAGCGCGGTCATGGAAGTAGTGATACCCCTTATCAAAGCCTTTGGCTGCGACGGTATCGTCAGTGTACAAACTAAAGCCGACAGCGACGGTCAGCACCGCGTGCTTGAGATCAACTCTCGCCCTTCTGGCGGTATTGGCTATACCGCTCATAGCGGAGTGGACTTAACGCAAGTAGGCTTTGGTTACTGGTTGGGTCTAACGGACAAACCGAAACTGGCTGATATTGTTAAGCAGATAACACCTTGTCAGATGCGTGCTGTTACGACGAGTGTGAAGATTGAGGCTGAGGAATAAGCCATCAGCCTAATTTTTATTTTTGACCCTAAAAAAACCCTTTTTTTGACTGCTATAAAAAACTATTATTTATCAACAGCTTATAATGGGTAGAAAAATAAGGGTAAATTTAGGGTTTTTTCCAGCTCTTACCACTACGTATTTTTGAGTTTTATAATTCGTAGGAAAATCATAGCTTTTACCTCTAAAACCGTTTTCAACCCAGCTCAGGAAAGCGTTTCATCATAAAAATCATTAATAGCAGCGCTAAAAAAGCGACAGCTGCGCCCACAAAACCCACGCTAGATAATGAGATATAAGTCACCGCATAACCGCCAATCAAGGCACCAGCACCAATACCGAAGTTGATAATGCCAGAGAACATGGCCATCACCATGTCTTGCGCGTTGATATCGATCTCAATGACTTTTGATTGAATAGTAAGCATCAGTAGTATCATAGCGGTACCCCAAACCAATGTAGTTATGCTAAATAGCCATATTGACGTCACCGTCCATAGCATCATCATCATTGCCACTAATATCAATACCGTAGAGACCAACATCATCATGGTACTGGATCTCTCACTCCAGCGGCTAAATATGTAACTACCGATCAGTCCTGCACCGCCAAATAACAGCAGGATAAAGGTCACTTGATTTTCACTGACTGAGCCGACTCGATTCATAAAAGGTTCAATATAAGTATAAGCGGCGTAGTCAGCAGTAAAAACGATGAAGCAAAACAGATATAGGCAGACCAATAGAGGGTTTTTGAGCAGCTCTGGAATCTTTCTAAAAGAGCCATCAAACATACTTGGCAATAGAGGTAGAAGCTTAACTTGTAAAATAAAGACAATAAAAGCAATGACTCCGATTCCAGCAAAAGTAGCACGCCAGCCCAACCACTGCCCTACTATCCGTCCTATAGGCACGCCTAATACCAGTGCTAATGAGGTGCCCGTAGCCAGTATACTAAGCGCCAACGCCCTTTTGCCCTCCGGTGCCACGCGCAAGGTTATCGCGGCGGTAATGGCCCAAAATATCGCATGGGAGAAAGCGATACCTACGCGGCTGATCAACAATACCTGAAAACTCCACGCAAAAACGGACAGCACGTGACTGGCAATAAATACCACAAACAGTGCTAACAGCAAACGCTTCCGCTCAAATCTACTGGTCAGCAGCATTAGTGGCAACGACATAGCGGCTACCACCCAAGCATAAAGGGTCAACATCAACCCTGTTTCAGCCGTAGTAATAGAGAAGTCTTTGGCAATATCACTAAGCAATGCCACAGGAACGAACTCTGTAGTATTTACCACAAAAGCACTGACTCCCATCAAGATCACTCGAAAATATTGCGTTCGGCGGGTGACGGGATCTGTTATCAGGTTTTGTACCATAAGACCTACCAAAAAAAGAGCCACTACAGACATAAAAAAGGTTTTTAGACATAAGTCTAAAAACCTTTTATTTTACTACTTTTATCACCCACTAGGGTAAGTAAAAATCTAGTAATTATTCACCAAATACCAAATTCGTCTTTTGAGGTACGCTTTGAATAGCTACAACCCATAACAAGCTTAATGTAATCACCGAGCCAAAGAAGATAATAATTGATGAATTAATAGCATTAGAATCTGTATTAGATGCCATAGCCATCATGTCACCTGTATGCGTCATCTCCATAGCCGCCATGCCTGTATAGTGCATACCACAAACAGCTATACCCATAATGAACGCACTACCGAAACGTTGTAATCCACCACGTAAATTAAAGGCTAGCCATAGAGCAGCTGTTGCAGCTACGATAGCGATCACAATTGAAGCAATTAAAAGCGTGGTATTGTACGACATAGTTGCTTCCATCTCCATTGAAGCCATACCAGTATAATGCATGGCTGCAACACCGAGGCCAGCGATCACTCCACCCCCTAGTAATTTGACCATACTTGGCGTGCCACGTCCTACAATGACAATACCAGCAGCAACAAACAATACTGCAAGTAACATCGAGACAATAGTCAAACCTATGTCGTAGCTGACTGGCATCTTCATATCCACTGCCATCATACCAATATAATGCATCGACCAAATAGCACCACCAATTGCGATTGCAGATAAAGCTACCCAAAAGTATAAATCTTTACCTGGTTTGGCTGCTGGTACCCGAATAGCAAGGTTCAAACCAACATAAGAGCCAAATACGGCTATCGCGTATGAAACTATTACCAATATTATGTTGTACTCAACTTCAATCATTTTCTAATCCTCTAAATATAATAAAAACTAAAATAAGGTATTGTCAATTTGGCTAAACTAAGGCGCTTGATACATTGATTATTTTTGTTCACAAAAAAGTGTTTATTCATATATGACTAACTTTTTATCTGATGGCAAACTTACAGATATTAGTACTACCAGAACCGCAGCTGGTCTCCTCAATGTTAACTTTGCCTACCGCAGGATTACTTGTTAAAAAACCATCTATATAACCGGTAACAAAGTGACAGCCTGAATGATTGTGGTTTGATGATCTACAAAAGGGGCATTTGATCAAAGTAACAGAATACTCATCAGCTTTGACCTTAGAAAAAACCTTGAGCGCTGGAACAAGTTCACGACTGATGGCAGCAGGTCTCTTTAAAGGACTGCCAAGGGCGTAATCGCGTTGATAGATACCGCTGCCTACTTTGTGACCCAGCTTATGTAGTGCTGTAGCACGCTCATCGCTCGCCAAACTGTCTTCATAGCGTTTGACAATATCAATGATGTCTGGATACTGAGCACCGATCGCCGCTAGGGTGCTTTTTTCATCTAGCGCCTTTTTGGCTGGAGCAACAACTCCATTGTCAGCTTTCGTATCAGCACCTTCATCCTCAATCTCTAAGCTAAAGAGAGTACAACCCTCAATGGCAGATAAATCATCAATCAAGTCAGCTTGTGTTTTTGAGCCTTTACTTTTGCCAACCACATGTATGATATTCCCACCGTTCTCTGAGGGCTCTTGTCTTTGCGATACGAGCTGATAACCTGCTTTAATAAGTGGTGAGATAACATTCACCAAACGAATGCGTTCGGATGATGTTTCTAATGCACAAGAAAATTTCAAAGATCACTCCTTTTTCTTAAAATATAGCTAAATTTTTCTAGTACAGAATGATTTAAATAAAGACTATAAGTAAAATTATATGCACAAATTATGCCAATATTTATTTGACTAGAAGTAATAAATGATTATTTATTCAGATAGACGTCTAATTAAACATTCTAATTTCAGATTCTGACAAATTGATCTCTACTGCCTTTTATTCGTTAGAGAATGCAAGACTGAAATAAAAAGTTAAGTTGAAGATAAAGCTCAAAATTTCGAATATAAACGCAAAAGTATTTTTTAATATTTTCTGTTATTATCTAATTGCAGTTAAACTTACTAAATAGAATAAATTCTGTATTTATTATTACTTTAGTTATACATTATAGCAATGATTAGCACGAAACTATCCGATGAAAGACTAAATTTGACCGACAAACGCTAGAGGTTGATCTGAGCTTTAATAACCATCTAACGAATTAAAATATTATTAAAAAGACAGTTTGGGGAATAAGCATGCCAGCTCAGCTTAACAATATAGCAGTGCTTATCGATGCTGATAATGCCTCGGCAAAAAATATTGGCCCTATTTTAAAAAAGATAAATAAGCTAGGTCATATTACTTGTAAAAAAATTTATGGTGATTGGGGCAATGCGCATATACAAGGCTGGCAAGAAGCTCTGCGAACACACGTTATTGAACCCATGCAACATTTTGCTTATGTCAAAGGCAAAAACGCGACCGATATCGGTATCGTCATCGAAGCCATGGATTTACTGTATAGCAATGATTATGACGGGTTTTGTCTGATATCTAGTGATAGCGACTTTACTTCATTAGCACTACGTATTCGCAAAAATGGCGTTAAGGTGTTTGGCTTCGGTAAGCGTAATACTGTTGAGGCTTTTGCTCAATCATGTGACGAGTTTTATTACGTTGAAGATTTATTACCTACTGAAAAAAGCGCAAGTCCCACTAATACCAAACCTCAAGAGGTTATCAAAGCTACCAATATATCTGATCCAGCTCCAGTAAAAGTATGGGACAAAAACAGATTAAAATGCGACACTAAACTACTCAACAGCTTACGCGCCTCTATCATCGATCACCCTAAAGCAGATGCTCAGCGCTGGCTGAATCTGGGCTTGGTTGGTCTGGGTATCAAAAAGCATTACCCAGAATTTGATCCGAAAAACTACGGTTATGATAAACTGGCTGGCGTTATAAAAAATATCGATATATTCGAGATAAAGGCGGTAGAAACTTCCTTATATGTACGTGAGAAAAATTCTAAACAAGCAGCTAAAGCACTTACGCCTTCTGCTAATAAAGCGCCTGTACGTTTTACCACTGAGCAATTACAAACCCAAACTCAGCTAATCAACGTTTTAAACAAGCTGATCAAAGCAGACCCAAACGCTGATGAAGGATGGTCAAATATCTCCTATCTTGCCAGCCAAATTAAGCAGCACTATGCTAATATACAGCTCACTAAATATGGCTATAAGAAGTTTTCTGACTTAATTGCCGCTATAGATTTATATGATATGCGTCGTCAGAATAAAGTGATAGCTATTAAACTAAAGTCCCAAAAAACCGCGCCTATATTAACAATGAGCTACAAACCTTTTTTAGAACACATGGAGTACAACTAAGCGATGCCTGATATTGGAAATAACGCTACCTTAACTGATAATAATACTGAAAAACGCACCATCACTCTACCTCGCGGCACGCTTGAGCTCACTTATCAAACTAATATCAGTAATGGTAATAACAATTACGAGCTAGAAGATTTGCTCGGCTTTGCCCAGCGAATCAACCCCAAACGCGCGTTTTTATTCGTCTCTAAAATCTTAGGTCGTCATATTCCAGTATCGCCAAGTACCATGCGCCGCGCCTTTACCGATTTGGCAAACTTGATACCTGATTGTCTGCCTGCGCCTATATTAGTCGTTGGCATGGCAGAAACGGCGGTCGGACTATCAGCAGGCGTCCATCAAGCGCTTCAAACCCGCTACCCGAATGCTTTATTACTAAACTCCACTCGTCACGCCCAACATAACGAACAAAATACAGACGCTTTATTAACCACCTTTAGTGAAGACCACAGCCATGCCAGCCAGCATTTAATTTATCGAAGTGGCGATAAAATCACGCAAGCGCAATTACTCGCTAGTAAAACCTTGATCATGGTCGATGACGAAGCCTCTACCGGTAACACTTGTGTCAATGTGGTAACTGCGCTGCGTGACGCTGGACTGGATCAATTAGAACAAGTGCATTTGACGACGCTAGTTGATTGGTCTTTAGGTCGAAATCAAGGACAAGCTGGCGCAGACGATTCAAATAGCATGTCTAAACGTCTGCCAAACATTGACTTTTATCGCCATCATCTGCTATCTGGCGCGTGGCAATGGACGGATGCGCCCAATCCTAAACCGATTGTTATGCCCTCAGTCGATACTACCGAAGCTGGTAGTCAACCATTAGGTGATACCGGTAATTGGGGGCGCTTGCCGATCCTTGATAGTACAGATGGCTTTGTTAACTATTTAACGCATTTTCAACGAGCATTTGCACGTTTCAAAAGACAAACCAGTTTTGATAAAAGTCGATTACCAAAGCGGATTTTGGTCTTGGGCAGTAATGAGTTTGTGTGGTTGCCGTTTTTACTCGCAGAATGGTTAGAGTCTGAAACTAAAGCTGACGACTCTAAGACGAACACAATCGTTAGATTTAGTGCTTTAACTCGCTCGCCGATTGCGCTTGGCGGCGCGATAAATCGGATACTTAGCTTTAGTGACAATTATGGACTGGGCATGACCAATTTCGTCTACAACGTCGAGCCTAAGGATTGGGATTTGATTGTCTTATGTGTGGAGACGGCGACAAATAGTGTTGATAAACTGTGGCAGGATTTGGATAATGTGCTCGTGGTGGGGGTCGATGCCTGAATCCTTGATTTAGCGTAGGGTGCGGTTAGCGCAGCGTAACCCACCATTTAAACTTGATAAAGTTATAAAGCGGTGGGTTACGTATTATCTTGATTCTCTTCGAGAACTTGATAAAACTAACCGCACCCTACAAACCCACACCACTAATCTAATTAAATCCAGACTTATATCACGGATACCTTATGACCACCGCTTTCTTCGAGTCTCATTCAAATGTAGTAAAACCCTACGCCCTAATGGATTTAGACGACACCCTATTTCAAACCCAACGTAAAATTGATGCTTGGGATTTGCCTACCGCCAATACTGAAAATCTAATTTGTGCCACAGTAAATAAACAGGGTGAGCCGCTTAGTTTTATGACTCAGCGTCAAGCTGCCTTTTTTAATTGGTTACTTACTAGCACCGAGCTGATAGTGGTTACCGCGCGTGATCGGGATGAGATTAAGCGTGTCAAACTGCCCTTTAATAGCTGGCAAGTTTTGACCCATGGCGCAATCATTTTGACATCTGACGGCGAACTATTTGATAAATGGCAACAGCATATCTATAACAAGCTTAAGCCCTTGCAAGATAAATTGAGTCGGCTGAGCGAATTATTCGCTAAACATAGCCAAAATGCCAATAGTCATTTGCGCTTTACTCCACATGTAGACATCTTTAATAATGAAAAGTTAACTATTTACCTTGCTATCAAACATGCGCAAAAAGATCATCAAGCGCTAATCAAATTAGCAGCACAGCTACCGACGTTAATACGTGATTTCGAGCAAGATTTTTATGTGCATGTAAACGCCAATAATCTAGCGATTCTACCGCATGCTATTCATAAACGCCACGCCGTACAGTTTCTATTGGATAACCATTTAGATCATGAGCGGCCAAGCTTTGGTTTTGGCGATAGCTTGGCCGATTTACCTTTTTTACAACTATTAGACTGGTACGGTATGCCCAATCATGGTCAGCTGCATGGACAACTTGATACTAAATAATTTATAGAGTAGTTATGACTAATAAAATGACTCAAGCTTTAGAGAAATTTGGCTCAGGAAGCTATCTGCCCTCCGATGTCACCGTGCTCCTTGATATCGTGGATAAAGACGCGGTCGCTGATGTGCCGGTTAGCCAAAAAGAGGTACTGATTCAAAGCGGTCAGCGCCACTACTCCGATATGCTGACGCTGGAACAAGTACCAACAGCGAAGCATGAGCAGCTGTATCAGCAAGCACTTGAGCAAGGAGCGGATAGAACCGCAAGTGATATTGCTAATTTAGCTTATACGCTGCATGATATCTTCAACGAAGCAATTGACGATAAGCAGCCGCTAGTATTGGTTAGCTTAGTACGAGCAGGTTTACCAATTGGTGTATTGTTACAGCGTGCCTTAACAGATACGAATAGCGCTTATCGTTTGCCAAGTGTGCATTATGGCATCAGCATTATTCGCGATCGCGGTTTAGATACTGTCGCTTTGCAAATGATACTTAGTGCTTATCCAAACAGCCCTATCGTATTCGTTGATGGCTGGACCGGTAAAGGGGCAATTTATCAAGAATTAGCACGCAGTCTTGAGCCGTTTAACGATATGAATCACGCTAACTTTGTCAATATTTTTCATCGAGGCGAAAATGTTATACCACTACTTACTCTTGCTGATCCAGCGGGCGTCGCTTGGCTGGCAGCAAGCATCGATGACTGGCTTATTCCCTCAGGACTGCTCAATAGTACCGTATCAGGACTGATATCACGTACGCTATATACCGAGCCGCAATTGGGGCTACATCGCAGTGTATTTTATGATAACTTAGTAAGTATAGATCACAGTTTGGCATTTATCGATCATATCGATGCTGTACGGCAGCGCCTAACCTTACTACCGCAGCGTCTACCGACCTTTAAACAACCACGCTACCAAACCGCGGCTTTAATCGATGAATTGGCAACGTATTATCGAATTGATAATCGCAACCGTATCAAGCCAACTATTGCAGAAGCGACACGGGCGATACTGCGCCGCGATCCTGAACGTATTTTGCTTGCAAGTGCTGACCACCAAGATACAGTACTGCTACGTCATTTATGTAAGGAGCGCGATATTGCTATTAGTGTGTTAGGTGCTAAAATACTGCCCTACCAAGCCATCACCTTGATCAAACAGCGCATGACAGAGAGTTAGTTATCAGCTATCAATATAAGTGTTTGCTGTTCTTAGCTCTGCATGTTTGACCTTTATACTCATTCTAATCCCTA
The DNA here is from genome assembly GCF_055699795.1 of Psychrobacter sp. M4. NCBI lineage: Bacteria > Pseudomonadati > Pseudomonadota > Gammaproteobacteria > Moraxellales > Moraxellaceae > Psychrobacter > Psychrobacter sp. M4. The sequence continues at coordinate 961,317 of NZ_CM146740.1, read as the reverse complement.
TACTCATTACTATTTAGATAGCCGCTATTATGCCAGATAAACCATCCAGTCTTTATAATTATACTCAGTCCTATGAGCATCTCGTTACTGAGCGTCATGCGATGCTAAGGCCACAGACTCATCACCCGTATCAGCTGGGTGCTAGCCTTTATATGCCTGCCACTCGCGAAGATATTTGGCAAGTGATTAAGCGTGATAGATTGCCGACAATCAATAGTATTATTATTTGTTTAGAAGATGCGGTCAGTCATACTGATGTGGAGCTTGCCATGATACGCTTGCAAGAGCTGCTTGCTACTTGGGCGGCGCATGTCGATAGCATCAATGAGCCTTCAGAACCTACAGATGATCAAGCAAAGCAGCCGACGCGTCCTTTAGTATTCGTACGCGCGCGTAATCCTATAATGCTACAAAAGCTCGCGAACTTTAAGCATATTGAGCTGCTCGATGGTTTTGTATTGCCCAAAGTCGATATGTGTAGCTTGTCTGATTGGCGACTGGCTTGTCAAAATTTGAGCCGAGATCAACTATTGATGCCGACACTTGAGACAGCAGCTCTATTTGACCCCAATCATAATCAGGAACTGGCCATTGGTTTTAAAGAAGCTTTTAACCAGCCTGTCTTTGCGCTACGGATTGGTGGCAACGATTTATTTGCCGCGCTGCGCCTGCGTCGTCCCAAAAACAGTATCGTCTATGACACCCCAATTGGTACGCTTGCCTATCAGCTACTCGGCTGCTTTGTACCGCATGGTTTTTATCTAACAGCGCCCGTGTTTGAGTATTTAGATGAGCCTATGCTATTTATGCAAGAGCTTAATCGTGATGTTAGTTTGGGACTGGTGGGTAAAACGGTTATTCACCCCAGTCAAATTGCGCTAGTTCAACAAGCTTACTGCGTGCCAATGAGCATCTTAGATGAAGCACAAGCGATCCTGCATGAGGAAGCCAAAGCCGTATTTAAATACAACAATACTATGCTCGAGCCTGCCACACATCGGGCTTGGGCAACTGAGATCGTTAATCGCGCGCAAGTATTTGGTACGATTAATGATGGCAATATTGATTATAAACCGCTATAGTAATACCAGTAAATAACGTTATTCACAGGGGCGCCGTAAGGCTGAGACGTACCCTTTGAACCTGATCCAGATCATACTGGCGTAGGGAGTGTATAGCAATCATCATCTCTATCATGATTCTATGTATTTTCCTGCCCATCATTTTAACCATGGAGGGGAAATGCAACCGCAATTGATACATTCTTGTTTTACCTCATTTCGTAATACAGTACCTTTAGTACATAACATCACTAATTTTGTCGCTATGAATACCGCTGCTAATGTTTTATTAGCCGCTGGTTGTTCGCCTGCGATGGTGCATGCTTTCGATGAAGCACCAGAATTTGTGCATTTAGCAAATGCTCTCACCATTAATATTGGTACGCTATCTCCTGAATGGCTAGCCAGTATGCTTGCTACCGTCAAAGTCGCTCATGAATCAAATATCCCTTGGGTTTTAGACCCTGTTGCTGTCGGCGCTACCACTTACCGCCGGCAAAGCTGTGAGCAACTATTAGCATTCAAGCCCGACATTATCCGTGGTAACGCCTCAGAGATTTTGGCGTTAGCGGGTATGGGTAGTCAAAGTAAAGGCCCTGACAGCGGTGATACCGTGGAAGCTGCCAAAATAGCGGCTGAACACCTCACTCAATTTGCCAAAGTAGTCATCGTAACGGGCGAGATTGACTGGGTCACTGATGGCTTACAGCAATGGGCGATTCAGCACGGCGCACCTATGATGACCAATGTGACTGCAATTGGCTGTGCGCTAACAGCTCTTATCGGCGCTTTTGCTGGCGCTAATCGTGATCATTTGGCAGCGGCAGCAATCAGCGCTTTATGCTATTACGGGCAAGCGGGCGAGATCGCTGATACCAATGCTAAAGGGCCAGGCAGCTTTTATGTCGAGTTTTTAGATGCGCTTTATATCTTGGATGCAAAGACAGTTTCTAAAAACGCTAGAGTGACTGAACATAAATAAAAATAGGTGGAATATGACTAAACATACTACTCAAACGCTAAGCAAACCCAGCGATGCATTGAGCTTATATTTGGTGACCGATACTGCCATGTGCAGCCAGCGCGGCCTGATCGATACCGTTTGCGCCGCTATTGAAGGCGGAGTCACTATGGTGCAATTGCGCGACAAACACAGTAGCGATGAGGCGTTATATCGGATAGCTTGTCAGCTTAAAGAAGCGATCGCTGGACGCGTGCCGCTGGTACTCAACGATAGAGTGCATATTGCCAAAAAAGCTAAGCTGGATGGCGTACATTTGGGTCAGGGTGATATGTCCATCACTAAGGCGCGCTCATTGTTAGGCGCAGACGTTTGGCTGGGACTGTCTATTAATACGCTAGAGGAATTAAAAGTCGCCCAATCAAATCATCTTACGCAGCTAGATTATTTTGGTGTGGGTCCTGTGTTTGCCACTCAAACCAAGCGCAATCATGCTACTCCTATTGGTATAGAAGGTCTAGCAAAGTTAGTCGCTGCAAGCCAGCTGCCCACTGTCGCCATTGGCGGTATTGATCAAAGTAATGCGGCGCAAGTCTATGGTTCAGGGTGTAATGGTATCGCTGTGGTATCTGCGATTTGTGCGGCGCAAAACCCTCAAGTCGCTGCTAAAAACTTATTAGGAGAGCAAGTATGATCCCTAACATTTTATCTATCGCTGGTACCGACTGCACGGGCGGCGCGGGTATTCAAGCCGATATCAAAGCCATTAGTGCCAATAGCGGCTATGCGATGAGCGTCATTACTGCGGTAGTGGCACAGAACACCCAAGGCGTGCAGCAGATCCAAATGATGTCCACCGAGATGGTACGCGCGCAGCTTGATTCTGTATTTAATGACGTACGTGTCGATGCGGTCAAAATTGGTATGCTTGGCACAGCGGAGATTATCCGCTGCGTCGCTGACGCTCTAAAAGCCTACCAGCCCAAAAAAGTCGTCCTCGATCCAGTAATGGTCGCCAAAAGTGGTGATCGTTTGCTTGATGCCGATGCGTTATCAGCAATGCGTGAGCTATTACCACAAACAGGGCTTATCACCCCAAATTTGCCAGAAGCAGCTGACTTACTTGGGGTAACAGAAGCTAAAAGCCGCGAGGAGATGATCACCCAAGCCCAGCAATTGGCAGTGCCAACGTTTTTAAAAGGTGGTCATCTGCAGCAGGATGAGTCGCCAGATCTCTTGAGCACTGACGGACAACTGCATTGGTTTGAAAGCGCGCGCATTAATACCAAAAACAGTCATGGTACCGGCTGTACCTTATCAGCAGCGATCGCAACCTACTGGGGGCGCGGCGATGCGCTTGAAGTGGCTTGTGAGAAAGCCAAAACCTATCTCACAGGTGCACTGCGAGGCGCAGATAAGCTCGATGTCGGACAAGGACAAGGTCCTGTGCATCATTTTTATGAGTTTTATTAGAGCATGTTAAACCTTCATAAATAGGCACTACTTATGTCAAAAAAAGGATTGCCCTCTCCCTACGTCATGTTGGTATTAGCACCGCTGTTTTGGGCAACCAGTAATGTCACCGGTAAGTTGGGTAAAGGCTGGCTGACGCCTTATGAGATGACGTTCTTTCGCTGGTTTATCGCGACACTCATTTTATCGTTTTTTGCACGTAAGTTTATCCGTCAAGATTGGCCCGTGATCAAACAGCATTGGCTGTGGCTGCTTATTGTTGGTGGTAGTGGTTTTGCTTTATTTAACATCATACTGTATAGCGCGTTCTCGTTGGGCGCAAGCGTGGTCAATGTCTCTATTATTACGGCACTTATTCCCTTTGGCGTGATTTGCTTTAGTGCTTTTATTTATAAAGACCAGCCTCATTTGTTGCAATGGCTTGGCATAGGCATCGCTTTTATGGGTGTCATTTGGATCCTTACTCAAGGGCAACCACTGGCTTTGGCACAGTATAATTTTGCTTTAGGCGACTCTTTGGCTCTGCTCACTACAGGGATTTATATCGCCTATTCGATTGCACTGCGTCATGCGCCCAATATTCATTGGGCCAGTATGATCTGGGCTATGAGTTTGGCAGGTTTAGTCGTAGCTATACCTTTTTATGGTTATGATTTGACTCAAAATGGTCTACACTTCCCCGATTGGCGCGGCTGGCTGATGCTGCTTTATATTGCCGTGTTTATCTCTATCATATCTAAGCTATTTTATATGGAGAGTGTGATTCAAATTGGTGCCAACCGTGCTGCTCTGGCGATGAATTTACTCCCCGTGTTTGGGGCGGTGATGGGCGTGTTGTTCTTTAAAGATGAGGTGATGACAGTCAATCATATCATTGCTTTGGGACTAGTGATTATCGGTATTGTATGTTCAGAGTATGGAGCCATACTCAGGCGTAGATATCCACTTGAGCAAGCTCCACATTCAGCAAAGACCTAAAACTGCTTTATTGGATTAGCTCCAAAAACTTACTAATAACTGTATTTACCTGTTTAGGCTCTTCCACTGTTGCAGTATGACCAGCGCCTTTAATGACCGCAAGCTTGGAGCCTGTAATCGCAAAATGCATACGTTCAGACTTGGCATAAGGCGTAGCGGCATCTTCATCACCAACTATTATCAAAGTAGGCGTGCTAATTTTATCAAGCTGCTCATAAACGCCTGAGCGTTCAATTACACCCATAGTAGCTTTAACCACGCCCACTTTATGATTACTTTGTATTTGCTCAAGCCATTCTTTGCATTCAGCTTTACGTGATTTATCTTTTAAAAAGGTAGTACCAAACATAATCGGCATTACCTTTTTGCTTATCCGCTTCATCCCAAGCCAGCGAATAGCGCTTACTAGCTTACGATACTTTGGGACGTTGTCAGGATCTTCCGGATCAGCTGACGTTTCAAGGAGCATCAGCGATAAGAGACGCTCAGGATGGTTGATGGCGATACGCTGCGCAATAAAACCACCCATCGATAATCCCACAAAGTGACACTGATCAATATTCAAAGCATCGAGTAGCTCCAGAGTATCTTTGGTCAAGGTGTCCATATCGTAGCCAGACTTGGTAATCTGCGATTGTCCCTGCCCGCGAAAATCAAAAGCAATGCAGCGATAGTCGTCTTGAAAATAGGCTACTTGCTTGTCGTACATTCGAGTACTCCATAGCAGACCATGCGCGAATACTATTACAGGCTTTTGCTGGTCATTAGGCGCGCTATCTTCATAATAAATAGTAGCCTTATTGATCTGAATCTGGGGCATAGTCGTCTCCTTATCTAGTGATGGTTTGGGGAAAACAGTTGTTAGATAAACTTTAGTACTTAACTGCTTTAGCATAGGTCAACTGTTATATATTTCATAGCGATATTTCTGACTCACTATTTAACCAGACTTAAATACGCATTGAAAGTAAGGATTTATTACCTACTCGTGTATCTTTAATATTAATATGGCTTATGCGCTCACAAAACTAGCTTTTATAATCATCCTAGACTGATATAGTAACTATTAATTGCTTGTATCAAATTGAACGTTTATGAGAGTTGAGTCTATGTCAAAAAATCTAGTTGAATACCAAACTGATAGCCACATCGCTATTATCACCATGAACAATCCAAAAACCTTGAACGCCTTTAGTACAAAAATGAAAGTGGCGATGATGGAGGCGCTTAATAAAGCGGATGATGATAAGGAAGTACGAGTAATCGTGTTACAAGGCGCTGCCAACAATTTCTCTAGCGGCGGCGATATCGGTGAGATGCTTGACGGTGGTATGGAAACTGACGTGTTAACAAACAAGATTGATTTTATGTTAAAAGAAATCGCTGAAGTGAGCTTAAAACTGCGTGCTATTCATAAGCCCATCATTGCTAAATTAGAAGGCGCGGTCGCGGGAGCGGCAATGAATCTGGCGCTGACTTGTGATTTTCGTATTGCCGCTGACAATGCAAAATTCGTGCAAGCCTTTGTTAATATCGGTTTAATTCCAGACGCTGGAGGCACTTACTTATTGAATCAATTGATTGGTGCGGCTAAAACCACTGAGCTGATTATGCTTGGCGATAAAATAACAGCAGATGATATGGCACGTTTAAATTTGGTCAATAATGTGGTCAGTAGCGACGAGCTAGATGCAACAGTACAGGCGCTTGCCATGCGATTGAGCAATCTGCCCGGAAAAGCACTGGCATCTATGAAACATATGGTGAACGTTCATGCATTTACTGGACTCAATGAAGCGCTCGATATGGAAGTCGATCAGCAAAACATGATGGCGGTCACCGATGACTTTAAAGAAGGTATTAGCGCGTTTATGGAGAAGCGTAAGCCAGTTTATCAGGGTAAGTAAGTCCTAAAAATACCCTTTATTTTGGCAAAAGTTTATTAATAAAGGGTTTTTGGGTTCTTAATAGTTAAACACTATATTTTGATTTTAAATGATATGTTTTGGCTGTATTTTTAATATTATCTAAAATTAAATAATAATCTCAAGCTTACTTTGCTGGCGGACCCCATTGATTGGTTTCACGCTTGGTATCGCCAGCCATAAACACTAACAATATAATACCGCCTATGAGTGGTACAAACGATATCAAAAACCACCATCCTGAACGACTGGTATCATGTAATCTACGAATACCAACCGCGGTACTAGGCAAAAAAAGACCAAGAGCGATGACTACATAGAAAAGTCCTGTTTCTGAACTAAATATTATGGCATCTACTGTCATTGCAAGGATCGTTAAACCTAAGTGTACTAAGAAAAAATACCAAAATTCTTTACGGCGAGCGCGACCAGAGAAGTTAACATAGTTTCTCAAGCCTTTTTTAAACCAATCAATAATCCCGTAGTTTGCTTCTGCAGCATGATTATTATTGAGAGTATTCTGTGGTAAGGGTGGCGGCGTCGCTTTATCAAGCATATTTTAATTTCCATATTGATAATTTTTAGAACAAAGTTGCTCACTAAAAATAAGCGAACGCTTTTGATTATAATTACTCAATAAAAGTTTGCAAACACTTATTAATATTCTTGAACTATTAAAACAATAAAACCCCGCATTATGACGATACGGGGTTTATTTTTATCTTATTAACTAGCTTTAAAGCAAATATTAAGTCAACTGAGCAACGTTAATCTTATCCGCTTCTTCAGTGTACTCTTCCATACGGTCGAAGTTCATGTACTGATACACTTCTTCGCCCATGCTGTTGAGCATGCCAGCGTATTGCTGGTATTCATCGTTAGTTGGCAATTTACCAAGTACCGCTGCCACTGCTGCAAGCTCTGCAGAAGCAAGATATACATCAGCGCCTTGACCTAGACGGTTCGGGAAGTTACGGGTAGAAGTCGATACCGCAGTAGAGTTCGGTGCGATACGTGCTTGGTTACCCATACATAGTGAACAACCAGGCATTTCAGTACGAGCGCCGGCTTGAGCGTAGATGTTGTAATAACCTTCTTCCATTAATTGACGCGCATCCATCTTAGTAGGTGGCGCAATCCATAGACGAGTTTTGAGGCTACCTGCTGGTACGTCTTGTAGCAGTTTACCTGCAGCACGGAAATGACCGATGTTGGTCATACATGAACCAATAAATACTTCATCAATGGTATCGCCGGCGACGTCAGCCAATGTTTTTGCATCGTCTGGATCATTCGGGCAGCAAAGAATCGGCTCTTTAATCGTGCTCATATCAATAGTCATGTCGATGGCATATTCTGCATCTTCGTCAGCACGCATAAGGCTTGGGTTCGCTAGCCACTCTTGCATTTGCTCGATACGACGGCTGATAGTACGTGCATCGCCATAACCTTCTGAGATCATCCACTTAAGAAGGGTGATGTTTGAGTTTAGGTACTCAGTCACTGAATCTTCAGACAATGTGATGGTACAGCCAGCAGCACTACGCTCAGCTGACGCATCAGATAGTTCAAACGCTTGCTCAGCCGTTAGGTCTTCTAAGCCTTCGATTTCAAGGATACGGCCGTTGAACTCGTTGATTTTGCCTTTCTTATCGACAGTCAAGTAACCTTCTTTAATCGCTTGATAAGGAATCGCGTGGACTAAGTCACGTAGCGTGATACCAGGCTGACGTTCGCCAACGAAGCGGACACGGACAGATTCAGGCATATCAAGTGGCATAACACCAGTCGCTGCTGCGAATGCAACCAGACCAGAACCAGCTGGGAACGAGATACCCATTGGGAAACGAGTATGCGAGTCACCACCAGTACCAACGGTATCTGGAAGTAGCATACGGTTCAACCACGAGTGAATGATGCCATCGCCCGGACGTAAGCTGACGCCGCCGCGGTTCATGATGAAGTCAGGTAGAGTGTGCTGAGTCTCAACGTCAACTGGCTTTGGATAAGCAGCCGTATGACAGAATGACTGCATCACTAGGTCTGCTTGGAAGCCCAAACATGCCAAATCTTTTAGCTCATCACGAGTCATCGGACCAGTAGTATCCTGACTTCCTACAGTCGTCATCTTCGGCTCACAGTACATACCCGGACGTACGCCTTGCAGGCCACAAGCTTTACCAACCATTTTTTGTGCAAGGGTAAAGCCTTTACCAGTATCAGCCGGCTCTTCTGGCTTAGCAAATACGTCTGAATGACCAAGACCCATGTACTCACGAGCACGATTAGTCAAACCACGACCAACGATTAATGGAATACGGCCACCAGCACGAACTTCATCAAGCAATGTTGGTGAATTTAGCTTGAACGTTGACAATACTTCATCAGAGTCATGCTTAGTGATTTTGCCTTCGTACGGATAGATGTCAAACACATCACCCATGTTTAGGTTATCAACCGCTACTTTTTCGATTGGTAATGCGCCAGAATCTTCCATAGTATTGAAGAAGATAGGAGCGATGTTGTTACCTAATACTAAACCGCCACCACGTTTGTTTGGCACGTTAGGAATATCTTCACCCATCAGCCACAGTACTGAGTTGGTCGCAGACTTACGGCTAGAACCCGTGCCAACCACGTCACCAACATAAGCGAGTGGATGGCCTTTTTCTTTTAGCGCTTCGATCTGCTTCATTGGACCGACAACGCCCTCTTCGTCAGCAGTGATACCGTCGCGAGAGTTTTTGTGCATGGCTAATGAATGCAATGGGATATCAGGACGGCTCCACGCATCTTGCGCAGGAGACAAATCATCAGTGTTGGTTTCGCCAGTCACTTTAAACGTCGTGTAAGTGGTCTTTTCTGGTACAGCATCACGGTTTAGGAACCATTCAGCGTCAGCCCAAGACTGCACGACTTCTTTTGCAATGTCATTACCAGCTTCGGCTTTTTCAGTGACGTCATTGAATGCGTCAAATACCAGTAGCGTTTTTTTCAACGCTTCAGCAGCGTCTTGTGCAACATCAGCGTCATCTAGTGCAGCAACCAATGGCTGCACGTTGTAACCACCTTGCATTGTGCCTAGGATTTCAACGGCTTTTTGCTTGCTGATAAGTGGTGATGATGCTTCACCCTTAAGGATAGCGGCTAAAAATGCAGCTTTAACGTAAGCAGCTTGGTCAACGCCAGCAGGAATACGGTTTTCTAGCAGGTTCATCAAGAACTCGTCTTCGCCTGCTGGTGGGTTTTTTAATAGTTCAACCAACTCTGCTACTTGTTTCTCATTTAGTGGTAGCGGTACAGTTCCTAGCTCAGCACGTTCTTCGACATGTTTACGATAAGCTTCTAACACAATAGTCGTCCTCGTCAGTTGGGGGATTAGCACATTACGTGGGTAGTCAGTATGACAGCCTGCGTCTATGTACTAGGTGGAATAATTATCCGTGCAATCATAGCTTAAAACGCTCTAAATGTTAATGGTTCAGCCTTTAAAAGGCTCATAATAGGGCCATATTGGACATTTATTATAAAAATAGTACCATCAATAATATGATTGACTACCTTTGTAGAACCCATATTCAGCTTATAACTCTTGTCAAACACATCTTGATTTATGGTTAAACAAATACCGTGCGACTGCTATACTCTTTTGTAAGATATTATTTTATAAAATATCATCTTGCAAATATTGTTTGGAAAAACATCGCTTAGAAAAATAGCGCTTGAAAAAATAGCTTTTATTAGCCATATACTAAATGAGTAAGTATTAGGGATGACGATATGGACAGTAGTGATATGGAAAACCACGACATAGAAAACAGCAACATTAAAAACAATGAGATGAAGAATAACGCTAATTATCAAAACGGTCTCAAGGTTCGTACTGAAGTCATGGGCGAGGCACATGTCAAACGCTCGCTTGATAACGCAACAGGATTTACCCAACCGTTACAAGATTGGATCATTGAAAACGCTTGGGGCAGTACATGGCAAGATGATTCAGTATTACCGCGCAAATACCGCTCCTTAATCACCATCGCCTTTTTGATTGCGCAAAAAAGCCCAACTGAGCTAAAAGGTCATATCCGAGGTGCCATTAATAACGGTGCCAGTGTCGCTGAGATTCGAGAAGTATTAATGCATAGCTTGCCATACTGCGGTGCACCTGCCACCCAAGAAGCGTTTCGTGCTGCTATAGAAATACTGAATGAGTTGGACATTGACATAGATATTTAAAACTATGGTAATCAGACCAATCGTAGTAGTCTTAATAAGGTCAGTTAGACAGTATTCATTGAAAATTAACGCCTAAATTTCTGCTATAATATCTCAACTCATAAAACATTTTAATAATTCCATAAACCCTTATACTACAAAGGGTTAAGAGATAATTTAATTATGACAACTGCTGTACAAACACATGTGCCTGCTGCTAAGGTCAAACCTAAAAAAGCCATTCAGGGCGAAAAGCTACGCGGCTACGATAAAGTTGCGCGTATCCCAATTAAGGTAATCCCGACAGTCGAGGCCAAGAAAAAGCCAGATTGGATTCGGGTTAAGATGTCATCGCCTAGCGAGGTGGCGCGTATCAAAGCCACCTTGCGTGAGCAAAAGCTCTATACCGTCTGTGAAGAAGCCGCTTGCCCTAACCTGCCGCAGTGCTTCGCTGATGGTACGGCGACCTTTATGATTATGGGTGATATCTGTACCCGTCGCTGTCCGTTCTGCGACGTCGGTCATGGTCGTCCGAATGAGTTGGATAAGGATGAGCCGCGTCATACTGCCGAGACTATTCAAGGCTTAGGTCTTAAATATGCGGTCATCACCTCGGTGGATCGTGACGATCTCAAGGATGGCGGTGCGGCACATTTCGTTGAAGTTTTGAATGAGTCGCGTGCCCTTAGTCCGAACTGTTTGATTGAGATATTAGTGCCAGATTTCCGTGGTCGTATGGATATCGCGCTAGATTTATTGACCGAGACGCCGCCTGACGTCTTTAACCATAATATTGAAACGGTTCCGCGTCTGTACAAAGCCTTCCGTCCCGGCTCTGATTATCAGCACTCGCTAGACTTGCTCAAGCTCTATAAAGAGCGTCGCCCTGATATCGCTACTAAGTGTGGTTTTATGGTTGGCCTTGGTGAGACAGAAGAAGAGATTTATGCCCTGCTCGATGATTTAAAAGCGCATAATGTCGATATGATTACGATCGGCCAGTACTTACAACCTAGCAAAAATCATGCGCCAGTTGATCGTTATGTGCATCCAGACGAGTTTCAGCGTTATATGGATTATGGTAAAAAGATAGGCTTCTTTAGTATTTGGGCCGGTCCCATGGTACGCTCAAGCTACTTTGCTGATCGCCAATACTACGGCGAGGATTGCCCTGCACCTATTCGTAGCAAAAAGGCACTTGAGGCAGAAGGTAAGCTTGGTTGTTAAGTATTTGATAGTGATGAACAAAAAGGAGACCTACTAAGGTCTCTTTTTTTATACTTCTACCGTTTTACTGAATTATACTAGTCAGCTAGTGCTATATTTTACATAGAACTTCGCTTTCAACTATTTAAGATTATTTGCGTAGGCTGTGGCTTTAGCCCAGCACTATAACTCTGCGAAAGAAAATTGCTGGGCTAAAGCCACAGCCTACGATGGTTTATACTAAGTTGAGAGTCAGGCGAATATAATAAACCAATACTTCTCTTACTTCTTATTAAAAAGGATTTACCCATGAGCGACAACTTCACCTCGCAAGAAGGCTCTTGCTCCTGTTATAGCAATACCTATACGATCAACCATACCCCTGTTGCTCGTTTTATCTGCCACTGTACAATTTGTCAGGACTATACGGGAAAAGCTTATAATGATGTGACAGTTTTGCTTAAGTCAGATGTCAGCGAACTCAACATAAATAAAACCCATTTTCGGCGCTGGAAACTGCCGCCAAATATTAGTCGCGGCCTTTGTAAATATTGTCACAAACCTAGTATAGAGATGGCAGTGGCTGGCAACCTTTTATTAATACCGACGGACAACTACCCAGATATCGCCGCCCTACCTGAGCCGACCATGCATCTGTTCTATAATCGCCGCGTAGAAGATATAGAGGATGAGCTGCCTAAGTACGAAGGCTTTGTGCAAAGCCAGACGATGGTAGCCAAAGCGCTCGCTCAAGGGTTGTATAAGAGAGTTACATAAGCGTTAATAGCGCGTTATCAGCTAGGCTTATTTAGCAAGCTACTCTATAAATCAGGTTTACTGAGACTATAGAGCCTTATCCCTTTGGCAAAACCACACACGATTTTAACCTGTTGCTTTTGAACGTGTTATTCTCTAAGCATTCAGCGGCGCGGATGCTTTCTTACTCGTTTTTATGTTCCAAACTGCGACAATCAATACGATAATCCCGCCGATCAATCCTGTGGTCAGCTCTGGATAAATGAGTAGCAGCGCGCCAATCGCTAATATAACGCGAGTTAGCGGGTTCATAGCGCCTCTAAAGAAACCCTCTAGTGCTGCCCCTAAGGCGATAACGCCAGTAATAGAGGTGACTACCACGGTAGCGATATCCATTAGTGGTGGCAAAGGGAAGTCTTTGGCCGTAACCGCTAAACCTACCGGATCTATCATGAGCATGGTCGGATTATAGATAAACATAAAGGGCACGATAAATCCGGCTAAAGCCAATTTCAGCGATAAAAACCCAGTCTTCATTGGATCGCCACCGGATATACCGGCCCCTGCAAAAGCCGCTAAACAGACTGGTGGAGTAATATTAGCAAAGATACCGAAGTAAAAAACAAACATATGCGCTGACAAAATAGGAATATCAAACCCTGCCAAAGCTGGAGCTGCCATGGTTGCGGTAATGATATAAGCAGGGATAGACGGCAGTCCCATACCGAGTACCATAGACGCCAGCATGGTTAAGATTAAGGTTAGGAATAATGACCCTGCTCCTAAAGTCACAATCGATGAAGTCATCACGGTACCAAAGCTGGTCAGACTCACCACCCCAATAATCACGCCGACTACCGCACAAGCGGCCATCACCGCCAGCGACTGCTTCGCACCATCTTCTAAAGCGCCTAGAATATCTTTAACGCCCATACGCGTCTCTTTACGCAGCATACTAATCACCACGGTAAAACCAATAGTATAAGCAGCGGCATAACCTACGGGTACGTTTTGGATTAATAAGTAAATTAAAAATACAATCGGCAATAACATATGACCGCGCGCTTTTAACACCTCTTTGACTTGCGGTAAGCTCTCTTTAGCCATACCTTTTAAGTCGCGACGTCCGGCACGAAAATGCACTTGCGCGATAACGCCAAGATAATAAAGTACTGCTGGCAACAAAGCAGCAAAAGCAATCGTACTATAAGGTAACCCTGTAGTCTCTGCCATAATAAAGGCACTAGCGCCCATGATTGGCGGCAATATTTGCCCGCCAACGGACGCACTGGCCTCTACTGCACCCGCAAAATCTTTGTGGTAGCCAACCTTCTTCATCAACGGAATGGTAAAAGCGCCAGTACTAACCACATTTGATAAGGCAGAGCCATTAATACTACCCATAAAGCCGCTGGAGATAACCGCAACCTTAGCAGGCCCGCCTTTTTTATCCCCTGCCAGCGCTAGTGCTAAATCATTGAATAGCTGTCCCATACCCGAGCGTGCTAAAAACGCCCCAAACAAAATAAACAAAAAGATAAACGTTACCGAGGCCCCAATCGCGACAGAATACAGGCCTTCGGTTTTTAAAAACAGTTGACCAAAAATATCACCCATATCATAAGGCCGCGTTAGCAGCCGATCCGGCATAAAGTCTAGATGACTAACAAAAGGGTAAGCTAAAAATATACCTGCCAATATCGGCAGAATCCAGCCCGTAATCCGTCGACTACCCTCAAGCACACAGACTACAGTAATGATAGAAAATATGATATCCATCTGATTTGCCATACCGCCACGTGAGGTCACGATATCTTGATACTCGTATATCAGATAGCTCATACCAGATAACGACAGCACAAACCAAATCCAATCATACCAAGCTATTTTCTGACGACTGCTTTTTTTACTGGCGGGAAAAATCAAAAATATTAATGCAAATCCAACGCCGACATGTACAGAGCGCTGCAGCAGGGCGGGCATAGGATTAAAGGTGATGTATAAATGAAAAAGGGAGTATAAAATACAAAGCCCAGCGATAAAATATCTGACTGGGCCTTGGGTGATTTGACGAGTAATAGACTCGCGGTCGTATTTTTCTAATATAGCTTGGTTATGAGCTTGCACCTCAAGCTCAGTTTGAACCTCGTCTTCGGCATGATTGTCGGCATGTATAGGCGCGTTAGTACTATTAGGCTTGATCACTTGCGAGCTCATGGCAAAAATCCTTGTTAAATCTATCCAGTAAACTATAAGCTTTGGGCACGATAACCACTTCTGAATAGTCTGGTACCCATCTATGAATCAAAATTCGATAGTCGCCATAGTCAATCTCGCCCTTGGTGAGCCTTGATACTACCCAGTTCAGCTGCGGCAATTTCTCGTTAATCTGATAGCCAACATAGCCCGGTTTTTGAACAGGCGCAAGTACTTCGGTTGATGGCGTACCAGCGCCAAAAGCTTCAAAATAAGTAGTGGTGAGAAGTAATTCATCACCTGCGCGCTGGTACTGCTCCTCCCACCACTGTTTTTCTACCGAATGCATCCAGCGCAGCTGAAAGTTGGCTTCAGTAAAATAACAGACTTTATCACCAACTTTATTAGTTTCAGCGCTAGTAGCAGCGAACCTATCGCCACTATTAATACGTACTTCAATGACAGGTTGGCGAGCAAAGAGTACCCATAATGCTAAAAAAACCAGTGCAGCAAACAATACTAAGCTAGGAAGTGCTACACCAAATCGTTGGCGCAACCTTTATTGAACCACTTGTTCGTCATAGTACTTTTGCGCGCCCGGATGGATAGGCGCTACCATGCCCTCACTGGCAGTCTCTACGCTGATATCATTAGCTGCTTGGTGCGCGGTTTTTAAACCATCTAGGTTTTCAAATAAAGCCTTGGTCAGCTTATAACCATCGTCTTCAGATAAATCAGAGCGGACCAATAACGCATTCATAATAGCGGCGGTTGGAACAGCGGCGTCATTGCCATAAGTACCCGCTGGAATCTCAAAGGTCTTAAAATAAGGTTTGCTAGCAATAATCTCATTCAGCTTGTTTTGATCAATGGCGACCAATTGCAAATCTAAGCCCTGCTCTAATTCCATCAGTGATGAATTAGGCAGACCACTACTAAAGAACGCCGCTTCGATCTTACCCGCTTTCATCGCATCAGCAGCCTCAGCAAAACCCAAATAATCGACATCAATATCATCATAAGTGATGCCAAACCCTTCTAATAGCGTGCGAGCATTAACCTCAGTTCCAGATCCTTGATCACCAACCGCAATACGTTTACCGCGCAGATCTTCGATGTTTTTGATACCAGAATCTTGCGTGGTCACCACTTGCACCACATTAGGATACAGTACGGCAATTTGTTGAATATTACTTATAGGCTGATCAAAGTTGTTTTCACCAGCGACAGCATCAGTGACTACATCGCTAAGCGCCAGCACCATATCCACTTTACCTTGGGTTAGCAGATTTACGTTTTCGACAGATGCGCCGGTGGTTTGGGTTTTTGAATTGACGCCAAAGGTATTGGCATAAACCTCAGACAACGCTGTACCGATGATATTGTAGGGACCAGAGGCACCGCCCGTTGCTATGGTTACAAATTTAGTTTCAAGTTGACCGCTAGAGTTTGGAGTCTCTGTATTGCTCATTGCTTCAGGAGCCGTGGTATCCGCATCAGCCGTCTCTGTCTCTGAGCTTGGAGAAGAACAAGCGCCAAGCGCTAAAATAGTACTTAGCAAGGCTGATAATAATAGAAAAGATTTTGACTGATTAAACTTATTGTGCAACATCTGCTTCATCCTTGAATAATATTGATCTAATTTAACTAAATGGTTTTAGTTGCGCTGCTTCATAGTATAGTAATTCTTTTATCAAATAAATAGAGGCGGTTTAATGTTAAATTTTTTACTTTATTCTTAAAAGCTATCAAGGTATGGAACTTTATTATTTTTTATTTAACTTCCAATCATAGTTTGTATAGTCAATATTTATCTTGCCGTCTTTTAGTGCCGTAGTTTGTGCTTTATTTAGACCTAAGGCTTGGTTATAGTGACCCAAAAACCCTGCGACGTCATTACTGCCGCGCCAGCCTGATGTAAAGTCCTCTGTGTACCATTTAAAAATAGGCGATACGGTAAGCGTATTGCCTTTGAGGCGATTGCGACTACGATCTGCCAAAAAGTTAACGGTAGCCCCCTCAAGCTGATGGTCCAAACCCTTGCCCATAAAGGCGTCATCTAGCAGCGCAGGACAGCCGATGCTAGCGCAGTTGACCGCAAAGTGGATGCGCGGATCGTTGTAGCGCTTGGAGCCGCGAATGAGGTTATGTTCGATATCATCAAGCGACCTTGTTTTGCCCAGTAACGGCACAAACTCTTGCTTCCACGGCGAGCCAAACAGACCACCGATGTCTTTAATTGATTTAACATTGGGGTACTTGGTCAACACCAAATCTACGGTACCAGCGTTATAGACATTAATTAAAAATGCCAATTGCTCATTTTTGCTCCAGCTATTAAATTCTGACTGACTGATTTTACCCGCCGCATTCAAATAACCTTTGAGCTTGGCTTGATCGGTCTGCATGCCTGCATAATCCACTACAGAGGCTTTGCCGCCATTGGTCATGGTGACATGTTTATTCAACAAGCTATCCCAGCTACTATGATTAAAGTCAGCGTACGCGGCGCTCGATAGCAATATAGAGGCGGCAAGTGTCAACCTAACTGATGAGAGACTAAGTGAGATATTGGGTAATGACATTAAATGAATTCCGCCTGAATCAATGGTATGTTTATTTTTGCTCATAAAATACAGCTAAGCCATCATACCTTATTTAAGGCTAACTATTATTAATAATAACAAGGCGTTGGACGACTATTTTATATGACGACTATTTCATATTAAGACGCCTCGACAAAGCGTTTATCAATCTGGCGCTTTAGCTCCCACACCCAGCGGCCTTGCAAACTATACCTGCCCCAGCTACCAATGGCGTATTTATCACCACAGGACAGCAAATATAAAGTACGCTTTTTGGGCTGATAGTCTTGCAGTGGCGCATTATTCAAATAGGCTAATAAATTATCCGCCTCCACCCTACCCCCAAACACCGCATGTACGCCTGAGTGTGCAACAACCTTGTCAACGCGCGTTGAGGTATCACCGACGGCAAATACATTAGGATGTGAGACACTCTGCTGCGCGCTATTTACCGCTATAAAACCATCTTCTACGGTTTTAATATCGGTATCTCTAGTCCAAGCTGCGCCTGTAACACCCGTTGCGGCAATGACCGCGTCGGCGTTTAATGATTGCGCTGTAGTTAGCAGTCGACCTTCAGAGTAACCTTTAGCGCGCGCGTAAATGATTTCGATATTATGCCGATCAAGCTGTTTGATAACGCGGCGCTTAAAATTTTTGTCGAAGTCAGCGAGCAGCTCATCTCCACAAACTAGCGATATCTTATGGTTACTATTGATGCTTTGTAGAGCGAATTTGGCCGCCATGACTAGTTCTGTTGCCGCAGCTCCAGCCCCAACAACAGCAAGTCGATAAGCTTCTGGTTGCTGAGCGTCAATGAGAATTTGCTGCCAGCGCTCGACAAAATGATGTAATGGGCGAATCGGCACTACCGTATCGGTATGATCTACATCGCCATTTAACCACTGCATAGCCGTATCCGCGCCTGTATTGAGAGACAACAGATCATAATCAAAGCTTTGTTTATCAGTGGTTACAAGCTTATTGGCATCTGCTATCACCTGCCCTACACAGGCTGGCACGAAGCGGACTTTAGCTTTTTGGCACAGTGCCTTAATATCAATACTAATCTCAGCTAGATCATAATGCCCTGCCATCCATCCAGGCAGCATGCCAGAGTAAATAGAATAAGGCTGCTCACTAATTAAAGTAATATCCGTACCGGTTTGGCGATTAGTAGGCAGACGCCGTAGTAAACCGATGTGGGCATGACCGCCTCCGGCTAACAGTAGTTTTTTTATAGCTGTTTTTTTCATAGATTTCTTATTTTTTTTAAAATGAGTTTACAGTACTCTAAATACCTAAAAATACTCTAAAGATCTAAAAAATAGTACCGTAGTGAATAGCACTTCTATACATGACACTTCTATACATGGCATCTTATGTGACAAATGAATAAATAATACCCGCAACCATCAATCAGATAGTTTGTTACTATAATCCAACTATACTAATTACTTACAAGGATGAGTTGATGACCATTGACACTTTATTAAAGCCTGCGTTACTGAGCTTTGGAATCATGACTATTATAGGCTGTACTACCAATCAAAATGTTAATCAAAGTGCAGCTGACCCACTAGCACAAACGTCGGCATCTCAAGCGAGGGTTTATTACAATGGCGATATCATCACTATGACAGGCAATCAGCCAGAGATGGTTGAAGCATTAGTTACTCAGGCTGGCAAAATTGCTTACGTTGGTAGTTTGGGCGAGGCACGCTCAAAGTATAGCAATGCAGCAGCTGTGGATCTAAAGAATCAAACCTTGCTACCAAGTTTTATCGATCCGCACAGTCATTTCGGCATGGTATCGAACACCATGGGCCAAGTGGACCTCAACCCGCCGCCTGTCGGTAACGTCGATAGTATTAATAAAATGCTACAAACGCTAAAGAGCTATAAAGAGGATAATAACATCGCTGATGGCGAATGGATATTTGGCTGGGGTTATGATGAGAGTCAGCTGAGTGAGGATCGTCATCCAACCAAAGAAGATATTGATAAAGTACTGCCCAACAATTTAGTTTATCTGCAACATGCCAGCGGTCATATGGGTGTTGCCAACTCAAATGCCCTAGCTGAGCTTGGCGTTAATGCTGACAGCAAAGCACCTGAGGGCGGCAATATCGCTCGCGTCAAAGGGTCTGATGAGCCAACAGGCTTGGTGCAAGAGACCGCCATGTATCCCTTTGTACGGCGCATGCTTGAAGTGCTAGAACCCAAGCAAGCGGAGTTTTTTGAGCAAACTCAAGACTACTATGCCAGTAACGGTGTGACTACCGCGCAAGATGGTTCAACCAGCCGTGATGCTATTAAGTTTTTCCAATCCCAAGCAGATGCTGGCAAGCTAAAGATTGATCTGGTGGCGCTGGCAGGAGTTAGTGATCTAGATGAGAATTTGGCGGATAAAGATTTTAGATGGAGAACTTATCAAAACGGCTTTAAAGTCCAAGGCACTAAGATTATCGCTGATGGCTCACCGCAAGGTAAAACCGCTTATTTTACCGAGCCTTATCTGACACCAGTAGCTGACTGCGAAAGCGACTGCCGCGGTATCCCAAGCCTTAGTCAAGAGACGCTTAACGAGATGTTCGTTAAAGCCTACGCGCGCGACAATCAGCTCTTTATTCATAACAACGGCGATGCGTCAACCGACATGATTATTGAAGCGCACGAGTATGCGGTTGAGCAAACCGGACAAGCCGCTGACAAAGATCGCCGCACCGTGCCAGTACATGCCCAGTTTGCGCGCCCTGATCAGCTAGAGGCGTTTAAAAAGTATAAGATGGTGCCATCATTTTTTACCAATCATGCCTACTTTTGGGGTGATGTACACGTCAAAAACTTAGGCGAGGCGCGCGCTAACTTCTTAAGCCCTATCGCCACCGCCGATGATATGGGTATTATTTATACCAACCATTCAGACGATACAGTAACCCCTTTAGATCCTTTATTTACCATGTGGACAGCGGTCAATCGCACTTCGCGCTCGGGCAAAATCATTGGTAAGGACGAGCGCGCGACCCCTTACCAGGCGCTCAAAGCTATCACCTCTAATGCCGCTTATGAGTATTATGAAGAGGACAGCAAAGGCTCGCTTACGCCTGGTAAACTAGCTGATTTAGTTATTCTCGACGCCAATCCCTTAACGGTCGATCCCGATAAAATCCGTGATATCAAAGTTACGACAACGATCAAAGAAGGCAAGACCATTTACGTGCGTTCCAAGTAATAACTTATAGTCAGGTCAATACAAAAAACATACAGCAAGACTGATGCAGATTTTGTGCAGCCTTTAGCTGCAACGACATAGCACGTAAGTAAAATTTGTACCAGTCTGGCATTATAATCTAGTGTATCCATTTAACTTAGTATCAACTATATTATAATGACTACCTGATTTTCAAATGAGCATAAACTATCGTAGGGTGCATTCGATGCACTATTTAAAATGC
Source organism: Psychrobacter sp. M4 (assembly GCF_055699795.1). NCBI lineage: Bacteria > Pseudomonadati > Pseudomonadota > Gammaproteobacteria > Moraxellales > Moraxellaceae > Psychrobacter > Psychrobacter sp. M4. The sequence continues at coordinate 940,503 of NZ_CM146740.1, read as the reverse complement.
AAATTGAATAATAAAATTTTCTCAAATAAGATTTTTTTTGCTTGCCTAATGAAGCAGTGCTTAATCTACGGCTTCATACTTAAAAAGCACTCTACGATTTAAATTATTAAAATCTATACAAGGAAGCGTTTATGAGTACCAACGATGAGAATAATAACAAAACTAACACCGAGCAAATTACCTCCTCTGATAATGCGCATTATCTGCACCATACCTTTTTTGAGCCTATCGATAGTGATACCGACATAAAAGCAACCCTACTCATCGTGCATGGTATGAGCGAGCACAGCGGCCGTTATAGCGATTTTGCTCAGTTTTTGGCCAATCATGGTATTGCCGTCGCCACTTATGACCAGCTCGGTCATGGACAAACCATTAAAACGCCTGACGAATTAGGATTTTTTGGCATTGAGCATCCGATGCAATCCTTACTCAAAGACGTCATCATCATGGCAGATAGCTTAAAATCTCGTCATCCTGATGTGCCGCACTTTATCATGGGTCACTCGATGGGATCATTTATCGTCCGTACCGTTCTAAAACACCATGCACAAAACTTCGCTGGCGCTATTATTATGGGCACCTCAGATGCCAATCCGTTGATCAAACTATTCATGCCTATCAATAAAATACTAGCTAAAGCCGCCCCCAAAAAGCCCAATGCAGTTTTTGCCAAAATCATGAATAAAGTACTTAATAGCAAGCTTAACAATCGTATCTCAGATTCAGAATTTGCTTGGCTAAACGAAGACCCTACAGCGGTTGCCGCTTATGAGGCCGACCCCTTGACCGGCTTTGACTTTACTAATAATGGTTTTTTGACCCTATTTGCATTGATGCAGGCCAGCTTACATAAAGGTTGGGCTAAAACCGTTTCCAAGGATTTTCCTATGCTGTTTGTCAGCGGCGAGGAGGACCCTATCGGTAATATGGGGCGCGGTGTGCGCAAAGTAATTAGTCATTTAGAGAAGCAAGGTTTTAAGCAGGTTAATATACGTCTATACCCTAACATGCGCCATGAACCGCTGCATGAACAGGATAACCGTACTGTATACCGAGATATTTTAAACTGGTTACGCCATTTATCAGTTTAGGCCATGTTTCGTGATTCACAAATAGACTTCTGTCGCCGACTTCGTTTGCTAAAATATGCTAAATTGGCGACAATACGGCTAGTAATTTTATTTGGCTTCCATTAATAAAGCCTATTGTTAAACTCCATTCTTAACCTTTTCATTTTCTAGGATATTTTATGTCACTACAACAAACAATCGAACAAGCTTTTGAAAACCGCAATGAGTATAGTCCAGCGACTATGCCGCAAGACGTACGTGATGCGATTGAGCAAGTGCTTGAACAGCTTGATAATGGTAGTCTGCGCGTCGCTGAAAAAAAGGATGGCGAATGGGTAGTCAATCAGTGGGCCAAAAAAGCGGTACTGCTATCGTTTCGCTTAAACGACAACTATGCTATGCCAGCAGGCGAGCATATCCAGTTTTATGACAAGGTTCCAACCAAGTTTGCTAATTGGACTGAAGCTCAGTTCAAAGAAGCAGGCGTTCGCGTCGTACCGCCAGCTATCGCACGTAAAGGCTCATACATTGCAGCGGGCGCAGTACTTATGCCCTCTTACGTCAATATCGGTGCGTACGTCGATCAAGGCGCGATGGTTGATACGTGGGCGACGGTAGGTTCATGCGCACAAATCGGCAAAAACGTACATTTATCAGGCGGCGTCGGCATTGGTGGCGTCCTTGAGCCTTTACAAGCTAATCCAACCATTATTGAGGACAACTGCTTTATCGGTGCACGTTCTGAGATCGTTGAAGGCGTGATCGTTGAGGAAGGCGCAGTGATCTCTATGGGCGTCTACATCGGTCAATCGACGCGTATTTATGATCGCGAGACCGGCGAGATTCATCGTGGACGCGTGCCTGCAGGCTCGGTTGTCGTACCCGGTAGCCTACCTTCAAAAGATGGCACACATAGTTTATACGCCGCTATTATCGTCAAAAAGGTTGATGCACAGACTCGCGCTAAGACTGCAGTAAATGAGCTGTTGCGTTTAGATTAAGCCTACTACTATAACGAAGCATTATTCTTAACCGGAAAGATGTTGAAGGGCAACTTCAGCATCTTTTTTAACTTACTTCATCTTATTTGATAAGCGCTCAACCGCTTTATCAATGTTTAACTATATTTGAACCTATTATGAGTGAGCTATCGCTACGAAACCCCTCTATTCCGGTCACTGACCCCGAAGCGGGTCTACGCATTACTGAGATTTTTTACTCACTACAAGGTGAAGCGTTGACCTCAGGCTTGCCGACAGTATTTGTACGCCTGACGGGTTGTCCGCTGCGCTGCGTTTACTGTGACACCGAATACGCCTTTACTGGCGGTGAGCGTCTCTCTTTGGACGCCATTATAGAGACTATTAAAAGCTACCCTTGCAAACGTATTTGCGTGACAGGCGGCGAGCCTTTAGCTCAGCCCAATACTATTGAGCTTATGAAACGTTTGCTTAGTGACAATTATGAAATCTCTTTGGAAACTGCAGGCGCGCTCACCGTAGCCAATGTTCCAGTAGCCGTCAGTAAGGTTATGGATCTAAAAACGCCCAGCTCAGGGGAAGTAGATAGAAATCTGTGGACCAATCTAGATTATCTGACCCCGCATGATCAGATTAAACTTGTCATTATGAACCGCAGCGATTATGAGTGGGCAAAGTTGAAACTCAAAGAGTACAACCTTGATAAACGTGTGGATACGGTTTGGTTCTCTCCTATGTTTGATGTGCCAGATAAAGCCGATCAAATAAGTGTAAATACAAGTCCTGATGTACCGCTACTGGCACGCGAATTAGCAGAATGGATATTAGAAGACGCCCTACCCGTACGCTTTCAATTGCAGCTACATAAAATTATTTGGGCCGATGCTAAGGGTAAATAGCAGAAAACATAAAAATGAGATAAACAAAAAACAACTAAGCAAATCGTTTGTGGTTGGATGCAGAGATATAGCTGTTAATAGCAGACAAGGACACAGGGATGGTCAAACTAATCTTATTGAGCTTATTGGCCGCAGCTTTTTTTAGCTCGACGTTTATTCTAAATGAGTTTATGAGCGCTGCTGGTGGACATTGGTTTTGGTCAGCCAGTTTTCGCTATATGTTTATGTTGCTCATACTCACCGGTATCATTACCCTCCAACATGGCTTTGGACGCATCAAAGGTTTAACCGCTATTTTTCATCAGCATTGGCGGTTTTGGTGTCTCACTGGCAGTATTGGTTTTGGGGTATTTTATACTGGCATTTGCTACGCTGCTGACCATGTTGCAGGTTGGGTAGTTGCTGCCACTTTTATGTCGATAGTGGTCACAAGCTTGCTGGTACTCCTTGCGTTTGGGCAGCGTTTTGATAAAAAGTTTATTATCTATGCGTTATTGGTGTTTGCTGGGGTAATACTGGTCAATATCAGCGAAGGCCTGCATGCCACTGCTTCAACACAACTAATCGCCACCCCAATGACCACCGTACTTTTCTTTGGCGCCCTACCAGCATTAATTGCCGCTTTTAGCTACCCTATTGGCAATCAGCTGGTTTGGCAAGCGTCTTATAACGCTAAAAAACAGCATCTTGCAAACTTAGAGCTTGTAGCCGATGAAAACGTTATGCAACCACTAATGAATGAAACACTCGCTATAACACCGGCTTATAGTGATGATATTTATAGTGAATACAATGATGATGCTTATAATCTAGTAGCAAGAAATACCATTGCACCCCATTTACAAGTCAGCTCGTCAATTAACTTTCAAAAAACGCTGCAAACTCTCATTGATCGAATCCCGACTATTCAGACTGAATTACTACACAACGCTTTTAATAAAGTATGGCTTATGACGCTGGGTAGTTTGCCATTTTGGCTAATCTTGGGCATCATAGTGCGTCCTGCAGCACCCAGCGTCTCGCAACTGTTTAATACGCTGCTTGTCGCATTACTATCCGGGGTAGCCGCAACTAGTATTTTTTTATATGCTCGTGAACGCGCGCAAACGTCAAGTGAGCTGGCAGGCGTTGATGCGGCTCAAGCTGGCGAGGTTGTATTTGCTTTGATTGGTGGCATAATTTTGTTAAACAGTCCACCACCCTCAGCGATGGGGTTATTTGGTATCGGCTTGATTATGTTAGGAATAGTATTATTTGCCAAAAATGGCTAAAGAAAAGCATAGTCATTATGGAATTAACCAGATGAGTACATGACCATGGTCGATGATTTGATTTTCCCTGATATCTTATTGTACTTATTAGATATGATTGGGGTGATTGCCTGTGCTATTGCCGGTACGCTGCTGGCTCAGCACAAAGGCTTCGATATTGCTGGCTGCATTTTAGTATCCATGGTCAATGCTATCGGCGGTGGTACCTTGCGTGATTTGGCGCTAGATCGTCATCCCCTGTTTTGGATGACTGACTTAAACTACTTAATAGTCATCACTATTACCTCCCTCATTCTACAGATATTTTTCCATCTTTATCATAAGATCGACAACGCGCTCAAATTGTTCGATGCCATCGGTTTAGCAGCTTTTAGTGTAATTGGTTTCAAGGTGGCGTTAAATCAAGGAATGTCACCCGCCATTGCCGTTATGATGGGCGTTTGGACCGCTATTATCGGCGGTTTACTACGCGATATTATCTGTAATGAGATACCTTTATTGTTGCAGCGCGAGATTTATATCTCTGCTAGCATCGTAGGTTCGGTAACTTACTTGTTACTCAATTCCTTAGGGGTGAATCCTGGACTAAATGAATTTATCATGCTTGGGGTTATCTTTGCCGTGCGCATGTTGGCACTGCGCTTTGATTGGCATCTACCCTCTATTCGCTTGGTTGATTAGGGCTTAACGACAGCCAAATCTCTTACCATCAATTGCAGACTTTGCTTACCATTCCACTCATTGATATCGAGCTCAAACAATAGATGCACTTGCTCAGCGCGGTAATCCCAAGCACTGCTATCATAATTAAAATAAATAGCATCGATAGGATACTGCACGCCAGGGTAACGCAGTGATAATTTAAGATGCTTATCTTTTAATACCTTAAAGCTTAATACCTCAAAGATACCATCAAACATTGGCGGCGCAAAACCATGACCCCAGATACTAGCATTAGCCAAATGCTCGGCGAATGCTAAGCTAAAATCCTGCGCTTGCAAAGGCCCATCAGTGAATTTTTGCTCAGCAAACACCTCATTGTCAAGTTTTGCCATGACCTTATCAAATGCGGTCACAAAGTCATCGAAGTGACTGCGCTTCAAGGTAAGACCTGCCGCCATGGCATGACCACCAAAATGGCTAATAAGATTAGGGTGCTGCTCCGCTACTTGTTCAATAGCATCGCGAATATGCACGCCAGCAATTGAGCGCGCCGAGCCTTTAATCAAGTCATCATCATTAACCTTTTGCGTGTCTGCTGGCGCAAACACAATACTTGGACGATAATGGCTCTCTTTTAAGCGTCCAGCGACGATACCAATGACGCCTTGGTGCCAATCGTCTTGATACAAAACGATGCTACGCTCGCTATGCTCAGACGTTTTTACGGTAGAAGGTTTACGAATGATGATGTCATTGTCGTTATCTTCATCACCATCACTACTATAAACCTCAGACTGCATACTGCTATCAGCACTCAAGGACTGGACGATGCTATCCGCTTGCGCGCGCATCTCGCCTTCAACTTGCCGGCGACTGCGATTTAACAGCTCAAGCTTGTGCGCTAGACGCTGCGCTGTGCCCCAATCATCAGTCAATAAACACTCAATACCGATACGCATATTATCCATACGCCCAGCAGCATTAATCCGTGGCCCGAGTACAAAACCAAAGTCTTGCGCTTGCATCTGCTTAGGATCACGTCCGGCTTGCTCAAGAAGTGCTAATATCCCTATACAGCAACGCCCTTGACGAATAGCGCTGAGTCCATGATGTACAAGGATACGGTTGTTTTTATCGAGTACGCCTACATCGGCGATAGTACCAAGCGCTACCAAGTCCAGATATTGACTAACTTGTACCGTAGACTTGTCGGCCTCGCGGCGCAGTTTCGCCAAACGTCCGAGCACATAAAAAGCCACCCCGACGCCGACTAATGCTTTACTAGAAAAGCTGCAGTCGAGCTGATTGGGATTGACCACGGCCTCGGCAGGCGGTACCGGTTTGGTCGTCAAATGATGGTCGGTAATAATTACTATAATGCCATCGGCTTGCGCACGCGCTACGCCATCGGTGCTTGAGATGCCATTATCTACGGTCACGATCATGTCCGGCTGATAAGTCTCAATGCCCAATTCGACAATCTCAGGAGTCAAACCATAGCCGTACTTGAAACGATCTGGCACTAAAAAATCAACCTTTGCGCCCATAGCAGTTAAAGCCCGCACCATCAGTGCTGTGCTGGTAGCGCCATCACAATCAAAGTCGCCGACGATTAAAATACGCCAGCCCTTATCAATAGCATCGTCTAAAAGCTGTACTGCGGTCGTGATGCCATGCAGATTTTCAGCAGACAATAAACCGGACAACCCAGTCTGAAGCTCTTCAGGATGCACGATACCGCGCCCTGCATATAGTCGAGCAAGCGTAAATGACTGGGTAGCAAGGTCTTGCAAGGCGGTAGGCAACTCGTCGATACAAGTCGCAGAAGATCGGGGAGTTAAATTTAGCATGAGGGTATTCTACTGGCTTTGATGACTGCTCACAATATTAATTTGTGACCTGAATTTATGACCTTCATTTATAATATTAGCGGGTACTGCTAACTTATAAAAGTTATATATGATCGATGACTGGCCAACCGCTCATCACCGTTTACGTCCTATCACCGCCGCTATATAATGCTCTTGTATTGAGTGTTACAAAAACTGTGCATAGTTACGATATTTTCCTGCATTTTGCTACAAAGCTATGATTGTATGCAGCTTGTAAAACCATAAAATAGTATCAAGTTTAAAAAACAGAAAGCTAAAAATCAAAAAGTTAAAAACTAGAAATTCCCTTAAAACTTAATATATTTTTCAACTACTGTATTTTTCAATTACTTACGAGGATGATTTTATGAAAACCACTCCAGCGGCAGAAAAGCTTCCAAACACTATCGACCCAAATCTAGATTTAGATCAAGTTAGAAAAGAATGTAAAGAACTGGTTAAAAAACGCGCTAAATACTCAGCAGGTGTGGCAGTTATACCTGTTCCTTTCTTCGATGTCGCCGTCGATGCTGGGATGCTCACACAGCTTATACCTGAGATTAGCGAGCGTTTTGGATTGATTGAAGATCGCAAATCAGCGATCGATCTAGAATCACGCGAAGTTCATTGGAGCGCTATCAGAGACCGTACGGTAGATTTTGCCGGTTTGATGGCGACGCGCGGTATTGTTAAAAAGACTATTCAAGGTTTTGGTGGTCGTATCGCAGCCAAGCAGGTGACAAAATTCATTCCTCTTGGTGGGCAGTTGGTTGCCGCGACAATGGGTTACACTATCTTCAAAAAAATTGGTAATGATCATGTTGATGATTGTTATAAGCTTGCCAAAGACATTCAGCAAAAAGAAAGTAGCAAGAATGTTTAAGCAAGAACATTAGTAAACGTTAACAAGACCAGCTAGGATGACTTAGCTGGTCTTTTTATCACTAGCTGTCGTTACTTTTAAATACACTTGTTGTATCTTACTAAAAATCATTTGAGGATAAATCATGAAAAAACTTTTAGCTTCAACTGTCATGCTTGCTACATTCGCTTTAGCCGGATGTACGGCAACAGGACCAAATACCACTGCAGGCACCAATACAGGTAGTAACTCAGGTAACAATACAGGCAACGTTATTGGTAGCGCTAATGAGATGGGCATGAATATCTTTAAAGCCGCTATTGATAACCAGTGCCGCAGTCAAATTGAAAAGCAAAACACGTGGCGTATTGCTAGTACGGCAATGACTGAGGCGCAAGAAGAGGCAGTAAAAAGCAAAGTATGCGGCTGCGTGAGTGAGCAAGCGCCGCAGCAAGTCACCCTCGTGGAATTAGGTAACGCAGCCATAGATACCGAATATCGGGCGAAGTTAGTAACTAGAGTTGTCGCCAAATCGCTACAAAGCTGCTACGGTAGTATTATTGGTGCCTAAATGTTACAAGCTCTAAAAACCTAAGTCTTTAAAAACCTAAGCCTTTAAAAATTAAACTCTTTAAAGTCTAAATACTCCAAAAAAATAGGGTACGTCTATGAGATGACGTACCCTATTTCTATTTTAAAAAGTACAAACCTAGTATTTATCGGCTTCGGTAATCACAGCGTTTGAATTGTCTGGCAAAGGGGCCGTTGGAGGTAAAACTTTAGTGCTACGAAAGTATTTAGATTGACCATCTATAATCTCATTAACGCTGTCGATTATATCGTCGATAACATCATCATACAAACCGTGATGCAGTTCGGTTTCAAAATCAGTAAAGGGATGTTTACGGGCAGCAGCTCGTACATCAGTAATACCTTGCTTGCTATAGAAGACGTTAACGCTACCATCGCTATTCAAAATGCAAGTTAAATCCCCTTCGTCAACGATCATATCCATACGCTTAGGCGTAAAAATATAATCTTCAACATCAAGCAGTTGTTTCTCTACACTTTTCTGAAATAATGATTTTACATCCATTATAGTAATATCCTTATGGTTTAAATTTATAAAATTAAACAGCTAATATAGCTTTATAAAGTACCAATTAATACTATAGGAATAACTTAAATTTTTTAAGAGAGAAAATGTAAAACCGCGTTTAATATTAGTAAGAACAAGAGGTTACAGTTGTTGGTAGTTGCAAATCTTAAAGGCTCGTATTAAGTCTATCAAACCCAACCTTGCTTGCGAAACGTCTTCAACACTTTAATAAACACTTCCATCTCATCAGGGGTACCGAGCGTTAAGCGACTAAAGCCTTCGATAGGCGGGAACTCGCGGCCCACTATGATGCCATGCTCACGCATTCTATCCATGTAGGTTTTTACACTGCCTGTCACTTCATGAAATATAAAATTGGCTTGTGAAGGCAAGTAGCGTAAGCCTAGCTCATCTAATGCCGCTTCCACCATTTGCTGTGACTGCATAGTAGTCTTTAAACTCAACTCTAAAAAGTCTCTATCGTCCAAGGTAGCTAACACAGCAACCGCGCCTGACAAATTGGTATTGTCTATAGATATAAATGCTTCGATGTCGGCAATGGTTTGCGTATTGGCAATGGCATAACCTATGCGCATACCTGCCAGCGCACATAGTTTTGAGAAAGTGCGTACTACAATTAGGTTGTCAGATAGCGACTGCTTTACCCATTTCACCGCGCTCTCAAAGCTTGGATCGTTAATATATTCTGAATAAGCTTGATCCAGTAAGAAATAATGATTCGTGGGCGCGTTTTTAACCCAGTCTTTGAGTTTATCCGTTGCTGTGATCGTTGCCGTTGGATTATTAGGATTGCACAGATAAAACAGACTAATACCATCAAACTCATCGGCAACCTTTTGCAAATTTGCAAAATCTAAATCATAGTCATTGGGTGTTAACGGTACTTTAACGACGGGTACGTCGATAGAGATAGCATACAATTCTGCATAAGCAAAAGTAGGATCAGGTACTACCAGTTGCATGCGTTTGCCTTCCTTTAACGCTTTGATTTGTAGCATTTGTACTACCGCACCGATATTTTCGCTTGAGCCATTACCTAATGAGACTTGGTCCTCAGTCACTCCGTTTACCTCAGCGATTTTGCTAATAAGCGTGGCACGCTGATCGTCAGGATAACGAAACCCTACATCTAAAGTATTAATAATAGCTTTTTTGGCAGAGTCTGCCATGCCAAGTGAGTTCTCGTTAGAGTTTAACTCTAGTAAGTTATTAGTATGCACGATGGATAATAAGCCTAGTTGGTGAGTGAATGGGCGTCATATTAAGTGCCATTACCTCTTATTACAAGGGATCTTATAAACAAACATAAGATATTTTTTATGAGAGGCAACTTATGCATCTTACACTTTTGAATATCAGTTAATATTTTTAAACCGATGATTGTTTTAGCTTACCAATCATACCCAACCTTTAGCGCGAAATGATTTTAGCACTTTGATAAATATTGCCATCTCATCAGGTGTGCCAAGCGTTAGGCGATTAAAGTCTGTAATTGGTGAAAATCTGCGACCAACTTTGATTCCATTATCTCGCATTCTGTCGATATACGTTTTCAAATCACCCTTTATTTCATGAAAAATAAAGTTAGTCTGTGATGGTAAGTAGCGAAGTCCAAGATCGTCTAAGGCCTTTTCAATCATCTGCCTTGATTGATTAGTGGTTTGCAAGCTTAGCTCTAAAAATTCTGCATCATTTAACGTCGCAATAGCGGCAACCGCGCCTGATAAGTTGGTATTGTCCATAGACATAAACCCTTCAATGGCAGCGATAGCTTGCGGGTTAGAAATTGCATAGCCTACTCGCATACCCGCTAGAGCACATAACTTTGAGAAAGTGTGAATGACAATAAGATTGTTTGATAATCCTTGTTTTACCCACTCAATCCCACTCTCAAAGCTTAGGTCTGTAACGTATTCTAAATAAGCTTGATCCAGTAAGAAGTAGTGGTCATCAGGTGCACGGCTAACCCAAGCTTTAAGCTTGCTCGTTGAGGTAATGGTTCCGGTGGGATTATTAGGATTGCAAAGGTAAAGCAAACTAATTCCGTCAAACTCGTCAGCAGCTTTTTGTAGATTCTGAAGGTCTAAATCATAATTTTCGGCTGTTACTGGTATCTTGATTACGGATGCGCCAATAGAGTTTGCATACATCTCTGCACAGTCAAACGTTGGCACAGGAATTACCATCTGGAAATCTTTGTCTTCTCTAAATGCTTTATTTTGCAGCATTTGTAAGGTAGCTCGTATATTTTCGGTCGAGCCATTGCCCAATGAGACCTGATTTTCTGCTACACCATGAATGGTAGCAATTTTGCTAATAAGGGCAGCACGTGGATGATCTGGATATCGAAAGCCAACACTCAAAGACTCTGTAATGGCTCGTTTGGCAGAGTCTGACATACCTAGCGAGTTTTCATTTGCATTTAACTCTATCATTTTATTGTTTTGCATGATGGACGATACGCCTAAATGTCAGTGGATTATAAGGTTAAATGTAGTAGCTGATCTCATATTAAGTGTGGTTAGGTTGGATTACAAGCGTCCTAACTGGAGAATAGTAAACGTGCTATAAAAAAGCGAGCCAACCAACAGTTAACTCGCTCTACTCTTTACTTACTATCAAAGTCTTTTAGTGCACCAAATGCGCTTTAAGCTCAAGTACTTTATCACGGGTCTTCGCTGCATCCTCAAACTTTAGATCGCGTGAGAACTGCTTCATGAGCTTCTCAAGGCGATTGATCTCTTTGGCGAGCAAGTCAGGGCTGCGCAATATACTAATATCGACATCGGGCAGATTGCTCTTAACTGGAATCGCTTGATTATCATTGGCATCCAAATCTTCACCGGTATCAATTTTGTCCGTGACATTGCGGCGCGCGCCTTTAGGCGTAATACCGTGCTCAAGATTAAAGGCCACTTGCTTCTCGCGGCGACGATCGGTCTCTTCTATCGCCTTTTGCATGCTTGGCGTAATGCGATCAGCATACAGAATCGCCTTACCATTTAAGTGACGAGCGGCGCGGCCAATCGTCTGAATCAAAGAGCGCTCGGAGCGCAAAAAGCCTTCTTTGTCAGCATCAAAGATAGCAACCAGTGATACCTCAGGCATATCCAAACCTTCACGCAATAGGTTAATACCGACAAGCACATCATGAACGCCCGTACGCAGCTCGTGAATAATTTGCATCCGCTCAACGGTATCGATGTCGGAATGCAAATAGGCAACTTTGATATCATACTCTTTAAGATAGCTGGTCAGATCTTCTGCCATACGCTTAGTCAAAGTAGTAATCAGCACACGCTCATCAAGCTCACGGCGTTTGGTGATCTCCGATAGCACATCATCGACCTGTGTGAGTACCGGACGGATCTCAATCTCAGGGTCGATCAAACCAGTCGGACGCACGACTTGCTCTACCACTTGTTCGCTATGCTCAAGCTCATATTGCGCAGGGGTCGCGCTGACATAAATAGTCTTAGGCTTAATGCGCTCCCATTCTTCAAACTTCATCGGGCGGTTATTCATCGCGCTTGGTAGACGAAAGCCATAGTTCACGAGATTCTCTTTGCGCGATCTATCGCCCTTATACATCGCCCCTACTTGCGAGACCGTCACATGCGACTCATCGATAAACAATAGCGCATCTTCGGGAATATAGTCAAACAATGTTGGCGGCGCCTCACCCCATGGACGACCAGATAGATGCTGCGAGTAGTTCTCGATACCATTACAGTAGCCAAGCTGCTGGATCATTTCCAAATCATACTGCGTACGCTCTTTGAGTCGCTGCGCTTCAATCAGTTTATTATTATCACGAAAATACTCAAGGCGCGGCTCAAGCTCCTCGCGAATGGTATGACTAGCAGCCTCCAAACGGTTACGCGGCGTCACATAATGCGACTTAGGGTAAATAGTAATCCGTGGCACGCTGCGCACCGTTTTACCGGTTAAAGGATCGAACCAAGTGATCTTCTCAACTTCATCATCGAACAGATGCACGCGTATCGCTAATTGTTCAGATTCAGCAGGATAAATATCGAGTAACTCCCCGCGCAAGCGATAGGTACCACGACCAAAGTCCAGCTCATTACGCGTATACTGCATCTCAACCAAACGCTTGATGGTTGCGGTACGATCGATCTTGTCACCGACTACAATGTGCAAGAGCATTTTTAGATAACTCTCAGGGTCGCCCAAACCGTAGATACAAGAAACTGATGCAACGATAATCGCATCTCGGCGCTCAAGTAATGCCCGCGTCGCGGATAAGCGCATCTGATCAATATGATCATTAATAGCACTGTCTTTTTCGATAAAGGTGTCACTGGCAGCAACATAAGCCTCAGGCTGATAGTAGTCATAATAGCTGACAAAATACTCTACCGCGTTATTAGGAAAAAATGCCTTAAACTCACCATATAACTGCGCGGCAAGGGTCTTATTATGCGCCATGATAATGGTTGGGCGTTGGCACTCGGATATCACCTTGGCCATGGTATAAGTTTTACCAGAACCGGTCACACCAAGTAATAACTGCTCATCCATGCCAGCATCAATCCCCTTAACGAGCTTTTCAATCGCTTGCGGCTGATCGCCTGCTGGTTCAAAGTCAGTGACCATCTCAAAGGCGCGACTTGATATTTGCGTCCCAGACGCATTGACGCCAACGATCTCAGCTTCGCCTTGTAGCTGAGTGGCTAATTGATTTAACTGACGCGACGAGCGCGGTTCGGGCATTCGCATATTGGTTTTCTTCCTAATTTTTATAACGAGGTAAGGTTTATAACAATGTGGGGGCTTTATGACTGTTTTTAAAGGTGATTTTTGTTCTTGAGATATCACTACTCGTATTAAAAAAGTGATGAAAATATACAGTAAATGTTTGAGATATTCAGGTATAGTCATTGTCTATACCTATGAAGTATTCGATACAATCAATCAAGGAACGAGAGATGAAAGGTCACTGTTTATGCGGTAACGTCGCTATTGAAGTAGAAGATATTGATACAGTTGAGGCTTGTCACTGCAGTATGTGTAGACGCTGGGGAAGCGGTCCGTTGATGGCCGTTCATAGCAAAGCAAAACCCGATATCAAAGGTCAAAATTCTATAACAGTTTATTCATCCTCAGATTGGGCAGAACGTGCCTTTTGTCATAAATGCGGGACTAATCTTTATTATCACCAGCTGGGTTCTGACGAATACGTGTTGTCTGTAGGCTTGTTTCAAGATATTAATAATTTTGATTTTACTAGTCAGATATTTATTGATAAAAAACCTGATTATTACGAGTTTGCCAATGTAACTGTAGAACTGACCGAACAGCAATTATTTGATAAGTTTGCAAAAAAAGGTATGAACCCTTAAAAGTTGATGATCATTAGATTGCTGATAGAGTAATGATAAGTTAACAGAGTGGTCTTAATTAGTTGCAAAATTTACAAAGATTTTCATGTTTAACAAAGTCATTACATGACCGCTCAATAAAACCTAAAGCTTAAGGCTTTATATTTTGATGCAACCTGTTATTATCGATACTGAATTAGTTGACAAGTTAATAGCATTAGCTGCTTTTAATTTGTCTAGATTTCAAGCCATAATAAAATAACTTAAAATAATGGAGTAATTTATGAGAGAACGTTACGCAAGTGGTATAAATGACGACACTGCTAAGAAAATGATTGATCTATTAAATTCTAACTTAGCCAACCTTATTGATTTGAGTATGGATAGCAAACAGTGCCACTGGAATCTGCAAGGTTCTGGGTTTATCGGTGTGCATCAATTACTTGATGAGACTTATGAGCGTTTAACTGAATCTTTTGATACCGTTGCTGAACGTATTGTTATTTTAGGCGGCAAAGCAAATGGTATCTCTAAACGTGTGGTTGAGGACTCTATATTAGAGACTTATCCAACAGATATCACTGAAGTTGAGCAGCATGTTCGTGAATTGACTAATCGCTATAAAACAATTGCAGCATCGTTGCGTGAAGCGATTGATACAGCTGGTGATGCCGGGGATGAAGATACTGCTGATCTATTGACAGAAGTTAGCCGTACTATCGATAAAGACGCTTGGTTTATCGGTGCTAATGCTCCTAAAAAATAACAGGTGTATGACAGTACATCTATGTTGTTTAAACAAATAGGTAAAAATTATAAATTATTAAAGGGCTGCCATACTGGTGGCCCTTTTTGTATTGAGTCATTGATAGTTAGTTATACCCACTTTATAAAAATGGATTTAATAAAGCATCAATTGTTAAGTTATGATATTATAATAGTTATATCTATGTTAGAAAAACTAATATGATTCTATTTAAATACACTAACAAATAGGGAGAATAACATGGGCTTACTCGTTGATGGCAAATGGCAAGATCAATGGTACGATACCGACGCAAGCGGTGGACGTTTCCAGCGTGAAGAGTCGGGCTTTAGAAACTGGGTAACCAAAGATGGTAGCGCTGGTCCTACAGGTACTGGCGGCTTTAAAGCTGAGCCTAATCGTTACCATTTATATGTGTCGTTGGCTTGTCCTTGGGCGCATCGCACCATGATTTATCGTAAATTAAAAGGGCTTGAAGATATGATATCCCTATCTGCCGTTCATCCCTTTATGCGTGAGCATGGTTGGACGTTTGCAAAGGGTGCAGGCGTGATTCCCGACCCTATCTTTAATGCTGATTACATGCATGAGATCTATACGGCGGCCAGAGCTGATTATACCGGACGCGTGACTGTACCAGTGCTATGGGATAAAAAAACCAATACCATCGTCAGTAACGAGTCCTCTGAAATCATTCGTATGTTTAATTCTGCCTTTGATGACGTTGGCGCTCTACCAGTCGACTTTTTACCCTCAGATCGATTAGATGAGATTGATGAGCTAAATGCCTTTATTTATCCTAAAGTGAACAATGGCGTTTATCGCTCAGGCTTTGCAACTACTCAAGAAGCTTATGAAGAAGCGGTAACCGAGCTGTTTGATGGACTAGATATTTTAGAAGAGCGTTTGGCCGATAAACGCTATCTTACCGGCGATACTATAACCGAGGCCGATTGGCGTCTGTTTACGACGCTAGTACGTTTTGATCCGGTCTATGTTGGTCATTTTAAATGCAACATCCGCCGTATTGTTGACTACCCTAACCTTTGGGGCTATCTGCGCGATCTATATCAAGTGCCAGGGATTGAAGAGACGGTCAATATGGATCATATTAAGACTCACTACTACGCTAGCCACGATAATATTAACCCTACAGAGATTGTACCTGTTGGACCGGATATTGATTTTCATGAACCGCACAACCGTGCGCGCTTATCGTAAAGCCAGTCATCATTCAAAAAGACAGGTTGAAAAAGAGCCGCCTCAAATAATATAAAATTTGAGACGGCTCTTTGTATGTAAGGATGTTTTTATGCGCTGATGTAATAGCAGTTTGGTAACTACTGATAATCCAATAATTGCCCTTAATTCTAAACAGCTTGCTCACTTTCTAAGCTTAAAAGCTCAGCATTAGGCACTGATAAAGTCAAAATAGCCTCTTGAAATAGGGGGTTGTCGCGAAACTGATTTTCGATAGCTTCAAACTTATGCGCGATATCTTGTTCACGAGGATTACCTACAATGTCCACCGCTGCCACCATAAATATCTTCTTAGGGCCTACCCACTCCAAATGCAGATACGAGACGCTATCGATATCAGGATGATCAAGTAGCTCGCCTAGCACGTAACGGTGCATGCTATCAGATACTTTATGCCCGACCAAAAAATCACGGTTACGGCTGATCAAAAATATCGCCACAGCGCCCAATAATAGACCGACAATGATAGAACCCAGCGCGTCCCAAAAAGGCTCTCCAGTATAAGCATGCATTCCCATAGCTGCAGCGGCAATGACTAGGCCAATAACAGCGGCCAAATCTTCAAAAAACACCCCACGCAGCGTCGGATTAGAGGTGTCGACAACATAACCAATCGCACTAACGTTCAGCGCCTCGCCATGCTTTTTGCTTTGCAGATAAGCTTGCACTAATGAAAAACCCTCTAAGACAAACGCCACTGCCAAAATGATGAAACCAATCGTATAATTAGTTTGGGTCTCAGCCGCATTCCACTCCGTGATACCCGTATAAATAGAGACGATAGAGCCTGCCATAAACACACCAAAGGCGGCAATCATCGACCACACATAAGACTCTTTGCCGTAGCCTAAAGGATGGCTTCTGTCTGCAGGTTTAACTGCCTTTTTTTCAGCAACTAATAAAAATATACCATTGCCTGTATCCGCCCAAGAGTGCGCAGCTTCCGCTATCATAGAGGCTGAACCAGTAATAAAAGCGGCAACAGACTTTGCAATAGCAATAAGAAAATTTGCCCCAATAGCAATCAAGACAGTAATCACTGAGCTGGACTTTTTGTCTTCATCAGGCGCAGAGTTATTATTAGAATTTTTTGCTCCGCGAGTTCGAGAGCTTGGGGTTTTTGGCACATCGCTAAGATGTAGTTGCGGATTGGCAATAGAAGGCTTTAGACTCATACTGTACTCGACAAAATGGGTAGCTTTGTTTACGGCGCGTTTAGATTAATGGATAATTCATTAATCTAAAAAACCTAGCCTAAAATAAACGCGCTACCCTATCAGTAACTTTTTAGTGAGTCATTGTTGATATATTTGATTTTGCCAATCAGCTACGAAGCTATTGACAGTTAGTCTTTTTGGTCTCTTATTGAGAATTAAGAGTATTCTCAGCGTTTTTAACAGTATCACCTATCATTTCGTTTAAATCACAACTAGGTCGCTGCGAGCTGTCCATACGTAAGTTTTTACGAGCCAAGGCAGCATCGAAACGGCACTGTTGACTCTCGTTCTTAATATTAAGTGGCGGGATAGGTGTAGGTTTACCATTGTCGTCAATAGCTACCATCGTAAAGTAGCAGCTATTAGTGTGGCGAATAGTACGTGCGCGTACGTCTTCGGCTTCTACCCGAATGCCCACCTCCATTGATGTTTTGCCGACATAATTGACGCTAGCAGCGAAAGTGACCAGCTCGCCGACATAAATAGGCTCGCGGAACATTACTTGATCAACGGAGAGGGTTACGACGTAGCTGCCGCTATAACGACTGGCACAAGCGTAAGCGACTTGATCGAGCATTTTTAACAAATCACCACCATGCACGTTGCCAATGAAGTTTGCCATATCAGGCGTCATGAGTATTGACATGTACAACTCATGATTTAAAGGCGCTTTTTTAGCAGTCGAAGTCGTATTGTATTGCGGCATAGGATTCCTTACTATTTATGTATTTCAGGTCTTATTTATACAGCAAGGTATCGGTTTGCACAAACAAAACTGCCATAAAAAAAGCGATTTAAACTGAGTTAAACCGCTTCTATCTACTATAGCTCAAACATTTAAGCTGAGTTAGCTTTATTCAACCAGCCAAAGCGATATGCTAACCAAGCCATGCCTGCACTAACTGAACCGGTTAAGAAGCCGCCCCAAGTAAAGTCTACCAAGGCAGTGTCAAGCGTATAACCTTTAAATAACGCTAGATTGGTAAAATCATAAGTACCATAGGCCATTAAGCCTAATAAAGCGCCCAATAGAAAAATATGACCAATAGATGCCTCTGCTTTTATTTGCGGATATAAAACAATGATACAAAGCGCTAAAATATAGAACATATAAAACACAGCAGCCGCCATCATATTAGGTTCATCCGCTAAAAGATGACCTATACGCTCTTCATAAAATAACCCTTTCATCGTTGACAGCCAAACGAAGTCAACACCTAAAAACATAGCAACGGCAACAAGATAAACGAATGTATAGCCCATAATAATATCCTTTTATAATAACTAAACACGGATTCCAACCACCTTTGTGCCTAGTATGTTTTATTTGCATAGTCTTTCAGTAGCACCTATGATCTAACACCACTTATGGTAAAAATATTTAGAAAAACTACAACGATCGCTATATTTACTAACCTGTTTCAACAGTACTTCAATATGACGTATTTAGGCTTAGTAATCGTTATAACTTTAGGTGATTAAATTGTAAAGCTTTTATGAACGTTTTAACGTTCGGCATGTCATCTCTAGCCAAATGCTACGGCTCGGCTAGGCGTACTACGCTTGTTAATAACATTATTAGTGGACTTACTTGTCGCATTAGCTACAGGCAAATCGGAGAAATGCAGCGTGTCAATATTATCAGGTTTTACAGCAGTGACTTGCACGACCCCAATGGTACGCTCCAAAAACCCGCCTTCACAGTAACAAAAATAAAACTCCCACAAGCGAATAAAGGCTTCATCGTAGCCGAGCGCTTTAATGTCTTCGCGCCTTCTCAGAAAAGCTTGGCGCCAATCCCGTAAGGTATAAGCATAATCAAAGCCATAATCGTGTAATTGCTTGACCACCATATCAGTCTGCTGGGTGAACTGGGTGTTAAGCTCTTGATTGGAGAGTAGACAGCCGCCAGGAAAGATATGGGTCTGAATAAAATCAACGGACTGTAGATAATCCTCGTAGTTTTGGTCATTAAAGGTAATGGCTTGCAAGACCATAAGCCCCGTTGGCTTAAGTAGGTTATTACATTTAGCAAAAAAGGTCGGCAGATACTCATGTCCTACCGCTTCGATCATCTCAATACTGACCAGCTTGTCGTATTGTCCCGTCAGCTCGCGGTAGTCTTGTTTTAATAGCGTAATTTTGTCAGACAACCCTGCTGCTTTGACGCGGCGCTCGGCCTCTTGATACTGGGCATCAGAGATGGTAGTGGTAGTCACATGACAACCATAATGAGTGGCGGCATAAATAGCAAAGCCGCCCCAGCCGGTGCCAATCTCAATCACATGGTCGTCTGAGCTTAATTGCAAACGCTGACAAATAAGCTCAAGCTTGTGCTGCTGCGCCTGCGTAAGCGAGGTATCAGGCGTCAAATATACGGCTGAGGAGTACATCATAGTGTCGTCTAAAAAAAGCTGATACATAGCATTACCTAAATCGTAATGCGCTAAAATATTGGACTTAGAGCCTGCAGCATCATTACTACGCAAGCGATGATTGGTTTTTTCAAACGCTTTACTGATCCCTGCAAATCGGTTCTCAAGTTTGTTGAGCACCGCCAAATTACGAGCCGCCAAACGAATTAGCCCTGTGAGGTCATTGCAGTCCCACTCGCCTTCAATATAGCTGTCTGCCAACGCAATTGAACCGCCAAATAAAAGCCGGCGATAAACCGCTCTATCATAAATCGTCACCGTTATATGCAATGTATGTCGACCAACTGCTGAGCTGCTAAGCGAGCTATTAGACGCATTGCCAAAGTGATATGTTTTGGAAGATTGCTTACCAAAGTCTTCAACTAGAGTCATGCTGCCAAACTTTAGATAGCCAAGTGCACGAAATACTGCCTTTCTTGCTAAGTAATTGATACTACGGTTGACCGGTTTGAGGACCGCGCTACTACTGACGGTTTTATTCATTTGAGCATTGAGTTTTGCTAATCTTGAGGTGGGCTTGCGGTCGGTTGGGCGGGTGGCCATGCTGCTGGTATCCTTTCGTGATAGCTCTAAAGAAACTTGTTGCCCAGTTTCTGGGAGGAATCTACATAATTACACATTGAATTGGCATACTTCTAAGATTGGTTATTCTTAAGCTCTCAAGATTTGTAGGGGTAACTTCATTGTACGATGACTAGTTTTTATAGATAGGTTTATTTATAGTAATATAACTAATAGTTATCTCAACTATAATAAATATAACTACTTTTTGGAACAGCATAACTTTTTGAACGCCTTTTATTCTTCTTGCTGCTGACTATCTGCTAACTTTTCATCATAGTTAATATAAGGTACTTTTTTGATGACATACAGCTTAAACGCGTGCCAATAAATACGACTTAGTGAAGTGATATTCATCATTGGGTTTTTCTGTAGGCTGTTCTTTATGGATCCTGCAGTCATAGGAGTGCCCGACATTTTGACGCCCGTCTTTAACACTTCACCGCGCTCGTCGCTAATATCGATGGCGATGCGAACTTGCAAAGCGTTATTTGACTGATTTTCGTCTTCATGCTTTGCTTCTGCACTGTTTGTTGCTTCTTGTTTTACTGAAACCTGCCAACGATAGCGCTGATCAATAGGATTAAAGGGCGAGACATGAAAGTCTTTATCGTGACAAAATTCGGTCTCCGCACCATTTAATAAAAATCCATAATAATGACGCTTATTCCACGGGGTATTAGAGACCTCAGCTAATAGATGAGTTGGAGTTTGCGCCTCATCAAAACCTAAATAGAAATTTACCGGGCTAAAATAAATACCCATATTGCGGCAGACCAGCATACCAATCACGTCGCCTGTAGGCGCGCTACCGGTATGGTTGATAAAGGCTTGGGTTAGACGCTGCTTAAGAGCTTGAGCGTCATCGATAGGGTTGGTATTAGCAGACTTGTTAACAGGATTTGTATGAGCTTCCCTATTCTCTTGCAAATAATCATTAGCATAAAACTGCTGCAAAGCTTTGTGCTTGGCAGAAAATAACGGCAAAGCTTTTGCTAATCTCTGATTAAAAGGTAACTTTTTTAGTAATTTACTATTGATACCAGCATTGACTTCTGGCAGCTTATGCCCAGCAGCTAAAGCACTGATGTTGACGCCCCAATAGCGATATAGATAAGCAAATTTATGTACACTTGGCAGTAAACGGCTATGCCAAGTCGTCCCATGAAACACTTGATGCGATATCATGGCAGCTGTTTTAGCTTCTGGATCGTTAGACGATTGCTCTTTGTCGGACATAACGCTCTCTTATTTAAATAACCTGTTGGGTCTTGTCCCTCCACACCCAACAATTTAACCTCATTAACTCTTCACTTTACGGTGTCCGAACCAGCCGCCTTTCTTCTTAACCGATGGAATGCTTGCTTGCAAAGTAGCGATATAATCTACCAGCTCTTGATTGGTAGTCGCTGTGACTATTTGACGTTTATTGAGCTTGCGCAAGTTTTTATCAGCTTTGATAGGCAAGTCTTTATGGCGAAAAGGCGTATGGGCGCTACTAGTATCGGGCAGATGGCTAGAGTCAACGTCATCTTTGATATCAATAGTGCTACCGAGCGCCTGACAAACCCGCAAGCCACTACGCACGCCATCTTCGTGAAAGCCATTAAACCAATAGGCACCGCAAAAATGAGTGTGCAGTCCAGTGCCGGAGATTTTTGCCCAGTCGTGTTGTGCCGCAACTATCTGTTTATCGAAGATGGGATGACTGTAATCAATACTTTTGATAATTTGAGCGTCGTCGATACTGTTGTTTGGCGTAGCTGTGTTCAAAGTAGCTGGATTAAGCGTAACCAGATAGTTATGCGCCTTGGTTAAACGCTGCAGAATATTCATATGATAGGTAAGGACGGGTTTTGCGGTTTGATAAGAGTGTTTAGACTCTGTCTGTCCATTTTTTTGAGCTAACTTTTTATCTAATTTATCATTAATGAGATAGTTCCAGCTGGCCCATGCCAATGGTTTCTTGGGTAGGACGCTAGTATCAGTATGCAATATCGCTGTATTTTTGGTGAATTGAAAATGGCTTAATACCTGAGTCTCATCACTACTAGCGTCTTGTAATAAGGAGAGCGCCGTATCAGCGTGACAAGCAAAAATAACTTCGTCAAAGATTAGCTCTTGCAAATTATCATTGGTTTTATTAGCAACGATCAGGGTTACCTGATTGTCTTCTCGGACAACCGACTGCACTGGACGGCTTACTTGTACTGTCCCGCCAGCTTTGACAAAGCGCGTCATCAGCTTATTGACGTATTGCTTTGAACCGCCTTTAATCGTAAACCACTGCGGGCGATTAACCACATCGAGCAGGCCATGATTGTCAAAGAACTGCGCGAAGAATACTAAGGGGAAATCTTGCACGTCATCAAGGCCAGTTGACCAAATAGCGGACACCATGGGCAATAGATAGTTGTCAGTAAACAGCGGATGGTAGTTTTGGCTTATCAAATAGCTACCTAGAGTTTGCTCAGTGAAGACACTGGTGTCTTTACCGCTAGCGCGTGCTTGCTCAAAGTCTTGACGCAGCTGTTTGATATGCTTATTAAATCGCAAGATATCTTTAATAAATTGCCAAAACTTGGGGTTTAACGCGTTTCTACGCTGTGACAATAGAGTGTTTAGCGTATGACCGTTATATTCAAAGTTGCGCGCGGTATTCTTAACCGAAAAGCTCATGTCGGTGGCTTGAAAAGGCACCTGCAGATCATGCAGTAGACGAAAAAAATTAGGATAAGTGCGCTCGTTAAAGACAATAAAACCGGTATCTATTGCACTTTTCTCTAAGTATTTAGTTTTTGCCTTTTTACCGTCTTGTAGTTCTATATCGATGGTATTGACATGGCCGCCGATATAATCGCCAGCTTCAAATACCGTTACCTCATAGCGCTTGGCCAATTGCGGCTGAGATAAATAATGGGCGCAAGTAAGTCCGGATACCCCTGATCCGATGATCGCAATACGCTTTTTTGTCTGGCGCTTGTGCTGACTTTTAGCATCAGTACTGTATTGTTTTTCTATGGCTGATTTTGACCGTTTAGAGACAGACTGGCGACGAAAAAGCGGCATAAAAAATCCTATCGTTTAAAGAGGGTGAGTTATTTTTTATTAAGCTTTTGACCCACTTGTTGCCAAACCAAATCTGGCAGGGTACCCAAAGCTTTTAATGTTAAGGTGAGTTTTTTGGGGAACTCAATCACATCGTGATCATCTGCAATTCCTTTACGAATAGCGCAGCTGGCCTGCTCGGTGGTTTGCAAAAACGGCATCGGAAAATCGTTTTGTTTGGTCATGGGCGTCTCGACAAACCCGGGCACGACCAAACTTACCGATACATCATGCGGCGCAAGGCTGATCTGTAGCGTTTTCATTAGATAATGAATGGCCGCTTTTGAGCTACCATAAGCCTCGGCGCGGGCAAAAGGCACATAAGCGGACGCCGAACCAATACCCACTAACCGGCCTTTTGAAGCCATTAGCTTTGGTAGTACCCCTTCAATAGCGTGCGATAAAGTGCCCATATTAACGGACATCACTTTCATAAATGTTTCGCTATCAAAATTTGGCATATCTAAATACTCACACATGCCAGCGCCACAAATAGCTAAATCAATTTGGCTGATATCAGTGAAAGCGGCAACCACTTTGTCACGATCCATAAGGTCTAAATCAATTGGCGTTGCACCTAAATCCTTTAACTCGCTCAAGGCATTATTGTCGCGTCCAACGGCGTAAACGTAGTGACCATCTGCTAAATAGTCTTTGGCCAACTGCTTACCGATACCCGAGGTTGCGCCCGTAATCACAATATGGAGCTTTTTAGGAGAGTCTGTCATGATAAATATCCTTATTTATTATGGTAGGAGGTATAACCTAGTGAGGTGGAGCTATAAGACATACAAGCTTTTAATAGAGGCAAGCCAAGATTGAATAACCCTAATTTTGCAGTTATCAGTTAGTGACCAGTTGGCTTCGACGTTAGCATTTATGAACGTTAGTATTTATGGTGGTTTTAAACTGATTGTAACCTACTTTAGTGGAAGTCCAAATAAACTTATGTAAAACATCATAGTATAAGCTGCATAAGCCACCATTATAACTTTGCAAACCAGTTAGCAATTAGTCTTTTTAAGGGGCATCTGTAGGCACAGTTATGAGCTTGAGGACAAAATGTAACGATATATTTTCTATAGGCTACCGCTTAAGACAGTGTGATAGGGGCATGCTACAATGCGATGATTTGTAACTAAACACTCTTTGAAGTAACTGCTTTTGAAGCATGTAAAAAATGAGTTTTAGAATACCTAAATCACTTTTTAGGACATTGCATTTTTGTAGCGCACTTTATCAAGGCGCATCTTAACCCTTACTGGATTATATGAAGGATTTTTCATGAGCGAATTACAGTTATCTGATCGAGTTAATAGCATCAAGCCCTCGCCTACCCTTGCCATCACTAACAAAGCCAAAGAGCTCAAAACGGCTGGTAAAGACATTATTGGCTTGGGCGCAGGCGAGCCTGACTTTGACACCCCAGAACATGTCAAAAAAGCCGCTATTGAGGCGATTAATGATGGCTTTACCAAATATACAGCGGTTGATGGTACCCCAGAGCTAAAAAAAGCCATCATTGAGAAGTTCAAACGCGATAATGACATCAGTTATGAGCCAAACGAGATCTTGGTATCAGTAGGCGGTAAACAGTCGTTCTTTAACCTTGCGCAAGCTTTCATCAATAAAGGTGATGAAGTCATTATTCCAGCACCTTACTGGGTCAGCTATCCGGATATGGTGATTATTGCTGAAGGTAAGCCCGTCATCGTTGAATGTCCAGCTGAGCAGGACTTTAAGATTACCGCGCAACAATTAGAAGATGCTATCACTGACAAGACCAAAATGCTGGTACTGAACAGTCCTTCTAACCCAACAGGTATGATCTATACTTTAGACGAGCTAAAGGCGCTTGCAGAAGTGCTCAAAAAGCATCCACATGTTTATGTGGCCTCTGATGATATGTATGAGCATATTCGCTGGACGGGTGATAAATTCTATAATATCTTGAATGCCGCTCCTGAACTCAAAGAGCGTGCAATTATCTTAAACGGCGTCTCCAAAGCTTATGCCATGACTGGCTGGCGTATCGGTTATGCCGGTGGTCCTGCCAAGCTTATTGGCGCGATGAAAAAAGTACAGTCACAGTCAACCTCATGCCCAACTTCAATTAGCCAAGTCGCTGCTGAGGCTGCTATCAGTGGCGATCAAAGCGTCCTTGCGCCTATGGTCGAAGCATTTGAGAAGCGCTGTGATTTGGTCGTTGATGGCTTAAATGCGATTAAAGGTATTACCTGCTTGCGCCCTGATGGTGCTTTTTATGTCTATCCAGAGATAAAACCCTTAATTAAAGCGGCTGGCCTGTCCTCTTGTACCGAATTCTCAGAATGGCTGCTTGAAAAAGTAGGCGTCGCTGTCGTGCCAGGCGATGCGTTTGGCCTTGGCGGCTTTATGCGTATCTCTTATGCTACTGACGAAGCCACCCTTAAAGACGCATTATCACGTATCGAAAAGGCAGTCGCTGATTTAGACGTTGCTGAGTAAGTAGCTGTTGAATAAGTAATAGCTTTTCAGATTAAAAAAGACGTCCAGCATAGGACGTCTTTTTAGTTTTAGCAGACCACTTGACTCATAATCTTCATCAAACGCATAAAAAAAGCTTGACCTATTTTTTATCTTTGCTAGAATACGCTCCACTTAGCAGCAACTTGTAAAAGTATTCGCTAAGTCTAGTGTGAGAAAGCATTATTACTCACCGCCTATTCCCCAATAGCTCAGTTGGTAGAGCGTCGGACTGTTAATCCGTGTGTCCCTGGTTCGAGCCCAGGTTGGGGAGCCATATTTTAGTAGCTAGTTAATTGATACATTGAATTACTATTTAATTCAATTTGGCATTTGCCAAAACCCTTGTCATGTTGATGAGGGTTTTTTTATGATTATAGTGATCCTCCTTTTATTTAGGATTCACTGTACTTTTCATCTTATAAATTCGTGCTTTTATTTGATGCTTTTTGATAGATAAATTTTTACAATTATTGTCCTTGTAAGGTTGACAGACAATCGTGAGTTGGCTAAAATGTGCCCCACATAACGCGAACACTGTCATTAAGTATTATTTACTACAATACTATTTATAAATGAGTTTGCTGTTATCACAGCTTATTCCTCAATAGCTCAGTTGGTAGAGCGTCGGACTGTTAATCCGTGTGTCCCTGGTTCGAGCCCAGGTTGAGGAGCCATATACTAAGAAGCCTTCACCATTAGCGGTGAAGGCTTTTTTCTGTTATTTCGGTTTTTGATTGTAGTGTTCTTAGTACCTACAGTATTTTTTTAAGCAGTGCCATTGTATGGTAATATATACCTTATCAGAACCATATACCTTTTAAGTAGCATACGGTTCAAAAATCAAACATCATTTTCACAAGCTTATCTCTACTCACTAAAAGTAATGGTTTATTATGATACCTGTACATATTAAAAATAGATTCTCTGATCATCCGCAAAAAATCACGCGTCCGGTCAGCATTCGTCTTTCTGAGGAGATGATCAGTCTACTACAAGCGACCTCAACTGAGCTTGGGTTTAAGCGTATTCAGGGGCTGATTCGTCTGTATATCCGCCAAGGTCTTGATCGTGATCACCAAGACTATACCTTAGCTCACGATGAGTTGTTCATTGAGACTCTGCGCAAAAGCGGTGTTAGCCAACATATTATCGATAAAGCTATCGTAGAGACTCACAATAACAGTATTACCCATCCATTAAATGAGTTACAAAACGAAGATTAGATTTTATCTCTTTTGCTACTTATCCATACTTTTAGCCCGTTATAGTTATTTATAACATCGTGGTTCACAAAGTAGTCATCTATAAAGGCTAAGCGTGCTATACCGCGCTTAGCCTTTACTGTTTTTCTCCCCTCGTTTCTGTATTATTTCTACTAAAAAATACCCAAAGATATGCTTATTTTATAAAATTTATCATAATATTTAATGAGTATTAAACACATAAGTCCATCAAACGCGGTATATTAAAGTATGAGGTCATGATTAGAGTGGCTGGTAATACGAGTTTCCAAGGAGGTGGCAGATGATAGGTTCAACTCAGCGTTTGGGTACAACTTTACTGGTTATAGTCTCTTTAGGGATAGCGCCTGTTATTAGCAGCTGTAGCATGCCGCAAAACGATCCTCATAAACAGACTATCCCTACGGACTCAGATCAGTGGCAAAAAAAGCTTGGCGATACTTTTGAGCAGCTGCCTGCAGCTGATAGACAGCTGCTTAGCCGCTATATGCTACGTATGAAGCTTAGCGGCGCTTATGAGTCAGGAGCCATGACGCGTACGACAATTGGTCAAGCATTAGCTCAGCAGCGCCAATATGAGCGTTTGCATCCTGATAATCCTACAGGTGAGAGCAGCCCTATCGTTGCTGGCAAACCGACTGGAGATATTCATACTATAACGTATCCTATTGCTTTATTGCCTGTTAAGACCAGCAGCGTTGATAGTCTCAATCAAGTTAAACTGCAGTTTATGCTCTCCAATCACGGTACTACTCCTATCGACAGCTTTGAGGGGACTTTAACGATGAGAGATGCAAAATTGGCTGAAGGCAAGCGTTTTGAGATACCGTTAACGCAGTTCTCCCCGCCTATTGTTCCTGAGCAGTCCGGTAAAATAGTCATTGAAAGTAATATTGAAGACATCAATGTTATGCGTGCCATCAAAAACAACCAATATGTGACGACGACGGTTAGTGAGGGCACCATCACGCTTGCTGATGGTGAAAAAATAGAATTTAGCAATTAGAATCTATAGAACATTCATAGTATTTATAGACACACAATTTTATAAACACACAATAAAAGAAGCCCCAATCCGTAATAGACTGAGGCTTCTTTTATTATATTTAACTTTAAAACAATATTTGGCGGAGACGGAGAGATTCGAACTCTCGAAGGGCTATGAACCCTTGCCGGTTTTCAAGACCGGTGCATTCAACCGCTCTGCCACGTCTCCATTGGTGCATCATTATAGCGATATGCGATGAGAATGCAAGAGCCTAAACTAAAAAAATTAAATTATTTTGCTATAAATGCAATTTACTTAACAAACTAGGATTTACTTGATGCTTAAGTTGAGCCTCTTTTGAGCTTAAGTGTAAGCACATATCAAGCAAACGATTGGCATAGCCCCATTCGTTATCGTACCAAGCAAAGACTTTGTATTGATTGCCCACTTGCATTAATTGCTGCCCATCAATAATCAGCGACTCGGTTTGATGAATAAAATCACTTGAAACCAAGGGCTCATCAGTATAAGCCATGATGTCAACGAGATGGCCTAAACTAGCGGATTTAAGCACTTCACTTAGCGCACTGACACTGACATTTACAGTGTCAAACACAAAAGTTACATCAATGGCTGCCACATCTATAGTTGGCACGCGGATAGAATGGCCGTTAATTTTGCCTATCATTGCAGGCAACACCCGTTCGGTTGCAGCAATACTACTCGAGGTCGTTGGGATAATATTATAACCCGAAGCCCGTGCGCGTCTCAGATCACGGTGCGCTTGATCGAGTACGGTTTGATCCGCTGTAACGGCATGAATCTCAGTCATCATCGCTGACTTAACCCCAAAGGCTTTATCAAGCGTATCAATCAGCGGTACTAATGCCTGCGTGGTACAAGACACCCCAGAGATGATCGGTAGCGCTCTTGTCAGATCGTCAGAATTCACGCCCATCACAATACAAGCATCAACATCATCAAAAGGGGCTGCGCCAATGATAACTTGCTGCGCGCCTGCTTTAATATGCAAACTTGCCTGCTCGTAGGAGCGAAAATGTCCCGTACACTCCAGTACCACATCAATATCAAGAGTGCTCCATGGTAAGTTTTTGGGATCATCCCTTGATAATAGGCGAATACAATAGGTTAAATTGTTTTTGGTTAGACACAACTGAATGTCACTTTTTGCCGTAGCAGAGGATTTTTGTTGCTTGTCAGTGATACCGTCTTGGACGATCTCGGCGCTGATCCCAAGCTGGCTCAAACGCCCATGAGTACTATCAAACTTCAATAAATGCAGCAAAGTCTCAGCTGGCGCTAAATCATTGATAGCCACGATATGGATTGAGCGTCCCAGTACCTCAAAACGCTCAAGCAGCGCGCGTAATACATTGCGGCCAATACGTCCAAAACCGTTGATAGCCACGCGCAAAGGCTGAGTACTTTCACCTGTGCTAAAAGACGCTGAGCCAACAGCGTCGCTATTTATGGGACGATAAGTGGCACTAGCAAAATCTGACATAACAGGGTATCACTATAAAGGTTAAGGATTAATAAAAATTAGGGCCAAACGAATAGTATTGTAATCGACTTTTTGTTTCAGATAGTCATAAATAGGTTTGATCTTGATGCTGCCATCATCGCTAAAATCATTGGGATCATTAGCCACTTTGATAGCAACATAGGCGTTGCCAACCGCGGTCATCACCTCATCATCAGGGCGCAGATGATCGCAAGCAAGGCTTGCGTCTTGACGCTTAAGCTCACTAATATGGCGCATGATGGTAGACTGAGCAAGTCCGCGCATTTGCGCAATCTCAGCGATAGATAAGCTTTCTTCTAACAGTAGCCGCGTGGCTGCTAAAGTACTCTCTGATTTATCAGCAACTTGATTGCCAAGTTTTTGTTTTTTATCCTGCTGCGCTTGTGCTTGCTCGCGGCGTCTTTTTTGCAAATTATCATAGGCATCAATAACTGACTTACTCAAGGTGCCGCCTGATTTTAGAATGAATTTTTCATGAGCTTGCGTCATGCTCTTGTCATCAAGCATGGCATAGTTGGCATCGGCTTCATCTGATAACACTAAGAATCTTTTATCGGCACCGCGCGCCAGCGGATCAAGTTGAAGGCTCATCTCATTCATACCGAGCAGCTGCAAACCTGCCAATGACTTGAGCCGTGATAGTGCCACATAGCCTTGACCCAGCTCAAAAGTGCGCGATAAATCAATCTCAGCGGCGTCCAAAGTCATGCCTTGCGATTTATGAATGGTAATCGCCCATGCCAGACATAAGGGCACTTGATTATAACTTGCTAGCACCTCTCCGGTTTCGTCTTCAATGATCCACTCTTCAGGCTCAGCGATCACTTCAAGACCTGAATTTAAACGCACAACGGGCATCTTTTGGGCGGCAGGTTTATCCTTTTTGGCTTTGGATTTATCTTTTTTGCTGGCGCTACTGACATTAGTATTATCGTTGTCATCAGTACTGCCCCTTTCTTCCTCACTGTCTTTAAAGGCATCACTTTGCGCTTTTTCTTTGTCATCAACTTTTACTGCCGCAAAGCCAATCAGCTCGCCCATGGTGCCATTAGAGACCCCAAGCTCGGTATTGTTTTTGATGAACATCACTTTAGCGCCGACTTTGAGGATCAGCTCATCTTGCGTGCGCACAGTTTTCTTGAGCGTCTCCACCAATTTATCATCACCAGTCGCCGTTGATTCGAAGCGCATCATCTCGCCATCTAAGGCGGCAAGTTCTTTATCGTTGATTTTATTGACGTTAAGATTATGGGTATAAAGGCGCGTCCGTTTAACATCAACATCTTGATCAAAGGTATTCTCTAAGGCTGCAATCGCCTCAAAGCTAACTTCTTGGCGGCGAATTTGATTGAGAATATCATCCAAATCAAGACCGCCGTTCGCCGCCTCGCTGACTTGCCGATGCTGCTCAGATAGATAGCAGATGTGAAACCCAGCATCGAGCCACGCCTGCGACATAAAGGCAAACTTGTCGCGATTACTCTCGCCTTTGCTACCAATAGGCGGCAGCTGAAAAAAGTCTCCGGCCACTATGATTTGCATACCGCCAAACGCGCTGTCATTTTTGCGTACATGTTTGAGCACTTGATTGACAGCGTTGAGCTGCTTAGCATGCAGCATGGATATCTCATCAATGATAAGTACCGCGGTATCTTTGAGTCTATCCGCCAAAAACTGTTTACGTGATAGGTTGGTTAAATCGCGCTCACTCAATTCGTCTTTGATACCAATACCCGACCAGCTATGAATAGTGGTACCACTCATATGCGTTGCTGCAATACCAGTACTAGCGGTCACTGCCACAGGTACCCGGCGCGCGCGCAAATAATTAATGTATTTATTGAGGGTATAAGTTTTACCTGACCCTGCTGAACCGGTTAAAAAGACATTTTGACCTGTTTTTAAAATATCAAGAGCAGAAGATTGACGCATATATCCAAACCAATTAGTAGACTACAAAAGGACAGTTTCATTCAAAGAACTAGATTGCGCGGGCAACTATTTGGCAACGATTATAGCAGCTGCAATGGCTTTTGTAGTGTATTTACCTACTCATTTAAGATAGAGGTATCTAATAACTCAAAGTTATGTATGAGTTTGTTAACTATAAATAAATAGAGCTATCAGTTAGCGTAAAAGGTAAGTACGATAGGGTAATAAGCCGATAAGGAAAATCAGGCTCGGGCATTGCCTTGTAGCCATTCTACAACCGTCCATAACAAGGAACCGTTTATGTTATACGCCTATCCCAATACCCAAGACAGCCCAGTAAAATTCCGCGAAAAATACGACAACTTTATCAATGGTGAGTGGACCCCGCCTGCCGATGGTGAGTATTTTGACAATACTAGTCCGATTGATGGTAAAACCATTTGCCAAGTAGCGCGCTCCAAAGAAGCCGATATTGAAAAGGCGCTAGACGCCGCTCACGCGGCTAAAGACGCTTGGAGCAAAACCAGCGTTACCGAGCGCGCCAACTTACTACTCAAAATCGCCGATAAGATGGAAGCCAACTTGGAAGCCATTGCTATCGCTGAATGCTACGAGAACGGCAAGCCGGTGCGCGAAACTCTTGCCGCCGACATTCCCCTTGCCATCGATCACTTTCGTTATTTTGCTAGCGCCATTCGCGCCCAAGAAGGCGGCATTAGCCAGATCGATGACGATACCGTTGCCTATCATTTTCATGAACCGCTCGGCGTCGTTGGGCAGATTATCCCCTGGAACTTTCCTATTCTTATGGGCGTCTGGAAAATAGCCCCTGCACTTGCTGCTGGTAACTGTGTCGTTTTAAAACCTGCTGAGCAAACCCCAGCCTCCCTACTGTTTATGCTCGAGACCATTGGTATCGCTGATATCTTACCAAAAGGTGTGCTCAATATCGTCAATGGTTTTGGTGTGGAAGCGGGTAAACCGCTTGCCTCCAACCCGCGTATCAATAAAGTGGCCTTTACTGGCGAGACGACAACGGGTCGCTTGATTATGCAGTACGCTAGCGAAAATATCATTCCGGTGACCTTGGAGCTTGGTGGTAAAAGTCCCAATATTTTCTTTGCCGATGTCATGGATGAAGATGACGACTTCTTAGATAAAGCGGTCGAGGGTCTAGTTATGTTTGCGCTGAATCAAGGCGAGGTTTGTACCTGTCCTTCACGGGCGCTCGTGCATGAAAGTATTTATGACGATTTTATCAAACGCTGCGTTGAGCGTGTTAAAGCCATCAAAATGGGCAACCCGCTCGATACCGATACCATGATTGGCGCGCAGGCCAGCTCCGATCAGCTTGAGAAGATTCTATCCTACCTTGATATCGGTAAAAAAGAAGGCGCTAAAGTGTTAGTAGGTGGCGAGCAAGCTCAGCATGACGGTGATCTTGGCGATGGCTATTATGTACAGCCCACTATCTTTGAGGGCACCAATGACATGCGCGTATTCCAAGAGGAGATCTTTGGTCCGGTACTCGCGGTGACTACTTTCAAAGATGACGACGAGGCGATGAGGATTGCTAATGATACTCTATATGGCCTTGGAGCTGGGGTTTGGACGCGCAGTGTCAATAAAGCATATCGTTTTGGACGCGGTATTCAAGCGGGACGCGTATGGACCAATTGCTATCACATCTACCCTGCACATGCCGCCTTCGGTGGTTATAAGCAGTCTGGTATTGGTCGCGAAAACCACTTGATGATGCTCGAGCATTATCAACAAATCAAGAGCATGCTGGTATCTTATAATACCAAAGCGATGGGCTTCTTCTAAGTCTATCTGTTGGCATTATATATTGGCACTACTGTGTATAAGCCGCTCTATGAAGGCACTGTAGAGCATATCAGAGATGCTAGATGCGCATCCTAATGTAAAGATAGTGGTTATTAGTCAATAACCACTAATCGCAAGGAGTCATACCATGAGTAATAAAATGAAAGCTGCCGTTCTACATGAATTTAACCAACCACTGCAAATCGAAGAGGTCGATATTCCAACCCCAGGTCCCGGTGAGATCGTAGTAAAAATGCAAGCATCAGGCGTCTGCCACACTGACTTGCATGCTGTTGAGGGTGATTGGCCAGTCAAACCAAGTCCGCCTTTTATCCCTGGACACGAAGGCGTCGGTCTGGTAACGG
Organism: Psychrobacter sp. M4; assembly: GCF_055699795.1. Lineage (NCBI taxonomy): Bacteria > Pseudomonadati > Pseudomonadota > Gammaproteobacteria > Moraxellales > Moraxellaceae > Psychrobacter > Psychrobacter sp. M4. The sequence continues at coordinate 906,665 of NZ_CM146740.1, read as the reverse complement.
CCGTTGGCGAAGGGGTGGATAATGTAAAAGAAGGGGATCGTGTCGGTGTGCCTTGGCTTTACACGGCCTGCGGGCATTGTACGCACTGCTTGGGCGGCTGGGAAACCTTATGCCTAAAACAAAAAAACTCTGGTTATTCCGTTAACGGTAGTTTTGCAGAATATGTGCTAGCCGATCCCAATTACGTTGGCCATATCCCTGAAGGCGTCGATTCTGTTGAGATTGCTCCCGTTCTATGCGCAGGAGTCACTGTATATAAAGGTCTTAAAATGACCGAAACCAAACCCGGCGATTGGGTTGTGATCTCAGGTATCGGTGGCCTCGGTCATATGGCAGTACAGTATGCGGTTGCTATGGGTCTCAATGTTGCTGCTGTTGATATTGATGATGAGAAGCTTGAATTTGCCAAAAAATTGGGCGCAAAAGTCACTATTAACGCCAAGGAAAATGATCCTGGTAAGTACTTACAAAAAGAGATCGGCGGCGCTCATGGTGTGCTCGTAACTGCGGTATCCGCTAAAGCGTTTGACCAAGCATTAACTATGTTGAGACGCGGTGGTACTTTGGTCTGTAATGGTCTACCAACAGGCGACTTCCCAGTCTCCATCTTTGATACGGTGCTAAACGGTATTACGATACGCGGCTCCATTGTCGGTACTCGTCTTGACTTACAAGAGTCGCTAGAGATGGCAGCAGCTGGTAAGGTAAAAGCAACGGTTGCCGCTGAGCCACTTGAAAATATCAATGATATTCTCGATCGGATGCGCGATGGTAAAATTGAGGGGCGTATTGTGATCGACTACGCTATGTAACTCATGACAATGTAGTAATGTGACATTTCTATATTGATTTCACGATTACTTTTTTTGATTATTAATAATAGGTCGTATCCTTTCAACCATGCGTTACTAGCAATTTGAGTTGAAGAGATACGACCTTTTTATCTTTAGTTATCCATTTATTTGTCAGCACTTAATAGCAAAAGTTAGCAGTACCCTTGGTTTATTTATAACCTTTATTTAGGGGAACAACATGACAGACACGTCTAACCATCAAAACAGTGCCGTCTCCGGTAGCTCTCAAGTTGAAAAAGATTATTTTGCCAAACGCCAACTCAAAGAAGGCGCGGTTGGCTGGGTTTTATTGATAGGTCTTGGCGTGGCTTACGTCATCTCCGGAGACTTTGCAGGTTGGAACTTTGGTCTAGCGCAGGGTGGTTGGGGCGGTTTGTTTGTTGCTCTGTTAGCGGTAGCGTTGATGTATCTATGTATGTGCCTATCGATGTCAGAGATGTCTACTATGCTGCCAACAGCTGGAGGCGGCTATAGCTTCGCCCGTACAGCTTTTGGCCCTCTAGGAGGCTATCTAACGGGTACCGCGATTTTGATTGAATACGCTATTGCGCCTGCAGCTATTGCGGTGTTCATCGGCTCTTATTGCGAATCACTATTCGGTATCGGTGGCTGGATTATTTATTTGACCTGCTATATCGTCTTTATAGGCATTCACTTAAAAGGCGCAGGCGAAGCCTTAAAGATTATGTTCGGCATTACCGCCGTGGCCTGTATCGCCCTAGTGGTTTTTATCGTATCCATGATTCCGCATTTTAATAGTGATAATTTATTCAACATCGCCGTCGGTACCCAAGCAGGTGCTAGCCCGTTTCTACCCTTTGGCTATATCGGTATTTGGGCGGCCGTCCCCTACGCTATTTGGTTCTTTTTAGCGGTTGAAGGCGTACCTCTTGCCGCCGAGGAAGCCAAAGACCCTGCCAAATCACTACCGCGCGGCTTGATTGGTGCCATGTTAATCTTGGCATCATTTGCGCTGCTTATTCTGTTTTTAGGGCCAGGCGCGGCAGGCGCTGATACGCTAAAAGATTCAGGCGCGCCTTTGGTAGATGCCTTAGTGGCAGTCTATGGCAATAACACGTGGCTGGCAGGCTTTGTAAACTTTGTCGGTCTTGCAGGACTTATCGCCAGCTTCTTCTCCATCATTTACGCTTACTCGCGGCAGATTTTCGCCCTATCACGCGCGGGTTATCTGCCTAAAAAACTCTCGCTAACCAACAGTAATAAAGCGCCTTATTTAGCACTTATTGTCCCCGGCATTATTGGATTCTTATTATCGCTCACTGGTGAGGGCGATTTGCTGATTTTAATGGCAGTATTTGGCGCGACTATCTCCTATGTATTAATGATGGCTTCGCACATCAAACTGCGCTTGTCTCGCCCTGATCTGCCGCGTCCTTATAAGACTCCGGGCGGTATTGTGACTTCAAGTATAGCGCTGGTACTGGCATTGCTCGCCGTCATTGCAGGGCTAATGGTAGATCCAAAAGTTTGGTTTATGGCCGCTGGAATTTATATCGTCTTTATTCTGTATTTTGTCATCTTTAGTCGTCACCATTTGGTTAGCGGTACACCAGAAGAAGAGTTTGCAGAGATTCAAGCGGCATCAGAGGATTTGAGTTAATGGTATTTATAGAAGGGAAAAAAAATGACTTATCACCATACCGTAGGACAACACAACTACCAATTTGACAGTCTAAAAACGTTACTTGCCAAAGCTTCACCGCGCCGATCAGGAGACGAGCTGGCCGGTGTTGCTGCCGCTGATGCTACTGAGCGTGTAGCGGCGCAAATGGCCTTGGCTGATTGCTTATTAATCGACTTTTTGGATGACATTACTATCCCTTATAAAGACGATGAAGTAACGCGGCTGATTATGGCGCAGCACGATAGCCAAGCTTTTGCTAAGATATCTAGCTTTACCGTTGGTGATTTAAGAAACTGGCTATTAGGCGAGTCTGCCACCAAAGATAGCATCACACAATTAAAGTACGCCTTTACCCCCGAGATGGTAGCGGCTGTCAGCAAAATTATGCGCGTTCAAGATTTGATACTAGTTGCCAAAAAATGCAATGTCGTCACCAAATTTCGCAATACGATTGGTCTTGAGGGTCGTTTGTCTACACGTTTGCAGCCCAATCACCCGACCGACGACATGTTAGGCATTTCTGCCAGTATTATCGATGGCCTCATGTATGGCAATGGCGATGCGGTCATCGGTATCAATCCTGCGACCGACAATCTGCAAAACCTAACAGAGCTATTAAAGCTACTCGATCATGTGATATCTGAGTACCAAATTCCTACGCAGTCTTGCGTATTGACGCACATCACCTCTGCCATTCAGCTCATTGAAAAAAAAGTCCCCGTCGACTTGGTCTTTCAATCGATCACAGGCAGCGAGAAAGCCAATACCAGCTTTGGGATAAATTTGGCGCTACTGCGCGAGGGTCAGGAAGCGGGCGTCAGTCTTAATCGCGGAACGGTCGGTCAAAACGTCATGTACTTTGAGACCGGACAAGGCAGCGCATTATCGAGCAACGCCCATTTCGACGTCGATCAGCAAACGCTAGAAGCAAGAGCCTACGCCGTAGCCCGCGAGTTTGATCCGCTGCTGGTGAATACTGTAGTAGGGTTTATCGGTCCTGAATATCTATTTGATGGTAAACAAATCATTCGCGCAGGTCTTGAGGATCATTTCTGTGGCAAATTGCTTGGTGTGCCTATGGGCTGCGATATTTGCTATACCAATCACGCCGATGCCGATCAAGACGATATGGATACTTTATTGACCTTACTGGCAACGGCGGGGATTAACTTTATTATGGGCATCCCAGGCTCCGATGATGTGATGCTTAATTATCAGACCACCTCATTTCATGACGCGCTTTATGCCAGACAACTGCTTGGGCTGACCCCTGCTCCTGAGTTTGCGCATTGGCTCAGTGAAAACGGCATTTATACTCAATCGCAAAACCGTATTCAGTGGTCAGATAAGCCATCAAAGCTGCTCTCTAGCATTATATAAAACTATATATTTATATAAGAACGATTAGAAGAGAGAAATAAGGTATAGCACTACTAAATTATAAAGGAGGATCTAATGTCTAATCATGATTGGCAAACCAAGCCATCGGTTATCGAGGATGGCAACTCTAAAACTGGTCAGCGTGGCGAGTTGGTACATTTAGATCCTTGGCAAAAGCTAAAAGAATACACCGACTCTAGAATCGCGCTTGGCCGCGTGGGCTGTAGCCTGCCGACCAAACCTTTATTAAAGTTTCAGCTCGATCATGCCGAGGCCAAAGACGCAGTATTACAAGACTTAGATGTTGAGGCTTTGATTCAAGATTTAGCTGAAGCTTGTCAAGTTACTTTTAAAGATATGGATGACGAGTCTGGTACAGAAGAAGATTTCGAAAAATCAGATCAGCAAGAAGGAGCATCATCTGATGAGGTTTGGGATCTATTTACAGTCACCAGTCAGACCGAAGATAAGTCTGAGTATCTCAAACGTCCCGATTGGGGCAGACTGTTAAGCGAAGATTCTGCTGAAAAGTTAGAGCAGTTTGCAGAGCGTTCAAATTTAGATAAACCTTACGATGTGCTCATCGTGCTCGGCGATGGGCTATCGGCACGGGCAATAGAAGAAAATGGTCCAAAGCTAGTAGCAGAATTATTGCCGTTATTTAAAGAAGAAGGCTGGAGTATCGCGCCTTTAGTGATTGCTACGGGCAGCCGCGTCGCTTTAGGCGATAAGGTAGCAGAACGACTCAAGGCCAAGATGCTGGTCATGCTCATTGGTGAGCGCCCCGGCCTAAGCTCCCCTGATAGCTTAGGTATTTATTATACGTGGAGTGCGCATAGTGAGAGCCATGATGCGATGCGCAACTGCATCTCCAACGTACGCGCCGCAGGATTGCCTATTAAAATGGCCGCCAGTCGTTTGTTGGCCTTGATGAAGAAATCTGCTGAGCTTAAATTATCAGGGGTTGAGCTTAAAGATGAGCAAGAGCTACCCACCATAGATCAAAGCCAGCCGACCATAAAATTGCTGTAAAATATAGGTTAAGACGAATTAAATGTACAAGGAGTTCATTATGAAAGTCATGGCTACAGAGTCCTGCAAAGCACTTATTGAGTTATTAAAATCTAAGCATGGCGAGCTGATGTTTCATCAGTCCGGTGGCTGCTGCGATGGTAGCTCACCGATGTGCTATCCATTAGGAGAGTTTAAAGTAGGCGGACAAGATGTATTGGTTGGTGATTTGGCGGGTTGTCCTTTTTATATGGGTAAAGCTCAGTATAAACTCTGGCAGCATACCGATCTGACTATTGACGTAGTAGACGGGCGCGGCGCCAGTTTTTCACTGGAGATACCAGAGGGCAAACGCTTTATTGTGCGCTCAGAGATATGTGAGGTATAAACCGATTATAGTCAATACACGTCAAAATAGGTCCAGTGTTGCTAGTATAAAATGTGCTAGTTTTATTTAGGGTTGACTATACAAAGTTGATTCGGTAATTTTTACTCTTCTTTTAAGGCGTATTGGTCGATTGATACGCTTTAGTCATTTTTATTTCTCTATTTTGACGAAATAATAGTTATGGTAATAAGTAACCAATATTTGATTGGCAGGGAAGCAACAAGGAACAGTATATGGAAGTCGATAAAAAATTTGACTATGTTATCGTTGGAGGCGGTTCAGCAGGATGCGTGCTTGCCAGCCGTCTTACTGAAAATCCGGACATCAGCGTTTGTCTATTAGAATATGGTGGCGCTGGCAAAGACTTAGCCGTTCGTGTACCTGCTGGACTGATCTTACTTGTACCCGGTAAACCCCTTAAACTCAATAACTGGTGCTTTCATACTACTCCGCAAACCCATCTGAACAATCGTCGTGGTTTTCAACCGCGCGGGCAATGTTTGGGCGGTTCCTCCGCCATCAACGCTATGATTTATACCCGCGGTAGTGCTCTAGATTATGAGCGCTGGGTCGATGCAGGCTGTACAGGCTGGGGCTTCGATGACGTGCTGCCCTACTTTATCAAGGCTGAAAACAATGTACGTGGTAGCAATGAGCATCACGGTGATAGAGGACCATTACATGTCTCTGATCTACTGAGCCCGCGTGAGATCTCCAAGGCTTTTGTAGAGGCCGGCATCGCCAATGGACTAGATCACAATGACGACTTTAATGGCGATAAGCAAGACGGCGTCGGGCTATACCAGGTCACCCATTTTCATGGTGATAAGCAAGGTCAGCGCTGTTCTGCTGCTGCCGCATACTTGCATCCTGTACAAAGCCGTCCCAATTTAAGCGTCATCACTCACGCCCAGGTCAACCGAGTCATTTTTGAAGACAACAAAGCGGTTGGTGTGATTTATGAAAAACAAGACGGCGAGCTGACCATTAGAGCGCACCATGAGGTCATTTTGTCAGGTGGCGCTTTTGGCTCACCCAAAGTCCTTATGCTGTCGGGTATTGGTCCGGCAGAGCATCTACAAAAGCACGATATCGACGTAGTGGTTGATGCACCTGAAGTCGGCGGTAATCTGCAAGATCATCTTGATGTGGTCTTCGATTATGAAGTCAATACCACTGACGTCTTTGGTATCGGTATGGTGGCAGGCAAAAACTTCTTTAAAGCCATGAAACAGTGGAAAAAAGACGGCACCGGTATCCTCTCAACCAATTATGCTGAAGCAGGAGCTTTTTTTAGCGTAGGTGATGATGCACAAAACTGGCCGAATACTCAGTTGCACTTTGTTATATCGCGAGTGATCAACCATGGCCGCGACCTAAAACGCGGCTACGCGATCTCCTGTCATGCCTGTTATCTACGCCCCGAAAGTCGCGGTACGGTCAGGCTAAATTCTGCAATTCCCTCTGACCCTGTGCTAATTGATCCCAATTATCTAGCGCATCCAAAAGATGTTGAATATATGGTGGCGGGCGCAGAACGTACCCGCGCAATTATGGCCGAGGCACCCATTGCTAAATATATCACCGAGGACTACCCTGCGCCCTATATCGAAAAAGACGGCATGCTCGGTTATATAAAAAATAGATCCGATACCATTTATCATCCGGTAGGCACTTGCCGTATGGGCTCAGATGACAAATCGGTAGTTGATTTAGAACTCAAAGTACGCGGTGTCACCGGTCTGCGCGTGATCGACGCTTCAGTTATGCCGACTTTAATCAGCGCTAATACCAATGCTCCCACGATTATGATCGCTGAGAGGCTAGCGGATATGATTAAAACTGAGCACGGTAAAGTTAAGCGTAACGATACTAAGCATAGTGAGGTTAGCAGTAGTGAGGGACAGCATAGCCCTGCTGAGACCGTTTCAGGTTAAAGTATGGCAAGATGAATAATTTGTCCACCCTGAAAAGTGGATAAGAGTATAGACAAAATAGTTAAACGAAAATTTAATCTTGCGTTACAACCGTTTAACATAGTATATTCGTTTCACTGTTTTGTCCGACTATATTCGGTGCAAGCTTCGTTTAAAACTAAAACGGCGTTATTACTCAATTAGGTTGTTTAATAAATAATTCAAAGGGAATTGAAGGATAGCTGATTGTATTTATAGTTTCAATATGAATACAATCAGCTATCCCTTACCATTTACATAGGATGTAACCATGCAGCACTCACTTTTTAAGCTTACCCTATTAGCAGCAGTTACTTTAGGCCTTAGTGCTTGCGGCGGTAATAATCAAACCGCCGATGAGACAACTGCCAGCTCAGATAGCACTGGGTCAAAGACTTTGCTTTATTGCTCAGAGGGCAGCCCCGCCGGCTTTGATCCTGCGCAGTATACTGCCGGTACTGATTTTGATGCCAGTGCCTACCCTATCTATAACGGTATTGTACAATTTAAGCGCGCTGAGACTGAGATTGAACCTGCGTTAGCCGAGAGTTGGGAGATCAGTGAAGATGGCAAAACCTATACCTTTAATTTGCGTAAAGGGGTAAAGTTTGGTACTACTGACTACTTTACTCCAACGCGTGATTTCAATGCCGATGACTTTATTTTTACCTTAAAGCGCATTACTGATCCTGACTTTGAGTTCAATAAAGCCTATCCCGCTGAATTCCCTTATTCAGTAGGTATGGGATTGCCTGACATCATCTCTGATATCGAAAAGGTTGATGATTATACGGTTAAAGTTACGCTAAGCGAGACCAATGCCCCTTTCTTACAAAACCTAGCTATGCCCTTTGCCTATATCAATTCTGCTGAGTATGCCGACCAGTTATTAGCTTCGGACAACGCTGCTGATATCAACACCAAACCAGTTGGTACCGGACCCTTTGTCTTCACCTCCTACCAAAAAGACGCCCAAATTCGCTATACCAAAAATCCAGACTATTGGAACAAAGACGATATTCATATCGATAATTTAGTCTTCGTCATTACTAAAGACTCAGCCGTGCGCGCGCAAAAAGTACAGGCAGGCGAGTGCCATGTATCGGCCTATCCAAAACCTGCTGAGATCGAATCGGTTAAATCCTCAGGTAAAGCCACGGTACTTGATCAGCCCGGCTTTAACTTGGGCTATGTCGGCTACAATGTCGAGAAACCTAAACTTAGTGACCTCAAAGTCCGTCAAGCCTTAGATATGGCGATCAACAAAGACGCTATCATCAATGCGGTTTATCAAAGCGAAGGCGTAAAAGCGACCAATCCGATGCCGCCGACGCAGTGGGGCTATGATGAGTCACTACAAGATGCGCCTTATGATGTAGAAAAGGCCAAAGCGCTTATTCAAGAAGCCGGAGCTGACGACCTTGAAATTGACTTATGGTATATGCCCGTGCAGCGCCCGTACAATCCTAATGCCAAGCTTATGGCAGAGATGCTACAAGCAGATTGGGCAAAGATTGGTGTTGACGCCAATCTGGTTACTTATGAGTGGGGCGAGTACCTAAACCGCGCCTCTAAAGGTGAGCCGGATGTCATCCTATCAGGCTGGACCGGTGATAATGGTGATCCAGATAACTGGCTGGGTACTTTATTATCATGCGACGCGATCGGCGGTAATAATTACGCACGCTGGTGTAATGAGGACTTTGACACTTTAGTTACCAATGCTCGTCAAATCAATAATCAAGATGAACGTGTCAATGAATACGTGCAAGCTCAGCAAATATTCAAAGAGCAGTTGCCTTGGAGCACCATGGCGCATTCGGTAGTTACCGTATTTACCGCTCCGAACGTTAAAGACTATAAGATTAGCCCGCTTGGCTCCATACGTTTTGATGGGGTCAGTGTTGAGTAGTTTTAGCTGACTAAGTCTGATTCAGCCCAGCTTGCAAAGTATCTCATCAATGCTTGGCTGGATCAGACGCCCTGCTCTAGCCTTATTTTTACAAGCTAAGCTATACAACCAAGCGTTTCGTAATGAAGCATTTTATTACTAATACTATAACTATTGAGCAGCCTTATGCTACTTTATATTCTGCGCCGCATTGCTATCTTAATTCCTGTCTATATTGGCTTAACGTTATCGACATTTACTTTGATCCGTTTAGTTCCTGGTGATGCGGTTCAGATTATGATGGGCGAGCGCATGGTAGATCCGGAGCTGCATGCTCGCGCTTTAGAAAGGCTAGGACTTGATAAACCACTCATTGTCCAGTATTGGAATTATCTGACCGATATATTGCAAGGTGATTTTGGTGAGTCTTTCCGCACTCGTACGCCAATACTGCAAGATTTCTTTTCTCATTTCGTACCCACTTTAGAGCTAGCATTATGCGCTATTGTTATTGCTAGCGTGATCGGGGTTAGCTTGGGTATTTTCGCCGCGCTACGCCGTGGGACTTGGATTGATTACACTTTGATGTCAGGGGCGTTGGCAGGTTATTCTATGCCTATCTATCTGCTAGGGCCTATCTTGACTGGTATATTTGCGCACTATCTAGGTCTGTTGCCAGTCGCTGGGGTGATCTCTGTTGCGCAGTTTTTGGATGTCCAGCCTTTGTATGGCTCTTGGTTATTAGGCTCGCTGACCTCAGGAGAACCAGGCGCTTTTTGGGATGTGGTCAAGCATTTCATCTTGCCCTCTATCGCGTTATCGACTATTCCTTTGGCAATGATTGCGCGGATGACCCGCTCAGCTATGCTCGAGGTATTAGACGAGGACTATGTGCGTACGGCAAGGGCTAAAGGGTTGTCCCCGCGCCGCGTCATATTAATACACGTCATGCGTAACGCTTTGATTACCGTCGTTACTGTGGTTGGCTTACAGATGGCGACCTTGCTTGCCGGCGCCATTATTACTGAGACTATTTTTAGCTGGCCAGGTGTTGGTAATTGGCTGCTGGATGGCTTTTTTACTCGGGATTATCCTATTGTACAAAACGGTATTTTATTGGTCGCGACCGCACTGATTTTGGTGAGTTTATTTATCGATATTTTGTATGGTCTTATTAATCCACGTATCCGGCATACTTCCTAACTTGATAATACTCGATACTCATTTATTGCTCTATTTAAAATTGCTCAAATAGTGACGATTGGCGCTTAAAGGGTTGTAGTAAAGCTCTCTACAAATCCAAAAGCGCTGACCACTACAGGAATTGCTCATGAAGCCTTCTGTTCTTCCCTCTGATATCGATCTTATGGCTGCCAATCCGCCCTCGTCTTGGCAGTTGTTTTTGGCAACGTTTTGCCGCAATAAAGGCGCCGTATTAGGCTTTATCGTGCTGACTTTAATGGTAGTGATTGCCATACTTGCGCCAGCCATTGCGCCGCATGACCCTTATGAATTGTTCACAGGACAAGAACAATTGCCGCCAGCATTCTTAAGCGGCGGTGACAGTATGTTTTGGCTCGGTACTGATGATGCAGGCCGAGACACTCTATCAAGGGTCATGTATGGCGCACGCTATTCGTTATTTATTGGTCTGAGCGCCACCACTTTAGCGATGATCGTGGGGATCTCTTTGGGGCTTAGCGCGGCATTTTGGCCTAAAGTTTGGGGTAAAGCGGTCATGCTGGTCAACGATATCTTGATGTCTTATCCTAGCTTATTATTGGCGATTATTATTGCTGCCATTTTAGGCCCTTCTATGACCAATACCATTATTACCATCGCTCTGGTTTGTACGCCACCCTTTATTCGCTTAACTCGTGCCACAGCGATGGTGGAGCTACAACGCGAGTATTTTACCGCTTCGCAGGTCATGGGTGCAGGTGTGATACGTTTGTTGTTCGTCACCATTTTGCCCAATTGTATGGCGCCGCTTATCGTACAGGCGACAATGATTTTCTCCTCGGCTATTTTGGAAGCAGGTGCCATTGGTTTCTTAGGCTTTGGCGTGCAACCACCAGATGCTGAATGGGGTGCAATGCTGGGCACAGCACGGCAATATATTCAAAGTAATGTTTGGCTAGCCATTTGGCCAGGTGTCGCTATCTTTTTAGCTGCTTTGTCAATTAACCTGACCGGCGATGGTCTACGCGATGCTCTAGATCCCAAATTGAAGCAGGTAACGTAATGAATAATTCCTTAAATAATGCTTCTGCAATGAACACAGCATTTTCAACGACCAAAGATGAATCCTTACTGCTGGATATCGAAAATCTATCGGTCACTTTTGGAGAGGGCGCGCGTGCTTTTCGCGCAGTAGACGATGTGTCGTTGACAATCAAGCATAGCGAAGTTATCGCTGTCGTTGGTGAGTCCGGCTCTGGTAAATCCGTCACCATGATGGCGCTAATGGGACTATTGCCGCCTTCTGCCACAGTGCGTGCCAAGCGGGTGATGTTTGATAATAAAGATATGTTGAGCCTATCTGCCAAAGAAAAACGCAGCATCATTGGCAATGATATCTCTATGATTTTCCAAAACGCTATGTCTTGCTTAAACCCTAGTTTCACTGTTGAGATGCAGCTAGGTGAAGTACTGCGTAAACACCTTGGTCTACGCGGCTCGGCGGTACGCACGCGTATCTTAGAGCTACTAGAGTTGGTCGAGATGCCCGATGCCAAAAACCGTCTCAAGGTTTATCCGCATCAGCTCTCAGGGGGCATGAGTCAGCGCGTGATGATTGCGATGGCGATTGCTTGCGAGCCCAAATTACTTATCGCTGATGAACCCACCACCGCCCTTGATGTCACCGTACAAGCACAAATTATGGATTTGCTTAGTCGTCTACAGCGCGAAAAACAGATGGCGATGGTATTGATCACCCATGATTTAGGTCTTGTGGCTCAAAACTCGCGCGATGTGGCGGTAATGTACGCTGGACAAGTGGTTGAGACCAGTACCGTACCTGAGATTTTCCAAAATCCGGCGCATCCTTATACCGAGGCCCTGCTGCAAGCTATCCCAGAGTTGGCTATTGGACAAGATAGATTAAATAGCCTGCCAGGCGTGGTACCTAGTCAATACGATCGCCCCAAAGGTTGCCTGCTGTCGCCGCGCTGTCCCTATAAAGAGCCTGCCTGCGAAGTGCCGCCGCCGATCTTAACCACACCAAATGGCAAAGTACGCTGTATTCACCCCGACCTCGTTGATTTCAAAGCTACTCTGCCCCCATCTATTGAAGCGCTGGAATCCACTCATGAGTAATAAAGTTGTACTAAAAGCCATTGATTTGCATAAACATTATCCGGTGTCGCAAGGTTTGGGTAAAGCCAAAGCTTATGTGAAAGCACTAAACGGAGTGTCTTTTGAGCTAAAAGCCGGCAAGACGCTGGCGGTAGTTGGCGAATCAGGCTGCGGTAAATCTACGCTTGCCCGCCAATTAACACTCATTGAACAGCCCACTAGCGGTGAGCTATTTATCAATGATGAAGCGACCACCGGTTACAGCCGAAAAGCTTTAAAAGAGTTGCGTACCGAGATTCAGATGGTGTTCCAAAACCCTTATGGTAGCCTCAACCCGCGTCATACCGTCGGTTATCAGTTGACTGAACCGCTAGATATTCATACCAAATTATCAAAAGAAGACAAACGCGATAAAATTAATGAGATGATGCGCAATGTTGGTCTACGTCCCGAACACGCAGGGCGTTATCCGCATATGTTTTCAGGCGGTCAGCGCCAGCGCATTGCCCTTGCCCGCGCTATGATGCTTAATCCAAAAATTGTCGTCGCTGATGAACCCACCTCAGCGCTTGATGTGTCGATTCAAGCTCAAGTGTTAAATCTTTTTATGGATTTGCAGGACGAGTATCATACCGCTTACGTCTTTATCTCACATAACTTATCGGTAGTGCGTCATGTCGCTGATGAGGTGATGGTGATGTACTTAGGTCAGGCGGTTGAGCATGGGCCAAAAGAAGCTATTTATAATGCGCCTAAGCATCCTTATACCATCGCTCTATTGGCCGCAGCGCCAACGGTGGCGGGTCAGAAGAATGATTTAACCCTGCACGGCGAGCTACCTAGCCCGCTAAATCCGCCTAGTGGCTGTGCCTTACATAAACGCTGCCCTTTTGCTAAGCTTAAATGTAGCGAGATAGAGCCAAAACTCAGAGAGTGGGAAGGTCGCTTGGTATCTTGTATACGTTTGGAAGAAATTTATGGTTAGAATGATAGTTATTTGATTCACAAATTATCTTACTGATCTTAACCTTCTATAAATGTCTATCAAGAAAGATCAATTGCGACTTCTACAGTCGCCGTATCTTCAGGTATAAAGCATAAGCAAACCTCGCCGACATCATTTCAAAAACAATAAATCTCATTTTTTTATCATATAGTGGCATAGCCTGCTCATCCTTGCCTATGCAAATGTACGCCAAAAATTGAACAAGCATTTGGATGTTAATCTACGATTGTATATGTTTTCTAATTTAATCTTATACCTTAAAAACATAGGTATTTGCTTAAAACTCCAAATGATTCCGTTCGCTCAGTAGATACAGTGACAAAACGATAGTGCTGACTTTAGTCATCAAAAGTTAAACTTTATTTTTTAATGAGAGTTGTCAATAAAAATACTGTAAATAATAAATAGTAGACAAAAATTTATAAAAAATAAAATCAAAAGTTTATTAAATTAATTTTTATTTTGTATTCAATAGATGTTAAGAATTTATAAATAGAAAAGCCTAACAACTAGTGTTAGGCTTTTTTTATTCTCTTGAAGCCGTTATAGTAAATTGGAAAATGCCGTTTAATCTAGCTTATTTGTTTAAATATTTATTCTTCAATTACTCATAACCGAGTACAACTTTAATTTTTGAGATTAGTATTGGTTGACCACTATCCTTTTAATATATAACATCGTATAAAAAGACTCATTAAATTCTTATTTATAATTATTTATAGTCACTCAAAATATTGTGTTCAGTAATATACAAGTTTCTACCACTTTTTAACTACTTTTACTAAAAAATGGAGAAATAAAAAAGAAAGGTTATGTATTACTATAACTAGTAGTAAGCTAGAGTTGTACTGTTTATAGTCGGTTTAAATAACATTGGAAGTTACCTTAATAGCATTTGTTACCTATGCTGTTAATGGACCACATTATTATAAGGATACGCTATGAATATATACTTTTGGGGGCTGTTAATTAGCATTGCGGTCTACCTACTAGTAGGCAACTATGCCGGGCGCAGGGTACAGGGCATAGAAGACTACTATGTAGCAGGACGAAATGCGCCTACCCTACTAATTGTTGGTACCTTAGTAGCCAGTTTTCTCAGTACCACCGCTTTTCTTGGCGAAACGGGTTTTGCCTATGACGGCTATGCCTTTTTGATGCTGGCATTGACGGCCATTAATACCAGTGGTTATGTGTTGGGAGCACTGTTCTTTGGGCGTTTTATACGACGTAGCAAATCATTGACCGTCCCAGAGTTCTTTGCCAAGCGTTTTGATTCGCGCGCCATTCAGGTGCTAGCTGGGTACACCACTGCGATCGGTCTCACCGCTTATTTATTGGCCGTTACCCAAGGCGCTTCAATCTTGATCGCAGATGTGGTAGGCATACCCTACGGCGCCGCCCTTCTTATGGTTTGGGTAGGCTACATGGGATTCACCCTGTATTCAGGATCCAGCGGGGTGGTGCTGACTGACACTATTATGTTCTTATTATTTACCGCAGTCACCGTCATTGCCCTACCTTATATACTGGTTGAAGGCGGCGGTTGGCACGCTTCACTAAACGCGCTTGCCACCTATGAAGCCAAACCGGGTATTATTGCTTGGCATGGTTTAACCGGAGAAAACGCTATATGGTCTTCTGGAGGGGAGGCGCTTGTTTGGGCAGTCATACTGGGAGTCTCTTGGTCAATCGTTTTAGCTGTCAGCCCTTGGCAAACCAGCCGTTATTTGATGGCGCGAAGTGAGCATGTGGTGGTGCGCTCAGCCTGCGTTGCCGGACTGGTACTTGCGTCAATGTACATAATAATGATGTTCAGCGGCGCTGCGATCAACCTTGCTAACCCAAATATCGAACCCTCCGAGCGCGCTATCATTTGGGCAGGCATAAACATGATGCCAGCCTTTGTTGGCACCCTGCTCATATCAGGTATTATGGCGGCGGCCCTGTCTTCATGCTCAACCTTTTTGTCCTTAATTAGCTTTAGCGTTACCAACGATATCATCGATTCAAGGAAGTGGAGCGATAACAAAACCTTGCGTCTAAGCCGCTATATTATGTTCGCCGCGGCGCTAATTAGCTTGATTTTAGCGTTTCTGCAGCCGCCAGCGGTGATGTGGATCACTTATTTTGCAGGTACTTTGTTTGCGTCTTCTTGGGGTCCTGTGGCCTTTATGAGTATTTGGAGTCGCCGCATCAGTGCGCCTGCCGCTTTCGTTGGCATGTTCGTGGGTTTTGTCGTCAATATCGGCGCCAAACTCATGGACACTGCCGGCATGATCTCGTTATCTGTGTATATGGATCCTTTTATTTTAGGTCTGGTTAGCAGTATCGTTTGTATTCTTGTCATTTCTCGTTTTACCAAGCCAACGAGCGCCGCTCTTGCCTACTATGAAGCTATTCGCCAAACACCAGAGGAAGAGTTTGATCCGGTAAGGGTGAAAAAAACACTGATCTGGCCAGTAATTGTCATGGTCTCAGGGCTGGCTATTTCAGGGTTAATGCTTATGTTCTACGCTGTTCCTTATGCTGCAGCCGTAGGACGTGAGTTCAGTATCTTTAGTGGCGAGAGCTTGCTTGCACTAGGTTATGGCTTGGCGGTATTTAGCGTCGGTTTACTAGCTTTTTGGCAAGTAAAACGGGCTTACGGCCATAAAGCTGCTCGCATTGCAGCCGATAAACAATTAATGGAGACACGTTCATGAGTACTCAGCCGCTCTTCCCTACTCTTTTTTCACCGTTCAAAATCGGTCAGCATACCATACCTAATCGTATTGTGCTGACCGGTCACGATACCTGTCTACCAGAAGATAGCGTTGCTAACGATGCGCTTGTTGCCTATATCGAAAAGCGTGCTCGCTACGGTACTGGCCTGATCGTACTGCAAGTCTCTGGAGTACATGAAACGGCACGCTACACCTCACACTTACTGATGGCTAACCAAGATGGCTGCATTCCAGGATATCGACGCTTGGTTGAAGCGTGTCAGCGTCACGGTACGGTGCTCTTTGCCCAGCTGCTACATCCAGGCCGCGAAATTATGGAGTCCGCCGATGGATTAAAGCCAGTCGCCTACTCAGCCTCCAACTCTCCACAAGAGCGCTTCCACGTCATGCCGCGTGCCCTCAATCAAAGCACAATTCATGACATCGTTACCAGTTTTGGTGATGCAGCCATGCGTATGCAGCAGGCGGGAATTCAAGGCATAGAGATTGTTGCCAGTCATGGCTATCTACCGGCGCAGTTTCTTAGCTCAAAGGTAAACCATCGATCTGATAAATACGGCGGTAGCTTCGCTAACCGGATACGTTTTTTGGAAGAGATCATCGATGAGATTCGTCGTCGGGCTGGAGATGAACTAGCTATAGGACTGCGCATCTCTTGTGATGAGCGCGATGAAGACGGTATGGGCGAAGAAGATGCAATCGAGGCGCTAAAGTATTTAGAAAATAAGCTGGACTATGCTAGTGTTGTCGCGGGAACCTCTGCGACGCTAGGAGGAGCGATACATATCGTGCCGCCCATGATGTATGACAATGCTTACCTCAAGGATGAAGCTTTGGCGCTGCGTGCGGGTTTGTCTCTGCCTTTGATCCTCACTGGGCGTATCAACCAACCGCACGAGGCAGAAGAGGTGTTACGTTCAGGAGCGGCGGATCTATGCGGCATGACTCGAGCACTGATCTGCGATCCGGCTATGCCAAGCAAGGCTAAAAACAACGATGCGGATGGCATTCGTGCTTGTATCGGCTGCAATCAGGCTTGCATTGGCCGCTTCCATCGTGGCCTGCCAATCTCGTGTATACAATATCCCGAATCAGGCCGTGAGCTGCAGTACAATGATATCGGTACTGCGGAACATCCTCGCCGTGTCGCAGTAATTGGCGGTGGTCCAGCTGGCATGAAAGCCGCTGTGATAGCAGCAGCCAGAGGTCATAAGGTAACCCTTTTTGAAGCTAATTCACGCCTAGGAGGCCAAGTCAATCTAGCGCAGCTATTACCGCATCGTGCTGAGTTCGGTGGACTTATCACCAACTTACAAGAGGAGCTTAAGCGTAGTCAGGTCGAGGTATTGACCCAGCAAAACGTCACGCCAGAAAAGCTGCTTGAAGAAGGCTACGAGCAAGTGCTAATGGCAACTGGTGCCAAACCCTACAGCCCACCTTTGGAACGTATGGGCAGCCTACCAGTCAGTCAAGCTATCGATTTGTTAGGTGCGACCACCTTGCCCGGCGGTCACGTGGTGGTCTATGATAGCAAGGGCGACTGGATCGGCGTTGGCGTCGCAGAAATGCTAGCCAAGTCAGGCGCAAAGGTAACGCTTGCCGTCAACGGCTTACATGTAGGCGAGTCACTACAAAGTTATGTCCGCGACCATACCGCAGCAAGACTCCACAACCTTGGTATCAAAATAGTAACCTACGCCCGAGCATTTGGGATCGACGATGACACGGTTTATTTTCATCACACTGCAGGCGGCGAGCCCATGATTCTAGATGACGTTGATCATCTAGTATTGTCCTGTGGAGGGATACCCAACGTCTCCCCCGAAGATGAGGATCGTTGGCTTGATCTACCCGTTACTTTGATCGGTGACTGTCTCGCTCCGCGTACTGCCGAAGAAGCCGTGTACGATGGTCTCAAATCTGCGATCAGTATTTGAATGCAGCCTTTTTAACAAAAACTCTTATTACGATTAAATGCGCCATTAATCAAACTGGTCAGATATTACCTATATCTGACTTTTTATAAACCTTAATCTATTTTAAGGCGAGACTCATATTATCAAAAACTTAATTGAGCTTTTGTTTAATCAACATTCATCACCTCGCGACACTGTCTACGACGCCACGGCATTTAGGAAACTGACTACAACCGTAAAATGTATGACCTTGGCGCGTGCCTTTTTTGGCGACACGCTTTACCATCTCGCTCCGACATTTAGGACAAGTAGGATTTTGGATGAAGGCCGCAGGTATTTTAATTGATTCAGTAGAAGCAGTCTCAATCGTTTTAATATCAGAATCTAAAATATCAAACGGAGTGATATAAACAGTATCGCTAATAGTAGATTGAGCTATCTGTAAATCATCCTGTTCGGTTTTCACTTGACCCGACCATTGGTGTACTTCTCTACTTTTAATCACCGCGGGCATTTTTAGTTCGGGTTTTAGATTGGTCTTAAGCTGAGGTTTTACCATAACAGCTGAATCAACAGTTTGTTTTTTATCTGTATTAGCATGCTTGTCTTTTAAATAGGCTTTATGCTGACTGTTCGTTTTCCAAGATTTGCTAAATCTATTATTTTCAATCTCCTCGACGATAGCTTTGACTTCTTCATCGGTTAATATCTTATCTTGCTTTTTCTTCACATAAGACACCATGCCGCTCGTCAGTACGTGTTCTGGCAGCTCATCACGAGTCTTAAGCTCGCACTCACCGATAAAAGCAATCATCGAATGGAAATAACTCATATCCAATTCTAATAAATCAGCTAGCGTTTTGATATGTAGATAATTTTGCCGTAGTGGATTCTGAAACTTATATTTGCGGCCATTTGGAAAGGCCTGCGTCCACTGCCGTTGCTTCTCATTACCAAATATCCAGCCTTTATAATTCTTGGTTTCGATGACGAAAATGCCATACACAGAGACGATGACATGGTCAATTTGGGTGCTACCGCCATTAGACAGCGGCAAAGTGACATTGTTCAGGCGATGATAAACGTCTTTTTCAAGCTTTAGCCACATGGCTACGTTGATGACCGTCTCGCCTAATATACCTTTGAAGCTGGAGATAAGGGACATTAATGGTTTACTCTATTTTTGATTGATGACATTTTATAACTTACGCTCATATCTTTTCTGGTTTAATGATTATTAGATTAAGTAAGTTTGCAAAAAATATGACAACTTTCTCAATTCTGAGTAGGTGTCACCCCTAATAACATACTGACTTAGATTTGGAGAAAGTATCATGAAAACAATTTTGAAACGATTCACCTTTCTTGCCGCTCTTATCTTTTCAGCAAGTGTAGTACAGGCTGAAACCCGTGTGATTATGCTGGGAACGGGAACGCCTGTGCCTAGCGCCGAACGTGCTGGTTCAGGGCTTGCTGTCATTCATGATGGTGAGGCTTATTTATTCGATGCAGGGCATGGTACTGTACAACGCGCGATCCAAGCTTGGAAAACGATGGATGCGCCTGAATTGAGTCCTCATATGATTAAACATGTATTTTTATCGCATCTACATAGCGATCATACTATGGACTATTCGGAACTGGCTGCCACCTATTGGTGGAGACGTGAGGCGCGATTGAATGCTTATGGCCCAAAAGGTTTGCAAGATATGACCGATGGCTACTATGATATGCAAAAAACAGATATCTCTTTGCGCACTGACGGCATTCAACCAATTAAAGATAAAACGATGTACCGGGTAGCAGTAAATGAAATTCCTAAAGACGGTATTATTTTTGATGAGAATGAGGTTACCATAGAAGCCTTTAGCGTTGACCATGGGGATATAGAGCCTGCTTATGGCTACAAAATAACCACTCCTGATAAGTCCATTATCTTTTCTGGTGATACATCTTATAGTGAAAACCTTATTAAAAAATCAAAAGGCACAGATATTCTGATCCATGAAGTTGTCAGCGAGGAAGGATGGAACGCTTTGCCTGCAGAT
Organism: Psychrobacter sp. M4; assembly: GCF_055699795.1. NCBI lineage: Bacteria > Pseudomonadati > Pseudomonadota > Gammaproteobacteria > Moraxellales > Moraxellaceae > Psychrobacter > Psychrobacter sp. M4. The sequence continues at coordinate 886,545 of NZ_CM146740.1, read as the reverse complement.
TGGCAAGCTTATCATGGAGCAGCCCATACCTTGACCAGTGAGCTGGCAAAAGTAGCTAATAAAGCAAAGCCTGATTTATTGGTGTTAACTCACGTGCTGCACTTCGGCGCTCCTATTGAAACGGCTTATTCAGAGGTCAAGGAGCTTTACGACGGAGAGGTGGTATTAGCAGAAGATCTTGATGAATATTAGATATTACGAGTGATTTGAAACCAAGTGGTAGAGTACGCTAAGTGTACTCTACTAAAAACTATAGCTGAAAATAATCACCCAACCGGCACTTCCATCACCAATACCTGCGCATTGCTAATCACGTCCATCGTAAACTTATCAGTCTCGGTAATACCCAATCCATCGCGCGGCTGTAAGACTTTACTATCAATGACCACACTGCCTGAAATTACAAATATGTAAACGCCGTTGCTAGCATCATTTAACGTATAGGTTTTAGTCACGCCTGCATCAAACTCACCGACACTAAACCATGCATTTTGATGCAGCCACACGCCAGCGTCATTCGCGTTTGGTGAGAGTACTTGATTAAACTGATTACGATTTAATAGCTCAACTAAGCTAACCTGCTGATAGCGCGGAGTCACATCTTTTTGATTAGGCTCAATCCAGATTTGTAGCAGCTTAACCGGTGTATCTACGCTAGCGTTCAGCTCAGAATGCGAGACTCCTGTGCCCGCCGACATGACCTGAATGTCACCAGCACTTATCGTGCTTTCGTTGCCCATGTTATCTTTATGCACCAGAGCACCTAACAGCGGGATACTGACGATCTCCATGTTCTTATGGGAGTGTGAACTTAAGCCATGACCACCCTCGATATGATCATCATTAATCACTTTAAGTGCACCAAACCCTACCCGATCTGGGGCATAGTAATCGGCAAAACTAAAGGTATGCTTGCTTTTGAGCCAATCATGATACGAGCCGCCGCGTGTATTTGCTGGATGATGGATGGTTTTCATCATGAGTCCTCGTTTGGTTTGAATTACTAAAAAAAACGATATTCAATATTTTGTCTCATAAAAAAGAGTTGCCAGAATACTCTAACAACTCTTTTATGAAGACGACTAATTAAAAAACTTTCTAAAATGACAGTTTAATTCAATCGCTAATTACCACATACCACGGCGATGATTCTTCACCCAGCGGTGCATACCTAGCGTATTCAAGGTTTTCATGTTGCTAAAGTTGGTCCAGCTTTGTACCTCGGGACTAAACTCAATATTGCGATAGAGCTGATCCCAGCTTTGTCCGGCGCGCTCAAGCATCAGCACTTGTCTATGCAAATCAGTCATATAAGCCCGTAGTTTAACTTGTTCAGCTTTGGTCGCTGGTGTGTAATGACCGATATCGATAATATCGACGTCTTGGGCAATTACCCAATCTAAAGTGTCAATCCAGCCATCATAATAGAAGTCCAAAAAGTCATTATAGGGCATGGTTTCGTTTTGGCAGACATCAGTACATTGCAGCGCTTTTTGGCGCGGGAACAGTACCATGGTCATACTATTTGAGTGACTGGGTGCCACATGATGCAGCTCTACTGTCTCGCCACCTAAAGTGATGGTCATTTTCTCATCAAATACTTTATCAGGAATGGCATAAGGCATTTTTTCGCCAATGACTGGCTCAACAGCGTTCTCGTGAGCGACAATAGTAGCGCCTTGTCTTTGGAAGACTTGGCTACCTGCCATATGATCGGCATGAGCATGAGTCAAGACATTGTATTTAACAGGCACACCAAAACGGCTTTGGATTTCTTTACTTAGCCACTCCGTAGCACAGGTAGCGCCGCCATCAACGACTAGAGCACCTTCATCGGTAATCATCACAATGCCGCTATGAACTGCGAGGCCTGATCCATTAGTATGACGATATAAGTTGTCTTTAAGCTTCGTTAACGTTGGCGCTGCATCATCACACATGCCCACCGTAAAATCAGGCAGCGTTGGACGATTTTTGATGTTTGATTTGTCAACTGCGATACCTGTATCAGTTGCAGCGATAGCAGATACTGAAAGCGCAAAACTAGCGATAGTCAGTAAAGATTTTTTTAATAAATTCATAAAATATCTTCCATAATATTAGGCTGGGATATAAGAATAAACTGAAATGATAAAGTTAAAAAAGTACCAAAGAGATATTGAATTAACAGTTACTATGCAGCAATAATATATAATAATTATGAGCTCGTTTGAAGTTTTGTTTAACAGTTGCAGTACACACTTTAAATTTAATTTACATTTTTATTGAAATATATTGATTTTATTATACAATAAACAAGGCGTAAAATTATTTCTTTGAGAGTTTAAATGCAATAATCATAAGGCTTGTGTGGTTTTTACTACCAACTTTTATACCTTTGTTTTTATATAATTTAGTAGTCAAATTCATATTCCAAAATCTAATGATTTAAGGACACAAAATGACATCATCCACTCATGTTTTAGCAAAGAAGAGTATTTCACGACGCAAAATAATAGGAGCTGCTGGTATTGGTTTAAGCACTCTGCCCTTAATGAGTACGCAAGTGTTTGCAGCTGTTAGTGATAACGCCCGCCCTCAAGCACCCTATCGCGCTAGTACGGCTGAACAAAAACTTGATATTATCAGTCTTGATCGTCTTGCTGTAAAAGCACGCGGCGCTATCCCAAAAGAAGGTTATGCGTTTGTATCGGGCGGCGCTGGGGCTGAATGGACACTGCGAGAAAACCGTCGTGCCTTTAATGATTATCGTATCGCCGCCAAACGCTTAGTAGGCTTAAGTAACGGTGATATCGATATTAGAACCTCTTTACTAGGTTTAGATATGCCATCCCCTATTATGGTAGCTCCTATGGGCGCGCACAGAATGGTACACGAAAAAGGTGAAGTAGATACTGCTCGCGGTGCTGGTCTTGCTAATATTTTGTACTGCTCATCTGGAGCATCTAATGCAACGCTTGAAGAGATCGCTCAAGCCACTACAGGGCCAAAATGGTTTCAACTATACTGGAACAATGATGACAGAGTGACGCGCTCACTACTGACCCGCGCTAAAAAAGCGGGCTATTCAGCCATCGTTTTGACTGCCGACGCTCTAGGTCCAGGTCGTCCTGAAGACTTTATAGCTATGGGCAATCCGTTTCGTCCCGATGCTACCTTTGGTAACCACGATCCTGAAAAAGGCGGTTTCGGTGATTTTGGGGATCAAAAAACAGCTTTGACGGTTAAAGACATTCAGTTCACCAAACAGTTTACCGGACTGCCCGTTATCGTCAAAGGCATATTACGTCCTGACGATGCAGATAGATTCATTCGTGCTGGCGCCGATGCCATTCAAGTCTCAAACCATGGTGGTCGTCAGATCGATGGTGTACCTGCAGGCATTACAGCACTGCCGCCTATCGTTGCGGCTGTTAATAACCGTGTGCCAGTTATCTTAGATGGCGGGGTACGTCGTGGTATCGATATCATTCGTGCTGTCGCTATGGGTGCAGATGCGGTTGCTATTGGTCGTCCGTTTATGTATGGTCTAGGCTTGGGCGGGGCGCAGGGCGTACAATCTGTCGCTGAACATATTAACAATGATTTAAAATCAGCTCTACTGCTGTCAGGGGCTTCTAAATTATCTGATCTAAATCCTGACTTTATCGAGATCGTCGGTCAAAATGAGGAATACAGTACCTTTGACGGCTAGGAGGATTTTGAGATTTTAATCTTTTTGTCAAAACACTAAAAGAGCTGCTAGCGTATTCTGGCAGCTCTTTTAGTTTGGAGTTTTATTGATATAAGTTTTAGGTAGTTGTGTACATATTTTTGTTAAATAACAATAAAAAATCCAACTCTAAACGCCCAGTTTTAAAACTTGGTTTTGACGTCTAGAATTGGATTTTTTAGCAACATGTCAATTAAAGGCGGTTTTGTTTAGCTTTAACATAATCTCTGTAAAGGCTCTACAATTCAAAAACCTTTTCATGTACTAAGATAGCTTCTTAAAAGATTTAATACTGCCATTTCTTATTTTGATTTTTATCGATCTTACCCTTTTTCTTATATATTCTTTTTTGAACCTTAGTATGTATCTTATCCCGTCTTTTTTGAGCCTTTTGATTGATCTCGTCTAGCGTTTTCTGTATTTTTTTGTCTATCTTATCTAATTCTTTTTGACGCTTGTTGTCTATCTTATCTAACTCTTTTTGATGCTTTTTGTCCACTTCATCTTGTTCTTTTCGAATCTTCTTATCGATTTTATCTTGCTCTTTTTGACGTTTCTTCTCTATTTTATCTAATTCTTTTTGACGCTCTTTTTCTACCTTATCTTGCTGCTTTTGTTCCTTCTTATCTAATTGAGTATTATCTATCTCATCGTTGTTAAAAGACTTGTTTGACATGATGTATCCTCTTAATTATATGATTGTGTAGAACATCTCGATATTAGATATTAAGTTAGTATTTGTACCTAGTCAACTTGATACTACAAATATAAACCTCACAGAACTTTTTGTTTAGATTCAATCACAAAGGACAACGTTGATTGATATTATAGAGTACTTGATTGACGTATATGTATGCAATACGAAAGAATCGTAGGGACGTTCCACGCACCGATATGATTTAGCTTAGCCACTTTGAGATCAAAGAAAGCTAGACCATAAAAACAAAAAGATTAGCCTCGAGATTTGAATAATTTAAAAGTGAGGAAATATGCGAATTATGGCTCGGTTTTCTTTAAAGGTTTATTCGCACCTTCATTCAAGCATAGCTTTCGTCTTGTCGGCTGTTTCTAGTTTAGAAGTCGATATTGGAACACTAATTGCATTCTATAACCCAGTCAATAATAGAACCATCAGTTTTAATTTAATAGGTTCTGTTGAATATTTTTAGCTAAAAAGCAAAGGTAGAACATGGTACTTTCATGGCGTGGTTATGGATTGTTGACCCTTGTTTTTTGGGCTTTTTCTTTTTTGATACATTTGTCGTTTTTTGGCTGGGACGCTGATATTGGTTTCACCTACGCTTTTCTACTCATACTATCCGCTGGCGTATTATGGATTATTGGTCATAAACTCAACGGTGATTTAGAATATTATGATGCGCCGCACGTCTTTATGCGCGTTCGTTTACAATACTGCGGCTTATTCTATCTGATAGCTGTGCCTTACTATTTTATGGCTTAGTCTGTAGGTTGGGTGGAGCTTGCGACACCCAACGTTCCGCTTAATAAGTCGTTGGGTCTCGTACTTCGACACCAACCTACCCATCGATTCATTTTTAATGATTTAAAACCAAAAACCAACCAAAAAAAGAGCCACTAGAATCATCCAGTAGCTCTGCTCAATAATGTCATCACTCAACTATAAACCATAGCTAAGTGCTGGGATAAAGCCGCAGCCTACAAATCAGACCAAACTATTCACAGCCTCAACCACCGCTTCAGTAGTGATACCGAACTCTTTATACAAGTCACTTGCAGGTGCTGATTCGCCATAAGTAGTCATACCGATGACTTTACCATCCAAGCCAACGAACTTATGCCAGTAGTCCACATGTGCAGCTTCCACCGCGACGCGGGCGCGGATAGTGGCAGGCAATACCGCTTCACGATAGCTGGCGTCTTGCTCCATGAATATCTCGGCACATGGCATAGAGACGACACGCACACCAACGCCATTTTGGCTAATCGTTTTATGCGCTTCCATAGCTAAGCCAACTTCTGAACCCGTCGCAATGATGATGGCTTTTAGCTCGCCCTGCTCTTTCGCTAAGACATAACCACCTTTGGTAATGTTCACCACTTGTTCACTATCACGCACTTGATGCGGCAAGCTTTGACGACTAAAAATCAGTGCTGATGGATTATTTTCAGACTTAATCGCTTCTACCCAAGCCGTAGCAGATTCAGTCGCATCACAAGGACGCCATGTACGTAGGTTTGGCGTAGTACGCAGGTTAGTCAGTTGCTCAACCGGTTGATGCGTTGGACCATCCTCGCCCAGACCAATAGAATCATGGGTATAGACATGGATGATGCGCTGCTTCATAAGCGCGCCCATACGCACAGCGTTACGCGCGTATTCCATGAACATCAGGAAGGTTGCCACATAAGGGATAAAGCCGCCATGGAGCGCGATACCATTAGCAATTGCCGTCATACCAAACTCGCGCACACCGTAGTAGATATAATTACCGTCAGCGTCAGTCTCGATACCTTTTGCGCCATTAAATAAGGTCAAGTTCGAGCCAGCTAGATCGGCAGAGCCGCCCATCAATTCTGGTAATAATGGCTGCAAAGTATTGATAGCGTTTTGACTGGCTTTACGGCTGGCAACATCACCGCCCTGCTCTTGGGTTTGTTGAATGTAGTCCTTTGCTTGCTTGTCAAAGTCGCTTGGTAATTCGCCATTTAAGCGGCGTAATAACTCAGCAGCTAGTTCTGGATAAGCCTTTTTATACGCTTCAAAGTCCGCTTCCCAGTTCTTTTGTAGCGTGTCGCCTTTAGCTTTACCGTCCCATGCTTCATAGATCTCTTCGTCTAAATCAAATGGGCCATGTTTCCAAGATAAGGCATCACGGGTTAGAGCGATTTCGTCATCACCAAGTGGCGCGCCATGGCTTGAAGCCAGGCCTTGTTTGTTTGGACTTCCGACACCGATGATAGTTTTACAGATAATTAGACTCGGTTTGCTGGTTTCATTGATTGCTTGTTCAGTAGCCTCAGTGATCGCATCGGTATCATGACCGTCAACTTTGAGCACTTGCCAGCCATAAGCTTCAAAGCGTCCTGCGGTATCATCGGTGAACCAGCCTTCGACATTACCATCGATAGAGATGCCGTTATCATCATAGAAGAAGACCAATTTGCCAAGTCCTAACGTACCCGCCAGTGAGCACACTTCATGACTGATGCCTTCCATCAAGCAGCCATCGCCCAAGAACGCATAAGTATGGTGATCGACGATGTTATGGCCGTCACGGTTGAACTGTGCAGCAAGCGTTTTCTCAGCAATAGCAAAGCCTACCGCATTTGCAATACCTTGACCTAGCGGCCCTGTAGTAGTTTCAATACCAGGCGTATAACCTAGCTCAGGATGACCTGGGGTTTTAGAATGCAGCTGACGAAAGTTTTTTAGATCGTGGACGCTGACATCATAACCTGTTAAATGCAGTAATGAATAAATCAGCATTGAGCCGTGACCGTTTGATAATACAAAGCGATCACGGTTGTGCCATTGTGGATCAGTAGGGTTGTGCTTTAAGAACTTGCGCCACAACACTTCAGCAATATCAGCCATTCCCATCGGTGCACCGGGGTGCCCTGAGTTGGCTTTTTGCACCGCATCAAATGAGAGTACACGGATGGCATTGGCAAGTTTACGTTCGTTAATTGGAGTGGGCATAGCGTGTCCTAAGATTGAAGGATAAAAGAAGAGTCAAACAAATAAAGGCGCAATAAAAAATCTTAATAAGTAGAGTTTGAAATCAAATAAGATGTGGAATTTAGATGCAATAGTAACATAGTAGACATAATCCTCGCCAAGAAATGGCATGGCTTATACGTTTATATTTAACAATGACTTATATTGACTTTTTCAAACGGTTCATAAAAAACCATTGCTCATAATTATTATAAACAATGGTTACAGGCTATGACGATAAACCATCTATTTAAGCCGAAATCGTCTCAGCACCGCCCATAAATGGACGTAGGACTTCTGGAATCGTGACACTACCATTCGCGTTTTGATGATTCTCCATCACCGCCAGCAAGGTACGCCCTACTGCTAACCCTGAGCCATTGAGGGTATGGGCAAGAGCCGTCTGCTTGCCCTCTTTTACCCGCGTTCCCATACGCCGCGCTTGGAAGTCACCGCAATTTGAGCAGCTAGAGATCTCACGATAAGTCTCTTGGCTCGGTAGCCAAACCTCGATATCATAGGTCTTTTGCGCGGCGAAGCCCATGTCACCAGTACATAGCTTCATCACTCGATATGGTAATTCGAGCTGCTGTAAGATATATTCAGCTTGTGCGGTCATTGCTTCTAACAAATCGCCTGATTGCTCGGAGGTAGCAATATTGACCATCTCGACCTTTTCAAACTGATGCTGACGGATGAGACCACGAGTATCACGACCGTGCGATCCCGCTTCACTACGAAAACAGGGCGTATGCGCGGTGAATTTAAGCGGCAAATTTTTGGCCTCTAAACGCTCGCCGCGTACCAAATTGGTCATTGGCACCTCAGCAGTTGGAATCAAGTAGAAGTCTGTACCGTCGTTATTGGTATGGTTAGTAAGTTTAAACAGATCATCTTCAAACTTTGGCAGCTGACCGGTACCCATCAAGCTTTCGCTATTAACAATATACGGCACGTAAGTCTCGGTATAGCCGTACTTTAGCGTATGAGTGTTGAGCATAAATTGAATAAGCGCTCGGTGTAGCTGAGCAAGCTGGCCTTTGAGCACACTAAAGCGGCTACCAGTAATTTTGGCAGCGGCTTCAAAGTCAAGCATACCCAAGGTCTCACCGATATAGGTATGGTCTTGGATATCAAAATCAAAGCTACGCGGCTCGCCCCATCTGCGTACCTCTTCGTTGTCTTCTTCTGATTCGCCAACGGGTACATCCGCCTCTGGGATATTAGGGATTTGTAGGGCAGCTTGATTGATACGCTCTTGTAAGCCGCGCAACTCTTCCTCAGCGGCTTTAATCTCGCCACTCACGCTTTGCATTTGCGCAAGCAGCTCACTTGCATCCTCGCCTGATTTTTTCAATGCCCCAACTTGTTTGGCACCTGCATTACGCTGCGACTGCAGTTCTTCGGTCTTGACCTGTAAAGATTTACGCTCGTTTTCAATGGTCTGCCAAAATTCTATATCAAGGCTATAACCACGGGTAGCTAATTGCTGCTGTAGATCGGTTAAGTCGCCGCGTAAAAGTTTAGGGTCTATCATAATAGTGGCCTGTAGCGCTAAGAGTGAAAAAGTCAAAACAATCAAAATTAAATGGCTGCTATGATACCAAGACCTAATGGATTTGACTACGTTTTCGGACGCAGATTATGAGACTATTGCCATATCACCCTGCTTATTGTGTTTCTTTTAAAGGTACTTTTCGGTAAGATAAGCGCATGTTATTTTGCTTAGTACCATCTTGCTTAGCGCTGACTTTGTTATTCTTAACAATAACAGCATGACAGCTGCCACCCACCGTTTCTAATTTAAGTATTTGAGAACCCTTTATGGCCTTGTACCCTTACACCCTACAACCTGTCGCTTTAAATCTGACCGAAGCTGAATTCAAACAAGCGCAGTACGAGCTATTTACTAACGCCAGCCCTTCTTTCGGTCTCAAGAGCCTCAAAACCAAAGAGTGGATCATTATGGCAGTGGTTGTCGTATTAGCGATTGTAGGGCTAATTTTTGTTTCAGGCTATTCGACAATTATTTTTTGGGTGATGTTGATTGCAGTAGCTATTTATCTGCTGATCCGTACGCTTGGCTTTAAATGGTATGTCAAAAAGGAGTTTGAGAAACAAGTAGCAGAGCAAGAGATGCCTAATGAGATGCGCCAGATGAAGCTTGGCGTACAAAAACATGGTCTAGTAATGGCCATGCCTGTCAACCAGCCTGACTTCAGTAGTAATCAGATGCGCGGGATGCAAATGCGTGCCGGCCAAACTCAGCAAGCAGTTATTCCATGGAGCGCAGTCAAAAGCTGGGATGAAACCGATGACTATATCTTTATGATGTTTGAATTAAAAGGGCAACAAGGCAGTCAAATTATACCCAAACGTCTACAAACGCAAAAGTTTCCTATCGATACGGTACGCCAGCATTTGCAAGAAGTAGTACCTATTCGTGGCTTGCAAACGACTACTTTACAAGCTCCGGTTAAATAGTGCTTTATCATGTCACACTTGGCAGCGACAGATAGTCCGTAGTTTTATAAAACCTGTTGTATAGGTTAGTTTATTCAATTTAACTTATTGACGCTACTTTGCTATTATATAAAACATCAAGAAGTGAGGTATAGAAGACATTTTATGGCCCTATTTACAGATACTGTTTAGTAAATGGTTGCCTTTAGAATAGCTACTTTTAAATTGTTATTTTACTAGCCTCAAAAGCTTCGTTATATTAACAAGCATGGCTATAAAACCATTGCCCTGCTACACTTCTACCTTCATATAAAAGCTTATATAGAAAAATTCCACATTCACACTTATATTATAAGGACAATATTATGAGTAATACAGACGTAAATAACAATACTAACCAGATCGGTCTAGAAAAAGCAGACATGAGTGCTGTGGTTGCTAAACTTAATGACTTGTTATCAAGCTATCATATGTTTTATATCAACGTCCGTGGTTACCACTGGAACGTTAAGGGTGAGCACTTTTTCTCACTACACGAGCAATTTGAAGAGCTATATACCAATCTACAAGTAGAGATTGATGAGATTGCTGAACGTATTTTGACCTTGGGTAAAACACCGCTACATGCTTATAGCGACTTTGCTCAACATACTAGTATTGAAGAAGATAAAAACGTCCATGATGGCAACCAGTGTGTTAAAGGAGTCGTTAAAGGACTGCAAGCGCTTATCGAAGAGCAACGCATGGTTTCGGCAACAGCAGCAGAAGCAGAAGACCAAGGTACTGCTGACTTGCTTGATGAGTACGTACAACAGCAAGAAAAACTGGTCTGGATGTACAATGCTTTTTTGGGTAAATAGATCTTTGGATAATTAACATCTTAGTTCAATAAAACAGAACGATAAAGCAAAAACTAAGAATCAAAAAAAGCACCTCTATCGGTGCTTTTTTTGTGTGTAGAGTTTTGCAAAAATTATTATTAACAGAGGTAGGGTAGCTAACAAAGAGAGTTACTGCTGAATCCATTGACGCATTTTTTCACGCTCACTTGGCGTTGCTTGTAGCCAAATCTGCATAAAACTATCTAATGTGTTAGCGGTAGGTTGATTGGTATTTGTAGTAGAAGTCGCAGGCGCTGCGGTATAGGTGGTAGCAGAGACATTGCCAGAGCGAACATTATTCTGCGCAGGAGTAGCAATGGTAGATGGCTGATTCAAGGCTGCTATCGCTCGCTGATTTTGTATCTCAGCATTGTCACCACCAAATATACCCCCTATTGCATTACCTAGCCCTGATAAGATACCACCTTTATTGCCTCCTGAGCTTTGCTGACTGGCTACTATAGTATCTCCTTGCTGTATAGCTAAGGTGGGCTGGTCGGCATATTCTTTAGCCGCCTTGTACTCTTCAGGCTGATTGGGCATAGTGAGACGATAAGTTTGATTGTCTGCTAACTGCGCGGTGACGCTAACATTGCCTGAACGCAGATAGTCATGTTCATCGCGGCGTAATTTGTACAAGCGATCGTATTTAGCAGTGATAGCATGCTGGCCTGGCTGTAGAGTGAACTCTCTAATTAGAGGCTGCAAAAGACTTTGTTCGACCTCTTGACCATTGATCGCTGTAACTTTGATATTGTCATCTACCAATAAGGTGACCGCAGCGTGTGAGAGTATAGATACTGAGCTTGCACCTATCAATAAAGTGCTAATAGTTAGCTTTTTGAGCAAAGAGGTAGAGAGTTTCATAAGTTATCCTATGGGTAATGATGAGAGTGAGCAAAAGGTATGGCGTACCCCACCTCTGTATTGTTGTAAAAACTTATAATCATTAGAGATTATTCAACGTAAATTTCGTATTATTTAAAGATTTAGTGGCTGTTAAAATCTAATGACATAGTATGTTGGTCTTGACTGGCCGCTTGATTATCCAATTGCGTCTCTTGACTAATATCAGCAAGCTCAGCGGCAAGCGTCTGCTCATTGATCGTTCGTAGCGCATCACTTATTACTGCTTTAGATATATTACTACGTCCAAGATTGGAGAACATCGGCTGAATGTAATTTAGCACCTCCATCATCGCTCCGATACGATGAGGCCCCTCTGTTAGCAGATGATCAATGATACGCTCATCAAACTGCCAACCGCGGCGGCGTAAAATAGATTGCAATAAAGCTTGACGATCAGCAAAATCGTGACCATTAGGTACTTTAAAAGTAGGTGCCTGCGCAAGACGAGTTAACAGATCGGTTAACTGAAACGGAAGTTCACTAGCAGGTTTATCAGCTGCAAATAGTAGCTGGCGCTGTCCCTCACGGCTACGATTAATCAGATGAAACAAAGCTTCTTGCCACAAGCTACTGCGTTCGAGTACTTCTAAATCATCGATAGCAATAACATCAAAATTTTCAAGGGACGACAATACATCAACATCAGTATCAATCAGCTCGTTGAGCGACAGGCAGATTGCTGTCTTATTCATCTCAATAAACGATTCACAAATAGCGGACAGCAGATGAGACTTACCAGTAGCAGGGCTGCCAAATAGATACAGCTGACCTATCAGTCCAACATGTAATTGCCGTACTGCATCAATAATGGACATCCAACCTGGACCTGAGAAGTCACTGAGACTTGCATCATGCTTGATGTCTAGATTGAGACTTAGCTGTGCTTGCGCCATAGATCGTCAACTTAGTTTGGGTAGTGCGATAAAACCATATTGAAAAACCACATCTCTTAAAAATTGTGTTATAAACACTGCGCCTATATATACCATATTTATAAAATGACTGACAAGTGCTTTACCCGTTTTAAGGTCTGAGGTAGAAATATTCTTTTTCAAAACACGGTCACTCTTTTTTAAATAGATCTAACTGGACGCGACCTTTATAAAAGTCAGTTGAGCGATAATAAGCATACAGATGCCGGAACAATACATTGAGTACTGCTGATACTGGTAGGGCAATGAGCATACCGACGAAGCCCAATATGCTAGCACCTGCTAATACAGCAAATATCACCCACAGCGGCGATAGTCCAATTTTATCACCTAAAAGCAAAGGCTGTAGTACATAACCCTCTGCCGCCTGTCCTACCAAAAATGCAGCCACAATCAGTGATAAATAAAGCCAGTCAAAGCCAAACTGAAATAGCCCAGCTATAATGGCAGCAATAAAACCCAAACCAAAACCTAAATACGGTACGAAACTTGCGATACCAGCCACCATACCGATAGTTAGCCCCAGCTCTAAACCGATTAGTTGCAGCTGTACTGCATAAATAGCGCCTAATAGCACCATAACTAATAGCTGTCCTTTAATAAACTCCATTAAAGCGCGATCACATTCTTGGGCAATAGCAATTACCTTTTTATTGTACCCTGCTGGAATAGCCATCTTCCAAGTATGAATACGTTGATCCCAGTTAAACAAAAAGTAAAAAGTTAAAATAGGTACCAAGACAATCAGTCCAGCATTATTAACAAAGCGCATACCTGAAGAAAAAATTTGGCTCATCCAAGTGCTAGCATCGGAGACATTATAATGAGTTTGCATGTAACTGACCAAGGTTTCAGAAAAACCTTCAATCTGTAAGGCGGGCATTAATATATTAGTATTGTCGACGACCCAGTCCCGAACCGCACCATTGTACCAGCTAAGAATCCTTGGCAGATATTCCCACGCCGCTTGCAACTGATGCCACAGCGTCGGTATCAACCACCACAGCAATAATGCCATTCCTAAAGTAATAGTCGCATAAACCACAATGATAGCAATCCAGCGTCTGACATACTTTGTTAGTTTTTTTACCAAAGGATTAAACAGATAGGCCAGTATAAAAGCTACGAAAAAAGGTATGATGACTGGTAACATCAGCTTTATTAAAAATAAGGCTACAACAATAACAACGACAATAAATAAACGTCGAAAAAAAGGATCTATGGGCTGGGATATCATTGTTAGTAGTCCTAAAGCTGGGCTAAGTGGAATTAAAATAATAGAATGAGGACAAAACCTAAATACTATTCTCGCAGAGTATACTAAAAAAGAGTCATTTTTTGTTTTTTAATTTTATTTGTATTTTGTCTGCATTCTTGGGTAGATATTAATAAGTTGTTTTGCGAGTAGGCACGACTTTTAGGTATAATGCGTGCATCGTAATTTAAGTAACAATACTCTTTGTACAAAACCCTACTACCTCCTCAACTGTGAGATGACTATGAGTAATAAGCCCTCTTTAAGCTACAAAGATGCAGGCGTTGATATTGATGCAGGCGACGCGCTTGTACAGCGGATTAAGTCTGTGGCCAAAGCCACTACGCGACCTGAAGTGGTAGGCGGGCTTGGTGGTTTTGGTGCCCTATGCCGTATTCCAACCGGTTATACCTCACCCTTATTAGTCTCCGGTACTGACGGTGTTGGTACCAAGCTTAAATTAGCACTGCAGCTTAACCGTCATGATACGATTGGTATAGACTTAGTTGCTATGTGTGTCAATGATCTACTGGTTTGCGGCGCCGAGCCCTTGTTCTTTTTAGACTATTACGCGACCGGTAAGCTTGATGTTGATACGGCAGCGACGGTGGTGACTGGTATAGGCGTAGGTTGCAAATTAGCGAACTGTGCTCTTATTGGTGGTGAGACCGCTGAGATGCCAGGCATGTATCAAGATGACGATTATGATTTAGCTGGGTTTTGTGTAGGTGTGGTTGAGGAAAGCGAGGTCATCACGGGCAAAAACGTCAGCGAGGGTGATGTTCTTATTGCGCTTGCCTCTAGTGGTGCTCACTCCAACGGTTATTCTCTAGTACGCAAAGTTATTGATGTTAGCGGTATCGATGTTACTAGCAGCGACAAGCAACTAGATGGTAAGCCTATCGCTGATGCTTTGATGGCACCGACTCGTATCTATGTCAAAGCCATCAAAGCGCTACAAGATACCCTTGGTAGCTCTGCCCTACACGCTATGTCGCATATCACTGGCGGTGGTCTGACTGATAACCTGCCGCGCGTACTGCCGGATAATTTAGCCGCTAGTATTGATACCAGTAGCTGGCAGTTCTCAGAGCTATTTACGTGGTTACAAGCCGAAGGTAATATTGCTCAAAGCGAGATGTATCGCACCTTTAACTGCGGTGTGGGCTTTGTCATCGTAGTGCCTAAAGATAAAGCAGAAACTGCTATCAAAACTTTGAATGATGCTGGCGAAAATGCTTGGCAGTTAGGCGCAATGGTCAAGCGCAGCACTAATGATCAGGCGGATGCAGTGGTGTACCGTTAATGTCAGACAGCAACGAAAAAGATAATCATAAGCCATTACGCATTGCAGTATTGGTATCA
Source organism: Psychrobacter sp. M4 (assembly GCF_055699795.1). Taxonomy (NCBI): domain Bacteria; kingdom Pseudomonadati; phylum Pseudomonadota; class Gammaproteobacteria; order Moraxellales; family Moraxellaceae; genus Psychrobacter; species Psychrobacter sp. M4. The sequence continues at coordinate 871,328 of NZ_CM146740.1, read as the reverse complement.
GGCAGTGGTAGCAACTTGCAAGTATTAATTGATGCGATGCAAGCAGGTGCGCTACCCATTGAAATAGTAGGCGTCATTAGCAACCGTGAAGACGCCTATGCTATTACCCGTGCTAAAGATGCCACTATTCCAGTAGCAGTGTTGTCACACGTTGCTAGCGGCAAACGTATGGGGATTAAGACCTTTGAAACTCATGCTAGCGCGCAGCTAACTACATGGCAACCTGATCTGATTGTATTGGCTGGTTTTATGCGGGTATTAAGTGCTGAATTCATTGATAACACGCCAGCGCCGATGATTAATCTGCATCCTGCTTTATTGCCTGCTTATAAAGGCCTAGACACTCATCAGCGGGCCATACAGGCAGGTGAACGTCAGCATGGCTGTAGCATTCATATCGTCACCGCTGAGCTTGATGCAGGCGCTGTCCTGACCCAAGCCCTACTAGAAGTGCATCAAAAAGATACTGCTGACAGTTTGCAAACGCGCGTGCAGAAGCTTGAACATCAGCTGTTACCTTGGACAATTATGCTTATCGCAAAAGGTGTATTATCGTTGAACAACGAACAATTATCAAACCAGCGACACAGCTATATGCCGATATTACCTTTGATGCTATATTTAAACAGTTAAAGTAAGGTCAAAAAGCAAAGAAAAATAGTAATCATTTAAGACTATCGACCACAAAAAAGCCCAGTCACTCAATTTATGAATGACTGGGCTTTTCAGTATCTACTGTTTAAAGCATTTTAACTTTAAAATCTGTACGTGTTCTTAGCTGTTATGAACATGGACACCTTTGATGTTTACAAACTCTTTGATGCCAAAACCACCATGCTCGCGACCATGACCTGAGTTTTTCACGCCACCAAAAGGTAGTGCTGGGTTTGCGAGGCCATAACCATTGATATAGACCATACCGGTATCAAACTGCTCATTAGCTAAACGAATAGCTTTGTCTTCATCTTTAGAGAAGATAGCGCCACCTAAACCATAACGGCTGTCATTAGCGATACGTAAGGCATCATCTTGATCTTTAGCACGTATTAGTGACGCTACAGGACCAAATAGCTCATCATCATAAGCGGGCTGACCTTTTTCGACATTTTCCAAAATAGTCGCTGGGTAGAAGCTGCCTTTACCTTCTGGTAACTTACCACCGACAGATATAGTAGCGCCCTTGCTCACACTCTCTTCTACTTGCTCATGCAATTTTTCTTGCAGATCTTTGCGGGCTAATGGACCAAGATCCGAGCTGTCGTCCATTGGATCGCCTGCTTTTTTGCTTTCGAACTCTTCAACGATACGCTTACGGAACTCATCATATAAACTGTCGACAACGATAAAGCGCTTTGCAGCAACACAAGTTTCGCCATTATTTATCAGACGCGCTAGAGTACAAGTTTGTACTGCAAGCTCTAAGTCAGCATCTTCCAAAACGATAAAGGCGTCATTTGAGCCCAACTCTAAGACTGCTTTTTTGATTTCTTTTGCAGCTTGCTGACCAACGATGCTACCTGCACCATCACTACCAGTAAGCGTCACACCGCGTACTCTATCATGGCCGATCAGTACTTCTGACTGATCATGATCAATTAAGATCGTACGGAATAGATCATTTGGTAGGTCAGACTCATGGAATATCTTTTCGATAAGTAAGCCAGAACCAGTGACATTCGCCGCATGCTTAAGCAGAACGCTATTACCTGCCATTAAATTAGCAATAGTATAACGGAACACTTGATAAGCTGGGAAGTTCCAAGGTTGCATGCCGTAGATAACACCGATAGGCTGATAGGTAACGATACCTTTTTTGAGACCTTCAATGTCACGTTCATCATCGGCAAGTGCAGCAACCCCTTTTTCTGCGGTATAATCACAAATTGCTTTGCAAAGATCAACCTCGCTTAAGCTTTGGCTATAGAGTTTACCACGCTCTTCAGTCATAAGACGAGATAGCTCTTCTTTATACTTCATTAGCGTATCGCCAATGGAATTAATAACCTTTGCACGCTCTTCGTGGCTAGTTTTGCGCCATTCTAGAAACGCTTGATGCGATGCTTCAACAATTTTGTTGACCTCATCATTACTCATATAATTGTATTCTTTAATGTTTTCGCCTGTCGCTGGATTTACTGTAGTAATATCTGCCATAACTGTTATTCCTATTTATTTCTAAGTATCTGATTTATATAAAATGAGTTAAGAGTATAAATTCTCTAAAACTATCTATAATAATATTTATAAGTACATTGTTGATATTTACAGTATCGTATATCTTAACAATAATAGTTTTTCTTATCTTTTCTCTTAACAACGAACAGCATAACAGAAAATTTAGTGTTTAGGTTTACAACATATAAAGAAGTGTTTTGAAGATGTTAACAGTGTGACCACTTTATAAGACGAGGCTTGAAGTAATAAGACAATTGACCTTCTATAATGTTAAATATATTAAGTAACATATTGATTCTATCTTATAGAAGATAATTACTAATCGCTTTTTGGTACAGACTATTCACACAAATGATAAAACTATTAAACCTTAAAACAGACTACTAATCGCTGGTATTTCTTGTTCGGTATTGTCCTCATCAGCGACAACCTGGCGTGCTACATGCATAATAAGCTGACGTAACCAGCGATGCGCAGGGTGATGCTGCAGTAGTGGTGACCAAGCCATCGTCAGCTCAAATTCAGGAATAAAAAATGGTGGCTCTTTCATCACGATACTGTCATTGTTGGCCTGCATCCGTGCCACGCGCGTCGGTAAGGTAGCGATTAAATCTTTATTCGCAGCAAGCATCGCAGGCATCTGATAATGACGAGTAAAGACACTGATTTGTCGTTTTTGTCCAAGGCGCTGCAATGCTTGATCAATAGAGCCAAGACCACCTGACTTTTCTGGATTGACCCCAAAACCTACACCCATACCTGTCTTTGATACCCAGACGTGCTGCGCTTTTAGATAGTTTTTTAGATTGAAGCGATTGGCATAAGGGCTTTCAGAAGATAGCAGACAACTAAAGGTATCGCGCCAAACCAACACCTGATGAAAGCTTTGCGGTATCTCATTAAAGCGATTGATGGCCAGATCAACACGACCCTGCTCCATATCACGATAAGAGACATCTGATGGAGTCAAAAAATCTAAAATGACATTAGGCGCCTCTGCGCGCAATGCTTTGACTAGCCTTGGTACTAACGTTGCCTCAGCATAGTCTGAGGTCATAATGCGAAAGACACGTGACGTGCTATATGGGCGAAACTCCGTACGCGGCTCAAGTACCTGAGTCAGATCAGCGAGTATCTCACGAATGCGTGGTTGTAGCTCTAAAGCTCGTTCGGTCGGTGTCATTCCTTCAGATGAACGCACCAATAGCGGATCATTAAACAGTTTGCGTAAGCGGCGTAGTATATTACTCATAGCAGGCTGAGTGATCCCTAATTGCTCAGCGGCACGTGTAACGTTCTTTTCTCGTAACAATACATCTAAATGTACTAATAAATTCAAATCAACGCGCTGCAAATTCATATATATGTCTCTTTACTTTAGAATAAATGCTACCACAAACGTAGTATTTTTGACCTGTCGTTTATTACAACTCATCTACAACAGCATAATATAAAGATATTTTTGTGTTAATTATTTTGGAATATACTTATTATAACTGAACCTACCTACTATAAACCATTGTTTTATATACATTATAACCCAACGAAATACCCAAGATAATAATCATAAACTAGATAAATCAAGGTAACCTAGCTATAGTGGCTAGCAAGCGCTCATTATGCACTATTCAACATTAGACTGTTACTATGTATTTTAATAGATGAGCTAACAAGTGTATTTTATCGCATTTTCGTGCTGAAATACGGACATAAAATTTATTACCCTGTCTTATGAAAACTTAATTTTTATGCTTATTTTTCTAGGCTTGGATAAATATCTTATATGCTTTAGGATGTTAGTTACTTCATTAGCCAAAAAATCCTTATAAAACAGTCAATTAATTACAAAATAACCGTTCAAAAAGGAAACTAAAAAATAAAAGCTGACCAAATAGACAGGTTTTTAATTGCTTTTATCGAAATTTTCTTATAGTTTAGTAGAGATTGCTCACGCAAGAAGCTTATATTTCAAATTTTTACTTCTGCCAGCATCTTTTTATCTAGGCCAAAATCATCTTAATTATTTTAATTTACTCTTTTATTCACCACCAGGAGACTCTAAATGTCAACTAGCTATAAGTCAGCAATCGATTTAGTACGCGAATTAAAGCAAAAGCACGGTAACTGGCAAAATATCAGTGAAACTGATGCTGCACGTATGATGGTACAAAACCGTTTCAAAACTGGTTTAGATATCGCTAAGTATACTGCAAAAATTATGCGTCAAGATATGGAAGACTATGACAATGACACGTCTCAGTACACCCAATCTTTAGGAGCATGGCATGGTTTTATCGCCCAGCAGACTATGTATGCTAAGAAAAAATACTTTGGTACCACAGCAAAGACTTACATCTACTTATCAGGTTGGATGGTAGCCGCTCTGCGCTCTGAATTCGGTCCCCTTCCCGACCAGTCTATGCACGAGAAAACTTCAGTACCTAAACTAATCGAAGAGATCTATACTTTCCTGCGTCAAGCTGATGCTAAAGTATTGAATGACTACTTCCGTGAGCTAAACGCTGCTGAAGAAGCCGGTCAAGACACTAAAGCTATCTTAGATAAAATCGAAAACTTTGATTCACACGTCGTGCCAATTATCGCTGATATTGATGCCGGCTTCGGTAATGAAGAAGCGACTTACTTGTTAACCAAGCAAATGATTGAAGCTGGTGCCTGTGCTATCCAGATCGAAAACCAAGTATCTGATGCTAAGCAATGTGGTCACCAAGCAGGTAAAGTAACCGTACCGCATGAAGACTTTATCTCAAAACTAAACGCTATTCGTTATGCCTTTTTAGAGCTTGGTGTTGAAGACGGTATCATCGTTGCGCGTACAGATTCTGAAGGCGCGTCACTGACGCAAAAGATTCCAGTATCTGAAGAGCCAGGCGACCTTGCTTCTAAGTACATCGACTTTATCGAGATGGAAGAAGTTACTTTAGAGAATGCTAAAGAGAACGACAGCTTGCTTAAGCACAACGGCAAACTAGTACGTCCGGTTCGTTTAGCGAACGGTTTATACCAGTTCCGTGAAGACACCAATATCGACCGCGTGGTACTTGACTGTGTTACTGCTCTTGAGAACGGTGCTGATCTACTGTGGATTGAGACCCCAACGCCAAACGTTGAACACATCAAAATGATGGTTGATCGTATTAAAGAGCAGCAGCCAAAAGCGAAACTGGTATACAACAACAGCCCATCGTTTAACTGGACGCTAAACTTCCGTAAGCAAGTGATCGCTCAGTGGGAAGAAGAAGGTAAAGACATCTCAGCTTATGATAAGAATAATTTGATGAGCAGCGACTACGACGGTACTGAGCTTGATGAAGCGGCTGACATCGCAGCTAAGAACTTCCAAAAAGATGCGTCACGTGAAGCGGGTGTATTCCATCACTTGATCACCTTACCGACTTATCACACCACTGCTCTTAGCGTTCATGAGTTGGCTAAAGGCTACTTTGGTGAAGAAGGTATGCTTGCTTATGCTGCAGGCGTACAGCGTAAAGAGATTCGTGAAGGCATCTCTTGTGTCAAGCACCAAGCTATGGCAGGTTCTGATCTTGGCGATGATCACAAAGAGATCTTCTCAGGTGACAATGCTCTAAAAGCTGGTGGTGGCAAAAACACCATGAATCAATTCTCGTAGTTGAGTCATATCGAGTAATTAATTATAGGTAACTTTTTATACGTAACCTATAACTAATACAAACTCTCACTGTAAAAGCCGTCCTATCTCAATAGGGCGGCTTTTTTTATAGTTAAGTTTTACTTGTTATTGTCTAGCAGCTTTCATAGGATGGTAGTACTGATACAGTACTGATAAAAATGCTAACTATAAAAATCTCACAAAAAGGGGAGCGTTATGCAAGAGATAGAGCTAAAGTTTTTGGTGCCAAAAGCACGTCTAAAAGGTTTGCTGCGACAGGCGAAGGTTAAGTCCTCAGAAGTGACGCAGATGGCAGCGCATTACTACGATACCTCTGATCAAAAGTTAGCGCAAGCTGGCATCGGCCTTCGTATCCGCCGTGAAGGTGATACTTGGGTGCAAACCATCAAAGCAGGCGGCGATGGTATTGTAGCAAGGCTTGAGCACAATGCCCTATTAGATAATGAACAGGTACAGGCAATGCTGAAGTCTCAGAAGCTTATGCCCGATTTAACGATCTACAAAGACACTTCCATTGAACCTTTACTGGCTGATTTTAAACTCAAGAAACTTACCAAAAAACTAAGCCGTCTCTATGTTACGGACATAGAGCGCATCACGCGCCTGGTAACAGAAGATGATAATGGTGCAAAGAGCAGCATTGAGATCGCTTATGACTACGGTGACATTATCCACGGGGAGGATGACAACCACCGCCAGTCTATACAAGAGATAGAGTTTGAACTGGTATCAGGAGATCTGGACTTTTTATTTACGACAGCAAAGACGTGGTGTAAGCGCTACAAATTATATCTATCGACCGTCACAAAGGCTGAACGCGGCGGCTTACTCCTACATAATCAAGACTACAGTCCAGCAATCAAGGCTAATCTCAAGCAATTAGATGTTGAGGCTGACACCAGTATGCCCGCTTTTATACGAGCGGTTGTACATAATTGTTTATTGCAGATTTTGCCTAATAGCAGTGCTATTGTCGCTGGCAGCCAAGATTACGAGCATGTTTCACAGTTGCATAACGGTATACAGCGTTTACATACCAGTCTTAAAACCCTGCAAAATTTCTCCGATCAGCTCAATCCTGAGTGGCTACCGATATTAGAACAAACGGCAAGCCTGCTTGATGACTATGGTAAACTTAGCTACCTGAGCGATTACGTAGAATATAAGCTTAGACAACAGGGCGCTCCTGCAGTTGATTGGAGCACCGATATTGACGATATTAAAATTACTCCTATCGATACCGTGCGTGCTAACGATTTTCAGCTGACCTTACTTGAGATGATAGCCTTTACTATGAGTGATCCAAGCATTGAGCCGCAAGCCGATAAATTGGCTTTCGATAAAGTAGCAAAAAACCTCTCCAAACAATATGATAAATTGCTCAAAGCCTTGCAAAGCTTTGTCGATAGTAGCGAGAATAAAGCAGATAGTACTGATAAAGATAAGCTAGCACAGCTGTACTATCACCTAACGAGCTTACGCTACCTTAGTGAGTTTGCTGCGCCCTTATATCATAAAAAAGAGTCCAAAAAGACCCTCAAACGCTGGTTAAAAAGAGTAAAAAAAGCCCAAAAGACTCTAAATTGTCATCTCAACAAGGTCTACTACCAGCAGCACTATAAACAAAAAGCAAGTACAGATGCTAATGCACTATATGGTGCTGGCTGGTTGGCAGCAAGCCAAAAACAGAGCGGCAAGCGCTGCCAGAAGCGTTTAGATAAAGTTCAAGATAGCGACAGGTTTTGGTAAGTGCTTTTTTACGACACTTTGGCTAAGCTGCAACAATAGAGACGGGCGTACCCTCAATAACTTGTGTAAATAACTCTATGATATCTTGATTGCGCATACGTATACAGCCATGTGAGTAAGGCATGCCCATAGGTTCGCTATCAGGCGTACCATGGATATAGATATAACGCTCATAAGTATCGCAGCCACCCTGGTCATTGCTCCCTTTGTTAATACCTGTCTCTAAACCTCGTAGCCATAAAATACGGCTAAGTATCCAGTCACGATCAGGGTATTTATCAGCCAAACTAGGGTCATAAATCTCACCGGTAGGCACGCGACCGACAAACACACTATTAATAGGCTGATCTACGCCAATCTTTTGTGCGATAGCATGTTTGCCAAGCGGTGTACAGCCACTGTCTTGCTGACTGCCAATCCCATTTTTGGCCGTAGATATCGTATAACAGCGAATCTTAGTTTGCTGTCGATACAGCGTCAAGGTTTGCTGAGCAATATCAATAATTAGCCGTACGTTTGATTGATCGTTACTTATCATAAATTTTCTCTATAGTTTCATACTATTAATACTAAAATTTATAGAATAATAAAAAATTTCTAATGTTAGGGGATTGTGTCAGGATAACTTGCACCGTACTATAGAGGCACACTTTTTGATGCTAGAAAATTATGACAACTATTTCACCGACGCGCGTGTCGATGTATGATTTTTTATATCAAGATACTCAGCCCATGATATCACTCTTAGCCGACACAGCTAAGCTGTCACTACCCCAAGTCCAGCTTGCGCTTGGCAGTAGCCTACAAGCTATTGTGACTGCCTTACTTGCTTATCAAGAGCGCAATCAAGGTTCAGTAGTCAGCAAAAAGCTCTTTAGTCGTAGTGCAGTTAAAGAGCTACGTAAATATAACTCTATGAATTTTGCCACTATCGATGCGACGTTATATTATCGTAATGATGTTATAGAAACTGTCTTTGGTAACAGCGCTCGTATTACAGAAGCGAGCGAGTACATTGCTACGCAAATACAAGCTACGACGTCGCAAGTACAAACTTTGCTTGCTTGTCTGTGCATTATTGTACTACGCGAGCTTGCCATCTTGGTGGACTATAGCAAACTTGACAACGAAGAGGTGGAGAAATGGTTTGATCTACAACCTCAGTTTTTATCAAAACAGCGTTTTGCAGTTTCCTTACCTGATGATTCTACAGCTTTGGTTACAGACTTGGCTACTACGCCTCCAGTATTCGACCCCTATTGGTACAAGCTAATGAATTTTGAACCAAAGCTTGGAACTCAGACTCAAGATATGCAACAAGCCACGCCCAATTATTTAAAAGCTATTGGTCGCGTAGGCGATACCAGTCCAGAGGGTCAACATGATGATATGCTAGTATTTGCTCAAATGCCAGCTATTGCGTTGCCGCATCAACGCTGGTTATTACAGCTGGCGAAAATCTGTGACATTTATCTAAGTCGCAAACGTCTACGTATTACCTCAGAACCTCTAGAAGCACCGACTCGGCCTTTGGTTAGTTTAGGGTTTATGGATACTAATAAAGACAATACCCCTACTACGACCAGTGAGAAGCCTATCGAATATGATAAACCAAGACCGCTTTGGAAAGATCCTGCGCTCGTACTGACGATTTTGGTAATTGCAGTCTTAGGAGCTTTGGCACTGCTAAAGTACCAAATCAAACAATCTAATAGTGTGGTACCTACGACTGAAGCAGTACTAGAACAAAAAGCGAGTGAACAGCGTGTTCAACAAGATGTCGCTATCGTTAAGATAGATGAGGAAAACAGTGCTACCAACGGGCATTAATAAAACAAAGAACGCCAAACATTAAATCGCTAGAACAATCTTGTCAGCTATTATCTTTTTAAAGAGTAAACCTTATAAACAAGGTGTCATAAAAAACAGAGACATCAAGGTCTCTGTTTTTTATTTACTTAACAAGTTTAACATTACTTAGATAGATCACGGCCACGGCTGGCTTCGATAGCCAGACGCAGACCATTTAAGCGGATAAAACCTTCAGCATCTTTTTGGTCATACGCGCCAGCATCATCTTCAAAAGTAGCGATTTTTTCATCAAATAACGAATCGTCTGACTTGCGGCCTACTACGCTTACGCTACCTTTATACAGTTTTACCCGCACTGTGCCATTAACATACTCTTGCGACTTATCAATCAAAGCTTGTAGCATCATACGTTCAGGGCTAAACCAATAACCATTATAGATAATCTTTGCGTAGCGCGGCATAAGCTCATCTTTAAGATGCGCCGCTTCACGATCCAAGGTTAATGATTCAATACCGCGGTGTGCTTTAAGCATAATCGTCCCTGCTGGAGTTTCATAGCAGCCGCGCGACTTCATACCGACGTAGCGGTTTTCGACAATGTCTAAGCGGCCAACACCGTGCTTACCGCCGATGTCATTGAGCTTAGTCATAATCTCATAAGGCTTTAGCGCTTCGCCATCGATTGCAACAATATCACCCTTCTCATATTCCAACTCTAGATATTGCGGCTCATCCGGAGCTTCTTCTGGACTCACTGACCAGCGCCACATATCTTCTTCTGCCTCAGCATAAGGGTTTTCTAAAATACCGCCTTCGTAGGAGATATGCAGCAAATTGGCATCCATTGAATAAGGAGACTTGGTTTTATTTCCCGCATAATCGATAGCAATGTCATGCTCTTTGGCATACTGCATCAAGCTCTCCCGGCTAGAGAGATCCCATTCACGCCAAGGTGCGATCGTTACCACGTCGGGGGACAGCGCAACAGCGCCCAGCTCGAAACGGACTTGGTCGTTGCCTTTGCCTGTTGCACCATGACTAATAGCATCAGCACCATGCTCCTTAGCTATTTCAACCAAACGTTTGGCAATTAGCGGACGAGCGATAGAGGTACCCAACAGATACTCACCTTCATAAATAGCGTTGGCACGAAACATTGGAAACACATAATCGCGAGCAAACTCTTCACGCAGATCTTCAATATGAATATTCTTGATACCCATTGCTTCAGCTTTAGCGCGAGCAGGCTCGACTTCTTCGCCTTGTCCGATATCAGCGGTAAAGGTAATAACCTCGGCATCATAAGTCTCTTGCAACCATTTGGCGATGATTGAAGTATCTAGCCCGCCTGAATAGGCTAAGACAATTTTGTTGATGTTTTTGGGATCAAGCTGAGCCATATATAACTCCTAATAGGAAAGTTTAATAACAAAAATAAATTGGAGGGGCAAATTGTCCACTCAGTGTACATCATATTCATCAGAGGCAAAAGTGCAAGCGCGCAGCGATTCGATGAATTGTACGTTATTGGTTCAAAGAACGCTTTTCTCTCCCAAATAAGCCACTTATATCTGCGTATATATTCAGTCAGACTCTGAAACCTGTTATCATAGTTACAAGCTAGTTATTATAAATGGACTGCTTAATTGCCTAGCTTACATTATCGTTCACCACTCCTTTTCTCTCGTATTTTAAGACATAGAACCCTATGATTCCTGTTACCAATTCGATTAAAGAGCTAACCTTGCTACAGCCAGATGATTGGCACATTCATCTACGTGATGATCAAGCACTAGCAACGACGGTACCGCATGCTGCCAGTAGCTTCAACCGCGTCATCTGTATGCCAAATTTAGTGCCTCCAGTGAAGAACGTCAACGATGCAAGCGCTTATCGCGAGCGCATCCTGCAGCAGCTACAAAGCAGCGCTGTAGATAGTGATCGCAAAGCAGCTTTTGACCCGCGTATGACCTTATACCTGACCGACAACACTACAGCAAAAGATATTGAAATAGCAGCGCAATCTGGCATCGTGCAAGCGGTGAAGCTTTATCCCGCTGGCGCTACGACTAATTCAGCTGATGGCGTGACAGATATCAATGCCTGCGTTGCTGTGTTTGAAGCTATGGAGAAATACAACCTACCTTTATTGCTCCATGGTGAAGTTACTCATGATCATATTGACATCTTTGATCGCGAAAAACGTTTTTTAGAGGACATACTTGGACAAATCATCGCCAAGTTCCCAGCGCTTAAAATCGTGATGGAGCATATCACTACCAGCGATGCCGCTGACTTTATCTTAGCTCAAGGTAATCAAGTTGCTGCTACTATTACCCCGCAGCACCTAATGTTCAACCGTAACCATCTGCTCTTGGGTGGAATCAAACCGCATTTTTATTGTTTGCCCATCTTAAAGCGCGAAAGTCATCAAAAAGTACTGTTAGACGTCGCTACTAGTGGCAGCCCAAAGTTCTTTTTGGGTACAGATTCAGCGCCGCATGCTACCGATCAAAAAGAAGCAGCTTGCGGCTGCGCAGGCTGTTACAGCTCGTCAATAGCACTACCCTTATATGCCACGGCGTTTGATAGCGTGGGTAAGCTTGATAAATTAGAGGGTTTTACTAGTCGTTTTGGTCCCCAGTTTTATGGTCTACCTGTTAATGAAACTACAGTTACGTTGGTTAATCAGCCCATGCAAGTACCTACAAACTACCCTTATTTTGATGGTTCAACGCTAACACCTTTGATGGCTGGTGAGACCTTGCCTTGGTCGCTCAAACTATAAATCGCTTAAACTATAGATCGTTTAGACTATAGATCGCCTGAATAATAAGGTGCTTAAATTATGGGCGACTCAAGTGATAAATTATTGCCGCCTGCAGTACCCTTCTATTAAGACTGATAACAGTGATTTAACTTATATGACCGTCCCGAATGAAACGATGTTACCCAACGATAGCGCAGCTGCCCCTATAAACAGCGACAATATTATCAATGATAGCATCAGCAATAGTACTGATGAAAGTACTTCAGACATAGCGTCACCAAAGAAACTAAAAGAGCGTTTTCGCAAATTTATGCCTGTTGTGGTCGATGTGGAAACAGCAGGTTTTAACGCTCAAACTGATGCCCTCTTGGAGATTGCCTGTATTCCAATTTTGCTCAATGAACAGGGAATATTTTATCCTGGAGAGGCTCTAAACGCTCATATTGACCCTTTTGAGGGAGCAAATTTAGAGCCGCGTTCATTAGCCTTTACTGGTATTGACCCCAATAATCCGATGCGCAAAGCAATTGCAGAAGAGGAAAAAACTGCGCTGCGACGTATTTTTAAAGGGTTAAAAGAAGTACGCCGCGCTGAGGGCTGTCGTCAGTGCGTGTTGGTAGGTCACAACGCTCACTTTGATTTAGCATTTTTAAATGCAGCAGTACTGCGTACCAATAGCAAAAGCCACAATCCTTTTCACCAGTTCTCAGTATTTGACACGGTGACTTTATCTGCCTTAGCATTCGGTCAAACGGTACTAGCACGCGCTTGCAAAGCAGCTGGACTTGATTTTGATGGCAACGATGCTCATTCGGCGCTCTATGATACGCAAAAAACAGCCGAACTATTTTGTCATATCCTCAATCACTATCCTATGCTGCCCAATGCTTTACATACTGAACAAACCAAGGTAGAGTTAAACGATAGTAATGATGAATAATCGAATATTTTGTTGATTATATTTTATTAGTTACAGTTACTATTATTCTAACTTTGCCGTCTTGATTTTGCGATCAATAGGGATATGATTGAAAAGACATTAAAAGGCTTCATCGTTATTCAGCATACGGTTTGTAGCATTACTTTTGTATAACTACCGACCTACTCGCTGACTATTATGAGGCGATAATATCCTTATAAATGGTATAAGTTACTTTTGCATTCTTTGTATTGCATACATAGCTTATTATTTAAGCTGTTTAAGCGCATAAAAAGGACTTTGCCATGGATCCACAAGTTAAGTTATGGGGCACTATTCTTGGCTATATGGTGCTTGCTATTTCCATTAGTATTTGCACATCTTTATGGATTCGTTATCATTTAAAAAAGAAAGACTTGCATCCAAGAAGAGCGCTTAAAAAAAGATATCTGATGTTAAAAAAACGCCGAAAAAAGCTTGACAGTAAACATCGACGCTATTAGAATACGCACAACTTCAGCATAAACGGTGAAAGCGGCTGAAGCGTTACTAGTCCCCATCGTCTAGAGGCCTAGGACACCGCCCTTTCACGGCGGTAACGGGGGTTCGAATCCCCCTGGGGACGCCATATATTATGGGTCGTCCGACCTAAGTGAAAACCCTCAAAATCTTATAGATTTTGAGGGTTTTTTTATTCCTATTTATATTTAAACATAGACTTTTAGTTGTAGATACTGTTTTTAAGAACTGACCGTTAAGAACTAACGTATCTAGCGGTTACAGGATAAGAGTCCTTCCACTAAAAAGCCAGCAAAATGCTGGCTTTTTAATGAATCTCAGTTTGATAAATACTAGTAGGCTTAAGATTAGAATTTGTCTGACAACATAAACCATAACAGCGTAAGTATAATTAGTGCACCTAGTACCGTTTGAATTAAGAAAAAAGCTTGATGCTGGCCAACAACTTTACCCAAAGTCACTCCTAACGCATTATATTTAATTGGTTGTACATCAGCTTGATCTGTTTTTTCTTGTTCTTTATGATAATTTTGCAAAATTTTCAAAAATTGCCTCCATTTATCTGGTGCCCAATGATAAGGCTTGAATGGCAGAAGTGCTTTAGCTCTAGGATCGCTGATCAGCCAGCGCTCAAGTACAATACTGTGTAACGACCATTCAGCGAAGCAGCGCTTGTTGATGGCAGCAAACTCAAGACACTGCAAATCTTTGTGGCGATCATCCATTAATAGTCGATTTTTTAAATTAGTTAATGCCTGTTCCGACCCTTCTAGATATTGAAAAAAATAACCGTTGCCATAACACAGCACACCGGTAATATGATTTTTACGATTGTTCTGTGAAGCAGTTTTTGCAATATCATTTAAAGTACTAGCACTAGACAATCCAGTAGATGTGATTCTACTTATGTATACAAACTGATAGAGATCTTCAACTTTTAAGTGGTGCATAGTCATAGCATATAACAACTAACTGCCCTTTATAGTTAAATATATATTCGCTCCTAAACTTCATTATGTAGAAAAACTAAGAAGTTTAAATATATGTTCTTTCTATTGCTAATCTTTTATTATTTATTGTATTAACTTAGTTACATAATAAGGCAATTCGGTGAGTAAAGCAAATCATTGTAATCAAGATACGATTATTTATTGTAACTAAAAAGTATTTTATTTTTGAATTATATTCTGCAATGTATATATTTAAAGGGTTACAGCGAAAATAGATATGTTCTACTAAAACGTTTATAGATATTCATCTATAAACGTTTTAGTAGAGCCTCATATTTTGAGTGACTATTACTAGGAAACGAAGTAGAAAATACTGATAATGATTGTTGATGGGGACTATCAAGACAAGAAAGGACTTTATCGAGGGGAGATAGTATTGTCAAAGGGTAATAACAGAGTGAAACGACTAAGACTGCGCATCAAGTATGGCTGTCAATAGTGAAGCATCACTTGGATAGGTCAGTTTGATATTTTGACGGCTACCAGTGACTAAGCGTATAGGCATATCTAAATGCTCAAATGCGCTGGCTTCATCCGTAATAGTAAGTCTGTGCTTAGCCACATAAGCTAATACTTGGCGTAGTTGACCGATTCGAAACACTTGTGGGGTTTGCGCTTGCCATACGGTACTACGATCAATAGTACGTTTGATATACGAAGAATTGCTATCTTCAGAGATAGACTCAGCTGTAGATAAATTATAGGACTCTTTTAAAGTATCAACAGCAGGAGCGGCTAAAATAGCACCGTAAGGCTCTAGTATAGCCGCTTCGATGACTTGATCGATATCAGTACTAGGCACAGCGGGACGTGCTGCATCGTGAATGAGTACTAAATCCTCTTCATTAGCACCAGCATCTGCTATTGCTCTTAAACCTGCATATACTGACTGCCAGCGCTCGTTACCACCGATAGCATAAGAGACGGGAAGCTTAAAATTGAGAGTATGAGCAGTGCGATCATCTGCGGCTATGACTAGCAAACAACTATGAATGTAACGACTACAGCCGAGCCTTGCGACACTATGCTGTAACAAGGTTTGACCTTGCAAAGAAAAATACTGTTTGGGCGTATCGGTACCAAAACGGCTGCCGCGACCAGCCGCTACAATCATAGCGTATATACGAGGTTGCATACTTATATCTTTACCTCACAATATAAAGGTAGCTAAGAATATAGACAGGATCATAGATAAAGAGAAAACGGTTTATAGTATGCCATTGTAATTGACGTCTAATTACGGCTATGAGTAGTTGGTGCGGTTGAAACTTGTACAAAAGTTTCATTAGGTTTTATGAGCCCTAAGTCTAAGCGCGCGTGCTCCTCTACGGCTTCAAGACCGTTTTTTAGATCATGAACATCAGCTCGTAGTAAGTTGTTTGCAGCTACTTGACTATCGTTTAAGCGCTGCTGCTCTTCAATTTGAGTTAGTAATTTATTACGCTCAAATCGACCGTTTTCTCCCCACCAATACTGGTATTGCAGCCCTAATAGCACGGCAACGGCTAAAGCTAGTAGCATAAACTGGCTAAAGTATTTCATAATAAAGCGGCGCCAAACAAGAAAGTAAAGTATAAAAATTAGCATAAAACATAGGCTAGGCAACACTTATAACACGTACAAACAGAACGGTGCTATCTGTTTATGTTACCTAGCGATTATCAGAGCCAGCTGGCAAAATTAAACCAAGGGTTCTAGATACTTTGTCTATCAAAGTTTTTTAACCACGTAGCCCAATAAATTCATCTGCGCCACGATAGCTTGCCCGTACTTGCTGTTCGATACGTAGCAGCTGGTTGTACTTCGCTACGCGGTCAGAGCGGCATAGTGAGCCAGTTTTGATTTGTCCTGCTGCCGTACCAACCGCTAAATCAGCAATGGTGCTATCTTCGGTCTCTCCTGAACGATGCGAGATGATCGTTGCGTAGCCATTTTTCTTTGCCAAATAAATAGCGTCCAAAGTTTCTGATAGTGTGCCGATTTGATTAAACTTGATCAAGATGGCATTGGCAATATGCTTATCAATACCTTCTTGTAGAATAGCCGGATTGGTTACAAACAAATCATCACCGACCAATTGTACTTTATCACCAATCTGCTCAGTCAAGTATTTCCAGCCATCCCAATCAGACTCATCAAGACCATCTTCGATAGAGATGATTGGATATTGACGCGTCAAACCAACCAAATAGTCGGAGAACCCTTGGCTATCAAAAGCCTTATTACCCTCGCCTGCCAAGATATACTGACCTTCTTTGTAAAACTCACTGGCCGCGCAGTCAAGCGCTAAGTGAATATCCTTGCCGGCTTTATAACCTACTTGTTCAATGGCCTGCATAATAACCGTAATGGCTTCTTCATTACTACGTAGGTTCGGTGCAAAACCGCCTTCATCGCCCACAGCAGTATTTAGACCTTGTGATTTTAGTACTGACTTTAGGCTATGGAAAATCTCAGTACCTGCTCGTAGCGCTTCTGAAAAGCTGGTAAAACCAACCGGTTCAATCATAAACTCTTGAATATCGACAGTATTATCAGCATGCTCACCACCATTGAGAATATTCATCATCGGTACAGGCATAGTAAGCGAGGTTTGATCGCGCAGGTCAGCAATATACTGATGTAGAGGCAAACTCTTTGCTTGAGCCGCCGCTTTAGCCGCTGCCAGTGACACGGCAAGCATTGCATTAGCACCTAAATTATCTTTGTTATCAGTACCATCAAGAGCGATCATAGCGTCATCAATGCGCTGCTGCTCAGTGACATCAGTATTTAAAAGCGCACTACGAATCTGGCTATTTACATTGGCAACAGCCTTTTTGACACCCTTACCCATATAGCGGTTTTTGTCGCCATCACGCAACTCTAAAGCTTCGCGTGAGCCTGTTGAGGCACCACTTGGTGCAGCAGCACGGCCAATAATACCATCAGCTAAGATGACATCAGCTTCGATCGTTGGATTGCCGCGCGAATCCAAAATCTCACGGGCACGAATGTCTTTAATTTCAGTGGCGTTTTTTATTTCTTCAGCATACATAATGTCTATTAATTCCTTTGGTCATGCCAGGTTTTTGGGATAAAAAAGGGAAACTAAACTAATAATACTCGGCTATAGTGCATGGCATCATAGCATATATTTTACCAAACATCCCTTATCTTACACCAACTTACGACCAGAAAACTAAGTCGCACCCTGTTGTAGGTTATTATTGTTTCATTTAAATGCATATAATGTGAACAAACCTATTATGCTTGCGTTTTTGCTAGATGGTTAGACTTGGTGTTAGAGACAGATACGGTATTGTCAAGCTCGACCTCCGTCTTAAACTGGGTTAAACGTAGCGCATTCATAAGTACTGAAATTGAGCTTAGCGCCATAGCAGCGGCTGCAATCATAGGATTTAAAAAGCCAAAAGCGGCAAGCGGAATACCAAGGGTGTTGTAAAGAAAAGCAAAGAATAAGTTTTGCTTGATGTTGCGCAACGTGGCATTCGCAATTTTTTGTGCGGCATCAATGTGCATAAGCGACTCACCCATCAGGCGAGCCGATGCACTATGCTGCGCTACATCGGTACCTTCAAACATAGCAAAGCTGGCATCTGCTGTAGCCATGGCCGGGGCGTCATTGACACCGTCTCCTGCCATAGCTACTTTGTGACCTGCCGTTTGCAGTTTAGCGATTTGACTGGCTTTGTCGCGGGGACTCATTTTACCGTAAGCCTCTTTGATACCCAGTTGTCCTGCTACATGATCGACTACGGACTGCTTATCGCCACTCATCAAGACCACATTAATACCAGCTTGTTGTAATGCGTCAATAGCCTCTGGCGTATCCGCTTTTAAGTCATCGGCTAAGGCAAAAGCACCCAAAGGCTCATCATTGATACTGACCGCAACGGTACTGGCAATTTGCCATACTTTTGGCATCAGCTTTGGTAGGGTTAAATTGGCAAACTCTGCTGTGCCAACCTTTACTGTGCCCAGACCTTCAATATTCGCTTGAATGCCAGCGCCTTTAACGACACTGACATCAGTAACCGTTAATAAAGACAGTTTACGCGCTTTTGCAGCGTTGATGACAGCAGTGGCTAAAGGATGACTGGCGTGGGCTTCAACACTGGCCGCGATCTGTAAGACCTCATCATCCGCTATTGACTTGTCAACCATGACCCGATCAACGAGAGTAGGCTTACCTATTGTTAAAGTACCCGTTTTATCAAGTACTACCGTATCTATATTACCAGCCGCCTCTAAGCTTTGCGCGTCTTTAAACCAAACTCCATGACGCGCGGCGACCCCCATGCCCGCCATAATAGCGGCAGGTGTCGCAAGACCAAGTGCGCAAGGGCAAGCAATAACTAGTACCGATACGGCGTGCATTAAGGCGGTATCCACCATACCAGTCAGCCACCATGTCAGCCCAAAGGTAATCAGAGCGA
Organism: Psychrobacter sp. M4; assembly: GCF_055699795.1. NCBI lineage: Bacteria > Pseudomonadati > Pseudomonadota > Gammaproteobacteria > Moraxellales > Moraxellaceae > Psychrobacter > Psychrobacter sp. M4. The sequence continues at coordinate 852,262 of NZ_CM146740.1, read as the reverse complement.
TAGTAACGACAACAGGGACAAAAATAGCCGTGACTCTATCGGCAAGGCGAGCCAAATTGGCTTTTGAACCTTGGGCATCACTCAGTGCCTGCACCATATCACCAAGCTTGGTATCACTACCTTTAGCGCGTACACGATACAGCAAACTACCATTTTCGACTAGTGCTCCTGCTAATAGCTCATCGCCCTCTTCTTTTTTGAGCGGTACCGACTCGCCTGTTAAATGACTCTCTACACACCAGCCACTACCGCCAATGACTACACCATCGGTAGCGACGCGGCTGCCTTGCTTGGCACGCAAAATATCATCTATTTGCACATCTTGTAGCGCCACGTTGTGAAAGTCGCCATTAGGCTGCTGCTGCTCGACCTCATCAGGAGTTAAAGATAACAATAAATCGATACTGTTGAGACTATGCTTTTTGGTTCGCTCCTCAAGATATTTACCAGTACGGACAAAGGCGATAACCATGACCCCTGCTTCAAAATATACGCCAGGACCGTGGTGAGCTGCGCCTTGTAGCAAACTATCTAAACTACCATCACCGTGCGTTAGCCATAGATAAGTTGAATAGGCCCAAATAGTTACCGTACCGATGACAACGAGCACATCCATATTAGCAAGACCACCTTTAATAGATGCCCAAGCGCTCTTATAAAAAGGTAGCGCTAAACCGAACTGTACGATAGTCGCTAGGACAAACTGTAGCCAAATCGGTGGCATCCAAGCCATACCAAAACCCGTCAGCATACCTGCCATACCCACTAAAAATGGTACTAAACAAACCCACAGTGCCAGCAGACGCCATGGCCATTTGGTAGCTGTATCTTCGTCAGTCTTGGCAAATAAGTCATCGCCTGCTTGCAAATTAGCAACAAACCCAGTCTTATTGACCCATTCTGTCACCTGTTCAGGTGTGGTCTGCGTAGGATCATAATCTACATTAGCCGTCTCACCTGCAAAGCTTACACTCGCCTTGTAAATCGCAGACTTTTTACCGAGAACTTTTTCAATTCTGGACGCGCAAGCCTGACAGGACATGCCATCAATCGCCAATTGCAGGTGCGCGCGCTCAGGCTCAAGCTGAGTCTGCGACTTAATATCAGTCTCAACATCATAGGATTGATTATCAGCGGTATGGACGGATTCATTCATAAATAAAGCTCGTGATGACGATTGTAAAGACGATTGTAAATAGGCATGATTTATAAGCTATCAAAGCATATAAGTAGGGTACCTAAAAAACTTATACAAAACCGTTTAGTCCCTGTAGTAGCAACATTACTAGGATGCATATTTAAATGTTAAATACTTATTTTTCGTTATATGAAAAAATATAATGATAGCTATTAAATGGTCATGGTTACTGCTAATTCAAGGACTTTAACCTAAACAAGATAATCATCTTATTATTACAGTGAGTCTGTTATTTAACCTACATGAATCAGCAGCAGCTATTTTTCGCTAACAAAAAACCAGCTATAAAAGCTGGTTTAGTATTAAGCTAACGAAAAGCTAAATGAATCAAAATTAGGAATTAGCGACCGTAGCATCGAAGCCCGCTTCGTCAATAGCAGCGGCAATTTTCTCAGCGCTAGTTTTGCTGTCGTCAAAAGTAACCGTTGCTTGATTGTCTTCAAGATCGACACTGATAGTATCTACGCCTTCAATATCACCAGCTGCTTTATGGACACTAGTCACACAGCCGCCGCAGGTCATACCATCAATTTTAATAATACGGGTTTGGTTTGCCATGTTAGGCTCCTTATTGTTATTTATATGAGTTAAAAAATTAAAATTATTACAAATCAAATAATCTAATATTTACGTTAAGCTATATCTACTCTAACATCAAGCCAGTTTAGTAAACACTTTATAATTAGCTTAGTAATTATTGAGGTAAAACGTAACTGTATTCTTTATAGTTAACCGTCACTGTCTATGGTTAATCATGATAGCGAGGATTTTGCGGTGCATCGATAGGATACGGCTGGGTAACATAATCTACCATACTGATAGCAGCAGTAAACGCATGGATACTGGTGTCTGTATCATCATATTTTATCAGAGCCGTGCTACTTGCAGGATCCAGCTCAACTGCAGTGACGCCATTGATGTTTTTTAGCGCAGTCATAACGCTCTCTACCCCTTTAGCATCATCAATATTTTCGATGCTTACTTTGGCCATTTTAATCGTCATAAACTTCTCCTTTTAGTATGCCTGCCCCTCATTAGTGAGTATCTAATACCGCAAATCCTTTTACTAGGTCATCGATCTGCTTTAACTGACGTAAAAATGGCTCTAGCTGGCTTGTGCGTAAGGCACAAGGGCCATCGCATTTAGCGCTTTCAGGATTCGGATGGGCTTCTAAAAATAATCCTGCTAGTCCCGTTGCCATACCTGCTCGTGCCAAAGTAGTAATCTGTTCACGGCGCCCGCCTGCACTATCACTACGCGCGCCTGGTTGTTGCAAGCTATGGGTCACATCAAAAAACACAGGCACATCCATCTGCTTCATGGTATCAAAACCTAGCATGTCAACGACTAAGTTGTTGTAACCAAAGCTACTTCCGCGCTCGCACAGAATAAGCTTATCATTGCCAGCCTCTAAGCATTTATTAATGATATGGCTCATCTCATGCGGCGCTAAAAACTGGGCTTTTTTGATATTAATAATAGCACCGGTCTTGGCCATCGCTTCTACTAGATCGGTTTGGCGTGATAAAAAGGCAGGCAATTGGATAATATCGGCAACCTCGGCTACTGGCTGAGCTTGATATGGCTCATGGACATCAGTAATAATCGGTACTTGGTATCTTTCTTTGATTTGCCCCAGCCAATCTACGCCTTTTTCTAGTCCTGGCCCGCGAAACGAGTGCAAACTTGAGCGATTGGCCTTGTCAAAACTGGCTTTAAACACATAACCAATACCTAAGCGCTGACAGATATCAATATATTGCTCAGCGATCTCGAACGCAAGCTCTTTTGATTCCAGCACATTCATGCCGCCAAATAACACAAAAGGTTGATTATTACCAATGTTGATAATGCTATCGTTGCTACTTTTAAGTTCAATATGCGACTGTGCGGCTACTAAATTATCCATAAACGAATTACCCTCTTTATTGTTGTACGTGTTTTTATCATATTGTAACTGATCGCTGAATAAAAAAAACAGCGCAAGCGTAATTGGATGTCACTGCTAAGAATAAGCGCTATAAAAAAAGACCAATCCGTAGATTAGTCTCTTCATTTTTCATAAAATCTCATTGTTTGAAATATAAATGATTTAGGCTATTATTTAGCTTCGCTATAATTTTTTGCCGCTTTGACAAAGCTATTGAACAGCGGATGACCACCTCTGGGCGAGCTGGTAAATTCAGGATGAAACTGTACTGCGATAAACCAAGGGTGAGAGCCAATCTCAACCGACTCCACCAAATGCTGTTTGGCAGAGTAACCTGAGATGCTCATACCAGCTTGTTCAAGCGGTTCAATATAGCGGTTATTCATCTCGTAACGATGGCGATGACGTTCGGTTATATTGTTAGCGCCATAAATTTGAGCAAGCTTGCTACCAGCAACCAGTTCCGCTTGCTGAGCACCCAAACGCATGGTGCCACCAAGATCTGAGTTATCAGTACGAATTTGCAGCTCGCCGCGCTCGTCTAACCACTCCGTAATCAGACCAATAATAGGCTCGCTACTTTTACGATCAAACTCAGAAGAGTTGGCATCGATACCCAATACATTACGCGCGTATTCAATGACCGCAAGCTGCATACCCAAGCAAATACCTAGGTAGGGAACGTTATTCACACGGGCATAAGTAATCGCTTTAATTTTACCTAGCGTTCCGCGCTCACCAAAGCCGCCCGGTACTAAAACACCATCAGCTTGACTAAGCTGATCAAATAAAGCGTCATCACTCTCTAAATGTTCAGCATCAATATAGTTAATATTGACTGCCACCTTATGAGTGATACCGGCATGTAGCAAAGCTTCGTTAATCGATTTATAAGCATCAGGCAGCTCAACATATTTGCCGACCATGGCCACTGTGAGAGTGGACTCAGGATTGAGCTGCGCTTCTACCACCTTATCCCAGTCGCTCAAATCCGCTTCTGGTAAATCAAGACCAAAACGCTCACAAATAAGATCATCAAGATCCTGCTCATAGAGCGTACGCGGTATCTGATAAATGCTTTGAGCATCTTCACACATGATAACCGCGCGCTCCTCCACATTGGTAAATAAGGCAATCTTGCGGCGGTTGTCAGGTGAGATATGGTGATCTGAGCGACAAATTAAAATATCGGGCTGCAGACCAATTGAGCGCAGCTCTTTGACTGAGTGCTGAGTAGGCTTGGTTTTAGTCTCGCCGGCGCTAGCGATGTAAGGCACTAGAGTTAAATGCATAAGCATGGCTTTATTGCGACCCAGCTCAACCTGCATCTGACGCACTGCTTCCATGAAAGGTAGTGACTCGATATCACCAACAGTACCACCAATCTCAATAATGGCGATATCGTAGCCTTCACCGCTGGCTAATATTTTACTCTTAATCTCATCAGTGATATGTGGAATAACTTGTACGGTACCGCCAAGGTACTCACCACGGCGCTCTTTATTTAAGACGTTTTGATAAATACGGCCACTGGTAAAATTGTTGCTTTTACTCATCTTAGAGCGGCGCAAAAAGCGCTCATAATAGCCCAAATCCAAATCTGTCTCCGCTCCATCTTCGGTGACAAACACCTCTCCATGTTGAAACGGACTCATAGTACCTGGATCAACGTTGATGTACGGATCCATTTTCGTCATAGTCACGCTGACACCGCGTGCTTCTAAAATAGCAGCAAGAGAGGCTGCGGTAATACCTTTTCCTAGTGAGGACACTACCCCACCGGTCACAAATATAAACTTGGTCATAGTACTCTATCGGTAGTTGGTAAAGAAGGATTCTACTAAAAATATGCTATAAAATATAGAGCAAAACCTAAACTTACCTAAATTCTTAGGTCTTAGACGCCGTCTATAAGAGCTTTATTACAGTCATTATTGTCTATAAAAAAGCTTACCCTAAAGGTGAACTGACCCCCTAAACTTGGACAGTTTAAGTTTACATCAAGGACTGAGTTCTGTACTTTACAGGACTCAGTCCTTTTAGTTTAAGTTGAATTCTCTCATGATTATAGTAGTGGATATACTCATGAATCTGTTGCTCTAAATCCTCAATGGTATTCGGTTTCTCAATATAAATCGTCTCACATTTGAGCGTACCAAAGAACCCTTCCATCAATGCATTGTCTAAGCAATTACCCTTACGGCTCATACTTTGGTTAATATGATTCGCTCTAAGCGTACTTGCAAACGGTTTCATTTGATAGTGCCAGCCTTGATCTGAATGCAGGGTGAGCTCCTCTTTGCGCTTTGCAGGTATGTTTTTAACGGCACGCTCAAGCATCTGTTTGACTAAGTTATAGACGGGTCGTCTTGAAAGCTCGTAGCTGATGATCTCATTGTTGTAGCCATCGAGTATGGGTGATAGATACAACTTATCACTACCAACCTTAAATTCAGTAATGTCAGTAAACCATCTGCGATTAGGCGCACCTGCTCTGAACTTACGCTTGACCCTGTTCTTAGCTATAACGCCGCACTGTCCTTTGTAGGATCGATACCTTTGTCGTCTGATTCTGGCAGTCAGCTTAAGCTGTCCCATAAGCCTTGCAACCCGCTTATGGTTGACCTTTAGTCCTTCATTCTTAAGTGTCTGAGTGATTCGACGATAACCATATCGACCTTTATGCTGGTGGTAGATATCACGGATGCGCTGTTTCAAGGGAGCGTATTTGTCTTTATCCCAAAGACTCGCTCTATGATAGTAGAAACTACTCCTTGCAAGCTTTGCTATGGTGAGTAAGTCAGATAACACGTGCTGTTGTCTTAGTCCTTCGATGAGCCTTGCTTTTTGTCTGCTTGTTCCTCCGCTCTGAGCAAGGCATCGAGCTTTTTTAAATACGCATTCTCCGCTCGTAGATACTCGTTCTCACGTTTGAGCTCTGCTAGGGTCTTGTCCTCATCAGGTTTGTCTGTGATAGGAGAGGTCATAGGATTACTACCTTTATATTTAGAGGTGAGTCCAGACATACCGTAGTGTCGATAAGCGTTGTGCCAGTGGCTAATAAGCGCAGGTGAGCTGATAGTAAACCTAAGGGCAGTTTCAGACTGACTTAGTCCTTCTGATAACATCACAGCGAGCACTTTATACTTAAAGTCGCTACTGTATTTAGTCCTATCGACCTTAGGCTTGATAGCGTCTATGCCACCATGTTGATATTGCTCGACCCATTTGCTGACAAACCGCGGATTTACAGAAAACTTCTCACTGGTAGCATGTCCGCTATGTCCTTGCTTGTAGTATGCTATGACTTTGATCTTAAAGTCTAGATCGTAACGCATAAAATAACCCCCATAAATTGTGTCCAACTTATGGGGGGCAGTTCAAAGGATAAGCTTTTTTACATCTCTCTAATACCGCAATCCTTGTTTAAAAAAGATATTCTATACCAGCACCAGCAGCGAACACCTTAATATCGGCGACCGAATTGGTAGGATCAGTGGGGCTAGTATAATCTGCTGAGTTTTGACCAATATAAGCGTGACCGATGATATTATCTTTAAAGTTGTACTCGCCGCCAACTACTATCTGGTCAGAATCATTATTGCCGATACCGTTTAGATTCTCAGTATTATTGTATTGCACATAAATAAACGCTGGACGATTAAGGTTGTTCAAGCCAATCTTACCACTTAGTATTAGACCTTTTTCTTTATCAGAACCTGCAAAATCATAGTCCGCTTGCTGATATACCGCTCCTAAAGTTAAAGGGGTGGCTATGTTTATATATTTATCTACATCGACAGTGACTGCGCCGCGAAAAGCGTCGCCGCCATAGTTTATGCGACCTTCAGCATTGTCGTCAGTAATAAAATCTAAAGTTTCAATGCTACCACTAGCCTCGATATCTTTACTATAAGCAATAGCTGCCGTATAGCCCGTCCCTTGATCTAGCTTTAACGCTGCCCCGTAACCTTCTTCGCCATCCTCATTATCAAAACTTTCATCAGCTGCATACTGTAGTACCAACTGTAAATCTTTATATTCAGGAGCAATCCATAAAGCTGAGTTACTTGAGCGCGTATAATCAAGCATGTTTAGGGCAGAAACTCCACCATTATCATTAAGTGTTCTTTTCCCTAAATTATCCCAGTAAGCTCTATTAAGGATAGGATCGTACAAGTAGCTAAAAATAGAAGAGTTACGCCCAACACGCAGCTCACCATAGTTGTCGTTTTTTAAACCTAAATAAGTATCGCGGCTTTGTAAGGTTCCACTATCATCACCGTCAATATCGATACCGTACTCCAATCGATAAATGACATCAGTATCAGTGGTTATCGCTTCCGAACCTCGTAGGCCTATACGCGAAAAATTTGAGTTTATTTGTAATTCGTCTATATCAGAGTCATTAGGACTCTCAATATTACCTCGATCATCATAATCAGCTTCACCATTGACATAATCACTAGTCAAAAAGGCTTTACCGTATATCTCTGGAGCAGCCTCAGCCACTGGTACCAACAGAGTCATTACTGCTGTGGCTAAAAGTAATTTTTTCATAGTGAATCTCTACTTATGGTTTGGTTTTTTTGTAATTTGATTATCAAACAAGCCATTGTTGACAAATACTAATGGCAAATAATAGGATCAAGAGATCAAAAACTGATCTGTAGCTTTTGTAAAAAATTATCCTATGGATAATATTAGGTGTCTTAACTATAACTACATTACGAAAATCAACATCTGACTCTATAACCTATCAAGCTTGAGTATCGGCTACAAGAATATCAACTTTGAAATATTTTGCAATACTTATTTCAAACTGTCATTTACGGTTTTTTATTAATAGATTAAAACCCTGCTAGCAGGGTTTTATAAATATAAAACAGTTCTTATGATTCTGCTGCCAGAAGTTAATGTCTTAAGGTTTAAAATTTATATTCTAAACCGCCGCCTATGGCAATAACCTCTGACTCGCCATTAGCAGCAATTAACATCTCATTACCGTCTGCATCTCTACTAGATCCCAACACTCCTCGGACATTTTTAGCTTTATTGTAGCCTGCATAAGCATGAGCAATAATGTTGTCTTTAAAATAATACTCACCGCCGATAACGTATTGATCAGATTTAGCATCTCTAATACCCGCCAAGTCATTGCCTCGGTTATACTGTGCGTATACAGCGGCTGGACGAGAAAAGTTATCTAACTTTAGCTTGGCACTAACGATAAAGCCATCTTCAGTTATAGGTTGGTCGTCATAATCAGCTTCTTGGTATAGCAGTCCAAGGGTCACCGGCACGTCGGTTATATTAGCCATATCATAAGTGACAGTACCACGCAGGACTTCTCCTTCTATTTCAAGATTCTTATCAAAAGCAACGCTAGCAACAAGACCATCTTGATCATAAGTCACATAACCACCGTAGCCTTCGCTCTCTTCACTATCAGAGCCATCAAAATCTTCATCAGCCTTGTACATGACAAACATCTCAAGCGGTAGGGTTTCAAACTCAGGAGACGTCCAAAAAGCAGCGTTTGAAATACGTGGTATCGTCTCTGTCATATTAAGCGCCCGCACCTCTCTTTCTTGGTCAGATAGCGCATTTCTACCTAAGTTATCCCAGTAGCCTTTGGTGACAACGACGTTGTTAATCAAGTCAATTGGCGTCCAATACCTACCTAGTCTCAGCGTACCTAAATCCTTGTTACTCAAACCTAGATAGTTACTACGATTGGCTAAAGATACCTGCTCATTACCATCAAGACTTATCGCAAACTGGAGCTGATAGACCACATCGGTGTTCTCAGTTATCGCCTCCGAGCCCCGCATACCGATAAATGATTTATAAGTATTGATGCTATTGGCATCACCATCATAACTGCCATACTGTTCTGGATCTGGATTGTCTGCACTATCAGGTGTAAACTCTCCTTCAGCATAGTCAGCTACGACGAATAAGCGTCCAAAGAAGGTAGGATCAGCAGCAAAAGTTGTTGATGTACATGACATAGCTATCAAGGTCGCCAGTAAACTTTTTCTCATAAGACCAAGCTCCAAATTTTAGATCTTCATTTAGTAAATAATTAAACATTAGTAATGAGGTATCCAAAAAATACTTTGCAGATACGAAGAAGATGAATTAACAAATAAAACTAATATTTTGGTAAAAATAACAATATACAATACTATGAATATAAAATAATATATAAACGAATAAGAAATCAAGATTTAATTAAAAAAAATTCAGATTATATTTATATAATGAAGATAATCTAAATATAGATTTTCACATTTTACATATAATTAGATTATGTATTTTAATAACCTAGCTATTATTCTTTTTCTTAAAATACGTTAATTCAACAAAAAATCTCAACAAAAAAAACTCACCCCGAAGGATGAGTTTTTAGCATGATATCTACACTATGCTTTGAACTAGAATAAGTATTCTAAACCACCACCGATAGCCCATACATCAGCATCAGTAGCACCACGATCAGCTGAGTTGATACCAGCATAGGCATGAGCAATCATGTTGTCTTTGTACGAATATGTACCACCTACCACAACTTGGTCTGAGTCTAGATTGTCAATACCGCCAACGTTTTCAGTATTATCGTATTGAATATAAGCAGTAGCTGGACGAGCAAAATTATTTAATGCCATCTCGCCACTAATCACGAAAGCTTTTTCTTTTTCAGCGTCATTAAAGTCATAGTCTGCTTGCTGATACAGTCCAGCCAATACTACTGGATAAGCGGTGTATTTTCCTAGATCAATACTAGCAGTACCACGAATGATGTCGCCACCTGGTCCAAACTCAAGTTGCTCACCATCAGGGCCTTCAATAGGATCACCAGCAGCGTTTAGAGCACCTCTTACATCATTAAGGCTCATGTCTTTATCATAAGCGATACCGGCTGTGATACCCAAACCTTGGTCAAAAAATAACGAAGCGCCAAAACCACTGTCGCCATCATCGAAGCCCTCATCAGCGCCATACATTAAAGCTAGCTCTAATGGTAGATCTTGATATTTAGGTGCAATCCACACTACTGAATTATTGATACGTGTACCATCAGTTAGAGTAAGTGCTTCAGCAAGAGAGTCGCCTCCACCAAGACTGCTAGCCCCGATATTGTCCCAATAACCTTTGTTACGCGATACGTTATTGATATAGTCAACTACCGAATAGTTACGACCGGCACGGAATTCACCATAGTCTTTATTGACTAATCCTAGATAAGTATCACGAGCATTAAGCGTACCACGATCACCATCAACATCGATACTGTACTCTAACTGATAAATGACATCCGTATTACCAGTTAGTGCTTCAGAACCTTTAAGACCGATCTTTGAACCCGTTGAGTTAATCTCTACCGTGTCTTCGCTTCTATCGTCACGTCTAGTACCATCAGAGTTAACAGCATCACTTGGGTAATCTATTTCGGCGTCAACATAGTCAGCATGGACAAACGCTTTACCGTATAGCGTTGGTGCGGCATTGGCTGCAGATACAGATAGAGCAGCGATTGCTGTAGCCAAAAGTAACTTCTTCATGGGGTATCTCCACTTTACAATTTTAGTAATAAGCGCGCTATTATTAGCTGGTGCTCATAAGGGTATCGTCACAAATCTTCAAAGGTATAACGTGTAACTGGCTACCAAGATTAGTCAGAAACAAGTGTGGCGAGGTGCTATTACCGTAAGATGAAAAAAACCATGACTTACACAACTAAGATCAACGTTGTAACTGTTATGTAAACTTAGGTCTTCATCGCTCTAGTATGTAACATGCGTTACCAAACTCATACTTCGGCTTTAAGCATAACAACTTTGAAATAATTTGCAACATGTTTTTTGAGCTTTAATATAAGTTTTTTAAAAAAGTCAATACAAACAAAAGTTTAACAAATGTTACGTATAATTATAAAAAAACACCAGCAACCTTTGTAAAGGCTACTAGTGCTATTGATAAAAGTAATTAGCAGATTATAAAGTAAAGTTAGTAAAACTAATTAACCAATCTTAATTATCATTCATAACTTTATAAAAAATATTATGACGATAATTTTAGTTTAAAAATCAATGACCATTAAGCTTATGACTAACGCTCACTTATACTCACATAGTAATAAACTACTAATTTGTATGAGTTAAACACCTGCTTTTAGATCAAGGCGTGCTTGATGCAGTAGCGGCTCAGTATAACCACTAGGCTGCTCGCGACCTTTAAAGACTAGGTCACAGGCGGCTTTAAAGGCGTAAGAATGTTCAAAGTCGGTGGACATGGGCTGATAGTCAGGATCATCAGCGTTTTGTTCGTCAACCACTTTTGCCATGCGCTTCATTGCCTCCATGACTTGCTCTTCGCTGACCACATTATGATACAACCAGTTGGTAATATGTTGACTTGAGATACGCAAAGTAGCTCGATCTTCCATCAAGCCAACATCATCGATATCGGGTACTTTAGAGCAACCAACGCCTTGGTTAACCCAGCGTACCACATAGCCTAAGATGCCTTGAGCATTGTTTTCAAGCTCTTGCTGCTTCTCTTCTTCCGTCCAGTTGGTATCTTTGGCTAGGGGAATAGTCAAGATATCATCCAAGCTGGCGCGCTGGCGCGATTTTAGCTCATTTTGGACATCAGGCACGCTTACTTGATGATAGTGCATACTATGCAAGGTTGCACCCGTTGGCGATGGTACCCATGCCGTATTAGCACCTGCCTTGGGATGCGCCGCTTTAGTATCCATCATCTCCTTCATCTCGTCAGGTTTTGCCCACATACCTTTACCAATCTGAGCATGACCTTGCAGACCAGTCTCAAGGCCAATATCAACGTTCCACTGCTCATAGGCGGGTAGCCATGCCTGAGATTTCATCTCGCCTTTTGGCACGAACGCTCCAGCATTCATACTGGTATGCATCTCATCCCCTGTGCGATCTAAGAAGCCAGTATTGATAAAGATAACACGCTCTTTAGCTTGACGAATGGCCTCTTTAAGATTGACCGTCATACGGCGCTCTTCATCCATAATACCTATCTTTAGGGTGTTGCGCTCAAGACCTAATAGATCTTCTGAGGCGTTAAATAGATCATTGGCAAATTTTACTTCATCAGGGCCATGCATCTTGGGCTTAACGATGTACATAGAGCCTTTACGAGAATTTGACAACTCGCTTTTGCCCTTGAGATCGTTAAGAGATAATAGCGGTGTAATGAGCGCATCCATAATACCTTCAAAAATCTCTTCCTGCCCTTCACCTACATCCACTAAAATAGCGGGGTTTTGCATCAAATGACCGACGTTACGCATTAGTAGCAGTGAACGGCCAGGCAGTATAAGCTTACCGCCCTCTGGAGTAGTGTACTCACGATCTGGGTTTTGTTTACGCGTACGCGTTTTGCCGCCCTTCTCAAAAGTCTCTTGTAGATCGCCATTCATAAGGCCAAACCAGTTGCGATAAACCTCAACTTTTTCTGCAGCGTCAACGGCTGCAACAGAGTCTTCACCATCTTGAATAGCGGTGACAGCTGATTCAAGTAGGATATCTTTGATACCAGCAGGATCGTCTTTACCTACTGGATGGTTGCTATCAATTTGAATTTCAGCATGCAGATTGTTGTTTTTTAATAAAACGCCAGAAGGACTCTGTGCATCGCCCACGTAACCCACAAACTTCTCTGTATTTTGCAATTGAGTACTGTTATCACCTTGCACAATCTCAAGCTTGCCATCAACCACTTTAAAGCCAGTAGCATCAGTGTATGAACCAGAAGCTAGTGCAAAGTTATCATCTAAGAACTCTTTAGCATAAGCTACGACCGCAGCACCGCGCGTGGGATTATAGCCGCCCGTCGCTTCTTGACCGTTGTCTTCACTAATGACATCGGTACCATATAAAGCGTCATATAAACTGCCCCAGCGCGCGTTGGTGGCATTTAGGGCGTAGCGCGCATTACGTACGGGTACTACCAATTGTGGTCCTGCAATGTGCGCAATCTCATCATCGACGTTTTGCGTAGTTACTTTGAAATCATCGCCTTCTGGGAGCAAGTAACCGATATCTTTTAAGAACTGCTTGTAAGCAGGATAGTCAATCATGCCCTCTTTGGCAGGATGGTCTAAGTGCCACTGGTCAATCTTGGCTTGCATCTCATCGCGAATAGCTAATAATTTCTTATTACGCGGTGTAAAATCTTTAATGACTTTTTCAAAGCCTGACCAGTAACGACCTGAATCAATACCAACCTTTGGTAGGACTTCATTTTCAATAAAATCATACATCTGCTGGTCAATAGCAAGAATGCCTTTTTGGATGCGATTGGCATGAGAAGCTTGACTCATAGTAGTGTCCTTATTCTGTTTTATTTATGAGGGGTATTAGCGTTTGTCAGTTAAGACAGTACAAAGATAATAATTAAGCAAATAATCAGACGTCAATTAACGCCTAGTAAATAACAATCAATACTAAAACAAACTATTATAAAAGCAAAATCTCATCGTACTATCAAATAATGAAATAAACAAGCAAAGGGTATTTAGTAGAAAAATACTGATGTTATATGAAAGCGATACTCTATAAGATATAGGGTTTAGAGGTCATAATATGCTTGCTTAAAAAGATGACTTAAAAGTAAGATTAAACTGTAAGCAATTATTGCAAGTTAGCTACCGCCTATTATATTGCTGCTATTTATTTAGACTATTGAGTAAAAACGAATGGTATAAGCACTGTTATAATAGTCCTATTAAAAACATTCATCTGATGTCTAATACAATCATAAGTTAATAAAGTTTAATAAATTATGAATACAAATCGGCAGTATGAAACCATTAAAAAGACTACTAAATACAACCAAGAAACCTTAATACAGTATGAGTCTGCTAGTGAAAATAGTCTTGATAAAGCAGACAGCAACGATATGATAGAATTACGAGCGCCTACAGTAGTAGATTTAACCCCTATTTATGAGTTTTTGGGTAGTCGTACCACGCAAGCATGGCTTGACGCTGCCATCAGCAATTTACCGCTTATTATCCAAGATCACGCTAACTGCGAAAAAAAGGCCGCTGGTACCGCCATGAACCTTATGTTTCGCTATGAGTTCTCACACGACTTACAGCGTAAGTTAGCGCAACTAATACGCGAAGAGATGCTACATTACGAACAGGTACTGGGTATCATGGAAGAACGCGGTCAGGAATGGCAGCATTTAGGAGCTGGACGCTATGCTAAAGGTATGCTCAAACACAAACGCACTTACGAGCCAGCTGCAATGATCGACGTACTGATTATAGGCGCTTTTATTGAAGCTCGTTCTTGTGAGCGTTTTGCCGCTCTAGCAGCGATTATAGACGATGAGCGTCTAGCAAAGTACTACCGCTATTTGCTCAAATCAGAGAGCCGTCATTTCGAAGATTATCTGACTTTAGCTCAGTCCTTATCAAAGGACAATATTGATGAGCGAGTAGCCTTCTTTAAACAAGTAGAGTCTGATCTCATAACTGAACCCGATAGTGAGCTACGTTTTCATAGCGGCATACCTGCCTGACCCTCAAACCTATATCATCGATTAACTATATAAACGATGATTTTCGACAAGTAAAGCCCAAAAAGCAACAACCATTTGTCAATACCAAAGATAGTGGCCGTTGCTTTTGCATATCAAACGTCTGTTATATTATAAGTATCTATATACTATTGCTAATTACTTTTTATGTTCAGTCACATTGTTGTCGTACTGTTTGACACTTTTTGCAACATCATGAGGATCATGATCTTCAGTTGCTTCTTCAGCTGCTGCCGGATTAACCTTTTGTAAGGCATCATCGGGAACCAAACCATCATTATTGTCCGCATCTTTTAATTTATAGTTCTCATTATCGTCCATGTCCTTAGGCTTACTCATCAGATCTCCTTATTATTAACATGATAATATTATCACTGTGTTTTAATATTATCCTATTGATTTAATCTTCTTCATCTGGCGTCAATGTACGTGTCTGTGCATTGTTGACCGTAGCATAACGATTTCTATCAGTTATCTCGTCACTTTGCTGCTCTTCACTACCCATAGTTTCTTCATTAACGTTTTCATCAAAAGGTGAGCTACCTTCTTGATCACGACGATCAGGCTGGCGAGCTGGGTTGTCACCATCGTAGACATGTTCTGACTCAACAACGTCTTCTTCAAAAGTGTCTGTACCTTTTTGAACCGTTGTATTCTCTTCAATCTCTTCTCGGCTCTCATGAAAATCATCATCGCTAGTTCGTAACATAGCAGCATCTTCTGTGGTTGTATCAGAGACAGAAGCAGATTTTTCATGTTCAGCTAACGGCTTAGTAGTTTCTTTATTGCCGATATCATTCGTAGTTTTTGTATCTACAACGTCTTTGCGACTCTCATCATCACTAATATGAGTTTTTGTAAGGGCGGGATCTTTAGTTTCCATATGTCAACTCTCCATAAAACCATTGAGCTAGTAATAAGCAAGTATTGTCTTTCTATTCTTCTATTGTACGTTCTTTGATAATCTATGTTCTATAGTCTACAAATAACTTAAAAATGTATATGACTAGATATCATTGCGACCTAAATTATCCACATTTAAATCGCCAACGTTCTTACCACCGGGTGGTAAATTTTCTTCTTTACGTGGATCAGCATAAACTTCATCGGTCTCTTGCGAAGCTTGCTCAGGTCCGTCTATCTCTGGGTCGTACTTACGGCCTTCATAGCTGTCCTTTGGATTCTGTGTTTTCACACCTTTTGGATCATCTACTGGCACGGCTTCTTCAGTGTTGTTATCATTTTGCGTTGTCATAGCTTATCCTTTGCAACGTTAGAGAGTTTATGAAAATAATAATAGCGTTTGAAACTTACTAAATCGTGTACTCTAAGATATGTGCTTTTCCGTTTTAGCTACTTATCAGTACGAGCATTTTCATCAATAAAAGGTGCTCTTTGATCTTCTGTAAGCGTTTCAGGCTGCTCTTCTTGCTGGTTATCTTGCGCATTTTGCAAGTTATCTTCAATTTCTTGTACATTAACTTGGTTTGCTGCTTTTTCAACGTCTGAAGTATGGTTATTATCATTACTCATTACAAAGCTCCTTTATCTATATTATTTATGTGTTTCACCCAATTATAGATATCTTATCAGCAGTTGCACTAGTGGACTGCCGTATCATTATGTGAATATATGTGAGGTTAAAAGGCAGTTTGTAACTCTCTTTTATTCATCCTGACTCTCCAACACGATTAATAGTTTTTAGTAGATAGTCTTGAGCAATATGCGCAGTTTCTCCCTCACTAGGCTGGGTTTGATACCAACGTCCTGTACCCTCTAGCACCCAAGCTTTTACGTTATCTTGTAGATAATTTTGTAGACCGTCTTGATATATTTGCTTAAATAGTCTTTTGTCTTCGATAGGAAAAGCCACTTCAACGCGGTGAAATAAATTGCGATCCATCCAGTCTGCACTACCGCAGTACAACCGCTCATCACCGTCGTTATAGCAATAATAAATACGCGTATGCTCCAAAAATCGTCCAAGTATAGAGCGTACCGTAATATTCTCAGACAGCCCCTGCACTTGGGGTCGCAAACAACAAATTGAGCGTAGGATTAGCTCAATTTTGACGCCCGCTTGTGAGGCATCGTAGAGCTTGTCAATCAAGCGCCGCTCAGTAAGGGCGTTGACTTTAACGATAATATGAGCACGCTTACCTGCCTTGGCATGAGCAATCTCATCATCAATGAAGCTCATCAAAGCATCGTGTAGAGTAAAGGGGGCGTGTAACAGCTTTTTTAGATTGGCAGGTTTGCCCATACCGGTGAGCTGCTGGAAGATTTTATGAACATCTTCTGAGATATCAGGGTCGGCGGTGAACAGTCCGTAGTCAGTATAGGCTTTGGCATTACCAGCATGATAATTACCCGTACCCAAATGCACATAGCGACGAATGCGATCCTCTTCGCGGCGCACGATCAGCATCAGTTTGGCGTGAGTCTTGTAACCAACGATACCATAGACGACTACCGCGCCGGCTTCTTGTAGATAGTTGGCCACCGCGATGTTGGAGGCTTCATCAAAACGCGCGCGCAGCTCGATAATGGCAGTCACCTCTTTGCCATTACGAGCAGCAGCAGCTAGCGCCTTGACGACCTCTGAATTGGTACCTGAGCGATACAAGGTTTGCTTAATCGCTAGTACTTTAGGGTCACTGGCGGCTTGCCACAACAGATTGGTGACTGGTGCAAATGAATGAAACGGATGATGCACTAGTACGTCGCCTTTACGCATAGCGGCAAACATACTGGTAGATTTTTCAGGCTTATCCATATCGCGGCGAAAGGCTTTGGGGATGACGTGCGTGAAGGGCTGATAGCGCAGCGCTGGGATATTAAAATCAAATAGTAGCCGAGTAAGATTAACCGGCCCATTGACGCGGTAAAGCTGGTTGTCATGTAGCTCAAACTCATTGAGTAGATAATCGCTGATCTCGGTTGGGCAATCAGTGGTGACCTCAAGACGCACCTTATCACCAAAGCGGCGGTTTTCAAGCTCACCCTCAAGCGCTTTTGCCAGATCATCGACATCGTCTGCCAGATCTAAATCAGCATTACGCGTCAGTCTAAACTGATGACAACCCGTGACATTCATCCCCGGGAACAGCTCACCAATATGTTCGTGAATAACGGCTGAGAGCATGACGTGATGCTCCTTACCATCAGTCAATTCGTCAGGCAGACGTATCACTCGCGGCAGACTGCGCGGCGCAGGAACAATAGCTAAATTAATATCGCGGCCAAAAGCATCTTTGCCCTCTAAGCTTGCAATAAAGTTCAGGCTTTTATTGACCAGTCTTGGAAACGGGTGCGAGGGATCGATACTAATGGGCGTGAGTACCGGCGAGACTTGTTCGGTAAAATAACGCTGCATCCAAGCTGATTGATCGCTATTTAACTCATCGCGTTTTAGATAACGAATATCCGCTTTGGCAAGCTCAGGCAGCAAATCTTCATTTAAAATCCGGTACTGCTCATCAATAGCATTATGAGCAACCGCTGATATTTCATTTAAAATCTCGCTTGGACGCATGCCATGAGGACTATTTGCCACATCGCCCAGTCTAAGCTTTTGCATGATACCCGCTACTCGAATCTCAAAGAACTCGTCCATGTTCGATGAGAAGATAATCAAAAAGAAGAGACGTTCAAGCAGTGGATGCAGTGGGCTGGCAGCTTGAGCCAATACTCGTTTGTTAAACTCTAATAAAGATAAGTCACGATTGATATAGCTGCTCGGCGAATAACTGCCATCATCAAGACGTTGCCAAGCGATCTGTGTTAAATGATTACTCTCTTTAGTTTTGTTAGATTCAGTTTTAAGGGTTTTCGCTTCATTGTGGTTTTTATTATCTATAACCTCAAAGTTTTCATTATTCTTATTATTTGAATATGCCATGTTATAGCTCCTTAACTTTTCTTAAAAGTTACTTCTTGCCGATCATTCTCCATACTACTGTCATTTATATTAACCTAATTAGTATTAGCCTAGTTATAGTATAATTCAGTTAGGTTAAGTCGGTGCAGGCAATGTCGGTGCAGGCAATACGGCATTGTTCATACGTTTTTTGACAATACGCTGCTTGTTACGTAGACGTCTATCGCCTTGGTTATTTTCGTAATACTTAGGATTGGTCAGCATACTAATCAGGAGTGCTGACTCGTCACGATCAAGATCAGCAGCAGATTTGTCAAAATAATGCTGGGCTGCAGCCTCAATGCCATAAATGCCGTTACCAAACTCTGCCACATTAAGATAAGCAGTCAAAATTCGCGTTTTATCCCACAACGTCTCTATCATCAAGGTAATAATGGCCTCTTCGCCTTTACGAATGTAGGAGCGATGCGAGGTCAAAAATAGATTTTTAGCCAATTGCTGGGTAATAGTAGACCCGCCAGCTGAGGCTTTGCCAGAGGCTTCGTTCTTTTTCATCGCCACCTCAATACCTTCAAGATCAAAACCATTATGCTGATTAAATTTCGAGTCTTCACTGACGATGGCCGCTTGTTTGGCAGACTTAGCAATGTCCTCGTACTCTACCCAAGTTTGCGTCACCTCTCCGCCCGTCAAGCGATGGGTAAGCATAAACATACTGTTATTAATGGGCATTATTTTCCACATCAGTAGCAAAGATGCTACCAACACATGAAAAGCGACTACTAGCAGCATGAACGCTAATAGTATTCGTTTGATAAATTTGCCAAAACTGGTCATCCGCAAGATTCCGAGTGGTTAAATAAGAGACTATAAAGGTATAAAGATAAGAAATAGCCTGTCATCTTACCTAATCTCACAATCTCTGTCATTATTGAGACGATTTCTTTATGATATAAAATTGATAGCCTCTAAAATGCAAGAGTACAGCAATGAGTATAAATATAGACCACTACGAACATACAAACACACGGGTAGATTCATCTGTGAACGAGCTACGTGCCCGTATCGCTACAGCCATACCAAATTTAGATAAACCCCGCCTTGCTACACCAAATGCTCAAAACAGCGCTCAAGATTGGTGGCTGCTTGGCACCTCAGGATGTCACTTATGTGAAGTCGCTGAGCAAATACTAAAACACTTGCAAGCGGTGGAGCCCATTACTTATCGATATGTCGACATTGCAGACTTCGATGAAGCGCTAATGATGGCGTTTGCAACCAATATTCCGGTGATCCTTACCAAAGACCAACGCTTAGATTATCCTTTTTCGGTGCTAGATTTGCAGCAATTGTTATAAATCTTTGCCTACTTTCATCTTAAAGCCTTGTTTCTCAAAATCCTGTTATCAATACTTTACTATTGTAAAATTAAAACTTTTGCTATTTTGACTAATGGTCAATACAGTAAATTGACCAGTTAAGGATCGTTATTATTTGAGCTCATAAACCTGCCCCTATGATCAGTCCAATATCGCTTATGGATCTGAGCATTTATCAATAAGGATTGTTGATAATGTATACCCTTCTGGCTCTTTCTCCGATTTTAGTCGTTCTAGTTTTATTGGTCGTACTGCGTTTGCCCGCCAAAATATCTATGAGCATTGCCTATTTGGTGACCGCTTTGCTAGCTTTATTTGTGTGGCAAGCCAGCGGCGCTCAAGTGGCAGCTGCTACTGTAAATGGAATTATCGTTGCCCTTACCCTCTTATTTATTGTATTTGCCGCTATTTTGTTATTGAACACTTTAAAAGAAGGCGGCGCTATTGTCGCTATTCGTAAAGGCTTTATGGACATATCACCCGATAGGCGGGTTCAGGCGATCATTGTGGCTTGGTTATTTTGCTCAATGGTAGAGGGTTCATCAGGATTTGGTACGCCCTCTGCTATTGGAGCACCGCTGCTTTTAGCGTTAGGTTTCCCTGCCATGGCCTCGGTCATGGCTGTGCTGATTATTCAGTCGACACCGGTATCATTTGGCGCTGTCGGCACCCCTATACTCCTTGGAGTTTGGACAG
Organism: Psychrobacter sp. M4; assembly: GCF_055699795.1. Lineage (NCBI taxonomy): Bacteria > Pseudomonadati > Pseudomonadota > Gammaproteobacteria > Moraxellales > Moraxellaceae > Psychrobacter > Psychrobacter sp. M4. Next base: position 831,589 of record NZ_CM146740.1, on the reverse strand, counting down.
GTATCGACGATAAGCAAGATATAACCCAGGCCATCGCCCCGCTCTCTCCAGAGAACTATCTATTACAAATCACGGGTAATGTTGGCCTTATTCATGCACTAGTCGGCTTTTTAATTCCGCTCATATTAAGTGCATTCTTAACCCGATTCTTTGGTGAAAAACGCTCCTTTGTAGAAGGGCTTAAAGTATGGCCATTTGCCATCTTTGCAGGTCTTAGCTTTACCGTTCCTTACTTCTTAGTAGCTAAATATTTAGGACCTGAATTTCCCTCTTTAGTCGGTGGTTTTATCGGACTGATGATTGTACTACCTGCTGCTAGGCGTGGATTTTTGATGCCTAAAGATACTTTTACTTTTGCGCCGCGCGCTGATTGGGATAAGGACTGGCTGGGCTCGCTAACAGAAGAGACTTACGATGATACTATTGCCCCAAAGTTCTCTTTGGTTCGTGCATTCTCTCCTTATCTCATCGTTATCGCTCTATTGATTATCACTAGAGTCATCGCCCCTCTCAAAGCGTTTTTAACGGGGGATGTGACTACCATCGAATTTGCTAATCTTTTCGGTACGACTATCTCTAGTAAAGTGCAGCTAGCCTATTCTCCAGGCGCTATTTTAATTATTAGCTCTTTGTTATGTATTTTACTATTTAAGATGAATGGACAGGCGGTCAAACGCAGTTGGAGCAGTTCGGCAAAAACTATGGTTGCCGCCGCACCCGCTTTACTATTTTCAGTACCTATGGTGCAGGTATTTATTCATTCTGGTTCAGCTCTCGACGTCGCTAATGCACTACCAGCCATGCCTATATTGTTGGCTGAAAGCGCGGCTGGGGCATTTCAAAATACTTGGCCGCTCGTTTCTCCATGGATTGGTGCGATGGGCGCCTTCATTGCTGGATCAAATACGGTTAGTAATATGATGTTCTCCTATTTTCAGTGGTCAACGGCCAGTCAAATAGGTCTCGACACCAACCTTGCCGCACAAGTCGTTGCTCTACAAGCGGTGGGCGGTGCTGCTGGTAATATGATTGCTGTGCATAACGTGGTCGCTGCTTGCGCTGTAGTCGGCTTGATGGATAAAGAAGGTTATGTTATCCGCAAAACATTACTGGCAATGACTTATTATGTGGTACAAGCCGGACTCATTGGTATGGGCATTATCTTTGGTGAGATGTGGTGGTGGGCTTTAGCCGTTATCTGGCCTCTAACCTTTTTTGGACTGATGTCTTTTAGCCAAAAACCCGCTACTAAGAAAAGCCATTGACTGCAATGTTGCTGGTAAAGTCAATAGTAATACCAATAGCGATACAAGCTATCGCTATTAATTTATTTTTAATAGCATTAGGTTAAAATGACAGCACGATTATAATAACTATCGCAATAACTATTATATAACTGTGATTGACTATGATAAAAAGTAGAAGATAAAGGATAAACGTTATGACAAAAGACCTAAGCAAAGTGACAGAGATCGAAGATTTGCGCCGTGTGGCTGAGCGCAAAGTACCGCGTATGTTTTATGATTATGTCGATTCAGGGTCATGGACCGAAACCACTTATCGTAACAACGAAACTGACTTTGATCGTATTAAGCTGCGTCAACGGGTACTAGTCAATATGGAAGGGCGCACCCTTAGCACACATATGGCAGGGGACGCATCTTCGATGCCTGTTGCCATTGCGCCAACGGGCTTTACTGGCATGATGTGGGCGGATGGCGAGATTCATGCCGCCCGCGCCGCTGAAAAGTTTGGCGTGCCGTTCTCCCTATCGACGATGAGTATCTGCTCTATCGAAGATGTCGCGGAAAACACCAGCGCGCCGTTTTGGTTTCAGCTCTATGTCATGCGCGATCAGGAATTTATGGCCAATCTGATCCGCCGTGCTAAAGCAGCCAACTGCTCAGCGCTTATTTTGACCGCTGATTTGCAAGTGCTCGGTCAGCGCCATAAAGACATCAAAAACGGTCTATCAGCGCCGCCCAAACCGACACTGGCCAATATCTTAAACCTGATGACTAAGCCTGAATGGTGCCTGAACATGCTGGGTACTAAAAGACGCACTTTTGGTAATATCGTCGGTCATGCCAAAAACGTCGCTGATATGTCTTCACTGTCAGCGTGGACCGCCGAGCAGTTCGATCCGCGCTTGAGCTGGGATGATGTCGCTCGTATCAAAGATCAATGGGGCGGCAAGCTCATCATAAAAGGTATTATGGAGCCTGAGGACGCTATAATGGCGGCGCGTAGCGGCGCGGATGCACTGGTAGTCTCCAATCACGGCGGTCGTCAATTGGACGGTGCCCTCTCCTCTATTGCTGCGCTTAGTGATATCGTGCAAGCGGTACGCGCGGAGAACAGTCAGATTGAAATCTGGCTTGATAGCGGTATTCGCTCGGGTCAAGATGTACTCAAAGCGCTGGCGCTTGGTGCTAACGGTACCATGATTGGCCGCGCCTTTCTTTATGGTCTTGGCGCTTATGGTGAGGATGGCGTGCGCCGCGCGCTTGAGCTGATCTATAAAGAGTGTGATATTAGCATGGCTTTTTGTGGACATACCGATATCAAGCAAGTGACCAGTGATATTTTAGTCAAGGGCACGTATGAGCAGCTTAAAACTGCGCAGCCTTATATTGCTCCTTCCTTGAACGAGCACTGGTATAGTCAATCCTAATTGCAACTGACATAGTCTTTATTGTGTCTATTATTTAAACACTGATAATTTTGTTTATAGCATGCATAGCCTTTATACTCTGCTTATACTATCTGATAGACATTGGGCTTTATGACCATTCAACAATTATTAAAAACCGCCCCTGTAACTGCTGTACTTTTAGCTAGCTTTGTTGGGTTATATATTATGCAGTTTTTGACTGGCGTTGATCCTAATAACCCGTCAACAGAAGCGTTGCTACTTTGGGGCGCTAATGCCCTACCCTTTACTATGGGTAATGAGCCATGGCGGCTGGTCAGTAGTGGTTTTTTGCATATCGGCCTTATGCATTTATTATTTAATGGTTTTGCTATGTACTTTTTTGGGCAAGTGGCAGAGCCAATATTTGGTTCGGCTAAGTTTTTGGCGCTATTTTTGCTCGCGGTTATTGGTGGCAATTTGCTCAATAGCTATATCACATGGCAGTCAATTCTGGATGGAACGGGGCAACCCGGATTATCAGCTGGTGCGTCTGGCGGTATCATGGGCATCGGCGCGGCATTGTTAATAGCAGCGTTATTTAAGATATCTGTCAACGGTATGGTGCTTAATCTTAAAAGCTTGATTTTTATCATGGGCATCAATCTCGTTTATGGTTTTGCCGTACCCGGCATTGATAATGCGGGACATATCGGTGGCGCTATCACAGGATTAATTATTGCGCTAGGTTTTGCTATCGCTTATCGCCAGCACTCACAGGATGCTAATAATGCTTATGTCGATGCCTTCTACCCTGAACCAAAAAAAGCTAAAAAACCCACTATTTTCTGGCAATTGCTGCCATGGATAGTCATACTACTCATAGCCGCTGGCTTTGTCTGGTGGTGGCAAGATATTCACAATCAAATATTGCAAGTATTAAGTGCTGTAGAATAAAACTATTAGCTCGAGCTGTAGAATAAATAGTAGCACCTGATTCCTACTGCTAATAATATTGTAAAAAGGTATGTCAAAAGTAATAAGGTAATACTAAAATACGCTCTAGAACTCCTACACAGCTGTTTTTATTCGCCTACTCGCCTAACCGTTCAAGAGAATTAATTATGTATAAATTACCAACGCTGTCGCAAACCTCTACTCGTCTTTTAATGACCATGCTTACCACTACTGCCTTGTTTGGTACGGTAAGTTTGACTCATGCTGCTCCTTTTAAAAACCTGCCTGCTGATCAAGATGCACAGCTAAGCGTTGGGGTCAATGTGTTGTATGCCAATAACGCTTATGATACGGATGAAGACGTACGAGTATTGCCGGGAGTGTTTTACGATAATAATAGAATTTACGCACGCGGTGCCCAAGCAGGCGTTTATCTCATCAATGATGGCACTAATCAGTTATCAGCTTATGCGCAATTGGCAGGTTCAGAGTTTGATCCCGATGATGCCGAGGGAGCACTGCAAGGTTTAGATAAGCGTAAGTCATCAGCAGCGGCCGGTCTAACCTACTTACGTCGTACCCCAATTGGCGGTTTTCGCCTACAAGCCGCTACTGATATCTTAGATCGTAGCGGCGGCAACATTGCGCGCTTAACGTACCTAGCTCGCATTACCAAAGGGAATTTGACAGTCTATCCGAGCATTGGTTTTGAATATCATGACGAGGACTATAATGAATATTATTATGGGGTGAGTGATGAAGAGTCGGCGGATACCGGCGTTGAGGCTTATTCTTCAAATGCCAGCTTGAACCCTTATATTAATGTTAGTGCTAATTATGATTTCAACGAGAACTGGGCAGGATTTTTTAATCAAAGTTTGAGCTACTTACCTAATGAGCAGTACGATAGCCCGATGGTGGATTCGCGTACTGATTCAACGACGACGCTTGGACTGCTATATAAATTTTAAGGGTTTTTAAAAGAGAAATAGATATTAAAGAAGCTGAGCATTTTGCTTGGCTTTTTTATTGTGTTGATTCGTTGTCATGAAACATTAGCCTATAATATAAACTGCAAATTTGATTTTATATATTTATATAAAGGATAGCCCCATTATGATCCATGCTACCCTCTGGATGATTGGAGCGCTTACCTCGTTTTGTTTGATGGCTATTGGTGCTCGTGAGCTCAATAGTCAAATCGGTGTGTTTCAGATTTTATTCTTTAGAAGTATAGTCGGCCTGCTGGTATTATCGCCCATTATACTGTTATTGAAAAAAGAGCATTTTTCATTTCCTACGCGTATTAAACTACACTTAGTAAGAAATTTATTTCATTTCGCAGGTCAATATGGCTGGTTTTTGGGCATAGGATTACTACCTTTAGCCACTGTTTTTGCTATTGAATTTACCGTACCCTTTTGGACGATAATCATCTCCTATCTGTTTTTGAAAGAACCTATCACAGTAAAAAAAGTGATCGCTGTCCTGTTAGGTATTCTAGGAATCATCGTTATCGTACAGCCACGCTTAGGGGTCGCAAGCTATGGGTCATTAATCGTATTGGGCGCGGCTATTTGTTATGCCTGTGCCCATGTCTCTACAAAATCGCTATCTAATACCGATAGCCCAATAACTATCATTTTTATGATGTGTTTGATTCAAGCGCCTTTAGGGCTGCTTTTATTTACACAAGGCTGGACAACGCCGGTAGGGATTCAGTGGCTGTGGCTCATAATCATAGGCGTGACCGCGCTATCGGCGCATTATTGTATGACCAAAGCCATGCAATACGCGGAGGTGACATTCGTAGTGACTATGGATCTATTTAGATTACCGCTTATCTCTATCGTTGGCGTGCTGTTATATTCAGAGCCTTTTAGTGTGGCTTTGCTAGTTGGTATACTGCTGATCGTCGCTGGTAACGCGATTAATATATATTCTAAGAAAACAGCTAAAAACAATGTCATTCAATAACATATCATTACATGTAATGTGGAATAAAATTCTTGAAATTCTATAGCGCATCTTTATATATGTGATAGGTAAGATACACAATAAACAATCAATGATAAGGAGACTGTTATGAGTAAACTAGTTACACGTAATTCAATCTTTGACAACTTCTTTGATGAGATGGCACCTAGTTTTTTGATGCGTCCACTTCACGGGGATGCTCTTCCTAACGCTAGCCAGATCAAGATTGATGTCAGTGAAAAAGACGATGCGTTCCACGTCAACGCTGAAATACCCGGCGTGGCTAAAGAAGATATTGACCTGTCCATTACCGGAGATATCGTCTCTATTAGTGCTGAGATTGCCCAAAAAGATGAGCAAAAAGACGGTAATAAAGTACTTCGTAGTGAGCGTTACTTTGGTTCAGTATCACGTAGTTTCCAGTTGCCATCTAAGGTAAAGGTCGATGCGGCAGAAGCATCATATGAGAATGGCATTCTTAAACTGGCACTACCAAAAGAGACCAGCTCAGAGCGCAAAAAGCTTGAGATTAAATAAAAACTAAAGAAGCTTCAATAAGAAAGCTAGTTAGACTAAAAGGGGCATATGAGTTAATCATGTGCCCTTTTTATTTGGATCATTGTTATGATCTAAGCATAATCGATAGGCTTAATGTCATCTAAAAAATCAAGGTTGTCTGTCTCGGCTAATCGCAGCTCATAAGTGGATTGTAAGTTTAACCAAAACTGGGCGCTACCGCCAAAATACTTAGCTAAGCGCAACGCAGTATCCGCAGTAACGCCACGCTTCTCACGTATAATCTCGTTAATACGCGCAGGGGTGACGCCAAGCTTATTTGCTAGGCTATTCGCACTCATATCAAGCGGCTCCAAAAAATCCTCTCGTAATACTTCGCCCGGATGAATGGGGCGCATGCCATTATTGGTCATAGGTTTCTGTCTTTAAAGTTAGAATTTATAAACCTGAAAAGTGACGTAGGGTGTCGCCTTGCGCACCGATAATATATAGTGGATGAAATAATAAACTCTGCTCTTGCTTACACCGTAGGGTGGGTTAGTTTTGTCAAGCTCTCGCAGAGAGTGAAGGCTAGACGTAACCCACCGATTTATTTGTCAGGTTTATAGGTTACGCTGTCGCTAATCTATCCTAATAGCTAATCATTCGCTATAATTTTTGAAGTAGTTTAACAGTGAATATTAGTTGTTTTAAACAGACATACTATAGTAAGGTTGTGAATTCAAACTTACCAAAAAAGCTAAGAGTAGGTTATGGATAAAACATCGTTAGTCGCTGCTATATTTTCTACTCGCAAGTTGTGACAATTTTGCAGCTTAACTAATTAGTTTTCTTCTAGCGAGATATTAATCTAAAAGTAAGATCGAGGAAATTATGACAGCACCAGTAGAAAAAGATTTGCTAGATGTTTTCAGTGCTTTCGCTACTTTAGTTACTCCATTCTTGCTATTGGGCTTAGGTGGTATTGGTTGGCTTATTCAAAATAAATTCCAATCCATAGAATCAAAAGAGCAAACACAAAGCGCTAGAATTCGTGAATTAGAAGATAAACTGAGAGATGATCGTTTAAAAACATATAACGCTATTCTTGAGCCTTTCTTCCTACTATTTACTAGCGAACAAGCATTTGCTCAAGATCCAAAGTATAAAACAAAAAACAAAAATGATCTTGCCATGGCAAAAATGCTTTCTGTTGAATACAGAGAGACAGGTTTCAGATTATCTTTAGTAGCAAATGATTCTGTAGTCCGCTCTTACAACAAACTTATGCAATATTTCTACCATGCAGAAAAGGATCTTAGACCTACAGAGGAGAAGGTTTGTGAATGGATTGCTCTTATGGGAGATTTATTATTAGAAATTCGTAAAAGCATGGGAAATGAAACTAGTAATTTAGATCGATGGGAAATGATTGAGTGGTTTATGAAAGATACTTTAGCTTTAAAAGAAAAGTATTATTTTGGAATCAATTCTTAGCATGATTAATCCTAAATTGAACGAAATCAATTTAAGATGCAGGATGCACCCAGCGCACCATTAAAATACAAATCCAAGCTCAGATTTATTTGTAATTCAATAATTGCCTTGAGGCGCGGTTTAGCCCTGATTGCAGCGGTATCCTGCTAGTTTGGGTGAGCTGCGGAAGCTAGGTTTTGAAGTGGCTACGCAGAGCAAGAGACACTACAAACCGTAGTTACCGCCTCAGCAAATTAGCAGATACAAGCGCAAAGCAGGATTAGCTCCAAAAATTTATAACCAAAAAAAACCTTGCCACAATACATGGCAAGATCTTTTTCGTTCAAATGGAATCGGCGGGTTACGCTTTCGCTAACCCACCCTACCGATCAAATCACATTAAGAAGGATGCACCATATCTTCAGGAGTGACCCACTCATCAAACTGCGCTTCGGTCATCAGATCTAGCTCAACCGCAACTTGTTTAAGCGTTTTGTTTTCTTTATAAGCGGTCTTGGCAATCTTCGCGGCATTCTCATAACCAACATGACGGTTCAGCGCCGTGACGAGCATCAATGAGTTATGCAAGAAATCATTGATTTTCTCTTTAACGGGTTCAATACCAACGGCACAGTTGTCATTAAAGCTATTGCACGCATCACCTAGTAATTGGATAGATTGCAATAAATTAAACGCAATCACTGGCTTATAAACGTTGAGCTCAAAATTACCAGACGCGCCCGCCATACTGATCGTAGTGTCGTTACCCATCACCTGTGCCACTACCATGGTCATGGCTTCTGACTGGGTTGGGTTGACTTTACCCGGCATAATTGATGAGCCTGGCTCATTCTCTGGAATGGTTAATTCGCCTAATCCGCAACGAGGTCCTGAAGCAAGCCAGCGTACGTCGTTAGCGATTTTATTTAAGCTACCTGCTAGCGTTTTTAGTGCGCCAGAGGCAAAAACTTCAGCATCACGCGCCGCTAGGGCTTCAAATTTATTTGGTGAGGTCACAAAAGGTAGATCGGTCAGTTTTGATAACTGCTCAGCTGCTTTTACCGCGTAATCAGGATGAGCGTTGAGACCTGTACCGACCGCAGTACCACCTAATGGCAACTCATATAGACCTTGTAGGGCGTTATCGATACGAGTCAATGAGTGATCAAGTTGACTGACATAACCGCTAAATTCTTGTCCTAGCGTTAATGGCGTAGCGTCTTGCAAATGGGTACGACCGATTTTAACGATACTATCGAACTCTTTGGCTTTTTTATCTAGCGTATCACGTAACGCTTTTACCGCTGGGATAAGTAGGCTGTTGATTTGACGAGCTGCAGCCACTCGAATAGCGGTTGGGAAGCTGTCGTTGGTAGACTGGGCGTGATTGACATGATCGTTGGGGTGAATGGGCGAATAGCTACCGCGCTCGCTACCTGCGATCTCATTGGCACGGTTGGCAAGCACTTCGTTCATGTTCATGTTTGACTGCGTACCAGAGCCGGTCTGCCACACCACAAGCGGAAACTGATCAGTAAGACCACCGTTGATGACTTCATCTGCCGCTTGAACAATCAAGTCACGCTTATCTTCGTCAATACGGTCAAGACTAGCATTAGTGATAGCAGCGGCTTTTTTTACCAGTGCCATCGCTTCTATCATCGGACGCGGCAACGTCTCACCGCCAATCTTGAAGTTTTCACGGCTACGCTGAGTTTGCGCGCCCCAATAAGCGTCAGCTGGCACTTCTACGTTGCCCATGGTGTCTTTTTCAGTACGAGTTGCCTGATTCTGTGTCGACATAACGATCCTCTTTGTTTATTTATCCATGAAAAGTGCAACATTTGCTGCACATAAGGGAGAATAGGATGTAAAGCGACATTATGATAGCATGACTAAGACGTGTTGAATATTCACATATGGCAAAGATACAATCATCAGACGCGCTCTTGCACTGACTTCTCAACAACTTTTCTTATTAGTCTTTAGGGTTAAAAATGTCTAATAATCAAGCACCAGTATCAATCCCAACCAATCCACCTAGACGCCAGTTTACACGCCAGCGTCGTCAGCTAACCGCTGGGGAACGTAGACAATTCGCGCAAATGGCAAGTTTGCACCTGATTAAATTACAGCAGTGCTTGCCACCACACGCGCGTATCGCCTTATATTACGACGGCTTTGGCGAGCTGCCGACTCAGCCGATACTAGACTGGTGTCAGCGCCTACAATATCGGGCGTATCTGCCTGTGGTTGGTTCGCTAGGAAGCAACGACAAACGACTGCGCTTTGTGCCCATTTATCACTCTAAACTCACTAATGTACCGACGCGTATCCATCGTTTGGGTATGCCGCAAAATCATAGTCGCAAATTACTTTGGGCAAGGGAATTAGACGTCATTATCTGTCCGCTAGTAGCGGTTGATAAACAGGGCAATCGGATGGGCATGGGCGGCGGATTTTATGATACTACCCTTGGTAAAAACTATAAATCTGGTGCAAAGAAGCCGTTAAAAATAGGCTGGTGTTATGACTTTCAAGAAGTTGAACAGCTTGAGCGTCAACCTTGGGATGTACCTTTAGATGGACTGATTACCCCAAGCGGGATAAGTTGGTTTAAACCAAACAACAGTAAAAAGACTAACGACAGCGCTGAGGAAGAAGTATCTAGCGCTGATACGGTTGATACGTATTTACAGACATTAGGAAATGATGACGCTAGGGAGATGCCCTACTACAGTCAAGAACAATCCTTTAGTTCTGATGAGCTATCAAGAGTGATTAACGAGACGCGTTTAAATGAGTTATTGGCGCAAAGCGATGAGTTTTTGGATGGTTTAAGTGGTGAGATTGAGGATTTTGATGAGTAGTTCTTTATGTAACAATCATTCACACCTTCACACACGGTGTTATTGATACAATTCATATTGTGTGTAATAATACACATACTTAATTAGCAAAAGTTCGAGGTAATCATGAAGAGTAGTAAGCTGATTAAGTTACTGCAAGATGATGGTTGGGTGGTTGATAGAATTAAAGGCAGTCATCATATTCTAAGAAAAGAAGGTATAGATAGTATTATCTCCATTAGCCATCCCGAAAAAGATGTGTCTCGACATCAATTGGCTCAAGCAAGACGCATTTCCGGTTTAGAACTTTAGATAGAACAATTTGTACTGCGCCAAGCCGTACTGATAGTTATCTTAACCTCGTTCTTGGTGCACTGGGCGCACTCTACGCAACTTGCATAGCTATATCTAATTGGTGCTTAGAAAGCACCCTACACAATTAAAAAGGGGGTTATATGCTAAATTATCCCATCGCTATATTCAAAGACGAAAGTATGGAAAACTATGCCGCTATCGTACCCGATATCGATGGCTGCTTCCCTTTAGGAGATACCATCGATGATACTATTCAAGAAGCTGAATCGTTAATTTACGATCATATCGAATATATGTTAGATAAAGGTATGAGTTTTGACTTTTACACTAGTGAAATAGAGACATTGAAAACCAATCCAGATTTCAAAGATATTTTGGTTTGGGCTATCGTCAGTATTGATGATACTAAGTTCTCAACTAAACAGGTACGCTTTAACGTCAGTTGGCCAGAATACTTGCTAAAGCGTGTAGACCGTTATGCTGAAGAACATCATGAGACTCGCTCAGGGTTTTTGGCAAAAGCGGTACAAAAAGCATTGGTATAAAAGAGTATTCATATAAACGAATAGTCGTTTAAAAATAGAAAAGCTACCTATATGGTAGCTTTTTTTTCGGACATTTAAATGCGCTTTATAAATAGTAAAGATGAAAAAGCTGGGTTAAAAACCCAGCCTACGCCGAAAAGTTTTGAGCTTATAGCCTACAACACCATCGCCGCAATCCAGCCAAACGCCAATAATGGAATATTATAGTGCAAAAAGGTCGGCACCACGCTATCTTTAATATGATCGTGCTGCCCATCGACGTTAAGACCAGAGGTTGGTCCCAAAGTCGAATCCGAAGCTGGCGAGCCTGCATCACCCAGCGCTCCCGCTGTGCCGATAATTGCGACTGTTGCCAATGGCGAGAACCCTAACGAGATACACAGCGGCACATAAATCGCGGCTATAATCGGAATGGTCGAGAATGACGAGCCAATACCCATGGTGACGACTAAGCCAATTCCGAGCATGACGAATGCAGCAATGGCTTTATTGCCCGCAAATAAATTAGTCGCGCCATCGATAAGCGGGGCGATCTCTCCTGTCGTTTTCATGACCTCGGCAAAACCCTGCGCGGTAATCATAATAAAGCCAATCATCGCCATCAGCTTAATACCATCATTAAAGACCGTATCAGCATCGCGCCACTTCACCACGCCCGTTGCCATAAACACCCCAAAACCAAACATGGAACCGAGCAGTAGTGAGTCGGTATAGAGCTGTACCACAAAAGCGGTAACGATAGCTGCAAGCGCCACCAAAGTTTTAGTCTTGCTTTGCGCCTCGGCGTTAGACGCGGTTTTGCTCAGATCATCTACTGCTTTATCATCGATAACCGCGTCGCGCGCTTCTTTGTCTATCGCTAGTTGTTGATACTGGCGCGGCTTACGATAGCTGATAAATACGGCAGTCAGCAACCCGATAAACATACCGAGCGCTGGAATAGCCATGGCTTTGGTCACTGAGATATCGCTAATATCAATACCCGCCTCGCCGACGTTTTTCAGCATGATTTGATTCAGATAGATATCGCCAAACCCATAGGGGATAAACATATAAGTAGTGACCAAACCAAAAGTCAGCAAACAAGCAATTAACCGTCTATCAATGTGCATACGGTTAAAAGCGAGCAATAATGGCGGCACCAGTAGCGGAATAAAGGCGATATGAATAGGGATCAAGTTTTGACTAAAGCAGCTCATCATCACCAAGCCTGCAAACAGCATATATTTAATCATAGCGCCTGCCCCTATACCTGCGCCGCTTGCATCAATACGTCTAATCACTGCCCCCGCTAGTGACTGCGGTAACCCTGAATGGGCAATAGCAACGGCAAATGCACCCAATAACGCATATGACAAGGCGATTTGAGCGCCGTTACGAATGCCTTCTTGAAAGGCTTCAAGCGTAGCGGTGATGCCTAATCCTGCGATCAGTCCGCCCGCCAGCGCTCCAATTAGCAAACTAAGTACTACGTGGACGCGTGCTAGTGATAGACCTAGCATGATGATGACTGCCAATAGCACCGCGTTGATGGTCATACTTTTGCCCCTTATCTTCTATTCTCTAGCTTGGCTTTATTGGTTTATTAACTTATCAGATTTTTAACAACCGTCTTTTAATTGAGAGCGTATTAAGACGCGCGTCAGTTTACCTGATTTTGGTTATAAAACCTACGCGTAGAACTTAAGAGATAGCGATCAATAAGTAGTAAACACTTGAAAATTAAAAGATTTGCATACTATTTGTTTGCTCTTTATTAGTAAATCCATACTATTTTCTATATAGGTAAATCATAAGCCTTGCAATTTTTGCTACGGTCACCATTTATTTAACATGAAACACTAACTTGACTTTACAAGTCTGGTGAACGAGGAAAAATATATGAGTGATTATAATATTGATAAAGACAACATTGATATTGATGTGTCAGCAGCAACTGAGACTGATGATGCGAGCGTAACTGATGCATCCAGTAACTATTTGCCATTGCTAGCACTACGTGATGTCGTCGTCTATCCACACATGCAGATTGCCCTGTTTGTTGGCCGTGCGCCCTCGGTAAAAGCGGTGGAGCTGGCTCAAGCTGAATATGGCGATAAAGTATTAGTGGTTGCACAAAAAGACTCGCTAACCGAAGATATTGATCATGATAATTTATATCAATATGGTACGGTATGCCGCATCGTAAGCACCATGCCGCACGACAGCGACGAAGATTGCATCAAGGTGCTAATCGAAGGTCAATATCGCGCGCGTGTTGATACGATAGAAGAGCACGGCGAGGTCTTGATGGCAAGCTTTGAGCGTGCCGATCTCGATGTGCAAATGGATAAAAGCCAGCAAAAAAATACTATCAAAGCTTTAACCAGCTTGTTTGAAACTTACGCTGATGCGCGTCTGCGCAATGCTCGTGAGCTGACACGTGTGGCCAAGCGTATTGATGATCTGCTTGAATTAGTCTATTTCATCTCGACTCGCGTCTCGATGGATTTGGATATTAAGCAATCGTTTTTAGAAGACGATGATCTTAAAAACCATATCAACACCTTGACTGAGTATTTGGTTAAGCAAAGCGCTGAGCAGAATATCGAACAAGATATCCAAGATGCAGTGCGTCAGCAGATGGAAGATAATCAGCGCGAATACTTCTTAAATGAGAAGTTAAAAGCCATTAAAAATGAGCTGTCTGACATGAATGAGGGCGCGTTTGATGGTGAAGACGATGTGGGCGAGCTTGAAAAGCGTCTAGAAGAAGCTGATTTGCCAGAAGATGTGCGCAAAAAAGCGGAACAAGAGTTTAAAAAGCTTAAAATGATGCCACCAGCGTCATCTGAGTCCTCAGTCGTCCGTAACTATATTGAGTGGATACTGGACACGCCATGGAACGCTACGACTAAAGTGTCTATCAATTTAGAAAAAGCGCAAACGGTACTGGATGAAGATCATTACGGTCTAAAAGACGTCAAAGATCGCATCTTAGAATATTTAGCGGTACAGTCGCGAGTGAAAAAACTTCGTGGTCCGATTCTATGTCTCGTAGGGCCTCCGGGTGTCGGTAAAACCTCACTTGGTGAATCTATAGCGCGTGCAACGGGCCGTAAATATGTGCGTATGGCTTTAGGCGGCGTGCGTGATGAAGCTGAGATTCGTGGTCATCGCCGTACTTATATCGGTGCGATGCCGGGCAAAATTGTGCAGTCGCTTGCCAAAGTTGAGGTCAAAAACCCGCTATTCTTATTAGACGAAGTCGATAAGATGGCGCAAGACTTCCGCGGCGATCCGGCGTCAGCTTTGCTTGAGGTGTTAGATCCGTCACAGAACGATACTTTTAACGACCATTATTTAGATATGGACTTGGACTTATCACAAGTGATGTTTATCTGTACTGCCAACAGCATGGATATTCCGCCTGCGCTCCTTGACCGGATGGAAGTTATTCGTCTGCCAGGTTATACCGAAGAAGAAAAGGTCAATATCGCCCAGAAATATCTAGTGCCAAAAGCTATTAAGCAAAATGGTCTCAAAGAAGGCGAGATTGAAATTGTAGAGGCGGCGCTGCATAGCATCGTCCGTAACTATACTCGTGAAGCGGGCGTGCGTAACCTTGAGCGTGAAGTCAATAAAATCTGCCGTAAAGTCGTTCGCGGCTCGGTTGAGTCGCATGGCTCGCGTGCTCCGAAGAAAGATGAGCGTGAATTGGTAGTGATTGATGATAGCAATATCGATGATTACTTGGGCGTACATCAGTACGACTATGGTCTTGCAGAAGAAGAGCCTGAGGTTGGCCGCGTTACAGGCCTTGCTTGGACACAAGTTGGCGGTGAGCTCCTAACTATCGAGGCGATAGCTGTGAAAGGTAAAGGTGAGCTTAACTTTACCGGTTCGCTCGGTGATGTTATGAAAGAGTCTATTCGAGCAGCGATGAGTGTAGTTCGTGCACGCGGTGATAGCTTAGGTATCGACTACGAAACGGTCAAAACTACTGATATTCACGTGCATATGCCAGAGGGCGCTACGCCAAAAGACGGTCCTTCAGCGGGTGGTGCGTTAACTACTGCACTAGTATCAGCGATGACGGGTATTGCGATTCGTCCAGACATTGCGATGACTGGCGAGATTACCCTACGTGGTAAAATCCTACGTATCGGCGGCCTTAAAGAGAAATTGCTAGCGGCACATCGCGGTGGTATCAAGCATGTGTTGATCCCCGCTGCTAATGAGCGCGATCTAGCAGATATCCCTGATAACGTAAAATCTGGCCTGACTATTCAGCCCGTAGCGACAATTGATGAGGTATTAAAAGAAGCCTTGGTCTCTATACCAACGCCGCTTAAACCTGCAAAAGTTACAGTCGATAAAACCTCAGGTAAAGCGTTACACAACTAATCTGAGAGTTATCTAAAGCTTTAACTAGTCGGATTAAGATTTAATGAGAGCCGTTCACTATAGTGAGCGGTTTTTTTTATGCGTTATATTTACGTGCGACTCATTTTATAGATCGCATTAATTAAATAGCTATGCTATATTTTAAACAAATGTTTGTTTAGTAAATAGTTATGAGTTTAAATCGTTTAGTAAGTCCATTTTTAATAATCAGTCTACTGTCTTCAATCGTCTTGCTAGGTTGTCAGTCCACTTCTACTGCAAATTCTCAGCAGTCCACTACTGTCAGTATAATATCTACTAAAGAACAATCTAATACTACTGACGAGACGGCTATAAAAAAAGCGTTGCCTTCACTGCCTATCACTAATGAGCTTTTAGAGCAGTATCATTGGCAACTTGTGAGCGCTGTCAGCAATACTTATGACGACAATGGTCGATTAATTAGAGCATCTGTAGGCAATTTTTACCATCCTGACTACCCTATATCAGTGAATTTTGGAAGTTATCCTGATAACAGTCAGTATGCTTCTTTTAGCTCAGACTGTAACGGTTCTGGTGCGCCCTATCTTTTACTAAAAGATCATACTTTAAAGGTTGGTAGCATTGTCAGTACTGATATGGGCTGTAGTGAAACGAGCAATCGCATTGAGAGCGCTTTATTTAATTTAATGGGCGATAGCAGCAGCAAACTAACCTTAAGTTTGCAACCTTCACAGCTAACATCAGAAACACCAGCTGATTTCCCGCGCTATAACTTATTGCAAACCATGGAGACTGGTGAAACTTTAGTTTGGAAGAATGGAAAAAAGGTAAATCGTTAAAACTCAGCTTCCACTTTTCAAACCCATACGTTATTTACATTTATTAACCGATTGTTGCGCATTTGGTGAATATATATGTCAGATCCTTAGCTATACTAGCTGCAAGTTTGACCAAGGTTATTACAGATCTAGTTGAAAATTTTGTGATAGCTATGACTCAGAGCCTTAAAAATGTTTAATAACAACAGCGAAACGAAAATGGAGATAACAATGAAAAAGATATTACTTGCAAGTGCTTTATTATGTGGTTCAGCTTTGGCAGTAACAGGTTGCCAAACGACCGAGGGCCAGCTACAGACAGGTAACCCGTTTGATCAGCCAGTATTGAAGTCAGCGCTTAAGACTACTGACGGAACCAATCGTGAAGTCGGACAAGTGTATCTACGTCCTGTCGATGGCGGCGTCCAAGTCTATGGTAAGCTTATGAACATGCAGCCAGGTAAAACAGTGGCGCTCCATATCCATGAAACGGGCAGTTGTGCTGATATGGGTAAAGCGGCAGGTGGTCACTTTAATCCAGACAACAATCCGCACTCTAACCCAGATGACATGAATGGTCATGCAGGCGATCTACCAAACTTGACAGCTAACGAGAATGGTGTTGCCACTATTAATTATGTTAATAAGCAAATCTCTGCTGATGTCGCCGGTAAATATAGCGTGCATCGCCGCGCCTTTATCGTTCACTCTGGTGCTGATGACTATACCAGTCAACCATCAGGCGACTCAGGCGACCGCGTAGCTTGTGGTATCATTGAGAGAACCTAATACGGTATAAATTAATAACTATTAAGCAAAAGCTTTATTAGACTTATAGTTTTACTAGAAACAAAAAAACCTCTTAGATAATCTAAGAGGTTTTTCTTTGGTCTATATTCTTAGATACAGGCTAAAAAGTAGCTGCAAAAAGCTTGTTGCAGACTACTCCTCTACCCATTCGCCTTTACGCCAGTACACGCCCCAACGCGTGGCTTTACCGTTTTTCTCAGAGCCAATGTACTGCTCTTTTTTCTTACGTGACCAGCGCAGAATAGTTGGGTTACCATCAGGATCTTCATCTGGACCTTCAAATAGATACTGGAATTTATCTTCCATTTTATCCTTAATAGGACGCAGTTCTGCCAGTTTCGGTGCCCGAGTCTCGCGAACCTTTGGAAACTTAGAGGCTGCTAAGAACATACCAGCCGCTCCTTCCCGCAGGATAAAGTGATCATCATGCTTAGTGGATTTTAGATCCGGCATGTCGATGGGGTCCATACGCGGCGGCGCAGGCTCACCAGTTTTGAGCACTTTACGCGTATTATCACAATTTTGACAAGCAAAGTAAGGACCAAAACGTCCGGTTTTAAGCTCCATCTGTCCATCACATTTATCGCAGTCAATGGTAGGGGTATCGGAGCCGGGGACTTCAAACTTACCTTCTTCTAAGATGTAGCCGTCACAATCTGGATTATTACCACAAACATGTAGTTTAAGACCGCCATCAACGATGTAACCGTTCATAGCCGTACCGCATTTTGGACAGCGCTTTTTCTCCATTAAATCTTTGACTTCAGCGACGTCGTCACCCTCTGCATCATCAAGATTGGCAAAAGCTTCAACGGGCATTAAGTTTTTGGTGCCCTTGCAGCGCTCTTTCGGTGGTAAGTTATAACCGGTACAACCTAAGAACACCCCTGTCGAGCCTGTGCGCAGCTGCATCGGACGAGCGCAAATATCGCAATGTATGTCGGGCACATCGGTGGGATCGTTAGGACGCATACCATCTTTATCTTTGGCATGCTCAAGCTTGGTTTTGAAATCACCATAGAAATTATCAAGCACATCTTTCCAGTTTTGATCACCTGCCGCCACATGATCAAGCTTATCTTCAAGTGCAGCAGTAAAGGTATAATCCATCAAATCTGGGAAGCTGTCTGTCAATCTGTCAGTGACGATATCGCCCATTTTTTCGGCAAACAAGCGCTTATTCTCAAGCTTGACATAGCCGCGATCTTGAATGGTTGAAATGATAGAAGCATAAGTCGAGGGACGGCCGATGCCTTTTTTCTCAAGCTCTTTGACGAGACTGGCCTCGGTGTAGCGCGGCGGCGGCTTGGTAAAATGTTGGCTTGGATCGAGCTTATCTAGTATGAGCTTATCGCCCTTTTTGACATCCGGTAGCAAAGTATCGTCGGTTTTAGCGGGCGGCATCACTTTGGTAAACCCGTCAAAGGTCATAGTGCGTCCGCGCGCTTTAAGCTCAACGTTGCCAGCTTCCACAAACAAATTTACTGATAAATATTTAGCAGGCATCATCTGACAGGCGACAAACTGACGCCAAATCAACTCATAAAGACGAATAGCATCACGCTCAACGCCTTTCAATTGAGTCGATTTCATATTGACATTTGAGGGACGAATGGCCTCGTGCGCCTCTTGCGCGTTTTGTTTATTGCCGTAGAAGTTTGGCTTTTCGGGTACATATTTATCGCCATAACTGTCTTCAATAAATCCGCGCGCCGCATTTAGCGCGTCCCCCGACAAGAATGTCGAGTCGGTACGCATATAAGTAATATGCCCCGCTTCATAGAGGCGCTGCGCTAGAATCATGGTTTTTTTAACCGAAAAACCTAAACGCGTACTCGCCGCTTGCTGCAAAGTCGAGGTAATA
The DNA here is from genome assembly GCF_055699795.1 of Psychrobacter sp. M4. NCBI lineage: Bacteria > Pseudomonadati > Pseudomonadota > Gammaproteobacteria > Moraxellales > Moraxellaceae > Psychrobacter > Psychrobacter sp. M4. The sequence continues at coordinate 812,483 of NZ_CM146740.1, read as the reverse complement.
AAGGGAGCACTAGGACGCGACTGTGTGGGTTTTTCTTCACGCTCTTTAACGATAAAATCAGCAGGTTTTAGGATGGCTAAAACTTTATCCGTTTGCTCTTTATTGACCAGTTTAAGCGTTTTACCTGCTTGCTTGGTCGCCTCTAGGCGAATACCAATCTGATCTGCGCCTTTTTTCTTATCCTCTATATGCGTATCGGCATGAATTTGCCAGTATTCCTCTGGAATGAAGGCGCGAATCTCGTGCTCACGCTCAACAACTAAGCGCATGGCAACCGACTGTACGCGTCCTGCTGACAAACCGCGTGCGACCTTTTGCCACAGCAGCGGCGATACCATAAAACCGACAACTCTATCTAAAAAGCGCCGAGCTTGCTGCGCGTTAACGCGATCAATATCAAGCTTGGAGGGTTGTTTAAAGGCGTTTTGAATAGCGGACTTAGTAATCTCGTTGAAAACCACGCGCTGATACTTGCTATCAGGACCGCCAATGACCTCTTTTAGATGCCAAGCGATCGCCTCCCCTTCACGGTCCATATCCGTTGCCAGATAGATTTTATCCGCGTCTTTAGCCAAAGATTTAAGCTCTTTGATGACCTTGGTTTTGTTAGGCAGTACTTCATAGACTGCCGCCCAGCCATGCTCAGGATCAACACCCATGCGTCGTACCAGTGCTTGCTGAGTTTTCTCTTCTTTGGTTAGACTGTCATCTTTTTTGGTACTGGTCGATTTTTTGGCGCTTTTACTGGCGCCCACAGGTAGATCGCGTACATGGCCAATACTGGAGCGTACGATAAAATCATTACCCAGATATTTATTAATCGTTTTTGCCTTAGCAGGCGACTCGACGATCACTAAAGACTTACCCTTAGCGTTATCGGACGCAGAAGCTGAGCTTTTTTTGGTTGTGGTTTTACTTGTGGTTTTTGCCATATGTGACGACACCATAATAATCTGATTGAAAGTAGCTAATATAAATAGCTAAATAGTTAGTTGCGTAATTTATTCTAATAGTAGCTTCTAATAAAAATAGTTATAAGATATAAAGGAGCGATAAGGCAAAGTATTCTTTAAAGACGTTACACTGCTAATAGTTGAGCTGTCAACTAGAAATAATTGAGCAATAATATAAAACAAGTCTAGCGCTTAATATTATTTGATATCTAAGCTAACTCAAAAAGCTAATTTGCAGCCTTATTTGGCTTTTAGATAAATAGAAACTTCATTGGACGCTTGGTGATAAATACTTGTCATTATTAAGCAGTGGTAGTCTCAAGTACCTGTTCTAGCCATGCTGCTTTTAGACAAGCCATGGCTACTTGCCTGCATTTGTAGCGCCCACTGTTCAAGGTTTTGTTTTAACGCCAACAAATCCGGTTCAATAGCGCCAGTTTTATAATTTGGATTGGTGATCGGACGCACATAATTAATATCTTCCCAATAAACGATAATGCTATTGGCTTTAACGGCGAGTCCTTTTACAAAGGGTTCAATCGCTGTTGGCAATGCAAGCGGCGTTTTATCTAAGCTAAAGTTGGCGTGAATAGGCTGTTCATTATTATCAATACTCGCATAGGGACGCCACTGTCCGTCTATAACCTGATAACGCGATTGCGGTAGCTTAACATTGTCTATTATCAAACAATACTGGCCGATCATGCCGCGGCCATATTCGTTGTCCTTACCTTTAATCCAATCCGGACAAACCACAAGCTTCGGATTAAGCTGCAAGCGCCGTGCGCTCATACGCAGCTTGTCCAAACGCTGGTCGATACCGTTAGGTTTTAGCGCCATCATACTCCCAAGTACAAACAGTATGATAATAATGGTAATCCAAAATCCCATGATAATCTGACCTTCTAGATGAATCTTCAATAAAACGAAAATAGGGAATACCGATGGATATCCGGTAATCTAATAACCTTGCTACTGACTGTACTATTATATTGTCTTACTCTAAGTTGGTTTCAAGAGGTAGCGTGTAGATTAATATCGCAACCTTATAATTAAAAATCAAGCGTGAGCTTAAGCGCTTTATAATTTGACTTCACATAAAGACTGCTATATCAGCAGCTTAGATAAAAATTATTAATAAAGGAGCATCAATATAATGACAATAAGATAGCAAAATCACTGTTATAAAAAGTGCTATGATAAACTATAAATTTAGAGGCGCGCAGGTTTATTATGAGTTACTTTTTTAAACTAAGATCAACTGCCCATGCAAACAGTACCTTTATTAATAAATCTAGCATTAATAAACTCAGCATGGTGGTATCGGTGTTAGGCGTAGCCCTATTAACGCTATCCGGCTGTGCTACAACCAAACCCAATCTTACCCCGCAGCAGTGTCAAACCAGCAATTGGCAACAACTCGGCTACGTTGATGGGCTAAACGGTCGTTCAGGCGACTATTTTGGTTATTATGCTAATCAGTGCGCAAGCGTAAGTGGTGCGACACCCAATCGCGTGCTTTGGGAGCAGGGTCGACAGCAAGGTCTCAAAGGCTATTGTACGGAGCTGAACGCTTATAAACTTGGACGCGAAGGTTATGATTGGCAGCCTGTTTGTCCACTTGAGGGTATAGAAAAGCTGGAGGAAGCTTACGCGCAAGGCCGCTATTACTATATCCGCCAGCGTGATCTGAACTATCTGCGCTCGCCTTATCCCTTTGGCTATGGGCCGTTTGGCTATAGTCCCTTTTATAGACCTTTTGGTTATGGCTGGTAGAGCGTGATACTGGCAAAATAGAACACTTTAATAAATAAAACCTCGCTCAGTTAACCATTAACTAAAAGCGAGGCTGGAGAAAAGATTATTATTTTAATTGTTCTTCTTATTGTAGTGGCTGTCTTTTTACTGATAAGTTTGCTGGTTTATGTGGCAAGCTTGTTTTTTTAATGGTTTGATAGTTAGGCAATGTTTAAGAATTAGGGGTAATAAACATCATTCATTTACAAAAGCAATCTTAGTCAGTCCTGCAGTGCTGGCAGCTGCCAATACTTGCGCAACATTATCATAGCGACTGTCTTTGTCCGCGCGCAGTTGGATAGAAGGTTCATTGCCAGCAGCGCCCTGCCTTTGCAAGCGTGTCTCTAATTCTTCCATACTAATAGACTCATCATCCCAAAACAATCCTGCGTCTTTATCAATACTGATTTGAATGGGATCGACTGGCAGCTCATTGATCTCAGCACTGGTCTTGGGCAGATTGAGCGGTACGGTTGGATTAAGTACCGTCGCTGTCAACAAGAATATGATCATAAGTACCAGCATGACATCGATGAGCGGGATGAGGTTCATCTCATTCATGCTTTGGGTATCGTCGTCACCTAATTGAAAAGCCATAGTTATTCTCTTAATTGAGTGCTTGTAGTTTTGGATCTTAGCGTTTTAGAACATATAGTTTCAGTGCTTATTTATATCTAGGATTATGCTTTTGACTGCGAAGTAACTGAATTCTGATAACTCTTTTTTTCATGACCTTTTTTTTCATGACCCTCTTTTTCTTTAGGCTGTATTATACTAGTATCGCGTTTTATACTGGTTTGCTTGGTAGCTACAGCATCAGATGCCAAGCTTTGGCCTACCGAGAACTGAGCTGATTGCGCCAATAGATCGTGAGCTTTGTCATTAGCATAGTACATCACGCGGCGATTGATACGAATGGCAAGGTTATAAAATACTACCGCTGGAATGGCAACAGCAATACCGAGACCAGTCATAATAAGTGCCTCGCCTACTGGTCCTGCCACTTGCGCTAGCCCCGCTTGCCCTGTAGTACCAATATTATGCAGTGCATGGAAGATCCCCCACACCGTACCAAACAGTCCAATGAAAGGAGCGATAGCTGCCGTCGTCCCCAAGATTGGCAGACCGCGCTCGCTGGCAAAGCGGTAGCGCCCGATATGCTTAAGAAGTGCTTGTTCCACGACTAGGCGGTGGTTGGCAGCATCGGCTGTCTGTAGCTCAGAGCGTTTGTTTTGGATCTGCTGACTTAAATCGTTAGCAACCGTTCCTGCCAATTTGCGACTTTGAATAATACGAATAATACCTGTCACCCAAGAGAGTACCGATAAGGCTAGCAACAAGAAAAATAAAGTTCTTGTCACCATATCGCTGTATTGCCAGTAGCTTGCAAAGTCCATATCAGATTCCTTAATGTTTGGTTATTTAGTATATTAGTGCTATGCGATAATAGGATAGATTAGCGAGGAACTTGATAAGTAATGGGTAGGGTTACATTGCCTACTACAGCAACCCCATCTTTCATAAAGGGTACGAATCTGCCTGTTCTTACCTGCCGCTGCGCCTCTTGGTCTAAAACTCTATTGCCAGAGGACTGTGCCAAGCTCACATTGTCAACGCCGCCTTGCTTGTTAACTCGCAGGGTCAACAGCACAGTAAAACTATCACCAGGTCTAGCACCGCGTTCAGCACGACTAGGAAAGCTGAGACTAGGCGCTGCTGCCCATCTGGCATCACTTTCATTAAATTTTACTGGCTCATTGCTTGCTGCTTGTGCGGCGGCGGCTTGTTGGGCGGCTTGTTCTGCTGCTTCTCTAGCAGCTTTGGCATCGGCCGCAGCTTTCGCTTCTCTAGCCTCTTGAGCTTGCTTTCTAGCTCTATTCTGGGCAGCAGCTTTTTGTTGCTCGGCCTGCATCCGGCGTTGATCATCAGCGGTGGTACTATTAACCCTAGGCTCTGAGGTGGCTGGCGTATAAGTAGTATCATAAGTAGGCTTTGTAGCACTAGACGCCCGATCGGCATTCGTCTGTACAGTAGTACTTATAACAGACTCCGATACTGGGGCTGGTGTTTCTACAATTTTGGGTTCATGGTCTAGCTCCACTATGGGTTCAAGCATCGGCTCTACCACTGGTTCCGGCTCCACTACTGGCTCAGGTTCTGGCTGTACTTCAGGTTCAGGCTCAGCTTCTGACTCCAAGGTCTTCTCTGCTGCTGCCACTGTCTCTGCTTGATTATTCAAAGTTACCATCTCAATTTCCAGCGGCGCAGTAGCCTGAAACGATTCAGTAATAGGTGTAGGAGGTTTAACCATGATCAAACCTATAGCTGTTAGTACATGCAATACCACTACGATACCGATTGCCATTGAAGTCAGCTTGAGCGATGGTTTGCCTATAGTTATTGAAGCCATAACACCCTAATATCTCATCATAATTAAGACTAATTTAAAGAGAGGAAAAAATTGGCTTAATAATAATATAAATGATAAGCATTATCAATATTGATAACAAACTAGTGATAAATAACCGTTAATATTTATACAATTAGCTTTGTAAATACTGCAATAACCACCTTTTAAAGAGCCAATACTGTAGGCAAGCTAAGCTTAGATGATAAATAATTAATATCACAAATGAAAATCATTATCATTGAAAAAATATTTCATTTACTTTATCATTACGGCTAAATTAGCGACTACCCAACGGTTTGAAAGTTGTCACTTTATAACACATTAATGTCTAGAACTTTACTTTTCAATCAACAAGTAGAGTGCTAGTCCCTTTATAGACTAATGGTGAACAAATTCCTTTCTTTTATTTCTGTGACGGTAGCTTATTATCTACTGCGCACAACCTATGATATACCGAGCTTCTTATGCCTAATAACTCTGCTATTATTGCCAAAAAAACCCCTTTACTCAAACGCTCACTACTGAGCGCTATGACCGCAGCACTAGCTATCAGTGTTAGCTTAACGGGCTGCTCCAACTCAGATAACACTGATATGGACGATACCAAAGCCCAAAACAACACTGCAGATGCGGCATCCAACGTCGCAGATAACGATGCTGTTTCAGTGCCTTCCGTTGAAGTTGATACGGTAAAAGGGCCTGTCGACTTTCCTATGAATCCCTCACCAGTTGTGGTGTATGACATGTCTTTGATGCAGGATCTAGCGGCGCTCAATGTCGCAATTGATGGTGCGCCAAATGGCCTACTGCTAGAAAACCTGCTGCCTGCTGCCCTTCCTGACCCTGAAGAGGTCGGTACTTTGTTTGAGCCTGATCTTGAAGCCTTAAATGAGATGCAGCCCCAAGTGATCTTGATTGGTTCGCGAATGGCAGAAAAATACAATGAGCTATCCAATATCGCACCAACCTTGGACATGAGTATCGACACTGCCAATATCTATGAGTCTAGTAAACGGCGTTTGCTCGATCTAGGGGCACTGTTTGGTCAAAGCGATTTAGCGGCTAGATTGCAACAAGATATCGATGGCATGATCGAACAGACTAAAGCGTCAACCAAAGATAAAGGGAATGGCCTAGTCGTGATGGTGACGGGTAACAAACTCTCTGCCTATGGCGATCAGTCGCGTTTTGGTTTTATTCATAGTGTCCTTGACGTACCTATGGCTGATGAACAGATATCAGAGGGAAGTCATGGTCAGCCCATCTCCTTTGAATATATCCAACAAATGAATCCAGACTGGCTTTTTGTCATCGATCGCGGCGCCGCTATTGGTCAAGAAGGCGCTAGTGCCAAAGCAGTATTAGACAATCCTTTAGTCGCGCAAACTACCGCTTGGGATAAAGACCAAGTGGTGTATCTAAGCCCAGACTCCTACCTTGCTTTTGGAGGTTATCATCAGTGGATGCAGGACTTGGAGACGATTAATTCGGCTTTTAGTAAAGCTCAGTAATAGCAAAACAGAGACTAAATAAACTAGACCTGATAAAAGAGCAGGTCAGTTGTATCGTAAGCTGGTATTAACTATGGCACTATTTTCCAAAACAAAAACGAGCAGTAGTGATATTAAGGCGGTAAATCCTGTATCTACGCTACTGGCGCGATCGTCTTGGCGCTCAAGTTACAGCGCTCATACAGGTTTTAGTGTTCATAATAGCAACCAGCGCCGCGCTGCTATAGCGCCTTGGCTTATTAATAGCGCAAGCCTCATTATCATGGGGCTTTTAGTCTTATTAAGCTTATCAATTGGGGTGGCGGACTTTTCTTGGTCGGGTATCGTGCAAAGCCTTGTACATTGGAGCGCTAATTCGGACAGCTCACTGCTGCTAGTCAGCCGCTTGCCACGTACTGTCGCTATTATTTTGACCGGTATCTCAATGGCAGTTGCTGGAATGATTATCCAAGTAGTGCTCAAAAACCGATTTGTCGAGCCCTCAATGGTCGGCGCTACCCAAAGTGCCGCGTTTGGACTATTGGTCGTCAGCCTCCTGTTCCCTGCCAGCGCCTTGATGGTAAAGATGAGCGTGGCGACTATTGCCGCGCTCCTTGGCATGATGTTGTTCATGCTACTAATTCGCCGCATTCCGCCCACTGATTTTTTGATGATTCCGCTAATCGGTATTGTTTTTGGCGGTATTATCGAAGCCATAACGACCTTTATCGCTTATCAAACCGAAACCTTACAGATGCTCAGCGTCTGGCAATTTGGTGATTTCTCTGGTGTATTGGCTGGTCGCTATGAGCTATTGTGGCTGACAGGCGTACTATGTGTCATCGCTTATGTTATCGCCGATAAGCTTACCATCGTTGGGCTAGGCGACAATATCGCGCTAAATTTAGGTATAAGTAAACGCCAAATCACCTGGATTGGCGTTGGCATGGTAGCGATGATGAGCGCGGTCGTCGTAGTGACCGTAGGCATGATTCCTTTTATTGGTCTGGTCGTGCCTAATATTGTTAGTCGCATTATGGGCGATAAACTGCGGCGCAGCTTGCCTGCGGTCGCGCTACTGGGTGCATCGGCAGTGCTGCTTTGCGATATCATCGGACGCTCTATCCGCTATCCTTTTGAGGTGCCCGTCGCGACGATTTTTGGTGTCGTCGGTACGGCGGTCTTTTTATGGTTGTTATTACGCGCTCCTGCTGAATCATAAGATTTAATAAAGCCTTGTTAACAATGACTTATACCCTACTTTCTTTATTAAGATTCGCGTATGTTTAACTCATCCATCTCTCATACTAAAACTACGTCTAACTACGCTGAATCTACGTCAGATAGCCGCCTATCAAACCAGCAGCTGCCGAGTAGCAGGTGGCTAAAAGGCTGGCAAATGATCACTCGCCACCCATGCTTGTTTGCCACTATTATCTTATTGTTATCAGCCATACTATTTTTGACTATAAATGTGAATGGACACTGGGACTTTACGTTGCTGCTACGTGGTAAAAAACTGCTGGCACTCATGGTGGTCGGCTACGCTATCGGCGTCTCTACCCTGCTGTTTCAAACCCTGACCCATAATCCTATCTTGACACCATCGCTACTGGGTTTTGACTCACTATACGTGCTCTTGCAAAGCTTACTAGTCTTTTCTTTGGGGACGATTAGTTATACCAGTATCAATCCAATGGCGAAGTTTGGGCTGGAGATTGTGTTGATGTTTGGGGCGTCCATGCTGCTGTTTCGGCTGCTGTTTTCTAAAACTAGTCAGGACTTAACGCGGCTGATATTGGTAGGGGTTATCTTTGGAGTATTGTTTCGTAGTCTCTCAGCGCTGGTGGCGCGGCTGATTAATCCCGACGACTTTATAGTAGTGCAGTCTGCCAGTTACGCCCAGTTCAATACGATCAACCCGCAATTGCTTGGTATCAGTATTGCTATTTGTATCGTCAGCGCTATCGTCGTTTGGCGCTGGCGTTATCAGTGCGATGTGCTCATGCTCGGTAAAGCGCAAGCTATCAATTTGGGTATCAATTATCAGCGTTTGGCATTTAGCTTATTGACGCTTATCGCCGTATTGGTCGCCACAGCTACCGCCTTGGTCGGTCCGGTAACCTTTTTTGGATTATTGGTTTGCGCCTTAACCAACTGCTTCTCCAGCAACATGGGTCACAGCCAGCGCTTAGTATTGGTCAGTTTGATTGCCATGATTTGCTTGATCCTTGGTCAAGCCATCTTTGAGCAATTACTAGGCATGGCCGGCATACTATCAGTGGTCATTGAGCTGGCTGGTGGCTTGATATTTTTAATACTGATTTATATGACCCAGCGCCGCTAGATTTGTTTTTCTTAAAATATTAAAAAAGAACTCCTATGATTAAAATAAACCAGCTCTCGCATCAGATTGGTAAGCAGCAAATTTTGCACGATATCACTTTATCTTTACCGCCCGCGCAAGTGATTGCCTTGATTGGTCCCAATGGCGCGGGCAAATCGACTTTGTTTTCGGTTATGGCACGTTTGCAGCCCTTGCAAACGGGGTCGATTAGCTTTTACGTAGCTAATGAGAAGCGTGATATTATCAGCTGTGATGCGCGTACCCTATCAACTACGGTGGCGATGCTCAGCCAAGAAAACCACGTACAAGGTCGTCTGCGCGTGCACGAGCTGCTGATGTTTGGTCGCTACCCTTATCATCAAGGTCGACCAAGCCCTAATGATCAACAAAAAGTTGATGAGATTATCGAGCGCTTTGAATTACAAGCGCTTGCCAATCGCTTCTTATCCACCTTATCAGGTGGTCAACGTCAGCGCGTACTGATTGCCATGATTGTTTGCCAAGATACGCCTTATCTGCTCCTCGATGAGCCACTTAATAATCTTGACATGTATCATGCAGGGCGCTTGATGCGCGAGCTGCGCAGCTTAAGCCATACTGAGCAAAAAACCGTGGTCATCGTCCTACATGACATCAATCAAGCGGCGCAGTTTGCCGATACGGTCGTGACTATGCATGATGGGCAAGTAATGGATGTCGGTAGCCCTGCTGAAGTGCTGACGCAAGAAACCATGAAAGCGCTTTATAACGTTGAAGCTACCGTACTGACGCATGCTGGTCGTCCTGTCATTGTTGATACGGCGTAATTAATAATTATAAGCTCGCTTCTGCGTCTTGACGTTTAATCGCTTCGTGCTCACTCTTACCACTAACAATTCTTTAGTATCAAAAATACTCCCAACACTCCAAATAAATTCCTTTTGCATAAAAAAATCATTGCAATAACCTACCTTTTCGCTATATTCTAGAGACAGCTGACCAAATGGTCAGGTTTTTAATTATGATAGTTAGCAGAAATCGTTGATAACCATTCATCCTTTTTTAATTGGCACAGGGATAAGTGCAACTCTTCATCAAAAGGAATTTGTTATGAGTGACATAAATAAACACATTCAAGGAAATCCAGATTTACTATACGGACTGCATGACCGTCCAGCGCCAGGCAAAGCGTTCTTGGGTGCAGTACAGCATGTTCTTGCCGCTTTTGTCGGGGTGATTACGCCTTCTCTTATTATCGGTGGTGCTCTGGGTTTAGGAGAGCATATTCCTTACCTAATCAGTATGGCTTTGATGGTGTCAGGGGTGGCAACCTTTATCCAGACTCGTAAGTTTGGTCCTGTGGGTTCTGGTCTTATGGCGCTGCAAGGTACCAGTTTTGGTTTCTTAGCTGCCGTCCTTGCTGCAGGGTTTGTGGTCAAAAATCGCGGCGGTAGTCCTGAGGAGATCCTCTCGGTAATCTTTGGTGTCACCTTTTTAGGTGCTTTTGTCGAGATCTTCTTAAGTCAGTTTATTACCAAGCTTAAATCTTTGATGAATCCTATTGTCACAGGCTGCGTCATCGTGACCATTGGTTTGTCACTCACTAAAACTGGTCTTACTGATTTAGCAGGCGGCGTTGGCGCTGAGAACTTTGGGAGTATTCCAAACCTAATGCTTGGCGGCGGCGTACTGATCAGTGTGGTACTCATTAGTATTGTTGATAACAAAGTCATTCGCTCCAGCGCCATCTTTATCGGCTTAATGCTAGGCTTAATTGTGGCGACTTTTATGGGCCGCATTGATTTTTCTTTAGTCAGTGAAGCGCCGTTACTAACCGTACCTGTACCCTTCAAATTCGGTTTTAGTTTTGATTGGCAAGCTTTTATTCCGATTGCTTTTATGTATGTTATTACTAGTATTGAGACCTCAGGGGATTTAACGGCAACCTCAATGATCTCAGGCGAACCTATCAAAGGGCCGCTTTATGAGAAACGTATTAAGGGCGGAGTATTAGCTGATGGCGTCAACTCTGCCATCTCTGGTATTTTTAACAGCTTTCCGGTTACTACCTTTAGTCAAAACAACGGAGTTATTCAGATGACGGGTATCGCCAGTCGATACGTGGGCTTTTATGTCGGTGGTATTTTATTTACCATGGGACTGTTTCCAGTTCTGGGTGCCATCTTTACTCAATTACCAAAGCCGGTGGTTGGCGGAGTGACGCTACTGATGTTTGCAACTGTAGCGACTGCTGGTATTCGTATATTAGCAACGGTCAACTTTACGCATCGTAATGTATTGATTATCGCCACATCGTTAGGTCTTGGTTTGGGTGTCGCTTTCGTTCCTGACGTATTTGCCCAGATGCCGCAGATGTTCCGTAATATCTTCGGATCAGCGGTGACCGTATCAGGTATCGTTGCCATCTTACTTGATAGTATCTTACCGAAGAGCTACGGCGCTGAATTTGATACCGCAGATCAGCACGTTAACGATGGTTTGAAGACCGGAAGTCAAGCACCGTAATGATGATGCACTAGTTATATATTCTAGTCACTTATTCAAGTCCGCAGCCTCTTAAAATAAAAGGCACTAAAAAATCAGCGGCTCGCGTCTGATCCTGTTCATCGTAGGCGTCTTTTTGTAGCAAGCCGACGATTTCAGTTTCAAATTCGGCGTACCGCTGCGTGGTTGCCCAAATCAAAATCAAAAGCTGTAGCGGATCAGCTATACTGATTTTGCCTTGCTCATGCCATGTCTGCATAACCTTAGCTTTATCTAGTGCCCACTCTTTCATCGTTGTCGACATAAATTCCTGCAAATGCGGTGCACCGCCAATGACCTCTAGCGCAAAGAGTTTATGACGATTCGGGTTAGTAAAAGCCTGCTGCAGCTTGGTACGAATAAATTTTTCGATAACCGTTTTCGGGTCACTATCGACTGTCATAGTCACCAGCCCTTCGTTCCACTCTTCAATGATCGAGCGTAGCACTGCCTTGTATAGATTCTTTTTATTTTTAAAATAGTAATGAATATTAGCTTTTGGCAGGCCTGCGCGATCAGCAATGCCTTGCATGGTCGCGCCGCGATAGCTTTGCAGTACAAACTCCTCTTCAGCAGCGCTTAGAATAACCGCTTGATTATACGCGCGAATATCTTGTTGGCTACGATGAGCCGGAATCTCGGTTGCTGATGATATTTTCACTTGAGTAGTTTGAGTCATATATTGAGCCATTAAGGATAAGGGTTAATAAATACTTATATTTCGGTAAATTATTAGAATATACCACTTATAATTTTAATAATAAGTATAAAGAGTAAAAATAATTCATAAAACAGTTGACCAAATGGTCAGGTTTTAGCAAAATAGAATATACAAATCAATTATTATCAATTTCATAGCGACTTGTTGGTTCATGACTAAATTACGGTTATATCATGATCAGCCGCTATAAATGTAAATTTTTTATAAAGAAAAGGACGTCACTGTGAGTTTAACCTTAACCCAATTCAACGAGCTCTCAAAAGCAGATGCTGTAGCAAAACTCTTAACCTGTTGTACCAGTACTGTCTGGGCACAAAAGCTTGCCGGCGCGCGTCCCTTTACCGATATCGACACTCTTCTTACCAGTAGCGATGCAGCTTGGCAGCAAGCGCAAACCAATGAGGCCAATTTGCTTGAGGCCTTTGAGGGTCATCCGCAGATTGGCAATGTAGCGACGCTCAAAGAAAAGTACCGCAATACGCAAGGTAGCGCTGCGCATGAACAATCAGGTGTTAACGATGCTGAAGATGAAGTTTTAGTAGCATTGGCTCAGGGCAATCAAGACTATCTCGATAAGTTTGGCTTTATCTTTATCGTCTTTGCTAGCGGTAAAAGCGCGCAGCAAATGCTTGATTTATTACTTGCACGTCTGCCTAATGATCGTGCAACCGAGCTTGCTAATGCGGCAAGCGAGCAAAATGAAATCACCCGTCTGCGTTTAAACAAGTTATTTGATAATGCTTAAATTATTAAATATTCAGTTATTAAAAATCTAGTTGTTAAATTAGCAGCGCTATTTATTCTATCTCTTCTAAAGGACGTATCATGTCAGTCACCCTCTCCTCACATATTTTGGACACTCATCTTGGCAAACCTGCGACTGATATCGCGGTCACCCTACATCGCATCAACGGTAATGATGAGGCTACTTTATTAGCCAACGGCACGACCAATAACGATGGCCGAGTCACACCAGACAGCTGGCAATTTAATGACATGCTTGATAGTAATGAGCATAAGTTAAGCACGGGACGCTATACCCTAACCTTCGATACGCAATCTTACTTTGACGCACAAAAGCTGACGGCGTTTTATCCGCAAGTGATTATCGACTTTATCGTCAGCGATGAGAGCCACTACCACGTGCCGCTACTGCTTAGCGCCCATGGTTATAGTACCTATCGCGGCTCGTAGATTTATCAAGTTACAATATGGAAAAATACGGAAAAACGTTGGACAAAAGGACACTTGCCACATGGGCGCATATCTTTTCGATTGGTTAGCATTATTCTTCCGCTGGTTTCATGTTATCGCTGGGATAGCTTGGATTGGCGCCTCATTTTATTTCGTATGGCTAGATATGAGCCTGCAAAAACCACCAGAATGGAAATCCAAAAAGGGTATCTCAGGCGACCTATGGGCGGTACATGGTGGTGGTTTTTATGAAATCGCTAAGTACAAGCTTGAACCTGAAGAGATGCCAAAGACTCTGCACTGGTTTAAGTGGGAGGCCTATACCACGTGGTTGACTGGTGCTGCCATGATGGCGATCGTCTACTACGCCAATGCCACCGCGTATCTAATTGACCCCAGCAAAGTCGCCTTTGGTAGTAATATTGGCGCTATCTCTACTAGTGTTTTATTCTTACTTGGTAGCTACTTTATCTATGAAGTTATTGTACGTAGCCGTATCGGCAAAAATAAGTTAGTTTTTAGTATCACTATCTTTGTACTGATGGTTATTGCTACTTGGGGCTCTTATCAGTTATTTAGTGATCGTGCCTCTTTTATCCATGTCGGTGCTATTTTAGGTACTATCATGGCGGGTAACGTATTCTTTGGTATTATGCCTGCCCAGCGCGCGCTAGTAGATTGTGTACGCAGAGGGGTGAAACCAGGTAAAGAAGTAGCCGATTTGGCATTGATGGCTAGAAACCGCTCCGTGATGAACAACTACTTTACCCTACCGCTCATCTTTACCATGATTAGTAATCACTATCCGATGATGTACTCGCATGCTCATGGCTGGCTGGTACTAGTATTCGTTGGTGTCATCACCGCCACGGTTCGCCATTACTTTAACCAAAAGCATTTGGGACATAGTCAACCAAAATTCTTATGGATCCCGGCGCTTGCCACGGTATTATTAATTATCTGGATGCGTCCTGCGCCAATTGCGCCATTGCCTGCCGCAGCAGCACCTGTTGCTGAAGCGACGACTGAAACCGATACGACGACGCCTGCGGTAGCGACTGATGGTGCTGTAACTGACGCTGCTACTGTAGAAGCAGCTCCTGTAACGGCCTCTGCAGACGATGCGATCATAGGTATCGTTCATGAGCGCTGTACCACCTGTCACGCCATGCAACCCACCCAGCAGGGGTTTAATGCGCCTCCTGGAGGAATTATATTGCAAACTACAGAAGATATGAAAATTCATAAGGCAAAAATTATCACTGCCGTCCAAACCGGCTACATGCCACTTGGCAATTTGACTCAATTAACCGATGAAGAGCGCGCACAGATCGTCGCCTACACCTCAGGATTATAGTCTTATGTAGCATGTGGTAACGAGCGCATCGTTATCATGTGATTATTCTCATTCGAAGAGCATTTATTTTAACTGTACTGTTCTTAATTTTGCTGGGTTTTTAATAGACACGCCTATATTTATGAGCATAAATTAAAAAGTTTCTTGACCAAATGATTTGGTATCCCTACAGTGAAGGTAGATTTGATGACACTTATCACGGGCTATAAGGAAGACAGGATGTCTATTATAAATGAAGGGACTGTGCTCTCAAAGCAGCAACTCAAAGCGCAAAACAGCGCACTCTATGATTGCAACACCTTTGATCAAGAACGCAAAAACTCCAGACTCTACAATGATGATTTAGCGCCTTTGCAAGCAGAAGAGCGCAACTGGGGCTGGTTTTCGATATTTAATGTCTGGTCCAATGACATCCAAAGCCTGTTTGGTTATACCCTTGCCGCCTCTCTTTTTTTAAGCTACGGTCTTAGTGGTTGGTGGGTGATGGCCGCTATTATTTGTGCCGGCTTTATTGTTATGTTTATGGTGAATTTAACGGGCAAACCTAGTGTCAAATATGGGGTGCCTTTTCCAGTACTGATACGTGCCAGCATGGGTATAAATGGTGCCAATCTACCTGCTGTACTACGAGCCATTATTGGGATTTTTTGGTACGGGGTGCAGACCTACTTTGCCTCAACGGCGGTAGCTATTTTGTTAGCTGTGTTTATGGGCAGCTCAGATAGCACTTTTTTAGGTCTTAATGGTACTGCGTGGTTGGCCTTTGTCATCGTCTGGGTATTTCAGATTATGCTGTTTTGGGCCGGTATCGAACCGATCAAGCACTTTTTAAACTGGGCGGGGCCGCTGGTGTATGTGGTCATGGTGATTTTGATGGGCATGATATGGTATCAATCAGGCTCAGAATTAATACCAGCGATTAACTCTATCTTTACCAGCGGTAGCGACTATGCAGGTACCTCTATCCAAGCCTTTACCGCTATTGTGGGAACGATGGTCGCTTATTTTGCGGCGGTAGTGATTAACTTTGGCGATTTTTCGCGATTCTTATGTAGCGAGCGTGATATGCGTAAGGGTAACTTGCTAGGTCTGCCTGTCAATATGGTGTTCTTCTCTTTTATAGCACTGATTATTACCGCGGGCACTTTAGTGTTATTTGGCGAAGCACTAACCAATCCATCAGATATCGTTGAGCGCGTCGATTCGCTACCCTTAACTATCGTTGCTGCGCTGACATTTTTTGCCGCAACGGTTGGCATTAATATGGTTGCCAACTTTATACCGCCAGCTTACGACTTGGCCAATCTATTTCCAAGACACATTAACTTTCGCCGCGGCGGTTTAATCACAGCAGTCATTGCCTTTTTTGTCGGCGCGCTTTGGTTATCGGTCATTAGTAAAATCGGTATCGTTGGTTTCGTTAACGTCGTCGGTGCGATCATTGCGCCCTTCTTTGGTATTTTGGTTATTGATTATTACATTATCAGACGCCAAAAAATTAATATGAATGACTTGTTCTCAGCGCAGCCAACAGGTGCTTATTATTATACCAAAGGCTGGAATATTCGCGGTTTGATCGCTTTTGCTATCGGTGCCTTATTTTCTGTAGCGACCGTACTAGTCCCAAGTCTAGCGAAGTTTGAAGGTTATGGTTTCTTATTGGGTGCAGCCTTGGGCGGTATCGTTTATTGGCTACTCATGCATAAATACGGTGTTGAGCTTAATAAAACTTTAGTACAAAAATAGTTAGTTTAACTTTAAAACCTAGCAAATTTATTTTTATACACAGAACAGAAATAACCCAAAACTAAAAAGGTATTTATAAAGGAAAATACTATGACCCAAAAAGTAACCAGCGACTTTGATCTATCGACCTATCCTCGTGACCTAAAAGGTTATGCTGATAATCCGCCAAAAGCTAACTGGCCAGGCGGCGCTAGAATCGCTGTCCAGTTCGTCCTGAATATCGAAGAGGGTGCGGAGAACAGTGTGATGCACGGTGATGGCGAATCAGAACGGTTTTTGTCTGATATCCTAGGCACGCCTTCATTTAGCAATCGTCATCAGTCTATCGAATCCGCTTTTGAATATGGTAGCCGCGTTGGCGTTTGGCGAGTATTGGATGTGTTCAAAGAGTATGGTTTACCTATTACCACCTTCACTTGCGCCGCTGCTGCTGAGAAAACGCCGCATATCATTGAGCGCGTACTAGAAGATGGTCATGAAGTGACAAGTCATGGCCTGCGCTGGATTACTTATCAATATATGTACCGCGAAACAGAGCGCGAACACGTTCGCCGTGCCACCGAAATTTTTGAGCGTATGCTGGGCAAACAGCCACTTGGCTGGTACACCGGACGTGATAGCCCCAATACTCGTGAGCTGGTCGTGGAGCAAGGCGGCTATAGTTATGACTCTGACTCCTATGCTGATGAGCTACCCTACTGGCTAAGCGTCAAAGCAGAGGATGGCGATAAAATATCGCGTAGGCCGCATTTGGTTATTCCTTATACTTTAGAGACTAACGATATGCGTTTTTCATCCAGTCCTGGATTCACTAACGCTGAGCCTTTTTATCAGTATCTCAAAGACAGCTTTGATACGCTTTATGAGGAAGGAGCCAAAGACGGCAAAAACGCGCCCAAGATGCTCACTATAGGCTTGCATTGCCGGATTATCGGCCGTGCTGGGCGCATTGGAGCTCTCAAAAAATTCTTACAATATATCACCAGTAAGCCTGACGTTTGGATCTGTCGCCGTGATGAGATCGCCAAACACTGGTACGAAAATCATCCAGCCACTCACGACAATACCGCCAACTGGATGTAACTTTGGCCATGCTCTCAGACCCAAATTCATCGCGGCACAACACCACTAAGGATTATTAACCATGTCAACAAAAAGTACTTATTACGCACCAACTGGCGGCTTACCGCCGCAAACCCAGCTCCTATCTGATCGTGCTATCTTCACCGAAGCTTATGCCATTATTCCCAAACGTGTCCTAACCGACATTGTCATTAGCTACCTGCCGTTTTGGGAAGGCATGCGCATGTGGGTGATCGCCCGTCCTTTAACCGGTTTTGCAGAAACCTTTTCACAATACATAGTCGAAGTCGCTCCAGATGGTGGCTCTGAGAAACCTGAGCTGGACGCAAAAGCCGAAGGCGTGTTATTTGTTGTTGAAGGTGAGATGGATATCACTATCGAAGGGGATGCGCATCATATGGAAGCGGGTGGCTATGCTTTTTTACCACCCGGATGTCAATGGACATTGAAAAACAATAGCGACAAGCACGTTAAATTCCACTGGATCCGTAAAGCTTATCAATTTGTAGACGGAATTGATGTACCCGAAGCCTTTGTCACCAGCGATCATGAGGTCGAAGCTATTGAGATGCCGGACACCAATGGCGTCTGGAAAACCACCCGTTTTACCGAGCAGTCAGATATGCGTCACGATATGCATGTCAATATCGTCACTTTCCAGCCGGGCGGCGTAATTCCATTTGATGAAACTCATGTGATGGAGCATGGCTTGTATGTCCTAGAAGGTAAAGCGGTATACCACTTAAACGCTGAATGGGTCGAAGTTGAGGCGGGGGATTTTATGTGGCTGCGCGCGTTTTGCCCACAATCTTGCTACGCTGGCGGACCTGGCCCTTTTAGATACTTACTATACAAAGACGTGAATAGACATATGCCGTTTATTCGCCCAGAACGATAAGTAAGAGGAATTTATGAGTACTACGATAGTTGCAAAACCTTTAACCAAAGCGGCGTTCGCGCCCTTTGGCGCGGTTATTGAACCATATGATGAACAAGAGCAAACAGCCGATAACAGCTATGTGATTAATAATGGCTATGCCACGCGCCATCACGCCATCGCTGAATGTGAGCTTGATGGCGGCAATGTCGGCATGAGTATCTTTCGTGCCAAAAAGCGCGATGTCCCTATTGCGCTATCGGTCATGGAATACCACCCGTTCGGCTCGCAAGCGTTCTTTTCGATGAATGGTCAGGACTATGTCGTCGTCGTCGCTCCCAAAGGCGAGCCACCGCAGTCTGCTGCTGATCTAGAAGTATTTTATGCCAAGTCGCATCAAGGCGTGCAGTACGATGCCAACGTTTGGCATCATCCGCTACTGGCGCTTGATCGTGACTCTGACTTTTTGGTGATTGACCGTATCCATGGCGAAGGTAATAACTGCCATGAGCTAGATATTAATGATTGGCAGGTTTTTGTTGAGCTTGAGGGTGAGCAAGCTTAAGCTTAGCTAATGTTATTTAAAACTTATTTTTATTCACGCCAGCTGATCGAGATTAGCTGGCTTTTTGGTATTTGTTATTTTAATAAAGTCGTTTTAAGGGGTCATAAAGTTACTAATATGCGTGGCAAAGTCGTTACGTAGTTGTATGATGTTATCTCAATCTCAACTATTATAAGCAACCACCAGCATGACAAATAATATAGACCCAATAAACCACGTCGCATTGACCGCAATGCCTGAATACCATTTCAGTTTGACCGCTTGATTTTGGTTTGCAAAGGCGGCTTGACGCTCTGCTGTGACAGGTAAAATATTATATGGGTTATTTTGACCATCCCACATGAGTCGACGTTGTACCTCAGGATGCAAAGCAGGATTGGCACTGGATTGATAGATATTGCCCTCGGCTAGGTCTAAAAAGCTAACTGTACAGGCTCGTAGCCAATCACCAAGACGAAACTCGTGAGTAGGGTTTTTGTGGTAGTACTCTTTGGAAGCCTGAGCAATGTCGCTACAGGCGAATAAGGATTGGCTCATATCAGTTGGGCACGCTTGCGCAAATTCAGGGTTCAATGGCAGCTCGTCTGCTGGACGTTCCATATAAGTGCGGATAAACGCCCATTGGTCGTAGGGGTTGAGTCGCATGTCATCAAACTTAATTGAATGCAATAGTTCATCTGTTTGCTTGTCAGTAATATGTAAGTTAAGAGATTCAAGATTAGTACCTTCATTACCTCTGACAGAGGCAATAATATCTTTATAATTGATTAGATGAAAGATAGGTGCTTGCTTTTTGTTGTGCTCATAGTAAGCAATTTGTTGCGTTTGTTTTAGTAGTAGAATCTTGTAGTAGCGAGACTTTTTAGTTTTAAATTGTTTAAAGGTTAAAAAAGGGGCGAAGCCAAGTATTGATAGTAATAATAGCTGCATAACTATGCCTATAAAAAATAAAAAATCTATTCCCTTGCTAAACATAATATCAAAGAAAATTACTAAAAAAATAAAGAAACTTTACCCAAATAACCAAGCTGCACCATAAGACGCCAATAAAGATACATTCTGAATAGAATTAATAGAAGGATGAAACAGCAAATAATCTGGATTTACCTCGTGAACTATATTGCTTAACCTATTAATGCTGTATTCTTTCTCTATAAAACTAGCAATTTCACCTTGATAAGGGTGTCCAATAATCTTGCCAATAGGAAGTTGTTGCGGTACTGGTAGTATCATAATAAACTCAACTTAAATATATTTTGTTATCACTGTCTTAATACTTGTTATTATCCATATAAGCAAAATCATATAGTGGATATACAGGATTTTGAGTAGTATCAGCGATATATTTAATAATGACTCTGCCCTTTTTAATATTATCTGCGCTATAGACACCGTCTTTTATATAGATATCTTTGATTGTGACTACAGTATTTTTATCTTTATTTTCTACAATGACTTGACTACGATCAAAGTGATCACCGTTTCCAGTAGACTGTGGTGAGCGATTGGTAGATGACATAGACATATTGAATATATTACTCAATACTTTGCCATCTTTCGTGACTAGCTCAACTGAAATATGCAACTCACTACTATCAATAAACTGCCCCATAACAACTTGGCTATTGAATTTGATACCATGTAGTTGAGCCGCTGCCCCTCCTAGTATGCCATTCGATCTACCTTGGTTTTTACTTAAGACACTTCTGGCAAAAAATCCTGAACAAGCGGTGATAAAGCCGCTAATATCCTCTGCTAAGCTGCTAAAAGCAGGCTTTGACTGGAACGGATTTATGAGAGAGTAGTCTTGTGTTCGCATGGCTTTATGACCGAAGACACTATTGTCTAGCCAATATTCAATAAGTACGTTTTGCTTATCATCATACTTATAGGCTAGGCGCTGAAAGGTGTAGCTTAGAGACAGACCAATCAACATAATGCCTAGTAGTACGCTACCAGGAATAGCTGCTAAGCCACCTGTTGCTGAACTTACCAATCCATAACCATAAATCCATCCCGCTGCGGCTGAAGCTGATATTGATACACCTGCACCGAAAGTCATACCAAAAGAAAGCTTATTCCCATCATTAAACTTACGATAACCATAAATAGCTAAACTACCGACTTCCAATACCGCCCCAACTACCCCGATCCACCCTGCTCCATAGACCAATTTACTGGCAAAGCTGGCCCTACCAAATACGCTCGCTCCCGCTGCTGTGGTATCCATACTGGCTGTGACAAGGGCTAAGCTGGTACTTACTGTGCCAAGCTGGATCTCTGTTAACAACAGCTTATCACCGGCATAGTGTAATTTGCTTAGCATAGGAAAACTGGTGATAACGGACTTCAATTGAAGAAAAGCTATAAAAGCAGAGACGACTCCAGCACCTGCATTCATTTTTTTGCCATGCCACTCTTTAGCTTCAGCTGCCAATTGTTCGGCATTTAGGGCATCAAGATTGATAGACTGTCCATTGTTTAAAGATTCAAGAGCGCTGACACCTGTACCAGTTCGCGCCGCTTCTTCGAGGTAATGAAGCACGTAGCTTCTAGCTTGAGCAGGTGTATCGATATTAGGTGACCGAATAACTGTACTACCTGACGAAATCTCATAAGCGCTTTTGACCCTTGCTTTTAATTTACGGGCTCGAGCGTTGATAGTATCCTGAACGGTTTTCGGTACGGCAATACCCATAGTATAATTGGCGAAGGCCGCCATGGTATCCATGCTAGCGGTCACGCGTTTTGGTACAACGACTAGCCCATGATGACCGTAGATGCTCGCCTCCAAAGTCACGTGCAAATTCCTAAATGCTTTTGGATCAAAAAAACTAAGCTTAAGTAGATTTTGTGTCATGGTATTGATAAGTGCATTTTTATTTGCAAGCGCACTTCGCTCATTCTTAATCGTGATTCGATTCAGCCCAGTTGCACTAATTTTTTCACTAATATAACCAATACCCGAACCTGTTGCTTCCGATGCTCTATCTTTTTTCTGAAAATCATAGAGTATTTCAATGAACTCTTTATCTAGACCACCAAGCGCCTTAAGTAGCCAGTTCTCATTCATTCCGATGCCGCGACTTAGCTGCGGCAAAAGGGATTGTTTAAACTCTTCATCGGCAGCATCATTGCTCTTAGGAGCCGTCTTGTCAAAGGCATCAAGAATACTTTGCGGGACACCAAGATTACTGTCATCAGCGCCGATACCCGCAACACAGCGGGCGATCATAGCTTCATAACTTTTGGCGGTTTCTTCGTCGTGAGTGTCCTCTATGTCAAAATCATTTTTTAGAACAAACTTAAAGCCGTCACTAGTAATGGCTTTGACAAAAGCATGACGAGCGCTAATAATTTGCTTTTTAAGCTCAATGATTTCTTGAGAAGCTTGTAGATAAGAGCGGTAGTTATGGGTATCAATATGCTTGAATATTAGGTCTTGTGGATCAGTGTCTGAAAAGACTTTATTTAAAACCGTACCTAGAACATCATTATCACCCCAGTTGAATAGTTTTTTTGATACTACTGCCCTACTCGCGTAGCCAGCCAAATGAACAAACCACTACCTACAAACCAAAAAACCATAAGAACAAAAGTAAAAAACGAACCCATAAGTAGCTTATTATGTTTTTGGTACATCTTAAGCGCACTCTTGTCATTAATTAAAGGATACCAAGCCAATTGTGGGATTTTAAATGAACCATATTTTTTATATTTTAGATGGTAGTTCATATAAATGCCTGCCATTGCAATGATAAAAAAATGTATGTCATAGCCGTCCATTTTTTTATCATAATATTTTTTGTTCGAATATAAGATATAAGCAATATCTTTCTTATGTCTCCTAAAATAAATAACGCATAATTGATACGTTATCATCCAGCTGATCATGCCGCCTATGACTATACTTATTGCAAGCCATTTAAATATATTTGGTGCATTAATTATATGTAGACTAACTCCCAATTCGCTTCGCCCACCATATAAAAAAACTACTTCCAATTAACCAAAATAAACCAAGACCTAAAGATGTAACATTTAAAACCAGCCACTTATAATGTTTCTTAACTAATAAAAGTGCATTCTTTTCATCTAAGTTAGCATGTATGATACTAGTGCCGCTGCCGCCCTTAAACATTGGTAAGTATCCTTTTCTTTTGTATACAAAGTGATATTGAATAAAGATAGGAGTTGCGATAAAGGTCATAAAAAACGTTTGGTACATGTTTAACTTACCTTCGTAAAAGTATTCATCCCCATAAAGGTAATAACATAACGATTTTAAGTTTTTTTGTGTATAACGAATGACTAGTTGATGTGAAATCATTGTAATTATGATACCTCCAATGAATGTAACAATAGCGAGCCACTCTATAATATTCTTCCAGTCCATTATATTCTCTTATTAATTAAATCAGCTATTTCATCACCAATTTCACCACCTGCAAGGCCACCAACTGTACCGCCTATTACTGCACCAGCGCCTAATACAACAAAACCTAACCCACCTGTAGTTACACCAAAAGCTACTGCGAAAATTGCTGCTCCTGCAACAGATCCATAGTATCCTCCCCCTATATTGCCACCAAATTTTAGAGTCTCAGTAATAGCTGTTTTAGTTATATGATCACTATCCCCGGTCTTACGAGCATCTTCAATATTAATATAAGCTTGAGCCGCACCTACTCCAATAAGGACATTACCGCCAAGATAAGTAAATCTACTAATCTTACCCATATTTTTAAGGTTATCAGTATAGGCTGGTATTCCACCTTTATAGTTCTTAGATCTTGCAAAAACATCTTTGTTGATCTGTCTTCTCAAATTATTAGTTTGAATACCTGTTTCTAATTTAAAGAATTTTTGTGAAAATGCGTGATCATAATTTTTGAACAATTTTGCATACTTTTTTCTAAATAGCTTATAATTCTTAGGGTTTGCTAATTTAGATCCTTTCGATTTTTCATACTCCAATGCTTTGTAAATCTTTGCATAGTTTTTTTGAACTAATTCATTACTATGCTCATAAAAGGTAACAATACCTTGAGATGTACCTGCTGCTACAGCAGCAAGATTGATATTACCTGATGGTTTATCTAGAGTTTTTATAGGATCTTTAGTCAGAGCTACATAATCTGCTTGCATAAGCATACCTTGTAAAACATCTGCATTATAAGCGAATGATTCATCATCAAATTCATAATCTTCTTTGACTTTGTCAAACTCGAGCTTAGCTTCTCTAGCCTCTTTCTTCATTTTAGCTAGTTCTTTGTTATTACTGTTCGATGTATTAGACAGCACAACAACATCACCAGGTTGCAAAGTAAGCACTGGGGTGCCAGTCAAATGCGGATTATTAGATCGAAATATATTTTCCTCTTTGGAAGTTGGCGTATAGATATATATTCTATTTAAAAAACTTTTGATAGATTCTTGCTTTTTGACCAGATACCAAGCCACTTCGGTGGTGTCGAGCAACACTTTTTTAATAGTATTTGGGTCTTTTCTAGTCCCTGCAATTGTTGTTTTCAGTTCATATTTACGAAACACACCTTTGCTTTTGTTGGGCTTGGCAGAGATGTTTTTGACTAACTGACCGTTAACCTTGATATGATAGTTAATTTTTTGAATGTCACCTTTGGGCAATTGACGCTCGATAGTTTTACCTTGATTGTTAAACTTCTGATCAATGTATCGCTTTGTCTTTGTCCCTGTTGTTCTTTGATAAGTCGCTTCTCCAGATTTATACTGAATCACTAAGTCATAGCGGAATTTTTGTATATCTACGGTAGAAGGCACTGCAAAAATAAGCCCTGTATATTTAGCTACCATAATTACTCTGCCTCCTCTGTGCTATCGTCGTCTAAATCAATTTCTTCATGGACAATGACATGCAATTCATAGTCTTTAGACTCATCATCAACAATCAGATTTAACTTGCCTTCAAAATCAGTAGTATGTATCTCGGTTGAACCATCAGGTTTAATTAGCATACATTTGGTAAGGGAAAGTGGATTATCATCTTGGTCATGTACGATATAGCGAAGATAGTAATCTAAGTTCTCAGGCAGTTTTGCCGTCGGCAGATGCACAGCAGGAGACCCTGTACCACCCCCACTACCCCAACTCACCTTACCCGCCTTATACCCGACTTGCTTCGGCGTAATAAACGTCACCTTACCCCCTGCTATCTCAATACCACTCCCTGCGGCTTTTAGGGTCAGCGTGTCAGGGGCGATGATCTCAATACTATCGCGGCTATGAATACGCAATACCTGCTCGCTATCTAGACGCATCTCATCTTGATGCGCTTGTATCGTTACATCGCCATGGGCGGCGGTGTGAGTTTGCGTTTTGTTTGAGTAGTAGTGAATGTCGCCTGCGACTAATTGGTTCATCTGGGTTTGGCTGTGATGATGGGTGTTGTCTGTGGCGTGACTATGCGTGCTTTGGGTACTGGTGTGCTGGCTGTGCTGTCCGGCAAGCAGGGCCAGATGACGCTGGGAGTCGATCAGCACATGAGGCTGTTGCCATTGTCCGGACTCATTTAAGGTGCTGAAAATGATGGGATGGATGTTAGCGCCGCCGATAAAGTCAATGAGGACGTGTTGACCGTGCCGCAGAGGATGGGTGTGTCCCATGTGGTCGGCAGTGCAAATAGAACTTTTTAGGAATTCTTTCGAGTTAAGCGGTTAAAAAGTTATATTTTTACGTTCATTTATTTAAACGTATTACTGCAATTACTTTAAGCAACTCTTTCACTACAGTTGCTATTAGAAAAACACTTAAGGCAGTACAAACAAGACTCATGACAATGTAAGCTAAAAAATCTTGGTCGCTGTCTAATATGACTCTGGCAGAGATTAAATGATTACCACCGAAAAATCCTATTATAAGTACTGGAACTATTAAAATCAAAAGTATATACATAGATATACCACTACCCAAATTCACAGATGATTTTTTTAGATTCGTAATCCAAATATCAAACGAGAAAAAAGCTTTTTCTTCATTAACATCTACAATAGATTTTTCTATTAGTTGTTGATATACACTAGCTTTGTTTCGGAACTGATATAACTCTATACTAAATATAAAAACGTATATAATTATTGGGATTAGTACTAACATTGGTATAGATATTTTAATGCCTATGCCAATAAAAAAAAGCCAGCCAATATAGTAAAACACTAATGAAGTAGATATAACACCGATAAAGGAGCCAATAAAAAAGCGATGCGTATTTTGCATATACCACTTAGTAGGAATAGCAACATATATAAAAAAAACACAATAGAATAGCTAAGATCCATAACTGACTGATACCAACTAAATAATGAGCTAACGCTAAAAAACCTGACAATAATACTATAAAAAATACAGCCCCTTTTCCTTTAAAATGCGTGTAAAGTTTTTCTGGAAATTTTTCAGGATCAGGTAGTTGACACGGTATGTTTTTCAAAATTAATCTTCTACTTGTATAAATGCAACTATTTTAATCAGCTCTTTAACTGCAAATGGCATTAAAGCGATACTTAAAGCAATTAGTCCAATAAAAATCATAAGACTGACTAATATATCTTCATCATTATTTATTAGAATTTTAGCGGACACCAAAGGACTTCCACCAATAAACCCAACTAAAATAACTGGAATAATTAATGTTAAAAATAAATTCGTAGTAAAGCTATTACTTGCATTTGAATAAGATTTATTTAATCTATTAATTCAGCTTCCAATTGAAAAAAAACTCCTTCATTATGAGTCTTTAAAATAGATAGATTTATCATTTTTTTACATTTACTAACTTTGCTAAGTGACTGATATAATTCAATAGAAAATATAATAAAGTAAACGATGATTGCAACTATCATTAACAATATTTTTGATGAATAAATACCTGATTCAAAAAAGAAAATCCAACCAATATAATAAAATAGCAGTGAAATATACAAAGTTCCGATAAAAGAACCTATAAAAAAACGATAGACATTCTGCATATACCACTTAGTTGGAATAATCCCATATATAAGACAAAAGCCTAAGATAGCTAAAGTCCAAAGCTGATCAATACCTGCTAAGTAGTGAGCAAATGCTAAGAACCACGATGCCATAATTATCACCAATGGAATAGCTGCTTTGCCTCTGAAATGCATATAGAGTTTTTCTGGAAACTCTACTGGATCAGGCAGTTGACACGGTATGTTTTTCAATATCAATCTTCTACTTGTATTAATGCAATTATTTTAAGTAGCTCTTTGACTGCAAAAGACATCATCATGATACCTAAGGCAATTGAGCCAATACTCATTACAAGACTTACCAAAGCATCTTGATTATTATTCAATATAATTCTAGCAGATATTAGAGGGTTGCCACCGAAAAATCCAATTAGAATAATTGGTATAGAAAGGTACAAAGTTATTTTCATTGCAAAACCTAAACCTTCGTTAAATGAAGGCTCCTTCAAATGATTAATCCAATTCCCAATTTGAAAAATATATTCATTATCTTTTTTTATAATAGATTTTTTTATTAATACTTTACATATACTAATTTTACTACCTGAATGATATAGCTCTATTAAAAATACAGTTAAGTATACTATTACTGCGCTTATGACTATTACTTTCATAGACGAATAAATACCTGACTCCATAAAAAAAATCCAACCAATATAATAAAAAAGGAGTGAAGTACATAAAATACCAATAAAAGAACCTATAAAAAACTGATAAACGTTTTGCATATACCATTTAGTAGGAATAATCGCGTACATGAAAAAAAACCCTAATATAACAATCGTCCATAACTGACTAATATTTCTTAAGTAATGACCAAATACTAAGAACCAGGACGCCATTACTACAATTATAGGAATACCAAGCTTACCAGCAAAGTGCATGTAAAGCTTTTCTGGAAAATCTACTGGATCAGGCAGTTGACAAGGCATATTTTTCAAAATACTACTCCAAATTTAATAACCAAGTTCATTTACGTAATCTTTGGCTTTATTGGTTATTTGAAACTTTGTGTCTAACCACTCAAGACCGAATGAAACAGTGATGGCAGTAAAAGCACCTACTGCAATAATGGCAATAGCTGGGGCTGCTGCTGCCGTAGCAGCGATCACCATACCTCCAACAACTAATCCTGCTGCGATAGCAACAACCGCTTTAACGGCACTACTGCCGAGCCCCATCCATAAGTCTGACCAGTTCTCAAACGGTTTATCCATGGTCAGCCACTCTGCTATCTCGAAAGCAGCGACTATACCAAAGCCAAGACCGCCTAAACTTTTACCCGCTGTAACTGCCGTCGTTTTAGCAGCTGCACCTATTCCTACTGATGTTGCCGCTGCATATACGCTAGATGCTGAGGCAATCATACCGACCTTCATATTATCAATTCCGTATCGAGTCCCTGTTAAAACGCTTCTTAATCCAGAATATCCTTTGAATATGATCATGTTGGCACCAGTTTTAGACTTCTTAATATAAAACCTTAATATATCTTGCTTATCTTTACCGACTTTTAGCTTTCTAAAAGCATCATAGATAAAACCTCGGTTATTAGCTCTCAACGCATTTTGTGCTTCTCCGACTGTAGGCAATACAACACCATCAAACGCTATTGAACCAAAGATAGTGTTAGCAATCTTCTTTAGGTCATTGGTAGAGCCTTTACTATTTTCATCAAATTCATAGTACCCCTCTGCTAACTTTTCTTTCGTCTGAAAATGCCACATCATTATCTCTGTATTGTCGATATTACTAGCTGAGACTTTCTGTTTTGGCGCGGGAGTAGACTTATTACTTAAACAAAAAACTATCGGTGCATTATCTTTATTTGGATCTAGAGCGGCAAGTGGAAAATTTGCAATAGTTTTACTGCCTTTTTTAAGTAGTAGTTTGCCATTGTACTTCTTAGGAATATAAATAGTATGCGGTGTACCGTCTTTAAAAACTGATTTTTTCGTTTCCGCTAACTTATTGTCAAAGAATTTTTTATTATCTTCTCGAGTTATTGTATAGGTTGCTCCCGCTGTCATATCAATATCAAGTATGATTGTTCTTCGCTGCTTTTGTTCTTGCAGTTGAACTGTAATTTTTTCGCTATAAACCTTCGTAGTGCTTGGAGTTAGTTGAATCTGAAATTCACGATATTTTTTGTCAGAACCTATAGGAATAACACGTTTGGAGTCAGTAAACCTTTCGCCCGTAATAGGTTCAATAAATATTACTTCAACATTAGGTTGACTACTTACAACCAATTCTTCGAATCTTGCTATTGCTGTATTCTCATGGTTTTTAGCCATTGGCATTTTTTGTGAATCATAAATCTTAGTCTTACCTTCTTCATCTAATGTGCCTTTCAATGTGATTTTCTTATTATTGTCACCTTGAAATACTACCTCATAACGCCATGGTTTTTTAAAATTGACCCATTTGTTAGCCATTAGCTTAGCTTGGAAATAACAGTTAGAAACCAGAACAGTAGCGCTTCGTCCTGATTTAGTTGGTGTGTAACCCATTTTCTTTCGAGGGCTTGCAGACTCCCACGTATTCGTAGATAAGTCTTTCAACTCTATATAGATTGGCTCGCCTTTCTTTATAGTAGCTGATTCAGTCTTTCCATCTTCATTAGTTTTACCAGTTCTTAATACTCGTCCTCTTTTATCTACTATTCTATAATGAGCGTCGACAAAGTCATGTCTACCATTTGAGTTCTTGTATTCAAGTTTAAAAGTACCGCTTACAGTTTGTTCACTCACGTTTAATCTCCCGATCTTGTAACTTCAACACCACTCAATAGTTCAGTAGCAAAATGAACAGCTATTTCTTCTGGATTTTCGGTTTGAAATTGCTGAGTTTCTCCACTAGCATTAGTAGTACCTGATATAACTTCTCCGTCTTCTAAAAACGCTACATACTTTATGTTTGGTTGAGGCTTCTTATCTGAGTCTAATAATTTGAACTGTGTAGTGTATAAAGGGATATCTGATATCTCGGCCTGTGTTAGATGAACTTTGCTTATGGAAGCCCCACCCCCCTTCCTCCAACTCACCTTACCCGCCTTATAGCCCACTTGGTTAGGCGTGATAAACGTCACCTTACCCCCTGATATCTCAATACCGCTCCCTGCGGCTTTTAGGGTCAGCGTGTCAGGCGCGATGATCTCAATACTATCGCGGCTATGAATACGCAATACCTGCTCGCTATCTAGACGCATCTCATCTTGATGCGCTTGTATCGTTACATCGCCATGGGCGGCGGTGTGAGTTTGCGTTTTGTTTGAGTAGTAGTGAATGTCGCCTGCCACCAATTGGTTCATCTGCGTTTGGCTGTGATGATGGGTGTTATCTGTTGCATGACTATGCGTACTTGATGTGCTGGTCTGCTGGCTGTGTTGTCCGGTCAGCAGGGCTAGATGTCGCTGAGAGTCGATGAGCACATGAGGCTGTTGCCATTGTCCTGATTCGCTAAGCGTGCTGTCATTGGTGTCTTGGCTAAACTCGGCAAATGGGGTTTGTGCGTCTTTCTGGTTATTTGCTTTGTTGCTTTGCTTATTATTCGTGCTCTCTATACCGACCGGTTGATGCGCTTCCACCAATTGCGCGTAGGCTTGCTGGTGCTGGTCGGCGGTTTGTAGTTTATTGTGGCTGTCGTGGCTCATATGATTGTTTGACGTACCACTAGCATTGTGGCTACTGATATGTAGTCCGGTGCTACCTTGTACGTTGGCGGCGGCCTGAGTTTCAATACTAATGCCTTGTCCCCGTGCCTGACCGCGGGTGTGGTCGCTGTGCTGATATAGATGACCAAGCGTTAAGCTGGACTGATAGCTGGTGCTATAGAGATTGATTTGTGGACTCTCAGGATGAGCGTCAAACATCAGCTGGTTATAGCCGTTGGTGGCGCTGTCTTTGTTAGCCTCTCCGGTGCGGCTGCTGTCAATACTTTGGGTTTTAATACCGTCGATGGGATACGCATGGCTTTGATTCATAAACCAAGCAGGACTGGTGGCATCAATGAAATCTGTGTCACTGGCAATGCGGTTGTGCTGGGCATCCTCATTGCCTTGCCCGTTATGGGTGCTGCCGATGATGATCGGATGGGTGATGTCGCCGCCAATAAAGTCAATGAGGACATGTTGGCCGTGCCGCAAAGGATGGGTGTGTCCCATGTGATCGGCGACTAAGTGACTGGCGATGGGTACCCAGTGGCTGCTGTCGTCGCTTTGGTCAGTGCTTGCTTCTCCACTGCTGTCACTTTGCCAGTGGTAGCGGATGTGGGCGCGGTGATTGCGGCCGGTATCTACCGCGCTACCACTTGTCGTATCAATGACGCTAGCACTCATAAGTCCGGTAAGACTCGGATGCGGTTGTCCTAGGCGGCTAAGCGCTTTTTGATACGGAATATGGTGATGGTGCGGGAATGGCAGGTAGCAGGCGCTGATATGGTGGACATTGTCGTCATCGCTATCAGCATTATCACTACTACGCTTATAGTTGGGATTAGCTAATAAGGTAATCGGATCAAAGGGCGCATTGCCAAGCCAGTTGGCTGGGATATGATTGTTGATCTGATGATGGATGGAGATAAGACTTAATGGCTCGGTGACATAAGGATTGCCATTGATGTAGTGGGCGCTGGGTAGGTTTAGATGACGGATGTTACCCATGAGACTACCTAAATTAGCGTTCTGTTCTTCACCTTTCTGATAGCGGCTAGCAAGTTTATCCAGTCCATGATCGTTGAAATAGGTCTGACTATGCAAAAAGCGCTTGTGCGTGCTAGGGCTATTTGAGTCAATCGTTCGCTCGCTATGGCTACTACCACTGTATAGTCCCACCAAACGATTGTCATAGCGATTGAACTCGCTTTGCTGGGTGTGATTGGCAACGCGCGGATAGATGGCGGTAATACGATCTTGTCTATCGGCAAGGCTAGCGGGGTTTTGGCTTAAGATGCTATGAATATCGCTACTATCTCGTCGCAGTGCTTCACCATCGTGAGGCAATAAAACTAAGGTATGCTTGTCTGTGTCGTGCCGAAAGTAACCGGTAACGCTAAAGAGAGCTAAGTAATGGGTTAAGTAAGCCAGATCGGTTTGGTTATATTGTACGCTGTGCTGAATGTGGTAGTCGCTGTCATCACTTAAACGCTCGTCTATCTCTACATCTATGCCATAAGGGCTAATGATTTGACTAATCAGCTCGCTAAGAGTTAGATTATGATGACGGCGGTTGTGGCTGCTAAGACGCAGCTGATAAAGGGCGGACTCACAGATGACTTGGTAGGCGGCCAGGCCTTGATTGCTGCCCAAGGATGTGACTTCAGTGATGATGCCATGCCTTATTTGGTTAGGTAGTAACGGATCACCAGTATT
Source organism: Psychrobacter sp. M4 (assembly GCF_055699795.1). Classification (NCBI taxonomy): domain Bacteria; kingdom Pseudomonadati; phylum Pseudomonadota; class Gammaproteobacteria; order Moraxellales; family Moraxellaceae; genus Psychrobacter; species Psychrobacter sp. M4. Next base: position 780,025 of record NZ_CM146740.1, on the reverse strand, counting down.
CCAGTGAATGGCAAGGTTCTGCCCAAGCCACTCCTCAATGTTGAGACCTGCTTGAGAATGTAGCAAAGTAATCTGCATCCGGTAGCCGCAGTACAGCTCTCGCTGGCGCTCTTGGTAGGATAGGTTACGCTGGTCATGATGGTAGGCGGCAGGATAACGGCTAGGGTCTGGCATAAGGTCATGTGTATCCCAAACGCTGTCCGGTAGTGGTAGACCAAGCAGGCTCTCAACCACGTCGGCTTTTTGAATAAGGCTAGTAGCAAGGTCAGGATGGGCGCTGTTCAGTTGCAGATGACGGTTATTTTGTGTCCATGCCATGATAAGCTCCTTCCCTTAGTCAGTGATAAGCCATTAAAAGATTGGATTAAAGTCAGCTTTGACGGTCATACTATAGCGATTTTATCAATAAATAACTAGGCTTATATCGACTTTTATTCTGTTCGTAAGTTTCGATTTGAAATACTAGGACTAACACTGGTAAGCAAAGAAAAGGAGTGTTAGTAAGCTTTGAATTAATTAGAGAGGCTTACTATAGTCTTTAGAGATAAAGAATCAGACATTATGCTTAACTGACTTGTATTGGTAGTCAATTAACGCTTTAATGACAGATAGTAGATAACATAAAAAAGACAGCCCTCAATTGGGTTGTCTTTTCTTATTTTGGTATGGTATGAAGTATTTGGCTATAAAGTTTGAGCAGCTTATCATTTAAAAATACAGCAACATACGAATAAACAAAGAGAACGATATGGCACACACCAATAGCCTAATGTCAGCGCGGCAATCATGGATAGGAACCATGCAGATTATCACAGCGGCGATCTGTTGGGGTACTTTGGGTATATTTTCCACCTACCTTAACCAGATGGGTTTTAGCGGCTGGCAAATTACTATTTTACGCGTTGTTAGCGCCGCTTTACTTATTCTAGTCATGCTCCCTAAGTTGTGGTCGCAGCTTACCAAGCTGTCTTTAAAACAGTGGTTTGGACTGGCAATACAATCATTAATTGGCGTGCTTGGCATGTCGCTATGCTACTTTTTTGCGGTGATCTATGTGGGTGCAGGTCCCGCGGTAGCCTTGCTCTATACAGCGCCCGTTTTTAGTTTGCTATTCTCAGTAGTTTTACTGGATGAATCTCTCACTCGTCAGTCCGCTTTATTAGCATTGATGGCCGTATTGGGCGTCGGTTTAACCATGTTGGGAGATGAGGCAAAGCTCAATTGGGGCATTGCTTTAGGATTATTAGCAGGGGTTTGTTATTCGCTATATGGCGTCCTTGGCAAACGTGCTATGCACTACGCTCATCCAGCACCATTGGTATTTTTTACCTCCATCGTTATCAGTGCCAGCGTGCTGCTATTATTACCTGAAACTTATCATACTTATGGTAAGTTATTGAGATTACCGCTACTGACTTGGGGTTACGCTTTAGGACTGTCCCTCATTGGCACCGTGGTACCTTTTGCGCTGTATATGAAAGCGCTAGAGAAATTGCCAGCCACACGTGCATCAGTATTTACTATCTTTGAGCCCTTGACTGCTATTGCTCTAGCGGTATTGCTTTTGCATCAGTCGTTGGCTTTGATTCAATACCTTGGCGCCGTACTAATCTTAACAGCAGCACTGTTTAACGCTTTATTAAACGGCACTACAACGCGGGTGCCACGTTGGCTACAAAGGAGAAGAAAAGTTTAGTTGTCGTTATGGTTGTTAGGGCGCATTGTAAATAGCTTTTATTCACTAATCCGCTGCAAAAAAGCCTGCGTGCGCGGATGTTTTGATAGTTCAAACATCTGCTCTGCGCTGCCCTCTTCAACCACCTGACCGTCTTCAATCAGGACAATATGATCGGCAACATCACGGGCAAAGTTGATCTCATGAGTGACGACCACCATCGTCCAGCCCTCACCTGCCAGCTGCTTCATAGTCTCAAGCACATCTTGTACCAATTCCGGATCAAGCGCCGAGGTTGGTTCATCAAACAGTAATAATGACGGCTCAATCGCAAGCGCCCGTGCAATGCCAATACGCTGCTGTTGACCACCTGAGAGCTGAAACGGATACAGATCAGCTTTGTCTGATAGCCCTACTTTTTGGAGTAGTGCTAAAGCTTGCTCACGTGCCTGCGCCTTACTTTGCCCTTGTACCACCGTCGGGCCGAGCATTAAGTTTTCAATCGCTGTTTTATGTGGGAACAGATTATACGACTGAAATACCATACCTGATTTACGCTGTAATGCGAGCAAGGTTTTCTTTTTGGGTTTAGTGGCAAAGTCGACGCTTAAGCTGCCATCATCAAAGGCGATGACGCCTTGATCAGGAATCTCAAGCGCGTTCAGACAACGCAGAAACGTGGTCTTGCCTGACCCTGATGGCCCTAATATCACCACTACCTGACCTTTATCGATAGTCAAATCAATACCTTTTAGCACCTGATTGCTACCGAAAGCTTTGTGAATATTAGTGACTTGGATCATAAAGGCTTCCATTTATAAATTAAAAAAGCTTAGGTATAAAAGATAAACTATTTGGCGATATAGCGATCAAGGCGCGTCTCAAGTTTGCCTTGGATAAAGGTTAAAAATAGACAAATACCCCAATAAATAAACGCCGCTTCGGTATATACCAGCATAAATTCATAATTACGCGCAGTGATGATTTGTGCCTGTTTAAATAGCTCGGTGACCAGCACTAGTGATGCCAAAGAGGTGTCTTTGACGAGGCTAATAAAGGTATTGGATAGTGGCGGAACTGATACTCGCAAAGCTTGCGGCAAGATGACATGGCGAAAGGTTTGCAGATAAGTCAGTCCGACTGTCGAACCGGCCTCCCATTGTCCTTTGGGAATGGATAAAATGGACGCTCGTACCGTCTCTGACGCATACGCACCAATATTTAAAGAGAATGCAATAATGGCTGAGGGAAATGGATCAAGCTTGACGCCAACGCTTGGCAAGCCATAAAAGATAATAAACAGCTGCACCAGCATGGGCGTACCGCGAATAGCAGACACATAGATACGCGCCAGCCGATAAATAATCTCATGCAGCCAGCCTGCGCGCGGCACAATACGAATCAGCGCCACTGTAAGCGCGATAATCATGCCAATACTAAAGGAGATCAGCGCCAGCGGTATCGAATAGTAGATACCGCCTTTGAGCATGGGCCAGAAAGAGTTGATGACAATCTGCGCCCGATCTGGACTCATAAAGGGCAATAGTGCTAGCAGGTCAGCAAGCCATGACACTGATATTATAGACTCTAGCATTACTCTTGCTTACTTATGTCTTCGCCAAAGAACTCTTGACTAATCTGAGTGAGCGTACCATCGGCTTGTAGCTCCGCCATCGCTTCATTTAACTTAGCTACGACCTCATCATCGCCTTTGATCAGTACCAAGCCTGAACCACGCAGCTCACTAGCAGGGGCGACAAGCTTCACCTCAAGATTGCTATCAGGAAAGTTCTTTAGATAATCAAGTATCGCTAAATGGTCATTCATGGTGAAATCAGCACGGTCTTGCTTAACCAGCTGCACCGCTTGCGCCATACCATCCACAGGGACGATCTCAGCACCATAACGCTCGGCCAGCTCGCCATAGTTACTAGATAGCGACTGTGCGGTTCGCAGACCCTTTAACGCCTCCCATGAGCTATAACGATTGTCATCAGTGGGTGCCAGTAGCGCCGCCCCTGACCAACTATAAGCATCTGCTTTATCGTACTTAGCTTTGCGCTCAGGGGTGGTTAAGCTGACTTGATTGGCGACCATATCAAAGCGCCCTGAATCAAGACCTGCGAGCATCGCATCCCACTGAGTCTCTTTAAATTCGACATCTACGCCTAATTTGTCAGCGACCGCGCGGGTCACCTCAACATCATAACCGGTAAGCGCGCCGCTTTGATCATGGTAGGTAAACGGTGGATAAGTGCCTTCGGTGCCAACATTGATAGTGCCGCCATTGTTGATGCGCTGTAGCAGATCAGAGCCACCAGTGGCCGCGTTATCAGTAGCCGTAGTTTCAGTATCAGTAGTAGTCGATTGACCGCAAGCTGCCAGCAAAAGAGTACTCATGGCCAGTGCTAAAAAATTACGACGTTTCATAAGACGTCCTTATTTGAGTGAGTGAGGCAAAACGTTTAATACCTTTAGAAGAATACAAACGCTAATCGCAGTAGTAAATATAACATAGGCAAGGTTATATTTGAGTTTAGCTATCTAATTTAAGGATGTTATTTATATTTTCAATACACCATATTCTTATACGGTCATAATTATTGTTTTATTCAAGTGTAGCTTTAAAGCTTCAGTCTTATTATCAGTATTAATCGATGCTATATTATCGTATTTACATGATGATAGCTGCACCAAAAAAGTAGACAGTTGTAGGATTTATAGCTCTCCGGAGAACTGATAACGATCGCCAGCATGCCACATCTTTACAAAAGTTAATACGCGTCCGGCAGAGTACGTTTGTCGGCATAACGTCAGAGTTGGTGATGATTCAGCAACTTGTAGGGCGTTAGCGATATCTTTGGGGGCGGCAAGTGCTTGAATGGTATAACTACCGCGCTCAAGGGGGCTTTTAGCGATCAGATAATCGCTGGTATTGACTATGCTAAAATCCTGTTCAATAAAGTTAGGTACCTTTTGAGCATCCACCCAGCGCTCTTCGAACTGTATAGGCTGACCATCGGCAATATGAATAATTTTAACCTCATATAGTATAGATTGCTTCTCATTAAAGGTAGCCTGCGCATTACCCTCTGCTATCTTCTCAATACCGAATTTACGCCGTAGATTATCATCAAGCATACTAGCTGTAATGATGCGCTTACTTACCACACGCGCCTCATAGTCACGATTGGCTGATTTTAAATCCTGCGCTATATTACGCACCTCCACAAAGGTATGATTAAACTGCTGCTGTGCGACAAACGTCCCTGAACCTTGACGGCGCTCAAGTACTCGCTCCTCACTTAATTCCTTAAGCGCACGATTGACCGTCATCCTTGAGACGCCAAACTCCTCTGCCAAAGCCATCTCTGTAGAGATCGCCTGCCCCGCTTGCCATTTACCGCTATGAATATTATCTAAAATGGCATTTTTGATACGTTGATAGGCCGGAGTTGTTTTTGACACGCCCATTTTTGATTATCTCTCTTTATTTTTATTACGCTAAATTGATGATCAACCATCGTCTTCGACTACAAAAGCGTGGTTATAATATCATGGCTTTTATTGAAACTGCCATCTGTAGAGCTGGTCTGAACCAATAATTTTAAAAATCTTGCAAATCAGTAAAAAAGTTCTTGCATGAAAAAATAATATTTGATAATTTGTATATACAACTTTAAAGACGTTAATAAATGATCTAACGATCCCCTTTATAAAAGGAATGATTATGACTAAGACTAATGGAATGACTCGCCGTGATGACAGCCGTAATATTGCTGCCCCTACTGGTAGCACTTTGCACTGCAAAAGCTGGCTGACCGAAGCGCCTTATCGCATGCTACAAAACAACTTACATCCTGACGTGGCTGAGAATCCAAAAAGCCTAGTCGTGTATGGCGGTATTGGGCGTGCTGCTCGCAACTGGGAGAGCTATGATCAAATATTAGAATCTTTAAAAGAGTTAGAAGACGACGAGACGTTATTAGTGCAATCAGGTAAACCTGTAGGTGTGTTTCAAACTCATGAAAATGCACCGCGCGTACTCATTGCCAACTCTAACCTAGTGCCGCGCTGGGCGACGTGGGAACACTTTAACGAGCTTGATCGTAAAGATCTATTTATGTACGGCCAGATGACTGCTGGCAGCTGGATATATATTGGCACCCAAGGCATAGTGCAGGGCACTTATGAGACTTTTGTGGAAGCTGGTCGTCAGCATTATGATGGCGACTGGAGTGGGCGCTGGATATTGACTGCGGGTCTTGGCGGTATGGGCGGCGCGCAGCCACTAGCGGCAACCTTTGCTGGTGCCTGCTCCTTAAATATCGAATGCCAACAGTCGAGCATTGATTTTCGTTTGCGTACCGGTTATGTCGATAAGCAAGCCGATGATCTTGACCACGCTTATGAGCTGATTAAGGAGCATACCGATTCTGGTGAAGCAGTATCTATCGCGCTGCTGGGCAACGCCGCTGAGATACTGCCTGAGATGGTCAAGCGCGCTAAAGATGGCGAGATAAAACCTGATTTGGTCACCGATCAGACCTCAGCGCACGATTTGATAAATGGTTATCTGCCTATTGGCTGGACAGTTGAGCAGTGGCGGACGGCGCAAGAAGACCCAAGTCAATACGATAAACTCACCAAAGATGCGGCGCGCTCGTGTGCCATTCATGTTGAGGCGATACTTGAGTTTCAAAAGATGGACATACCAGCTACCGATTATGGCAATAATATCCGTCAGGTGGCTTTTGATGAAGGCGTCGAGCATGCCTTTGATTTCCCAGGCTTTGTGCCCGCCTATATTCGTCCGCTGTTCTGCCAAGGCAAAGGCCCGTTTCGCTGGGTCGCGTTATCGGGCGATCCAGAGGACATCTACAAAACCGATCAAAAGATCAAAGAGCTATTCCCTGAGAACACTCATGTGCATCGTTGGCTCGATATGGCAAAAGAGCGCATTCACTTCCAAGGTCTGCCTGCGCGTATCTGCTGGCTTGGTCTTGGCGAGCGCGATAAAGCGGGTCTGGCCTTTAACGAGATGGTCAAAAACGGCGAGCTCAAAGGCCCTATCGTTATCGGCCGTGACCATTTAGACACCGGTTCGGTTGCCAGCCCCAACCGCGAGACCGAAAGCATGAAAGATGGCACTGACGCCGTATCTGATTGGGCGCTGCTAAACGGCATGCTCAATGTCGCAGGTGGCGCGACTTGGGTGTCCTTGCATCATGGCGGCGGCGTAGGTATGGGTTACTCGCAGCATTCTGGCATGGTCATCGTTGCTGATGGTACAGACGCGGCAGCCAAGCGTTTGGCACGGGTACTGGTCAATGACTGCGGTTCAGGGGTCATGCGTCATGCAGATGCAGGCTACGAGCTGGCGATCAAAACCGCTAAAGAGTATGGTCTTAATTTGCCTATGATTAAGGGTTAGCTATAGTCGTGAATTAACTATCGGTGGGTTACGCTATTGCCCACCCTACGCCAGCTATAAATCAATACCATGAATTAGATATCATAGAAAATTAGCGTTATACAAGTGTGTCATTGATTAAGTAATGAAGATTAGGCTAATCTAAGTAAATCAATGACCCACTTCAACACGTTATCAAGGATGATAATATGTCTGAACGAAATATTTTGCCACCCGGTAGCTCTATTCCTAAAACGCCGCTAGATAGCCCTGCGCCTAATACGCCGCCCCCTGAAAAGCTATTGCCCAAACCAATAGCCCTAGTGCAGCTGATTGTGTTTAGTGCCATTGGTCTAGTGATGTTTTTTGTGCCTTTTACTATTAATGAGAAAAGCACTATTTTATTTGACCATGGGGCGACTTATTTGGTCACCCAGCAGCATACCCTTGCCGTATTTTTATTGTTTTTACTCATGATTTATGGGGTGGGTAAGCCTATCTTTGATGGCTCATGGCGCAAAAATATCACTAATATGATATTAACCGCCTTTAAGGTTATCGGGCTGATACTCGCTATCATGTATATCACCGATATAGCGCCCGCTATCATCATGGAAAAGGACATGATGCCGTTTTTGTTTGAAAAGCTGGCATTGCCAGTGGGCATGATTGTCCCTATTGGCGCGTTAATCCTCGCTTTTTTGCTCGGCTTTGGCCTGCTTGAGATGTTTGGAGTACTAATGCAGCCTATTATGAAACCGATTTGGAAAACGCCCGGCTCATCAGCCATTGATGCGGTCGCCTCTTTTGTAGGTAGCTACTCTATTGGGCTACTTATTACCAATCGCGTTTTTTTGCAAAAGCAGTATTCTGTGCGTGAGGCCGTCGTTATTGCCACAGGGTTCTCCACCGTGTCGGCAGCCTTTATGGTCATCGTCGCCAAGACTTTGGGTATAATGGAATTTTGGAACCTGTTTTTCTGGTCGACGCTGGTTATTACCTTCGTTGTCACCGCTATTACCGCGCGCATTCCGCCCATCAAAGGTTTTGATAACAGCACCAACCGCCCTGACTTGGACAAACAGCAAGGCAATCGTTTGGCAGCAGCGTATCATTTAGGGCTTGAGACTTCACGCCGCGCGACCGATCTTAAGCAGATTATGTGGTCAAACTTTCGCGATGGGTTGGTGATGGCGGCCGCGATTGTGCCCTCTATTATTGCGGTGGGCTTGACTGGTTTATTACTAGCCAAGTATACGCCCGTGTTTGATGCGCTAGGATTACTTTTATATCCCTTTACTTGGATAACGGGTATGCCTGAACCCTTAACTGCGGCCAAAGGCATGTCAGCGGGACTGGCCGAGATGTTTTTGCCTGCTCTGCTGCTCACAGAAGCTGAAGTGTTAACCCGTTATGTCGCAGGTGTGGTATCGATCAGTAGCATTTTGTTCTTCTCAGCGATGATTCCTTGTGTACTGGCAACTGAGATTCCATTATCAGTACCGAAAATGGTCATTATCTGGTTTGAGCGCGTGGTGCTTAGTATCTTAATTGCCGCGCCTTTTGGACATTTAGCGATATATTTAGGCTGGATTAGTTAAAAGAGATTGGGCTGGTTAAAAAATTTAGACAATATAGCCTTTAACGATTTATAGATAACAAACAATACCATTAATATGGCTCATAAAATTAGGACTACTTGCATGACTGATATCAAAAAACTTACCCTACACCCGCGTAAGCTTAGCTTTGCAATGCTGCGTGATATCTATAATCAGCCCGTGTCATTAACCCTGCCTAACAGTGCTTACGAAGCGATAGAAGCTTCACATGAAGATGTCCGCACTATCATTGCACGCGACAAAAGTGCTTATGGTATCAATACCGGTTTTGGCTTGCTTGCGACGACTCGTATTAGCGATGATCAGCTTGAATTATTGCAACGCAACTTGATCGTGTCGCACTCAGTGGGCACTGGGGACGCGCTAACCGATGATGTCGTAAGGCTGATTATGGTGATGAAAGTAGCAAGCCTTGCTCAAGGCGTCTCTGGCGTGCGCCGCGTGGTCGTCGATAGCCTCCTTGGCTTAATTAACAATCAGATTACCCCGCATATTCCAGTTAAAGGCTCGGTTGGCGCCTCCGGTGATTTAGCGCCGCTAGCGCATATGACGCTGGCCATGATGGGTGAAGGACATGTTTATGTCGATGGCGAAAGTGTGCCCGCTGCTGAGGCTTTAGCACAGTATGGCCTTGAGCCCATTACTCTTGCTGCCAAAGAAGGTCTGGCGCTGATTAATGGTACCCAAGTATCGACGGCTCTTGCTTTGCGTGGTTATTTCCACGCCCGTGATTTATTAGAATCAGCCACTATAGTGGGTTCCATGTCCATTGACGCTGCCAAAGGCTCCGATGCGCCATTTGATGCGCGTATCCATGAGGTTCGTGGTCATCACGGCCAAATCCAGATCGCCCAAGCGCACAGAAGTTTGATTAAAGGTAGCGCCATTCGGGCCTCGCATGATGGCGAGCAAGACAACAGAGTACAAGACCCTTACTGCCTGCGCTGTCAGCCGCAGGTGATGGGTGCCTGCCTTGATATTATCAATCAAGTAGGTCAAACCTTACTCATCGAGGCCAATGCGGTGACCGATAATCCCCTTATCTTTAACAATGAAGATGGTCCTGTCGCTATATCGGGCGGTAATTTCCACGCCGAACCGGTCGCCTTTGCCGCCGACATTTTAGCCTTGGCGATTGCTGAGATTGGTTCTATGTCTGAGCGCCGCGTGGCACTGCTTATCGATGCGACTTTGTCAGCAGGACTACCGCCGTTTTTGGTAGAAAATGCTGGGGTCAATTCAGGCTTTATGATTGCTCATGTGACCGCAGCAGCACTGGCTTCAGAGAACAAGTCCATTGCCCATCCCGGTAGTGTCGATAGTATCCCAACCTCTGCCAATCAAGAAGACCATGTATCGATGGCGACTTATAGCGCCCGTCGTCTGCATGAGATGATACAAAATACCGCGACTATTATCGGTATTGAGTTATTAGCGGCCGGGCAAGGCATCGATTTTCGTCATGGTCTCGATACCTCAGCGCCACTACAAACCGCGCATCAACGTCTGCGCGAGCAAGTAAGTTTTTATGATAAAGACCGCTACCTTGCCCCTGATATTGAAGCGGCCAAACAGCTGGTGTTAAGCGGGACGCTGACGACGCATTGGCAAGATTTGCGTGAGGACTGGTATTCGTCTAAATAAGGAGTTTAACCATGACAACCGTTAATCACGTACAAGCTGATATGACGTTATGGAATGGCCGTGTTGAGCCGTTTGAAACTGCGCGCGCTTGCTATTGGTATCAAATCGCTCAGCCTTACGCTTTTGATAGTAGCAGTCAGCATAGCAGCCAGCAAAAAGCGCCGCAAAGTGGCCAGCGTATCGGACTGGTAGGTTTCGCTTGTGACCAAGGAGTGCGCCGCAATCAAGGGCGGATTGGCGCACGCGCCGCCCCGCCAATGCTAAAAAGCACGTTTGCCAGCCTGCCTGTCATTGGTGAGCTGCAAGATAGCTATAATGGCGAGTTGCCAATCTTGTTAGGCGACGCTGGTAATATTGAATGCGAGGATAATGATGCGTTTGCCGAAGCGATTTTAGAGGAGGCGCAGCAGCAATATGCTGATGTCGTGACGAGTATTATCAAACAAGGTCATCTAGCTATCGGTCTTGGCGGTGGTCATGCTATGGCGTATGGGAGTTTTTTAGGATTATGGCAAGCGCTACAAGAGCCAGAAAACCATTCTCAAGACGACTCTACAAGCAAGCCTAGCGGCAATAACAATAATACCGCTACTAACGACAGCATGCCTACTATCGGGGTCATCAATTTTGATGCCCACCTCGATATTCGTCAAGCAGATTTGGCGACTTCTGGTACGCCGTTTCGCCAAATAGCCGAGCACTTAACCGAGCATCAGCAGCCGTTTCACTATTGCTGCATTGGCGTCAGTCGCCTATCAAACACCGCCGCTCTCTTTGATCGCGCCAAAGCTTTGGGCGTGCATATTATCAGCGATGAAGACTGCGCCAATAAAAAATGGAAAAAAATTGCAGCGCAAATAGAAACCTTTATGAGTAGCGTCGATATTATTTATTTAACCATTGATATGGACTGTTTACCCGCAAGCGTGGTACCCGGCGTTAGTGCTCCGGCTGCTTATGGTATTGATTTGGCCTTTGTTGAGCGCGCGGTTAAATTCATCATGGCGTCAAACAAGGTAAAAATGGCAGATATCGCCGAGATTAACCCCACTTATGATGTCGATAACCGCAGTTGTAAAGTCGCGGCGCGTTTGTTGTCTACCATCGTTGAGCGGTATTTACTTGCAACATAATCACCCTATTCACAATTTTTTGACTGAAAAACTACAAACGCACTAGCTTTAAACTAAAATAAGCAGGAGCACATTATGACTGACATTACGAACTCTACTACACAGACACTTGACGATACTAGTATGAAGTCATTTGAGCATGTCATTATCAATGCTAATTTGGCAACATTCTCAGAGCAATACGGCTTTGCTATTCATAAAGATAATCAAGACAGTACGCCTTACGGTCAGCTAGAAAACGCCGCTATCGGTATTAAAAACGGCAAGATTGCTTGGATAGGCCAGCAAGAACAAATAGCAGCGTACCTCGCTGATTATCAAAGCGTGCAAGTTACAGATGCTCATGGCAACTGGCTAACGCCGGGACTTATCGACTGTCACACCCATCTGGTCTATGCGGGCAACCGTAGCAATGAGTTTGAAGCACGCCTGCATGGTGCCAGCTATCAAGATATCGCGGAGCAAGGCGGCGGGATTGTCTCCACCGTGAAATCAACCCGCGAGGCTGATGAAAAAGAGCTTTTCGCGCAAAGTGAAAAACGGCTGCTGGCATTAATGAAGGAAGGCGTTACTAGTATTGAGATTAAATCTGGTTATGGTCTTGATCTTGAGACCGAGCGCAAAATGCTACAAGTTGCCCGCAAGCTTGGCGACAAATACGACATCCATGTCAGCACCACTTATCTGGCCGCGCATGCGCTACCGCCAGAATATAAATCTCACATGCAGGACCGCTCGGATGAGTATATCGAGCAAGTTTGCGCATGGCTGCCTACTTTGCATAATGAAGGCTTGATCGATGCTGTCGATGGCTTTTGTGAAAACATCGCCTTTAGTAGTGAGCAAATCAAGCGCGTCTTTGAGGTTGCACGCGACCTTGATTTGCCTGTCAAACTGCACTCTGAACAGCTCTCCAATATAGGTGCTAGTGCTTTGGTTGCTGACTATCAAGGGTTATCAAGCGATCATCTTGAGCATTTATCTGAGGACGATATTAAGAAAATGGCGGCAAGTGGCACGGTTGCGGTGTTATTGCCAGGCGCGTTTTATACGCTACGCGATACCAAACTGCCACCGATTGAAGCGCTACGTAAACACCAAGTTAATATCGCTATCTCCACCGATTGTAATCCAGGCACCTCTCCGCTAACCTCCTTGCTACTGGCGATGAATATGGGCTGTACTTTATTTTATTTAACGCCCGAAGAAGTACTAGCAGGTGCCACTAACCATGCAGCTAAAGCGTTAGGTTTAGACAAAAAAGGCAAAATAGAAGTCGGCGCTGATGCGGATTTAGCATTATGGGATATCGCACGTCCTGCCGATTTGGCCTATCAGATGGGACTTAACCCCATTAAAGGTACCATGTATCAAGGACAATGGCGTTAGTAGAAGCTTATCTTTTATATCAAAAAAAGCCCCAATCAGTTAACGATTGGGGCTTTGGTATTTATGGAAGCTTGAATCATTATAGTTAAAATTCGGTACTTAAAAACTTGTACGTTAAAACCTGTACTTAAAAGTCTATAAGTTTTGTGTCTAACTTAGTTTTTAACTTTGCGCTCAAATTCTCGGCCGGTATCAGCGTTTATTTTCACCTCAATGACTTGATTGTCTCTGAGCATATCTACTTCATAGTAAGTAGGATGGTCATCATAGTCCCGATCATTTTTAAACTCAATTTCTAGAACACGGCTATCGCCTTGTTTTTCAACAGCATCAATAACGGCCATAACGCCTATTTTTGCGCGGCGTTGAATGTCATAATCATCTTTATCCCCACTGTCTAAACTGTCTGTATCAGAATCTACAATCTGACCTGTCATAGCATCGACTTTAATCTCATATTCGCTCGTACCATCACTAAATTCTAGCTCATAAACAGCGCCGCCTTGAGCATCATCGTCAGCATCATCAAATTCTGCACTAATCAAAGTACCAGAAGCCTGTTTGCTAGCAGTATCAATCGCTTGCTTTAAGCTAATTTTAGCCATTTGTGCTGCTCGTATTTCATCAGCCGTATCCGCTGTAGCAGCGGTGCTGACAGCGCCTATAGTCAGTGCCAAACCAAGACAACCAGCTAATGTGGTCAACTGAAAACGCTTAAATACATTACTCATAACTTATCCTTATAAATATTGTGGAATTATTCTCATGATACGGATACCTAAAAATTAATCTGCGACAAAAAAGTAGCTTAATGTAGCAATAATGTAGCAATAATGTACTACATAACCTTGCTTTGTAATTTCTACTTTTACCATAGATATCATACCTTTAGGTAATGCTATTATAGTGAATATAAGGTATAATATTTCTCCGTTTTTCTATGTTGTTATTCTTTTATTCTTATTAGTTAATATAGGACTATATGCTAAATAACTCTTATTCGATAGACTCACTATACCAAGAGGTTTATCACTCTGTAGCTGACTTTGGTTTTGACACTACTGTAGATGCTTATACTGCATCAGCAGTGGCCTTTGGCAACTTACCCCTGATTATTCAAAACCAGTTGTTGCAGAGTAAACGAGTTGTTTTAATAGCCAATAATCCTTCAATAGATATAGCCAGCCTAGAATCTATGCTGCAGCCGACAGACATGTTAGTACTGTTTAATGACTTTATACATGCTGATATTCTCGCTAGTCATCCGCTGCTACAATCCCTACCAAAACTGCTTTTTTTTCGGCAAAACGGTGACAGTAAATTGCATTTTGGTATGCCGCCTCGTAGCAATAATCTAAATGCTATCGTTAAAATGGCAGAGCACGCGCCGTTGGGACTGCTCTTTAGTAATGTAGGCTATCAGTTCCCTACGCCCGCCGATGATCCAAAACCGGAAGACGATCCGATAACCGCCGATAGGATACTGAAGATTCCAGACGCGCTAAACGAGCTTTTGCATAGTGACGCGCATTGCCGCGTGCTCTTGGAGCAGCACAGTGTCGTCGCTGATTATCCTTATTTTGCTGATATTCATTCCTCCGCACCAACCTCAGGGTTTTTGCTATATCGCTTACTATTGACAGCGCGCTTGCATATGCAGCAGCTCCAACCGGATGCAGCGCTCCTAGAGATACTAATGCTTGGCTTTAACGATGAAGATAAGACCGCGCATTTTTGGGAAGGCCACAATTGGGCGTTTGAGCGTCAAGAGCTGGCCGCGCCGCCGCATAATGTCAATGTCATTCGTCGGTATTAGTACTACTGAAAGCCCAGTAGTTGTTTAGACATAGGGTGCATCAGGATAATAGGCGTCTTCGATTTCAGTGTTACTAGGTTGACGTTTAACACTAATTGGTTTTGATTGCTCGGCGTGCCAGTCAATTATACCCATATCAGCAAACTCTGCTAACCAGCCAGCCATCGACCAATGCTGCCATTTGTCAAAAAATCGGTTGGCATTAATAACAATACTATCTAAATGATTAAGTGGCGGCCGGTAGACGCTGTGCTGCTGATGATAAATGACATCGTTGGTCAAATAAAAATCGATATTCAGTTTACGCGCCATAAAAGCAAAGTCGGTGTCTTCTGCGCCATAACCCACATAACTGGTATCAAAGCCACCAATCTGATCAAACTGATCGCGCATGATAGCAAAGCAAAGGCTCCAAAACGCGCCATAATCTTGAGTT
Organism: Psychrobacter sp. M4; assembly: GCF_055699795.1. Classification (NCBI taxonomy): domain Bacteria; kingdom Pseudomonadati; phylum Pseudomonadota; class Gammaproteobacteria; order Moraxellales; family Moraxellaceae; genus Psychrobacter; species Psychrobacter sp. M4. The sequence continues at coordinate 764,897 of NZ_CM146740.1, read as the reverse complement.
TGCTTGATAGTGTTATCAGTTTTAACCTGATCAATTTCTACAAAATTATCGCGATAAGGATTAAACACCGATAGCTCATCTAAATGATCAGACGGTAGTGTCCCTTGCTGCAACCTAATACTTTCATCGTCCTTTAAGGGACGGGTTAAATAACGCGGCTGACCCATTAGCAGCGCGTCAGAATGTCGTTGCAGTTTAGCAGTTAGCTGTTCAATGAAAGTGGGCGCAATGATGCAATCAACATCTAAAAAGATGAGCGCATCGTAGCTGGCTTTGGCCGCCCCAAGATTGCGATTGCGACCGATATCAAATGAAGCGTTATCTGATAATCCATTCTCAGTCGTTGCAATCTTAATAAGATTTAAATCATATTCTGCTAAACGTTCGGGCTCAGCATCATCATTAACGATAATAACTTCGGCAGGTTGCATACTGCCGTTTGCCAAACTAGACAGCAGATTATATAAATGGCGATTACGTCCGTAGCAAGTGGTAATTACGCTGACAGAAAGGATTTTGAGAGTATTGTTTGCTTCATTCACGGTCATTATTCTTATTTTCCATTTTTTTATATTGGTTATTAAAACTCATATAATGTTAAATACTGGCTAAATCTCAACGTTTATCTTTAGCTGCGGCAATAACCAATCTTTAAACCATGTCTTAACAGAGCCATAATTAACCAAGCTATCCATAAATTTTTGCGCAGTTGGGTTAGATTGGTCACTGGGCAGATCTTGCGTATCTGACGACATTGATAAAAACTTATCTTGATAGCTTTTATCTACATGGCTTTCATCAGCCATCTGGTCTATAAATTGCTGCCAGCCTAGCGCGCGCCCTTCTGCGATCAGCGCCTCTGCCATCACTTCTTGTTCACGATGTGGTCGCGCGTCCGGCAATACCACCAATGGCGTTTGCTCTTGATAAACCTGCGCAATAGCATTGAGACCGCTTGCCATTAGCAGCAAATCACTGTGTGCAATAAAGGGTGTAACATCATCTACGTGCGCGGCAATATCGACAAACGGGCGCGTATTATCATCGATAGGTCCAAGCGATATAATCAGCGCATCAGGTAATAGCTCACGTAGTTTAGGCAGCTTTGCATCAATCGCTTGATGACCGCCGTAGCCTTTGATAACAGTTACTATCGAAGGCCAGTATTTATCATCAGCACCTAAGCTCTTTAGTTGCCCTACAAAATCTAGAAAAGTTAAAGGCTCACTAATTTTATCGGGCAAAAAACCAAGATAAAGCGATTTTTGCTGTACCCAGTCCGGTGTCATCAAAGCCTCAAGCGCTCTTGGATAAGGCACCAATAACCCAAGCGCGCCCGCAAAAGCGCCTAGATGCGGCAAGTCATCGCGCTCGCCTGCCAGTCTGACATACAGATAAGGCACACTTGCTGCGCGGCACAGCATCGCCACCTCAACACTGACATCGATAATCATCAAATCAATTTGGCGCTGACGGATTTCATTAAGCAATTGCCAGCTGCGCATTTGAATGTTTTTATTACCTACTGGTGAGTAATGCAGATGGCTTGGTTGCCAATACTGTCCTGCCCGCCCAGCCAACACATCATCTGGCAGCTCATCTTCAGCATTTAAACGGACAACTTGCTTATCCTTTATCGTAGAAAACTGATAAGCATCGTCAGATAAGCTAGTAAATACAGTCATCTGCTGCTGCAAATTAGCAGGCAATAATGCAGCCAACTTATCTGCTTGTCGGCAGTGCCCTGATCCATGATGATGGGCGTAGTAACCAATACGCATAAAGAGTGTCCTAAACGGGTGGTTAAATAATTGGTATATATGACTTTGGGTCAGTGATTTAGCATAAACGTTTTTGAACAACGGTAGTTTAAACAGATAAAGCTTTAGCCTTGTTACCTTTATCTATGTCTGTATTTTCTAATGCCTGCTCATACAATTTTATATAACCATTAACCATAGCCGCCACCGAACAAAACTGCTCAGCGCGCAAGCGACATGCTTTGCGTGAGATGTCTTTAATACCAGAAAAAGCTTGCACAAAAGCCGCTTTATCCATTTTAGGGACGATAATACCTGTGGTTGATGTAATAATCTCTGCGCTAGCACCGGCATCAAAACCGAGCACAGGTGTGCCGCAAGCCAAGCTCTCAGCCAGCGTAAGACCGTAAGGCTCATCCCAGGTACTAGTAAATAACATCGCTGTCGATTGACATAAATAATCGTTGATCTCTTTTTTATTTAAATGACCTACGTAATCAAATAATGGCGCTCTGTCACGGTTCTCACTGTCTTTAGCCTCTTGCGCTAAGAGCGGCGCTACATACTCATCAAAATACTCAACATTGCTTTTGGGCCCAGCAATCACTAAGCGCTTACCTGCCGCTTTACAGTACTCCATTGCCAAATGGGTACCTTTTTCAATACAAATACGCCCGCACCAAAAATAAACTTCATCTGCAACAGTTTGAGTATTGGCTCTAAACGACTCTACATCAATACCGTTATAGACCACATAAGCGGGGACGAATTCAGCAAACAGTTGCTGCTGATGACCACTTATCGCCGTAAACTGCGTGTGCGTGCCTTGTCTTAGCGTCAGTAGTGCCAAGCGCAGCTGCGGAAATATGGGCGTATGAAAAGTAGTAAAGCAGCGTTTGCCAAACGCTTGACCCATAGTCATTGGAATATGATGCAAGCTGTGATTGTGTACTATATCGATCTCGCCGCGTGCGTCTCGAGCAATAATATCGTGCATGGCTTGTTGATAAACCAGATACTGGTATAACTCTTCACGGCTCATCCCTACTGAATCATGCTCATTGGGATAGACCAGTGCATCGAATTCGGCGCGCGTCATAAACGGTATTAAGGTGGCCTTTGTCTGACTGTCTGCATGGCCATACAACAAAACATCGTGCCCACGTGCCACTAATTCATCACAGATCAGCTGGGTGATCATCTCAAGACCGCCAGCATACGGCTCAGCGATAGGATACAAAGAGTGGGCAATAATGGCGATACGTAGTGCAGGAGTTTGCGGCGCATCAAAGTCTTCATAATCAATAAAGCTTGATCTATTAATAGCAGGGCTTGAGGGCATGATAAATCCGATATAAATGAATGAAGTTTAAAGGTTGAGAAAATTAGAAATTAATGGCACAGATTAGCGTAGGCCAGTTATTTATAGCTGGCTATTTTATTATTATTTGCTACTTTGTCGTCTGCTAAGCTCTTGGATTTTTGTAAATTAGTCTGCTGTAGAACAGTCTTTTGTGAACTAAAACTGGGCTCCTTATAGCTATAATTAGTCATTATCACTTTAGCTGCCCATAGTTTTAATAAACAAACGATAATAGCGCATACGAATAATAGCGGCGAATATAAAGGGGACAATGGCGATACTAACATCGCTGTCAATACGCTTAACCCTAATAGTAGTTTAGGCAGGGCCGATATGTTGGCAATACGCACAGAGCGGCGCGTACGAACATCATCTAGTTTGGGCGTACAAATAAATGGTTTATCACGGCCCCATAATACTGGCCACCATGACAAAGCACCCAGCTCCCAAAAGTTTAAATGCAGCGCCCAAGCCTGCAAACGATGGCCTAGATTTGGCTTGCTCTCGTTTTGAACTTGCTGATTGAGCGGCGCATCATCATGCAAATAAGCCCATAAACGCCGAGCCAAAAACAACCCATAACTCATATAGACTATATAAAGTGGGGTAAGCAGCGTTGCTAGATTAACATTAAGACCTGCCAGCAGCACAGCGCCAATAATGAGCAAAGTGGCGACGTGAAGTAGGATAAAGATACCAGTAAAATTGATCCAAGCACTAAGCTGCGAGAGATGAGCACGCATATAAGCTAGACGCTCTTTGATACTTTGACTTTGTACCGCGTAACTTTGCTTATCAGACAAATGAGGATACTCAGTGGGCTTCGAGCGCATAGAGAAGTAAGTGTTAAGCACTTGCATATTGCCATAGATCCAACGCCGACGCTGAGCCATTAAATCAGATAGCGTCGTCGGTAGTAGTCCTGTTGCAATGACCTCAGGAATAAATTGACTACGTAGCCCTTGGCGATGCATCAGTACGCCCATCTGTGCATCTTCAGTAATAGAGGCTCCCGACCAGCCGCCCAAATTTATCAAGGCATCGCGGCGAATAACAGCATAAGTCCCAGTAGATAGCGCGCGACTACGATTAAACGGCCGATATAAATGATAATTAAAATAATGATTCAATTCGCTATGGACATCCACCCGCCCTGCATCACGATAAAACTGCGGAAACTGCAATAGCGTATGCTTAGGATGATGGCGAATAGCACTGACAATAGCATCTCTTGCCTGCGGCAAAGCTTGGTAATCGCTGTCTACTACCACCAGATGAGTGGCATTGGGATTCATAAGCCCTAAAGCTAAATTAAGAGCGCCAGATTTGAAACCTGCTACGGCATCGATATGATAAAAATGCACATTAAGCTTGGCATCTAGACCATTACAAAATTTTGCTAGAGGCTCGTACAGCTCAGTTTTGGTATGGTTATTATCAACAATCAATATCTCATCGTCAAAAGCTTTAATAGCCAGCAATGACTTGATAGTCTCAATTACCATAGCGACAGGTTCAGCACGAGTCATCAATTGAAAGCTTAAGCGTATTGGCTGGTTGGTCTTTGACTCTGCATTATTGTTTTTATTAGCAAAAACGCTTTGATAATTATACTTTTTATTAATTCTTTCTTGTTGTCTATCGAAGCTATCCGGTTTTTGAGAATAGTCATCAGAGCGTTTACGGTAGCTAATTTTTTGAAACTCACTCTGACTTTCAAACCTTTTTAAATTACGATGAGTTGATACCACTTTGTTTGAGCCAAACCCCGCTTGGTTTACAGACGCTGATGGCTCTACAGAGTAATTCCTTTTATTGATAGTCATATTTCATTCCTATGAGTAGCGCTTAGCTAATATGACAATGAAAGCAGAAAAGACATGCCAGCTCTTATTATTGTATTAATTGGTTTGTCACAAAAAAGCTAATTAACGATTCACAATATTTTCTTTATAACGGCGTCCTACTAAATAAACACATACTCTTAATTAATAATAAATTAAACAAAGTTTTTATCAAAAGTTATAGAAGTTATGTAGGAACTCCATAATAATCAAAGGGATTAGAATTTTTTAGATATAAAGTGTACGTAAATCTCCTATAGTGTAACGCTGCGTAATTAGTGTAGAACTTCTACAAAATTAGTCACTTAGCGTCCAGAAAAACTTATTCATCTTACAGAATATAACCATAGGAAGCACATTTTTGTATGAACTTGACTATTCGATATAAGTTTACAACCTCTACCTAGAAACATTTTATGAATAATGCCAGGTTCATAGTTTTGATAAAAAAAATACCGCCTCTATATGAAATAGACGCGGTATCATCAATCTTGAGATGTGGTTTGCTTTTAAGAGTTATTACTTTTGTAGCTTAAACGTCTTAATATAATGAAAAAGGGTTAGCATAAGGCTCTATGACGATGAACATCAAAAAGAATATAATGCGCTCGCACTTATAGTGTAAACACACTTAAGTATAAACACACTTAGTTACCAAAATAAGTAGTATAAAAGCTTATTAGTTTAGAATGCCATAAGCTACTAGGGCATCAGCGACACGTTTAAAACCAACAATATTGGCTCCTGCCATATAGTCGATATAGCCATTATCCGTCTGTCCGTACTCCTCCGAAGCCGCCGCCGCACTGTCATGAATATTTTTCATAATGTTTTTAAGACGCTCATCGATCTGATCAAAGGTTTTATACTGACGCACTGAGTTTTGTGACATCTCAAGTGCAGATACCGCCACCCCGCCGGCATTAGCTGCTTTGCCTGGCGCGTAGTGCACACGGTTTTCACAAACACGGTCGATAGCTTTAGCAGTCAGTGGCATATTAGCACCTTCAACTACATACTTGACTCCATTTTCAACCATTTTTTGGGCATCTTCTTCATCAACTTCGTTTTGCGTTGCTGATGGGATAGCAATATCTGCTTTTATGTGCCAAGGAGTTTGACCTGCAAGCCACTCACCGCCAAAGACTTCGATATAATCTGTCAAAGGCTTGCCTTGATCCTTTTGCTTTTTGAGCCAATCTATCTTTTCTTGATTCAGTCCTTTTTCATCATACAAAGTACCTTTTGAATCAGAGACAGTAATAGCGATACCGCCGAGCATACAGACTTTTTCTGCTGCATGTAATGAGACGTTACCTGCTCCTGAGATCAGCACCTTTTTACCTTTGATATCATCATTTTGTACTTTGAGCATATTCTCTAAAAAATATACCGCGCCGTAACCTGTCGCCTCAGTACGCATCAGACTACCGCCGAAGCCGACGCCCTTACCGGTCAACACACCGCTATATTCGTGCGTTAGATTCTTATACATAGCATACATATAGCTGACTTCGCGGCTACCCACGCCAATATCGCCTGCGGGTACATCCATATCTTTACTAACATAATGATGGAGCTCGCGCATAAAAGCATAGCAAAAACGGCGAATCTCACTATCTGTCTTGCCTTTGGGATCAAAGTCAGAACCGCCTTTACCACCGCCAATCGGCAGACCTGTTAGCGCATTTTTGAAAATCTGCTCAAAACCTAAGAACTTGAGTACTGATTGATTGACTGTCGGGTGAAAACGCAATCCGCCTTTGTAAGGTCCTAAAGCGTTACTAAATTGCACTCGCCAACCCCGGTTGACCTGTACTTCTCCTTTATCGTTCTCCCAGTTTATCCGAAAAGCGATAATACGATCAGGCTCGACCAAGCGCTCAAATATCTTCATTTTTTGAAATTCAGGGTGAGCGTCATACAAAGGTGCGATGGTGAGGGCAACCTCTTTTACGGCTTGCACAAATTCAGGTTGATGGGCGTAACGGGCTTCAACTTTTTCGATGGCTTGGCGGATACTCATATATGTTCCTCAACTATAGAAGGGGTGATCGTATGCAACGATATCTAGGTCATATCGTATTACGGTAGATGACAGTCTTGTTGATACTAAATTGCAGATATCAATACAAGACTGCTGTCATCTCTATGCGTTTGACGCAAAAACGGAGGAGATTAAAAACCAGTAGATTGGTCGCCGACTGGCGTCTTAGGTCTTGGTATTTGCTCTATCTACTAAGTTAGCATGTATTCAATAGTACTGAACTAAATAGTAGATAGTTTAAGGGCAATTGATGCTCATGGTTCATGATACGCAAATTTACGATCAGAGCGATCAATAGCTTGATGCTGGGTATTTAATTTACCTTGCTGATAAAAAAAGTCAATACTGTATAAGAATATAAATGCTATTAATTATATTCTCTCATATGCAGAAGAACTCAAAGGCTATAATAAACAGTGATTTTATAGTCAATCCCAAATAAAACTGACATATTTGGTCACGTGCTGCTGGTATTAATTTTAATTGCACGCTGTGTCGTTGCAACCAAAGGCTGCGCAAAACTTATCCCAGCAGCACTACACAGTAACACTTTTAAAGTACTCCCCTATCTTAATAGCTCATTTACGCCTTCATTGATATCTATAACCATAGCAGTAATACTAGTATCCTGCAAAGTAACAACACTCTACCCCGCTATCAGGCATACTGTTGTTACTATCGTTCAGTCTCTACGTTTGCGACTACGGCGTTTTCTTCTCCTTTTGATCGCGGCACTTTTTGCCGAACTTTGCATTTTTGCTTATTTTTAGGAGCGTCTATGACTGCGCTGACGACTGTGCGCGTGCGTTACCAAACCATCGAGATTGGCAACACCGATATCCATATCTGTACCCTGCGTGACAATCAACAATTTAGCGATCCTGACAATGAAGCGCTGGATTTGGGCATTTGCTCAGCGTCTTGGCCGATGTTTGGGGTGATATGGCCATCAAGCTTGGTACTGGCCAATCACATGCTCAATTATGATATCGCAGGTAAGCGTATCTTAGAGGTAGGCTGCGGCATGGCGTTATCCAGCTTACTGCTCAATCATCGCCACGCCGATATTACCGCCACTGACTATCATCCGACGGTCGAGTATTTCTTAGATAAAAATACTGCGCTTAACAACAATAAAGAGATTAGCTTCGAGCGCTTGGATTGGAGCGAAGATAATAGTCATCTTGGGCGCTTTGATATCATAATCGGTAGCGACCTGCTTTATGAAGATCAACATATTGATATTTTAGCTGAGTTTATCGAGCGTCACGCTAATCCTCAGTGTGAGGTGATCATCGTTGATCCGGGACGCGGGCGCAAAAATAAGCTAACTTCAAAGATGATTGAGTTTGGCTTTAGCAGTCAACATGTTAAGCCTGAAGATACGACTTATTTAGAATTGCCGTTTAAGGGGCATATTTTGACTTTTTCAAGAAAGGGTTAGACATTTACGTTAAATGTATCAGTAGAGATTTCTCGCCACTGCTGCCGAGTTATTCTATATAAAACATGCTCAGCAAGACGATGATTAGGCGCCAGCATGGGATGATAAAAATTCTGTCGCGAATCGCTCATGCCAATACGCTGCATGATGAGCTGCGAGTGTTTATTAATCACGGCGGTAAAGGCAACGACCTCATTAAGCTCTAACGTTTCAAAAGCATAATGTAAAGATGCTCTTGCCGCCTCGGTAGCGTAACCTTGCCCCCAATACTCCTTATGCAGCCGCCACCCAATCTCCACACTAGGTGCAAAAGGCATATCTGCGTGAGTCTCGTTTAGACCTACCATACCGATAAATTTATCGTCGTTTTCTAGATTATCTTTTAGACTTACTGCCCAAAACCCCCAACCGTTATCTTTAATAAGCTGCTGGCATTTATGAGCTATCGCATCGCTTAGCTTTGGTGATAATAGCTTAGGGAAATATTGCATCACTTCAGGATCTGCGTTCATCTGGGCAAACACTGCTAAGTCGTCAGGTTGCCATTGCCGAAGGATGAGGCGCTGGGTTTCTAACTTTGGTTCTATCATGGAAGTTTGCCTGCATCGTTTTAGCGTTTTATTTGATATATAAAGACAATAAAAAAAAGACTCTATAAACAGGGTCTTTTTTGTTATCGCTTTTGTACTGGGGCAGTAACATCCCTTATCACAACGTTAAAATGCCAATCTAGAAACTATAACTAAACACTTGTCAAGATGTAATATTAAGTATGTCTCTTTTTGTTTTTATGTTTAAGCTATTTTTTACAAAAATATAACAATCATGGAATAAATATTGCAACGTAAGAGCACTTACCAAAAGAACAATTTATCTCAACAGTACATGGTTATTGATGAAATATTTATATTTTGTGTGAGTATAAATCTTCTTTTTATAAATTTTAATTAAGTCTTACAAGCTGTGCTGCTGTTAAGTAGTGTTGTGACTATGACAGGATGTTTACTCTATGAATCGTAACTACAAAGTTATCTGGAACCAATCACTAAACTGCTTTATGGCTGTCGCAGAATATGCTAAAAGCCGCGGTAAATCATCAAGTACTACTGTTACCTCAGACTCATCAAGTACATTCAATGACACGGTAACAGGAGGTGCGCAACTATTGCGTCTCAGTGCACTGTGCATAGGGCTGGCTAGTGCTGGATTTAGTATGCAGGCGGTAGCTGTTGTAGGGCCTAACTCAATAGATACTAACGTTTGTGATGCAACTAGTAATCCTAGTACCGCAGCAAACAAGTCTACCGGTGATATCGCCATAGGCTGTAACAGCGATGCTAGCGGTAGAAACAATATAGCAATAGGCGGTACCGCGACCACTAAGGCAAACGCAGGTGCTACCCAGGGCGCGCAAAGTATCGCTATAGGCTATGATGCTCAAACAAAGGGCGATCAATCTATAGGATTTGGCGCTAATGTACGTGCCAATGGTAGCTCTTCTATTGCGATTGGTGGTGACGATTTAGATTCAGCCTCAAAACGTAATACAGATGGTACTAGTAACGCAGCTTTAAACAGTGGCGATGTCAATCAAGCCTTTAGGAAGTTTGCAGGTCGTGATTTAGTCTATACAGATGCCAACGGTGCAAGTAATCCAAATATTCCAGATGTTAATAGAAGACAGTACATCGGTACCGAAACTGCAGGTCCCGCCTCAGTCGCTGTTGGTGTACAAGCACAGTCTGTTGGCGCCTTATCAACAGCCTTTGGTACTCAGGCCACATCCATTGGTGTGGGTTCTGCTGCTTTTGGCGTATCAGCCACCGCTACAAAAGCAGGTTCAGTTGCTCTAGGTGCTGGAGCCGAGACCGATAAAAATGCTACCTCTGAAAAAACCGTCGTGATAGGCGGTAAAACTTATAATTTTGCTGGTAGTGTACTAGACGGTGCAGGCGGTCCAGTTAAAACAGGTGCACAGGTCTCTGTTGGGGCAACGGGGCTTGAACGTCAGATAAAAAATGTGGCTGGCGGTAGAATTGATTCTAGCAGTACTGATGCTATCAACGGTAGTCAATTAGCAGCCACTAATTCAGCGCTTGAAGACACAAATAACAATGTTACTGCAAATACTGGTCGTATTAATACTAATGCTAACAACATTACTGGTAATACAAATAACATCGCCAACCTAACCAATGGCAGAGCCGGTATCGTCCGTCAAGACAACGGCACGGCACCTATCACCGTCGGCAGCAATACTGGTGGCAACAGTGTCAACTTTACTGGCACCAGTGGCAGACGTACCCTAACCGGCCTGGCCAATGGTAACGTCGCGACGGGTTCTACGGACGCCATTACTGGTGACCAGCTTAGTGCTACCAATATCACGGTTGCTAACGTACAAACAGCAGCCGACAACGCCCAAACCACAGCCAATACTGCCAATACCACTGCTAATAGCGCCCTAACCCAAGCCAATCTAGGCTTCGGTATTGCAGCCGATAATGGCACAGCAAATAACGTGCAGTTGGGCGAAGCCGTAACCTTTACTAATACCGATAATAATCTTGTCGCTACCGTGTCAGACAATGCTATCAATTATGGTTTAGCAGACGATATCAGCGTCAATCAACTCACGGTCGGCGATGCCACTAATGATACTGTCTTAACCAGCACGGCCAACGGCCTAGATGTCGGCGGTGATAAAATTACTAACATCGTCGATGGCACCATTGCTGCTGGATCGACAGAAGCGGTGACTGGCAATCAGCTTAATGCGACTAATACTAACGTTAATACTAACGCGAATAATATTGCAACTAATACTAGCAACATTGCAACCAATACGAGCGACATCATCGACAATCGTAATGTCTCACAAGGCAATGTCACCGCCCTTGGGGGTGGTGCTAGCTATAATGCAGCAACCGATACTTATACCGCGCCCACGTATAGTTTAAACAATGACACTGATAGCTTCAACAATGTCGATGACGCGCTAGGTAATCTTGATACTCGTACCACCGCCAACACTGGAGATATCGCCACCAATGCTGGCAATATTAATACTAACGCCAATAATATTACTGGCAACACTGGCAGCATTGCTGATTTAACCAACGGCAGAGCCGGTATCGTGCGTCAAGACGCTGGTACTGGCGCTATTACTGTTGGTGCAACTACCGGTGGCAACAGTATTGACCTTACTGGTAGCAATGGTGCACGCACTCTAACCGGTCTGGCGAATGGTAACGTTGTAGCAGGATCAACAGATGCGATTACTGGTGATCAGCTTAATACCACTAACACCAATGTTGCGACTGCTCAAACCGCAGCAGACAATGCACAAGGGTCAGCAGACAACGCCCAAACCACAGCCAATACTGCCCTCTCCCGAGCTGATCTAGGCTTTGGTATCGCCGCTGACAATGGTACAGCAAACAATATTCAACCGGGTGAAGTGGTTACCTTTACTAATAATGATGGCAATCTTGTCGCTACCGTATCAGATAATGCGATTAATTACGATTTAGCAGACGATATTAGTGTTACTCAACTAACGGTTGGCGATGGCACTAACAATACCGTATTAACCAGCACAGCTAATGGTTTAGATGTCGGCGGTGCTAAAATCACTAATGTAGCTGATGGTACTATTGCTGCTGGATCGACAGAAGCGGTGACTGGCAATCAGCTTAATGCGACTAATGCCAACGTAACTACCAATGCGAATAACATTGCCACGAATACGGGTAATATCACTACCAATACTAGCAATATCGCAACTAACACTAGCAATATCACCGACAACCGCAATGCATCACAAGGCAATGTCACCGCCCTTGGGGGTGGTGCTAGCTATAATGCAGCAACCGATACTTATACCGCGCCCACGTATACCTTAGACGATGGTACCAATGCGGGAGTCACAACTAACGTCAACAATGTCGGCGACGCGCTTGATAATCTTGATACTCGTACCACAACCAATGCTGGCAATATCAATACTAACGCTAATAACATTGCTGGCAACACCGGAAGCATTGCTGATCTGACAAATGGTAGAACCGGTATCGTGCGTCAAGATACAGGTACAGGCGCTATTAGCGTTGGTGCTCAGACTGGCGGCACTAGCATTGATTTTACTGGCACTGATGGCGTACGCATCCTAACCGGACTCGCTAATGGTAATGTCGCGGCGGATTCTACGGATACGATTACTGGTGATCAGCTTAATACGACTAATATCAATGTGACTACGAACGCTAATAGCATTACTGCCAACATTACTGACATCACTGACAACCGCAATGCGTCACAAGGCAATGTCACCGCGCTCGGTGGCGGTGCTGAATACAATGCCGCAACCGATACTTATACCGCGCCTAAATACACGGTGTTTACCAACCCAGGTGATGCCACTGGTACCAGTAGTACCGTCAACAATGTTGGCGATGCCATCAGTGCTATCAACACCGCGGTGCAAACGCCACTTACCTTTGCAGCGGATAGCGGCACGATTGAGCGTCAACTTGGCGACACCTTTAATATCAGTGGTGATAATGGCAATATCACCACAGCTGCCACGGCAACCGGTATTGAGGTGCAAATGAGCGCTACCCCAACCTTTGATACCGTTACCGTGAATAATGCACCCACCGCTGGCACTGATGTGACCAATAAAGATTATGTTGATGGTTCGCGGACATCAGTCACCTCAAGCAATAGCTCTATTAGTGTCATTGAAACTGCTGATGGTAATGCTCGATCGTTTGATCTTGCCGTTAACGCGCAAGCTTTGAGTGATAGTGCCCAGCTACCAGTGGTTTATACGACTACTGATGGTACAAGATTATATAAACAAGCGGACGGTAGTTTCAATACGGTGGCCAATGGCAGCGGTAGTACGGTTGCGGTCGATAATATTCTAGCGTCTGTGCAAGCAGCGGATGGCAGTACAACCACGCCAACGGTCTTGTCCAATATCGCCGATGGTGAACTGAGTACCACCAGTACGGACGCGATCAATGGCAGCCAGCTTAATGCGACCAATACTAATGTCACCACTAATACTGGCAACATCGCTACCAACACAGGCAACATTACTACCAATACTGGCGACATCGCTAACTTAACCAATGGCAGAACTGGCATCGTCCGTCAAGATGCAGGTACAGGAGCTATCACTATTGGTAATAGTACTAGCGGCACCAGCGTAGACCTTAATGGTACTGATGGCGTACGCACTCTAACTGGTCTAGCTAATGGTAATGTAGCGACTGGTTCTAGTGATGCCATCACCGGCGACCAGCTCAACACCACTAACAATAACGTGACTACTAACGCTAATGATATCACCGACAACCGCAATGCGTCGCAAGGTAATGTTACAGCCCTTGGTGGTAATGCTGGCTACGACGCAGCGACCGATACTTATACCCCGCCAGCTTATACCTTAGACGATGGTACTGGTACTGACACGACAGTCAACAATGTCGGCGATGCGCTTGGTAATCTTAATACTCGTACCGCTGCCAATACTGCTGACATTACAACCAATGCTGGCAATATCAATACTAATGCTAATAACATTGCTGGCAATACTGGCAGCATTGCTGATTTGGCAAACGGCAGAACCGGTATCGTGCGTCAAGATGCCGGTACAGGCGCGATTACCGTTGGCGCTCAGACTGGTGGTACCAGCATCGACATTGCTGGCACTGATGGCGTACGCACCCTAACTGGACTTGCCAATGGTAACGTCGCAGCAGGATCGACAGATGCGATTACTGGTGAGCAGTTAAATGCTAGCGCAGAAGCTCTTAGCACCATTGTTGGTGGCAACGCAGTCAATACTGGCGGCGTCATCACGGCGACCAATATTGGTGGTACTGGTGTTGACAACATTGACGAGGCGATTACATCCGTTAATGACACAGCGATCAAAGCCAAGAGCACGGTGAGCGAAGGCGATAACATTGTCATCGCTACTACTACTAATGCTGATGGCTCTACCAACTATCAAGTCGCCACGGCAAATAATCTCGTCCTCGACAGTTTAACCACTGGCAATACCGTAACTAATAATAGCGGCGTGACGATTAATGATGGCGCAAACGTGACCACATTGAGCAGTGCTGGCAATACGGTAACTGATGGCAGCAATACCAGCAATTATAGTGCAAACGGCTTTACAACTAACGACAATGCTGGCAACAGCGTCATGGTTAACCAAACTGGTCTAAGCTTTAATAACAGCGCTGGAGCGACAGGACCTAGCATTAGCGCTACAGGTATTAACGCTGGTAGCATAAAAATTAGTAATCTAGAAGCGGGCACATTAGCAACGGATGCTGTCAATAAAGGTCAACTAGATGCTATCACTGGCAATATAGCCGCAGGCGGCGTTCAGTATGATCGCAATGCTGATGACACGGTAAACTACGATAACGTTAGTTTTGCTGGTACTCCAGCTATCATCGGTACAGATGAGAATGGTAATAACGTAGTTGTCAGTGGTGGCACTACGCTTACTAATGTCGCAAACGGCGTTAACGCAGCAGATGCGGTCAATAAAGGTCAGCTCGATAGTATTATCGCTAACAACATTACTGATGTTGAAGTTACTGACCAAGATGGCAACGTTATTACTACGGTGAATGTCGCCCAGCAAGTCGTTAACTCTCAACCAGATAATGCCAATACGGACTCTTTATTTTTAACCTATGATGTGGCAGGTCAAGAAGTTACCGATCGTTTGAGTATCGGTCAAACCGTACAAAAGATGAATACTGAAGGTGTCAAGTTTGCCCATACCAATGCAGTGAATGCTACAAGTAATTTGGGTAACACTAATGACTCAAGTGCAGGCGCTGATAATTCTACTGCTATCGGGGTTAACGCCATTGTGGCAGCGGATGCAGAAAGCACTATTGCCCTAGGGCACAACACGCTGGCCTCAGATAATGCGACCAACGCGGTAGTCATCGGTAAAGACTCACAAGTTGGCGGTGCCTCCTCTATCGCCATTGGTAACGGCTCTCAAGCCAACGGTAATCAGTCTATAAGTGTCGGTACTCGAAATATTGTTAATGGTAATAACTCAGGAGCCTTTGGTGACCCAACGATCATCAACGGTGATAATAGCTATCTATTCAGTAGGTAATAACAATGCTATTGATAGCAGCGATACCTTTGTACTGGGTAACAATGTCACCCAAAGCGTCGACGGTTCAGTAGTACTCGGTACCGGCTCGGCGGCTACTACCGGTGCTGGCATTACAGGTTATCGAGCAGATACCAGTGATGCTAATGACGCTATTTTGGCTACTACTAGTAGCACAGGTGCCGTAGCGGTAGGCGATGCTGATAATGACATATATAGACAAGTCACTGGTGTTGCCGCAGGTACAGCAGATTCTGATGCCGTTAACGTCGCTCAGCTAAGAGCGGTTGACACGACTTTGAGTAATCTAGTAACCGGTAATATCGGACTGGTACAGCAAGCAGGCAATCAAAACGTGATTACTATAGGCGCGGCGACCGGTGGTACGTCCATCAACGTTGCAGGCACCGACGGCAATCGTCAAATCGCAGGGGTAGCTGCCGGTACAGCAAACACCGATGCACTGAACGTGGGTCAGCTTGGCTCCGTACTGGGCGGTAACACGACAGTCGCTGATAATGGGCAAATCAATGCCAATCTAAATGTGGGCGGCAATCAGTACAATACCGTACAAGACGCGCTAACAGCCGTGAACACGCAAACAGGACAGCTCAATGATGCCGCTGTGCAGTATGATAGAGATGCTAATGGCTCGGTGAATCAAAACCAGATCACTTTGGGCGGCGGTGCAGAGGGTACCCTCATCACCAACGTACAAAACGGCAATGTTGCAACGGGCAGCAGAGATGCTATTAACGGTGGTCAGCTCAATGACACAGCAGACTCTATTGCCGGAGTTATCGGTGGTAATGCGACCAACACTGGCGGCGTTATTACGGCAACCAATATCGGCGGCACCGGCGCAAGCACCATTGACGGTGCGATCTCCTCCATCCAGCAAAACAATGCCAGCACTAACGCTGCGGTCAGTAATAATACCGCTAATATCGCCAGCAACAGCAGTGATATTCAGGACAATACGGGTAGGCTAAATGCGGGGCTAAACTTTAGTGCCGATAGCGGCGCGACTATTAACCAGCCAATAGGTGACAATAGCGCGATAAGCTTTGTGGGTGGCGATAATATTACCACCACCGCTAGCGATAGTGGTATTCAGTTCGATTTAAACGGCAATATCAATGTCGATACCGTGAGCGCTCAGAGCATTACCACTGGCAATACAACCGTTAATAATAGCGGCGTAACTATCCAAAATGGTCCCAGTATGACCACCAATGGTATCAATGCTGGCGGTAGCGTAGTTACTGGGGTCGCAGATGGTATTGATGCCACAGACGCGGTTAACTTCGGTCAATTAAGCGCCCTTGATAGAAGACTCAATAGTAATGTCAGCGAGCTAGGTTATAAGATCAACGAGGTCGAAGATGAGGCTAACGCCGGTATATCAGCCGCTATGGCGATGTCTTCATTACCGCAAGCCTACATTCCAGGTAAGTCAATGGTCGGCGGCGGTATTGCCTCATACAATGGCGAAAGTGCGGTAGCGGTTGGGGTCTCAAAAGTATCTGACAACGGTCGTTGGGTAATCAAGGCCAATGGCACTGCAGATACGCAGGGCAATGCTGGCGGCGCTATCGGTGCAGGCTTTCATTTCTAAATCAACGCTAACTATTTGTAGCAGCGCCTGCATTCGAACACATTATTTTGGACGAATGCAGGCGTTAGCCGCTGACCTAAAAGCATAACAAGGAATAAATAATGAAATTATTTGGATATCGCCGCACAGTAAATTTACTAGCCGCCACTCTTGTCCTTACCGCTACTGGCTGTAGTTGGTATGTCAGCCCCGGCGCTAATCATGGCGCTGTTAATGCTGACAACCTAGTCTTTCCTGAGCAAGCTGGCGCGTGGCAAAAGTCAGGCAAAATAGTAGATAAAAATGACATCGCTAAAATAAAAGTCGGCAGTAGCAAAGATGAGATCTATCAAGCCATTGGCACCCCGCATTTTAAAGAAGGCTTTAATGCTCGTGAGTGGGATTATATGCTCAAGTTTTATGATGCTAACGATAACTTAGAGACTTGCCAATTTAAAATTATCTTTGACAATAATTACGAAGGTCGACTGCACGGCGGCGAGTTTTATGCCACCCAGCTTTATTGGCAGCCGGCGTTTTGCGCTAAGTATGCTAGCTAGCTTAGCTCTATAAATAAGTCAGGCTGTATTTATAACTAAAGAGCAAGGCATTTAATGTCTTGCTTTTTTTATTGATTTTATTAAAGATACTAACTTTTATCAGCTTCCTTTACCACAGGCATACCAGCCTCAGCCCAGCCCTCATAGCCATCCACTAAAGAGACGACATTTTTATAACCAAGGGTTTGTAGCGTCTGCGCCGCCAACGCTGAGCGTCCCCCTACTTGGCAATAAATTACCATGTCGGTGTCAGCGCCTTTATTAGCGGTTAGCTCATTAATTTTAAATTCTAAAATACCACGCGGCACCAATAGCGCCCCTTCGATATGACCTGCCGCGTATTCCTCAGGCTCGCGCACATCAATAATTAAGTCCGCTTTATCACAAGCTGCTTGCGCTTGCGGCTGTGATACTTCAATAATTTGAGCTTTTGCCGCGCTTACTAAGTCGTGATAGGTTTTCATACCTGTCCTTTTTATGATAGTGAATAGATAATATAGTAAAGCTTGAAACCTTTAGTAACGCTTTAGCAACTTTAGTAATAATTTTACCATCAACGCGGCTGTTAAGGATAAAAATTAAAACAAAGCATGGTCACCTGCTAGCTTACAATACTCGCTCAAAAATTTTAATGTATTGACAAATATATAGAAATCATAATTAAGTCAGTTTAATCAGCCCAACAATTGATAATAAAAACCCTGTAGAAACTGTCTTTATTGTATTTATATCTATATTCGGCTAAACTTATGTATATATTACTTTTACCGAATATAAGGAGTTAAATATTATGATAAGCCCTGGTGACAAGTTGTTGTGTACAACTGGTAATACTTTTTATTCGGCAGGAAACACTTACGTAGTAGGTGACATTGTCAATGATAAATATTTTCAACTGTTTACTGGCTATAATGATGAACATTGGTATGCTTCATTAAACCATGAAAAGATATATGTAAGCTTTAATTCTGCCACGACTGTATACAATGATGCTTGGTTTGACAAACTGAACAATAAAAAGAGCGCTTAGCGATTTTTCATCGTTATATTTGTAAATGTTGCCATGTCATGACTAAAACAGCCGCAGCCAATAACCAACCTAGTGCTCCTAATAATAATGCCTTGTATAAACCGAGATGACTGAAACTAAAAAAAACTATTAGCGTATAAATAAGATGCGGTACAACGCCTAACATACTAAATATTAGCGCCACTTTAAAATCAGCAGCACTACGCTGAGTACTTACCAAAAAGTGACTGATCAAAGTAAACGTTGGAAATAAGGGTGCAAGCGCCGCCAAATAGAAGAATCGGCTTTGCGCAAACAACTGAATTATCAATACCATTAACGCCCCAATAAGCATTTTTAGCCAAATCATAATAGGTTATCTCCTACTAGGGCGCATGATATCTTATGCTGTAATTAAACCAGATGAATGAGAGCTGCAAAACCTATATTTTGAAGCGATTATCTCTTTGACATGGTATTTTTTAAAACGCTAAAAGTGATTACAGTTCTGTAAAGACCATCTCTGCGCTTAAGCGTGATTTAGGCAAGTCTATATTATAACCCTCACCACTACTATAGCCAAGACACACGATGCCTACTGCTGTTAGACCTTTACTATGTAGATCAAATTCCTCATCAATGACCGCAAAATCAGCCCCTTCCATTGGCGTAGCGTCAATCTTGAGCATGGCAGCCCCAAGCAGCAAAGCCCCCATAGTGATATAAACCTGCTCAGCCAACCAATACGGCTCATCTTTCGTACTAAACCGGTGGTTGTTTACTGACTTTTTGCGTTTATTGTCCATCTCCTGTTTGCGCTTAGGCTCAGTAAAACGCCCATCAGCGTCTTCTTTTTCTAACAGCTGTTGCAAGTAGTCATCAGCGGCATAAGCGCGACTACAAAACACGATAACGTGTGAGCACTTTTTGATTTTTGCAGAGTTGGCCTCATGATGCTCATCAGTAGCTTTGGCGATTCGAGCTTTGGCCGTATCATCTTCAGCGATTATAAAATGCCAAGGTTGAATATTAGTTGCTGAAGGGCTGAGACGCAGTACATCTTTTAGATTTTGCAACTCCTCTGCTGAGATCTTTTTGCTAGGGTCATAATCTTTGACGCTATAGCGATTTTCCATAACTTCAGTTATATTTTTCATTAGCTACTCCAAAATTAGTATGATCTTTATGACAAATTATAAAGCTTATAAGTTGTACAGATTATAGAAGCTAGAGCGGACACAACTATAAGCGCTTTTATTTCTTGGTACTTACCCTTCCAATTACAATCTGTATATGCTGATATTGTTTTTATCAGATTATTAATTTTGTAAGTTTAAGTAAACACAGTTGTATGCTTACTAAGCTCAACTGAAATAATGCCAGTATCGTGTTATCAATAGCAATCAGTAAATAAAATTAAGGAGCTAACATGAGTAATTCAAAGAAACCATTACGCATAGATATTGTTTCAGACGTCGTTTGTCCTTGGTGCGTCGTTGGCTATAAACAGCTAGCAAAAGCACTTGAACAAACCAATACTGAGTTTGATATCCACTGGCATCCGTTCGAGCTCAATCCCAACATGCCAAGCGAGGGGCAAAATCTGCGCGAGCATATTATGGAGAAGTATGGCTCCAGCACACAAGAGTCTGACGCCAGCCGCGCAAGAATGATAGAAGCTGGCAGAGAGGTTGGCTTTGAGTTTAACTTTAATGATGATACACGCATGCACAATACCTTCAATTTGCACCAGCTACTACACTGGGCGGATCAGCAAGGACAAAGGCACGATTTAAAGCAAGCGTTATTTACCGCGCACTTTACCGATGGCCGCAATATCTCCAATAAAGAAGTCCTTGCTGATATCGCTTCGGAGATTGGCTTAGATCGTAGTGAGGCGCTAGCGGTGCTAGAAGATCAGCGCTTTGCTAAGGACGTACGAGAAGAGGAGCAACACTGGCAACAGCAAGGCATTCAAAGTGTGCCCGCTATTATTTTTAATGAGCGTCATCTGGTTAGCGGCGCGCAAGGAGTTGATAGTTTTAAGCGCATTTTAGAGCAATTGGCAAATATGTAGGGTTAATTGTATAAGAGACTTAATACATTATTGATTCAAATTATTAACTCAAAATCGCTGGGTGTCGCAAGCTCTACGCCAACCTACTAAGACTTAGCAAAGTGAGTAGCGTGGGTTAGTTCTACCAAACTCTTATAGAGAATGACGGTAAGACGTAACCCACCTTTATATCTCTACAAAAGACTAATAAAAAAAGCTACCCCTTTTATAGGAGCAGCTTTTTATGGTTTTGATTTTATCGTTTTAAAACCTTTAAGGTTTAATAATGAATCACTGAACGAATACTCTCGCCCTTATCCATTAATTCAAAGGCTTTATTGATATCTTCTAAAGGCATAGTATGAGTGATAAAGTCATCTAGTGGAAAGTCGCCTTCCATATAGCTCTCAACATAGCCGGGCAGCTCTGAGCGGCCTTTGACTCCGCCAAATGCTGAACCGCGCCAGACGCGACCTGTCACCAACTGAAACGGACGGGTTGAGATCTCCTCGCCTGCACCAGCAACGCCGATAATAGTAGATTCGCCCCAGCCTTTGTGGCAGCACTCAAGCGCTGAGCGCATGACATCAACGTTACCGATACATTCAAAAGAATAATCCACACCGCCATCGGTCAGCTCGACAATGACCTCCTGAATAGGCTTGTCATAATCTTTAGGGTTGATACAGTCGGTTGCGCCAAGCTTTTTAGCCAGCTCGAATTTATCTTCGTTGAGATCGATACCAATAATACGACTGGCTTTTGCCATCGTTGCGCCGATGACCGCAGCAAGACCAATACCGCCCAAACCAAATATCGCTACCGTAGAGCCTTCTTCGACTTGCGCCGTGTTCATAACCGCGCCGATACCAGTGGTCACGCCGCAGCCTAATAAACAAACTTTTTCTAAAGGTGCGTCTTTGTCGATCTTGGCGATGGAGATCTCAGGCAACACTGTGTATTCAGAGAAAGTTGAGCAGCCCATATAATGATAAATCGGCTCTCCGTCTTTATAAAAGCGCGTAGTACCGTCTGGCATCAAGCCTTTACCTTGCGTCTCACGAATTTGCTGACACAGGTTAGTCTTGTTTGATAAACAATATTCACAAATGCCGCACTCAGGGGTATAAAGCGGAATAACATGATCGCCCACTTGCACGCTGGTCACGCCCTCGCCCACTTGCTCGACGATACCGCCGCCTTCGTGACCTAGGATCGCAGGGAAAACGCCTTCTGGGTCTTTACCAGACAAAGTATAAGCGTCAGTGTGGCAAACGCCGCTAGCTAAAATCTTAACCAAGACTTCACCCTTACGCGGCAACATAACATCCACCTCTTCGATAGACAGTGGCTGCTGTGGCCCCCAAGCAATAGCGGCTCTGGATTTTATAAATTTATCCGACATAATGACTCTCTTTTTTGAAGGTTTTTATTTAATGGTTTTTATTTAGCGAATTGAATAGTTTCCAATTAAATGCAAAGTTATGGTTTATTGAGTTTACTTTCAACATACTAGTATCTAGCTTATCCTGCTTCTTTTATATAGGCAAACTTCAATTGTAATAGCAGAAGAGACATTGCAATAGTGCTCATTTATACGCACAATGTTATTGAACGTTATCCTCTGTCTTTACGATCAACAGCTTATAGGTGAATTTATGCTCAAAATAGTTTCTATTGCAGCGCTTGCTTTGCTAGCTACATCTTGTGCCAGCATCGACAACGCGCTAAACGCTCCTGCTCAATCGTCTGCACAGACTATGAGCGCAAGCTACGCACAAAAAGGTTTGATTACTAAACAAAGTAGTCATTCAGCCAAAAACACAGCGGATAAGCTTGAGTCGCTAATCAAAGATAAAGGGTTGACGTTATTTACTAGAGTCGATCATCAGCGCAATGCTGCCAATGCAGATCTAGAATTAACACCAACGGAGGTGATCATCTTTGGCAACCCAAAAGCTGGCACGCCGCTCATGCAGTGCGCGCCAAGCGTAGCTATTGATTTACCGCAAAAAATGCTGATTAGCCAAGATGCCCAAGGCAGAGTTTGGTTGACCTATAACAGCACCGATTACCTAAAAGAGCGCCATAATATCCAAGGCTGCGATCAAGTACTGAGTAAGATATCAGCGCTACTTGATAATTTAGGTACCGCTGCTACTTCAAAATAGATTATTGGCGGAATATTCAAACGAGCAGATAAGGGGAGTAAAAACGTAACTCGCCTTATGGTTGCTTTTCGCTTAAAACAGAGGGATCATTCTGTTGATCACTCTCACTTCTAACGCTATTAGGAATAGGAAATACTTGGTCATAGACCCAGTTAAAAACGAAAGCATAGACCAGATAAAACGTCGCCATAGCGATGTCCATTTTAAAAGCTTGCCAAAAGGTAATATTCAAATACCACGCAAGAGCTGGCAAGAACAGTAGTAGCAGCCCACCTTCGAATAATAGCGCATGCAACACTCTTATAGGTACGGTTTTTTGTACCGCGCCGCGCCACTTGAGCATAGCGTGGTCAAATAAAAGGTTATAGAAATAATTCCAAACCGTAGCGACAATAGAGCCGGCTAACGCTACTACACCCATCAAGTGCAGCTCGTAGCCAAACACCAAGCTTGCCAGCGGCGCGAAAATAAGCAGGCCTATAATCTCAAAGCCCAAGGCATGCCGAATACGGTCTTTAGTGGTACGCATCAAGCTTCCTAACTATCTATCTATCTATACAAAATTATTCAAAAGCAAATTGGTTGCAAGTGAGTTGGTGAAAAAGTAAAGCTTGAAGGGCTATGGTTTGTTACAGATGGGCTATTTGGCTGTCTGACTATTTAGCTCGACTTTTAGTTTCTTGGCGCATTCAATAATTTTTCTTCTATCAGCGGCGATAGCGCCGTTTGCTAGCGCATCTTCACGCATCTTTAGGGTCACATCGTAATGCGGGTAGCTGGCATTGCGATGAAACAGACGCGGATCGACGTCAATCAGCTCCGCAAACTCATGTAGCTCCTGCAAGCTATCTGCCAGCATATGGCACCATTTGTAGCCCTTAAACTCTATACACATAAAATCTACGTATATCGCCATCCTCTTGCCTCTTCCATAACCCATGTTAAGCATTCTTATCTATATGTGCCATTCATCCGCCTATTTCAAGGTTGTCTCTCTAGGCTTTTTTACTTTCTAGATTTTTCTAAAAAAAAGCTTCACTCCTCATCAATTTAATAACTGCAAAAAACTCTATAGCCTGCCATTCATTATGATCTATTGAACAGACCTTAGTCACCAATCCAGTCCTGCGCTTTAGCGTAATTAAGCTGCGCTGGCGTATCAATATCATAGCTTAACTGCTGATTGTTAATCGTCTTAATTTGATCAGGCGGCAAAGCTCTGATTAGATGGCGCAAACCCTTATCGCCACCAAGTGTCGTTTGCCACTGTTTCAGTAGTGCATAATCGATCACTAAAGGCAGCCCAACGATATTGTTTATGGGGCGCTCTTTTAAACCTTTTTCAGACTTGTCATTATCTAAAAGTCGCCAGCTCCCGTACCCGCTAGCCACAACTGTAGAATTACCGTCTAATAATTGGCATAAATGGGCTAGATCTAATAAAACTTGATCAACGCCCATAATTAGCACTCGCTCAATTAAGTCGCTTCTAGAATCATTACTGTTAGCCAACTGAGTTAACGATTCAATGCCTAAATACAGACTGTGTCCCATACCAATCTCTGGATTTGGATTCGTAACTGTCTTAATTTTTGGCTCTTTAGTAACCCATCTTGCAATGACATCAGCTATTAATAAATTGTCTTTAGGAATTACAACGCTGATCACTTTCGGTTTGGTGGTTAACGCCAATTTAAGCATATGGCTAATGAGCGGCTCATCATTTTTATTAAGTAATTGTTTGGGTTGACCTAAACGCTGACTTAAGCCACTCGCTAAGACAATAACGGCATGGTTTGGCGCGCTCATACTTGGCTTACCGCTTTATCTGTAGCGCCTGATCTAATATCTGACTGGGTTGAACGGGCTTTGCCGTACATGACTGCATTGATCTGCGCTATAATTCCCAATGCCAACGCTTCAGGGCCGTCGCCGCCAAGTTTATAGCCAATAGGATAATGCAGCTTTTCAATACCTGTCTCTAAAACGCTAGGATCAGACTTAGTCGCACTAATCTCATTAATCAAGCGCTCAGTGCGATAGCGCGGGCCCAACTGGCCGATATATCTATAACGATCGGCATGCTCTAACAAGGTAGCGAGGCGAGTACGGTCTTGAGTCAAGCTATGTGACATCAGCGCCACGGCGGCGTTGTCGCTTAGCTCAAGCAGCTCATCTGTGGCATCAAGCGGCAGCTGCATCACTATATCTGCCTGCACAAATCGCAAGCGTGTGGCATATCTGGGGCGACTGTCTATAACGCTAACGTGCCAGTCTTGCAATTTTGCCATCGTTACCAGCGGTATTACGTCGTCCCCTGCTCCGCAAATGAGCAAGCGTATCTGCGGCTGCACGCTTTGTATCAGCCACTGTGTTGATTCGCCATCATGTTCTATAAAGACGTATTCGGTATTTTTGTCCTCTAACGGATACTGTGCTAAGGTTTTGACGGTATTAACAAGCATACTTGTCTTATTATCAGGCCAAGCTTGCGCAGTTTCACTACTGTCACCAAGGCTAGTGATTTTTCCGCTATTCACATAAGCATCTAAATCAAGACGCGTAGCAATTGGTAAATAATCAGCGTTTTTGGTATGGCTGTCGCGCGCACTACCGGCTCGAATCAACGTCGCTATCGTTGCAGGCTGCTGAGTTGTACGTACTTGACGAATAAGGTTTAATACCGACATAGCAGTTTTTAGGCGCTCAAATAACACATGTACGCGTCCATTACAGCCAAGCCCAAAATTTAGCTCATCCGTTTCATAACGCAGGTCATCATACCAATCCTCATTCGCCTCATTTTGACTTGCTTTGGCTTCAGATAAAAGATCATCTTCACTAGCAGGTTTAGCCCTACCGTCATCGGTATAGCCAATATCATCACCCGTTTGGTAAACCTGTACGTTTGCGCCGTCACGAGTGAGCCAAAACGCGCGTTTGGTGATGTGCGGCTCAAGACAGCCGCCACTAATCATACCGACCGTACGCCCATCTTCAAGAATGAGCATCATAGCGCCAGCGCGACGATAAGCCGAACCTTCGGTACGTACCACGGTTGCCAGCACTGCATCGCGGTTTTGCTGCTGCGCCTCATCTGCTAGTTTAAGAATATCCGCAATTTGGGTCATAACAATCCTTATAGAGTTATAAAATAAGGTTATAAAGAGATAGTCGTTTTAAAGAAAGAATAACCCGCTTTAGTCCATCTAAAGCGGGTTCTTAAGATAAAAATAATATTTATTAATAAAGTAAACGATCAACACCCTTTACTCAGGCATCTCATAAAGCAGCTTATCAAGCGTGATCGGAAAGTCATAAACTCGTACGCCGACCGCATTATAGATAGCGTTAGCAATAGCAGCCGCTGATCCTGAGATCGAGGTTTCACCGATCCCTTTTATGTGCATCGGATTGGTATAAGGGTCATCCTCTTCTAACAAGATTACCTCCAACTGCGGTACGTCAGCATTGACGGGAACATGATATTCAGCAAGGTCATGGTTACATAAGCGGCCATCATGTTTGTCATGAATGACCTCTTCCATAAGTGCCGAGCCAATACCAAATATCATACCGCCGTAACACTGCGAGGTGGCGAGCTTATGATTCAGAATACGCCCCGCTGCATACACACCAGTCATACGTTTGACGCGAATCTCCCCGGTGACTCTATGTACCGCAACCTCAGCGAAGTTGGCACCGAACGAGGCCTGACGATGGTTCTTACCATTTTTACCTGGTTTGATCTGACCTTTAGCACTGATCTCTTGTTCGTCGTATTCTGCGATAATATCAGCTAGCGCATAAGACTGAGCATCGCTAAAGTCGTACGACTCATCTGATGAATGAATGTCTGGTAGAGGCATACCTGTTTTTTCTGACACTTTGTCTGCCAAGTTTACGGCTTTATCTACCAAACCCGATACTTTATCCGCTAAGTTTTCACTCATTAGGCCTGCCGCTTTTTCTTTGCCAGCCTCAATAGCTGCTTCGGCTTTGCTAGGTTCGTGCTCACCTGATTTTTTGACCTGACCATTATCTATACGAATGGTATCGGCATGCAAACCTACTTTTTTTGCTAGCATGGCGCGTAGCTGCTCACAAGCCAAATAGACACCACTACCGGCGCTAGCGGCACCAAAGCTACCACCAGAACCCGACGCTGGTGGCAAATCACTATCGCCAAGTTTCATCTCGATGTGATCGATAGGCAGCCCTAATAGATCAGCGGCGACCTGGGTAAATACCGTGTAAGAACCGGTACCGATATCGGTCATATCGGTCTCGATAATGGCTTTGACGCCAAGCTCTTTTGACTCATCGACTTGCAAAATTGCCCGAGCTTCAGAGGGCTGCAGCATGTTACCGCGTGAGGTTCCAGACATACCAGTCCCTATCCACCAATCGCCTTCTAATCGGCTAGCAGGTTTGGGGTTATGCTGATCCCAGCCAAACGCTTCAGCGCCTTTTTCCATACAGGCAACGAGCTGACGAGTGGAGAATGGAATCTCTTCGCTGGGGTCTTCTTCTGGCTCATTACGGCGGCGCAGCTCAATAGGGTCAATCTCAAGCTGATTTGCCAGCTCATCCATCGCACATTCAACGGCAATCATACCAACCGCCTCACCTGGAGCACGCATTGAGCCTGACAATAGCCAATTCATGTCGACCATTTCATAATGGACTCGGCGATTCTCACCGCGATATAGATAGTGAGTCGATAAAGCAGTAGGCTCAAAGAAGGCTTCACCTGGTAAATTACTAGTTGTAGTATCATGAATAAAGGTGTTAATAATGCCTTCTTTGTCACAGCCAATAGCAATGCGTTGACGAGTATTTGAGCGTCTTACCGTCGCCTCCATCACTTGTGGACGCGTCATAGCAATCAGCACCGGACGACCGACTTCTTTTGCAGCGATGGCTGCGGCAATAGATTCTGGCGCAATACCCAGCTTACTGCCAAAACCGCCACCGACATAATAAGAAATCAGTTGTACTTGATCTTTATCTAAATCAAGCGCATCCATGATCTGCTGCTTACAAGAGGCTATCATCTGATTTGAGGAGTACAATACCAGTTTATCATCTTCCCAGTAAGCTATGGTAGCATGCGGCTCCATCGCTGCACTATTCTGACTTGGGGTGTGATACATACGATCAAGGGTTACCTCAGAATCTACAAGCCCTTGCTCAGGATGGCCTTGCTCAGCGTTCTTATCTGAGCCTTTTTTCTCATCAACCTCATGCGCGCTTGGTAACTCTTGAGTAAAGTTTAAAGCAGCTTTATCGGTTTCATCATTATAAGTCACTTTAAGGGCTTGAGCGCCCTCTCTTGCAGCCTCAAAAGTCTCAGCGACGACGACAGCGATAGGCTGGCCATGATAAAAGATCTCATGCGCGCCTTGGGTCGGTGCCTCCGTCTCTGTACCCTGCTGCGGATTACGCAAAAAACGCTTGGCGTCGGTAACGACTTTGATAACGCCTGGGATATCTGCAACCGAGTCGCTATCAATGTTTTTGACTTCACCTTTAGCAATAGTTGCGCCAACTAAAACACCATAAACTTTATTATCTACGTCGATCTCAGCTGAATAATGCGCTTGACCACTCACCTTTAATGAGCCTTCAACGCGGTTAAGCGGCTTGCCCACCAAGTTACTAGCCGTTTTGTCAAACAACGTCTCAACTGGCTTATCCATCTTCTCTTTATTGGTAGGCTCTGACGGTAATACTGAATCTAATAATGACATAATTATGCTCCCTCGCCCGCTAGTGCGCGCTGAATGACTTGTTTGAGTAGACGGCGTGTTAGAGGAATTTTAAAGTCGTTTTGACCACTGCCTTTGGCTTCTTTTAATAATAAATCTGCCGCTTGCTTGATCGTATCGTCGTCACCTTGCGTATCCATTAGTAGGGCTTCAACGTCTTCATTGCGCCATGGCTGGGTGCCAATACCGCCGAACGCTAGGCGTACTGTAGATAGCTTACCATCATCATCAGCGTCTATTACAGCCGCACAAGATACCAGTGCAAACGCATAAGAGGCGCGATCACGTACCTTGTCATAAGTGTGCATACCCTTAATAGGCGCAGGTAATACCACATGGGTAATTAGCTCGCCACTTTCCAACACATTTTCAATATGCGGCGTGTCTTTAGGCAGACAATAAAATTCTTTAACCGGAATCCGACGGGTAGTGCCATCGGCCTTAACTGTCTCGATGGTAGCATCAAGCAGGCGCATAGCAACCGCCATGTCGGAGGGATGCTGGGCTATACAAGACTCGCTAGTACCCAAGATAGCTAGAGGGCGGTTTTCACCATTAATAGCTGGACAGCCCGTACCCGGTTCGCGCTTATTACAGGGGCTATCAGTCTGATAAAAGTAGTAGCAGCGCGTACGCTGTAGAAAGTTACCACCTGTGGTCGCCTTATTACGTAATTGACCCGTCGCTCCAGCTAAGATCGCACGAGACAGTACGGGATAATTTTCAATAATTGTCGGATGTGCTGCCAAGTCACTGTTGCTGACGAGCGTACCGATACGCAAACCGCCGTCTTCAGTATCTTCAACCTGCGTCAGCTCAAGCCGAGTCACATCAACCAATTGAGTAGGCGTCTCTACTTCTAGCTTCATCAGATCGAGGAGATTAGTACCACCGCCGATAAAAAAGGTATCTTTGGGACTAGCTGATGTCGCGGCTTGCTCAGGGGTATTGGCACGAATATAGTCAAAGCGTTTCATGAGCGGCCTCCTGCAGTAGATGTATTCTTATTTGCCTGTTTTCCAAGTTGTGTTTGGCTTGGTGGTGGCGACCAGATACCCGTTACCGCTGAGCCGTTACCTTGCATCGTTGAATGACCAGCGCCAGATTGTCCAGACTGATTGACAACTTCATTCTCAAGCACTTGTGAGATGGCATCAATGATATTAGGATACGCCGAGCAACGACAGATATTACCACTCATCCGCTCAGCAATCTCTTGCACGAGCAGTCCATTAGGGTTTTTTAGATCGCTTGTAACGTAGCTTGGCCAATTTTGCTTAACCTCATTAATAAGGGCAGTAGCAGAACAAATCTGTCCTGGGGTGCAATAACCGCACTGAAAAGCATCGTGATCTTTAAAGGCCTGTTGTAGATCCGATAATGATTCAGGCATACCAATACCTTCGATTGTGGTTATCTCATCACCATCATGCATAACTGCTAAAGTCAGACATGAGTTAATGCGCTCACCGTTAATAAGAATAGTACAGGCCCCGCATTGACCGTGATCACAGCCTTTTTTGGGTCCGGTAATGTGCAAGTGTTGACGGCAAAGATCAAGAATGGTCGTCCGAGTATCGAGATTCTCGAAACGATGTTCTTCACCATTAATCGTTAAAGTTAAAGTAGACATAGACATGCTGGCTTCCCGCTGGCAGTTGATTGTAGTTTTTGATAAATTGATTTTAGTTTGATTAAGGTTAAATAGGTTTAAAGGAGACTTACTCAGTAGCACTAATAGTCAAAGAAGCTACTAACCAATTCATTATGACCTATGACTAAGCTTTACTTTGTTTTTACTTTGTAGTGCTTAGTTGGTAGTTTTTTGATTTAATTGATAAATATAATCGTTAGCATTTACCTTGCCCGTCGACGTTTAATAATCCAACCGATAATGATCACTACAGCCAATATCAAAAACACCTTGGAGTATGGCGCTAGCGTACTTTGTACCACCTCGTAATTTTCACCAAGATAAAAACCTGCAATGGTCAATATAGCGGCCCAGATAGAGGAGCCTAGCGCTGTCAATAATAAAAAACTGAGCATAGGCATGTTGTTCATGCCTGCAGGAATAGAGATTAAGGAGCGAATACCGGGCACCATACGTCCAAAAAACACCGCCTTTTTTCCATGCTTATCAAACCACTCATTAGCAGATTTCACCTCATTAGACTTAATAAAAACGTATTTACCATACTTTTCGGTAAATTTTACTAGGCGCTCTTCATCGAACACCCGACCTAAATAGTATAGAGGTAGCGCCCCAAGCACAGCGCCTAACGTGCCTGCTAATATCGCTAAAAACAGACTTAGATCCCCTTTTGATGCAGCAAAACCGGCAGCAGGCATAATCACCTCAGAAGGTATAGGCGGAAAGACATTTTCGGCAAACATCGCAAAGACAATGCCAAAGTAGCCAAACTTTGCCATAATGCCTAATACCCATTCGCTGATCTGGTTCATATTCAAGACCTATTACAGTACGTTTTTTATCTATCTTATTGAAGACTAAGCACTAGCATGTTTAAAGCTTATGGTGGTTTCGTTGCAAACTATTAACGGTTAGCTTTTAATTTATCCTTATGCTCTTAATTGGTATGGCTCAACCAATCTGAACTAATTTTTAAGATAAATTTATAGTTGACACTTTTACCTACTTGGACAAGTACCCGGCAAATTAGGAACATTATGAGCGACACCACTGAGCCATTTGTATCTCGATCCCACAGCACTTGGCTAACTGCTTTGGCTTGTCTGTTTGGCGGCGGCGCTTTAATTGGACTGACGACCAATATTGCCAAGTATGCTGGAGAGATCGGCTTAAATCCTTTGGCTTTTTTGTTTTGGTCAATCATGGGAGCGTCAATATTACTGTTAGTCTTTACAGTGATGCGCGGTGAGATTCCACCTCTAAACACTCGTAGTTTAGAGTATTATCTAATCGCGGCACTAGTAAGCGTTGCCGGCTCCAACTTGATTTTTTTCTCAGCCATTCCGCATGTTGGCGCAGGTTTTGTGGCGCTAATTATTGCGTTGCCGCCACTGCTTACCTATGTTGGTGCCCTAGCACTACGAATGGAGCAATTTAGTATGCTACGTGCTTTTGGGGTGATAGCAGCCCTTAGCGGCGCCGGAATACTGGCGGCTCATAAGTTCTCTGCGCCAGATGCGAGCGTATTTTGGATTATGATCGCGCTTTGTGGTCCTGTCTTGCTAGCGATTGGTAATCTATATCGTACCTTGCGCTGGCCTAGTAACGCCTCTCCTAGCGCGCTGGCTCCAGGAATGCTTATCGCTGCGGTTATTTTGCTAGGACTGTTTAGCTTGTTGCCAAATTACTCACTGACAGTGTCTGTAGAAAAAACGTTGCCCATTAGCATAATAGTCCTACAAGCTTTTATTTTTGCTGGTCAATTTTTACTATTATTTTTACTACAAAAAACAGGCGGTCCAGTTTTATTAAGCTTATTAGGAGCAGTTGGCGCGGTCGTTGGCGTGCCGATCGCAGTATTTTTGCAAGGAGAAGCGCCGCCGGAAGGGCTTGTTTTTGGAGCATCATTGATCGGTCTTGGGGTAGTATTAGTGACTTGGGGTGGTATAAAAATCAGAAAAGGTACTAAGAAAACTGCTATTTGAAGTAGCAGATTAGAAAAGCTAACTAAAAACGGCCCTTTAAAAATCAACATAAAAAACGACAATACGATAACTTTTTAGACTAGCGTATTGTCGTTTGTTTAAAGCGCTATTATTACTCAAGTACTATTCAGGCGGCGTCCCTTCAGCGTTAGAGACCACAGCTTCAATCTGAATTAAAGCGTCCATAGGTATTGCAGCTACACCGATCACCGTTCTTGCTGGTAAGTCGCTATGGAAATAGCGCTTATAGACCTCATTTACTGTGTCAATATCACTGATATCTTTGAGCTGAATAGTGACTTTTACAATGTCATCCATTTCGTGATCAATACTCTCAATGATGGTTTTGATATTCTCCAAGCACTGCTCGGCTTGCTCGGTGATACCGCCTTTAATAATTTCACCAGTTTTTGGATCAATAGGCAATTGCGCTGAGAGATGATTATAATCAGAGTAAGCTACTGTTTGCGTGGATAAAGGGCTCTTGGGCGCATCATCAGTATTATTCGCTTCGATAACAATGTCATAACCTTTCTCATCTACTGCAGGCGCTGTGCCCGCGCTATGAGATACTACCGCATCAATCTGCACTAAGGCATGCTTGGGCAAATCCGATGCTACTACGATGGTTCGTGCAGGAACGTAGCTTCTATGCGCAGACTTTGGGAAAAAAGAGCGATAAACCTCATCAACCGCTTCAATATCTGCTACATCTTGCAGCGAGATGTTGACTTTAACCACCTCTTCTAAGGGTACATCAATCTCCTCCAAGATCGCTTTTATATTCTCCAAACACTGCTTAGTTTGCTCTTTGATACCGCCTGCTACCAACTCTCCGGTTGTACAGTCTATAGGTAGTTGGGCGGAGATATTATTGTAATGAGAAAAAGCAATGATTTGCGGCGACACGGATGTTTTTGGCGCATTATCAGTGCTATTTTTGATCTTAACCATCTCATCGGTCGCTTGCGGATGAGTGCCCTCAGCGTTGGAGATCACCGCATCCATTTGTACTAAAGCCTCCTCCATGGGCAAAGCGGCTACCGCTATAATCGTTCGCGTCGGTAGATAACCTTGGAAAAAGGAAGCATAAACCGTGTCTATCGCCTTGATATCCTCTTCAATATCACTATCGGTATTGTCTTTTAGATAGATATTAATTTTGATCACATCATTCATGACATGACCAATACTTTCTATAATAGATTTGATGTTTTTTAAACACTGCGTTGCTTGTACTTTTAGGCTGTTTGATACCAAAGCATCGGTAGTGGTATTAATAGGCAGCTGGGCTGAGATATAGTTATAATGCGAAAACGCCACAGTTTGAGTTGATAAAGGGTTTTTTGGGGCGTTGTCCGTATTTTTTGATACCTTTTTAATCGTATTAGTCATGTCATTCATATCAAGATACTCCTTGTCTGATGTTGTGTAAACAGACTCTAGATAGACCATAAACGGGTACTAAGCCGCTATTAATTTAGCAATATTTTGTCTTTTGGACTATTCTATCTTTTGGACACAGGTAACTCACCCTATAATTTAAAAACCGCAAGAACGCCATACAGCTTTTATCGCTCTAACGGTTTATTATTGATCCAAAAGCCTAGTAAAGTTAAGCATTGTCGGTAATCTTGCCGGGACGGCGCTCAGGCAACATGCCTTGTTCTAAAATAAAGCTGATAATCTCCTCTACCCCAACACCATCATACAAGTTGGTAAATATAAAAGGCCGCTCGCCGCGCATCTTTTTAGAATCGCGCTCCATCACGTCAAGTGAGGCATGCACGTATTCAGCGATATCGATTTTATTGATAATCAAGAGATCAGATTTGGTGATACCAGGGCCACCTTTACGCGGTATTTTATCCCCTGCGGCCACGTCGATCACGTATAAAGTCAAATCAGAGAGCTCAGGACTAAAAGTCGCCGCCAGATTATCGCCGCCCGACTCTACCAGTACCAGCTCTAGATCAGGATGGCGCTTTTGTAGCTCGTCAATGGCCGCTAAATTCATAGAAGCATCTTCACGAATAGCGGTATGCGGGCAACCACCGGTTTCTACGCCAAGGATACGATCAGCAGGCAGGGCGTCATGCTTAAGCAGGAAATCAGCATCCTCGCGGGTATAGATGTCATTGGTGACTACGGCGATATTGTAGTGGTCTTTTAGGGCGCTACATAATTGGCGTAATAAAGCAGTTTTGCCCGATCCTACTGGACCACCCACCCCAACGCGTAAACAGTGTTTCATAATGAATTATCCTTATATAAAGTCAAAATATAAAATCAAGGCTTAAAAAAACTAATACCTTACAAAAAATACTTTATTGCTGTTAATACTTCTAGCTTCTAATACCTCTAGCTTCTAAATACTTCTAGCTTCTAAATACTTCTAGCTTCGAAATAATCTTGAATATTGAGTTTCGTGTTGCGCGCTACCCAGCGCAAGGCTTGGTAATATCGGTCCTAACTGCGCATCATTAAGCTCAAGCGCCGTATCAACTGCCGTCACCAAGTGCGGACGTAATTGCTCGTTTAGACGCTGCGCTGCAGTATGTCCTAACGGCAACGCCTTACAAGCTACTGCCAGCTGGTTTTCAAGCCACGCCCAAGCAAAGCCAAGCAAAATTTGGCGCAGCGGAATTCGCCGTTGATGCGCAGTCCAAGCAAAAACAGTGACATAGCCTGGCTCGTCCGGTAAGCTGGCATCGCCCTGGTCAGGCTGGGGTTGTAGACCCAAGCTATCAAGCAGCCGTACTAGTGCCAGTCCCAAACGGATGTCTTCATCACTAAGCTCTGCGCTTTCACGATTGGCATGAATCCAATCATTCCAGTAAGCCACACCTTCACTGTCGCTATGCGCCCAGCAATTTTGCAGGCGCGCCAATACTGGTAATTCGCAGCGGGTCAAGCCATCATCAAGGACCCCTATAAGCCACTCGCCAAGCTCATGCTCATTGTTGACCCAGCCAAGCTCAAAGGCGCTCTCTAAACCTTGCGACCATGCAAAAGCTCCTATCGGCAGTGCTGGACTAATCAGCTGCATCAGTCCAAGTAATGCCAGATCATCAATGACATTTGACGACTGACTAGAGTACTCATTGTATCTATCAGTGAGCGTGGTGGTGTCCATCATTGTCGGAGTGTCCCTCAGTAAGGTTATTATGGCTATGTGAGTGGCTATCATGGCTGTGACCATGCGAATGGTGTTCATGGTTATGGTCGTGCGAATGCTCACGACCCGCCTGCGCATAAGCTCCAGATTCAGGATCAAACGGCGCTTCATGATGAATCAAGGTAGCGCCCAACAATTCGGCCAACTCTTCGAGCACATAATCTGGCGGGAAGCGTACCCAGTAGCGACCATCGTCATCGCTGCCTAAAGCCAAAGTGACATGACGATTACCTAAGTGATAGCATAGTCGCCCCAGCGGTAGACCATTTTCGATATAGGCGGTAGTTACAGGCTCATCAGCCGCGCAAACTTGAATAATCTCACCGCTACTGGCTTTTAGTAGGTCGCCATGGCGCATAACTGGACCGCGATCCAAAAACAAACCAACCGCATGCCCTTTATCCGTGGTCGCTTTCAGACGACCACGAATACGTAGCTCATAAGGTAGCGTTAGAGTATCGTGTATCTCGCCCTCCTTTACTTGATAATCGCTATCTATTCTTGTAGTCAGTTCAAGCATTTTACTATCCTTTTAAAACAAGTGATAAAGCTGGGCGAGTGGCAGCTCTGATGAGGGTTCACAAGTTAAAAGTACACCGTCTGCATGCACCTCATAAGTTTGTGGATCGACTTTTAAATCTGGACAAGCGTCATTGAGCTTCATATCGCTTTTACGCATTTGTCGCACGTTTTTGCAAGCGACCAGTCGGCTCTTTAGACCCAGCTTTTCTTCAAGTCCGGTGTCCATTGCCGCTTGACTAACAAAGGTTATACGAGTCGCTGCTGCCGCGCGTCCAAGTGCGCCAAACATGCGGCGGTAGTGCACCGGCTGCGGGGTAGAAATAGCCGCATTTGGGTCACCCATAGCGGCCCCTGCTATCATACCGCCTTTAAGGATGATGGAAGGTTTGACCCCAAAAAACTTAGGCTTCCATAGTACCAAATCAGCAAACTTGCCCACTTCAACGGAGCCAATCTCGTGCGCCAAACCGTGAGTGATAGCTGGATTAATGGTATATTTGGCGATATAGCGCTTCACCCGAAAATTATCTGCACCGCGCTCCTCATCTTCTGGTAACAGGCCACGTTGCAAGCGCATTTTGTGCGCCGTTTGCCAGGTACGGCATACCACTTCACCGATACGCCCCATAGCCTGTGAGTCAGACGACATCATTGAGATTACGCCCATATCTTGTAAGATATCCTCAGCGGCAATGGTTTCGCGGCGAATGCGCGAATCAGCGAAAGCTACATCTTCTGGGATACTAGGATCTAGGTTATGACACTCCATTAGCATATCGAGATGCTCATCTACCGTATTTACGGTATAAGGACGCGTGGGGTTGGTCGATGAGGGCAAAACATTGGGTAGGCTACAGGCAACAATGATATCGGGCGCATGTCCGCCGCCTGCTCCTTCAGAGTGATAGGTATGGATACAGCGACCTTTGAAAGCCGCTAGTGTATCTTCAACAAACCCTGACTCATTTAAGCTATCAGCATGAATAGCAATTTGGATATCATAGCGATCAGCCACATCGAGCGCATTACTAATTGCAGCTGGGGTTGCACCCCAATCTTCATGAATCTTTAGGCTCATAGCGCCCGCTTTTACTTGCTGCTCAAGCGCTTCGGGTGTACTGGCACTGCCTTTACCCAAAAAGCCAATATTGATCGGTAGATCATCGACTGCCTGCATCATTTTTCCCAAATGCCAAGGTCCTGGGGTTTGGGTGGTTGCAATAGAGCCAGTAGCGGGCCCTGTACCGCCGCCAATCATGGTGGTAAGTCCACTCATGAGCGCCTCATCGACTTGCTGCGGACAAATATAATGCACGTGAGTATCGATACCACCAGCCGTTAGAATTTGACCTTCACCAGCGATAATCTCAGTACCCGGACCGATGACGATATCGACATCCGGCTGGGTATCTGGGTTGCCTGCTTTGCCGATAGCAGCAATTCTGCCCTCTTTTAGCCCCACATCAGCTTTTACAATACCCCACCAATCGATAATAACGGCATTGGTAATCACCGTATCCATAACGGCATCATCACAGCGCTGGCTTTGTCCCATACCATCACGAATCACTTTGCCGCCACCAAACATCACCTCTTCACCGTAGTGAGTGTAGTCCTTTTCTATCTCGATCCATAGCTCCGTATCGCCTAAGCGCACCTTGTCGCCTGTGGTAGGACCGTACATATCTGCATAAGCTTGACGAGAAATTTTCATGATGATGCCCCTAATTCTGATTGTTGAAGTCTGATTGTTGATTCTGATCCTTATTCTGGGCGTCATCCGCGTCTAAAGGCCCCATTACTTCACCATGGAAACCATAAATACGGCGCAGTCCTGAAAAGGGAATCAGGGGCACATCACGATTTTGACCGGGCTCAAATCGTATCGCCGTCCCTGCTGCAATGGCTAGGCGATGACCGTATGCTTGTTTACGGTCGAACTCTAAAGCGCCGTTAGTCTCAGCAAAGTGATAATGAGAGCCGACTTGCACAGGTCGATCACCAGTATTTGAGACGTTTATAGTGATAGCCTCACGATCGGTACACAGCTCAATGTCATCATCCTTAAGATCATATTCACCTGGAATCATAGCGAGTCTCCTTAGACAATAGGGTTATGAACGGTCACCAGCTTGGTACCGTCAGGAAAAGTGGCTTCAACTTGTATGCTTTGAATCATCTCAGCTACGCCATCCATGACATCATCTCGCGTCAGAATCTCACGTCCAGCTCCCATCAAATCAGCCACGGTACGGCCTTCACGTGCGCCTTCCATAATCTCGCAACTGATCAGCGCAATTGATTCAGGATAATTTAGTTTTAGACCTTTTTCTTTACGGCGCTCAGCAAGCAAGCCTGCGGTAAACAATAACAATTTATCTTTATCTCTTGGGGTCAATTCCATCGCTAGCTCCTTGTTATTAGTATGGTGTTATTAGTATGATTTTATGAATTATTCTATTCAAAGCTGACGTCTTTATTAGCTTAGTAGTTAAGCGTTGTAATGGTTTAAGTCAACCAAATTCGCGGTATCACTGCCTTTTGACCAGTTAACCGAGGACGCAGCACCTCACGCGCTTGTTGCAGCAGCTCCCAAGCCTCATTACGCTCCATTCCTAGATAACGCAGCAGTAAAACGTTGCGGCGATAAGTCACTGCCCAATGAGGAGTGGCAGGGATATGCTCGCGTAGCGCGGTAATAGCCTCTGCTGGATCCTCTAACCCAACTGCCCATAAAGTAGCGTAGACTGTAGTGCCGCCCTGCCCCCATTTGCCAGTAAATCGTGGATGGTTTGGATCGACACTCTGACGCTCTATCCATAGCGGGCGACCACTACGGTTGATCTGAAAGCGCTGCTCAAGCTTGCCGCTTTCAAAAGGCAAGTTACTAGCAGGGCGACCAAGACCAAGAATCTCCCAGCCCAAACACTTGGCCTGATCTTCTAGATCGATAATAACGGTTTGCTCGCCGCGAGAACCATCAAAGGCTAGCGTTTCTTGAGGCAGCCATTCAAGCATAGCATTATCGGCGACTTTAAGATGAGTGTATTGACTCCACGCCACGCCGTTGCTATCGGCTTTATAGAGTTTATTAGCAGCAGGAGTGGTCAGTAGTGTATGAGCATTGGCCTCAACAGTGACATCAATATTGAGCGCATCGCCGCTCACAACGCCGCCAGGAGGATGCAGCAGATAAACGTGACAGCAGCCATCACGTCCTTCAGGATAAAAAGGTCTTTGAACTCGCAGTGGGCCGTAGTGACGGGACTTATTCATGTAGGTAATACTACTAGTGCCTGCGATACGTGTGCTAAACCCTAATGTTAAAGAAGCCGCCCAGTGTCGACGACTATCAAAAGAGTGTCCAGAATAGGCAACTTCTTTTTGTGCAGTTGATGTTCCCAGTGTGGGCACAATAATTGTCATCTAACCAATCCCTTTCTTATTAACCCAAACTAGATTTATAGTATGATGCAAACTGTCGAAGGGGTGTATGAGGTTTGTAAGTCATTCTCAATAACTAACGGCACTTTTTAGTTATTCTTATAAGCACTTATAAAATATGCTTCATAGCCAGATATCTTAGTTTGTTTCTATGTTTAATATTACTAAAGTTAGTCGCTAAGTAGCTTTACATTGCTAATAAGTTTCTATAATAATTTTATAATGTGAATATTGTATTTACTAGTATCCCCTTATGTTGAAAATATTATCTTCATTTAATTATTATGGACTGTCTAAACTTATAAATCAGAACCATTTCTAAAAAAATTCGTTTAGATAATTTTAATAAAACAATGAACAAGTTAAGATAATATGTTAAATTATAATTCTAAATTATCAACGGATGAGGCTCAGTCATGAAAAACTTTCTTTTGCTTGCCGGTGCGACAAGTATCTTGACAGCTTGCGCAGTACAAAATCCGCCAGCCAGTGTCAGTACGCCTACGACACTCGCCGCCGATATGATCGTGACCAATGCCAAGGTTGCGGTCATGGATGATGATCGTACCGTCGCTGAAGCTATTGCTATCAAAGATGGCAAGGTATTACGTACGGGTTCGGCTGAAGATGTTTTACGTCTACGTAATGGTGATACTAAGGTTATTGATGCCAATGGTCGTACCCTAATTCCAGGGCTTAATGACTCGCATCTACATATCACACGCGGCGGACGTTTCTATAATAGTGAGCTACGCTGGGACGGGGTCAAATCACTAAAAGAAGCGCTGCGTATGCTCAAAGAGCAAGCGGATAGAACTCCTGAGGGCGAGTGGGTGCGCGTCATAGGTGGTTGGTCGCCGTATCAGTTTGAAGAAAAACGTATGCCCACCATCGAAGAGATCAATGAGGCGACCGGAGATACGCCTGCCTTTGTATTGTATCTATATAGCCGCGGCTGGCTCAACCAGGCAGGTCTTGATGCTTTAGGTATCGATGAAAATACGCAGCCGCCAAACGATGACAGCCGCTATGAGCGTGACGCTAATGGCAAACCAACAGGCGTGCTACTGGCAGAACCAAACGCGATGATCTTGTACCAAGTTATCGGTAAGCTGCCGGCATTATCTGAGCAAGAAAAGATCAACTCCACCAAACACTTCTACCGTGAGCTTAACCGCTTTGGTCTCACCAGCGCCATTGACGCAGGCGGCGGCGGTCATACTTATCCAGAGGATTATGAAGCGTCCAAAGCGCTTGCTAAAGACGGCGATTTATCCATGCGCATCTCTTATTATTTGTTTCCGCAAGAAGCGGGCAAAGAGCAGCAAGCGTTTGCCACATGGATGGCGAACAACAAGATATTTCATAACGACGATGAGAGCTTGACGCACGGTTATGAGCTAGAAGGCGGCGGCGAATACATGACGTGGGCGGCAGGCGACTTTGAGAACTTCTTAGCGCCTAAACCGTTCATTAGCAATAACGAAGGCTGGCGCGAGCAGACCAAAGAAGTCATCCAAATGCATGTCGATGAAGGCTGGCCCTTTAGACAGCACTCCACTTATGGCGAAAATACCAAGCTGATCGTCGATTTAGTCGATGAGATTGACCGCGAAAACAACGGTAAAATCCGCAACGAGATGCGCTGGGCGATTGATCACGCCGAAACCGTAGATGATGCTACTTTGCGTGAGATCAAACGTCTCAATGGCGGCGTCGCTATACAGGATCGTATGGCTTATGCTGGTGAATACTTCGTGGACAGATATGGTAAAGAGGCTGCTAGCACCGCACCGCCCTTTAAAAAGATTTATGATATGGGTATCCCGCTAGGCGCAGGTACTGACGGTACGCGAGTGGCCTCTTACAATCCTTGGGTATCGCTATATTGGCTTACCACAGGCAAAACGGTAGGCGGTACGCAGCTCTACGGCGCTGATAATACGCTAGATCGAGATGACGCGCTAGAAGTCTATACTAGTGGCAGTGCATGGTTCTCACAAGAAGAGGACGTTAAAGGAACGCTTGAGCCGGGCATGTATGCTGACTTTGTGCTGCTATCCGATGATTACTTTACGGTGCCTGAAGAGAAAATCAAAGAGATCGAATCGGTATTGACCGTGGTCGATGGTAATCCAGTGTATGGTACGGGCAAATACAGCACGCTTGCCCCTAAGCTTGCCCCAGTTATTCCAAGCTGGTCACCGGTCAAATACTATGGCGGTTATCATAACGACTAATCATGTCTTAACTTTATAATACTTAGTTTTATAATTTAGTCTCATAATAAAGTAAATCGGTCTGTGCGCAGGCCGATTTTTTTGTTTATAGATTTTAGTTTATAAGTTATAGAAGCTATTTTTCCGAAAAATACGTCTTTAACCAAACCCAGTACGAAACAGCGTACCAACGATGACAAAAGCGACTGAAAACGAAGTAACTAAAGTAATATTTACCGAAAAGGCTTTGAGCGTATCAGCGGACAGCTTAGGGATCATGTAGAATCGGGCGTGCAAAGCGACCAAAAAGGTCAATAACAATAATAAAAGCTTAAGACTAATAAGCACACTCAAATCATTATCAAGAGTAAACCAGCTGCCTATATTAGGTAGTAGTTGATACGCCATCCAAAGGCCGGTGATGATCTGAACCCCTAAAGCGGGCATACCTATCTTTTCAAACGGCTCTTCAAACTGCAATAACACCTCAACATTACGCGATGCTAGGGCTTTGGGCAGTATGACCAATGCCAAAATCAGATGACCGCCTGTCCAAATAGTGGCACCCAATAAGTGCGCGATTAGTATATAGTTAAGCATAGCCCTCCAAAACTTCTATAATTTTCATTTACTTTGACTGGAGTATTCAACGATGAAACGCGCCAATCAACTACAGCCCTTATCGCGCCAGCATCATTTGGGTTTAAATCTATCTCGTCATGCAAAAGAATGTGTTGATGAGCCGCAAGAAATTATCAAACACTGGCACAATCTGACCTCTTATATCGATGATATGCAAAACCATTTTCATATTGAAGACCATCTGATCGGAGCCTCGCTACAACCTTATCAAGACCAACCTGAGGTAGCAGCAGCACTCAACACCCTTGATGAGCAGCATAAATCGTTGCATAAAATCATAACAGAAGCTGAAATTTCTGAGCCGTCTGAAAATAAAAGTGTGACCGCCATACAGGTTAGAGAATTAGGTACTCTACTCTACGATCACATTCGCTTTGAGGAGCGCGAGCTATTTCCTATAGCTGAGAAGTATCTGACAGAAGATGAGCTGGACGCTGTTTATGAAGCCAGCTCAGAGCACGTTAAACGCCCGGATGAGGGGCGTTAGACTACTCATAAAAATATGTGAAGATGCACCTAACCACGATAAATGTTTTCTTGATCAAGGGTCATCTCAATACCTTCTATATCGGCCTCATTCGCTAAGGTAAACAGGTAGTCACAAAGGGACTGATGAAAGGCTTTTTGGCTCAGCTTATTGTGTATCGCTGGGCTAACTTGCTCATAAGTCATCTGAATGCCGGGCTGCTTATCTAACACCTCAACGATATGAAATCCGTAGCGGCTCTCAATGGGACTTGGCGCAAGACCTTGATCTAACTTAAATAAAGTGCTCTCAAATTCAGGAACAGTTTGGCCTTTATTGATAGTGCCTAACTCGCCGCCCTGCTCCCTTGATGGGCAAGCTGAATACTGACGAGCTAACTCAATAAACTCAGCGTCAGAGTTTTTATCACTTTTTATCTGCTCAATAAGCTCATAAGCGGTTTTTTTAAGTTTTAAACGCTCGTCACCATCTTCTGGCAGACAAGCCAATAAAATATGACGGACAGACATAATGGGATCGGTCTTGTAATCACTGATATTCTGCTGATAATAACGCTCACAGGTCTCCATATCAGGGGTGGCCGCTTGTACGTTTTTATCAATCAAAGCGGATATGGCTTGTTCCTCATCTTTCTCCCAAGCGGACTCACCGAGGCTAGGATCATTCAATACTGCCAGTTTCAATAATTCACGCACCACCAGCGCTTGCGTCGCCAGAAATAGCGCGTCCTCTTTGTTCTGTGCTGGATGGTATTGTAGCTCTTGAGCGATAGCGGTTCGATCAATCATCACGCCATTAACGGTGACCGAAGGCAGCTCATCACGGCTTGAAGCAATCAGGTTGCTGTGGTTATTGCGCTCATCCGCCATTGCCCTTTCAATAAACTCCTTATCTGAATGCGGTTTTTTGAGATCCGCGCTTGTTGGCATGATACAGATAATATCTTCATCGCGGCCAGCGCCCATAGCAGCAGTAGCGGCGCGAGTATCCGTATCAATGGGTGTGGTTGGAATATAAGTATTGACCGTCATAGTTAGGCTCCGCTACTGGTGATTAATATTTAACAAGATGATTCAAACTAAGTTTAAGAGGCTTGCAAGCTCATTTTTGGACCAAATGGTTCGTAATGAACATTGTCAGTGCCATGTTTAAGCATTACCAAGCCATCAATCATGCTCTCCATAAACGGCATGGAGCCGCAAACATAAATATCGGCAGGCTTAGGTAAGGTTGCAAGATAAGTGTCGTCTAGTATTTGGTTGTCTTCAAAATAAAAAATACGCTTTTGCACCTGCTCAGCTGACTCTAAAAGCTTATCAACTTGGTCTTTAAAAGCATGATGCTTCTCATTTTGGCAAGCATAAACCCAGATAATAGGTCTTTTTGGATTGCTCGTTACCTGCTCCTCTAACATTGCTAAGATAGGTGTTACCCCGACGCCTGCACTGATAAGCACCAGCGGAACATCGTTTTGTTTGACTAAGTCTTTGTTTAAAGCAAAGTCGCCAGCAGGAGCCGATAATAAAATAGTATCGCCAACTTCAACCTCATCATGCAAATGGTTGGACACTAGACCATAATGCCCGTCACGATTATCACGTCTTACCGCAAACTG
Organism: Psychrobacter sp. M4; assembly: GCF_055699795.1. Taxonomy (NCBI): domain Bacteria; kingdom Pseudomonadati; phylum Pseudomonadota; class Gammaproteobacteria; order Moraxellales; family Moraxellaceae; genus Psychrobacter; species Psychrobacter sp. M4. The sequence continues at coordinate 720,364 of NZ_CM146740.1, read as the reverse complement.
AATACCTTTATCGGTATCGGTTGAATTTAAAGAATAATGACGCAGGGCTAAATGATCGCTATCTTCAGGATCGGTTTTGACGGTGATATATTGACCAGCAGTAAGGTTAAGCTGGCTCAAATCGATAGTCTGCTTATCTTCCGACTTATCATTAACCGGAGCGACGGTGAAGGCTGCGATATCTTGCGCGGCAGCCTTTTTTTCTACCACTTTAAAAGGTATAAAACCATCCCACATCGCCTGCTCATACATATCATCCTCTAACTGGATAAAGACGTCAGCGATCTCATCATACGCTTGGGTCCAAGCCTGTATAATGTCATCGTTCGCCGCCTCTCCCAGCACCTCTTTTATCGCGCCAAGTAAGTGCTTGCCAACGATAGGATAATGCTCAGGGAGGATTTGCAAAGCGCGGTGCTTATGGCTAATTTGCGTCACTTCTGGCAATAAAATCGCCAAGTTTTCGAGATGTTTTGCTGCCGCCAAAACCGTAGTTGCAAGGGCAGTTTGTTGACGTCCAAGTTTTTGATTGGTCTCGTTAAAGATATCTAACAGCTCAGGGTGCTCAGCGAACATGTTTTGATAAAACACGGTGGTGATTGCAGTGCCATGCTCTTCAAGTACAGGTACCGTTGCTTTGACAATTTCGATAGTTTTTGGTGAAGCCATTATGTTTTCCTTAGTGATAGTAATTGAGTATTGGTTAAATTTTATCATAAGATTCATTTAAAATGAATCTTATGATATCGCTCTTATAAAACCAATGTTGTATCACTATTGTGACTGTTTCTATTACTGCTATTTCTATTGACTGCATTCTTACTACTGTTACCTCTACTGCGACTGCTTTTGTCTAACAATCTGATAACGGCGACCTAAATACCAAACGGGTGCACTGACAATATGAATGAGTCTCGTAAATGGGAAAATCATAATGAGGGTAATGCCTAGCGCCATATGCAGCTGATAAATCAGATCGGCTTGTTCAATACGAGCAGCAGCTTGAATAGGTCTTAACACGGTAATATCTTGCGCCCAGCCGGCATAGTTGAGCATCGTCAGTCCATCTAAATGCTGAGCTGAGGTAAAGATAGTTATCAAGCCCAAATTAAGCTGAACGAACAGTAATACGAGTACTAGCTTGTCTGAGAAGTTTGAAGTGTTGGAAATACGATCATCGGTAAAGCGTCGCCACAAGAGCATAGCCAACCCAATCCAGCAGAACACCCCAGCAATACCGCCAACGACTACGGCTGCAATCTGTTTGTTACCAGCACTGATAAATCGATCATAAAGAACATGCGGGGTTAATAGCCCAAACAGATGACCAAGAAGCACTATAATGATGCCTACATGAAACAGGTTACTTGCCCAGCGCATGTTTTTGGTTCTGAGCATCTGTGAAGATCCAGACTTCCATGAATACTGCGATAAGTCAAAACGCACCCAAGTACCGACGATTGCGATGGCCAAAGCAATATAAGGATAAACGCCAAAAAGGAATATCTGTAGCCAATTTAGGCTGGCTAAAGCCTCTAAGTTAGGACCTGCAATATCCATGTCTTATCTCCTTAACGTTAATTGACCGATGATTTGTGTTTCGGGCTTTGTTTAAAATCTACCCAGTGCACAGGGGCATCAACCATGGGCGCGGCAGGCTTTCTAACGCCAGCTTTGATGCCTGCCTTAGTCGTTAATTTTTGGGCGGCAAGGTTTTGAGTACTCGTCTGTGAAGGGCAACGCTCTTCTTGCTTGGCATCCATAAAGTCAACGACTTCCTCTTCCCACTCTTTATCTATCGCTTCAAAAGTATCATCACGCTTCTCTTTACTGATCTTTTCTTGGTACTCTTCGATCACATCAAGCGGCTTGCCTGCAATCTGCAACAGCGCGTTAAAGCAGCCTTGATAGATACTGCCCCGATCTATAAGTCTGGCAGCAAGTAGGGCGATAATATGACTGACATCAGCAATATCCATGCGGATCTGAATATCATCATTAATTACTGTAGCTTTATAGGCCAAAAACTCTAAATACATAGGCAAGAAATCAGGCAGCTCTTTAATACCAATCTCAAAGCCTGCTTCTTCATACTGATTCATCAAATCGACCATAGCTTGACCGCGATCACGTGACTCTCCATGCACATGCTCAAATAGCCACAGCGATAAAGAACGACCACGCTCAAAAAGTCCGTCGTAGCGAGCCTGCGCCTCAAGAGATCCGGTATCAATTAAATCTTCAATCAGATCAATAATTTGCTTACGCACCTGTGGGCTAATTAATTCAGATGTCGCTACAATCTCGGCACAGTCTGCTAGTGTGTCCCCAGTAAACAGCTCGTTAGTGGGATAATCAATAAGTAAGCTAAGTACCTTTAGTATTTTTAGCTCCGAGTCTGCAATACTAGGCATCATCATTGGCGCATCAACTATATTGGAATTAAACTGAGACTTATTCATGTTAGGCCTCCCACTTTTGTACGGTATCGATAAAATCACGACGGTTAGTTTTGCGTTGTCCGAACATACTATTGTCAGATTGTCCTGAACAGCCCTCACCAAAGCTAAAGCCGCAGCCATTACGCTCAGCAAAAGCATCACTCAATGCCTCTTCACGATGCGCGGTCGGGATCACAAAGCGGTCCTCATAATTTGCAATAGCAAGGTAGCGGTACATCTCTTCCACTTGATGCTTGGTCAGACCGACATCATCCAAGATGCTTTGTACTTCTTGCTTTTCGACCAGCTGCATACGCTTGTAGCTACGCATAGCCAGCAGACGTTTGAGCGCCAAACGTACCGGTGCTTCATCACCTGCGGTGAGCATATTGGCAAGGTAGCGTAGCGGAGTACGCAGGCTATCGACATCCGGGATGAGACCATCCATGCCTACTTTGCCCGCTTCGGCCGCGTTTTGAATCGGTGATAATGGCGGTACATACCAGACCATGGGCAAAGTGCGATACTCCGGATGTAGCGGTAGTGCCAGTTTCCAATCCATCGCCAGCTTATAAACTGGGGATTTTTGTGCCGAGTCAATAACCGACTGCGGAACACCATCTTTTAGTGCTTGGGCGATAACCACAGGATCGTTAGGATCTAAAAATATATCCAACTGTGCTTGATAAAGATCTTGCTCATTAGGGACGCTAGCAGCAGCAGCGATCTTGTCTGCATCATATAAAAGCACGCCTAGATAGCGGATACGGCCAACACAGGTCTCAGAACAAACCGTTGGCATGCCCGCCTCAATCCGTGGATAGCAAAAGATACATTTTTCTGACTTGCCCGACTTCCAGTTGTAGTAAATCTTTTTGTAAGGACAGCCTGAGATACACATGCGCCAGCCGCGACATTTTTCTTGGTCAATGAGGACGATACCATCTTCTTCACGCTTATAAATCGCGCCGCTAGGACACGCCGCCACGCAAGTAGGATTGAGGCAATGCTCGCACAGACGCGGCAAATACATCATAAAGGTGTTTTCGTACTGTCCATAAATATCGGCTTGAATATTGTCAAAGTTCTTGTCTTTGCGGCGCTTTTCAAACTCCGAGCCCAAGATCTCCTCCCAGTTCGGTCCCCATTCAATCTTTTGCATACGCTTGCCGGTGATGACTGAGCGCGGACGGGCGATGGGTGAGTAATTACCGATGGGCGCGGTATGTAGATGCTGATAATCAAAATCAAACGGCTCATAATAATCATCGATCTCAGGCAAGTCAGGGTTGGCAAAGATATTAGCCAGTACCCTAAACTTACCACCGATGCGCGGGTTTATAGTGCCGTTGGCATTACGAATCCAGCCGCCCCTCCATTTATTTTGATTCTCCCACTCTTTGGGATAACCGATACCGGGCTTGGACTCAACATTATTGAACCAAGCATATTCCATCCCCTCGCGAGTGGTCCAAACGTTTTTGCAAGTGACCGAGCAAGTGTGACAACCGATACATTTATCGAGGTTAAGCACCATGCCGACTTGTGAACGAATTTTCATAAGGTGTGCTCCAAGTACTCATATAAGTACTGATATAGAAAGTATTAATATAAAATGTGCTACTAGCTATCAATCAATAGTCGTTGGTAGTGGACGCGGTAGGGCGTCATCCGGTTTTTCTTCCAACCAGTCGATTTTTGACATCTTGCGAATGACCACAAACTCATCACGATTACAGCCCACGGTGCCGTAATAGTTGAAGCCATAAGACTGCTGCGCGTAGCTACCAATCATATGGGTCGGCTTCAAGATAGTACGAGTGACCGAGTTATGAATACCGCCGCGAATACCCGTTTGCTGCGAGCCTGGTACGTTAACCAGCTTTTCTTGCGCGTGATACATCATCACCATGCCTTCTTTGACGCGCTGACTGACAATAGCGCGAGCAGTAATAGCGCCGTTGGCATTGAAAACCTCAATCCAGTCGTTATCGACGATATCCGCTTTTTGGGCATCCACTTCCGACATCCAAACACAAGGACCACCGCGGCTAAGTGTCAGCATCATTAGGTTTTCAGAGTAAGTACTGTGAATACCCCATTTTTGATGCGGTGTTAAAAAGTTCAGCACAATCTCTTTATTACCATTGGGCTTAGCGTTTTTGATAATTTCTGTAGTTTTGGTATCAATAGGTGGACGATACTGCTGCATTTGCTCGCCAAACGCTTGCATCCAAGGATGGTCTTGATAAAACTGCTGGCGGCCAGTAATGGTGCGCCAAGGAATCAGCTCATGAACGTTGGTATAACCGGCGTTATAGCTCACCTCATCCGACTCGATACCTGACCACGTAGGGCTTGAGATGATTTTGCGCGGCTGGGCAACGATGTTTTTGAAGCGTATCTTTTCATGCTCGCTTGATTTGGCCAGATGCGTATGGTCGCGGCCCGTAAATTCCGACAGCGCCGCCCAGCCTTTAACCGCTACATGTCCATTGGTTTCAGGTGCTAGCATCAAAATCATCTCTGAGGCATCAATAGCGGTATTGATGCGCGGACGGCCTTCAGAGATACCCGGCTCAGTGACGCGGTGATTGAGATCACCCAACTGCTTCACCTCCGTTTTCATATCCCAGTTCAGCCCTTTTGAGCCGTTACCTAATTTTTCTAAGGCAGGCCCCATGGAGGTGAACTTCTTATAAGTGTTGGGATAATCACGCTCAACGATCTTAATCATGGGGCAGTTTTTACCAGGAACGGGTTTCTCGCCCGCTGTTTTCCAGTCGGTACCGCCAAAGGGCTGTGCCAGCTCGCCCGGACTATCATGCTGCATAGGCAGGGTAACCACATCGGTCTCAACCCCTAAGTGACCTTTGGTTAATTCAGAGAAGGTTTTAGCAATGCCTTTGTATATCTCCCAATCAGTTTTGGACTCCCATGCAGGATCTGTCGCCGCTGTTAGTGGATGAATAAAGGGATGCATGTCTGAGGTATTCATGTCATCTTTTTCGTACCATGTAGCTGTTGGTAGAACGATGTCAGAATACAAGCAAGTTGAGGACATGCGAAAGTCCAAGGCAACGACCAAATCAAGCTTACCCGTTGGACCTTTTTCGACCCAGTCGACTTCTTTGGGCTGCAAATGGCCGGTAGGGTTTTCATCATTCAAGAGACCATTTCTTGTGCCTAAGAAATAGTGCAGCATGTATTCATGACCCTTACCTGATGAGCCCAAAAGGTTTGAGCGCCAGATGAACATATTACGCGGGAAGTTGGCTGGATTGTCCGGGGACTCACAGGCAAAGCGTAAGCTGCCTTCTTCCAGAGAGTCCACCACATGTTCTTCAACACCTTTACCTTTTGCCTGCGCTTCGGCGGCAATGGTCAATGGGTTACGATTCAGCTGCGGCGCTGAGGGTAACCAGCCTGCCCGCTCCGCTTGAATGTTGTAATCGAGCATGTGTTCTGGGAAGAATTTTTTATTGGCATTAGGGGATAATATCTCATGCGCGGAGATAGTCTCATGACGCCACTGTGAGCTGTGTGCATAAAAGAAGCTAGTGCCGTTCATATGACGCGGTGGACGCTGCCAGTCAAGGGCAAACGCTAGCGGCAACCAACCGGTTTGCGGGCGCAGTTTTTCTTGCCCCACATAATGCGCCCAGCCGCCACCTGATTTACCGACGCAGCCGCAAAGCATGAGCATATTGATCACACCGCGATAGTTCATATCGAGGTGATACCAGTGGTTCATGCCCGCACCGATGATGATCATCGATTTACCATGCGTTTTATGCGCGTTTTCAGCGAACTCACGCGCCACTTGAATAACGCGCTCACGACTAAGACCAGTAATTACCTCTTGCCATGCGGGCGTACCCGGAACGCTCGCGTCGTTATAGTCGTCAGTAACGTGCTCGCCGCCGACACCATTATCAACGCCAAGGTTGGCAACCATTAAGTCAAATACGGTCGCGACTTTGGCAGTAGTGCCATCAGCCAACTCTATGGTTTTACAAGGAACTACTCTGTGTTGTATTGGCTCGCCGGGTACTGAGGTGAAGTGCGGATGATCGACATGACCGAAATAATCAAAGCCAACTTGGCAGGTCTCATTACTGTCTTTTAGGGTAAGCGTTAGGTCAATCTCTTTACCGGTTGCGCCATTTTTTTGCTCAAGATTCCATCTGCCTTTCTCGCCCCAGCGGTAGCCAACCGAGCCTAAAGGTGATACCAGCTCGCCATCATTGTTAAGACCAATGGTTTTCCACTCTGGATTGTTTTCTTGATCCAAATTGGCAACCAAGTCGGAGGCACGTAGATAGCGGCCCGGACGACGTGCGCCCTCCTCTCCTTCTAGCATGACCAATATTGGCAAATCAGTGTAGCGCTTGGCATAATCTAAGAAATAATCACTTGGCTTCTTGAGATAAAACTCTTTGATAATCACGTGACAAAACGCTTGCGCAACGGCCGCATCCGTACCTTGCTTTGGGTTGAGCCACAAGTCAGTAAGCTTAGCCATTTCAGCATAATCAGGCATGATAGAGACGGTTTTGGTGCCTTTATAACGCACTTCGGTAAAGAAATGCGCGTCCGGCGTCCGCGTTTGCGGTACGTTTGAGCCCCAAGCAATAATATAGTCAGAGTTGTACCAATCGGCAGACTCTGGCACGTCGGTTTGCTCGCCCCAAGTCATAGGAGAAGCTGGCGGCAAATCACAGTACCAGTCATAAAAAGACAAACAAGCCCCGCCAATAAGGGATAAGTAGCGCGTGCCCGCCGCGTAGCTGACCATTGACATCGCCGGAATAGGCGAGAAACCAATAATGCGATCAGGGCCATAAGTTTTGGCAGTATAGACATTACTGGCAGCGATGATCTCGTTGACCTCCGCCCATGTTGAGCGAATAAAACCGCCAAGTCCGCGCTTGGATTTGTACTGCTCAGCTTTGATGGGATCTTCTACGATGCTCTCCCATGCATCGACAGGATCTGGGTACCGAGCTTTGGCTTCACGCCATAATTTAAGTAGCGGCTTACGCACTTTAGGATATTTGACGCGGTTGGCGGAGTACATATACCAGCTATAGCTAGCACCGCGAGGACAACCGCGCGGTTCGTGATTAGGCAGATCAGGACGGGTTTCAGGATAATCGGTCTGCTGAGTCTCCCATGTGACTAGACCATTTTTGACGAATATCTTCCATGAGCAAGAGCCGGTGCAGTTGACACCATGCGTCGAGCGCACGACTTTGTCATATTGCCAGCGGCTACGATAGGTGTTCTCCCAAGCACGCGACTCATCACGCGTCTCACCGTGGGCATCGGAGAACTCACCTTTTTTGCGGGTAAAAAAGCGGAATTGATCGAGTAAATGACTCATGTGTCTATCCTTTATTTTGCAATCTAAGTTTATGTGCTATGAGGTTTGGCCTTAGTACTGATTTATGTGTACTGATTTATGTGTGCTGATTTAGCTCTCATATACTAATTAGGTTCACAGAAGCTAAAAGTGATAAAACTGCTGCTATATCATCATTCTAATGAGATGATAGAGGCCCTACTATTAGCTAATATGAGCAGCGCGCTACTCCTTAAGTGGTAGCCCTTATATAAATTTAGCTATAAAAAAGTCGCAAAAAAACAAGGTGAAAACAAAGATTTAGTCACCCTAAAACCAATTTATTTCAAAAACAAAAAAAAGCTACTTACTCTAAGTCAATAGCGTAAGTAGCAAAACGAATAATAATATTAAGTTGAATACTTTAAAAAGCGCTAGCAAGGTATCTCAGCATTACTGCGACTGTAATACCACCACGTCAGCACAATACAAACAAGGTAGTAGATAATCAAAGCGATAAAAGTACCAAACACGCCCAGCCCTGAGCCAAACATCTTGGGTACAAAAAAAGCACCATAAGCGGCAATAGCAGCGGTGAAACCGACGACGGCAGCAGACTCTTTACGGATCTCAATAAACAGCTCTTCTGTGCCCGCTTTACTAGGCTTGAGCCGCTCTAAAAAAGTTCTAAAAATAACCGGAATCATGGTAAATGTAGAGCCATTACCGATACCCGTGGTAATAAATAGAATCATAAAAGAGATGAAATAACCGACAAAACTGCCCGCTTTGGTCTCGCTAGGTAAAAAGTACATCACCCCAAGCACGGCAATGACCATGACAATATAATTCCAAAAAGTGACCTTGGCGCCGCTAGTTTTATCAGACAACCAACCTCCAAATGGACGAAATACTGCGCCTACAAATGGCCCTAAAAAAGCATATTTGAGTGGATTGATATCAGGAAAAGAGTTTTTGATCAGCATCGGGAACGCCGCTGAAAAGCCAATAAACGAGCCAAAGGTTGCCATATAAAGGATACACATGATCCAGTTGTGTTTGCGCTTAAAGATGACGGACTGATCTTTAAAAGAGGCTTTGGCAGAGGAGATATCATTCATCATAAACCAAGCAGCTATCGCTACAAACAAGATAAAAGGCACCCACACAAAGCCTGCATTTTGTAAATACAATGTCCTACCAGCCTCAGTGATTTGCGGCGCGCCACCTAATGCACCAAAAATGCCTAAACCGATAACGATAGGCACGACAAACTGCATGACAGATACGCCCAAGTTACCAAGTCCCGCATTGAGACCAAGCGCTGTACCCTGCTCAGCTTTGGGGTAGAAAAAAGAGATATTGGACATGGATGAGGAGAAGTTGGCGCCGCCCAAGCCGCAAAGCAGCGCAATGATGGCGAACACGCTAAAAGGCGTATTGGGGTTTTGTACCGCAAAGCCCATCCACAATGCGGGAATCAATAAGGAGGCGGTTGAGATAGCCGTCCAGCGCCGACCGCCAAAGATAGGCACCATAAAGGAGTAAAATATACGCAAGGTTGCCCCGGTCAATCCCGGTAGCGCGGCGAGCCAAAACAGCTGCCCGTCGTCAAAAGCGAAGCCAATCTCGGGCAGATTGACAATAACCGCGCTCCAAACCATCCACACGGCAAAGGCCAGCAGCAGCGCTGGGATCGATATCCATAAATTACGCGTGGCAACTTTTTTGCCCCCGCCTCTCCAAAATTCTTCTACCTCAGGACGCCAGTCGGTGATGAGCTTACCGCCTTTTGTATAGTATTTATTGCTCATGCTATGCCTCACTTAGTATCGTCTACGCTTGTTTTATTAGATTAGCGTTATGTCTCACTACTGCTAAAATCAGTGATGACTTACGGTACTAGGCGGGCGCTATCAATAACATTCATACATGGTAGTAGAGAGATAGCTTAAGGGAGTAAAATCGCTATATCATGTTATCTACTGCTTTAGAGGTATATAAAAGGTCAACGGGTTGGTTATAATTTAATATAAGCGTTTATATGCTTTAATATTTAAGTATTAATCTTAAAGATAGACTCCTCAAAATTTGCTTCCATGATAGGTAAAAACTGACACATTATGCATAGGATATTTCGACACTCCTTACCCGTTCAAGCTTTAGCTTCCGTGTTTGCGATCGCTATATTGTGTTTTATATCGGCTTTAGGAAGTGGCATGTTGGCATGGGTATCAGAGGCGGATGCTCAAGCCATCAATACCGCAGGATCGATACGCATGGCCACCTATCGCATCAACTTCCAAATTGCCACCGACTTTACAGCAGATAGCTCTGCTAACTTAAGTATCGCCACTGAGCAAATTGGTTTACAAAACGCTTTGCAAAGTCCAATAAAAGACGCTGCACTTGCCTCTAATCAGTTAAACCATGATCCCTTGAATGACTCTATAAAAATACCTGTATTGGTTAAAGATATGGAGACTAGACTACAGAGTTTACGTGAGTACCAGCGCGCTTATGCTAATGAACATAAAGTCATCAACGAGCAGCTGGAGCGTATAGAGGCGCAGTGGTTTGATCATCTAAAGCCTATTTTACTGTCGTCAAACAAACCACTGTTTTATACCGCCTCCCCTCAGTACATCCAAGACGTCGATAATTTTGTCAATGAATTACAGTATAGAAACGAGCAAAGACAGACTTGGCAGCAGCTCTTACAAATGGCGTCACTACTATTAACCGTCGTTATTATGATGATTGGTATGCACAAACTGCGGCGCAACGTGTTGATACCCGTCCAGCAACTGATCAATGCTAATAGCCAATTTAAGCGTGGTAAACGCGATACTAGACTCTCCATATCTGGCTACACAGAGTTTAAAAAACTCGGAGACTCTTTTAATGAGATGGCAAGCACGATTGAGGTTTATCAGCAGTCCCTTGAAAGTGAGGTGCAACTAAAGACCCAGCATCTAATCAAGGCCAACCAAGCATTATCCTTGTTTTATGATTTTTCCAAACAGCTCACTACAAGTCCGGTAAGCTTACATAAGCTAGATACTTTAATCACTGAGTTTGGCGATATATTCCCGCATTTAGATTTTACACTTTGTATTCAAAGTAACCTCATAAATGATAAAGACAGCATCGCTTTGCACGATAGTAAAATGCGCGAGCTATGCACCAAGCTTACTTGCGACAACTGCGTTATTAAAGAAAATGAATATATACAAACTTATCCCATCACGCATCAAGATACCGAATTTGGCGATTTAAAAGTCAGACCTAAATCTGTTTTACTCACTAATACTGGGGCATCAAAAGAGAGCAATAAACCATCAGCGCCGACTTCTCGTATTCACATGGTAGAGGCGGACGAGGCTTATCTTGATTATAGAAATAGCGAGCTGATCGTAGCACTTACCAATTTAGTAAGTACCGCCTTATCACTGCGCAAACAAAGACAACAAGAGCATCAGCTTATCTTATTGGAGGAGCGCTCAACCATCGCAAGAGAGCTTCACGACTCTTTAGCGCAGTCCTTGTCTTATTTAAAGATTCAAGTCAGCGTACTTGAGAAGCATTTAAAAAAGCGCACTGCTAACGTCCAACAAGGCGCTAAGCAAAACACTCAAAAAGAAGTAGGAACGGCGCCTGACGATGCCAATAACACCATCGTCTGGCAGCATATTGAGCAAATAAAAACTGGTCTTAGCTCCGCCTATCAAGAACTGCGCGACTTGTTGACTACTTTTCGTCTCACTATTGATAGTGCCAACTTCGACGAAGCCCTATATGAGGCGGCTGACGAGTTTGCGGCCAAAGGTCGTTTTGAGGTCAAAGTAAACAATCAAATCATGTCTTTAAACTTAACGGCAACCGAGCAAGTGCATCTGATTCAGATCATAAGAGAAGCGCTATCTAATGTTAGTCGCCATGCTCATGCTAAAAACGTCGTTATTGATCTAGGCTACGATGATGAAAGCAACTATATCGCTATGCAGGTTATCGACGATGGTATTGGTATGTCAGGTACGGTCAATCAGACCCAGCATCATGGACTGATGATTATGAAAGAGCGCGCTTATAAGCTTGGCGGCGATTTAATAATAAAGAGCAACGAGGCCACAGACACTACAGGTACCAGTGTTATCGTCAGGTTTATACCCAGTTTTTTCAACGACTATATGACTGAGCAAGCAAGCAACATGACTGAACAAGCAGATAACTACAATAACTAAGTATATAAAGCTGAGCATCTAAAGCTAGGCATCTAAAGATTTAACTTTTAGTCCCTGTCCGTTTTTAACTTGTGAGTGTTTTATGGCTACTACCGTTTATACCCCGTCCTCTCCTGCTAAGCTGCTATTAGTAGACGATCACCCTATGCTGCGCCGCGGAATAGCTGAGCTGTTGAGTCTTGAGGACGACGTAGTAGTCGTTGGGGAGGTCAGTAACGGTCAAGAAGCGCTAGAGTTTTTGGCGAACCATGAAGTGGACCTTGTGATACTAGATCACAAGATGCCTGTGCTAACAGGCATTGAGACTCTAAAAGAGATTAGAGCTAGAAACATCGAAGTAAAAGCACTGTTATTCACTGTCTCCGATAGCGGCGAGGACGTACAAGAAGCGCTAAAACTAGGAGTAGATGGTTACCTATTAAAAGATATGGAGCCTGAGCTGATTATTACTGATATCAGAAAAGTGCTACGCGGCGAGCTGGTCATCAGTCCCAATCTGGCTGCAATACTGGCGCAGACCTTACGTAAACCCAGTATTGATGATATAGCTGGTAATCTGACTAGTAGAGAGCTGCAAGTCATTCAAATGATCGCTGAAGGTATGAGCAACAAAATGATTGCCAACAATCTCAATATCGCAGAATCTACAGTAAAGGTGCACGTCAAACATATCCTCAATAAAACTGGTCTGCGAACTCGCGTAGAGGTAGCAGTTTGGACAGTCAATCATTTGTCAAAATAGCTTCTTAATTTACATAAAGCCCAGTCATGCATATCATCAAAAAGCCACCTAGCGTTACGGTTAGGTGGCTTTTTTAATAGGCAAATAGTGATATCAGTACTAGGCCTGCTCAGCTGCAATCTGACGATCCACTGATGACATTTGATACTCATCACCAAAGGCACCTTCAGGTTCTTTTAGCCAAAAGAAACACAATACCCAAGCAATAAAGGCACCGATTGCAATAATAAAGAAGAACTGATTTGGCTCTACAAAGGTAAATATAAACAGATAGAATACCGCGCCCACGTTACCATAAGCGCCCGCCATACCTGAGATCTGTCCGGTTAGGCGGCGTTTGATTGAGGGAATAATACCAAAAGTCGCCCCTTCTGCCCCTTGTACAAATACAGAACACAAAATGGTAAAGACAACAGCGATAAATAATGGCCATTCTGCATTTAGTAGTCCCATGAGCCCAAAGCCGATACCAATGCCGAACATATAAATCAACATAACTAAGCGGCGATTACCGACCTTATCAGAGATATAGCCTCCTAGCGGTCGCGCCCACAAGTTAACAAAAGCAAAGGTTGACGCCACAAGTCCTGCTACCGTAGGATCAAGCTGCCAGGTCGCGGCAAAGAACATGGGCAGCATAGACACTACAGCAAGCTCAGCACCAAAGTTAGCAAAATAGGTGACGTTAAGCGCGGCAACCGAGGTGAACGGGTATTTATCGTCCTCAGGGATACCTGCTTTGATAAGCGGTACGTTGACCCTAATTGCTTTGTAAATCTGATAAATCACAGCGACCGCGATAAGAGCATAAAACCCCCTAGCGCCAGTTTCGCTCAAAAACCCCATGTTTTGTGTACGATAAACCAATACGCCCAAGATGCCATATAAAGGGATAATAAATAGACAGTATAATAAAAGATCCTGCCAGTTTGATACCTCGAGCGCGCCTGCCTTACGCGCTTTTTTGTGGGTATCTTCTGTGGGCCCATCGGTGATTAAAAACCAATACGCCACGCCGTATAAAGCCATAATCAGACCCGATAAGGCAATCGCCCAACGCCAGCCATCATCACCGCCAAAAAACTGCAAGGCCACCGTTGGAATGGTAATCGCAGCAGCCGCTGAGCCAAAGTTGCCCCAGCCTGCATAAAAGCCTTCAGCGAAGCCAATATCTTTGGGTTTAAACCACAGCGCCGTCATATGAATACCAACGACGAAACCAGCCCCAACAATAGACATAAATAGCCGCGCTACAAAGAGCTGCATGGCGGAGCTACCAAAGGCAAAGAACCAAGTCGGTATTGCCATTACCACCATCAGTATGGAAAACACGCGCCTAGGACCAAAGCGATCGAGTGCCATACCGACAATCACCCGCCCCGGAATGGTCAAAGCCACGTTGGCAATCAAAAACAATTTAATGTGATCAGGGGTTAAGTAGCTTTCGGTCGCCAGCATAGAGGTTGCCAGCGGTGCCATATTGAACCAGACATAAAAGGTAAGAAAAAAAGCAATCCACGTATAGTGCAGCGCTCTTATTTCACGGCGCTCCATCTCCAGTAGCTCTTTTGCATGCATAATAAACACTCCATCCTAAATTTAGACAGCTCTGATGGAGATAATTTAGCAACAAGAAGTAGGCTTAACTATTGAGCAAAAGCAGTAGGCGCGCCGCGTTTAGTACTACTAATTAGTAATACTAAATAGGGATTAAGAGGTAGTGCTGATCCTGACCAAATCTATTAAGCTAGTTAAATAGTTGATACCGTATAAACACTCTAATCAATTAAGGAGCTACCATGAACCGTGCGATTATCCCCAGTCACTGGAAAATAAAACGCTCAACACACTTTTTTACTAAGGATAAAGTTCCCAAAGCTTTACTTACGCATCACAATACGGCTGAGGGCGTGTTCGGTCAGATTTGCGTCATGCAAGGAGAAGTCACCTTTTATGGCTTTGCCAATGAAGCGGCTACCGAGCCTGAGCAAACTATAGTGATCAAAGCCGGAGAGTTTGCTGTCAGCCCACCGCAGTATTGGCACCGCGTGGAGTTAAGCGATGATGCGCAGTTCAATATTAACTTTTGGACAGAAAGCGATACTGGCAATAAATCCTTATTTAATAGCTCCACCATTCATAGTAAGCCTATCGACAAATTGTTTGATAAGCCGGAGGAGTAAGAATAGTTTGGAAGATTTCAACATAAAAATCCCCAGTCGATAAACTGAGGATTTTTTTGTTGAACTAAATTTGGTAGGTGTAACTGCTTGCTACTCGCCTCGTTTCACGAAATTGTCTCGCCAATAAGACTATTAGTTTGAAGTTACAACGAGATATGCTGAGCTTTGCCTTTTTCAACGGCAAGTCTGGCAGCGGCAGAGGCGACCGCTAAATCTTGCAAGCCTACGCCAGTGCCATCAAAAAGGGTAATCTCATCTTCATTGCGGCGACCCGGATGCATGCCATTGATGACATCGCCAAGGGTAGTAATGTCACTCTCTTTGATAGTGCCCGATTTAATGGCGTGCTGCGCTTCACCAAGGCTAATAGACTGCGCGATCTCATCGGTAAATACCGTGGCCGAGGCTAGCAGATTGGCATCCACTTCCTGCTTACCGACGGTATCAGTACCCATACAAGCGATATGCGTACCCGGCTTGATCCACTCTTTCATCAGCAGCGGCTCAAAGGCCGAGGTGATGGTAATAATCACATCCGCCTCAGAGCATAACTGCTCACGCTCAACTGATTCAAACGGGATACCCATTTCCTCAGCAACCGCCTGTAAGTTCTTTAAACGATATTTATTGCCATTCCAAGCCACAACTTTTTCAAAACTGCATTGTTCAAGGGCGGCGCGTAGCTGAAAGGTAGACTGATGACCCGCGCCAATCATGCCTATCACTTTGCTGTCTTTACGTGCCAAATGCGCAATCGATACGGCAGAAGCGGCAGCGGTACGTACCGCGGTTAAGTAGTTGCCGCCGACGAGCGCGCGTAGTTTACCATTATCAGGATTGAACAAAAATATCGTTGATTGATGATTGGTCAAGCCTTTGGCTTCATTGCCCGGCCAGTAGCCGCCTGATTTTAGACCAAGCGCCTTGCCCGCCCGATCAAAGCCTGATTTAAAACCGTATAGCGCATCAGCGTAGCCAATGGCTTCACGAATAACGGGGAAGTTATAAGCATCCCCTTTTGACATTGACGCAAATACATTTTCCACCGCGCTAAAGGCAGAATCACGATCGATGACTGACTTACAAGCGGCTTCTGAGACGATTATTAAGCCTTCACTATCATTAACACTGTTGGCATCACTCATTATAAATTCCTTTTTATATTTTTAATTTATACTTCTCATATCTTAAATAAAAAGGGGCTATTGTAGGCTAAAGCTACAACAGCCCCTTTGCTTTACAATCTAAGCTAGCTAAACCAGCTGCTCTTAGTACATTTTACCGCGTGCCGATACCGGCCATACGGTCTCAACTTCACCGTTACGCACGCCTACATAAAAATCGTGCACGTTACAAGTCGGATCACAGTGACCGGGAACTAGCTTAAGCTTTTCATTGATCGCAAGCACGCCGTGCGGATCGCTGACCACGCCGTGCTCATCTGAACATTTAACATATTCTACATCGTCGCGGCCATAGACAAAGGGCAGGCCACTATCGACAGATTGTGCCTTTAGACCGGCATCAACGATGGCTTTATCAGGTTTGGCATGGCTCATCACCGAGGTCAGTAAGAATAAGGCGTTTTCCCACTCGCCGGCATCAATACGGTTGCCATCCTCATCTAAAATCCGGCCGTAATCGGCGTCCATAAAGGCATAAGAGCCGCACTGCAATTCGTTATACACGCCTGAATTACTCTCAAAATAATAACTGCCGGTGCCGCCACCTGAGACAAACTCTGGTTTAAGACCGATCGCCTCAAGTGCATCAACCGCTTCTTGAACCTGATCGATAGCCGCTTGGGTTTTAGCCTTACGATCGCTGTAGCTATCCATATGCTGCATCGCCCCTTGATAGGCCTGAATACCGGTAAAGTTTAGATTGTCAGCGGCGTCAATGGCTTTGGCGATCTCTACCACCGCTTCAGTCGTCGTTACTCCGCAGCGTCCCGCGCCACAATCAATCTCAATATAGCAGTTAAGCTCAGTGCCGTTTTCGCTGGCTGCAGCGGATAATTCAGCGACGTTATCGACGTCATCGACACAAACGGTAATCTTGGAGCCCATTTTGGGTAATTTTGCTAAGCGATCAATTTTGGCCGGATCACGGACTTGGTTGGATACCAGTACGTCTTTGATGCCGCCGCGTACAAACACTTCAGCCTCAGAGACCTTTTGACAGCATACACCCACCGCATCGCCAAGCTCTTGTTGCAGTTTTTGTACATCGACAGATTTGTGCATTTTACCGTGGCTACGGTGGCGCATATTATGCGCTTTAGCATAATCGCCCATCTTTTTGATATTGCGCTCAAGGGCGTCTAAATCTAGGATCAAACACGGGGTTTGAATATCCGCTTCATCCATGCCAACGGCTGCCGGAACGTTGTATCCTACTTCTAATTCAGCTGTAACTGCCATGTTAACTCTCCATTTCTTTATGCATTATATGGGGTGAATAGTACGTCTTTGACTACTAGCAGGGGATTACTAATAGCATAGATTGAACTAACTAGTTAAACTAACTAAAGGTGCGTTGAAATTTGCGCATAACAAGCACTGAATGAACGCTTGATGGGTGCTTAGCTTGTCTATCGCTAAGCTTGGTTTGAAGTTTGTTTATTAATATGTCGTTGCTGCTATTTAGCTGCTGCTTTGCCCTTACTTAAGTTTGCCAGCTGATTTTAATTCCAAGGCAATTTGTCAAGATCGACGTTACCGCCGGTGATAATGACCCCAACCTTTTTCCCAGCAAAGACATCTTTATTCTTTAAAATAACCGCCAGCGGAACCGCGCAGCTTGGCTCAATAATGATTTTCATATGCGTCCATGTCAGCTTCATGGCTTCAACGATTTCATCCTCGGTCGCGGTCAAAATATCCGTGACGTAGTTACTGACAAAGTGCCATGTTAGATCTTTTAGTGGAACTTTTAAGCCATCAGCGATGGTGTCCGGCGCATCATCAGCGATGATATGACCGGCATGTAGTGAGCGTGCAGCATCGTCCGCATTGACAGGCTCTGCGGCATAGATTTTGACGTCTGGCGCTAGGTTTGACAGGGTCAAGCAGGTTCCTGAGATCATACCGCCGCCGCCGATGGGGGCGACCACCATATCAGGCTCAACGCCGATCTCTTGCATTTGCTCCAAAAACTCACGCGAACAGGTCGCTTGTCCAGCAATCACGCGGGGGTCGTTGTAGGGATGGACAAAGTCGCCGCCCGTTTGGGCTTGTACTTTGGCAAACACTTCCTCGCGTGAAGTGGTTGACGGCTGGCATTCTGTGATGATACCACCGTAACCTCGTACCGCCGCTTTTTTGGCCTCCGGCGCGCTATAAGGCATGACCACGTTACAGGGCACGCCGCGCTGACCTGCCGCGTAAGATAAAGACAAGGCATGATTGCCTGAGCTGTGCGTGCAGACGCCGTTTTTGGCCTCTTCATCAGAGAGTCCAAACACCGCGTTAGAGGCACCGCGAACTTTAAATGCGCCAGCTTTTTGGAAGTTTTCACATTTAAAAAACAGCTCACAGCCGGCCATCTCATTTAAAACTCTAGAGGTCAGTACTGGGGTGCGATGAATGTAGGGTTTGATACGCTCATGCGCCTCTAACATATCATCAAGGGTTGGAATGGTTAATCCGTCATCGTTTGTTATCATAAAAACAGTCCTTGTAGGTTGTTATTGATGGCGTGTTATTTAGTGTTTACGGTAATACTCTTGCGCCGCCGCCATACCTTGACCTAAAGTGATGGGATAATCTAAATCCGCCATCGCCATCTCAATCGTTGCAATACCTGATAGAACCATAACCTCGGTAAGTGAACCTAAATGCCCTATTCTAAAGGCACGGCCATCCATCTCCCCTAACCCTACGCCAAAGGAGATGCCGTATTTATTAAAGGCGTGCTCCACCAGCTCGTTGCTATCAAAACCCTCAGGAACCAAGATAGCACTCACCGTATCAGAATATAGATCGGGAGACTTGGCACATAGCTCAAAGCCCCAAGCATCAACGGCTCGGCGTACGCCCTCTGCTAGGCGGTGATGACGCGCGTAGACATTCTCAAGCCCTTCTTCAAAGAGCATGTTAAGACTTTCTCGCAAACCATAAATCAGTTGTAGCGGCGGGGTATAAGGAAAGCCGCCTTTGGCATTGGCCTTGCGCATATCACGAAAGTCAAAATAAGTACGCGGCAGTTTGGCTTGCTCCATGGCCGCCAGCGCTTTTTGGCTAACCGCCAATACCGCCATACCCGTTGCCAGCATAAATCCCTTTTGTGACCCAGCAACCGCAATATCTACGCCCCACTCATCCATTTTAAAGGGCACCGAAGCAATTGAGCTGACCCCGTCGACGAATAAAAGCGCGGGGTGATCGGCGTTATCCATAGCCCGGCGCACCGCACCAATATCACTTAACACACCCGTCGCAGTCTCGTTGTGCGTGACTAGTAGCGCTTTTATTTCATGATTGCTATCCGCACTTAAAACTTCTTGAAACTGATCAGCTGGCGCCCCCTCTCCCCAAGGCCGTTCGATAACCTCTACATCGAGTCCGTGACGCTGACACATATCAATCCAGCGATGCGAGAACATACCGTAGCGGGCGATCAATACTTTATCGCCAGGTGACAAGGTGTTAGTAATAGCCGCCTCCCAGCCGCCAGTGCCGCTAGAGGTAAACAAAATAACTTCGCCATCCTCGGTGCCAAATACTTTTTTGGCATCGGCCAGTACCGGCAAAAAGGTATCAGAGAAATTGGGAGCACGGTGATCTAGGGTCGGCACGCTCATCGCATGACGCAATCTTTCGGGAATATTAGTAGGACCGGGGATAAAAACTGGGTTTTGTAGTGACATAAAGTACATCCTTGTAAGTGTATTAAGGTTACACAAAAATGATATAGGCAGGGGATCAGGCAAATTTTATGCAAGAGTCTTCCTGACTCATACAGTTTTGTATTTGGATTTAGCTGAGTTAAAACTTGACCATGTCAAGAGAACGAAGTTGCAGGTGGTTGTCACTCGAATACTTACTGCGTTCTTTTTATGGCGCTTTTGGCGGTAATACTTTGTAGGAATGATCGATGGAGAGATTGGCGCTAAAAAGCGTAATTTCTCAACAATCGACTAATATCTAACATCAACAGGAAGTTGATATTTTTAAAATACTCTCAAATTTGCCTTTTTACAAGTCTATTTTAAATAATTTTTAAAATAAGCTTACTGAGAGATTGATTAGTCTGGTTTAAAGCTTAGTATGACTGTGCTTATAACTTATCCTGCTGATGTATTACTTTAAGCTTATGATATTTTAAAAACAGCCATACCTTGGCTACCATCCATTTTTCCATCAAACTAACAGAAGGTTAAATAATAATAAAAACAAGAGAGTCAGAACGCTGTAACTTGTCTCAAAGCCATATACTAAAGACGAAAAAAAACCTCAGCTTGATAGCCGAAGTTTTCTTTTGGAACTAAATTTGGTAGGCGTAACTAGATTCGAACTAGCGACCTCCACCATGTCAAGGTGGCGCTCTAACCAACTGAGCTATACGCCTATTTAGGTCAAGCATTTTAGCAAGTTCTTGAGACTTTGCAAGTGTTTTTTAGCGAAAGGCTAACTATTATTTGTATTATTGGTAATTAATTTTAAACCTGTTAAATTTAGCAGTGAAACTTCGTCTAAATTTAATACTCTGCACCATTTATAACCTTTCACTCTTACAATAGCCTACTTACATTATTCTTAAGCTCTTGTAGTACTTGCTGATAGTCAGGATCACTGGTCTCAAACTCACTTAAGCGCCCATAACGTAGCTGACGATAGTCTTGTTTGATTTGCTCAATATACTGCCGAGTCAAGGCCAGATCATCTGTCGCTATCGTATTATTATCGGTAGTAAGATTGCCTGCTAGCCGCTCAAGCCATGCTAGCTGCCCTTCATTATCCTTGCGACCTAGCGTTTCATCATGCTTACCCAAACGTTTAGAGAGTTTAACCAATGGCAGATCTGCCGTATGCCAGAGCTTGCGTCTACGTCTCCAAATAATCAGTACCAATATACTAACCACTACTACCGCGCTTGCCGCCAACCACACCACTTGCTGCATAAATGAGCTGATATTAAGCCATTTAAGTAATGAGTCTGCTTGGCTTTCTTGATCGTAGCCCACGACGTCTTTTTGCCAGTAGTAGCTGGCTTGGTCGGAGAAACGCCGCAAAGCTTGGAGCATCTGATACTGCTGATAGCTAATCTGCGCGCCAGCCCCTTGCCCAAATAGCGCCGCGCCGCGCTCTTGAGTTAGATTATTCATGCCTTGCTCAACACGCTCAGGCGCAACAAAAGCCGTTGGATCAACGCGCCGCCAGCCCTGCCCTTCAAGCCAAACCTCCGTCCACGCGTGAGCGTCCATTTGCCGCACCTCCCACACGTTGCCGCCGCGACTCGGCTCCCCGCCTTGATAGCCGGCAATGACTCTTGCTGGAATACCGGCGGCACGCATCATAAAGGCAAAGCTTGAGGAGTAATGCTCACAAAAACCAGCTTTAGTATCAAACAAGAACTCATCAATACGATTGTCATTAAGTCTTGGCGGCGATAAGGTATAGCGAAAGTCGTCTTGATTGATCCAGCGCTCAAGCGTTTGCATATAACGTATAGGGTCTGAACCTGATTCAGCAAATAACTGTTTGGCAAGGGCGCGTGCTTGCAGGTTGCCCTCGTTAGGTAGTGTTAAATTGATGCGGCGAGTATTATCATCGAGTACTGGATCAATACGCATGGGCGCAAATTGGATCGCCTCATAACGTAGCTGCTGGGTAATGGGCTGATTATTTAACAAGGTAAAATTAGAGGTCAGGCTGACATCTGGGCGCTGAGTAAAAGGATAATCAAGACCGTATAACCAGTTTTGCTGAGTCGGTTCTAAGATAATCTCATAGATACTAGGATTGAGCTTGGCTTCATCAGGTGCAGTCGCTAAAGCATTCTCCAGCCACTTAGGCGTTGGCTGGTTGCTGTCCCATTGCCACTGCTGCTCTTGGCTGCGCTGCCAAGTCACTCCATCAAAGTCGCTAAATACTAGACCGCGCCAGTAAAGCTCGCTTTGGGCTGGGCGTTTATCGCCAAATTCAACGCGAAAAGCCAGCGCAGTTGACTGTCCTAAATTAGCAAAATCACCTGGTGACATACTATCAGAGACGCCAGTTGTCGCTTGTTGTCCGGACAGTTGTACTGACCATAAAGGCGGCAAGCGCGGGAAGAACAAAAACAGTACCACTAGTAGTGGCAGCGCTCCAATACCCAAAACCCCTAAAGTACGCAAACGACCATCGCCGCGACTATTGCCGTCATCGTTAAGCGCAATAAAAGCTAGCAAAATAACGATTGCCCCTATAATGACCTCTAAGGTAGTAATTAACCCCTGATCCATTAAGAATAGCGCAGCGAGTACAAATAGCGATAAATTCAATACCACGTAGGCATCGCGAACCTTATACAACTCCCAAAGCTTACTGATCAAGCATAGCACCAAAAATGCCACGCCCATGTCTAGACCAAAAGTGGTGTTGTAGGTTAGCCACAAGCCTACCAGACCTAATAAGAATCCGGTCATTTGCACAGTTTGATATAGGCGTTTGAGATGGCGCACTTGCTTAAATCTTTGTTTAAGCTTGGCTTTGATATAAGGCAGCTGGGCGATAATAGCGAAGAAAGCAAAACCCATCAGCCACAGCGGCAGATGCGCGGCATGAGGAAAAATTACTAAAACTTGCGTGATCAATAGCCAATAATAAGCGGGTAGCGCCAGCAACTTGCTGTACCATTTACGCTTTGAATTAGCGCTATTATCGGCGGTGTTTTTTGATGCCAAGCTGTCTGCTGTTAAGTTGTCTGCTACTAAGTTACCTAAAGCTAAGTTCTCAAAGCTTGCAGGCGACGTTACGGTCGCAAAAGCTGACGAGGGCGGCAAAGGAATGCTGGAGGTCATATTAGTGACGTTTTTAGAGTCAATCATGGCGCTTTTGCCAAGCGTAGCAAACAGGACTGCACAAAGTCCTCTCCTTGTCCAATCACTGATTCTGCAGGACTCTCATTAGGAAGCTGCATAGTAAAAGGTACTCCACTTCGACCTAGCAGGGTTGCCCCATAAGCTAGCTGCGCAAGTTTTTGTTCATGATGTACAGCGGGCATATCAGCATAATTGAGGCTTTGTTCATGGCCAATAGGGTCAGCGAAGTGTTTGGTCAGCATACCCTGCCCTCTTGCCACGTGTGCCCACGATACCCGCGCCAACGACTCCCCTTCAATATAACTATCAAGGCGCTCAAAATCATCTTGACCTTGGCGGTGTTGAGTGTATTGTAGCGCTGTTGGCATATCCTTCAAGTTGGCCGCAACATGGCGCGTCTGCCGATCAAAAGCTAGAGGCTGCGGATAGACCCAAGCTGTCCGCGCAAAATACACATAAGACCACGCCCGCATAATACCAAGCGGATAAACCGTACTGACTTTTAGTCTAGGCAACTCAAGCTGACCACGCTTATAAGCAACGATAGGCAGACGAATAATTTGTTCACCGTGCAAGCGCGCCAGTAGTACTTGTAGTTTGGGGTCATTACTAAGCCGTTTATGCTTACGTTTACGCTTAAACTTACGATCATGGTCAATTGGTTTATCTAGCTGATGTTGCTCAAAGCCAAGTAGCAGCTGTCGTCTTGGCTGACGACTCTCACTACGCACTTGTAGGGTCACCCAAACTGGAGAGCCTACTTCTGTCATGGTCACCTCCAGCAACTGCACTTGTAGCCCAGATATCTGCAAAAAAGTCACATGAAAGCTGATAAGCCAGACACTAATCAGGTAAAAACACAGCCCTAAAACCAAATTATTGCCATAGTTAATGCCAGCGATAAAGGTGATCATCAATAGTACAGCGAACAGTAGCCCTTCGCGGCAAAAAAAAATATAAACGTTACGCAAATTTAAAGTCGCACTATCGCTTTTGGGCGCGCGCTTGGCAAACCAGCGCGACAATACTCCCGATAATTGCTCCGATACTGCGCTCATAGGCTGAGTTAAGAGGCGAGATAATACAGTCATAACGACCCTATCGTTGTCGGGTTAGATAGCTTTAGTTTAGATATGTTCATTTAGATATAGATCGTACTGATTAAAGCATCAACTTAAACAATCACTGGCACCTCATTTATAATACGCTTGGCAATAGATTGCGATAGTTGAGCGTCGCCAAGATGGGAGGGGATAAAGTGCTGACCTAATCTGTGATCTACCACGGCAGCGAACACTGCTTGAATATCCTCTGGCGTCACTTCTTGTTGGCCTGAGACATAAGCATAAGCTTGCGCTGCGCGCTGTAGTGATAGTACGCCGCGTGGTGATAGCCCATGATACTCTTGGCTTATTCGCGTTTTGGCGACCAAACGCTGCAAATAATCAAGCACCACCTCTGCCACAAAAACTTGCTGAACGCTTCGCTGCGCCAGCAATACCGCGTCGGTATTTAACACAGCAGCTAAGCTTGCCAGTAGCTCACGGCGATCTTGACCTTGTAGTAGCGCGCGCTCAGCGGCAGGGGATGGATAGCCAAGCGATAAACACATCAAGAACCGATCCAATTGTGACTCAGGTAAGGGATATACGCCCGCTTGCTGCATGGGGTTTTGGGTAGCAATCACAAAAAATGGCGATGCCAATGGGTAAGTTTGCCCATCTTGCGTTACTTGCCGCTCCTCCATGGCCTCGAGTAGCGCACTTTGAGTCTTAGGGCTTGAACGGTTAATCTCATCAGCGAGTAACAGCTGAGTAAAGATCGGCCCTCGGCGAAACTCAAAATCCTGCTTGATTTGATCGTAGATACTCATACCCAAGATATCTGCTGGCAACATGTCATTGGTGAACTGCACCCGATTAAAGGACAAACCCAATAGCTGCGCCAAACCTTGCGCAAGTGTGGTCTTGCCCATGCCCGGCAGGTCTTGCAATAACAGATGCCCGCCTGCCAGTACGCAGCTAAGAGCAAGCTTTACCACTTGCTGCTTGTCTAGTACCACGCGATTAAGCTGCGTGAGAAGCTGAGCAACTTTATCTTGGTTTGCAGTATACTCGTCGATAGTATGACTCTCTACCTCAACGTCTGTTTCTGATCGAAACAAGGTATTTGAGTTGGCGGATAAATCATAGGCAGAGCTTTGGCGCATAGTAAACTACCGATTTTATTGTGATGAGAACATTTAACTATTTATAAATAGACTCTGTCAAAGCCATGATTATAAATAATAAAGTGCTTTATTATAAAAAGATAAAAATTTATCAACTACTAAACTAACTATAGTAAAGATAAAGCGTGTTTATGTATTGAGTGCTATAAGTTAAAACTTGAGATTAAAAACTGGCCGCTGGTTTGTTTTCTGCGCCAGGTGCGATCTCAACTGCCTCGTTACTCATCTGCGTATGCTCATTAGTCAAGACGGGTTTGCCATCGCTAGCAACGACTGGAGCTGGCGCGCGCAGAGTAGACAAATAAGCGATAACATCAGCACGCTCACTAGCATCTGGCATCGGATCTGCAAGCATCTTAGATGCTGGCATAGCTTCTTCAACATCGGCGATATAAGGGTCCAAAGTTTTAGCGTCCCATACCCAGCCTGAGGTAGCTAGCCCTTCACTATAATCATAATCAGCCAACGCTGCCGCCTGCGCGCCATAAATGTTCATGAGCTGCGGCCCTTTTTTATTACTACCCGGGGTGAGCTGATGACACTGTCCACAGGCGTCCTCATAGATCAGTGCGCCATTATCAGCGTCTCCTACCATATATACTGGTAAAGTAACCGAATCGCGATAATCGGGCGGCGGACGCTTACAGGCGGTGAGTAGCGTAGATAGCATAAGTATAGTAAATAAAAGCGCTGCAATTAACATACCACTCATTGTGATATTGATCTTAATAGACATATTTTTATGTTCTTTAATAGTTTGTATGTTGGCTAATGAAAAGCACGATTATAAGCTTATAAGAATAATAAGAATAATAAGAGATGAATCACGAAAAGCGAGAAATTAAACAAAAACGCTGCTGTAGAATGGAAGTTTATCTTTGACAAATTAAAATTAAATTAGACGATGACACTTATTTAAAAGCCACTATTGGCACTCAAGCTTCTGTTAGTAGAGGCTTTTATTTATACAGATTCTTGCAAGACCAAACCTACTATAAATAGTTTTATTTAATTTCAAAACTAGCTAATAGCGTAGCAAGAATACCTTTAAACCACCGTTATCGTTTTACTCGGCATCTCTAAGTAATAGCCTTGCAGATAACGCGCGCCCACGCTCCATGATACCGACATAGTCGCCGCCTCTTCAATATAAGGCATTAAGACGTCAACTTGAAGCTCAGTGGTGCGCTTGATAAGGGATTTGATGGCTTCTATGTTGTCCGCCTTATTGATATCTTCCACATAGTTGCGTGCAAGTTTTGTCATATCAGGCTGTACAAATTCAATGATCTCAATTGATTTGGCTGAGGTGCCAAAATTATGGATACCCACCTGACAACCTACCTCACTTAGCGCGGTAAACTGTGACTTGGCAACGGTTAAATGATTGGCAACATCCTGCTCATTAAACTGCAGGGTTAAAGCCTCTGATGCGCCGCCCACCGCCTTAATAAGCTGGCTTGCTACATTGGGTAGTTTTTTATCAATCAAGGAGGCACTAGTTAGCTGTATAAGTAAGCGCGCTTCAGGGTGCGTTTTGCGAGCTTCACTCAATTGTTTGCAGGCGTTAATTAATATCCAGCGATCTATCTTTTCACGTAAATTATGGGCTTTGGCGACACTCATAAATTTATCCGGCGTCAGTACGGTATTGTCGGCATCGGCAAGTGGTAGACGCAAATACACTTCAAAGAAATCACTACGATCTTGATTGATATCATAAATCGGCTGAAAGAACAGCTCAAAACGATTTTGGGTAATAGCGTTTATGAGATATTCTGCCAAAGCATTATCATCACTATTAGCATGCTCACTTGGATCATATAGATGATAAGCATCACCGTGATTTTTGGTCTCAATTCTAATACGGTTAATGGCGTCAAGAGCACGCTCAAGCAGCACTTGGGGTTCAGCGGCGCTGGACTCAATTTTGACAATGCCAATACTGACCGTGGTACTGGTCGTACGTTTGTCCACCTCAATAAGCATCGCGCTAATATTCTGACGAATACGTTCAGCTAAATCAGTAAGCACTTGCGCTGACGACTGCTCGACTAAGATGGTAAAAGCGGTATCACTAAAGCGGCTGATATGGCCTTCAGCTACAGTCTGCTCCAATGTACGTGCTACTTGCTGAATGGTGGCATCGACGCCTTGCAAGCCTAAACTACTACTGATTTTACCAATATTATCGAGCTGGATATATAACAGACCTGCACCAGTTTTATCTTGCACGGCCTGCTGGTATAAAGACTCAAAGTGCTCCTCAAAGCCGCGGCGGTTGTTAAGATTAGTCAAGCTATCTTGGCGTTCAGCCGCTGCTAAGCGTTTGGCAATCTCAGCGCTATTATTGTTGTTTTGTTGAATGATGACCTGAGTGACCGGATCGCCATCTAAAGTCGCCGCTGCTAACTGCAATTTGGCCTCAAAGGTACTGCCATCTAAGCGCTTACTTTGAAAATTAAACTCAACTTGCGCGCGGCTACCTTTATCAAACTGACGCAAAAACTCTTTAAAACCTTTAACATTGTCGCCGCCTGCCATAAAATCAATTACTGGCAGACCGATGATCTCATCCATCGATTCAAAGTTGAACAGTTTTAGATAGGGGTCATTGGCAAAGATATGAATGCCTTGATCGATGTAAGCCACCGCACTTTTAGAGTTTTTAATCAAGATATTAGCGCGCTGCTCAGCTTCAGAGAGTACATGGCGCAAAGTATTGAGTTGGCGCAGACTACGTACGTTAGCGTGTTGTAGGCAGATAGCTATCACCACCTGGCTCTCTTTTTCAGCGAGCAAAGCCTTTACCATAATACCGTCGATCACCGCAGGCAAGCCATCTTCGTTGCGCCCTGTGCTTGCCATCTCATCGCTCATAAGCCCAATGATAGGTAGATCAAGGCTTTGTTCTTGTACGATACCGACGACATCAGTGAAGCTCATATCATAGGCACGTCCAAACACCAGCACGTCCCACTGCTGACGTAGCGACTTTAATAGCTCTTCTTTATCATCTAAAAAACCTAAATTGACCTTATCATAATAAGCAGATAACAAACTTACTAAACGCTCGGCATATAATTGATCTGCATCAATGACTAATAGATTTAAGATAGATTCAGTGCGCATAAAAGACCTTTTTTCGTAATCACAATAAAGCAACAAAACGTAGTATATCAGTCCTGAATTATTAAAGCTGCATCACTTTATACTGATTAAATACTCTACTGTTGATTAAACATTCCTGTAAGCGCAGATTTTCTTGTTTATCATCAATACGTAGCATCACTTTGTCATTAGGTTTGAAATGATAAGGTGGGACAATGATAGTAAATGCAGTTTGTAGCGCTTGATCGCCTGCTACCATCAAGGCGGGGACAAAGTGCTGGCTACGCTGATCTCTATTGTCTAAACGCAAGGCACAAGCGGTTAGGACATGTCCGAGCACTTGCCATTCTACCTCAGTATATCTATGTTCAAAGTTGAGCCAGCGTACCATACCCAGTGACCATTTCAGCTCACTATTATGAGCTGATCGGCATAACAAAAACAGACTCATCAGCGGTAGTGGCGGCGGCGCTGTATTGATATTGTTGTCCATAACCAGCTCATCGCCAAGGCCGGCTTTGAGATCACTATCATCGTTGTCAATATTAGCAAGCGTTGCATCGCTAATTTGCGTATCTGCACATGGTGCGCTTGTCTTATTGTCTGTTGTTTTTTGCGCTGAGGCGTCGGAGGTAGGCAATAGATATAGCGCTCGAAAGGGTGACACTGTATCCGTGCTATCAAAGGTCTCTACGCTCAGAGTATCGATCACACGATTTTTGGGCTGTGTATCTTGACGCGGTAGCTGCGCCGCTGCCAGCTCCTTTGCCGCAATCATACTCATCAGGCCGCGCTTGCCTGCCACCTCATAATGAATATTATTAAAGCCGCTTATGATAGTAGCGCGCTGTTTTGGGCTGTACCTTGTAGGTAAGGTGGTTTGCCGGTCGATATAACGATGCTGAATCGTCATGAATACTTTGCTGATCAGTTGGTACTCAACCGCCTCATCGTGACTATTGAGTAAAGCCTGTTGGCGCTGGTATAGATAGGCAGCTAATGGTTTGAGATCGACAAACAAGCAGCGCTGATGCTCTTCATAAGGGTTAATGGTAGATTGCGCCGACAAATACTCAGGCGGGCCTTTGCTTTGTAAATCCACAAAAATACGGGTACTGGTTTGCAGCTCATAAGTGGCGCTGATATGAATGGACCATAGTGGGAGTAGACGCTGCACTAGTAAGATATCAGATCGATGCATCGCACGCACATTCAGTAAGCTGTGCAAGCAAATTTGTACATACAGTTTGTGAATACTAGGCGCCTGTTTAGTCACCACTTGCATACTTAGGTCGTTATGGGCAACGCCTACCTGACAAGCTAGGTAATAAAGACGGTTAAATGCTGACCACAGATGAAGAGACGGCTGGTAAGATAGATCATACTCGTACAGTAGTTTTTGATAGGCTATAAGCGACTGATAAATAGCAGCGGCTAAAGTAAGAGGCGGCGTTTTCGCTAGCGTAAGTAGGCGCTGCCAACCATGTATGCTCTGCTGCTCTTGTTGAGCATTCAGCGCTAAGCTTGCACGTTGTATGATGCCATCGTGGGCTAATATTATCAGATAATACAACGATTTGGCTTGGTTGATATAAAGTAGCTGTTCGTCATTTAGTGCGCCAAGCTCGTGATTGTAGTGTTTGTGCAGCACGGTGATCAGACGATCCGCTGCGCTCATAACCACACTTAGCAGCTGTAAGCGCTTTTTATCTTCTAGCTCTGCAACTGTCAGTTCTGTTAATATCTGCTCTAGCTGCATTACTTGCTGAGTCTGGGTCTGTGCAGATAAGCTTGCAGCCCATCTAAGCAGCTGCTCTTGTTCGCTTGTAGCATCGTCGTTTATATAGATTGGCGCAGACTGCGAATGCTGTAGCTGTGATAAAGGAGCTTTTTTTGATAAATAATTTTGAAAATCTGCCAACGTAATCATAAACCCTCATCAATAAAACGTTAAATGAGCTATCAATCCCATCATAATAGCGTTACAGATCGTTACTAATGTTTGTTAAAATATAATATCACAGCTTGTCATATTATAGAGATTATCTTTTTGAGTAGATGTCAATAGGCACTTTAAAGGGTTTGTTGGGTAGCTCTCGTACTAGCTTGGGTACCAAATAACCAGGAAGCAGAGCCAATAGTGACCAATATAAGTCGATTGCGAAGCGCTCTTCATGATCAAAGTGCGCCGCTCCTGCCACCTTATCTAGTACATGCAGATAATAAGGCAAAACCCCTGCATCAAATAAACGCTGGCTAAGCGCAGTCTGCGCCTCTAGCGTATCGTTGATACCAGCGAGCAGCACCGCTTGATTCAACAGCGTAACGCCCGCCGCTCGCGTGCGCTGCAAATACTGAGCCGTGTGGGTATCAATCTCATTGGCGTGATTGCAATGTATGACCATTACTATACGGCAACGGCTTTGATTAAGACGCTCTAATAGCTCACCATCTAAGCGCTCAGGTATCACCAATGGCAGGCGCGTATGCAGGCGAATGGTGGTTAATTGCGGGAGGGCTTCTAACCTATCTAGCCAAGCAAACAGGCGGCGATTAGAAACGCTAAGCGGATCACCGCCACTTAAAATAACCTCGTTGATCTCAGAATGCTCAGTAATATAAGTAGTGATTGCTGAATGCGCCGCCGCCGTCGGTAGATTGGCGTTATAATCAAAGTGTTGACGAAAGCAGTAACGGCAATGAATGGCGCACGCGCCCGTCACCGTCAATAGCACACGCGACTGGTACTTATGCAGCAGTCCTTTAATAGGGTTCTGTTGGTTTTCAGCCAACGGGTCAGCGATATAACCTGTAACTGCTATTTGCTCTTGTTGGTCTGGCAGTACTTGTTTTAGTAGCGGATCATTGGCGTCACCCACCGCCATTTTTGCTACAAAAGCACGCGGGACGCGCAGCTTAAAATGCGTAGGCGTATAAATCTGCGTCTTTAAGGCTTCAAGGTCAAGGAGACCAAGTAGCTCATCCACTGAACTAATCGCCTCGGATAATTGTGTTTGCCAGTTTTTTTGTGTGATTAAATGGTTTATCATGACACCCTATTACCTGCGCCTAAAAGTCAGCATTATACGCTGTAAGCTGGCGCGCTATCAAAATATACAGCCCCTACCCTTAGATCAAAATACATAATCCATCACCATTTAGGAGTCTCTTGTGGCAAATTTCTCTACCAATGAATTCAAAGCCGGTCTAAAAGTAATGCTCGATGGCAACCCCTATGCTATCGTTGAAAATGAGTTTGTCAAACCAGGTAAAGGTCAAGCCTTTAATCGCGTCAAGATGCGCAACCTACGTAGCGGCAAGATACTTGAGCAAACCTTTAAATCAGGCGATAGCTTGGAGGCCGCTGACGTCATAGATACCGAGATGAACTATCTGTATAACGATGGTGAGTTTTGGCACTTTATGCATCCTGAAAGCTTTGAGCAGCTCCAAGCTGATAAAACTGCTGTCGGCGATAGCGCTCAATGGCTTCAAGAGAACGGTAATGATCTGTGTACCATTACTCTCTTTAATGGCGTACCGCTATCAGTTACGCCGCCTAATTTTGTAGAATTAAAAATCACTGAGACCGACCCTGGCGTACGCGGTGATACCTCTGGCGGCGGCGGTAAACCGGCTACGCTTGAAACCGGTGCAGTAGTTCGCGTACCGTTATTTGTACAGCAAGGGGAGGTGGTACGAGTCGATACGCGCACAGGCGACTACCAAACCCGCGTTAGCTGATATTAAGTTGAGGTAAAAGTACTGCTGAGAGCTCAATTCTTGTAATAAGGATTGAGCTTTTTTATAGGTATAGCTGTAATAACAAAGGTTGAACCATATACTCTTAGTGTTTACACCCTTTCGTAGTTTATATATTTTTTGCGGCATGCTGCTGCATAAGCCAGTATTGCACCAAGGCATTGAGCTGCTCTTTTTTAAAAGGCTTAGTGCAGTAGTCTTGCATACCCACTTGCAAGTACTTTTCACGCTCTCCGTCCATAGCGTTAGCGGTCAGTGCAATGATGGGCGGCAGCGTTTTTGAGTCATGCATCTCACGTAGTTTAAGCGTTGCCTGAATCCCATCCATAATGGGCATATGATGATCCATCAAAATCACGTCATAGCGCTGTGGGTCGGCAGTGAAATGCTCTATGGCTTTTTGGCCATCGGTGACATGGGTGACAGTGTGACCACTATTGCGTAAGGCTTTTTTAGCAATTATCGCGTTTACACTGTCATCTTCAACCAATAAAATATGGCCAGAATACTGAGCAATAGGTTCAATGTTAGTAGGCTCTGAGCGTTGCCACTCATCATATTGCGCCTGCTCAAGGGTAGGCAGCGGCAAGAGGACTTTAAAGGTAGTACCCTCGCCCACCACGCTGTTTGCCCAGATATACCCGCCCATAAGGTTAACTAAAGATTTACTCACTGATAGCCCAAGACCGGTGCCCCCATACAGCCTATGAGTAGATTTATCTGCTTGATTATAGGCATCAAATATCGCCTCTAGAGATTCAGGTTTGATACCAACGCCAGTATCTGTAATATCAATACATACGGTCATACCACGGCAGATTACTTCGTCGGTCTTAGCACCTAAACTTTTGCAACCTCCAGTCTGACAGCTTGGTGCATGCGTGACATGGATACTAACGCGCCCACCTTCACGAGTAAACTTAATAGCATTGTTGACTAAATTTGCTAGTATTTGCTTCAAGCGTACCGGATCACCCTGCACATAAGGGGATAGCGTTTCAGTATAATGATAATCAAGCGTTAAGCCGTGTTGGCGCGCTTTGACCGCAAACAAGTTTACCACCTCATCACACAGAATCGATAAATTCATCGGCACCGCATCAATAGTCATCTTGCCAGATTCAACCTTTGATAGGTCTAATATACCATCGATGATCGCTAGCAAATGCTCGGTTGAAGTCTTTATATTCTCCACATAATCGGTTTGTTCGCCGCTTAGATCGGTCTCATCTAACATCTCAATCATACCAATAATGCCGTTCATAGGCGTACGAATCTCATGGCTCATATTAGCCAAAAACTCAGACTTCATCTTATTGGCATGTTTGGCAAGATGTTGATTCTTTTGTAGTTGTAGCGCGTCTGCTGCCATCTCTGCAAATTGCGTCAACAGCCTTACTTTATCCTTGTCAAAAGTATAGTTGGGCGCGGTATCAAATAAAGATAGGGATCCTAAACGGTAGCTTTTATTATTCTCACGCACAATAATAGGCGCGCCAGCATAAAAACGTAAATGAGGATTTTGGGTTACTAAAGGATTATTTATAAAACGCTCATCTAGGGTTAAATCTGGTACTACAAAAGCCTCGTCAGATAGCATAGTATAATTACAAATGGCTATCTCGCGTTTAGTAGTACACAAATCACCGAGGCCATGAGGCGACTTTAGATATTGGGTGTGCTCATCCATAAAAGTGATCGTGACCATAGGCACATCGAAAAACAGCTTTACCAGCTCAGTTAAGCGCGAGAATGCCGGCTCGTCATAAGTATTAAGGACTTCATATTCATGAAGCTTAGCGATACGCAGGGGTTCATCTGTCGCTAATGGATAATTATGAGAGGACAAAATAGTCTCCGAATAAGTATAAGGTGAAGAGCTTGGTAGGCGCTTACCTAGCTTATCTTCGTTTATTTGGTCATCATCTTTAGCGCCTCGCTGACCATAATCATTGCCGTTACCGAGGTTACGGCAACTGCAGAGCCATAGCCACCACACTGTAACCCGCCTGCCTGACAGCTTTTGTCTACGTGCGGCGGCTGCGTTGAATACACGCATTTTATGCCAAACTTCTCTTTTAAAGCGCTATTGATGCCCTTTTCGTGTCTAAGTTTACTACGCAAACGTGCAAGTAACGGATCTTGGTAACTGTCTTTTAAATCACTAACTGTGATTTGGCGCGGATCTGTCTTGCCACCTGCGCCGCCAGCACAGATTAGCTTTAATTTATTAAAGCGGCAATGCAGGGCAATAGCTAGCTTGGCACTCATATCATCAGTGCAGTCCAAAATAATAATAGGTCTGCGCTCGGCCGCAGCTTCTTTTGCCTCACTACGACTGGGCAATAATAACTCAACGTTGTCAGCAGTCAAAAAATCATCTATCAGCTGTAAGTTAACTTTAGGATTGATCTCGCGTAACCGTGCACCCATTGCCGCTATTTTACTTTGGCCAAAGGTACTATCGAGCGCGGGCAGTTGGCGATTGACATTGGAGGCTACCAACACATCCAAATCGATCAAGGTAATATGACCTACTGCCGTACGCGCTAATGCTTCAGCAGCCCAAGAACCCACACCACCTATCCCAATAACATAAACATGCGCGGCAGCAAAGATATCAAAGGCGTCTGTACCATATAATCTTTGCGTTCCTTGAAAGCGGCGCTCATATTGGTTATTTGTATCTGCTACATTATGTACTATATTAGAAGATGCACTTACTGTGCCATGTTCCAACAAAGGTGCGGAATCAAGGGCGATATTAGGTTGTAAATATTGAGGTTGTGGGTTCATAACAGATTAAAAGCTCTTATACTTATACAATGAATAGGATTTTATAGCTGGCCGTATGCTATTACTGAGAGTATTCTAATTTGAACATAGTGTTTTGAATTTGAAAAGATGGTAGTTTGAGAAGGTATTAGGCTGGATAAGGCCATGAGGTTTGCAAAGCGTCACAGCTGTTTTGCCATAATTGACGCGCAAGCTTGGCAGGCTCTACATCCAGCATCTCACTCAGACTCATCACTACCCAAGGCAGATTGGCTGGGACATTACGGTTGTGACCCTCAGCGCCTTGCCATTCATCATTTGGACTTTGACCTGTCTCATTTAAGGCAGAGGCATCGTTATGCGAGGTTTGACACATAATAGGCGTCATATCGGGACAATCCGTTTCGATGACCAAACATTCAATACCATAACTATCGACAGCCGCTTTGATAGCGCGGCGCAGCTTTTTGGCATTGGGGTTGGTGATTTGTCCAGTAACGCCAAGCTTAAAACCCAATTTAGCAAACGCCTTGGCTTCTTGTTCGCCGCCACTAAAGCTATGAGCAATACCGCCAAGCTTATGGGCATCGTAATTATGAGCTTTTAGCAGGGCCAGTGCTTCGGCATGGGCTTTACGAATGTGCAGCATTACTGGCAGCTGATGCTCTACTGCCATATCCAGCTGCGCCTCAAAAAACCGCTCCTGTTTGGCAAAAGCCTCAGGCTGTTTCATGGCATCGGTATAGGTATCAAAGCCAATCTCACCAATAGCCAGTGGCCGCTGCTCATTGAGCATTTGTGCCATACTCTCTAGGTGCGCCTCAGTATGCTGCTCAATATAAAAGGGATGTAACCCTAGCGCAATATAAGCTGTTGGATACGCATTAGTCTCACCGCTTTTCGCTACGTCCTTTGCAGCTGGCATCTGCTCAAGTGCTTGCTGGGTGTCATACAAGCGCGAAAAATGCTTATGCAGGTAACCGACCAATACCAAATGATGGACACCACTCTCAAAAGCGCGTTTTGCTTGCTGGCGCCGGTCATTATCAAAGACTGGCGCATCAAAGTGAGTATGGGTATCAATAAGAGGATAGTAAGTAGACAGCTGGGAGTGAGCTAAATTCGAAGATGAGTCTATATCAGTCATAATCTACCTTTATAAATGTCCAATGAATATCTATGTTCTAATGATTGCTGACTCATTTTTAAAGGCTTAAGCCTTACTTATTTACCTTTTCGTCTTTAGTATCTATTTGCTGTGCATTATCTGTCTTAGACCAATCTTTAGTATTGGGCGTCGTTTGCTGACTACTACGTCTGGGTATCAATAACAAAGCACTACCAACAATCCCTAAAGTAAGCCACTTTTTTTTGCTCATTTTAACTCCTAGCACGTTATTAATTATTTATCTTAGCCGACTTATGACACCTAACTATAAAGCTTGAGTATAAAAAACGTGCCCGTGCAGACTAGCCCTTTAATAGATAACTAGCGCTGTAATGGATAAGTAGTGACGCCACCTGTGCTAGAAGTAGCGCTGGGGCTATCGACTCGCGTAAAGCCTTTTGGCGCAGACGTAGAGTTAGATTTGGGCGTTTGATCGACTTTTGGGATCAATGGATTGAGCGGCATCAAGTCATAATCAGGATCGATGTCACCATTCCAGCCCTCAGTACCACTTAGCGGTAGTTGTTTAATAGTACCGTTTTTATCGATAATCAACTGTAAAACCCGCATCTGATTGTATTTACGCTCGGTGACACTGGCTACCGCGCCGCCATCACGTAAAATAGTTGGTTGTAAAAAGATGATTAAATTACTTTTTTGCTGGTTATCGGTGTCAGAGCGAAATAGTCGACCAATAATAGGGACGTTACCTAAACCAGGAACTTTTTGTTGGTTGGTAGTGGAGTTATCGCGCATCAGACCACCTAGAGCAATGGTCTGTTGATCATCGGCCAAAATCGTGGTATTTATCAGACTTTTATTAGTAATCAGGCCGCTGGCGTTACCAAGACTACCAGGCACCACTGAAGACACCTCTTGAGAGACCTCTAGGCGCACTGTACCATTTTCGCCAATATGCGGAATAACATTTAGATTAATACCGATATCTTGACGATCGATGGTCTGAAACGGATTGGTAGAAGAGTTGCCATCCGTGGTAAACGAACCGGTCACAAAAGGTACGTTTTGACCTACTAAAATACTGGCCTTTTCATTATCTAGAGTCAAAATTGAGGGCATAGACAACAGATTGGCACTGGTAGAAGAGTCCAGCGCTTGCAAAATAGCTCCGTAGAACTGCGTATTACCACTGCTGTCTGTACTGCTATCGCCGATACCGACCAAAGCGCCAGCAATTGAGCCGGCAGCTGAGCTGATAGCTGCGCCGCCGCCAGTTAAAGCTGCGGCAGCAAGAGACGCTGCACTAGCACCGACGTTGTTGAAGTTGACAACTCCTAAGCCACTGTTAGCATTACCTAAGGCCCACTGCACGCCGAGCTGGGTCGCATCATCACCTGAAACCTCAACGATGGCCGCTTGAATCAGCACCTGCGCGCGGCGGTTATCAAGCTGAGCGACGGCTTCTTCAATCTCAAACATAAGCTCAGGATCGGCATTTACAATAACTGAGTTTTGGGTTTCGTCAGCAATGATGCTAAAAGGTCTACTGGAGTTTGTATCGGAACCGCTACTATTAGTAATTCCTGCTGAGTTATTATCATTGCTTATCGCTCGGTTGGCCCCGCTGTCAATCGCGGTGCTCGCACCGCTTGAATCAGTAAGTGACGCTGACTCCAAGGTTGAGCTGGGACTGGAGCTGTTGATCGACTTATTGGCTAGCAGTCCACGTAGCATAGCAGCAATGTGCTCAGCGCCTGCGTATTTTAGCCGAAAAACGCGCAAACCACTTAATCGGCGCGAGGGAGTAGTATCAAGCTTGTTGACCATTTCTTGTACTCTAGCGATCATCTCAGGATTGCCTTTGACCAGCAATCTATCGCTGGAGGGATCGGCTATCACTTTAAGCTGACTGCTACCTTGCGCTTGCGCGCCGCCCGTACTTAAAACAAGACCGCTGATTAGATCCATCATGCGCTCAGCATCGACGTGACGTAGCGGTATTACTTGCAAACTATCATTATCGTTATTGTCTAAATCACGAATCAAAGAGGTCAATTGGTTTAGACTCTCAGCGCGATCAGACAATACCAAGGCATTAACCCCAGGTACGGCTGCCGCGTGAGCGGATTGCGGCATTAAAGGCCGAATAACCCCTAATATCTCAGCCGCTTGAGTATTGTTCAGATAAATGACCCGAGTCGCCAATGTCTCTCCCACAGTACTACCGCTCAAGTCGACATCGATACCCGTTTGTTTGGCAACATTGTCGGGTACCAGCTTAATAGTCGTACCCGTATCAACAGCAGCAATACCGTTCACTTGCATTACACTTAAGAATAGCTGATAAATCTCATCGCGCGATAAAGCGCGATTAGAGATAACCGTCACGTTGCCATTGATGCGTGGATCAAGTACAAAGTTTTGATCAGTAATGGTCGCCACTTCATTGATAAAAGCTTTGATATCGGCATCTTGCAGATTAACTTTCCAACTTTCTGCACTAGCCAGTCCGCAGGTTGCTGCCCATAGAGGCAGTGCTAAACATAGTGGTCGGCAGACATACAGTAAACGCTGTAATGAATGGTACAAAGGAGTTACTAAGAATTTACGTAAACTTAACATGGTCATAATTACCCACTGTGGTGTTGCTTATGGTTAGCTAGCACTAGCATTCACAAGATTGTTATTAGATTGAAGTGATTGGTTGGTTAATTTAGAACTGCTGGCGAATGGTAATAACTTGCTCACCACGTTTTACCTCAATTTGCGCCTCACCGGCCTCTTTTACTTGTTGCAATAAACCGGCGTCCTGCGTAGGGTCGCTACCGATGTTTTGACCATTTACCGATAGCACTCGATCACCTGGTTCCAGCCCCAACCGATTACGCATGGCAGCGGGCATGGCTGCTGTAACCTGATAGCCCTCCCCTGCTGCCATGACGCCCATGCGGCTCAAATAGCTGGCCGGATTATCCTTTAATTGTGTTACGGCTTCATCAATAGCCGTATTAGAATTGTCGGCACCGCTTGAATCAGCAGCAACGCTGTTATCGGTCTCACTATTAGCGTCACTAGCAGCTTCAGAGCCATTCATAGCACCCATATCGTCTTCGTCAGATAAAGTCATGGGCTGGGGCGGAGTTAACGATGTAGGATCGTCGTTTGGTAAACGCTGATTACTAACCTCTCCTGCTGCCATATCACTTTGGTCTAGCGGCATGGCATCTGCCATACTAATGACTATCTGTTTGCCAGCAGCATCGCTAATAATAACGGCATTCCAATCAACCGCTACTAGAGTGTAGCCGCTATCTTGCAAACTATCGTTAATGCGATAATTTTTGACCTCACCATTAACATCTAATAAAGCTGAAGAAAAATTTTCTGGTAGCGCTAATAACACCCCTTTGAGGGCGACGTTTGGCGGCGGCTGCACGATCTCCGGCTCCGGCTCCGGATCGGCAAAAATAGCAAACACACTACTGTAGTCAGTGTCAGATGCTTCACTTTGTAGCGACTGTATAGGCAATGCAGGAGCAATAGGCGGCGCTAGAATAAGCCATAGCAAACGAGCCACTGTCCAAGCCAACCAAACTAGCGCTAATAAAAACAGTCCTACTGAAAAACGGTTCAAATTGTCCACTACTGGTTTTAAGCGCGCTGAGAGATTAATCATTTAAAGCGCTCCTTCTGGCAGCAATGGCTGACGGACGCTAACTACTGGCGTATCCTGCGGCGCTTGCCCTTCATATTCCGGCATGTTTTCTAATAGCCGCTGCGTTAGGCTTACATCCAGCATACTGTCATTATCGAGATACAGATCACCCAAACGTTTGTCTTGGTTGTCGAGTAAATTTACATGTAGCAGATGGTTATTATTTTTCTGTTCGCTCTGTAGTTCCGCGCGCATGGCAGGCATATTGATGTAAAATACTTTGCCAGCGCTTGGATAACCAACCTCACCGCCCACCCAAGTCAGCTGGCCATCTGCTTGAGTAAAGCCTGAATTGGTACTGTCTGAACCTGATTTGCGCTGCAAGGAGACAGCATTGACCTGAATAGGCGTATTTGGCAACTGCCAATCCACTATAGTAGAGAGCGTCCCAGGAGCGACTTTACCGCTCATATCGTCAATCTGCCAAGCTTGTCGACCTATCTTGACCTGTCCTTCAAGTCGAGTTTGTCCGCTAACAATGTCGACATCTGCGCCCAGCTTACCTAAAAACAAATGCCATGGTTGCCAAGTCCAATCGACGCTACCTGTTAGCGGCGTTGACGATACGGGTAACTGCCAAATCGCTGAGCCTTGCCATACATTACCTGAAACGTGCTGTACATAAGGTGAATTAGGCGCATACTTTTCAAGAACCCAAGCCGCTGGCATTTGTAGTAGCGCAAATAGCGCAAACAAAAACAGTCCAACTAGCCACCAGAGCTTACGAGGACGTTTATAAGATGAAGCAGAGGCTTGAGGCACAGTTAAACTACTCTTATGATAATCTGATATGAAAAGCTGAGTATTGAATATAAATACTAGGATACGGATATCAGGAACGTGAAAATTTCATTATCATAACAAAAAATTACCTGTAAATGACAGAAAAAAAGCCAGTATCTTCAAATGAAGATACTGGCTTTTAAAGTGCTGGTGGTTAGCAGATAGCCAAACTATGTTACGTAATATGTTACCTAAACTACATTATACATAGGTAACCAAAATATAAGTCACTTAGTCATAGATCAATTAGTTAGTAGTATAGCTGATCGTAATATCATACTGCGAAATCTTCAAGGTTCTTGCCCGCTGCTAGTGCATCAACCAACCATGTAGGTTTACGACCACGACCAGTCCAAGTCTCTTCACTATTATCAGTATTGCGGTATTTGATACTACGCTTCTTCTCTAATTTTTCACCCGCTTTTAAAATCTCATCAATAGTACTATCACTC
This sequence comes from Psychrobacter sp. M4, assembly GCF_055699795.1. Lineage (NCBI taxonomy): Bacteria > Pseudomonadati > Pseudomonadota > Gammaproteobacteria > Moraxellales > Moraxellaceae > Psychrobacter > Psychrobacter sp. M4. The sequence goes on along the minus strand of NZ_CM146740.1, from coordinate 679,427 downwards.
TCTTCTGCAATGCTTTCAAACTGCATATAAGCATCATATAAACGCTGATGTTGTTTTTTGGCAATTAATTGTTGAGCATTCTCAGTAATCGCACGTAGCTCGTCTACATCTAACTTATCTAAATCAATAGTATTATTATTACTCATAACGGCCTCAATTTTAAAATAAAAAGTAAGATCAACAAATCATATGATCTATTAATCAATAAATAAATGGTTCATCTTGCTATTAATATTTAGTCAATAAAACATGCAAGCTTACCTTTAGTAATGTTGATCTATTGTAGTCGGTAAATACTTAACCTGAGCAAGATCTACATTCTGAACGGTCAGCTTTGGCAACTAAAAGAGATTATCATATTTTATATCTTTTATAAGTAATTAAATATAAATATTATGATTTAAATTTTAAAACTATAGAAGACTACTTGTTAATACCTTATTTGTTTATTAAATATCTTTTTTATTATATCCACTAGCTTTCTATGGTTATACAGTAAATCAGTTTGTCTTATTTAATAAATTCTATTAGTTAATATATCTACAATCTTGTTAACTGACAAAATACTCAGCTTAGCATAAAACTCAAACCTAAAAAAAGAGTCTATAAAAAGACTCTTAATTAGCTCAATGACCACTTATTTATTCATCTTAGTCTTTAATTACTAAACTCTTATAAGATTTAAAAAGGAATGTCATCATCTACAGGACCATCTGGCATGGCTGTTGGTTTTGGCTGCGCTGGGGCTTGCGTAGGCTGATTAAACTGATTAGGGGCGCGCTGGTTATTAAAGCCGCCTTGATTGCCGCCACTCGACTGATTATAGTCACCTTGAGGCTGTTGATTAAAGCCGCCTGCCTGTTGCCCGCCTTGGTTACTGTAACTATTATCTTGAGCTTGCGAGCCGCCAGCGCTATCTAGCATTTGCATCTGATCCGCTCGAATTTCAGTAATATAACGGTCTTGTCCATTTTGATCTTGATATTTACGTGTGCGTAAGCTGCCTTCAATATAAACCTTACTACCTTTACGTAAATACTGCGCAGCAATTTCGCCCAAACGATTGAATAAAGAGATACGGTGCCATTCAGTAGCTTCTCTTTTCTCGCCACTTTGTTTATCTGTCCACTGCTCAGAGGTAGCCACTGAGATATTAGTTACGCTCCCGCCATTATTAAATTGACGTGCTTCAGGATCTGCACCAAGATTACCAATAATAATTACCTTATTAATACCGCGCATAACACTTTCCTCTTTTAGTGAATATTTTTACAATATGGAGCTATTGAATATCTAACGACTCCATCTTAGTGATTTTTGATAAACCAATTGATAGTTCATAGAACACTATTCAATAAGATAGTTTTACTTTATACAAGTTTTAGGTAAATATCTAGTAGCTATCAAACAATATACGACAACTCTTGTCGTGTTTCTACTATGCCGCTCTTTTGATTAAACTTAGTAATCATTACCTACTTTATTGTTATTGTTATTAATTTATTAGCTTCCTAAGCTTATTGATTCTCTCGATATAAGCTTTAAAAAATTATTAAGATATTGGCTATATCCTTCGTCAGCAAGACTAACGGACTCATATTGTTTATTATTTAAACTACTATCTGCATTAAAATGGTAGACACATGTTGATTTGTTTATCAAGGTTGACTTTATAAGTTCTAGCCTTGATTAGTAAAATTCGTTTTGTAGAGAATAGATTATTATCGTTATTTTTAAATATCTAACGGACTTTGTGCTAAGCTCGATAACTGCTGCTTTGAGCTATCTGTCAGCTGAGTTTTATCAAGCTTTAGATAAGCGACTTGTTCCTTGGCCATTACTACCAGCTCATCAACGCCATTGATTGCTAGCATTTGCTGCGACCAGTCTTGGATATCGATATCTTTAGGTATCGTCACTGTGGTGCTGGACAAATACGGCGGCTGCGCGATAGGAAGAATGATTAATAATGCTGCAACCATAATCGCCGCAAGTACACCCCAAGCTAACAGGCTAGATTGAGTCAATAGTAATCCGCCCATCGCTCCGCCGACGAACGCGCCAAAAAACTGACTGGAGGAATTGAGTCCCATAGCCGTCGCTTTGTTCGCGACTGGCGCACGCTTTGATATCCATGATGGAATGGTGGCCTCAAGTAAATTAAAGCCCATAAAATACAGCAATAAACCCAATATAATACCAATGCCAACTTGGCTGCCTAATGCCAATAGCGCTAAGGATACCGCCATTAGGGCTATAGCACCCAAGAACACTTGGCGCATTTTGCGTTTCTTTTCAGCGATAATAATAAAAGGAATCGCGACGGCAAAGCCGATAAATAATAAAGGCAAATACACCAGACCTTGTTGGCGTACTGATAGCCCCATCACCTGTGACAGCTGATGCGGTAAAATCACAAATATAGCGGTGAGAGTTAGATGCAGCGCAAAAATACCGATATGTAAGCGATTTAAATCACCGATTTTTATCACCGTTGCCAGCTGCTCGCTAATCGATTTGTTATCCAAATTATGCTTTAAGACCCGTAGCGGCGTCGGTACCACAAACAGCAATAACATAGCTAAAACAGCAAATCCTGCGGTCAACCAAAATAGTCCCGAGATACCGATAGATCCCACCATTAAGGGGCCAAAGGCAAAAGCGAGCATGATTGAGGTAGCAATAGTTAGGCCCATGGTCGCCATCGCTTTGGTACGCATCTCTTCACGGGTCACGTCTGCTAAAAGCGCCATCAACACCGCCGATACCGCGCCACTACCCGCCAGTGCTCGACCAATGATCACTTGATAAATATCAGTCGCATTAGCCGCGATAATACCGCCAAGGGCGAACAATATAAGACCTAGCATAATGATGGGTTTACGAGGAAACTTATCAGCAGCAAGGCTCATCGGTATCTGAAACACCGCTTGACCAAGGCCATAAATACCTACCGCAAGACCAATCAAAAACGGCGTAGCATGCGCATAATTATCTCCATAAACCGAGAATACTGGCACAATCATAAACAAACCAATCATGCGCAGAGCAAAAATACCGCCAACTCCTAAAATTGCTCTTTTTTCTACGCTGTTCATCGCGGCCTCATTAAATTTCCGTTAGACCATTGCTGCTCATCTTTGATATCGCTATCTTATGGTCAGTTACTATAACAACATCAGGATTTATTAAATATTCTGCTATAACCTGTCAAATAAGCCCCACAGTATAAAACATTCATCACTGAGATGCAGAACCTTTTAGTTTGTGGCTGCTATCATTACTATTTAGTTTTATAAAGCCTATAAATATGTTACCAATTACGTTAAAACTGTACTTACGCCTTGAATAACTCGTTCACCATAACAATAATATAAGTCGTCATAAAATACCTTTGCTGCTAGTTGCGGCTAGTTATTATTAAACTTTTGTTAGTGAATGAATTCAGGTAATTTTATTGAAGTTGGTTTATAAAATTGTTTTACAAAAATAGCATTTATCTAAACCCTATATGAATAACAATTAATAATTAACAAGGGTTTTATAAAGATTTTAAATATAAGTTCGCTCTAACTATTAACTTAGAATCTCTTTATTTTTATATCTATTTATTTAATCAATTTTCACTTCTGTTTTTAATTTATAACCGTATGTTTATATTGGTTTTAACCACCCTTTAGCCCATAGGAAACCTATAACTGATGGCAAATGACCATATCGCAATACGCGGCGCGCGTACCCACAATCTAAAAAATATTGATCTTGATATCCCGCGGGATAAGTTCGTCGTCATTACCGGCTTATCCGGTTCTGGTAAGTCTTCCTTGGCTTTTGATACGCTTTATGCTGAAGGGCAACGGCGCTATGTCGAAAGTCTGTCAGCATACGCGCGTCAGTTTTTATCGCAAATGGAAAAACCTGAGGTAGATAGTATCGAGGGTCTGTCTCCTGCCATTGCTATTGAGCAAAAATCAACCAACCACAACCCGCGCTCAACGGTCGGTACTATTACTGAGATTTACGATTATTTGCGTCTGCTCTATGCGCGTATCGGGACGCCTTATTGTCCAGAGCACGGCGAGCCGATGGTGGCGCAGTCAGTCACCGAAATGGTCGACCAAGTCATGGCACTGCCTGATGAGACCAAGCTTATGATCTTAGCGCCGGTGATTCGTGAGCGTAAAGGCGAGCATACGGTTTTGCTTGAGCAACTGATTGGTCAAGGCTTTGTGCGCGTGCGCGTGGATGGTCATGTCTATGATACTGACGAGCTACCGACGCTCGATAAGAAGAAAAAGCATACTATCGAGGTCGTCGTCGATCGTTTTAAAGTGCGTGATGACTTAGGTAACCGTGTCGCTGAAAGCTTAGAGACCGCGCTGCGTTTAGGTCAAGGTTTGGTGACCTTGCACTTCATGGATGGTAATCCCAAAGAAGGCGGCGACACCAACCAAGTGATGTCGGCTAAACACTCTTGCCCAGTGTGCGATCGGGCGGTGTCTGAGCTTGAGCCACGGATGTTTAGTTTTAACAATCCGTATGGCGCTTGTCCGACTTGTGACGGTTTAGGCAAACGTCAATATTTTGCCGCTGAAAAGCTGATTACTCATCATGAAAAATCCTTAAATCAAGGGGCGATTAACGGCTGGGATAAACGCCATTCTTATTATTTTGGTTTGCTAACTACCGTTTGTAAGCATTTCAATATCGATATGGATATGCCATGGCAAGACCTACCTAAAGCGCAGCAAGAGCTTATTATGCAAGGCTCAGGTAAAGAGAAGCTGACCTTTAACTTCACTGATGAGCGCGGCCGTAAGACTAATAAGACCATTCCCTTTGAGGGCGTGCTACCCTATCTTGAGCGCCGCTATGCCAAAACCCAAAGCAACCTTGTGCGTGATGAGCTTGCAAAATATCTCGCCGATACCACTTGTAATGTCTGTGATGGCGCGCGCCTAAATGAGATCTCACGCAACGTCCGCGTTGATGAACAAACCATTGCAGAGATCGTCAAACTCTCTATCGGCGATGCGGCTGACTATTATAAAAGCCTTAAAATCAGCGGTCATAAAGGCGAAGTCGCGGAGAAAATCTTTAAAGAGATTAATGAGCGTCTCAACTTCTTAGTGAGCGTTGGACTCGACTATTTAACCTTAGCACGCTCTGCTGAAACGCTATCAGGCGGTGAGGCGCAGCGTATCAGACTTGCTAGCCAAATCGGTGCCGGTCTCATGGGCGTGATGTATGTGCTCGATGAGCCGTCTATTGGTCTGCATCAACGCGATAATGATCGTCTGCTTAAAACCCTAACGCGCCTACGTGATCTGGGTAATACGGTACTCGTCGTTGAACATGATGAAGATGCGATTCGCCAAGCCGATCACGTGATTGATATCGGTATTGGTGCAGGTGTACATGGTGGTCATATCATCGCTCAAGGCACGGTAGACGACATCATGGCGACTAAAGAATCGCTCACTGGACAATATATGTCAGGTGAGAAGCGTATCGAGATTCCGACGGTACGCCATAAGGCCAAAACCATAGAGGTCGAGGCGAAAGGTAAAGCCAAACCCAAAAAAGTACCCATGACCATCGAGCTAAAAGGCGCGTCTGGTAACAACTTAAAAGATGTGGACTTAAGTTTGCCAATTGGTATCATGACTTGTATCACTGGAGTTTCAGGTTCTGGTAAATCAACCCTGATTAATCGTACTTTAATGCCTATTGCGGCTACCCAGCTCAATAACGCGTCAACCTTAATCGCGGATAAGCATGACAGCATCAGCGGTCTTGAGCATTTAGATAAAATGGTTGATATTGACCAAAGCCCAATTGGTCGTACGCCGCGCTCCAACCCAGCAACCTATACGGGCGTATTTACTCCTGTGCGTGAAATGTTTGCACAAACGCAAGAAGCGCGCGCGCGTGGTTATAAAGCCGGTCGCTTTAGCTTCAACGTTAAAGGTGGTCGCTGTGAGATGTGCCAAGGTGACGGTCTCATCAAGGTTGAGATGCACTTCTTGCCAGATATGTATGTACCCTGTGATACCTGCGAGGGCAAGCGCTATAACCGTGAGACGCTTGAGATTCACTACAAAGGTAAAACTATCGCTGACGTGCTCGATATGACCGTAGAAGATGCCACTGAATTTTTCTCAGCGATTCCCGCGATTTATCGTCGCTTGCAAGCGTTGATGGATGTGGGACTAAGCTACATTCGCCTTGGTCAATCCGCGCCTACTCTATCGGGCGGTGAAGCCCAGCGGGTAAAACTGGCACGTGAGCTTGCCAAGCGTGATACCGGACAAACGCTGTATATCTTAGATGAGCCAACCACAGGTTTGCATTTCCATGATATTGATAAATTGCTTAATATCCTGCATGCGCTACGTGATAAAGGTAATACCATCGTGGTGATTGAGCATAATTTAGATGTTATCAAAACCGCTGATTGGGTCATTGATCTTGGCCCTGAGGGTGGTAAAGGTGGCGGTATGATTATCGCGGAAGGTACGCCGGAAGAAGTGGCAGAAGTTGAAGGCTCGTTTACGGGTGAGTTTTTAAAGCCGGTTTTAGAGCAGGCTATGTCTGAGGCGAGTTAGTAGGTTGATTGTTTGGTTTTGATTTGAAGGTCACTCTTTTGGGGCGGCCTTTTTTGTTATACAAACTCTACTTGTATTAAATAACTCGTTAAAATTATCACCTGTATCAACACACATATGTCTGACGAAATCAAAAGAAAAATATTTTTCTTGTAAATATAATATAGTTTTAAATTTAAAGGTTTTAAGCAGTACTCCTCAAATGAGTATAAGAAATTTTGAGATTATTTTTTTAAGATATATCCTTTTTCCCATGAGAATAATACAACTGGAACCATAATACCTGACCAAATCCATTGCCAGTTTTTTAGATAGAAAGAGACTATCCTTTGCCAATAGCTTATCTCAACTTTGATATTTCTATCAAAAGATATTACTGGTAATGGCGTTTCTCTATTATTTATTTCAATGTACGCTATTAAAGCTAGATGAATGTTATGATTGCCAGGTTGATGCGGTAATAAGCTCCATTTCCAAGTTGTATCATTATTATTACTTACCGCTTGTATGTCAGTTGTGAGCTCTTTGACTTCAAAGCTTTCTGCAATAAGTGTGGCTTTCATTCTATTTGAAACGATAATTGATTCAACTGATTCTCCATACTTATCAAATATTTCTTTAATTTTTTCTTCATCCACCCCATTTGGATTAATATTAAGCATGATGACCTCTTCTTCACCATAAGTCATTATCTTTGGATGATCAAAATACACATCAGCCTTAGAAAGTTCACTAATAATTTGATCTGTAATTTCTGTTGAATTAGAATTCAAGTCTTTGATGTGAACGTCTTCATGTGCTGTTTCCATATTCATATCGCAGCTAGATAAAGTTAAAATAAAAAGTAGTCCTATCAAAACTATCAAGTAATTTGTAATTGAAATAGAAGTTAAAAATAATTTTTGTATATTCATACTTATTTTACTCCCTCGATAATTTTATGAATACTTTCTTAGAACTAATTTATAAGCACTTCTTAATATTACTTTAATTATTATTAATAGGAAACTCTTAATTCACATTAGGCTTTTCGAAATTTACGATAAAGTCGTTCCACGCACCCAATCATCCCATTCCAAAACACAATCAAAAACCCTCGCGATTACAGCCACTTCCCCAATCACAACACTTTCATTACAATCAGCGCCATGACGACCGATAAAATAGAACCCATCCAAAATTCAAATAATAACTGAAAATATAAGGATGACTCATGACGAAGAATATTTTAATTACTGGCAGCACGGATGGCATTGGTAAACTTGCCGCTTTAAATTTAGCAAAAGCGGGGCATCAAGTGTACTTGCATGGCAGAGATGCTGATAAGCTTGATAGCGTTATTATGGAGGTCAAAGCAGTAGCGACAGACGCAGCAGCAGATAAGATTGACGGGTTTGTGGCTGATTTGTCAGATTTAAATGCGGTGCGTAGCATGGCAGCAGAAGTGAATGACAAACTAGCAAAGCTTGATGTCCTCATCAATAACGCTGGGATTTATACCACCGCATCGCCCGTGACCAAAGACGGATTGGACGTACGTTTCGTCGTCAATTATCTAGCGTCTTACGAGTTGACCAACGCCCTATTACCTCTACTTAAAAAGTCTAATCAAGCGCGCATTGTCAATCTAAGCTCAGCGGCGCAAGCGCCAATATCCTATCAAGCGTTTGCAGGAAACGAGCGTCTTGATGACCAAGCAGCCTACGCGCAAAGCAAACTGGCGCTAACGATGTGGAGTATGGATTTAGCGGACGCCGTTGTAGACGATAATATCAACGTGATTGCTGTTAATCCAGGCTCGCTACTCAATACCAAAATGGTCGATGAGGCTTATGGCAAATACTGGTCATCAGCGGATAAAGGCGCGAATATCCTAACAGAGCTTGCCATATCCGATGAGTTCGCTGATGAGACAGGTAAATACTTTGATAATGACATCAAAGACGGCGCGCAGGGCGAGGCCAGAGGCGAGTTCGGACAACCGCATCAAGATGCTTTGAATAAAAAAACCATTGCCAAGCTTAAACGTCAAACGCAAGATCTATTACAATCACTATAATATTCAACCATAGGACATATTTATGAATACCCAAGAAAAACAAGCCATCACCCTCGTTGCTAATATCACCGCCAAACCTGAGCGCGCCGAGCAACTCAAGTCTGAACTGCTCAAGCTCGCCAAAGCATCACAAGCCGAACAAGGGGCCATTCACTATAATATCCATCAAGATAATGCCAATCCGAATCACTTTATCACTTATGAGGTATGGGAAAATAAGGAGCTTATGGATCAGCATGGACAAAGCGAGCACTTTCAAAACTTTATGAAGGTGACAAAGGATATGATCGATGACTCTAATCTTACGCAAATGACTCGTATTGCGTAAGTTTTATCTAAATAAAAAGGCTAAAAAACCGATAAAACTAACCCAATGACATCGCCGATATTCGGTGATGTCAAAGGCGTTACCCCACTGTTATTTTGGTAGCCGGATTTGATCCGCTGCGTGATGAAGGAATGGCTTATGCTGATAAACTCAAAGATGCAGGCATAAAGATTGAGCTGAAAGTCTATGAGACCCTGCCGCATCTGTTTCCTCTTTTTGCCGGAGAGATAGAGGATGCTAAAGTAGCTTTTGATGAGGCGACGCGGGCGCTTCGAGGGTTGTAGGGTGGTATTAAAATACTAGTAGAGTATAATAAAGTTTTGAGCAATACTATGAAAACTATTGAAGAAATATTTGTAAAAACTTGGTTAGACGAAGTAGACGTCGAAGCAATTAAAGAATGGGCTTATATCTTTATTGACAGGAACGATGATATTCCTCAAGAAGTATTTGAACTATTAGAGGCCAAAAAGTATGACTATGAAAACCTTATACTAAATACTGCATCGGTGTTAAACGAGTATTTTTCACCTCAATCATTAAATAATGAAATTTTGGCAGCTAAATATTTAGTTGCAGTAGCTACTGATTATTTAAATGATGAAACTACTCCTATGGATGTTTGTAGGGTCATTACTAATATTGATACTCATTTTATAGATGCGCCAAGAGATTTACCAGACAATATTGCTTACTATCCTATTTGGCTTGGTAATTTATATAACAGCTGTGACTGGTGTGATGAAACTTGGACGGACAATAGTGCTCCGCATCTGAAGCAAGATATAGAGAGTCAATTACCATTGATTAATGAGTGGATTGAAAACCATAGTCCGTAGGTTATTGTGGAGGTTTTGACACCCGACAAATAGATTTTGAAATTTTCGCTTCTATACTCGACTCTTTAAAACCTCAATCGCTTTTAAAATTTGCGGACGGTTTTTAGCTGCTTTAAGCCATTTAGGTAAACGACTGGCTAATGAACTATTTTGCCAAGTCTCAATATTTGGATTACGTTGTCTATGTTTGGCTGATACAAAGTCCTCTAAATATTCTAAATGACGTCTATTGAACGCCCATAGACTCTCTCCAGCACAGTCTGTTTGTAACCATAAATCTACCCCAAAATAACTATCGGCTGGATTTTCCGCACCCCAATAAAACGTTCTTTGTTCAGCTAGTTTCGCTTGATTATAACCACAACTTGGACAACTCAATCTTACTTCGTCATGGTATAAAATCACAAACGCTTTCGATTGACACTTTGGACAATGAACCAGCGTAGGGTCATTATCGGTAGGCGTACTAATAGATATCCTATCTTCATTATTTTCTTGAAACCGCTTTGCAGTCATAATTTAACCTTATATTATTTTGGAGTTAACAATTAATTGTTAAGTTGGACGAAACTTGCGACCCTGAGATCATAGCGTAAAATAAAATAAAAATATCTACTTGATAGAAGATGCAATTGTTATTAACTACTGAAATATTGTCTTAGAGTTAAATTAAATCAAAAAAACCCTATTAGCTTTATATCAGTACTGATATCATTGCCTAATAATGATAAAGGTACATATGAAAGATATTGAGTTTCTAGGCACATCATTAGAGGACGAAGACTTAAATCACTCATACAGGATTTAAAAAATGACTAAATACACCTCTGCGTTTGATGCTCTATGCGATACCCCTACTCAAAGCGCCAATCTAAAATTGCGTGCTGAGCTTATGCATCATATTACAGATATTATTAAACAAACACCGGGCACTCAAAGCGAGATTGCCAAGCTTTGCGGAATTACGCAACCTCGTCTTAATGACTTATTACAAGGCAAAATCAGCAAGTTTAGTTTAGATGCATTAGTGAACATCAATGCTAACTTAGGCGTTGAAATCAGCCTTGATTTTGCTTGATAGGGTTTTGAATGCTAGGATATAAAAACGCCGCCACCTAAATAAACTCCCGCGCAACATTCATCATCCTTGCATCTACCGTCCGCTCTATCTTCTCCTCTATTTGACTGCATTGCGACTCAACCTCACGTTTAGACAGTCCGACGATGACAAACGTCCACTCGCTGGCATCATGCCGATCCCGCTCGCCGCTCTCACATACGGCGACGCTTGGATTATTGCCAAAGCGCGCATGCAAGCCGCCCATACGTTGGCGTTTTTCTTTTAAAGAGCTACAGCCAGGCAGAGCAAAAGTCAGAGTTAAGATAGCAATATGCATGAATCTTCCTTTTTTTCTTATCAATATAAACGTTATTCAAGCTTCATGGTATCATCAAGCAGGCTTTTTTCGTAGGCGACTACAGCTAAGCATTGCCAAGTATCCGATAACTACTCGAACTATTGATATTGATAACCGATATGCGTATTAACCCATGACTTCTATCAGCTACGTACAGCAACAGCGCATTACTCGATTGTGCGTGCGCTGCGGATTACTCCTTATGCAATATGGTGCCGAGTCTGCCGTGGTGGTTGACCTGTCGAAACGCTTGGGATTCGCTTTAGGAATGAGTAGCGTAGAATGTTCGCTGAATTTTAATGCCATCACCTTGACCACCATCTGTAATGAACGCTGTATCACCACTACTCGCGACACCATTAATCAAAGCATCAATGTCAATTTGTTGGTGCAGATTCAGCAAATTGTCAACAAAACCGAAGCTGCTATAGGCAAGGGTAATTTAGTCGACCTTACCACCCTTGCTTTTGATAAGTTGGATAAGGCCGTTTACCCACCGTGGCTAGTAGGGATATTTGTTGGCGCTTCTTGCGCTGCGTTTGCCAATCTTAATGGCGGCAGTTGGTCGATTACCGCAGTGACTTTTATCGCTGGCATGGTAGCTATGCTCACCCGTATTTATCTGTCCAAACATCATTTTAACCCCTTTATAACGGTTATTGTGACCGCTTTTATTGCCTCTTTGATTGGCGCGACGACCTATTATTTTGACATTGGTAATAACGCCGATATTGCCGTTGCCTCAAGCGTACTGCTACTGGTGCCAAGTTTTCCGTTGATCAATTCTTTCTCAGATATTCTAAAAGGCTATGTCAATATTGGGATTGGACGTGCAGTTTTTACTTATATGTTGACCTTGTCCGCTTGCGTTGGCATTGTGATGGCGCTGGTGTTACTGCAAATACAGCACTGGGGGTTTTGAGATGTGGTTTATCGAAACCGTGATGCTGGCCTGTATCATTACCCTTGGTTGGACGCTGATGTTCACCTTGCCCAAACGCTATATCCTGCCTTGTTTGCTGATGACGGCGTTTGGATTCGGCCTAAAAACGGCGCTGGTCTATCAGCATATCCATATTGTTGTGGCCAGCTTTTTTGGCGCGATGCTTGCCAGCTTTTTGGGGGTTTATTTTTCTAAAAAATATACCCTACCACCCAAAGCATTAATCTCACCAAGTGTTATCTGTATGATGCCGGGCATCGCTGCTTATAAAGCGATGGTCAGTATGGTGCAGATCGGTTATTTTGGCTTCTCGGACGAATTATTTAGCCAAATGATGGTTTATTTGTTTGAGGCGTTATTTGTGACCTCAGGATTGGTGCTGGGCTTGTCTATTCCGGGACTGTTGTTTTATAGACGCCGTGCCATTGTTTAAGTAGGTTTAAATGAAATTATTATGTGTTAGGCTATTTTTGCTCAAATATTTTTATGCATTGATACTAGCTGGCACACCTTCATGATAAAAACCTTGTAAGATTTATTATTATACCCATTACTATAAGGTTGAAATTGTACCAAAACTTAATAAAGAGATATCAACAATGACAAAACATTATGATTATATTTCCATTGGCGGTGGTAGCGGCGGTATTGCCTCGCTTAACCGTGCAGCAAGCTATGGTAAAAAATGTGCCATTATCGAAGCTGAGCAATTGGGCGGCACCTGCGTTAATTGGGGCTGCGTACCCAAAAAAGTGATGTGGTACGGCGCGCAAGTAGCCGAAGCCATTGAAAAGTATGCACCAGACTACGGTTTTGACGTGGAACTAAAAAACTTCGACTATCAAAAGTTAGTGCAAAGCCGTCAACAATATATTGAAAATATTCACCGCGCTTATGACAATAACTTGGCTAAAAACGGCGTTGAGGTAATAAAGGGTTTTGCCAAATTTGTCGATACCAATACCGTAGAGGTCAACGGCGAACAAATTACTGCTGATCATATCTTGATTGCTACTGGCGGTCATCCTATTCTTCCTGATATCGAAGGCGCGGAATACGGTATTGATTCTGATGGCTTTTTTAAGTTGAATCACCTGCCAAAGCGTGTGGCTATCGCAGGTGCTGGATATATCGCTGTTGAAATCGCCGGTGTCCTTAATAGCTTAGGTGCTGAGGTGCATCTATATGTCCGTCAACACTCGCCGCTACGCTCCTTTGACCATACCATCGTTGAGACCTTGCTCATAGAGATGGAGCAAGATGGTATTCAATTGCATACCAACACTACGCTTACCGAAGTTAAAAAGAACGAAGATGATAGTCTAGAGTTGTTCACCAAGGACGGTACTCTTGATACTGTAGATTGCCTGATTTGGGCGATTGGCCGCGCGCCTTCCACTGACAATATTAACTTGGAAGTAACTGGCGTTGAGACAACTGATAGCGGTAAAATCAAAGTCGATAAGTTCCAAAATACCAACGTTGATGGCATTTATGCGGTCGGTGATATTATTGAAGGCAGCATTGATCTAACGCCCGTAGCTATTGCAGCAGGTCGTAGGTTATCTGAGCGCTTGTTTAATGACAAAACCAATGAGCACTTGGTTTATGATTTGGTGCCAACGGTTATCTTTACTCATCCCCCTATTGGTACGATTGGTTTGTCTGAGATTGACGCCGTTGAGCAATACGGTAAAGAAAACATCAAATGCTACCAATCGACCTTTACTTCGATGTATAGCGCGGTGACTCAGCATCGTCAAAAATGCGTGATGAAGCTTGTTTGCTTAGGCGATGATGAAAAAGTCATTGGTCTGCATGGTATTGGCTTTGGTGTTGATGAAATGATTCAAGGCTTTGCGGTGGCGATCAAAATGGGCGCAACGAAGGCAGACTTTGATGATACCGTTGCCATTCATCCGACAGGTTCAGAAGAGTTTGTGACTATGCGTTAATAGGCGATAATTTGATAAATTTTCAGTATCATCAAAAGGCTATTCTGGACGGAATGGCCTTTTTTATGCAACGATTTTTGATTCACTGTTCTGTTTTTTATATATCTAATATCAAATATCTAATACCAGTTTTTCTCCCTTTAAGGGCCTAAACCTGATATCTTCTTAGTAGACTTAGAGAAATGCCGCTCATAGTTACCCTCTTATTTACCAAAAATTTATCACCACTTTACAACCATCTCTACTCAATCAAGGTTTATTATGCAAATTTACGATTTTATTGGGATAGGTTTTGGCCCAGCAAATCTTTCTGTGGCCGTGGCGCTGTCAGAAAAAAACATGTTGAATGATAATGCAAAAATAATGTTCGTGGAGAGCAAAGCTGACTTTGTTTGGCACGGCGGTATGCTTATACCCGAAGCTGAGATGCAGATCTCTTTCTTTAAAGATTTAGTGACGCTGCGAAATCCTACCAGTCCTTTTACTTTTATCAATTACTTAGCAGAAAATGATCGATTAGAGAGTTTTGCCAACCTTAAGCATTTTTTTCCAAGGCGAGTGGAGTACAACGACTATCTAAAATGGGCAGCTAAAAAGTTCAAAAATTACGTCAAATATGGCACCAAAGTAATTAAGATCGAGCCTGTGGTGGCAGAAGGTTCAGACGTCGTTGAATACTTAGCGCTACATTTGCAGAATATTAGCACTCAAGAAAAAGAAATCATCTACGCAAAAGATATCTCGCTTGCGACAGGGATAAGCAAAATAATTCCTGAGTACATGAGGGCTAATCCGGATATCAAAATCAGCCATTCTGATGATTTTTTACGCAGCTTAGAAACTGACTTTACTCAACGAAACTCGGACTATAAATTTGTAGTCGTTGGTTCAGGTCAGAGCGCCGCTGAGATTACATTGCATTTAGCAGATGAATATCCAAACGCTAAGGTAGATCTATATTTTAGAAATTATGCCTTAAAGCCTGCTGATGAAACCGAATTTGTTAACGAGATCTTTGATAGTGACACGGTTGAAACTTTTCTAACTTTTGATGATGACTTTCGAGAAGCGGTGCTTGAAAATCATAGAAACACCAATTATTCAGTCGTCGATCCTAAACTAATCAGCATACTGTACGAACGCCTCTATTATCAAAAGCTGATCGGCAGTGAGCAGATACAGCTGCATCGATTTCATGAGCTGCAAGGTATAGATAGTCATTCCAAAAAGGCAATATTTGAAGAGTTAGTAGATAATAAAACCGTAAGCTTTGAGTTCGATGGCCTGTTTTTAGCGACAGGTTACGAGATCATAGCGACCGATATCGTCAAAAATTTTGAAGAATATCTAGTCTACGATGTAGAGGATCGGTTGGTGCTAGATACAAATTATAGGGTAAAAACCGTTAATGACGATTTTAAACCTAAGATATTTATTCAAGGGGCGAGTGAGCATAGTCATGGAATGAGTGAAACCCTGCTATCGTTACTGGCTTATCGTTCGGGGAAGATAGTGGCTCGGCTAATAGATAGTGCTTAGCATATTTAGCTAGTTAGATTGAATTTCATTCATTACCTTTAATTTTTTATTCTTATTTTTAGTTTATTGCTTTTACTTAAAGCGGAACATAAAGCCACTCACAGACAGCCCAATAGTGATGCTGCTATGATACTGCTAATAGCGACTACTGAGAGATGACTGTGTGGCAAATCTACCTTTATATTTTACCAATTGGTTTGGGCATTATGACCTTGGCAGCAAGCCTATTATGCTTGTTTGCTTATCTGATGTCGGATGACAACGCTACGCGTCTGCCCGCTTTTAACTGGTTTAAGCGTTTACTTATCTTGGCGTTCTTACTACTAAGTGCTGGAGTATTTATGACCTTTAGCCACTTTTGGTTTAACTGAGCCTAGTTTAGCTACAACTGGTCGTCAACGACTTTTTCTAATTCCAATAACATCAAATCTTGCCGCTTGGGATCACCATTATTGCCATCATCCGGAAATGGCATTTTGTTGCCATTTAACTGATAACCACGGCGCTCATAATAAGCCAATAATTCAGGGCGATGACTCAAAATAGACATAGTTAGACGACTCGGTTGTTTGCCAGACTGCGCTTCACTGGAGGATAAATGCCGAATGGCGAAAGTCTCTGCCGCTTGTAGGATCACATGACCCACGCCGCATCCTTGCAAGTCTGGATGGACCGCGAACATACCGATATAAGCATGACGCCCGGAACCAGTATCATCTTTCATCTCAACCGCAATGCAGCCTAGTAGCTCGCCAGTCTCTTGTCCTGTGCGAGTACCGGTAGTGGTTTTAGGATAAACAAAGAAATAATGCTTCGGAGCAGCGATAGTTTGGGTCAGCTCGGTTTGCGTCGTACGGATACCACCGACCAAGTCAGCTTCGTTAGTCCAGCCTTTATCTTGACGATAGCAAATATTCAACAGCTGCTCAATAGCGCTAACATCATCCGCTTTAGCCTGCCGTAAAAACACCTCATTTTTATTTATCTCTTTATTCATGACTTTCTCTCCGCTTTATCTTTGTACAAAATAAAAGACTGTCCTAAATGATCAGGCCAGCCTTTATCATAACTATTATGTGTATAAACTTCTATGATAAAGCGTGCGCCTGAGCAATGATGTCGAAGCCGTTATTAATTTGCGCGCGCGTTGGTGCATGTCCACGGCGCAGCAGCTCACTAAAGGCTGCAAGCTCTTTGTCACGACCAAGCGTACTGGCAGCGCTAGCGCGAGTATCCTCACCTTCATCATCAAAATAATATTCGATGTAATCCAAATCGTTCGGTCTACCTAACAAAATATTGTTATCAGGCGTTGCCGCATGGCCGCTGTAGCGTAGGCTATTACCGTACTGGGCAGTCCAAAAGAAAGGAATACGTTCCTCTAATGAATTAACTTCGTCATCACCCAAGATAGCCCCAGCCGTTACGATGCCATGCTGCAAGGCTACGCGCCAATGCTCAATACGCATGCGTCCCATTTGATTGGTCGCTTTGGCAATATCACCCAAAGCATAAACCCCATCACGCAGTTGTAGATTCTCATCGACTTGCACGCCATCAGGGTCATTGACATCATCAAGGACGTCGGTACGCGGTGCCACTCCTGTGCCTAAAATAACGATATCAGCATCAATGGTACTACCATCAGACAAAGTTACGCCGCTGACAGCGTCATTATCAGTGTTAATGGCATCGACGCCGGCACCAAAAGCAAAACGCACGCCGTTGTCTTCATGCATGTTTATTAAAGCATTGCTGACCGCCTCAGAGACAATGTTACTCATCACTCGAGCGCCGCGAGCAACGACAGTGATAGCAGCACTTTCACCCGCTTGTGATAGCGCCGAGGCCGCTTCCATACCAATAAAACCAGTACCCACTATTACCACATTTTTGCCCGTACTTGCCTCTTTGATAGCTTTGGCATCATCCATACTACGCAAAGTATAGACACCTTTAGCATCCGCACCTTTAAATGGCGGTACTTTTGGCTGTGCTCCTGTTGCTACTACTAAAAAATCAGCAGTGTGGGTCTCACTATTACCACTATCATTTTGGATAACAATGCTGCGCTCATTAGGTAATATTTTGCTGACCGTTTTATTCAGATGTAGGTCAATATTGTTTCTCTTAGCCCACTCTGGACCGCCTAAAATAAGTTTGCTTTCATCCATTTTGCCGGCTAAAAACGCTTTGGATAATAACGGACGATTGTAAGGGGCGGTGTCATCAGCACTAATGATAGTAATTTTACCACCATAACCGGTATGGCGTAGCTGGTTAGCGGTCATAAAACCTGAGCCGCCGCCGCCGACAATAAGAGTATGAGTATCAATCAGTTGGTCATTTTCTACGTGTTTGTCCATCTTTGCTGAGGTATCAACGCTTAAAGTATCACCTTCATCGGTCAGCTTATACTGAGTTAAGCCGCGCATAGCGACTGGTTCTAGTAATGTCCCATCACGGCTATTAAAACTGCCATGATGCCAAGGACAAACGACACGGTCACCACAGCGTATACCATCGCCTAAATCTGCGCCAACGTGAGGACACTTGCCATCAAAGGCAAAAAACTCGTCTTCGTCACGGGTGATTAAGATGATACTATCGTCGTTTTGTTTGTATGATTTCATGCCGCCACTAGGAATGTCAGCTTTATTGATGGTCACTAGGTTTTTGGTAGTGATTTTATTATCGATCTGATTGTTATTTGAGCTCATAGGTTATCTTTAACGGTTGCGGTTGCTGCCTGACTTATCAATTGAATCTATTAGCTGAACCTATTAATAGTACCAAGACCACTAAACTACTGATGTTTTATTGTATATCTGCCTCGTTGCAAAACGTAACTTCTACTCTTATTATGAATTCCTAAATCCATACCTACTTAACTCAAACGCTCAATTTAAAAAAGACTTTTTTATGACCTCAAACCTTCATGACCGCTTTGATGCGACAACGATTGACTTTGCCGACACGACTGATACTGCAAAGCTACCGCAGCCGATCACTCCTCCTATAAAACAAGCGACTTATAAATCAAAGGCAGAGGACTTTGTAGTGAACGAAATACTAGATATCGATTTCACAAACGCGGGAGAGCACTTATGGCTGCATATCCAAAAGTCAGGGATAAATACCGCTTATCTCGCCAAATTATTGTCAGAGTGGGCAGGTATTCCACTGCGCGATGTGGGCTACTCGGGACTTAAAGACCGAAAAGCCCTAACGACGCAGTGGTTTAGCCTACGTCTGCCCAAAAAGCAGTTGCCAACTACTGATTTTGCACCGATTGATATTGGCGATAACGAGTCCATTACTATCCTTGCCACCCAGTGGCATAACAAAAAACTGAATCGCGGTACGCATAGGGCCAACCAGTTTATTATTACGCTACGAGACGTCAAATTTGACCATGATAAATCATCTATAGAAGAGCATTTGCAAGCTATAAGTGCAAGTGGCGTCCCTAACTATTTTGGTTCGCAGCGTTTTGGATTCGGTGGTAACAATATTAAAGAGGCGCTACAACTGTTTGCTCGTCCAGTAGCGAACAAACACTCTAAACCTTCTTCACGGAAAAAAAGTAAGGGTAAAAGCACTCCACGAGAGCAAAACAGTATGGAGCTATCTGCAGCGCGTAGCTTGATATTCAACGAGATATTGGCGGCGCGGGTGCGCAGTGGCAGCTGGAATACTGGGCTTGATGGCGAGGTATTTAATCTAAATGGCTCAGGATCGATATTCGCAACTGAAGCGATAGATGACATACTAAGTGCAAGACTTGGCAGTGGTGATATTCATCCGACAGGGGCACTATGGGGAGTAGGTAATGATAAAACAACTGGTAAGGCTGCACAATTAGAACACAATGTTGTAGAGCAAAATACATTGCTAAGTCAATTGGCAACCGGTTTAGAGCAGCGGCAGGTTAAAGAGCAAAGACGCGCGCTAAGATTGCCTATTGAGGACTTAACTTGGGAATGGGTAGATCAACCAACAGGCGAACGAACGCTAATATTGAGCTTTACTTTGATAACGGGCAGCTTTGCCACCAGTGTATTAGCTAATCTAGTACAGCAGCTACATACAGTTGTATCACTATAAAACTGATACAGTACTGCCGGGATGCTTTTTTTAACATGTAGGTTGCGTAGTCTCTATCAGCAAACAAGTTCAAACGCAAACGACATTAGTAGCTATAGAATGGACTATATCGCTGTCTGTATCTGGCATTTGATTAGCACTTACAACTTGATTGCGTCCTTGAGCTTTTGCTTTATATAGAGCCTTATCTGCAATACTTATTAAACGCTGGCAGGTATCAATAGGTAGTTGGGCGCGAACCATATCACAGCTTCTTGTCATTAACTGGCCTTTTTGGCGTGATTTTGTCCTGCGGCGCTTGATCGGAAGTGTCGTAGCATCCTTTGGTGCAGTCGCTAGATACTCCTGTTTAAGAAACGCACGCGCACAGTGTGTCAGCGTATAAAGACCCAAACTTGCTGTCACCTTAAAATTAGGCCCATTGTCAACTTGAACCACGTATCTTGCGATCTCGGAGCGCAGTTGTTCGGCAATGCTCATCGCTGCATCATGTGGCGTATCAGGTAGAATAATCAAGAACTCTTCACCACCATAACGACTAACACAATTCTTCTCGCCAAGAGTATTCGTCAATACACCAGCGACTTCTTTTAGCACCTGATCGCCTACGTCGTGACCATAATTATCGTTAATGTTTTTGAACAAATCTAAATCAAGCAAAATGACACTGTAGTCTTGGGCGCTGTTTAGAGTGGCTAACATCTGCTTCATTCTTTTTAAGCCATAACGGCGATTCTTAAGACCCGTTAATTCATCATGACTAGCGTACTGCAGTATCTCTTTTCTACTTTTATCTAGTATCAATAGTAGCGTACTAAATACATATACCATAAAGATAGCTTTAGGTAGTGCTAGATATATATGGGTTGAACGCCAGAAAAATATCGATGAGCGCCTGATCTCATTAATGCTATCCCAGCTAAGAGTACCGTCTTGGAAAATGGAGGCCGCAATTGCGTTTTCGATAGAAACCATTTCGCTATAACCTTGATCACTGTAAGCACCAAGTGGTACAGCAGTATTGGTCAACTGACGCATATTAGGTAGATTGATACCCAAATAAGGAGAGATGGTTACCAACAAGATAAGGAAAATTTGAAACAAAAAAGCATACCAAATATAGCGCCGCCGCACGAGCATCATCGCCAACATAGTACCACCAACTAGCGATACACCAGACACAAGGCTACTATGCCCCATCACTAAGACTACGATAGCGATATATAAACTATAAATACCAATGAGTACGATTTGCCAGTGGTGTAGTCTTTTATAGTCGTTTTTTATGTGCGATAAATGACCTACCATCCACCAAAAAAATAACCCTATTATCGTTATGATTAGCCACGATGGATACAACAGCACCATGTCTACATAACCATCAAAAGAGTCTCGCCCTATCCATACAAACAAACACCATAACCAATGCATGGTGATTTCCATGACAATAAATAAAGCCAATAATGATGCTCTATCTGCAGCTTGCCACTCAAAAATAATTTGAGAGAGCTTTTTGTAGCCTAGCTGGTATATAGATACAGACATATATGCGTTACCACGTGCCTATTTATCCTATCGCTACTATTAAATAAAAAATTTTACTAATTATTTATAATGATAGGTTGATAGATGGGTTTGAAGCATCAAAAGTATGATACTTTTATTATTATACCGCTTACTTTATTAATACAATAAAAACTATAATACTACATTAAGTACAACTAATATACTAATTTACAGCAATATTATAGAAACAATAAAATATGAGTTAGTATGAAAAATTACAAAATTAACCATCAATAACCTATATGTACTGTTCATTTTTACATAAGCTCTATACAAGAGCAACAATATATTCTATTTAGTGAATATTATTTTTATTTGTATGAAACCGAATCGTACATAAGTACTATAATCTCAATAGCAAAAGAACAGTTTTGATAGCAAACGAGAAGACTAAATAAGAAGTTTGGCAATTTTTAGATGACATAGCAATAAGATTATTATGGAGGGCATTTATAGACGATATATGGTTTATTGCCATTATATTTGATAGCCCTCATGTCGAAAGAGCTGCCAAACTCCCCGTTGGTCGGCAGTTAATGCAGGTACATCACCGATACGTCGCCACGGCATATTACTACCATGAAAATCACTACCGGTTGACGTTGTTAGTTGATGCTCATTGATACTACGATCAACCATTCGTCGCGTACTTAGTGGTTCACTGTTGCTTGGCAGCTCACAAGCATCGCCGCCAAGCTCTGCAAACTCTTTGATGAGCTTACGTACTCGAGTGGCTGACAGCTGGTAGCGAGTTGGATGCGCAAGTACCGCTTTGCCACCGCAAGCGTGGATCAGCTCAATACCGCGCGCCATGCTAAGCGCATCAATAGCGACATAAGCGGGTTTATTGTCGGCAAGATACTTATCAAAAGCTTGCTGCACGGTTTTGACTTCTCCGCGCTCAAACAATACTTGTCCAATATGAGCGCGTCCAACCGCCTGTGGATTGCCATCTGCCTTGGCGCAAACTTGTTGCCAAAGCTCATCATAATCAATAGCTAGCAGTTCACTGAGCTTTTTAGTAATACGTTGACCACGAGTAGCGCGGCTGTCTTGTAGTTGCTGCAGACTTGCATGCATTTTGGCGCGATCAGTGAAATCCAAACCTACTACATGAATAATTTTATTCGTGGATTTGTTCTTGCCATAGCCCCCACTTAGCGTATGCTCGCAGCTGATCTCTACTCCATTGATAAAGGTCATACCACAGTCTGTCGCAGCAGCGCGTGCCTCATCAATACCTGCCAAAGTATCGTGATCGGTCAATGCTAAAACGTCGACTCCAGCGGCATAAGCACGTCTGACCACCTCTGTCGGCGCATAGGTGCCATCAGAGCAAGTACTGTGGCAATGTAAATCAATTTTCATAAAGCTGGCCTCAATCTATAAATTAAAATATTAGATGTAGATAACGATAATTGTAAAACTAATGGTAAAAATATTGTAAGTCAGTTTTTTAGCAAGTAGCTGCTGCTGAGTGTCCATTAAGCCCGCTAATAAGATATCATTGTTATAGTGGCGTTACCGCGTTGATTGCTTTTTTTTAGCGCAGTAGACGTGTAAACTACCCTATACGTTTTTGTTGGACATCCTCTTTATTATGAAAGCTTTACTAGACTTCATTCCCCTAATCGCCTTTTTTATTGCTGCTCGTCAATACGGCATTTTAGCGGCAGCTGGTGCGCTCTTGATTGCTACTGTAGCTGTCTATGCCATTCACTTTATACGCCAAAAGGGCAAGTTTGATAAGCAGCAATGGATTGTCTTGTTATTAACAATTCTATTTTGCGGCGGTACGTTGCTCCTGCGTGATGATATCTATCTACGCTGGAAGTCGCCAATTATCAATGGTGTGTTTGCTTTGACTTTATTGATCAGCGCCGCTATCAATAAACCTTTAATACAACTGGCGATGAAAGATGTCTTTGCGCTTACTATGAGCGGGTGGAAAAGACTAACCGTCGCTTGGGCGCTGTTTTTTGCTCTTATGGGTGTCTTGCATTATATCACGGCATTCACTATGTCTGATGAGGCATGGATCAACTTTAAAACCTATGGTTGGATTCCGATTATGTTGGTGTTCGTTATTGCTCAGTTTGCCGTACTTAAGAACCATCTAAACCCGGCGATAACGGACAAAGCCACTAAATAAAGTTGTTAGTGCCCTTTTGTAGTCTAACGCCGACTATTTATTGTTTAAATTTACCGTTTATCAAGGAGTTGCAATGCCAGCATTTGTTATTATCGGTCATGACGTCGCAGACAGTAGCGCGCAACGTCAGATCTCGCGTACTGAACATATTGAACGTTTACAAATTCTAGAGCGTGAGCAGCGTCTCATTATCGCAGGTCCCACGCCTATTGAACACGGCTTGGATGCCATGTCAGGCAGCCTTATTATCGCTGACTTTGAGTCTTTTGAAGCGGCGCAAGCTTGGGCAAGTGCTGAGCCCTATTTGCGCGATGGGGTCTACAGTCATGTCGATATTAAACCCTTTATTAAAGTATTGCCTCAAGATACTGACAACGTAAAGGTAGCAAAAGCGTGATTCAACTATGGACAGCAGTATTATTAATAAAACCTTTTAGTAAACAAAGTTTGAAACACAGTTTGATAGGTATCATCCTACTCGCCGCTTTAAGTATATCGATTATAGAGGTACAAGCGGCAGCGGTAGTGAACGCTGATGAGACGTTATCAGAGCAAACGTCAGAACCCAATACTGCCTCTACAGTAGATACGGCTACCACGAATAATCAGACTTTGGCCGCCCAGCTTCAACCTTCTGAGAGTGCTCTTTCAAACGCTAATCAAAAGCTGCTTAGTCAAAACGCACAGTTACAACGGCAAGTCAACGACCTACAAACTCAGGTCAACGTTTTGGTATTTGAGAGCAGAGGTCAGTTGTTTTTATATGGTGCTTTTACCGTTATTATCAGCTTATTGGTCGGTATCTTTATCTCGTGGCTAGTATTTGTACGCCGTGATCGCTGGTAATTTTATTCTTATAAAGAATGTCTTTTATATAAGCCCTTTTTATATTTTGTACTGAGCTTGCATGACTTTTATCGATAATCCTGATCCCAGCGCTAACAACAGTGCTGATAATTATCAGAATACCGAACATCCCAATGTCATTATTCCGGCCAAGATCGACTGGCAAATAGATGATACGGGCAATCAAGTGCCGGTATCAGGTGAGTTTGGTGACGTGTATTTTTCACATGCAGATGGATTGGCAGAGTCGCGTCATGTTTTTCTAGATAACAATTGGCTGCCTGAGCGTTTGGTAAACCTACGCTCTTATCAAAGCTTTACAGTTGCCGAATTGGGGTTTGGCACTGGGCTTAATGTGCTAGCACTGTGGCAGTTATGGCGACAACTTCGTGCTGTGTACTCACACCTAACAACGGCTCGACTGCACATCATCACCACTGAAAAGCACCCGATAACGCTTGCAGATTTAACTCAAATACTAGGGCTATGGAGACAACGCGCTCCTGAATTGGCTGAACTGATTGATAAGCTATTAAGCGCCTATCCTACACTTATCGCAGGCTGTCATCGCCTTTGCTTTAATGAAGATGATTTAATACTTGATATCTGGTTAGGTGATGCAGCTATTAGCTTGGCAAAATTAGAAACGCAAGTTATTAGTGAGCAAACCGCGCATGTCGACGCTTGGTTCTTGGATGGTTTTGCACCTTCTTGTAATGAGTCTTTATGGACGACAGCGATATTTGCACAAATTCAGCGTTTGTCACATACAGGCACCACTGCGGCTACCTATAGCTGTGCCGGTGTGGTCAAACGCGGCTTGCAAGCTGGCGGCTTTAGCATCAAAAAAGTAAAAGGCTTCGGGCGTAAGCGGGAGATGTTAACCGCTGTTATGAAAGATAATTTAGAAACTAAAGACTTAACTTCTATTAAAAGCGATCAAAAAACAACTCCCAAACTGGATCATATTATCGTTATCGGAGCGGGTGTATCCGGTTTGATGGCAGCATGGTCGCTTGCCAATCGTGGTATAAAAGTCACTTTGCTAGATAAAATAGCGCCACTAGCCGGGGCATCTGGTAATCCACGCGCCCTCTTAGCACCAAAAATGACGCCTATCCATCACGCTGATGAGCACTTGCATACTATAGGTTATCTTTATAGCAGTCGACTATATCGACAACTTAACAATATGGCCACTATAAATAATACAGCGCCTATTATAGAGATGACAGGAGCACTGGATTTATTAATGAAGGCCAATGTTACTACCGAACAAATTGCTGATTACCCAGACAGTATGGCAACCACATTATCAAATGATCAGGCGCAGCAAAACAGCGGGTTAAAAGTACAAGATTTATCCGAAAATCTTTATCTGCCTCAGTCGGGCTTGGTCAATCCGCAATCTTTAAAGCAGGTAGTCTTGGCGCATGCTTTGATTAGCTTTTGCCAAATCGCTGTTGACGACATAGAAGAGACTCAGACCCAAATTAGTATCAGTGGTAAAGGTAAAGAACAAAACACGCTAGTCATTGCTGCAGATAATGTCGTCATTTGCGCCGCTTTTGAGAGTCACTATTTAGATAAGCGTATTTTCGATTGTCGCAAAATTCGCGGTCAACTGTCTTGGTTTATTGCAACCGAAGCGCAAATAGCCAGTCTGCCTAAAATACCGCTTAAATATGGCGGTTATTGTACGGCGTTTATGGGCCAAAAAGACGATAGTGATTTGAATAACGTTGAGGAGGCGCAGACGCATTTTTTACTGGGCGCAAGCTTTATACGCAATGATACTGCAACTGATATTCGCGCCAGCGAGCACAAGGTTGGCCGTGAAAAATTGGTGACGGTTATTCCGGAATTAGAAGCTATCGTTCCAGTGGATACGGATAAATGGCAAGCTCGCGCTGGTGTACGCACGCAAACGCCTGATTATCATCCGATGGTCGGTCAATTGGGTAACAGTGCTCGGCTATGGACACTTAGTGCGATGGGCGCTAAAGGCTATGCTTTTGCGCCCATTTGTGCTGAGGCGCTTGCCGATATGATGTTAGGAGACTTTGCGCCGTTGTCCGCTTCGATGCTGTCAAAACTATCGCCCAATCGTAGTAGATTACAAACGCCTTTAGACTCATAGCGAAAGGAGCAAACTATGCCCTATCAGCAAACTACTCTTACCCTACCCGCTTATAATCGCGGTATTCACATTATTACGCCACTCATCGAAAAAGCGGTCCGTGAACTGATCTCCACATCAGCAAACGCAGGCTTAGTGCACTTATTTTTGCAGCATACCTCGGCAAGTTTGGCTGTTAATGAAAACGCTGACCCTGATGTGCGGCTTGACACTGAGGACTGGCTGAATAAAATCGCGCCCGCTGATCAGACTGAATATCGTCATACTTTAGAGGGAAGTGATGATTTGCCAGCGCATTTTAAGAGTATGATACTTGGGGTCAGTCTGACAATACCGCTTGTGAACGGTGCACTTGGCCTTGGGACATGGCAAGGTATTTACTTATGTGAGCACAGAGATTATGGCGGACAGCGCAAACTGATTATTACGATTAGTACATAGAATAGGACTTGAGGATAGGTGGCGCTTAAAGAAGGCAACTTTCTAGTTTCAGATTGCGTTAGCCGAAGCCTGTGGATCTACTAAACACCTCGACCAACCAGCTACCGATGCCCCACAGTCCCCATCCAATCAGAATAATAATGATCAAACCGATGATATCGGGAATATGCAAGTACAGCCAAGCGACGATAGGATTGCGCCACAAGCGGCTATTACGCTGCTTATCTTCTAAGCTTTGATGCAAAAACGGTCTATCCATATGGGTGGTGTCACGAATACCGTACTCTTCTTCAATATGCCGATGCACGATGCTTAACGTCTTACGGCTAGGACGGATAAATATGTCTAGTAAGGTGCCAACGGCTGGGATGATACCTACCACCGTATCGATGAGTGCTAAGCGTACCGCTGGCGTCATCTTGCTAACCGGAACGCCAAGCTTGCAACCCAATACAAAAGCATAGCTGGTTAACGCTAAGCCTGCCAAATCACCCGCTAAAGGAATGGTAGATAACGCCGCATCTGCGCCCATACCTTGTTTGGTAAAAGGAATACGCACCACTGAATCCATAGCATTAGCAAACTTGGCTAACTTGCGCTCAGTGGCAATGACCTGCTCGCGGGTTAAGCCCTGCTCAGCAAGATTAAGCTCATATTTTGTTTGTAGATTTTTATTTAATTTAGCCATTAAAAGTGGTCCATAGACAAGAGAGTGCCACTAAGGCAAAAACATAGCGTCCGACCCAAATATTAGCCAAAAATGCTTGAAAGCAAGCAAGCGCTTGTCGACTACCGCAAGCGCTATTTTGCTTAGCAAACATCATCGCGACCAGCGCTAAGCCAAATACAGGTACGATACTCAAACTAGTCGGTGCAAAATAATGCCACAATACTACGCCCATAATGATCAAAAATAGCGTTTGTAGTATTGAGATTATGACCACATCATAGCGGCCAAACAGTATCGCGGTCGACTTGACGCCAATTTTTAAATCATCATCGCGATCTGCCATCGCGTACTGAGTATCATAAGCGACTGTCCAGCACATATAGGCGGCAAATAATAGCCAGCCCCAAATATCAGGCGCACCCTGTACCGCGACATAAGCCATCGGTATCGCCCAGCCAAAAGCGGCTGCTAAAAACACTTGCGGCAAATGGGTAAAGCGCTTCATAAAGGGATAGATAAAGGCTAAAACCACCGCACCAAGTGCCCAATAAAATACTTGAATGGGTAAAAATAGCAGTAAACTGGCACTAAGGGCGACCAGTACTACAAAAGTTATGACAGCCTCTTTACCAGTTAAACGCCCATCAGCCAGCGGACGACCTTTGGTTCGGCTCACATGACCATCCACTTTACGATCGGCAAAATCATTAATGGCACAGCCGGCCGCGCGCATCAAAATCGCGCCCAAAGCGAAAAGCACAAATACTTTAAGACTGGGCAAACCCGCGCTCACGCCCAGCTTTTGCGCTTGTCCCATTGCCGCTAGCATTACGCCCCAAAGCGTCGGCCATAATAATAGCTCAATGCCGACGGGCTTATCAAAGCGCGTTAGCTGCATATAAGCATATAGCTTGTCTTTAAAGCTGAGAGGTTGGCGGTAACTTGTCATAAACCAGTGCTCTTTAAACTTGCTGCCATAATTTGTTGGCTTCGATCAGTGATATCTCAGGATACTGCTTGCGTAAGGCTTTAATCGCCGCGACTTTATTATTTTGATTTAACTGTGCTTGCTTACGTAGATAGATCAACTGCTCTTGAGGATTACTAAGCTCTCTTAACCTCGCCTCAAGCCTCAGAATTCTGGTACGCAATATAATATTTATCAATAGCAAGCCTGCACCAGCGACCCAGACTATTATAGTTAGCATGGCTTACTCCTAGTTATGTGCTCATAGATAGAGTCATTAAACACGTTTATATAAAATAACCATCAAAACGTACCGCAGCATTATGCCAGCTCTCATCAGGCGACTGTTGTGCAAAAAACGGCGCTTGCTGAGGGCGCTTAACAATCACCCGACCTTGCTGCTGAGCATTGCAACTAATAAGGTCTTGAGCGCTTTGTAGTAGCTGCTGCTCTTCTATCAGCGTTGGCGGATGAGCTATTTGATGCAGCGCTTGCATCTGCTTACCCACCTTTGCGCCTCTACCTGTTTTGCTGTCTTGATAGCTATCTTCTGGAAACATCGGGTCTAGATATATCATATCTACGCTTTTGTGATCGATGTTTTTATTTTTAGTATTTTGCTTATTCGTAAAGTAGCGAAGCGCGTCAATATTTATAATATGCAGACGCGACATGAGTTTTTGCCAATTTGGTTGTAGATTCATGCGCCGCTGTTCATTGAGTAATAATAATGTCATGACAGGCTGCTGCTCAAGCATCGTTACTTGGGCGCCGCTACTCGCTAGTATCAAGCTATCATGACCAAAGCCTGCGGTAGCATCAATAACCACACTATCTGCTGTGATTTTCGCTGCCTGTAATAATAGCTCAGATTTACGTCCCGCGCTGACCACACGGCGCTGCATTTTATCCCATTCAGGAGCGACGCTCAGACCTGCACTTAGCAAAGACAGCTGATTTTTGTCATCTAGCAATAAAACAGCTTGACCATAATCAAGACTTAACTGCTGGCGCCGTTTTTGATTTAGTTTATCTTTTATCAGCTCGGCACTAAGACATAGTGACAACTGGTGCTGACTTGCTAGTGTTTGCAAGTGCGCAACTTGAGACTGCTGGGTCTCGCTAACATATAGCAGTTTACAAGGCTGGAGCGCAATCTGTGTTGTTGCTTCTGACACTTTCTACCCTGCCATCTGATAGCCAAAAACCCATGCGGCTACTAATACAATAATACCGGTAATGATACGTAGCCAAGCAAAGATTTTAAAATCACGGCGACTGACCCAAGCTACAAGCCAGCGAATACAGAGGAGCGCCACAATAAAGGATACCATCGTACCTACGCCTAATACCAACCAGTCCTCGCTAGTAGTCAAAACCTCACGGTGTTTGAGCAAATCAAGTAGACCTGCACCAATGATGACCGGAATACCCAAAAAGAAAGAAAATTCCGCTGACGCCTTACGCGAGACGCCAAGCCATAAGGCACTTATAATCGTCGATCCTGAACGTGAAGTTCCCGGTATCAAAGCTAAGCACTGAAACAGACCAATCATCAGTGCCGTTTTTAGGCTTACATCTTCAGCCTCTTGAGCAATAATAGCTTTGGGACGGTTCTCGACATAAAAGATCAGCAGACCACCGATAATGAGCATGATGGCAACCGTAATAGGGTTAAATAAATACCGCTTGATCTCATCAGCAAAAGTAAAGCCGACGATCATAACCGGAATAGTGGCAACAATTAAGCTCAACCCTAACTGCCTTGGATTATTCATGCCTTCAGCTTTGCCAGTGAGTAACCCCATAAGGGCTTGCCATAATCGTCCCCAGTAGTCATAAATGACCGCTAAGATAGCGCCTAGCTGAATCACCACTACGAATAAATCGACTTTCTCTTTTGTCCAAAATCCCATTATGTCGGCAGATAGAATCAAATAGCCGGTACTAGATATCGGTAAAAATTCAGTGATACCCTCGACGATACCCATGATAACGGCTTGAATTAATAAAAGTATATCCACAATCGCATTCCTAACAAAAGATCTAAAAACAGAATCATCAGCTGTCTTGTCTTTGTTTTTAATAGTTTGTGCACCTTTAGTGCTCGGTATTTAATTTTTTTAAAGTCACACCTAAAGTACAACGCTAATGCTATAAAGCAAGTACTAGGTCTTGCCTTGCTCTTTTAAGGTTTTCCATGCTTGGTTACGCAGATATTTTGGTAATGCCTCTGTAGCGCCCGTACCGCCAAACGCTGCAAACTGTATGACACCCAATTGTCCAATGACAGTAGCATCAGGCCAACTGTCTTCATAAAGCTTCTGGTCTTTATGTAAACTTAGCAAGGCTGCACCGTTACCGACAACGGGAATAGTTAGTTTAGTTTGACTATCGTAATCCAGCAGCTGCTCAGTACTTTCATGACCTTCTAAAACTACAGGTTCCATAGCGAGACTAGTAGGATCTTTAGCTAACTCCTCCATTGGCTGAGTTTGCAATTTATAATGACCAAAATAGACTTGCTGCATGCGCGCATCAAGAGCGCTATATACTTCTGTCAAACCATATTGTTGATAAGCTTTTTGGGCGATAGCTTGCAAGCTTGACACACCGACGCAGGGTAGATCGTGAGCGACGGACAAGGCTTGCACCACTGCAGTATTAATGCGAATACCACTAAAAGCGCCAGGGCCGCGATTAAATATCAGCGCTTGTATATCAGCAAGTTTTAGTTGACTCTCAGACAACGCTATATCAATCATGGGTAGAATCTGCTGGGTTTGCTGCCGTTTACCCTTTTCGGTATGATTAGATATGACCTGACCTGAAGCATCTAATATCGCCACCGAACACTGATCAAATACGGTATCCATAGCTAAAAACATCATGACCTCGATTAAATCTACTGATTTGACAAAATAGCGCTATGATAGCATTTATGTATATAACTTTATTGAGTGCTACGTTTTTCATAACATAAAAGCTTTAGAGGCAATAGCGGCAACAGCCTAGCTGTTATAACAATACAATAGTTATAAAAGTACAATAGTTATAAAAGCACAACCGTTATAAAAAATCCCAAAGCTGATAGCAGTTTTGGGATTTTTATTTTTACGATACACTGATTAAAAACGTGTTTTAAACTTTTTTGGTCCCTGATTTTGCATCTCTTGCATCTGCTTTTGCACCTCGTCTTTGCTTGGCAAGTTGTTGGGATCGAGCCCCATTTGCTTAGCCATTTGTTCAGGGTTCACGTCTTTGACACCGCCTTGCTGGCCGCCGCCAAATAAAGGACCACCGCCGCCCCCAGCTGCGCCGCCGCCCATCAAACCTTGCATAGACTTCATCATTTTACTAATACCCTCAGGTTTTGAGATCATTTTCATCATTTTTGCCATTTGCTTATGCTGCTTGAGCAAACGGTTGACGTCTTGAATCTCTCTGCCAGAACCTGCGGCGATACGGCGTTTACGGCTAGGGTTGATCTTGTCTGGATTTTGACGCTCAAAAGGGGTCATGGAGTTGATCAAAGCCTCCATCTCCTTGACCTTCTCTTCAGGTTTGGCCTCTTCGACCGCTTTTTGCATATCAGAGCCGCCCATACCCGGCATTTTATCTAAAAAGCCTGACATACCGCCCATGTTTTTCATCTGCTGAAACTGGGTTAATAGATCCTCAAGGTCGAAATCTCCGCCCTTTTGCATCTTCTTAGCCATTTTTTCAGCTTTATCGCGATCAATCTTTTGCTCGACCTCTTCAACCAAGCTTAGGACATCACCCATACCAAGGATACGCTGAGCAATACGCTCAGGGTGGAACAATTCAAGCGCGTCTAACTTTTCGCCGCGACCTAAGAACTTAATAGGCTTACCGGTAATCGCCCGCACTGATAATGCCGCGCCGCCGCGTGCATCACCATCCGTTTTGGTTAAAATAACACCAGTCAATGGCAACGCATCGTTAAAGGCTTTAGCGGTATTAGCCGCATCTTGCCCCGTCATCGCATCAACGACAAATAAGGTTTCAGAAGGATTAACCGCTGCGGTCAAGGCTTTGATCTCATCCATCATCATATCGTCGATAGCTAAGCGGCCAGCCGTATCAATAATCAAAATGTCCTGATACTGAATTTTGGCCTCTTCAATCGCCCGGCGCGCAATATCGATTGGGTTCTCATCGACGCTTGAGTTGACAAACTTGGCGTTTACTTGCCCCGCTACTTGCTCAAGCTGTTTGATAGCCGCAGGACGATAAACGTCAGCGGAGACCAGCATGACCTTTTTCTTTTGGCGCTCTTGCAAGTATTTGGCTAATTTGCCCGCAGTCGTAGTTTTACCGGCACCTTGCAAACCTGCCAGTAAATAGACCACTGGCGGCTTACCGGTCATCTCAAGCTGCTGATTGGCGCTGCCCATCATCTCGGTCAGCTCATCGTGAACGATTTTGACAAAGGCTTGTCCGGGCGCTAGCTCTTTGAGCACTTCAGCCCCGAGCGCTTGCTCTTTGACGCGCTTGACGAAATCACGGGTTACTGGCAAGGCGACGTCGGCCTCAAGTAGTGCCATACGCACTTCACGCAAAGTGTCTTTAATATTGTCTTCAGTCAGCTGACCGGTACCGACGATATTGCGCAAACTCGACGATAGACGTTCGGTTAAGGTATCAAACATAATAGCTCTCTGTTAATAATGTATTCAGTTAATGGTTTATTTAATAAATATTTTATTAGTGTATAACGTTAGGTTCTATAGAGTCGTCGTTTATAATGGTACATCTACAGGTTCTAGACTTGCGGTTGCTACTATTTACAGTGACCGCTAATTTTTGGTTTTTACTATTTGGTTGCTGTTATAGGCAACACACGCTGTTAAGTACGCTAATCTCATTCAACCATTCTATAGTTACGCTTAAAATATAACTCTCTTAGCCAACAAATATTTTTTAGTCATAGTATCATGATGAGTAGTATCATTATGATAGTAATGAAGATGATTCTCAATTAGTCTGTATTTTATGATAAATTGAACGCTTATTCTAATCATATCATTTTAGCATCAACTTAAGCGCTCTTAGCTGTAACAGCTACACTATAGCGTCATGATATTCAACGAGGCTTGCCTGTGTTACTTGCATTTATGATAGCTAGTGCGGCCTATATCGCGGTTGGCATCTATATCGCGTGGTCACTAACTGCCAATAGAATGATCCGAAAGGACGTTAATTTGGTCTTATTGTTAATAGGGATGCTGGCACATGCAGCACTGCTATACCCCTACATCTTCACCTTATATGGACTAAATTTTAATCTATTTAATGTCCTTAGTCTAATTAGCTTATTTTTCTTGTTCTTTTACGTACTGTTTTCTTTATATCGTCCTATTGTCAGCTTAGGTATTTTGGCGGCACCAACGGCGTTCGTCGGTATGACCATCGGTTATATCGGCCGCGCGCCTTACCAGCCAATGACTGATGTTAGTGTCGGTCTTGAGGCACATATTATACTATCGTTTGCCGCCTATTGTGTGCTCTTGATGGCAACGGTACAAGCGCTATTTTTGCGACTGCAAATTCGTGAACTTAAGCACAAGACTATGCACCGCTTTTGGGTTAATAAACTGCCTCCGTTACAAAGTATGGAGAGCTTGTTATTCGATATGATATTGGTAGGCTTTATATTGCTTAGTATTGCTCTTGGGCTAGGCTTTATTTATGTAGAGGATTTACTGGCGCAGCACATCGCTCACAAAACCGTATTTAGCGTTTTGTCCTGGCTGCTATTTGGATTGTTATTGCTGGGTAATTGGCGTGCCGGCTGGCGTGGCAAACGCGCGGCCAATATGACCATTTACGCTTTCATTCTACTGGCTATTGGTTTTGTGGGCAGTAAGTTTGTTTTAGAGTTGGTGTTGTAGATTACATTTTAATTAAAGACCACCGTTTTATTACCCGTCACAATTACTCTGTTTTGTACATGCCAGTTTACCGCCCGCGCCAGCACGTTACGCTCAATATCGCGTCCAATCGCTCGCAGCTCTACAACGCTTTGCTTATGGGTCACGCGGTGTACATCCTGCTCAATGATGGGCCCCTGATCAAGATCGGCTGTCACATAGTGCGCTGTCGCCCCGATAAGCTTGACGCCTTTATCGTAAGCCTGACGATACGGATCAGCGCCTACAAAGGCTGGCAAAAATGAGTGATGAATATTGATAATCTGCATCGGCCAGCGCGCAACAAAGTCTGC
This sequence comes from Psychrobacter sp. M4, assembly GCF_055699795.1. Classification (NCBI taxonomy): domain Bacteria; kingdom Pseudomonadati; phylum Pseudomonadota; class Gammaproteobacteria; order Moraxellales; family Moraxellaceae; genus Psychrobacter; species Psychrobacter sp. M4. The sequence continues at coordinate 644,602 of NZ_CM146740.1, read as the reverse complement.
TGACAATATTTGCATGTAGCGCGCTAATACCAATAAATCATTATCCGCTAGGCGCTCATGAATTCGAGCTTCTGCTTCAGCCTTGTTGTCTTTATTAACGGGCACATGATGAAACGGGATGCCGAAGTTCTCGACCGCTTGGCGCAAGTCTTCATGATTGCTAACCACTGATGTAATCTGACAATCTAGCAGTCCGCGCTGATGCCGCCATAGAAGATCTAGTAGGGCGTGATCAAATTTGGAGACCAATATACCAACCTTGGTTTTGATCATATTATCGTGCAAGCGCCAAGTCATATCGTAGCGTTTGGCAACGGTATGGGAAAAGCTTACCTCAAAATTTTCGATAATGGCGCTTAAACCTGCCAGTACAAACTCCACGCGCATAAAGTATTGCCCGCCTTCATGCGCGGTTGAATACTGATCAAGAGAGATGATATTACCGCTATAACGATGGATAAATTCAGATACCGCTTGCACAATACCAGCCTGATCACGGCATTTTATTAATAGCGTAGCGGTATCGATGGCAGTTTCGTCAGATATAAAGCTAGATGGAATATTAGATAAATTAGTAGTGTCTGACATAGTGCGTCCAATTAAGAAATAAAGCCGAAACTATTTGCCACTAATAAGTCGTAAAGTTGGAAACTTATTGACAATATAGTAAATCGGCTATTTTAGTCGCTTTTGAGTTATTTTGCGAACGAGACTGGACACTATTTAGTACGGACATTAGTACGGATAATGACTGATGTAAAAACCCCTGTAAATTGTATTTAACTTACAGGGGTTGGTTTATTATCACAAGGTTTCTTGTAAAACAGTTACCGCTTATGTATTAATCAACTTTAAGCACTCTTGAGAAACTAAAACCATTATTACTAACATCAATTGTAGACCCTATATCAAATGCTTGATCAAAGTCCACAAAGAAGGATTCAGTACTTGTGCTTGGAGGATTACTAGGCACACCGTTAATAGAAACGGCGTAGCCTGGTTGATAAGGGGATAACGATACGGTGGTTTTATTAGTCTGATCATTAACGCTTACGCTCATACTGTTGACACAAGTAGCTCCGCCAGTACCAAATGGACTGCTACCACCTATCCAAGGATTAAACAAGTTCGATCCTTCAACTCTCAGATCGTCTGCTAGATATGGCAAACCATAGTTAATACTTTGTGTGTTTTCACTACCGTTTAAGAATGTAGAAGCATCAAAGCGTACTTTAACCCAGTTCGAGTAGCGAATAGGATAGCGGATCTGGAAGTCAGCGCGACCTTCTTTATCAGTGACAAACGAATAACCATCATCTGATACTTGACCACCAATAATAGCGACTGGATTGATAGTCTCAAGACGGTCGTTATTGTTAATATCATCATCTTTATCTAAGGTGTAATTGTAATCAGGATCCTCTGTAGGCTTCCAGGTAGACTCAAATATAATCGGTACTTGTTCAGTAAAGGTACTGTTTATAAAACCTAAGTCCGTATAAGAAATATTGCTATCTAACAAACATACTCTGCCTTGTGCGTACTCGATAGCATAAGACTTAATTGATACTTCGGTATCGGTGACTGCACGGCCCGAACCATCCATGACAGAGATCGAGCCTTGTACCGTGTAATAGATATCATCAGAAGACAACTTATTACTGAACGCCAAAGTTGTATAAACGGCTTCTTTTGAAACCGTAATCTTTGCCTCTTTGGTACCAATTCCTGCGTTGTCATTTAATAAGCGGGCATTAATTACTACGCCGCCAATAGGTGAGCTGGCGTTTGCTAGATACATCACACGCGCCTCACCTTTACTATCGGTTACTGCAGTAGCTGCAGATAGACGGCCAGCTGATAAGTCAGCACTGCGACTAAAGACGACCGTTTGACCTTCTACAGGAACATCGTTTTTGTCCTTAACAGTAGCAACAACTTCAGTGCTACCGCCTGGTGTAATGACAGATTTTACCGCTTGAAATAGCATTTTTGCAGGCGTTGTCGCTCTAAAACGAGTATCTACTGTCGTTTGGTACTTCAGCCCGCCACTAGCACCATTATTAAGTATATTTAGCACTCTTGCTTGCAACACAGCCGTACCTGCAAATTGCGACTCTAAAGTAACAGGGACTGTAATAATATTGCCGTTTACATTACTAGCTGTAATATTTTTAGTGGTGATAACAGTATTATTAGCAAACCTACCTAATGTTGTTTGTACCTCTACTGCTTCACCAATAAGAGCTGCCGCTTGCGCTGCGGTATCAGTACGGACTTGAATGCTGACCGTCTGAGGCTCATTTACGTCGTAAAATTCTTTGATATCGACAAAACTGATACCTGCACGTGAGATTTTGACGAGGTCGATACTGTTGGCACTACGCTGCGTAATTAACTGACGCTCACCTACTGCCCTAGCAAAAACTCGCAAATTACCATTATTATCAAAGTTTAAAGCAGTTTCTCGAACGTTAAAGCTGGCTTCTCCATTAGCATCAGTAATAGTAGCATTAGTAATAACTTCTCCGTTACTATTTACCAGCTCCATACTAGCATTGCCAATAGGCAAGCCCGCTCCATCTACTAACGTAGTAGTAATGGTTGTATTACCACCATCTGCAAGCTGAGTTGCTGTCGCGGCAAGCGTAATCTCTGTGCCAACTGCTGATAAGCTTAACGACTTCTCTTCACGCACTTGCATACTGACATTGCCATCCTCGTCATATTGCGGCGTAACGATTTTGGCATTAATAACGACGCTATGATTAAGGCGTGCATTGACATTATTGGCTGTTAGTAATACACCAACATTTATCAAACCGCTAGCATCAGTAGTAACTATGCTTGGCGTAGATAGAGCGGCGCCGCTAGCTTCTAAGTTTTCAATACTTAACTGTACAGGCACCCCTACCAAGATGCCACCACTGCTATCGGTTACGCGGAAAGTAGCGCTAGTTTGATCGCCACCAGTGTTTAAAGTAGGTTTATCAGAAGAAGCTAGGATTTGATAGCTATCAATGCTGGTAGAATCTACAGCTACAATGTAGTTTTGCTCCAACTCAACATTTTCAGCAGTCGTTGTCGTAGCAGTTAAGCGAATACCAGCCTCTAAAGTAGCTTGATTGACATTAGCACCATCTGTGAGTGTAAGATCAAAACTAGCGACGCCATCATTGTTAGTCGTGGCTTTGCCATTAGCAATGCTTACGCCAGTCTTAATGGGGTCATCGACGTTCAAGCGTACTTCACGGCCTACGACACCACCCTTCTTATCAGTCACGCGTACAAAGACTTTAAACGTATCCCCTTGAGTGTTAACTACTTTGTTTGCACCAATGCTTAAGCTCTCTGTAGTACCTGTTGGCGTAACGGTATTGACAGTGACGGTTTGCGTAGCGATATTACCACTAGCATCAGCTGCCGATAATGCCACCACAAAACTATTACTAATAGCCGTTTTTTGCTCAGCGGTTAAGTTGTTGGGCACGGCAATGGTAAATGTTGCTTTGCCTGAATTGTCAGTGGTTTGATTGCCGCCAGAGACCAAGGTAACTCCTTGACGCGCAATAGAGGCTGGCAGAGCAAGGAACACTTTTTGTCCCTCTACAATATTGCCTTTACTGTCTTTAGCAATAACCTCAATCTGGCTCTCACCACCATTTAGGTTAAGTGCTTTTTTCGCACTGGCAAGTAAAGAGATAGCCGCGGTTTTAGACTGTACTTTAACCTTCGCTTGCTGCTGTTTTCCCGTTAATGTTTCTGTCAAGGTAGCGGTAAGCACCTGCTTGTTAAGCGCTTCTTTTTGCTCAGCTGTTAGATTATTTGGAACAACAATACTAAAACTTACCAAACCATTATCATCTGTAGTAGCGGTGATATTTGCTGAGCCAATTTGACCGTTGACAGTTAGCAAACTTGCCAGTGATTTATTATCAAAGGTAAATCTGATCGGTTGATTGGCTACTCGATCGCCAGATGACTGGTTATTAAGCTGACCCTGTATTCTAGTATCACTACCAGCATTATTAAGGATATAGCCGGCTTGATTGTCGATATTATTTGTTGCATTTAAAATATTTAAAGACACGGTAGGAGTAATAATATTAACTTTTTGTACGGCAGAATTATAAGTAATATTCTTTTCAACATAGAATAATTGATAGTTGATTCCTACGCTTTTGAGATCAGCGCGCTGCTTGGCAGTTAGGTTGTCTGGTATCTGAACGACGAAAGTTGCATCACCGTTGAAATCTGTGGTCGCCGTCTCTTGAGCAATAGTGACACCATAAGTTTGTGCTTTAGCACCTAATTGGATATCAACTTTTTGATTTGCAACGGCCTGGGCTTTATTGCCTTTAGCTGTCAGCCTAATATTAATGTTACCGCTACCACCAAGCTCGCTAATCGTTGGAGTGGTAATAGAGGCGAACTCAATGTTGGTGTCTGGTTGTTCAACCTTAATGGCCTGAGTAATTTTGGCTTGAGTACCATCTTCATCAGTTAAGACAGCAGTATAACTGATGCCAGACTTTATCAATTGATCACGCTGAGCGGCTGTCAAGCTTTGGTCAATTTTGACCGTGAATGTCGCTACGCCAGCGTCATTAGTGCTTTGCTGATTACCAACAACAGTCACGCCTGCGCCTTTATTAATGATGAGCTTTACTGAGCGAGCATTTGCAGCGCTACCATCTTTACGTTTACCAGTAACCTGTAGCTTAAACTGCTCATCTAAGACGCTAACGATCGCTGGTACGCTTTTGGCTGTCAAGGTAATATCGCTTTGTCCAATGTCTGAGCCAATTTTAATGCTCTCGCTCTGTACACTACTGGATACACCTGATTCTTCTTTAATACTGGCAACCAGTACGAACGCGACTGCTTTTTCTAGTTGTAATTTTTTCGCTTCAGTTAGGTTTTTAGGTACTCGTACGGTATAGCTTACCTCTCCTTTGCTACCTGTTACTTGCTCCGCGCTACCCTCTAAAGTCAATAATCCTGCTTTAGCTAAATCGCTAGGTAAGGCTGCGGTTACTGTCTGTCCAGCTACAACCCCACCACGACTGTCATTTACCCGAAAGCTAATAACAGCGCTGTCACCTGAGCTGGATAGCTGCTTTTTAGTGCTCTCATCAGCATAGATTTTATATTGCGCAGTTGGAACATATACAGTACTTGTCGATGTTTTTGTAGTGACAGAACGGTTAGGCTCACTTAGCGTTATAGTGTAGCTAATACTGTCTTTTGCAAGTTTTGTGCGCGCTTTGGCATCCAAAGTAGGCGCTACTATTAAAGCGACACTCGCTTGTCCTTTGTCATTTAAAACCAGAGTCTCGCGGCTTAAACTTACGCCATCAGGAGCATTATTGATTTTGACTTTTACTTTAGCATCTTTAATTTGAGTAGGTACTTTACTGCTTTTGGGCGCGGCAATAATTATAAGGTTTTGCGTATCACCGTAGGCACTCATCTGCTTTGAATTACCTGTGATATCTAGATTGTAATCAGAGACAGGAACGGCAACCTTTAGACGATCTGTTACTTTTTTGGTGGCTCCGCTTTTTTCTTTAATACTAATAGCGTAAGTGATACCTTTTAATAATTCTGTGCGAGCAGCAGCGGATAGGTTGTTATCTATCTTGAGGTTGAAGCTTACAGCGCCTTTACCATCGGTGATTTGGCTTGCAGGACTGATAGATACACCATCTAAAGGGTCAATGCCCAAACCTACCATTACGTCTGGGACTAGCGCGCCTCTTTCGTCTTTAACTTCAACGCTGAACACGGCTGTATCGCCATAAGGGTTTAAGACGTTGTTGGAGACAGAGCTGGTACTTATGCTTTGCTTGACACTAAGTTTACTAGCTATAACTTGAGTACCCTCACCGCTGCCTTTTTTGCTGACCGAAACTTTTAGCTCTTGCGGAGCAACAGCTTCACCTGTCGCTTTATTAGCAGTCGCCACTAAAGTAAAGCCGTTTTTTATCAGCTCAGCTTCATTATCAACGGCCTGTGGGTTCAGCTTAAGTGTATATACGGCATTGCCATCGCTATCAGTAGTTTGTACGCTCTTGCCTTCAATAGTAACACCATTGTTCTCAGAATCTTTGACTTGCAAACTGACATCTTTATCAACTACTGCTCCACCAGAATTTTTCTCGACCGCCTTTACAGTGGCTTTAAAGGTAACTTCCTGATCGGATAGCTCGATAATATTAGGAGTAACCGTCACTTTTTGTAAAAAGAAATCAGGTTCGGCATCGGGTAATTGGTTGTCGCCATTGTCATTGCCGCCACCTCCAGTACTACCAGTGCCGCCCGTACCCGGCTGCTGGATACCAAGATCAGGTTTTGGAGCGATAGAGTCAACGGTATCGCCATCACCTCCTCCTCCGCAGCCTGCTAGTGCTAGCGCGCAGGTTAAAGAAGTCAGTTGAAAAAACTTAGCAGTAAAGGGCAATGAGCTATACGACATATCTTGAGCCTCAAATTAACAATAATATATCTGTTTAGATAAGCAAGAATCGTTCCTAATATACAAATGTATAGAAAAAATAATTTTTATTGCTAAAAGGCTTTTTTATAACTGAGATAAATAAGTTGCGCGATAACGAACTTATGATACTAATTAGCGCTGGATCGTAAAAATACCTTTGTAGGTTAGTCAACCAATAACATAATGTTGTAAATTAAAGGTATAATAGGCAACTTAGAAGATGACACTTATCACAAAATAGTTTGAGTATTTGCCTAATTTATGGTATAAATGTCGCCTTTAAAATTTTCTGAATTGGTACGCTTGTCATCTGCCTTTAGTGACAGTTATACCAGCTCAACCTTCATATAGTTTTGTTTGGTGCAAGAGTGTTTGCTGTGTCCATGCCGCAAATTTACACAACTTGTCCAGACTAGTATGAGAAACCCTCATACTTCATAGATTAGGAGTTCCTCATGGCTAGAGTTTGCCAAGTAACAGGAAAGCGCCCTATGGTGGGTAACAATGTTTCGCACGCGAACAACAAAACCCGTCGTCGCTTTTTACCAAACCTTCACAACCATCGCTTTTGGGTGGAGTCTGAAAATAAATTTGTACGCCTACGTGTGTCTACCAAAGGTATGCGCGTTATCGATAAATTAGGTATCGATAAAGTGTTAGCAGATCTGCGCGCACAAGGTCAAAAGATTTAAGTTGCAAGGTAGCTCTTTGATGATAATTATTCAAAGAGCATAACCATTATCAATTGAGTTATTTTAAGACTCAGCAATTTATAACCAAAGACCTATTGTTAAAGACGCCCCTTCTACAGGAAAGCTATTATGAGAGATAAAATTAAGTTGGTATCAACTGCTGGTACTGGTTATTATTACACCACTACCAAAAATAAACGTACTATGCCTGGTAAAATGGAGATCAAAAAGTTTGATCCTAAAGTTCGCCAGCACGTTATTTTTAAAGAAGCAAAAATCAAATAGTACACCTTGCTATTTGATATACATAAAAAAAGGGTCTATCTTAACGGATAGACCCTTTTTTATTATATAGGTTAACTGACTACTTCAGTTAACTATAGTGCGTAGGCTCTTTATCGTAGACATGGGCGTGCCACTGGCTCATCTGTTTTTGCATTATAACTTGGATAGCAGCATGAATCATATGCTGGCCGATTGCTTGGGTATCACTTCCTAATAGTTCTTTGAGCTTATCAGAGAAATCTATGGTCATAAGAGGTTCATCATCTTGTTCAGCATCACGCAGTAACAATGTACCATCGTCTGCCTCCACTAATTCAAGAGTGGTCTCTTTGGCGAAACCTGAAAACCTATCTTGGTTATCATTCTCTACTTCTATTTCATTATCAATGTCATATGGCATCTAGGGTTTTCCTTAATTATACTGGCTTACTATTGCATAAAGCTTACTGTTTTTAGCAACTCTATAACAACGCAAGCAAATGTATTATAGTCATACAATGGACGCTTTGAGCCTAGAATTCAAGGCTGTTAGCATAAGTATTATGAATAAGGATGCGCTGATTAAAATTAATTTACTAAGGAGACAACACCTCAACGCCAATAGCGTAACTTCGCTAGAGTAAATAATAAAGCAACAAACATACCAAGATAATAAGCTAGCTTTAACTCAAAGCTTGGGTCACGATACTTAAATGGTAATGCCACGGCAGCAGTAGCTGTTGGAAGAATAAGGAGCATAAGTAGCCAGCTTTCAATAACGTGAAGCCAACCTTGCCAACCATCGGCGCGGCTTAACGATGCCAGTCCTAACAGTATACAAGCAATAATTAAGGCAATAAATAGACCATTGGGTAAATCTTTTGGAAAAATAATATCAGTAATGGTAGTCGATTCTTTTTGCATGCAAAATTCCAGTCATGACAAGAGAGCATGACTTAGTAATGAAAATGAATAGGTTTAGCTATAAGTGCCCATTATCCACAATAAAGAGACGCAAGAGGTCAGCAGGCCCAAGCTAATGGCATTTCTAGTTTCTATATGCATGCCTTTTACTTTATTTAATACTCGTGAACCCAGCCAAAACAATAAAGGAATACCTAATACAAAGACGGGTACCAAAACTGCAGCATGAAGAATCACCTCTGCTGGCTCATGACCTGCTAATAGACGAAAACCATAACCTGCCAGACTTAAAATAAGGGCAAAGATAGCTAATCCGATGGTAATACCTTTTGGTACTAGGCTAGGTGGTTGGTTTTGATGACTTTTCTGATCAAAATCACCCTCAGGTAGCCGAGTGGATGCAGACTCGGAAAATGAATGTTGTGTATCCATAGCTCACCTCGATTGTGCGTGCAATTAAATTGTCTCTCTATCTTAATGGCGTCATATGTTGATAAAACAACCATTTAACAAACAGCGTACCTCGATACAATAGTTTTGAAGATAAGTTGTGAAGATAAGTTGTGAATATAGCCATTATATTATACATTGCTATTTACTAAGGATAATTGATAACGCATCTCATCAATGGCGGCGCTATAGTCCTCTTGGTTAAAAATGGCAGAGCCGGCGACAAACATGTCAGCACCTGCCGCCGCTATAGCGCGTATATTGCTGGCTTTGATCCCACCATCGACCTCAAGTCTAATATCACGGCCGCTAGCATCAATACGCTTTCGCACTTCTCGCACTTTATCTAACGTACTCTCAATAAACGACTGTCCACCAAAACCAGGGTTTACGCTCATCAGTAGTATCTGGTCGACCTTATCCATAACATAGTCTAAATGATGTAGCGGTGTTGCAGGATTAAGTACGAGACCACATTTTGCGCCGCCATCTTTGATAAGTTGCAGCGAGCGGTCGACATGAGCACTGGCCTCTGGATGAAAGGTAATAACACTAGCACCGGCCTCTAAAAACTGCTCAATCATGCCATCAACAGGCGTTACCATCAAATGTACATCAATAGGCACATCAATGCCGTAGTTGCGCAGAGCCTTGCAAATCATGCTACCAAAGGTGAGGTTAGGCACGTAATGATTGTCCATGACATCGAAATGTATCACATCAGCGCCCGCTTTTAAGACGGTATCGACTTCTTCGCCTAAGCGTGCAAAGTCAGCAGATAAAATAGAGGGCGCAATTAAATAAGGTGTAGAAGGACAAAGCATGGTAGAGCTACCTTTTTATAGTGAGTTATAACGAGTTTTATAGTCATCACTGCATCGGTTTTAAAGTGAATCAACTATAAAACTAGCGCGGCTTGTATTGTGTTTTACAATAAGCACGGCCAACTTCAAAAGAGCGTTTGGCCTGATGTTTGGTATCGCGACCCGTCACACGCTTGCGCCACATGCGAAAAGAGGAAGGTTTTAATTCTTGCCGCATCAGCTTGATAACCTCATCTTCGCTCAGCCCATAACTGTGCTCAATAGCTGAAAAAGGGGTTTTATCTTCCCATGCCATCTCTATCACGCGTGAAATGGCTGCCTCATCGAATATAGTTGTGCTTGCCACGTCTACCTTATCATCTTTACTAAGGTTAAATGAATGTGGTTTCACATCTACTCCCTCAGCTTGCTGCTTGGCTTGCAGGGCTTTTTCCATATCCACTTGCATAGTCGCCAATGATGACTCAGCACTACTCTGCTCTGAGCTATCCACTGATTTTTTTTGAGAATCTGTCATAATGTTTTATACCCTAATCATTGCTACATTTGGCTACTATTTTTTCCGACTGCTAATAAATAATATTAGTTGGACAAGTCTGCCGCTTTACAGTGGTGAAAGATATGATCGTTAATTACCGTTTGAATAAAATAATAGCTGTGATCATGACCTGCCTGATAGCGTAGCGTTAATGGTTGTTTGGCTTTTTGACAAGCCTCTTGTAGTTTAGGAGTTTGTAGCTGCCCTTCTGCCAAGAAGTTATCCGCTGCGCCTTGATCAACCAAAATACTGGCATACTGGCGCCCTACCTTCTCAATCATTTGTGCGGCATCCGCTTGCGCCCATAACGACTTATCCTCGCCAAAGTATTCGGTATAAGCGGCCTCTCCCCAAGCTGACTGGCTCGCAGCACAAACAGGTGATAGTGCTGAGACACTGACGAATTTACTGGGGAATTTGAAGCCTAGTAATAGTGCTCCGTGTCCACCCATTGAGTGGCCCATGATACCGATACTGCTAATAGCAAACTCTGAGCGTAGTAAGTCATACAATTCATCAACGATATAGGTTTGCATATTAAAATGCTCTGACCACGGCTCGCGAGTAGCGTCAACATAGTAGCTGGCCCCTTGACCAACGAAATAACGATCGTCATTAGGCACCTCAAGTCCAGCATCTTCGTCGCTACGAGGTGAGGTATCAGGGGCAATAAAGATCATGCCAAGCTCACTACACTTTTTTTGAAAATGCGCTTTATGGGTGACATTGTCTGCATTACAAGTTAGACCTGACAAGTATAAAATCGCCGGACAGCGCTTACCTGCTAGTGCCTCATCTGGCAAGTAGATACTAAAGGTCATCATTGTTTTAGTGGATGTCGACTGATGACTATAATAATGTTGCTCGCCATCAAAGCAGCGATTGGCACTCTCTTGAGTGAGTTGAGTATTGGCAGATAAGTTGTGATTGTAAGTAGTGTTCATAAATAACCTCTTAATTAATCAAAACAAGTCGTAATTTATAAAAATATAAGGTATGTTTTAATAAGCCTCGTACTCACTATCGGATATTATACAAAGAGTAGCAACATCAATTGGTAACAGGGGTATTATTATCAGTAATGCTCATGGTTGTAGAACCATTTTTATCAAATAAAGCTTGCTCAAAAGCAGGCAACGCGGTTTCCATAAGGCTACCGATAGCCATTTGCGGATCAGAGGACTCAAAGCCCATTGAGTCTTCGCGCTGCCTGACGCGCAAACGAGCATCTTTAAAGGCGGCAGCAAAGCTATTATTCTCACGCAGGCTCTCTGCAAAAAACGCCTGACCGAAATAAGTCATCTCGGCTGTGTTGGTACAGCCAAACGACATTTTATCAGCAGCTGAGGCAGTGATAACTACTGTCGTTGGCGAGGATAGCTCATCGATAAACGAGCCTGAATAACACGCAGAAACCACAATAACCCGCCAGCGAATACCTGAAGCATCTAAAGCCTCACGTAACCATGTGGCATCTAAGTTATCCATCATAAGTGGCGGATTGTACAACTGAATAATATCCTCGTTGCCATGTGAGGATAGAGTGAGCAATAATACGTCCTCATCAGCGTTCATCTGCTCACCGATTTTTTTCAGGCCTTCTAAAATACTAGTTTTGGTCGCTATGGGTTCATCAAGCCAGCTATAAGTATTATTAATCAAAGATAAAGAGTTACCGCTGGTACCAAAGCGTACATCAAACAGCTCGCGTACTTTATTGATCTCAGAGCGAAAGACGTCTTGATCAGAAAACCCGGCCACCCCCATAAAATACCAGTCCGTCTCCCCCAATACGCTTGGGTCGATACTGCTTAGCGCTTGCTGCAATAAACGCGGCTGCTCGTACAGCGCAGCCTCCTCAAGCGTAGCCTCTATTGGGATTTGCTTAAAAATAGGCTGATCGGCGACGTTACGTTGCCAAATGGTCAGTAAAGCTACTGCGCCAATTAAAACAATAATGCGCTCCCACCAGGGGGTGCGCTGCCTTCGCGCAAAAATCCATAACAGAGCTAGCGTTTGCCATAAGAACAATACTAAAAACAGAATAGGTAAAAACGAATAGCTCCACCCAGGTAACCAGCCATGATTGCCTAAAAGCTGCACAATACTTTGCAGTAAAGCCGCTAGGGTATCAGCAACTAGCCACAGTACTACGGGTACAAACACCAGCATCTGATTGCCCGAGCGCCGAGCAAGGATAATACCAGCAAGCAAAATAATTACTGGCCATATCAAATAGCTAACCAGCCCTTGTTCATTAAAAACACTACCGCTCGTAGCCACTAACCATGAAAATAGCACATTACTGCCAAGCGCCAGTGTTGCAAACAGAGCAAACTGGAAAAAGGTAGGTTTTACCCAAGAAAAAGCGCGCGTTGACCCTACTAGCATCCATAGAGTGGCTATAATATTGGCAGCAAAATTCAAGGAGAAGCGCTGAAGGGAGATAGTTTTTGGCGACGAAAGTGACAAAGACTTAGACCTCTATCCGGTCGAGAAAAATAGGTATCGTTATAGATTGACGACTTATAATTTATACCGTTTACGTAGCTTAATAGTTTAGCTAGCTAATATATCGCGATTGTAACGGATTGTCAGCTAAGACGATAAGGCTGATTTGTAAAAACTCACTTTATAAAAACTCGTTAGCATTTATCTAGATGTTATTAGTTTGACCTCATTAGTAATGGAATATTGTAACTATGATAAAAAATCAGCTGATAACTACAAAAAAAGAGGCCTTAATTTTTTAAGACCTCTTTTTAATTAAAAACCTATAGTATCAACGCATCAATAGCTCGTTAACGCGCTTAAGATAAGCTGCAGGATCCTCAAGCTGACCACCGTCTGCCAGCAGCGCTTGATCAAAAATCACTTGCGCCAAATCGTTAAACTGCTCATTACCATCCAGCTTTTTAATTAGTGGATGATCAGGGTTGACTTCTAAGATAGGCTGCGTGTCCGGCACTTCTTGGCCCATTTGCTTGAGCATCTGAATCATTTGCGGCGACAGCTCACCCTCTGGCGTCACGAGTATCGCTGGACTATCGACCAGACGGTTAGATACTCGTACATCTTTGGCACGACCACCAAGTGCAGTTTTAAGCTTATCAACCACCGGTTTCATGGCTTCCTCAGCCTTTGAAGCTTCAGCTTTTTCTTCTTCGTCTTGCAAGTCGCCTAAATCTACCGCACCTTTAGCGATATTTTGTAGCGGCGTACCGTCAAACTGGGTTAAGAAGTTCATGGCCCACTCATCGACACGGCTGGTCATTAGTATAACTTCAATACCCTTCTTTTTGAACAGCTCAAGCTGCGGGCTGTTTTTGGCAGCGGCAAGGTTATCAGCCGTTAGATAGTAAATGGCCTTTTGTCCATCCTGCATCCGGCCTTTATAATCTTCGAAGCTGGTTTCAACCTTATCATTAGTGCTGGTGGCATAGCGCAGCAATTTAGCAATGCGCTCTTGGTTGCCCATGTCCTCGCCAAGACCTTCTTTGATGACATCGCCAAACTCACTATAGAACTGGGCAAATTTGTCTTGCTTGTCGCTATCCTCGCTATTAGCAAGGCTTGCCAGCATAGTTAAAGTACGGCGCGCGTTACCTTCACGGATAGATTTGACATCACGCGATTCTTGCAAGAGCTCACGGCTGACGTTCAATGGCAAATCAGCAGAATCAATCACCCCTTTGACGAATCGCAGATACATTGGCAGTAGCTGCTCAGCGTCATCCATGATAAATACGCGTTTGACATAGAGCTTGAGCCCATGTTGCTGCTCACGGGTGTACAGATCCATCGGCGCTTTTTTAGGAATGTACAACAGCTGGGTATACTGTACGCGTCCTTCTACGCGGTTGTGCGTCCAAGTCAGTGGCTCATCGAAGTCATAAGTGATGTTTTTATAAAAATCAACGTACTCCTCATCGTCAATTTCAGAGGCTGAGCGAGTCCAGAGCGCGCTGGCTTTATTGATAGTTTCCCACTCATCGGTTAGCACCATCTCGCCACTTGGCGCTGCACTGTTTTCAGAATCGTCAGAGTTCTCTTCTTCGTCAACGACGTCTTCTTGCCAAACTTCTTTACGCATCTGAATAGGCAAGCTGATATGGTCTGAGTATTTATTGACCAAACGCTTGATTCTAGCGCGGTCTAAATAGTTATCTTCGCCATCCGTATATTCTTCTTTTAGATGCAAAGTAATGCTGGTACCGCGCGTATCTTTATTAATGGTCTCAACCGTGAAGCTACCACTACCATCAGATACCCAGCGTACGCCTTTATCTTTAGGGTCGCCCGCTTTACGTGATTCAACCGCAATCTTATCTGCAACGATGAATCCTGAGTAAAAACCGACCCCGAACTGACCAATCAGCTGACCGTCTTGTTTTTGTGACTCAGATAATTTATCCAAAAATGCTTTAGTACCAGATTTGGCAATCGTACCCAAATTTTCAATCGCATCGGCTTCATTCATGCCGATACCGTTATCGATAAAGGTAATGGTTTTGGCGTCCTCGTCGACAGCAATGCGAATACGCAGCTCGCCGTCATTCTCATACAGGCTATCGTCATTGGTGGCTTCAAAGCGTAATTTATCACAAGCGTCAGAGGCGTTTGAGACCAGCTCACGCACAAAAATATCAGCATTAGAATATAGTGAGTGGGTCACTAAGTGCAGCAATTGTGCGACTTCAGCTTCAAAACTGTGTTTTTTTACCTCTTTATTCGGGTTTTGGTTATCAACACTTTGTTCGTCAACGCTTTGGCTACCGACGTTTTGATTATCGGCTTGACTGTCTTTGCTCATAAAAAACTCCTTTAATTTATATTAAAATTCATGGTTTAGTATATTGGTGTCCGCTTTAATATTGACCTTAGGTTAGTACTGGACTGTCTATACTAATAGGGTCACTAAGGGATTTTTCAAGCATGAGTAAGTTAAAAACCGTGCTTAAACAAAAAAGCACCGCCCAAGTCTCCTTGAGCGGTGCTTTGATTTTATATTGATTATTAACTACAGACCATCATTAACTACAAACAGCTAGGCAAATCACGAGCAGGATCGGTATCGCGAGCGGCCAGCGCATCTTCAACGCTCAATCCTAGCGCTTTAGCAACCCCTGCGCCGTAAGCCGGATCACACCAATGACAGTTACGAATATGACGATACTTGATAAAGTCTAACGCATCACCCATCGCTCTTGCCGTATTATCAAACAGCGCCTGCTTTTGCTCATCATTCATCAGGTTAAAGAGCGCACGAGGCTGACTAAAGTAGTCATTATCATCTTCACGGAAGTCATAGTGATCAGCATAACCGTCGATCTTGAGGGGCGGCTCAGCGTACTGCGGCTGTTCTTGCCACTGCTCAAAGCTATTTGGCGTATAGTGCGGACGGCCGCCGTAGTTGTCATCAACACGTACCTGACCATCACGGTGGTTACTGGTCACAGGACAAGTGGGTTTATTCACCGGAATCTGCTTATGATTCACCCCGACGCGGTAGCGCTGGGCATCAGCATAGCTGAACAGACGTGCTTGTAGCATTTTATCTGGTGAAGCACTGATGCCTGGCACCAAATTATTTGGTGCAAAGGCCGCTTGCTCAACATCTAAGAAATAGTTTTCCGCGTTTCTATTAAGCTCAAACTCGCCGACTTCGATCAGCGGATAGTCGCCTTTTGGCCACACTTTACTCAAGTCAAACGGATGATAGGGTACTTGATCCGCCTCTTCTTCTGGCATAATCTGTACATACATTTTCCACTTGGGAAAGTCGCCATTATCAATGGCATTGAGCAGATCTTCTTGATGGCTTTCACGATTGCTAGCGATGATCTCAGCCGCTTCAGCATCGGTTAAGTTTTTGATACCTTGCTGGGTAACGAAGTGGAATTTGACCCAAAAACGCTCATTGTCATTATTAATAAAGCTATAAGTGTGCGAGCCAAAGCCGTGCATGTGTCTATAAGAGGCTGGAATACCACGCTCGCTCATAGTGATCGTGACCTGATGCAAGGATTCTGGCAATAACGTCCAAAAGTCCCAGTTATTGGTCGCCGAACGCATATTGGTACGCGGGTCACGCTTAACGGCTTTATTCAAATCAGGGAACTTACGCGGATCACGGACGAAGAATACGGGCGTATTATTACCCACTAAGTCCCAAATACCTTGATTGGTATAGAACTTAAGCGCAAAGCCGCGAATATCACGCTCAGCATCGGCAGCTCCGCGCTCGCCTGCTACGGTACTAAAGCGAGCGAACATCTCAGTCTGCTTACCCACTTCGCTAAAGATATCAGCACGCGTGTATTTCGTGATATCGTTAGTTACGGTAAAGGTACCAAACGCGCCCGAGCCTTTGGCGTGCATACGGCGCTCAGGAATAATCTCGCGGTTAAGATCAGCAAGCTTTTCGTTAAGCCACAAGTCTTCTGCTAGTAGCGGGCCACGCTTGCCAGCGGTTTTACTATTCTCGTTATCAACCACAGGGGCACCATTACTCATGGTAAGCGGGGTGTTATCATAAGGACATTTTTTGTCGCTCATCTCGTTTCTCCTTCAAAAGTGAATGGCAAATAAAACCTTTTAAGCCTTTAATTTAGTGCTTCTCAATTCCATCTCAAATAACTAAGTCCATCACTACAACCTAATCAAATATTAATTCCATACTAAGAATAATGATATCTTATTCAGTATAAATCAGGGTTCTATTAAAAGCTACTATAACCATTACACCTTATTCTTTACCATTAGCATAATAAATTAAACACATACTTTTATTTCATTTTTTAAAATCATAAAACCTTTTATATGGCTTTACCTTAGTTTGGCATAGGACGTATCGTAAGGATCTGCTCACTACGACCAAACGGCCCATGAACGTCGTGCAAGATAGCACTGGTCAGGCCAATACCGTCAGTACCGTATTGCTGCACCGCTTCGATACCAAGCCAGTGCCCTTTTGGTGCACGATGCATGTGAATTTGCAGATCGGTATTGGGAAATACCCATCCTAACTCTGAGACATTGAGTCCGAGTCTGGGCACAACGCCATTAGCGGTATCTACCATACCTAATAAACGTACCACATCGGCGGTAGGAGAGTCTGCGACCATCTCCAAATCGTTGGTGAGCCATACTGTTCCGTGTCCTGGACGCCGGTTAGGATCAGCAACTAAATGCAAGCTCTTAATATAGCCACCAGGCCAGCCTTTCATCTCATCCCAAGCGGGCAGATTCTCAGGATTATGCTGGGCTGGGCTGTCCTCTAAACCAGCAATAGCACTAGTATCTTGGGTCATCAATCGCCAAGCACGCGCAATGATACAATCACGGCCCCGGCTGCTCATCACTGACTCTATTAGCTCAATGGTTCTGCCAGGACGAATACAGCGCGTAGTAATGGTAAAATCATCAAGCGGGATCAGACCTAAAATATCAAGACTAACGCGAGCAATACGCATATTATCTTGCGGCAAATATTGCTCTAATTCGGCCGCTAGTATCCCAGTCGCTGGTGCCATGTGTTGCTCATGCGCATTCCAGGCGCCCTGTGCATGCTCAGTTGACTGATAGTGTGCCACACAAACGCCATCTGCTTGCTGGTCACGTTTTATTAGGTGGTAATAAGCTGCCATAATTATCCTTAATATTTATGATTGTTGGTATTTTTTTGTCGAGCACCTTTTATCGTGGTAGCTATTTTCCTACTTGCGTAACCGGAATTCGCAGAGCTTTGGGCAAACTAAAAGTTACATTTTCTTCGATACCTGAGAGCTCGTTAGGTGTCTGACCGCCCCAATCTTGCAGTTGTTGTAGCACTTCTTGAATCAAAATCTCAGGAGCAGAGGCACCAGCGGTGACACCGACATTCTGTACGCCCTCAAACCACATACGTTTCATCTCGCTAGCATTATCGATCAAGTAAGCTTTGCAGCTCATACGCTCAGCCAATTCGCGTAGACGGTTTGAGTTTGAAGAGTTAGGTGAGCCGACAACTAACACCACCTCACAGCGACCAGCCAAGTCTTTCACCGCGTCTTGACGGTTTTGGGTGGCATAGCAGATATCATCTTTGCGCGGCCCCTGAATACTGGGAAATTTATCTTTGAGCGCATCAATGACGCGTGCGGTATCATCCATTGATAGCGTGGTTTGGGTAACGAATGCTAGGCGATCATCATTCTGCACGCTCAATTTATCGACATCAGTTTCATTTTCGACCAGATGAATTTGCCCGCCATGTTTGCGGTTAAAGCGCCCCATCGTACCTTCAACCTCAGGATGACCAGCATGACCGATTAGTACCGCATCCATACCGTCTTGAGCAAACTTTGCCACCTCGATATGCACTTTCGTCACCAGCGGACAGGTAGCATCAAAAACCGTCAGGTCACGACGTTTGGCCTCATCTTCTACCGCCTTTGAGACTCCGTGCGCGGAGAAGATGACGATAGAGCCATCCGGTACTTCGTGCAGCTCTTCGACGAACACCGCACCGCGATTAGCTAAGTCTGAGACGACAAATTTATTGTGCACGACTTCATGACGTACATAAATGGGAGGTTCAAAACGTGTCAATGCTTCATTGACAATCGCAATGGCGCGGTCCACACCGGCACAAAAACCGCGTGGATTGGCAAGATATATTTGCATAAAGCAGCCTATCATTGGATAATTTGAATATAAAACTTAATGTTAACAGCTTAGGGTTAAATAAATGCCCTACTTTAGCATAATTTGCTTTTATTGCCTTTTAAAATACTATAACTGATATCATTTAGCATAAAACAGATAAGTAAGACTGAAAAAACTTGCAGCCTTATTATTATCTTACATGATGTCGCTTTTTGTTTTTACCAGCCCTCCTTTTTTTACTAGGACACCCTCTTATTAGGACGTAATGTATGACTGGTTCCTTATTTATTATTACTGCTGCCTCTGGCACAGGCAAGACCTCCTTGGTTAAGCAGCTACTTGCCACTACCAACGATTTAACCGTAAGTATCTCTCATACTACTCGTCCGCCGCGTTCCGGTGAGATCGATGGTCAGCATTATCACTTCACAACTATTAACACCTTTAAAGAGGCGATCAATGACGGTAAGTTTTTGGAGTACGCTGAGGTATTTGGTAACTATTATGGCACCTCGGAGCAAAGTGTGCGCACACAGCTGCAAGCAGGCATTGATGTGATACTAGAGATTGACTGGCAAGGTGCTTTGCAGGTCAAAAATATTTTCCCCGATGCCATAATGATTTTTATTTTGCCGCCCAGCATCGCCTCTCTACGTCAACGTCTATCAACCCGCGCGCAAGACAGCACCGACGTCATAGAGCAGCGTTTGGCAGGCTCAGTAACTGAGATATCTCAATACGTGCATGCTGATTATGTGGTTATTAATGATAATTTTGAGGTAGCACTAACTGAGCTAAAAGCCATTATTGTTGCTGATAGGCAGACTTTGCAGCGTCAACAACAGCGTTATAATCGTACGATCAAAAATTTGCTCTCAGGAGAGGCAGACCCTCTTTGAATCAGTTAGCAAAAAAGCTTTATTCAAAACATCAAACCCAGAGCGTGTTTGATAACTCATAAATAGACACTGCGCCACAGGCTAAAAAGTGTTATAATAGCGGGTTAATTTATATTATTTTTAAATAATATTTTTTTATTTTAAATACCAGTTTTTTATTTTAATATTCTTTTTATCATCTAGCGAGTAGTCAAAGTAAGTGATAAAAACAACCGAGGTAGCTATCTATGGCACGAGTAACGATTGAAGATTGTTTGGAAAATGTTGATAATCGCTTTGAGCTGGTTTTGGTTGCTAGCAAACGCGCGCGCCAGTTAGCTAAAGGTATCGCTGAGCCTTTAGTAGATGTCGACAACGACAAACCTACGGTATTGGCACTGCGTGAGATTGCGGCAGGTAAAATCACGCGTGATATTCTTAATCAGCCTGAGCATAATTTTGCAACCAGTTCGCTGGATTTAGCGTTATCAGGTGACCATAGTTTTTAATTTCGTACCAGCCGCTCAAGTAACGACTTCACTATAAGGATAAAGCCTTATCAGCGAAGATTACCAATGAAACCACAGTTTTATACTGTGGTTTTGTCGTCTAAGTCTATCAACAATACTCAAACCATTATTATCAAATTCAGGAGCTGCAACTTCATAGGTGCAACTATTTAAAATATTAAACACAATGTTTTTCTATCCTCTACTATGTTAGTTGTTGACATTGGACGCAATTTGCGATTAATTAGAGGGTGGTCTTGCGTTAATCAAAACTGACCATTACTAATACCATTATGAACAATAGGATTTCTCTTCTATGAGCCAGACCTTAACCAAACTTAGTCACCCTTTGGTTGATGAAGCCCAGTATAACTTGCTGCGCTCGGTTGGATATTTGTCTGCCTCTGAACGCAGTGATATTGTTGATGCTTGTGTGTTTGGTGACATTGCTCATATCAAGGATAAGCGCAAATCAGGTGAGCCTTATATTACCCATCCGATCGCAGTTGCTGAAATATTAGCAGGTTTTCGTTTGGATAGAGATACCATTATCGCCGCGATCTTGCACGATACGGTTGAAGATACTGATGTCACTGATGAGCAGCTAGAAGAGCGCTACGGTAAAGTGGTTGCAAGATTGGTCGATGGGGTTACTAAACTAAAGTCTTCCAATCATAATAAGCAGCAAAACAAAGCCGCTACTTTTCACAAAATCTTGACGGCAACCCTTGCTGATCCGCGCGTACTTATTATCAAGCTTGCCGATCGCTTGCACAATATGTCGACACTAGATGCCGTTAGCCCTGAAAAACAGCGTACCACGGCGCAAGAAACCTTGGACTTTTATGTGCCCTTTGCCCGTCTAATGGGTCTCAACGATATTGCTGATTATATTGAAGTACTGTGCTACCGCAACCTTGACTCTGAGATGTACAATCGTTTATCGGATAAGCTTTTGCAACATGGCCTTGGGCGTAATTTCCAAAGGGAGGCTATTCACCGTTATCTAAGTATTGTACTAAATAACCTAGAGCTTAATGGACACGTCAAAGTGCTTGATAATCGCGTGGCTATTTATCGACAATTTTTCCGTAACCGCGGCGAGATTAATGCACTACTACGGCATTATGCTTTTGAGATTGTCCTTGATAGTATTGAAGCCTGTGACAAGCTAGCCTATTATTTAATCAAAAAATACCAGATCGACGACACTCATATTCAAGATAATATTCGTCGGCCACTACCAGGCGGCAATCAGTCACTTACGCTTATTTATGAGCGTGATAACGATGTTATTAAAGTGACCATTTTGACCAAAAAAATGCAGAATGCAGCCAGATTGGGCGTTATTGGCGCTGAGCACGCCTCTGATGTTAGTCAATCCGTCATTCAAGCGTCTTTACGTAATATGAAAGACTTAGTAGATGAAGAAACGATAGATGAGAACAATCCTGACTTTACGGCCGCAGTATCTACTATTAACGAGCTGATGGATTATCTGCACTCTAGTAAGATTATTTGTTACAGTCCGCAAGGCCGTGCTTATGAGCTACCGCAAGGCGCAACGGCGCTCGACTTTGCTTATGCTGTGGGTCCGATGATCGGCAATGTGGCAGTCGGTGCCAATATTGATAACAAAAAAGCCAAATTAGGTACTGTAGTCAAAAACGGACAACTGGTTGAAATTGAAATCAACAATCATTCTCAACCCAAAGCGGAATGGTTGGGTTTTGTAGTGACCAATAAAGCGCGCGAGGAGATTTTGCGCTGGTTCAAAGATTTAACTGCTGCCGATAAACAACACCACGGTCAACAAGCGCTGGATCGAGCTCTCAAAACCCATCAAAAAAACCTTGATGATTTAAGCGCAAGCGACTGGACTAACCTTCTTGAGTGGCGCGGTTTACCAGAAAAAAGTGCGTTATTTGAGCAGATAAGCTCTGGTACTTTGCTACCGCAGCTGGTAGTATCGCGCCTGTTTAGTGATGAGATGGCCTGTTTAAATGCCGAGTGCTATAGCGATGATGATACTGCGCAGCCGCAGCAGCTCATTGCCAATGTTGCCGGTGTTGAGATTGATTTTGCCAATTGCTGTCATCCTATCTATGGTGATCCTATTGTCGGGCATTTATCACGGCATGGCTTAGTCGTCCATCGTCACAAATGCTTCTCTTTGGATGATATTCGTAAAGACAATCCTTATCAAATCATACAGCTGCGTTGGCGTGACGATAAGGCAACCAACCAAAATGAGTCCGGCGAGCATAGCGGCAAAAACAGCGGAAAAGTTCGTTTTCCCGCTTATCTAAAGCTGTCTATAGCGCTAAGCGATGAGCAAATTAGTGAAGTCATCTATCATCTGCGCCAATTAAATATTGGCGTAGAAAAGGTTGATGTACGTAGTAGTGATACTATCGTTCATGTGATCGTGCGTAGTCGCAATCACTTAGCGCAAGGCATCCGCGATCTACGCTCGTTGTTAGGTTTTCCGAATATCATCCGCCTTTATCAACTATAAAACTTAATCATTATTTTTTATTAATTTATTAAGAAACAAGGACATCACATGACCCGTCAAACCATTCAAACTGATAATGCTCCAGCAGCCGTTGGTACTTACTCGCAAGCTATAAAAGTTGGCAATACCGTTTATATCTCAGGTCAGCTCGGTCTTGATCCTGAAACTATGGAGTTGCAAGATGGCTTTGAGGCGCAGGCCAAGCAAGTATTTGCCAATATCAAAGCCATTTGCGAAGCGGCTGGCGGTAGTATTAATGACGTGGTCAAATTCAACGTATCATTGACCGATTTGAACGACTTTGCTGCGCTCAACGACGTATTTGTAGCCAATTTGAGTGAGCCATATCCGGCGCGCGCAGCCGTGCAAGTTGCAGCGCTTCCCAAAGGCGGTGTCGTAGAAATTGAATCTATTTTATATATTGAATAGGACGTGTCTTTGTTTTGCATCATCCATTATAAGCTTAGCATCGTGCTAAGCTTATTGGTTTCTCCCCCTTTATTTTTGATTCCTATTTTAACTCATAGTAAGGTTGCAAGCGTCTTATGTTGGTACAAGTTGCCCTGCCCGTGCCCCTTTACCGGGTATTTGACTATAGCGTGCCAGCAGAGAAGGCCTCATCAAACGCCGCTTTACCTAAAATCGGCAGCCGAGTTGAAGTACCGTTTGGTCGACAAACCTTAATTGGTATTGTAGTGGCTCATATCTCTCCAGCAGATAGCAATGTACCTGCTAGTAAGCTAAAACCAATTTATAAGTGCTTAGATAGCGAGCCTATTTTGGACGCCAGTATGCTCAAGCTTGCCTATTGGTTGGCACGCTATTATCATTATCCACTTGGCGACGTGCTGGCAGTCATGCTGCCAAGCCTTGTGCGCCAAGGCAAACCATTAGATTTGCTTATTACTCATTGGCGCATTCTACCGCATGTCACTGACGATGACTTTCGTGCCAATGCCAAAAAGCAAAAGCAGCAATTTGACATGCTAAAACTGCATGGCAAGCGCGGTGCTAGCGAAGATGTACTATTACTCGAAGGTATGCAGCGCTCTTTTTTAAAAACGCTTGAAGATAAAGGTCTTATTGAGCGTTTTATTGAACCTAAAATAGCGCCTTTAACGGTCAAACTGGCTAAAATGCCATTGGACTTAAACGAAGAGCAAAAGCTAGCCGTTGACGCTATCGTTAGCGCCCAGCAAGCTGAGGAATATACTGGGTTTTTGCTCAATGGTATTACCGGTAGTGGTAAAACTGAAGTGTACTTGCAGGCTATGCAAGCGGTATTAGAAGCAGGCAAACAGGTGTTAATCCTAGTGCCGGAGATTGGGCTGACCCCGCAAACGCGGGCGCGCTTTGCCAGTCGTTTTGCCGCGCAGATTGTGCTTTTACATTCAGGTATGACCAATACTTATCGCTTGCAAGGTTGGCAAGATTGCCGCACAGGGCACGCGCAAATCATTATCGGTACACGCTCAGCGGTGCTCTATCCGTTCGCTAATTTAGGCTTGATTGTCGTTGATGAGGCGCATGATGCTTCTTATAAGCAACAAGACACCCTACGTTATCACGCAAGCGACGTGGCGCTATACCGCGGCCTACAACAAAAAATACCAGTAATACTAGGTACAGCGACTCCTACCCTTGAACATCTAAAATTGGTTGATGACGCTAAACTGGTTGAGTATCAATTACGTACGCGGCCAGGACTAGCAAACCCTGCCACTATGCAGCTGATAGATGCACGTCTGCAAAGCACCCATCAACAAAGCCAAGACGATGGTGCAAGCTTTGATACGGGTCTGACCGATGCCTTAATTACTGCCATTCGGCAAACACTGGAGGCAGGCGATCAGGTTTTAGTGTTTTTGAACCGGCGCGGTTATGCTCCTGTACTGCTCTGCGAGTCTTGCGGTTGGCAGGCGGACTGTCCGCGCTGTGATGCTCATCTGACGGTGCATTACAGTAGCCAAAACCAGCAAAATTCCTATTTGAAATGTCATCACTGCGATTGGCAAGCTTATATACCGGCGGTTTGTCCTGATTGCGCCAGTCAAAACTTAGATGCAAGAGGTCTTGGTACCACGCGGCTTAGCGAGAATTTGCATGCTCTCTTTGCCAATCCGCAGACCAGTAAAACGCTATACCCTATCATTCAAATCGATCGTGATACTACTAGGCGCAAAGACAGCTGGGAAAATATCTACCAGCGTATTAATCAAGGTAAGCCCGCTATACTCGTTGGCACGCAAATGGTTGCCAAGGGTCACCATTTCCCCAATGTCACGCTGGTTTGTCTGCCCAATGCTGATCGTGGGTTTTTATCAGCAGACTTTCGCTCCCCTGAACATACCGCTCAACTTATGATTCAAGTAGCTGGACGTGCCGGACGTGGCGACAAAGCTGGATGCGTTCTGATTCAAACTTTGCAGCCTGATAACGAGCTATTATTGAAACTAGTAAAAGATGGTTATTTATCATTTGCGCGCCAGCTATTGCAAGAGCGCAAAATGATGGGCTTACCGCCTTATAGTTATGCAGCCTTGATTCGCTGCGAAGGTAAAACCCTTGCTGCAACGACCCAAGCATTAACAGACGCTATTGCAGGTCTGCCAGATGCTCATAATTTAGCGGTGCTTGGTCCCATTGATGCACCCATGAGTAAGAAGAACAGCCGCTATCACTCACAGTTGCTGCTGTTAGCCAAAGAGCGTCCTCAGCTACATCATATATTAGAGCACTGGTGGCCATCGGTACTGACGATGTCAAGTGCCAAATACCTTAAGCTCACTTTGGATATCGATCCTATTGGCTGGTAGTAAAAACCAAACAAAATCACGATCTCTGCGGTTTTGCTTTTAATCGCTTTTTACAGCTTAATGACACTAAATATGTTAAGTTCTTTTTTACTATAATTGTTTTTCGGTGTGGTTATGAGTCCAAAGCATCCCAATCTCAAAAAAAACAATAAGACTAAAAGCTATACTTATGGTGATGAGGGCGGTCATGACCATGATGAGCATTTAGAACAAACTGTCGCTCCGCGTGATACCTCGGGCTACCAGCGCACCTTATTGTTTAGCTTTCTTATCATTACAGGCTACATGCTGATCGAAGCTATCGGTGGACTACTGACCGGGAGCTTGGCTCTATTATCAGATGCCGGTCATATGCTTAGTGATGCTGTTGCTTTAGGCGCTACTTTAATGGCGTTTAGAATTGGCGAAAAAGCCGCTAACCATCAAAAGACTTTTGGCTATAAACGCTTTGAGATTTTAGTCGCTGGGATCAATGGTGCAACGCTTATTATCATTGCGCTAATGATATTTTATGAGGCTATTAAGCGTCTCAACTC
Source organism: Psychrobacter sp. M4 (assembly GCF_055699795.1). Classification (NCBI taxonomy): domain Bacteria; kingdom Pseudomonadati; phylum Pseudomonadota; class Gammaproteobacteria; order Moraxellales; family Moraxellaceae; genus Psychrobacter; species Psychrobacter sp. M4. The sequence continues at coordinate 618,505 of NZ_CM146740.1, read as the reverse complement.
ACCGCCGGAGATCGCCACTCAAGGCATGCTTATCATTGCTACGATCGGTATGCTAGTCAATATTTTGGTGGCGTGGCTTATGCACCGTGGTAGCAGCAATAGTGGCACTCACGGACACAGTCATGGTGCAGATAGTAACAAATCAGCTGAGGATAAAGAGCCGGTTAACCTCAATATGCAAAGCGCTTATTTGCATGTATTAAGTGATCTTATGGGCTCAGTCGCCGCCATTATCGCCGCCCTGCTTATGATGGGTTTTGGTTGGGTATGGGCCGATGCAGCGGCCTCAGTTATTGTTGCTATTCTCATTATTATCAGCGGCTACCGTGTAGTGCGCGATTCAGTACATATCTTGATGGAGGGTACGCCAGTAGGCGTATCATTGATTGAAATAGAACAACGATTGCTAGCACATTCGCAAGTACAAAAAGTGCATGACTTGCATGTTTGGAGCATTACCAGCGGTCTCAATGCCCTATCCTGTCATATCGTGGTCGATGGTGATATGAGTATCTCGGAGGCAAGCCTCCTTATCGCTGAGCTGGAACAACACTTGCAAGAATTGAGCATTCATCACGCCACTATTCAGGTAGAAAGCTTATCGCATCCACAAACTAAAGCTCACAGTGAGGCACTAGTCTGCAACATATCGGAGCGTCCTATAGGCACCTCAGGTGGTCACTTAGGTCACAATCATTAATTGTTAAAAGTCGTACAGTTATTTGCTACCCCCGTTAAATCAATAAATTTAATCAAATACAGACTAGACTAGCCAAACTATCGCCACTATTCAAATAACCAGTCCAATAGTTAGTAGTTGGTAGCATCACTCTAATGCTCATATCTAGACATCGATCATATACGATAGGCGGATAATTATTTTGCCTATTACTTTGATCAACAAGTTCCACTTCATAATAAACCTACTATCTATACTCTACTGTGATGTAATCCGTAGCAAACAAATTGAATCTATAAGGCGTTATATGGTTATAATAACTATCGATTTATCTTTAACAAATAGCTATTGAATACAGTAGTTAAGCTTAAAATCTTGATTTATTAGCTATTTTTCAACTTTTTTATAATGACGTACTATTATGTCCAGACGTTCTGCGCCTTTTGTCGCCCCTGACTACATTGATGATCCGCTCTCAAAAGACGGTAAAAAACATGCTAAAGCGTTGTTATCGACGCTACAAGAAGATATTGCCAGTTTTCGCAACGAGCAATTTCCCCCTGATATTTTACGTCAAATTCGTGATATGCCCATCTTTGAGGGCAATCTAAAAGAAGTGCAAGCTTATCAGCAGCGCTGGCAAAACCTGCTTGATCGAGCGATGGCTTTTTATCCTGCTGCCTATCTACCGCCTGATTACCTACCGCTACCTGCCAGCCTTGAGATCCCGCAGTTCATTTACCATGTCCAGCGCCTGCATCTGACAAAAACTCGTGCTAAAGAGTCTAAAAGCTTTGGTTCAGTGGGTGCGTTAACGGACAAATGCGGTGACTATAATGCTGAGGAGCTGGAGCGTATGGCAGCGGTATTTGATAACGATGATGAGGCAAGACTAGTAGCGCATCGTGAATTTATTGATCTGCGCGCGTATGTGTTTTGCCGCGACCCCAAAGGTAAGCTGTTAGACCCTGAACGTATTCGTTTTTATCGTACTGGACTGATCGTTCATGCCTTACCAGATTTTAAGATTGTCGATAGTCGGCAAACACCGCGCAAGCGCCGTAACGATGCCTATAGCAACCCACTTGCAGATAATGGTGTGTGGAAAATTTATCACAAAAAATAGCTAAAACAGCACTCTTTTGATAAGTAGGCTGCCCATTAGGTTTTATAATTAAGGCATCCCTACTCTAGTTTTATACTGAAGTTTTATATTGATTGCTAAGGATTTTGTATGTTCGCTGCCGCTGCTGGCTCACCAAACCTGATGTTACAGGCCACGATATTTTTGGGTGCAGCACTGCTGTTCGTCCCTCTAGGCAAACGCTTTGGTATTGCCACGGTTCTTGGTTATCTAATTACCGGATTAATCCTTGGCCCTAGTGCGCTAGATGTGGCAGGCGATGCTGAGAGCTTACTACACTTCTCTGAATTTGGCGTGGTGATGCTACTGTTCATTATTGGCCTTGAGCTACAACCGTCACGTTTGTGGGCGCTGCGCCGCTCTATCTTCGTGCTTGGCGGACTGCAAGTGGGGCTCACTGGTGCGCTATTAATGGCAGTTTTACACCAGTTTTTCTCCTTAAAATTAGATACCGCTTTTATCGTCGGTTTCGGTCTCGCCCTCTCATCGACCGCTTTTGTCCTGCAGATACTTACTGAAAAGCAGCAGCTCTCTAGTACTCATGGACGCGAAGCCTTTACTATTTTACTGTTCCAAGATATCGCTGTAATTCCGTTATTAGCGGTTATTCCTTTTTTGTCAGGGGTGCGCGAACAAAGTTATGATTTGATTTATTTTGCCAAGGTTTTTGCCGTTTTTGGCGGCTTAATCCTTGCCAGCCGCTACGTTGTCCGGCCCTTCTTTAAATTTGTAGCCTCCAGCGGCGCATCAGAGCTATTGACTGCAGTCGCCTTATTTATCGTAATGGGCGTATCGATTTTGATGGGACAAATTGGCCTATCTATGGCTTTAGGTGCATTTTTGACAGGTGTTTTGCTGGCTGACTCTGAATACCGACATGAACTAGAAGCGAGTATTGAACCCTTTAAAGGTCTGCTACTTGGCCTGTTCTTTATGTCAGTGGGGATGCTCACCGATGTCAAACTAATTATGGCGCAGCCTATATTTATTATCAGCTGTGCGATTGCTTTGATGGTTATTAAGTTTGCAGTCGTCACCACTATCGCCAAAGTCTCAGGCAACCGCTGGCCGACCAGTATTCGCTTAGGGGTCACGCTAGCGCAGGGCGGTGAATTTGCCTTTGTACTATTTAGTGTAGCTACTGCGCAAAATGTTCTACGACCTGACTTGGCAAATATGCTCAATTTAATTGTCACCATATCGATGGCTTTAACCCCATTTGCTTTCTTGTTACTAGAAAAAGTCGGCGAACCTATTTTCGAGAAAAGCAAACCTAGCCGTGAGCATGATACTATTCCTAATCATGAACATCCGGTTATTATCGCAGGCTTCGGACGAGTGGGGCAAATTATTGGCCGCGTACTACGTATGCACAATATCGAATTTACCGCTATTGAACGCTCAGCAAATCGTGTGGATTTTGTGCGTAAATTTGGTAACCAAGTCTATTATGGCGACCCCAAAAACCCTGAGATACTACGAGCCGCTGGTATAAAAAAAGCGCGTCTGTTTATCATCGCGGTTGACGATTTAGAGCGCTCTATTACTACCGCTGAGTATTTGCATCACAACTATCCTGATCTGGTGATACTAGCACGCGCGCGTGACCGTCAACACTATTATCGTTTGCGTGAAGTCGGCGTCCGTCATATTTGGCGTGAGACTTACTTGTCATCGCTTGATATGTCGCGCGAATCATTACAACTGCTAGGCGTGTCTCCTGAAACAGCGCGCGAGACCATCCAGACTTTCCGCGACTATGATGATGACTTGATTGAACGTCAGCAAGCTATCTACGATGACGAAGCACGTCTGATTGAATCCGCGCAATCCTCTATGGCCGAGCTTGAGAGCTTATTTGATGAAGATATTGGTAAAGCTAAGAAGATGGATTTAACAAAATTTAGTGAAGCACTCAAAAACCAAGCAACACCAACTGACGACCATATTGTAACCGATACTAAGACCTAAATTTTATCACCTAGTCAGTATTGCAGTTTGGCGGTGCCAGCTCTTTATTTAATGAGCTGATACACTGCCAATTGTCACTACTAGGCTGATGATAAAATACCAGCATATGATCGTTGAGATAGCGGATTGGAAAATGAACATTTTGAATAGTAGCTACTACCGCACAATCGGTCTCTGCGCCAGCTGCTTGCGTAGTGATACGAACACGTACTTGCTGCTCATCAAAGTTTAGTGGCAGATCAGTCGGACACGCTCCTGTCTGCTGGTAACGTAGTGCTACTCTGTTTTGCGTAGTTTTAGCAATATCATACGCGTTAAATAGCACTTCATTCTCTTTTGGTTTGGCGTAGATCGGCAAAAACTGGACATTAATAACCAACAGCGCAAAGACGAAAAACCCAAATCCAAGCCCCAAACCAAATAAGCTCACTCCCCCTTCTCGGCGCAGATGTGCCTTTTGCGCCGCCTCATCGCGTGGATAATCATCGATAACATCCGCAATCTCACGTCGCGCCATACGGTAGTAATAAGCATCGGTCCAACGTGCCACCATAAAGGACCAAAACAGCCAAATAATTGCAGCAATGCCGAAACGTAATGGCATCTGATAAGCATTTGGAATATAGGACATCGCTACAAACTCAACTGTCACTAAAGCGATGACAATATTAAGCTGAATAAATGACCAGCCAGCGACGCTGTATACCAAAGCATCCATGTAGCGTTTACGGTACAGCAGCCATGGTAATGTCACAAAAAAGGCGGCCCAGTGCCATTTTGGTGATAGATACCCTTGCTTATCAAACTGCTCAAAGCGCTTAAGATAACGCTCTTGTGTGCGATGACCAATAAACCACTGATCAAGCTGCGTGCGTTTGGCAGGAGTCAGCTTTTCTCGATAAAACGGCGGCGGTGAATCCGTCTCAATAAACAACATAAAGGTAGACTCTATTGATGAGTAGAAGTAGCTTTACTGATGAAGCTCAATAACGATGCAACAAATAGGCATTGGACTATAATAAAGGCAAAACTGACAGCTAGGCTAGTACGACAACATAGCTATATAACAATATAGTCATATAATAACAATATGACCGATATTAGCCACGTTAAAATAGGTTTGTACGTTCACACTCAAGCGGATTTAACTTATAATGCGCTTATATTCGCCATTTAATTAAGATCTTTTGCTCCTATGAATGAACATTCTAATACCGACAGCTCTGTTAGCGATACGGCTAATACTGACCAGTTTGATAGCAAAACCGTAGCGACTGAGCCAACTACCAATAGCAAACATCAGCGTATCGTCAATACGTTTATGAAGCGCCGCACTCATATGAACAAAAACGCCGAGCAAGCATTAACTGATCCAGAATTTGCGCAGTATTTGGTCAATAATAGCTATGGCGATGGCAAGCTTGATGCCATCTGCAACCTACGAGCATTATTCACTGATACTCATAATGGTAGCGCGGCCCCCCTGACTCTTGAGATTGGCTTTGGGCTTGGTGACTCACTAATAGAGATGGCAGTGGCTGATCCTACCCGTAACTTTGTCGGTGTAGAAGTCCATGAGCCTGGCATTGGCAAATGCGCTTATATGGCAGGCACCCAAAATTTGACTAATATCAAGATTATCAATGGGGATGCCATTCAACTGCTCAAGCAGTTACCTGAAAATCATATCGACCGTATTCAGCTTTACTTCCCTGATCCTTGGCAAAAAAAGCGTCATTATAAACGCCGCTTTGTTAGTCCCGAGCGTATGGCTATTGTGACGCGTTGCCTAAAACAAGGCGGCTGGTTTCATACTGCCACTGATTGGGAACATTACGCTTTTTGGATGCTTGAGGTATTAGACGATATTAATGGACTAACCAATCAAGCAGGGCATGGCAACTTCACTCCGCGCCCAGATTTTCGTCCTATGACTAAATTTGAGCGGCGCGGACTAGAGCGTGGTCATGGTGTTTGGGATTTGATATATATTAAAGACTAACCTATAAAATGTTGTCTTTATTCTTATAACTATGTAGAGCGGCTGATAGATACAGCCGCTTTTTTATCGTATGACATAATTAGATACTAGCGTTTAATTATTAAGAATCGTCGTACTGTCCATTTTTTGCCAACGATAAAGTTAGTTAATCTATATTATTTAAAAAGCTACACTTTATAAAATTTAATTATAATGCGTGAAACATGGTTTGCCAAAACCATTTTTCAGTAGAGTCGAGCTGCTAGATAGACCTTATAAAATAGCCTCGCGTCTATTCACAACTTTTGGTGTCAGCGCAAACATCGGTAGCATAAGGGTCTAGTGAGTTTTCCACATAAACTGTGGATAAGTATGTGGATAACTCTCTACTTGACAGGTTTTTTCCTTGGTACGCTAATGGCTTAGGTAAAATTGGTTACTTTTTATACGTTTTTTATTTGTATTAAAATCAAATACTTACATTGATACAAAAGCAAAATTAACTTTTTAATAATTAATTTAAAATATTTTTTACTCTGGCCTATGTTTCACGAGCTTAATTTCAATCGCTGTAATTTGCTGTGGATAACCTGAACTCACACTTGACAAAATCAATTGACAGTGGTTTAGATAAGTGACTTTTAGTTAGGTTTTCATCACTAAATATGAACCAATATTTCTTTATAGCATACGACATCTATTGTCGTATGGCCTCTCTTAAACTCTGCTATAGCACTTATATTTTGTTATAATAAGCTTATCAAATTACCTTCCTTAATAATAAATTTAAATAATTATCTGCTTACTACACTAAACTTTATTTTAGTTCTATAGCTTATGTGTTTTACTGTATAGTAAAGAGAATGTTTTATTTGAGAAGGTATGAGCAAAGATTGTTTATGATAGCGTTATGAGCGTTAAGGTATATAGGTCACGACCAGTGGTTTGTCTACGGCTTGATAACGGCTACAGATTTTCGATTATTTATAAAAGGACTCCATTATGGACGACAATAAAGCTAAAGCACTCAAAGCGGCATTGGGTCAAATTGAGAAGCAGTTCGGTAAGAACACCATTATGCATTTAGGTGATGACTCAGCTGTACTAGATGCAGAAGTAGTTTCCACAGGCTCCTTAGGCCTAGATATCGCACTCGGTATTGGCGGTCTGCCCAAAGGCCGTATCGTTGAGATATATGGTCCAGAGAGCTCAGGTAAAACGACGATGACCCTACAAGCTATTGCAGAGTGTCAAAAGCAAGGCGGTACTTGTGCCTTTATTGACGCTGAGCATGCCCTAGATCCTGTTTATGCGCGCAAACTTGGTGTCAATACCGATGATCTACTGGTATCTCAGCCTGATAACGGCGAGCAAGCCCTTGAGATTACTGATATGTTAGTGCGCTCAGGCGCTGTCGATATGATTGTTATTGACTCTGTTGCTGCTTTGACGCCTCGCGCTGAGATTGAAGGTGAGATGGGCGACTCGCATATGGGTCTACAAGCACGCTTGATGAGCCAAGCCCTGCGTAAGATCACAGGTAATGCTAAACGCTCCAACTGTATGGTAGTGTTTATTAACCAGATTCGTATGAAAATCGGGGTCATGTTTGGTAGCCCAGAAACTACTACTGGTGGTAATGCACTTAAATTCTACGCCTCTGTTCGTATGGATATTCGCCGCATTGGCGCAGTCAAAAATGGTGATGAAATTATCGGTAACCAAACCCGAGTCAAGGTTATCAAAAACAAGATGGCACCGCCATTTCGTCAAGCAGAATTTGAGATTACTTATGGTGAAGGCACCAATCATTTAGCCGAAGTTATTGATTTAGGGGTCGAGATCGGCGCTGTGAGTAAAGCAGGCTCTTGGTATAGCTATGGCGATGAGAAAATTGGTCAAGGTAAAGCCAATTCGGTGCTTTTCTTAAAAGAGAATCCGCAAATTGCTGAAGAGATCGAAGCTAAGATTCGGGCCGAAAAACTAGGCGTAGCAAGTGATCGCCCAGTGGCAGCAGAAGCTGAGACTGAGACTGACGACGAACCTGCGTTAGAGACAGATACCGCTTCTGTGCAGTAACTCTTATTAATAGTATTTAATGATTAACTGTTATGAAGATTAAAACCTTAGCTGAAATACTGGCTGAATCAGACACTGATTCAGCCAGTACTGCTGATTTTAAACCAACAAAACCCTTGTCTAACACACATTCCTCTAAAAAGTCAGTAACTGATACATCATCAAAATACTCTAATAAAAAACAACTTACTAAAAAATTAAACACAGCTTCTGAGTATTCAAGCAAGAGCAGTGACAGTACTCCTTCTTCTGCTCATCTCTCTGAAAAACCATCCAAATCTAACTCATCCAAGTCCAAAAAACGTAAAAAACGCTTCCATCCTGCGGCGAGCTTTGAGCCTGAGTCGAAAGATATACCTACCTACCAAGCTCCTGAAGCCCAAAGTATTCAAGAGATATTGGCTGAAGTTAAACGTGATGTTCATAATCAGGCTACTAATGACGAACAAACGAATAGCTCTGAGCGGCAAACTGAAACCGACAACTTACCATCAGCGCTCAAAGCCTACTTGCGTACACCTGAGCAAAAACAAGCTGAAATCGATGCTATAAAAGCGGAAAGCCGTTTACGCTGGCTGGCATTTTACTATTTGTCACGCCGTGAATATGGCAAAGCTGAGCTTAAACAAAAGCTTATCGATAAAGAGCAAGACCCAGACAAAATCGATGCTCTGCTTGATGAATTTAGCGATAAAGGCTACCAAAGTGATTACCGAACAACCTTGATGCTTATTCGCGAAAATATCCGTAAAGGACGTGGCCGTGAGCGTATTAAGCAAGAGTTTTATAAGAAAAAAATAGCCATGCCAAGTAACATTGATGAACTCATTGATATGGCAAATAACGAGTCTGATGAATTCAGCGAGTTTGTAGCGGGTGATGAGAACAGCTTAGTCGATGGAGTTGACTGGTTGCGACTGGCAGTTGAGGCTCGCACTAAAAAATATGGCGATAGTATTCCAACCGAACCCAAAGAGAAAGCGCGGCAACTGCGATTTTTGCAATATCGTGGTTTTAAGAGTGATATCTGTTTTGCCGCGCTCAACTATACGCTAGATACATTAGATGAGCGCTTTTAATAGCGCTTCTTTGTGCTTTGGACTTTTCTTTATTTCTGTAGTAATAATAAAACTACTAAAGGCTATGCTATATAGTCATCAGATATCAATAGTAACCCAGCAGCTTCCACCAAAGTAGTCCGGCTCCTATCCAAACAACTAAGTTCACCACACTCATTATCGCACCAATACCCCACCACTCTTTTAGAGTAATATAGTTTGAGTTAAAGATAACCGGTGCCGTACCCGTAGCATAATGAGTCAAAGTCATCATAATATTACCTGCTGCGGCTAGAATTAGAGCATATAACATAGGCGGCGCGCCTAGACTCAAACCTACGGCATAAAAAGAAGCAAACAAGGCAGTAATATGCGCTGTAGTACTGGCAAAGAAGTAATGAATGTAGAGATAAACTAAAGTCAGAATAGCTACTGCGCCCATCCAACCGACACCTGTCGTGCCGATCATAGATTCGATGTTACTAGAGAACCAGCTGATAAGACCCAGCTCGTTTAAAAAAGAGGCCATCATAATCAGAACACCAAACCAAACGATGGTATCCCAAGCAGATTTTTCTTTGAGCACATCATCCCAGGTCAATACGCCAGTGAGTATCAAAGCTGAAAGACCGATAAATGCTGTGGTTGTTGCATCAACACCAAACGCTTCACCAAATATAAGCGCCGGTATATTGGCCCACAGTATGAGTAGTAGCGCAAAGACCCCAAGCATGATTTTTTCTTGAGTATTAACTTTCCCCATCTCCTCCAAGTTATCAATTGCAAAGGTCTTGGCATCGGGCGTAGCTTTTAATTCAGGTGGATAGATCAGGTAAATGACTAACGGCATCAATGCTAAGCACAGGATACCGGGTACAAACATAGCTACCGCCCAAGTGGTCCACGACAGCTGAATGTCGCCACCCGTGGCTTTATTGACTAAATCTACTACTAAAGGGTTGGGCGCAGTCGCGGTAATAAACATCCCTGAGGTAATGGGGTTGGCATGGTAGTTCACCATCGCCAAATAACGACCAATCTTATTTTGCGTGCCCTCCTCTGGAGTGGAGTGAAAGCTTTGTGCGATAGAGAGCATAATAGGATGAATAATACCACCGCCACGAGCGGTATTTGAGGGAGTAATGGGTGCAATCATAAGCTCAGCTGCGGTTAGAGAATAAGCCACCCCAATGGTCTTTTTTCCAAAGATAGAGATAAAATAATAAGCAATACGGCGACCTAGACCAGTTTTGATAAGACCGCGTGAGATCATAACGGCAATACCAATCAGCCAAATGAGCGGACTGGAAAAGCTTGATAAGGCATCGCTTATGGCTCCTGAGGGACTATCGTTAGTTACTCCGGTCAGAGCGACTAAGGTTACAGCGATAATAGCGATAGCACCAATAGGTAAAACCTTACCAATGATAGCCACAATAGTGCCTATAAATAGCGCTAGCATATGCCAAGCATCAGGAGTAACGCCTGCAGGTACAGGAATAACAAACCAAATAACTAAACCAACGATGATCGCAATTGCAGCAGGAATAGGTTTAAACGGCATGACTGATACCTCTTTTTATCTTTATATCATCGAATGCAAATAGCTGGCTTGTGTGGTTATCATAATACGATTAGGTCATCGCTGCCTTTATTTTCACTATTCTTAACAAAACCATAAGTACACTAAGGATTAAAATTATTAACCCATCTGCCTTTAAAAATCCTATTGCTACTAAAGCCTATTTTTTGCGTATACAAGTCTATAAGCACAAAAAAAGAGTACGTTATAAAACGTACTCTTTAATTAAATAACTATTTACTTGCTCATTATTTCAATGATCCCAAACGGCTAGATAATTGACTGACAATTTGATCAATCTCTTGATTGGCCTCATTCTCATTATCCAAATTACCATTGGGCGTCAATTGATTCATAACCTCAGGTAATAATTCAGCTAATCCTTGACGAACTTCTGTATCATTGGCACCCGTTTGTGCAGCTACTTGCTGAATCTCATTTTCATCAAACAAGCGGTTGACCTCATTGGGATCAAGGTTGTCATTATCTTCATTGTTACTCAGCCAAGAGCGAGCTTGATTGTCATAGCCCATACCTGTAATTTTCGATAGCGCGCCACTCAAGCCGCCGTTACGCTGAATCCAGCTTAGTACCATAGGTAGCAGTGCCGCTACAAGCATCCCTTTACCACCGCCAAAGCCGCCTCGGCTACGCTGTCCTCCGCCAAGCACACTACCTAGGATGTCCCCAAGGCCACCAGAGCTAGAGGTCATGCCACCGCGCTGACCTCCACCCGTCAAACCGCCTAGAATATCATCTAAGCCAAAATTATTATCAGTCTGACGCTCATAGCGCTGCGGATTATAATCACGGGCTTGATTACTATTGCCGCCAAGCACACTACCCAAAATGTCACCCAATCCGCCAGTACGGCGCGGAGTCATACGCTGATTGACTGGGTTACGCTGAGCGTCTTCTGGATCCATGGCACTGCGCGCGACTTGTGATACCAAATTCCCTAATAAACTCATAATAGCTTCCTTATATTAATTTTATAACTGATAACGTTTAAAAATATAACTCATGTCAACACTCAATATAACAAACCCTTAAGTTGATATGAATCGCTGTTTTGTTATAGCCTGTAGGACTTCTTTACTTTATTACTGGAATAAATATCTATCTTATCGTCATAAATTTAGTAAAGGTTATTTTAAGTTAGTTTATATGAAGCGTTATTCAAATAAGTTTTGGGCCTATTATATTGGCTAAAATGTTTAGCTGCCGCCACTCTTCAAAGTTTACTTGATCGCGATAGATGATGACGGTTAATCGCCGTATAAAAGGCTCAGAAGTAGTGAATTCAAAAGCTAGTAGCCATTGATAGCGCTGTACTTTATCAAGATTAGCTAACCATAGCTCATCGCCGCGACCTGTACGCATAAGCAGCTGCCATTCTTGATCTATTAGTTTACCCAAGGGCGGCTGACTCAAATGCGACAGCTTTGGTCGTGATAATGCGAGATAAGTAGCTACAGCTAAGCTAATAATTAATACTATTAAATATTGCCATAATAGTAATTCAGCAAGCCATGCTAGTACTCCTATTATCCCGGCCAGTCCAATATATAACAACACGCGCAAGTAGCTAATAGGATCAATAGTTGCATCTATACGTAGCGATGCTTGCATTATATTTTCAGCATTATCAAGCATGTAAGAGTGCCAAATGTTTATAGTTTATCTTTTGCATGACGCCACGTTTTAATTTTATTGACCAAAACCCACATGGCTTCATCTTCTGGACGGTTTTGATTGGTAAAATAATCTAATAGATCTGGATCTTCATAAGTAAGCATTTGCGCAAAGGTTTCTTGCTCAGCGGGCGAAGCTGTCAAATACAGCTCCTTGACATAAGGATCAATATAAAAATCCAGCTCCTTTAGTCCGCGCCGTGCTTGATAAATAATACGACGTTGCTCATTGGTTGGTTCGGGTTGAGTGGTCATAGAGGTCATAAGATAACCTTATTAATGAAAATTAAGTTGTTAAAACTATAAAGCGATAAAAAATTAAAACTACTTCAATATTTATGCATGGTTTTTGTTGTGCTCATAAGCTGACAGCTGGCTCCATAATGCTACTGCCTGCTGCATCATAGCCACGTTATGCGTACGAATAATACTCGCGCCTTGTTGCAATGCAAATAGTCCAGCTGCTGCTCCTATAGCGTCACGCTCAAAAGCTTGCGTAGTAGCCACAGTAGCTACATCGCTTTTAGTTAATACCTCAGCTAAAAAGCGTTTACGCGAAATACCAAACATCAATGGTAGCTTCAATGCCTGCAACTTATCAAGCTGTGTTAACAGCGCGCGGTGATGCTCATAGTTTTTGGCAAAACCAAAACCTGGATCAATAATGATTTTATCATGTTTAACACCAAGCTCTACTACTTCCTCAATACGGGCAGTCAGCTCCTTACTAACCTCACCTATCACATCATCGTATTGAGCCAAACTACTCATTGTAGTAGGCTCACCGCGCATATGCATTAGCATGATTGGTATATCAAGCTTAGCGGCCATCACAGCGGCGCCTGTACGTTTAAGGGCGCGAACGTCGTTCCATATGTCAGCTCCAGCTTCAAAAGCCATTTGCATAACCCTAGGACTGCTAGTATCAATAGATAGCCAAATAGCACTGCCACATTTTTCTCGAATAGCTTTGACAATGGGTACTACGCGCCGGATCTCCTCTTCAGTCGCAACGGTATTCGCATTGGGACGAGTAGATTCGCCACCAATATCAATAATCGTTGCTCCTGCTGCTAACATCTGCTGACAATGCGTAACTGCTTTATCGATACTATTAAACTCTCCTCCATCTGAAAAGGAGTCAGGGGTCACATTCAAGATACCCATGATATGTGGCTGTGATAGATCTAATATTTTGCCGCGACTATTAATAGTGTAAGCAGGTAGAGGGTTAAACAGTGACATACCTTTATCCGTTGTAAAGTATATTGAAAAGTAGAACTAAAGAATGCAGCGGTAGAGTCGAGTTCATCGCTTTACTATCAGCCATAATAACAGTAAAGCTATGCCTTTATAGTGCAGTTAAAATAATAAATATACAGCCATAAAAAAAGTCCTTTATCAAAAAGGACTTTTTAATAACGTATAGCTTATGTCTTTCTTACATCGCTGGTAATGGCGGCGGTGTAGGAGCATTTGGTTTAATATTATCTTTCGATAAGTTAACTTCATTAGGCTGATAGACTCTAGGTGGACGAGGCTCTTCTCCAGCTAAAATATCTTGCAATTGATCACGATCAATCGTTTCCCACTTCATTAAAGCATCAACCATGGCATGCATCTTATCTTGGTTGCCTTCGATAAGCTCGCGAGCGATATCATATTGCTCCTCAAGCATACGGCGCACCTCTTCATCTACCTTTTGCTGCGTGGCCTCCGAGATAGTACGGCCGCCACCACCAAAGTAGCCTTGCTGATCATCATCTTCATAGACCATAATACCAAGCGCATCAGACATACCATACTTGGTCACCATAGCACGTGCCATTTTAGTCGCGCGCTCAAAGTCATTGGACGCACCCGTTGACATCTGATTAATAAAGACCTCTTCAGCAATACGGCCACCGAACAAGATAGCGATGTCATTGAGCATTTTAGACTTGTACATGCTAGTTTGATCATGCTCTGGTAGCTGCCAGGTAACACCAAGGGCAAAGCCGCGTGGCATAATAGTCACTTTATGCACCGGATCCGTACCTGGCAGTAGCTCGGCAACTAGCGCATGGCCTGACTCATGATAAGCTGTCGCACGGCGCTCTTCTTCACGAATAACCATAGATTTGCGTTCAGGACCCATATAGAGCTTATCTTTAGCATCTTCAAAGTCGTTCATATCCACACTACGCTTATTACGACGCGCCGCAAACAACGCTGCCTCGTTAACAAGGTTAGCAAGCTGTGCACCACTGAAACCAGGGGTACCACGAGCAAGGGCATTGGCATCCACGCCGATAGTATTAGGCAGTTTTCTCAAATGCACTTTTAAGATTTGCTCACGACCTTTAATATCTGGCAAGCCAACTTGTACCTGACGGTCAAAACGACCTGGACGCAATAGCGCTTTATCAAGAACGTCAGCACGGTTGGTTGCTGCAATGACGATAACCCCTTCATTACCTTCAAAACCATCCATCTCTACTAGTAATTGGTTAAGCGTCTGCTCGCGCTCATCATTACCGCCGCCCATGCCTGAACCGCGATGACGACCGACCGCATCAATCTCATCAATAAAGATGATACAAGGCGCGCTCTTTTTGGCTTGTTCAAACATATCACGAACGCGTGAGGCACCAACACCAACAAACATCTCAACGAAGTCAGAACCTGATATCGAAAAGAAAGGCACTTTAGCTTCACCAGCAATAGCTCTCGCTAATAGCGTTTTACCAGTACCTGGCGGGCCTACCATCAATATACCGCGTGGAATCATCGCCCCAAGCTTAGTAAATTTGTCAGGATCACGCAAGAATTCAACTACTTCTACAACTTCTTCTTTGGCCTCTTCGCAGCCAGCTACATCTTCAAAGTTTACAGTAATTTGATCTTCGGTAAGCATCTTAGCTTTTGACTTACCAAAGCTCATAGGACCACCACCTTTACCACCAGCACCGCCCTGCATATTACGCATAAAGAATAAAAACAGACCAATAATCAGCAAAATTGGGAAGCTGGCAATCAGTAGTTGCATTAATACACTTTGACGTTTAGGAGCTGTGCCCTCAACATCAACTTGGTTTTCACGCAGTAGCGGCAGTAGCTGTTCGTCAGCCACAGCAGGTCTAATGGTCTCAAACGTTGAACCATTCTTTTTCTCGCCGGTAATTTGCTCACCGTCAATTTCGACACTGGCTACCTGATTTTCCGACACTGCAGTCACAAATTCAGAATAGTTAATGCTATCTGGCTCTGATGATTGATCAAAGCCGCTAAACACCAGCACCAAAACGCCGATTACCACCAGCCACAATAAGGTATTTTTTACCATGTCGCTCACAAGTTTTCCCATCCCTTACTTATTGGTGTGTCAATTCGACACGTGACGCCTATAGATATATGATTTGTCCACTATATAAGTGGCCTACTTCTCATGCTTGCGGCTAAAAATAGTAAAGCTAAAAGCAGAAATAACCATCTACCAACAGACGACTTTGCTTGAAATAAAACAAAGCTAATATATTATGATATGTGGTTTTAACCCGTACAATTCAAGCAAAAGCTGAGTTTATTCAGTTAGCAATTGTAGCGGTTTTTACGTTGCCTCAAGCATGATTCAAGATGTTAGCAGCACTATTTATAATAGGGGCAAGCCATTGAAATAACAACTTATTTTATCGCCACCCAAAACATCTCTTTTGAGCGTGGCCGTGACGCTGCAGGCTTTATACTACGAATCTTACTAAAATCAAGCTGCATCTGTTTACGTAATTCTTGTGTGCCCTCACCTTGAAATACCTTCATAATTAGCGCACCGCCTTTAGGCAAAGTGGCTAAAGCAAAGTCCACAGCAAGCTCACATAAGTACATCATTCGCGGCTGATCAACAGCGCTATTACCTGCAGTATTGGGCGCCATATCAGAGAGTACAACATCTACTTGCTGCGTGCCAACCTGAGTCATAATAGTATCAAAAACCTCAGCCTCACGGAAATCACCTTGAATAAAAATTACATCTGCTAAAGCATCCATAGCTAAAATATCGGATGCGATAATGGTACCATTCTCCCCTACTAACTCACTTGCTACTTGCGACCAACTACCAGGCGCACTACCCAAATCAACTACGGTCATACCTTTAGTGATAAGGTTGGTTTTCTCGTTAATCTCAAGCAATTTATAAGCAGCGCGGGCGCGATAACCGTCTTTTTGCGCCTGTTTTACGTAATAATCGTCGATATGTTCTTTCATCCAAGCACGGCTACTTTTTGATAGTTTCTTATTTTCGATACGTGTGGCCAAAGATTCTGCTCCTATCATTCTATAAATCGCAAATAGATCATAATTCGATGTTCTTAACTGCTAAAATGATAACTGATTTAGCAGCTTTGTGTGCCAGTAGCGTTTATAATGTATAAGACATTCAGTTTAACATTTTCACTGTGCAAAATACTGCTGATTTCATGCAAGACGGCTATAGATTATTTATAATAGATATTAACTTCTTTAATACTATCGTCTTAGGTTTTATAGCCAGTTACTTCTATAGCGGTTACTTATGTGGTAGTGACTAGTTAAAGTAGCACCATCTTTTATTTTTTTATTAGTACTTAGGAACTTTATGCAACTCGATAACGCTACAATCAAACGCTTAAAAGGTATTGGTCATGAGCTCAAACCCATCGTTATGATTGGTAATAACGGGGTCACACCTGCGATTACCGAAGAGATCGACCGCGCTTTAACGGATCATGAATTAATCAAAGTAAAGCTGCCCGCTGGTAGCAAACATGATCGCGATTTGGTCAGTACTGAGCTTGCCACTACAGCTAATGCTAACGTGATTCATACTATTGGTCGTATGGTACTACTGTTACGCCAAAACCCAAATGCTAACCCTAAACTATCAAACTTAGTACGTCACGCTGAATAGATATCATCTGTTCTTAATATCAAACATACTATCAAGCTAAATGAATTTACTAAGATCATAAACCAAGTTGGTCATTTATATAAGCCGCCGTATTTACATACCAGCGGCTTGTATATTTTATGGTTTTAATAATTAGTAGTATCAAAAACTTCAACATAAATGATAAATGGTTTACGAGCCGTTGTTTATCAGTCACTTATTATGAATAATCACTATGGGTCAATACTTCAACCTACAGCTGGCTACTAATACTTTAACGCTAGATGCGCAGCAATTAGATGTAGATCCACAGCAGCTAGAGCAAATTTGTATCAAAGTTCATGCAAAATTGATCCAACATCCCAAGCCGCAGTTATGGCTCACCTTTTATATACAACTACCCAATGCTACTCTAGCTGCACAGCTCAACTGGCCCGCTTGGCAGCAGCAGCAAGTTGTTTTCACTGATTATTTGTGGGAACAAACCTGTCTTGAGTGCTTTATATCTGGTCCTACCGTAAAAAATAATCATACCTCTCAAACAGCTTATATCGAGATCAATGCCAGTCCAAGCGGCAGCTATGCGCTGTATCAGTTTAATGACTATCGTAAGCCTTCTTGCTTGCCGCCTATGCCTTTGATACAGGCTAACACAAAAGAGCAAGCTTATATTAATTGGGCCGATGATTTAATAACACCGTTAATTCTATCAACAGCGCAGCTACGCTCTTATCCTACTTTGTCAGCAGACTCTATTGCCAGATTAGCGCTAATGACTTTTGTACCGTGTTATCTTTATAAACGCAGTTTTGGTATCCCTTTAGACCAACTACCGCCTAACTTATTTATTAAAAACAATAGGCCTTTTAATAGCACTGACATCATTATGCTGCATCCTTGTGCTGTTCTACGGTTTAACGATACTCTCTTGTATTTTGCCCCTAATCACGCTATACCTCCTGACTTTCACCAACGCCAGTACTGGACACATTTTGATCGTAATAAAGTAACTCACTACTAAAAGCATTGCATAACGACATAATATCAAAACATTACTTTTAAAAAGTCGTTTTGCTAATACTTTCACTTTAGAACGCAGACACGCTCATAAAAACAAACAGCAAACACAAAAAACTCAATAACGGTAGTTCAACCATTATTGAGTTAGAAGAGTAGATTGGATTTATAAGAAATGCTTGAGCTCACTATTTACACAAGAGCAGTTATTCTGCCATCGCAAGATAGATACCACGATCAGATGCATCATCAACGTACTGCGAATCACGCCAAGTCGTATAGCTATGAACCCCACTATAAGGACTAATACTGTTTTGACGAAAATCTGAAACCCAAATTGATCCATCAAAAATTTGAATATGACCGTGTGGACGACCTGGTGAGCGATCGTAGACCACTACATCACCGATTTGTGGCGGGGTATCATTACTAATTTTAGTAAATCCTGCATTGGCAAGAGTGCCGCGAGAGGCATACTGGTAAGCTGAAGGGTTAGGTGTAAACTCGTAACCCGCTGCTTGTAGCGCTTTACGCACATAGCGAGCGCAGTAACCAGAGCTTCTAGATAAGGCTGCTTGCGTCGCACGTACAGCAGCGATAGCGGGCGCTGAATAGCGATCTGGAACCTTACTAGCTTGCTGTTGGCGTTCATAAGATAGACGGCTAGTAAGCGTTGCTAACTGATATTCTTTTTGTTTGGCATGAGCGCTTAGGTTGTCAATGGCTTGGCTAATTTCATCGTTACTAGAAACGTATGCACCGCTATTGGTACTATAAATGTTTTTAGTAGAACCATAACTACTGTTGTTAATAGTATTGTTGGTGCTATAAGTATTACTGGTAGAGCCGAAGTTTCTAGATACTGAGATATTTGTGATGGTATGACTCAAGGTATTATTTGGCTGAAAGGTCGTTTCGACAGCACCACTCGTTTGTGCTATGCCCATTCCCAGTACTGACAAAATTAATAAAGCCTGTTTCATAAATTTACTACCCGTTGTTAATACAATATCGCTTGCCATCCATGACAATGCATTAAATAATTTAAGAAAAGATGACTACTAATAAATCGTGATAAAATCTCAATAATATTGGTTTTTCTATCACAGCAGCTGACGTTTTTATCACCTAATTGATGAGTAAACACATTGTCAAAAAAACAGCCCAATCGACTTGCCAAACTTATTGATCATCAAGCTTTTGCTGGTAGCGCTCTACCGCAGACTTTGGCTGACAACATGCATCTATATATAAAAACGACCAACGAAGTAAAAGTACTATTAGTAGACTGCTTACCTGAAGAAATATTAGCTACCTGTTGGGTAGTGGGTTTTACTCCTGAACGTTTGGTGCTGAGTGTAACCTCAACTACAGCAGCCAATCACATCCGCTACTTACAAAACGCTTACCTACAAGTACTAAAAAAACAGTCGATTACATTTCAACAACTCAAGGAAATCCATGTCGTGGTGTCGAGCCTTACTACTAAAAATAACTTATCTAATGATCATTCGACACTGCAACATAGCAATTCGAACAGTCCTCAAGCCAATACAGATAAAGCTCTTAGCCAAAACACAAAGCAGACTATAGCACAGGCTGCAGAACATGTCACCACTGATAAAAACCTCAAAAAAGCACTGTTAAGACTCATTGACAGATAAAAAAAGCCTACATTACAATGTAACATTGTGTAATAAGCAATAGAGAAAATGAATTATTGTCGTATTGTTTATTAAATTTATAAATAAAAAAAATCACCTGATTACTAACTCCATATTATGGATTTAATAACTAGATGATTTTATTGTGGCTCAAAACTTTTACATTCTATAGCCTGTAGCGTATCTACTAAAACGAATAAAAGCTGCACTTATCACTATAGTTAATACTAGTAATCTATAATTCTAGACTTTTGTAACCTTACGTAAATGTTGCCAAGCTTTGTGTATAACTCTGTACTTATCCTTCAACTGTTAGGCCTGTTAGAGGTAAATATTCAATAGGACAAGTTACATTGTCATTAAAAGTTACAATTTCAAAATTACTTTCGTCAGACAATATCTCTCGTACCAACATATTATTCAGAGCATGACCAGATTTATAGGCATTAAAACGACCTAATATAGGATATCCAATCAGATATAAATCACCTAAGGCATCTAATATTTTGTGCCGAACAAACTCATCAGCAAAACGCAATCCTTCTGTATTTATTATACGGGCGTCGTCAATAACAATAGCATTATCCATGCTGCCACCTAAGGCCAAGTTATTGCTGCGTAGCGTCTCAATATCTTTTAAAAATCCAAAAGTCCGCGCTTCACTTAGCTGCTCAATAAAGTTTTGCGTCGAGAAACAAAACTGGGCATGCTGAAAATCTTTATCAAAGGCTGGATGATCAAAGTCAATTTCAAAATTTAGCTCAAACCCTTCATAAGGACGCAACTCTGCCCATTTATCATCAACCTTAACTCGTACTGGTCGTATAACTCGTAAAAACTTCTTTGCAGCTTCTTGTTCACAAAAACCTGCTTGCAGTAATAACCCTACAAAAGGTGCAGCGCTACCATCCATAATGGGGATTTCACTTGCTGATACTCGTACTAGTAAATTATCAATACCAAGACCAGCCACCGCACTTAGTAAATGTTCAACAGTACCTACTCGCGTACCGCCAAAAACCAGATTCGATGACATCATAGTATCTTGCACTAGAAAAGCACTGGCTGGAATAGGTTCACTACCCACAATATCTGAGCGCTCAAAGACTATACCAGTATTAATAGGTTGTGGATGAAACTCCAAATCAACAGGCTGGCCACTATGTAGACCGATACCTGTGATAGCTATCATTTTATCTATAGTTCGTTGATTCATGGTCGCTTCTCACATATTTTGTTACAATTAACGTAGTGTACCATTAGCTGACCTTAATACGCTATAGTTGAGAAGCAGTAAATTATCAATGGCTATGATTTATTTATTTTATCATTAATGATTTTTCGATAAAATATACTTCTTATAACAATTTGTGAAATACAAAATACAACCTTACAAACTATATATTAGAATGCGTTCGTACCATTTTCAGTAGATTCAATTCGTAGTTTGTCAAACATACATAAAAAAACCAGCGCTTTAGCACTGGTCCTTTTGTGTGTGTAGTCAATAAATAATATATCAAAAATATACAGTATATTAATATAAGCGTAACTTAAAAAGCTTTAACTATTTGTTTTGTTGACGCTTTAAGTAATCTTGAATACTGTTAGTTTTAGTTTGCGGCTGATCTTGAGGT
This sequence comes from Psychrobacter sp. M4, assembly GCF_055699795.1. NCBI lineage: Bacteria > Pseudomonadati > Pseudomonadota > Gammaproteobacteria > Moraxellales > Moraxellaceae > Psychrobacter > Psychrobacter sp. M4. The sequence continues at coordinate 597,093 of NZ_CM146740.1, read as the reverse complement.
GACGTAGAACGTGTCATGCTATCTTGATAAGTCTGTTTTTGTGAGTGTTTTTGACTGCTCAAAGCACTAGTATGTAAATTAGGATCTACAGGCTGAGTACTAGTTACTGACGGGACGGGCTGCTTGGCTTTTGCCTCCTCGCCTGCTTTTTCATCTAAGGTCAAACCGGTAGCAATGACGGTAACATGCAGATCGTCTCCCATCTCCTCGTCCACTACTGAGCCATAGAAAATATTGGCTTCATCAGTATCCGTAATACCCTCGACGATCTCACTTATCTGACTAAATTCGTCCAAAGATAAAGTTTCAGAAGAAATAACGTTGACCAATAGACCTTTAGCGTTTTCTAGACATAGATCATCAAGTAACGGTGATTTAATAGCTTTTTCAGTGGCTTGACGCGCTCTATCATCACCGCTAGCACGGCCAACACCCATCATAGCATGACCTTTTGCAGTCATCGCTGTACGAATGTCATTAAAGTCAATGTTGACAAGACCTGAGCGAGCAATAGTTTCAGCAATGCCTTGCACTGCATGCAGTAGTACATCATCGGCTTTTTTGAAAGCATCTTTCATTGAAATATTACCGTATACACTCATGAGTTTATCATTAGGAATAGTAATAATAGAATCAACGAAATTTGTTAACTGCTCAATACCTGCTTTAGCAGATTTATTACGTTTGCCGCCTTCGAACTTAAATGGTGTAGTTACTACAGCAACTGTAAGTACTTCCATCTCTTTAGCGATGCGCGCAATAACAGGCGCAGCTCCGGTACCAGTACCACCGCCCATCCCAGCTGTAATAAACACCATATCAGAGTTTTCGAGCAAAGTACGAATGGCTTCTTCTTCACTCTCAGCGGCTTCACGACCAACCTCTGGATTAGCGCCTGCACCCAAGCCGCGATTACTTTTGGCACCTAATTGCAATTTATGAGGAACAGTTAAACGATCAAGAGCTTGTCTGTCAGTGTTGGCACAGATGAATGTCACACCTTTAATTCCTTGCTGTACCATATGTTCGACCGCATTACCGCCACCGCCGCCCACCCCAAATACAGTAAAGCGAGCTTGTCCGTTACTCTGAGATTGGTTATCGTCTGGCATGGTATATTTTGACATAAAAAGAATTCTCCAGTTGCAGATAGCGTCATAACTTATACGTGATAACGTACTTATATAAAGAACTATCAACTTACTATATATAAATGTGTAAAAATAAAATAAAGCTTAAATTTATCAAATGGATGTTAATCACTACCTAAATAATTTGCGTTATTTATAACACAATTAGATCATAGAATTAAAAGGTATCTATAATAAAAAGCCTCTGTATAAAAATTAACATAACAAGAAGCTCTATTAAAACATTTGCTAATAGCTATTTTAATGTAGCTTTTATTACAGTATCTTTTTGAGTACATTAGTAAAGCGCTGGCCAACGTTTTGAAAAGTGCCTTTTAAACGGCCATGCTTTAGCGCATCAGGTTCACTTTGCTCACTATGACGAAACTGCTCGCTTTGGCTATATAACAAGGTACCAAACGCGGTATGGTAGGCGCGATCGTTAATCTGTAAATTTAGCTGCTTAAACGACTCTTCATTACCAAAGTGATTATAAGCACTAATAGCAGGATGCATGTTAGACAATACAACCGGCATCTTAAGTAGTCTTTTGGCAAAAGGTATCATACCTTTTATACTACTACCACCACCAGTAAGTACAATACCTCGATCGATATAGCCTAATAGATCGGCATCGTGTAGTTGGCGCACAACTTCAGTGAATATCTGTACATAACGTGCTTCTATGATTCTTGCTAAATTATATAAACTAACATTAATCTCATCAGATGAACCTTGTGGTTTGACAATGAAAAATGAGCTTGGATCCATACTATTGACATCAACGGTACCATGAGATTTTTTGAGCTTCTCAGCTTCTATCATCGAGATACCAATGTCTGCTGAGATATCCATAGTGACTTCATGACTGCCACTAGCAATACAATGAGTAAAGATGAGCTTGTTTTCTTTATAAACACAAATACTTGTCGTACTTGCCCCTATATCTACCAGGCACACTCCTTGTTCGCGCTCTTCACTCATTAAACTGTATTCGGCACTAGTCACCGCATCAAAAACGATATGATCAATACCAACATCACAGCCTTGCAGCAATTTTTGAATATTTTGACGGCTAGAGACCGGCATCATCATCATGTGATACATAACGGTGATGTTTTTTGCAATCATCTCAATAGCATCATCGACCATAGCTTCTTGATCATCGACATAAATACCTTGTTGACAACAATGCATTAAGTAATAATCAGAGGGCAGATCTTGTGATTTAGCATTAGACAATGCTTGTACCATGTCTTTAGCACGTACTGTATCTTCTTCTACTGCGACATTACCAATACTGTTTTTACTTGATAACTCAGGCGTTGCCAAAGTCAACCAAACGCTATGGACACGGCAGTTTGCCGTATCCTCAGCATCTTGAATAGCTTGTCTTATCGCCCCTTGCAAACGTTCACGGTGTTTGATTTGACCTTGGTAAAAGTCACTATTTTTAACTTGTCCAATACCAATAATGCGAATGTCTTTTGCAGAGACAACGCTGCCAATCACGACATAAACTGCAGTGGCACTTAAATGGACAACAACTAGGTTTTCAGTATTTTTCATGGTACCAAACAAATTATCGCTAAACCGGAAACTATATGACGTCCCCATTGAATCATCAAATCAACGTTACTTTGAAATAATTTACTATCTCTTATTATTGTATCGTAGGCTGATTTGCCGCTGGTGTTACTGGTGGCTCTTGCGCTTTCCAAGCAACGGTAAAACCGTTTTTATAACGTAAATCTACCGACTGTATCTCATTACGACGCTCGCTTAACTGGTTGTTTAATAACTGACTCAGATTTAATAGCTTTTGCGCGGTATTCTCGTTATCAACGATAACGCGCAAACCATTATCAAAACGTAACAACCAAGTCATACGTGGCGTCAAAATAATATCCTCAACTTGTATATCAAGAGGAGCATACCAATTATTAATTTGCTGCATCTGCTGCATAATAACTGGCGCTTGAGCGATCTCACCTTGTAAAGTGACAAACTGTGACTGAACTAGCTCTTGACTATCAGCTGGCACGAAAACTGCACCTTTGGCATCAACCAAACGCTCGGTACCAAACTTGGCTACAGCTTGTTTAGGTAGAGCGCTAATAACAATGCCGCGCTGCCAATCACGAGTAACACTAACCTGATCTACCCATGCTAAACCCATTGCAATATCGCGCAGTGCTTGCAAATCGCTGGTAAAAAAGCTACTCACTGGCTGCTGGCTCATAGTTTGCTGTAAAGCTTGAAATTGAGCGCTAGATAAAGCTTGTGCATCAATTTGTATTGCCGCAGGAGGCGCTTCACGTAACGCTTTGCCCCCCATCACCAGTATCAGCAATAATAGCCCGACCACCAAAGCCATAAAGAAATACTTCACTGATGGGGGTAATTGTAAACTAGTTTTCGGACGACGGGCCTCATCACTCATCAAGTCAGTGACTTCATTGACAGTTTGAGCCATAACTGCGTTTGCCCCTATACCTTATTATTTATAAATAAATTAAGTTATTGATATTCTACTAAAAATTATAGATTAAATAAAAGCACTCTAGCGCTGCATAACTACTATTTTTAAACTAAATATATATCGTTAAAGTATGTTAACGTATTTTGTTGGTAAACAATAGCCTAACCCGTAATGTAGATAATGATTTTACACAAGTTTACACGAAGCTGTGTTATAGCAGGTCTGGTGATACAAAATCAGGAGACATTATATCTGCTTTATGCAATATAATGCTAAAACTATTGATTATTAATATTTATAAATCATAGTTAATGCTTTTTTCAAGCTTCTACCATTAAATACAATAGGACTAAAATTGTCTTTTACGATATTAGCGCTCTATCATTTATAGCGTCTGTGCCAATATATGCCAGCATAAAGTATCAAAATCCATACCGCGTGCTTTAGCAGCCATAGGCACTAAGCTATGACTGGTCATACCAGGTACTGTATTAATCTCAAGCAACCAAAAGTTTCCATTGTTGTCTTGCATGGCATCAATACGTCCCCACCCTTTTGCATCAACTGCTCGAAAAGCTGCTAAGCTCAATGCTTGCAGGTGTTTTTCATCACTAGCACTTAAGCCACATGGAATGTAGTAACTGGTATCGTTGCGGTTATATTTGGCATCGAAATCATAGAAGTTAGTAATATCGGCAGGCTCTAGGCGAATAACTGGATAAGCTTCATCATCTATAACAACTATAGTAAATTCGCGCCCTGTAATCCAGCGCTCAGCCATTACTGCATCTCCGCACTGCTCAGCTGTAGCATAGGCTGCTGGCAATTCATCTAAATGATTAACCTTAGTCATACCAAGGCTTGAGCCTTCATGTACGGGTTTTACAATGAGCGGTAAGCCTAACATATTGACTACTTGCTGCCAATCAGTGTCAGCTGTTAGTAATGAGAACGGCGCCGTTGATAAACCGCAGCCTTGCCACAGCTGCTTGGTACGTACTTTGTCCATGCCTAGCGCTGATGCTAGAATGCCTGAACCCGTTTGCGGTATATCAAGCCACTGCAGCACGCCTTGTAACAAACCGTCTTCACCGCCGCGGCCATGCAATACATTGAACACACGATCGTAGTCCCGTATTTCACTAATGTCTTGATCTTTGGGATCAAAATGTGTGGCATCAATGCCTTTATTTTGTAGCGCTTGTAATACAGCAGCGCCGCTATCTAATGAGACACTACGCTCATTACTATTACCACCATAGACTACGGCAACTCTGCCAAATACGCTAGGATCAAGCTTGTCAGTTTGTTTATACTCACTTGGCATTTTAGATTCATTTTGCTGCTCCAAATCTGCAGCCTTTAGTGCAGATTCTGGATTAATAATATTGTTACTGTTCATAAAGCGCATTCCTAATGTTCTTTTGTGGCTTATATTTTTTCAACACTTAGTTAAGGTATAAATTATTGCTAGCTAATTCGATAGCGATCTGACCGATATTGCCAGCCCCTTGGGTGATTAGCATGTCGTTAGCCGCTAACAAACGCTGCATAGTAGGAGCTAAGTTGTTTTTATCTACAACCATAGGCTCAACCATTCCGCGCAGACGAATACTACGGGCAAGTGACTTAGTATCAGCGCCTGTAATCGGTGCCTCTCCCGCTGAATAAACCTCTAATAATAACAACTCATCGACCGATGACAATACCTCGACAAAATCGTCATAACAATCGCGAGTACGGCTGTAGCGGTGCGGCTGAAATAGCATGACTAGACGGCGCTCAGGAAAGCTTTGACGTGCAGCTTTAATAGTCGCGTCGACTTCTTTTGGATGATGACCATAATCGTCAATCAATAATATATCACCATCATCTATGCTCACCGATTCGTGCTGCTCAAAGCGGCGCCCAACACCTGCAAACTTTTGTAGCGCACGTTTGATAGCCTCGTCATCTACACCCTCATCTGTCGCCATAGTAATAGCTGCCAAAGCATTGTAAACATTATGAATACCTGGGATATTTAAGGTTAAACGTAGAGGTTCACGGTCGCGGCGCAGTACCGTAAAGTGAGTTTTAGTACCTTCGCTCACCACATCAACAGCTTGTACATCATTAAATGGCTCAAGACCAAAGGTTAATACGGGACGTCCAATATCGTCAATCATCGCGTATAGCTCAGGATCATCACCACAAACGACTGCTAAACCATAAAATGGCATGTTTTGTAAAAACTGAATATAAGCCGCTTTTAATTTGTCAAAGCTATTTCCATAAGTCTCCATATGGTCTTGATCGATATTAGTCACAATCGCAGCCATAGGATGCAAAGATAAAAAGGAGGCATCAGATTCATCAGCCTCAGCAATCAAATAACGACTACTGCCAAGCGCCGCGTTTTTACCAGAGGCGTTTAGCTTGCCACCAATCACATAAGTGGGATCAAGCTTACCCTCAGCCATCATCGTAGTCAGCAAACTGGTCGTCGTGGTTTTACCATGGGCACCTGCAACCGCAATGCCATGACGATAACGCATCAATTCGCCGAGCATATCAGCACGGCGTACAACGGGCAAACGCGCTTTGAGCGCCGCCTCAATCTCAGGGTTGCTACGATCAATGGCCGATGACACTACAATGACATCAGTATTGGCAATATTTTTGGAGTCGTGACCGATATGAATATCTATACCAATATCCTGCAAACGCTTGGTCACTAGGCTCTCGTTAATATCAGAGCCGCTGACTCTATAACCTTGATTGTGCATTACCTCTGCGATACCGCACATCCCAGAGCCGCCAATACCCACAAAATGCAGGTGCTGAATACGGCGCATCTCTGGTATCTCAATTAGACGTTTCGGTAAGGCTTTAGTGGAGGTAGGCATAAGAGGTTCTCTTAATAGGATGAACAAAGAATTTATAAAGTATTGCTTATTTTGTAAGTACAAAAAACGACATACGCTACAATGCTTGCCAAACAATATCTGCAACTTGTTTATTTACGCCTCGATTGGCAAGAGCGTGACCTTTTTCGGCCATAGCTAAGCAAGTACGTCTATTAAGTTGGCTCAGCTCACAACTTAGACGCTCTGATGTTAGCTCATTTTGTGGCAACAAAATAGCGGCTCCATGATCGGTAAGCGTACGCGCATTGGCGGTTTGATGATCATCGACGGCATGCGGCAATGGCACAAAGATTGCCGCAATACCGACATTTTGAATTTCAGTTACTGTCAAAGCGCCCGCTCGGCAGACAATGACGTCTGCCCAGTCGTAAGCGGCTGCCATATCGTCAATAAAAGGCTGTACTGCAAATTGATGAATGCTCAGATCTTCATTAGCGTAAGCCGCTTTTGTTGCCACCTCATTATTGCGCCCGCACTGATGACGCACCTCAAATGAACTCTCCATGAGAGCTAGAGCTTTAGGAACATTGTCATTGAGTACTTGTGCGCCAAGCGAGCCGCCAACGACCAATAATCGTAACGGTGATTTATCATCCACATCATAGCGCGTAGAGGGTACAGCCACGCCGGTGATGGTATTACGTACTGGATTACCAACCGTTGCAAGTTTGTTACCTACCTGTCCATTAGCAAAGGTATTATCAAACGCTTGCAGAACTTTGGTAGATATTTTGGCTAAATAACGATTACTCATGCCAGCGATAGCATTTTGCTCATGGATGATCAACGGTGTACCAGTCATACGCGCCGCTATACCGCCAGGCGCAGTCACATAGCCGCCAAACCCAACCACTATATCAATCTGATTACTGCGTATAATCTTTACGGCGGCCATAGTTGCTGATAATAAAGTTGCTGGCATTTTAAGCAAACGTCCCACCCCTTTACCGCGTAAACCTTGCATCGCAATCGCATGAAAGGTATAACCTGTAGGCGCAACCAAAGCGTTTTCCATACCACTTGGCGTACCAAGCCAATGAATCACTGCGCCTCGCTTGGCAAGCTCTTCACTAACTGCTAGCGCTGGAAACACATGCCCGCCCGTACCTGCTGCCATCATGAGCACATTGGGCGCTGTAGCAGGGGCTTGAGAAACATTAGTGTTAGCAGAGGGATCGAGCATAGAGTGTCTCCAAAAGATTATACAGACCCTAAATTATACGCACAAAACAAGGCTCAATAATAAGCGCAAAATCATAGCATATATTAAACATATAGGCGATGAAATAAGAATACTGAACGTCTATCTTTAGTTAGGTTTAAAAAGTCACACGGCTGCTATTAAAAAGCATTACCGACAATATAAACATCGACATAATAGCGAGTAGCTGCTTCATAAACTAATATTCATAAGCTAAGAATAATTAAACAAAGAAAAGCCAAGTGGCAATTACGAGCAACTTGGCTTTAGCTATAACTTAATGTCGATCGCCCAAAAGTTTTTTTTATATAAAAGACTATAGGCAGTCTTGAGTAAAATATTTAATCTTATTCAATTAGAGCTAACTAAAAACTTTGAGTCTATCTATAGGGCACTATTTCAAAGACGCTTTAGGATATAAGTTTTTCCGAGTAACGACACACCTTTATAACCTCGTAGTTTGAGGGTATCACCTTCTAGCTGCGCCTTTCCAGAAAAGGTTCGACCTGTTTTTGGATCAATACCTTCACCGCTAATATATTGATTAGGGTTATTATCATCCGGTTCTAAATCCCAAATTACGGTCGCGCCTATTAAAGACTTATTTTGGAATTTACCCTTACAAACCTCACAAGATTCTTTGTTGGCCTTAGGATCTAATATGTCAATAATTTCAGCTGATAATTTACCATTGGCTTCAGTAAACTTGAGCACCGCATTAGGCTCGCCTTTTTTGTTATAGTTTGTCCATTTAGTATTATCTAGTTGATCTGTTGCACTAGCACCAAAGCTAAATATCAATCCAGCAGTAAATAAAAGCGGCTTTACCAATTTATTCATAATGACTCCTTATTCTGAGATTTGTTCAAGGCTTGTCTATTAGATTTTAACTACCAAAATACAGGTGATAAGCAACAAGACTCAACTGCAATAAAAACACAGTTAAAGCTACCCAGCTTGAAACAGCGTTGTTTCGCTGTTTTAAGGTACGACAAAGCGCTGACAAACCGTAGGACAATTACTATCTTATTTTGTAAGAATAAGTAGATCAATTATTACTATCTCTTTGCTATTATCTTGAAACAACTAGTTTTTGCTCGATAGCTACTATAAAATCAGTTGCGATATCGGTACCGCATTGATCGTCAATCTCGCGTACGCAAGTTGGACTGGTCACGTTAATCTCCGTAATACGGCCACCGATCAAATCCAGCCCAACAAACATTAGACCTTTTTCTTTAACGATAGGTGCCACTGCTTCCGCCACCCGCCGCTCGGCATCAGTCAAGGGCATCGCAACCCCACTGCCACCCGCCGCTAGATTGCCACGAGTCTCACCTTTGATTGGAATACGTGCCAAGCTATAGTCTACTATCGCCCCATCAACGATCAACACGCGCTTGTCGCCCTCTTTGATCTCCGGCAAATAGCGCTGTGCCATAATAGGTAAGGTCTCAAGCTCGGTTAATATCTCAAGGGTTACGCCAATATTAGGGCTATCAGCAGTCAAGCGAAAAATACCAGTACCGCCCATACCATCGAGTGGTTTGACAATAACGTCTTGTTGCTCAGCGATAAACTTACGAATATGTACCTGCTTACTGGTCACAATAGTGGGGCTCATATGCTCACTAAACCAAGTGGCATATAGCTTTTCATTGCAGTCGCGAATGGCTTGAGGATCATTGACGACCAATACCCCCGCCGCTTTGGCATGATCTAGCATATAAGTTGCGTACACAAAACGCATATCAAATGGGGGATCTTTACGCATCAAGATCACATCAAAGTCGCTTATCGAGCCTGTGCTCTTATCGCCTAAAGTATAAAAGTCATTGGGATCACGTTTTACGCTAACCGGCTGCGCATCTACCATTAGTTGACCACGGTCTAGCCACAAGTCATGGATTTGACAATAGCCCAAGCTATGTCCGCGATCTTGCGCTGACCACATCATCGCAAGCGTGGTATCCTTTTTATAATTAACCCGCTCTATCGGATCCATGATAACTAGTATGTTTAAAGACTGACTATTTAATGGTTTTTCAGTAGCTGATTGACTCATGATAAGACTCACTCATTTTGTATTATTATTCATGTATAAAAGATAACTATAAAGGTCTGGAAAGCGCTAGGTAAAAAATATGTGGACAATATAGCAGTGTTAAACTCCTCAAAGCAGTAGCTTATACACCGTATTGGCTGCGATAATGCTGCATTTTCGCCAACTGGGCAGGGTCTTTATAATCGCTATTGCTATCTGCTAAATAACCAATCAAGTCATCCATATCAATAAGCGCGCGTACTGGCACTTGTAAACTAGTAGCCAATTCTTGAATAGCTGAATGCTCGTTTTGGCCTTTCTCTTTACGGTCAAGAGCGACGATGATACCGGCCACACTTGCGCCTGCTTGTGCTAAAATATCGACAACTTCGCGCATGGCCGTACCAGCGGTAATCACATCATCAAGTATCCAGACCGCTTTGTCACTAACATCAGCACCGACTAAATTACCACCTTCACCATGGCTCTTGGCTTCTTTACGGTTGTAGCCCCACTCTGCATTGATACCGTGATGTAGCCATAAAGCTTGCGCAGTAGCAGCCACAAACGGAATACCTTTGTAGGCAGCACCAAAGATGACCAGCTCTTTATTAACGCTATCAGCAGACATTTGCTCAGCTAACGATGCAGCATAACCGCGCGCTAGCAGGGACAACATCTCACCTGTGGCAAGCAGGCCTGCATTAAAAAAGTAGGGACTAATACGTCCTGACTTAAGTACAAACTCACCAAATTTGAGCACTTGGTTGTCTAGTGCTAATTGAATAAATTCATGGGATGAAAACAGTGTGTTTGCAGTATTTAAGTCATTTTGAGCGTTGTGCATTAGGCATTCCTGTTTAGGCGTTACTGCTTAGGTTTTACTGTCTAAACATCTGTCTCTCTAGGTATTCTCATTGATACCAAAGTAGCAGTAATAAATGAGCAGCAACAAACTATCAATCAAAAAAATTGGTGGTAAAAAAAGCTGGAAATATAGCAAAAATTGTCACTATTGTACGCATTATTTTTATTATATTCATCATGAGCATTTTATTTGGTTTTAAATACTTATAACTTTTTACTATCACATGATGAGCAAAAGACTCTAGCCTGACCAGCCATTAATATAATAATCTTGCAAATTGGCATAACGCGTCAGTAGGCTACAGCGTGATGAGACATTAAAGTAACAATCACAATCACCATGCACATTATCGCGCACTTGAATATCCCAGCCTAAATAAGCAGCAGCGACAATAATATGTCCCGAAAACAGGCGAATTTGACGATACTGATAGCGCTGAGCTGGCAAAAGACTGACCTGACTTAACAGGTAGCTACGTACATGCTGACAAATCTGCTCAGCACTATAACTATTATTAATACTTTGGCGAGTAGCACATTGCTTCAAAGCATGTATGGCCACGCTACAGGCCATAATATCGGTCGCCAAGCTTCCAACGCCAGTATCGAACTGTTCTGGTTGCAAAATAACCTGCCAATCATCAGCATACAAACTGTTGAGCAACTCGTCAGGATTATGACGCTTGAGCAAGGCGCGCATGGTTGCTGGTTGCTTGTCACCAGCTTTTTTATCATAAGCTTGGTGGTTAACCAAGTCCATCTCTTTAGGTATATTGAATCCATAACGGGTCAGTTTTGGATACTGATTTATAACCGCCTGAATATCTGCTATATCGACCAATGTCATCTGTTCAAGAGGTGAAAGCAAAGCCTGCTTGTTTTGACTAGAGCTGGAGTGAGGGCGATAAAAACTCTCAGGTACAGCGATAAGTTTGGCGGCACTGAGTAAACTTAAATGCTCGGCAAAAGACTCAGAAGCTACCAGCTGCCATTTTGATAAAGTGTCTTCTTTGGGCTGATAAAAACGTGATGATTTACCGTATAAGCGGCGCAGTTGACTGTTAGAGCGACGCGCTGGTTCCGGAATATCGTTAAGCGGGCGCGCAGGATCAAGCGGCGTCTGACTGGGATCAAAATTGGGATGGACGATAGCGGGCTGGGCGCTATCAGGTAAGTGAGAGGAACGCTCAGCACTGCCTTCTATTAGTTTAACTGGGCCCGTACGATCTGCACCAGATAAACGATCATCAGAAGCAAAAGGCTGAGTCATGAAATCTCCATAAAAATAATGTCAAAGGTAAGTGAAATACGCTCAAAACTGTCTTTGATAAAGCTCAGTCTTGTTGATACTGCAAGATGTCGCGATAACCAACCTGCCAGTCAGGATAGTTGAGCCATGCTAACGGAATATTGCTATGTAAGCGCTTACCGGTAACCGATGCTTTTTGCTTATCAACGCTAGGCGCTACGGCTCCTATCTGCTGACTAAGCCAAGTTTCTAATTCAAATGTAGTCACTGGTAAATAATCAGTAGCGATATATATAGGCTTAAGAGAATCGCTGTCATCTATAGTTAGCACGTTAGTAATAATAGTGACCAGATCGCGATCCATAATACGGTTGCTCCAGTGCTGCGCAGCAATTGGTTCTTTATTAGTCTTGCGTGCTTTACGCAGGCGCATCAAACGCTCGCGTCCATAGATACCACTGGGACGGATAATGATAGCTTGGTTATCAAAGCCTTTTCGTAAAACTTGCTCAGCTTGCAATATCACCTTTGAAGCATCACGTTTAGGCGTGATGGGAGGCGTATCTTCATCAATCCATTCGCCATTATCCTGACCATAAATACCAGTCGAGGAAATAAAGACAATACGCTCAAGATTGGACAGCTCATCTGCAAACTGTGCCAAATGCTGGCAAATACCTAAATAGCTATCGTTATAACCTTCAGTTGAGTACTCATCGGGCGTGACAATGATAGCGATGCGCGTGAAGTCTTGCAACTGCTCAGCGCTAAGCTTTAAGGCATCCGCTTGCATAAAATCTGCGTTATCATACAAAGCATAATGACTACGCGCGCTACGGGCAAGTCCGGTAACCGCTAAGTCTTTTTGAGCGAGCGTATTGGTGACTGGCAAGCCGATATCACCTTGACCGATGATCAGGTACTTATTCGTCGTCATCATACTTCCTTGATTTTATTATAGGTCATGTTGTTAATTTTATTATTAAGATGGCGCAGTGTTACTTAAAACTAGGCACTTAAAATTAAGTATAGTCAGTTTTATAGTCATTCAACTATACTCAAAACCTTGGTTAAAAATAACGCATGTAAGACAGTTTAATATCCTCATTAGCATCGACTCGATCCTGCCATTCGTAACTGGCATTGATACGCAGAGCTTGCTTTTTATCAATATCATATTGCAAGCCTAACATAGTAATCGGCTGCCAGTAATGACCTTTAATATCATCTTCACTGCTGCTGCCATGATACCAATACGGTAGTTGCAATTCAGCCTGCGCGCGTAACTGATTGTTAATCTGATACAAGCAGCCGGCATTGACCCCAGCGCCAACGCGAAAGCCGTTGTTGATACCGCGTCCGGCCTGCGCTGCCCCTGTGGCAAAGGTATAACATAGCTGCGGCGGCATCTCGCCACTGTTCGCTTTAGGTTCTCCAAAAGCCCATGATTTACCATATTCAAAGGCGGTGCTACCAACTAAATGAGCGCCGCCCTCTTCTTGCGAGCCGTCATTAACCCGCGTAGCTTCAATACTAGCGCCCCAAGTATCACCTTTTTCAGCGGAGTTTACCGGATTAAAAGAGCGTCCACGGACTAAAGTGAAATTCTGTAGCTCCACGCTTGAGGGCTGATTGTTATCGTTGTCATCATCGGTATCATATAAGCGCCATGTAGCCGATACCCCTTCTAAGTCAAAAAATTGGCGAAACCCTGCTGGACGATCAAGGGTGCTGTGATAACCTGCGCGCAGACCTAGCTCGATATAGCTATTATCACCGCTCTGACCGATACCGACATGACCACGCTGCAAAGGATGGCGATCCAGCGGGTTATTATCTGAAGGAGTTATTAAAGGCGGCTCTAATCTTTGCATGTCTTTTGATATACTTGAGGCCAAATTAATGTCTGCAGACTTAATGTTATACGCTTCTTCTTCAGTTAGCGTAGCATAGCCAAGCTCGCTTGCCTCTTCAGCTTTATTTAATTGGGCTTGGCGCACTGTAGCATCGGACGGTGTATAAACCGTACCCGCTAACAGTTGCTCATCAGCTAGTAGGTTAATCACATCGGAGGGAATAACCACATATGGCAGCTGACCTAACAAGTACTGCTCGGGACGAACCACATCGATAAGCCGTAAAATCTCAGAGGCACAGTTGTCAGTGGCAAAATAATACGGAATATACAAATCTTTAGTTTCCCAGACATGCAGCATCATTTGTCGTACCTCGCTTGGTGTCAAATCCAACTGATACGTCCAAGTATCACGTTCATCTTCTTTTAAATACTTGGCCAATTTTTCAGGATAAGGGTCAATCTCAATGATATTATCATAGCTACCAATCATAGATTTGATAGCATAAACTACAAAGGGATCATCAGGATTGCCATCAACGGTGTCATTGAATGCATAAGCATAATGAATTTGACTGGGGTCTGCTACGCTAGCTGGTGAATCAATACGCAATAAAGTATGGGCAAAAGCGGAGATGGGATTATCTAAGTACTCCTCGCCAAACATGATTGAGAGCTGTTCAGGATTAAGCATGCTCATCCATTCATCAAGCTCTGGGCAGTTGGTTTGCAAATCTGATTGATCAATAGCTAAATGCTCGCTTAGCCACTGTACCCGCGCCGGAAAACGACATTGTACAGAATTACTATTATTCGCCTGAGCGCTTGCTGGCTGCATGATCTCATTCGCTAGCGCTGCCAATGTCGCATCCAGCTCTGCCGCTGAATCTTGATAGCCGCTCGTGCTCAAAAAGAAATCACTATCCTCGACTAAGCTTTTAGTTTTTCCTTTATTAAAAAGCCCTTTTTTATCATCAATAAAATATAATAAGCGTCGCCATGTCGTATGCTGGGCTAGATTTTTTGATTTTGCTTGTACGCGCCAATTAGCTAGCAATTGCTCAGCGCCTGCATTTTGCACGTTTTGCGTATTATCGGCCAAAGCCTGTGTATGATTGGTAGATATTGTATCAATGGGCGTAGAGGTTACTACATTTAGGTTTGCCGTGTCCAAAGGTGTAGGTAATAGCGCCTGCGACGGTATACTAAACAATAAGATTGCAACCGTTAGCGGTACACGAGTATAAAGGCTGGTAACCTGCAATGATTTTGTAAACATGGATCAGAGTCTCTTTTTCAATTGGGGTGCAATAAATACGCGCTTAACCTGCTTGGTATCAATCATACTAGTGATAGCCTTTTTTAGGACTGCTATCTATGCTAACACTTTACGATAAAATTTATTTTGACAATAGAGAACCGTATGCTGTCTTCATCAACAAACTCTTTGCAATCCTTATCATCAACGTCAACGCAGTCGATGATGACTATTAGCGAGGGACGTTTATTAGAAGCCGCTTGGCTACCCTCACCCAATTATAATAATCGTCCTACCAGTAGCGCTGCTGCTAATACCATTAATACTATCGTTATTCATAATATTAGCTTGCCGCCTGATGAATTTGGTGCACAGGGTGCCAATGGGCTGCACTATGTCAAAGCCTTGTTCCTTAATCAACTAGACTGGAATGCGCACCCTTATTTTCAAACTATCGAGGGCGCGCAGGTCTCAGCGCATCTGTTCATAGAGCGCGATGGTAACATAACACAATTTGTTAATTTTGCAGACCGTGCTTGGCATGCTGGCAGGTCAAGCTACCTTGGCCGTCCCGAATGTAATGATTATAGCATTGGTATCGAGCTTGAAGGGTCTGATTTTGTGGACTTTGAGGAAGCTCAGTACCAAGTATTGACTCAAGTTATTATCGCCATTTATCACGCTTATCCTAAGACCCGACGGCATCTAACGGGTCACAGCGATATTGCGCCAAATCGTAAAACCGACCCGGGTGATTGTTTTGATTGGGCAAAACTGCGTAGGCTCGTAGCAGGACAGCTTAGCGAATAGTTAATAGCGCTAAATCAATAGCACTTAGCTTTTACACAACCAATTCATTTATCCTGACGCTGATAATGCTATAATCCGTCAGCTTTTGGTATTGGCACATTTTTAGATAAATTAGCATATAGTTGATACACTTTAAAACCGATACAGTGCTGCTGGAATAGATTTTGCGCAGCCTCTGTCAGCGTAAACACAGCACGCAAGTAAAATTTATCCCAGCAGCACGCTCATATTAGCGTATCGATTTTATTTCGAACTGACTATAGACAATCAGCAAATAGGTTCTCATGGCAAAAAGTCGCTTGTTTCGTTCAACGATGGTAGTCAGCAGCATGACTATGCTGTCGCGCATTTTGGGTTTAGTACGCGATATCGTGTTGCTAGGTGTCTTCGGTGCAGGCGGGCTTATGGACGCCTTTTTAGTTGCTTTTAAAATCCCCAACTTCTTGCGGCGGCTGTTCGCTGAAGGCGCTTTTAGTCAAGCATTTGTACCCGTATTATCAGAATACAAAGAAAAATATAGCCTCCAGCAAGTACAAATATTAGTCAGTCGCACCTCAGGCGCGCTGCTGCTAATACTGTCTATGCTGACGGTAGTAGTGATTTTAATGGCGCCTTGGGTAGTGACTTTATTTGCACCAGGCTTCGCTGATCAACCTGATAAGTTTGCTATTACCGCTGAATTATTACGTCTCACTTTTCCCTATTTGTTGTTTATCTCTATGACCGCCTTCGCCAGCGGTATTTTACAAAGCTACGGCCGCTTTGCCGCACCCGCCTTTGCTCCGGTATTATTAAATTTGTGTATGATTGCCGCCGCGCTTATTTTCGCGCCTATGTTTGCGACCCCAATTATGGCTCTTGGCTACGCGGTCGCTATCGCAGGCTTGTTACAGTTTTTGCTACAAGTGCCGCAGCTTTGGCAACAAAAACTTTTGGTGGCGCCAAAAGTTGACTTCAAACATGAAGGCGTTAAACGCATATTGAACTTAATGCTACCCGCTATTTTTGGGGTTTCTGTGACCCAAATCAATTTACTGCTTAATACAGTCTTTGCCTCGCTTATGATTGGCGGCTCTGTCTCTTGGCTCTATGCCGCTGAGCGCATGAGCGAGCTACCACTTGGTTTGATTGGGGTGGCGATCGGTACGGTTATCTTACCAAGCTTATCAAAGAGCGAAGCGCTAAAAGATGACATTACCTTTAAAAAGACTATTGATTGGGCGGCGCGGCTGATTATTTTAGTAGGCATTCCAGCTTCGGCAGCGCTATTTGTACTCGCTGATGTGCTCATGCAAGCGCTGTTTTTGCGCGGGGAATTCTCCTTTAGGGATGCACAAATGAGTGCTTTGGCACTACGCAGTATGGCAGGTGGTATTTTGGGCTTTATGCTGATTAAAATCTTTGCGCCAGCCTTTTTTGCACGCCAAGACACTCGAACACCGGTTAAGATTGGTATTATTTCCGTATTTGCCAATATGATTTTTAGTGTGATTTTTATTGGTATATTTTACTTTTTGGACATGCCACTGCATGGCGGTTTAGCTTTAGCGACCACAGGAGCAGCTTTTGTAAACGCTGGGCTACTATATTACTTTTTACATAAGCGCGGCATCTTCCGTTTTGGCAGCCATTGGAAAAAACTTTTTACCCAGTTTTTGATATCGGTGATTGCCATGGTAGTAGCGTTATATGTAATGCTACCCTATTTCCCAACGGACTCCTCGCAGTGGCAAAGGATCGCAGCACTTTTAATCATGTGCGTTGTAGGCGCTCTAGTTTATGGGATAGTGCTACTGGTCACAGGATTTCGTCCGCGCCAGTTAAGACACGGATAAATTCAAAATAAATAACTAAAATATAGTTGTAACTATTGCTCGTTCGGTAATTTTTTACTAAACAGACACAAGCTTCAATAAATTACTGACTGTAAATGAGATGAATCGTTGCCATAATTGGTCATAAAATAATTGCTCGTAAAATAACTGATTGCTCATGAAATAAATTGTAAGGCTGGCTATGAAAACTAAACTATTGATATCGAAACCGTTATCTACTCTATTTACTACAGCGTTCTTGGGTACAAGCTTGCTAATAGGTGCTTGTAGTGACAATACTACTAATGACAATGCTACTGATCAAAGTACTGCTACTGAAAACCAGAGCGATGCTACTACTGACGGGACTTTAGCGCCTACAACCAGCGAGCCTACAGTGGCTGATACCAATAGCTTGGTGGAGGATAATCAGGCTGCAGATGAAATAGATATTACTGATGACAGTATCAATCCTGTTACCAATAATGAGCAGCCAAGTCTAGTCACTAATGCAACCGAAGCTGGTACACCTGAGCATACGATCAAGCAAGCGCTTGATACTCTGTATTACGGTGAAGCCAAGGATGCTATAGACTATTATAAAGTCGATATGGCCAACTTTGAAGAAGAGCTTGTCAATACTCAAAGCGCTTTTCAGCAAACGGTCGATAATGTCACTTTACTTGACACTGATTACAATGAAGATAAGACCCGCGCTACGATTAGCGGCGAGCTTATGCTAAAAGGTCAAAGTGAACCTGCGCCTTTGAGTTATAAGCTACAAAAGGTAGACGGCAAATGGAAGATATTAGGATAAAGGGTTTGACTGGTTAATATTTAGCACCTATAGAACCTGTAGCACTTTAAGAGGTGGCGCATCCTAGCATCACTACATCAGCGATAAAACCTTGCATGTCGCACACTTGCGGCATGTAACCCCACTGCTCAAAGCCAAGCTTACGAAACAGTCTTAGACTTGGCTCGTTATGAGCAAAGACAAGCGCCACTACATTGTTTATACCAAGTGCACGCGCCTGCGTCATCATCCAGCTCGTCAATAAACTACCCAGTCCTTGACCGTGATAGTCTTTATGCAAGTAGATACTGATCTCGCTACTAATATGATAGGCACTGCGCGCGTACAGATCACTAAAACTGCCCCATGCGACGATTGTTTCTGAACTCTCTGACAGCTGCGTTTCATCAGTACTGTCAATACTAGCCCCACTAGCGATAACTTTTACCACATAAATGGGACGTTTTGGATTGTCCAGATGCTCATGGAACCAAGCAGCACGCTCCTCTACGGTAACCGGCGCTAAATTGGCGGTTGCTTGCTTGCCAGCGATACTTTGGTTATAAATGGCCAAAATAGTAGGCAATTCATCTAAGCTGGCACGTTGTACCATAAATCTATTGTTAAGCTGCGCGGTACTACTATCGAGTATCTTCATCTCTTTATAACGGTCATCAAGCATAACGTTTCTAATTTACTAGGGTGTTATCTATAGTTTGGGGTGTGAGGTGTACTATTTTACTTTATAATGGCAAGTTTTAAACCCCTTTTAGATACCTATATTCTAAACTAAAAGATATTTTAACTCGCCTCAATAGCTGCAAACTACTTATGAATACCTATTTTCTTGAGCAAATAATTAAGCCGCCATACGCCGAATCTGATGATATAGCAGCTATTAATAGTAAAGTTACCGATCTTGCGCCTTGTGTGCTGACTATCGGTAATTTCGATGGTGTACATTTAGGCCATCAAGCCATGCTTGCTCAAATGTTAGATTTGGCAAAAGCGCAGAATTTGAAAGCGGCGGTAATGATCTTTGAACCTCAGCCACGCGAATTTTTTGCGCCCAAATCTGCTCCTGCTCGCCTTACTAATTTGCAAGAAAAACAGGCATTGCTAGCAGAGTATGGCGTCGAGATTTTAATAGTCGCCGATTTTGATAGCGACTTTCGCGCGCTGTCTGCCAAAGCGTTTGCTGACTTATTGGCGCTACGTTTAAATGTGCAAGCCTTGGTGCTCGGTGATGATTTTCGTTTTGGACATGACCGTACTGGCGACAGTCAGTTTTTGCGCGATTACGGTTTGCAAGTGACCGACCTGCATACTATCACTGACGATACCAGTACTGATGAGCGAATTAGCTCAACACGGGTACGAGACTTGTTGTTAGCTGGTGATATCAAAGCGGCCAATCAGCTGCTAGGACGAGACTATACCATTACAGGCACTGTGGTCGGCGGCGATAAAATTGGTCGTACTATGGACTTTCCGACAGCTAATATTGATCTGGCGCGTATCAAACCTGCCCTGCATGGGATTTTCGCTGTAGATGTGGTACGCCTTGACAGTGCAGGACAAGTTATCTCTAATGGTTTAATTGCTTTGGCGGTTGATAGTCAAACCGGCGTATCCGGCCTGCGTTCTGATAGCTTGTTTGGTACTGCTAGCATTGGCACTAGGCCCTCAGTAAATAGGGGCAAAGAGTGGCGTTTGGAAGTACATTTTCCGCAGTTTAAAGGCGACTTATATGGTGAGACCCTACAAGTGCGCTTTTTACATTTCTTACATGGAGAGCGCCACTATGAGGGCTTAGAGGCGCTGAAAAAAGGCATTCATAATGATGTCGCTGACCTACTGGCGTGGCGAGCACAGCAGCTAGACTAACGGATTCAAATCATTGTTTAAGTTCTGCTATAGTCAATTCTAAATAAAAATAAAACCCACAAACATACCTGTCGTGGGTTTTATTTTGCTAATTTGCTAAGCTAACTACAATTACTCGTTATTAAGCATCGGGATGTAGACGAACATTTAGCTCATCAATAACTTCGACCCACGCCGCGTCCTTTCTCCACTCTTCTTGCAAAAACATACGTTGATTGTCACTCCAAATGTTAGAATCAATCAATGCTTCTTCCTTTGCTAATTTGTTGTTTTCAATAAAGTTATCAATGGCTTCATCTGAGCTGTCTAATCCCAACTGCGCAAATAAATCATTCATTGTATAATCTGGTTCACCCAACATGGTTTTTCCTTAATCATATAAAATTAATAGTATAAAGTGATTTTGGTTTATTATCTGATTTTACGCGACTGTTCTTAACGTACTAGTCTTTTTTGCTTGTTTTGGGCTATTGTAGCAAGCTTTATTCTAAAAGCTGTTAATCAAGGTTTATGCAACATTATCAGTTGTGTTAACAGAATCAAGCTTGCTTTAACGATACTACATAAAAAAGCCTTACTATCACTAGTAAGGCTCCTCTTTATTATTAAGCTATAAGTGTTGCTCAATAATACAATCTAAAGCTTACGGAAGTAGATGCGATACCGCGTCACGCTCTTCATTAAGCTCTTGCTCGGTCGCCGCCATCTTTTCTTTGGAGAAATCTGATGATACATCAACGCCTTCAACGATAGACCAATCCCCATTGCTACAAGTGCATGGGAAAGAGTAGATTAAACCCTCAGAGATACCGTATTCACCGTTTGAGTAGACGCCCATTGAGACCCAATCGTTCTCATCACTGCCAAGGGCCCAAGTACGCATATGAGCGATAGCAGCGTTGGCGGCAGAAGCGGCAGATGATGCTCCACGTGCTTTGATGATAGCAGCTCCGCGCTGTTGTACTTCTGGAATATAGGTGTTTTCGTACCAGTCGCGATCGACCAAATCCAACGCAGGCTTACCATTTACTGTACAAGCGGTTAGATCAGGATACTGAGTGGACGAATGGTTGCCCCAGATGATCATTTTTTTCACGTCATTTACCGTACTGTCTGTCTTTTCAGCCAGCTGAGCGATCGCACGGTTATGATCCAAACGAGTCATTGCGGTAAAGTTGCGCGGGTCTAAATCTGGTGCATTACGCTGAGCGATGACCGCATTAGTATTGGCAGGGTTACCAACTACTAGTACTTTGACATCACGGCTAGCTACATCATTTAACGCTTTGCCTTGCGCTGAGAAAATTGCCGCATTGGCTTCTAGCAAATCTTTGCGTTCCATACCAGGACCACGAGGACGCGCGCCAACCAATAAAGCATAGTCTATATCTTTGAAAGCCACGTTGGCATCATCAGTTTGGACAATATCAGTCAACAAAGGAAAAGCACAGTCTTGTAGTTCCATAACCACACCCTTTAGCGCATCAAGTGCTGGGGTGATTTCAAGCAGTTGTAAAATAACGGGCTGATCTTTACCTAGCATCTCACCAGAGGCAATGCGAAATAGCATTGCATAGCTGATGTTACCAGCAGCACCGGTCACGGCAACACGTACAGGCTGTTTCATAAAATACTCCCTTATTAGCTGTAAATATATTGGTTATTCGCTTTACTTGTATTGAGTGGTTACTATCGTAAACGAGGGCTAGTGTAGCACCTCAAACGGCGAATCGTCTAGTTACAATAGCGTACTTACTTCCGCATATATTGTTACATTTTATACTTACGATAATTTGCTTATATACCAAAAAACGATCTTATAGGTAAGCAATAGAGTTGTAAAAATAAAGCTGGGTAGCAGTTTTTAATTAAAATAATTTTAGGGATAACTGACTTATCAGACACCTGAGCCGCTGCCTAACTGCCACCTGAAATTATAAAATTTGTCCCGCAATTATTTACTGTGTTATAACACCTACCAAACTGGCTACCTTCATAACATATATGCATATCGGTGAGCACAGGCTGACGTCGGTAGTTGTCTTTTTGGCAAATAAGATCGATACTAGCGGCGGACATACCTTCATTAAGACGGGTCATCTGATTGATAAAACGTGATCTTGAAACTGTGTAGCTGTTGCCAGTACTCAGCTCGCTAGGTAGCTTCAATGCACCAGAGTAGTTAATAATTTGACGAAAATAACTGCTGGAGCTGAGCGGACTACAAGCTCCATAATGCTGCCAAGCTTGGCTACGCACCGTAGTATCAGGCATAATGCGATTGACCACTTTTAGCTGTAGTGGCGTAAGACGAGGCGTACTTCCCCGTCCGCAGCGCTGTCCATACCCTAAATCCAAACCCGCTACTGTCAGTGAGTAGCCCTCTAAGCACTGACGCATAAGCGTACGCGTTGGCTGCAAACGACATAGTGCTGGCGTCATCTCGATCATTAGTACTCGTTGCCCAGTGGTGAGTGCGCTAGCGGCTTGTGCAGGTAATACAACAAGACCTTGTAGCAATAGCAAACTTGCGATACTTAGCGGCGTACGAACTATACTAAGCCTATGATTACTATAAGCGTTTTTGTGCTCAAGGGTTTGTAACGTGTTTCTTTTGAAGGCTGTTTGTAATAATGATATCTTTGCGATAAATGCCTTTAAATAGAGTGTACTATCCTGAACAGAATCTTGGGATCTGATTGGCATCTGCACAGGCTGATTTGAAACATTATTCATCATAGTAAAAAAGGCATTTGATAATTATTAGTCATAAATAGCAGCTATCAGTCATAGGTAGCAACGCAATGCTTGAGTCATTTGTTTCAAAATGCTGACTCTAGATTTTAAGTTTAAGAAACTAAAAATTAGCGTTTAACTATCATAATTTGTTATCTTACAACAAACGAAATATTAGACGCTAACTAAAATTTTAGTGGCAAAAAATCATAGTAACAAAATCTTTCTTTTAATCTACAGTAAAAACGTAAACTCGCCAAAAATAGATCAACCCAGCCCCTACCAGAATGTACTTTTTAAGCAGAGTTCAAAAACTATTATTTGAGCTAGAGTGCCGCTGGAATAGTACCCATACGCTGGCTGATTGGTTCTGTACGGCCCAGTAAACTACTATAAACCGTAGCGTTTTCCATGACGTGTTTGACGTAATTACGAGTCTCAGGATAAGCGATCGATTCAACATATTGATCGGCGGCAAGTGAGCCATAAACGGGCTGCCAGCGCTTGGCCTTATTTGGTCCAGCATTGTAACCTGCAGTTGCAAGTACCGGCTGATAGTTTAACTTGGCTAAGATATCATTCATGTACCAAGTACCATAGCGAATATTAGTGTCGCCACTATTGGCGCGGCTAGCACTATAAGACTCCCCTAGATTACGCGCGATATATTTTGCCGTATCGGGCATAATTTGCATAAGGCCACTGGCACCAACGTTAGAACGCGCTGAGGTCACAAAACGGCTCTCTTGACGCATGATGCCATAAGCCCAAGCGGGATCAATGCCGGCAGCTTGACTGTAGCGAACGACAGAGGCTTGATGAGGCATCGGATACGATAATGCCAAACTACTAGTCCCAGCAGTATTATCAGCAGCATAAATCGCACGATCAAGCCAGCCCATATCATGGGCCAGGCGTGCAGCAGCAACGATTAAATTGTCATCGCGATTGTCACGTGCTTGTTTAACCGCCCAGTTCCACTCGCGATTGGCATAGCCACGATTGGCATCAGAGTTATAGAGCGCAAAGGCGCGAGCAAAGTGTGGGTTTTGCATAACACGAGCTTTATCAGCACTGCTGACATTTGGTAGATTACTGCCACCTAAACGCGCCGCATCGAAACGTTGTCCGACTTTGTCTTTTGCAAGCAAGCCATAATAGTCATTACTGCTGGCCAGATGTTGATACATCTTTTTGGCAAGAGCGCGCTTGCTGCTATCGCCTGTTTGTTCATACGCACGCGCAAGCCAATACTGCCATTGGTTTGACTTTTGAGTTTGGGCATCCATATGCGAGATCGCTTCGATCACATCACCCCAGCTGCTAAAGCGGATAGCGGCCTTGGCATAATCTTCTGCTTCTTCAAAATTAAAATCATCATCTAAGCTATTACGAAACCAATTAACCGCTTCGATATTAAAACCATCATCGGTAGTATGGTTCATGCGCTGAACGCCGAGGATACGATAAGCATAACGGCGCGTCTCATCATTTAATAAGCGTACGCTACGTTGATTGTCTTGCTTGATATCGTAATCAAGCTGCAGCGCTGCTGATTGATAAGATTTATCAGCTACACGTCCTATAGCGTATAGATATAAATACTGGTTAATCTGACTATTAGGTTGTCTATTAAAGCTGCTAAAAAAAGCATTAGGATTGAGCTGAATCTCGCTCAGGGCTGAATAAGAGATAGGAGTACCAAGGCGTGAGGACAATGCCATGATATCGCCAGTCTTACCCTTACGTAGCATACGCTTTAGACGAGCGGCGCGATCTTGATTACTGATGAGCGGATTATTATTAAGCTCAGTTGCCAGCTGCTCACATAGCGCTGGCTGCTTAAGCGTGGTTAACCAAACATCCGACTTCTCTGCCAGCGCGCGCATCGTATCACCGCCATTGTTAAACCCAAGCGCTACCGCACAGCGCTCACTGCGATCGCCATTGGTAATGAGATTGGCCACTTGGCGTACAGCGGCGTAATCACCAGCTGCCGCTTTGGTTTCAGCAAAGTCAGCGACCAGCTTTTCAGCCATAACTGTATCAGGATACTGACGTACAAACTGCGCTATGGCAGCTGGGCTTTGTTCCTTTAAGTCCAAATTCATACGCCAGTAAGTAGGATACATGGCGAATAAGCCACCGCTCATCAGCTGCTCATAGTTAAATAGCGCGTTGATATCGTCGCGATTCTCGGCTTCTGCCGCCGCTGTAAAGTAATTTATGCTATTGTCTTGTTGGCTGTTATTTGGCTGATAGCTACTATCTGATTGATAGCCCTCGTCGTTGTAACTTAGCTCAGCACAGGCTACTTGTGACAGTCCAATCATTCCTACCGCTGTTGCAAGACTTAAAGCACCTACCTTGAGGGTATTTGCATTGACACGTTTGCGCTCGCCATGAGGGTTATTGAGATTGTTGCTATGGGTGCGTTTAACAGCGATCGGCTTTATCATACTTGCTCTCTTTTGGTCTTAATACTAATAAAATGTCGATAGTGGCGACAGCTTGCGCGCTTATCATACTATATTGTGTTGACTCTCAACCAGCATCCTTACTATTTATCAATAAATAAGATAGCGGCGGGTAACACAGAAATGATAAAGCAGTGACTATTGATGTCAATCTCATTTATAAGTAATAAGCGCTAAATAATTGATAGTGTTATAAATAATTTGGCATTGCTATCGTAGCTAGTATACGCTAACTTTTCACTTTGGTAGATGGTTGTGATAAAATACGCCACGCATTAATGGCTTGTCGCCACTATATATTATATTGTTTGATAATATTATTGTTTTATAATCATGGACCTTAGCTTATGAGTGTTTCTGTATACCATCCTCGCATCGGTAATGATATCGATAACACAGATACTTTACTTACAACTCAGGCACTCAAAGAGCCAAGTTCTATATACTCAGTGCCTGCAAATTCAGTGCCTAATGCTGATTCATTAACCAAGTCAGTACAAACGGCTGCCAAAAAAGTCTTTATCACCACCCAAGGCTGTCAGATGAACGTTTATGACTCTGACAAGATGCTTGATGTCCTAGGTGACTCGCATGGTATGGAAGTGACTCATGATATTGATGAAGCTGATGTCCTACTCATGAATACTTGCTCTATCCGCGAAAAAGCGCAGGAAAAAGTATTTTCAGAGTTAGGACGCTGGCGTAAGCTCAAAGAAAAACGTCCTGATCTAGTGATTGGTGTCGGCGGCTGTGTGGCCTCGCAAGAAGGCGATAATATCCAAAAGCGCGCGCCTTATGTTGATATGATTTTTGGTCCGCAAACCTTGCATCGTCTGCCAGAGCTGTACGATCAATCTCATCAGCAACGTGATATTTTACCCAAAAACCGCATCGGCACTATCGACGTCTCTTTCCCTAGCATTGAAAAGTTTGATTTTTTGCCAGAGCCACGTGTTGAAGGCTACAAAGCCTTTGTCTCTATTATGGAGGGCTGCTCAAAGTATTGTTCATTTTGCGTGGTGCCTTATACGCGCGGTGAAGAGCTATCACGCCCGCTTGATGATGTGCTTGCAGAAATTGACAGTCTTGCCGAACAAGGCGTACGCGAGATTAACTTGCTTGGTCAAAACGTCAACGGCTATCGCGGCGAAAAAGACGATGGCAGTATTTGCCGCTTCGCTGAGCTGCTACACTACGTCTCGCATGTCGATGGTGTTGAACGTATTCGCTATACCACTAGCCACCCGTTAGAATTTACCGATGATATTATCGACGCTTATGCAAAACTGCCAGAGCTGGTGTCGCATTTACATCTGCCGGTACAAAGTGGCTCAAACGCTATACTTGCTGCGATGAAGCGTAACCATACCATTGACGTTTATATCAATCAGATCAATAAACTCAAAGCGGTGCGCCCCGATATTCATCTATCCAGCGACTTTATTATCGGCTTCCCGGGCGAGACTGATGAAGATTTTCAAGCGACACTCAATCTAGCAAAAGAGTTAAACTTTGATCACTCCTATAGCTTTATTTACTCCAAACGTCCGGGCACGCCGGCCTCAGAGCTGCCTGATGATGTCAGCTTCACTACTAAAAAGGCGCGCTTGGCAGAGTTCCAAAAAGTCATCATCGACTCTACCTTGCAAAAGACTCATGAGATGGTTGGTACTACAGCAAGAGTATTGGTTGAGCAAGTAGCCGATCGTCATCCAGAGTATCTGTTGGGTACCGCAGACAATACTCGTACCGTGATGTTCCCTTACGATGAGGAACAAATGAATGAGCTACTTGGCAAAGTCGTCAGCGTGCGCATTACTGACTTTGTCAGTCCGCATATGGTGAAAGGTGAGCTTATTAAGGTGTTAGCTTAAAAGACAAAGTACCAATACACAATTACGAAGCCTTGCGATTACCATAGGTTGATGTGGAGCTTGCAACACCCAACGATTTTGGCATAAAAGAAAAGCCGTTCGCTATTGATAGTGAACGGCTTTTTGCTCATATTCATAGCATTATCTAAAGACGCCTCTGCGGATAGATAACCTCCTAAGCTATGCCCTGTAGTAGTAATAATAGCGTCTTCGCCTAAGTTTTCTTGTGCTTTTACCTGATCTAAGAACGCTTGCATGGTTTCAATTTGATTTTCAGCTTTGCCCTCTAGACCAAGGCCAGCAATATCTGTATATAAGTCAGCGAGTGAAGAAATAACCTTATCTAAATTTTTAATATCAAATTGGGCTTCTGTACCGCGATTAGCTAGGACATAATTACCCGTCGCTTTTTCTTTAAACATAATGCCATCGTAGCCATCTACTTGAAAAATATCTGTCGGATCTATAGAAGATGGAAATTCGATACTGCCATCGTTATCTAAAGAGGAAGCGACAAAGTCAAAGCGGGACTGGATAAAGTCGGCCATTTCTTCGGACATTTTTGATTGACCATCTTCCCTTGTTAGTCCATCCCAAGATGTATCATTGTTTTTCATGTTTGTGTAGACCGCTCGAGCCAATAGTGCATGATAAAAAATATCTTTCATTGACTGTGACATAGTAATCTTCCTTGGTTTTAAATTTAATTAGTCATTTATTCGCGTGTGTGTTAAATAGTGATTTTTCAGGAGTAAGTAACTCTTCTTCAGTTAAATGCTCTTCACTTTGAACTTTTCCATTACCTTTTTTACCATGCCTATTATTGCCCCAGAACCAAGCATAGCCATCAACATCAATGAGACCATGAAAATTGTTTCCGCTAACAAATTCTTCAACATAAATATTATTCATAATTTCTATAGGATCAGTATAGTAATTCATTGAACTACCATTATTCGAACGGGAGGCATATGCTCCCCAAATAAATAGCTGACCATCCTTTGTGTTTGCTGCGTTATCACTAATAGCAACAATTTTACTTAAACCTTGTATTTTTGTTGGCGCTGTAAAATCCTTACTAGTTGTACCTTGTGCAGTTTCACCATTTATACTGTCTCCCCAACTATAGACAGAACCATCCTCTAGTAATACTATTCTGCCATTACCATCTGCTAAACTAACCACTTTATTCGGAAGCACTACTTTATTAGAAGAATAATAATGCTTCCCCATATCGTTTATCTGTGGTTCTGTACTTAGAATACCGGTTTGAGTCGGCCTTAATCCAATTGTGAATACTTGACCATTCTTATCTAGAGCTAATATTGAACCAATAGTTAAATCAACAGATACGATATTTTTTAGTCCAGCAATTTGAGTTGGCTTATCTAAATATTCAGATGTTTTACCATTGATTAAACCAAAGTTATTGCTACCTAAGGCATAGACATCACCATTTGTTAAAACAAATAGAGAGTTATCAGATCCAGCTACGATAGATGCTACATTACTAATGCCTCTGATCTGTCTCAACTCTTCAATAAACGTATTTTTGTCATCAGGGTCTATTTGACGCTCATTATTACTACCCCATCCCCATACCGTACCGTCTTCTCGCAACAACAACATATGACCACCACCACCTGATACAGCCACCGCATCATTGACGCCTTCAACTTGCCTTGGCGTTGGGTCTTGTCCTGTCTTAGTCTCTCGCAGTAGTCCACTCGTACCCCATGTCCACAGCGTGCCGTCGTCTTTTACTCCTGCACTCCATGAGCTGGTCATGGCGAGGCGCTTGGGTTCGATATTGATCTCAAGGGGCGTCTCTAGAGGTTCATCTGGCATGTTTGCTACAGGGTACTTGTCTTCGGTGATGGCTTTTATCTGTTCGATAGGGCTACTGTCACAGGCGGTGAGCACGGTCAAAGACAAGACTAAAACGGCTGTTGGTAATGTAGGTAGATAGTTACGATTAGTCCTATTATGAGTAAACATAGTTCTTCTTGTTGTTAATTGAATGGATGTTCTATATTTGCATAAGCAGCATGAGTTGACAAATTTTCGTGAAAAATCCTTAACCAGTTTAGAATAATAAGTATTATGATGTTTAAGATATTTTTTTACCAAAATAACCAGTGATCTTTTGCGGGATAATATATACTTCTACTTAATATTTAGCCGTTTTCTAACAAATGAAGTCTGCGATAGCTAACGTTTATAGATCAAAAGAAAAGCCGTTTGCTATTGATAGCGAACGGCTTGTTTATGAATATTATCTTTTAAATCCGTATCCATGCTACCGCAAGGTCTTTTAGCCCTGATTGCAGCGGTATCCTGCTGATGACAATGGCGTTGCAGACTGTGGCTGGGGGTGGTCGCTCGAATGATGGAACGCCGCCAGTCACGCTAGTCTGCACGCCATTGGTGAAGCAGATACAAGCGCAAAGCAGGATTAGCTCCAAACTATTTAGCTATAAATGAACGTTACGTATCTTTTGGAACCCAGCTCGAAAGTTAAATTTATACCACTCGTGTGCCGAGACACATAACCGTTTTATATTTATCTGACTACACAAATGTACGAGTAACCTCAGCCAATAAAGCAGCAGCAATTAATATAAAAATAACGCCACAAATACGGTTCAACCACATTAAACGATCACCAACATCAAGCCAGCCTGCCAATTGCTTTCCGCCAACCGTATACACTATCTGCCAAATGGTCTCACTGACAAACAATCCTAACGTTAATAATATATACTGCGGCCATAGCGGCGCATTAAAGTTAATGAATTTTGGGAAAAAGGCGGCGAAGAACAAAATAGCTTTGGGATTAGATAACGATACCCAGACGCCTGTACGAAATAAGATAAAGTCGCTAGGAATGGCTTTGACAGCGGCGCTCGATAACGTGCGCGGTTGAAGATTTTTTTGTTTAACATGAGGCGGGTTAAGCGTAGCGTAATAGTCTTCAGTGATTTCTGCATCCATAGCCCTAGCATCGTCCACTAAACTGGTCTTGCCAGTATCCCGCCATGATACAACCCCTAGATAAATTAAATATAGTGCTCCAATGGCTTTAATAATATCTAATAGCCAAGGTGACTGACGACTAATGGCATCTAGGCCAAGTAGTGTTGATAGTAAGAGAATAAATAACCCAAGACTTAAACCTGCTAGTGTCCATAGGGTACGCTTGACGCCATAGTTGAGACCATACTGAAAAGCCAGCAGCATATTGGGGCCTGGAGTTGCGGATATAAAAAAGGTACTAACAAAAAATACCGTAAATAAATGCCAAGACATCGACAACCCCTACTCTATTATTCAAAACTTTTTTCAAAAACTAGCTATTCAACGGTAAAACACCGCCATGTAGACGGTGTTTTTTATACTACTCAGCTTCAAGAATAACTGACTTACTCGCCAACTGTACAACTATCCAAAAGCTTCCTTAAGAACCCATCACAGCGCGCAATCTCGCTAAGTGCAACAAACTCATCCGCTTTGTGTGCCTGCTCGATGCTACCTGGGCCACAAATGATAGTTGGAATACCGCTATTGGTAAACTGTCCGCCTTCGGTGGCATAAGCAACTTTGTGGCGCTTGCTGTCACCTGTGAGCGCAGCTATTAACTGCTGCAATTCAGCACTATCACTATCGGTCATGGCAGGAACACTTTCTTCTTGAATCAGCTCAATACCAGTCTCCGGCGCGCGTTTCTGCATCTGCTTGGTTAAATCGGTAATTTTAGCTTTGATCGGCGTTATCACCTCTTCTTGATTCATGTGCGGCAAATTACGATAATCAAAAGTGAATTCGCATAGATTGGGTACAATGTTGGTCGCCGTCCCGCCTTGAATCGTACCGACCGATAGGGTGGAGTACGGCACATCAAACAAGTCGTCGTTATCCTCGCGCTGACTTATCTCTTCCGCTAAGTTATCAACATAACCGACCAAGCGACTAGCATAGCTGATGGCATTGACGCCTTGCTTAGTGAGCGATGAATGCGCCGATTTACCATGAACGCGGCAGCGATAAACAGCGATGCCTTTGTGCGCGACCACCATCGTCATATTGGTGGGCTCACCAACGATGCAATAGTCCGGCGTGATACCACGCGCCTTAATATCTGCTAAAATCAGTGGCGCGCCCAAA
The DNA here is from genome assembly GCF_055699795.1 of Psychrobacter sp. M4. Lineage (NCBI taxonomy): Bacteria > Pseudomonadati > Pseudomonadota > Gammaproteobacteria > Moraxellales > Moraxellaceae > Psychrobacter > Psychrobacter sp. M4. The sequence goes on along the minus strand of NZ_CM146740.1, from coordinate 565,540 downwards.
CAGCCCACCTCTTCATCGAATGAAAAAGCAAGATGTAGCGGACGGTTAAGCTTACCTGCCTTAGATAATTGTACGGCTTTTGGCAGCATTGTCAGCGTACAGGCAATAAAACCTTTCATATCACAAGCACCGCGTCCATATAGTTTATCGCCGCGAATTATCGCGCTAAACGGCTCGGACGACCAGTCTTGGCCATCGACAGGTACCACGTCAGTATGACCTGAGAGTACAAGACCGCCATTTACGGCATCGCTGTTTTTTCCGGCTGGTACCGTGACAAACAGATTGGCTTTGTTTTTCGTCTCGTTAAAGGTCAAATCTACGCTCAAACCTAGCTGCTCACAATACCCTTGCACATCTTCAATAAGTGCCAAGTTTGAATGGCGGCTGACCGTATCAAAACCAATCAAACGTGTCAGCCAATCGATACTTTGCGTAGGATAATGGCTATCAGAGGCGAGCATATTTTCATTACTATTATTAGTATCATTATTGCTGATCGTTATTGTCATGAGATATCCTTAGCCTATCGACTTTAGCTGTTTTTGACTGAACGTTGTTGTAGTGCTTTTACTTCTTGGTCTAAACCCTCTACTGGCCCATCAACAGAGACATTTGGTGCCACTTCTTGAATAGATAAAGCATTAATAGAGAGGGGCGACTCTACGCCCATATCCGCCATCCACTCGCCGAGTTGCTTAGCAGAGCTGACATAAACGATGCGTCCAAGGCCAGCCAAACCATGCGCCGCTGAACACATAGCACAGTGCTCACCTGAAGTATAAACGGTAGCCTTTGCTCGCGCCTCCTCACTCATATTTTTAGCCGCCCAGCGCGCAAGGGCGATCTCGGGATGATAAGTCACCGCCACACTATTAATACGATTGCGGTCTTCATGGAGCACTTTGCCGTCACCTGCAACCAGCACACTACCAAACGGCGCATCGCCTGCTTCTAGCGCCTCGCTTGCCAGCTCCACGCAGCGGCGTAAATGTTTCATATCAGTATCAGTTATCATGGTTACCCTCCTTAACTTAGCATTATTCTTTTAGCATTTCTTAATTACTTTATGATGGATTATTCTGGTTCATTACATCAACCACTGGCGGCATAGGTTTGGACAATTTGCCCTCTTCTTGTCGCTCTTTGGTCGTTTTGGCATCAATGGGTAGGCCCGCTATCAAAGCCAGCTCTTTAATAGATTTGCGCGTACGCGTAGCAAAGCTTACTGGCACCATACGCGCAAATTCATAAATATATAGATATGACTCTTCGCCGCCCTCATAATCTTCATCCTCTTCTAGACGAATCGCGCCGATCTTGGCAAGGTCTGTTAACATCTCATTTTCATCGCTACTTAGGCTACAATCAGTAATACCAAAGCCGGTCATAAAACCGTTCGCCCATTGTTTCAATGCTATTACCCGCTCGTATAAATCATGCTCATCATCGGGCACCAGAGGCGTGTAGGCATAAGCATCATCTTTATCTTTAAGCTGAAACACGGTGTCTTCCGCCTCTTCTGTGAGCAACGTTAATGCTTCATCCGGCAGAGGCGCAAAGCTTAACTCCTCAAGTACCGTCGCCCAGCCTGCCTCATCTGGCGCATGGCAAGCGGTCATAAGTCCGGTCATAAAGCCATGCAGCTCACTGATACTTATATCCGTCCAATCGCTAATGGCAGCAGACCACGTATTCCATCCTGAGATATTGTCATTCATAATAGTTATCCTAATAGTAGTGGGTACTTAAATGGGTACTTAAATAGTTATTGATTGGTAGTCACCTGAGAATATAGTGTTGTAATGGTCACTATAATAGTAAATCCTAAGACAAAAAATAAAAAACAAAGGTCAATTCTTGCAATTACTCTGTTGATATAGCTATTATGCGGTCACCTATGGCATTATTAAACATAATGAAAAAATTCATATTCACCTGCAACCTTTAAGGATAAAAATAAATGATGTACGATCAACTTAAAGTCTTAGAAAAAACGATAATCGATATCAAAAAAAAGTATCAACTGGTAAATGATGAGCTCAATAGCCTTAAACAAAAGCCTAATACTGATCCAAAAGAATTAGCAGCGCTCAAAACTCAGCTTAGTAACTATAGAAATGAGCATGATAGTGCTAAAAAACAACTGGGCGACTTGGATAAGCGCTATCAAAATCTAGCTGAAGCGCATCATATGATCGGTGAGGAACAAGACAAGCTACATAAACAACTGGCTGATTTGCAGCGAAAAAATAGTGAACTACAACAGCATAACGACCAGTTAAAGCAGCAAAACCATGATATCAAGCAACAAAACCATGACTTGCAAGAAAAAAACCAGCTGGCTGCTGAACGAACTCAAGTGGTGTTAAAACGCTTAACCCGTATAGATCAGATGGAAGGCTAAGCTTGGCACACACTCTTTGATTAAGCATGCCTTTACAATACTTCTTGACTGTTAACCACACTATTTAATCATTTTCACGACGTTACCTAGTAGGATTTATTATGACCGACAATAACAGCAGCTCCGCTCAAAACGATAAATCATCGTCAGCGCAAAACCCAAATACAAACATGCCTAAAAGTAAAGATAATACGCAATCAACTACGGTACAAACCATAGCGCCTAGTCGTTCAGTTGATGATGCTGTTAATGTCAGTGCTAGCAATACCGGTAAAAAATCTGCGACCGCTTCTAAGCCGCAAATGAAAAAAGTCGATATTGTTATCGCTGGGGTAACTTATCAGATTTATTGTCCTGTAGATGAAGAGGCAGAGCTGCGCTCGGCGGTCTATTATATCAATAACTTTTTGCTCGATATCAAAAAGGACGCACCAGGCTTGAGCCAAGAGAACCTGCTAGTACTTTGCTGTTTAAACTTATACGAAAAAATTCATACTAACGACAAAACCAATGCTACCAATAAGCAGCAGAGTAAACAGGCAGAAGAGTTACTCAGTAAAATTATGCAAGACGCCAAGTCTATACTGTAACTTGTATTAGTAAAACGTATTAATAATAGCAAATAAGGCGCTGTTACTGATACGTTTTACCAGCGTGAAAATCAGCTTGATGTTCATAGTTACAAAAAAACAGCTCATTGTTGGCAGGTTCTTTGTCGGCAGCAGTATCAATAGAGCGGTTTTCAACGACCCCGCGATACTCAGCCAAATGGTTGCCACAAAAGTTGCATTGGCGCAGGGTAGTTACATCGCCCTCTTTTGGCATCATGCTCTTTGGCGCGCGTGGATACATAAACTTATAAAAGCCCCACATGCAGATCCAAATAATGATGATAGTAACAATAACAGCAAACACAGCTATGCTCCTTTGAATAAAGATTGTCTATCTAGATATACAACACGAAGTTTACTGCAAAATTTACTATGGGCACAGGTATTACTGTATTAATTACCTCTTTATCTAGCTAAATGCAGCTATCTAACTGAATTTTATATACTCAGTATACAATCATATGCGCATCAAAAAACTGGCTATCAAGGCCAGTTTTTTAATTATATTTTGAAAAATGAGGCGTGGTGTTGAACAAAGCTTTATAACTGTAGCTCACTAATATCAGCCACCGTCAGAAACAACGCCCGAACTTGCTTAAGCAGCGCCAAGCGATTAGATTGCAGCGCAGCATCCTCGCTATTGACCATCACACTTTCAAAAAACTGGGTGAGCGGCTCATCTAAGCTTGCCAATGTTTGCAAGACTTGAGTGTAATTAGCTTTTTCAAGTAGCGGTGCAATATCTGATTGAGCCTGACGGACAGCATCATATAACGCTTGCTCAGCTGATTCTGACAACAGCGTCTCATCAACTTTATCTGCAACTTGACCTTCTGATTTGGCTAAAATGTTTGCCACACGCTTATTAGATTCTGCCAGCTTTTGGGCTTGCGGCAGCTCACTAAAAGCTTGTACCGCGCGAATGCGCTGATCAAAATCAAGCGGCATATGCGGATTGATAGCTTGTACTGCTTGAATGGTATCGACATCTACACCTTGCTCGGTATACATGGCTCGATAACGTGAGTTCAAAAACGCCATCACTTGCGTAAAGGTATCGCCCATCTTAGCAATTTTACTACCGCTATCATCGCTGTAGTTTTTGATAGCTTGCTCGACTAGCGCAACCAAATTAATAGGCAGCTGCTTTTCGATCAAAATACGCAAAATACCAATCGCTGAACGGCGCAAACTAAACGGGTCTTTGGAACCTGTTGGTGCTTGATCGATAGCGAAAATACCTACTAACGTATCCAACCGATCCGCTAGCGCTAAGCAAATACCGATTGGTGTTTGCGGCAGTACATCACCGCTAAATTTAGGCAAATACTGCTCTTCTAAGCTAGCAGCAACCGCTTCAGGCTCGCCGTTTAGACGCGCGTAGTAAGTCCCAGCGATACCTTGCAATTCAGGATATTCGCCAACCAGTGAGCTTGCCAAGTCCGCTTTAGAAAGCATAGCGGCACGTACGGTCTCATCAATATCAATCTGCTGGCCTTGCTGCTGCATAAGGGTGGCAATAAAAGCGGCAAGCTTAGCGATACGCTCCGATTTCTCCCAGATGGTACCCAGCTGATCTTGAAACACGCGTGTTTTTAAGCTCTCAGTCAGTGCAGATAAGGGCTGCTTTTGATCATGCAAAAAGAAAAACTCAGCGTCAGCCAGACGCGGACGCACTACCTTCTCATTACCTTCAATAATTTGATTGGGGTCTTTGGACTCAATATTGGTAATAAAAATAAAGTACGGTTGCAGCTTGCCATCTTTATCCGTTAAACAAAAATATTTTTGATCCGCTTGCATGGTTGAGATCAGTGCTTCTTGTGGCACTTGCAAGAATCGCGGCTCAAAGCTTGCGCGCAGAGCAATAGGCAGATCAACTAAGGCGGTCACCTCATCTAGCAAGTCTTGTGGCATGATCTCATCAGCATTAACCTCATCTGCTAAGGCTTTGACTTGGTTTTTGATCAGCATTTGACGCTTATCAAAGTCAGCGATAACTTTGATGTCTTTTAAAAGTGACTCATAACTATCAGCGTGATCAATAGTATGATATTCAGGGCTATGGAAGCGATGTCCGCGCGTCTGCTGACCCGTTTGATGACCTTGGATCGTCGCATCAATCACAGTATCGTCTTGCATCAATACCGCCCACTGGACCGGACGCACGAACTCATCGCGGCTCGTACCTGAACGCATACGTTTGGCAATAGGCAGATTATCAAGTGCCGTCTGAAAGATCTCCGGTAGCAGCTCAATTGTCGCCTGACCATGAATGGTTTGCTCAAAGCCAACATAATCACCTTTATCGGTATTAATGGTGATAAGCTCGCTTGGCTCAATACCTAAACCCTTGGCAAAGCCCATGGCAGCGCGGGTCGGATTACCATCAGCATCAAAGGCCGCTTTGATCGCAGGACCACGTTTTTGTTCACTACGATCAGGCTGCTTATCGCTAATACCTTCAATTTGCAGAGCCAAACGGCGCGGCGCAGCATACGCTTTTATGCTATCAAAGTTGATATCAGCCTCGTTTAGCTGGTCAGTAACGCTTGCTTGCAAGGCATCACGTAACGGTTTTAGACTCTTTGGAGGCAGCTCTTCACACCCCAACTCAAATAAAATAGTACTCATGGGATGCTCCTATTTCTCATTGTTGTTTTTAGTTGACTGGTTTTGACCAGCATGCTCAGTTACCGTCTCATCGTCTTTCGGCAGATACTTATCTAGCGCCGCTTGGCGATGCGCCTCTTCTGCAAGAGGGAAACCTAGTTTGGCACGCGCTTCAACATAACCAAACGCTACTTTGCGCGCTAATGTGCGTACGCGCAAAATAAAGCGCTGGCGTTCAGTAACTGAAATGGCTCCACGAGCATCAAGCAAGTTAAAAGCATGTGAGGCTTTGAGCACCATCTCATAAGCGGGCAATGGCAATCCAGCAGCCACAAGCTTATCTGCCTGCTGTTCATAAAAATCAAACAAATCACCCATCATGGGTACATCAGCGTGCTCAAAATTATAAGTCGACTGCTCGACCTCGTTTTGATGAAACACATCGCCATAAGTGACGCGGCCAAATTCGCCATCCGCCCAAACTAGATCGTAAACACTATCGACGCCTTGCACGTACATGGCTAAACGCTCAAGACCATAAGTAATCTCGCCCGTGACCGGAAAACACTCAATACCGCCTACCTGCTGAAAGTAGGTAAACTGCGTCACCTCCATACCATTAAGCCAAATCTCCCAACCCAGCCCCCATGCGCCAAGCGTCGGCGACTCCCAATTATCTTCAACAAAACGCACATCATGAACTAAAGGATCAATACCAATCGCTTTTAATGAGTCGAGATATAACTCTTGGATATTAGGCGGATTAGGCTTGAGTACCACTTGAAACTGATAGTAATGCTGCAAGCGATTAGGGTTATCACCATAACGTCCATCGGTGGGACGGCGTGAAGGTTGTACATAAGCGGCATTCCAGCGCTCAGGACCTAATGAGCGTAAAAAAGTAGCGGTATGAAAAGTACCTGCCCCTACTTCCATGTCATAAGGTTGCAAGACTACGCAGCCTTTTGATGCCCAATAGTTCTGTAGAGTTAGAATTAAATCTTGAAAAGTCATCGGTTGAGAGCTCATAAAAAAATCACTATAGAATTAAAGGTATTGGATTGAACGTAAACGGTGTTCAAGTTAGCGTCTATACGCGCATTTAACGGCCTATCTATTTGTTTGCTCACCTTACTAAAAAAAGGGGGTTTTAGCTATATTTACCGCAACTAAATTTCTTTTTTCAACAAAACATCTTTATAGACATCTCAATGGTAGATAGCTTGACTGTAAACTTAGGTTTAAAATGGAAGTGAGAATCAAAATCTAGACTCTAATTTTACAAAAAAATACCCAGATGGATTAGCATCTGGGCAGGAGGAAAGGTCTATTCTCAGTATCCTGTTTATACAGGCTTTTTGTTTTCTATGTCTTACTGTTTTAGTTATCTGCTCTACTTATTTGTCGTTACTGGTAGGACTCAGCGGTAGCTTTTGGCATAACTAACCATAATATAATGTAAATAAGAATACCGGGTACAGCTACACTTAATGAAGATATAATGAAAAACAGTATGCGCACCCATGTTGGTGACCATCCTACATATTCAGCAATACCACCCATGACGCCTGCTATAATGCGATGATTCTGCGAGCGATGTAGCTTTGCTAATTTAGCCAAATGTTATACCTCTCTTTTATAATATTTCTAATTAATGTTAAGTTAATTTAAGTAAATACCTTTATCAACTTACATTTATAGCTATTAACTTAATTTATGACCAATTATAGCAAATATACCTTTGTTGTCTGTTGACTGTTTGGATGTACTCTGTGAACTTATGCTACCTGAACTTACCAGAACCTATCGGATTTATAGTGTAACTCCCTGATTTTAAATGAATATTTCAAAATGTTTCAGAATTCATTTTGTTGCTCTTATCTTACAGTTACTCTACGCAGACTTTGCTACCTTTTTTAGTAGAACCATTAAAAAATTATTTTTGAGGAAAATTATGTACGATAACGGACTGATGATCGGACATTTCGAGCCGCTGCATTTAGGACAAATGCGTAGTATTTTAGATGCTTCAGGACAAGCAAAGAGTTTACATATCGTCGTCACTAAGCACCCCAATCCGCATGCTGACTTCTATATTACCTTGCAAGATAAAGCACGCTGGCTACAGATGGCTTGCGCTGAGCTGCCCTTTATTCATATTTATACCACTGACGAGATTGATCTGCCGTTACATGAGAGTTTCGATCATGTTGTTATTGATATTGCTGCTAGTAATGCTAAATTGCAGCAAATATCTACTGAATTAAACCTACCTGCAGATGCGGTACTATTTATAGCTGATAATCATCCTCTAACATCGAGTCAAACGCAAGCAAAGCTAAGCATGGATATTGTCACAACCCCATTGCATCCTGAGTTTGATTCTTATGCGATTGCGCACAATCCAGTGGCACATTGGTCAGCCATTCATCCAGAGGCACGCGGCGACTATACTAAGACTGTCGCTATCGTTGGCGGTGAAAGCTCGGGTAAGACAACTTTGGTACACAAACTAGCCAATTATTATGGCGCAACTTTTGCACTGGAGATGGGACGGCTTTATGTCGGAACAGACTTAGGCGGTAGTGAAATAGGTTTACAATATAGTGATTATGCACCGATTGCGCTTGATCATGCTGAGTCAATGCGCATAGCTACTCTTAATGCGACAGCACCTGTGACTATCATTGATACCGACTTTGTGACTACCCAAGCATTCTGTGAAGAATATGAAGGACGCATACATCCCTTTGTCAGTGCCTGTATTGATGAATTTCGCGCCGACTTTACTATTATGCTTGATAACAATACACCATGGGTTGATGATGGTATGCGCTCGTTGGGCGATCCTGAAGCACGGGGACGTTTTGAGCAGCGCCTGCTGGACATCTTTGCCCGTCACGACATTGAGCCGCACCTAATTGATGAGCCGGACTACGATGCACGCTACAGACAAGCTCTCGCTTTTATTAATAAAAATGTCTATAACCAACAGCCAAACCATACCGAAAAATAAAACTATTGTAAGTTTAAAACTTTAAGGAAAACAGCGTTATGCGCATTCAGCTATTGGATAATATTACCGGCAAATGGTCAATGCAATGGATCGTCATTTGGTTTATTTGCGGGGTAGCAGCCCTAAGTGCCGGTTTTTGGCTGACTACAGAACATAAGGGACTTGATATCTTCTATTTAGGAGTGTCTTTTATTGGTCTAATCTGTGTGGTGTCTTTATCGTTTCGTAAAAACATTATGGGAAATGGCTTTGGTATGGCGGCCACCTCCGGAGAGGTTGTTGTGCAAGCTACGGCAGGCTCGGTTGGTCTGATGCTTGCGCCACTGTTTAACTTTTTTACCCATCTTTATGGTATTTTTTATTGGTCAAAACACACCGATCCTGATGGCGATATGGTGCCCAAGTCAGCCAACAAATGGGTTTGGCTGATCACCCTCACTTTTATGGTCATCGGCTTGGCTTTATTCCCAACCGTCAATGCTTTGCTGGCAGACTATGGCTACGCTGTAGTCGAAGATGATAATAGTAAGTTTTTAGGCTTCATCTCTTTTTTTTGGATTAACGTGATCGCTTTCATATTATCCATTACCGCGCAGGCGGCGATGATTTTGCGTTACTCGTTTAACTGGTGGTTATGGATTATCTCCAACTTTGTCTGGTTGACAGTTAACTTAATGTCCGGTAATTATATTTTTGCTATTCAGACTATGGTCTATCAGGTCAACTCTTTTGTGGGTCTGTATGAGTGGTATCGTAGCGAGCGCAATGCTATAGAAATGCCTGCTCAATAAGCTGATAAATGGACAGCTATGAGTAATAACAATTGCTATTGAAACAATAGCTTATGACTGCATAGTTTACTAGAAAGCATAGTAGATCACTGCAAATAATGCTAAAACTAGTAATAATAATAAACTGTTTTAATCTTACTTTTAATTATTTAACGTTATTAGCGTAGAGTGCTTTTTAAGCATCCGTCGAATTAAAAACTAACAAGGAGGTTAGTATGTCTCGCAATTCTCAACCGCGTCTATCTAAACGTACTCTTGAGCAATGGCTGAGTGAATACTCTGTCAGTCATCAAAACTCAATCAATAAAAAAATTCACTGGCTATGCGTTCCTACTATTTTTGTTAGTATCTTAGGGATGGGCATGTCTTTGTCGGTATGGATTACTCTAGTTTTAAGTGCCTTGGTACTCATCTTTTATATGCAGCTCTCAACGCCACTATTTCTTGCAATGGGCATTTTTATCTTGATTTGTCTTGCTGTTATGGCTGCAATGCCTTGGGGGTTTAAAGCTTGGGCCAGTGTATTTGTCATCGCTTGGATTGGACAATTTATCGGTCATAAGATTGAAGGTAAAAAACCATCGTTTTTTGAAGATCTGCAGTTTTTATTAATTGGTCCTGCTTGGGTGGCTAACAATTTCTTGAGTAATAAAGACAAGCAAGCGGTCGCCTAAATAAGATTGAAAAAACTATTAAGGTTAGAAGAACTAGTTTTCGTCCTTTAGCTTCTAGATAATCGTAATCAACGGCATGAAAAAGCGCCAGCCTATGATCTATAGACTAGCGCTTTTTTGTTATGAGTTTTTGAAACCTATCTGATAAATCTTATTTACCAAATACTTTCATACGCTCATCTACTGGTTTGAATTCTTTGTCGCCTGCTGGCTGCTCAATGCTACCGAATACCATTTGCGCGTTTAATTCCCAATGCTCATCAATGTTCCAAGTGCTAGCCACTTCTTTATCGATGATTGGATTATAATGCTGTAAGTTGGCGCCAATGTCGATACTGGCAAGTGCTGTCCAGATTTCGTACTGGTGCATTGCGCTAGTTTGATGCGCCCAGACTGGGAACTTATCAGCATACAGAGGTGCAGCAGCTTGCATGTCTCTAACTACGCTATGATCTTCAAAGAACATGACCGTACCAGCACCTGCTCTAAAGCCATCAAGCTTTTGTTTGGTTGCTGCAAATTGCTCTTCGTCATTAACGATACTACGTAATTTGTCTTCAGTGATGTCCCATAACTTCTTGTGATCATCGCCAAACAATACCACGATACGAGCTGATTGCGAGTTAAACGCTGATGGTACATGCAATACCGCATGCTCAACAAGTTTTACAATTTCGTCGTTCGATACGGGTAAGTTGCTACCTAAAGCATAAATAGAGCGGCGTTTTTCAACAAGTTTTTTTAGCGTTTGTAGATCTGACATAATTCTTCTCCAAATGATTAATGGTTATAAACGGTAAGGTTTGACTTAAAACAATAAGTCGTACTAATTTATTCCAAGCTAAGTCAATCTGCTCTATTATAAAAAATATAGCTCAGACCAACAGCTTTATTTTGTAATAAAATTTAATTCACATTACTAGCTTTACAAAATTTCTAAACAATACTGTCTGTAAAGATAGTCTTTCGAGCTAACCTTTAAACCCTTCAGGCAACTCCGGCGCAGGTAGACGTTTCATATCAGAGTCCACATTACCAAAGCGTTCATGACCATTATTCCAGTCAATGATAGATTGTTCGATCTCTTCTTTATTATCCGCAACAAAGTTCCACCATAGCAGTACTTGATTGTTTAAGGGCTCACCGCCGATAAACATAACGCGCGTGCCTTTTTTGGCAACCAGCTTGATGCTTTCGTTATTTGCCACATCGCTATCATGAAAGCGCAACAACTGATCTTGTGGACAGACTTTACCTTCAGACTCAATCTCACCTTCTGAAACTAAAATACCGTACTCGAACCCTGGCTCCAAGGTCAGTGTAACCTCGCCATCTTCCTTCCAATACACGTCGATACCAACCATCTTTGAGTATTGAATGGTAGGTGCCTCATATTTTTTACCTGAGACTGTGGTGTAACTGCCTGTAGTCAAGATCATCTCGACATTGTCCTCTTCCCAAGTAGGAAGCTCTGGATAATGATGAAAGCCACGTTCGATTTTCTGATCAGTAGGTAGTGCGATCCACAGCTGTACCATGCTCAGTGCGCGCGCAGCATCAGCTGAGCCGCCTGTATCTGGAAACACGCTTTGTTCAGTATGACTAATACCTTGCTCAAGACCCGTGCCAGCAGTCATTACATTGACTTGATTCTTGGTGATGACCTGCTCGTTACCTAAACTGTCTTTATGCAGTACTTCGCCATTGAGCATCCAGCTAAAGGTTTGCAAATTGGTATGCGGATGACGACCAACTTGCATACCTGACTCACCCTCACCAAATTCGGCAGGACCAGCATGATCCAAAAAGCACCAAGCGCCAATAGGCTTTTTGCCAGTATTTGGCAGCAAACGGGCGATAGGAATACCGCCCACATCAGCTAAACGTGGTTCTAAAATTTCGATAGACATAATTGACCTCTTTTCTATATAAGATGAAGTTTATTAAGTAATATTTATAGTTAAGTGACGACTATTAATAAATTATAGACTAATAAGAACCGGATTTGGGTAATTAAAATTAACTACTATTTATTATTTAAGTAACTATTTAAGTAACTTTTATTTTAAGTCTTTTTCTATTTAATAACCCAAACTCTGGCCTCTTTCAACCTAGCCTATAAGAGCCGATAGATCCAAATAATTACTATAATTTCTTCAGCCTACCCGCCTTTATTGAACCGGTACTTCCATAACCAATACTCTAGTGTCCTCTTCTACATCCATCGTAAAGTTTTTGGTATCGACAATACCTAAACCATCACGGGTATCTAGTGTTTTGCCATTGATCGTCACTTTACCGCTAATAACGAAAACATAAACGCCATTATTAGGATCGTTTAGCTGATAAGTTTGAGTGACGCCTTTGTCAAAATCGCCCATATTGAACCAAGCGTTTTGATGAATCCACACTCCAGCATCATCTGGGTTTGGCGATAGTACTTGATTGAACTCGTTGTGCTTCATATCTTCGTCTATACGTATTTGCTGATAGCGCGGAGTGACACCACCTTTATTGGGTATGACCCAAATCTGCAAAAACTTGACAGGCTCATTGTTATCAGCATTCATCTCGCTATGAGTGATACCTGTACCTGCTGACATCACTTGGATCTCGCCGGTCTCAATAATACCGTTATTACCGATATCATCGCCATGACCAAGCTTACCCGATAGTGGAATACTAATGATTTCCATATCACGGTGCGAGTGCTTACCAAAGCCCTGACCGGCGATCACTTGGTCGTCGTTGATGACGCGCAGAGCACCAAAGCCCATACGTTCAGGATTATGATAATTCGCAAAGCTAAAAGTGTGACGGCTTTTAAGCCAGCCGTGGTTGGCATCGCCGCGAGAATCTGCTGCATGATAAATAGTTTGCATAGTATTTCCTTTATTAATTAGGTTGTCTGAAACAATATAGCTATTATAATTGTTAAGTATGGATAGATAAACCTACCTAATAGTAAATAACTATTCTCTTTTCAAGAACAATACATGAAATAAAAACCCGCTAAAATAATTTTAACGGGTTTGAACTTTATTCATTTTAACTATACATCACATCGATGAAAATTTAAACCGCCCAGCAAGAGCAGCCAAAGGCACCAAAGAAGTCTTTGAAGTTAGAGACTGGTGCTTTGGATGTCCAAGCTTTGGCATGGTTATGCCCGTGCAAAGTACAAGCGCTCGCGCAGCCACAAGCCATCGCGGCTTGATTCATTAGCGGCTCTAAGGAATTTTTGCCAGCACCTTCAGGCTCGCCCCAAGCGCCGTAACCGCCGTATTGATTTACCGGCGACCAGTCTGGCATCGCAGGCGGTAGCGGCGTGTCATAATCAGAGAATTCGCCATCGGCATAAACGACTTTACCGCCAACTACGGTCATGTTGGAAGTCAAATAAGGAATCTCATTTTCAGCCACTTTAAAGAAGTCCTTACTTGGCACGATGAAGTCAGCCAAATGCCCGACTTCAATGCGGCCACGCTCACCGACTTGATTAGAGAACCAAGCGACTTTTTCAGTCCACATCCGTAGCGCTGTTTCGCGATCGACTAAGTTGTTCTGATCATAAAGCTTCATACCACCAACGGTTTTACCAGTGATCAGCCAGGCAAGCGATACCCATGGATTATAAGAGGCGACGCGGGTTGCATCGGTACCGGCTGACACATTGACACCGCTATCGAGCATTTGCTTAACCGGCGGCGTATGAGCGGCCGCAGCAGTACCATAACGCTCAGCAAAATACTCGCCCTGATACGCCATGCGATGCTGCACCGCAATTCCGCCGCCAAGCCCAGCAATACGGTCAATGTTGCGCTGTGAGATGGTTTCTGCATGGTCAAAGAACCAGTTAAGGCCATCAATAGGCATATCTCTATTGACCTTTTCAAACACGTTTAGTGAGCGCTCAATAGTCTCATCATAAGTGGCATGCATACGCCAAGGCCACTTATTTTGTACCAAGATACGGATAACCTCTTCGAGATCACCTTCCATCTCAGGCGGCATCTCGGGACGCGGCTGACGAAAATCTTCAAAGTCAGCGGCAGAGAATACTAGCATTTCACCGGCACCATTATGACGGAAATAATCATCGCCCTGCTTATAGTTGGTAGTTTGCGTCCATCTCAAGAAGTCTTCTTTTTCTTCTTTGGGCTTTTGGGTGAATAAATTATAAGCCATGCGCACGGTCAGCTGGTTATCATCGTTCAGCTTTTGCACTACCTCATAATCATCAGGGAAGTTTTGTGAACCGCCGCCGGCATCAATGATACCAGTCACGCCCAAGCGATTAAGCTCACGCATAAAGTGACGAGTTGAATTGACTTGATAATCAAAAGGCAGCTTTGGCCCTTTGGCTAAAGTGGCATAAAGAATAGTGGCATTCGGCTGAGCGATAAGCAGACCCGTTGGATTGCCATTGACATCGCGCTGAATCTCACCGCCTGGCGGCTCTGGAGTGTCCTTGGTATATCCTACAGTGCGCAGAGCCGCAGCGTTTAATAAGGCGCGATCATATAGGTGCAGAATAAAGACTGGCGTATCAGGTGAGATGGCATTGATCTCATCCAAAGTTGGCAAGCGCTTTTCTACAAACTGATTCTCCGTAAAACCACCAACGACACGTACCCACTGCGGTGAAGGGGTTTTATCCACTTGCGCTTTGAGCATAGCCATAGCATCGGCAAGCGAGCGCACTCCATCCCATCGTAGCTCCATATTATAATTCAAACCACCGCGAATAACATGCGTGTAATTATCAAATAATCCCGGTATTACACTGCGACTATTAAGATTAATCAGCTTCGTGTTTTCGCCTGCTAGCGCGCGGACATCTTTATCATTGCCGACAGCGATGAAACGGTCATCTTTGATAGCAACAGCGCTTGCACTCGGTTTGTTAGGATCAAGGGTAGTCATATTGCCGTTATAATAAATAATATCAGGGCTTGTCATTATTTTATCCTTGTAATGGTAAGGGAGTTTATGCCACAAAAGCGCAGTTGGTTTTTATTTATAAGCCTTTAATATTTATAATTAGCTTATTTATAAACATTATTTAACGACAGGGTTAGGACCAATACTGCCACCAAATGCAGCTCGTGCAGGAGCTTTATGTACCATAGTATAGGCATAATCGACACCCATACCATAAGCACCAGAGTGCTCTCTTACGATATCCATAATTGCATCATAAGTGTCTTTACGCGCCCAATCGCGTTGCCATTCGAGCATGACTTGTTGCCAAGTTACCGGAATGACGCCCACTTGGATCATACGCTCCATTGCATATTGATGCGCCTCTACCGAGGTGCCACCAGAGGCATCGGCAACATTTATCATGCGTTTAGTTATAATGACCGTAATCAAAAACACAGGCAGCGCGCCAAGCTTAACCCATAATCCATCACCGCCTTTAACCAGTCCAGCACCAGCCATCACCAAGTTACCAGTGACGTGGTTGGTAAAGAAGCCTAGTAGACCAATAAAACCAATGGTATCAATAGCACCGCCAACCGTAGTCAACATGACTGGTATCTCGTAGCGCTGCCAAAAGGTCAAATGAGACGAAGGGTCGTTGTTTTGAACCTTATCACTCTTATCTTTTTTACCGTCCACAGCAGCCATTAGGCCTCTCCTATAAAGTCAACAAAACCACTGACGAATTTTTGTAAGAATTTCTGAGTGCCCTCAACGACTTTGCCATCATCATCTAAGCTGTCAGCTGCACGGCTTAGATACACCTCAGGGCTTACCATCATCTTAGCCGATAGCATTTGCATACTCTTACGCACATCAAGACCACTAGCACGGCCGCCGTAAGTGCCAGGAGATGCTGTAACTACTGCTACTTTTTTATCCGTCCATACGCCATCACCATGCGGACGTGAGCCAATATCTATCACATTCTTTAAAGCTGCTGGCATAGTCCGATTGTGTTCTGGAGTTACAATAAGTACTGCATCAGCAGCTTTAAGCTGTTTACGCACTCGCGTATAACTGGAGATATCACGCTCATCATAATCTTGATTGTACAGCGGCAGATCGGCAATATTTACCTCTTCTACTTCGATACTATCTGGTAGCTGTGAGACAATATATTCAGCAAACTTACGATTGATAGACTCCACTCGCAGGCTACCAATGATTAGAGCGACGCGCGCAGGGGTACTCATGATAAGCTCCTAATAATTATTATTTAGTTGTCATGGCTGTAAATGTGATTATTGATTCATTTATCAATAATTAGCATTTGATTCTTGATATATCTGATTCTTAATATTTGGTTAGACATAGCTTCATTGTAATCATTGATAATAAGTAGATAAACCGTGATAAAAACAACTGTATGTTCTCATCCATAGAACAATACTTTGTTACTTATTCATAAACCCAATATGTAAAATGGAATCAAGTAAGGTCTATAGAATAATAAATAGATATAGCATTTCAAGGACTGTAAGCGTTACGAAGTTTTAACCAATATTTTGTAAAAATTCTTCATCGCGTGCTAATACAGATAGATAAAGTACTGGCAGTACAAATAGACCTACGGCCCAATAGCTGAGCTTGACGTAAAGAAGTGCACCTAGTAGGGCGCCAACGACAAAGCTTAAGACCAATGCAGTACTATGACCTAGTTTTTTGGCGTTTTTGGAGGTTCGATTGGCTAGATAATCAGATAAATTGATTCCTAGCTGCGTGGTATTACCAGTCATCAACACCGTTGGACTCATATGTTTAATCACTGTTTTGCTAGCAGTATTACGAATAGCCAAAGCGGTTAGACCCAGACCACCAGTGATCGCCACGGTGATACTGCCAGCATCGGTAAAAGGTTGAAAATACAAACCGGCTATCATAAATGCGGTCAAAAAAACCGCTTCAGCCAATAGTAAGTGACTGAGTACCAGCTGCTGCTTATGACTTTTATCGATATAAATCTTGGTAATCACTACCGTCAAAATAAATAGCGGCACAGATGCCAGCTTGATCCATAATCCATCTTCGCCTTTTACCAAACCGCTACCTGCCAGTACTAAGTTGCCCGTAACGTGTGCGGTAAAAAAGCCGAATAAGGTAATAAAGCCAATAGTATCAATCGCTCCGCCAACAACAGTTAATAGCACAGGCGTTTTATAGCGCTGCCAAAAGCTTGCCTGTGCTGCATCAATACTGTCCATACTGTTATTAGCCATTGAATAAAGCGCTCATTACTTACATAGATGTTTTTATAAATTTTCGGTACGCATTATTATCAGTTGCTACCCTAGTAGCCTTACCACTTAGTGCCTTCTATGGCTATGCGTAGGGCCGTCAACTGAATAAGCACCAGGGCCATGAGCAAAGATCAATAAGAAACCACCAGCCATAGCGATGTTTTTCATAAAGGGGTTCATCTGCGACTCATCGTTCCAAAATTGATGGAAGATTAAAGCTGACATAATATTGAAACCAACGAACAATATAGAGATTAGTCGTGCTTTAAAGCCGATAAGGATAGCGATACCCCCAAGCAGCTCAAGAGCAATTACCAGTGGTAATAATATACTGGGTACACCCATTGATTCCATATAACCAGCCGTTGCTGCATAACCTGTAATTTTGCTAAAGCCTGAAAAAATAAAAATCATTGATAAAAGTAGGCGGCCGATAGGGGCGCTTAGTTCTTGTAACTTATCCATCAGTATTCTCCATTCATAATGTGAATGCTTATTTAAGGGATTTTCTCATAATCAAGTAATGGCATTATTGTAGTTGTTGCTCTTAGATAGATAAACTCCAATAATTACAAAAGTGTGTTCTTTATGATAGAACAATAAACTATAGAGATAATATTAAAATAGCGGTACTATTGTTTGAGTACTTGGTTTGAGTATTTGAATGGTGTATGTACTTGAATGAAGGTTAACTAAATAGCCATGTAGCTAAATGAATACATAGTTAGATACCAAACGTATTGTTATATATGGGCTTTAATTACCAAGAATAATATATCTTGCCAAGTTTAAAAGTTTAGTTATAAAAACATTTATAACAGCAAAAATAATACATAAGACAACGGACATATACACTTTTTGATATTATTTATCATCAAACATAGTAATTTTTTGCTAAACTTAGCACTTTGAAACATAAGCTTTACTTAAAAAGTAAACTTTAAATCTACCTATTCAATAAAAGGATTGTCTATTATGGCTTTAAAACTTTTTAAATTAGTAAACCGTACTATGGCTGTTGCAGCTATCAGTGCCCTTGGCATGCTCAGCACTGTAAGTCATGCAGCTACTTATGAGCTTGACCCTCATCATACTGCGGTACGCTTTTTTGTTGATCACTTTGGTACTACAACTAATGCTGGCGGTTTTTATAATTTATCAGGTAATCTTGAATACGCACCTGAAGCGCAAGAAGGCTTTATAGGCCTTACTATACCTATGGGTAGCTTAAGCACAGGGATCAAAGCTTTTGATGGACATCTAAAATCTGATGATTTTTTCAATGTAGAAAAATACCCAACGGCTTATTTTAAATCCACTGATTGGGTATTTGATGGCAATGAGGTCAAAGCAGTTAAAGGTGATTTAACTCTACTTGATCAAACTCATCCAGTAACACTAACAGCTACTAAGTTTAATTGCTATGATAGCCCTTTGTTAGAGGCAGAAGCTTGTGGTGGCGACTTTGAGACCACTATCGATAGAACCAAATGGGGTATTGATACCTACACTGATGGCGGTATGATGAAAGACATCAAACTGGTCGTTCAGGTAGAAGGCAGCAAAAAATCTGACCTTCAGTAAGGTTCTTACTTTTAACAAGCTAAAAAGTTGCATTATTATTTTAAAGGCTTATTTAGAGGCTGGGCTAAGAGTCTGGTCTCTAAAAGTTTTATTGAGTCTAAAGACTAATAATAAGATATAGCGGAACGAGGATAAAGGATAGCTAGTATGGGTCAACTAGAAGATATGGCTATGTTTATACGTGTGGTTGAAGCTGGTAGCATTACTAAAGCTGCTGAACAGCTAAATATCGCTAAATCAGCGGTCAGCCGCCGTTTAAAAGATTTGGAGACGCGTTTAGGTAGCCAGTTGATCAGCCGTACTACCCGTCAATCCAATTTAACAGAAGCAGGTCAGCACTACTATCAGCGTGCATGCAGTATCTTAAACGAGGTTGACGCGCTCAATGAGCAAACTAGCGGTGCACCTACTCGTATAGAGGGTACTCTAAAACTAACTGCACCGTTGTCATTCGGTCTTATGCATCTGAATGATGTGATTGATGAATACGCCAATCAACATCCTAATCTAAGCTTTGATTTGGATTTTTCTGATCGACACGTTGACTTGATTGAAGAAGGTTTTGAATTAGCTATTCGTATTAGAGAGCTGCAAGACTCAAGCTATCAGGCAAAACGTTTGGCGCTGATTCGTTACGCACTTTGTGCCAGCCCTGAGTATTTACAAAAGATGGGAACGCCTGAAACGCTCGAAGACTTAAATGAACATGAGTTCTTGCAGTATGGCCTTAGTAAAACAAGCAACCTACAACTGACTGATGCGCAAGGAAAAAAGCATAACCATACAATAAACGCAAAAATAAAAGCGACTAATGGTGAGTTCTTAGTAGATTTGGCAGTGAAAAATCACGGTGTTATTTTTATACCAACCTTTATCGCTTACCAAAGATTGGCCAAAGGTGAGCTAGTGCCTATTCTTAAACAGTATCAACTACCCACACTCAACGCCTATGCAGTTTACCCAAAAAACCGCTTCCTATCACAGCGTTGCCGCTATTTGATTGATTTTATTGCAGAGCGTTTTGGTGATGAGCCTTATTGGGATCAATTTTGACAAGAACGGCGTAAAGGTCTTACTAAAAGCTCATCGTTACTCATCAGACCATCATATCTATTTTTAGTCGAACTTGAGAGTACACTAAAGTTGCTACCCATCTTAAAAAGCTATTGCTACTATCAAGGAAGACAGTACTATAGCGACAAAGCTTGATGTACAAAATACCATTAATCATAAGGAGATGACTTATGGATCACAGCGATTTACAAAAGCTTGGTATGAAAGCGATAACCGAGTTTGACTATGCCCGCCAAAGCCCTTTACCGCAAGAGCGTTTACAGGCTGCCCGCGTTCAAGCTGAAGCTTTTAGAGAACGCTTCATAGACGAGCCAGAAGTTGACTATTATCAGAGCGTTAATTTAGTTCGGGTCCCCTACCCAACATGGTACGCCTACAGTGGCGTCTATACGCAAAGCACTTATAAATTTCCTTATCTGCATATCCTAAACCGGCTATTCATCATTCAGTATCATGACTTTTTGGGAGAGCTAAAAACTTTGTTGTTCTCTCCGTCTGACATTGATGCCGATCGTGAGACACCGTTTTTTAAGCGCTTAACCAACAAGATGCCGAGCTGGTCGCCACTTGAGAGTGTGGTTGCTCCTATCTTTCGTGATGTGAATGAGGCTTTAGCTGAGATAGGCCTTGCGCCTGAAGATATTGACTATATCAGCTATGACCATCTGCATACCCAAGATGTACGTCAGTGGCTTGGTTCTACAACGGCTACTACCAACCTGCCTGCCTACTTCCCAAATGCCAAGCTTTTAGTGCATGAAAAGGAGTGGCAAAGCGCTCAAGGTCTACTACCTCTGCAAGCTGAATGGTACTGTCCAAACGGCATTGAAGGCATTGATCTTGATAAGGTCATCACTTTTGACGGTAGTATTCAGCTGGGCAAAGGCTTAGCACTGGTACATACTCCGGGTCATACTGAAGGCAATCACTCCTTGGTTGCTCGCGTAGCGGACGGCATCCGAGTGACCTCAGAGAACGGCGTCGGCGCTGATGCTTATGCGCCTATGAATTCCAAAGTCAATGCTATCCGTCGCTATGCTAAAAAGACGGGCATGGAGGTCATCTTAAACGGTAATACTTTAGAGGACAGCACCGATCAGTATATCTCTATGGTCGTTGAGAAAACCATTGCCGGTCCCTCTAACAACCCTGATTTCCCCAACTGTGCTTCAAGTAGTGAAGCCACTCCTTATTGGCTGATTCCCGGTCATAAGGTCAGTCATTTGATTGGGGAGGCAAAGTTTGGCCGTTTGAATAAAAGCAGTCCAAGTAACGTTTCACAGAAGGAAGGCGCTTAATGAGTTACTTCACTAATAAAACCGTTTATATTACTGGTGCTGCCTCCGGTATCGGTTTTGAGACTGCTAAGCAATTGATTAAACAGGGTGCAAACCTAGTATTGTTCGATGTACAGCCGCTTGATGAGACGCTATCTACGCTACAAAGTCTCAATAAAAAAAGCGCCTCAATTAGCACTTATAAGCTTGATGTCACTGATAGCGAGGCAACTACTAAGCAGTTTGCCATAGCGGCAAACGAGCAGTCTCCGGATATTCTAATGCATTTTGTCGGGATTACTAGCCCTTGGACATTTGATGAGATGAGTCAAGAGCAGTTTGAGCGAGTCATTGATATCATCTTGTTTGGCACGCGCAATGTACTAGCAGCGGTGCGTCCTTTCTTGTCACGTGGCGACCAAGTGATGGTTACCGCCTCAATGTCCTCTTTTACAGGTAGCTACGGCTATAGCTCATATAGCGCTTCAAAGTTTGCCATTTGGGGTATGATGCAGTCGCTAAGCTTTGAGTGGAAGCCATTAGGTATTGATATTACTGTCTTTGCACCGCCGCCAATAGATACGCCGCTGACTCAAGCGGAAGTTGGCGTGATGTCACAAGCAGGCGTCGGTATGAAAAAGCTGGCAGGCAAGCTTAAGATCGAGGACGCGGTTAAGTCCATGCTAAAAGGCGTAGAAAACCGCGAATTCTTAGTAGTGCCCGGCGTCATGGCCAACCTAATTAGATTGCAGTTGCGCTTCTTCCCAATGAAATGGGTGAATTGGATTGGTAATACCAGTGTTAAATTATCTATGAGAAAGTAAGTCATTTTAGACTAGCAACACAAAATCAGCTGAGCATTTTGCTTGGCTTTTTTATGGATAACAATACCTTTCACTATTACATCTACATATTTCCCACCGAATAAAGACAGTAACGGATGGTAGATGTTTTTTCAATACTCTACTCTGTTAAATCGCCAAAACAGTCTTGCAAAACCTACTTTCAAAGAACAATGAGCGATACTACCTAAAATAGGATAATAACAGTGACCAATTTAACAATAAAAAATGCCAGACTAATGGGTTATCAGTACCCTGTCGATATTCACATAAAAGATGGACATATTGCTAGTATAGACGTTGTCAAAGACTATATCACTGATAATGAATCGGACAAAAAGTCTAAAACCTGCAAAAACGTTTACGATGCTAAAGGCAACTTTGTGTGCTCAGGGTTTTTTGAGAGTCACATTCATCTTGATAAAGCCTGCATTTTAGATCGCTGTAGCGTCCAAGAAGGCACACTTCAGGAAGCGGTTGAAGAGACAGGTAAAGCTAAAGAAGGATTTACTGAACAAGACGTATTTGAGCGCGCCTCAAAGGTCATTGAGATGGCAATAAAAAAGGGCACAGTGGGTCTACGTACCTTTGTAGAGACTGATGAGAAGACAGAATTACGTAGCTTTGAGGCGATAAAAAGAGCGCAAGATAAGTACGCTTTTGCTATCGATATTGAGATCTGCGCGTTTGCTCAGTCGGGTCTCACAACCAAACCCAAACCCAAGAGTTATTGCAGCAAGCACTGGAGCAAGGCGCTAATCTGCTAGGAGGCTGCCCATACAAGGACGACAATCCAGACCAGCATATTGAGATGATATTTGATTTAGCTGAGAAGTTTGACGTCGATGTTGATTTTCATCTGGATTTTGATTTAGACCCTGAGGACTCAAGCATTCCAAAAGTCCATAAGGAAACCATTAAGCGTGGCTATCAAGGCCGCGTCTCTATCGGTCATGTCACCAAGCTGTCGGCTATGGATAAGATGAAGCGCGGCGAGATGGCAGGACTGCTCAAACAAGCGGGTATCACCTTGATCGTACTGCCAGCCACCGATGTCTATATCAGTGGTAGCGGTTATGAATCCTTGATACCTAGAGGCATGGTCAATGCCAATCAATTCGCTGAGCTTGGCATCAATACGGCAATCTCTAGCAATAATATCTTAAACGCTTTTACCCCCTACGGTGATGCGTCCTTGGTAAGAATGGCCAATATGTATGCCAATATTGCACAGTTATCCACGGACGATGAGCTTACCGATACCTTTGATATGATCACGAAGAATGCTGCTAAATTGTTAGCGGTTGAGAGCGATATCACTGTTGGCGCGCCAGCAACTTTGGTCATATTAGAAGCTAAAGACGCGGTAGAGGCTATTCGTACTAATGCCCAAGCACTGGCAGGCTTTAAAAACGGCAAACAGACTTTCAATAATCAAGCGGCTGAGATTTACTTTGAATAATGGTAAGAGTACATCTGCAAAATATAGAGAAAACAAGTAAAAGGATTACAAATAATTATAGCGTTAGTTGCCGATTTAATACTCTGTATTGTACAATTATTATTAAATAAATCCCTTTAATAGATCTCTATAATTTAGAATAGCTACATATTGTAGAACAGCTAATGATTTTGGATATGTTATGAGCAATTTTACAGCTAAGAATACAGTGTCTCACGACCAATCCTCGTCTCAAACTATAAACAAGCCCTCTAGCTTTAAGACAAACTGGCTTGCCGTCAGTATGGTGGTGACGGCTGGCATTATAGCGGCGCTACAAGTGGGCAAAGTTATCGTTTCCGTCCCGCTACTGCGCGCAGACCTCGGACTTAGCCTTAGCGCCGCAGGATGGGTATTGTCTATCTTTTCGGTGCTTGGCGTGTTAGGTGGTATTCCTACTGGCGCAGCGGTCAGTCGTTTCGGCGATCGACGTATCCTACTCTTAGGACTTGTTGCTATTGTTATTGGTAGTCTAGCGGGCGGTTTTGCCAGCGCTTACTCGATGCTACTAGTGACTCGAGTCGTTGAAGGTTTAGGGTTTTTACTGATTATCATTGCCGCACCTGACTTACTTAGACGTATTGTTGCGCCCCATGAGCAGGATCGCGCTTTTGCGATATTCAGCTGCTTTATGCCAGCAGGTATGGCACTGGCGCTACTGATTGGCCCTGTGTTTACGGGATGGCGTAGCTTGTGGTTTGCTAATGCGGTGCTAGCGGCGCTCATGATCATCGCCGTCATGCGCTATGTTAGTCAAGGTGTGATCATGCAGGATAAATGGTCGTGGTCTGGTCTTACTCACGATACCATGCAAACACTCAAAGCCGACGGGCCATTACTATTGGCGGCGACCTTTGCACTTTATACGCTACTATTTTTTGCTTTATTCAGCTTTTTACCGGTACTGCTCGAAGAACGTATGGGTGTGTCGGCAGCTTTAGCCAGCGTGCTCACTGCCGCCGCTATCGGTGCGAATATTATTGGTAATTTAGCAGCGGGTGTATTGCGAGAGCGCGGCGTGGCTCAATGGAAGATCATCAGCGTTGCCAGTATTGTGATGGGCGTTATGGGTTTAGGTATTTTTCTACCTATACTGCCAAATTTAGCCGTCTTTGGTGCTTGTGTTGCCTTCTCCGCTTTCGGCGGCTTAATTCCAGCAATAGTAATGGGCGGTATCCCGACGCTCACGCCCAGTGACAAGCTTGCCCCCGTATCATTTGGTCTCGTCATGCAAGGCAATAATTTGGGACAGCTGATCGGTCCGGTCGCCATTGGCGGTGTGGTAGGCGCTATGGGCTGGAACGCTGTTGCCGTCTTTATTGCAGGGGGCGGCGTAGTCGTTGTCCTTTTAGCTCTAGCACTGCGCCGATCATTTCAACGTGCAAAAATGGGTTCAACAGCGTCTTAGTGCATAAATCCAGCCTTGTATTTGAGCCAAGATTTAGATAACGGGATAATTTTCTCGGTTAAAGTTTCGATTGAAAATTGTTATTACTTAGACCTTATTCACAAAACCTAACGTGCGCTACTTGGAAAAGCAGGCAGCAGCTTAATATGTTCCGGCTCATGCTGAATGATCAGCGTCGCTGGAATATTCTTGACAATGCCGTAGAGACGATCCATAGAGGCTAAAGACTGCGCGCGATCGGTGTTAAACGGTGGCACGTTATTATTGGTTACCTGCTCATTAAAATGCACAGTATCACCGCTTAATAACACTGCCCCAGTCTCAGGCAATCGTACCAGCAAAGAGTGACTCCCTGGCGTATGACCCGGCGTGTCAATCATCACAACCGATCCATCACCAAAGACATCATGATCTTTAGAAACCGCTTCTACTGAGCCATTGCCCTCAAGCCAAGGCGATAGTGCGGCAGTATTGATATCAGCAGGAGGCGGCGTCTGCTTGAGTACTTGTAGATCATCTTCGCCGATGAGCAGTTTAGCATTAGGAAAGTCGGTAGCTTGACCGGTGTGATCGAAATGATAATGACTAATACCAACGATATCGATGTCCTCTGGTTGGATGTTGATCTGCTGTAGCTGGTCAACCAAGGTTCGATTCAAACGCGGACTCATAGCGTCTTTAGTGATCTTTGCACCCAGTAGCTCCTTAGACAAGCCAGTATCCCAAAGCATAAGCTCATCGTTGTGACGAATTAAATAACAGCTGTCTGTCAGCGTTTTGCTCTGCCCAGTATATTGAAAAGTATCTGAAAACTGGTTTAATTCATTGACCTGAATGGTACCGCAGTCGAGACGCCAAAGCTCTAAATTAGCTTCATTTTTGGCTATCTCTGTAGCTGCTGCGTGAGCTGAAAAAGACAATGATAGCGCTGCACTTGATACTACTGCTAGTAAGATTCTTTTCATTATTTTTCTCAAATCAATAGCGGATTAAAATGCCTAACTGTTTTGTACTAAGATTTCTAAAATCTACTAAACTAATGAGTTAATATCAAATCATTTTATAGATAACTAACAAAAAAGCACGATCTTTTATAAGACCATGCTTTTTTTGACTTAACAAATTCATTTGAAGTGAGCCGTTCAACATTGCTCATCTTATTTAGCAGCTTAGTCATTATTGATCGAGTGTTTGTACGCCGCCACCATTCACAAATAACGTCTGACCACTTACCCAGCTTGAGATAGGGGAAGCAAAATAAAGCATGGCACCAGCGATATCATCCGCTTCACCCAAACGCTTAATTGGTGTGTGGGCGAGCATCTTTTCTTCAAGCTCAGACGTCAGTACAGTTTCTAAAGAGGCTGTACGAGTCGCTCCGGGACCTACAGCATTGATACGCACCTCAGAGCCAAAGTCATGCGCCAAGTTAGCAACCATATGATTGACCGCGGCTTTTGAGGCGGCATAACCGCTCATGTCTGGGCTTTTATTAACGCTCGACATCGAGGTGGTAATGACAATGGACCCATAGCCTGACTTTTTCATATGCGGTACACATAACTGGCACAGACGCCAAGCGCTAAACACGTTTAATTCAAAGTCGCGGCGAAAATCATCAACGGAGATCTCAAACGGGTTCTCTTGACCGCCACCGCCGCCGCCCGCGTTATTGATCAAAATGTTGATACTGCCAAATGTATCTACCGCTTTATCAACCATAGCGACTAAATCATCGTCTTTTAGGATATTACATTCAACGGCCAAAGCTTTAACTCCAAAGCTTTCAATCTCTTTGGCTGCTGCTTTGGCATCATCCATCTTTAGATCGGCAATAACAATGTTTGCGCCCGCTTGTGCTAAGCGTAGAGCAGAGGCTTTACCAATACCGTTGGCACCGCCAGTGACGATGGCTATTTTGCCTGATAGATCAAATAGCTCATTAAACTCTTTATGCTTATAGTCTTGCATGATTACTCCTTTAATTATTTAATTTTCAGTTATTAATTATTTAGTCATTATTACAAAACAACCTGATAATTATGCGCGGTTTGCTTTAATTTAATGTCATAACCTCATAGTCTTTTGTAATATTTATTTGTAATCGGCACAGAATGGTAACCCAGCTGAATTATGACTTGATCGGATGTCTTCATTGCTCTAACTGAAATTTGCTTTAACACTACTAACTTTATAAAAAGATCTGATAAGTTCTAGGCATAAAAAAAGCCCCACCTCTCTTATTGAGAGGTGAGGCTTTTGCGCTTTTTAAGCTATATTTGGAGCGGGAAAAGAGATTCGAACTCTCGACCCCAACCTTGGCAAGGTTATGCTCTACCACTGAGCTATTCCCGCTTAAATCAAGATGTTGATCTATTGGTCATGTTTTAATAATGACTACGTCTTGATATGCTGGCTATTCTATCAATTATTTTGCTGGTGTCAATCTCTTTTTTTATTTTTATAGAGTAATAATCATTTTGCGCCATAATATAGGCGAACCTTTATCATTTACTATATATTTCTCGATTTTTACTTTACTTACTAAAATACTATTCTTTTGTTTACCCCTTACACTTATACTCTCAATCATACTTTGTGTTTTACTTTACAGGGCAACTTTTCTGTTTTGGTTTTAGAGTTAACATTTATAAAAGGAGATTTTTATGAAAAAATTACTTACCACTACGATAATGACGGCATCTTTATCAGCGCTGAGCTTAAGTGGCTGCTCAAGTACTACCAGTACCGGCGCTGTTGGTGTGGATCGTCAGCAGTTGTTATTGGTATCTAGTGAACAAGTTGAGCAGCTGTCCGCTCAAAGTTACAATAAAAGCATTCAAGAGGCACGTAAGCGCGGAGTTCTTGATACCAATCAAGCGCAGCTTAATCGTTTAAAAAATATCTCAAACCGTTTGATTGCACAAGTCTCAGCCTATCGTCCAGACGCGGCGCGCTGGAATTGGGAAGTACACACTATTAAATCAGAGCAGCTCAACGCTTTCGTTATGCCGGGTGGTAAGATTATGTTTTATACTGGTATTATCGATCGTCTAAACTTAACGGATGATGAGATTGCTGCCATTATGGGTCATGAGATGTCGCACGCGCTACGCGAACATTCACGCGAACGCTTGTCACGCGAGTATGCTACTCAAACGGGCATCGGAGTCGCCGCTAGTCTCTTTGGACTGACAGAAGGCCAAGCAGAGCTTGCCAACCTAGCAGGAGACTTTGGACTGAGTCGTCCACACAGCCGCACCCAAGAATCTGAGGCAGATCAAATTGGTCTTGAGCTGATGGCACGTGCAGGTTATAACCCACAAGCTTCTATTAGTCTGTGGCAAAAGATGCAGCGCGCAAGCCAAGGTGAGCCGCCACAATTTTTGAGCACTCACCCCACCAGTAGCAACCGTATTGCTCAGCTACAAGCGTTAATGCCAAAGGTTATGCCGCTATATCAACAAGCGCGACGCTAACAGTTAAATAGTCAATCAACTGTCGCCTGATTATTTTTTATAAGATTAAGCTATCAAAATATTAAGCAGAGTGCAGATCAAAATCGCACTCTGCTTTATTGTTGTTGCCAGCATTTTGCTCAACTTCCCTTGTCGCAGATTGGGTCTGCTATAATAACTAGCATACTACTATTAACCACCACCCTTTATTAACCGATTGAGGATCGCTATGAGCCTACTTAATTCGACCACTACTCCTACTGCTGACGCTATTAAAAAGGCGCTACAAGACCTAAATCCTCAGTACCTTGATTTGATCAATGAATCGATGAGCCATGCTGGCTACTTTGAAGGCAAGGAGAGTCACTTTAAACTAACTATCGTCAGCGATGACTTCATTGGTAAACGTTTGGTGGCGCGTCATCAGCTGGTTTACACTTTAGTAGCTGAGCTGCTGACTTCGCAAGGCGGCAATGTCCATGCCTTAGCGATTCATGCTTACACACCAGAAGAATGGCAATCTCAAGGCGTAAGTCCTGAAAGCCCCAATTGCGCTGGTCAAAATAAGGTATAGTGCGCCGGATAAAATGTAAAATAACTTTACCCCCTCCCTTTAATACTCAATGTTGAGTTTGTAAACGGCAATCGTAGAAGGAATGCTGGTTCATGAAACATCTACATACGCTTTTAGCAGTACTAGTCATTGGACTGTTTTTGTATCAAAGCTTTTTGGTGCTAAGTAGCAACAGGCGCGCGCCGCGTATGGTTAAAATCTCTACCCATATTCTTTATACCCTAATCATACTCTCAGGAGCTTGGATGCTGATGCAACTGATCATTGTCAATGCACCAGTACAATGGGTATTTGCCAAAATTATTTTGCTTATCGCTGCCATTAGCGCTAGTGTTAAGGCATTCAATCCTAATGCTAACCAGACTCAAAGCCGAGTCGGGATCGCTGTTGCTGGCATTGCTTATCTTGGTATCGTAATTTTGGCTTATGCTAAACCTGCAAACTTTTTTTAGTAAGTTAATAAAACATAGGTTAATTAAACACAATGTTTTACAGTACAATAAGCTAAGCATAGCGTCAAAACATCACCTTCGCCCTATGGAGTCACTATGAAAATCCTTACTACAGCTGCGTTACTAACCTCTGTTGGCATTCTTGGTCTCTCAGGCTGCGCCTCTACTGGTAAAGTTACCCCGCAATATGTGCCGCCAAGTACTTATCAGAACTATGATTGCCAAGCGTTAAGTCAAGAATATGCACGCGTTGAGCGCTACGTAAACGAGGCTCAAAAACAACAATCCACTCTATCAACCTCAGGAGTAGGCGTTGGCGTCTCTGCAGGACGCTGGGGTATCTCGCCTAATATCAGCTTTGGGGTAGGCAAAAGCAATAATACGCGTGCGCGCGACGCCAGATTATCGCGTCTGTATGGTGAAGCTGATGCGATTATTCAGTCGGCGCGCGTCAAACGTTGTAGCTTTGCCAATGGTATTAAGGTTTATGGTGAGTAATTGCCTTGTATTCAAATAAGTGTATGAGACTATATATCTATGGATAACATTCATACCTATTACGATGTCTTGATGGTGTCTAGAAACGCTTCTCAAGACGTCATTCGGGCAGCATTCAAATCATTATGTCAAAAATATCATCCTGATAGAAATATGCATCCAGACGCTGAGCGTATTTTTCAGCAGCTGAATGAAGCTTATAGTGTTTTATCAAATCCTGTTGAACGTAGTAAATACGATAAACAGTTACTAAATTATGAAAAAGAATTTAACAGTAATAATTATGAGGAAAACTATAAGCAATTTAAAAATAAAACTAGTTTATACAGTACTGAGTTAAGAAATAAAATTACTGAGTTAACGAATAAAATTAAGACTTTCTTTGAAAAAGCTGTAGAACTTATATTGCGCATAGGTTTTTTAGTTGTTATAGGCCTTTTGCTATTTGGCATAGTGGATGGTTATCAGTCATATTATGCATCAGAAAACTTAACTTACGCGCAAGAAGAGGTAATGGATGCTGCACAAGAATTAGATGAAGCTACACCGGAATTGGACGACTACGAAGACTATCCTTATATATCGGAAACCGCAGAAAACTTATTTGATAATAATAACGAATTACAACAAGTATCAAATATAGATTCTAGAACTCATGCGCCAAACGGCGAACCCTATCCAGATTCTGCAGGCTATGTAACTGGCTATCCACAACTCAATAATGATGGCGCTTCCATACTTACTATTGATAATAGTCAAAATACAGGGGCTATTTTTGGTAAACTATATTATCTAGATGAGTTACAAGACTCAGCGGTTCGATATTTTTATATTCCGAGTGGTGGCGGGCTTAATCTTCGCGATATTAGCCCTGGATACTATGATGTTCGGTATAGAGACCTTGAAAACGGACATATATCTAAATCTGAATCTATTCTCATTGAAGAATACGAAGACTATGATGGTGTAAGATTTAGTGAAATAACTATGACTTTATATAAAGTTTCCAATGGTAACATGCAGACATACTCTATCCCAGAAAGTGAATTTTAAAACTTCGGGATAATCACTAAAAAAGCCAATACTTATCAAGGTGTTGGCTTTTTGATTAGTAAAGGGCTTTATTTTTAGTTTTGCAAAAGCAGAATGCTGGGCTAAAGCCGCAGCCTACAGTAGTCCATACTAAGTTAGAATTTTCGTTAGATATGAAACTTCGATTTCTCTATATTACTATAATTTTAGAAGCTAATATTACGCTTGGAGGCTTTGTACCCACTGCACGATTTGGTTAGCAGGCAACGCACCGGATTGACGAGCGACTTCTTTACCGCTTCGATACGCTACCATCGTCGGCAGACTACGGATATTATATGGCGCTGCTGCTTGCTCATATTTATCGGTCTGTATTTTGGCAAAAACCACTTGCGGCAACTGACCAGCGGCTTCTTTAAACTGCGGCGCCATCATCAGACAAGGCTGACACCAGCTCGCCCAAAAATCTATGATCGTCAACACATCATTTTTTTGAATGGTTTTATTAATAGTTTGCGCGTTTAACTCACGAGGAGTGCCATTTAGTAGTGGCTGACCGCATTTGCCACAATTAAGCTGTGCACTTAGACGTGCTGCTGGCAGACGGTTGGTCGCTTGGCAGTTTGGACAGACGATATGGAAACTTGCTGCACTCATACGATTTTTCCTGTTCTAATCATTGTATTTTAATAATGGCGATCAGTCTGGCTTTATCAAGACAGTTTATCATTACCGTTTTTTATTTAGCTTAACTGCTTTATATGCTGAGCCACTGTACACATAGCTCATAGGTCGCAGGCCCGATAAATACTCCGCGTTTAGCTCCTCAATGATAAAACCACCAGCTTGCATAAGCGCTGGAATGTCACGATTTAGACGACAGCCGCCCGCTATTGGCTTCCAAAAAGGCGTTAGGCGATGCTGCCACCGCTCAACAGAAGGCTCAGGTGCCAAGCCATGTTCACAGAATAACAGCTTACCATTAGGCTTTAAAACTCGCGCCATCTCTTGAAGCGTCGATATCGGATCGTCAATACTGCATAAGGTAAAAGTCATAACGATAGTATCAAAACGGTCTGTTTCGGCATGGATGCCCTGCACGTCAGCCGCTATCATCTCAACGGAGGTATCGATAGCGGCGGCGCGCTTGCGAGCTAGAGTTTGCATTTGAGCGGCGGGATCAACACCAATGATGGCAGATACCTTTTGAGGATCATAAAACTGCAAGTTGAGACCACTACCGATACCAATCTCCAGCACCTCGCCTACCGCTTGTGGCACAACTTTGGCGCGTGCGCTCATCACCTCACCCATGCCGCAAGCCATATCAATCATTTTTGGCAGTACGTAACGTTCATAAGGATTCATTATTTTCGGCACCAAAGCTTATGTATTTGAGGGAATTGTTCTAATGATAACTTAACGCTTGCAAGTGTTCATCCTAAGCACGGCAAAATTAAACCTTTTATGAAAGTGCATTAAGCGGCACTTTTAGATAACGAACACCATTGTCTTCAGGCGCTGGCAAGTGACCGGCATCAATATTGACTTGCACTGAGGGAATAATGAGCCTTGGCATCTCAAGGGTGGCATCACGGCGCTCACGCATCTGTACAAATTCTGCCTCGTTGATACCATCCTTTACATGGATATTACTAAGCTTTTGTGCCGCTACCGTAGTGCTTGGACAGTGCTTGCGCCCTTGACTGGGATAATCATGACACAGATACATCATTGTATCCTCATCAAGCGCCAATAGTTTTTGGATTGAGCGATACAAGGTTTGAGCATCACCGCCTGGAAAATCACAACGCGCCGTACCCACATCAGGGGCAAATATCGTATCACCGGTAAAGACAGCCTGCTTTTCATTATCAGTCGCCACATAAGCCATATCGGCAGGCGTATGACCTGGTACATGCATAACGGTAATGTTAATACTACCAAGTGTCAAAACCGTCTCTTCATCGGTCAGAATATCAAACTGACTGGCATCGGTACGAAAACTGGTATCAAAGTTATAAATTTGTTTGAATGTTTTTTGTACTTCGGTGATGTACTTACCTATAACCAGCTTGCCGCCCAAGGTTTCTTTGACATGAATAGCCGCTGATAAATGATCGGCATGCGCATGAGTTTCTATAATATAGACCAGCTCCCACTCTTGCTCGCGCACAAACTCAATCACTTCATCCACACTGTTTGTGGCTGTGCTGCCAGCCTTAGGGTCAAAATCTAATACCGGATCAATGATTGCACACAGCTTTTGCTTAGCATCCGCTAATACGTGGGTATAAGTTTCTGTATCGTCATGTAAAAAAGAATGAACTTGCATATTTACCTCTTCATTATCTTTTTGCTGTCTTTAATAATTTTTAGTAATTATTTAGTAATTATTTAGTACAAATCAGCGTTTATAATGATTAACAATATAGCAGTGATTATACACTTTATCAATTTATATAATGTAATTAAGAATATTTTGGTATAATTACGCATATCCTTGCTAATTAGCTATAATTCATTCAATAAAAAATGCGATAATTATGTAACATTTTTACTTAAATAAGGAGCTTATTCTGACAACCTCTATTTTAGCTTCCACTTCAACCACACCAGAAGACTCAGTACCTGCAAACGAGATGGAAAATACTACAGAATCAAACCTGACAGATTTTGCACCGATAGATCTTGCCAAACAAATGCAAGAGGCTTCCTTGCAAGCCAGTCAATTACTAAAATCATTATCACATCCCGATCGTTTGTTATTATTGTGTCAGTTGACCCAAGGCGAATACTGTGTTGGGGAGCTTGAGCGCTTAGTCGGTGTGGGGCAGCCCAGTCTCTCTCAGCAGTTAGGTATCCTGCGTAAAGATGAGCTAGTAGCTACGCGCCGCGAAGGTAAGCAGATTTATTATCGTATTGCTAGTGATGATGCTTTGGCCGTCTTGCAGCTGCTATACCAACGTTTCTGTTCTCAAACTGATTCATAATTAGTTGTGCTGTTTATAGTTACGTGGCTATATTTTTGATTACAACACTTTTATGATGATGTTTTTATGCTGACCTATTAATATGCCGTCTATGATTGCTCGTCTGATTCCCACTTGGCTCAGGCAATACCAGCTTGCTACTCTAGCGACTGATATTATTGCCGGATTGGTAGTCGGTGTACTGGTCATTCCGCAAAGTTTAGGTTACGCGGTGTTAGCAGGGCTACCGCCAGTTTATGGTCTTTATGCAGCGATTGTGCCCGTCGTTGTCTATGCCTGGTTTGGCTCTAGCAACGTACAAGCGGTGGGACCCGTTGCTATTACTGCTATTATGACCGCCAGTAGCTTGCAAGCATACGCTGATAAAGGCGCTGAGCAATATGCTTTAATGGCAAGTCTGCTAGCCTTTATGGTAGGAGCGCTACTTTGGATCGCAGGACAGCTCAAACTTGGCTGGATCATGCAATTTATTAGTCGTGGGGTGTCAGCAGGGTTTGTGAGCGGCGCTGCGGTATTGATTTTTGTAAGTCAGCTCAAATATATAACGGCGATTCCTGTAGCAGGAAGTAGCTTGATTGATTATCTAACCACTATGCAGATGTATGCACGTCAGCTACACCCATTAACACTGCTTATCGGCGTGATCGCTTTTATTCTTTTAACCACGAATCGTTATGCAGGGGTTTGGGTATGGCGCTCTTGGTTGTCCGGTACCTACGCTAAATGGGCTGAGCGCTTATTTCCGCTTATTTTATTAGGTATAGCGATTCTGCTTAGCATGGGGTTACACTGGTCAATCAAAGGCGTGGACACGATTGGCAGTATTCCACAAGGACTACCAAGCTTTACGCTACCGTATGTACCAGAATTTAGCGAAGCGCTAAATCTGCTGCCAACAGCAGGACTCATGGCGCTCATTATCTTTGTTTCTAGTAGCTCAGTTGCCAGTACTTATGCACGCCTTCGCAGCGAGACATTCGATGCCGATCGTGAGCTTACGGGGCTAGGTCTTGCCAATCTGGCGGGCGGTTTGTTTCAAAGCTTTGCTGTAGCAGGCGGATTTTCGCGTACTGCTATCAATGCTGACTCAGGCGCTAAAACGCCGCTGGCTAGTCTGGTCACAGTCATAGTGATGATTGCCGCCTTGATCGCCTTTGGCAATGCTCTCGCTCCCCTGCCCTATGCCATTTTGGGTGCCACGATCATGGCCTCTATTATTAGCCTAATCGATGTCACAACTTTAAGAGAAGCTTGGCGACGTGACCGTTTAGACGCTGCCAGTTTTTTAGCGGCATTTATTGGTGTACTAATATTTGGACTCAACACTGGTTTGGTCATTGGACTTATGGTGTCGTTTGCCAGCTTAATTTTGCAATCAAGCCAGCCGCACGTTGCCATCGTTGGTCAGCTGGCAGGTAGTGGTCACTTTCGTAATATTAATCGCCATAATGTAGTCACTTTTAGCCATTTATTAATACTACGTATTGATGAGAGCTTATTCTTTGGCAATAGCGAATCCGTACATCGCCGCATACTACAAGCGACTAAAGAGTATTCAAAGGCGCATGAGATTATCCTGATTATGGCGGCTGTTAATCATATTGATCTGACCGCGCAAGAGATGCTGATCACGCTAAATAAAGAGCTGGTTTCGCAAAATAAGCGCTTGCATTTTAGTTTTGTTAAAGGCCCTGTCATGGACATCATTGAACATACGCCGCTCATTACTGAATTATCGGGGCAAGTTTATTTAAGTACGATGGATGCTGTCAATGATCTAAAAGATGATTAGTAACGCTCTACCGCTAAAATGCTAAACGGTTATTTTAAATTAGCAACAGCTATTGGCGTCTATTACGAAATACCGTTATGATAGTAAGCTCCTTAAGCTAAAAAGGCTTATAGTGAAAACAACAGCAGTAACAGTATTACCCTATCTTTGTATTTTTTATAGGCTTTAATAAAGCCTACAGGCATTTTTTATGACTGACAATCTAACGATTTATAAGCAGATTTACCCTGTTCAATGTGCCAAGCTTGCTGATTTAGGCTACCGTTCGGTGCTAAACATACGTCCTGATGATGAGCACATCACCCAACCTACGAGCGATGCTTTGGCAACGGCTACTGAGCATGCAAATCTAACCTATCATTACCTGCCATTTGATGATGAACGCTTAAACCTAGCAACCGTTGAGCAGTTTGCTAAGTACTACCATGCCATGCCAAAACCTATATTGGTCTTTTGCGGTACTGGTGCGCGCGCCAAATTGCTTTATCAAAGTGCACTGATGCAAGGTCTGTTATAACTGTTTATAATCTCCACTTCTTTAAAAAACCTTCCTTAACCCCAAAGTATTCTTAGAATAAGAATAATAGTAAATAATAACAGTAGCTAAGGAGCTGCCATGAACCATCAAATCAGTATTACTGGACAAATCACTCCAGCCCAAGTACCTATGATCGCTGAAAATGGCTTTAAAACCATCATCAACAATCGTCCCGATGGTGAAGAGCCTAATCAACCTACCAGCGCTGAGATTGCTGCAGCTGCCGAAAAAGAAGGGCTGGCTTATAAAGAGATATCCTTTGCTGGTAATGAGATGAATCAAAGCCACGTTGAGCGCTTCGCTGAATATTTCAATCAGGCTGAGCAGCCTATTTTAATATATTGCCGTACTGGCAATCGCTCAACAGGTCTCTATGAGACAGCGAAGCAGATGGATTTGTTGGATGACTAGCATAACTAGCAACTAAACAAGTGCTACTGAGGAACTAATATAGTCATCACATACGTTTACTAATTGCGCCCGTCCAAAATTTGGATGGGCGTTTTTTATGGCCGTCTTTACGATTTATTCCATTCATCTCATCAAACTAAACCTCAATAATGGCATAATAAAATACCATTCACAAAGCTCAATAGGCGTATTTTATGCAAAAACCCCTACTTAATATAACGTTTATCTTATACAACAATGTAAACTACAATAAGGTTTAAGATTATATAGATACTACTATTAGATAGGCTAAATAGGACAAGGAGCATGAGCCGTCCGAAAAGTCACGACCTGACGACTTTTAACTCTACAAGGAATGTTTCATGAGTGATATTGCATTTGCTTTACTGCCATTGGCGCTGGCCTACATTATGTTTACCTTGGGAGCGGGGTTAAAACCCAGTGATTTTAAGGTTATCGTTAATTATCCCAAGGCCTTTTTTATAGGTCTAGTCAATCAGGTCATTTTGGTACCTTTGGTTGCTTTAGCGGTGGTACTCATCACCACGCCGCCGCCTGCCATTGCTTTTGGTATTATGCTCATCAGCTTTTGTCCTGGCGGCGTTACTAGTAATATGCTTAGCTTTTATGCCAAAGGTAATGTGGCGCTTTCAATTGCGCTTACCGGCGTCGTCAGTTTGCTATCGGTTATTACCTTACCTATCCTGATTACCTTAGCGTTTGACCACTTTATGCAAGACCAAGCAGGCTCTATTAGCGCGGTAAAAATTGGCGTGGTTATGTTTTTATTAACCGCTTTGCCCGTAAGCCTTGGTATGCTAGCGCGCTATAAGTTCAAAAATTTTATGGAGCGCAAAAGCGGTATTCTTAATGGTCTAGCCAGCGTCTTTTTTGTGTTGATTGTTTTGGCGGCTATTGCTTCTAATTGGGAATTACTAAAATCACAAGCGGCATTAATTGGCTTGGAGCTCGTCTCTATCATTGTAATTTTATTTGCTTTGAGTATGCTGATCTCTAGAGTGTTAAAACTGAGCTGGTTCGATACCAAGACCGTTGCGATAGAGACTAGTATTCAAAACAGTACTACAGCGATCACTTTGGCACCGATTATTATGGGAACAGCGGCAGGTCTGCCTGCTATCGCCCTGCCCGCTGCTTTATACGGCGTACTTATGTATATTATTGCCCTGCCTGTTATTGCTGTGATTCGGAATAAAGAGTGATGCTAGTCTCTTGAGACAATAACTATAAAAAAACACAGTTATAAAAAAAGCCACCCTTTTTTAGGTGGCTTTTCAATCAAAACTAGCTTCAAACTTACTGCATAACTAAATATTCAAAAGCACTCAAAGCCGCTTTAGAACCCTCACCCATCGCAATATTGATCTGCTTAAAGGGCACCGTAGTCACGTCACCACAAGCAAAGATACCTTTGCGGTCAGTACGACATTTCTCATCAATCTCAATCTCGCCAAAGCGGTTGACATCTACAAAGCCTTTGACAAATTCAGTATTGGGCACCAGGCCAATCTGTACAAACACGCCCGCTAGATCACGCTCATGGGTCTCGCCCGTTTTGCGATCTTCAAAGATAATAGAGCTGACTTTACCATCGGTCGCTTTGATCTCTTTGGTCGCAGCGGCTGTGATAAATTCAATGTTACTTTTCTCTTTGGCTTTATTGATTAGCACCTGATCGGCTTTGAGCTCATCTGCGAATTCAAGGACGGTTACATGTTTAACGATACCTGCCAAATCAAGCGCCGCCTCAATTCCTGAGTTACCACCGCCTACGACTGATATCTCTTTATCTTTAAAGAAAGGACCGTCACAGTGCGCACAATATGCCACACCTTTACCAATGTTTTCCTCTTCCCCTGGTACGCCAAGCTTACGCCACTGCGCGCCAGTTGCTAGAATAATACTACGAGTCTCAAACGTCTCACCGGTATTGAGGTGAATACTATAATTCTCCTCTTCAGTCTCGCCAATCTCTTTGACCGTCACATGCTGTTTGAGGGTAATATTATATTCCTGCAAATGCTTTTCAAAGTCTGATGACAGATGCGTACCCGTAGTTAATGGTACTGATATCAAATTCTCAATATCTTGCGTGTCTTTGACCTGCCCACCAATACGGTCGGCAACCATAGTCACTTTTAGACCTTTACGCGCCGTATAAATCGCTGCAGCAACACCTGCAGGACCTGCACCGATGATAGTAACATCTTGCTGCTCTAACTGCTCAGCATCATCGCTACCTTCGCTTAACAAGTCAGGGAATTGCTCTTGCAATTTTGCGATAAGTTTGGCGGTATCAATTAAACCATTGGCAAAAGGTTTACCGTTCAAAAATACTGCTGGTACGCCTTGGATGTTATTAGCTTCTACTTGTTCTTGGAACAGCGCGCCGTCGATCATCTCGTTGCTAATGCCTTCATTTAATAATGAAAACTGGTTTAGCGCTTGTACGACCTCAGGGCAGCTGTGACAAGAGAGTGAAACATAAGTTTGAAACTCTAGGGGCTTTTGAATGCGTTTAACTAAACTTTGAATACCTTCATCAAGCTTTAGCGTATGGCCGCCAGCCTGCAAAATCGCTAGAATAAGTGAGGTAAATTCATGCCCGCCTGGTATACCGCTAAATACTACGCCGTTATCAACTAGGTCGCCATCTATATGGCTACGAACAGCGAAGCTGATCGGGCTTGGTAAGCTACTATCAATAAACCCATCATCGTTTACATCAAAGTTAATTTTATCTGTTGTGCCAGCGATTTTGGTTAGAAAATCTATCAGCTCGCTGCGTTTTTCATGCTCACCGCTACCCAGTATAAAACTGATCGAGCGTGTCATATTTTCACTGTAACTTTTTACGGCATCTAGTAAACTTTGGTCTATCATGTTTGTTCCTCATTATTATCAATAACTATCAAATATGTAATGTTAGCGTCTAGACTGCAACTGTAGATCTGTAAAATTATAGCAATTCAATATCAATTACTAGCTTTTACCAGTCTCCAAAAATATAGTTTTAATTGAGCCTATAACTTTCAATAGCCCTATTATCGGTAGTTTCGAGGTTTTGAGCAAGCGTAAAAACCCAAACTATATAATATATAAAATCAATCATAAGTCATATTTTTTATCTTATTACTAATACACCAATCCAATAATAGTCATGGTGCAAAGGTTATTTTTTCGCTACAATCAATAATAGTTATAAGAATAATTGTTGATTTTTACCTTTGATTAAACCCCCTAATTAAAGGAGCTTTTGATACTGAATCTTATAGCGGTAAGGTCTCACCATCATTAACTGTTTCAACCACCATGCGCCGATGATACTTTACATTGATTCGCCGCTCACTTATAAGGATGAACACATGAGAAAGACTGATACTTGGCAAGATAATAGAGATATTATTAGCGAGCTTAAGCAAAAGGATAGCCATTTTGCGATTATTTTTGATGAGCATACTCAGCTCGATCAACAGATTAACCAGCTCGAAAAAGATAGGATCACCCAAGCCAGCTGTGATGAGGAAATTGAGCAGATGAAACGGCGCAAACTACAGCTCAAAGACGAGATTTATAGAATAATTGATAAAAATAAAATTAAATCTTTTTCATAGTCTAGTTTCGCTTCAATAGTTTTGTTTTAACAAACAAAATTTATATAAACTAATAGCTATATACTCTAATAAACAGTACCGCTACGCGCTTTGTTACTACTAACGACGATCTTGTAGTTAGCAAAAAGTAGCGGTACTTTATTTGCTGCATCTACTGCCAAACGCTAGGCTAACCGCCAACGATCTCTCCACCATTGACATGGATGACTTGACCGGTAACATAACTTGCATCGTCACTCGCCAAATATAAATAGGCAGGTGCAACTTCGTTGGGCTGACCAGCACGTCCCATGGGCGAGTTTTTTCCAAATTCTTCGATCTCATCAGGTTTAAAAGATGCCACAATAAGCGGCGTCCAAATAGGTCCGGGCGCGACTCCATTAACTCGAATGCCTTTATCGTTACTCATTAAGTTATTGGACAGAGCGCGAGTAAAAGACAAGATTGCACCTTTTGTCGATGCGTAGTCAATTAAGTGGTCACTGCCTCGATAGGCGGTAATAGAGGTAGTATTAATAATACTGCTTCCCACTTTCATATACGGCAAGGCGTATTTACTCAACCAAAAATGAGGATAAAAGTTAGTATGAATCGTCTTGTCAAGCTGCTCGGTACTGATGTCGGCCAACGTCTGTTGTTCAACCTGCCTGCCCGCATTGTTAACCAAAATATCAATAGCGCCAAATTCAGTAATTGTTTTGTCTATCAGCTGTTGGCAATTGGCTTCTTGAGATAATTCTGAGGCCACTAGTAAACAGCGGCGGTTATAAGACTCGATATGCTTCTTAGTCACTTGAGCGTCCTCATCTTCGCATAGATAGCTGACTACTACATCCGCGCCTTCTTTGGCAAATAAAATAGCGACAGCCTGCCCGATGCCACTGTCAGCGCCCGTCACGATAGCTACCTTGCCAGCAAGTTTGCCATCTGGATACTCGCGTGGTAAAACCTCAGGACTTGGATGCTGAGCTTGTTGTGAGCCGGGTAAAGACTGTTGTTGTTTAGGAAAGTCTTTATCTGAGTTTTGGTTAGCCATGAGTTTGCTCCTTTACAAAACTGTTTAGTGAAGTTTTTTATACCTTTTAGTATTAATATAAGTTTTATTGTTAGTTTAGAGAGTTTTATTATTGTGGGTATTTTTAGTAGTTTGGTATAGATAGATAGCTTCGATAAAAACTGATGGCAAATTATAGGAAAGATATAAGCATAAAAAAACCTCTATCAACCGTAGCTGATAGAGGCCTGATTTATAGCATTATTTACACAATTTGTTATATAAACTTAGAAGTTATAAATAAAACTATTCTTGATTTGCCGATAAAGCTAATGCTTAGATTTTACCAACTAGATCAAGACTTGGCTTAAGAGTAGCTTGACCTTGTTCCCAAGCTGCTGGGCATACTTCACCGTCGTTATCACGGACATATTGTGCCGCTTTAACTTTACGAACCATGTCTTTTGCGCTACGGCCAATACCTAAGTCATGAATCTCAGCAACTTTGATTAGACCATCTGGATCAACGATGAACGTACCGCGAAGCGCTGCGTTATCTTCTTCGATCATGATGTTGAAGCCACGAGTAATTTTACCAGTACCGTCACCTAACATTGGGAATTTTACTTTGCCGATAGCTTCTGAAGCATCATGCCATGCTTTATGCACAAAATGAGTATCTGTTGATACAGAGTAGACTTCTACGCCAAGCTCTTTTAGCTCATCATAATGATTAGCCATGTCTTCAAGCTCAGTTGGGCATACGAACGTAAAGTCATGGGGGTAGAACATAAAGATCGCCCAGTTGCCTTTTACGTCGTCAGAAGTAATAGTTTTGAATTCACCATTTACAAATGCTTCAGTTGAGAATTCTGGGATTTCTTGATTAATAATAGCTGCCATAATTGGCTCCTTCGTTACGAGTTAATTAAATTAAAAGTAAATTGATTTAGTTTATTCCAGACTTAT
This sequence comes from Psychrobacter sp. M4, assembly GCF_055699795.1. Lineage (NCBI taxonomy): Bacteria > Pseudomonadati > Pseudomonadota > Gammaproteobacteria > Moraxellales > Moraxellaceae > Psychrobacter > Psychrobacter sp. M4. The sequence goes on along the minus strand of NZ_CM146740.1, from coordinate 523,170 downwards.
AGCTCTTATTTTTAACACCGCATTTGCAGCTAAGCGCTTTGCCTGTACTGGATTACCTGAACTACTATACTTGAATCCTATAGTTAATCTAGTTAAAAGTTTTTAATGTGATGTTTTGTTTTATCAAACTTGTTAAACTATTCTATCCACTGTTACCCTTTGAATAATGACACGTAAACCATCTATGCCTAAAACCTGATTCACTATAGAATAATTTTAAAAATAGTTTTATCAATTTGTTTAATATCGTTAGATATATAAAAAGAGAGACTTTATGATTACCTTACGTCAACTTGAATTTGCCCTAGCCGTCGCTAAACATCGCCATTTTAAACGTGCGGCTGAAGATTGCAACATTTCGCAGTCGGCACTAAGCTTAGGTATAGCGGAGCTTGAAAAACAGCTGGATACACAAATCTTTGAGCGCAATAATAAGCAAGTATTGATCACCCCTATTGGGCAAGAGATCTTGACGCGCGCGCAGCGGGTATTTTCTGAGGTGCGTGATTTGACGACGCGCGCGCACAGTCATCAGACTGCGCTGGCTTATCCGATGACGGTTGGCATCATTCCCACTATTGCCCCTTATTTGCTGCCCAAAGTACTGCCTGCTCTCAAAAAACACTACCCAGAATTTCGTATGACTATCGTTGAGCAGCAAACTGAGCGCTTACTTGAGCAGGTGCGCTATGGTCATATCGATACCGCTATTATCGCCCTACCCCATGCAGTAGATGGGCTGCATACGTTTGAGTTTTGGAGTGAGGATTTCTTTGCTGTCTTTCCAAAAGATGATGTTCATGCCAAATTAAAAACTATAAACTCTGATGAGCTGGCGACTGCAAATTTAATGCTCTTAGGTGAAGGGCACTGTCTCACTGACCAAACGCTGTCCGTCTGCCATTTTGACCGTGAACAGATAAAATCAAGCTTCTCTGATGCCAGTCTTAACACTTTAATCCAGATGGCACTTGCCAATATGGGTACGACGCTGGTACCGGAGATGGCACTCAATCAGCTGCACTTACAAAACCAAAATGCAGTGGCTGTGCCTTTAGCCGAAAAAGGTCCGCATCGACATATTGCTTTTGTCACGCGCCTAAACTACGCGCGCGTCGATGACGTTAATCTTTTAGGCGATGTATTTAAAGAGGCGCTTGAGGAAGCAGCGCAGTAAATCTAGTACTAACAAACCTAGTAATAAATAGCGAGAAAACTGAATTAACTATGCCCGATATCTTGCACTCCTCCTCCGATTTATCTAAAGCTTTTAGGCTACACCTAAGTGCTATCAATGGCGCTATTAAGCCTGCTGACAGCAAAGTGCTTTGGCAAGATATCGCGGTTCGTTATAGTGAATCAGCGCGTGCTTATCATACTCTACGTCATTTAGAACAGCTCTTTGCGCAGTTTAAAGTGATTGAGAAGTGGCTTTATGAGCCAAATATTATTGCGCTAGCGTTATATTATCATGACGTCATCTACGATCCTACCCGAGCTGACAATGAGCTTAAGAGTGCTGAATATGCCATAGATAAGTTGAAAGATTATTTAACTCAGACTCAATGCCAGCGTATTTATGAGCTAATTATGATGACGGCTAAGCATCAGCTTGATAATAAAACCGATAGCGATGGCGCTTATCTGCTAGATATGGATTTGAGTATTTTGGGGTCACATGAGTCTGATTATCAGCAGTATGCCGCGGCGGTGCGCCAAGAATATGCGCACGTATCAGCAGCGAATTACCGTACTGGACGTACCGCAATTTTACAAGGTTTACTGGCGCATTCTCGGCTATACATAACGGACTATTATTATCAGCGTTTAGAGGCACTAGCAAGACAGAATATTAAGCGCGAAATCATTTTGCTCGCAGCTTAATAAATAACTCGCTCCCTTGGCGCGCAGGATGCGAGTTATAGCTAGTCTGCATAATTTCGATATCAAAGTAGGGCGCAAAACGCTGCTGATATTCCTCTTTAGTGCCACCAAATGGAGGCCCTTCATGCTCGAAAGCAACGTCAAATAGCAATCCTACCAACTTCCCCTTAGGCTTTAGCAGCGTCGCCATTTGCTGGACGTACTCATCACGGCGCGCAGGATTTATGGCACAAAAAAACGTCTGTTCAAGCGCCCAATCAAACTGATACTTATCAGAAGATAAGGCAAAAAAGTCCGCGCAGATTAAATGATCACTTGGAAAGTCCGGATAACGCTTGGCAAAGTCCTCAATAGGCGCTGGCGCAAAATCAACTAGCGTCACGTTAGTAAAGCCTTGATCATGTAGGTAGCCGACTTCATAAGCGTTGCCCGCGCCCGCAACCAAGATCGCCTCACTCTTCGCTGATGCAGGCAATTGATCAATATAAGCTTTTAGTGGCGGCGACACCTCGCCCATGTCCCACTTTATACTATTTTGCTCATAATGCTGCTGCCAAAACTTGGCTTGATTGACATTGTCCATCGGATATCCTTATTTTTTAAAGCTTCATCTTAGCAGATTATTCTCTTATATCACGATTGTTAAAAACTTAGAGCAACTTTAGTCTAAGCGTCCTGACTTACCTGCCAATCTGTCGTGCCACTGCTGATAATCTGGCATCGCCGTTGCCACTGTTTGCCAAAAAGCTCGGCTATGATTAGCGTGATGCAAATGACACAGTTCGTGAACGATCACGTACTCACAGCATTCAATAGGATAGGCAGGCAAGTAAACGGACAACCAAATGCGGCGTGCGCGTGTATTACAACTGCCCCAGCGCGTGTGCATTTTTTTTAGCCGAACCTCACTAGCAGTAGCGCCAACGATAGGTTGCCATTTGTCGAATAAGGCAGGCAGAACATCAGAGAGCTGCTGACGGTAATAAGCTACTTTTTCATCAGGATTTAGGCTAAGCTTTTGCGGTTTACCCCAAAGCCAAATAGGACTATCAGCACTTGCTGATTCAGATTCAAGGCTTTGTTTGCGCTGATACTGCTCAAGCACTTTTGCATGATTATCTAGCGCCCAAGGGACGCGCCTAGCGATAGCTTCCACCATTTGGGTGGTGTTAATCGACATCGGTACTGAAACGGATAAGCAATAAGGTTTTAGGCGGAAGTTAATGTTTTTGACACGTTTTTTGGTGACATAAAGCTCAATACCTGCTATCGCCAAACGCTGCCTGAGACTGTCCAATGAAGTAGCTTTAGGATTTGCTAAGAATTCAGTTTTAGTCATTGAATACTCTTATTAAAGCGCTTGTAAATGGTTATCAAACGACATTTTATGGGTGTAACTGTCTTTGATAATACGCTCAATTTGCTTAGAGTTGTTCATGACATTCGTCTTTTGCGCTAACGGACTATCACTTATTAATGTTGTCAACTGTCCTTGCCCATCGCTAATGACAAACCCTGATTGGTTAGGATTGATATCGTTATCTTTGATATTATTTTTTAATATCGATGCGCCCGCGCAGTCAGGTAAACTTACGCTGTCTATCAGCGCAAGTGTGTCTAAATCATAGATAGCCGCGCAGCCGCCAATTGGGGTCGTGACACAGAGTAGATTATTCTGGCTATCCACAGCTACACTAGCGATGTATTGATGAAAACGTTGCCATTGATTATTGGGCATCTTAAGTGGGGTAAAATTGGCGTCACCGCGCTTATGAGTCAAAACTAGTGGCACATTAATATGCTTATCGCCCTGAAACTGGATCCCTATCATTACCGTGCCATTATCGTGCATAGCGAGGTGACGGATACTCATCTGATTATGCTCAGGCATAACTTGCTGCAATAAAGCTCCGTTATGACGATTGAGATAAACTAAGGAGGGCTGCATGGTATCTAGGTTCAGCTCTTCTCGTGAAGCCTGTTCGGTTTTGATGCCGCCGTTAGCAATGACCAATGTGTCCCCATCAGGATGCATAATTAGCTCATGAGGACCGATACCATGCGAGTCAAATTCTGCTATCTTTTGGTAGTGGTTTTGCGTGTCATAAATACCGATTTTACCGATTAAATTTACGGTATCATTTTCGGTAACATACAGCTTTGAGCCGTCCAGACTGTAGCAAGCATGACCATAAAAGTGGCGCTTGTGAGCTGCTTTAATAGCGTATTGTACTTGTCCAGTAGCCGTATCTAACACCCAAAAGCTCTCACTTGGTCGTCGTCCCATAACCACGACATCGCGGCTTAGGTTATGGTTTATACTATTGCTTGTGTTAGTGCTTATATTGCTAATAGCGCCTTTATCGTCATTATTAGCAATAGGTTGTACGACGATATCATGGACGCGCTCTGGCATGGTCGTCTGCCAAACGAGTTGTCTATCGGCATCAATCCCAACGACGCCAAAGCCACTTTCACAATCATCATCCGTCAAATAGATATTGTGCGGCATGGATGCTACTCCGCTTACCCAGCAAACAGGACGCGCTAGCATAGTAGTGGTGTGCAGCGCCGCTAAATCAGCAGCAATTTTATCTTCGCTGTTATTTTTGTGTTCATTGTTGTTCTGAACATTCACGTTGACTTGCGGATAGTTTAGATAGGCTTGTTGCCCCGATCTTAGCGCTTGCTGATAAGCAAATTGCAAACGTTTTAACGGCAATGATCTTAGTTGGGATTCAAGCCCTCTTCTATAATCTTGCACACTGGCATCAGCATCTTTTAGTTTACGATAACGATGATGAATACCGACTAAAGCTGAGGTTCCAAACGCTGTTCCAAGTACGACTCTTAGCGTTTTTTTTAAAACGGTCGGCTCTAAATTTTTAGCCATTGTCTAATCACCATCTGTGCTATTAAAGCCCACGCGTATACCTAAAGTCGGAATCAGCTGGCGTTTAATGATACGTGTTATATCGGTTAGCTGATTATAAAGTGCTTGTTGGGCGGCTTTGTCAGCGGCGGCTAAATCCTTAGGCATTTGGGCCAGCAAAGTTGTGGTTTCGGCAAGCGCAGTTGATAAGTTATTACCAACGGTGCTCTCGTTATTGCTGCTAAGTATCGCCGTCAATACTGGATCAGTAAGGGCGTTGTTAAGGATAGCTACCTTAGCGTCAATAATGGCTCGACTCTGCTCAGCAGTAGCTGCTGGTAGATGGCCTTTGACCGTACCTGTTATACCTAAAGGCTGATCTATAGCATTTGATTTCATGGTTTCTACCAATGATAATAAGGAGTTAAACCATTTATTAAGGCCTTGATCGTTATCAGCCGTCTCGTTGATGGCCAATAAGTCAGTGGCATTACTCTGCCAATTGTTCTCAATACCTTGCAAGCGCATACTTAAGGCAGAGCTTGCGCTAATCACGTAGTCACATTGTGCTGCATTTAAGCGATCATTGGCATATAGCACTTCTTCTAGGCCGGGTATACCTTGCACAATAGCACTCTCACCCGCTAATTGCTCAGGTGTTAAGTTTGGGTTGGCGCTAATAAGATCAGCGACGCCGTTATGTACCAAACCGCGCTCGTCCGGATAGTAATTGATATATAAATTGCTCATACTAGCGGTTGCCGGACCAAAATTAATCATCTCTGCTACTGCCCAAGCTTGCGCTAAAGTCAGCCATTGATCACGTAGCTCTTGGAGCTTACTACCGCTTACTGGCGCCTGCTGACAGTGGGCTTGTGCCAACTCATGCAAGATAGTGCTCTGTTCGACTGCGTCTGCATAAGCTGGAATGACAATATCATTAGCCACATGAGTTAGATAAGTTTCTGCGGTATCGGCACTGATATCTACCGGAGTGATAGTGGTATTTTCAGCATTGTTAACAGAAGCTGGTTCAGAAACTACAGTGTCATTTGCAGTTGTCGTACTTTCTTGAGTGATAGCTTGACTATCAAGATTATTTGTCTGATCGTCATCAGCTGGTTTAACGCAGCTGATCAATAGCCCAGCGCTAAGAGCTGAGAGCGCCATGGTTAAAGCGTGGGTAGTTTTCATATTTTTCTCGATAGTTGTATTTGTTAATAGACAAAGATCATCCCAATACGGAGACCTTTGTCTATTGACTATTAATTGTTTTGTCAATGAATAATAAATAAAACAAGATTATAAAGATTCTAAAAAAGCACTAAGCTCAGCACGGCCCTGCTTATCAAGCTTTAGTACTTGCTGCTTTTGCTCTTCAGCCTCACCGCCATGCCATAGCACCGCTTCCATAAGCGTGCGTGCGCGCCCATCATGCAAAAATGTCGCTTGCGGGTCGACCGTTTGTGCCAGACCTATCCCCCAAAGTGCTGGCGTACGCCACTCATAAGAGTTGGCTAAGAATTCAACCTGCACCTCTTTTGCCGGTAGCTTGCCTGCTATGGTTCGATCTGCCAGATCATCACCCATATCATGCAGCAACAGATCCGTATAAGGATAAATGACTTGGCCGTGCTGCTCAAGGTGATCATCGTCAGTTTTTGGCAACTGATAGCGCGGCGTATGACAGCTTTGACAGCCCATATCATAAAAACGCTTTTTGCCAGCGAGCACTTCCTCATTATCAGCATTGCGGCGATGCGGGACTGCCAAATTGCGCGTGTAAAACTCTACAAACTTTGCTACCTCGTCGCTGACTTCAACAGCAGGCTGGCTATCTCCTTGCGCGTCCGCGCCAGTAGGCGCATTAAGGCAAGCGCTTTGCGTAGGAGTACAAGGCTCATTGGGGCGAATGTGTGAAGTTAGCCCCATATCTTCATTAAAGGCGCTTTGATTTTGCGTCAAAAGCTTAGTTTGTCCTGCTTTCCAGCCAAAGCGCCCTAATGCTACTTTGCCAGTTTGCGGATCTAGAGCCAGATTAAACCTGCCGCGAATGCCATCGCCATCTTTATCACTACTATCGGCCTGTTTTTTGATATCAGCATCAGGGATCTGCTCAAGCAAACCAAGACCAATCATTGGCAATGCCACACGCGGCGATACCATAAGCTCATCATCAAACTGACCATAGCCAGGTTTGGTTAAATTAAAAGTAGGTGCGCGTAGCGTTTCGACGTGACCATCAGCAAAGGTTATTGGTTTATCGCGCCACTGCACTGCGATACGTGCCTCAGCTGGCACCCCTTGAATACCGCGATCTTGCAATTGACCACCATAAACGGCATGAGGAATTTTCTCTATCATTGAGTCTTGTAGCTGCTGACGCTCTTTATCAGTAGTCGCTGGCATCGCTAGCCGGATTAGCAAACTATCGGCATCATCATCTGCCGTTAATGGCGCATGGCCACGGCCGTCTTTGACATGACAGGATTGACAGGCCGCGACATTAAATAAAGCACCCAGTCCATCACGGCTATCGGTGCTAGCAGGCGCAACGACCCAAGGCTGCTTAAAAAAAGCATTACCAATAAAAAAGGAGCCTTTGCGCGAAGCGGTCAAATTAGATGACGGTTTAGAGTAACTCTCGCTACTGGTAATAGTGATACCCGTATCACTGCCCTGCTTAATCTCTTGCGGATCAAAGGTTGCAAGCGTCTGCATGGGCACGCCTGCTAACGCCTCTATCGTCTGTATACGCTCATCAGATAGCGCCTGCACTTCTTTATCAGAGACACTATCCGTGGGTTGACAAGCACTAATGCTCAGTAAACCTAGCATACTTAGAATAAATTTAGATGGCATAGCGTTCATAGAGATGGCCTTGGCGCTAACCTATAATCAAAATAAGAACATTAAGACTCATTAAGACTATAGGTTCGACATATCGACATAACAAAAAAAGCACGTTGTCAGCTAAAACTGACAACGTGCATATTATACTTGAATGACGCTATTATGAAAACAATTCTCATTATCTCATAGCGACTAGTCAGCCATTTATCACAATGCTTGACTTACTAATGGTTTAAAGGCCAGTCTATAGCCTTTTATCATCTCTAAATTTTCTTAAAACTGTGAACCGGCATCCGCATCTAGGTTATCAATACCGATCGCTTTTGCAGCATTTTCAATACCGTCAGTTAGCTCTTGTAAGCTATTAATACCTGCCTCAATCCAGCCACGGCGCGTACTTTGCTCTTCGGCAGAAACGCCTTGATTGCCAGCTTGGCCTACGGTTGCTATCATTTGATCAACTTTGATACCATCCTTTTCACCTTTTTCAACGATGGTATTAAAAGCGTCTTCTACTTGTTGAAAATCAGCAGCTAACTTGTCTGCAGCTTCTTTATGTCCCTTATCCGTCAAATAATGCTTTACGCCATAGCCACCTACCGTATCGCCATTCACAGTTTTATAACCACCTGCAAAGACGTTTTGGATACCGCGAGCATTGTTAGCATAGCTCAGATGGGTTAAATCACTAAAGCACTCGTGTTCATCTTCTGTTGACCCGGTGACAAAGGCGACTTGCATACGCTCGGATGCCAGCTCACCAAGAGCTAGGCTACCCATCTGATACATAATCTGACGCAGCGCATTATCACCTGCGCGCACTAATAAGTCGCTACGTAGGGTATTTTCGCTCTCAGGCTGCCACTGAGCTTCCATAGCGCTCAAATCGTCCACTAACAACTGTGTAGCGGCTTTTAGGTAATCACCTCGGCGCTCGCAAATACTAGCATCTTCATTGGTTTTATCGCCGCTAGTACACTGCCCATCTTCAGTCATATAATCGCTGACTGGACGATTGCCTGCGCCCGCGCCTACGCCATTAGTATCTTGACCCCACAATAAAAACTCAATAGCATGATAACCAGTGGTCACATTAGCCTCACTGCCACCGATCTCATTCATCTTAGCCAGTAATTCTGGGGTAATGGTACTGGTGTCTTGCTCCAAACTACCTACGCTGATACTTTCACTGTTGATAATATTATCCTGACTGTTGTACTCGCCCTCGTAGCTATCGCTCACATAATCGATAAGTGCCTCATCCAATGGCCAAGCATTAACCTGCCCCTCCCAGCTATCCACACTACCAATATCACGCTCATCATTAGCAGTTACAAAACCTTCATCAAAGCGGAAAATCTCAGTTTGCGAGTACGGTTGACGAGCCGCTTTGTAAGCCGCTTTTGCCGCATCAAGATTGGCTTTAGTAGGCGTCTCTACATAGGTATTCACTGCAGTTTGTAAAGCCTTTGCAGTGTCTAGTGAGTCTTTATAGGCTGCATGCGCCATATCAGCATAACTGAGCATTAGTCTATCAATATGGGCTTGCTCAGCGGCAGACATTTGGGTGTTCGCCGTCTCAGTAGTTTCTACCGTTTGTGCTTCAGTCGCTACTTCGTCGTCAGTCTGTTTTGTGCAGCCTGATAACGTCATAATGCCTGCGAGCGCTGCCGCTAAGGTCATTGGTAAAAGCTTAAAGCGTGGCGCTGTAGTGATATTCATACCTATCCTTGATAAACCAGCCTTAATAAAACTGGCTAAAGATGACTAAAAAAATAAAAGATTGATCATTATATGCTGGGTAAATACGGGCAAATTATAATGTTATTGATAACTATTATCAACTGAAAATTAATTATTAGTCAGATTTTAGACAAAAAAAGAAGCCAGTGTAATACTGGCTTCTTCTAATTTTGTACATCAGATTAGTTGTCTTATAACTTCAACTAGATCCTAGTTTAAGCTCTGTGGAGAGTTGATAGTAAGCTCAACACGGCGGTTTTGCTGACGACCAGAGTCAGTACCGTTGTCAGCAATAGGACGCGACTCACCGTAGGCAACCACATTAACACGATTTGATGCGACACCCTGAGAAGTTAGATAGTTAGCTACTGAATAAGCACGGTCGCGTGATAATCTTTGGTTGTAAGATGCATCGCCTCTACTGTCAGTGTGACCAGCAATAGTAACCGTAGTTTGGTTGTACTGGTTCATCGTTGAAGCCAGCTTGCTAAGCGTTGGTCTAAATGATGGATTAAGGCTAGCATCATCAAAAGCGAAAGTGATGTTACCTGGCATAACCAGATCAATATTACCGGTCTGCTGATTTTGCTCAACAGTAACGCCAGTACCAGCCATTTGCTGCTCAAGCTGACGAGCTTGACGCTCCATATAGTATCCAACGCCTGTACCTAGTGCAGCACCGATAAGCGCGTCACGGCCTGTTTTGTCTCCGCCAGTAGCCTTTGAAATCGTTGCTCCACCAGCTGCTCCTGCCAAGCCGCCTATGGCTGCCTTATTTAGACGTTGTTGTCCGGTATTAGGATCAGTCACACAACCACTAAGGGCTAAACCTGATGCTACTGCTGCGATCATTAATTGGTTACGCATAATATTTCCTCTTAAGTTAAATTTGTTAATTTTACTCTTTTATATTATAAACTGCTTAATTTAAAACTGTGCTTTTAATACCTTTAGTGTCAAATAAAGGGTGGTTGTGCTAATTTAGCTCATCGCCATCTACGCACCTATACTACATGGGCGTAGCAAACACAGCTCTTTATTTGTCACAAGTGTTTATAGTACTTGCTAGAAGCGTTATAAGCAATTATAAACATTACTAATAAATCTTCAACGTTAAATTCTTTAAAAATTAAACATTAAACGACTTATAAGCTGATATCACACTTGTTATTATTATCGCAATCTTAATTTATCTGTGTGTAATATTTTGTCACATCTATGTATGAAAAGCTTATAATAACTCTGAAGCTCCCTTATTGCTAGCTTTATAAGAAAAAATTATTCAAATGTTCTTGGTAGTGCTATTTTTAGTCACATGATTTGAGACCCACCCATATAAAAAAGCCTCAACTTTAGACAGTATTTTTGTGCAGTAATGAAGATGCTATAAGCTTTTGTACTAAGAGCTCTGTTAACACTCGTACACTGTGAATTTTTTCTGCTAAAATCTATTCAAATTAATAACAATTGCAAGAATATAAACAACTAAAAAGGATTTATTATGCGCCTGACTTCTATAATTCAAAAATTACATAAGCGCGCACCTAGATTAGGCAAGGCTGCTTCACTGGTGACAGCCACGGGCGTTATTACCGTCAATAGTATTGGTGCAAGTGTCCCTATATGGTTTATGGGCGCAGCAAAAGCGCTTACTGGCTCAAAAATTGCAGACGATACCGTTATTAAAGTGACCAATTACTGGATCAATAGCAACAACACCTTAATTGATACTATTTTGCCCAATAAGGATTGGCGTATTAGTCTGCCCAGTGACGTGCATCCCGATGGAAAATATCTACTAATCAGCAATCATCAATCTTGGGTCGATACTAGTATCGTACAGTACATTAGTGAAAGTCGTTTACCGCTGACGCGATTTTTCACTAAGTTTGAGCTGATCTATATCCCTGTTATCGGCCAAGCTTTTTATTTTTTAGACTTTCCAATGATGCGCCGGCATTCAAAAGAAGCTATCGCTAAAAACCCAGCGCTGCAAGGTAAAGATATTGAGGAGGCCAAACGCGCCTGCGCTTTACTGAAAAACAAACCCTTTACCCTACTTAATTATTTAGAGGGTACCCGTTTTAATAAAACCAAACACGATAAGCAGCACTCGCCTTATAAGCATCTTCTTAAACCTCGAGCAGGCGGATTAGCATTGGCTATCAACGCTTTGGGGGAAGATATCGATGGTATCTTAGATATGACTATAGTGTATCCTGATGGTATTCCAACTTATGGTGAGTTGTGGCAAGGTGAGATTAATCGCTTAGGGGTTGATGTGCGTTATATCGAGATGCCTAAAGCCTTATTTGCTAGTATCCAACAAGGCGGCTACGAAAAGGATGAGACTATAAAAGCGCAGATGTTCGACTGGGTGGCTGGGATATGGCAACAAAAAGATAACCTTATCGATAAAATGCTAGCTGATTTCGACGCTAATCTGACATCGTAAGCATCTTACTTAGCTGACTACAAGTTCATATTTTTTTCGTATGTTGGCTTTTTCTGTTTTGTAAGCTCTCTTTTACGTAATTATTAAGTACCCGATAAGAGCTGCAACCTAATAAAAGTATTAACTAATGCTTTTTTTGGTTAATATTTACTAATAAATAACTCACTGACTAAACAAGGTATAATGGTGCCCAATCCTACTACCAGCCCTGCTACAGATACAAAAAAACCATTGCCCAATCAGCTCCAGGATTCATCAAAGTCTCAGCGCTCTAGGCCTCCAGCGCCAAACCGCTTAAAGCTGACTTACGATATTGTCATCTTAATGGCCATAAGTATTGATTTGTTTTTTATCAGTATCGATGCGATTTTGATGAGTAATTTTAGCAATAATGTAGCTAATTGGCTGACTATTAGTGAGCAGTTGAGCTGGTATCAAATCACTCTCCATGATCCACTGCGTACAGCTGGCGGGTTTTTTACCATATTTTTAATTACTGAGCTGCTTGTGCGCTGGGCGATTGCCATTAAAGAGCAGGTCTATTACCGCTGGTTTTTCTTTCCTTTTGTACACTGGTATGAAGTACTTGGCTGTTTTCCGCAGCTACGAGCGCTACGCCTATTTCGAGCGGTAGTTATTGGACGTCGTTTATATCAGCTTGGCTATCAAGTACTGCCGCAGCCATGGATCAGACGTATTAGGTTTTATATTGATTTATTATTAGAAGAGCTATCTGACCGCGTTATTTTGACAACTATCAATAACTATAAGCAACAACTAACCGATCCTGAAATGCGTCAGTCGTTGATTGAATCAACGATTGCGCGTAATCGTGAGGATATCGAAGCGGCAATATTATCGCTATTACGTCAAGAGGTAGCGCCGCAACTGCAAAAGCTTGCTGGTAAATCAAATGCTAGTAGTACTATCGCCAGCGCAGTGGGTCATGCTATTCAAGACGGACTGGCCAATACGCCCGAGCTACGTCGTTATCTGCGTCTGATTCCAATTGCTGGTAGTTTAATTGAGTCACAGCTACAACATATTGGTCATAGTATTGGCGAGAATGTAGTGTATTCTCTTAACGCGCGTCTCTTGGACGATGAACGTATAGATGCGCTAATGATTGCCATTGCTCATGGTATTGCCCATATCAATACCAGTAACGCTGCGCTTGAGACGCTACTTTCAAATATAATCGCAGATAGCTTGAATGAGTTTGAAGCGCAAATAAAAGTACAGCAGTGGAAACATCGAGATATGTTAAACCTTTAGCATAGGCTCAGTATTTAGTCTCCGAGTGACGGCGCTACGGCTAACAAAACTTTAGTTACGATGTATTGTTTTTTATTTTATCAAAGACTTGTTAAGCACTAGCTTCCCTTAGTACACTGCTTAATAATGAATAAACCAATACCCTATCGATAGTAATTGTAGTAACAACTGCTTAAGTAACGACTGCGCCGTGATTGTAGCGACATTAGTACCTTTTAAGGATTTGCATTATGACGATTTCGGATACCGACCATCAAGCACCATCCACCCAACCTACGATAGCTTTTTTTGGCAAGATGCTGACTTTTTCGCGCTTACAACTGGACACAAATGATCTGAGCGCTATTGAAAATCATCTTGCAGATATGCTCAGTAACAAAACCAGTCATATACCGATCATTATCGATAGTAGTGTTGAGCAGGATCTACCTGCTTTGGTCGAGCTCTTATGGTCATGGGGACTGCAGCCCATCGGCGTAGTCACTGGTGTACTTGATACTCAAGCAAAAGCACAAAGACTGGCTATATTCCCAGCTGATGGCAAACGTATCGAGCGCATCGTATCGAGCAAAAAATCAACGATTCAGCTCAGTCAGTCTGATGCCAATAAAACAGTAGATACTCAAACAAAGAGCGATAAAGAATCTAATAGCACAGATCATGTTGTCGCAGAATCCAATCTGAATACTGCTGCAGCTTCCGCCGATACTGTGCTAAGTAGCCAGCATATCACTAGTATGATTTATGACCAGCTGCTACGCTCTGGACAAAGTATTAACCATGTTGGTGGCGATTTAATATTAACCAACAGTGTAAATAGTGGCGCTGAGGCTATTACTGACAATAGCTTACATGTCTATGGCCGTGCTCAAGGACGCTTAGTTGCGGGCGCAACGGGTGATAAAGATGCGCGTATTTTTTGTCAAGTTTTCAACCCTTCTTTGGTATCAGTCGCTGGTACTTATTGCCTGCGAGACAATTTACCTGAGAATACTATTGATAAACCGGTACAAGTACGTTTTGTAGAAGGCGAAGGTTTAGTATTTACGGTGATGGAAAATATGTAGCTTGCAGTTAAGCTACCACTTATCTAGTAAGTTATTGCTCTATTAAAAGTCATACTTATGATAGAGATTCTGACTATCATTATGTTATTCATACTTTAGTAAGTTAATTTAACAAAACTGCGCTACTATAAATCTATAAGTCAGCCACTATTTACCACAGTAGTAGATATTCATACAAAACTATATTTATTTTGTCAGGTTATTAGCATTTGCTATAGACCTGCTATAAATTTTTGTTGATTTGTGCTAGGCTTAGCTCGCAGATAGTGGTCGTAGCGTATTCGCTTAAGTTATTTTATGAGCAATTATTATATTTTTATAAATAGTTGTTATATGCAATTGGTAATACTATATACCATGGTTAATGATGGTCTGATTATACATTAGACCCTATTCTAAACATGACACGTTTATTAAACGATTTTATCTATCAGATATCCCATTGATTTATAGGAGTGTGCCACTGTGGCAAAGATTGTTGTAATCACTTCAGGTAAGGGCGGTGTTGGTAAAACCACAACTAGTGCCTCTTTTGCCGCAGGTTTAGCGTTACGTGGCTATAAAACAGTCGTTATCGATTTCGATGTGGGGCTGCGTAATCTTGATTTGATTATGGGTTGTGAAAACCGCATCGTCTATGACTTTGTTGACGTGATTAGCGGTAACGCACGTCTGTCACAAGCTTTGGTTAAAGACAAGCAGCTAGAGAATTTATATATCCTGCCTGCCAGCCAAACTCGTGATAAAGATGCGCTGACAGACGAGGGTGTCAGCGAAGTTATGGCAGAGCTATCCAAGCAGTTTGACTATATTATTTGCGACTCCCCTGCAGGTATTGAGCGCGGCGCGCAGCTGGCTATGTATCACGCTGACGAAGCTATTATTGTCACCAACCCTGAGATCTCGTCAGTACGCGATTCTGATCGTATCATTGGCATTTTACAAAGCCGTACTAAAAAAGTTGAAGAAGATCAGGGCTCTATACGTGAGCACTTGATTATCACTCGCTACAACGCTGAGCGCGCTGCTGCAAACGAGATGATGGACATCGATACTATCTCTAACGATATCTTAAAAGTGCCCTTACTCGGTGTTATTCCTGAAAGTCATTCAGTACTTGAAGCCTCTAACCATGGTGAGCCGGTTATCCATTATACCGATTCAGTCGCTGGTCAATGTTATGACGATATTGTTGCTCGTTTTTTAGGAGAAGAGCGTCCGCTACGTCATCTTGACGTGAAGAAAAAAGGTCTATTACAGCGCTGGTTTGGGGGTTAATGATGAGTAAGAAAAAAGGGTTTTGGAGTAATCTATTTGGTACTGATACCAATAATAATGCTGGCAGTGCCAACATGGCAACTGAACGTTTAAAAGTTATTGTTGCAAGCGAGAATAGACTCAATAATCGATTGACTGCTGATCGCATTGAAAAGATGAAACGTGAGATATTAGAAGTGGTCAATAAGTACGTTAATGGGGTACAAATTGATGATGTAAATATCAACCATCGCTCTGAGGACAGTCTTGATGTTCTTGAGATGAACATCAGCTTGCCTGAACATAAAAAGTAAGCTTAACTAGCTTTGGGTACCAAAGAAATTTGATGTCGTAAGTATATAAAAGAAGCCCTTAGTATTTAATACTAAGGGCTTCTTTATTTTTTATAAATAGCGAAAGTACGATATAAGGCGTTATTTCATACGTGAGATAAGATTATCTTTTCGAATAAACTGATGATACAAAGCTGCGCTAATATGTACTAAAGTAAAAGCTATTATTAAAGGCCAAATAATATCAGTATGCAAGTCATTATAAAAACGTGCTGCACTACGATCTGGGGTAACAAATACGGGAATTTCAAAAAGTCCAAAGATATCTACCGGGCGGCCACCATAGACTGACATCAGCAGCCCCGCCATTGGCATGGCGATCAGTAAAGCATATAACCCGAAGTGAGACAACTGCGATAATATTTGTTGCCATTTCGGCACAGGTACTGGAGGCGGCGCTCTAGTAATAATACGATTGATGACTCGCGCTATCATCCAACATAGCAGACTTATACCAAAAGCTTTATGTAGATCAATGTATAACCTGCTATCAGAATTAGTATATAAAAACATCATGGCCCAAGTGATCAACAATAAAAGTGCACTGATCCAATGAAACAAGCGACTACTGGCTGACCACTTCTGCACATTTGCATGAACATTATTCATAAACTATCCTCTTCTACATTACCCAACAATGCTATTTTATTGATAATATCTTAAGAACTCTAAATAACACGGCTAAGTGTACCATTAACCATAGTATGGATGAGAAGAAGATAGCATTTTATACCAATACTAAACCAACAGGGTTCAAGCAGAAGCTGACTCTTCATAAATTTTAGTGACTAAAGTGTCTAGTTAGCTATCTAAGTCGACCAATTGGTGCGCAATTTTATCTAAGTCAGGTATCAAATAAATAACGTCATCAATACTAACCGTTTGGAACATATAGGATGTAATGACATCTTCTTTAAAACCTTTACCCGTTGTACTCGCTATCGTATTTTTACTATCGGTACTTGTAGGTTGCTTGGCATCGGCTTTATCGCTGTCCATATTGTCAATTACAACGAGGTCTACATAGCGCTCGGGAAGATCAATATCTTTAACATCTGATATGCGTACTTTCATTTGTTGTAATTCACCTATAGTTTGCAGTGCTAGGCGATGCACAGCAGTATTGCCTTCTAGTACAATAACTTTATCCATAGGATGATCACGAGGCGTCAGATGAAATACAGCTACCTCTTGCTGCGCCCACAAATACGTCCATACATGCTGATCATAGTCATCGATACTTAAGATTAGGCTACTTGGAATCAACCAATCAGGCTGATTAATAGCTGGAATAACAGTCACCTCAAGCATACCATTGCTTGTTGTTAAAAGACTGACGGCTTCAAAAGAGTGTTTTATTATTTGATTCATACATCGCTCGCTATAAGTGAAGGTGAAGAAGGGCTTGCTGCTTCACTGATATAATCATTAAGTTTGTGTGCTAGGGCTTCAGGACTACCAATAAAGTGACAATGACCTGAATCAATGATAGCTTTTGGCTGGCTTGGACAAACACTTAAGCTTGGATCCTGCGCCCATAGCTGGCTGTTGTTGTTCTGGATCAAGTCTACATATTGCGTACCATCATTGCCCATACCAGAGAAGATAATACTTACAAGATCGCTGCCGTAGACGTCACTGGTGTTGCGTAGCAGCTGACCAATAGCTGGCTTGTAGCTGCCCACCCATGCTTGCTCGGTTAATATAACGCGCCCCTCAGAATCACATATAATTTGTCGATCAATAGGAGCAATTAAACAGTGGCCGACCTGCAAGCGCTGTGTAGTGTTAATCACCTGACAGTGCCAATCATTGTGACGACTTAGTATTCGTGGCAACGTCTCTATCATGTCTTGATTAAAGTGATGAGCAAGCAAAATGCAGATGGGCAGCGTTGGTGATAGATTGTCCAAGAAGGTCTTGACGGCATTAGGACCACCCATAGATGCTCCCAGAAATACCACATAACGCCAAGGCGGCTGTTGTCTATCAACAGCTGGACTATCAAGTAGCGTAGGTCTATTTAGTAACTTGGCAAATTTACGCTTGAGTTTGCGTTGCCATTTTGTGTAGTGCTGTATTTCATTAAGATAAGGTGCTTGACTAAAACCTACTAGTACCGCTCGGGACTTAGATTCAATAATAGCAGTAGCGATATTGTCGTCATAATCGCTATCAATTAGCCAAATATCTACCTGTACCTTTTGTGATTTAGGCTTATTTTGTAGCTGCTCTCTTGATATACAGTCGACTAAGGTAAAGCCACAACTGTGTACCGTATCACTAAAAGCCAAACGTTGGTGCTGACTCTCTGCGATAACCAGCACCCTAATAGCTTCATTTTCCTTACTATCAAACATAGGTTAGCCTATATCAACCATCATGGCTTAAGATTAGTTTTTTGCCTAACAAGGTTTGTATTTTGCCAAGTAGCTCATTTTCTTGGAACGGTTTACCCATATAGTCGTTTACACCAATCTCAAGTGCTCGTTCACGGTGCTTTTCACCAGTTCGTGAAGTGATCATAATAATCGGTATATGTCGGAGACGTTTGTTGTGTCGTACTTGGGTCGCCACCTCAAAACCATCCATACGTGGCATCTCAATATCCAATAACATCAAATCAGGTACGGTTTCTTGTAAAATCTCAATAGCATCAATACCGTCTTTGGCAATAGCTACATTAATACCTTGGCGCTCAAGCAAGCGCGAGGTGACTTTTCGAACCGTTACTGAATCATCAACTACAAGTATAGTAATTGGCGTCTCATCGTCGCTTCGCTCAAGGTGCACTGATGGTATTGCCTCTTTTATAGGCGCATTACGCATCAAAGCGATGAGATCTAAAATCAGCATGACCGAGCCATCACCCATAATAGTTGCCGCTGATATACCCGCTAGATGTGAGAGCTGACGACCTAATGGTTTTACCACCACCTCAATACGCGAGCCTGCGATCTGATCGACTTGCAGCGCAAGCTTTTGACCTGAACGGTTTTTGATAATAATGAGCGGCAAGCTGGTATTAGTACTGACCATTAACTCGTTGAGCTTACTGCCTGTCAAAATCTCATTGAGGTAACGGATACGATAGTTATCGTCCTCGATAGACAAGGTAGGTGCGCCTGATTGATAATAATCATAAAGCTTTTCTGGATTGATACGTATAACTCGCTCAATCTGTACTAAAGGAATGGCGTAATAACGATCGGCTGCGCGTACTACTAAAGCGTCTGATATGGCAACGGTTAGCGGTACTCGAATCGTGAATCGTGATCCCTGACCTTCTTTAGAGGTAACAGAGACCACACCGCCTAACTGACGAATCTCACTAATTACCACATCCATCCCAACGCCGCGTCCTGAAATTTGAGTGACTTTTTGAGTGGTGCTCAGACCGGCGTTAAAGATATACTGCATAATATCAAGATCCGTCAAACTCTCATCATTTGCCTCAATTAAACCTTGTGCAATAGCTTTTTCTCGTACGGCATTGACATCGATACCACGGCCGTCATCAACAAGATTGATCACGATCTCACTGCCCTCACGCAGTACTTCTAGGGTGATATGACCACTACGATCTTTACCTGCACTTAGGCGGGTTTGCGTATTTTCGATGCCGTGATCAACTGCGTTACGTAGCATATGCTCAAGGGGTGAAGTAATACGCTCTAAAATCGTTCTATCAATCTCATTGTCAGCATTAATGATATTTAGCTCTACTGATTTGTTGAGCTCATTTGCCGTTTGACGCACAATGCGTTCAAGACGTGGGGTTAGATGCGTAAATGGCACCATCCGTGAGTTCATTAGTCCATCTTGCAGCTCAGTTTGAGTGCGTGATAGCTGTAATAATAAGTTTTCGCTATCACGTGTTTTTTCAAGCAAAGTGTCGTTGATATCAATTAAGTCAGAGGCGGACTCGCTCAAAGATTTGGACAGCTGATTCAATGATGAATACTGATCCATCTCTAACGGATCAAAATCCTCGTTATCAATCAATTCAGCATCATCAATTTGCGATAAAATTTGCGCCTCAAGCTCTATTTCCATCCGCCGCAGCTGATCAGCTAGACGCTGTACAGTAGTTCCCATCTCTTCGATACTGTTGGTTAAGCTGCTCATACCCATATCAATACGTGCACGGTTAATCGCTGACTCCCCTGATAGGTTAATCATATGCTCAATCACACCGCCTGAGATACGAATCATCTCATTACTACTAGCGCTTTGTTCTTGCTCAGCAAAGCTACCTGACATTGAAGGCATCTCGTCTAGATTTTCAACCACATGACCTGTTTGCTGCTTTGCCTTGGCGGCAAGAATCATAGTACGCTGATCTTGTAGCGACTCATTAGGGATCTGCTTTAGATTATCAGGACTTTTACTAAACTGCTGTAGAGCCGCGATTAGTGCTACTGGGGTCAGAGGGTTAGCCTGCTCTTTTAGAATGAACACAGCATCAGCCAACCAGTCATGACAAACAGTCAGCAGCTCGGCCACCATTTTAGTTGCCGGACGTCTGCGTATAGCCAGCTCTTCGTAGACAGTTTCCATCTCGTGCGCAAGATCGGCGATACCATTTGCCCCTACCATACGTGCGCCGCCCTTAATGGTATGTAGATCACGCTGTAACGCTTGTAGAGCAGAGATATCACTAACATTACTCAAAAACAGCTGTAAATATTGGTTACTACTCTCAACAATCTCCTCAGCTTCTTCTAAGAATACCTCGAGAATATCGGGGTCGGGTAGACTACCTGACCATGACTGAGCAATAATCTTATCTAAACTAGCAGTATCTGACTCCTGTTTAGGCTTTGCATAGCTATAGTCTTCGTCGTCTGAGTCGTCTTGTTTATAATCTTGTAGCGCTGGCAAAGTAAGAGTAATAGCTTCTGGTAGCTGCTCGCTACGTTCAAACTGCTGCAACTGCTCGATCAGCTCATAAGCAAAAAAGGTTTCTTGATAACGCACAACATAATCAATCTGCAACGACAAGGTATCTTGTACCATTTGCATAATGGTTAGCCACTGGGCAGTTGGTTGCAGGCGCTCTTCGACGAAGGCTTCATAAATGCTTTCGGCCTCATGGGTCAGATCGCCAATACTACGAATACCTGCCATACGTGCACCACCTTTGATAGTGTGCAGATGGCGTTGTAGAACTTTTAGTGTCGATTTATTAGTCGTATCGCGGCGCCACTTACCAAAAGATTGAACGATGTCACTATCAAGCTCTTGGGCTTCTTCCAAGAAGATCTCTAGTAGCTCAATATCGGTATCAATGACTTCAAGGTGTAGCTTATCAGCTTGTTCGCTTTGCACAGTTGTAGTGGGCCGGCTAGCTGCTATTTTTGTCTCGCTATGATTAGCATTGTCGTCATCGCTGTTGTCAGTATCTTCATAATCAGCAAAGGCGTTGTTATCAGTAAGATCATTGGAGTTGCTCTCAGGATTTGATGCAACGATGGTCTGTAAATCATTAAGAACTTGTTGATTAACTTTTAATGACATGCTACCAGCCAGCGCATCGAATAAGCTGATCAACTGCTGATGTCCTGCTAGTAGCGCAGCCTGCAGCTGTGTATCGCGCGCGGCATCAGGATGACGAGCCACATGATGATAAGCTTCACTTAAAGCATTCAGTACTAAAGAGAATTTAGGTGACTCTTTAGTGTTGGCTGCCAGCTGACTGATTTGTTTGATTTGTTGCTGTACATACTCTTGTACCTGTTCATCACTACTACTGTCTAAAGCTGCATTTATCTCAAGCTCTGCATTTAACAAAGTATCAATACCACTCTCTAACAGGTGCGCGATACTTATTTTATTATCTATCAGTCCGCTGGTATCATCAGATGCTTTTAGCATGGCCTGCAATGATGCTAGATTTTGCTGGTCTTGTGTATCTTCAGCCGGTAGACTTTGTTGTTCTTGGTTTTGTTCATAAGCCCTTAAATATTTTTCGATAAGGGTTACTGACTGGGCCAAAGCCTGTAAATGCTGGGCGCTCATTGGGGTATCGTGTTTTTGTAGTTGCTCTAGGCTATGCTCTATCGTCGCACTGACCTCACTAATAGCAGACAGAGTACTTGTACCAGAAGCCGCCCTTAACGTATGAAAAGCACGTACGATCTCGTCAGTGACTTCAGTATGTGTGTTTCCGTGATGAGTACTAACAAAATCGTTGATATCCTGTAGCAATGCCTGCGCCTCTTCTACAAATATATCATAAAAGGCTTGTTCTTCTTCGGTTTGCAAGGTAGTAACTATAGAGGTTTCTGCCATCTTCTCGTTGATAGAATGCATAGTCTCTAGCATACTATCCATCTTGTTTTGATCCGCAGTATGATCACTGCTATTAGATTGAGCAGCTTGTGGCTTATCTTCGCTGAACCAATGCTCGCGCAAGCTACTATAACTAAATTGATCTCCATACTGCTTACTATAAGCTTGAGCACAGGCTACCCACAATGAGATGACCGCTGGATAATTCTGCTCACAGCTCTCATTATTGGCAAAAGTATTAATTAAGTCTGGGTAGGCAGCTAGGACATCAGCAAGAAGCTGAATAATATCTTCGGACACCGTAATACTATGATCTAATATTCGGTTGAGCATATCTTCTATAGACCATGCCAGCTCAGCGGTATGATAAGCCCCAACCATGCGTCCTGAGCCTTTTAACGTATGAAAACCTCGTCTTATCTCTTTTAGTGCGCTCAAATCAGTAGGAAGCGCACGCCACTGCTCATACTTTGGCAGGATATCAGCCAATACCTCTTCTGCCTCTTCAATAAAGATCTCTTTGATATCCGGATCACTATCTTGATCATCTACTGGTAGTTGTGAGGCTTGTAGCATAAAAGGTTCAAGAACTGCTGGGACATTTAAAACCTCTGCAGATGTAGACAACTCGCCACTACTAGCGTTGTCGCTATTATCAGCACTACCACTAGCATTGTCTTGCGTGTTATCAGCAGACGGTGTTTCTATAGAGTCCGTAGAAGAGACGGAGTTTGGTACCTCAGAGGTATTCATACCAAAAGATAAGGGCTGTCCTGTTAGTAGATTATTGCTTTGCAAGATAGTGATAGCAGGATCAATGCTTGGCATTTGTAGCGCTGTGAAATCTGCTACTAATACTGATAAACGTTCTATGGTTTGCGCTACTAGTGCAACCGTCTGTTCGGTCACAGCTACAGTCTTGTCTAATACTCGGTTAAGTAAGTTTTCAATAGCCCATGCCGCCTCGCTAACACTAAAGGCACCCACCATACGACCCGAGCCTTTTAACGTATGAAAACCGCGGCGCATCTCAGCTAATGGTGATAAATTTTGTGCATCTTGTTGCCATAAAGGTAGAGTGTTTGTTAGATCAGCAAGAACCTCTACTGCTTCTTCAATGAAAATCTCACGAATTTCTTCGTCCATCTCAAAATCATCAGGCTTGGTTTGTGCGCGTGCTACTCGCAACTCCTCACTATCTAGTATCATCGCCTTATCTGTACAAACTACCTCTGTCTTATTGCTGTTATCTTCTATTGACGTACTCTCAGGTACGCTATGATCTGCGGCAATCTCGCCATGATCATCATAACGAACTACATTAGAGGCAACTGGCATAGCAGGCGTATCATTAGTTATGGCATCGGGGGTAGCTAGTGACATGGCTACCAACTTATAAGCTTTTTCAACACGTGCATCTGCTCGCTGTAATAGATGCTGATCAAACACTTGCTGCGCTAAGTAATCTAATAACAGTTCAATGGCAGTTATACTCTCTGCTAAGGCTTGTGTAAGCTGCCAATCAATGCGCTCAATATTGTGGGAAGCCAATTCGGCAAACAGCTCACCGAGCTTATCACTGACATGCCGGATTGCAGATAACCCCATATCATCAAAAGCGTCACCAATCTCAACAAAGGTCTCAGCCGTTGGTAATAAGGAGATCTGCTGGTGCTGTACGTAGTTATTAAAATTATATTTTACGTCTTCAAAAGCAATACGTAGTTGACGTAGGTCGTCATCATTAGCAACTGCGTTGGCAGGCGCTGCAAAAGAAGCGGCTTTGCCAATCTTGTCATCAATAGAGTGTTCAGTATCTTGAATAGCAATATAGAGCTCTTGGAGCTGACATTTAATTTGCCCCTGAATTTGAACGAGCTCTGGCTCTGAATTTATACTGCTTTCAAGATCGGTTAGAATTTGCTCTACCTCAGCCTTATAATTAACCCAGCCGCGACGTTCAAGCTCCTTTTTGAGTTGATATAAAGGTTTAACAATCGTCTGCGGCTGCTCAAGGCCAAAAATTATCGACTCAAGCTTCGCTAAGATACGCGGTAAAAAGCGTAAATTTGACTCCGTCATTTGTGAGAAGTCGTCGAGCATATCCTGTGTTTGCTCATTGACAACTGCTAGACTGCTTATTTGAACATAAATCTCGGCTATTAATTCTTCTATGTCTTTATCAGATAGACTACTGTTATTACTCACATACGTGTGCGTAACGGGTTGGTTGCTGACATTGAGGGCATGATGGTAGCTATGGTTTAAAGCATCATCAAGCTGGCCTAGTAGCGCAGCATAAGAAGCAGGTAGCGGCGCTACGTTACTGGCCAAGTTATCCAACCACAGCGCCGTTAAATACCATAAACGCGGCTGAGCATCGTTATAATTGATTGGATAGGTATGGGTAGTTTGCCACAGGTAGTGACTGACTTTCTCCAGCATAGCAAGCGGTGTTGGTTGATTGCTATTAGCAGATAGTAGCTGCTTAACCTGCTGACGCCATACCAATAATAATTGTCGATATTGTGCAGGCTTTAGAGGCCCTAAAGATAAGGTCGTAAGACTTGAGCTATTAGGAATAGCTACCTCAATCGGTCGCGCTTTTTCGGTAATAGGGGCAGCTACAGGTTTTTTAGCAACATCAATGTTTGCTACCTGAGTATGAGACAAGATTTGGTTGAGCTCATGGATAGTTTTATCTACAAGAGCGCAGTGGTAGGTACCAGCCTGAGCATACTGAGTTAATTCATACTGTAGGAGCTGATGCGCGAACTGGCCTATCCGGCGTTGATTACTATTTAACTCTGTATCCACTAGAACGCTGAGCCTAGCGGCTATAGTCGCTATTTGAGGAAGATTGACCATGATCAAGACGTTGCTGATCTCATGGTAACTCTGCTCTACCCGCTCATTGTGGCAATCTGTGTCTGCTTGCCAGCCGTCAGATATCTGTGATAGTTGTTGATCAAACAGTGGCAACAGCCATTCTAACGTTACCATTTCATTGGGCTGGTTTTTCATAGCATTATCCTAACTCGTTTACGCACTAATTTTCTGCCAAGCGTTGATCTTTGTATGGGCAACGCGGCGCATATTTGAAGGACGCCAAGATAGCGCCTCCCCTGGAGCCAATATAATATAGCCGCCCAGCACACATTGTGCAGTCAGCCGTGCCAAAATATCGCGCTGATCAAACTGGCGAAAATATATCAGCACATTTTGGCACAAGATTACCTGCTGCAAATGTGGGGTTGCCAAGCTTTGGGTAAAAATATTGTGCCAGATGAAACTCACTTGCTCATGTAACTTAGGTTTTACTTGCCAATGAGCTTTGGGCTCTGTTGTAAGTGGCTGCATGAAGCGATGATAAGATGGTGGGATAGACGTTTTTTGCCGCTGGTGATACTGTCCTGCGCGGGCGGTTGCTAAAGCTTGCTTACTGACATCTGTACCCAAAATCGTGTAATTTGATAGATTATTAGCTGCAAGTGTCATCGCCACCGACCACACTTCTTGACCGGTTGCACAGCCTACGCTCCATATACGAAAGGGTTCATCAAGACTATGAGCACTTTTGCCTTGAACACGGTTATCAAAATCAGTTTTTGTATTTTTTTTTGATAATTCAGTAGCGTATTGCCTTGCAATCTCTACGATAAACGCTATTGAAGGCTCATGACGAAAAAAGCGGCTTTCAGGTATAAGTACCGTGTCGAGTAGCTGCTGCTGCAACTGATCGTTTACCTGTACCATCTCCCAAAGCTCTGTCAAGGACAGTTTGTACTTTGCGGCGGTTTGTTCAACGGCATTTAACAACCATTTAGACTGCGCGCTTGGCAACACAAAGCCAATCTTGCGTTCAATATAACGTTGCCACTGTTTCACCATAATAGGTTTATTATCTAAACAAAGTGCTGGTGACTCCCTATTTTGCCGTACCTCGTACTCCAGCTCACCAACCGCCACATTATTAGTTTCAAACTTGCTGAATCCTAACGGACTACTATTCTTGTTTATCAATACGTTTGTCATTGTCAGCACAGTCTTTTGATTGATGTTTACGAATACTCTTCGGTAGCATCAAAATGCTCATCGTCATTTGCTACCTTAAAGCCAGTTACTGACTCTTGTAAGGCGGCAGCCATCTCACTTAGCTCACCCACCGAACGTGCTGTTGCCATCGTTCCTGATGAAGTTTGTGAGGTTATATCTTGAATGGTATTCATGGCGCTGGAGATATGGTTGGCTGATTCAGCCTGTTGCTGCGCAGCGTTTGAGATGTTTTGAATCAGATCGGCAAGGTCGTTAGAGACATTTTGTACCTCTTCTAGCGCTTCTCCTGCATCTTTTGCTAAACGCGCGCCTTTTACCACCTCTGATGTGGTTGATTCCATAGACATGACTGCTTCGTTAGTATCAGCCTGAATGGTTTTAACGAGTGTTTCTATCTGTTTGGTGGCGTTGGCTGAGCGCTCAGCCAAGCGCTGAACCTCATCGGCGACGACCGCGAACCCGCGACCGGCATCCCCTGCCATCGAAGCCTGAATAGCAGCATTTAGAGCCAAGACGTTAGTCTGATCAGCAATGTCGTTAATTAAGCTTACAATATCGCCAATCTCTTGCGACGATTCGCCCAATCGTTTGATACGCTTTGAGGTTTCTTGAATCTGATCACGAATAACGTTCATACCTTCGATGGAGCGCTGCACCACGTCAGCACCGTTATAAGCGATAGCAACTGAGCGCTGCGCAACTGCTGCCGACTCGGTAGCATTCGTCGATACCTGATCGATCGATATAGCCATCTCGTTGATGGCAGCAGACACGTTTGCAATCTCTTGGGTCTGGTGCTCAGAAGCTTCAGCGAGCTCAACGGCGTTCATTTGCGTTTGACTGGCAGACTGCGAGACTCGGTCTGCGGTACTATTGATGACTAGTACCAATTGGCGTAACTGGTCAATTGCAAAATTTACTGAGTCAGCGATGGCGCCGGTGAAATCTTCTGATACTGTAGCGTTAACGGTCAAATTCCCTTCAGCCAAATCGCCTAACTCATCAAGTAGACGCAGAATTGCCATCTGGTTACGCTCGTTTTCTTCTTGGATTTGACGCGCGCGATCAGATTCAACTTCAGCCTCTTGCCGACGGCGTAAAGTTTCTTTTTCAATCAATAAGCGCTCACTACCATCGCGCTGTTTATATGATTTTGATAAAGCATATAAAACACCAAGTATACCCAGCACAAAGATAGTGACTGGCAGTATGATTAGTTGATTAGACTCACTGAAATAGTGGCTGATTGATAACAATGAGACAACCATCCAAACTAAGCCTGCCAAACTGACTAAAACAAAAAGTCCTAATAAAACCTTCCATTTATTATCAGGATCCTTAGCAGCTGGTGTTTTTTGGTCGGCACCAATTGCAGGGTTTGTTATAACATTACTCATCGTGCTCATTCCTTCCAAAAAGTCATTTAAGTCTTAGGGTTATTGACTTTATTATTAATCGGTACATCTTTATTACTGCCAGTGCAGGGTCTGTTTGATCTATATCGCGGCATCAATATAGCGTAAATCTTTTGCTAGT
This sequence comes from Psychrobacter sp. M4, assembly GCF_055699795.1. NCBI lineage: Bacteria > Pseudomonadati > Pseudomonadota > Gammaproteobacteria > Moraxellales > Moraxellaceae > Psychrobacter > Psychrobacter sp. M4. The sequence goes on along the minus strand of NZ_CM146740.1, from coordinate 495,525 downwards.
AGGCTTGGCATAAAAATAAACCAATCTTGTTTATCTTTAAAAAACTTACCGTGGTTATAAGGTGCAAACGGTGAGTTGCTATCCATGGCCTCAGCACGATATTGACTACGCGTGAACTGCTCAATGCCTAGTACCCGATCTACCAACAAGCCTGAAAAAACGGCGCTATGATCGATGACTATCACCTTGCGCAGGCTTTTTTGCTGATAGCTAGGAACCTGCAAAAACTGCGCCAAGTCCGTCAGTGGCAGTAAGCGCCCTCGGACGTTGGCGATACCTAGCATCCATGGCTGCACCAGTGGCATACTGGTGTATTCTGGCATAACCAGTACCTCAGACACCTCACCTAATGGGGCAACCAAACGCTGTCCACCGATCTCAAATACCACACCCTGCCAGTCGTAGATTTGTCCACCTTGACGACCACTACCGCGTGCACGTGCCAGATCAGCTAATCGTAATAGCTCGATAAATCCTCTAGAAGCCACAAGTTACTCCGTTACTGTACGGATAGTATTTATAAGCTCAGACTCAACGACCGGTTTGGTCATGTACTCTTTGGCGCCTTGACGCTTACCCCAAACTCGATCGGTTTCTTGATTTTTAGTACTGATCATCACTACAGGAATATGAGCAGTTGTCTTACCACGGGTTATTCTACGCGTGGCTTGAAAACCATTCATCTCAGGCATGACGACATCCATCAATATCACATCTGGTAGATGCTCAGCTGCCATCAGACAACCTTGTTCACCATTGTTAGCTTCTAGTATCTTAAAATTGTTTCTCGTGAGTATGTCACGGAATTTCGCCATCTCAGATGGCGAATCGTCGATGATCAACACAGTGGTCATAGTCATATCCTTTATTTATTATCAATATTATCTGTTAAAGCCTATTCTAAAAGCCAATAGACTTAGTTAGTATGAGGGATTACGCACGATATTTATCAATCGTCTCAAACAGCTCATCTTTACTAAACGGCTTAGTTAAATACTCATCGGAGCCCACAATACGTCCACGCGCTTTATCAAACAAACCATCTTTTGAGGACAGCATAATGACAGGTTTGCCGGCGTAGTCAGGATTATTCTTGATGAGTGCACAGGTCTGATAACCATCAAGACGCGGCATCATAATATCGACAAAAATAATATCAGGGTTGTTATCGACAATCTTTGCCAAGGCATCAAAACCATCAATAGCAGTAAAGACTTCACAACCTGCTTTTTGTAGCAAAGTTTCAGCAGTACGACGAATGGTTTTAGAGTCATCGATAACCATGACCTTTAAGCCTTCAAAATTATTTTCCATTATCATTGTCCTCTAAATGACGGTTTACCTTTAATAGGGGGTTGTTTACTGTATTAAGCCTTTGGCTTTATTACCGTATCTTATACGCTCATCTCATTTATATTATTGATAATTATAATGTAGCAATGACTTGTAGCTATCGCACCATCAACTCTTTGTCTATATAATAAAACGACGTTTGTGAAGGTGATTAACAATGAGTAGTATAAGATTTATTAAGTGCTGCAAGAATGGTGCCGTATTATTAAGTATTTTACTTTTAATCGGTTGTCAGCCGTCACCTAGTGACAATCAGCAAGTAAATGAAGGCGGTAAATCGCTAGAATCTCCTGTGACTATTGGCGCTGATAGCGTGACTATGACCTCAGACTATATTCTGGATGTTAAATCATCACGCTATCAACCAAGTCTTGGTCTACAAGGCGTTATTGAACCAACCAAACAGGCTCGTTTCGTTGCAGCACATGATGCTTTGGTACAAAAAGTTCTAGTCAAACCAGGTCAGTGGATAGAGGAAGGTGCACCTTTATTGGTCGTGCAGCGTTTGAATGGTAATACCAAAACTGACACTACTAGCACAACTGATGCGGCTAAGCCAAAAGTAGATAACGCCATACCAGTAACAGATTTGCCTGTGCGCTTATCGCAAAATGAAGAGGAAAATAGTAATAACAATGAGAATACCTCTGAAAATGCCCTTAAAACGTCTGAAACTGATAATGAGACAGTAGTAGATGATGGCCACAATGAAGAGGGCGATCAAGTAAATAGTAGCGAAGATGAAGGACAAAACCTCGCGCTCACTCAGATATCTGCGCGCCCTACCGTTGTCCGTGCTAGTTTTTCGGGGCGCGTAGATGAGTTATATGTACAAGCAGAAGAGCAAATTGATGCTGGTACACCCTTGCTGCACTTAACGGACGACCAAGATTTACGTTTTACCGCTACGCTACCTCTACAAGCTGAATCTCAGCTATCAGTTGGGCAAACCGTAAATTTTACCGCTGACAATATGTCAGAGAAGTTTACCGGTCAAATCAGCAAACTGGTTTTCGGTGATGAGCCTAACCAGCTCTTGGTTCATGTTCATGTCATCAACAATGAAGTTAGTCGTAACATCCTCAAGCCAGGTATGATGGTGACTGGCCGGGTTGATTATGGACAAATAGAAGTTGGCACTATCGTACCTGTACAAGGTATTCATGATGTCGATCTTTCAGTATTAAAAAAACCGCCTTATCAATCATTAACTCCTCTTGTCGCTAATGTTTGGATTATCAAACAAGATCAGCGCCTAACTCGTCAGCCAGTAGAAGTCATTAAATACGATCCCAGCACCGATCAATACTTGGTAGCTGGTATCAGCAATGATAGTCTCATTTGTTTAGCAGATTTACCGCCAGAATCAGCGGGCAAAAAAGTTATTGTTTCATAGCTTAATTTGATAGCTTGGTTTAACAGCTTAGTTTCATACCCTATAAACCCGTACTCTTCTTTTAATTAAACCTCCTATTTTAATAAGTATCCTGCTCTAGAAAACAGAGTGTATCATAATAGGTAATAAACAAAATTTTATGCTTGAGTATCACTAGCCAAATTTAGTTAGATACGAGCTTTAGATAGTAAAGACTAAGTATTGACTACCGAATATCGGAAGTCTGTTACTAGACAGAGTTACATTGTGTAGAAATATTAACAAAGCATGTCTTGTGTGGTAACGCTTAAGTTAGGCAAAATAGTCTCAGCAACATTTGCATCCATAACATTTACCATACTGATTTTTAACATTTTTTAGTAGTCGACCTTACTTACAATTATATTTATAATGAATGAGTGACCAATATCACTACCAAAACAATGTTTAATTTATTTATTACTGCTAAACAATTATCACTATTCAAGGACCCCTTATGAGTAAGCAGATTTTATTGATTGAAGATGATCCAGATTTGGCTGAGTTGATCAGCGATTATCTAACGATGAATTATTATGATGTTCATCATGCTGGACTTGGTCAAGAAGGCCTTGAGATTTTGGATACCAAAGAGCGTGATATCGATCTAGTAGTACTAGATTTAATGCTACCAGATATGGACGGTATGCAGGTCTGCCAAAAAATACGCGGTAATAAGAACAATATAACCAATAAAGTGCCTATCATTATGTTGACGGCGAAAGGCGATACCACTGATCGGGTATTGGGACTAGAGATGGGAGCTGATGATTATATCGCCAAACCTTTTGAGCCTCGTGAATTATTAGCACGTATCCGTGCGGTTATCCGCCGCCACGAGCAGCCAAATCAAGCTGATAGCCAGTCTGATAGCTTAACTTTTGGACGCTTAAGTGTTTTTCCTGATAGTCACGAAGTGACCATTGATGAACAACCTGTACGTTTGACTACTCATCAGTTTCAGCTTTTACACTACTTCGCTACTCATTCCGGTAAAGTGCTTAATCGTGAGCAGCTCTGGCAAGCTATGCCAAACGATGATAGCTCTGATAATATCGACCGAGCAATTGACGTCCATATTTCACGTCTACGCGCACTTATTGAAGACAATCCACGCCAGCCAAAGCGTATCATTACAGTACGCGGAGTGGGTTATCAATTCGCCACTGATCAGGTTTAATGAAGGCTATGGTTCATGATCGATATGAGTGTTTGATAATAGAGATCACTTAATGCAGCATTTAGGTTTTCGTTCCGTATTTGCCAAGCTATTTGCCAGTGTTATGCTGGCACTTATTCTTTTTGCAGTAGCTATGGTGCTATTGACGCAGCTGGTTCACGACAAAGATGCTGGTATTCGCTCGGAGGTGTTGGCGAACCAAATATTAGGGCAAATTGATCCTTTTTTACATGAACTAAATATCGCTATTAGTAATGATAACCGATTACAGGCACGCTTTATGTTGGCGGTTATCAAAAAAAGCTTTGATATTTTTGATCAGTCTTTACAGGCAAAAATGGGCTTGTACGACAATCAAGGTGTGCTACTTATGCAGACCGATAATAGCGATCTACCGCCAGAGCTGCCGCCAACGCCTTCACTATTAACTTCGTTTCTACCCTCATTTTCAGAAAATCCTGTTACCCCGCAAGCACAAGTCTATAGCAGTACAGGTTATACTCTATTTTATGAATCACGCTTGGTGCCCAAGAAGCGTGCCTTATCTGCCGCTTTAAATCTATTTACCGGTACGCTGCTATTATTAATAATTATGGCAGGAGTGCTATGGTGGATTGCTCGTTCAATGACTTGGCGTATCAATCAGATGAGTCAACAGATGAGCCAACTTGGTGATGGCGACTTTACGGTACGTGTCAATAGCCGTGGTAACGATGAGATTGCTTTACTTGCAAACGGATTTAACCAAGCTGCCCAAAAAATTGAACATCTTATCAATGCTAATAATTTGCTATTAGCTCATGCCTCTCACGAGCTGCGTACCCCTATCACTCGTATCCGTTTGCAGATTGAGATGATGGATATGTTAGCAGGCGCTATGCCAGGCGACGTCAAAAGCAAATTTGATAAACGAGCGCAGGCTATTAACCGTGACCTATCAGGACTAAATGACTTGGTTGAAAGCATATTACTAGTAAGTCGCTTAGATGCAGGTCACGCTATGCAGCAAGTCGAGCGCGTCGATCTTTATGATTTGATTAATCAAGAACGCCAGCATTATCCGGATGCGACCTTGATCGGTGAACATATCGTAATCGACGGTCAGCCGCCAATGTTGACGCACCTAATTCGTAATTTATTAAATAACGCTATATTGCATGGTGTGCCGCCAGTCACTATTTTACTCTATGGCGCTCAAACCATTGCAGAGGCCGATAGCGTCCCTGAATACCTGCTACAGTCGTTAGTATATAGCAGCTTTGCTGATTATAACCGTTCAAATGATAGCAAAAACGATCATGTCATAGAGACTCTAAGACATGGAACAATCAGTAATTTTAGCGACACACTAAGTGAGAAGCATACGTCAAGGGATGCCTACGAGCTGCAAGAAACGCTGCTAGAACCTGAATTTGCACCTACCATCTTTCGAAATGGAGAAACCCTTAACGATTATAATAATAGCGGTAATCGTAAAGCGAATAAAAAAGAAGGGAACAGCAGTGCCTCATCTAATGACGAGAAAACTGATTCAGACAATTATGATAAATACGCTGTGTCCGAGAATGGCTTTAATAAAGCAAACAGTGTTGATAACACAGTAGAATATTTAGCTACTAATAAAAACTTGCCTGACAATAATTTATCTAACAGTAGTTCATCTAACAATAGTGATAGTAAACAAACACTACCTGTGCCCGCCCCTATCATTAGTAGTGATGTGCCAATGCTGTACAATCGTTATAACCCTATCAGCTCCGATTTGTCTCATAAGATCAAACGAGTCATTTGGAATGTCGTACCCGATATACAACAACAAAACTCTAAAAAACAACACTCGGTAAATAGCAACCTAACCAAGGTTCTCAAAAATCATACTACAAGCGATGAATCTACTTGCAAACACAAAACCAGCAAAACCAATAAAAGTAGTAAGATCGGTGCAAGTGATGACAATAGCGAGAGCCCCAATGTACCGCGTAAAGAAAGTCTATTCAAAAAACATCTAAAAAAATCTAAGTCTGAGCCGCAGCGTCCACTGCCTAAATATGCGGTCCTTGCAGTCATAGATGAAGGTAGAGGTATTCCTGAGGACAAGCGTGAAGAGATCTTTAGTCCCTTTGTACGCTTACAGCAAAAGAATAAAGGCTCAGGACTAGGCTTGTCCTTGGTATCGCAAATTGTGGCAGCTCACCAAGGTCACATCATAACTGATACTATTAATGGTCATACTAGATTTTTGGTCGTCATACCAGTGAAGCATAACCCCCATCACGATGATAATCGTAACAATGGTAACAACACTAATAATAGCAATAAAATTAATAATCAGCCTGGAAATCAGTAGATGTTCCTCATCAAGCCATCGATCATCTTTGGCTTTTCAAGTTTAATATCACCTAATGATAAAACACAAAAAGCCTGCTTAGGTATAAACCACTAGACTTACAACTATAGTGCTCGCTAATACGACGCTTATTGCTAATGCTCATTAGTCAATCGTAAATGGTCATATCCAACTTCATGCATAATATGCTATATTACTGCCCCTTATCGACACGGGTTATGGATCGTGCTTTATTTTTGTGATCCTTATCTCTTGTGGGTTCTATTATAGTCACAGTATTGGATGGCTATTGGATATCGAACCACCAACCTATTATTAGATTTTGAGCCTACCATGAGTGATATGATCGTCCTAAATGATGTGACCAAAAGCTTTATGAGTGATCGATCAATAAAAGGTGATGACGGCAAACCGCATTGGTTTACAGCAGTTGAACCTACCTCACTGTCTGTAAAGCAAGGTGAGATTTTTGGTTTAATGGGTTACTCAGGTGCTGGCAAGTCTACCCTATTACGTTTGATCAATATGCTTGAACGTCCTGATAGCGGACAAGTCGTTATTGATGGTACCGACCTGACTACGTTATCTGCAAGCGACTTGCGCGTTGCCCGCCATAATATCGGGATGATTTTTCAGCAGTTCAATTTGATGGCCAATCGCACTGTTTTTGACAACGTGGCTTTTAATTTGACAGTGTCAGGTTACAGCCGCGATATTCGTAAACGCGTTATGGATTGTCTGGAGATTGTCGACTTAAGTGATCGTGTAAACCACTATCCTGCCCAGCTATCAGGCGGTCAAAAGCAGCGCGTTGGTATTGCCCGTGCTATTGCCCCTAGTCCAAAAGTACTGCTCGCTGATGAACCTACTAGTGCTTTAGACCCGGCAACGACTCGCAGCTTATTGACCTGTCTGCGTGATATTAATGAGCAGCTCGGCGTAACCATCGTTATTGTTACTCATGAGATGAGCGTCATTCGCCGCTTGTGTCACCGAGCGGCCTTATTGCATCAAGGTCAATTGTTAGAGGTTGCAGATATTCGTGACGGTCTTATTCAAGCCGCTACCCCAATTGGTCAAGGTTTAGTACAAGAAGACTAGCCAGGAGAGATGTAGATGTTAACTGGCGCTGAATTATCCGCCTCGATAGAAAAACTTTTAGCACTGCGTAGCGAGATTTGGCAGGCAACTTTTGATACCTTTATTATGCTTGGCATCTCGACAACAGCTGCGGTGACTATCGGCGGCCTGTTTGGGATATTTTTATTTTTATCTAGCGATCGGCAGTTTTTACAAAATAAAGGGCTTTATGCGGTATTGGGTGGTATTACCAATTTTATGCGTGCCTTCCCATTTGTCATTTTGATGATTGCGATGAGCCCTTTTACCAAAGCTATCGTGGGTACAGGTATCGGTCCTATCGCCGCCTCTTTAGTGCTCGCCATTGCCGGCTCTTTTTATTTTGCACGTCTGGTCGAACAAAACTTGCGCGAAGTGCCACGCGGCATTATCGAGGCCACCGAGTCTATGGGCGCGCGCCCCTTTACTATTATAAAAGTACTGCTCAATGAAGCACGTTCAGGTCTTGTGTTATCAGTGACCATCCTTTGTATTAGCTTGCTGTCTTATTCGGCAGCAGCTGGTATGATTGGTGGCGGCGGTCTAGGTGATTTGGCCATTCGTTATGGTTACTATCGTTATCAAACCGAGGTCATGATTTTTATTGTGATTATGCTATCGGTGATGGTGATATCTATTCAGGCTTTTGGTAATTGGCTGGCAACACGTTTGGATAAGCGCTGAGCTGTATGAGCGCCTAAACATCACATAAAAAACCCAGTTCCAATTATTTTTAACTATTTTATTATCTACTACTGAGGATACTTATGAAATTAACAGATATCAGCCGTCAGCTGGCTACCGCATTTGCCACCGTTGGCGTATCCGGTATGGTTTTGGTAGGCTGCAACAACTCATCAGCACCAGAGGCTACTAAAGAGGCACCGGCCACTATAGAGACAGCCGCTACCGCAACAGGGGATATCGATCCTGATCATACCAAGATCATTATCGGTACCACCGAGGGCGATTTTGCTGATATGGTACGCAATCAAATCAAGGGCTCACTTGAAGCGCAAGGTTATGAAGTAGAGCTGATTGCATTCACAGATTACGTCCGTCCTAATCTGGCGCTGGCCGAAGGCGATTTAGACATTAACATCTTCCAGCATAAACCTTATCTGGATACTTTTAAGACTGAAAATAATTTAGATTTGGTAGAAGTTTTTCAAGTACCGACCGCTCCTTTAGGTATTTATACCGGTAAAAAATCTAGCCTTGATGAAGCCTATAAAGGTATGAGTGTCTCAGCTCCTAACGATCCTAGCAACTTTGCCCGTGCGTTGGTTATGATGGATGATTTGGGCTGGATCACTCTAAAAGATGACGTTGACCCGCTTACCGCTTCAAAAGCAGACATCGCTGACAATAGCAAATACGATATCAATATAGTTGAGCTAGAAGCGGCGCAGCTACCGCGCGCGCGTGATGAAGTGGACTTTGCAGTTATTAATGGCAACTATGCCACTGATTCTGGTATCGAATTAACCGAAGCGTTGTTCCAAGAACCAAGCTTTGCTTATGTGAACTGGTCAGCGGTTAAATCTGGAGATGTGAGCAAAAAATGGGTTAAAGATGTGACTGCCGCCTATAATTCTGATGAGTTTAAAAAGTATGCTCATGATACTTTCCCCGGTTATAAATATCCCAAAATCTGGAATCCACAACAGCACGCCGACAATGTAGAAGTTACCGCGACTGCTGGTACTGCTACTGCAACTGGTACAGTAGAAGCTGCTGCTCAGTAAATTTTAAACGACTTAATAATTTATAAAAAACGCCCACTACTTAAAGTAATGGGCGTCTTTGTGTTTTGAGTTTTATAAACTTTATTTTTACTTATGACTATTTGGTATCTCGAAATACATCCAGCTCAATCTCATAACTGGGTTCTGGCTTTTTGAACAAATACTTACCGTTACGGATAGAGGCTAAGACGTCAGCGCGTTGACGCACAGCTTCAAACGGGGTTTCAGCGTCCAACACTAAAAAGTTCGCGGCACGGCCGACTTCTAAACCATACTCATCTTCGATATTGAGCGTTTTAGCGCCGTTAAAGGTGATGAAGTCAAGGCAGACATCAAGCTGCGGCAACGACATGGTTTGCGCCAAATGGATACCGTTATCTAGGATGTTCATCATATTGCCATTGCCCGCAGGATACCAAGGATCATTGATAGAGTCCTGACCAAAGGAGATGTTGATACCATTTTCCCAAAACTCTTTGACGCGGGTCAGACCACGGCGCTTAGGATAAGTATCTTGGCGACCTTGCAAATAGGCGTTTTCAGTAGGCAGGGCAATAAAGTTCATACCGGACTGCTCGAACAGCCCCATCATCCGAAACGCATAAGCATCATCCGCTGAACCGAACGAACAGGTATGGCTTGCGGTCGAGCGCGCGCCGATACCTTCGATCATCACCAAAGCATTTAACAGTTGCACGTGACGACTCATCGGATCGTCGGTCTCATCACAGTGCACATCGATAAGCTTATCGTATTTAAGGGCCAATTCTACCGTTTTGCGCACAGAGTCTTGACCGAATTCGTACGCCCATTCAAAGTGCGGGATACCGCCGACACAGTCCGCACCCATCTTAAGCGCCTCCTCCATCAGCTCATCAGCGCCTTTATAGGCGTACATGCCTTCTTGCGGGAAAGCAACAATCTGAATAGTGACGTTGTCTTTGAGCTCCTCGCGCAGCTCTAGCATCGCCTTGAGTCCAGTCAAATCCGGGTCACAGACGTCAATATGAGTACGAATATACTGTACGCCTTTTGACACCTCTTCTTGAATGCCTTTTAGCATGCGCTGTTTGGCATCTGCAAAAGATTGATTCTTTTTGACATCATGCCAGCGGGCAATACCTTCAAACAGCGTACCAGAAGCGTTCTTGGCGTCATCGCCACCGCCCGTGTAGACATAATCCAGATGCAAATGCGAGTCGACATAAGGCGGTACGATTAGACGGCCTTTGAGATCGATCTCTTCCTCTGCGGCAGGCAAACCTTTACCGATCTGCTGAATCACGCCGTCTTTGACTAAGATCTCATTGGCATCGTCATTGCGATAGATAGTTGCGTTAGTAAATTTAATCATAATAAACTCCTATTTGTTATTGACATCTTTTATGAATTGTTTTGTATTCACTATATTTATAAAAATTATCTGTTAAAGACCACTTGTTCAGCGCTATTAACCGGCTTATTGGCATCCAAAGTTTTCTTCGACAAAAAAGTGATAATTATCGCGGGGATGAAACAAAGGATAGACAAATAGACAATTCCAAAGACTCCTGTTTCTGGCATATTTACTAAAATCAAGCCAGCCAGCCAAGTGGCAATCATTATCGAGAAGTTAAAAACACTAGATTGCACGGAGGTAGCAATGGCTTTGGCCTGCGTAACTTGATGGCTGACTGCGGTCTGAAACATTGTGACCAGTGGACCAAAAGCCAGTCCCCATAATAAAAAGGCAAGATGTGCAAAACCGCTAGTGCCTTTAAAAAAGACGAATAGCAGCATGGCTATCACGCCGCCGCCTAACATGCTAACGATGAGACCGCGTAGATGAGTATCGATAATTTTGGCGGACAGTATGACTGAGATGACCGAACCAATACCGAAGATAAGCAGTGCTAAGCTGATACCGCCAGTAAAGGCTATAGTTTCTACCAATAACGTAATATAGGTATAAGTACTATAGTGCGCTACTACAGCTAAAAAGGTCAAAGCTAAAACTATCCAAACTCCAGGTATCTTAAGAACAGCAAGTGGTGAGTTGCTTTGCGTAAGCTTCTCACCCTTCACAGCGGGCAAGAACTTCATTGCCAGTAGCGCAATCAGAGCACCCAGTCCACCAAGTACCAAAAAGGACATACGCCAACCCACATGAGTACCGATAAAGGTCATTATTGGTAGTCCAAGGCTGACTCCGAAAGTATTACCAGCCATAATAATAGTGATAGCCTTGCCATGCATATTCTCAGGTACTAATGCCGTGCCGTATGCGGCAATCATGGGCCACATGATACCGGCACAAATACCACCTAAAATACGCATAGCGACGATGAGATAGTAAGATGAGGTAATACCAACGACGATGTTGGATACTGCAAAACCGGTCAATAAAGCCAGTAGTAGGATTTTTCGATTGACCCAAAGCGTCATACTGATCAAAGGAATAGCAAAAATAGCCGAAGCCAATGCATAGATACCTACCAAAAATCCTACTTGGGTCTGCTCGATACCAAGCCCTACTGTCATTTGCGGCAGAATTCCTGAAGGCATCAGCTCCGATAAAATACCGACAAAGGTAACGCTAGCCATAAGACCAAATACGAACCAAGAAATAGGGCTTTGGTTGAGACCACTATTCTTTGAGATGCTCGACATATCCTCTCCTAACCATTTATTTTCAATAAAACTACTTAGTCTTTATCGATAAAATGATCAACTATAAAAAATAAAATCTGCCAGCCTTATTGGTGAATAAGATAGTAGGTAATAAGAAAAATATATTTAAAACAAAAACTTAGCATCACCATAGGTTAAATCCTTACTAATAGCAAGGATAAGTACAAGACTACTAAGTCTTATAACACTCGTACAGCTGGTCAAGCTGCAGACAAGGTGCTAGGACTAGATACTTGTTATAGTCAAATAAAGAAGATGGCTAGCTAAGAAGGAGGTTTATCTAGAAGACGTCTTTGGGTTATAGCAAACTATTCATAACAACAAATAACGATGTTACAGCCTGTTTGTCCTTTGTAGGGATGCGTCAACTGCCCTTTTACTTTATAGTTTTTCTTTTTATAGTAGTTGGTGATTACATGCCTATTCACTAATAATTTTATTAACTAATAATAAGGATAACAACATGAGTACTAAGACTTATAATATTCGTACGGCGGGTCAAGCCAATATCCCTGTACTTGGACTAGGTACTTGGCAGTCTACTGGACAAGACTGCATTGATGTCGTCAGCCAAGCTCTAAAAATGGGTTATGAGCATATCGATACTGCGCAAGCATATGATAATGAAAAGGAAGTCGGACAAGGTATTAAACAATCAGGGGTATCACGCGACAAGTTCTTTTTGACTACTAAAATATTTCCTGATGATATGAAGTTTGAGCCAGAGAAATTACAAGCGGCTGCTAAGCGCTCGCTTGAGAATCTAGATACTGATTACGTTGATCTACTGCTGCTGCACTGGCCAGATGACCGTGTACCTTTATCTGAAACTATACCAGCTTTGTGTGAGCTACAAAAACAAGGTTTAACTCGCCATATCGGCGTGTCTAATTTTAATATTGCCAATATTACAGAAGCAAAAAAGTATGCTGATGTGCCTATCGTAGTCAATCAAGTTGAGTTTCATCCGTTTATCAAACAAAATACGCTACAGACGTTTTTGAACAATCATCATATTTTGTTAGAAGCCTACTCGCCACTTGCGCGCGGTGATGTGTTTGATAATGAGACCATCAAAGAGATTGCTGAAAAACACAATGTTACACCAGCACAAATTTCACTAGCTTGGATTTTGTCGGATAAAAACCGTGTGGCTATTCCAAAAACGTCCAACCCTGATCACTTGCAAGGTAACTTGGATGCTATGAAAGTCGAGCTGAACGCTGATGAGCTTAAGAAAATTAGTAATCTAGCACGAAGTGATGGTCGTAAGATTGAGCATCCTGACTACTCGCCTGAGTGGGACGACTAAGATCATATAAATCAATAATAGATAAATATAACCAAAAAAGCCACCGTTATAATCGGTGGCTTTTTTTATGCTACTTTATTTTAAAATGGTTTTTGAAATGGCTATGCTAATGACAGTAATACTATTGTATCAACGTCTGCGTTTCACGAATAGGCTCAGCAGGATTGTATTGATTAGATGTAGTGACGCTGCTACGACTATTTTCTTTTAGAGAGTTGGCGACTTCTGTAGGCATATAGTTCTCATCATGCTTAGCCAATACTTCACCAGCCACAAACGTTCCGCCTTGCATCTTACCCGTAGCGACCACGCCTGAGTTTTCAGCGAATAAATCCGGCAAGATACCTTGATAAGTCACAGGAACAGTAGCCTGAAAATCAGTAATATCAAACTCTACGCTTAATGGGTCATTGGGTGCACGCTGCACACTACCAGCAACGACCATACCTCCTGCGCGAATACGTTTGTCTTGCGGCGCCTCACCTTGCGAGATAGCAGTAGGATCAAAATAATAATCCGTTTGTTGACCGATAGCGTAAAGTACTAGGACTACCGCTACAGCAGCACCTGCAAACGTAAACATAACCCACATAAGCTTTTTGCGACGAACAGCGTTCATATCACTACCTCATTACGAGTGATTGCTTTGCAAACCAAATAACCCATTATGGTATTCAACAATTTGCAAAACAGGTAAGTGTATTTCAAAGTATGATAATCATTATTTACATATTTTTATGCTAACTATATGATAGCACTTTTATACAAATCAATAAGCTCAGTATTGGTATAAAGAACTGATAAGTATAAAAAATAGATAATTTTTCAGATATAAAGCGATGATTTTATTATATTTTGTAGCTTGGAGAATTTTATAGTGTAGTCGCTTTGTTAGCCTTTAGTCTTGACACTAACTCTGACATCGCGCTGAGCTTGGCGCGCTTGTTGAATGGTGAGCTGCTTAATAATGGCCTGTCTTTGACGGCGACTATACCAAATAAAAACCAGCATCATACCTACAGTAATAGCCCAGCACGACCATACAAAAACCCCATGCTTACCCATGGCAACGAATTCAGATACGCTATAAAAGTATGGCTGCATGGTATTCTCCTACATATTTTTGTCTTTGCTATTACTCATGACTTAGCGTTTTTATAAGCTACTTTTGTTATTGCGTACAAACTCTTTGACCCAAGCTTTGCTTTGATCACGGTACAAAATAAGCGTATTGGTACGATAAATAGCTAACGTCGCTACCAGTAAATAGCTCCCGATAATCATCAGTAGTAGCGGCATCCACATGTCAGCAGACATCTTTGGAGCTTCGGTTAGCGTAAAAGTGGCGCCTTGATGCAAAGTATTCCACCATTCTACCGAATATTTGATAATCGGTAGATTCACCGCGCCCACAACAGACAATATAGCCGCCGCCTTGCCACGATTGGCGGTATGTTCAAAGGCGGCAAATAATGCCATAACCCCAGCATATAAAAAGGCCAAAATGAGCATGGATGTCAGCCGCGCATCCCAAACCCAATAAGTACCCCACGTAGGTTTGGCCCAAATAGAGCCGGTTAAAAGGCTGATCACACATAATAAAAAGCCTATAGGCGCTAAGGCCTGAGCAACAAGGTTGGCGGTTTTAATTTTCCACACCAAAAAAATCACCCCAAGTACTGCTAAGGCAAAATAGATGGAGATAGCAAGGCTAGCTGCTGGTACGTGAATAAATATAATGCGATAGCTATTGCCTTGCAAATAGTCAGGCGGCGCAAAGGCTAAGCCCCAAACACTACCGATCAACAAGAAAATACTTGCCAATAATGCCAGCCACTTAACCCAAGGCGCAAAAAGACGAAAGAACTGCTTGGTGCCTACAGTGGTCAAAAAGCCTTGCCAAATGCGTTGCCATAGGCTGGGAGATGAGACATTATTCAAATTGGGCATGAGATAAACCTATTACACAGCTTGTCAGTTGAGGCAGATATTTCGCATTTTTTATGGTTTTATCTGCCAACCTGCCGGCATTAAATATTAGCTAAGATTTATAAACGAGTTGAGATCAATATGTCTTTAAAATCTGTCTACTGTTCAAACCTCTATTATAGCAAAGTTGCTCATTTTAACCATGTTATTAATATAGAAGGTTTTAACAGTATGGCTTTATTGACAAATCAAAACCCATACTTTTATGTCTAATTTAACCAAGACATTTTTAACGTCATTGAGATGACCCATGGCATCGCCAGCACTGAGACAATACTACCTGCTAGTAATAACGCTAGTATTGGTAAGCCATTGAGTCCGGTGGCGAACAAATCCACCGCGCCCGTGGCAAAGATCAGCACCGGTAGCTGCATGGGTAAGGCGATCAGTGGTACCAGTACGGCACCGTTTTTCAATGATAACGTCAAACTACTGGCGACTGCTGATAGCATTAGTAACATCGGACTGCCGGTCAATATAGAAGCCATTAGTATACTTGCCTCAAACCAACTAAGACCGAATAAAGGCACAGCAAGCAGGCTTAGTAGCGCGACAAAACCGCTACTAAATAGCCAATGAATCGCTAATCGTATCAGTACCCACAGCGGAAGCGACGCTTTGGCAACCACCAATTGAGCCAGCGTACCGTTATCCAGCGCGGGTTTAAACAAACCATCAACGCCCATTACTAATGACAGCAAAGCGGCAATCCACACCGCCGGTACTCCAAGGCGCTGTAGCATCTGTGGTTCACTACCAACGGCTAGTGGAAATAAGGTAATAATCATCAAAAAAAGCACTAAAGGATATAGCCATTGTACAGCGCCTTGCTGCTTAACTTGCCATTCGCGGCGCCACAATTGGGTGAAACTAATACCGGGTGTTAACGCTACTCTGCTGACACTAGTATCTATCACGAGCTGTTGACTGTCTGTCATTCTCTATCCTTTGTCACCCTTAGATGGCACTTTTTCTATGTATCTACTTGTTAGATGTTGGTCTCATATCGTACTTATACCATGTAATTTGATAAATCAAGCACTTGGTTGGCAACGGCGACTGGCTGGTGGCTGGTCATTAGTATCGCCCCGCCGCTATTGGTAAATGCTCGCAGACGTGCCTCCATTCTTGCTACCATGTCGACGTCAAGAGCAGTAAAGGGCTCATCAAGTAACCATAGCGGCGTCACCTCTGGCGTCAATAAATACAGTCTTGCCAAGGTAATTCGGCGCGTTTGTCCAGCAGATAGATGGTTTGAGCTTAAGGTTTCAAACCCTTGTAAGCCGACCCATGCTAGTGCTGCGTCGATATCGGCCTCACTTGGTGAGATACCATATAAATTGAGTAAAAATGTTAGGTTTTGCGCGACAGTTAGACTTGAATTAATACCCAATTGATGCGAGACATATAAAGGCTGCACTGGTAGCCCCTCTACGCCTTGATAAGCAATCTTGCCTGTCAATATCGGTAGCAAACCTGCCAGCTGCATAAGCAAGGTGGTTTTGCCCGTCCCGTTAGCGCCAATCAAATGACAAATACTACCCGTAAGCAGGTTCAGGGTAACGCCTTCACATAAAGGCAGCTCGCCGCGCTGAATAGTCAGCTCATCAAGGGTCAGCATAGGAGTTAACAACGCAGGCATCAAGATCTCTTTTTATTTATTGAAGCAAGGGCTGGCCTCAGCCATCATTTTTATATTCATTAAACAACATTTACCACAAATCAAAGCAGCGTTCATGTCATAATATAACTTATTGCTCAGCCTAACTTTTCCCAAACAGTATAACAAATTGCCGATCACTATGACCTTAAAAAACACTAAGCAACAAACCTCCATATCCTCTGTCAGTGCAATTAATGATAACCATGTAGACGCATCAGCTCCTATCTTATCCATAGACAGCCTAATTGATGCGCAGGTCAGCTTTGTGCAGCAGTGGCTGTACCAGCAAGCTCAGACACTAGCGCTGGACGCTTGGCGCTGGCTTGGTGAGCAGCCGATGAACAAGTATATAAAAAGCGCAGATTTGCAGCGTTTGATAAATGATTGGTTACTAAGTACGCCGATGAGCGAGGTAATGCGCGCTGATATTCGCGATGTTTTGCATAGCATCATTTATCATCCGATCAATGACAATGTCCCTTTATCAGATCTGATCGATGACATGCAAGTTGCAACCCTTGCCACTTATGTAAGTCGACACGAACAACAGCGCAACGTACTCATCCATACCTTGATTGGTAATGAGACCTTTGCTGATTTGTTAACCCAAACGCTATACCATGCGATTAACGACTTTATGGAAACCACTTTAGATAAAGCTGGCGGCGTTGGCAAACTTATGAAGATGGGTCGCAGCTCGTTTGAGAAGGCAACTAATAGAAACCTTGATGATAAACTACAAGCTTATCTGCATCGTAATATCAAAGACTTAACTCGCCGCGCTGAGGCGAATGCTCAAGCGCATCTGTCCAACGAAGAGGTGGCTCGTTTGCTCACTACTGGTTGGGGGCGTATTAAGGAGCAACCGATAAGCTATATACAAACCTACTTAAATGCCGATACAAAGCCTAGCAGTATTGAACATATTGAGGCAAGTTTACAGCAAAGTTACAACCAGCTACGCATATCACCCTACTTGCACAGTTTAGTCGCAGCTAGTGTTGAGACTTGGTATGCCAATCATCAGACGGACACTTTTGCTACTGTAGCGGCAAGTTTATACATCGATGAGCGCGCTATCATGCAGCTGAGCACAGCGTTACTACCGCTGATACATGACGCTATTGAAAGCCTATGGTTTAGTACTTATATTAAACAGATGCTACAAGCATTTTACGCGCAAGCTAATATACAACAGAGCCTTCAGGACGGATTAGTATTGAACGACGCCTCTATTGAGACTTAGGTCTGTTAACCATCAACATCTAAACCCATTACTAGCCAGCATAATATTTATGAGTCAAAATAATAAACTCAGCTTATGGCAAAAATTCAAGCGAATGCTGACAGCCTCAGCACCGCAGCTTGATGCTCATAAGTCGCTCAAAACTGCTGATACAACGGATATTGGTGGAAGAGATGCCGATGTTTATACTGATGCTCATTCTAAAAGTAGCGAAGCTAAGGCAAAACCTACTGAGGAGAAATCTAGTGAAAGGGCATCCACTGAGAAAAAATCTAAAGTATCTTTGGTTAAAAAGAGTAGCAGTAACACTGATAGCACCCCTATTGTTAGTTATCTAAAACAATACTTCGATAACAAGCAGTGGCATTATACCTATTATCGTCCTCGCAGCAGCGATAGCCAACAATCCCATCATCTATCGCTACGTATGCGTAATAAGCAATTGGACTGCGGTTATCTGTTTCGTGTTCAAGAAAGCAATGCTCTACTTGCGGTCTATGGTATTCTGCCCTTTTTGATACCAGAGAGTCATCAGAGTGCAGCGCTGCTACTAATCACCCAAATCAATTATGATATGCTCATCGGCAATCTAGAGATGGATGTCAATGATGGTGAGATACGCTACAAAAATGCGATCGATGTCGAAGCGGTCGGTATCGACGATGATATTATTGAGCATCTCTTGCAAAGCGTCATCGCCATGACTACTGTCGCTTATGAAGTCTTTAGCGATTTAATTAATACTCAAGACCCGAGTGATGATATGCCCACGCTGCTCAATGAGCTGCGCCAGCAAGCTGATGCGCGCACCTTTTTCCTGCCCACTCAGTTCGTTCAATAATCTTTGTATAAGCCGTCTTTATCTAAATCACATACAAGTACTTATTGCGTTTAAAGACTACCGCTAAAAACCCTCTTTTTAAATCATTCAAATTATAGAAAACCAATCCATAGAAAATTAAAAATTATGCTAAAAATCGCTTACTCTGAAGTTTTTCGTTATTCGGTGCCCGAAAAGCACCGTTTTCCCATGCAAAAATACACCATGATTCCTGAACGTCTACTGCGTGAAGGCACAATCAATCCTGATAACTTTTTTGCCCCCAAGCGCCTCAGTGAAGAGGAGATTTTGACCACGCATACTGAGGATTATTGGCACAAGCTCAAGACCCAGACTCTGCCGCGTAAAGAAGCGCGGCCTATCGGTTTTGAGATGACGCCGGCTTTAGTTGATCGTGGCCGGCACATTGCGCATGGTACTTACGAGTGCGCGCTATACGCTCAGCAATACGGCGTCGCGATGAATGTCGCAGGCGGCACCCATCATGCTTTTGCCGATCATGGTGAAGGGTTTTGTGTCTTCAACGATGTTTGTATTGCTAGCAATTTATTGCTTATGCGCGGAGAAGCCAAAAAGATATTGGTCGTTGATCTAGATGTGCATCAAGGTAATGGCAATGCCAGTATCATGAGGAATGAGCCGCGGGTGTTTATCTTTAGTATGCATGGCGCCAAGAACTATCCGTTTCGTAAAGAAGTCTCTGACCTTGATATTGAGCTGGACAACGATACTGGAGACGAGGAATACCTGCGCATTTTAAAAGAGACTTTGCCACTGCTTATCAGCCAAGTGCGCCCTGATATGATCTTTTATCAATCGGCGGTGGATGTCCTAGCTACCGATAAACTGGGTAAACTTGGTCTCACGAAAGCGGGCTGCAAGGCGCGTGATGTATATGTTCTGAGCCAAGCAAAAGCTGCGAATATACCAGTTGCCATCGTGATGGGCGGCGGTTATTCAGAGAATATCGAAGATGTGGTAGAAGCGCACTGTAATACGTTTCGGGCCGCGCAAGAGATATATTTTAATAAAACCGCTAGCGCTATTGGCTAATCTATAATAAGGCAAAAACTATATGGCAAAGCTACTGATCGGTCTTGGGATAGTGCTGGTTATCGTCGGTATTATTTGGCTGCTGTTTCCGAGCGCTTTCTCTTGGATAGGTAATCTACCAGGAGATGTCAAACACACCTCTGGCAATACGAAAGTCTACTTTCCTATTGTCACTATGATAGTGATCAGTGTTATCGCTACTATAGTGCTAAACTTATTTAGTCGTTAACTAGTTGGTAAAAGGCTGAGAACTGCTAGTTTCAATGGTGCTTAAAAAGCACCCTACACAAATTTATAAAATTGAGTCTATAAAAAAGCCATAATCCCCTGCCAGCCCACTCGCAGTCCAAGTACGGCTAAAATCCCTAAAACCAGCTGACGAAAACGGTGTTGCGATAAGTAACGCCGTAGGCGAATACCGACTAACAGCACGACAACTGATAATATGCTTAATAATGCAATCAGTTGCCACTCGCTAGTACTCAACGTCATGATCGGCTCGCGCAAAACAATAATTTGCGCAATCTTGCCTAAAAAATAGCACATATTGCCGACCTTGGCGATGGTGTTTTTATCGTCGCTAGCAGATAGCAGATACATCATCAAAATCGTCGACATGGCGTTGGTGGCCCCGCCAATGATACCTGCACTTAATCCGATCATAATCAATACCGGCTTGGTATCTGGTAGACGGATTTGCTTGCCAAGTAAGCTGCTGATAACAAAATAAGCAATGACTGCCGCTAATACCAGCAGAATATAGGCACTATCTACCCACAAAAGTAACTGCGCCCCTACTATACTACCGAGTAAGCTCGTCAAAGCAAGTAGCCAATAGCGTTTGCCATAATAAGTAAAGTTTTGCCAAAGTGTGCGCCCGCCGCCTGAGAGCCACGTCATTAAATTTAGCAGTAATGAGGGAAAAATAACCAAGACAATAGCATAAGGCAGTGGATATATACTTGCCAAGGCAGTAGTGGTCACTAGCGTTATACCTAAACCGCTAATACCATGCAGCAAGGAAGCAACCACAAACACCGCTAGTATTATCAGGGTCTGGGTGCTGTCGTTATCTATCACTATAAGAACAAGTTAAAGCTAAGTACTTCATAAAATAGCATCCGATATCCCCTTAAATGACTACTGACTCCGGCGCTTTTGTAGCGCCTCACCAATAATAGCAGTTAGCTGCTCG
Organism: Psychrobacter sp. M4; assembly: GCF_055699795.1. Taxonomy (NCBI): domain Bacteria; kingdom Pseudomonadati; phylum Pseudomonadota; class Gammaproteobacteria; order Moraxellales; family Moraxellaceae; genus Psychrobacter; species Psychrobacter sp. M4. The sequence goes on along the minus strand of NZ_CM146740.1, from coordinate 474,395 downwards.
GCAATTTTATCTTTGCTGGCTTTATCTAAAACCATAGAGTCTTGCTGATAATCTTCGGCGAAAAATACCTGCATAGCATTATCATCGCTAGCAAAGCCAATATCAGCGCGCGAGACATCATTGCAAGCGATCATATCTAAATCTTTGGCTACTAATTTACCGCGCGCATAATGCTCAACATCTTGCGTCTCTGCAGCAAAGCCCACGACGAACAAATCCGGATGAGCAAGTGATATCGTTGCTAGGATATCGGGATTTTTCACCAGCTCAAGGGACATCGCCTCTTGGGTTTTTTTGATCTTTTGCGGAGCAGCTTCCTTAGTGCGGTAATCAGCGACGGCAGCGGTGGCGATAAAAAGGTCAGCATCCAACTTTTGCTTTTCGCTATAAGCGGGCAGCGCTTTGTTAACTTCATTATCGTCATGGCTATCACAGTCGCAATTAGTATGGCTATGTGTATGATAATTTTCATGCTGATTGTGCAACATAGGAGTTAGCGCAGCATGGGTGCCAGCAACGCATTCTTGAGCGGCGCTTAGCATATCCTTGGCAGACAGTACGTCAATACGTGTGACCCCAAGCGGCGTTGGCAGAGCTACTTTGCCACCGACGATCAAAGTCACTTTTGCTCCTGCAGCGGTGCAAGCGCGCGCTAAAGCGAAGCCCATCTTGCCGGATGAGTGATTGGATAAATAGCGTACCGGATCTATCGCCTCGATCGTTGGCCCTGCAGTAATAACGACCCTTTTGCCAGCCAGTAGCTGCGGCGTCTTTTGCTGGGCATAAAATAAAAGCACCTCATCAAGTAATTGCTCAGGCTCAGGCAAGCGCCCTGATCCCACATCGCCACAAGCCTGCTCACCGCTGGCAGGCTCAATAATATAATAATGCATATCGCGCAGGGTCTGCACATTAAGTCCTACCGCTGGGTGCGCCCACATTTGCTGGTTCATCGCAGGTGCCACCATAATTGGCGCAGTAGTTGCAAGACATACGGTTGTCAGCAAATCATCAGCCATACCCATAGCCAGTCTTGCTAAAGTATTGGCTGACGCTGGAGCAATGATTATAAGATCCGCCCACTTTGCAAGCTCAATATGACCCATACCCGCTTCAGCTTGTTCATCAAGTAGTGAGGTATGCACCTCATTACCGGTCAAAGCTTGCAAAGTTAATGGGGTAATAAAGGCTTGAGCCCCTGTGGTCATGATGACGCGCACCTCAAACCCGGCTTTGATCAGCAGACGTGCGAAAATAGCAGATTTATAAGCGGCAATACCACCAGTGATAGCGAGCAGAATTTTTGGCATAAGCGTAGTAGTCACAACAAATAAAGATAGAAGAGATAAAAGATAGAAATGATGCCTATAGTAACAATTATGCGCTAAATTGGGTAAGGTTTTGCGTGTTTTTGTAGGCTGCATCTGTTTATATAACTACAAGGAGTTCTAATGGCCATCAAAGACTGGCATGAAGATGATAGACCACGTGAAAAACTACTAAAATTTGGCGCAGCCAAATTGTCTGATGCTGAGATATTAGCGATATTTTTGCGTACAGGAACGCCCGCGCAATCTGCTATTGAGCTGGCGCGCCATCTAATTGAGCAGTTCGGTAGTCTAGCTGAGCTGCTGGCGGCGCCCAAAGAGACGGTATTAGCTTGTCACGGAATCGGTCCTGCTAAATACGCGCAGATACTAGCTTCGCTTGAGATGGGTACACGCTATTTGGACAGTAAGCTTAAAACTGGTCAAGCACTTGGACGCTCACAGGTGGTCAAAGACTATATCAGTACCCAACTTCGCAGTGAGCCGCGTGAGGTTTTTGCCGTACTGTGCCTAGATAATGCACTGAATTTATTGAACTTTGAGATATTATTCACCGGCGGTATCTCTTCTTGCTCCGTCTGTATCAAACATGTCCTGCGTCATGCTTTGAGTCACGCGGCAAGCCAGCTCATCATCGCCCATAATCATCCGCATACTGACGCGCAGCCTTCAACAGCAGATAATGTACTGACATATGAGCTAAAAAAAGCTTGTGATTTATTAGATTTATCATTAATAGATCATATTATTGTCGGCCGCAATAATACTTTATCTTATGCTGAAAACGGCTTGACACCTTTTAGCTAGACAACTAGCTTAGCGTCGCTAATTTTTTGTTTCATTTTGCTTATTATTTTGTCCTAACTAGCTGTATATTAAAAATAGCGAATATAGTAGGATAATTGATACATATCCTCGACATAGCGTAGCATTTTAACTATTGATAGTTGTCAATAACTATTTCATATTAGTAGATAACTTTATGTCAACGAACTGTAGATAACGTTAAGCATTGTTTCAAGTTATTAGCTTATGCCTCCCAACCGATTTACTATTCAGTAGATGAGTCCAAGAGCCCATAAATAAACATTAGCGCCAATAAATATTTTATAATTTATTGATAACTCATTCTTTACAGTTTTTGCAATTTAACAAAACTTTATCAAGGAGAGAATCATGGCGATTGGCTTATTTATATTGGCAGTAATCATACAGTTAGCCGTCGTCTTGGCCATCTTTTTACTGTCCCTATCGCGTGTCACTGGTAGCATCGTAGCTATAATCACTGTAATAGCGACTGCCTTTTTAAGCCCTTGGTCACTGATCTTGGGCATTCCAATAGCGCTGCTATGCTTAGTGCTTTTAATCGCTCCACTGCGTCAAGCGCTGATTACCAAACCCGTTTATAAGACTTTGGGCGGAGCCATGCCTAGTATGAGCGACACTGAGCGCGAAGCGCTTGATGCGGGTACTAGCTGGTGGGAAAAAGAGCTGTTTATGGGCGCGCCTAATTGGAAAACCTTTGCAGACTACCCCTACCCTGAGCTGTCAGTAGAAGAGCAAAGCTTTATCGACAACGAAGTTGAGCACCTATGTGCGATGATTGATGAGTGGGAAGTGCATACTCAATACAAAGATTTGCCGCCTCATGTCTGGCAGTTTGTGAAAGATAGCGGTATTTTGGGACTTATTATTCCTAAAGAGTATGGCGGCCTTGAGTTCTCATCTTACGCGCAAAGCCGAATTATGAGTAAGATTGCCTCACGCTCATCAACAGCAGCAGTTAGTTGTATGGTACCCAACTCGCTAGGACCTGGTGAGCTACTCATGCACTACGGTACGGACGCGCAAAAGCAGCGCTGGCTGCCCGGCCTAGCAGATGGTAGTGAGATTCCTTGCTTCGGTTTGACTGGCCCTGAGGCGGGTTCTGATGCAGGCGCCATTCCTGATACAGGTGTGGTTTGTTACGGTATTCATGACGGCGATCAAGTGCTTGGCCTACGTATGAATTTCTCCAAACGCTGGATTACTCTTGCTCCTATAGCTACGGTGGTAGGACTTGCCTTTACCTTGCATGATCCAGAAGGTTTACTGGGCGACAAGAGCAAGACTGATTATGGTATTACCTGTGCGCTCATCCCTGCTGATCATGAAGGCGTGGTTATAGGTCCACGTCATTATCCGAGCGGTTCGCCCTTTATGAACGGTACGGTTGATGGTAATGATGTCTTTATTCCTCTAGATTATATTATTGGCGGCGTTGAAAACGCAGGCCGTGGTTGGCGCATGCTGATGGAGTGCTTAGGCGTGGGTCGCGGGATCTCCTTACCGGCCCTATCGACCTCAACTAGTGAGATGACTTACTTATCTGTTGGTGCATTCGCGAAAGTGCGTGAGCAGTTTAAAATATCAGTCGGTAAGTTTGAAGGGGTGCAAGATGCCACTAGCCGAATCGCTAGTCAAACTTATATGCTCGAGGCGTTTCGTCATTTAGTAACTTGTGGTTTGAATCAAGGCGGTACGCCATCGGTTATGACCGCAATGGCCAAGTACTATGCTACAGAGACTATGCGCGATGTGGTCAATGATGGTATGGATGTTGTCGGTGGCCGCGCTATTCAGATGGGACCACGTAACTTTTTAGCGCCTCTTTATCAAGCCATTCCCGTCTCTATTACCGTTGAAGGTGCCAACATCTTAACGCGCTCGCTTATGATCTTTGGTCAAGGCGCAATGCGCTGCCATCCTTATCTGTTTGATGAGCTGCAGCTATTACAAAGCGATGATAAAAAGTCTGCTGTTAAAGAATTTGATAATCTATTCTTCAAGCATTTAGGATATACCTTTAATCGTGGTGCCAAAGCCTTTGTCGCAGGCTACGTAGGCGGCAGCAATAGTGCGCCTGTCTTTGCAGACAAGTTTACTCGTCCTTATTACAAGCATATCAATCGCCTAAGTGCTAGCTTTGCGCTGACCGCTGATATGGCACTAGGACTACTTGCAGGTGATCTAAAACGTAAAGAGATGCTCTCTGGACGCTTGGCTGATATTCATAGTCATTTATTTATTGCCACCGCTATTTTGCAATTTTATGAGCATGGCACTAAATCAGAGGCGGAGCGCCTGCATGCCAAAGTTGCTTTACAAGATAGTCTATACACAATTCAAGAAGCCTTTGTGTCTTTCTTTGCCAACTTCCCAAATCGTATTGCCGCTAATGTAGTTAGTTTTGTCACCTTCCCAAGTGGTCGTATCTTTACGCCAACCAGTGATGAGCTAAAACGTCAATTAGGTGATAGCTTTATGGACGACTTTGAGGCCAATCCTTTTCGTGATTATCTCAAAACGATGGTGTATTACAATACCGATCCTGATGATAGCACTGGGCGTATGGAGAATGCTTATCAGACGCTCCTTGAAGTTGAACCTTTATGGCAAAAGTTCAAAAAGGCTGAACATAAAGACGAGTTTGAAGGCCTAACTTTTGAAGATCATGTGGTGTATGCAAGCCAAAATGGCGACATTACTGAAGCTGAGGCTGAGCAGCTTATTAAGTATAATGCCATACGTTTTGATTCTTTATTGACAGATGTATTCGATGAGCATTTACAAGAAGTGCAAAAGCGCTATAATCCTCATACTTTAGAAAATGCAGTTCATCAGCTTACCGATTACGCTCAGCTGAAAAATGACGCGCACGCTGATGATGAAGAGACGGGTGATGCCAATCCAGACCATGGTTACGATCCTGATGGTGATGTCACTATGGTCAGCGAGCAAGAGACTACTCAAGAAGCTCAGGCGCAGACAGATTTTAATGAGGCGCATCCTGAAGCTGAAGCGCTTAATCATCGTACGCGCGATGCTGAATCCATACTTAACGAGCGTATGGCTTATAACCATCGTCACAAAGCTAAAGGGTCGTCTGAATCTATTGAAGATGATAGTACGTCAGTAGAAGGTTCTAAATGGCAAGATGGTCTGCGCCGTGAAGAGGATGATAAGGCTTAAGTTAAAACCAAAACTTTAACAGTTATCTTTGATCTAACTCCTATAATCTCTAAGTCCTTAGCAGCAAGATTGTTATTAACTAACAATCTTGCTTTTTTTTGTTCTCATATCAAGGTGTTTCTCGTCAACATAAATAAGCTTCAATTGTATTCTACAAATAGCTTTGCTTTGTTATTTGCACTGTCCTATCAAGCTAATTGTCTCTATTTAATCTAAGATTACTAATAAAAAAATATTTCTTATTGTATCCAAACAATTTAGAATAAATAACAACTGCTCTTACGCATGAAACTTATTAGCGCATGTTATGCACACAAGGATACAAACTATGTGGAAAAATATGGGACTGACTGGCAAAATTATTGTTGCCATGGTGCTCGGTATCATACTGGGTTTAGTTATAAATTATTCTGGATTAAATGCAGAAGGCAGTTTTGTTGATACTTATATCACCAATGGTTTTCTCGCTATTATTGGTAAATTATTTGTTAACTCGCTTAAAATGCTGGTCGTACCACTAGTACTAATATCACTGATCTGCGGGGTTTGCGGTATTGGTGATATCCGTCTGCTTGGCCGTATCGGTACCAAGACTTTCTTTATTTATATGATGACGACAGCTCTAGCTATTGCCACTGCTATTGGACTCGGTATTTTATTTGGTATTGGTAAAGGCATGGACGTCGAGACCGAAGCGACTTTTGAGGCCGCATCAGCACCGCCGCTGCTTGATGTTTTCTCAAATATTATCCCATCCAACCCCATCAGCGCCATGGCAAACGGTGATATGCTTTCGATCATCTTCTTTGCCATCTTAATTGGTATTAGTATTTTGATGGTTGGTAAGCCTGCCAAAGGCTTAGTCAAAAGCTTAGAGCTGATCAATGAAGTCATCTTAAAGATGGTGACTATTATTATGAATCTTGCGCCTTATGGTGTATTTGCCCTACTCGCCAAAGCTATGGCCGAGCTTGGCTTGGATCTGATCTGGTCACTACTAGGTTATGTCGCTGTACTGGTAGGCTCACTGGCTTTTCACTTCTTTGTCACTATGATGATTGTGCTCAAACTGTTCTCACGCTTATCCATCAAAACCTTTTTGGCAAAAATGCGTGAAGTACAGATTTTTGCTTTTAGTACCTCAAGCTCGAACGCTACCATTCCTATTACCCTACGTACGGTTACTAAGCGCATGGGGGTTAATAACTCAGTAGCTTCATTTACCGTACCCTTTGGCGCGACCATCAATATGGATGGTACGGCCATCATGCAGGGAACGGCAACTATCTTTATTGCCAATGTCTATGGTATTGATTTGGGGGTTGCTGAATATTTAACCGTTATTTTGATGTCTGTGCTAGCCTCTATTGGGACTGCAGGCGTGCCTGGGGTAGGTTTGATTATGCTATCGATGGTGTTCTCACAAGTGGGTTTACCGATCGAAGGTATTGGGCTTATTCTAGGTGTTGATCGTATCCTTGATATGCTACGAACCGCTGTAAACGTTGGCGGCGATGCAGCGGTCACCGCTATTGTTGCAAAATCAGAGAACAAGATGGATATCGCCATCTACAACGATCCTGATGCGGGTACCAAAGACGTCTTTGATGGTCATATCAGTGAAGACAGCGAACGTGAATTCTCTGCCGTCTTCAGCGATGGTTTGATGGGTAGTGAATACGATGATACTAGTCGCCACAAATAATTAACCTTATGATTTTAATCGTCATAAAAAATCCCAGCTTATTTTGAGCTGGGATTTTTTATGAAAAGTTTTGATACTTGTAGTCAAAATATCAACCAAAGACATATTTGGTTATCATGGCCAAGCATACTAGCACAATCATTGGACGAATAAGCTTACTCCCTCCTTTGACCACCATGTGTGAACCAAAGTATGCACCTATAGTCTGTCCTACCATCATGGCAAGTCCAACTTTCCAAAGTACATTACCGCCTAAAATAAAAAATATTAGCGAGCCTATATTAGTAGATAAATTAAGCACCTTGGCAGCTCCTGTAGCCTCAACAATTCTGCGGCCACGCAAAGCTACATTACCAAGGGCAAAAAACATCCCCGTTCCAGGTCCGATATACCCATCATAAAAGCCAATTAGGGGCGCCACGATTTTTTGCCAACTGCCCTCTGAGATACGCGGCTCATCCTCCACTTCTCCTAGTTTAGGGGCAAATAAGGTATAAATACCAATCGCTGCAATCAAAAACGGAATCAGTTTTTCAAGCAAATCAGGCGGCGACAATTGTACAGCAATAGTACCTATGACTGAGCCCATAAACGCGGCGATAATAGCTACTTTGATATCCTGCGGCCTTACCACTCTTTTTCTAATCATCGTAATGGAGGCTGCCAGCGCTCCAGATGCGGCTTGCAATTTATTGGTGCCCAAAGTCAGGACAGGGGGTATATTAGCAAGTAGCATTGCTGGAATAGTTAGCAGTCCGCCGCCACCTGCCATAGCATCAATGAATCCGGCGAGCGCCGCCACTGCAGTCAGCATTAAAATGACTTCTAGAGATAAAGATAAGTCCATGGGCTGACCTTATAATAAAGCTGATTGCTTCAATAAATCTTTAAGCAAAAAGTAAAATGACTCATTATAGAGACAAAACCACAAAAAATCGAAAATATTCAGCTCAGCGTACTATTATTGTTTACGATAAGACTATTTTTAATCATAACGACAGTATCTCTGGTTATAATGACGATAAAGTCAGCCTTGGTAACTTTTTGATTCCTTCAATCGACATTTTTCTGCTTTTGACAAAGCTAAATGGCAAAATTATAGCTATCGTCTGTTACGCATAGCAGCTTGTATTGATAAGATTAGGAGAGACTTAAGCGCTCTTGCGATTTTTGTTATAAGATATTAAGACGACTTTTTAATTTCACAGTAGACACCTAGGACATGAGGATGATATGGCAATACGAAGAATCAAATCGTTTTTTGAATTAGAAGCAGCAGGCGGTATCGTCCTAGCGTTGGCTGCCATTGCTGCAATGATCGTTGCCAATAGCCCTTTTAGTGTTTGGTACAACGCTTTTATTCATGCACCCGTTGTAGTTCAAGTTGGCAATCTTGAGATTGCCAAAGATGCTCATCACTGGATTAATGACGGTTTAATGGCCGTTTTCTTTTTTTTAGTGGGTCTTGAGCTCAAACGCGAGGTGTTAATCGGTGAGCTCTCTAACGTGAAACAGATCATTTTGCCCGCTGGCGCAGCCATAGGCGGTATGATCGTACCTGCTATCATTTATTTGCTAATCAATTATAACGAGCCTGAATTTTGGAGAGGCTGGGCCATTCCCGCAGCGACTGATATTGCCTTTGCATTAGGTATCTTAAGTCTGCTTGGTAGCCGTGTTCCCAACTCCTTAAAAGTCTTTTTGGTATCTATTGCTATTTTTGATGATATCGGTGCCATTATTATTATTGCTTTGTTTTATACCAGTGATTTATCTTTGGCAGCGCTTGGCGTCGCAGGTTTATGCTTGCCTTTTTTGTATCTACTCAACCGCCGCAACGTTACCAGCATCACTCCTTATTTGCTTATAGGTGTGGTCATGTGGGTAGCGGTACTCAAGTCTGGTGTCCACGCTACTTTAGCCGGTGTGGTGTTGGCATTATTTATCCCCTTGTTTGACCGCACCGATCCTGAGCACTCACCGCTCGAAGAGCTTGAGCATGATCTACAGAACACGGTCTCTTACGGTATTTTACCATTGTTTGCCTTTGCCAACGCTGGTATTTCGCTCAAAGGGGCTGGGTTTGCTGAGCTGTTTCATTCGGTGCCACTTGGCATTGCTGCGGGTTTATTTATCGGTAAGCAAATAGGGGTCATGCTGATGTGCTGGCTGATCTTTAAGCTTGGTATTTCAACCATGCCCAAGAGCATGAACTTCAAACAAATCTATGGCGCAGCATTGTTGTGCGGTGTTGGCTTTACGATGAGTTTATTTATCGGTGGTCTTGCATTTGGCGGGGCAACGCCTCTATTTGATGAGCGTTTGGGCATTATTATGGGTTCGATTGTCTCTGGTATTGCAGGCTATATGATGCTGAAAGCTACGCTCAAAGACAGTGTCAGCGGTACTTCTGTAGATTTAACGAATCAGTAATAAAAAGACAGTCATCAGTTATGGCAGTTATTCATTACCAACAGTTATTGGATACTATGAGTCCCAAAATATAAATTGAGGCTCATAATATACCAACAGTTTATAACATTCATTATGATATTCTACTACCATCAGTATTTATTACGATGGTACATTATCTATATGAAACCAAAAAAATTCTCTAAAGACGACGATCATTCCATTCATGATATGCCTATAAGAAATAAAAAATCTATAGCAAACTACGATATCAACTATCAGCGTCACGGACGGACTACCGCGCTCAACGATCATAGTGATCTACAAGTTCTGCGTCGTATCAGACGCCATTTACTTCCCAAAAACTTTACTATCTCACAGGACTTATTGGCTGAAATAGTAGCTGGTTACGACATTGGCGATCCTATTGCCGATCAGCTGGCTGCTGACAAAGTACGTTTTGCTAAACCTTTGAAAAACGCGGTTATTGATGGTCATATAGACAGCGATTTATCTAATAATCCAGCGTTTATGCAGCTGGTTGAGCAGTTCTCTACTCATCCAAACTGGTATGACGCCAAGCTTGCACAGGTTGGCGCGGTTGCCTACCGTCGTTATCCGCTAATGCTTATCTGGCTACTACGTAATGTGGCTTTGATGGCAGGTTATAGTATCCCTGCCCTATCCTTACCTCTTATTCAAACAGGGGCGCTGATGCACGATGCGCTACCGCGTTTGATGCGCACTTATGCCTATATTTTAGCAGTGTCTGAGCATCCAGAGCTTGAAGCTATAGATGGCATGCAACGTGCGCCTGTTGCTAAGGTACTAGAGATTGGTTCGGAGGGTTGGCAGCAATCTATTAAGGTGCGCCAAGTTCATACTTTGGTACGCCAAAATTTACTCAAAGGTAAACTCAACGCGGCAGCAGGCGTTATACCAGATATCGATCAGCATCATAATCCCGACGGCAGCTGGAATACCGCTTATTGGGGTGTGCCGATTAATCAGACCGATATGATTGCGACGCATTTGCAGTTCTCTTTATTGATTATGCGTGGACTCAGGCTGCTTGGTGCTCGTATTAGTGCCGAGGAAGCTGAAGGTATTTTGCATCTGTGGAATCTTGCCAGTTATTGGATGGGCGTTGATTTACAGCGCCTGCCCAAGACTGAGACTGACTGCTGGGAGTGGCTTTATACTTATCTATCTATTCAGCAGCTTGACTTTAAGATGGGACGACCGCTAGCAAAATCCTTGCACGATTTACCGCGTCAGCTAATGGGTGAGGACAATCGGCGCGGACGTTTTGTGGAGATGGTCAATGCTAGTGTGACCCGTACTTTGGTTGGTGATGATATAGGGGATGGTTTACAGCTGCCTAAATCAAAAATACGCTTTGGCGTACTCTCCTCTGTACCGATTTTATTTGCGCTTGATACAGCACGCCAGCACAACGATAAAGTGGCCCATAAACTAGAAAAATTTCGAGCTAAGCGGCAAGACAATATGAACTGGTGGCTTAAAAGGAACGATGACTACTATAAATAATGGTAAAGACTATAAACGATTATAAATAATAGCTATGATATTAAAGTGCTTACTATTGTCTTTTAATGTCACGGTTTTAACGATCTAGCTCCAAGCCAGACTCTTGCAAGCGATAGTACCACTCAAGCTGGCGATCAAATCCGGTCTCCAGCAAGTTGGCAATGACCCGTCCTGTCAGTCCCCAGACTGTTTCACCATCAACTTGCCAACTTGGCGTTAATAAGGTAGCGGTTTGCTCTAAATGATCTTGCATACGATATTCCACCTTGTACTCAACCGTGGGCTGAGTAATGAGCGCCTCAAAATCTGCCCAAAAAATACGTGCAATCTCTCCAGGCTCAGGCATCAATATTAAATTAGGCTCAATTAAAGCAACGATAGGACGTACACTCATGCCGCTTTTGGAGGTTTGTGGCGGCAATTGTCCAAGTAACTGTACTTTGTTAGGTGGCAGCGCCGTCTCTTCACAGGCTTCACGTAAGGCGGTGACTACGTTATTGCCATCAGCGTACTCATATCTGCCGCCAGCACACGATACCTCACCTGCATGGCTAGTCATATGAGAGGCACGGCGGGTCAATAGTAATTTAGGGTGTCTCTCATGAGTGATAGCGACTAAAATTGAAGCATCAGCAATTTGTGTTTGATGAAGCCTCTGTAAAACCAGCTCGCTTTGATCACTGTTATAAGAACGAGTTATGGTTTGGGACTGTTCGTACTCGTACCCTAGAGTCTCTATTTGTACGCGCTTTGCCAACTGTCTAAGCGCAGGTTGACGAATATGCTCAGGTGAGGCCACTGTCAACCTATCAAAACTTACGGAGTTATTTGGTATAGCCATTAAGGTAGTCCTATTGCTTACTGTTGTTCTTAGCAAAATATTAACTATATTATCATGTCGTAGGATAGACGTTGCTAAATTGATAAATCATACAACTAACTATATTTTGCTCAAAAGTATCACTGGTTTTTATACTCTATTATTTATACTCTATTCTCAGATAACAACTCACAGTGATGCTCGTTTTAATAACACTACTGGTCAGTTTGTTGTTGGCATGTGTGCGGTTACTGTTCTCATCATTTAGCCTAGTATAAATTTGTGTTATCTTAAGATAAGCACTCGTCTAAGATAACTATTCAAGAGGATAGCTTAAGTGAATAGTTATAAAAGCCACAGCAAATAGTCACAAAGCTGAAGTATTTACAAGAGCTAAAAACATCGCAGCGCTATTTTTTACGTTAAAACCTACATTAAAATAAGGTAGTCTCTATGGGTTATTGTTTACAGTGTGGTCATAAAGCGGAATACAAAATACCCGCTACTGATAATATGCCGCGTTTGGTGTGTCCAAATTGCGGATATATTCATTATGAGAACCCAAAAATAATCTGCGGCTCGCTTGTCATTTATGAGGATAGAGTACTGCTTTGTCGCCGTGCCATTGAACCTCAATATGGCCTATGGACGATACCGGCAGGCTTTATGGAGAACGGCGAGACTATCGCTGAGGGCGCTGCGCGCGAAAGCTTTGAGGAAGCCGACGCCGTAGTAATCAATCCGCATTTATACTGTATCTACGATATCCCTGATATTGGGCAGATTTATGTAATTTATTTAGCTGACTTAAAAGATGGGACTTACGGTATAGGATCTGAAAGCCTTGATTCAGCACTGTTTAGTGAAGCTGACATCCCGTGGGATAGTATCGCCTTTGAAGCGGTGCGCCGTACCTTGACCAGCTACTTTGCTGATCGTAAACAGTTTAGCAAGCATGCTGATTTTCCCGTTCATCAAGATTATGTCAGCAAAGATCAAAGTATTAAGCGTTATTAAAGCAAAATCTATTTAGCCCTATGGCTTTAAACCCTTTAATACAAAACGATTAGAAAAAAGCCAAGCACGACGCTTGGCTTTTTAGTAAATCATCACCCTTCTAGCTGTTTATTTTACAAACGCTAAAGCCTAAATTTTTAACCTCATTTTCTTTATCATAAGGCGCTAATACCGCTCGGACATGAGGTTGCCCTTGCAAATACTGCTCAGCGACACGCTTTAAGTCGTCGATGGTGACGCTCAGTATGGCAGCACGCATTTTGCGTTGCCAGTCCGCGCCGCGATGATGCAGATCAGCGAAGCAAGCTTTGATCGCCTCGCCTGCTGGAGAGCCGGGTTTATCCATACCAGAGACAATACCTAAGATGGCCTCCTCTAACTGCTCAGCGGTTTGCGGCTCATTAAGTAGCCACTCGATACTGGCCTCAAAATGCGCAAACGTCTCAGCACAGTAAGGGTCGCGGTAACTAAAGAACTTAAAAGCACAAGCATTGGCATCATAACCTGCGCCGCCGCCATATGCTCCGCCGCGCTCACGTATGGCGCTATGCAAATAACCATTACGCAAATAAGGCGCAAGCACCATAAGCGGCGCAGTATCAGGGTGGTCAGCTGCTGGCACACTGTAAACGCTGGCATTATGGTACACATTGGTTGCCACCAGCCACGCTAAATCTTCAACATCCTTTGCAGCATTGCTTTCGAGAGCTTTGATTGCGTCTTTGTCACCATCTAACGCCGGATCTAACTGCAGTTTAGCAAACTCGCTAGGAACATCAGCCTCGGTATCTATTGACTGGGTATCAACTTGCGCGCCAAGGCTATCTTGCCAGCTCTCTACAATTAGGCGGCTTAAGCGCTCAGTTTGCTCTGCTTCACAAACAATCACCGCGTGTTTGGGCAAGCTAATCAGACGTTGATGCAGCGCCATCAGGCTGCTCGCCAACTGATCCCACAGCGTATCATCGTCGCTGGCATGAGCTAAAAAGTCTTTTAGCGCATTCAGTGCGGGCAGACCACTACGCACGTATTCAAGCTGCGCCTGACGACTCATGCCGCGGCTAGCCGTTTGCATGGCATAAGCATGTCCAGCGCTAGCAAGGCGTGATTGCCAACTGGCCTGACGCTGCTGGAGAATCTCTTTGATACGATCGTGTTCAGTAAAGACGCTATGCTCCATGACCTCTTTGAGCAAATCTATAGCTTCTACTTTACGATTTAGTGCGCGCGTGGCGACGACAAAGTAGCTACTAATCGTTAGGCTATCATCAATACTAGTACGCTGGCTAACCCTCGCGGTCACGCCAGAGGAATGCGCCGCTTGCTTGGCCTGCATCTCGTAGGCGTCCATAGAATCCGTGCCCAATTCTGATAGCAAACTTAAGTAAATTGGCAGGAGCGGATGATTGATGACATCGTTCGCTGGTAACTCATCCGCCTTGGCGCTATTGATAGCATCGGTCAACGGCACGATGACTTGATAATAGTACAGCCCATTGGTACCGGCTTCATACTCAAAAAGCGTGCTGTCTTGACCGCTTAGGCGCACCTGCTGTTGCGACCCTTCCTTAAAGTTGATATCAGTGGGCACGTCTTCTAAGCCCACCTTTGGCAGCAAGCTCAAATCATCCGGTGCTGATTGGCGCGCGGCCAGATCTAACGCTTGCTTATGCAATATATCTTTGTCATCAGCCGTCATATCCATGGCGATCGTATCAAGACGCACTTGCTCAGCGGCAGCAAGACGGGCAGATTTTTCACTATCCGGCGCGAGCGTCACCCGTACGCGGTGATTATTATCAAGCAGATGAGTTTTTATTAAATTAGGTAGCCACTGCTCGTCTTTTACTTGCTCACGCAGCCAAGCCAAATGCTCATCGACCTCCCAAACGTCAAGGGGGTTACCATCATGAATCGCGGTGCTAAACCCTTCAAGCATGAGATTTAAACCATAAGGCATACTATCACCGCCGATATGACGCTGATCGATCTCGATCTGATGCAAAATGGTTTCAATAGCCTCTGCATCAATGGGTTTGCTTGCAACATCAGCAAGCAAGTCTATAATGCCTTGCTCTACCGCCTCAGCATGTTCAGGCTCTGAGCCGCGTAGCCCCGTGTAAAACACCATCTCATAATGACTATCATCAAGGCCTAGCAATGGACTTGGCGCTTTGCCCAGTGGATGACTGTCGAGATACGCTCGTAGTGGCGAGCCGGCGTGCTCAACCAATACACCTTCTAATAGGCGCAGAGCCAAACGCTGTTTGGGATCAATGATCGACGGTAGCAGCCAAGCGACCACGTGATGAGTCTGATTGGGACCTTCGGTATCGGCAGTATAAGTGCCTGTCGCACTAATAGGCTCAGGCAAACGCTGCTCTGGACGCGATACGTGCTTTTTACCCATCGCAAACTGTTTGAGCGCATCTTCGTGGATTTTTGCTTGAGTCTCGGCAACTGGAATATTACCAAAGCTCATAATGACGCTATTTGACGGGTGATAATGGCTTTTATGAAACTCAACTAATTCAGGATGAGTTAAGTCTGGAATATCAGCAGGATCACCGCCAGAGTTATAATGATAAGTCGTCGTTGGGAATAAATGATGCACGACCGTATGATACAGCTGGTCGATCTCATCACTCATCGCCCCTTTCATCTCATTAAAGACAATGCCTTTGAAGTGCGGTTTATCTTCGCTATCTAATTCAACGCGAATACCTTCTTGCGCAAAATCTAGCGGATGAATATTAGGGAAAAAAGCAGCATCAAGATAGACATCAAGCAAGTTAAAATAGTCGTTTTTATTTTGAGTGGCGTAAGGATAAGCTGTCCAATCAGCAGCGGTCATTGCATTCATAAAGGTATTAAGTGAGCGCTTGATCATTGAAAAGAAAGGGTCACGTACCGGAAACTTTCTCGAGCCGCATAGGGCGACGTGCTCTAAAATATGCGCCTCGCCCTTAGAATCCATCGGCTGCGTGCGAAATCCCACCAAAAAAGCGTTTTCATCGCTAGGATGCGCTAAATGGTAATGCATCGCTCCAGTCTTGGCATGCCGACTGATCAGCACATCCATGGATAGCGCCTCGATATGACGATGCTCAAGCAGCTCAAACGCTGGATGCAAGGTCAAGTCAACGCTAAACGCTGCGTCAGTTACTGTATCAGGGTTAGTCGCCATAGCAGTTATAGTCATAGTTATCCTTTTTATTTATAAAATAATATTGATGTTAGATGGGGCTAAAGCTGAGATAAGTCAAGGCAGATGACAATAAACTGGCCTTAGTGTTAAGGCTACAATAACCCTAATAATAATGAGGATTTATACCTTAACAATGACATTGATGAGTGCTACTATGAGGTATCTGCTATAAGGAGAACGTTATGAGCTATCAGCATATATTACTGGTCACTGATTTATTATCCGATGCCGATATAGTCGCTCAAAGAGCCAAGCGTGTCATTGCAGGCTCTCCTGATGCCCATTTGTCGGTATTGCATATCGTTGAAGATGATATGGTGCGCTTTGGCTATGAGCTGGTGCCGGCTTCTAGCCTCTCAGGCAAAAAGGATGGCGAAAACTGGCAAGAAGCACGCATAAAATTGGCAAAATTTTTGGAGCGCAATGATCTTGATGCGGCGAATTCGGAGGTCACCGCTGCTATCTCCAATAGCGCTGGCATCATTAACTATTGCCATAAAAATGATGTGGATTTATTGGTCATTGGCCGTCACGAACGCCGTGGTATCGCCGCTTGGCTAGTAGGTGCAACGGCCGATAGCATACTGCCTAATGTACCCTGCGATAGCCTAGTGATTAAACTTGATAAACCAGTACCTGAATAAAAACTACTTATGTAGTTTATTCAAAAATTTTGCTTGAAGGGCTGTTGACAAGCACACTAATCATACAACGTATTCTTTATAGATTATTATGCATAAATGAGCAAAGATGGTAAGCCGCTACTTAACAGCAGCCTGTAGTAATGCTACTATAAAAGCTCTACATTACGAGGAATACCTCATGAGTTACCAACATATTTTATTGGTCACTGACCTGCTATCCGACGCTGATGTCGTTGCACAAAAGGCCAAACAAATTGTCGATAACCGTCCAGGCTCTAAGCTGTCTGTATTACATATTGTTAAAGATACTATGGTAGGCTTTGGTTATGAGCTAGTACCAGCCTCTAGTCTCTATGATGAGATTGACGATGAGCGCTGCCAAGAGGCGCGAATTAAGCTGGCACAGCTGCTTGAGCGTAACCAATTAGATGCGGTAAACTCACAGGTGACGACTGCTATCTCTAACAGTGAAGGTATTGTCAATTATTGCCATAAAAACGACGTTGATCTACTGGTCATCGGTCGTCATGAGCGCCGCGGTATCGCCGCTTGGATTAGCGGGGCGACTGCAGATAATATTTTGCCCAACGTGCCTTGCGACAGCTTAGTTGTCAGGCTTGACAAACCAGTATCGAAATAAAGCTAGCAAACTTTATAGTTTACAAAAAAGAGCGCATTGTGTTTTCACAGTGCGCTTTTTTGATATTACAAATTCAGTATTACGATTATAAGTACTTAAATAGATATTCAAATAGGTATTTAAACTGCACTCATTGTGGTTCAATCTACTGTAATGATATCAATAAAGCTTTGCCAGATTGGGCTTTGATGACGAGCCTTATGCCAAACCAGCCACCATGTACGTGACAAATCTATACCGACTACTTTAACTTGTACTAGCTCATTAGCTACTAGTTCAGTTTGAATCACGTGCTGCGACAAACAACCTAATCCAATATCGGCACTGACCATATGCTTAATCGCTTCTGATTGTTGGATAGCCATAATGACATCAGCATGAGGCAGATGCTGCAATAATTGTTCATCGATAATTTGCCGTGTACCAGAACCAGTTTCTCGCACCAATAATGGCAAACTTGCTAGCTGTGCAACCGTGAGCTCATAGCAGTTATCGTACTCGTTATAAGACTTTATATCAGCTAGCCATTTGCTATCATTTTTGGCAAACACCATCAAAGTATCAGTGCGCCATGCCCGCTGTTCAATAACTTTACTATCATTTGGGCGCGGCATACCCTCAACCAAAGCAATATCAATATTGAGCTGCTCAACCTCATTTACCACCTCTTGAGTATTAGCAATATATACATCAACATTAGCATCAGGCAGCGTCTCATAGAGTTTGGCAAGCAGCGGTGGTAATACATAATTGCCGATAGTGGTGCTGGCACCGATATGAATCTGTCCGGCTTGATGTTTATGATAATGCTCAAGCGTCAATGACTGCTCTAAAATAGCCTGCGCTTGTACATAAACGGGACGCGCATTGGCATGAGGGTTTAGTCTGCGCCCTACCCGCTCAAACAGTGGCATCTGTAGTCTTGATTCTAATTCGCTAAGGGCGCTGCTAACTGCAGACTGCGATAAATGCAGAACCTCACTTGCTTGGCTGGTACTACCAGTTTGATAGATACTGACGAATACCGCCAGCTGTTTTAGAGTAATCTTCGGTAATGTTTGCGCCGTCTTTATCATTCTTCCTCTAATACTATCTATTGAATACCTTATTAACCCAAAATTTAGATAGGTTATATCTTATTAATCTATTTTTATTATAAGACAACTTCTCTTATAATGTCTGTTCATAAGTTTATGCTTATTTGGATTAACGATATCCATCAAAGCAATATCTATCAAAAACAGCGCCTTTCGATAACAAGGTTAGTAATGAACACTTTTATGCAATCTCTTGCCAGCTACTTCCCAGAAAAACGCCACTTAATAGGGCTTATTGTTGTTCTGATCGGTAGTTTATTTTGTATGTGGCTCGATATCAGCTTAGATATTTGGACAGAGGGGCGTATCGTTGGCTTGTCATCATTAACACTAGCTATTTTGATTGGGATAGTATTGGGTAATACCATTTATCCACGCTTTGCAAGGCGTTTAAATGCAGGCGTTGCTTTCGCTAAAGGTCAAATTTTGCGTTTGGCCATCATGTTTTATGGTTTTAAATTGACCTTTACTCAAGTTGCCAGTGTAGGCATGCCGGCTATTATAAGTGATGCCTTAGTGCTGACCTCCACTTTTTTATTGACTTACTGGATAGGCACCAGATGGCTGAAAGTTGATAAAAAAACAACTTTATTGATAGGGTCAGGCGCTAGTATTTGCGGCGCGGCGGCGGTTATTGCCGCAGAGCCTGTGGTTAAGGCTGAAGCGCATAAGGTCACTATTGCTGTGGCTACTGTTGTCGTATTTGGTACCATCTCTATGCTGCTCTACCCGTTTTTGTATCATTTAGGGTGGCTACAGGTATGGCTTAGCCCGCAAGATTATGGTGTTTATATAGGTTCAACCGTTCATGAAGTAGCGCAAGTGGTGGTCGCAGGCAATGCTATTAGCGATGATGTGGGTGATACGGCAGTAGTTACCAAAATGATTCGAGTCATGATGCTCGCGCCATTTTTACTTGTGTTATCCTTTGCTTTGACCTCCAGCAAAGATAGCAATGTAGAGAATGATAGTGAAGACAAGTCCTCGTTTATGACTCGGGTTAAACAAGTCAAAGTGCCTTGGTTTGCCTTTATTTTTATCCTCATCGTGCTACTACATACTTGGCTACCTATGTCTGATGGCTTTGAGCGTAGTATGGTCAGATTGGACAATGTTCTATTGACTATGGCAATGTTTGCTTTAGGTTTGACTACTCATTTAAGCGCGATTAAGCAAGCAGGTATCAAACCTCTTATCCTAGGTGCTGTTATGTTTGGTTGGTTGATCCTTGGCGGCGGGCTTATTAATATTGGTATTAGTTTTATCTAGAAAATTTAGACAAAAAAAAACGAACCCTTAGGTTCGTTTCTTATACATCCGTATCTAGTTATCTATTAATAGATAAATTAGATAGCAACGATGTTATGAGCTTGTGGGCCTTTTTGACCTTGAGTTACTGTGAACTCAACTTCTTGACCTTCAGCTAAAGTTTTGAAGCCTGAGCCTGAGATTTCGCTGTAATGAGCGAAAACGTCTGCGCCGTTTTCTGGAGCGATGAAACCAAAACCTTTAGCTTCGTTGAACCACTTAACGGTACCTTTTTGAGTATCTGACATACTGATAATCCTACTTTTTAAATTATTGGTGGTCATATGACCGGTTACGCTTGCAAATAGCTACTGACGGTAAATATTAAAACGAAGGATTATAACTAATACTACGAGGTAATGATTTGGTGCAGAACTGCTCTTAAGCTTGGACACAGTATAAGCGTTGAATTACACTCACGCAAGCTTTATCTGCTAAATTCACGTATCCGGATACATAACATAAACATTCCGAGCATAAACGGACGTTTCTAAAGGTTTATTCGGCGTTTGGCAACCGAAATAGGTAAATTGCGACACTAATACAGATGGCAGATACGACCCAAGCCACCCATATTATGTCCTCTGGCAATCGATAAAATAAAAAAGCAGTCGATAATGCCATCATAATACTGGCAAGCCACTTAGCATAGCGCGGTACGGCGTGATTTTCTTCCCAATCACGCACATATTTACCAAAGTATTTGTGATTGATAAGCCAAAAATGAAAACGTCTAGAACTACGCGCCCAGCACCAAGCTGCCAATAACACAAAAGGAGCAGTCGGCATCACTGGCAATAACACCCCTACAATACCGAGTACAAAAGACACCCACCCTAGTATGACAAACGTCCAGCGCATAGTCGCACTTTTGGATTGATTGGTCTTGGGCCTGTGATAGAACGCGTTTTTATTTTTAGTCATAGGCCTTATCAGTAGGAAGGTTAACGATCTTTTTTAAGCTAGAACAATAATAATAATGGCAAAAATTAAAAAATAACCAAAAATGGCAGCAATAGCGTATTTAGTATCAACCTCTTCACCTTTTATTTGCAGTTTTCCTAAAGTTGTACCCAGCTTCACCATCGATATGGTAAAAAAGTAAAAGGCAAGTAGTAATAATACAATACTAATAATAAAAATAGCGATAGGGGCTAAAATACCAAAGAAGGTCACCGTTTCAGGGAATAATAGCCTACCTTTCATCACCAGTACTAACAAAATCGCAGCTAGCCCTGAGGCAGAAGCATGGAAAAAAACGATCTCATGCCACGTGGCATCAGCTCGATAAAAACTGGTTTCCACATCAAAGTTATTGTCGCTAGGCTCTCTTGCGACAGCGTCCCTTTTTAGTACTGCTCTATAGCTATTAATCTTACTTACGCTAATAAGCAGGGTAAAAAATGTCAGGGCAATCCATAAAAAAACATATAAGTTTAAGATAATCATTACTCCGAAAACCAATGGAAAAGTGGCTGAATCACAATATCGATATCGTTCACTCTACATACTAACAAAGTTGAATGACTTATTTTTAGCTTGAATGGCCTTAGCCATCATATGCATGAATGCCTATATATCTTACCAGCTCGGTAGCTTTTGTTTGTAAAAAAGTGCTTAGGTAGATGGTTTTATTGTAGTGATGCATATTAAAAAAACATATTCCTTTAAATCATCTAAAACCTTGCATCACCTTTTAGAAGTCGTTTATGATAACGACTCTATTCAACCGATCCATCTTGTCGGGGTGCTTTGATTTTTGACATTGTAGACATTTTTAACGTTTTAAACTTTGACGTTTTAAAGACAGTCAAAATCATCGCTGAGAAATACCCGTGAACCTGAAGCAGTTAGCACTGACGTAGGAAACAAGCGCGATATATCTATATTAAATCTCTAAGCCAAACGCACGCTTGATTGCGCCTCAGTCTTTGAGATTTTGCTTTTCTTGTTTTACCTTGATGCCTCAGTCTGATTGTTTTCTCTATTAAAAGGAAACAACCATGCAGCCCACTACCAAACTTACACTCACCCTTGAGTGGTTTTTAAACCCCGATCACCTGCCTTTTATAGCGGGCATAGCCACGGGGGCTTATAAACAATCCGGGCTTGATATCACTATCATCGAACCTGATGACCACTACGATGGTTTTGCCGAATTACAGCATCAAAGTATTGATCTCCATATTAATGAGCCGATCCATCTGTTTGAGCATTATGCTCCTAATTTGCGGGCGCTAGGCTGCTTTTTTGAGACCGATGGCGGCATATTAATGCGGCAATCAAGTATGGACAAGCTCAAAAATAACCAGCCTATTCGCATTTGTACGCCTGCTGCCGAGGACAAAACCAACCGTATTGGCTTTGAGATTTTGGCTCGTTATGCCAAGAAAAATAACTTTACTATCCGCCGTGAAAATGTCTCTTTTGTGTCAAAAGACTTTTATCATATAAAAAACTTGCAAGAAGACCCAAGCCTTGATGGCGCATGGTTATGCTTTTATAACTTTGAGGGCATTGAGGCGCTGCATGAAGGCTTGGACTTTGTGTTTATTGATCAACATCTTGCGCCCTATCCTAACTTTTCAGCTTTAGAGATTCTCACTACTGATGAGATTTATACTGAGAAAAAAGAGGCGATAGATACCTTTATCAAAGTAAGCAATGATATGGTAATCTTTTGCCAAAATGAGCCCGCCTCTGCCCGCAGCATATACTACGATTATAGTAAAACTGAGGCAGACGCGCTGATGAACTCTATCATTGCTGATACATTGGGCAGGTTTATTGCACCCATCAAACCTAGTGCGAATAAGTGGCAAGCGTTACGTGAAATGCTAGCGGAGATTGATATTGTGACATTAACCGATGAAGAGTATCAGTCGCTTTGGAGGTTGTAGGCATGGTGGTGTTTTAAACGATAAAAAACCACTACCGTGTTTACGGTGGCGGTCTTTTCGCCCTAGGCAAACTTATGGTTTTTATTTATTTCACCACCAACCCTATCTCACGCGCTTCTTTAAGCCAACTAGGAAACTCTTCTAGCATATTCTCATATAAGGCTTCTTCACTGATAGCGTCTAAATCATCCAGCTCAAAAAAGCTGCAGTTATCAAGCAAGCGTCCAGTCATATTATCTAAGTCTTTTAAAATACCGTAGCTACGCCCGCCCAAACCAACGAATTGCCAAAACATCGGTAGTTTCGCAGCGTTAGTCATAATTTTGGTAATACCGCGTGTATCGCGAACGCCACCATCGCTGATAAATAGTACATAAACCGGAACGTTAAGTCCGTCATTCTGATAAAAATCAGTGACTGCTTTCATCACTCCAGCTTCGTTATTGGTACGTGCGCCCAGCTCCCATTTACGCCAACCGCCTTGGACGGTATTGATAAAGTCAGCGTAGTTATTGAGTCCAACCTCACCTAGATAAGAGCAGTGTTCACCGAATGCCCAACAATCTAACGCTTGGTCATCATCAAAGCTGACGGCTAACGGCAACAAGCGGTTGACCACTTCTTGTACGCGTCCTTCTTTATACTGGCGATTCATCGAACCGGTCGCATCCAACACTAAAGCTACTTTAGCAGTTAATTGCTGTAATTGACGCTTTTCTAAGGATACGGTAGCTTTTTTAGCAAGGTTGACTAGCTTTGGCGCTTTCTCTAGCATAACCTTTTCTAAGGGAACTTTTGAGGTATTGACTTTAGAAGGCTGCGAAGCTGATGAAGCCGTAGTTTCACTTGTATCTTCTGCTACATCGCCACCGAAGTGCTGCACTATCGCCGCTAATCCACCGTTAAACCCTTGCGCGACATTGGCTAAGCGCCATACGCCATTTTTGCGATAAAGCTGCATCAGCATACTGGCTTGCTGCTGTGCAAAATCAGCTGCTTGATAATGCGCTTGGGCTTTTTGAACTTGCTGCCAAACGCCTATCTCTAATGATTGAATTTGATTAAGTGGCGTATCGGCTGATAACACAAAGAATAAGCCATCGACGTTTGCATGCAGTTTAGATAAGTTAATTTTAAACTCGGCTTGAATGCCTTTGTCGATAGTGGGCTGCGAGTCATAATGCGTGAGCTTAATTTGCCTACATGGTGATGTTGGCTGATTATAAAACACCATGTAATCATCATTAATTAGTTTGCCTGCACTATTTAAGGCAAAGCAGCTAATGTCTATCTCTATTGGGCTTTGGCGCGTAAACTTAAGGGTTATTGGCGTGGTGTCATCAATATTAAGATTGCTTAACGATGAGCGTTGTCCGATGGTTAGGTTCATGTTGTCTCAACCTTGAGCAAATAGTATTTCAAGAAATAACTCACTAATAATATCAGTATAATTATTTATTAGGTTAAAAGATAAATTTATGCTCTTGATACTTAATAACCTATATCTAATTCTGTAACTTTTCAATCAACTTATTTGGTTTTACATCGGTATAGTCTGGTAATTTGGGTTTAAGCTTATCTAAAAGATAGTTATGTGAAAGCTCGTGTTCGTCCAGAATTGAGAACCAATCGCGTATATACGTTTTTATCTTTTCATCTTTATTAATTAACCCTTTTTCTTGGTGAATTTCAGCAGACTTGAGTTTACTTTTTATTGACGTATCTTCTTTTGATATTTTTCGACCTACCAGAATCAGCTCAAATCTCATTTTTTCACTGCTAAACGAAGGATGCTTACTTATAATTTCTGCATAATCTTCTACTTGCCTTAAATGTTTTTTGTTTAATGAAATACTTGGTCTTTTAATTTCAACTATTAAACATTTATATATCTTATTATTACTTTCATCGTAACTCATATTTTTACTTGCTAAGAAAAAATCTACTTGTCTTTTAGCGCCTGAAATTTCAATACCTTCATCAATTTCACTAACCTCTATGTCGTCAATACCTTTTACCTGACTTCTAAGATTTTTACTTAATCTATTAAAGTCATCTTCTTCTGCTCCAATGAGCGAATACTGCTCGCCAAATAACCAACTGTTCTTTTCAATGATCATTTGTAAGTCAGGGGTTTCTAGAACTTCATGATACTTATGTTCCATAAGATCTCTTATCATCTTAACAGTGCTGAGCCTTTTAGTTATTTCCTCAACTGTACTTATAATATTTTCTAAACTAGAGTCTTTAATAATTTTAGACAATCTATCTAAACTGTCTGTTTCCAAATCTAAAACACCTTCTAAAACGTCTACTAAAGAGTCATTTTCATTAGAAGTCATTATCTTATCTAACAACCTTATCAGAATTTTGGCAGGTTTTTCTTTCAGATTATTAAATAAGGAAGGGTCATTTATATAGAGCTCTTTGACAACTATTCTTATATTATTATTACGCCATGAATCATACTCCCTATCAACACCTTTAGGCTTTAGGAAGAACCCTTTTTCTTCATAACTTTCTATAACTTCATCAGCTTTACTTTGTAAAAATTCCAAATACATATTTTCTTGTTTATCTACTATTTCAGAATTTAATTGGCTCCAATTAAGCAGTCCAGAGTTCATTGTTATTAAGTCTAAATCATTGTCATCGAAAATATCTGACTTTATTATTGTACTTAGATAAAAATTGGGTTTCTTATTAAAACCGCTAAGCTCTCTTGATTTAACATTATTCTTACTAGTAATGTAATAATCATAAGACTTCTCAGAAGATGGCTTTTTATACCAACGATAAAACTGTGTATAGAAGCTTAAGCCATCAATTTTGAAAGTATATGACAATGTATCGGCTTGTGGAATCTCTATATTTGTTCCATTAAAAGTAATCTCTACATTTTCTTTGATAGCTAGATACCAACCAAATTCTATGGATAAGAACCTAAAAATATCGTCTTCTGAAGGAAGATTTTCCTGTCCATCAAAGCCTATAAGTCTTACTACTGTTCCAGAGTTAAGATTCTGAAGCAGTTCCATTTCATTTTCCTCAAGCTCAATAATATCGAAATCTTCAAGTATCGTACTATCAATAGTAGTTTTATATATTCTTTTATTGTTTTTAGTATGCCATTCAGCTTTGTGAGATATTTTATGGAAACTGAACCTCCCTACCCCATCCTTACCGTGAGTATGTATAGAGTTTTTCTTTTCAGAATCATCATATTTGTTGAAACCACAACTTTCGCTATAAAAATCAATACCACTACCATCATCGAAAATTAAAACCTCTTCTATTCCTTCTAATTCATTCCTTTCAATAGTTATCTCAACTTTAGTTGCTCCTGCATCAAATCCATTCCAAATTAATTCATACAGAGATTCGATAGGTTTAGAGTTCTTAAACTTCTTCTTTATAGAGGGAGTGGTTACTTTTACTGAACTTTTGAGTGTTTTAGTGGCCATATTACTTCCTTGAAAGCCTTAATCTCTATCTAAAATAGTTATGAGTGTTTAAAATAATAAAATGGTCAAGAATATAGTTGTGAGTACATGCTTCAACAGGTTAGAACTTATGATAGTTTGTACAGAAGAATATCATAGTATTTTATAAATATTAGCATACAGATATTGAGTCGTAGCGTATGATTGCAAAGAAATTAATGAATAATAAAATACGCCACCAAAAAATGGTGACTTATTGCACAGCGTATATTTTTTCCGTAAGGGATGAGCGCCGATCGAAGCCTCTAAAGGACTCCAGACCATGACCCGAATACTTTCCCCCTTTTAAAGGACTCCAATGCTGAAACCATGCTCTTTTACTTCTTTCTCTGTTTAGGATCTGCTAATTTAGTTTTTCCAGCCCTAGTAATCGCTTTCAAACTTCTAAATCAACCAAGCCACCTATATATTAACCCAACAACTGACTACTTTCTACTTCTTTTCTTAAACCATCAACCACCACATTGATCTTATTCGACAACTCAATCTCTTCCTTACTATAATCACCTTTTTTAAACAAAGCCTTCGACTTTTTTGCAGCCTTAACATAAGCACTATTTTTATACAGTGCTGCGGTTACTTCCCGATTCATACTAGCTAACCGATTGTGATAGGACTCTAACTCTCTATTATCAGTATTAAGTAGAATAATAGTATTCTCTAGCTTTTCTGAGTTATCTAAAATAGCTTTTATTTTTTCTATTAGTGCCTTATCTTGCTGCTCGAATTTCTTAGCGTTGCTACGAGATTTAAAAGTCGAGAATGCGATGATAGGGATGATCATGATGACTAGAACCAGTAAATAACTCATGAGAGTCGTACCGCTACCACCCAAGGCTAGTAGCAAAAACCAGATGACCATTATCGTTAATAGCCCAGCCATAATCCCAGTAAATATCGTAAATGAGGGAAACCATGTTTTCAGCCTAGCGACTTTAGTAAAGCCAAGTCCGTCGATCATATTGACTTGTTTATCTATTTTATCGGTACTTTTGAGCGCTTCTATCATATCTCTTATAAGTGCCGCGTCTGTGACTAAGCGACTGCTAGTTTTTAACTCTTTTATGGTTAAAGCAATATTTTGCTCTAGCTTAGCGATGCCTACGTTTATTTGCTCTTGTAGCTCAGTGACTTTGTTAAAGATATAACTATATTGCTCATAGGTATTGTCATACGAGTTGCGACTTTTTATCGACGCTTCATGATGATCTAAAGTCGCTAGATACAGCAGCGTACTTTTAAAATCGCTCTCATGATACTCTTGTCTATCGTAGGTAATATTAGAATAGGTCTTGAGCTGTTTATATTTTGGCGAGTCTTTTTTCTTACTTTGATATAGGAAATAGCTAATGATAGCCAGTAGCAAAGCTACGATGACGAGCTTGAGATAAATACTATCCATAAGCGTTTTCCGGTTTTGATAAGGGGTTATGAATAGATTTGATTATAATTTAGATAAAATGATATATAGTAAGTGATATTTTTAAGTTTATAAAAGCAAATTGGTGGGTTACGCTTGAGCTAACCCACCCTACGAAAACTTTATCTATAATAAATAAAGTTACAATGCTTTGAGCTCTTCCATCTGCCCCGCCATAGTCTTAAGCTGCCCCTCTAGCTCAGCAAGCTTCACCTTCTCAGCATCCACTACTTCCGCTGGTGCTTTACTGACAAAGCCTTCATTACCCAGCTTACGCGAGATACCT
This sequence comes from Psychrobacter sp. M4, assembly GCF_055699795.1. NCBI lineage: Bacteria > Pseudomonadati > Pseudomonadota > Gammaproteobacteria > Moraxellales > Moraxellaceae > Psychrobacter > Psychrobacter sp. M4. The sequence goes on along the minus strand of NZ_CM146740.1, from coordinate 446,545 downwards.
TCTGCTTGCTTTTGTCATAGGATTTACCGAGACGACTTAGCTCAGCGGTTGGATCGATCAGCCCTTTCATCGGTACAAGGACGCGCAGTTGCCCGACCATACTTGATGACGATAATGGTACGTCATCACCTTCTTTGAGTATCTCTAAGCTCTCGACTTTCGCCAGCGCTTTAAACTGGTTTTTGATCCGGTCTAGGCGCTGTTCTTCCTCAGTCGAGATATTTTGCAGTAGGACTGGCAAGCGTACCGCATTACCCAATTTCATCTCGCCTCTGATATTTCGTACGCTAGCGATAAGGTCTTGTAGCCATGCCATATCTGCCTCAATCTGCTCGCTAATTTCGTCGGGATTGACTGTTGGATAGTCAGCGATGACGATACTGTCGGTGTTTTTGCGACCTAGTAGTGGCGCGATAGTTTGCCAAATCTGCTCAGTGAGATACGGCATGATCGGATGGGTAAAGCGCATTGAAGTCTCAAGCACATGCAAGAGCACGTAGCGAATTTGTGCCTTGCGCGCGTCCGTAACCGAGTCGTCATTGAGGCTAGCTTTGGCAAGCTCAACATACCAATCGCAGTACTCATTCCAGATAAACTCATAGATATCTTGGCTGACCATATCGAGACGATACTGAGCGAAATGCTGATGAATGTCTTTGGCACTAGAGTTTAGACGACTCATAATCCAGCGCTCAGGCAACTCCCAAACATCCACGTTGGCGCTCTGATCAATAGGTAGTGCACTCCCCTCTTTATCAACACAGTTCATCAACACAAAGCGGCTGGCGTTCCAGATTTTATTACAAAAGTTGCGATAGCCCTCAACACGTTTGAGATCAAAGTTGATATCGCGTCCGGTGCTCGCCAAGGACGTAAAGGTAAAGCGCAGCGCATCCGTACCGTAGGCAGCAATGCCTTCGGGGAACTCTTTACGGGTTTGCTTCTCAATTTTGGCCGCGTCTTTGGGGTTCATCATGTTGCTGGTGCGTTTTTCCACCAAGCTCTCTAAATCGATACCGTCGATGATATCGATAGGATCTAAGACATTGCCTTTTGACTTGGACATTTTTTGTCCGTTGCTATCGCGCACTAGCCCATGCACATAAACCGTTTTGAACGGTACTTGTGGGCTGCCATCGTCGTTTTTGACAAAATGCATGGTCAGCATAATCATGCGCGCGACCCAAAAGAAGATAATATCAAAGCCAGTAACCAACACGCTGGTCGGGTGGAAAGTTTCCAGTACGCGCGGATCAGCATTAGGATCTGCCCAGCCCAGCGTACTAAAGGTCCACAGCCCCGAGCTGAACCACGTATCGAGCACATCGTCGTCTTGGCGCAGCTTGACATCGCTGCTTAGATTATATTTAGTGCGCACCTCGCTCTCATCACGCGCCACATAGATCTCGCCTGTCGCGTCGTCATACCACGCTGGAATACGGTGCCCCCACCAGAGCTGACGGCTGATACACCAGTCTTGTAGCCCCTTCATCCATGCCATATACATGTTTTTATATTGGGCTGGGACAAATTCAATCCGGCCATCTTCGACTGCCTCAATCGCCGGGCCTGCCAGCTTATCAACGGCCACATACCACTGATCGGTTAAAAACGGCTCAACGATAGTGCCGCCACGCTCAGCACGCGGGGCTTTAAGCGCGTAGTCCTCGATAGTGTCCAGCCAGCCTTCCTCTTGCGCCTGAGCCACTAAGTGTATACGCGCGCTAAAGCGTTCAAGTCCGGCATAGGGGTTACCTAGATGATCGGATGGCGTGCTCTCAAGTTCAGGCCCACGCGTTTGCAAGTCAGGGTAGACTTCCATCTCGGGCAAAATATTGGCATGCTCATCAAAGATATTGATCAGTGGCAGCTCATGACGGCGACCCAGCTCATAGTCATTAAAGTCATGAGCGGGTGTAATCTTGACGCAGCCGCTACCAAAGTCGCGCTCAACATAATCATCGGCAACGATAGGGACTATCCGGCCTGTGATCGGCAAGGTGATGGTTTTGCCGACCAAGTGCGCGTAACGCTCATCTTTTGGATTGACCGCCACCGCGGTATCTCCAAGCAAGGTTTCAGGACGAGTGGTGGCAACGATTAGATAGTCTTTACCCTCTTGGGTTTTGATATCTTTATCAGTAAAATAATAACGAAAATGCCACAGATTACCTTTTTCATCATGGTTTTCGACCTCTAAGTCCGATAGCGCGGTTTGGAAATTGGGGTCCCAATTGACCAAACGCTTACCGCGATAGATGAGATCTTCATCAAAAAGGCGTACAAACACTTCTTTGACCGCATTGGACAAACCGTCATCCATGGTAAAACGCTCACGTGACCAATCAACCGAGCTACCCAATCGGCGAATCTGACGAGTAATGTTATCGCCCGACTCCTCTTTCCACTCCCACACTTTATCGATAAAGTCTTCGCGGCTCAGGTCGCGGCGCTTGATACCGTCAGCTTCCAGACGACGCTCAACCACCATTTGGGTGGCGATACCGGCGTGATCGGTACCCGGCTGCCATAAAGTATTGTCGCCATCCATACGGTGGTATCGGGTCAGCGCATCCATAATGGCATTATTAAAGCCATGTCCCATGTGCAAGGAGCCAGTGACGTTCGGCGGCGGCAGGGCGATTGAAAACGATTCATCTTTATCAAAAGTTGGGGCAAAATAGCCGCTATCTTCCCAGTTTTGATACATGCCAGTCTCGACCTCACTTGGGTTGTAGGCATTCTCAAGTTGAGTTAGCGCAGATTGGATGGACTCGGTTAGGTTGATTTTAGGATTACTCATAATGGATTATCTTTATTAATAATAAATGGGTTTAAAAGGCGTCAAAAAAGATTAGACAAGTAGATGAAATAATAAATACCGTGATTTTAACGCAGATGACAGGATTTTGTTAGATGTGAAGGTCATTTATCGCGTTTGAACAAACTTGTTTGAACAATTAAAAACATCAATCAGTACTACACTCAATATAATATAGACTACCGTTATGCTGTAGTATAAATGTGATTTATCTACAAACGCACTTCTAACCAACAGCGAGTCTGCCGTGTCCCAAAATAATGATGATCAAAAACCTGACAAGCAAAGCACTGACAAACAAAATATTAACGCTACAGACCAATCTCAAATTGGCTCTAAAGATGAGCAACTGGTCGTTGTACCAGGCAAAATAGACAATGTACACGAAGATGATGATGAGCAAGAAAGCGCTGCAACTGAAAATTTAGATGATGAAGACTTAAAAGAGTTTAGTGAAGAGGACAAAGAGAGCATCAAAAAAGTCGCTAATGATGACAATTTAAGTAAAGCTAAAAGTTACGCTAGCATCTTAGTTGAGCAGTTTATTGATGCCAAAGAGACTTTTCAGCGCTCCTTAGGCTCTTTATTTACTAGCGCTTTTACTGCAGGGCTTGAGCTTGGTATTAGCTTCTTTATGATTTTAGCAGCATTTGCCATACTCAACCAGATTTTGCCAGAGCAGTATGCTATGGTTTTATCGTCCTTGCTGTATCCTATAGGCTTTATCATCGTAGTTATTGGACAGTCACTGTTGTTTACCGAACAAACCTCCTTATTAAGCCTACCAGTACTTAACGGCATAGAGCCTTTATGGAAGCTGCTGCGGCTTTGGGGCATTGTTATCGTCGGTAATATTGCCGGCGGTTGTCTATTTGCCGCCTTAATGATCGGTTTAGGTCTTAATATGCAGCTGTTTACCGTAGCCGATATTGACGCTTATGCTCACCATGTTTTAGGATTTGATTGGTGGGTGATCTTTGGTAGCGCTATACTAGCAGGCTGGATGATGGGGGTTGCAGCTTGGCTTGTCACCTCCGCTCGCGATACCATTAGCCGTATCTTATTGGTGACCCTTATTACTGGCAGTATTGGCTTTTTGGGCTTGCACCACAGTATTGTGGGTAACATTGAGGTATTTGCTGCCTTTATGTATGGCAATAGCGTAGATTTAACAAACTACTTAATATTTTTGGCTGTAGTGTTAGCTGGTAATACCGTTGGCGGTGTGGTATTCGTGGCCGTACTCAAAAACCGCACTTTCTTATTTGATATTGAAAAAGCCAAAGAAGATAATGCTCAGGACAAACGCAACAAAATAGCGCGATTGAATAATTACGAAGCTTAATCGAGCAAGTTTATAATAAAGCCCTAACACATTTTTACTTTTGCCTGTCTTAAGTATTGATGTCTTAGGGTTTTTATTTTATTTCACAACCGCTCATTGAAGCCACGGTTAATGCCAAGTCACTCTCTGCTTTCTGAGCCCTCTTGAATTTTGAGCTGAACACTCTAACCGTAACATTCATGGTTAAGAATATGATTAGCGTATAAGTCGCTGCTGCAAAAAATGTTTAGGATGTGTTGAAGCAAGGATATTAAGACCGGTTTTGAGTACTAATAACGGCGGTACCGTAGGCAATGGCCTCTACCATGCTCCCCAGCTGATTGATGTTGGTAACTTCCAGACGCACACCATAGATATGGTTGTAGCCTTTAGTCTGCGCTTGAATACGCATACGCACGACCGCTTCACGGCGTGCACGATCCAGCAAAGTCTCGTAAGTGGTCAAGTTTTTGCCAAATAAGCTCAGTATACGAGCGATGACCATTTTAAAGTAATCTTGCGCGATAACTACACTGCCCAGCACCAACTCGCCTTCGCTATTGCTAGCAATTTTGGGACGATAAAAGCGTTCGGTTGAGACAATGATATGACCCAATTCTTTTTCTGAGATGACTAACCGCGCTAAATGTTGACGCTCATGACGCGCACCGAAGAACCAGCCCACGACAAATAATATGACGAGCGGCGCGTAGTTAATTAACATCTGAGTAAAAGATTGATTCATGACACGTCTCTGAGCATAAAAAAGCTTGTATCCTACTATTGGAGTCTAAAAAGATCAGTGAAGTCTAAAAAGATTAGGTTTAGCCAAAAGGATTGAAACGTGGCAAATCATCAGTTGGCCCTGAATCAACAGGTGCTTGGTCAGAATGGTTATAAGGATTACTTGGCGGCGTAGCAGGCATAGATTGGTTCTGCTGCCGCACCGCCTTGACAGCCGTGCCATAAACGAACAGCTCGGATGCGCCCTGAGCAATACTAGAGGTTGAAAAACGCAGACCCACTACTGCATCTGCGTTCATAGCCTCAGCTTTGAGCACCATACGATCTATCGCCTCTTGGCGCGACTCTTCTAATAGCTCAGTATAAGCTGTCAGCTCACCGCCTACGATATTTTTGAGGCCAGCGAATAGATCTTTGCCAACGTGCTTTGAGCGTACCGTACTACCATAAACCACATCCAAACGCTCAGTGATTTGATAGCCTGGTAGATGTTCAAGGTTGGAGAGTTGCACGGTCATAGTTTTACCTTATCAGTGAGCTATCGCTTGACACGATACTTATTAAAATCATACTCAAAACCGTCTCTATAGACAGTATTAGTCGTTAGTATGAAATAATAAAAACAGCTCGGTTAGATTGCCTTCAATGCTATTGGTCATTTGCATGAGTTTATCTTGGTCGCTACGCATTTGGGTCAGCTCAGGATCTTCTTCATCAATACCGCTTAGTACGATCATAGGTAGCGTTAGCACAGCGACATCATCGCTAGTGTCTTCATCTTCAAACCAGTCACTAGCCTCATCAGCATACATCGCATCAACAAAACCAATCGACCACGCTACAATGTCGGATTCATCTGAAAAATCAACAGCGGCTTCTTCGTTTCCTGCATCTTCACCAAATGGTAATTCAATAGGCGTCTCGTTTTTGAGCTCAGCTAAAATAGCTTCACGCCAGCGCTGCACACCGTCTACTACGTTTTCTGGAACTTCACTCACATGACCTTCAAATAATGCATCTAGCCAATTTGGCAGCGGACGTCCAACGACGGTAGCTGTCAAAAAACCATGGGTCGCCACACTATCGAGTACGAACTGACTGTCTTGATTGTCTAAAAAATCTAACAATTCGTCAAAGCTTAAGGGATTACTCATGAAATACTTATCCTTGGGTCAATATATCGCGTAATGAATAGCACCATACAGGTTATATACGCAGTAAAACGTTATGAATCGATTCAATATCTGGTAAAAACACTAGCAATGTATAATATTAGCAAGATATAGTATTAGCTTAGCACAGTTAAAGCCTGCTAATCTGTAGTCTCATGTCATATCTATAGCTGAGGCTATGACTATTTTAGAGGTCATTGAACCGCTCGACTCATCTTAGATCTAGACATCATCTTCGTCCCAATCATCGTCCCATTCTGCATTGAAGTCATCATCGTCATCGCCTAGATCATCCAATTCGTCCTTTAATTCCTTGGCTAAACGCTTCTCTTCTAGCAAATTATCAATCAGACGGCGCTTCTCAAGACTACTGAGACGGGTACGAGCACTGGTTTCTGCCTCTTCGACCAGCTTTGCATCATCATCGTCAATAAAATCATCGTCAAAATCATCGTCAATATCACTCATGACAAACTCCTATAATTGGTCAATAAAGCCAAAACATATTAATATAACTATGCCTTATAAAGGCTTAATCGTACCTTGTCAATAGTAGTAACCACTATAATCATTTTATTATTATTTAGACCAATAAATTCGTAGATAATGTTCAGTTATGTAAATAATAAAGCGCTTTGTTGGAGTCCTTATAGCGTCTCTTCATGTCCGGTCATAAGCACTGTATTACGGACTGTGGTTAGCCGCTCTATTATGCTATCACTACCTCCGTCAAATACCGCGCATTCACGCTCGTAAACCGTCGTTGGGCGCTTTAGGCTGTGTACTTGGACGTGGCTTGCAATCTGCTGCAAACCGGCACTGGGTAGTAAGATGAGCATCTGCTCTTTTCTACCGACACTGCTAAGCAGCTGCGTCATAGCATCAGCTTGTGCGTTGTCGCTGACCCCCGCTTTTACCGGTAAAGCAAAACGGGACAGCTCTATATGTTTATCGTGGATAATTTTATTGAGCATTAAGTATAGTTTACCTAGCATCACGCCTGCCAAAGCCACTTTTGCATGACTATTATCAGCTTTGAGTACAGCGGACGCTCCTTTTTCATCAAAACGCGGTTCGTTGATAGCACTCACGCCATAGAGCAAGGGTTGTTTAAGCAGCTCATTTAGAGCCTGATTTAGCAGCTGAGTACATAAAGCCAGATAAGGCATACGCATCTCAGGTGCCAAGCGCTCAAGCATATTGTATTCATCATGAAATTTGATCTGTACACTCACACTATCAAAAGCGCGCTTGGTAGATAATTTTGAGGCACTATTTGAAAACTTGTAGGCACTGGCATCATTAAGGTCGCGCGAAGGAGCAGAAACACTAGTATGAGCAGTAGATTCACTAGCATCGTCCTTTCTTGACTCCAATTCTTGAGAATTGGTACTGGCAGTACTGTCAAGGCTAGCTTGGGGGGTTGCAGGATCAGCACCGGTTTGTTGCGCTTTTAGATAAGCATTGAGCTCATCATGAATAACGGCGGTATCGATTTTGGTTGTCTGACGCGGCGCTTTAGCTTTTACGGTTTTCGGATCCTCACCACTAGTATGAACACTCATATCAGCACTCACACCTTCACCAACACTCTCATCGTCCTTATCTACGTAACTGGTCACATAACTATGCGTAGATCCTCGATCATCGTAGCGATTAGATTGAGAGTACTGCTCACGGTGCAAGTCCTCGATATCGCGGCTTAATGCATTGATCTGCTCTTTAGTAGGCCGCGCAATATAGCCATACAATAACCATAAAAACAGATGCAAAATGAGCGAGCCTATGACAAATGGCCACTGCATAGCAATGATCTCGCCCTTACTTATGTCTTTTAAAGTCAGAGCGACGCTACCAATAACTGCATCGTCTTGTGTAGCAATCTGGCGAATAGTATCACCTTGCTGCATAGGAGCATTGCCCACCGGAACCAAGACCTCGTCATTACCATCTTTTATGACTATCCGTGCGACATCTTGCTCACTGGTATAACGATTAGCGATGACACTTAGGCTGACACGGTCCTTGTTTTCTAAGGATAGGCGCGCCTCATCAATAAGCTGAGCGACCATTTGCTCACCTTTTTGCAAGCGACTTTTGGTCAGTTGCTGATCGGTACTAATGACAAGTAGTAGCGTTTGTAAAAAAAAACTGACCAGAATAATAATGGCAAACAACCCTTGCCGCGGCGCTAAATACATCATGATATGTTAAACTTTTTTGAATAAAGGAAGTTGAAAACGAGACCACTGCTCGCTCTTTGAAAGCGTATACTACGGGACGGCCTGATCTAAACGAACTTGAGTGGACTACACAATAAATAAATAGTCTCACAACAAGAAAAATCAGTCGATATTATGCACTATATCACTATAGCGGTCATTATAGGTTTAGCTATTGGCATAAATTTAATTATCTTTGAGATTTGTTTTGTAAGTCATACCTATTATTATGCAACTGTTACACTTGACGTGTCATGTATAGGCTCTGCGCTCCAAAACTGTTATTATTCCTAATCTTTATCGTGCATACAAGGGACAATTAAGTCATGCCAAAAAATACGCCTTACTCGCTACCCAAAGACAGTCAAGCATGGCAACAAGCCGTCGACTCTGTAGCGTCATTACTACCTGCTAATACTAATTTGCTTGACTTTGACGCTCTACAGTCCCTACCTGTATTTGCACTTATTGTCGTCCTACCCGCACACATCCATGCACTAGATATCCATCAATACGTACAAAATTGGGTCGATGAGCAGCCAAACTGGCACCTTGTTACCGTGGCTGAAGATACTGAAGCGAATTTTATTGAGGTGGCTCTATCTGAGTCAGATACTGATGCCAAACAGTCTTTTGTTCCAGCCCAAGTATTTCGCTATTTATTAGTGCCTGTGACCGAGACTTTAATGCATCCTGCCAAAAAAACGGCTGCTGCTCATATTATCGATGATCAGTTGACAACGCGTCTGCGCCAAGATTTAGAAGAAAACTATCTAATAAAGAATGACACGTCAGAGAGTGAGAAAAATACTAACAGTGACCTACAGCGTCTGGATATTAACTCCTCTGATGTTGTTGACTGTCATATTTTATCTATCGGTCATATGCTGCGCACGCATAAGCTGATCTGCTTTGATATGGATTCTACGTTAATTGAGCAAGAGGTTATCGTTGAGCTGGCTAAAACAGCGGGAGTCGGTGAGCAGGTTGCCGCTATCACCGAAGCTGCGATGCGCGGTGAGATTGACTTTGACGAGTCTTTTGCCCAGCGGGTGTCATTATTAAAGGGTACGCCAACCTCGGTACTTGATGACATAAGCGCGCGTCTAACCTTATCGACAGGAGCGCGTACCACGGTGAGTGCATTTAAAGCTTTGGGTTATCATACGGTACTGGTCTCTGGCGGCTTTACTTATTTTGCTCGTTATATCGCTGAAAAGTTAGGTATTGATGAGGTCCATGCCAACAACTTAGATATTGAAGAGGGCGAGGTCACAGGTCATGTCCAGCTGCCTATCGTCAACGGTGACAAAAAAGCTGCTATTGTGGCGCATATTGCCGAACGCTTGGAGCTTGATTCGACTCAAGTCGTCTGCGTTGGTGACGGCGCGAACGATTTACCCATGATGGCCAATGCAGATTTAGGGGTAGCTTATCACGCTAAACCTATTGTCCAAGCTCGTGCTGATGCGGCTGTCAACGTTACCGGACTTGAAGGCGTCCTTTACGCGTTAGGTTATCCGGCGCTAACCCTTGCCAAATAAAGCAACTAATAAAGTAAATAGCAACCACCACAGCTTTTATATCTATATAGTTTTTATAGCCATTAAGCATTAATAAAGGTTAGATTATTAGTACTAATCTAACCTTTATTAATGCTTACTCTTTAGCACTTATTTTAGTGCATCGTTTAAAAAGGAATGTCCATGACGACATCACAAAGACCGGGGGCAAATACCTCGTCGTCAAGTGTAACTACCGATACCGCGCCAGCATCTGACTTATCTCACAAAGATAGTTCCAAACAGTTATTAGGCGTCTATATCAAAGGTATAGCTATGGGCGCAGCCGATATTGTCCCTGGCGTATCAGGGGGCACCATAGCTCTAATCGCCGGGATTTATGAGCGCCTGATTAATGCTATTAGTAGTATTGGGCCGAGTCTATGGGGCGTATTTCGTCAAGAGGGCGGGATCAAAGGGTTACTCGCTGTTTGGCGTCAAGTCGATGCGACATTTTTACTGTGTCTGCTTTTAGGTATCGTGACCAGTTTTGCTACTTTGGCAGGAATTATCAAAGGCTTATTAGATAATGAACCGCTGCTTATTTGGTCGTTTTTCTTTGGTTTAGTAGTAGCTACCATCGTTATCTTATTAAGTGAGATCAAACGCTGGACTATAGCGCGCGTAGGCTTGTTTGCTTTTGGTCTTGTTGCTGCAGTTGCTATTAGCAGTTTGCCGCTCTTAAATACAGCGCCAAGCCTGCCTTATCTGTTCTTCGCCGGAGCAATAGCGATTTGTGCCATGATACTGCCTGGTATTTCTGGCTCTTTTATTTTATTGCTATTAGGCGCTTATAACGCGGTGTTGGAGGCAGTCGATACCATGAATCTAACCGTCATTTTTACGGTTGTCGCTGGCATGGCAACGGGATTATTGTTGTTTACACGCGTGCTTAAATGGCTACTGTCACGCTACTACCATGCAACCTTGGCGCTACTAACTGGCTTTATTGCCGGCTCGCTGGTCAAAGTATGGCCGTGGAAAATCGATGCTTTGGGCGGGCTGGGTGCAGAGGCGGTCAACAACGTAGCACCGTGGCAGTATCCTACTGGCGCGCACTGGTTTACGACATTATCCTTAATGCTGCTTGGCGCCGTGTTGGTCTCAGCGTTATCCTTATGGGGACGGCGTAGCAACCATATTGATCCTTTATAAACGACAACTGTTGTCGTAATACTGCCTCTACCCTCTTTAGCTTAAGCCGTTTTGCTTTCATAATATTGAGATACTATGAATAGCGAGATAACTCATGTTTTTGACTATTTTTTCTATAATCAATGTAGAGCTATGGGATGGAGCGCTGCTTGGTGGCGCAATATTAGCGATCCTTATTATAACCATCGCTTTATCCTCTCAGCGCTGGTTACTAGGTTACGTTTTAGGCGGCGCAGGGTTTTGGTTGGCAGTTGAAGTCCTCCATAATTTGTTGGTAAGCGGGTTTGGGCTATCAGACTGGAATAGCTATGTTGCTGCAATGGCTATCGGTTGGTTACCACTTGCCGGTTGGGTATTATATCGTGCGCTGCGCTATGAAGATGTCAGCCCGACGCTACAAAAAGAGCGCGAACTGGCAGCAGCGCGTTATGTTGAGCATAGTCCTATTTATGATGATAATTATCAGCCACGCTTTTAGTAGGCCGCTGGTTTTTCCATAATGCTGCGTTTATTATTAATACTTATTGATTCTTTACTTAAGCTTTTTTCTGTTAATTGTTATAGGCTTTATTACTTTTGAATGCGTCCAAGTTTGGCGCATTTTTTGTTATTAGGTTGATAAATTATAAATTTGAATGCTGTAATTGCTAGGCCGTAGTATAGTCAATTTACTGTACAGTTACATAATGCCTAATACCCTCTACGCAATTACTAAAGTACTGAGGTTAGGTTATATCTTATAATTTTACATTACAATTGTAGTGAAAATTTCTACAAAATAAGTTTTTTTATATTGAGACCATATTTTTACCTACACTTTTTATATCTATTTTTAGGAGCTTTATTATGTTTACTATCCCTGTGTTAGATGTTAAGTCTGATCCACTAGATGTTTTATTGGCTGTGGTAGGCTACCGCTTATCTATGCTTGCTAAAAGTAATAACGAAGACGTGAGCAAGCTGCTTGAGGATCGCAAAGTTACTATTGAGATTGCTAGCAAAGAGTCTGACGTGGCTCGCTACTTTAGCTTTGATAATGGTCAGTTTAGCCAACACAGCGGTCATGCTGATGATGCAGATCTGACAATTAATTTCCAAGACTCTATGACTGGTGTTCGTCTATTAACTAAAGGTAGTCTGCCAGCCTTTATGACTGCGGTTCAAGAAGGTAATTTAAGTATAGAGGGTGATTATAGTTTGATGATGTGGTTCAATAAGCTCTCTAAACACATCGTGCCCGCTATTCCAGAAGAGTACAAACCTTATATTCAAAAAGTAAAACCTTATACTTATAAAGCTCAGCAATCTTTTAAATACTGGGTCAATGTGGCCAAGCATAAAATCAGTAAAGAGTAAGCTGTAGTAGTGAACCATTGAAGAGCTAATGTTCGCCTATTTTGGATATTTATTCATATAAAAGCTATTTGATACGTTGTATTTTTCTAAAAAGGTTGCGGTATACTAAGGTTACCCCAACCTTTTTTATTGTCAAAGATTTATTTTAAACTACTACTTTAAAAGGATTTAACTTATGGCAGGATTGCTGTCCATCTCAGAACCTACTGCTAATACTGCAACAACTACCAGTACAGAGCATCTGGCTACTGATCTATCACCCAACAAAACGACATCGGCTATTAAACATAGGCGTGAACAGATTGCGCACTTGTTTGATTTACCGTTAATGGATTTACTTTTGCAAGCGCAGAGCATACATCGTCAGCACTTTAATGCTAATGAGGTGCAGATTAGCACTTTGTTATCTATTAAGACCGGTAACTGCCCTGAGGACTGTGGTTATTGCTCACAATCAGGACATCATCGTGATAAGACCAAGTTACAGGCAGAAAAGCGCTTGGATGTCGATAAGGTCATCGCGGCGGCCAAGCGTGCCAAAGCTGCCGGTTCGTCGCGGTTTTGCATGGGCGCGGCATGGAAGCATCCGAGCCGCAAAGACATGCCTTATGTGGTCGAGCTGATTAAGGAAGTAAAAAACTTAGGGCTTGAAACTTGTATGACTTTAGGTATGCTTGACGCTGATCAAGCTACGCAATTGGCGGAGGCTGGGCTTGACTACTATAATCATAACTTAGACACTTCGCGGCGTTACTATGAGCAGGTAGTCAGTACGCGTAGCTACGATGAGCGTTTAGAGACGCTAACCCATGTACGCCAATCAGGGATCAACGTTTGTAGCGGTAATATCGTGGGTATGGGTGAGAGCCGTGATGATCGTATTGACTGGCTGTATGAGCTACTCAAAATGCCAAAAGCGCCTGAGTCTATTCCTGTCAATCTGCTCGTCCCGATCAAAGGTACCCCCATTGGCGATAAAGTACTGGCCGAAGGTCAGCTGCCAGTGCTGGAGTGGATTCGCACCATTGCAGTAACGCGTATTTGCTGTCCAAATAGTTATGTGCGCTTGTCAGCGGGTCGCGAGAGCTTGTCTGATGCTGAACAAGCTCTCGCTTTTATGGCAGGAGCCAATTCGTTTTTTTATGGTGACAAGCTTTTGACTACGGGTAATGCCAGTCAATCCAATGATAACAGGTTGATGCGGGAGCTGGGCTTGAGAGCACAACTCGCTGCCCCGAAATTACCAACACAAATCCGTGTAGTCGACGCTATGAGTGGTCATCAATCGCAAATGACTTCTCATAAAGATGGACAGTAGTGCCCGTGATCAGATGATTTAAATACTTACGCTATCGTTGTTGGGTACTCAGTTATCTGTTGCACTATTTTAACTTAGCTTGCCAGCGCTGCCACTTGGGTTTAGACTTGCCAGCAGCTATTATTTATAAAAGACAGCGTACTAAGAGAGTAAGCTATGGTAGATTATCTCAACTGGATCAAAGCGGCGCATATCATCGCCATGGTATGCTGGTTTGCAGCAATTTTTTACTTACCGCGCTTGTTTGTTTATCATGCTATGAGTGATGATCTTGTAAGCCAAGAGCGTTTTATCGTCATGGAGCGTAAGCTGTACCGCGGTATTATGACGCCCTCTATGATCGCCACTTGGATATTTGGTTTGTGGATGGTGGCTCTAGGCTGGGAGGTGTATAAAACCCAAGGCTGGCTACACGTCAAGCTGTTTTTAGTAGTGCTGCTCTCAGCCTATCATGGTGCTTGTGGTTTTTATCGCAAAAAACTGGTTCGCGATCCGCATTACAAAAGCCATAAGTTTTGGCGCTGGTTTAATGAGGTGCCCGTTTTTGGTTTAGTTATCATCGTTATTTTGGCCGTAGTTAAGCCGTTCTAACGTTGATTAAAAGACTTATAATTTACAACGTGAAAAGCGCTCGTCACTTCAACAAGTATGAGCGCTTTTTTATGGTTATCATCTAAAGCCTATTACAAAAGCATTAAACAATCTAAATAGTAGGCCGCATGATTTGATAAACGTTGCTCAAATCATAAACTCGATAACGTGCTGGCTCGCGGCGGCTTTCACCAGCATAGCTTAGTATCAGCGCTTGCTTGGCGGACTTGTCAACCCAGCCGACAAACAAACCGCTATGCTCGACACCATTATAACCATGATTGATGTAGTAGAGCCAATCGCCGATCTCAATCTCGTCACTACTAGCGTACGGTCCTTGTCTATACGCGCCTTTATGTACCGTATCACGTGTCACTCCTGCTCGTTTGAATACCGCATCCAAATAGTCCCAGCAGCCGCCTTGAATAATAGTACGCTCGTTAAGTGCCATCTTACGCGCAGTACTGATTACTCCGCGCGCCGCTTGCTGGCTTTGCGCTTCAGCAAGGCTCAAGAGTGGTAAATACTCGCGATCTACATTATCGTAGTTGCCAGATAAAAAGGCAGGTAATACTGATGGCGGTTGCTGCCTACTGTCAGGATAAGAATAGGTAGGATAACTATTGGTAGGATAGCGGTAAGTGACATTAACGGCAGGCGCGCTTGTTGGCGGCTGATAATTATATGCGTTGGAGCTAGGCGTAGTATAAATAGGATTGGCACTAGACCCATAGTTCGTACGTGCGCGCTGAATAGTAGAGCGGGTACTTATTTTGGCACGGGGCGCTGTCAGCTGTGATGAAGCTGACTTTTGGGCAATAAGCGCACTCATGCTATCGGCATAAGCGTAGTTGGTAGCACCTAAAAACAACGTTAGTAACGCTGCAATAGAAGTCTTTTTTATATTTGCACCTATTTTAACAGGGGTACTTGTAGTAGAAGTTGCAGAGGGACTAAATAATATCTTGTAACAGGTAACAACCGACAATGATAATGGCGGCATGACCAGCTCCTTTTAAAACAGCAATAATGTTTGCTAAAACTATAAAATGTTCAGCTTCTAGTTATAAACCATTTAGGCAGGAGGCTGCAAGCTTTATTGTTTAGACAATTTTTAAATAACTACAATAAAAGGTAGACATTTAAAGATAAATGGTAAAATAGAAATGAGTATCTCATTGAATTTCAACACATTCAGACAAATAAAAAACCATCAGTAACGATGGTTTTTTATCAATTAATTATCAGTGGTAGACAATGATTAAACTAGCTCAATCACCGTTCATTTTTATATTAGCATGACGTTTATTGAATGCTGTCCTCTCTAATATTGCTTTAGTCGCTTTTGCTTCTTGCACATTATCAAAACCACTAATATGATACTTACGGTTGTCATTGCTATCAACAATCTGTAGCTGCTCACCAAACAACGTAACTTTGTCGCCGTCATTTAATGTAATAGCGGCACGCTTACCTTGATGATCATGTACCAACTCGCCTGCCCGCACCCATAAAACCCCACTGCTTATAATGCCGCTCATGGACTTTTTGCGCTGTTGCCGTTTTCTATTAAAAATAAAACAACCCACGATTAATAACGCTAGAGCACCGATCGATAAACGCTCGGATAACAAACTCATAGCCATAGCTACAGCTATAGCGCCAATTAATAACGCCGTTCCAAACCAAAACAGACCATTGTCACTCGCTGGTGGCTGGTCTTGTAGCGTTATCTTGGCGCCCTCATCGGTTAACTTAAGCATGTATGACTACCTGTGTTGAACAAGCAAAAGGTAATGATAATACTATCATGCTACATACCACAACCTACCAGCCCAGAGCTGTTTTTTGCATAGCAATTAGATCAGCAATACCTGTTTCAGCTAGCGCTAACATATCGTCAGCTTGCGCACGAGTAAAAGGTTTTTCCTCAGCGGTTCCTTGCAGTTCAATAAATTCGCCCTTTTGCGTCATTACAACGTTGAGGTCGGTATCGCAATTGGCATCTTCTTCGTAGTTCAAATCTAGATAAGCCTCGCCATCTTTCATACCTACAGAAACGGCCGCGACCAAACCAATCAAAGGATCGGCTTTAAGCTTTTTGGTTCTTTGTAGGCTCTCAAGCGCGTCCATTAAAGCGACCGCCGCGCCAGTGATACTTGCCGTACGCGTACCGCCATCAGCTTGCAACACATCACAGTCAAGATAAATAGTGTTCTCACCAAGCTTGCTTAAATCGATCATCGCGCGCAAACTACGACCGATTAGACGCTGGATCTCTTGGGTGCGACCTGACTGCTTACCGCGCGCCGCTTCACGTTGATTACGGGTATTGGTCGCGCGTGGCAACATACCATATTCAGCAGTAATCCAGCCTTTACCTTTGCCCTTAAGCCAGCGCGGTACCCCAGCTTCAATACTGGCAGTACATAGTACCTTGGTATCGCCAAAGCTGATGAGCACTGACCCTTCAGCATGTTTGGTATAGTTACGCTCAAAACTAATCGGGCGAAGTTGATCAAGCTTGCGGTTATCAGTACGCATAAAAATCCTTCGGTTTTGGATAAAGCAGATATCCTAACGTGACAGCCATACAATAGCAAGATAAGTCCCTTACTCTAGGCCTTCCATCTTACGTAGCTCTTTACGTAGGATTTTGCCCACGTTTGATTTAGGCAGCTCATCAACGAACTGGATATGACGCGGACGCTTATAGCCTGTCAGATTTTTCTTGCCATAATCAAGCAGCTCTTGTTCGCTTACCTCGCCCTTTTTAACCACAAATAGCTTAGGATCTTCGCCGCGCTCATCACTAGGTATGCCAATGGCTCCGCATTCTTTAACATTAGGATGCTCGCTCATAACCTCTTCAATCTCATTAGGATAAACGTTGAATCCTGAGACAATAATCATATCTTTTTTACGGTCGACGATTTTGATAAAGCCTTTGTCATCCATGATACCGATATCGCCTGTTTTGAGATAACCTTGCTTAGTAAAGGTTTCGGCCGTTTCATCAGGACGATTTTGGTACCCTATCATCACTTGTGGCCCTTTAACGCAAATCTCGCCGCGCTCGCCGATAGCGACCTCGTTTTCCTCTTCATCAATCAAGATGATATCCGTACTAGAGGCTGGTATACCGATCTTACCCGTAAATTGAGCAATAGTCATCGGATTAAAGGCCACTACGGGCGAGGTTTCGGACAAGCCATAACCCTCTACAATAGGTAGACCGGTGATCTGGTGCCACTCTTTAGCGACGCTTGGCAGTACTGACATACCGCCGCCGATAGCTGCTTTTAGGTTGGAAAAATCAAGCTTGGCAAAACTGTCTTTATTTACCAGACCATTAAACAGAGTGTTTACCGCTGGGATAAAGGCGGGTTTATACTTATCCATCTCTTTAATCAGACCATCCAAGTCGCGCGGGTTCGGAATAAGCAGGCCGGTTAGGCCTTGATACATCGCATACATACCGCAGACCATAAACGAGAACACATGATATAACGGCAATGCGGTCAAAATAACATCGTCGCTATCAATGTCGTCTTCAAAAGCGCTATTAATAAGGACACTAATTTGTAGCATGTTGGCCACTAAGTTACCATGGCTCAGCATAGCGCCTTTGGCAACGCCCGTCGTACCGCCCGTGTATTGCAGCAGAGCTACATCACTTAAGCTTAGATCCGGACGCTTGTATTTACTTGCTGATACGGCATCAAGTGCCTGTTTAAAGCTGGTGCTCTCAGGTAGACTGTAAGCAGGAATCATCTTTTTGACGTGCTTGGCAACCAGATTGACAACGACGCCTTTGACGGAGCCTAGCATATCGCCAATCTTACAGACGATCACATGCTCAATCTGAGCTTTATCTTCCACATCTTGATAGGTTTTGGCAAAGTTTTCGACGATAAAGATAGCTTTAGCTTCACTATCATGCAGCTGATGCGATAACTCACGACTGGTATATAGAGGATTGATATTAACCAGTACCATACCCGCTCTGATAATTCCAAGGGCAACAATAGGATACTGCAAAAGGTTGGGCATCATCACGCCAACTTTGTCGCCTTTTACTAGCCCTAAAGACTGTAGATAGCTGGCAATTTGACGGCTATAAATATCTAGCTGTTTGTAGCTGATAGAAGCACCCATGCAGACATAAGCGGTTTTTTGACCATAACGGCGAAAATTACGCTCAAATACCTCGAGTAAAGAGGTTTCATCATCGGGCATGTCGATATCAGCACTGATGCCATAACGCTCATAAGCATCAAGCCACGGTCTATCATGTGGAATCTTTGGCATAGTAGGAAACGCAGTCATATTCGAAGTTGACTGCTCATGGTCACTACTATCATCTTTGGTGACCTTATTATTAGTACTATCTTTAGATGCACTAGTATCATCAGTGCTATTTTTATCGGCGTTGTCAGTCATAACTTTCCCTAAGCGTTACCATTAACGGTGTAAATAATCTAATAATAAAATAGATGCAGTGAATGTTTGTAAATTATAAGAGGTTTTTTTATCAATATATTAAATCTGTATGCGCAGGCACTATAGCATTTTTGCTAAAAATTCTCTATAAATGTCTATGGACAGCTAATAAAAATAAGCCGAGCGCTACTATTATAGTTAAGACATTTTAAAAGCGGTCAGTGCTGCTGGTATTAAACCCTAAAAAACAATCATAAAAAATGATAAGGCAACCGTTTAGCTGCCTTATCATTTTCTGTGCTACTTCTTAACTGGCGCTACCTTAAAAGATATTAGGCTTTGCTATTTTCTTGCTCTTCAAGCGTGCGTAGATCTTTATGTAGAATCTTACCTACGTTTGATTTTGGTAGCTCATCAATGAACTGGACCTGACGCGGACGTTTATAACCTGTCAAATGCTCTTTAGCATAGGCAAGAACGTCGTCCTTGGTTAGGCTAGAATCTTGACATACTACAAAAATCTTTGGCACCTCACCACTGTTGTCATCTTCAACCCCAATAACTCCACACTCTAAGATCTTCGGATGACCTGCCATGACCTCTTCAACTTCATTAGGATAGACGTTAAACCCTGAGACCAAGATCATGTTCTTTTTGCGATCAACAATAGTGACATAACCTTTTTCGTCCATAATACCAATGTCACCAGTACGAAAGAAACCATCAGGCGTCATGACCTCAGCCGTAGCATCTTCGCGTTGCCAGTAGCCTTTCATAACTTGCGGACCACGCACACTAATCTCGCCGCGCTCGCCAAGCTCCACCTCGTTACCCGCTTCATCCAAGATAGCCACATCAGTCGCTGGCATAGGTACGCCGATATTCCCTGAAAAAGTGGCACTGTTGCTTGGGTTGGCGGTAGCAACAGGCGCTGTTTCAGACAGACCATAGCCTTGTGAGATGATGTTACCTGTAACTTGACGCCATTTTTCAGCCGTAGCACTTACCACAGCCATACCACCGCCCATCGACATCTTAAGCTTGCTATGATCTAGACTTTTAAACTCTTCATTATTTGCTAAAGCATTAAACAAAGTGTTTACCGCAGGGAAGAATGAGGGCGGATTTTCTTTATAGGCTTTTATTAGACTATCGAGGTCGCGTGGATTAGGAACTAATAAACCAATACAGCCGCGGTAAAGACCAAACATACCGCACACCGTAAATGAGAAAATATGGTACAGCGGCAGTGCCGTCATGATAACCGGTTGCTCACCACTATGATCAAATTCATCAAAAGCACTGCCTAAGAAGGTGTTACATTGCACCAAATTGGCAACCAAATTTCTATGCGTGAGCATTGCGCCTTTGGCAACCCCAGTGGTGCCGCCGGTATACTGTAATACTGCGATATCATCAAGACCGATATTCGTTGGACGCTGGTATTTATTAACCGAGACTTTTTTGAGCGCTTTTTTAAAATCAATGCTTTTATCGATCTTATAGTCCGGTACCATTTTTTTGACGTGACGGACGACCGTATTGACCATAAAACCTTTCAGCGTTCCCATAAAATCACCCATACTGGTGATCATCACATGGTCGACGACTTTATGACCGATATCTTGATAAGTTTTAGCAAAGTTTTCGACCAAGATTAATACTTTGGCATCTGAGTCAGTGAGTTGGTGTTCAAGCTCACGGCTAGTATATAAAGGATTGACATTGACTAAAGTTAGGCCCGCTCGTAGCACGCCAATAACGGCAACAGGCAACTGTAAGATATTGGGCATCATAACCGCTACTTTGTCGCCTTTAGTCAAACCTAAAGACTGCAAATAAGCGGCAACTTGTTTGCTATATAAATCTACTTCTTCAAAACTAAGCGTTGAGCCCATACAGACAAAAGCCGTTTTGCCTTTATGTTCAGTAAAACTCTGCTCAAAGATATCAATAAGCGAGGTGTCATCGCTTGGCATATCAATATCATAAGTTAGACCAAGCTCTTCATAAGTTCGTAGCCACACTTTGTCATCACGGCGAGTTAAATTGTCTTGGCCCTGATTGTCCATAATCTTCGTGCTCCTGTGAATAATCGACAATAAATACTGCTTTGTTCTTTAACATACACACTTTGTACAAACTACTCAATATAAAATATTACGCTATGGTTTTTATAAAACACTTGACGTCCTATTTTATCAACTGAATCAATAGTATAACCTAGTTTTATACCTGTTTTCTTATATTATTTCTTTAGCATACATTAACTTTTATCAGTTTTTATTGTTACTATATTGTTTCTTTGTTTACAATAATTATAGTATATCGAACTTAGATTCCAAACGAATTTTTGTCTTATTCACGTTTAATAACTCTAACCAGTAGCGAATGGTTCATTAAACTACCATTGTTTTTGGTATGGCGTAATCTGTCTAAGCCTCTACCATCAGTGATACGTCACACCTTGTCGTCTATTATGCTATAAACCTTTTTAATTGCCGCAATATCCTTTACGATAGCGCTATCCTATTTTCTTATCTAACGACTCATATTTATCAGACTTTATAAGCGAAAATACTTCTATGCCCGATACTATTGATAATGTACTACTATCCGATGATGTAATGGACACGCGCTCCGTTGCTGAGTTCACCGAACAAGCCTACCTTAACTACGCCATGTACGTCATCATGGATCGCGCGCTGCCCAATATTGCCGACGGTCTCAAACCGGTGCAGCGCCGTATCGTCTATGCCATGAGCGAGCTTGGACTGAAATCTACCGCCAAGGCCAAAAAGTCAGCGCGTACCGTCGGTGACGTGCTGGGTAAATACCATCCGCATGGTGACAGCGCTTGCTATGAGGCCATGGTGCTGATGGCGCAGCCGTTTAGTTATCGCTATCCGCTCATCACAGGGCAAGGCAATTGGGGTAGTCCTGATGATCCCAAATCTTTTGCCGCTATGCGCTATACCGAAGCCAAGATGTCCGCCTATGCCAATACCTTGCTAAGCGAACTTGGCCAAGGTACCGTTGATTGGCAGGACAACTTCGATGGCACCATGCAAGAGCCGGTCACTTTGCCGGCGCGTCTGCCTAATATTTTACTCAATGGCACCACAGGTATTGCGGTCGGTATGGCAACCGATATTCCGCCGCATAATCTCAATGAAGTGGTACGCGCCGCTATTCGTTTGCTTAAAAACCCGGATTTATCGGTCAAACAGCTTACGCAGTCGATACCTGCGCCTGATCTGCCGACGCCTGCTGAGATCATCACCAGCAAAAAAGATCTGCAAGCCATCTATGAGACTGGCCGTGGCAGCTATAAAATGCGTGCGACCTTTTATGTTGATCCGAAAGAAAAAAATCTCGTCATTATCAATGCGCTGCCTTATCAAGTCTCCGGTAATAAAATCCAAGAGCAAATCGCCAAGCTGATGATGGACAAAAAACTGCCTTGGATCGTTGATATCCATGACGAATCCGATCACGAAAACGCTTGCCGTATTGTCTTGGAGCTCAAATCAACGCGCGTCGACGTCGAGCGCGTGATGAGTCATTTGTTTGCCAGCACCGATCTTGAGAGCAATTATCGTGTCAATATGAATATGATTGGCCTCAACGGTAAGCCGCAAGTCAAGAACCTCAAAGAGATTTTAGAAGAATGGCTAGTCTGCCGGCGCTCAGTAGTCACCCGCCGCGTCCAGTTCCGCCTCAATAAAATTGATAAGCGCTTGCACATCTTGGCAGGGTTACTGATTGCCTATTTGCACATTGACGAGGTCATTCGTATCATCCGCGAAGAAGACGATCCTAAAGCCACTTTGATGCAGAATTATGACCTTACTGAGATTCAAGCCAATGCTATCTTAGATATTCGCTTGCGCCAACTTGCTAAGCTTGAGGAGATTGAGCTTAAAAGCGAGCAAGACGAATTAGCCACAGAGCGTGCCACCTTACAAGAATATCTGGATAATCCAGAGAGTTTGACCAATCTCATCATTGATGAGCTCAGCGCTGATATGAAGGAGCATGGTAACGAGCGTATGTCGCCATTAGCAGAACGCGAAGAAGCGCAAGCCTTAAAGGAGTCCGATCTTGTCCCCAGCGAACCAATCACGGCAATACTCTCAAAAGCGGGCTGGATACGTGCTGCCAAAGGTCACGATGTCGACGCCCCTGGCATGAGCTATCGATCAGGTGATAGCTATCAAGCCTACGTGCGCGGTAAATCGAATGAAAAAATATACGTGCTTGATAGTACCGGACGCAGCTATAGTATCGATGCGCATAATCTCGCCTCTGCGCGTGGTCAAGGCGATCCATTAACTAGCGTGTTAAAACCGCCAGCAGGTGCTAGCTTTGAGCAGCTATTAACAGGTAATAATGATCAGCGTATTATCCTTGCCAGCTCCAATGGTTATGGCTTTATCAATAGACTGGGCAACCTCGACACCAACCAAAAATCAGGCAAGAATATCATCAACCTTAGCGCTGATAGTAAGCTGCTGCCAGTAGCTCGTATCGACGCCAATACAGATGCCAGTAACGAAGATAACGTGGTAAGAAACAATCCTGATCACGTCGCCGTCGTCACCAATGCAGGCTACTTACTGATATTTGCATTGGATGATTTACCTGAACAAGCGCGCGGTAAAGGCAATAAAATGATTACCTTAAAAGACGATGAGGAAGTATTAGCTATCACCCCGCTAAGCTTGCAAGACAGTTTGGTTATTACCGCGGGCAAACGTCATGTGACCTTAAAGCCGATGGATTTGGCGAATTATAAAGGCAGTCGTGGTAATCGTGGTGGACAGTTGCCGAGGGGCTTTCAAAATGTGACTGGGGTTGCGGTTGGGTAGTTTGGGTTTATTTATTTAATTTTTAGAAAGCTGGGTTAAAAGCCCAGCCTGTGCTTGTTAACTACTTATCTTAGGCTAGACTTATGAGTAAAATTGTTGAACTTGATGACTTTGAAATAACCTCAGATATTTCTGGTATCGAGGTAGAGTACTATGCGGTTTTTTTCTTCTATAGTCAGTTCAAAATAAAATTGTTATGATCAGGGCAAATATCATAAAACAATTTAGATAAATCATTTTCCATCCAGCCTTGGCGTAGAAACTTCACTTGAGCCCATTTGTTCTCGATAGGGTTCAGATCAGGGCTGTATGGTGGTAAAAATAAAAGCTTATGACCGTGCCCATTAAGTAGTCTTTGTACTCGTTTATGAAAGCTAGTAAGCGTAGGCTGGGCTTTTAGCCCAGCAAAACTACGCCAAAAAAATAACTCTCAAATCAACAATCAATCATAATCAATTTCAATCACATCAACACCTACCCCACCCCAATCAAGCGGACAAAACCCTTTTTCTACGCACCTTTGAAACGTTGAATATTGCCAATCGGAAGGACGCGCGACATAACCATGTTTGACCGCGTTGTAATGAATATAATCCATATGGCGCTGATAATCTAACTCGTCTCTAATTCTATGTTCCCAAAACCGCCGCTGCCAAATACCGCGTTCACGCTTTTTGCTTCTAGAATGGCTAATGACTTCATTATTTGATCTTTTTATTTGGCGAGAAAAATGCGTTTTTATACTAGAAATTATGACAGCATAGTTATCGCTATTTTCTGCTAAAGTAATGAGCATATGTACATGATCGGGTAGTAATATCATGGCATGAAGCTCAAAATCGTGGTTTTGTTTGGTCAACTGATATGCGTAGCGAAATTCATTGATGTGCTTTGTAAGCAGCTCACTTTTACGATTTGCTAGATTCATGGTCAGAAAGTAAGTGCCTCCTTTAGTCTTATCTCTGATATAAGATCGCATAGATTATGCCTATAAGATATTTATAGCATTTAAATGCTGGGCTAAAAGCCCAGCCTACGGTCTAGCTAATAAAAAGCTAATTTTTTATAGTAAGCATACTTTTGAATTAAGTTACGATATTTCTAATCGAATAAATGATATTATAAACTTAGTTATTGACATGGATCACAGCACAGCTAAGATTATTGACGAGTTTTGTAATTGGCTTAACGATGACAAAACTAGTAAACATAATAAAGAGAAAAAATCCATATTAGCATCTGTACTTAAAAGTAATAATTCTAGTCAGGAGTCTTTACACTTACTGGATGTTATTCAAGATATCAGAAGTTTGAATAAGTCAATTTACTCACAATATGACTTATATCTTGAAGATTTTAAATACGAAAAATTTGTCAAAAAACTTGAAGAAAATAGTGAAAAATTCATAAGCCGAATCAATGATAGTATGTCAAAAGTACTATCTCAGGTTCTAGCTTTACCCATCGCTGCAGCAATACCAGCCATTCTAAAAAGTAATCAAATCGAAGTCGATAATGGTAGTCAAATTATTATTGCACTTGCACTGATTGCTTACGCTACTATTTGTTATTTTGCCTTAACTGTACAAGATGAGGTTCTTAGTAATATTAAGAAACAAGTTGAGCAGTTTGAAGAGGATGGCAAGATCCCATCTAGTCTAAAAGAACAATGGATTAAAGATAAGAAGCAAATTAATAGCTTAATAGAAAAGCAAAAACATCTTTATTATGTAATGATAGCAGTTGTATTTCTAGTAATTTTTTATGGTAGTACAAAACTAATTTCAGCAATTTTTAGTTAATTTTTTTAGTGTAGTGTGTTCCACACACATCGATAACATTAATCTAATGTATCCTCTACCTTTTTCAAATCATAAACCATTAACCACGACCAATAGTCGCAAGCACATAAGCTTGCCGCTAGCCCCGACTGTAGCGGTATCCTGCTGAGCTGGGCGAGTTGTGAGGGCTAGGTTTTGGGGTGGCTCGCAGAGCAGGAGACACCCCAAACCGTAGCCCTCGCCTCGCGTGGGTGAGCAGATACAAGCGTAAGGCGGGAGAAGCTACTAAGGATAATTTTCACCGCCGAAAACCAAACCCTAACTCTGCCGCAGCCCCAAAATAGGAATCACCAAATCCTCTTCATCAGTGAGATGCTGCTGCAGTAAATCGGTCACCGCGACTAGCGTTTTATGTAGCTCTTCGGCCAGTGCTTTGTCCTCGGTGTCACTTCTTGCCAGCTGATCATTCTGTGCCTGTAAGGTATCAAGCAGCTCGTTAAGATACTCGTGGTCATGCCCTAATATCTCAAAAGCAGGCGCGAGCTTGGGGTACATACTGACAAACTCAGGGAAGAACCCGTCGTCCTCTACCCCGTGGTGCTGATGCAGTTTAAGCACGTGCATATTGATGCGTTTAAGGATTTGCGAGCGGTATTCCGCCCAGTCCATATCACCATTATGATAGGCTTCGCTGATTTGGGTAAGGATACGTTGGCGTTTACGAATATTGGTATGTACCTTAAGCCAGCCTGAAGTCTTATAGGCGTAGTCCGCGCCAAACCATTGCTCAGGTGGCAATTTCTCGTATAAAAACAGCCAATCACTCTCGAGGCGGCTATCAGGATGGCGCGGGGCGACGCTAAAAAGATCGTCATCTAGGTCTTGTTGGCTAGGGTTATTTTGAGCAGAATCGGTCATTGAGACGTCCTAGTTTTTATTGTCAATAACTATAATTCGTTAGTCTAATTTATTAATATTACTAATATATAGTTATTATCTATGTAGTTTATATATAGTCATTCGATTAAAAAACAATCTTATGGTTTTTAGTGACATACTCAACCGCCGTACCGTCTAACAAATAACATGTTTTGTATTATAGTATGCCAACGCCCATGTTCAATACCGGACGATTCACCCTTAAGTAAGGGGTTACGCAGGTACCTGAAATTGGTAAAGAGTACGATATTTCGCTAAACTCACTAGAAGACTTTATCCGCCAGATCAGAGTTTTGACCTTGTTTTTGTGCAAAAAGAGCTCAATAATAGAATATAAAAACTAAAGGACAATTATGTTTACCGAATTTAAGGCGAGCGGCGCATTAACCACAAGCGATATCCCAACGCCAAAAATTATCTTTTTTGATATTGACGATACGCTAAGTCGTAAAGGTATTATCGCTAAGCACAATCAAGCGACGCTTGAAGCACTGGCTAAGACGGATATCAAACTTATCATCTCTACAGGACGCTCAAAAGCGATACTGCCGCCCGATATTTTAGCGCTACTTGAAGCTGATGTGCTGGACGCTATCATCTGTATGAATGGTCAATATAGCTTTAATACCAAGGACAGAATCAGCCACTATCCTTTAACAGAACCACAGACAACGAAGATCGTAGAGCTGTGCCAAACTAGCGAGCTTATTCATAAGTTTGACTCAGCTACCCACATTGCTTGGTCGGGCGAAAATGAGCGTCTGCGAGAGTTTAATGCGCGCACGCCAAACTCCATCGTTGACCCTTACTATTATCAAAGCAATCAAGTCTATCAGTGCTCGGTATTTTTCAACAATCAGATTGATAAAATGCAAAACATTGATTTTGCTAGCTATGCTCTTAAACTGGTACATTGGCATAATACAGGCGCGGACATTTTGCCGATTGATGCCTCAAAAGCGCGTGGTATTCTTGATGTTTGTGAGTACTATGGCGTCGATGCCAAGGAATGTATGGCCTTTGGTGATGGTATGAATGATCTTGAGATGTTTGACTTAGTCGGCTATGCCGTCGCTATGGGAGATGGGCAGCCAGCCCTGATTGAGCGCGCAGATTTTGTAACTGGTACGATTGAAGAGTATGGCATTCAAGCGGTGCTAGATCAGTTGCATGTCGCCTTATAAAAAGCTGTTTTTTTCATCTTGACGCAAGCCCAAAATAGGAATGACTAAATCCTCTTCATCGCTTAAATGACTGGCAAGCACATCGCTGGCGGCAAGCAAAGTATGGTGCAAGTGCTCAGCCAGTGTCCTATCTTCTTCTACGCTCATGGCTAGGGTGTTATTGAGCGTTTGCAACTCATTGAGCAATCCATCTAAACGCTTATGGTCGCGCTCTAGTATCTCGAAGCCAGATTTTAGTTGCGGGTAGGCATCGACGAAACTAGGAAAATATCTTCTATCCTCAATACTATGGTGCTGGTGCAATTTGAAAACATGCTCCTCAATACGCGGTAGTATCTGCACGCGATAGTTTGACCAATTCAGCGCGCCCATTTGATACTCGGCGCTCAGCTGCTCTAAAACCTGTTGACGTCTGCGTATACTGCGATGCACCCCAAGCCAGCTAGCGGTTTTATGAGCATAGTCGGTATCGTACCATTGACTAGAAGGCAACTTTTCATACAAAAATAACCACTCTGGCTTAAGCCGACTCTCTGGATGACGGGGTGCTATCTTAACCAAGTTATTTTCTAAAATATCTTCAATCGCTTCACCGCTATCGTCTTTTATCTTAGCATTGTCTTGCTTAAAGATATTCATATGGCTATCCTTTTTTAAACTTTATCCACCTTTAATAGGTTAAAAATCCTAACTTATACAGACTTAATGTTTAATATATATAAAGATTAAATGATCAAAAGCAACCTCTACCATGATTGCTAACATGATTGCTAATTTATATAGCCTTCTGCCTTTTAGTTTGTTAAATAAGTGATTGTCCTATAGCTTAACTATTGTTATATTGGTCTGATACTGATACAAAACGGAATTTGTCTTAGAACTGACCTATAACTTCAATTGCTTGGATAAGTGATTGACTAAACTTGTGGGTTATCTCTACCTCTTAAATGATAAGGAAATCATATATGAAACGCTTTCAGTCCAACCTCTCTTTTAAGCAAAAACACGCGTCTGACTTCAGTAAGTCAGTTTCTAGTAGTATCGGTAAATCTATCTTGACCACTCTAGCTGGCAGTTTGATGCTTATTTATAGCAGTCAAGCTTTGGCACATGGCGGCAGTGTGGATATGGTTCCGCTTAACGATGCCATGATGACAGCAGGTGCAGACGTTGAATATGACAGCTACGTTGATGTGTATACCATCACCAAAAACTCCACTCGCGTACAGATCAAACCCAATAGCCGCACTGCTATGGTCAATGGTCAAGCACTAGCCATTACTAATCCGCTAGTGGTTAAAGACGGTCAAGCGTTAGTACCTGACACCTTGGCCAATGAGCTTTTGCAATCAAACCTTGATCAAACGTTTAAGATAGAACAAAATCCGCATCCCCTTAATGTTTTAAGCAGTGATGAGATTAAACAAACGGTTGCTATTATCAATAAGGCCAAACCTACTGAAACCAACTTACGCTTCTCTGATATTCGCTTAAAGCAGCCTGATAAAGACAAAGTTTGGAAAAGTGTAACTGAAAAAGCGCCTTATACAGGCGACCGCGTAGCTACTTTTACTATTTTAAAAGGCAATACGGTCGTTGAAGGAGAAGCAAACTTAAACAAAAATACGCTGACTAGCTGGAAGGTACTAGAGAACACCTTTGGTATGGTACTGCTAGACGACTTCATAGCCGTGCAAGAGATTATTCAATCTAGTCCAGAGTACGCTGCAGCCCTAAAAAAACGCGGTGTTAACGATGTGTCAAAAGTCGTCGGCACCCCTTTAACAGTTGGCTATTTTGGTGGAAAAGACAATCTAGATCAGCAGCTACGCGTGCTCAAAATAGTGTCTTATTTAGATGTTGGTGATGGTAACTATTGGGCGCATCCTATCGAAAACTTAGTGGCCGTTGTCGATTTAGATGAGCGCAAAATTATCAAAATAGAGGAAGGTAGCATTATTCCTATACCGATGACCCCGCGCCCGATTGATGGCCGCGATCAAGACATAATTACCAGTAAACCGCTAAGAGTCATTGAACCTGAAGGCAAAAACTACACCATTACCGGCCGCGATGTTGAATGGCACGATTGGAAATTCCATATTGGCCTTGATAGCCGCACCGGCTTGCAGCTGAGCACAGTTACTTTTAATGATAAAGGCGTGGATCGCAAGATCATGTATCAAGGTAACTTAGGCGGTATGGTGGTGCCTTATGGTGATCCTGACATGGGTTGGTACTTTAAGTCTTATCTAGATTCTGGTGAGTATGGCATGGGCACCCTAACCTCGCCACTAGAGAAGAATGTTGATGCGCCGGAGAATGCGGTACTTCTTGATGCCGTGCTGCCAGATTATGAAGGCAATCCCTACACTATCCCTAACGCTATTGCCGTATTTGAGCGTTACGCGGGTCCTGAATTTAAACATCAAGAAATGGGACAAAAAAACGTCAGTACTGAGCGCCGTGAGCTGGTGGTACGCTGGATTAGTACCATAGGTAACTATGATTATATCTTTGACTGGGTATTTGAGCCCAATGGCACGATTGGTATTGACGCCGGTGCCACTGGTATCGAGGCGGCCAAAAGCGTGCTTGCCAAAACCATGCATGATCCGACAGCTAAAGAAGATACACGCTTTGGCACCTTGATTGATCATAATATTGTCGGCCCCACGCACCAGCATATCTACAACTTTCGCTTAGATATGGATGTCGATGGCAAGACCAATCATATTAACCGTATAGACTCGGTAATAGAAGAAAACACGCGCGGTGGTCCACGTACCAGTGCTATGGGCACTCGTGAAACTACGGTCTTGACAGAATCAGCGGCTACAGAAAACTTTGACCCGGCCTCTGTACGTCTCATTAGTAATGCCAGCAAAGAGAATAAAATGGGTAATCCGGTGTCTTATCAAATGATTCCCTTTGCAGGTGGTACCCATCCTATTGCCAAAGGCGCTAATTTTGCTGATGATGAATGGCTATTTAATCGTCTTAACTTTATGGATAAGCAAATTTGGGTAACTAATTACGATCCAAATGAGCTGTACCCAGAAGGCACTTATCCCAACCGCTCAGACAAAGATACGGGACTAGGTACGTTTACAGCCGATAATGAAAATATCCATAACAAGGATTTAGTCGTGTGGTTGACCACAGGAACTACCCATATTGCCCGCGCTGAAGAGTGGCCTATCATGCCAACCGAATGGGTAAATGTGCTGCTAAAACCGTGGAACTTCTTTAATGAGACGCCTTCGTTAAATACGAATCAAAGTGACGATGATAAGTAAAAATGAAAAATAGCCGTAAAAGATAAAGATGAGCCAATAAATAGAAGATAATGCGCTGCTGATGCAGCCATTATCTATCCTCTTTTCACAGAGTTTTAACTATAAGAGTGCCTACTATGGAAGAGTTTAACTTAATGATCAACGGCGAAAGCGTTGCCACTACCGATCACTTTGAGGTGATCAATCCTGCCGATAAATCTGTCATCGCGCGTGCGCCAAAGGCCACTACTGAGCAATTAAACGACGCTGTCGCTGCGGCTAAAGCGGCGTTCCCTGCTTGGTCGGCACTAACTTACGCCCAGCGCCGAGACCTGCTCATGCAGCTTGCTGATGCAGTTGAAGCCAACGGTGAGGAGCTGATGACCCTTTTGACCAAGGAGCAAGGCAAGCCAACAAAAGGCTTCGCTGATTTGGGAGCAGGGTTTGAATTTGGCGGGACATTAGCATGGATTCGTGCTACTGCCAGTATGGAGTTAACGCCTGAAACCATTCAAGATAATGAGACGGCACGAATAGAGCTACATCGTAAGCCACTTGGGGTTGTCGGCTCTATCACGCCGTGGAATTACCCTTTATTGATAGGCATTTGGCACATCATTCCTGCTTTGCTAACAGGCAATACGGTGGTCATGAAGCCCTCTGAGATGACGCCATTGACGGTATTACGCTTTGCTGAAATCGCAAAAGATATTTTGCCCGCTGGTGTGCTAAACGTAGTAACTGGTGAAGGCGATATCGGTGCGGCGATGACATCGCATGAAGATATCGATAAAATTGTATTTACTGGCTCCACGCCCACAGGCAAAGCCATTATGAAAAGCGCGGCTGATAATTTAACCCGCTTGACGCTTGAGCTTGGCGGTAATGACGCGGGTATCGTCTTAGCAGATGCTGATATTGAAGCGTGTGCACCAAAGATATTTGCAACCTCTTTTATTAATAATGGCCAAACTTGCGCCGCTCTAAAACGGCTCTATGTCCATGAGTCTGTGCACGATGAGCTTTGTGACGCTTTAGCTAACATGGCTCGCAGTATGAAGACGGGCAACGGTTTTGATGAAGATACTGACTTTGGCCCTCTACAAAACAAACAACAGCTCGATATCGTAAAAACCCTTGCGCAGGATGCCAAAGAGCGCGGAGCAAACTTCTTATGTGGCGGTGAAGCTACCGATGAGACAGGCTACTTTTATCCCATAACGCTTGTCAACAATATCGATGATGGCGCAAGATTGGTCGATGAAGAGCAGTTTGGCCCTATCCTGCCGATTATTAAATTTACTGATGTCGAGGAAGCCATTGCTAGCGCCAATCGATTGCAAGTGGGTCTTGGTGGCTCGGTATGGTCAAAAGATCTAGAAAAAGCGCAAAGCATTGCCGCGCGTTTGGAATGCGGTACGGTTTGGATCAACAATCATGCGATGATTCAACCGGACGCCCCATTTGGCGGCGTAAAAGACTCAGGGTTTGGGGTAGAGTTTGGCGAGACGGGGCTTAAGGAGTTTACCTCTATTCAAACCATGCAGATTTCTAAATCATAGTAGCTCTGTGGCAGACCAGTAACCTTATTGGATAGTTACTGGTACTACAGCGTATGGTGTTTAAGGCTTTACCTTTATTTATCTGTGTTCATGCTTATTATTTTACTTTGATGATTTACTTATAGTTCGATCGCAATCAATGCTTGCCCAAACGTCTTGGAAAATAGCGTTCATATCATCTAACATGGCGCGGCTAAGCGGCGTTGAAAAGTGCCGAACTCCATGAACGATGATACCGTTCCATTCAATCTTAGTATAATAATCCATCATTTTATCAATGCCTTGCATACAAATAGGCAGCTTTTTAGTCGGTAGTGATCGGCTAGTGTCTTTAAAACCTTGCACGTAGCGAATTAGAAATTCATCAAAAGTACGCCAGCCAATACAGACAATATGTCTAGGATTGATTTGCTTAACAGGTAACTGCGTTAACTGCCTGTGTTCAACCTGCATCTCTTTGGGCAACTGCTTGAGCTGCGCTTTGACTACCCGCTCAGTAGGACTGGCAAAGTAGGATAATAAACTAGTTTCAGCGCAGCTCCTAAGCCGGCTTACCTCGCCATCGCAGACTACATCAATGACCCGCCGAGCAAAGCGATTACCCATAGCCGCCGCAGCGATATACTTGCAGGGCTGCTGCTGATAGAGAACTAGATGCGTATTAGCAAGGCGACCCTCAATATTATCCCAATCACGATGCCCCGGATTGATCCCGATAAATAAGATATCAGGATGATCGGTCTGTCCGGTAATAAAATGACCATCAAAATATAGCGGGTTATCAGTAGGCAATAACGTGTTGGCACGGCGCACAAAATCATTAATACGTTGCTGCTTTTGCGTGAATATATCTATTAATTCTGCCATTACTTTTATTCTATAGCGATTTTGTTTGATAATAATTTATTTGAAAACTAATCCATAAAGCCAGCTACCTAGCTTATAGCAAACTACAATAACCAGAACAAATAACAAGACCGCTAGCAGATAAGCTAACCAATCAGGAACGCCAGTTAACCAGCCAATGGTAAATACTGCGCCCAAATAAGCCTCCACTGGCCAATTGATAACGGACGTAGAGGTACCGGCATTTAACCATACGATTAGGGCTATTAGTCCTATTAAAGCGCTAATAATACCAACGCGCTTACGATTATTCATCTAACCTCTCTTATACAGTTGAATCAAAATTTATTTACAAAATACAAGTCATCAAAGTTTGTTACTATCTGCTATAACTTAATTATGGCATAGTCAACCCACCATCAACGGCAATAGACTGCCCTGTGATTGCTGAGCTCAAATCAGACGCCATCAATAAGACTGCATTGGCAAAATCGGCAACTGAGGTCGTTTGACGTAGTGGTGTGGTAGTCGCAATATAGTCGAAAACTTCATCGGTCGTTAAACTACTGGCGTCAGTCGTTTTTAACAATCCACCTGCCAGCAAATTAACTCGGATACCGTATTGACCAAGCTCCGCTGCTAAATTTCTTGTAAGCCCAATCAATGCAGACTTGGCCGTCGTATAATCGTAATAAGTGACTACCGGATTGTAAACAAGGTTGGTTGAGATATTAATAATCTTGCCCATTTTTTGAGTTTTCATCTGCGGTAGTACGGCTTGTACCGTATTGACTGCACCTTTAACGATGCCATTTAGCTGCTGAGAGAAATGTGTCCACTTGACAGTTGCGATACTGGTATAGTCAGCGCTTGGGTCGAATTGGTAGCTTGGCAGTGCATTATTGACTAAAATATCAATACGTCCATAACGTTTGATCACTTCGCTAGCCATTGATTTCACTTGCTCAAACTCCCTAACGTCAGCTTGATAAGCAAATGCTTGTCCACCAGCAGATTCAATATCATTAACCACTTTTTCAGCAGCATCCTTATTGTTAAAATAATTGACACAAACACTTGCGCCTGCTGCTGCCATCTGCTGAGCGATTTGAGCACCAAGACCGCGACTGGCACCGGTGACAATAGCCACTTTATTAGTGAACAATACTGGGATAACTATATCATTTTGTTCCATTAATACTCATCCTTATAAACCTTACTCAAATGCAATAGCGTCTATGAGCTCTCAATCTAGTCTTAAAGCGAATCAATCATAGCATATCTATTAACAATGGTTGTGAAGCGAGAAAATAGACTACAATGCTAGGTAAACTAAGTAAATCTAAGTCGTTACCCTTTAAATGATCATTGAGAATGACCATAATAGTAACCATACCTATATTATTGTGTCTCAGTTTTTATTTTTGATTTATCTAGGAGAGTAATCTTGCCTTTTTTATCATCTCGCTCGTTTGCCCCAAACTCTATTCATATTTTTCCTAAGGCGCTATTATGTGCAGCTATTGGACTTACGCTTGCTAGCTGTAGTAACTCTGAAAATGCAGCAACTGATAGTGACGTGACCCTAAATTTATATAACTGGTCTGAGTATATGCCGCAAGAGATCTTGGCTGGCTTTGAAGATGAGACGGGCATCAATGTCAACTACACCACTTTTGACTCTAATGAAGCGATGTATGCTAAGCTCAAACTGCTAGATGATTCTAGCCAGTATGATCTTGCCGTGCCCTCAACTTATTATGTAGAAAAGATGGCTAACGAAGGATTACTCCAAGAGTTAGATAAATCAAAACTGAGCAATTTTAGTAATTTAGATACTTCATTTACCAATACCAAAGTCGATCCTGATAATAAGTACTCTATTCCCTATATGTGGGGTAGCACCGGCCTTGCTATCAACGGTGATGTCATCGATCCTGCCACAGTCAATAGCTGGAATGACTTATGGCGTCCTGATTTTGAGAACCAAGTCATGCTGATGAACGATATGCGCGAGGTGTTCGGTATGGCGCTATTAACGCTTGGCTATTCAGGCAATAGCAGTAACCCTGATGAGATCAAAGCGGCTTATGATAAGCTCACTACCATCATGCCTAATGTCAAAACCTTTAATTCGGACGCCACGCGTATCCCTTATATGGAAGGCGAGACTAACGTTGGTATGACGTGGAATGGTGAGGCGGTCATGGCTAACGATGAGGGTCTGACAAGCCTAGTCTATAAGTACCCTACCGAGGGCGCGATTCTCTGGATGGACAACTTTGTTATTCCAAAAAATGCTAAGCAAGTGGACGCTGCGCACCAGTTTATCGACTATATTTTGCGTCCTGAAAATGCCAAGATTATCAGCGAAGAGATTGGTTACGCCTCACCCAATATGGCAGCACGCGAATTGATGGATGAAGAGGTCCGTAATAATCCAGTCATTTATCCTCCGCAAGATGTGCTTGCTAATGCTGAGTTCCAAGAAGATGTTGGTGATGAGGCGCTACAAGTGTATCAGCAGTATTGGGATATGCTCAAAACGGGTCGTTAAAACGAAAATTTATTATTAACGAAAAACGCTAGTAAGTAATGACTAGCGTTTTTTTATGCTTATCTATTATATATGGTCGATTCACTTTAAAACCGATACAGTGCTGCTAGTATTGGCGTAACGTTTTTATTTCGAACTAACTATAGAAGTTATAAATGCAAATCTGTCTCACCGCCGTGCTCTTCAATTCGGCGCTGCTCACGGCGCTGGTAACGAAGACCGGAGGCGGCATACCACTGCGGACTGGTTTTTTATAGTAAATCACTCAAACGCTGCAACTGCGTTTGTAGAGTTTGCGTCAACCAAAAGTAACCTTGCCATTCAAACGCCAAGTACTGCACGCTTGGATACTCTGACACCTCAATACGCGTAATCGGTCGAAACATCTCATCGCTTGGACTACGTAGTACTGCGGCTATATGCTGCATCGCTTGCGTCAACTCATGCTGATAATGCATCAGCAGGATATAATTGTCTTCATCAATCTCAATACTTGCTAATCGCGGCGCTGCGCTCAACAACAAATCAATGGTACCAATGATATTACGATGGGTACGCTGAATAGTCTCAATAGTCTCTTTTTTGATACCTGATTCACTTATCGTTGCGGCCATATGCGGGCGTACTGCCAGTAGCCGTTTATTGATCTCTTTTAGCTCTTTAACCAACGCTTTATCGACTGGCACGTCAGTTATTCGAGTGGTGGTGGTATAAATAATATTAGCAGAGTCATCCTTTTCAATAGGCCCAAACGTTTGATGGCTAAGCGTATCAGCGCCGATATGATCTCCTACTCCAGCATATAAGTTACTGCAAGCTTCAAGGTTACTGGCTAATAAAAAGCGCCACATCAGCGTTGATTTTAGGGGCAAAATTAACGTCACAGCCACTGCTACGCCTGCACCAAGCAGAATGTTAAAAGCCCGATAAAGACCGTCTTGACTGATGTTACTTTGATCAGGACTGGAGACGATCATCAGCATAGTGATACCGGTAAGCAGCCCAATATAACCGAGCTGTTTAACGGCCACATAACCGATGACACCGCTGATCAGGGCAATCAGTATATAGTATAGCCACAGCCAAGCGCCTATATCTTGACTGAGCCAAATAAATGCAAGACCCACCACAACCCCAAGCAGCGTTCCCAATATACGCTCTTTGGCTTTGGTATAAATTGCCCCTTGATACTGCAACAATCCCAATATCACAAACACAGTAATAGTCGTCCATTCTCCATGCGGCAGATGGGTAAGCGCATTGATCAATAATGCGGCTAATACAGCCACCCCCAAACGTATGGCATGCAAAATATCAGCATGTAGGTAGCGAGCATACGGTTCTGTAAGCGGAGCGCTAAAGCGCTGCCACAAGGTCGGTTTCACAAAAAACACTCTTTTTAAATAAAAATAACAGCCTTATAGATTTTTAAATACTTGATAATGACTATCATGTAAATAACACTCAAAGCTATTGTGGGGGCGGCTCATCAAAAATAAACGCTCGATAAAAAATTACGCCTTTTACCTGCTAAGATAAAAGACGTTAAGGAGTATAAAATAGTAATCATGATACACATTTTATAGCAAGCTATACCTCTAAAAAGTCTAGGATACCTTCAGCTGCTTCTCGGCCTTCCCAAATAGCGGTCACTACTAAATCGGAACCGCGTACCATGTCGCCGCCGGCAAATATCTTGGGGTTCTTAGTTTGGAATTTATAGGTTTGCTCCTCCAATGCCAATACCCGCCCTGTAGGATCAAGCGCCACTTGCTGCGTTTCAAACCATTCAGCAGGGCTGGGACGAAAACCAAAAGCCAAGATCACCGCATCGCAAGCAATAATCTCTTCAGAATTAGGGATAGGTTCAGGACGACGGCGACCGCGATTATCGGGCGCACCCAAATGAGTAGTGACCACTTTTACCCCATTCACTTTACCATTGAGACCGATGATCTCAGTCGGTTGACGATTAAACAAAAACTCAACGCCCTCTTCACGAGCGTTAACCACTTCACGGCGCGAGCCTGGCATATTCTCCTCATCACGGCGATAAGCGCAAACCACCTGCTCGGCACCTTGACGAATGCTGGTACGGTTACAATCCATCGCTGTATCGCCGCCGCCAAGTACCACGACGCGTTTGCCTTTTAGATCAATATACTCTTCAGGATTTTTCTCCCAATCGTTGCAGCGATTGACGTTGGCAATCAAAAAGTCCAGTGCATCATGTACACCGTCAAGCTCTTCACCAGCGAAGCCGCCGCGCATATAAGTATAAGTGCCCATACCCATAAACACCGCATCATAATCATCCATCAGCTCATCAATGCTAACATCAGTACCTACTTCGGTCTCAAGGCGAAACTCAATCCCCATCCCTTCAAAGATAATGCGGCGGTTACGCATGACGTCTTTTTCCATTTTAAATTCTGGAATACCAAAGGTAAGCAGACCGCCAATCTCAGGGTGTTTATCAAATACTACTGGCTTGACGCCATTTCTGACCAAGATATCTGCGCAGCCAAGACCGGCAGGTCCCGCGCCAATAATAGCAACCTTTTTATCTGTCCAAACTACCTCTGACATATCAGGACGCCAGCCTAGCGCAAAAGCAGTGTCGTTAATGTATTTCTCAACATTGCCGATCGTTACCGCACCAAAACCGTCATTGAGGGTACAAGCACCCTCACAAAGACGATCTTGTGGACAAACGCGCCCGCAAACCTCAGGCAAAGTATTGGTACGATGACACAGCTCAGCGGCTTGAAAGATTTGCCCCTCGGTTGCAAGCTTTAGCCAATTAGGAATGTAATTATGTACCGGACATTTCCACTCGCAGTAGGGATTACCACACTCAAGACAGCGATGCGACTGCTGAGCTACCGGCTCACTCTCAAGCGGCGTATAGATCTCTACAAATTCTGTTGAACGCGTTGCAATATCTTTTTTGAGCGGCTCAAGTCTCGGTACTTCTAAAAACTGAAAGTTATTTTCTAAACGTTTTGCCATGACCATGGTCTCTTCTATGTTAGGCTTTTTTGTAAGTAGCTGGCAGATAGCAAACGACGTTTTAAATATAAAAACTTGTCATCAATGCCCTGCCAGTTACTTATTTAGAGCCTTTATACGGGTTGAAAACTATTAGCCTATTCTTTATTGCGGGTCAGCCATCGTGGTTTTAAGTAAACTGACAATGCTTGCAGCTTTGGGCTTAACCAAGTAGACCTTACGCACATAGTAATCAAAATCATCTAAAATGGTTTTGCCCCATGTACTACCGGTTTTAGCGACATGATGTTCAATTACTTGTTGTAAATAAATACGATGTCCTTCGGTTTGCTCACTTGAGATACGGTTAAGATCAATGAGTTCATGATTGCAGCGATCAAAAAAGTCGCCCTCCATATCGAGCACATAAGCAAAACCGCCAGTCATACCTGCGCCAAAGTTAAGACCTGTACGCCCAAGAACGGTGACGATGCCGCCAGTCATATACTCGCAGCAGTGATCACCTGTTCCCTCAACGACGGCATGGGCGCCTGAGTTACGTACCCCAAAGCGCTCACCTGCGGTACCAGCCGCGTAGAGTTTACCGCCCGTTGCGCCGTATAAACAGGTATTACCGATAATTGCGGTATCTTGCGACACAAAGTTTGAATCTTTGGGTGGATAGATGACGATCTCGCCGCCTGCCATACCTTTGCCAACATAATCATTGGCATCGCCTTCAAGCTCAATATGCAGCCCGCCTGCGTTCCAAACGCCTAGGCTTTGCCCTGCTGTGCCCGTTAAATGCAGCTTAATGGGCATATCGCTCATGCCTAAGTTGCCCCACTGCGCAGCGATCTCACCGGAGATTCGCGCGCCAATAGAGCGATCACAGTTACCGACGTAGTAGCTATAATCACCACCTGATCCTTTACGGATACTGATCAGCATATCGCTAATCATTTGCTCAGCTAGCAGGCCTTTATCAAACGGCTCGTTACGTGCAACTTGACAGGTCTGTGCCTTGCCGCTACTGGCTGGATGACTAAAGAGTAAGGGTGATAAATCCAGATGACGCTGTTTATCGGTATTACCCTCTAATATCTCTAATAAATCAGTGCGCCCAACCAACTCCTCCATACTACGTACGCCAAGAGCGGCGAGCCACTCGCGGGTTTCAGTGGCGACAAATTTGAAGAAGTTAATCAGCATCTCCGCCTCGCCGATGAAATGCTCATCACGCAGTTGGGCTTTTTGCGTGGCAACGCCGGTCGGACAGTTATTGAGGTGACAGATGCGCAAGTATTTGCAGCCAACGGCGATCATCGGCGTGGTACCAAAGCCAAAGCTTTCTGCGCCCAAAATCGCCGCTTTCACCACATCAAGGCCAGTCTTGAGACCACCATCAGTTTGGATTCGCACTTTATCACGCAGACCGTTGACTCGTAGTGATTGGTGGGTTTCAGCGAGGCCAAGCTCCCATGGCGAGCCAGCGTGATGGATAGAAGATAATGGAGACGCTGCCGTGCCACCGTCATAGCCTGAGATAGTAATCAGGTCAGCATAAGCCTTGGCTACTCCTGTGGCGATCGTGCCCACGCCCGGACGGGAGACCAGCTTGACGGAGACTAAAGCGTCAGGGTTGACTTGTTTGAGATCAAAGATCAGCTGCGCTAAATCCTCGATAGAATAAATATCATGATGCGGCGGCGGCGAGATCAAAGTCACCCCCGGTACTGAGTAACGCAGACGCGCAATGAGTGCATTAACCTTACCGCCTGGCAGCTGACCCCCTTCACCTGGCTTTGCTCCCTGCGCGACTTTTATTTGCATGACCTCAGCTGAGCGCAAATAAGCAGGCGTAACCCCGAAGCGCCCTGAAGCTACCTGCTTGATTTTGGAGTTGCGCAGGGTGCCGTAACGCACTGGATCCTCGCCGCCCTCACCAGAGTTTGAGCGCCCGCCTATAGTATTCATCGCCATCGCTATCGATTCATGAGCTTCAGGCGATAAAGCGCCAAGTGACATGCCAGCTGAGTCAAAGCGCGATAGAATCTCAGAGACATCCTCAACCTGATCGACAGCAATAGGTTTATCAGTTTTAAGCTGCAGCAAATCGCGCAGCGTCGCTACCGGACGACTATTAACTAAATTGGCATAGTGCAAATAATTGTCATAGTCCCCCGTACGTACCGCGGTATGTAGACTGTTGATTACATCAGGATTAAAGGCATGATACTCTTTGTTAAACACAAATTTGAGCAGACCACCTTGATCAAGTGGCGCTCGGCGTTTGAAGGCATTGGCCGCTAGCTGTAATTGATCGGCTGCTAGGTCTGCAAAAGTTGCGCCTTTAATACGGCTTTGCACGCCTTTGAAGCACAAATCAACCACTTCCTCAGATAATCCAACTGCCTCAAATAACTGCGCGCCGCGGTAAGAGACGATGGTTGAGATACCCATTTTTGATAAAATTTTGAGCAAGCCTTTATTTAAGCCCTTACGAAAGTTCACGCGTGCTTGAATAGGGTCACCTAATAGCTCACCGGACGCTACCAAGTCATCGATAACATCGTAGGCTAAATATGGATAAACACAGGTCGCTCCAAAGCCGATCAGTACCGCCACTTGATGCGAGTCGCGCGCCAGACCCGTCTCAATAATTAAATTAGCATTGGTACGGATACCCTCGCTAATTAAATAATGGTGCACCGCGCCCGTTACCATAATAGCATTGGCAGGCACTTTATCAGGATGGATGTCTTTATCCGACAATACAATCAGTGTATCGCCAGCACGAATAGCGCTCGCAACTTGCTCACAAATCACTTTGATCGCCTCACAGAGCTGCATACTAATATCATAATTAAGATCAATGCGCGCCATCTTAAATGCTGGATCATCCAAGGTTTCAAGCTGCTGCATTTTGCTGGCAGACAACACCGGCGACGATAAAATAATCCGGTGGGCGTCCTTGGCAGTGGGTGCAAATAGATTGGTTTGCGCGCCAAGACAGGTTTGCAGCGACATGACAATAGATTCACGTAATGGATCTATCGGCGGATTGGTCACCTGCGCGAACTGTTGACGAAAAAAGTCACCGACATGACGAATCTGCTGCGATAATACCGCCATTGGCGTATCATCGCCCATAGAACCGACAGGCTCTTGAGCATTTTCAGCGTTGGGACGAATGATCTCCGTGCGCTCTTCATTAGTGATGTGATACATCTTTTGTAAGGATTTAAGCTTATCGCCGCGGCACGCCTTTGCCGCAAGCTCTTCTTCTAAGCGCTCATCATCACGAATACGAGTGGCCTCTTCGCGTAGCCACTTACGATACGGATGCGCCTTTTTGAGCAAAGTGCTGATCATTTTTGTATCTAAGATCTGTCCGGTCATGGTATCAACGACCAGCATCTGACCTGGGCCTACGCGGCCTTTGGCTAGTACATCCTTTGGCGTATAATCCCACACACCAATCTCTGATGCCACCGTAATATAACCGTTTTTCGTCGTGACCCAGCGCGACGGGCGCAAACCGTTACGATCAAGCATACAAACGGCGTAGCGCCCATCTTGAATGACCAATCCTGCTGGCCCATCCCACGCCTCCATGTGCTGCGAGTAAAACTCATAAAACGCGCGTAGATCCATATCCATACTATCGACGTTTTGCCACGCTGGCGGTACTAAAATCGACATCGAATGAAACAGACTCATACCACCAGACACTAACACCTCAAGCATGTTATCTAGGCTTGAAGAGTCAGAACCGGTACGATTAACTAATGGTGCAAGTTCATTTAAATTGGGCAATTTATCAGATTTGAGTTTCGGGGTGCGTGCCTCCGACCAGTTACGGTTACCGGTGATGGTATTAAGCTCACCGTTGTGCGCAAGGTAGCGAAACGGCTGCGCAAGCGGCCAGCGCGGCAGCGTATTGGTGGAGAAACGCTGATGAAACACAACAATGTGTGAGGCCAAACGCTCATCTTGCAAATCTAAAAAGAATGCTGGCAAGTCCGATGGCATCACCAAACCTTTGTAAATGATGGTCTGACAGTTTAAGGAGCAGACATAAAACAGCTCATCATGGGTCAGGCGCTGCTCAGCTTTTTTGCGCGCAACAAACAGTTTGCGATTAAAATCGTCGCTACCAAGACTCTCATCAGCACTGACAAATATTTGCTTAAAATCAGGTAGCGTCTCACGGCCAATCTCACCGACGATATCTAGATTGACAGGCACCTTACGCCAGCCTGCAACGACTAAACCTTGAGCGCTAATCTCTTCGTTTAATACTTGCTCACTGTATTGCGCTTTGGCAGCATCTACATTAGTGAAAACCATACCAACGGCAAAGTTATCGCTGATAGACAGTTGCTGCTCTTTAGCAGTAGTTTTAAA
Organism: Psychrobacter sp. M4; assembly: GCF_055699795.1. Lineage (NCBI taxonomy): Bacteria > Pseudomonadati > Pseudomonadota > Gammaproteobacteria > Moraxellales > Moraxellaceae > Psychrobacter > Psychrobacter sp. M4. Next base: position 403,418 of record NZ_CM146740.1, on the reverse strand, counting down.
AAACTCAGTAGGCGTTGCTAGCAATAAGCCGCAGCCATCACCAGTTTTACCATCAGCGGCGACACCGCCACGATGAGTCATACAGCTAAGACTATGAATAGCGGTTTTGACCAAATCATGACTGGCTTGACCCTCAATATGAGCGATTAAACCAAAGCCACAGTTGTCAGAGAAGTCATCTGGCGTCGCCAAATGGGTTTGAGAGGAAATCATTGACATAGCTAGTCCTTTTAAATGAGCGGGCAGTGTATGTATCCAATGCAGATCATAAACTGTAAGCCGCAAGCAGAACGGGCTGATGATAGATATTCGTATATCTTGTTAAATAGCTACTATAATAAATAGGTTTAGCGTCTTAGAGGTAGTGAAATTATCACGACTCCTTTATCTAAAAAGATATAACCACAAGCAGATGATCGGTCGTCAGTAGTAATGAGCTGGGATAATTCTCAATGTAATACCTACTTACGTCCTTAAATCTAGTAACTTGTTAATGACTATTCATAGGCGTTGTCAACTGGTAGTTTTTATAAAAATACTACCGACTCCGATTAATAATTGACTAAATATCTAATGAAATAACGGTCAATGGAATTTGAATATCAGACACTCTGTATTGCAGCCTCCTAGTAGCGCTAAAAATATATAACCGTATAACTGCAAAAATCTTTGAAAATAAGCTTGGCGCTTATACGGCCAATAATTACCTCTTGAATACAATGGCTATAATAAAAGCTCAGTAGACAAGGATTAAAACACTATGAGTAGGATGAACGACTAAAGGAATAAATAACCGTTTACGATAATCATACAGAGCATCGCCCTTATTCATATTAGTTAATGCTTGTAGAAAAATCCACTGTTTTCTGGCAATTCATTGAAGTTTGACCGTAATAGTCATTTCAATATATCCATACTATTGGCATGGTTTATTAAACATTTTGCTGTATGTTATCGACTATAGTCGCTACTAAATAAAATTAGTAGACCGATACTAATCTGCTATTGATACAAATCTTACTAGCTGTAAGCAATTTTAATGCTGTACAACTTATATCCGAAAACGAAGCCTCTCAGCAGCACTGTACTACTGTTAGGACAACAGCGGCAAAAAAGAGCCCAGTCTTTTTAAGTGAACGTTGACCCACAAAAAAGCTCGCCCTACGTTAAATAGAGCGAGCTAGAAAGTGACAAACATCAAGTATACTTTTAATTACCAAGCCTAGGTTAGGAACACTAAGGCGCTTTTTCTTCTATCAACTCTTTAATACTATCATTATTGTCTTTAGCAGCATCCGTATTTGCACCTCTATTACCCGTACTGGTATTGTTTTGGCCATTAGCGCTATTAGTAGGGCTTTTACTAGTATTGTCAGTAAGACTTGGTGGTTTTGGCGGCGTAGGTACAACGGGTAGTTTTCTAGTCTCAGGCTCCGCTTTATCACTTGTACTGGTAGACGCTGTTCCTGCATTTTCGTTGGCAACAATGCGCTCTTCATTAAGAGTCAGTGTATCATCGGTATTTGTCGACTGCCGAATGCTTGGCGTCCCACTATTAAAGCCATCCTCATAATCAGTCGTTATTTCAGGTTCACGTACTGGCACTTCGCGTTCCGTAGGCTGCAATCTAACTGAGCGTGAGCGTTTAGTACTTAAGTCTTTAATAGGATCAGGGCGCTCATAGTTGTCAATAATACCGACATAGCGACTGATCTCCTCTGGTAATACCCGTACATTGGCAGGCAAACCAAAGTCCACCAACTTAGCTGCCCCTACTGCCTCTTGCGGGCTACTCATAAGCCCATACGTAAGCATGTAACGCAGCTGGTTATTTTCATCACGATAGCGAAAATAGGAGAATTTTTGGCGATCTTCACGGCCATCTAGATAGCTTGCAATCACCTGATTTTCAGCGACATTCATAACTTGAACGGTCCACTTGCCCTTATTGGCTAGCAAGAAACGCTTATCTTTGAACTCATCAGGATAATTGCGCAGATCACGGATAGTGTCTTCAAAGTTAATAGGCTGTACATCATTATCAAGCTCATGCAACGCCTCAACTGACAAAGGTTGTTCAAGCTCAGTGCTGAGAGTTTGCGGCGTTGCTATAGGAGCATTTTCAATTTTGGCACCAATCGCTGGAGTCTGACTAAACATCCAAATGAGCGCCGTTACTACGCCCAGCAGCAAGGTCATCATAAGCCAGATAAGCGCCTGACGACGATGAGATATAGTTTTGGAGCGAATCGTTGAGCTCGATGCTGCCATGAATAGTTCCTTGAAAAATACGATTAAACAGCTGATTGTCTGCTATCTACTATAAGCACTATTGAAGAGCGCGGCACCACAATGTAGGATAAGTTATGACAACACCTCGGTCAGTAATGACGCCTCGAAGTCATCTGTCAATACAGCTTGCCCCAACGATTTTAACAAAATTAGCCGGATTTGTCCTTGTTTTACCTTTTTATCATGACCCATCAAATCAAGAGCCGTATCGACTGCAATTGGCGGCGGCTCAGTTGGTAGGTTGGCGAGCTTCAACACATGCTTGATACGCTCTACATCATCAACACTTAGCCAGCCCATCTTCTGTGATAGCTTGGCGGCCTGTACCATGCCAGCAGCCACGGCCTCACCGTGTAGCCAGTTGCCGTAGCCTTCGTGAGTTTCGATGACATGACCAAAGGTATGACCAAAATTGAGCAATGCTCGCAGACCAGCTTCTCTTTCATCCTGCGCGACAACAGTGGCTTTGTACTCACAGCAGCGCTTTACCGCCTCGCCAAGTATGGCTAAATCTAATGCCATCATCGCTGGTAAATTTTGCTCAAGCCACGTCAAAAACTCGCTGTCCATAATAAGAGCGTATTTGATGACCTCGGCCACTCCAGCTGACAACTCACGCGCGGGCAAAGTTTGCAAAGTGCTCATATCAGCAAGCACCATTTGCGGCTGCCAAAAGGCACCAATCATGTTTTTGCCTTGACGATGATTGATACCCGTTTTACCGCCAACGCTTGAATCGACTTGCGACAACAGCGTGGTTGGAATTTGAATAAAATTCACGCCGCGCATAAAGCTTGCCGCCGCAAATCCTGTCATATCACCTATAACGCCGCCGCCAAGCGCAATCAAAGTGACATCACGATTAAAGTGCTGCGCCATTAATGCGTCATAAATCTGATCGATGCTTGCTTGATTTTTGTATTGCTCACCATCGGGCAATATACAAACCGCGACCGTAAAGCGCTTCGCTAATTGTTCTTGCAAAGGTTGTAGATACAAAGGGGCGACGGTATCATTGCTGACAATCAATACTTGTCGTCCACTGATATAAGGGGTTATTTGTTCAGCAATGGTGCTTTTTGCTCGAATGATGATTGGATAGTCATGGCTTTGAGTATGTACGGTTAAACCGTCGCTAAATAGTGGCATTACCATAAGGTCTTCCTATATTTTATATCTACGCTTAGTATGCTTAGGACTTGTAGCTTATTCATTCGCTGAAGGTTTAAGCGTTGAAGCAGTGTTGGTATCGGTCACGGTATTGCTTATTGTCTCTGTTTGAGTATCCATTATCGATCTTGTATGTTCAGACTCAAAAAAACTCTCAAGTTGCTGCAGTAATTTGTTGACCATATGCCGAGGATACGTATGACCTGTTGGCAAAATAATATGCGCTATCTGTTGATACAACGGGTCACGAATATGATATAGATCTTGTAAGATTTGTTTAGGGTTGGGCTTTTGTAGCAGTGGTCGCGATTTATCTTTAGACGTGCGCGCTATTTGCACCTCAACGGGTGCATTAAGGTAGACGACTATACCGCGCTCGTGCAAGAACTTTCGATTATCAGCAGACATAACTGCGCCGCCGCCAGTTGCCAACACAATCTGCCGACGCTTAGTCAACTCGTCAATAGCCCGCGTCTCACGAGCACGAAACCCCGACTCTCCTTCTTTGGCAAATATCCAAGCAATATCGGCACCGGTTTGCGATTCAATATACCAATCACTATCCACAAACTCGCGTCCCAGCTGCTTAGCAAGCAGTCGGCCTATCGTGGTCTTTCCTGCCCCCATCGGCCCAACTAAGAACACTGATGGCAATTCCTCCCGCATAATACACACTCAGATAAATCAACTATCATACAACGTCATTAATATTCTGGCTAGTAACAAGCTATATTTATTGTGTGTACAGCCATTTTCAAAACCTCTGCACACAAAAAAGCAAGCTCTTAGGCCTGCTTTTTCTATTAAAAACTTTATTAGTCTCTTTAAGTTCAGTCTAATTCAAACGACTAGTGCCATCATTGATCAGCTTTGTGGTAATGAAAATGAGCAATTCTTCTTTTTCGTTACCGCGTACATCTCTACGAAATGCACGGCCAATATAAGGCAGATCACCTAAGAAAGGTACCTTATCAACACCATTTCTAGTGGTATTTTTGAAAACACCGCCCAAAACAATGGTTTGACCGTCTTCTACAACGACATTGGTAGAAATAGAGTCCTCAGCAATAGCTACAATGCCATTACCAAATACTGGCGAGCCGTTGGTAATCTCTAGCTGTAAACCAATCTTGCCATCAGGCGTGATATTTGGAGTGGCCTCTAAGCTCAGAGCCGCTTCTTTAAAGCTGGTAGTAGTGGCACCGCTGGCAGAGGCTTCTTGGTAAGGAATCTGCGTTCCTGAAGATATCTTGGCAGTTTGTTTATCAGCAGTCAAAATCTTAGGTGTTGATATGACCTCGCCGCGATTGTCTGCTTGCATAGCCGAGAGCTCAAGATCAAGCATAAAATCTGATAGACCCAGCAGACCAAAAGCGATACTTCCTGCGGGATTATTCACACCCAAATCTACGTTTAAATTTTGCGGACGGCTGATATCGTAGGATGGATAAGAGACCGTTTGCCCATTAACCGTTGTGGTTTCAACATCGAAGTCTTTGAGATCCCATAATGTCTGATCGCTACCACCCACCAGCAGATTGCGGTTATTAGCCGCGCCATCAGATAAAATACCCCAGCGTACGCCAATCTCTTTACTAAAGCTATCAGAGGCACTAACGATCCGCGCCTCAATCATTACTTGCCGTACAGGAATATCGATTTTGCTGATCAGTTTATGAATATTTTCAATGCTGCCTGCCACATCTTTAACAATAAGCGTATTAGTACGCTCGTCAATGGTGACTGTACCTCGATTAGACAGCAGCGTATTATTATCATCAATGTTGCCGGTATCGGTATTAAGAGCGCTGTTATTACCCGTAGGCCCGCTACCTTGTGAGATAAGATTTAGCACATCTGCCGCTTTAGCGTAACTAAGACGGATATACTCAGTGCGCAGCGGAGCATAGGCTTTGACCGCTTGCTGAGCTGCAAGCTCTTGTGCTTCTTGCTCAGCAAGTTCGGTAGACGGAGCGATGAGTATCACGTTGCCATTCTCACGCTTGCCCAAATTCTTACTTTTTAAGATGATATCGAGCGCTTGATCCCAAGGTACGTTGATTAGACGCAGCGTAATGTTACCACTTACTGAGTCGCTAGCAACGATGTTCATATCAGTGAACTGCGCTAAAATATCAAGAACGCTACGAATCTCGACGTCTTGAAACTCCATAGATAGCGCTTCACCGTTATAGACTTTTTCTTCAAGCGTCGGATCCCGTAAGAGCTCAGGCTTATTGATGCTGATGTTGAGCTGATTGCCTGATTGATAAGCCTGATATTCATAATCACCAGTCATATTGATAGTAATGACACCACTTTGACCTTGGTTTTTAGTATCGACACTATCTACTAAGCCACTGTTGATGTTTAAACGGCGCAACAGGTTTTTAGGTACGGTACTGCCTGTCAATCTTACTACCAGCTTATTGCCTTGACGCTGTACATCGACAGGAATCGCTTCATTAGCAAGCATAATACTGATATCACCGCCGCCATTACTACCTGCTGCAAAATTCAGAGCGCTCAGACCATCATAGCTATATTGTTTACTCACCTGTGAGGAGGCAAGTCTTGGATCCAATAGCGGGTTGACACGTACCACCATAGTATTATCAGCAGGCGCTTTTACTTTGATATTATTAGCACCGGTAATAATAGGAGTAACCCCTGCGCTACTGGTTTCAACAATAGGGGTTATGATCGCAGTCGTTGCTGGCGTAGTCACGGTCTGTGCGGCTAATACACGACTGGGATCGGTGAGAGTAAGCAGTAAATCGTTACCATCAATAGCAGTAGTATAATTGCCGCTTTGTTTTAACCCTACAATTAAGCGCGTGGTACTATCGCTGTTTAGAGTAGTAACATCATTGACCATACCAATATTATAGTCGTTAAAGCGGCTTGCAAGTCCATTTTGTACTTGCTCAAAATCCAAAACCAAACGGCTTGGGTTATCGAGCTGATAAGCAGAAGGTAGTACAGGTGCACTGCTAAATCCGAGACGCATTTGCGTAACAGCAGGTGCTGTCTGTACTACAGAGACGTTATTGATGCGCGGTTCAGCGTAAGCGCTGCTGCTAACAGCAACCATACTGATTGCTAATGCAGATATCGCAAAAGTCGAGGACATACGGTTATTCATCGTCATTATCTTGTTACTGCGTACTGTCATTATTTATTCCTCAAAAAATCTGCCAACTTAACTTATAGGAGAAACCAGCGATTGTGGTCTTTCAATAAACCCTGCGCGGCTGTCTGGCACAATTTCAATCAAATTAATCTGGGTTGGAGTGATCTCAACAATACGACCGTCATTCAATCCAAGATAATCACCTACTTTAACGCTAGTAACTGATCCATCTGGGCGCTGTATTAGTCCATACTGCCGACCTTCAGGCGATATCACCATTCCCCGAAAAGTCAGCTGGGCAATTTCATACTGTTCAAGAGGCTGTTTTGTTCGAGTAATATCAGGACGCACGCCATCAGTAGAGACTGCTGAATCTTGTACATTTACAAGACTGGGTGGCAAAAAGGGACTACGTACTAGGCTTGCACTGTATACAAAATCCTCTACCAGCTCAGCTTGCGGCGGTGGCTCAATAGGCTGTGAAGGTGAATTACGGATATCATCCATCGCCTTTCCTGCAATACCAATGCGATCCGTACAACCAGTTAACCATAAAGTGGTGATGCTTAAGGTGATGAGGACTGGCAGTTGTTTTATATTCATATTAGTTGCCCTCAGCCGTAGCTTCAGTTGCTGGCGTCGTTGCTACCTCTTCAGCCGTTAAGTCTTTTGAGCGATAAGTCTTGGTTTGTAGTACTAAGTTCAGCTCTGGCAGGGTATCCAAAGTTGGCTGCGGATTGCTGACTTCAAAGTCGTGCATCGTGACAATTCGCGGCAGAGCTGCAAGGCCACTAATAAAGCTACCAAACTGATGATACTCACCTAGAGCCGCAATACGAATCGGCTGCTCGATGAAAAACTCATTTTCAATCTCAGGCTCTACTGAGATATCTTGAAAACGAATATTACTGCCAACACCAGTCATATTGATACCCTCTACCAACTCTGAAACCCGAGTATCTTTGGGAAGCTGATCAAGTAAAGTCTTAAACTCGCCTTCCATCTGATTAACCTGAGCTTTATAAGCTTCTAAATGACGGGCCCGTGATTCTTTTTCGCGGTAGCTGTCTAGTAAAGTTTGCTGTTCACTCTCAGCCGCTTTAATAGCGTCAATCTTGCTACTGATCGGCATAGCCCAAGATAAGGCAGCAATGAAGCCGATGATGAAGATAAATACAGTTATCTTGACTGGTAGGGGCCAGCTACCATAGTTTTCACTATCTAACGACTCAAAACTACGGCGAAAGTCATTGAAATTAAATTGTTTTTTAGGAGTTACGGCCGGATTTTTAACTTTTTTAGTTTTCAGCAAACTCTTTTTGCGCGCAAGTTTCACAACTCACCTCCAGACTCAGCACTGTCATCAGGATCGATAGTCTCTAACTGCACTTGCGTTGTCACTACAAACTGTACATAGCTGTCTTCAGGGTATATGGGACGTGCCTGCTGGCCGTCAGTTACCATCTCGTTTAGAGCAGGCGCGGCCTGATAGGCAGTAATGTTTTGCTGGATGTTACGCACAGCAGAACCCCCCATCCATTTAGTATTGTCTAAGTTACGGATCAAACTAGACACCACATTGGGGTTATCAGCAAGTCCGGTCAAAGTGAGCAAGTCACCTTCGCGCTTAAAATTGTTAATATAAAGTGCAGGCGGTATGGCTTTAGCGATGTCATCCCATAAATGCACGGGAACTGGACGCCGCCCTTGTAAATCTTGAATCACTTGCATACGCGAGATAATATCTGCTCGGCGTTGCTCCAAACTATCAATCTCAGTGAGCGCCGTATCTAGACGACTGTTTTCTTGCTCGATAAGCGCATTAGCATCGCGCTGTTCTTCAAGCTCATTATTGAAATAGCTCCAAGAGGCAAAGGCTGACAACAACGCTAATAAAATAACAGCTACAACCAAAGTCATGAACTCTTTGTTGCTGCGTTCGCGCGCTTCTGCTCGCCAAGGTAATAGATTAATACGAGCCATTAGTCAAAGCTCCTAAGCGCAAGGCCACAGGCAGCAAGTAAGCTTGGCGCATCAATAGCCAGCTGCTCACTATCTACATAAGGGTCTACTGTCATATTGATAAAAGGATTAGCTGTAGTGACGGGGACGCCAAGTTTCTGCTGCACCAGCTTAGATAAGCCTGAGATAGCACTACTGCCGCCAGCAAGTACCACGTGATCAATACTATTGTATTGGCTAGAGGAGAAGTAAAATTGTAATGAGCGCGTGATCTGCTGAATAGTACTTTCCATAAACGGCGTTAGGATCTCAGAGTAATAATCATCAGGCAGTGCAATCTCGCGTTTATTAACCGAAGCTTCTTCAAATGATAGGCCGTAGCGATTTTGAATAGCTTCTGTTAACTGCGCGCCGCCAAATAGTTGTTCGCGGCTATAAACGAACTCACCATTTTTGGCGATATACAGCGTAGTCTGGTTGTGACCGATATCCACTAGTGCTACCAGCTCTGGCAAGCTTGGTAAACTATCTACCATCAGCGCAAACGAGCGCTCAATAGCATGCGACTCAATGTCCATGATCTTGGTTTTTAAACCACCAAAAGTCAGCGCATCTACGCGCTGATCAACGTTTTCTGATCGTGAGGCTGCCAGTAGTACTTGTACTAAATTTTCATCAACTAATGAGGGACCTAGTACTTCAAAGTCCAAATTAACTTCTTCTAGCGGATATGGGATGTATTGATCAGCATCTAGGCGAATTTGAGCTTCGCGCTCAACGTCGCTTAACCCTGCATCCATATCGATAATTTTAGTAATGACTGCTGAACCTGTAACTGCGGTAGCAGCATCACTACCTGTAGCTTGACAACGTTTGGCTGCACGCGTAATAGCATCACCTACCGCCTCGGTATCAATGATTAGCTTATCGACCACCGTACCCAACGGTAACTTCTCAATACCATAAGCTTTTAGATGAAATATCCCTTGTTGACGCTGTATATCGACTATTTTTACAGAGGTAGTAGATATATCTACTCCAACTAGATGTCGACCTTTAGAAGAAAGTAGCCTCACAAACGCTTTACCTTATATAATTTTACTTTTTGAAATCATTTAGTAATAAATAGATACAATACGTTACTTAATAGACATATTCAAGTATTTAAAAACACTTTGGGAACAAATTACACTTTTAGCATGACCTGAATGTTTGGTTCGCTGTATAATGGAACATTTGCTACTGATTTTAATAAATAAGTTTGATTATGACCCAGAAAAATGCTACTGCTCGTCTCGTTAAATTTTTGGTGGGACTTGTTATTGCCGGTCTAGCTCTAGTGGTTGTTCTTGCATTAACTGTGCCAATTGGCTTCTATGGTATGGCGATGTATTTGTCGCCAACGCTACCTAGTATTCAAGAAATCAAGACGGCTAGCCTTGAGATGCCGCTTCAAATATATAGTAGTGACGACAAGCTTATTGGTCAATACGGCAACCGTATGTCGTTGCCTGTTACCTTTGAAGATATTCCTGATAATCTAATTAATGCTTTTTTAGCAGCAGAAGACTCTTCGTTTTTTCAACATAGCGGTATCAGCATCAAAGGGCTTGGGCGTGCGGTTACCGAAGCCGTTACTGACGATGAGAGTCAGACCGGTGGTTCTACCATTACTATGCAGGTTGCCAAAAATTACTTTTTGAGCCCTGAGCGTACTTTGAACCGAAAATTAACTGAATTGTTTCTAGCGCGCAAAATGGAAGACGAGCTGAGCAAAAACGACATTCTGACTCTATATGTCAATAAGATATATTTGGGCGAAGGCGCCTACGGTATTCGAGCCGCTGCCAAAAAATACTACAGTAAATCTTTAGATAATCTAACCGTAGCTGAGATGGCTATGCTTGCAGGCCTACCAAAAGCACCTTCAAAGTATAATCCTGTTGCTAATCCTGAGCGCGCGCTTACTCGCCGCAACTGGATCGTTGGCCGTATGTATGAGCTTGGGTACATCGATAAGGCCCAGCACGATGAAGCTATTAACGCACCTATTGGCTTAAAGCTGTACCAAGAAAAACTTGATGTCAATATGCCCTATTTGGCAGAGATGACCCGTTATGCACTAGTTAATCGCTACGGTGAACAAGTCGTCAATGGAGGGTGGCGGGTACGCCTCACTGTTGATAGCGAAGCGCAGCAGGCTGCTGAGGCAGCTGTATTAAAAGGATTGATTGCTTATGATCATCGCCATGGTTGGCGCGGTGCTGAGGCCAACGATGAGCCAATTGAGAATTTCCGTCGTTACGGCGGTATGTTGCCTGCCAAAGTAACCAAGGTCAACTCGCGCAGCTTTGAAGCTACCTTGCCGTCTGGTGATGAGGTTACAGTCAACTGGTCAGGTATGAGCTGGGCGCGCAAGTACTTTTCAGCTGACCGAATTGGCTATTATCCTGGCAACGCGTCACAGATTGTCAGTGAGAATGACATTATTCGTCTTATCTCAACAGCCAATGGCAATTGGCAACTGGCACAAATCCCTGAAGTACAAGGCAGTCTAGTTTCCTTAGATCCAGATACGGGAGCTGTTAATGCGTTAGTTGGTGGTTTTGACTTTAATCACAGTAAATTCAACCGTGCGCTACAAGGATGGCGTCAACCAGGGTCAACGATTAAACCGCTCATTTATACTACTGCTTTAGAAAAAGGTTATCGTCCAGACAGTATTGTCTCAGACCGTCCTATACAAGTGGGCGACTGGGAACCTAAAAACTCTGACTCCCGTTTTTTGGGTGACATTACCTTACGCCGCGGTTTATATCTATCACGCAACCTAGTCTCTATACGATTGTTACAAGCTATTGGCATCTCTGATGCTCGCAACTTATTAGATCAGTTTGGTCTTGATAAAGAGAAGCTGCCAACAACATTGTCATTGGCACTAGGAGCAGGACAAGCAACGCCGTTACAAATGGCAACCGCTTACGCTACCTTCGCTAATGGTGGTCACCGCGTTCAACCTTATTTTATTGAGCAAGTGTATAACTACAACAATAAATTATTGTTTCAGGCCAATCCGCAGCAAGCCTGTGCTTTGTGTTTCAATGAACAAGTCGACGACCTTAATAAACAGCTGATTACAGAGTATGAAGCGTCTGTTGAGGACGATACTGCAGACGACGCTACTAGTGATACTGAGGATGAGCAGACCGCTGATCAGAACCAAAATATAAAAAAGAGCGAAAGTGAGGACGGTGACCAAAATAAAGCAGATAGCAATACAGCTATTGATCTAGATATTTATGATGCCAGTCCAGAGGCGGATCGTTTGCATGCCCCTGTAGTACAATATGTCAATGCGACTCAAGCACCGCGCATCTTACAGCCTAGGGTTGCTTATGAGATGGCTGATATATTGCGTGATGTGGTACAGCGCGGTACGGCTGTAAAAGCTAAAAGCTTAGGTCGCAGCGATATCGGTGGTAAAACAGGAACCACCAATGAAGCCAAAGACGCCTGGTTTGCAGGGTTCCATCCCACTAATGCTACGGTCGTTTGGATGGGTTTTGATCAGCCCTCCACACTAGGACGCCGTGAATACGGCGGGGTGGCAGCACTACCGGTATGGATGGATTTTATGAAATCACAGCTCAGAAATCGGCCTCACCAATGGGTATCCGTTAATAACAAAGCAAAGTCAGAAAAGCAGAAACTACGTGTACTAGAGATGACCGATGATGGAGTCATAGAATCCGATGATGATAAAGACACTAGCAGTGCGCTAAAACCAGTTAAGACTCAAACACAGCAGCGCCCAGTGCCTGCCCCTAGTGTTGAAGAAAGCGCTAATACTGATCGTAGTGCTAATACCAATAATCGGCGTCCAGCATCATCAAGACCGACAACGCCTCCTAGTAGTAGCACCCCGCAAAACCCGCTGACAGTGACGCCCGTAGAAACTATGCCACCTATACCAGAGATAACTGATTAACCCTCTAAAACTCTACCATACCGGCGCGTAGCTGCTCAATAAGCTCTAAAAACTGCTGGCGCCATTCACGGATAGTTGATTCATCGGGCAACCACTGGTTGGACAAAGTCACCACATTAACGATCAAATCTTTTGGCTTGTCTTCTATATGATCAGTACTTTCACTAGCGCTCAACTGATCAGGCAATACAGCATACAGACAACGCTGGTAAGCTCGCTCTATATTAGCCAAAACCCCCTGTTGCTGCAGCTGTTGTAAGCGCTGCACCTCTGGTGATACTTGCGTGCGTGCACTTAATGCTTGCTCGATATCTGCCAAAGTGGGTGCTTTCATATCCAAACTATAGAACTGAGCAAGCTCCTGCATAAAGGCCAAAAAAGTTCCATATAAATGAAAGATAGCGGTCTCACAGTGTGCTTGATACAGCTGTTTATTAATACTACTCCCTGCCGCTTGACAAGAAAGACGACAAAAATAAAGTTTTTGGTTGGTTCTATCCGCTTGATATTTAGCAACTCGGCCTTTGTCCGCCATGCGCTTATCCTCATATAATTAGCCATGAAATAACTACGACCCGTAAAGAAGTCGCCAATAGTAGTGTACTACTTTGTACAGAAACACCAATACTAGTTTTTTACTTTTTTAGGCGTGCAAAAAAGCCAGCAACTGAACTGCCCCCCATAAGTTGGACACAATTTATGGGGGTTATTTTATGCGTTACGATCTAGACTTTAAGATCAAAGTCATAGCATACTACAAGCAAGGACATAGCGGACATGCTACCAGTGAGAAGTTTTCTGTAAATCCGCGGTTTGTCAGCAAATGGGTCGAGCAATATCAACATGGTGGCATAGACGCTATCAAGCCTAAGGTCGATAGGACTAAATACAGTAGCGACTTTAAGTATAAAGTGCTCGCTGTGATGTTATCAGAAGGACTAAGTCAGTCTGAAACTGCCCTTAGGTTTACTATCAGCTCACCTGCGCTTATTAGCCACTGGCACAACGCTTATCGACACTACGGTATGTCTGGACTCACCTCTAAATATAAAGGTAGTAATCCTATGACCTCTCCTATCACAGACAAACCTGATGAGGACAAGACCCTAGCAGAGCTCAAACGTGAGAACGAGTATCTACGAGCGGAGAATGCGTATTTAAAAAAGCTCGATGCCTTGCTCAGAGCGGAGGAACAAGCAGACAAAAAGCAAGGCTCATCGAAGGACTAAGACAACAGCACGTGTTATCTGACTTACTCACCATAGCAAAGCTTGCAAGGAGTAGTTTCTACTATCATAGAGCGAGTCTTTGGGATAAAGACAAATACGCTCCCTTGAAACAGCGCATCCGTGATATCTACCACCAGCATAAAGGTCGATATGGCTATCGTCGAATCACTCAGACACTTAAGAATGAAGGACTAAAGGTCAACCATAAGCGGGTTGCAAGGCTTATGGGACAGCTTAAGCTGACTGCCAGAATCAGACGACAAAGGTATCGATCCTACAAAGGACAGTGCGGCGTTATAGCTAAGAACAGGGTCAAGCGTAAGTTCAGAGCAGGTGCGCCTAATCGCAGATGGTTTACTGACATCACTGAATTTAAGGTCGGCGGTGATAAGTTGTATCTATCACCCATACTCGATGGCTACAACAATGAGATCATCAGTTATACGCTCTCAAGACGACCCGTCTATGATTTAGTCAAACAGATGCTTGAGCGTGCCGTTAAAAACATACCTGCAAAGCGCAAAGAGGAGCTCACCCTGCATTCAGATCAAGGCTGGCACTATCAAATGAAACCGTTTGCAAGTACGCTTAGAGCGAATCATATTAACCAAAGTATGAGCCGTAAGGGTAATTGCTTAGACAATGCATTGATGGAAGGGTTCTTTGGTACGCTCAAATGTGAGACGATTTATATTGAGAAACCGAATACCATTGAGGATTTAGAGCAACAGATTCATGAGTATATCCACTACTATAATCATGAGAGAATTCAACTTAAACTAAAAGGACTGAGTCCTGTAAAGTACAGAACTCAGTCCTTGATGTAAACTTAAACTGTCCAAGTTTAGGGGGTCAGTTCAAACACGGCTGGCTTTTTTACATCTAATTTAATTAATGACTTATTTAAATAATAAGACTAGCTATCTTGATTAAGCTCTTGAGCAAAGGCTTCATCAAAGCTTGCAAAGTCTTTACTATCAGTGTCAGCAGTGATATCAAAAGCAGCATTGATATCATTATCTTTCAGTTTTTGCTCAGTTTTCTCTTTACGAGACTTATGATAAGCCAAACCTGTACCAGCTGGGATCAGGCGGCCAACAACCACGTTCTCCTTCAAACCACGTAGCTCATCAACCTTACCAGTAACCGCAGCAGCAGTTAGTACACGAGTAGTCTCTTGGAAAGACGCCGCTGAGATAAAGCTTTCTGTAGCTAGGCTAGCTTTAGTAATACCAAGCAATTGACGCTCAAACTGTACTGGGAATTTATCTTCCTCAATAAGCTTCTCGTTCAATGCTTTAATATCAGCATATTCAGCCTGATCACCTTTGAACTGATTTGAATCTCCGCCGTCAGTGATCTCAACTTTGCGTAGCATCTGACGAATAATAACTTCAATATGCTTATCGTTGATCTTCACCCCTTGCAAACGATAGACGTCTTGTACTTCGTTAACGATATAGTTTGCTAGTGCCGTCTGACCTTTTAGACGCAAAATATCATGCGGGTTTTGCGGACCATCGGCGATAATTTCACCGCGGGCTACTGTCTCGTTTTCAAAGACGTTGATCTGACGCCATTTTGGAATCAGCTCTTCATGCACCTCGCCATCTTCGTTGGTGATGATAAAACGGTTTTTACCTTTAGTCTCTTTACCGAAGCTGACCACACCGGTCATCTCTGCCATAATCGCATGGTCTTTAGGACGACGCGCTTCAAACAAATCAGCTACCCGTGGTAGACCACCCGTAATATCCTTAGTACCTGAGGTTGCTTGCGGTACGCGGCCAAGGATCGAACCTGCGGCTACTTTTTCGCCATCGCTTACGCGAATGATGGTTTCAGCGGGCAAGAAGTAAACCACTTCTTTGCCTTCGTCCGTATTCAAGATAATAGCCGGACGTAAGTCTTTTGCCGTACTTGAACGATCACGAGTCGCCAAAATCTCAAACGAGCTCATACCAGTTGCATCATCAACTTTAACGGTAGCTGTCATACCATCGGTAATATCACTAAAGCGTGCAGTACCCGCAAATTCAGTAATAATGGGATGCGTATGCGGATCCCACTTAGCGATAGTCTGACCACCTTCAACTTGATCACCATCTTTAACTAAGACGCTTGAACCATAAGGCACTTTATAACGCTCACGCTCACGTCCCAATTCATCCGTCAAAGCGATCTCAGCTGAACGCGAGACGATAACTAAGTGACCATCACTATGCTCAACAGTTTTCATATTCTCAAAGTGTGCTTGACCCGCGTTACGAACTGAGATGCTGTTCTCTACTGATGCTGAGCTTGCCGCCCCGCCCACGTGGAAAGTACGCATTGTTAGCTGAGTACCTGGCTCACCGATAGACTGAGCTGCCATGACACCTACTGACTCGCCAATATTGACTTTGTGACCGCGAGCAAGATCTCGGCCATAGCACTGCGAACAGACGCCATGCGCGATATCACAGGTAATGACTGAGCGTACCCAAATGTCATCAATAGCATTTTCGTCTAATACGTTAACCCAATGCTCATCGATCAAAGTACCCGCTGGTACCAAAATCTTTGAATCATCGTCGTTGTAAGTGACATCACGAGCCGTCACACGGCCAAGTACTAAATCACCAAGCTTTTCAATGATCTCGCCACCTTGAATATGCGGCGTCATCAATAAGCCTTGCTCAGTACCACAATCATCACTAGTGATTACCAAATCTTGTGCCACGTCTACCAAACGACGCGTCAAATAACCTGAGTTAGCGGTTTTCAGCGCGGTATCGGCAAGACCTTTACGTGCACCATGCGTTGAGATAAAGTACTGTAGTACCGTCAAGCCTTCACGGAAGTTGGCCTTAATCGGCGTCTCGATAATAGAGCCATCCGGTTTTGCCATCAATCCACGCATACCAGCGAGCTGACGAATCTGCGCTGCACTACCACGCGCACCTGAATCTGACATGATATAGATTGAGTTAAAAGATTTTTGCTCTTCTTCCTCGCCCTGAGCATTGATGACTTTATCAGTAGCTAGGTTATCCATCATCGCTTTGGCGACTTTGTCGTTAGTACGTGACCAGATATCAACCACTTTGTTATAACGCTCACCTGCAGTCACAAAACCTTGCTCGAACTGATCTTCAATCTCACGAACTTCAGCTTCTGCCACTTCGATAATGTCTTTTTTGTTTGGCGGAATGACCATATCATCTAAGCCAATAGATACGCCAGACAATGTCGCTTGAGCAAACCCTAGATACATCAATTGGTCAGCGAACATAACGCTGTCTTTAACGCCCATTTTACGGTAGCAAGAGTTGATCAAGCGCGAGATATTTTTCTTGGTCATCTCTTGGTTACACTCATCAAACGCCATACCTTTAGGCATGATATTCCAAATAAGCAAACGACCGGCAACCGTGTCCTTGAGACTGGTTGCTTGGGTTTGATTGCCATCTTCATCAATACTGGTTTCAGTGACACGCACTTTGATCTTGGCATTAACATGCAGGTCATTTGAGCCAATAGCACGCAGTGCTTCATTGACGGTAGCAAAGATCATGCCCTCGCCCTGGGCATTTACTGATGAGCGGCTGATATAGTACAAACCAAGTACCACATCTTGTGATGGTACGATAATCGGATCACCGTTTGCTGGTGATAAGATATTGTTGGTTGACATCATTAAAGCGCGCGACTCAAGCTGTGCTTCTAGGGTTAACGGCACGTGTACTGCCATTTGGTCACCATCGAAGTCAGCGTTGAAAGCTGTACAAACCAGCGGATGCAACTGAATCGCTTTACCTTCAATCAATACCGGCTCAAATGCTTGCAAACCCAAACGGTGCAAGGTTGGTGCACGGTTAAGCAGCACAGGATGCTCACGAATAACCATCGCTAGCATATCCCACACTTGTGGCTCTTCACGCTCGACCATCTTTTTGGCCGCTTTAATGGTGGTTGCCATACCGTGCGATAACAGTTTTGCATAAGTAAATGGCTTAAATAACTCAAGTGCCATTTTTTTCGGTAAACCGCACTGATGCAAACGTAGCGTTGGACCGACAACGATAACTGAACGTCCAGAATAATCGACACGCTTACCAAGCAGGTTCTGACGGAATCGACCTTGCTTACCTTTAATCATATCTGCTAAAGACTTAAGAGGACGCTTGTTGCTACCAGTAATCGCACGGCCACGGCGACCGTTATCTAGTAGCGCATCGACTGACTCTTGTAGCATACGTTTCTCGTTACGTACGATGATATCAGGAGCGCTTAGCTCAAGCAGACGCTTTAGACGGTTGTTACGGTTAATAACGCGGCGATAGAGATCGTTTAGATCTGAGGTCGCAAAACGGCCACCTTCTAGTGGTACTAGTGGGCGCAAATCAGGTGGTAGTACTGGCAAGATGGTCATCACCATCCACTCAGGCTTATTATTAGAATCACGGAAGGCTTCTAATAATTTGAGACGCTTAGACATCTTTTTAAGCTTAGTCTCAGAACCAGTTTGCGGAATGGCTTCGCGCAGCTCATCAATCTCAATATCAAGATCAATATCTTTTAATAAGTCTTGTACCGCCTCAGCACCCATCTTGGCAACGAATTCATCACCAAACTCTTCAAGCGCTTTATAATAGTCTTCATCGTCAAGCAATTGATACTTCTCAAGACTGGTAAGACCAGGCTCGGTAACGATGTAGCTTTCAAAATATAAAACACGCTCAATATCACGCAAAGTCATGTCAAGAAGTAGACCAATACGGCTTGGTAATGATTTTAAGAACCAAATATGCGCAACAGGACTGGCCAAATCGATATGGCCCATACGGTCACGGCGCACTTTAGCAGTGGTAACTTCAACACCGCATTTTTCACAAATAACGCCTTGGAATTTGCGGCGTTTATACTTACCGCACAGACATTCAAAGTCTTTTACCGGACCAAAGATTTTGGCGCAGAACAGACCGTCACGCTCAGGCTTGAAGGTACGATAGTTGATGGTTTCAGGCTTTTTAACTTCACCGTGCGACCACGACTTGATTACATCAGGTGATGCTAGGGTAATTTGAATACTATCGAATTCACGATTACCGCTAGCGGTAGGGCTTTGCATAATATCGAGTAAATCTTTCAAGTTGCTTCTCCGTTATCTTTATAATCATCTTGCCCTATAGATAAGTCGACAAGACGAATGAAGGCAATGAATAGGGTTGAGATAAATGACTAAAAGCAGCAGCACAATAATGTACTGCAGCGTACTGCCTTTAGTGGTTCATTAAGTTTAATCAGTCATGCTTGTGAGAAATCTACAAGCATGGACTTATATAAACTTAGTGAGTTTCTTTTAGCTCAATATTAAGACCCAATGATTTGATTTCTTTGGTCAGTACGTTAAATGATTCAGGCATACCTGGATCCATGTACTGTTCACCATCAACGATGTTCTTGTACATACGAGTACGGCCTTCAACATCATCTGACTTCACTGTCAACATCTCTTGCAAGGTGTAAGTTGCGCCATATGCTTCTAATGCCCACACTTCCATCTCACCGAATCTCTGACCACCAAACTGCGCTTTACCGCCTAGTGGCTGCTGTGTGACTAATGAATAAGAGCCTGTTGAACGTGCATGCATCTTATCGTCAACTAAGTGGTTGAGTTTGAGCATATACATATAACCAACGGTCACCTTGCGATCAAATTTCTGGCCGGTACGACCATCATATAAAGTTTGCTGACCATCACGGTCTAAACCTGCAAGCTCTAATAGATCTTTAACTTGGTGCTCATGTGCGCCATCAAATACCGCTGTACCCATAGGCACGCCGCCACGTAAGTTGCTTGCCAATGCCATGATATCGTCATCAGATAAGCTATCGAGATCGACTTGCTCACCGCCAACTTTATTATAGATTTGATCTAAGAAATCACGCAGATCCTTCATAGCCGCTTGTGCTTTGAGCATACCATCGATCTTTTCGCCCAAACCTTTCGCCGCCATGCCTAAATGCGTCTCTAACACCTGACCGATATTCATACGTGATGGCACACCCAATGGGTTTAACACGATGTCAACAGTATTACCGTTCTCATCGTAAGGCATGTCTTCGATCGGCATAATGCGTGAAACCACACCTTTATTACCGTGACGACCCGCCATTTTATCACCAGGCTGAATACGGCGCTTAACCGCTAAATAAACTTTAACGATTTTTTGAACGCCATGCTGCAAATCATCGCCAGCAGTCAATTTACGCTTTTTCTCAGCAAACTTGCTATCGATATCTTTTTGCTTGTCCACCAAGTAATCTGCAATTTGCGTTAAACGCTCAGAGATTTCTTCTTCAACAGGCTGGATATCGAGCAGAGTCTCTAAAGTCATATCTTTCATATCATCGGCTTTCATAACCGTACCGGCTTTTAGTCCCGAACCGCCGCTGATCTTTTGACCATCAAGTAGATTGCTGATACGACCACGTGCTGCCTCTTCAAAAATACGTAGCTCTTCTTTTAAATCTTTACGGTAGCTATCAAGCTGAGATTTTTCAATGGCGCGCGCACGAGCGTCTTTTTCAACGCCATCACGGGTATAGACTTGTACGTCAATAACCGTGCCTTTACTTGATGTTGGTACACGCAGTGAGGTGTCCTTAACATCAGCCGCTTTTTCACCAAAGATGGCCCGTAGTAATTTCTCTTCTGGCGTTAGCTGCGTCTCACCTTTTGGCGTCACTTTACCAACTAAGATGTCACCTGCGTCCACTTCGGCACCAATATAGACAATACCTGCCTCATCAAGACTTGACAGTGCAGCTTCACCAACGTTTGGAATATCAGCAGTAATCTCTTCTGTGCCAAGCTTAGTATCACGCGCCACACAAGTTAATTCTTGAATATGAATGGTAGTAAAACGATCTTCTTTCACTACTTTTTCAGACAGTAAAATCGAATCTTCAAAGTTATAACCATTCCATGGCATAAAGGCGATACGGATGTTCTGACCCAAAGCCAGCTCACCAAGATCCGTTGATGGACCATCGGCTAGAATATCACCAAAGGCAATCTCATCGCCTTGGTTAACGATGATGCGCTGGTTGATACAAGTGTTTTGGTTTGAACGCGTATATTTGATCAAGTTATAAATATCGATACCCGCTTCACCTGCTTGCATCTCATCTTCGTTAACACGAACGACGATACGTGACGCATCAACATCTTCGATCACACCGCCACGCTTAGCAATAACGCAAACACCAGAGTCACGCGCTACATGACGCTCCATACCTGTACCTACTAACGGCTTATCAGCGCGTAGAGTTGGTACCGCTTGACGCTGCATGTTCGAGCCCATCAAAGCACGGTTGGCATCGTCATGTTCTAGGAATGGGATCAGACCTGCTGCTACTGATACTACCTGACTTGGTGAGACGTCCATATGCGTCACTTTGTCAGCAGGCATACGTACAAATTCCCCATAGCTACGCACACTGACCATCTCATCAGCAAGCTCACCTTTGTCGTTCATAGGCGAATCAGCCTGCGCAATCACAGTACCCACCTCTTCAATCGCTGATAGATATTCGATATCATCAGTGACTTTACCATTAACCACACGGCGATAAGGCGTTTCTAAGAAACCAAAGCTATTGGTTTTAGCAAAGGTTGCTAAGGAGTTGATCAAGCCAATGTTTGGACCCTCAGGGGTTTCAATCGGACATACGCGGCCATAGTGAGTATCATGAACGTCACGAACCTCAAAACCAGCACGCTCACGGGTCAAACCACCAGGACCAAGCGCTGAAACGCGGCGCTTATGTGTTACCTCAGATAACGGATTATTTTGATCCATAAACTGGGATAATTGACTTGAACCAAAGAACTCTTTGACCGCAGCTGCAACTGGTTTGGAGTTGATCAAATCTTGCGGCGATAAGTTATCAGATTCAGCTGATGATAAGCGCTCTTTAACCGCACGCTCAACACGCACAAGGCCGACACGGAACTGGTTCTCTGCCATCTCGCCCACTGAGCGAATACGGCGGTTACCTAAATGATCGATATCATCAACATCACCGCGACCGTTACGAATCTCAATCAGCTCTTTTAGTACATTTACAATATCGTCATTAGTTAAGACACTACGCTCGCGCTGGACGTCTGGATCATCGCTGTTCTCAAACTCCAAACCCAAACGACGGTTGAACTTCATACGACCAACGTTTGATAAATCATAACGATCAGGATTAAAAAACATACTCTCAAACAGTTTTTCAGCCGTTTCAACGGTAGGCGGCTCGCCTGGACGCATGACTTTATAGATCTCAATTAAGGCTTCTTCGCGGCTTGAGGTACTATCAGCACGTAGCGTATCAGCAATATAAGTACCTTGATCAATATCATTAGTGAATAAAATTGTAAAATCTTTAACAGAATCACTGGCTTCAAATGCACTTAGCTTAACCAATAGCTCATGATCAATTAGTGTATTGGCACGAGCGACAACTTCATCACCCACTACGATATCTTCGGCTAGAATACGCTCATAAAGATACTCATCAGGCACCGCAATGCGAGTCATTCCCGCTTCTTCAATTTGACGAATACGGCGTGCATTGATACGTTTGCCTTGCTCTACTAATACCTCACCTTCAGGGGAAACGATATCGAACTGTGCCATCTCACCGCGCAGGCGATCAGGAATGATATCGATCTCAAACTGCTCTTCACCTTTATAAACGGTAGATTTCTCAAAAAAGGTTTCTAAGATCTCACTTGTAGTAAGGCCTAGAGCACGTAGGATAATAGATGCCAGTAGTTTACGGCGACGGTCAATACGAGCAAATACTAAATCTTTGGCGTCAAATTCAAAGTCAAGCCAAGAACCACGATAAGGAATGATACGGGCGTTATAAAGTACTTTACCACTGGAGTGTGATTTGCCTTTATCATGATCGAAAAATACGCCAGGAGAGCGGTGCAATTGTGAAACAATAACGCGCTCGGTACCATTGATAATAAAGGTACCGTTGTCAGTCATGAGTGGAATCTCACCCATATACACGCTTTGCTCACGGATATCTTTAATTGCCGCTTTGCTATCTTTGTCTTTGCTATCTTTGTCTTTGATAATTAGACGGATTTTAACCCGCATTGGGGCTGCAAAGGTTGAGCCGCGTAGAATACACTCACGCTCATCAAACTCAGGCGTACCTAAATAATATTCGACAAATTGCAGCTCAGCATTGCCAGAGTGACTTTCGATTGGGAAAATAGAGGAAAACGCAGCTTGCAAACCAGTATTCTCACGAGCTTTTGGTTTTTTATGCTCTTGCAAAAAATGCTCATAAGAATCTACCTGAATAGACAGCAAATAGGGAATGTCCATCACAGTGGGCAATTCAGCAAAACTTTTGCGAATACGCTTTTTTTCAGTATAAGAATATGCCATCGAGAGTCCTTACAGTAGACGTGAAAACAAATGAAAAGCGTAGCTAAAATGCATCAATATTAAACTAGATAATACTGTCTAGAAAATACTGCACAAACTTAGCGACGTGAACGGTATAGAATAAACAATGCAATGTATAATATTAAAAGCTAAAATACTAAAAACCAATTTTGACCCAGCTATATGACTGCTTTTGTTCCTAATTTCAATAGCTCTAAAACTTAATAGCAATAATTATAAAATAACTCAGTATAAATATGCTTTTGAGTCTAATAAAATTCTAAGAGCTGTCAAATTTATAAAATTTACTAGTCATAGGCAACCTACCAAATTTACAAACCCGAATGTGAAAACAAGTATAAGAAAAAATACTATCGTCACTTATATCCACTGTCTATAAGTACAAATGCTGACAGCGAAACCGTTATAAATGAGAGACAAAATGATTGAGATAAACCGCAGTTGAATCAATATAAACCACAATGTTGATAGGAAAGTATGCAGACACGAAAAAATGCCAAACATCTATGGACGTTTAGCTTATATCAACTAATTTTAAAAACTGGCTTGTTTGTGTGCATGTATATCGTCTGTCCTTTTGATGAGTATCCACCGCTTGCGATACGACCGTTGGTAGACACAAAAGGTCAAGCCAGTAATTATAATAAAAAAAAGCCAGTAATGCAAGGCATTACTGGCTTTTTTTCGTACTACATCAAACTTATTTTAGTTCAACAGTAGCGCCAGCTTCTTCAAGCTTTTTCTTTAGCTCTTCAGCTTCATCTTTAGACGCGCCTTCTTTGATTGGTGCTGGAGCACTTTCAACCAAATCTTTCGCTTCTTTTAGACCAAGACCAGTCGCTTCACGTACGGCCTTGATAACGCCGACTTTTTTCTCGCCAAAGCTAGCAAGAATAACGTCAAACTCGTCTTTTTCTTCAGCAGCAGCGCCACCTTCAGCAGCAGCAGCAGGTGCAGCAGCAGCTACAGCAGCAGTTACGCCGAATTTTTCTTCCATATCGCTAATCAACTCAACGATGTCCATTACTGACATTTCGCTGATTGCGTTCAACACATCTTCTTTAGATAGTGCCATGAGTACTCTCCGTTATCTGATAAAAATTAATGAGTTTTAATGTCGTAAAACTGCTTGCTACCTATAAAAGCAGGCAATAATTAACAATCTACGACTTCAAAATTAAGTTAAAACAAGCTATTAAGCTGCTTCTTTTGCGTCTTTAACTGCTGCTACAGTGCGAACAAACTTACTAGGAACAGCGTTCATAGTTTGAACAAGCTTGGTCACTGGTGCGTTCATAGTGGCCATCAAGATAGAGATCGCTTCGTCGCGTGTTGGTAGCTTCGATACGCGCTCTAATTCTTCTGGACCATAAACCACACCACCAACTGATACCAATTTGGTTTCTAAAGCTTTGTTATCTTTACTAAAGTCAAAAACGACTCTAGCGGCAGATCCCAAATCTTCCATAGAAAAAGCCAAAAGTAATGGACCAGTCATACGGTCTGACATGCCCTCAAACTTAGTGCCTTCAAAAGCGCGTTTTGCTAGGGTATTTTTTACCACTTTCAAAACGACACCTTTATCCCGAGCTTGTTCGCGCAGCTGAGTAAGCTTTGCAACACCAATACCGTGATATTCGGCAGCTACTGCTGAGTAAGCATTAGCAGCAACTTCAGACACTTCAGCTACAACTTGTTGTTTTTGCTCTAGCGTTAATGCCATAAGTTGACTCCTTTAATCTTATCAATCAGCTCATCGTTTAAACATTTCAAACCGAAGTTTGCAAGCTTTTAAACAACTGGCTTATATTGACTTGATACGACACGTTGTTAATAGCTTTGATATATATAAAAGCTACTAACAACGACTAATTACGGCACCATTATCAGAATGACATCAAGTAATAGGTTACCCTATCGGCTCTTATCAACAACTGGGTGGGTCACCGTCTGCGTAGGACAATGAGGATTTTCATCGGTCATCGATTAACAACAGCAGCTTATCGATAGTATAATAGTGCTTCAAAGATCACTATTCTATAATCTCCAAACTGCTCTCTACCTACGGTCTTAGACAGCGTAGCAAATGCTACACTGACCTAATTTGAAAATTCTTTGAAATGGTTTATATAATAAACCAGTAATCTTATTTAGCCATACGATAAGGAACAGGATCGATAGTGATACCTGGGCCCATCGTACTAGATAAAGTAATTTTCTTGATGAAAATACCTTTAGAGGTTGCAGGCTTAGCACGCTTTAGATCAGCTAGCAAAGCTTGAGCATTTTGCATAACTTGCTCTGCTGTAAAGCCGACTTGTCCAATTGTCGTATGAATGATACCGGCTTTATCCACACGATACTGTGCTTGACCCGCTTTAGTATTAGCTACAGCTTCAGCAACGTTCGGCGTTACTGTACCTACTTTTGGGTTTGGCATCAGGCCACGTGGACCTAAGATAGTACCTAACTGACCAACAACACGCATAGCATCAGGAGCGGCGATAACCACATCAAAGTCCATGTTACCAGCTTTGATCTGATCAGCTAAGTCATCCATACCAACGATGTCAGCACCAGCTTCCTTGGCTGCTTCCGCAGCAGCGCCTTGAGCAAATACGGCAACGCGTTTGGTTTTACCAGTACCTGCAGGAAGATTAGTAGCTCCGCGCACGACTTGATCAGATTTACGTGGGTCAACGCCTAGATTTACCGCGATATCGATAGACTCTTTGAATTTAAGAGGGGGCAGATCATTTAAGATTTGTACCGCTTCTTCAATAGTGTACTGCTTTTCATTATCGATACGACTATTGATCTCTTTTTGGCGCTTAGTTAACTTTGACATTATACACCCTCCACGGTAATACCCATTGAACGTGCAGTACCAGCAATAGTACGGACAGCGGCATCAAGACCTGCAGCAGTTAAGTCTGCGTCTTTGGTTTTTACGATCTCTTCAAGCTGAGCACGATCCACTTTACCTACTTTTGCAGTGTTTGGCGTACCTGAACCTTTCGCAATACCAGCAGCCTTACGTAGCAAATACGCAGCTGGTGGTGATTTCATGATAAAGGTAAAAGATTTATCGCTATATACAGTGATCTCAGTTGGAATCGGTAGTCCCGGCTCTTGATTTGAAGTCGCAGCGTTGAATTCTTTACAAAACGCCATGATATTCACCCCTTTTTGACCCAATGCTGGACCAATTGGTGGTG
Source organism: Psychrobacter sp. M4 (assembly GCF_055699795.1). Lineage (NCBI taxonomy): Bacteria > Pseudomonadati > Pseudomonadota > Gammaproteobacteria > Moraxellales > Moraxellaceae > Psychrobacter > Psychrobacter sp. M4. The sequence goes on along the minus strand of NZ_CM146740.1, from coordinate 376,956 downwards.
AAGGATTTGCTTTACCTGCGGGCACTTGTAGTTTGATGTAACCATCAATCTTCTTAGCCATAACTTTCTCCTATATGGGTACTAACGCCAGTTTTTGAGTAGAATATTAATTAATAACCCACTAGAAAACAGAGGCTCCCCGGTTGATAAAATTTAGTCTAGCTTCTCAACTTTACTAAATTCAAGCTCGACCTGAGTAGGTCGGTTAAATACGTTTACGGTCAAATGTAATTTAGATTTTTCGTAATCTACTTTTTCTACTAGACCTTTAAAATCAGTAAAAGGTCCGTCAATAACTAGTAGCTCTTCGCCTGGCTCAAATAGAGTTTTAGGACGCGGTGTAGTTTCAGTTTGATTCAAACGATTTAAAATACGGTCAGCTTCTGCTTGCGTGATCGGTGCAGGCGTCTCAGGTGTACCACCGATAAAACCCATAATACGTGGGCATTCTTTGACAATATGCCAAGTATTGTCGTTCATCTCCATTTGGATCAACACATATCCTGGAAAAAACTTACGCTCACTTTTACGCTTCTTGCCGTCCTTCATTTCAACGACTTCTTCAGTGGGTACTAGAACATCACCGAAGTTTTCAGCAAAGTCGCTGCGGTTAATACGCTCGATTAATGAGCGTTGTACTTGTTTTTCATATCCTGAAAACGCTTGGACAATATACCAACGCATATGACGCTCCTAATCGTTAAAGTTAATCTCAAGTTAAAAGTTGCTAATACGCTGCTTTTAACCGATAAATATGCCTACAAACCAATTGAAAAAATTATCTAATAACCAAATAAAAAACCCAACAATCGCAATCACGACAATGGTTTGCCATGTGTATTGAAAGGTTTCGTCTTTGCCTGGCCAAGTTACTCGGCGCAGCTCAACCGCTGAATCTTTTAATAATGTTTTAAAAGCGCTACCTTGATTGGTTAATGCTAAGCAAACCAAAGCACTAATAATGAGAACAACAATGATACCAATACGTACCCAAACATCATTAGCAGGTTGCCAGTAGCCTGGTAGATACTGATTTACTAAGGTTGCACCAATTAAAAGTATAGCAGCCAGTAGCCACAAGATCATATCTTTTGCTGAGCCAGTTTTAGCAACTTCAACAGCAGTAGTTTTGTTGCTAGCTGATACATGCTGACCTTTAGTTAGCATTCCACCAGCATCTGCCTTGGCATCAGATAACTTAGAATCAAGGTTATCCTGATTATTGCTCATAAAGGACTCGCTCTGGGGATAAAGGCTACAACAAAGATTTGATAAAAAGATGGCAGGCGATGTAGGACTCGAACCTACAACCCTCGGTTTTGGAGACCGATGCTCTACCAATTGAGCCAATCGCCTATAGGTGTTAAGGCTGATAATTATACCTATCTTTATTAAGAATGCAAGTTTTAAGACGTTATTTAATTACAATAATAGAAAAATAATGTCAAAAGTTATGCGTATAGTCAGTCAAAAGTAAAAATGGTATATAGACTTGGACGGGACACAAAAAATAAATAGGCACGCACAAAAAAAGCCGCTCTCAATCGAGAACGGCTTTTAGTCAGTTTATACTATATAAGAGTAGGCTAAAACATAAACCCTAATAGTATAGATCAACTAGTCTTTAGGTATTAGTTACTAACGCTTGCAACCACACCAGCACCTACCGTACGGCCGCCTTCACGAATCGCGAAACGTAGGCCTTTGTCCATAGCGATTGGGTGGATAAGCTCTACGCCCATCTCAACGTTATCACCAGGCATTACCATTTCAGTACCGTCTTGTAATTGGATTGCGCCAGTTACGTCAGTGGTACGGAAGTAGAACTGTGGACGATAGCCGTTTAGGAATGGCGTGTGACGACCACCTTCTTCTTTTGACAGTACATAGACTTCGGCGTCAAACTTGGTGTGCGGAGTGATTGAACCTGGCTTAGCTAGTACTTGGCCACGTTGTACGTCTTCACGCTTAGTACCACGTAGTAGTACGCCACAGTTCTCACCAGCACGACCTTCGTCTAGAAGCTTACGGAACATCTCAACACCGGTACAGGTGGTTTTTTGGGTCGGACGGATACCAACGATTTCGATCTCGTCGCCGACTTTAACAATGCCTGATTCCACACGGCCAGTTACTACGGTACCACGACCTGAGATTGAAAAGACGTCTTCGATGGGCATAAGGAATGCTTTGTCGATGTCACGCTCAGGCTCTGGGATGTAGGTGTCTAGGATGCCGAGTAGTTCGACGACAGCAGGTTCGCCATAAGGACCGTCAGAGCCTTTTAGGGCTTCTGTTGCTGAGCCTTTGACGATTGGGGTGTCGTCGCCTGGGAAGTCGTAGTCGTTAAGGAGTTCACGAACTTCCATTTCAACGAGTTCTAGTAGCTCTTCGTCGTCAACAAGGTCGCACTTGTTCATGAAGACGATGATGTACGGTACGCCAACCTGACGTGATAGCAAGATGTGCTCACGAGTTTGTGGCATAGGACCATCGGTTGCTGAGACGACTAGGATGGCGCCGTCCATTTGTGCGGCACCGGTAATCATGTTTTTAACGTAGTCAGCGTGGCCTGGGCAATCAACGTGTGCGTAGTGACGAGCTTCGGTGTCATACTCTACGTGTGAGGTGTTGATGGTGATGCCACGTGCTTTTTCTTCAGGGGCGCTATCAATTGACGCGTAGTCTTTGGCTTCGCCGCCTGAGGTTTTAGCGGCTACGGTTGCGATAGCAGCAGTTAGTGTGGTTTTGCCGTGGTCAACGTGTCCGATGGTGCCGACGTTGACGTGGGGCTTGTTGCGTTCAAACTTGGCCTTTGCCATGGGGTTCTTCCTCTTTATTTGGGATTAATTACTTAATAAAGACCTCTTATAGACGCTGTTACCATATCTAAAAAGCGCTTTATCAAGTATATATTAATCGCATTGAGATAATTATTAAGGGTTACACATGCAATGTGCAGATATTATAAGAATATTACAGCCAATAACAAGTGTTTTAACCAATTATTAGTAAATCAAAGCTGACAATACAGAGGTATACTCTGCATTGTCTTAATAAGCTGACTGTTAATTATTCGTCGCCATCTTTAGAGTTGTACTTAGAGATGATATCGGCAGCTACTGATTTTGGAATCTCCGCGTACTTTTGAAATTCCATAGAGTAGGTGGCACGGCCTTGAGACATTGAGCGCATTTGCGTGGCATAACCAAACATCTCTGCTAATGGTACTTCGGCACGGATCTGCTTAGTACCACCAGGCAAATCTTCCATACCTTGCACCATACCGCGGCGACGGTTTAGATCACCCATAATATCACCCATGTAGTCTTCGGGTGTTTCTACTTCAACTTTCATGACCGGCTCTAAAAGAGCAGGGTTGGCTGCTAAGAAACCTTTTCTAAAAGCAATAGAACCTGCCATTTTGAATGACAACTCATCTGAGTCAACATCATGGTAAGAACCATCATATAAAGTTGCTTTTACGCCAACGACCGGGTAACCCGCAAGGACGCCATTTTTCATGCGCTCTTGAATACCTTTATCAACAGCACCGTGGAATTCTTTTGGTACCACACCGCCGACAACTTCTTCAGCGAATTCGTATTCAACATCACCCGCTGGATCAAGCGGCTCAAGACGTAACCAAACGTGACCGAACTTACCACGGCCACCAGTCTGACGTACGAATTTGCCTTCTTGTTCAATAGTCTCACGAATGGTTTCGCGGTAAGCTACTTGCGGTGCACCAATGTTTGCCTCAACGCTGAACTCACGCTTCATACGATCAACCAAAATCTCAAGATGCAGCTCACCCATACCACTGATAATAGTCTGACCAGACTCTTCATCAGTATGCACACGGAACGATGGATCTTCTTTAGCCAGACGGCCCAAAGCAATTGACATTTTTTCTTGGTCAGCTTTAGTCTTAGGCTCAACAGCTAGGCTGATAACTGGTTCTGGGAACTCCATACGCTCAAGAGTAATGACGTTGCTCTCATCGCATAAAGTATCACCAGTACCAACGTCTTTCATACCAACTAAAGCGGCGATATCACCGGTACGAATCTCTTCAAGCTCTTCTTGCGAGTTTGCCATCATCTGTACGATGCGGCCTACACGCTCACGCTTCATCTTAACTGGGTTATAAACACTGCTACCCTGTTTGATAACACCTGAATAAACACGAACGAAGGTTAAGTTACCCACGAACTTGTCATTCATGATTTTAAACGCTAGTGCTGAGAAAGGCGCTTCATCAGACGCTTCACGAGTGCCTTCAGACTCATCTTTATCATCAAGAATACCGCGAATCGCTGGTACATCCATTGGAGCTGGCAAATACTGGATAACGGCATCTAGCATCTTTTGTACGCCTTTGTTTTTAAAGGCAGTACCACAAAGTAGCGGAATAATTTCGTTGTCGATAGTTAGTTGACGAAGCGCAGTATGAATTTGCTCTACTGACAATTCACCATTTTCAAGATACTCATTCATGAGCTCTTCGGTGGCTTCAGCCGCTGTTTCTACTAACATTTCACGATATTCTGCTGCTTTATCCTGTAATTCAGCTGGAATTTCACGCTCTTCAAACTCCATACCCTGAGACGCTTCGTCCCAATATAAAGCTTTCATGGTTACTAGATCAACAACGCCTTCAAAGTCATCTTCTTTACCAATTGGGATAACGATTGGAACGGGCTTACCACCTAGACGAGTTTTAATTTGGTCGATAACGCGATAGAAGTCTGCACCAACACGGTCCATTTTATTGACAAATGCTAAACGTGGTACTTTATATTTATTAGCCTGACGCCAGACAGTCTCAGACTGTGGTTGTACACCGCCTACCGCACAGTAAACCATACACGCGCCATCAAGAACACGCATAGAACGTTCAACTTCAATGGTGAAATCAACGTGACCTGGGGTGTCAATAATATTGATGCGATGTTCATCAAACTGCTTAGCCATACCTGACCAAAAACAAGTAGTTGCTGCTGAGGTAATAGTAATACCACGCTCTTGTTCTTGCTCCATCCAATCCATGGTAGCGGCGCCATCATGAACTTCGCCAAGTTTATGACTAACACCAGTATAGAATAAGACACGCTCTGTAGTGGTGGTCTTACCAGCATCAATGTGTGCTGAGATACCGATATTGCGATAGCGTTTTAGGGGAGTTTTACGAGCCATAGTGTTTTCCTAGGGAAATTCGTGTATAAATTAATGTATTGTGTCTCTACCTTACATATCCTTGGTTAATGCAATAAGCTTTAACCTGTTACTAATCAGTGACGCTAATAGGGACAATAAAGAGTAATGACTAAGAATATAGTGGCATCGAATTTGGGACAAAATCATTAGAGTATAGATAGATACCGCCATATCAACTATCGAATCACTTCAATTCTAATAGCTAAAGACATGATGACGGTAATCAATATAAAAAATAGATCAACGCATTTGACTGCTTAACAGAACTTAATCAAATGCGCTTATAAATCAGCTTAGAAGCGATAATGTGAGAACGCTTTGTTGGCATCAGCCATGCGGTGAACTTCGTCACGCTTTTTCATAGCATTACCCTTACCTTCAGAAGCATCACCTAACTCGCCTGCAAGACGCAGAGCCATTGATTTTTCAGAACGCTTTGCAGCAGCTTCAGCTAACCAACGCATAGCCAAAGCAGTACGACGGGAGGGGCGTACTTCCATGGGTACTTGATAGGTGGCACCACCAACACGGCGAGCTTTCACTTCAACCATTGGGCGTACATTCTCTAATACGTCTTCAAAGAAAGATACTGGATCTTCAATATTACGTTTCTGCGCTACTGTATCAAGAGCACCGTAAACGATACGCTCAGCAGTAGATTTTTTACCATCACTCATAACATGATTGATGAATTTAGCAATAGTTTGGCTACCAAACTTAGGATCCGGTAGGATCTCACGGGTAGCAACGACGCGACGTCTTGGCATAATAAATTTCCTTGTCTTCAGGAGTGTCTAACATTCACAATCTCGAACCACTCTTTAAATATGAGATTATATCGAGTTGTCAGTCAGCCTTACTGCATAGTGGTATATCGATAGCGCTGATAATGCTTTCGATACCAAACCCATGCACAGTTGATAGATGATACAAATAAGCTTGGTTAATAGAACCTGATTAATAAAATCAGATTTTAAACCTTAGGCTTTTTCGCACCGTATTTAGAGCGACCTTGTTTACGGTCTTTTACGCCAGCGCAGTCAAGTGCACCGCGAACCGTATGATAACGTACGCCCGGTAGATCTTTTACACGACCACCGCGGATCAATACTACGCTATGCTCTTGTAGGTTATGACCTTCACCGCCGATATAGCTTGATACTTCATAGCCTGAAGTTAGACGTACACGGCAAACCTTGCGCATTGCTGAGTTTGGCTTTTTTGGTGTAGTCGTATAGACACGAGTACATACGCCGCGGCGCTGTGGGCACGCTTGCAGTGCAGGAACTTTTGACTTTTCCGTAATCGTTTTGCGACCCTTACGGATCAATTGGTTAGTTGTTGCCATAAGGCATCCTTCTCCCGTTTGGTATAAAACAAAAAAATGGGTCGATTCGCCTATTCTTTCATATAGTATGAGAGCAGGCAGTACCCATTTTTAGGACAATGTATTATAAAGAGTTGTTACTGGTATTTCAACTACTTATAAGTAGTTTTGCTTTACAACAATGAATAGATGTGCATCATTTGCAGATGGACTTTAAAACAAATCGAAGCTCATTAAATTAACGCTTAGCCAAGAAGATGTTCTGTTGCTTTAACTTTATGGTGTTAATGATTTATTTTTCAAGTTTACAATAACCATTAAAAAGGACTTAAACCTTTATACTTGTAGGTTTAAGTCCTTATCAAAAAACAGTGAGTAAAAACAGCTCTTTACTAAACTAAGTCCTTTATCAATGAAGCATCTACTAACACTCCATAATAAACTGTAATTTAAAAAGCTGCTTTAGTGCTACTTTAGTATCGCTCTACTTTTTGGTAGTACTATCGTTGGTCATACTCTCCTGTGCCTCTTTATAGTTCTCATCTACTGACTCTTCTGTGTCAGGGTTCATTTTGGTTTTTAGGCTACTTGCCGTTTCATCTTTTTGTTCAGTCTTATTTTCACTAAGATCAGCTTTATCCTGCTCTTTTTTACCCGTACCTTTGTTATCTTGAGCATTATCAGTATTTTTGTCTTCTGTACGGTTATCAGTATTATCGTCCTCGTCTTGTACAGACTTTTTATTGACTGGCGCCTCGCTACTACTATCATCAGTGATAGAGTGTTGAGCAAGCTTCGGTTCTGGAGCAAAAGTTGCTTGCGCGACACCGATAACTTCGTCAATCAAACGACTGTTGTAGTTCATACCGATAGCAACAGCTGTTAATGGCAGAAAGCGGCGTATCCAAGTTAAGTTGATTTGATCTAAATCTAGGCCAACTTGGCTGGCAATACTATCCACTTGCTCAGCATAATAATTCACATTTTTATTTTTAAGGCCTAAGTTTTTAAGCTCGCTATGTAAGCCGCGGTCTTGGGCATTGTCGAGTAGCCCTTTGCCCATACCGATACCAGCTAGCAATGCTTGCTTTTCTTGCATCTTACTTAAATCGGCGTGCGCCAGTAGCTCATAGGCCATTTTTACGCCCTGCTTGCCTGTTAATGGCTGATCGTAGACCGCTGCTAGTTGATATACCGTACGCAAAGATACTAATAATAACCATAGAGTATCAGCCAATAATCCTGGCAAGCCTGCAAGTCCAGTAAGCCCGCCTAAAGTTGCCAGAGCGCGATTCTGATTGGCAATATCAGTAGCTAGCGCATAACGCTCTTCATCATCTAAGGTAGATATATCGGCAAAACGGTGCTCATCAGGCAAATCGACTTGGCTCCAATTGGCCGCAAGTTTGGCAACTTGAGAAAAAGCACCGTCGATAGTGGACTGAAATAGACTGTTTGGTACTACTTTTTTGGCATATTTGCCGTAGGTAGCAAAACGTGCCCCTATAAGCTGCTGAGTAGTTTTTAGAGTTTGCTCACGAAACAAATCTTGCTGATAATCATCATCACCTAAGTTCACCGCTTTATACTGACGCGGTTTACCAGTCTTAGCGTTTACATTATCAATCATTGCGCCCATACGCTCAAGATTGTTGCGCGTAAAATGACCAATAGTATTTATACCTTGAGAAAGAGTGCTACGCTTTGACATAGTTATATCCTTTGCATAATAGTTGAGTGTGATGATTAAAGCCAAATTTAAATCGCTTTCAGCTTTATTCTGCTATAGAGATCGACATTTTAGAGTTAATTGCTGCGTAAGGCTTACACGCTATAAAAGTAGTGATTACTATAACTGGAATTATTATAATGTCCTATAATACATTTGTTAAAGGTTTTTGAAAATTTTCACAAGAATACCTGTGAGTGTTAGTAATTTTTACCGTTATTTTGCACTTGAACCGAGATTTTGACCCTCCGATACGCTATCATAGTGACAACTAGAGTATGATTGTACACTGAGCTAATAATTGCTAGTCAGTCAAAACTAAATCAGTTTAATGACTATCATTTATAACAAAGTATTTTTTAGATAAGTTGGACTTTAGACAAGTAAGTATTTAAAAAGCGTACAACACAACATTTTAACATAAGGAATGAAGTATGCGCCGAGTTGTTATCACTGGAGCAGGGATTGTCTCTTGTATCGGACATGATTTAGCCACTGTCACTGCTGCTCTCAAACAAGGACAGTCTGGTATCACCTTTAATGAAAGTTATGCAGAGCATGGGTTTAAGTCGCAGGTAAGCGGTAGTATCGACAAGTCAGAATTGGACACTTCTGGCATCGATCGTAAGCTTAAGCGCTTTTTTAGTGACGCTAGTCTCTACGCTTATGTTAGCGCTTTAGCAGCTATTGAGCAATCTGGACTATCACTTGATACTATCAGTAAAAATCCACGGGTGGGGGTCGTTGCAGGCTCAGGGGGCGCATCAACTGAGAGTGTGGTTGCAGCTACAGATGCTATGCGCGAAAAAGGTCTGCGCGGGGTCGGCGCTATGGCAGTGCCAAAGACTATGAGTAGTTCGGTATCAGCAGCACTAGCAACTGGTCTTAAGATTCATGGTATCTCCTACTCTGTCTCTTCAGCGTGTGCCACCTCAACTCATTGTATCGGGCACGCCGCTGAGCTAATTCAATTAGGCAAAGCTGACGTTATCATTGCTGGTGGTGGTGAAGCTGAGCACTGGACGCAGTCTTGTATGTTTGATGCTATGGGCGCTATGAGTACTCAGTACAATGACAGTCCTAAGCAGTCTTCGCGGGCATATGATAAAGATCGTGACGGTTTTGTTATTGCCGCAGGCGGGGCTATGGTAGTGGTTGAAAGCTTAGAACACGCGCAGGAGCGCGGCGCTAATATTTTAGCTGAGATCATCGGTTACGGTGCTAGCTCTGATGGCGCTGAGATGGTCGCGCCAAGCGGTGAAGGCGCAGTGCGCTGTATGCAGCAAGCACTAGATCAAGCCGGTCTACAAAGCGTTGACTATATCAACAGTCATGGTACTAGCACGCCGTTAGGTGATATTACTGAGCTTAAAGCCATTGCTAAAGTGTTCGCCTCCGACGACGATGCTGCTTCTGACTCTCAAGCGTCTATACCTCCTATTAGCTCAACCAAATCTATGACGGGACACAGTTTAGGCGCGGTCGGTGCTCAAGAGCTGATTTACTGCCTGCTTATGCTCCAAGAAGGCTTTATCGCTCCTAGTATCAATATTGAGCAGCTAGAAGCAGCAGCAGCAGATTTTGATATCGTCACGGAGCGACGAGACGCTGCTCTTAAAACCCTAATGACCAACAGCTTTGGTTTTGGCGGTACTAATGCAACCTTAATTATTAAAAAGTTTGACGCTTAAATTATGCTCGTACCAAAGGCTTTACCAGATGCATCTCAGCGAAATTCCTCCTCTCAAAAGCCAGCTGATCAAATTAGCTGGCTTTTTGGTGGTTTATCGGCAGCTGAACTGTTACCAAAATTGCAGCAGTATTTGCTGGCGCAAGACGCTACCGCTAACTGGCAATTGGTTTGGCTTAACAATGATGGTAGACCTGTAATTGGACTGTTGCCTAAAGTAGGCTGGTCTGTTTATCCTACTAATAACAGGGAGTCTGACAAGCCACTACCCTATTACAAAGTGGTAAAAAATCTTCGTAATAATGGCAATGCGATAATGACTACTAATATGAGCTATATGGAATGGCAAGATGAGCTTATTAATTATAGTCAAGCTTATGAAAATGATCATAGTACTGCAAAACCAACAAATAAAAAAAACGACCACTCAAGTTACCATCATGGCCTAATGGGCTTTATTGGTTATGATATGGTCGCTTGTGAGCTAAGTCCAGCGGCCAATATAAAACTGGCTGCGCAGCCCTGTGCAGTATTGGGACACTATGATATCTATCTAACTGCGATTGATACGGATACTGAACTATCCAGTTGGTCGTTAAATGTCATCAAAACCAAGCAAACTGGCGACAATGAGCCTAACGAGAAAACCTTAAACCTACTGATCTCTTATTTAAATAAGCTAGATGCTCAGCTATCTGGTAAAGACAAGCCTACAGCTACGCTTGCGCCTTTAACTTTAAGAGCACGCTGGCATAAAGAGGACTACCAATGTGCGTTTGAGAAAACTCAACACTATCTACAACAAGGCGACTGCTACCAAATCAATCTAACCCAAGCTTGGCAAAACCAGTTTACTTATAAAAAAGACCATGAAGCGGTAGCCGCACTTATAGATTACCTACCTGCTCTACAGTACAGCACACAAGCGCCTTTTGCCGGCTACATGAACATTCAAGCTCTAGGTGGCAGCTTTGATAAAAATAGTACTTTTAGCAAATACGGTGAACACTCTAGTTTTGAGTTGTTAAGCTGCTCGCCTGAGCTGTTTTTTACTTTTGTAAGAGACAGTGGAACTGGTAAGCATCATATCCGTACTAAGCCGATTAAGGGTACACGTCCCAGAGGTAACAGCACTGAGCAAGATTTAATCTTAGAGCAAGAGCTTGCGACTAGTAATAAAGACCGCGCTGAAAATGTCATGATCGTGGATCTGCTGCGTAACGACTTAGGTAGATATGCCAAAACTGGTAGCGTGAAAGTACCGCACTTATTCAGTATTGAGAGCTTTAGTAATGTCCATCATATGGTCAGCACGATCACCGCTGAGTTGGCAAAAGATGCCCATCCGCTAGCGGTATTATTTGGTAGTCTACCTGCCGGCTCAATTACTGGTACGCCGAAAAAACGAGCAGTTGAGATTATCTCAGAGTTAGAAGTGGCACCGCGCGGCGCGTACTGCGGTACCATGGGTTATATGAACTTTGATGGTAGTGGGCAATGGAATGTGTTGATCAGAACCTTACAAGCCCAGCATCTAGTAGACGAGTCGAGCAAGACTACTAAAGTAAGCTTGTGGGCGGGCGGCGGTATTACTATAGCATCAAAGTGCAGCGACGAGTACCAAGAAAGCCTCGACAAAGTGAGTAATTTACTTACTATATTAGAAACTATATAAGGTTTAAGCTACCAAGTTTATATAACCTTTATTTAAAGGCAGTCTTGAGAAAATCTTTATTCTAATCAACATAGATAGTTTTAACTTACTGCTGCCGTATGTGCTTTGTGGTTGTGCAACACTGCTAACGCATCAATTAAGCGCTGATGCTGATCAGAAGTACCTACCGTGATACGTAGATATTCACTGATGCGAGGTTTGTCAAAATGGCGCACGATAATACCTTGCTTACGTAATGCTTCAGCTACGCTGCTAGCATCGCCATTAGGAGGACGAGCAAACACAAAGTTTGCCTGTGAGGGCAATATTTGATAGTCAAGCGCGGTTAGCTGCGCTGTCAATGCTTCTCGTAAGTCAACGACCTGCTGACAGGTTTGCTCAAAATACTCGGTATCTAAAACGCTAGCGGTAGCGCCAGCTTGTGCAAGCTTATCTAATGGATAGCTATTAAAGCTATTCTTCATCCGTGTTAACGCTTCAATTAAAGACACATTACCAAATGCCATGCCTACCCTGAGACCGGCAAGCGAGCGCGACTTTGAAAAGGTTTGGGTAACTAAGAGGTTATCAAACTCATCGATTAGGTTAATGGCTGAGACCGCTGCTGTATCACTGTCTGAATCGTTTTCATTGACTTTTGCAAAGTCTATATAGGCTTCGTCAATAACGATAACTGAATTGGTGTGCTCAGTAGCAAGCTTACGAATATCGGCAAGCGATAGTAACAATCCTGTTGGCGCGTTAGGATTGGCTATGATAATGCCGCCACAAGGCTGACGATAAGCATCGGGATCTATACTAAAATCTTCTTCAAGCGCAATTTGCACTAACTCTACACCAAAAGTCTGCGCGTAAACAGGATAAAAGCTATAACTGATATCTGGCGCTAACACCGGACGCTCTTTTATAAAAAAGCTGGCAAACACTAAAGCGAGTACTTCATCTGAGCCGTTACCAACAAATACCTGATTGGTATTAAGATTATAAAGTTTAGCCAATGCAGACCGTAGAGCATCAGATTCAGGATCTGGATAAAAGCGTAGCTCATCGCCTTGTTGTCCGACAACTTTAGCAATTGCTTCCGCTACTTTTGGCGAAGGTGGAAAGGGATTTTCATTGGTGTTTAATTTGCATAAGTTTTCGTGTTTGGGCTGCTCACCTGGAACATAGGGAGATAAGTGTCGTGCTCTGGCAGACCAAAGTCTAGTATCAATTTTCGGTTCACTCATAATTCATCCTATTATACCGATAGCTACATTATTTAAGACCACATTACTAAATGTCGCGAGACTGACTTTAATTCGTTAATACTATAATTAGATGTTATATAGTCCCTACTATAATGCCTATTTATTTCTGACAAAGGGTTCTTTATAGCCGTTATGCTGTCGTTATCTCACTTATTTATAAATTTACTGACTACAACCTTAGGATTGAAAGCCTGCTCAATAAAGACTGTCAGTTACCAAAATATTCACCAATTACAGTTATTTACTGATAACGATAGCGTGCTGAACGTGCATGAGCTTCTAAATCCTCACGCTGGGCTAAGAGGTCCGCTGTCCTTGCCAAAGGTCTACTCCCGCTTTCGCTACAATAGATGATCGATGACTTTTTTTGAAAATCATAAACCCCTAGTGGTGATGAAAATCTTGCCGTACCTGAGGTTGGCAAGACATGATTAGGTCCTGCGCAGTAGTCACCAATCGCCTCTGGAGTATGGCGACCCATAAAAATAGCACCAGCATGGCGGATATCATTGAGTAGTGCATCAGGGTCATCAACGGATAGCTCTAAATGCTCAGGTGCAATGCGATTAATAACCCTCATACCCTCAGCTCGGTCTTTAACTAAGATAAGTGCGCCGCGGTTTTGTAGCGAATCGCGAGCGATATCAGCTTTTGGTATTTGGGCCAAAGCTTTTTCGATCTCAGTGGCAACTGCTGTTAGTTGCTCAGGGCTTGTAGTCACAAAAATCGCTTGGGCAACGCGGTCGTGCTCAGCTTGCGACAATAAATCCATGGCCAGCCAATCAGCACGGTCATTACTTTCACCTTCTGCGTAGACTAGCACCTCGGAGGGTCCAGCGATCATATCGATACCTACCTGACCAAATACTGCTCTTTTGGCCGCCGCAACGTACTTATTACCAGGGCCTGTTATCTTATCAACTTGCGGAATGGTTTGGGTGCCATAAGCCAATGCGGCTACCGCTTGGGCGCCGCCAATAGTAAATACTCGGTCAACCTGCGCTAAGTGCGCCGCTGCCAAAACCAGCGGGTTTAATACCCCTTTTGGGGCTGGCACCACCATAATAACTTCTTCGACACCTGCAACTTTGGCAGGAATAGCATTCATAAGTACTGATGAGGGATAAGAGGCCAGACCTCCTGGGACATAGATACCGACTCGATCAAGGGGGGTGACTTTTTGACCTAAGCGGTTGCCCAGCTCGTCGTTATAGTGCCAGCTCTCTTGAACTTGGCGCTCGTGAAAAGTCTGTACGCGAGAAGCAGCTGTCATCAAAGCCGTCTTTACATCATCTTCTAGACCATCAAAAGCCTCAACCAGAGCCTTTTTTGTTAGCTCAAGCTCACCCATATCTTTAGCTGGATGTTGATCAAACTGCTGGGTTAAAGCCAGCACTACACTATCCCCATCTGCGCGTACCTGAGCAATAATGCCATCTACTGTACTGAGTAAGCTGGCATCATTCACCGTTTCAAAGGCCAGCAATGACGTTAATTGCTGTTCAAAATCACAATCTTGGGTACTTAGCTGACGCATGATCTTATCCTATATTTAGCTTGAGAATAGTAGTAAAAAAATAGGCGCTATAACTTTCAATAATCACCTTTTAGTAGTCACTATTTTAAGACGTTATTTGCAATAATAGTTATCTTTTATGATCTTATACAAAAACAACAAAACCAGTTTAGCACGCTCTATACCTACTGTAAGCGCTAAACTGGTTTCAAAATTTACATAGCTATTTTCTATATTACTCATAGCACCATATCTATTAGTCATATATCTATATCAATAGTATTGTGCAAGCATCTGGTAGTTATCGAGCGATAGCGATACTGTCTTTAAAGCTCTCAAAAATTGGCTCAAGCAGAGCAAACTTGCGCTTGTAACTGACTTGATTGACAATCAAGCGCGAGGACACATCACAAATATGATCGAGGGGTTCAAGACCATTGGCACGCAGCGTGTTACCAGTATCGACCACATCTACAATCAAATCACCTAATCCTACTAGCGGCGCAAGCTCCATCGAACCATAAAGTTTGATGACATCTACCTGCTGACCTTGGCTGGCAAAGTAGGCACGAGCCACATTGACGTATTTAGTAGCAATACGCAAGCGGCGCTTGGGCAATGGAGCACCTTTTATGCCTGCAGTCATAAGCTTGCACTGAGCAATTTGTAAATCCAACAGCTCATAAACATGATTGGCACCGTGTTCTAAAAGCACATCTTTACCCGCGACTCCAAAATCAGCCGCTCCATGTTCTACATAGGTTGGTACATCGCTTGCCCGTAAAATCAGGACACGAACATGTGGGTTTGAAGTGGGAAAAATCAGCTTGCGCGACGCTTCAGGATCTTCAAGTAAATCAACGCCAGCTGCCTGCAGTAAAGGGAGTGTCTCTTCTAAAATACGGCCTTTAGATAACGCCAGCGTCAAGCCATTAAATTCAGTATCCAACTCATTTAATAAACTGTCGGTTGGTAAATTCGCAGTTTGCTCATTTTGCTTAGTCATTGGTATTAACCCGCTTAATGTTGACGCCTAAAGCGCGCAGTTTATTTTCAACATTCTCATAACCGCGATCAATATGATAAATACGGTCTATTAGACTCTCTCCTTCAGCCGCCGCCGCCGCCATAACTAGTGACATCGAAGCCCGCAGATCCGTCGCCATCACAGGAGCGGCTGTAAAATGCTCAACCCCTCTCACAACAGCAGTATGACCATCTACTTGAATAGAGGCGCCTAAACGATTGAGCTCGGGGACGTGCATGTAGCGGTTTTCAAAAATGTTTTCGATAATAGTGCTGGTGCCATCAGCAAGGCAACAAACCGCCATCAATTGCGCCTGCATATCGGTAGGAAAGCCTGGATGCGGCTGGGTACGAATATCAACTGGCTTTGGGCGCGTCGTCATTTGCGCCCGAATCCAATCCTCACCTGTGCTAATCGTAGCGCCCATAGCCTCAAACTTTTCAAGTACAGGATATAGCAAACTGGCATTGGTTTTTTTGGTCAATACATCGCCGCGGGTCATTAGTGCGCCCGCTAAGTAAGAACCGGTCTCGATACGGTCAGGAACCACGGCATACGTACAGCCTTGCAAGCGCTCAACGCCTTCAATAGTCATCGTTGCTGTCCCAATACCGCTAATTTTAGCGCCCATAGCCACTAGCATATTTGCCAAATCAACCACTTCTGGTTCCAGCGCGCAGTTACCTAGCACCGTAGTACCTTTTGCCAATACTGCTGCCATAATGACGTTTTCAGTACCGCCCACAGTGATCATATCAAAAGAAAAATTACAGCCAAGCAGTTTGCCGCCTTTAGGAGCATGGGCTTTGACATAGCCATTTTCTACCGTAATTTCAGCGCCCATTGCCTCAAAGGCTTTAAGATGCTGATCCACAGGCCGTGAACCAATAGCACAGCCACCTGGTAGGGAAACCTCCGCTTCACCGAATCGCGCCAGCAAAGGCCCTAACACTAAAATAGAGGCACGCATGGTCTTAACCAAATCATAAGGCGCATAAAAGTTATCGATACTCTTGGTATCACAAGTGACCGTATCGCCCTGTTTTTGGATATCAATACCCATACCCGAAATCAGTTTAATCAAGGTGCGTACATCTTGTAGCGATGGTACATTATGCAAGGTCATGGGCGTCTCAGCCAATATCATAGCTGCCAATAAAGGCAACGCAGCATTTTTGGCGCCAGAGATGGTTACTTCTCCTGCAATACGACTACTACCGGTGATTAAAAACTGGTCCATAGGGGTAACAACCTAATTGTATGTGAATAATAAGGTGAGTAATGATAAAAGAGTCATGTGAAAATCAGAGCTTTTTGACTTTATGATTGGCCTGTTGATTGGGTTTCCCATTCAGCAGGGGTCAATGCTTGGATATTAAGCGCATGAATATCACCACTAGCAATCTTGTCGTTAACTAAGGCGTAGATAGCCTGTTGGCGCTGCACGGAGCGCTTGCCCTCAAAGCTTGCATCGACGACACGGACATCGAACTTATTGCCCTGATTGGCCGCTTGAATAAAAGCGTCTGGAAAATGCTGCTGCAAAAATGCAATTAAATCATCAGCGTTCATACTCATAAAAATACCTGTTTTAAATGTGAAGAGAATAGCAAAAATTTCAAACTAAAATGTCAGACCAGTTGCCAAAATAGAGACATTATAACAAGAGTTTATGAATCTTACAGTACCGTCTTGTGCTGATAACCTGTGCTAACACATAATCTGGCTATTTTTATTATGAATGATAACTTGATAGCAGATTGTCAGATTAGAACCAGCAGCACATGAAAAAAGAGGTGCCAATTTTATCTAAGATTGGCTTCATGTCATAAGCTTTTATTTAAATAGTTTAATACTTGCGCGCGTACATCATTCAACCAACGCAAAGGAGACGACATTGCCGCGATGCTCGTAGCATGACTGGCACCTTTAATCTCACCCGTCTCAACGGTTGCCCCATAGTCTTTCAAAGCCTGCGTCATCTTAATAGTATTACGATCATGAACCACTTTGTCATTTTCAGCTGTCAATAATAAATACGGCGGCTGCTTGCCCTTAATGTGCCTATCGGGCATGACATCATCTGGCGTTGCATCATCAGCGAAGGCCGTACCACCGCTATATTGACGAAAATCATAACTGTACGGGCCAGCAATACCTATCACAGCACTAATATCATTTGGACTAACGTTATAAGGTGCTAGAAAATCTTCATCTGAGACGGCAGCTACTGCATTAAATGCACCCGCTGAATGACCTATGACCGCAAAACGCTTAGGGTCAGCATGCAGATCGCTTGCGTTATTATAACTCCACGCAATGGCTTGGGCAGTATCTTTGACGTAGTCAGGGTAGACATGTTCAGGCGCTTTTCGGTAATTAATAACAGCAGTAATATAGCCTGCTTGCGCAAGACTTTGGCCTACAAAAGCATACTGCTCCTTGTTGCCGCTCTCCCATGAGCCGCCATGAACAAATACAATCATAGGATAGCTGTCATTGATAATCCCCTTATCGATGCTATTTTGTGATTGCATCGCTTGCGCTAATGGTTTGGGGTAATAAATATCTAAATCTTGTAGCGGCTCCTCACCATACAAGATGTCTTTGGTAACGCCCACTCCGCCATTCGGGGAGAAGGTATTGAGTACAGACAACGCTGAGATCGCCTGTGCTTGCTGAGCGGTAAAAGTCATAACCCCTACAGCTGCTATGCTCGCCCCTGCCAGCTTCAACTTATTTGTTTTTTGGGATAAGTGGCTAGTCATCTCGTCATTGGCTAGGTCAGTAGTATAGGTTTTTGG
Organism: Psychrobacter sp. M4; assembly: GCF_055699795.1. NCBI lineage: Bacteria > Pseudomonadati > Pseudomonadota > Gammaproteobacteria > Moraxellales > Moraxellaceae > Psychrobacter > Psychrobacter sp. M4. Next base: position 358,718 of record NZ_CM146740.1, on the reverse strand, counting down.
TCGTGCTTTATTTGGATTTGAATCTTTCATAGCCGCTACCCTTTTTTATTATCTTTCGATAAATGCTTAATTTCTACTTTCTGTCACCTATTGGCCTTATGACCGTCCAGCTTGTTCTTAGTACTACTACTGTTCAAGGTTCTTGTGACTGCCTTTATTGATGGTGACTCTCAATCACTATACAAGTCAACATAAGGACTTGATGAGTTTTGATTGTCTTGGTTGGCAGGCACGCTATCTGTAGTCGGCTCTACTGGTGCTGGGTTTGCTTGCGGCACAGTATTAGGTGCAGGCGCTGGGGCGATATCTCTGAGCACGGGCGCTGCTACGAATGGCTGCGCAGAAGAAGGCTGGATCGATGTAGGATCTACGGCGCTGCTTTCAGACATAATATCCTCTTCATCGATTGGCAAACCTCTGTCATTCACCACTGTCGTCAGTAGCACCAGCTCAGTAATACCTACGGTACTATTAGCAATATCGATCAGACGGCTTTGCTGAGTGGGGGTCAGGCGTCCCATAATATAGACCACGCCATCATTGGTAATGGCCTTTACTTGGGAAGCTCTAACACCATCGTTGGCCGCGGCTTTGGCCATTAGTTTTGAGGTTATATAGCCATCGTGTACGGTTGAGCTATAGCCTTTAGCGACACTCACATTAAGCTCATTATAGACGCGGCGAACATCAGGCATGGAGCTGACTACTTTTTCAATTTGAGTTTTGAGCGCCTCTGTAGGCACCTCACCGCTTAGGAGTACTTCACTATAAAAGCTGTCGATACTGATGCGGCTGTTTTGTTGTAGGTTCTCTTGCAGACCATAAATATTGACCTTGGCAGTATGCTCAATGCTACGATCAAGTAGGCGCTGAGGAATAGTACGCTCAGTTACCGGCACTCCATAAGTTCCTTGCGTACTATTGGTCAAATAGTTGGTGGTACAGCCTGTACTGATGGCGCAGGCCATTAGCAGCGTACTTAGCGTGATATAGCTTTTCGTAGCGCGCGGCTTTGCTAAAACAGTGTTAAATGTATGCAACCTTGTCATCCTCTACCTCATAAAGCACGTTCAATAGTTAAATATCAATAAGGAATATCTATTAAAATTATCTTTTAGTGAATAATATCAGTATTCGACAACACTACCAAGCGCTTGCCATAAAAGCGCCTGTCAGCCATTCTGGTTGATAAGGTGATACCGACTCGCCTGCTTTATTGCTGTTGCTATCATTGCCATGCACCTTACTATGATCGCCGTCCACGCCAGTCTCTACAGTATAAGCCAAGCTGCGAGTAGTATTATAGGCGACCACATCAAACCGGCAATCACAATTGGCATACTCAGGATGTTGCTGCAAAAAACATTTGGCGGCTTTAATAATTTTGCGTTGTTTGGCTTTAGTGACACTGAGTGCTGCATCCCCAAAACCTGAGCGTAGGCGCTGACGCACTTCAACAAACACCAGTGTCGACCATGCTTGATTAGTCTCTAACATCACTAAATCCAGCTCACCCATTTTTGGCTGCTGCCAGTTTTGTGCGATTAAAACCAAGCCTTGACTCATTAAGAACTGACAAGCGTGCGCCTCAAAACGACTGCCTTGGCGCTGCTTAGGAGAGTTTAGGGCCAGCGAATGATTATGAGCTTTCTGCTTAGCCATAACGTTAGCCTTTTGTACTAATATAAAGTTGTCTGTACGATACGGTAAATCATGACAGAATGGTCAATTGTGAATTATCATAGCACAACATGCTAAACTAACCCCATCAAAGCATACAAATCCTATGTTTTCCTGTTATTTTTTTAAGTACTCTTATAAATAATAAATTCTAAATTCTATATCAATAGCCACGCCTAAGAGGTTTTCATGTCCAGCCCTACTACGATGCCCGCTTGTTTGTATATCGTTGCTACACCGATTGGTAATTTAAACGATATGACGCCGCGAGCACTTGAGACGCTAAAGCAAGTGGCTATCATCGCTTGTGAAGATACGCGTACCTCAGGCAAACTGCTGGCGCACTTTGGCATCGATACCAAAACTGATAACAAAAATGCTAGTAACAATACTAGTAATGATGACGCAGACAAGATTGAAGAAAACGTTGACAAACCTCGTGGCTATAATAAACTTTGGGCCTATCATGAACACAATAGCGCCATTCAAACCCCTAAGATTATCGAGATGATTCAACAAGGACATTCGGTTGCTCTGATTAGCGATGCCGGCACGCCTTTGGTTAGTGATCCAGGTTTTCAGTTGGTACAGGCCGCGCATGCCGCTGGGGTAACAGTCTCGCCTATTGTTGGAGCTTCAGCCGCTATTGCTGCCCTGTCAGTTGCAGGTCTGCCCTCCGATCGCTTTAGCTTTATAGGGTTTTTACCAGCAAAGACGCATGGTCGCCAAAAACAACTCGAAACCTTGAAATCACGTACTGAAACGCTTATTTTTTATGAGGCACCTCACCGTATTATCGCAAGCCTTGAGGATATGGCTAAAGTATTTGGCACCGAGCGGCAGGTGGCTTTTTGTCGCGAGCTGACCAAAACCTTTGAAACAGTGTACAACACCTCTCTTGGAGCGCTTAGCGAGTTTGTTAAAGCCGATAGCAATCAGCAACGCGGTGAAATAGTTATCGTCGTTGCAGGTGCTAATACAGCGCACGACGACGATGACGTCAGTATCCACGATAAACTTTTGCAGCGCCTACTCGAGGATCTGTCAGTTAAAAAGGCGGCAGCATTGGCAGCTGATATTACGGGCGTCAAAAAAAATGCGTTATATCAGCGTCTGCTTGAGCTGCAAACTTGATTTTTATTTAAAGACAATAACTTGGTAAATACAGCAATTGGAGAGATAAGCGATGTATGATGTGATGGCAGTAGGTAATGCTTTGGTCGATTACGAATTTGTATTGACCGATGCAGCGTTAGAAGAAACTGAGCTTACCAAAGGTAATATGACGCTGGTTAGTTTAGAAGAGCAGCAGCAGGTTTTAGCATTTTTAAAGCTGGCCAACATCAAACTATCAAAAAAAGCAGGCGGCGGTTCAGCAGCTAATACCATGTTTGCCTTTGCAAGCCTCGGCGGTAAACCTTTTTATGCCTGCCGCGTCGGTGACGATGAACAAGGCTTATTTTATTTAAAAGATTTGAACGAGGCCGGCGTTGCGACCTCAAAGCAGTCTATACACGCAGGCGGAGTCACAGGTTCCTGTGTAGTTGCTGTGACCGAAGACGGTGAGCGTACTATGCAAACCTATCTTGGCACATCGAGCGACATTACTAGCGATAATGTTGATTTTGATGCGTTGACCCAAGCTGATTGGTTATATATAGAAGGCTATTTGGCCATGTCGGAAAGCATTCAACCAGCCATGACTCAGCTGCGCCAACAGGCTGGCATCCATAACGCTAAAATCGCCGTCAGCTTTGCTGACCCTGCGGTAGTAAAATTTGCCAAAGAGGGTCTGCTCAATATGCTGGGTAATAAAGTCGAGGTGATATTTTGCAATAGTGAGGAGGCGCGCCTGTTCACTGAGAAAAAACAAATCAAGGCTGCTGCTCGGGCCTTGCTTGACTACTGTCAGATTGCTGTGGTGACAGATAGTGCGAACCCTACAATCATCGCTTATAAATCAGAACAGACTAAAGAAGTTGGTTTTTATGAGGTGACGACGCCGACTGTAGCTCATGTTACTGATACCAATGGTGCTGGTGACAACTACGCTGGGACTTTTTTATACGCTTTATCTCAGCAATATAGTTTGCCTGAATGTGGTCGCCTAGCTGGTGAGGTCTCAGCGCAAGTGATCCAGCAGTTCGGTCCGCGCCTAAGCTCACAAGATTATAAAGATATTGCACACCGTGTATTGACCGTTTAGTAATTTAGTTGCAGCCTACCAGCACAAAAAAGCCCGTACTGATCATACGGGCTTTTGGTTTATTGGACAAAAAAAATAGATATAGACTCTCAACCTAAGCCTGCGCCAATGCTTGTTCTAAATCAGCTTTAATATCATCAATATGTTCAATACCAATTGACAGCCGTACCATATCCTCACTGACGCCCGCTTGTTCAAGCTCTTGCCCATTGAGCTGACGGTGAGTCGTGGTCGCAGGATGACAGGCTAAGGACTTGGCATCGCCAATATTTACTAGGCGTGTGATCAGTTGCAGGGCGTCGATGAAGCGCGCTCCTGCTGCACGCCCGCCTCCTTCTTCGTCCTCTCTACTACTTTTAACGCCAAAGGTCAAAATCGCTGAAGGCGTGCCTTGCATATATTTTTGTGCCAAATCATGCTCAGGATGATCAGACAAACCGGCGTACTTTACCCAAGCTACTTTGTCATGGTCACGCAAGTATTCAGCAACGGCTTGCGCGTTCTCGACATGGCGCTCCATACGCAGACTCAAAGTCTGCATGCCTTGCAAAATACTAAAAGCATTAAGCGGACTTAATGCCGCGCCAGTATTGCGCAGAGGGGCTACGCGAGCACGGGCAATAAAAGCGGCTTCCCCCACATCTTGGACAAAATTCACCCCATGGTAGCTGGCATCTGGCGTATTGAGTAGAGAGAAGCGCTCAGGATAATCGCCCCAAGGAAATCTACCGCTATCGACGATTGCGCCGCCAATTGAAGTACCGGTCCCGCTCATATATTTGGTCAATGAATGCACCACGATATCAGCGCCAAATTCAAACGGCCGACACAGTGCTGGTGTGGCGACTGTATTATCAATCACTACCGGTACGCCATATTCGTGCGCAATATCGCTTAGTGCCTGAATATCAACGATATTGCCTAATGGATTACCGATGCTCTCAGCAAAAACCATCTTAGTTTTATCATCAATCAAATCATGAATAGCCTCAGGGTTTTTATGATCAAAAAAGCGCACCTCAATTCCTTGACGCGGCAAAGTATGGGCAAATAAATTATACGTACCACCGTACAATGTCGATACCGCGACAATGTTGTCACCCATCTCACAAATGGTCTGCACCGTATAAGTAATCGCTGCCATACCGGAGGCTACGGCCAGCCCGCCAACACCGCCCTCGAGTGCGGCAACGCGCTCCTCCAACACCGCATTAGTGGGGTTCATAATACGAGTATAAATGTTGCCTTGAACTTTTAAATCAAATAAATCCGCCCCGTGCTGGGTATCATCAAACGCATAAGAGCTAGTATGATAAATGGGCACGGCAACCGCTTTAGTGGTCGGCTCGACACTGTAGCCGGCGTGAATCGCTAAAGTTTCTAAACGCTGAGAGTCTAAATTGTTATCGTCTGTTTGCTGGTCACTCATAATCTGCTCCTTGATAGAGGGTAAATACAGCTATAAAAAAAGCTGAGTTAATCATAACTCAGCTTTGGTACGAATAAAACAACAGAAGTAAGCTTTTCCAAGCTCCTAACGACCTTTACTTATAATAAGCGTTTTCTGTACGCGTGTGATCAGTCTCGTCAATCACTTGCGTCAGCTCCGGTATTTGCTGCTTTAGCTGCACCTCTACCCCGTGACGCAAAGTCATATCGACCGCTGAGCAGCCTTGGCAACCACCGCCAAACTTAAGCACCGCCGTCAGCCCAATGCCTTCTTCTTCAATAAGCTCTATCAAATCGACCATACCACCATGAGCTGCTAGACCTGGGTTAATCTCTGATTGCAGTACATAGTTGATACGTTCCTCAACACTGGCATCAGCGCCAACTTTAGGCACTTTAGAATTGGGAGCGCGGAAGGTTAATTGACCACCGAAACGATCTTTATTGTAGTCAATTACCGCATCTTCTAGATATGGTACCGATGACGCTTCGATGAAAGCTGAAAACTCGTCATAACTTAACTGTAAATCAGCACTATCTTCTTCGCCAGGCTGATTATATGCCATACAGCACTCAGCACGCGGTGTACCTGGATGTTCAACAAAGATACGAACACCGATGCCATCGGTATCTTGTTTAGACAATAGATCAGCTAAATAACCTTGAGCAGATTCAGTAATAGTAATATTACTTTTGATCTCAGACTGATCAGTATCTAAAGCTGATTCATAGCCATCAGCTACAGTGTTTGTTGGATTGTGTTCACTCATAAGGCTTCCTATTCGTTGTGACATCAGTACCAGTCTGTTTGCCGCTACGGTGTCGTGAATTTGAGAGGTTTGCAATTATTAACTGTTGCCGTTTTGAATACTTTTGCTCTGACTACGATCAACAATACATGTCTATAAATTTATAGGGTTCATTATAGCGCACTTAAGAGGTAATTCCGACTGCGCTACTGTGTTTTAGCAACAGCTGCTATAAATATAGAGTAATACGCTTACTCAGTACCCTATCTATATTAAGACGACTTAATGGATTATCAAGGATTTTTACACGCAGGATTAAAACTATAGAGGCTATACAAAATAGTAAGACGCTACCTTGTAAAACAGTACTTCTGACTGGGTCATCTTTCGATGATATTTGCCAACCCTCATGCCAATAAGTACACTTCAGCAATCAATACAACAAATGAGCATTGTTGCATGCTAACAGAAACCTTAAAAAAGTTAACCACCAAAGATGGCGCGCAAGTTGCCGTTTGGAAAGTGAGTAATTCTACAGATATAAGACTCAACACAAAGGCAAGCTCTCCTACTCAGCAGGTTGCAAAGAGCCAAAATATCTTTTTGACCCACGGTACCTTCTCAGACAAAAGAGCTTGTTTAAGAATAGCCAGTTATTTGGCTCAGCTGGGACACGACTGCTATATTATGGAATGGCGCGGTCATGGCGCTAGTCCGAAATCAACAAAGAAATTCAATTTTGAAACCGTTGCTACTTACGACTTTGCAGCGGTTTTTCGATATTTATTCGATGATTTAAAGCTAGACAACTTACACTGTGTGACTCATAGCGGCGGCGGTGTTTGTTTGACGATGTTTTTAATACAAAATGAGCAATATATCGATAAAGTAAATAGCATGAGTTTATTTGCCTGCCAAGCGTATGGCGCAATATCAGATGTCAAAAGCTATGCCAAAATTTCTGCAGCAAACATTTTTAACCGTATGTTAGGTTATATTCCTGCTAAGCTGCTCAAACTAGGTCCGGTTAACGAGAGCTACTACATGATGGCACAGTGGTACGACTGGAACTTAAACAAAAACTTTAACAGCAGTTTTACTAAAAAAAATAACAGTAAACACTGCAGCCATTTTGATCAAACTAATAGCGATGAGCGCTTCGATTATCGTCAAGCTATGCCAAAAATTACTATCCCTATCTACGCTATCAGTGCTAAAGGCGATACCTTTATCTCGCCCACTCAGGGCTGCAAACTATTCTTCGATAACTTTAGTCATCCAAGCAATGTATTTTATGAGTTCTCGAAAGCTAACGGCAACTTAAGCGATTATACGCACAGTAGGATTTTGATGAGCCGTGATGCTGCCAAAGAGATTTGGCCAACGGTTGCCGCTTGGATTAATAAGCATACAAAATGAGATTACATCTATTCAAATTAACTTCACATAAGATAACCCAATAAACTCTTATGATTAGTTAAACTTTATAACGTTAATAAAAAATGATAGATAAATAAATAATGATAAAGGAGTAGGCTATGAAGTTATATGTGATTCCAGGTACTTGCGCAGTTGTTCCGCACACCGCCCTTGAGTGGACAGGCGCAGACTATGAGCTTGAGCTTCTAGACCATGATTCTGTCAAATCAGAAGAATATCTAAAAATAAACCCACAAGGCGCCGTACCTTCGATAGTCGATGGCGATACCATTATTACGCAAAATATCGCTACCCAAGTCTATATTGATGCTAACTACCCTGAAACAAACATCTTTGGGGGTAATGAAACACCGGCCGAAAAAGGCGAATTTATGCATTGGCTAGCATTCGTAAATGCTGATCTTCATAAAGCCTTTGCGCCTCTCTTTGGCCCTGATGGCTTTATAGAAGACGAAGCAGCGCAGGAACAATTAAAAGCGAAAGCAAAAGAAAAAATTGCGCACCTGCTTAGATTGCCCAATGAGCAACTGAGTAAGCATGATTATCTAACCGGCACTAAGACTACCGCTGATATCTATCTTTACGTTACCCTAACGTGGGCAAAGAAGTTTGAGATTGACTTGTCTAAATACAATAATTTAAACGACTTTGTTAAGCGTATTGAAGAGGATAAAGGCTTAACTGCTGTTCTTGAACAGCAAGGTTTAGAGAAAATTGGATCGTTATAAGTTATTATGATTACAAAGTGTAATTATAAACCGAATAGTTATGTAAGTAACTACACTTAAATCCCTCTAATTAAATTGGAGGGGTTTTTTATTGCCTATATTTGTTGTCTATTATTTTAATTTGCCTAAAATAAGCTAATACTCAATTATGATATGACCTAAAACATCTTTCTACTTGTCAGCTGTCAAGCGCTTGTGTCAGTATTAGCGCCATTAACAATTTTTGAATAAATAGTAAATGAGTACGTGGTAAGGAGTTGACAGTTATGAGCGAGTTATCAAAACAAAATTCTAATGATAAAAATGATAAGCACTATCAATATTTAGTCTTTATTGGCCGCTTTCAGCCTTTCCATTTTGGGCATAAAGCGGTCGTTGATGAGGCGCTTAAGCGCGCAGATAATGTGATTATGCTTATCGGTTCTGCTAATCTGCCGCGAAGCCTGCGAAATCCTTTTTCGGTAAGCGAGCGTACCGCGATGATTAAAAACGCTTACTCAAAAGAAGACGCCGCGCGTATTCACTGCGTTGGCCTTGACGATGCGTTATACAACGATACGCGCTGGCTAAAATATGTGCAAGCGGGCGTACGCTCGGTGACTAATGACTTAAATGCGGATATCGGCTTGATTGGGCATTCAAAAGATAGCTCTTCTTATTATTTATCGTTATTCCCAAACTGGGCATCAGTCTCAGTACCCAACTATCATAATCTATCAGCTACCCCTATTCGCGACAGTTATTTGATGGGTGCAACGCCAACACCTGAGCGTACGCCTGAATCTACGCGTAAAGTGCTAAATGAGTTTAAAGAGACTGATGAGTATAAAAAGCTGCACCTTGAGGCCGGCTTTATCGATAAATATAAAAAACAGTGGGAATCTGCTCCTTATCCGCCGACCTTTATGACCGCTGATGCGCTAGTGGTGCAGTCAGGACATATCTTACTCGTTGAGCGTCGTAGTATGCCAGGCAAAGGGCTTTGGGCACTGCCAGGGGGGTTTTTAAATCCTAAAGAAACCTTGTTTGATGCCTGTATCCGTGAGCTACGCGAAGAGACCCGCTTAAAGGTTCCTGAACCGGTGCTACGTGGCTCGTTTCATAGTCAGCATACCTTTGATGATCCGTATCGCTCAGCGCGCGGACGCACGATTACTCAAGCATTTTATCTACAGCTCAAAAACGACGCCAAAGGCTTACCCAAAGTCAAAGGTGGTGATGATGCAGCTACCGCATTTTGGCTGCCGCTTGCTGAATTAGATGCCCAGATGATGTTTGAAGATCACTATGCGATTATTACTAAAATGGTAGGGTTGTAAATCTTGGCTCATCAACCATCTAACTTTTGTACTGCAAACTTGTAAACAAAAGTCTATTAATTTAATTATTGTAAGCGTATAATAATTAAAAATTTTCACAACCCAAGCCGATAGACGGTAAGGGTCAATCGCCGCAATAATGCGGTACCTAAAAGCAGAGGAGTTCTGTGATGTACACCAGTAATTTTAATAATTTAATCTTAAATTCTGACAGCTATAAAACCTCGCACTGGCTACAATATCCACCCGGTAGCGAGTATATGTCAAGCTACGTTGAGGCTCGCAGTGGCGACTACGATGTGCTGTTTTTCGGTCTACAAGCTTTTATTAAAGAATACCTACATGCACCGATTACCACGGCTCATATTGATGAAGCCGAAGCGGTTATCACCGCGCATGGTCTGCCTTTTAACCGAGCGGGTTGGCAGCGCCTAGTCGCAAAGCACGGTGGCCGATTACCTATACGTATTCAAGCGGTGCCTGAAGGCAGTATTGTGTCGGTATCAAACGTGGTTTGCCAAGTCGTCAATACCGATCCTGAGTTTTATTGGCTGCCAAGCTACCTTGAGACTACTCTACTGCGCGCTATTTGGTATCCCTCAACTGTCGCCAGTTTATCTTATTATTGCAAAAACGTGATCAAAGCCGCGCTAGAAAAGTCCGCTGATAATAGCGACAGCCTACCTTTTAAATTACATGATTTTGGCGCGCGCGGTGCCTCTAGTATGGAAACCGTAGCTTTGGGCAGCCTTGCTAACTTGGTCAATTTTTCCGGCACTGATAGCATGACAGCTTTGGTTGCCGCTAGCCGCTGGTATGGGATGAATAAAGACATGCCAGCATTCTCCATACCTGCCGCTGAGCACAGTACCATGACCGCTTGGGGACGCGAGCGCGAGACTCAGGCTTATGAGAATATGCTGGATCAGTTCGGCGGCGCAGGCCATACCGTAGCCGTGGTATCGGACAGTTATGACTTATGGAATGCCATTGATAACATCTGGGGCGACGCGCTCAAAGATAAAGTAGAAACTATGAGCGGCACATTAGTAATACGTCCTGACAGTGGCGATCCTGCCAAGGTAGTTCGTGAGGCTTTAGAGCGTTTGGCTGTAAAGTTTGGCACGACAACCAATAGCAAGGGCTATAAAGTCCTGCCTGATTACGTGCGCCTCATTCAAGGCGATGGTATCAATCCGCAAAGCTTAGGCAAGATATTAGACGTCGTTATGGCAGCTGGCTTTAGTGCAGAGAATGTCACCTTTGGGATGGGCGGCGGTCTATTGCAGCAAGTTAACCGCGATACTATGAGCTGGGCGATGAAAGCCAGCGCTATTCAAATTGACGGCGAATGGGTAGATATCTTTAAAGATCCGGTGACCAGCCGCTCCAAACGCTCCAAAAAGGGCCGCTTGGCGCTAGTTAAAGGTCGTAACGGTGACCTTAACACTATCAAAGAAGAGACATTAGAACATCTAGCAGATAACTTACTACAAGACGTGTTTGTCGATGGTCAATTACTGGTTGATGATAATCTTACCACGATCAGAGGACGCACAGGATGGTAACCGCCTCTAATACAAAAAACGCGGTAAGAACAGCAGCTGCGGCTAAAGTTGCGATTGTGGCCAAAGACGTGTTACTCGCGCCTATCTACTTATATCAAGGCCGTAAAGTTAAGCGTGACACCATACGCCTCCCTGAACCTAAAGGCGCACGTTGGGGCAGTGTTAAGCTTGAAAAAACCCGTGCTACTAATGCTAAGCCAACACTTAATCTTATGATTGTTGGCGATTCATCAGCAGCAGGCGTAGGCAGCCAGTCGCAGCAGCAAGCGCTAGCTGGGCGACTGATTCCATCTTTAGTGCAGCAGTCAGTAATTAACTCAAATTTTGCTCAGCTTGACTGGTCACTACAGGCTACTACCGGACATACCAGCTTTGATATTTTGCGCAGGCTTTATGTACTTTCTACGCCTTGTGAGCCTATTGATGTCATGATACTAAGCCTTGGGGTGAATGACGCAACCTCTAATGTCGCAACTAAAACATGGCGACGGCAGCTTGAAGATATTATCGAGGTTGCCAAGCGTAAATTTGGCGTAAAGACGATTGTTTTCTCAAGTCTACCTCCAATGGCAAAAATGCCTGCCCTGCCCGCGCCTTTGAACGAGTTTATCGGAGCCAAAGCGACGAAGCTTGATAATATATTGCAGCAAGTTTGTACTCAGCATGATGGCGTGTACTACATGGGCGCTGATTTTACGCGTATGGCTGAGGAGCACCGCAGTAAAGACAATAATAGTAATGGTGAGCCTATAGATGGCACCGTCATGTTCGCCAGCGACGGTTTTCACCCAAGCTCTATAACGTACGGTTATTGGGCGCAGCAATTGAGCGACTTGATAAGCGCTTTACTAGCTAGAGAAAATACGAATTAACAACCATTTAAAATAAAAAAACCGCTGATCATTCAGCGGTTTTTTCTTGGCTCTACTAGAAGTATTTAGCTCTACTAACTTGATAAACTTACTCAGCAGAAGATTTTTTGCTACGGCCACCAAAAGCACCAAAACGCTTGTTAAAGCTAGCAACACGGCCTTCGGTTGAGCTTTTACGCTGCTCACCCGTATAGAACGGATGCGAAGCACTTGAGATATCAAGTGGATAATATGGGTACTCTTTACCTTCGTATTCGCGAGTCGCTTTAGTATTAACCGTAGAACGGGTTAAGAAAAACACGTCAGCATTCGTGTCGTGGAACAGTACTTCTTGATAATCAGGATGAATATCTTTACGCATAATAAACTCTCTAGGTCCGATGTATGCTTAACCAATCAGTCTTCGATATAAGTTAGATTGTGCACACGTAACTGAGGCACTAAGGACATTTTTCAATCTGGCCATCAAGTCACTGGCTTATTCCAGCACCTAATACCATATTGCTGCTCACTTAGCCTTCCACAGCGGGAAAATTAAACCGCGATTTTAACGGTTTTTGTGGTTTGATGCAAGTTAGCTGTATACCAGAGGCTAAATATTTAAAAGTCGTTAAGGTACATTGTGGTTACTGACTTATGACTGCTTTTCTACTTCAGCTTATGTTCTTCACTCTTTCTTCTGCGTTGTAATTGCAGTATCTCCTTATACATAATATAAACAAGTAAAAGATGTGAGTTAAACTTTATTACACTATTGTAGGTATTAATACCTAGTGTTTTACTGTACATTCATCTATACGTATATATATTATGTAATAAGGGTATTAAAAATATGGATAAGGTATCTGTAAAATTTATAACTATAGACAAGGATTGGGATAAAGAGATTTCAAACTATAGTTTTGATATATACCATCTATCTGGTTGGATTAACGCTTCAGCCGTTATAGACGACGGCAAGCCTCAGGGTATAGTCGCCGAATATAATAATAAAAAAATATATTTGCCTTTAATGATAAGAGAGATTGACGCTAAGTACTGGGATGCCACTTCTACTTATGGGTATGGCGGTCCGCTGGTTGACGACACTGTGACCACTGATGAGCTGGATATCATGTTAAAAGGCCTTCAGGATTTTCTTTATGAAGAAGGCTGTGTCTCTTTGTTTATGCGCCTGCATCCCATCATTAACAAAGAACGAGAGCGCCCCCCAGCTGTTGGTAAAATAATAAAGCATGGCTTAACAGTAGCCTCTGATTTGACTAAATCTGAAGAAGAACACTGGCAAGAAACTCAAAATCAGCACCGCCGTGGCATCAAAAAAGCAATGAAAATGGATGTGACTACTAAGGTTGAAGCGTTGGACGAAGAAAACGCTAAAATCTTTTCAAAGATTTATGAAGAGACGATGGCGAATGTTGGTGCCACTGATTATTATTTTTTTGATGACAATTATTACTATAATTTATCTGAAAACCTACAAGGCAGATTGCTGTTGATAACGGCTTATCAAGAGGATAAGCCTATTGCTTCTTCTTTATACACTGCCTGTGAGGAGTCAGGGATTATGCAGTATCATTTAGGAGGAACGCTCGACGATTATAGAAAACTGCAGCCTGCTAAACTGATTACTCATGTGGCAAGAGACTGGGGGCGGGAAAATAACTATAAATTACTTCACCTTGGCGGTGGCCTTGGTGCTAGCCTCGACTCACTATACAAATATAAAAAAGGCTTTAGCTCCAGCTCTGAGGAGTTTGATTTTAAAACCTATAGACTCATTGTCAACCCAGAAAAATATGCCGAATTGGTAGCCAAGATTGGTCTGAGCGAGGAAGATTTGAATTCTGACTTCTTCCCTTTATATAGAAAAAAGGCAGCACTTGCTTCTGAAGATGAGGCGAACAGACCTGCTTAATAAGGTAGTATTAAAAAGTATTATTGCAGACAGTATCACTATAAAAAAACAGCAGCTATAACTAGTTATAGCTGCTGTTTTTTGTCTCTACAATATATTGGGCTTTATTGAGTTGGAACAATATGCCAAACGCCTTTTACATTATCGCCGTTTGCATCTCCAGCTTTAGTGTCTTTTACAAAGAAGTATAACGGCATGTTATTGGCAGCCCACTGATAAGTACCGTCATCACGCTGAAAAGTCGAGAACTGACCGACGCTTTTGGCATTGTTAGGGGCGGTAAGTGCTGGCCAAGCCGCTAAACAATCACCTGTACAGTTCGACTTATTGGCAGTGTCTTTGTCAAAGGTATATAGCGTCATGTAATTAGTAGAATCAACCAGCATATCGTTTCTACTAGTCACTGGTACGGCGCTGCTACTAACCATCTGGTTATCATTCATTCCTGACATATTAGTGCCAAATACTTTATCCATTGTCGAGCAGCCTGTAAGCGCTAAAACACCACTTAGTGCAGATAACATCATAATACGCTTCATAGTAACTTCCTTATTCTTAGAAAATGATTAGTCAGTTTAAATACTTTGTTTGTTTAAATACTCTGTTTTTTGAATACCCTTTTGTTTCCTAGCATTAAGCTTTTTTAATATAGCACATGCTTTAAAAAAGTTAATTCTACTCTTTAGCTAACTTACAAAACGCAAACCGAAACATACATATAGATGACCACTGGCTATTGAGACTCCTATCATTATTTACTTAGTTGCTACGATACTATTAGCCAGCTCTCATACAATAGTCAGACAAATAAAGTTGATATAAAACGAGTAATGCTACTTAAGTTGATCAATTTAAATTGACTAAAACATAAGTCAAATAAAGAAATAGTTTTGACAACTAAAAGTTTGCCATACTGCTAAACCTGAAATATAACGGTAACAGTAGTGAATAAGTATTGAACTCGCTTATTGGTGCACGCATATAAACTCAGCACAGCTAAAAACTATAACCGCTATTTTTATACGGCTGTATTTACAATCTCTACCGTCAGTTCAATGATTCATAGCTTAGATTCATAGCTTATTTGATGCTTATGACATTCGACTTTAAGGATATTATAACGATAATGACTCAATTTTCTAAAAACACTCAGTCCGCCAGCAGCACTAATACAATCTTAAATTATGCTAAAGATAAACCAGTGAAACGCGTAGGGATTTTGGGCGGCGGTACAGCAGGCTCGACGATAGCTATTCGCCTTGCTGCCTTGGGACTTGAGACTTATTTGTTTGAAAAAAAGACCTCATTGATTGATGGTCCACCAATGTGTCATCTGCATGCAGGGGGCAACTTGTATCGAGAGATTCCAGAAGCCGACTGCGTGGCTCTGCTTAAGCAGTGCATAGATATCCTACGTCTTTATCCTTATACCATGGACGTGCGACCTACGGTTTTTGCCGTGCCAACTCGCGATGAGGGTTTACCAGAAGATTTGTTGCCGCGTCTTGATACGTTGACCGATGCTTATCGCGAGATGGTGGCTAAAGACATCCATAATAAAGTTTTGGGTGAACCTGAAAACTACTATCAGCTCTATAGCCATGAGCAGATGGTGGCGTTATCAGAGCGTGAACAGGTTGCTGTGCCTACGTGTATTGATGAGTGGATGATACCGGTTGCCAAGTATCTTGACCTTAATAAGGTTAAATTTCCACTGATTGTCGTGCAAGAATACGGCTGGAATATTTTTCGTCTCGCCGCCTCAGCTCAGCTGGCGCTCAATGAGTATGAACACGCTCACGTCTTTACTAACACTAGCGTGCAGCAAGTGGCGGCCGTTGACTGCGAGAATTGTACCAACGCCGATCATCATGTGGTCAAATGGCGTGTCGACTATCAGCAAAATGTTGGCAATCAGCAAGACAGCCAACCTGAAACTGAGTCTGTCGAGGTCGACTATCTAATCAATGCTTGCGGCTTTCGTACTGGTATTATCGATGATATGGTGGGCGTTGAAGTGACGCGTATGGTTGAGTTTAAATCCTCGTATATCACGCATTGGGGCGAGGCTGGTGGTCAGATTCCAGAGATCATTATTTATGGCGCGCGCGGGACACCTGAAGGTATGGCGCAGCTTACGCCTTATCCAGATGGCTATTTCCAAATCCACGGTATGAGCAAAGCCATTACTTTATTTGACAACGGTTTGGTGGCATCTAACAAAGACAGTGCGCAGCCCAAATTACCTGCACAATATGTACATTATATTGAAGATGGCTGGGATAAAGCGCCGCTACAAGCGCGCAGCCAGCAAGCGATTGAATATGTGGCGGAGTTTGTACCGACTTTTAATAGTGCTCATACTGTGGGTAATGCGCTATATGGCGGTCAACAGATTCCAGGGCAGGACGATACTCTACGCGTGGCTGACGTTAGCTTGTATTCTAATTTGCATTATGCACGTGCTGAGAATGTCAAAGCCTCTTCCACCTTGATTGCCGCTGACGAGATTGTTGATGAGCTGACAAAGCTGAACATATTACAAAAAGATTTGCCAGCCAATCATAAGCGTTTTACCCATCAGTGGTCGTACTTGGCGCATAATAATGAGACGACAGTTGACTGCTTAGCTAAAGTATTGGCCGAAGAACGCGGCTTTCCACTAGCGATGGCTGGTGTCAATCACAGTATTCGCGAAGTAGCACTAGATAGTGTAACGACTGCTAAGGTATGATCAATTGATAAGCTATGCAAAATAATTTACTAGCAGCAACTGTAAAAAAAAGAGCAGATATTAAATTATCTGCTCTTTTTGGTGTCAGTAGTTATTTATTCAGCTTATAAATCGCTTAATCTTTTAATTACCTACCATTTTATTAGTATCGACCTCATCATCGATAGTCACTATAGTTTGTAATAGATCAATAGCCTCATCAATCGTATTACAGACCACCAAACGCTCAAGGTCTTCAACCTTCATAAAACCTTGTTCAGTCGTATATTTTAAGTGTTCAATCATATGATCATAATAGCCATTGATATTGAGGATAATCATGGGCTTTTCATGTTGATACAGCTGACGCCACGTGGCAATCTCCATAATCTCCTCAAGCGTGCCAAGCCCACCTGGCAACGTAATAAAGGCATCAGCATATTCTGCCATTACTGTTTTGCGCGTGTGCATGGTGTCGGTATAGTGCAGCCGCGTTAGCCCCTCATGAGCGATTTCATGTTTGAGCATAAAGGTCGGAATAACGCCAACCGCTTGTGCGCCATTTATAATGACCTCATCTGCTACCGCGCCCATAAGACCGATGCTAGCACCTCCGTAGACCAATCCTAAACCATTCTTAGCTAGAGCACGACCAAGCTTGCGCGCTGCTTGCTCATAAATCTCATTATTGCCTAAACGTGAGCCACAATAAACTGCAACCAGCGGCATAGTCAAAGTTGATTTATCAATTGCTTTTTCAATATGGGTAATGTCTTGACTGGTTAGTACCTCATAAGTATCGTTATTAATTTTCATTTGCATATAATAGTCCCAATGTTGTTTACATTCTTGTTGTTTAATTCATTTAAGCTTAGTACTCGTTGCAAATAACCTCTACACCTTACCTATTTTGCTCGACATTTATTTTACCATAAGCGGTACTACCACAGGATAGCAACCATTTATTACTAAACGCCAGCGACATTTTCTCAAGCTACCCATTAATTAAAGCGCTTACCAATAAATATCAGGGATTGATAACAGGATTAAGCCTACTGAGGTATAACTATGCATGACCTTCATTTATCACCTCTTCTAAATCAAAAGAGTAACACTATTAACCCTACTATTGCTATTGACAGCTACTCACTATCTATAATGACCGAGCGCAATCAAGTACTAGCAGCTACCGTTTATCGTCCTAAAACTTTAGTCAAGAACGCGGTCATGATCGCTCCTGCAACCGGAATCAAACGCCAGTTTTACCATAAGTTTGCCACCTTTTTAGCCAAAAAGGGCTTTGGGGTGATTACCTTTGACAATGAAGGTATTGGGGAATCGCTTAGCACGGATTTGGCTAAGTGTGATGCTTCACTAATAAGCTGGGGGCGCCATGATATGCCAGCAGTACTTGATGCTCTGCAAGATGAGTTTGTAGAGGCCAACTATCATCTACTTGGTCACAGCGCTGGTGGCCAGCTGATCGGCCTTATGCCCAATTATAAAGCCCTCTCATCAGTATTCAATGTGGCTTGCTCATCAGGACGTATCAAAAACATGGCTATGCCTTATAAGATAAAAGCCATGGGTTTTATGGATGTGTTTATTCCCGTAAGTAATCTAGTATTGGGTTATACGCCTGCTGATAAAATCGCTATGGGTGAACCGCTACCGCGCGGTGTGGCTCGGCAATGGCGCGAGTGGTGTAATGGTGCCGGCTACATAAAGACAGCGCTTGGCAAAAGCATTCATACGCACTTTTATGACGAGATAGATATGCCAGCGTTATGGCTGGGCTTTAGCGATGATGAGATTGCCAACAGTCAAAACATGGACGACATGATAAGAGTATTCCCGCAAATGCCGGTAGATAAGCATTTTTTGCATCCTAAAGACTTTGGGTTAAATAGTATCGGGCATATGCGTTATTTTAGTAGCAAAACGCAGGCAAAAGCGCCTGAGCTTTGGCAAATGGCGGTAGACTGGTTTAATAAGAATCAACCTACCCAGTAGACTACAAATCCTGTGCTCGCTCAGCCTCCAAACGTTTATTCAAAGCAGAATATAGCGACGGCTGCATATTGTGAATGTTCCCCAGCATCCATTTGATATAGCTGATAGGCACGTCTTTTATCAGCTTGCCTTTATGCTTACCAAATGGCATTCTGCTAATGGGATGAGCCGTGTTTGCGATGGCATGCGCTGCCGCCAAATCGGTTGGCTCAATCTCAAGGCGCGCGCAGCACGCTTTATAGAGCAAATAACACATGCGCGCATCTCCTAGCGCGTCGTGAGCGGCGATAGTCATTTGA
This sequence comes from Psychrobacter sp. M4, assembly GCF_055699795.1. Classification (NCBI taxonomy): domain Bacteria; kingdom Pseudomonadati; phylum Pseudomonadota; class Gammaproteobacteria; order Moraxellales; family Moraxellaceae; genus Psychrobacter; species Psychrobacter sp. M4. The sequence continues at coordinate 339,764 of NZ_CM146740.1, read as the reverse complement.
CTGGCCTCAGCCTTGCCCAATAGCTGCTCGATACATTTGGACTGGCCATAATAGCGCCATTCTGGAAAAGCTACGCGCGCCAGCCTTACCGTACAAATAAGCTTGGCAGAGGGCCGACCTATTACTCGCCAGTCAAAACGCACGTTGTGGCCGATAAGGTACTCTGGCAACTCAAATTGTTCTAACTCAAAACGCTCGAGTCCAGCAACATCATCGTCAGTAATACCATGTACTTTGATCACAATGGGCGATATCGGACGGCCGCTATTAAAATATTTCATCCATTCAAAACCAGTAGCCACATCGATTGTGGCTACTTGAATAGGCCGTGGATCACGGCCTTGATCGGTTTCAGTATCTATAATAAGCGCGGTGGCAGGGTTGTTCATAAATCAAAACCGTTATAAGCTGAATGAAGAAGTAGACGCTATAATATATATAGTCGACACAAAATAAAATTGATACTTTAATATCAACTATAAAAGGTATAAAACAACAAACCTATAGTACCACTCAATTATACGCCTCAAAACCATTTGAGAAACAGAGAGACCAATGCCCTCTAACAGACAAAACCAGCCCCAAAAACCATCATTTTTCAGTCGTCTGCTTAGTGTGCTATTCAAATCACTAGTAGTGCTAGCCTTGTTGTTTGTACTTGATAAATTACTCCCCAGTATTAGTCAGCAAACTCAGTCTTTTATAGTCGCAAAATGGCAGCAGCTGAGCCTTATGCAGCAAGAATTGCCTACAGAAAATAGCCTACCCAGTCCATTACCCGGCCAGCATTTAACAGATACTTGGGGCGCGGCGCGAAGCCAAGGTCGCAGTCATGAGGGCATCGATATATTTGCGGATCGTGGCACCCCTATTCAAGCCACCACCCAAGGTATCGTCAGAAAAGTGGGTCATAATAACTTAGGCGGCCGCGTCGTCGTCATCGTCGGGCCTGGCGGTGCGGGGCATTATTATGCGCATTTGGAAGATTATGCTGATATTGATCCCAATGACTGGGTTGATGTGGGTGACACGATCGGCTATGTCGGCGATAGTGGTAATGCCAAAGGCACACCGCCGCACGTGCATTATGGTATTTATATTAACGGGCAAGCGGTCAATCCCTATCCATTACTGATAAAACCTGACAGCTAATAGTTGATTCATAACTTGGCGAAGCAAAAATGGAGCGTGTCAGGTATAGCTAAGTCACTTTAAAAGTGTTACAACTTAGTGCTACTGATATTAATTTTGCGCAGCCTCTGGCTGCAATGACACAGCACGCAAGTAAAATTAATATCAGTAGCACGTGGCTAAATATGTCAGTTTTATTTGGGATTGACTATAGATTTACTTTTAGTCACTTCAAATTTAATCGCTTCACTTTAAAACCGATACAGCGCGATCTTTTTTATTTTGAACGGATGATAGCAGGATCTGGCTTAGTATGAGCAGTTGTATTGTTAGGCATAGAGCGAACATGAGCGCTTGGGAATACGGCACTAAATGTCGAACCTACGCCTTCTACCGATTCAATTTGTAAATTTGCGTTATATTGATACAAGACATGTTTTACAATCGCCAGTCCCAACCCTGTCCCTCCGGTAGCACGGCTACGACCACTATCGACGCGATAAAAACGCTCAGTTAAACGGGTAATATGCTGTTGGGCAATGCCAATCCCATCATCTGTGACTGCAAATCGGCAGCCCTCTAGAGTTTTTGTCCAACTGATGACGATATTGCCGCCTTTAGGGGTATATTTGATCGCATTAACAACCAGATTGGATAATGCGCTATTGAGATACATCTCTGAACCAAATAAACCAGCGTCCGTATCTATCTGCAAGCTAATCGTATGCCCATATTCTTGATTATAAACCTGTGCGTCATTATAGACATGGGTGAGCAGGCTGCTCATATCGATATAATGTAACTCATGGGTCTCTTCGATCTCGATGCGAGATAGCAGCAATAAGTCATTCACCACTCTATTCATCCGTGCGGTCTGCTGGGTCATCAGCTCAAAACCGCGCTGCCAATGCGGAGGCATGTCTGGCTGATCTGAGAAGTTTTCAAGGTAACCCATCAGCACCGTTAGAGGCGTGCGCAGCTCATGAGAGACATTGGCCACAAAGTCGCGGCGCATTTGCTCCAGATGCTGCAAACGGGTCACATCATAAATGATCAGCAGCTTTTCATCCCCAAAATGGGTGAGCTCACACTTTAAATAACGCTTTGGATCTCGCCATGAGGCGATATGCACGCCATCGTTAGGCGACGTTACATTCTGATAATACTTTCGGAATTCAGGTGCTGTAATGAAGTCAAAAATGCACTTACCCTGATCGTCTGGTTGCAATAATAATAGATCCTCGGCCGCCTGATTCCACCACTCCAAACCATCATCATCATTGAGCAAAATCACCGCATCACGTAGTGCTCGTAGCGCGCTTCTGATTTTTGTGAGTTGATCCGTTGTGCTTTGTTGAGAATCTTGGTTTTGCGTATCTTGCGAGTCAGTGTCTCTAGGCGTCATCGTGTTTATCCACCGTCTTTATAAGCAGCTCTAATATTAGAATGTTCAACAGACCCTACTCTTGCTCAACTAAATTAGAGAACCGATAGCCAGTACCACGAACCGTTTGGATCAAGGTATCACAGTCATATGGTCGCAACAGTTTACGTAAACGCCGAATATGGACATCAATCGTGCGATCTTCGATGTAAACATTACCGCCCCAGACCTGATCTAGCAACTGTGCTCGCGTATAAGCACGCTCCGGATGACTCATAAAAAACGCCAGCAATCGATACTCTGTCGGACCGATATTTATGAGCGTACCATCAGCGGTGACGCGCTGACTTTTAGGATCTAGGCTCAGCTTACCTACGTCGATCGTCTTCTCAGTACCAAGCGCACTGCTACGGCGCAATACCGCCTTTATCCGTGAAATCAGCTCACGGGTGGAGAAAGGTTTGGTCATATAGTCATCAGCGCCAGCATCAAGACCGTGAACCTTACTATCTTCCTCGCTTTTGGCGGTCAACATAATGACAGGGATCTCAGAGAGTAGCTCATCGCTTTTGAGCATACGGCAAAAATCAATGCCGCTTTTATCACCGGGTAACATCCAATCGAGCAAAATCAGTGCCGGACGATGATCAACGACTTGCTGATGCGCCTCTAAGACATCAGCCGCCTGCAAACTCTCAAATCCAGCCATCTCTAACGTCATCACCACCATCTCGCGAATCGCTGGCTCATCTTCGACAATTAAAATCTGTTCATTTTGCATATGACAGCCTTTCTTAAGATACAAAAAATAGTTGGCGTTCAAAAAGACGATAAGCACTCGCCAATGTTTGCTCATTAAACCGATTAATTATGACAGTTTGATGACATTTACATTTAAATTATTTCTAATAAAAAGTTCAGTGGTCCATCATTGATACTGGTTACTTGCATATCAGCCCCGAACTGACCGCTGGCAATCTTTGGATATTGCGATTTGGCATAGACTATCATATCAGCGAATAACGCTTGGGCGCTATCTGGCGCCATCGCTCCGCCAAAGTCAGGACGGCGACCTTTATCAGTCTTTGCCATTAACGTAAACTGCGGTATTAACAGTAACCCACCGCCAACTTGCTGGACGTTTTGATCCAATTTACCACGCTTCGCAGGGTCGCTATCATTCTCAAAAATACGATAGGTGAGAATTTTATCAATCATCCGCTGCGTACTTTGCAAGTTATCATCATGCCCCAGCCCAACATACGCCAGTATTCCATATTCAATTGAACCCACACAGTTGTTATCAACTTCCACATTAGCAGTGCTTACTCGCTGTATAAGTGCCTTCATTCACTAACCCTTTATTCATGATATTCGTAGCTTTGATCGATTATGATCACACGGGCAGACGTTGTCCATGATAAAATACAACCTCATATTTTTTCCGTCTTCATAGCCTATTTTCATTCTAAAAATATTTCGGTAGCCCACTATGACCTTATTTACCACCATACAACAATTTGTTCCCCAACAAAAACTAAGCAAAATTGCTGGACGCTTAGCCGCCAGTCGTCACCCTGTCGTCAAGCGCGCCTTTATCCGCAGTTTTGCCAAAGCTTATGGTGTCAGCCTAGACGAATATGAACGTCAGAGCTTTAATGCCTATGAGAGCTTTAATGACTTTTTTACCCGTGAGCTCAAAGACGAGGCACGGGCGATAGACCCAACCGCAAACGGCATTGTTAGTCCCGCTGACGGTATCATATCGCAGCTTGGACAAATTGATGACAGTAAGCTACTACAAGCTAAAGGTCGCCACTACGATATAGGACAACTACTTGCTGATAGCAGCGACGGTCATTATTTCGCTGATGGTAGCTTTGCAACCATCTATCTAGCGCCAAGCAATTATCACCGTGTGCATATGCCTTTTGCCGGTACGCTGACAAAGACTCGTTATGTGCCGGGTACGCTGTTTTCAGTCAACAACACTACCGCTGCCAACGTGCCTGATTTGTTTGCTCGCAACGAGCGTTTGGTTTGTCTGTTTGATACTCAGTATGGCAAAGCGGCGGTGGTCATGGTTGGTGCGATGATTGTCGCCGGTATCCAAAGTGTCGCTACTGGCAAAATTGTACGCACCGATGATATTCAAGAAGACGAGCACAATATGAAGCTCGAGAAAGGCGATGAGCTTGGGCGTTTTTATCTGGGTTCAACCGCTATCGTCATCTTGCCAAAAGAGGCAAAGGCAGATTGGTTAAATGGTTTACACGCAAATAGTGTGGTACAAATGGGTCAATTATTAGGCGTGGCTAAGGTCTAATAAAACTCAAGCATCAATCAGCCAGCCTTGCTTGGTCGCATAATCAATTTGGGTGACCAGCCACTGATGCACTGCAGGAAAAGTATCGGCAATAAACTCATGTGCCCCAGCTACTTGTGAACGTGTGATACCCAGCTCTATCCACGTCCTGCCCTCAGTGTTTAGATTCAACAAAAAAGGCAATAGCCGATCCACTACTTTTAGCAGTTGGGTCTCAGTGCTATTGCCAGTCTCTTGCTCCTCCCAGATTTTACTCAAGTTGCCAATCCCGTTACCCTGCTGGGCTTGCAGTCGTGCTATACCGTCACGCTCTTTGATGTGCGCATCACTGCGGGCGCGAGCATACAAAAACGTGTCACCCGCATCAATCTCTCCTAAATCATGCACCAGTGCCATTTTTAGCAATGTCTCATGATTCACGTCCAGCTCAAATAACTCCGCTATTGACCAGCACGCCATCGCTAAGTGCCATGAATGCTCGGCGGAATTCTCTACTCGCAGCGACTCACTACCGTTTTTAGTAATGTGGTTACGGCGATTGACATGCTTTAGGGCATCAAGCGCTAATAGAAACTCGGTCACCTCATGCATATTAATAGTGTTTGAAAGCGTTGATGAGCGAGCTGACGATATCGCAGACGACGAAGCTGATGACAAGGTTGATGACATAAGGTTCTCATTGCATAAATGATTGAAATAAAGCTCCGTCATTATACTAGGGTCTGTTCTCTTCTATTTAAATACCCTCACTATGATCAATCCTAAATAAAAAATACAGTCACTTTTGACATATTTTTATAAATATTTTTTATGTCATCAAACTGTCATATTTGCTTGTCACAATGGGCTCATTAACCACAGGGCATAGTTGCAGCGTTGTCATTGTTATTTATAAATGCCTGATAAAAAAAACTTTTAGGAGAAATAATGCGTCATTCATTAATAACGGTAGCCGTCGTTAGTGCCTTTACCTTAGCTGCTTGCAATCAAACGACTAGTAGCAACGATAATGAAACCATTGATAGCGCAGTATCAGCTAATACGGCAACGGCTGCTTCTGGTGATGCCAATTCGGCTGAAAACATATCCCTGAACATCACCGGAGCTGGCGCTTCTTTTCCACAGCCTGTCTATGCTAAATGGTCAGATGCCTATAACAAGGCAACAGGCGGTCAAGTGAATTATCAGTCAATCGGCTCATCCGGTGGTATCAAGCAAATCATCGCCAAAACGGTAGACTTTGGTGCATCTGACGCCCCTATGACTCCAGATGAGCTGAGTGAGGCAGGACTGATTCAGTTCCCAACCGTCATCGGCGGCGTCGTCCCTGTCGTCAATATCGAAGGTATTGAACCGGGTCAGTTGCAGCTAGATGGGGAGATGTTAGCAGATATCTACCTTGGCAAGATCAGCAACTGGAATGACCCTACCATCGCTGCTATGAATCCTGAGTTAACCCTTCCTGATGCCGCTATTACCACGGTATTTCGCTCAGACGGTTCGGGTACGACTTTTAATTTCACTGATTATCTGGCTAAAGTCTCCAGCGACTGGAAAGACAATGTTGGCGTGGATAAAACGGTGAAATGGCCAACTTCAGCAACGGGTGCGGGCGGCAAAGGCAACGAGGGCGTTTCAAGCTACGTAACACGTATGAATAACGCTATCGGTTATGTTGAATATGCATATGCCAAACAAAACGGTATGTCACACGTCGCCCTCAAAAACGCGGCAGGTAACGTGGTACAGCCCTCTGCTGAGACCTTCGCCGCCGCTGGTGACATCGATTGGTCACAGCAAGAAGGGTTTTATAAAATTATCACCAACTCCGAGACCGAGCAAGCATGGCCAATCGCTGCGGCTACCTTTATCTTAGTGCATAAGCAGCCTGAAGATGCGCAGCAAATCGCTGGTGTATTTAAATTCTTTGACTGGGCTTATGCTCAAGGGGATGACGACGCTATGGCGCTTGATTATGTACCTTTTTCTGATACTGCTGTGGATTTATTTAAAGCCAAATGGAATGAGGTCGTCGATAGCAAAGGGCAGCCTGTTTATAACCCTTCTTAGTCAGATTAACTAAAGCGCAGTTCTATTAAAACCATAACTTACTAGGCTAATTAGAGTATTGAGGCTTTTATGGCAGATCTAAAATCCCAATTGGCAAAGCATCGAATAGCCAAACAAAGACGCATTGATGCCGTTTTTGTCAATGCGACCAAAGCGTTTGCCATATTGGTTCTATTGGCGCTTGGCGGCATCATGCTCTCGTTAGTTGTGGGTGCATGGCCGAGTATCAGCGAATTTGGTCTTGGGTTTTATACCAGCAATAACTGGGATACAGTAGGCAATCAATACGGGGCACTAGCGCCCATTTACGGTACCCTCGTCACCTCAATGATCGCGATCTGCATTGCGGTACCCGTCAGCTTCGGTATTGCCATCTTCTTAACCGAATTATGCCCTGTTTTTTTGAAAAGGCCATTAGGTATTGCCATTGAGCTTTTGGCCGGCATCCCTTCTATCATTTACGGTATGTGGGGGTTATTTGTATTTGCACCGTTCTTTGGCGATCACATTCAACCTTGGTTTATTGAAAATATTGGGCCGCTACCTATCATCGGCAAGCTGTTTACTGGTGCGCCCATGGGGCTGGGTATGTTTACCGCCTCGTTAGTGCTGGCGATTATGATTATTCCCTTTATTGCCGCCACCATGCGCGATGTGTTCTCTGTAGTGCCTGACTTATTAAAAGAATCAGCTTATGGTATGGGCGCCACCACGTGGGAGGTGATGTTCAAAATTGTCCTTCCATATACCAAAGCAGGCGTGGTCGGTGGGGTGATTTTGGGTCTTGGTCGCGCATTGGGTGAGACTATGGCAGTGACCTTTTTGATTGGCAATGCCTTTAATATCAGCCCAAGTCTCTTTACTTCTGGCGTCACCATTACCTCAGCATTGGCCAATGAGTTTGCCGAGGCATCAAGTGAGTTGCACTTAGCGTCATTGCTGCATTTAGGGCTGATTCTGTTTGTGATTACCTTTATCGTGTTGTCTATCTCTAAATTGATGCTCATGCGTATTGACCAAAAAGCTGGCAATTAAAAATTCAGTAAAGCTTCAGTACGAAGCTGCCCTATCCAAACCAAAAAGGACAAGCCTTTTATGACTTTAGCGCCTGTGATTACTAAGCCCTCTTCAAGCTTTGAGGATCGCTACAGCAAAAGCCTCTATAACAAGCGTCGTTTTATAAACAGACTAGGGCTTGGGTTTGCGATGTCGGCCATGATATTTGGTTTGTTTTGGCTGCTTTGGATTTTGGTTACACTTCTCACCGAAGGCTTTCAAGGTTTAGTCGAGATGCCCGTATTTGTGGCTGATACACCGCCGCCTATGAGTGAGGGTGGTCTGCGTAACGCTATCGTCGGCTCAGCAATGCTGGCTTTTTCGGGTCTAGCGATTGGCGCCCCCATCGGCATGATGGCAGGCATTTACTTAGCGGAATTCTCGCATGGCAGCCTATTAGGTAAGGTCACGCGATTTTTAAACGATATTTTGCTGTCTGCTCCTTCAATCGTTATTGGGCTGTTTGTTTATGCACTGATGGTCAAAGGTCAAAGTTTCTCAGGTTGGGCAGGCGCGATCGCGCTGGCATTGATTGTGATTCCCGTTGTGGTGCGTACCACTGAAAACATGCTCAATCTAGTACCCAATACCCTGCGCGAAGCGGCGTATGCCCTAGGTACACCAAAATGGAAGCTGGTAACGACGGTCACCATTAAAGCGGCAAGAGCTGGCTTGACCACAGGGGTGCTATTGGCGTTTGCTCGTATTACTGGTGAGACCGCGCCGCTGTTGTTTACCGCCTTAAACAACCAGTACTTTAGTACCGACATGACGGGGCCGATGGCCAACTTACCAAACACTATTTACCAATTTGCTATGAGCCCTTATGACAACTGGCATGCGCTAGCTTGGGCAGCGGCACTACTCATTACCACGACGGTATTAACTTTGAATATCCTTGCTCGCTTTATCGGCGGTAAAGATCACAGCCGATAGCTCAAAACAGGAAACACTATGACTAATATTACCTTAATTAATAATACCCTGATTTAACGTAACCATATGCTGATTTAACGTAAATTTAAAAGGGCTGGATACCATTATGACTGACGTCCTAGAGAGAAAAAATGTGAAACAGAAAACGCTTATGCCTATCATCAAAAAAAACCGCTTACCACCCACCTTTAATAAAGGTCAGAGCAAGCAACCCGATAGCACGCGCCTTACTCAGCAAACCGTGGCAGATATCCCTGATAATATGCCCACGGCTAAGATAACCATTCGCGATTTGAATTTTTATTATGGTGATTTTCAAGCCTTAAAAAACATCAACATCGATATACCAGAAAAGATGGTAACTGCTTTTATTGGCCCATCAGGCTGCGGTAAATCAACGCTGCTACGCACCCTTAACCGTATGTACGACTTATACCCTAGTATGCGTGCTGAAGGTCAAATCAGCCTTGATGGCAAAAATATTTTGGGCAAAGAGGTGGATGTGAATCTGCTGCGGGCGCGTGTCGGTATGATGTTCCAAAAGCCAACGCCGTTTCCGATGTCGATCTATGACAATGTCGCCTTTGGGGTACGCTTGTATGAAAAAATGAGCAAATCAGAGATGGAGGAGCGGGTCGAATGGGCGCTAAAAAAGGCGGCATTATGGCCTGAGGTGAAAGACAAGTTAAAGGCGTCTGGACTGTCCTTATCTGGTGGTCAACAGCAGCGTCTGTGTATCGCTCGCAGTGTGGCAACCAAACCTGAAGTATTGCTATTAGATGAGCCAACCTCAGCACTTGATCCCATCTCGACAGGCGCTATCGAAGACTTGATTACTGATCTAAAAAACGACTACACCATTGCTATCGTAACCCACAACATGCAACAAGCCGCGCGTGTCTCCGATTACACCGCTTATATGTATTTGGGCGATATGGTAGAGATGGGCGCAACCGATCAGATATTTACTAGCCCCACGCAAAAAGCGACAGAGGACTATATTACGGGGCGTTATGGCTAAATCTGTCTTGTTTTAGAGCAGTTATTCTATTAAGCATCATTTTATTATAGCTAGGTCACTTTAAAGGTGTTACAACTCAGTGCTGCTGGTATTTGTTTTACGCAGCCTCTGTCAGCGTAGACACAGCACGCAAGTAAAATGAATACCAGCAGCACGTGGCTAAATATGTCAGTTTTATTTGAGATTGACTATATGCAAAACTTTATTACGCAAACCAATACAATATAAGGGAACCGCGATGCCGATGTCTGAAAAGCATTTATCCAAAAGTTTTGATCATGACTTGCGTGCAGTTATCGATTTATTTATGCAGATGGGGCACATGGTAGCAGAGCAAGTGACTATTGCCACCCGGGCCTTGATAGAAGCGGATGAACAGGCAGCCACAAAGGTGGTGGCAGATGATCAGCTGATCAATCAGTTAGAGATTAAAATTGATGAACAAATTATGCTACTGGTCGCAAAAAGGCAGCCAGCAGCGAATGATTTGCGCTTAGTTATGGCGCTGAGCAAAGGCGTGGTTGATCTAGAACGTGTGGGCGATGAAGCCAGTAAGATAGCTCGTATGGCAGGTCAATTGATTGAGGTTGGTGCGTCGCCGCGAGGCTATTTGGAGGTGCAGCATTTATCCAATCAGGTGCGCCTAATGCTGCTTGATGCCCTTGATGCATTCACGCGGATGAATCCTCAGCAGGCATTTGCAGTACTACAAAGCGATGATGCGGTCAACGAGGAGTATCAATCGGCCACGCGATCATTGATGACCTATATTATGGAAGATAGCCGCCATGTATCCAAAGTTATCAATATCTTGTGGGTATTACGAGCACTTGAGCGCGTAGGTGATCATGCGCGTAATATTGCTGAGTTGGTTATTTTTTGCACCAGCGGCAAAGATGTCCGTCATACTGATTTTATGCAAGTCGAGCAAATTGTGCATCAAACTAACCATACTAGCTCTAGTCATGGCTCTAATAAACGTTAAAAGCGCTTTTTATAGCCTTTAAAACCGTACTAATTAAAATAGTATTAAGATTCAAAATTAATACTCAACCTAATAGCGAAAATGTTTACGGATAGGATACTTAAATAAAATATTTTCTTCCCGTGTACCCTCGTCAATATTATGAATAATCAATGGCGTACCATCAGCGGCCTTTTTGTTGGAAACAATACCTATATGCGGCTTATTACCGTCCGTTAATCGCCAAGTCACAATATCTCCTGCCTCAAAACTCTCCTTATCAGTAGTCGACAACGATTGTCCATGACGTTCAAAAAACGTTTCTAGATTAGGTACCCGGCGATGATCGATATTTTTGTCCGGGGATTCTAAATCCCACAGCTTTGGATATACGGCCCAGTTCTCTTGCATATCCACATTAACCAATTGCTGCAAATCTATGTTTTGTAATCGATAAGCGCGAATGATCACATCAGCTGCCCTACCTGTGTTTTTAGGCACATCACCACGTGGAAACTCTATTTTACGATAAGCAGGATCGTAGTTGACTGTTACACCAATCTGTTTTTTGGCGTCTGCTGCTAGCTTGTCACCACTTGTACTAGGCGTGGCAGCAGAGGTTAGCGGTATTATTAGCATTGAAAATACCGCTACTAAGAAATATTTTAAACCGGACTGCTTTACCCTATTCATCATATTACCTTCGTTTGTCTGTTTTAATCACTGACATCATCTCATGAGCGGGCTACTTGATCAAATTACTAATGGTCTTAAATGCTGGGTCTTGGCTACTACGGCACAGCTCAAAAAGAACGGTTTCTACAGTAGTAATGACTCCGCCTGCCCTTCGAATACGGCGAATGGCTTGTTTTTTATCGTAAGGAAAACGTGAACCTACCGCGTCGCCAATGATTACTGGCTGCATACCATTATCAAGCAGATCAAGCGCGGTTTGTAGGACGCAGACATGGGCTTCAGCCCCAACCAGTAAGACTATACTACGGTTTTGTTGAGCAAGATAATGCCAAGAATCATTGTTATCACAAGCACTAAAGGTCACCTTTTCAAAACCTTCAGCGTTACTGCCTTCAAGCACCTCTTTGATCTCAGGTAACGTATCACCCAAACCTTTTTTATATTGTTCGTTAAGCATGATGGGAACATTAAGAGCTTGCAAGCCTTTGATAAGAGTAACGATCTTTTTAACAATCTCTTCATGATCTAATATGTGCGGTGTCAAACGTTCTTGCACATCAATGATCATTGCCTGCGTATCTTCGCGAGCTATTCTATAAGTGCGATCAGAAATCATAGTAGGCATAGTACACTCCTTGTACGACTGCGGCGAATACCACAGTGTGTTTAAAATCAATACTGTTATTAAAATAAATACTGCTAAACTTACCCTTATTTAGTCACAGTTTAGTCGATGCGTCAATAACGATAATTTTTAATAACACTTGATAGCAAAGTAAAAATAAAGTAATTATCTTTGCTGTCAAGTTTTGCTACTACGAAACATAAAGCCCTTAACCAAAATGATTAAGGGCTCTATTAAGACTCATATCAAATAAATATCAATTAAAATGGTACAAATCTAATCTAAATAGTGTCAATATAAGCTTAAACCCGCTCGATAACCGTAGAGATACCTTGACCCAAACCAATACACATGGTGGCAAGGCCAATCTCGGTATCCATTTGCTCCATGGCATTTAGCAAAGTGACGGTAATACGCGAGCCTGAGCAGCCGAGTGGATGACCCAAAGCAATCGCGCCACCGTTGATGTTAACGATATCTTGCTTGTCCTCTAGATCCATATTTTTAAGTACCGATAGGCTTTGCGCGGCAAAGGCTTCATTCAGCTCAATGGTTTGCATGTCACCGATGCTCATGCCAGCACGTTTAAGCGCTTTTTTGGTCGCAGGTACCGGGCCATAACCCATAATAGCAGCATCACAGCCAGCAATCGCCATGCTACGAATACGCGCGCGTGGTTTTAGACCTAAATCTTTGGCTTTTTGCGCACTCATCATAAGCATAGCCGAGGCACCATCAGACAACGCTGATGACGTGGCTGCAGTTACTGTTCCTTTTGGATCAAAGGCTGGGCGTAGGCCTTGCATCTGCTCCATTGTAGCGTCAGGACGGATCACCTCATCGACAGTACACAGCTGCAAACGACCTGCTTCATCATGGCCTTCGATACCGACGATTTCATTATCAAAACGACCCTCGGTAGTTGCAGCCCACGCACGGCGATGCGACTCAAGACCAAAAGCGTCTTGCTCCTCGCGGCTAACGTTGTTCATACGACCAAGCATCTCGGCGGTCAAACCCATCATGTAGGAGGCCTTAGCATAATGCTTAGAGGCTGCAGGGTTGATATCTAAACCATGCATCATACCGACGTGACCCATGTGCTCGACGCCGCCGACGATAAAAATATCGCCTTGACCCGTCATAATCTGCGCCGCTGCGGTATGGATAGCCTGCATGGATGAGCCGCACAGACGGTTGACGGTTTGACCACCAACGGTAGTTGGAATATCAGCTAAAAGCGCCGCATTACGACCGATATTATAAGCCTGTTCTAGGGTTTGCTGTACGCAGCCCCAAATCACGTCTTCGACCTCCTTTGGATCAAAATCATTACGGGCGACCAAAGCGCGCATCAAGTCAGCTGACATGTCATCAGCACGCACGTGACGGAACATACCGTTTTTAGATTTTCCCATCGCTGAGCGCACGCCATCTACGATGACCACATCTGTTGGACTTAAAGTTGTCATATTATCTTCCTTTTTAATTTGTTGTCAGTGCCGCTGCTCAAGCTTTATCAGTTCATAATGGATACATATAAAGCAAGCTTACGGCACCTATCCTAATACGGTAACCCTATAGGTTGGACGGGTTAGGTTATGCTGCTGGATAAAAAGTCTCGCCAGCGGCCGCCATGTCGCGAATCTTTTGCGGCGCTTCATAGGCTTTGCCAAGATGCGCATACTTTTCACACAGTGCTAAGTAGTTCTCTAAACCCATCTGATCGATATAACGGCAAGGGCCACCACGGAATGGCGGGAAACCAACGCCCATAATCATCGCCATATCCGCCTCAGCCGGCGTAGAGACGATGTTGTCCTCTAAGCAGCGTACCGTTTCATTACAAAAGGCTAGCATAGTGCGGTCAATAATCGTTTGATCATCAAACTCTTGCTTGTCGCTATCGGTAGTCGTTTTTAGCAGCTCATAGGTAGCATCGTCAGCGACCTTCTTAGTCTTGCCGCGTTTGTCAGTCTCGTACTTATAGAAACCCACGCCGTTTTTCTGACCCAAACGCTCGTTTTCGTACAGATGTTGAATCGCGCCTTTATAGTCAGGCTTCATGCGATCAGGAAATCCTTCTGCCATAACTTCTGCGCCGTGCACACCGGTATCTAAACCGACCACGTCAATCAAATAAGCCGGACCCATAGGCCAGCCGAATTTTTCCATCACTTTATCGACATGCGTAAAATCAGCACCTTGCTTGAGCAGTAAATCAAACGCGCCAAAGTACGGGAACAATACACGGTTGACTAAAAAGCCTGGGCAATCATTAACCACAACCGGCACTTTGCCCATTTTAGAAGCTAGCGCAACAGTAGTAGCAATGGCTTCTTCTGAGGATTTTTCGCCGCGAATCACCTCAACCAGCGGCATACGATGTACTGGGTTAAAGAAATGCATGCCAACGAAGTTCTCAGGACGCTCAAGTACTTCCGCTAAGTGTGTGATAGAAATCGTTGAGGTGTTAGACGCCAAAATCGCATCTTTTTTCACCAAGCCTTCTACTTCTTTGAGTACCGCATGTTTGACTTTTGGATTCTCAACTACTGCTTCGATCACAATATCGGTATCAGCAAAGTCGCCATAGTTTAGCGTTGGACGGATACGGCTTAAAGTCTCCCCCATTTTTGCTGGGGTCATCTTCTCGCGATCGACCATTTTACTTAGTATCTTACTGGCCTCTTTCATACCCAAATCTAATTGCTCAGATTTGATGTCTTTCATGATAATGGGTAAGCCTTTACTGGCGGCTTGATAAGCAATACCGCCGCCCATGATACCGGCGCCAAGTACAGCAGCTTCATTAATATCGTGCGCTTGCTTGCTGTGTTTTTTAGCCAGTTTTTTAACCAACTGATCGTTTAAGAACAGACCCACTAAGCTCTCTGCTTGCGGAGTTTTCGCCGCTTTAGCAAAGCCTGCAGCCTCCACTTTTATAGCTTCATCGCGCATCAAGTTGACATGCTGCTCAATAGCTTCGATAGCAAGCGCGGGCGCAGGGTATTGTTTTGGATTGGCTTTAGAGAAAATCATCCCTTTAGCACTATTGAAGGCCATTGCTTGTTCAAGCTGGTTTAATTTAACCGGATTGATCTTCTCTTCACGTTTGGCCTGCCAATCAAGCTCCCCTGAGATGCACTTTTTGACCAAATCAATAGCGGCTTCTTGCAAATCATCTGCAGCTACAGTGGCATCAACCAAGCCTAGTTTCAGAGCTTCTAGTGGTTTTTTAGGCTTACCCGTCGCGATAAGCTCAAGTGCGTTATCGATACCGATGACGCGGGTACTACGCACCGTACCCCCAAAGCCTGGGAAGATACCCAGCTGAGTCTCTGGCAGACCAATAGTGGCTTTGTCGCTCATGACACGGTATTCACAAACCAGCGCCATCTCACAACCACCGCCTAATGCGGCGCCATTGATAGCGGCAACTTTTGGAAATGGTAGATCTTCAAAACGATTAAAGTCATCGTTGATATTGATCACCCAATCTTTAATCTCATCTTCTGATTGTTTAAAAGAGGCAACGAATTCAGTGATGTCAGCCCCTGCGATAAACACGCCTTTACCTGAGGTGACGATCAAACCTTTGACGTCACTGGCTTTCTCTAAAGCGCTGACCGCTTCGCCAAATTGCTTGTTGGTCTCATTATCAAATTTGTTTACGCTCTCGTTTTCAGCGTTATAGTGCATATTCGCAATGCCATCATCAATCATGCTGACTGTGATGCGGTTTCCTTGGTATATCATTTGGAACTCCTTTTTATACAATGAAAATGACTTAATAAAAGCTAGGTTTTAACCTAGAATAACTAGCTCACTGCTGTGTTTGAAAAATACGGTTATGGTTTATAAAGATAAGATGGCCTAGTAACGAAATAGTATCGAAATAAAGGGCCGCAATAAAGTATCAGTTGGACAACCCATTTATAAGCCTATTATAGTTAGTTGAAAATAAAACTGTTACATGGATTTAACTGTGTTACTGGTATATTCTTTTTAAAGTCCATCAACTATATTTGGCGTGCTAGATCATTTTGACGCAATTAGTGTAGGGGATTATGCCCTTGACTGTCACAAGCAAATACCAGACTCGCAAGTCATTATTAAAAAGTCGCTGTCAAATTCATAGCAACTAGTAGAGCAATGACTCGCTTGCTTAGTATGTCAGTATCTCAGTATCTCAGTATCTCAGTACTGATGTTTATATATGGATTGATAATTAGCATTATTAAAATACATGATCTTATCAAAACATATTCGACCTGTAAGTTAAATCACCAATACGTAACTATAAAACGCAGCTGTAAAAATTAACGAAAAAAAGTACGCTTCAATAGCAGCTAAAGTGTCAGTATAAGCGCCATCTGCTATCATGCTACACTAGCAGTCTATCTATTTTTATTTATTTTATTAACCTCGTGGTTGGTTGAGTTATGTCACTTTCTTCTATGTCCGCTCTTGTCCCTAGCTTTACTCCTTTCACCGATTTTGAACAGCTCAATAATAGTTTACGCACCCAGTTGACGCAGGATATTGAGGCGTTATTTGCCTATGCTGATTTGCCAAATCCGCTTGGTGAGGCTTGCCGCTATGTCATGACCGGACAAGGCAAGTTGGTACGCCCTTTGTTGGTTGCCAGTGCTTTTGCAAGCATCGATAATACTAATAAAAACACTGCCGATGAGGCGATGAAAACTTTAATAGCGGACAAAATTGAAATAGATAATTTAGATGATCTTCTAAGCAGCGAGGTGCATTTCGATATGTGCAGGCGCGCTGCTTTATCAGTAGAGCTACTGCATACTTATTCCTTGGTACACGATGATTTGCCTTGTATGGACGATGATGAGCTGCGCCGCGGGCAACCGACTTGTCATATTGTCTTTGATGAAGCGACAGCGCTGCTGGCAGGTGACGTCTTGCAAACGCTGGCTTTTGAAGTGCTTAGTGCTGAGATACCCACCTTTGCGCCTTTTGATAACGATATTGCCAGTAAACTATTGGCGATATTTGCACCGCGGGCACGGCGTATGGTCGCCGGACAAATGCTTGATTTAAACGCTGAGGCTAGCACGGGTATTACCCAAGCCGATTTGGAAGCTATCCACCGTGACAAAACCGGCGCTTTGATTGAAGCGGCGATGCTGATGGGCGGTATTTGCGCCGGAGCCACCGCGCAAGAACGTATTGCTTTGCAAGACTGCGCGCAGCATATCGGTCTGGCCTTTCAAGTACAGGATGATATTTTGGATGTCACCACCAGTACCGATGCTTTGGGTAAACCTGCTGGCAGTGATGAAAAGCTCGACAAATCAACCTATGTGAAATTGATGGGCGTGGACGCTGCAAAAGAGTACGCTCAATCATTGTTTGATGAAGGTCGCACGGCAATTGCTCGTGAGCTTGGTGGTAGCAAAGACAATAATGCACTGCTGGCATTAATAGAGTGGCTTTGGGCAAGAAAAAAGTAAGCCTTATTTAAGCAACTATAGTAAATAGATAATGGAGCTTAGTACTCTAAATGAACACTCTTCCCTCCTCGCGCATTTACCTTGGCACTGGTGGCTATAGCGATACTGACCTACTCGGTACGCTATACCCAAAGAGTACTAAAAAATCTGACTTTCTGCGTGAGTACGCCAAGCAGTACGGTGCAGTTGAGATCAACAGTACCTTTTATGCCCCTATCGGTCAAAAAGCTTTTGCAGGTATGGTCAATAAAGCTTATGTACAAGCAGATAGTGAGCTTAAATTTGCGGTCAAGCTGCATCAAGACTTTACTCATGCGAGAAAAGGCACAGCGGAGCACGCGCAAGCTTTTCTTAACGCTTTAACACCACTCATCGAAGCTGACTGCTTGGCACCTTTATTGCTCCAATTCCCGCACGGCTTTGATCGTACCCGTCAGCATCGCCTTTATTTGGCCAATTTGGTCAGCTGGTTTGGCGACTATCCCTTAGCAGTCGAGTTTCGTCATAACGGGTGGCACACCCCGCAAGTGGTCGATAGCTTTACTGAGCAAGGTTTGATTTGGTGTAGCGTTGATTATCCTAAAGTCAGCGGCCTACCACCATCACGGCTAATATTTACCCAGCGTACCGGCTACCTGCGTATGCACGGTAACAATCTGAACTGGTGGGATGCTATGAGTGCTAGTGACCGCCACGATTATCTCTACACTGAGACGGAGATGCAAGACTGGGCGCAAGCGATTGCCAATCAGCGCCAGCATTTTGATACCCTCTATATCTTCTTCCAAAATACAGTTAAGGCCCATGCTTATTATAATATTGCGATGCTGAGAGAGGCTTTGGATAAGTTTGGGTTTGAAGTGTTGTAGGGTGTAGATGTTACTTATTTATCAACTGTTTAAGATCAAAAGTATAGGCTGGGTTTTTAACCCAGCTTTAGAATTTTGCAAAGGTAAAATGCTGGGTTAAAAACCCAGCCTACAAATAGTTCGTGTTAATTTAAGATTCTGGCAGATATTACTAACCTTGAGAAACTTCCTCCTTAATCTTCCAAAAGAGCCAACCAAACCCAATGGATTCACTCAGTCAAATCGTTTTAGGCGCTAGCGTCCAAGGCGCTATTCTTGGTAAATATCAAGGGCGCAAAGCCTATCTTTATGGCGCTATGCTGGGTACACTTCCTGATTTAGATGTGGTTGTCAGCTACGGCGATCCCATTAGCAATATGACCTACCATCGCGGTTTTAGTCATTCGCTAATCGTCCTAACTGCGGTGGGCTTGAGTAGTGCTTGGCTCATTAGCCGCTACCATCGCTGGCGGGATATACCACTGCCCTACTCTTTTAGGCGCTTAGCGCTAGCTATGACCTTGACGCTGACGACTCACCCGATTTTGGACAGTTTTACCGTTTATGGCACGCAGCTGTTATGGCCGTTACATGAAGCCATCAATCTCACCCCTATTAGTATCGCCTCCATCTTTATTATCGATCCGCTTTATACCCTACCGCTGCTTATCGCCATGATTGTTGGATTTATAAAAGGTCGCAAACTTGCTATTTTTAACAAAGGCTGGCTAGCCAATTGTCAGCGCTTCGCGGTTTGGATGCTTGTGGTTAGTAGCAGCTATTTACTCCTGTCAATTGCATTGAAATATTATGCTCAATATCAAGCAAAGCAAGCGCTTAGTGCTGCTGGCATAAACGACATCATACGCAGTAAAACCATGCCCGTACTACCTACTATATTAATGTGGCGTACGCTCGCTGAAGATGAGCAAAATAGATTGATCGAAATACGCGGTAGTGTCTTAGATAAGCGCCTACCTGAATATCGTTATTTGAGTCAATACGACAACTCGCCAGCACTACGTGCAACCGTGCCAAACGCTAGCCAGCCTTACGCCAAGCGGCTGGATTGGTTCTCGAACGATTGGACGGGCTATCGGACACAAATGCTTCCCGCTACCAATGACTATTCCCATACGATAACGGAACAACTGGTAGTTGACGATCTACGTATGATGGCAGGCAATACCGCGTTCTTTAGTTTTGTGCTGGCAAATAAAAGTAAACCTGATTTGCCATGGCAAGCGATTGAACCTATAAATGCGCCTAGAGTGACGATAGGAGAGGAGTCTTCGCGCCTTGAATTGGTTAAGCAGGGTTTTGAGAGAGTATTTGATGAATCAGTTGTGGATGAGGATGGTTGGGTTTTGGTTGAGGATTAGGCAATCGATAGGTGTTGTAGGGTATCGCCTCGCACACCAATAATCTTTGAAATATAAACTTATATATAAAGTTGGCGTAGGGTGCGGTTAGTTTTATCAAATTCTCGTAGAGAATGAAGATAAAGCGTAACCCACCGTTTTGAGATTCTATTAATTTTAAATGGTGGGTTACGCTGCCCTAACCATACCCTATAAAAACTTATATTTTTAAGGAACAAAAATGTCAAACTGGCTTTTGAATAGACTATTTGAGGCTGGTGATCAGCCTGAACCAAGGTTCGCATTTCAAGGAACTGTTAATTGGATGCGAGCTTTAGCTGAAGTTGTTAACAGCGGTGTTTGCGATAAAGAAAATCTCAAGCTTCTCTATAAGGAAGTTCAAAGACGAAATATGAATCCGGAGGCTGATAACTGGGTTTTCGAAAACATGCATATGGCATACAATAACTTAGCAGCTTTAAATACTTTGAATAACGATGCCATAGATAAATATGATGTTTGTAGTTCTGCAATCGTATCGTGGTATTACGTAATCTACTTTGCTAGTAGCGCTATGATTGCCGCATCATCAGGTTCAAAGCAAGAAAACCATACAGCTACTGCAAGAGTATGGCAAGCAGATATAGCAGAAAAAAAACTTATACCTTATCCATTTAGTCTTTATCTAAGTAGCTTAGTTGTTAGTAAAGCAGAAACTGAAATTGCAATCTATCGAGGAAGTAATAAATTTAGTTTAAATGATCGATCTGGAGGGTTAGAAGTCGCTCATGGAGGCATTGTTTCTTACTTAAAGGGTACTCATAAATACAAAAGAGAAGAAGCAGAAAGACGTATTCAAAATTCAAAGGAGTTTAAAGCGCTTAAAGTCGATAACTTTAGAAAGAAAATTGCTAGAGAGCTTAGAGATAAAACTTTAGACAGAGGGCAAGTAAACTTCTTAATTCAAGCTTTTAGATATCGAGGTAAGGCTCATTACAGAGACTCTATATTTTTGTCTTATGGTGATAACCATATAGACTCTATTGGACAATTGATTAAGGATTTAAATACAGTCGCACTTGGTTTCGTACGTGCAGCATCATATTATTGTTCAGTTAGAGTAGAGAGAGGGACTTGGGATTTATTTGTTGATGACATCAACAACAATACACGTTTATCTTTGGATGTTGACGCTATGAAAGTTTAAAACAAACCAAAAAAAAGGACACCAAACGGCGTCCTTTTTTTATTTACTAGTCAAGTCTAAAAAGGCTTACTTACCTTCATTACCTGCATCTTGACCTTTGTATTTTGCGTTCGCGTAGTCCCAGTTCACAAGCTTATCAAGAAACGTGTCGACATAATCAGGACGACGGTTGCGATAATCGATGTAGTACGCATGTTCCCACACATCACAAGTCAATACCGCTACTTTGTCATGAGCTAATGGGTTGTCTGCATCGCTAGTTTTCATGATAGACAATTTGCCACCGACTTTATCAGTAACTAGCCAAGCCCAACCTGAACCAAACTGTGAAGTCGCTGCGTTTTTGAACTCTTCACGGAACTTATCATAGCTACCGAAGTCTTCTTCGATTTTGCCTTTTAGATCACCTGTCGGCTCACCACCGCCATTGTCTGGTGTCATGCAGTTCCAATAGAAAGTATGGTTCCAAACCTGTGCAGCTTGGTTGAACATAGTTTGCTTGCTATCATCTTTCGCAGTCGCTTCGATGATCTCTGGCAATGTTTTGTCTTCCAAACCAGAACCTGGTAGTAAATCTTTTAATTTATTCACATAAGCAGCGTGATGCTTATCATGGTGGTATTCTAGTGTTTCAGCACTGATATGGGGCTCAAGCGCGTCTTTGGCATAAGGGAGATCTGGTAGTTTAATATTTGACATAGTTATTTTATCCTTGCTATTTTTAGCCATTCAAACTTCATATTATTAAACTTTGTTTAACTTAAGTTTTACTATAAAGTACAAATAGGGCTAGATTGGCTGAGTTTATTATTAATGACTATTATCTCTCAAAATTATAAATTCAGAAGTTAATTACTTTTGTACACTCAAGTATTATTCACTCATAAATCAATTTTCAACTTGTAAGTATTATTAACTTCTCATTTACAAGCTATAAGTTGTCATTCACTGTAGCTTGCCAAGCAGTATAACAATAGCGGCAACAAATATCCGTTACCGAATGTTATGGAGCGTATACTTGTCATAAATAAGGCTTCTTTTATTAATATGGTTATGTTTTATGAGCAAAGCAATTTTTCAAAGTAACAATCAACAATACCGACAACATCAGCAGCAAACATTGTTTCAAAATAAATGGATACTTGCCAGCAATAACCAAGGCAAACTGGCAGAGTTTAAACGCTTATTTGCAGAAGCCGATTTAAATGTAACCATCATTCCGCAAGGTGAGCTGAATATCGAAGACGCTATAGAGGACGGTCTTAGCTTCGTCGAAAACGCGATTATCAAAGCGCGTCATGCCAGTCGCATTGGTGGTTTACCCGCTATCGCTGATGATTCCGGTTTGTGTGTGCCTATCCTTGGCAACGCGCCAGGCATCCACTCTGCTCGCTACGCTGGCGAACATGGCAATGATAGCAAAAACAACGCTAAGCTTATCGAAGAGTTGCAGCCTCTACGTATGCAGCAACCAGACCAGTCTATAAAAGGTATGTTTGTTTGCGTACTCGCTATGGTGCGCCACGCCAATGATCCGCTACCGATTATCGCGCAAGGTTTATGGCATGGAGAAATATTGGACGCGCCGCAAGGCGATAATGGCTTTGGTTATGATCCGCTATTTTGGTTACCTGAGCTGCAAACTACCGCCGCTAGCATGGATGCCGCTGACAAAAACCGTATCAGTCATCGCGGCCAAGCTATTGGGCAGTTATTGTCGCAATTGTTATCATAGTTTTGATGTTTGGTACTGTTAGAAAGTCTTTGCTGTTAAAAATAAGGCAGATAATTGTCTTTATAGCCACTATTTGATAGCCACTATTTGCTGGCTTAAAACAGATAATTTTTACTTTGATTAACAGATAGATTATACTGTTCTACTTTTGAAATTTTGTTAAAAATCGCTATTTACTCCTCATGTCTATTAAGAAGCATTTTGAGGATTTATTAGCGCGTTGTTTTTGATGTTTAATAAGAGCTTTTAGTATTGGTGATTGCCAAACGTATTATTGATCGCCTATTTAACATCAGTAACCGTACCAACATACCACATTCATTTCAACGGCAATCGGTGCAGCACAGGTGTTGTAAGACACGATTGCCTATTATTTTAATTCTAAAGGTGTAATTAACATGGCTACAGATTTACAAGTCACAACCAACAAGCTGTCTGAAAAAGAAACTCAGCTGACGGTTAAGGTCCCTGTCGAAAAAATTCAAAACAAAGTGGAAGGCCGTATTCGCCAAGTTGCCAAAACCGCCAAGATTGATGGTTTTCGTAAAGGCAAAGTGCCGATGTCGCATATCCGCTCGCAGTATGGCGCTGGTATTCAACAAGAAGTTATCAATGATGTCATTCGCGATACCGTCTTTGAGGCTATCAAATCAGAGGACATCCGCGCGGTAGGCATGCCTAATATTGATGATGTCAAACTAGAAGACGATTTCTTAGTGTATCAAGCCACCGTGGAGATCTTCCCAGAGATTGACGTACAAGGTATGGATGAGATCGAAGTAGAACGTCATACGGCAACCGTTAATGACGAAGATGTCGATACGATGATCGAAAACCTACAAAAGCAGCGTGAAGAGTTCGTTGAGAAAAAAGGCATGGCGGCCAAGGGTAACCAAGTTACTTTTGACTTTGAAGGCTCAATCGATGGCGAAAAATTCGAAGGCGGCTCATCTGAGGACTTTAAACTGGTTATCGGTAGTGGTCAGATGATCCCAGGCTTTGAAGATGGTATTAAAGGCATGAAAGCTGGCGAAGAGAAAACTATCGATGTGACCTTCCCAGAAGACTATCAAGCTGAGAACTTGGCGGGTAAAGAAGCGCAGTTCAAAATCAATGTTAAATTGGTTGAAAAATCTAAGCTTCCTGAGATTGATGATGAATTTTTAGAGCTATTTGGCGTGACCGAAGGCGGCGTTGATAAACTAAAAGAAGACGTACGCAAAAATATGGAGCGCGAGATCAAAAACGCTGCGCGTAGCCAAGTTAAGCAAGCGACTTTTGATGCACTACTAGAAAAGAACGAATTTGATGTACCAAGTGCTATGCTTGAGCAAGAGATCGATCGTCAGCGTAGTATGATGATGCAGCGTTTCGCGCAGCAGTTCGGCTCAAGTGCGGATAGCTTTGATAAAGACATGCTACCTAACGAGCTTTTTGAAGAGCAAGCGCTACGTGCGGCCCGTCTTGGCATTATTGTCGCGCGCGTTATTGACACCCAAGATATTAAAGTCGATCAAGACCGCGTTGAAGCTTTTATCAAAGAAGCCGCTGAAAACTACGAAGATCCAAGTGAGGTCATCGAGTACTATACTAACGATAAGCAGCAGCGTGCCAATATCGAGTCTGTCGTACTAGAAGATCAAGTGGTAGATTATCTGATCAATCAAGGTAAAGTCACTGATAAAGAAGTCAGTTACCAAGACTTACTGGCCGCGCAGCAACAACAAGCCATGTAAATTAGTATTTAGGATGGTTTATTGTAAATATATGATTAATGCCCTGACGACCTGTTAGGGCATTATCGTTAATGCTGTAAGATACTTCTTTGATAAGTTAAACCTTTGCCCTTGATAAGTGCGGTTGCACCCCTTATTAATAGGAAATAATTTATCATTAGTCACGCAAAATGTGACTAATATAAGCTCAAAAAAACTACTTTAATTGTTTTAGGCCTATTTGTTTTAGAACTACTATTCTTAAGCAACGCAGGCTAACTTGTTTGCAAGCAGATTTAAAAGTAGCCACTATTATCAAAATAATTTTATGTTTTTATCTTATACCTTTATAAATAGGACATCTTTATGACAGATTACGATCGCATTACTGCCAACCCACATTTTGATATGCTGATGAGCGCCCATGACCAAGTACAAAGCTCTCCTCAAGGTGCCCAAGGCGCATTAGTCCCTATGGTCGTTGAGCAGTCGGCACGTGGTGAGCGCTCATTTGATATCTTTTCGCGCCTGCTGCGCGAGCGTGTCATCTTTTTGACCGGCCAAGTTGAAGACAATATGGCCAACTTAATCGTCGCGCAGCTTTTATTCTTAGAGTCTGAGAACCCTGACAAAGATATTCATTTGTATATCAACTCGCCAGGAGGCTCTGTTAGTGCAGGTCTAGCTGTGTTTGATACCATGAACTTTATCAAGCCTGAGGTCTCAACCATTTGTATGGGCGGCGCTTATAGCATGGGTTCTTTTTTGCTGGCAGCGGGTGAGCGCGGCAAGCGTTATGCCCTAGCCAATTCGCGCGTGATGATTCATCAGCCTTCAGGCGGCGCGCAAGGTCAAGCCTCTGATATCGAGATTAATGCTCGCGAGATTCTAAAAACTCGTGATCGCTTGAACCGTATTTTGTCTGAACGTACCGGTCAGCCGTTAGAGAAGATTGAAAAAGATGCTGAGCGTGATTTTTGGTTGGACGCTGAAGAAGCTAAAGAATACGGTTTGGTTGATGAAGTACTAGAGCGTCGTCCTGATACGCTATAAGTGCTGAGCATCTTATTCATCCGCCGTCATAAAAACTGATAGCCAACTTAGCAAACAGACTATATAAGAATTAAATTCTAGGAGTGCCTTTATATGGCAAAAGACAACACCCCGCATTGCTCGTTTTGCGGTAAAGCTAAAAGCGAAGTTAAACAGCTGATTGCGTCTGACGATGCCAATATTTGTAACGAATGCATCGAGCTGTGTACTGATCTAATCGCTGACAGCGCTGCGGATGATGATGACACTAATAGCGATCTTGATACCTCATGGGTCAATAAAAAACTACCGACCCCAAAGGAGCTACGCGCCAAACTTGATGAGTACGTCATCGGACAAGACGCGGCCAAAAAAGCTTTGGCAGTCGCCGTTTACAACCATTACAAGCGTTTAAAGGTCAGCCAAACCTTGGCTAATGACAGCAAAAAAGCTCGAATTGGCGCGGATGATGCGATGGTTGAGCTGGCTAAGAGTAATATCTTGCTAATAGGACCCACTGGTTCTGGGAAGACGTTACTGGCGCAAACTTTAGCGCGTCTGCTCGATGTGCCTTTTGCTATGGCTGATGCCACTACTCTAACAGAAGCCGGTTACGTGGGTGAAGACGTTGAAAACATCGTCCAAAAGCTGCTACAAGCTTCTGATTATGATGTGAGCAAAGCTGAACAAGGCATCATTTACATTGATGAGATTGATAAAATCAGTAAAAAAGGCGATAACCCGTCCATCACTCGTGATGTCTCGGGTGAAGGTGTTCAGCAAGCACTACTTAAACTGATCGAAGGTACGGTTGCTGCTATTCCGCCGCATGGTGGCCGCAAGCATCCGCAGCAAGAGCTCATTCAAGTGGATACCAGCAATATCTTAATCATCGTCGGCGGCGCTTTTGCTGGTCTTGATAAAGTGATTCAGCAGCGTACTGAAAAGACAGGTATCGGTTTTAATGCTGATGTCAGCTCAAAAGATGATAGCCGCCGCAGCTCAGAGCTACTCCAAAAGGTGGAACCTGAGGATTTGATCAAGTTTGGCCTTATCCCTGAGCTTATTGGCCGTTTGCCTGTGATTGCAGCACTGCAAGAGCTGGATGAAGAAGCTTTGATTCAGATATTGACCGAGCCTAAAAATGCACTGGTAAAACAGTACAAGTATCTTTTTGATATGGAGGGTGCTGAGATCAGCTTTACCCAAGAAGCGCTTGATGCCATTGCCAAAAAGGCCATGGAGCGTAAAACAGGGGCGCGTGGTCTACGCTCTATCGTGGAGAACGCACTACTTGAAACCATGTACGAGCTGCCTTCAATGAAAAATGCTAAAACCGTTATGGTGGATGAGCATGTCATTAACGAAGGTAAAACGCCAAAAATTGCTTAATGCATTTTAGAGGCTGTTGTTTAAGCTCACTCATTTTAGCTTTATAGTAAGATTATTACCTGACGGCGTCTGGCTTATTTTATAGCAGACGCCGTTTTTGTGTCTGCTTACTTATACATTCTAGGGAGCTGCTAGCAAGCTTTATAAAGTGACAGCCACGTCTACTGATTATAAATAGAGAGACTAACAAATTATGCTAAGGTAGGTTTTCGGATTTATACCGCTTATCAATAATAAGTTAATATAATAAAACAAAGGACTGTTTATCATGCTTAACAATATTACCGCTATGACGGCCGCGCTGCGTCAACATTCTCCTTTTACTAGTACTTCTACTGTAAATACAGACAATCATAATGACCTTACTGCCTACTACCGCGATCATGTCGCCGCTATCACGGGAGCAGGCTCTGGTATGGGACGCGCCCTTGCCATTCATCTTGCCAAAATGGGTTGCCATGTAGCGTTATCCGATATTAACGCAAAAGAGCTGGCGCAGACTCAAGATTTGCTCGCCGATTACGATGTTAAAGTTACTACCACTGTCCTTGATGTCTCAGACAAAGAGGCCGTCGATGCTTGGGCACAAAGCGTAATGAGCGCTCATGACAAGGTTAACTTTATCTTTAATAATGCTGGTGTGGCGCTGTATTCCAGCGTAGAGGGCAGCAGTATTGACGAGCTTGAATGGGTCATGGACATCAACTTTTGGGGCGTGGTCTACGGCACCAAAGCGTTTTTACCACTGATCAAAAACAGTGTGAAGCTAAGCGAAGTCAATAAAGGCGAGATCAATACAAATGATAATAACGGGCGTCAGTTTAGTGAGCACGGTCATATCATCAACATCTCAAGCTTGTTTGGTTTGACCGCGCAGCCCTCACAGTCCGCTTATAATGCCAGCAAGTTTGCGGTACGCGGCTTTACCGAGAGCCTTCGTCAGGAGCTAGATATTCAGCGTAGCGGCGTCTCAGCGACCTGTGTCCATCCGGGTGGTATCAAGACCAATATTGCTAATAGCGCACGCGGCAATGACAGTATCAGTGATATCGGTATGCGTGCAGGTCCCAAAGCCATTGCCAGCTTCAATAAACTGTTAAAGTTTGATGCTAATGATGCCGCTTGGGTCATTTTGCACGCGGCGGCGACCAATCAGCCGCGTTGCCTAATTGGCAATGATGCCAAGATGATGGATGTCGTTCAGCGTCTTTTTCCAGCAAATTATAGCAGCGTTGTAAATCGTGCTAATAGGCTCTCACGTAAGCTAAAAGGTAAGAAAAGTAGAAAACGCCCAACGACTAAACCCGTCTCGACGCTATAAGTAAGTAACTAAGTAACTAAGTAACAATGTTATAAAAACCAGTCAATAAAAAGCTCAGTTTTGAACTGAGCTTTTTGCTAAGTGATAGTAAAACACAGATTAGCTACTACAATGCCTTAGGGCAATTTCATATCACCTGCTACTAGCCAGCCAAATTTGCGCATAATATAAGCTACTATGCCAGCAATGAGCGCTGGTAGTACAAACATGAGTAAAACAATTGCTGTCCATAACTGAGCACTACTCATAATTTCTGTTGAGGCTTCAAGTACCCCAAAGACGCCCACTAACCCCGCCGTCCCCATACCCGCGCCCGTCGCCGTGCAAGCCAGTCCAAAACCTACGGTGGCAATAGGGCCGACAATGGCACTGGCAATCACTGCTGGCAATAAGACCAAAGGCTTTCTAAGCACATTGGGAATCTGCAGCATGCTAGTCCCCAAACCTTGTGAGATGACGCCGCTAAAACCATTATCCTTAAAGCTTGCAACAGCAAAGCCTATCATATGAGCGGCGCAGCCCACTACTGCCGCACCTCCTGCTACGCCGCCAAGACCAATAGCGATACAAATAGCCGCGCTTGATGTGGGTAGCGTCAATAGTATGCCGACTACAACTGCAATGACCACACCCATTAAAAAGGGCTGCAACTCAGTTGCCGCTTGAATACCTTGTCCAATAGCGTTGATAGCTGCAACGACCGGAGGATTGAGCAGCGCGCAAACTACCAATGCCACCGTACATACCAATAAGGGAATTAATAAAATATCAAGCTTAGTCTTGCCTGCAACTAGCGTACCCGCGCGGTAAGCAAACACTGAGGTCAAGTACGCGCCTATTGGATTGCCCGGTAGCGCCAAAAATGTTGCCGGACCAGCTTCTTGGGGAATAAATAGCGTTCCTGCCATCAGTGCCTCAGAATGCGCCCCCAACATGCCTGCGACCAAACAGCTAAGCATGACCAGTGTCGGCGCTTTGAGATAATAAGCAATACCGACGCCGATACCAGCACCCATAAGGATAGAGGCAAGCTTACCCACAGCTACCAAAGCAGGCAGATGCAACCAGCCGCCAATCTGCGAGATAATAAGTCCTGCAATCAAAGTGACAAATAATCCTAAAGCCATACCAGTAAAGGCGTCAATAAAGTACTTTTGGAAAAATGCTTTGATAGGACTGACAGGCGGTATTACTGAATCAGATACGCTCATTATTAAGCTCTTAATTTAGTTTTGGTTAAAGATTTACACTGAAAATGCTCAATATAAGATAAAAGTTACCGAAAAAAAAGTATAAAAAAAGCGTCATTGGGACGCTTTTAATTTGATAAACCTCTCAACATTGAACCATAAACCTAACGGCGCTGTTCAACGATAATAGAGTCGATACCGTTATTCTGGAGACGCTGCTGCGCACTAGCAACGGCTTGACGACTATTCATTGGTCGCGAGATAACTTGATAAATAGGCAGGCCATTACCCGTGGTATTTTTGATGACCCTAGCATCCACGCCAGCCATAAGCACTTGGGCACGGCGACGATCCGCCTCATCTGCATTGCCGAAGCTATTTATTTGCAAAATATAAGTGGTCGCTGGCGCAGCTTGCTGTACGCTTGCCGTTCCTGAACCTAGATTGTTGGTTCTGTTAGCAGTATTGTTGTTTGTAGATGGTGTGCCATCGTAGGTTGCTTCTTCTTCGACAATCACAATATCATCGTTATTGGCAGCGTTGTTATTAACATTGTTACTAACATCGTTACTGCGGCTAGGTTCAATTACCGTACTCTCAGAGATGCCAAAGTTACCTGAATCCTCATCACGGCCTGCACTATTCTCAGGCTGATTAATGACTACATCAGGCTCAAAATCACTTATATCGTCGGTTTGAGAATTATTTATGTCACCAAAATCCTCATCAGGAATGGTTGCCATCTCTTGATTGGGCAAAATATCATAAAACTCATAATCGCTATTATCGGTATCCGTTTCAACTCGCGGTTGTACTTGACGCTCAGGATTAGTTTCAGCGCTACTGCCAGCAGGGCTAAAGTCAAACAATGGGGAGAGGTATAAAAACACCCCAATCATTAGGGTCAATACTGCCCCTACAAACATCCACAGTAGGCCTGATACGCTACTTGATTTGCGTTTTTCGGTGGCACCCTTAGGTTTTTTGGCTAGCATGGATCTTTCTCCAAACTCAATCTACTAATCATTATCGAATTGTTGGTAATTATCATTGTATCGTCATCTACTAGAGGGTTACATACTAGAGGGCGCGGACAATCCTAATAAGCTCAGACCGTTGGCTAATACTTGGCGTACTGCTTTGGACAATCGCAGACGCGCTTGCATCATATCAAGCTCGTTTTGATTGGGCACCGCGCCTGAAGTCAAGCTCATCGGCAAAATGCGATTACTGTCATACCAACCATGAAATAGCGCCGCCAGCTCTTTTAAATAATTGGTCAATACATGCGGCTCATAACCTGTCGCTGCCCGTAGCAAAGTTGCCGGATACGCGCCAAGTAGTTTAATCAGCTCATCTTCGCTTGATGCGGTAAGCAAATTTTGCTGCTGTTTGCCAACGATGTCATTAACAGCAAGGCCACTGGCCTCCAATTTTTCTAACACTCGGCAAACGCGGGCATGGGCATATTGAATATAATAAACCTGATTATCTTTGCTTTGAGATTTCGCCAGCTCCAGATCAAAATCAACGTGTACCTCAGGCTTACGTGCTACGTAATAAAAGCGCGCAGCGTCATTACCGACTTCTTCGCGCAGCTCACGCAGAGTCACAAACTTACCGGAACGCGATGACATCTGAATTTTCTCATCTCCGCGCCATAGGGCGACAAACTGTACCAGTACGACATCCAGACGATCGGCATCAATACCGAGGGCTAGCAATGCCGCTCTGACGCGAGGCACATAACCATGATGATCAGCCCCTAAAACATCAATGACTTTATCAAAACCGCGATCAAACTTGTTTTTATGATACGCAATATCTGAAGCAAAGTAGGTGGTCTGGCCATTCGCTCGGCGCACTACCCGATCTTTTTCATCGCCAAACTCGGTTGACTTGAACCAAATATTACCGTCTTTTTCATACAGATAACCTTTGTCATCCAATATTTGTAGTGCAGGCTCAATCTCGTCACTAATAGATCTTTCGCTAAACCAGCGCTCATAACGGACACCAAAATCATTGAGATCATCTTTGATATCGGCCAAAATACCGCTTAAAGCTGCATTTAAAAACAGCTCGTAGCCTGCGCCCAATAGCTTTTTACTATTAGCAATCAGCCCATCAATGTGTGCTTCTTTATCACCAGATATCAGCTCTTTTTCACCCGCCTCATTAGTTGAAAATTGCGCGTCTTGTGGCACATCCTGCGCTATTTGCTCAA
Organism: Psychrobacter sp. M4; assembly: GCF_055699795.1. Classification (NCBI taxonomy): domain Bacteria; kingdom Pseudomonadati; phylum Pseudomonadota; class Gammaproteobacteria; order Moraxellales; family Moraxellaceae; genus Psychrobacter; species Psychrobacter sp. M4. Next base: position 308,044 of record NZ_CM146740.1, on the reverse strand, counting down.
AGCTATGGACGTAGCTATCGCCATGCTGCATTTTTAAGGTCTCAGCGATATCACGGACATAATCGCCTTGATAAGCGTTGACTGGAAACTGTACTTTTTCACCATTGGCTTCCAAATAACGCAGATAAGCACTGGTCGCCAAAATATCCATCTGCCGACCAGCATCGTTGACGTAGTACTCGCGCGTCACTTCGTAGCCCACTGCTTCTAACAAATTAGCTACACTCATGCCAAAAGCGGCGCCGCGTCCATGACCGACATGTAAGCTTGAGGTTGGATTGGCTGATACAAATTCAACTTGCAGTTTTTGACCTCTAAACTGTTTGCTCAAACCAAAGCGCTCTTGCAAATCAAAGATATCATCGAGTACGGCAAACTTGGCTTCGCTATTTAAAAACACGTTGATAAAACCAGGTCCTGCGATCTCTATTTGGCGAATATCTTGATTGTCAGGAAGTGCCTCGACTATTTTTTCAGCGAGCGCGCGTGGATTGCTTTTAGCCGCTTTTGAAGCCGTCAAAGCGATATTGCTCGCAAAATCACCATGGTTGGCGTCCTTGGTGAGCGTAATTTGACTGTTATTTTGCCAATCAGCAGGCAATACGCCTTGTTGTTTTAGATCCTCAACCGCTTGATTGAATAGTGAGGCTAATGTATCTATTTGGGTTTGTGACATAGGGCTATAAACTCAGATTATAAGTAATAAAATAAACAATAAAAATGGTGCAAAATGAACTAGATATAAGCAGCAAGCGCTTATTACAATAGCGATCAGCATTATAGGGGATAAAATAGTACAAAAGCTAAGTAACCTGTAAATATAACAATCTTTGCCTGTGATTGCATCCTTTACATTAAATTTAGCGGCAAACACATTTTATTTATGGATTACGACGTTATTAGTACTCACGCTTGCTAGGGTTTTAGTAAAAAATCTAGCATTGATTGAGCATTAGTTATAGGCAACAGTATTCACAATTACTCAATACCTCAAACAGATGACAACCTGTGACGGTCTAGTCACGTTGATTGTAGGGTTCCTGTTGTTTGCAGGTTGTAAAGCATTCATACCAATGACATTCCGCGTTATAATATGGCCTCATATAGAACCTAAAAACCCTCTTATCTTTATTATTACTTCTCTATAAATATGCTTATTACTTTAATTTGTATCGTTTAACCGCGATAAAAAAGTTGCCTCACTATAAAACAGACCACAAATAGCTGAATCAGAATAATTATAATCGATAAAGCATATTAATATTTTATATAGGATCACACCATGTTTGCTATTGCTGCAAGTACTATCACTAATTGGGGATTATACGTATTATTGCCCATATTCATCGCTTTCTTATTTTTTATCGTATTTGACATCTCCAAAAAATCCGAAGCAGGACGCGCGGGTACTTTTTGGATTTTCTTAGCTTTAGGGGCAGGTTTTATGGGTTTCTTGCTCAAGTTACTGCTAGAAGTCGCTTTTGAAAAGTGGCTGATCTAATCATATTTTACAACTGAATTAAGCTTACGGCTAACCTGATTTTATTAATAAAAAGCTAGGTAGTAGCTGCTTTTTGGTTAATATATAATGAGCGCTGATACCAATAATCACGCCCCAAAATACAGAGCTTAATCCTAAAAATTGCATGCCTGAAGCGGTTGCCAAAAAGGTAATCAAGGCCGAATCTCTTTGCCGATCATCCTTCATAGCAATACTAATATTGGCCGAGATAGCCCCAATAAGTGCCAAACCTGCTAAAGCTGCAATCAATTCAGTAGGCAATAAGCTGAACACTGCTACAATACTGCCAGCAAATAAACCGCCTAATAAATAAAACAAGCTATTGGCAATGCCAGCTATATAACGCTTTTCTTTATTTTCGTGAGCATCTTTCCCGGTACAAAGCGCCGCAGTGATCGCGCCTAAAGTCAGCGTAATGCCTCCTGTACAAGCGACGGCTAAGGAGGCAATGCCAAAAGCGCTGACAATAGGTTTGGCTGGTACCTCGTAGCCGCTCAATCTTAAGATGGCCATACCGGGCAAAAACTGGCCACTTAAGCTTACTAGGATGAGGGGAATGGCAAGGTTAAATACCGAGCGCCACGTCCATTCTGGCAAGATAAGCTTGGGGATCGTTAGCGTCAGATTAATATCAACAGGATTCATTTTACCAAACCAGACACTCAAAACGATACCGCATGCCAATACCCAAATCATGGTATAGCGCGGCGTGTAGCGTTTAGCAAATAGATAGCACGCCAGCATACTAAAGACGATCACAGGCATAGTATCGGTGGCAACAAACAAGTCTAAGCCGAATTGAAATAAAATACCCGCCATCATGCCTGCAGCAATCCCATTAGGAATCAATCGCAAAAATCTGTCGAAGGAGCCAGTAATACCTACCAAAAATATCACGACAGCAGAGACGATATAAGCGGCAACCGCCTCATTGATACTCATCTGCGGGAATAAAGTGACTAGCAGCGCGGTACCTGGGGCCGACCAACCTGCTACTACAGGCGTTTTATATTTGATAGATAAATAGATGCCGGGGATGACCGCCCCAATAGAGATGCCCCAAATCCAAGAAGCCATCATCGCATCTGACACCTGTGCCGCTTGCGCTGCCTGAAAAAATATCACTAAAGGGCCAGCATAAGCGATAAGTACCGCTAAAAAACCAGCTACCGAGGCGGATAGTGACCAGTCTTTTTTTAAAGTTTGGAGCAAACTTGCCATATTGCTTCCTTGCAACTTAGCATTTAAGGCGCTATAAAAACTAGTTTTGACTATTTTTATTTGGTTAGTTTTAGCAGCTTACTTGCTTGATTACCACTATTTTTTAGCACCATCATTTTTTGGCAATAATGGTCGCCCGCTTCGGTGCTGGATAGCCCTCAATCGTCTGACTGTTATCATCAGGGTTTAAAAAATCTGCTAAGGACTGATAGGTCATCCACTCAGTTTTACGCTGCTCATCTGTGGTTGTGACATCAACATCAACGCAGCGCACTTCAGAAAAACCTACCTTCTTGAGCCAACTGACAAGCGCGTCAACTGATGGTAAGAAATATACATTGTTCATTTGCGCATAACGATTGTGTGGCACCAGTACGGTATTGGCATCGCCTTCAATAACTAAAGTCTCCAGTACCAGCTCGCCGCCTTTTGCTAGCTGACCTTTGAGCTGCTGTAAATGCTCAAATGGTGATTGACGATGATAAAGCACGCCCATACTAAACACCGTATCAAACAGCTGACTGTGCTCCGGTAGGGCTTCGAGTGGCACGGGAATATAATGAGTATTATAGTTGTCAGCAGCTCCGACAAAATGCCTAATCGCCATAAATTGATGATAAAAAAGGCACGACGGATCAACGATAATAACCGTATCCGCGCCCGCCCCTGCCATGCGCCAACCGTGATAGCCTGAACCGCCGCCGACATCAAGCACACGTCTATTTCTCAGCGGACTTAAATGCGGCGCTACCCGCTCCCATTTCCAATCGCTGCGCCATTCGGTGTCTATTTTAATAGCTGATTGCTCATCGCCAATTTGGCTTTCAATCTGAGCACCAATCTGAAAAGGCCCCTTACGCCACGGCATCAATTGCTTGAGTAGCGCGGTGATTTGTTTGCGCTCAGAATCATTAAGCTGAGCTTCAATCGTTATAGCCGGGCTATTTAAATCGACGTTATCCACTGTCAATACAGGCAAATGTCCCACCGCCGCTTGATAAGCTGGTGCATGCGCGTAGCGGCTTTTATCTTTGATGTCATTTAGCCATTTTGGCAGTTGCGCCAACCATTCATGCGCCTTTGGCTGCGTTTGCGCTAAGTCAAATAAAGTCAGATACAGCTCACGTTCGGCATTGGCAATGGTTTGATTGGTCATAAAATTTCAGTTTTTATTAATTCATGATGATGTTTGACGGTATTTTAAGGAGTGAGAGTCATAAAAGCAAAAAGATTGGCCTCAGCATCGCTTGCTTTAATGATGAGGAAATATGCGGGGCATAGCTCGGTGTTCTTTAAAGGTTTATGCGCGCCTCGTCCCTCGGCAAGAGCTTTCGTCTTAGGCTCTGGCAGAGCAGTGCTATACTTGATCCTCGCTCACCCTCGATAAAGGTTTTTGTAGGGTGCGCCCAGCGCACCGTTGCAAAGAGATAACTATTTTAAATAATCAGTTTCAACTCTTCGCTTAAAATTTTCTTTAATTGAGTTAGTTTTTTATAGAGTTATTTTCTCTATTAAATATTAAACAGAATACAATACCATTAAATAGCCCTGATAAAGAATATACATCCCGAAACCAAGAACTAAAATGATCATAGATATCAAGAACAGTAAAACTATCTTGCTATTCTTTTTCATTTTTACTACCTATTACATTTCAGACTCAGTTTTCGTAGGGTGGCGTCAGTCTTGTTGAATTCTCGTAGAGAATACAGGCAAGGCGTAACCTATCATTATACATTTAAATTTTATACTCAGTGGGTTACGCTATCGCTAACCTACCCTACGCTAGCTTCTGCCAATTAATTCAAACTATTCTTAGCATTATTAATAGTGAGTCGGTGCGCTGGGTGCATACTAAGAACTATTATTAGCTCGTAATTGGTAGCATTATATCTAAGATATTTTTCGCCTTGTAATGCTCTATAGTTGGAAGAGACCAATTTATAGCGTTTTCATATCTATTAATTAATACACTGTAAGCCGGGCCTATTTTTTCATAAAGCTCTGGTGGATCAAACTTAAGTCTTAACCTTATATAGGTTCCTCCTTCAAATTCGAATTGCTTTAATCCGAAAGCTTCTCCATTATCGCTCTCCAAAACAAGTGAACAAACTCGATAATCCTTAGTTTCATCATAATCTAAGCCATACATTTTTCTACCTATCAAAGAGGGAAACTGAGCTTCAAATATTGGCCAAGCTTTTTTTTGATTCTCAATATCATTTGGTACTTCTAAGTAAAGAAGTTGCATTTTCTTAACAGTAACCTTTTTAATAACACCAAATTCTGTTTTGATTGTCTCATCCATAAAATTATACTCCTTAATACTTATATTTTCCGTAGGGTGTGCCCAGCGCACCAATAAATTAAGCAAACATATACTATAAAACATTGCGTAAGGCAGCACCCTACAAAAAATATAACTCAAACCACGATAAATACAGCTAAAGAAAGTATTATTGTCGTCAGCCCCTAAAATACAAACTACCTAAAAGCTACAATAGACACAAAGTTCAAAAACTGGAACCACGTCAAATGCCGCTTAAACCCTACGTGGTCTAAACGCTGATGATGCTCGTCCAAGGTATCGGTAATCAGTACGTTTTCTAAAGCATTGCGCTTACCGCTAATCTCCATCTCACTATAACCATTGGCGCGTTTAAAATCGTAATAACGCTCGACCAGCCACGCGTCGTATTGCTCATCAAGTGCATGAGTTTTTTCGGTCAATACCAGTATGCCGCCCTTCTCTAGCGCTGCATAAACCTTATCTAAAACGGCAACCCTATCCTCGACAGGTAAGAACTGTAGCGTTAAATTTAGAATAACCATATCACAGGGTTCAAGCTCGATATCACGGATATCAGCGGTAATTACCTTAATGTCGTGCTTAGAATAATTATCTGCTAAGAGTGTTTTAGCTTCAGTTGTCATCGCAGGAGAGATATCAACCGCTTTGATTTGCAAATCATGCGGCTCAAACTCGCCTGCCAGCGCCATACTCGCACCGCCAAGCGAGCAGCCCAAATCATAGATTCGACTAACCCTTTGACCATTGTCGTTTTGCTGGCGATACTTGCAGTGACGCCGCGCAAATAGTGGCAGCATAGCTAATACCTGACCGTAACCGGGTACGCTACGGCGGATCATATCAGGGAAGCAGGCGACCACTTGCTCATCAAAGGAGAAACGCGCGGCTTTATCCAGTGGGGTGGTGAAAGGCTTATCAAACAAAGTGTCAGGTTTAATAGTATTATTAGAAGAGTTATTTTTTGTAGATTGACTCATGGTACCACTCATAAAAATAGCAAAAGCCCATTATAACATTACTGTTTGTTACTTAGCGTTATATGCCTGCCTGCTAAGCTAAACAAGTATGCAAAGTGTAATAAATCATTGAAAAATAAGCACCTTGCAACTAGATAGAATACTCAGAACACATTCATAATAATAGGAAAAATTATGCAAACTATCGTACTAGGCGGTGGCTGTTTTTGGTGCACCGAGTCCGTATTTTTATCAGTAAAAGGCGTAGAGTCTGTGGTGTCAGGGTACATGGGTGGGGACGCAGCTACTGCCAACTATCGTACGGTTTGTGGCGGTAATAGCGGTCATATCGAAGTGGTCAAAGTGGACTATGACGAGTCTGTCGTACCTTTAGAGGTGATTCTTGATATCTTCTTTGCAACCCATGATCCCACTACTCGCGATCGTCAAGGCAACGATGTCGGTAGTCAATACCGTAGCGCCGTCTTCTATACTGACGAAGACCAAAAGCCAACTGTCGATCGCACTATCAATAAATTGCGTGACATGGGTTTGAACATCGTCACCGAAGTACATCCAGCCGTTGAGTTTTATAAGGCTGAAGAGGAGCATCAGGATTTCTTTAATCGTAATCCTAATCAGGCTTACTGCAACTTCTCCATTCCGCCAAAGCTTGCCAAACTGCGTAAAGAATTTAATAAGTATATGGTGGCTTAGATACCGGCATAAATATTATGTGCTATTAGGCCAAGTGTGCATACGCTTGGCTTTTTTAATAAATTCTGATTTGATAAAGCATAAATCGTTGAGGATAAAGGTTACTTATGACTCCTGAATTTTGGCAATCGCGCTGGCGTGAGGGTCGTATTGGCTTTCATAAATCTGAGGTCAATCCATTACTTACCCAGTACTTTACCGCTTTAGAGTTACCAGTAGGTAGCCGAGTTTTGGTGCCTTTGTCTGGTAAATCTATAGATTTGGCTTGGCTTGCGGCTGAGGGCTACGACGTTGTAGGCATCGAGCTTATCGAATCTGCCGTCCAAGACTTTTTTACTGAACGCGGTATCGTGCCAGCAGTAACTGAATACCCAGAGCTTGAGCACGCGGGTCATCTTGAGCACATCGGTCATAATCCCACTATCAAGCGCTATCAAGGTCAACTAAAAGATCAAACAGCAGGACAGCCTGTCACTATTTGGGCGGCTGACATTTTTAGTTTAACGTCTGATAACATTGGCCCTATAGATGCGGTGTATGATAGAGCGGCCTTAATCGCGCTACCTGCTAATGCGCGGGCCCATTACACAGAGCATCTAATGCGTATAGCGCGCAATGCTGATGGTCACTTAGCACCGCAGCTTGTTGTTACCCTTGACTACGATCAAAGCCAAAAAGAGGGGCCCCCATTTGCGGTCACTGCCGAAGAGGTTAAACAGTACTATAGTTATTATCAGCAAATTACTGAACTGACAAAAGAGTCCACCACGATAGGCTCAGCGCCTGACTTGCAAGTGACCGAACACGTTTGGTTACTGCGTTAAATGGATTGCAATCAAGCTATAATGGAGAGAGGTAATGAAAGTTTTAGTGAGCCTAGTGAGTTTTATTGCTTTACTATTGGTGTTGTTGCCAGGACCTCTTTATAGGTTTGGAATAGCCGAGCTCAGTACCGCATTTATGCTATTTAGATTCGGTCTGTATGCTGGTGTTCTTGCGCTTGTACTATTGCTCATTCAGGTTATCTTTAAGCGTAAAACGATTACCCTCACAAGCGCGCTGACAGCAGTTATCTTCTCCGCCATTGCTATTATTGTTCCGCTTAGCATGATGACTACCGCGCAAAAGGTACCGCCCATTCACGACATCTCAACTGACCTGGATAATCCACCTGAGTTTGTCGCCATTGCTCCCCTACGTGCTGATGCGGCTAATCCGGTAGCCTACGCTGGCGCGGAAACCGCTGAGCAACAACGTCAAGCTTTTCCTGAACTGCAAACTTTAAACTATCCGCAGTCACAAAGCGAGCTAATCGCTGCCGCCGAGCAAGCGGCTAATAATCTTAGCTGGGATATAGTTAATGTCGATGGCAATGTGGGCATTATAGAGGCGACGGATACTACCATGTGGTTTGGCTTTAAGGATGATGTAGTGATACGAGTAACTGATGACGGTAGTGAGCGCTTGCTCGATATTCGTAGTAAATCCCGCGTAGGCAAAAGCGATTTGGGTAAAAATGCCGATCGTATTCGTAGCTTTATTGAGGAGTTGGATGGGGTTTTGGGGGAGTAGTTAGATTTAAAGATAATTATAAATTAGTATTAGAATAGAAAATTGACCCCAAATCTTGTTTGGGGTTTTTTATATCGTTTTTAAAAAACCATACTTAAGTTCATAAAAAATGTAAAAAAGTCATTACCATTCTTACAGGCGACTCGTCCTTTATTGTCGACGGCGGCGATATCACTAGCTGCGGCGCTAAGCTCATTGCTATTCAGCAGTCGTTTGCCGAGTCGGACTTTGAAGTGTTTGGCGTTGAGCAGCCTGAGCCAATGTTTGAACAACCTGCACCTTTACAGTTTCCTAAGTCTGATCCTGACGCGGTGTTTGCTAGTCTTATCAATACTGCTAAAGAAGACTCTAGTAATGAGACGAATGCTTGGGCTGATAATGATGGTGAGTCAGCTTTACAAGACAAAAGTCTCTCAACTAGTTTTAAAGAATACTTATTTATGGATGGTACAAATGACTATCAATTGGTTTATGTTGGACACTTCTATGATGTTGACACAAAGATAAAAGTTGACCCTAAGTTTATTAAAACTATTAACTTTACTTGGGAAAAACTCAAAGATAGCGATAAGGGTATATTAATTAGCAAACATTAATACAAAAAATAAAACGCTTTATCCAACCGCATTTGCATTCTTATCAGCCAGTTTAACAGGCTGCAAAAAAAAGTGATTTATGCTACTCCCCAAATTACCGGTCAGGTGATTGAATTGATAAATCAAGAAAATTTAATATCGATCAGTAAGTCACATCCTTTGGCTTAGCTATATGATTGTCAAAATATTAGTAATAACTGTGATTTGATAGAATATGCTAATGATAAAGCTGTAGCTAGTGAAGAAGATGTGCGCAGTTTCATCTGGTTATCAAGAATTCAAGTTGTGCCATTGGTAAGTAGAGGGTAGTTATGAAACCACTATTATTTGGACTATGTTTACTATCTATCTCATCCACTGCTTGTCAAGCAGAGCCTACTACCGAGTATTACCTAACGCCTATTGTTACTGGGCAAGTATTAGATAAAGATACTAGTGAACCTCTAGATGGGGTAACTATTATTTACACCAGTAGAGAGTTTGTTGAAACAAATAAAGATGGTTTTTTTAGATTACCTGCTATTAAATATGATGTATCTTCTTCACCTGATTACTGGGAATTAAATCAAATAAGTGAAAGCAGCATGGCAGTGCATAGAGAGAACTATAGAAGAAAGTCTTACTGGAACTTCGGTTTCCAAGACTTAAAGTAAGCAGGTCTTTTGAAGTACCAGGATACGTTCATATTGGCAAGATATACCTTGAAAGATTGCCTTCTGGTGTGAGCACTAATGATGTCGAAGACGACTTTATTGAAGATATGACTTTTTGTCAGCCAAATGAGTCACAAAAAGACGTGAATTGCATTCCTGTGCCAGAAGGTAAAACCTATGAGCAAGTCAGTCCGAATCAGCCTATTCAATAAATAGTTTTTAACGAGAATTTGATGGATCTAAAAAGCAGCCAACCAAGGATACGCTGATGCTCAATTTAGTCTCGGTATTATGTATGGAATTGGAGTAGGTATTGATCAGGATTATGAAAAAGCCATGCAATTGTATTTATTAGCAGCTGATAATGGATCTTTTAATGCTCAAAACAATATTGGCACGATGTACTATTTTGGTAGAGGCGTAACACAAAGCTATACTAAAGCTTTTGAGTGGTACAAAAAAGCTGCTGAACAAGACGTGGGTCTCGCACAATTTAATCTTGGTGACCTTTATGAACAAGGTCAAGGCGTGCCACAAGATTACGAAAAAGCATTTGAATGGTATAAAAAAGCCGCCGATCAAGGCAATCAAGAGGCCAGCAATAGAATCAGTAGATTGGTAATGGATAATAAAATCGATGATGAAGGCATCATTATATACAGTACCGAAGATACGGGTCTCACATTAGGTGATATTGAGTAATAGTAGATAAGCTTGGTTAAATTGCGTAGAAGTCAACCATATCTAATACTCATAAGAGATCGGATCGCTCCCACCCTTTGTCTTTAAACCATCACCCTAAAAATAATACTGCAAACCACCACCAATCGCGATAAGCTCCGTATCACCACTACTAAATACAACGTTGTCGCTATCAGTATCATCGATAGCGGTGCCAGAAACGCCTTGAATATTATCGGCTTTGTTGATACCCGCATAAGCGTGGGCGATGATGTTGTCTGTAATATCGTACTGACCACCGATGACAAATTGATCAGAATCAGCATCTTTTCTACCATCTAAGTTGGCAGCATTATTGTATTGTACATAAATAGAGGCAGGACGAGAAAAGTTGTTTAATTGCAGACTAGCACTGATCACAAAGCCTTTTTCTTTGTCCGAGCGGTTGTCGTAATCCGCTTGTTGATATAATGCGCCAAGAGTGACAGGCACATCAGTTATATCGCTCATATCATAAGTGACGGTACCGCGAATAAGATCGCCTATAATATCGATGTCTTTATCATAGGCAAGGCTTGCGACAAGGCCGCTTTGCTCATAGGTGAGATAGCTACCATAACCGTTGTCAGTGTCATTCTCATCACCACTGCCATTAGAAAAATCTTCGCTAGCCGCATACATAAATGCAACTTCGATAGGTAGGTTATCAAACTTAGGTGAGACCCAGCTGACTGAATTAGACACACGCGGCGGCGCATCTGCCATATTTAAAGCTTGTACCGCCCTTGTGTCTTCTGACAATGCCGTCGTGCCTAAATTATCCCAAAACCCTTGAGTTACAGCGACATTGTTTATCATATCTATAGGTGAGAAGTATTTACCCACACGCAGCTCACCATAGTTGTCGTTAGCAAGTCCCAAATAGGTACTACGGCTTTCAAAGGTTCTCGACTCGCCATCGACGCCAATGTCATACTCCAATTCATAAATGACATCGGTCTTAGCAGTTATTGGTTCGGAGCCTTCAAGACCTATGCTTGATTTATGCGATTCAATCTCGAAAGTATCACCATCAAAATCTCCATTTCGCCGTATACCGTTATCATCGTTGGCATTGCTATCTTTAAACTCGCCATCGACATAGTTGCCAATTATAAAGATCCGGCCAGAGAGCGTTGGTTCAGCAAAAGCAGCAGACACTGATAAACAGGTAATAGCTAACGTTGACAGGGTCTTTTTCATCGGGTTAAAATCCATACCGTATAATAGGAAGGTATATTTTAATTAGTAAATATATAAAATGCACCTTTTTAATGTAGTTATTAACCGCAATCTTTTTTTTAAGAATCTACTGTAGTTTAGAGAAGTTACAAAAGCCATTCAACGGGCAGCCTTTTAACTACTGCTAAGATAAAGCTGCGCATAACACTAGAGCCCGGCTCAGAAGTCGTTATCAAACCCGTATTGGCATCGATCCAGACCAGCTTGTTACCGCTTAGTTCAACTCGCCAAGTCAGACCGACCATGCCTTCATCAAATACGGTATGCAGCTGTTGCGCCATTTGCTCACTATCGATCAATAAACCCAATTCAGTATTAAGCTTGGTAGAGCGAGGATCGAAGTTAAATGATCCCACAAATATCCGCTGTCCATCCACAGCGAAGGTTTTGGTATGCAGACTAGCTCCTGTCGAGCCTAATAGTCCTAGACGACTGGCAGCGGCACAAGGTGCGACTTTTTCTCGTAGCTCAAAGAGCGTAACGCCACTTTTGAGCATCTTCTTACGATATTTAGCATAACCGGCATGAACAGGTAGCACATCGGTGGCCTCCATTGAGTTGGTCAGCATTCGCACGGTAACACCTCTTGCTTGTAGGTCGGCAAATGTTTTGACACCAGTGGTACCGGGAACAAGATAGGCTGAAATACCATCAAATCGTTCTTGAATTTCGCCTACTGCTTCTTTTAGGCGATGTACCAATAGATCTTCTTTAGGCACGGCTCCCTGTCCTTTTGCTGGATCATCGCTGACCAACAAGGTTGTCGTCCATTCTAAATCCAGCTCCCCTTTGATGAGCGCCGACACCGTGTTCGAGTCCTCTAAAATAGCTTTGTACTTACCCATTTGCGGATCGGCTCTAAAATTAGCTAAACGCTCACCAATCGGGTCAGTGTCTTTATTTACCCCAACGATCGCCTGCGCCGGATAAGACGATAGCGAAGCCCAGTAACGATCAAAATCAGCTACGACCTCGGCGACAATGGCCCCAACGGTAAGCACATCAAGATCAACAAACAGCGGCGTTGAACCCGTCCCAAAATACTCATCGCCAACGTTTCGACCGCCGAGTACAGTAGCTCTGCCATCTACTGTGAACGATTTGTTATGCATTCTGCGGTTCAATCTAAAAAAATCAAATGCGTACGATAATGTTTTCAAAGTTCTAAGATTAAAAGGATTATACAGTCGCACCTCAATGTTTGGATGAGGCACTAAAGCTGCCATGTCAGCATCTAGTCCGGTGGTACCATTGTCGTCTAACAGCAACCGAACCTGCACACCTCGATCGGCTGCACGAACCAGCGCATCGAGTAATAAGGTGCCCGTCAGATCGGCATGCCACATGTAGTACTGAGCATCAATGCTTGATACAGCAGCGTCAGCGAGAAGGATTCGCGCGGCAAAGGCGTCGGCACCGTTTTGTAGCGGCGCGACTCCTGTAAGACCTTCATGCTGGACTTCAAGCTTAATTAACGCCTCAGCTAGTGGCCCGCTCACGGCTTTTGGCAAGGCTGTGGTATCGATCCGCTCTTCTATTTTTGGCAACGCAAAAACCGATCGGGCGATAACAATAGCGCTTCCTGTCAGGGCAATCGCGGAGACGAGCTTTTTTAGGATCATGTTGAAGTTTTCCATTCGGTACTAAGCTAAACAGATTGTTTAATTATTTTTATAACACAGCCGTATTCAAATCTTTTTGAATGACGTGGTTGTTGAGTACGATGCGATTGAGTATCGTTGAGTTGATAGGTTTAGCGTAACATGGAGGCGGGGTTTTGAGAGGTGGTTTTTTGGTTAATGAGCGTAAGATGTATGCTGGACTGAAAGCCTATGTTACGCGTGTTAAAATCATAGTTTTTATAAAAAAGGACTTCGTGCTGTGAATGCCTCTAAAGAAGACATAAAAGATCTCAGTATTATTTATCAGGAGATAATAAACCTGAGAGATATTTTTAATCAATCTCAAGAATTGTATAGAAAAGAATTTGATAGTGATATTGATCTTATGACAGCTGTATTACAATCACCTCAAAATGCTGGAGAAGCAATTCAAAATCAAGTTCAGTTCTTTCTTTCCTCTAAAGCTCAAAGGAAACTACATGAAATCGCTAAAAGACAGTGTCTATCGCTAGATAACTTGACAGTAGACGAGTGCATCTGTGAAATTAGGAATGAAATATATCTACATTTAAAAAATAATGGAAGTTTTAATACGTCTGACTGCATGAAATTAATATCGAGAGTACGTAAAAATATAGATAGAAAAGCGCAAGATATTACATATTTTTTTCCGTTCAATGCACCTAGTTTCGATCTTGAAAAAGAGATACAAATAGGTAGTGCAAAAATAATTCACAAGGATAGTGTTTATGCGAAAGTCAAAGACGATAGTTACTATGATCTTTTCATAAAAAACAGCAACTTCGATAGTTTCAATTGTCTTATTAGTATTACAATACCAAAATGTTCAAATAGAATAAGTGAAAATAGAGCTCAGAATGTCGCGGAATTTATTTATGGTGTTATTAAGGTTTTTACTACTTCTTATGAGCTCAAAGCTAACCAATTAAATTTGATGAACAATCCAACTAAGAGTAATATCAATCATTATATTGCTCTTAGTGGAGATAAGTATTGGGTTGGTGGCTCATATTCGTTTGGCGAAAATTTACAAGATTTTTGGAACTCTTTTGAAGAAGATTTAGAAACAGATTTAGGATTTATTATTAAAAAACTTACACTACAAGCAGCATCACCCAGTAGTAAAGAGTGTTTAGCAGATCGTCTAATAGATGCTTTTTATTGGTTCGGTGATGCTTCTAGAGACAATAATAGTAGCGCTCAAGTTGTTAAAATAGCTACAGCAATAGAAAGACTAGTAACTGTGAAAGATGAAGAAGAAAATAAAAATATAACGGAGAATTTTTGTCGCAGAGCTTCCTGTTTGATTGCTATATATCATGGAGAAATTGACGAATGGTGTAGTAAATCTAAAAAAATATACAAATTAAGATCAGATCTTGTTCATGGCTCACGAAGCATTTACAAGACCTATGAAACAGAATTGGATTTTGATCCATTCCAGCTTGCATGCCCAATCATACTTTCTGCATGTATACTATTTTATAAGCTGGACTTAGGACTTATAAAATACGAAAAAAAGTTAAAAAATATATATTTTGAACTATCTGAAATGTGTAAAGATGAGAAGTATAGAACAAACCTCTAGAATCAGAATATTTGTAGGGTGCGTTCTACGCACCAATATTAGACATTACCTTGCTTATGGTGCGCTGGGCGCACCCTACTGACTAAACAAAAAAAACGGCAAGATAAGAATCTCACCGCTTTGATAATTAACTTAAAACCCTAAATCCCCACTGCAACCTCAGCTCCCTCACGAATGGCGCGTTTGGCATCCAGCTCTGCGGCAAGCTTAGCTCCGCCAATCAAATGATACTGCGCGTTTGGTGCATCGCCAACATTAGGCATCAGCTCCGTAACCGACTCTTGACCGGCGCAGACGACAACGCTATCAACACGCAATAGCTGGCTTTGTCCTTGTGGATTGGTCACCCAAATGCCTTCGTTGGTGATTTTTTCATACTGCACGCCAGCCACTTGAATGACGCCGTGCGATTTAACATGAGCGCGGTGTACCCAGCCCGTCGTTTTGTTCAAGCCTTTACCTAAGCGGCCTTTAGAGCGCTGCATCAAGTAGACTTGGCGAATGGGTGTGATGCCTTCAGGTTTGAGTAGGCCGCCATCACTTTGATAGTTGGTATCTTCGGTGACGCCCCACTCTTCGCGCCACTCCTCGATCGATTGTGGCTCTGGACGGTAGCTTGGGTCTTTTAGGGTTTCAGGCCCTAACTCATGCAAAGGCTGACCATGACGCGCAGTGAGGTATTCGCTGACGTCGAAACCCACGCCGCCTGCACCGATGACGGCCACGGTATCGCCGACGGCTTTTTCGCCTGAGAGCAATTCAGCATAGCTCATGACTTGCGGCAGATCCGCGCCCTCAAGCTCGAGGCTTCTTGGTACCACGCCGGTTGCGACAATGACATGTTGGAATTTACCATCATCCAACATCGCTTTGTCGACTTTGGTATTAAGTTTAATCTCAACGCCTAGATGATTCAGCTCGTTGATGTAGTAGCGAATAGTCTCAAAGAACTCTTCTTTACCGGGAATGACTTTGGCATAGTTGAACTGACCGCCTAGGATGTCTTTGGCTTCAAATAATGTCACATTATGCCCGCGTAGCGCCGCGACATGCGCCGCTGACATGCCAGCGACACCGCCACCGATGACCGCGACTTTTTGCGGATTTTTAGTTTTCTTATAGACCAGCTCGGTCTCATAACAAGCTCTAGGATTAACCAGACAAGTTGAGCGTTTGTTCTCAAAGGTATGATCAAGGCAAGCTTGGTTACAGGCGATACAGGTATTGATACGGTCGGCTTTACCCTCTTTAGCTTTATTGACCCAGTCAGGGTCAGCGAGGAACGGACGCGCCATTTGAATAAGATCAGCTTGACCACTAGCGACAATCGCTTCAGCGGTATACGGCATATTGATACGGTTGGCCGCCATCATTGGGATATTGATATGCTTTTTGATCTCAGCTGAGAAGTCAACGAAAGCGGCGCGCGGCACGCTGGTCACAATCGTTGGCACCCGTGCTTCATGCCAGCCGATACCGGTGTTCATGATAGTCACGCCAGCGGCTTCTAAGGCTTTAGCGACAGTGATAACCTCATCCATGACGTTGCCATCTTTGACCAGATCGATGACCGATAGGCGAAATACGATAATGAAATCTTCACCTACAGCAGCGCGAACCGCTTTGACTACATCAACGGCGAACTTCATGCGTCCATTGATATCACCGCCGTATTCATCGTCACGTTGATTGACATGATTCGATAAAAACTGATTCAGCAAGTAGCCTTCCGAACCCATGATCTCAACGCCATCGTAGCCTGCTTGTTTGGCAAGCTTGGCACAGCGTGCGTAATCTTCAACTGTCTGCTCGATGTTTTTGGTGCTCATCTTGCGCGGTTTGAAGGGCGTGATTGGCGACTTAATCGGGCTTGAGGAGACGATGAACGGATGATAACCGTAGCGACCACTGTGCAAGATTTGCATGATGATTTTGCTATCGTACTTATGCGCGGCGCGGGTAACGCGCTGGTGGTTGATAACGTCCATCTTGGTGTTCATGGTACCACCAGCAGGTAGCAACCAGCCTTCACGATTGGGCGAGATACCACCGGTAATCATCATAGCGACGCCGCCTTTAGCGCGCTCAGCGAAATACGCGGCAAGCTTGCCATAGTTATAAAAACGGTCTTCGAGTCCGGTATGCATCGAGCCCATCACTAGACGATTTTTGAGCGTCGTAAAGCCTAAATCTAGCGGCTCAAACAGGTGCGGATAGTGCTCATTAGCATTAGCTGTGTTAATAGTCTTGTCAGTGCTGGCATTGCTTTTGGCAGGATTGCTGGCGCTCATGTCATTGTCCTTATGAATGAATCAATAAATTGCGGTTGTAAAATAATATGCAGATAAATAGTGGTTCTATCCTAACACAGGCCCTTATCGTCAGCTATGCAGACAAACGACTGATGAGTGAGCGTTATAGCCAGTTGATTTTGTGATAGATTTATTACTTAACTGCCTTAGTTAAACAAACGCCACAATTCAAGCTTACTTTTAGTCCAGCTTTGTCTATAATGAATAGACGATGGTCTATAACCATCCGTTAAAAAGCTTGAATAAAAACACGATAAAGGACTATCTTTATGACTGACTTTCACACAGGTCTTGGCAAAAATGCTGCTAACTATCAACCGCTTACACCTATTGATTTTATTACTCGCAGCGCACAGGTTTATCCCGATAAAACTGCTATTATCTACGATGATCTTGAGCATAATGATCTGACCCAAACTTGGCAACAAACCTATGATCGTTGCCGTCAGTTGTCCGATGCTCTGCGTAAACTAGGTATTGATAAAAACGATACCGTCGCTGTTATGTTGCCAAACACCCCCGTGATGGTAGAGGCCGCCTTTGGCATACCGATGTCGGGCGGCGTCCTTTGTACTTTAAATACGCGCCTCGATATCAATGCGCTAACTTTTTGTGTGCAACACTCTGAGGCCAAAGTGCTTATTATGGATAGCGAGTTTGCTGATCTTGCTGAGATCATTGATGAGACTTTTCCTAATTTAATCGTAATTCATGCGACAGATGCTGCCGTTAAAGTAGAACGCTTTGGTAAGATGACTTATGAAGAGCTGATTGCCAGCTCAGATCGCTTAGATAATTGGGAGAGGCCGGAGGATGAATGGGAAGCCATTGCACTAAATTATACTTCTGGTACTACCGGCACGCCCAAAGGAGTGGTCTATCACCACCGCGGCGCAACGCTGAATGCTCTCTCTAATATCTTAGATTGGGACATGCCCAAACATCCACTGTACCTATGGACGCTGCCCATGTTCCATTGTAACGGCTGGTGTTTTCCGTGGACTATTGCTGAGCGTGCAGGCGTCAATGTTTGCTTACGTAAGATTGATGGTAATTTGATTTTGCAACTAATTGCCAAACATCGAGTAACGCATTACTGCGCCGCTCCTATCGTTCATAATATGATCGCTGGCGGTGATGCTGATTATAAAGCAGCTATCAATCATACTGTTAAAGGCTGGGTAGCAGGCGCGCCGCCATCTGAAACTATGCTTGCGGCAATGGAGGAGATGGGCTTTCACATCTCTCACGTTTATGGACTCACCGAAGTTTATGGGCCCGTAACTGTATGCGCCGAACAAGCTGAGTGGGATGAGCTGGACGTTAGTGGACGCGCGCAAAAGAAATCCCGTCAAGGCGTAAGATCACATTTAATGACTGGGTTTGAGGTATTAAGACAAGACACAACAGAGCCGGTAGAAGCAGATGGAGAGGAGATGGGCGAGCTGGCCCTGCGCGGCAATATGATCATGAAAGGTTATCTTAAAAGCCGTAAAGCCACCGAAGCGGCGTTTAAAGATGGTTGGTTTCGTACTGGAGATTTAGGGGTTAAATATCCAGATGGCTATATAAAAATCATGGATAGACTCAAAGACATTATTATCTCAGGCGGCGAGAACATCTCTAGTATTGAGGTTGAAAATGTCCTATATCAACTGCCTGCCGTCGTAAGCTGCGCAGTAGTTGCCGCTCCTCATGAAAAATGGGGTGAGGTACCAGTGGCTTTTATCGAGATCCATGACGGCCATACTTTGCAGCGCGATACGGTCACCGCCCATTGCAAGCAGCATTTAGCAGGATTTAAAGTCCCCAAATACATCATCTTCACTGAAATACCCAAGACCAGTACCGGTAAAGTACAAAAATTTGAGCTGCGCCAAGCGGCCAAATCACTCGCGCATGAAACACCAAAAGTAACATCAAGCGCGAAATAAGTTCGTAAAGTATAAAAAAAGGTCAGCTTAATTTATTTAGGCTGACCTTTTTAACGCTTCAAACCTACTTCTAACCAAGCCTAGGTTCAAGCCGCTGAAACACCACCATCCCAACAACCATCGCGGTTACAAAGACATAAGCTTGCCACTGGCCAGTGCCTAGTAGCACAATACCCGGTCCGGGACAAATTCCGACCAGACCCCAGCCAATACCAAATAGCATAGCGCCGATAATAAGCGGTTTGGTGATGACTGTTTTGGTTGGCATGTCGATTTCGCTACCAATCCAACTGGTTTTTTGTCGCTTGGCTATTAATTGCACACCGAGCAGCGCAACGACTAAACCGCCGCCCATAACCAGCGCCAAAGAGATATCCCACGCGCCAAACACATCTAAAAATCCTTGTACTTTAACTGGATCAGTCATACCAGATATAAGCAGTCCAAGACCAAATAGTAATCCTGCCAGTAGTCCAATGATATTTTTTAACATTGTTAATTCTCGCTATCGTTGTTTTTATTGTGTTTATATCAGCCTATAGGGTGCTCTCTAAGCATCCGTCAAACTCAAATCTGTTCAAATCAAACCCAAAACATGGCGACCAATATAGACGGTAAAAATACCAAATCCCATAAAAGTTGCGGTAGCTACCATAGAGCGTGGTGATAAGCGCGCATTACCGCAGATGCCGTGACCACTAGTACAACCAGACCCTAATCTTGTACCAAAACCGACTAACAAGCCAGCTGCGATTAATAAAGGCAGTGATGACGTCACTTGCATTACCGGCAGCGGCGTTACCAGTTGGTATAATAAAGGTGACACCACCAAACCCAAGATAAATAACACTTGCCATATCTCAACGCGTCTAGGCTTTAGTAAACTTGAGGCAATGCCGCTGATACCAGCAATACGGCCAATACCTAATAGTAAAACCACTGCTGCGATTCCTATCATCAAACCACCAACTAAAGAGATAGGGGTGAAGGCTTGCCAGTCTATTTGTATACTCATAACGAATTACCTGATGAATTCTTAATTATTCTATTTATAAAAATACATTATATTATAAAACATAATAAATAGCTAAAAAAATACCGAGCGCTTGTATCAACACACTCGGTATTTCTTGTTTAAATTATAGCTGTACTAAAAGCGCTATATTTCAATCAATTAGGCAGGTTGCTCAGCCATTACTTTTTCAAGTACTGTCTCAAAACGCTCAACTGCCCCCTCAATGTCAGTCAATTTATCCAGACCGAATAGACCCAAGCGGAAGGTTTTAAAGCTCTCAGGCTCCCCTACCTTTAATGGCACTCCAGAGGCTATTTGCATGCCAGCTTCAGCAAAGGCACTACCTTTATGCATATCATCACGGTCAGTATAAGATACCACTACCCCCGGTGCTTTAAAGCCTTCAGCGGCAACGCTCTCAATTCCTTTATCTTCGAGCACGGCGCGGATACGCTTGCCAAGCTCCCACTGCGCCGCGCATAATTTATCAAAACCGACTTCTTTGGCTTCATTGATAGTATCGCGGAACTGACGCAAACCATCGGTTGGCATAGTAGCATGATAAGCATGACCACCATCCTCATAAGCACGCATGATGTTTAACCACTGCTTTAGATCAAGACTAAAGCTATTCGATTCAGTGCTGTCTACTTTTTCGACCGCAGCTTTGCTCATCATAACCAAACCGGCACAAGGAGTGCTACTCCAGCCTTTTTGCGGCGCGCTAATCAGGACGTCAATGCCCAGTTTTTTCATATCCAGCCAGACGCACCCTGAGGCGATACAATCAATAACTAATAAGCCGCCTACGCTATGAGTGGCATCAGCGAGTGCTTTGATATAGTCCTCAGGTAGAATAATACCCGCTGAGGTTTCGACATGCGGTGCAAACACGACAGCAGGTTTGTGCTCTTTAATCTTAGCGACTGCTTCATCAATGTCCACTGGGGCAAATGGTTTTGGCGTATCACTATCGTCACTGCGATTGGCAGTCAGTACGGTTGATGATTTGGCGATTTTGCCTTTTTCTAAAATCTGCGTCCAGCGATAGCTAAACCAGCCATTACGGATGATAAGGCAATCCTCATCATTTGCTAATTGTAGCGCCACAGCTTCCATACCATAAGTACCAGAGCCTGGAACGATGGCAACGGCTTCGGCGTTATAGACTGATTTTAAGTCGCTAGATAAGTCGTTCATCACTTGCTGAAAGACTTTTGACATATGATTTAGGGCGCGATCAGTATAAACCACTGAATATTCTAAAAGACCATTAGGATCAACATCTTGACGTAATGCAGGCATGAGACACTCCTTGTTTTATTAAATTATTTATAAGATTGCTAGGATGCGAATAACTTTTATACAGCTAAGCCATTGATACAATAGAGGGTATAACGAGGGATTGACGATATAGCGCTTTAACCTTGCACTATTGTCGTTAATGGTTGCCAACTGCGATATAAGCACAGCACTGGTGTTGTGATATACGAAGCTACATAACGGTAGACAACGGCATAGCAATGGCTATTTGATATTAGCATCGATATTGAGGACTGGCAATGCTTTGCTGATTCAGCAAGCTATTATTTGACTGGATAAATAATCACAGGATGGATTGTAATTATCTAAATAACGTCTACTTAGTTCGATAAGCATCATTTAATCCTGATACCACAAAGTCAAGCAACTCACTATCGCCTTCACGCGCCGCTTTACGCATAAGCTTTGATGGGGCGTGGGTTAAAGTCTGAGTTAAACGCCGTGATAGCTCAGTGATGATATCTTCAGCGCAAGCATCACCCTGCTCAAGCCTTGCTATTGATTCGTGTAATAGCTTGTCAACTTGATCATAGGTACGCATACGGTACTGCTGGATATCGCGGCCAACCTGACGCACCTGAAAACGCCGCTCCATCTCAACCACCAGCTGACTGACCAGCAGCTCAGCATCTACAGCAGCCTGCCGGCGCTGCTCAAGATTGCCTGCGATAACATGCTGTAAATCATCAACAGAATACAGATATACATCATCCAAACGGCTAATAGAGGCATCGATATCACGAGGTACAGCTAGATCTATGAGTAACATAGGCTGATAGCGACGGCGCTTTAGCGCTTGTACGGTCATAGTTTTGTTAATCAATAACTCCATACTACCGCTACAACTACTGACGATGTCAGCTTCGCTCAGCACCTTTGGCAGATCTTGTAGCGTTCTAATCTCAACGCTACGTCCAGGCTGACGCAGCTCGCCAGCTAACGCTTCAGCGCGCTCGGGACTGCGATTACAGATGATAATGCGGCCAACACCTAAGCCTGCGATATGGGTAGCAACTAAGCGGTTCATCTCGCCCGCTGCTACGACAAGTAAGGTACGATTGTGCAAATCATCAAAAATCTGAGTTGCCAATTTGGCGGCTGCAAACCCAAGTGACACCGCTTGAGCACCGACTTGGGTTTCATTACGCACCCGTTTAGCAGCGGCAAATATTTGATCAACGATCCAGGTGAGCTGACTGCTTAGTGCCTGCTGTTCTTGAGAGAATTGTACCGCACGTTTAATTTGTCCCAGAATCTGCGGTTCACCCAGTATCATAGAATCAAGGCCTGCTGCCACCCGCAGCCAATGCGTGAGTGCATGGACATCTCGATGAATGTATAGATACGACTCTATCTCGGCCAAAGGCAGGCGTTTAAAATCGGCAAGCCATGATTTGATTTTATTAATATGCGCGCTCATCACTGCCGCTGTAATACCAACTCTGCCCGTACTACTGTCAGTATTTTTGGTATCAGTAGTCATTTTGGTATTAGCCGGCAACGTACTATAGCTTTGCGGTACTAGAGCATAAATCTCGGTACGATTACAGGTTGAGACAATTACACTGCCGTCGGTAAAGCGTTTTAGTTGCGTATGAGCAGCTGTCAAATCGTCACTACCAAACGCCAGGCGCTCACGCAAAGCAACTGGTGCGGTTTTGTGATTAACCCCAATGACCACTAATCTCATTATTGATATACCATAAATATAACGCTTGCCAATTGATTACACCCTAATAGATACCAAAGCAAATCTGGCATCCAAATGAGTAAAATTCAGCTTTTTGCGGTTGCCACCAAATTGTGTATCAACCGTCAATATTGGTACGTTATTAGTTTGAATAGGTTATACAGCGCATACTACAAATACAAAAGCGCTCATTATAACATCGTTGAGCGCTTTATTTAACATCCGCCCTAGTATGATTGCTACCTGACTGTATTTGGGCATACCAGCGACAAATCAACCACAATCCTTGCTATCAGTATTCAGCAGTCAAATAAACACACAACTTGCCATATATAGTTAAAAATCCTCTTATTATAAATTAGTCATAACGAACAATATGTTATTATTAAGCTACTCTATTTTGAAATCTATATAAAGAATTCAAACAACAGCTATCCTGTTGTAATAAGATCTATAGCGCTACTATAGTCATTATCTACTGAATATTAGTAGAATAATCAGTAACAGGATTACTATTGTTCGCTAATATCGTTATTTGTTAATATTATTTGCTTTTATAATAAACTGTTTTTACTTACTGATGAATGCTGCTGTCTATGATTTCTCTTGGGTTGTTGTCTCAATCAAAACCTGCGCTGCAATTTATTTATGATCATTGTTTTAAGAATCAGACCTTAACTAGTGTCATTACGAATCGTTTGCGCCGGTACCAAAAGCTAACGCTATCGTTGGTGACTTGCCTGTGTCTTAGCAGCTCTGTTCATGCCTCAATTTTTGATATTCCCTCATCACTATTCGCCGCTGAGTCTGCTCCGGTAGAGACAAGCGCTAGTAATACTGATCATACAGATATCAACGTTGATAAATTGAGCGGCGCAGCTGTTATTGGCCCTATTATTGGCACTGGGATTAGCACTACGGCTACTGATGATAGAACCTATACTCAGTCAGCATCGCCAGCGTTTAATATTCATGATACTGATGATTTTATCAATACTAATACATTGCCTTCGGCGACAGTGCTACAGCCAAAACCTAATGAATCCTTAAATGAACCCAGCTTATATGCCCTGCTAGATGCTGAATTTGCCGCTGATCGCGATGATATTGGGCGCGCCTTAGCGCTTTACAAACAGCAATCCTTTAAAGAAGATGCTACAGCTGTGTTCGAGCGTGCCTTGACGCTATCCTTACGTTATGACGATGTAATATCCTCGCTACAATTTGCTAAAAAATGGCAGGATCAAAATCCTGATCATGTGCCTGCTTGGTTTTACGTAGCACATTTGGCTCTCAAAGCTCACGACTATAAGCTGGCAAGCCAAACCTTAAACCGTATTCTGCGTTATGATCCGCGTACTGATTTAAGTGAGATCTTGATCGGGATCTACCCCACCACAGATAGCGATCAACGTGAGCTGCTAGCAGCTTTGCAGCCAATCAATAGCGAACAAAACGCTTCTTTGTCAGTATTAAAAGCCGGCCTACTTTATCAGTTTAATGAATCAGAAGCGGCGCTTATTCATATTAATCGCGCTTTGATGCGTCAACCGGACTACGTACCATTTATTACCTTAAAAGCAGATATTTTACGCAAAATTGAACCTGCTGTGACAGTCACAAACTATATTAGCCAAGCGCGCTTGCGTATCCCGAATAATAAGAGCTTATATCTTTATGAGATTCGCTACTTGTTAGACCTTAAACAAAGCGAGCAGGCGTGGCAATTGTTACTGACAGCAAACGATCGTTTTCCAGATGATGCTGAGATCACTTTATTAGCAGCCTTAGTCAGCTTGGATATTGAAGAGTATCGTAGCGCTGACAAATTACTCAACATGCTAGCAAAAAGCCCTACCTATCTAGATCAAGCTTACTATTATTTAGGGATTAGTGCCGAACGTCAGCAGCGTTTCGAGCAAGCAAAATACTACCTAAACGGCGTCATGCAAGAAGACTTAGTACTGGCTGCGCGCAAAAAAGTTGTCGATCTTGAACTCTTAAATGGTAATGTTGATGCCGCTATTGCGACGCTTGAAAAACTACGTCAGCAATTTGAAGTGTTTGCGCCCGAAACCTATGTTATGCAAGCCGATATTTTATGGCAGCACGATGAGGCGGATGCTGCGTTACAACTATTGACGCGCGCCAGTCGTCAATATCCTAGCAATGAGATCATACTCTTTGCCCGTGCTCAACTGCTAGACGATGTCAACGACTATATCGTCAAACGTGCCCTCCTTAATCATTTGCAAACGTTGGATCCTAACAATTTGTCCTACCAGCTCAGTTACGCCCAGCTTTTGCTCGCTCACGATCAAAAATCTGAGAAGGGATTGGAGCTGGCGCAAGCGCTTATCGAGATTCGCTACGATGACCCGCGTTATGATAATGAGCTCCATCTACAAGCATTGAATGTCTTAGCAAACAATGCTCTGGTGAATAAAAAATACGCTCAAGTTATTGATTATCTGCAGACTCCATACGATGTACTACCTACTCTGCGTTCGGGGGTGCTTTTACTGCGAGCTTATCAAGGTCTTGGCAAGAACGACAAAGTTGATGAGCTTTTAGAAGATCTGCAGCAGCGCTTTTCGTTCGGGCAACAAAACGTTAATGATCGCGTGCAGCTTTATTAACTTTTATATACTACCTGATGCTTTATCAGCTCGTATAAAGCCAACAAAAATTTAAACTCAGGCAACAACTATAGCTTAAGCTGCCTTTTTCAATATCGAGGAAACATCATGTTAGCGCGCTTATCATCACTACCTGTAAGTCACCATAAATCAATTAAGCTGCCTGCTTTTGCTACGCTTGTAGCAGCCCTATTAATAACCTCCGGTTGTCAGTCACTACAAAGTGCGCAGACAACAACCAGTGCCACGCCTGTGGTGCAAGCTCAGAAACTCGATAATTTCAGTATCACTGGTAAAATTGGCGTCACTACACCTGCCAATAGTACGACCAATACTAGTGCTCAGGGCGGCAGTGCATTTTATGCTTGGCAACAAGAAGGTGAGCGTTTCGCCATTGAGCTGATTGGGGCTTTAGGTATTGGCAAAACCAATATCGAATATGATGGCCAGACTGCTACTTTAGTTAGTGAAAAAACAGGCACGCTGACTGCCGACAATCCTGAAACCTTACTGCAAAAAGCGACAGGCTGGCAAGCGCCTATCTCACAGATGCCGTATTGGATATCTGGTCGTCCCGCCCCTTCTGATAGCGCGCCACAGCTAGACAGCGCCGGACGCTTAATCAGCTCAGTCAATGGTCAATGGACCGCTAGTTTTACCTACAAAGGCGCGGATAAGTTGCCCAGCAAAATAAGCGCGGTGCAGCCTACAGGCGAAAAAGTAGTGATGACCATCAATCATTAAAAATAGCCTAACTATGACGCTAGAAAAAACCAACGCTGATTCAGTCATTACTTGCTTGTCACCTGCAAAAATTAATTTATTTTTGCATATTACTGGCAGACGTGAGGATGGCTATCACAATCTACAAACGGTGTTTCGCTTGGTGAATTGGGGCGATGATCTGCACTTTTTGCCGTTAGAGATGATCGAGACTAGTCAAATAACACCAGTAAATAGTGATAATAAGCTGCAAGCCACTAAGCTATGTAAAGACCTGCTAACGCTTACGGGAACGGATAATATTACTGATAGTATCGAAGATAATTTAATCTTTAAAGCGGCAAAATCGCTACTAATCTACGCTATTGATACGAAAAAACTGCCTGAACATTTACCACAAGTTAGCATTACTCTAGATAAACGCTTGCCCATGGGCGCAGGTTTAGGCGGCGGCTCCTCCAATGCGGCAACCACTTTACTTACTTTAAATAAGATCTGGCAATTTAATCTAAGCCAAGAAGGATTAATAAGAATCGCGACCACTATTGGCGCTGATGTGCCAATATTTATCTTTGGTGAGGACGCTATCGCGATGGGTATTGGCGAGCAGCTAATCCCTATTGACTTGCCCGACCAGCACTATTTATTGCTAACGCCTGATGCCCATATTAGTACTGCTAAACTATTCGCGTATCCCAGATTGCGCCGTGATATCGAACTACTATCAGTTAAGACCATTCAAAATCAATCCGATAATTACACACAAAATTTAGTTGCGCCTTATCACAACGTATTTACGCCCATAGTGATAAGCCTCGCCCCTGCCGTCGCTGAGGCTCTAGAGTATTTGCAAAGTTTGGAGTCTCAAGCTTTGGGCACAGCAAGAATGACAGGGTCAGGTAGCACAGTATTTTTGCCTTTGGATGACAGTCTAGTTTCTAATAAAGCGCTTTTGGAGAGGTGGATTGCTAATGCACCTTGCTCTGCCCATATTATCAATAATTACTCTTAGCATGGTTACTCTTAATAAGGTTATGCTTAGTCCTATTAATTTGCTAAAATGATGCCAACCTTGTTTCATTATGAATAAAAGCAAGAAAAGAGCGCAAATACCTTGCAAAATATAAATATTTATTTATAATAGGTCGCCACAATAGGGGTATAGCCAAGTTGGTAAGGCATCAGGTTTTGATCCTGACATCCGTTGGTTCGAGTCCAGCTACCCCTGCCATTTTTAGTTTGAATTGTTTAGTAGTTACTAATAGAGCTTATAAGCAATTGACAACACCCTTCCGATTTCGGTATAGTTCGCAACGAACACTACTGGGAAACGTAGTTGATTTTCCAGTGACAGCTTATTTAATTATAAGTTAGTACAGTTATAGCTTTATGAAATAGCTTGCACATTACAGGGGTATAGCCAAGTTGGTAAGGCATCAGGTTTTGATCCTGACATCCGTTGGTTCGAGTCCAGCTACCCCTGCCATTTTCTACTATAGTGGTTTTATAAAACTATTTCACAAAATATTATCTATCAATAACTTTTACCACACTTTTCTTAATTTGAGCAGTTAGCTACTGCTTAGCGGTCGCTGCTTGAGTCAATTAATAGGACTTTAGTCATGCCTTATTTGGCAATCTTTACGGGTAATGCCCACCCAGAACTTGCGAAAACCGTAGCCGATCACCTGCATATTCCTCTTGGTAAAGCTGACATCACGCGTTTCTCTGATGGCGAGATTGCTGTTGAGATCAAGGAGCACGTGCGCGGAAAAGACGTGTTTATTATGCAGCCTACTTGCGCGCCGACCAATGATAATTTGATGGAAATCATGATGATGGCTGATGCCTTGCGCCGCTCAAGCGCTGGTCGTATCACGGCAGTCATACCTTATTTTGGTTATGCTCGCCAAGACCGTCGTCCTCGCTCCGCTCGTGTTCCTATCTCTGCAAAAGTCGTCGCTGATATGCTCAACATTGTTAGTATTGATCGCGTCATGACGGTTGATTTACACTCAGATCAGATTCAAGGTTTCTTCTCTATTCCCGTAGATAATATCTATGGCACGCCGGTACTCTTAAAAGACTTGATCAAACAAGACTATGACGACATTATCATAGTCTCACCTGATGTCGGCGGTGTGGTTCGTGCCCGCGCTATGGCAAAGCAGTTGGGTGATACTGATCTTGCCATTATCGATAAACGTCGTCCCAGTCCTAACGAGTCACAAGTGATGAATATCATCGGTGATGTACGTGATCGAGACTGCGTGATCGTTGATGATATGGTCGATACCGCAGGTACGCTGTGTCAAGCTGCATTAGCGCTCAAAGAAAATGGCGCCCGCCGTGTTCTAGCGTACATTACCCATCCGGTGCTCTCAGGTAAAGCGCTTAAAAATATTAGCGAATCGGAGTTGGATGAAGTGGTGGTCACTGATACGATTCCGTTATCTGAGGCTGCTAAAGGCTGTAGTAAGATTCGTCAAGTTTCTATCGCACCAATGCTGGCTGAGAGCCTACGCCGTATTAATAACGAAGAGTCTATTAGCGCCATGTTTGACGCGTAAACCTTTATTATTGCTACAAAACCGCGTATAATGCGCGCCTGTGCCTGCCCTTTGTCTCGAATCTATCATTTATTCAATAGATTTGATGGACGAGGTGGGCACTATCACGAGTGTCGATAACCTAGTAATGGACTGGTCGCAAGCTCATTATTGGCAGATACTTCATTTATTTTATAATAGGATTATATCCATGGCTATTGATCATTTTGCAATTAACGCAGTTGACAGATCTAGCGAGCAGCAAGGTAAAGGTGCGAGCCGCCGCCTACGTAAGCAGAATCTAGTTCCTGCTATCATTTACGGCGGTAATGAGGAGCCAACGGCTATCTCTATCAAACTTAACGAGATGGTAAAGTCGCTCGAATATGAAGCGTTCTTCTCGCAGATTTTGACCATTACTACCGATAAAGGCGATGAGCACCAAGTCGTTATCAAAGACTTACAGCGTCATCCTGCCAAAGGCTTTCCAATGCATGCTGACTTTCAGCGCATTGTAAGAGGTCAAAAAATTCACATGAACATCCCAGTACATTTTTCAGGTCGCGAAGAAGCGCCTGGTACTAAAGAGGGTGGTATTTTATCAACACTAGTATCTGACGTTGAAATCGTTGCTCTACCATCACAGCTGCCTGAATATTTAGAAATAGATGTCTCTGGTATGGAAATTGGTGATCTGTTCCGTCTATCAGATATCAAACTTCCTGAAGGTGTTATCATCTATGAGCTTGACCTAGAAGATGCACACGATCGCACGATCGTCAACATGTTGCCACCGACGGTTGAAGAAGTAGATGAAGTTGAAGAAGATGAAGTGGATGCGGATGAAGTACCAGCCACTGAACAAAGCGATAAAGCTACTGGCGACGCTGATAGTGAAGATGACGAAGATAAAGACAGCGAAGAATAAGTATTAGGTTAAGAGTCTAGAGTAGTAAAAAACAGCAGGTGATTAAGGTCTCCTGCTGTTTTTGTCATTACGGTTTAAAACCACACTTTTGTAGCTCCACAATAAAGATGACTTAGTAAATTTGAGCAGAGTATTTTATGGCTATAAAGCTTATCGTCGGCCTTGGCAATCCGGGTCAACAGTATATGTTTACGCGCCACAATGCTGGGTTTTGGTTTGTACAGCATTTAGCGCAGCAGTTTAATATTGAGCTGACTCCTGATAAAAAATTCCATGGGGTCACTGGACGTGGCCAGATTCACGGGTCTGATGTGCGTTTATTACTGCCTTTGACCTTTATGAATAAGTCTGGTCAATCAGTAGTACCGATGGTCAATTTTTATAATATTGCTAACGATGAGCTGCTGATAGCCCATGATGAGCTTGATATACCAGCTGGCAGTATTAAGCTCAAAACTGGCGGCGGTCATGGGGGTCACAATGGTCTACGAGATATCACTCCGCATATTGGTAATGATTTTCATCGTTTACGCGTCGGTATTGGTCATCCTGGTCACAAGTCAAAAGTCACCGGCCATGTGCTATCAAAAGCCGCTCCTGATGAACAAATCGCTATCGATAGTGCCCTGACTGCTGCTTTTGAGGCATTGCCACTATTATTAAATGGTGATATTGAACGGGCGCGTTCGCAGATCAATAGCTTCAAACTACCTGATTAGTCTTATAAATAGTATAAAATGTGCTTTTAATTCAACAGCCTCATCCCCATTAAACTTTTGATTTAATCTATTAATACTATTTAATTTATTAGTACCGAGGAAGCAATCTATGCTACTTAATATGCTTAAATGCAAGTTACACCGTGCACGCGTCACCCATGCTGAGCTTCATTATGAAGGCTCTTGTGGCATTGATGGTGATTTATTGGATCTTGCAGGTTTACATGAAAACGAATCCATCGATATCTATAACGTTACTAATGGCAAACGTTTTCGTACCTACGCTATTCGTGCAGAAGCAGGCTCTGGTATTATCTCCTTAAATGGTGCAGCCGCTCATATGGCAGATTTGGGTGATATCGTAATCATTTGCGCTTATGCTCATTTTGATGAAGTGGAAGCGGCAACCTATCAGCCCAAACTCGTCTACTGCAATGAAGATAATACGGTTAAAGACACCGCTAATATAATTCCGGTACAAGTTGCTTAATAGCTAAGTTGCTTAACGATACAGGGACTTGTAATTTAGCCAGTATTTATTCATTTTACCAAAACGGCAATATTTCTGGTTTAGTAAAATGAGATATATATTGAAAGTGATATAGTTTTTCCAATTATAATCTTAAACCTATGCTAATATAAAAGCTGGATCATTATTTTGATTCAGCTTTTTTTGTGTCCGCTAATTGTATTAAAACTACTCTATGACACAAGGGTTCTTTAACTTTTTAATAGGAAATAAAACTCATGTGGTTGGCAGTCATTGCAGTACTGATTGGACTTGCAATTTTAGTTTGGAGTGCCGATGTCTTTATTGACGGCGCTGTCGTTTTAGCAAATAAGCTTAAAGTTCCAAGCTTTTTGATTGGTGTCGTAATTTTAGGGTTAGGAACCTCAGCACCAGAGATGGTGGTATCGGTATTAGCGGCATTGGAAGGTAGCCCTGAGCTGGCATTAGGCAATGCTTATGGCTCCAACATTATCAATATCGCTTTGGTCTTGGGAGCGACCGTACTGATCAGCCCTATTATTATTCGCAAAAGTATTATCAATCGCGATATGCCTTTGTTACTATTGGTGACTGTAGTTGCCGCATGGCAACTAAGCGATGGCGTCTTAAGCAGTACTGACGGTATTATTCTAATCATTTTATTAGTCGCTGTACTAGGTATGCAGATCGTATTGAGTTTACGTGAGGGCAATCATGAACACGAAGATGACCCCATAATAGCAAGTGCAGATGAGACGAGCGCTATCCGCGGCTTAGGTGGTCTATTCCTAGGTTTGCTGGTACTGATACTAAGCTCGCGTGCCATCGTCTGGGGCGCAGTTGAGCTAGCAACATTTTGGGGTTTAAGTGAGTTGATTATCGGTCTCACTATCGTCGCTGTAGGTACGTCATTACCTGAGCTAGTAGCCAGTCTGTCAGCGGCGCGTAAGGGTGAGCACGATATGGCTTTAGGAAATATTATCGGCTCAAATATATTTAATACGCTGGCCGTAGTCGGATTCGCCGCGCTCATTGCTCCTATTACGCCTAATGCAATTATTCTATCACGTGATATATTAGCAATGGGTCTGTTAACATTATTGCTATTTGCAATGTGTTTGTTTGCCTTCAAAACCAAGCGCCAATTTGGCCGCTTATCAGGCGCGACTTTGGTGCTATTTTTCGTCGGTTATACGGTAGGGTTGATACAGACGGCTAGCTTGTAGCTAAGTACGCTACTATTTACACCCCTTACTGCTTGTTTTGTTTGCGATTTTTGAAGCCTTTCCATAGTCCTTCATGTTCTTGTTTAGGCATCTTTAGGGTAATGGTATTTGAGATCATATCTTGCACCGCTAAACCGCGACGATTGAAGATACAAAATGCATAGTTAAACATTAAGCCTAAAAACGCGCTGGTCAGTACCACAGCGCGTGAGCCACCGATCAAGCTACCAATAACGCCAAAGAGTAACGGCATCAAACAAGCCGCTAAGATACGTTTAAACGATTGTCCCCAGCTTAATAAATGACCTACATTATTGACGGTTTTAAGTCGCCACGTTTGCATACCCAAGGTTTGACCACCGCGTCGCCAAAATAAACCATAGAACCCCACTAGCGTTAGAATAAAAGAGGGCGTCATAATTAGGTTTTGATACCAGGTCGGTAGCGACTGCGCCTGTGCTGAATCAGTACCGGTTTGCATGGTCAATAGCGTACCAATTACGGTCAGCACTGTCCCGACCAAAAACAATAAAGCCAAGATTAGCATACCATCGTAGACAATGGCGACGAGCCGAGTACTTGGTTTAGCGATGGTTGGCTGTTCGGTTGCAGGTATAGGTAGCGGCGATGCTTTACGCTGTGTTTTTGCTTTAGCAGGCGCTTTTGACATGTTTTTCGGCCTTATTCAAAGTCATAATAAGCACAGGCTATTTGTTAGCTGATTCTATCGATTGCTTATTAGTTGAACCTTGTATTGTACCGTAATTATAGGCTCAATCGTAGAGTAACTATACATACGATATGAATATAAGAAATAGCAAAGATTTAGATATAGTCATGAAAATGCAAAAACAATCAGACATAAAAAAATCGCCAAAGTGTCATCAGACAGGCGATTGATTTAAATTTGGCTAGCTATTATGCAAATGGTGCGCCTGGAGAGATTCGAACTCCCGACCCCTTAGTTCGTAGCCAAGTGCTCTATCCAACTGAGCTACAGGCGCTTATTTTGCATATCATCTACTGCTTTTTAAACCTCATTTACAGTAAATTAGGTTGGCTATTATATAGATAATCTAGCTGGTGTCAATACATTTAAAAACTTATAATAAAACAATTTTCATTTTAAGGTATTAAATATAATACAGTACTATAAATCTAAAAATAAACCGAATAAATGGCGGTGAAGGAGGGATTCGAACCCTCGATACGCTTACACGTATGGTTCCTTAGCAGGGAACTGGTTTCAGCCACTCACCCACTTCACCGAACGAGATAAGACTCTTTGTATTATAAGTATTCATAAAAATATTTATAATCTAAAGAACAGTATTGATGCTAACAATACGTCCTAGCCGTGGGCGAGTATTATAACAAAGACATAACGAATTGCAAGCGTTGTACTCGTTTTTTCATCATACTTTTCATACTTTCGTCATAATATGGCATCTATATAATAATCGAGCCCATGCAAATACTCATTTAAACCTTTTAACCCAACCTTTTAACATAGAAAGTTGCGGACAAGACAGTAGTCGATATAGACTTGTATAAAAAAAGACGCGCTATAAAAATAGGCGTCTTTTTTGTAGTTCACTAGCTAGCTATAATTTAATCAGCCTAGCCTAGCATAGGCATAAAGCTTGCTGCCAAACCGCCGATAAAAATCTCGATCAGATAGAAGGCAAAAAAGGCCACGAGTGGAGATAGATCTAGCATTCCTAAATTGGGCGTGATACGGCGAAATGGTGCCAAAATTGGCTCAGCTAAGCGCATAATAATACCGATGATAGGATGCATAGAATTGGTAAAGACCACAATCCAGCTGACGATAATTGAGCCAATAACTAGGTAGCGACACATACGCAAGAAGTCTAGCACTAAACTGATTGAACCGGTAAAAAATAGCGGTACAGGAGCGATACCCTGATTAGTTAATGCCGCCTTACCTGAGATATCCACTAGCCGAATAAGAAACATCAGCACAATAGCAGCAATACTAATACGACCCTGCGCCACGGTTGGAAAAATACGTCCAAAGACATCGACAATATGTGTCGCTTTATAAGCTGGGCTTACCATAGGGTCGCTAGCATCCATCCCTGCAAATTGCAGCATAAAGCGTATAAACACTAGCAACATGGCAAAGGTGGTGACCAAATCAAAAATTTGCAATAACATATTATTCATGAAGAGTTACTCAATGTACCTGTATTGGTAAATGCTTGTATTAGTAAATGCCGGATTGATAAATGCTAAATGCATGGAGGATAACCTAATTGATATTGGGCAAATAAACGACAATACAATTACTTTACTATCTATTAGTTAGATCAGTAGCGTTACCCATGTTTTATTTCATCTCTTCGCTAAGCGCTTGGCTACGATCATAACACGCTTGCATAGCCTCGCCGATTTGACGAGCGATCTCATTGTGCTGCATAGACTCAATCGCCGCTTGCGTAGTACCGTTTGGTGACATCACTTTACGGCGCAGCTCGCTTGGACTATCTTCACTGTCGATGGTCATTTGTGCCGCTCCTAACACGGTTTGCATGGCAAGTGCTGAGGCCTGCTCTTTATCTAGCCCTAACGCTATAGCGCCATCAATCATCGACTCGATAAAGTAAAACACATACGCAGGCGCGGAGCCAGCTACCGCAGTGACCGCATGCATCTGCTGCTCAAAATCTACCCACATTGCCAGACCGGACGCTGCCATCAGTGCCTCAGCAAGCTGCTTTTGGGTATCAGTGATGTTAGCAGTAGCATATAGACCAGTAGCGCCCATCTGAATAGTTGCTGGAGTGTTAGGCATTGCACGTACGATATGACGATAGCCGCCAAGCATGTCAGATAAAACCTCAGTCGATAAGCCAGCAGCAACCGAGATCACTAATTGCTCATCTAAGGCATCAGCAAAGGCGCTAACGACCTTTTTCATCACCTGTGGTTTGACAGCCAGTACTACAATATCAGCACCAGTAATGGCCGCTTTTGGCTCTGTTTTGGCGTCAACGGTATGCATGTGCTGATCAGCAAAGCGTTGACGCGTCTCCATGCTAGGTGCTGAAACGGTAATCATCTCAGGCTTAACACCGCAAGCAAGCAGGCCACTTATCAAGGCTTGCGCCATGTTGCCGCCACCAATAAAGCTGATTTTTTTGTCATGCAGCTTATCGTTACTTAGCTTGTCATTATTTGATTTTTCGTTATTTAAAGATGATACGGACATAGCGGTCTCCTACTAATATGGTACCAAGCTGACAAAGTCTAAAAATAGCATAAATAGTCTTGAACAAACTATAGTTGAGCATAATAATATTTAAATGACGCCTAGTTTAGCATACTGCTATTATTGCCGTTTGATAAATTAAAAATGATAACTGCGGAGCAAGAGATGTTTTTTGTGCGTAAGGCCAGTTCACATGATTATTTGGATATTGCTAACATTCATTTTACAAGCTGGCATGCTGCTTATGCAGATATTTTGCCTGCATCGTATGTACAACAGAAAAATGATTTGTCAGAAAAGATAATTATGTGGCAGAAGCTTTTATCCCATCCTAATGTAATGATTTGGATAGCTTATGATGACAATCATAATAACTTAGGGTTTATTGGATATTTTGCGACCGCTGATAACTATGAAATCACGACCTTGTATGTTTTACCTGAGTATCATAGTTTAGGTATAGGTACGGCGCTGATAGATGTTTCATTACAATACCTATTGAATACCAACGCCAACGCCCACTTTTATCTATGGGTGCTTAAAACCAATCTAAATGCTATCAACTTTTATGAGAAACTTGGCTTTGTAGCTAATGGAGAAAACAGTGAAGAGCTATACGAAAGCACTAGGATAATAGACATTAAAATGGTGAAAAATTAATAGCTTACTTGTATATTTGAATCACTATAAAACTGATACAGTGCTACTGGTAATGTTAGCGTATCGATTTTATTTCGAATTGACTATAGTACATTTCTGATAATGCTATCTACTAAATTGTCAGTATTTGTCATCTTTAGCGCTAACTTATCGACGCCCAATACCCAGCTCTCAAATGGTGATAGCAATAATAAAGGCCATTTCTCGCCCGTTTGCTCATCTATAACACTGACAACGATTAAGCTGTCGCGCAGCCATACAGGCACGCCCAGTGTTTGATACAACTTTTTCCCAGCTTGCGGACGCGTTGCCAAAGCCGTTTGTAGTCGCTGCTGTCGATCTAATGGCGCTACTTGTAAAGCTATATTATGATTTTCTTTATTAACAAAATTAGCATTAATAAATGCTAGTAAATGATCTAATTTCACTATCAATTGCCAATGACAACGATCACTATCTCGTAAAGTAATGCTCAACGATTGATCAGTCGCCGAATGAGAGTCTGGTAAAAAAGGTTCTATTAATACTTTTGACTCAGCAAGGGGCAGCTCTAACCATGTAAGCCAAGTCTCACTGAGCCGATACAGCTGCTGGCGGTAGCGACGCACACTATAGTGCTGATAGCGGCCTTGCCAATCTAATTGCGTTTGATGGTCATGATCAGCGCGCTGGGTTAGGCTTAGGACGTCGTCTATCAACTGTTTGTTAGGCGGTAGCGGTTCGTCTTGCGCTAGCCAGTGATGCAGCAGCTGGCGTTGTCGGTAGATAGGGAGCGTTTGCAGCAGATCAATATCCAGCGCCCGCTGCACTGGTGGATAGCATAGTCGCTCAATAGCGCTATAGTGCATGTCTTTATTTGCCTGCTCACTTACGATAGCCTGTGCGTCGCTAAGCAGCTGCGCGCTACGGGCAATATTTTCAATTACATTGTTATTATAAGTCGTTAATAGCGGTATCACATCACAGCGCAAACTGCTACGCACATTATCACCGCTGTCGTTGGTTGGATCATTAATATAAGGTAGTTTTAACTGTTTGGCATAGCGGCTAATAGCAGCCCTGCGTACTGACAACCAAGGCCGCCATAGTATACTCTGCTGCTCGCCTTGCTTAGTGACGCGCCATGATTGCATACCAGATAGACCTTTGACGCCTGCGCCCTGAATTAGGCGCATCAGTACCGTCTCTGCCTGATCATCGGCATGATGCGCCAATAGTAAAACATCCTCTTGATTGATGTGCGCACCCATGATTTGATAACGCGCTTGCCTTGCTGCCTGCTCGTCATGACCATCTACCTGTGCCTGCAAGATCGTACAAGACATTTGCTGCGCTGCTGCCCATTTTGCAACATGCTGCGCCCAGAGCTGGCTACCCGCTTGTAGATTATGATCAACATGCAATAACTGCGGTAAAAAAGGTAATTTGCCTTGACGGTATAATTGCAAACATATCGCAGCAAGCGCTAATGAATCACGGCCACCGCTACAAGCCAGCCAAATGCGGCGACCGTGCAGCTGCCTACGATACTCATTCACACTTACCAGTAGCGCATCGGCAAGCACTGCAGCAATTGGCAGATTTGCTGCTATTGGCGCGGCAGGATAGGGTTTGATGGCGCTGCTGGTCATAATGGTACCCATAAAAAAAACGTGCTATTTTATAGCACGTTATCATTAAAGTATTAAACCGTGTTAAATAATTAATTTTGGTGTGTCAAACCATTAGCTTGGCAACATAACCTCTGAATTGAAGGCTTTAAACTTCTCATAACGTTGCTCGCAGCGAGCCTCTGCGTCCAGCTCTTGTAACTCGTTTAATTGTTCAAGCAGCAAGTCTTTTAGCGCATTCATCACAGGCTGCGGCTGCAGATGCGCCCCCTCACCCTCTTCAATAACAGCATCAATCAGACCTAGCTGATATAAGTTAAGCGCGTTTAATTTTAAGGCCTCACTAGCGTCTTGCGCTTTTTCAGCCGTGCGCCAAAGAATAGAGGCACAGCCCTCAGGCGAGATGACAGAATAAATGCTGTTTTGTAGCATGTTTACTTTATCGCCAAAGCCGATAGCTAGCGCACCGCCAGAACCGCCTTCACCGACAACAGTTACGATAATAGGCACACGCAAGCTTGAAAATACGGCAATACTCTCAGCAATTGCTTGTGCCTGTCCGCGCTCCTCGGCACCGATACCTGGATAAGCACCTTGTGTATCGACAAAGGTCATAACAGGGACATTAAAGCGCTCTGCCATCTTAACCAAGCGGATAACTTTGCGATAACCCTCAGGATTGGCCATACCAAAGTTATGAGCAATACGCTCACGGGTACTGCGGCCCCGATGTTGACCGATGACCATAACCGGCTTGCCAGCAAAACGCGCCAGACCGCCAATAATAGCTTTATCATCAGCATAAGCACGATCTCCATGCAGCTCATCAAACTCGGTAAACAGCTGATTAACATAGTCCATGAATAATGGACGCTTGGCATGACGTGCCAGCTGAACGCTATCCCAAACAGTACTCATAAGCGTATTCCTTCGTTAGTTTCATATCATTCATATCAATAATAACTGGTTTGAGCATAAACTCTAAATAAACAGGTACAGTTGTAAACTCAATAAAACTTATAGTAGCACAGTTTATAGACCTTAGTGTATTATCAAGGCCTGTGTTTTTTGATGTATTCAACAGTGTAGTGACTCATAGAAATAAGATAACCGCTTAGGCAGGTAGCGGTGCTTTAATTACCTCTAACCTAACACCCCATTTGGCAAATTGTTCAATCTCTGCGCTCAAGTCTGACAATAAAAAAGCATAGTGTTTTTTATCAGTAGCGACCATCATTTGCCAGTGATTGGTATCTATAATGTTCAGCTGCATGTCAGGTGGGCTATATTCGCTACGACTATGATGCGCTAGCACTGCCAGTCTCAATAGCAAGCATAAATAAACCAATTGGTCACCGCCAATTGTACAAGTTTGCTCAAGTATATCGGTCTTAAGCTTGCGCCGATGACTGAGCACCAGCTGCGCCATACGTTTTTGATCTACCTGTGAAAATCCTGGAATATCTGAGTGCTCAAGCAAATAGCTGCTGTGCCGATGGTAATTACTATGACTAATGGCTAAACCGATCTCATGTAAAAACGCGGCGCGCCTTAATAAATCAGCGTCATCGCTATTTAAACCCAGCTCATCTTGCACTTGCTCAAGCAAATGCTGGCAGGTCTTAACCACTTGCTTGGCCTGCTTTTTATCTACAGAATAACGCTTAATCAAGGCCAGCACACTTCGATCTCGCACATCTTCGCTGGCAAAGCGACCTAACATATCGTACATAACGCCCTCGCGCAGCGCCCCATCAGAATAGGTAATGGTATCGATACCTAGCACCTTCATTGCTGCGCGCAGTACCGCAACCCCTGCTGGAAACACAGCGTTACGATGCTCTTTGACGCCTTCTAGCTCAATAGCACTCACATCCCCAATATTAATCAATAGTTTTTCTAACTTTTTGACCCCTTGATAAGTAATACGCTCTTGATCATCAGCCCAGCCCTTAGATACTAATACGTTTCTGACCGCTTTGATGGTACCACTGGAGCCGATCACACTACTCCAACCTGTCTTTTGGTACTGACCATTGATGGCCAATATCTCCTTGCGTGCGGCAGTAGTTGCGTTGTTAAAAGCGTCTTTGGTAATCAGACCGTCAGCGAAGAATTTTTTGGTAAAAGCCACGCAGCCCATTTGTAAGCTTTCAGTCAATAGCGGCTCAAACCCTTTACCGATAATAAACTCTGTAGATCCGCCGCCGATATCGATGACCAAACGCTTGTCACTACTAGCATTGGTATGCGAGACGCCCAAATGAATCAAGCGCGCCTCTTCACGACCAGCAATGATCTCAATAGGTTTCGGTAATATCTCATTAGCACGTTTAATAAAGTCATCAGCGTTTTTGGCTTGACGCAAAGCATTGGTGGCAACGATACGGATGCGCTTTGGCGATACCGAATCAAGGCGCGCGACAAAACGACTTAGGCATTCAAGTCCGCGGCGTATGGCCGCTACGCCTAAAATATTATGCTCATCTAAGCCTGCAGCTAGTTGTACCTTTTCAGACATAGAAACTACTTTTCGTACTTCGCCATGATCAAGGCGCGCGATAGCTAAGTGAAAGCTATTGGAGCCAATATCAATGGCCGCCATTAGCTCATCATCAGCGAGTGGCGGGTTTGCTAGATATTTATTAAGCATAGGGCAGACGATTACCAAATTGGATGGGTTGGATAAATGATAACAAATGACTCATGATGTCAACTGACAAAGGATACTGCAACAGTTATAGTGGCTAAAAGCATAAACCTATATACTATCGGTAAATTTTGTTATTAAAGCACTTTTGCTAAAAACTGGCAAGCTAACGGTAACACTTTTAAGCTAAACTTAAATAAGGGAAGGAACAGGGTAACATGTAGAATAACTTATGCTCGTTATGACGGTTTGCTACATTCTGAGTTAAAAACACAACTGTTAGTAACTACTAGAACTATTAATAA
Source organism: Psychrobacter sp. M4 (assembly GCF_055699795.1). Lineage (NCBI taxonomy): Bacteria > Pseudomonadati > Pseudomonadota > Gammaproteobacteria > Moraxellales > Moraxellaceae > Psychrobacter > Psychrobacter sp. M4. Next base: position 267,295 of record NZ_CM146740.1, on the reverse strand, counting down.
CTACTAGATGATTATCATTTATACCCTATTTATGACTATGTAATTCTTTTTATTTCGTTTCAAGAATACTGCTACTCTAGTATTATTATCAATTTAGCGCTAGCAAGTCTGATCAGTTAACATATGCAATTAGCAAGGGAAGCTACGACCATGAATACAATTGACCACACCCAAGTACAACCGACTACCAATACGCTCAAAAGTACGAATATGAGCAATGATGTCACAAATACGAGTGAGCTTGCAAAGTATAATTTTTACGATTTTTATTTAGATGAGCATCAAAACATGGCTTGTCGCCGTTTGCACTTTGCTGGTAGTAGCTTTGGTTTGTTAGGATTGGCAAAGTCTGTCAAAATTCGTTCACCTAAACCCGTTCTCAAAGGTATCGCTGCAGGCTACGCTTGTGCTTGGGTTGGACATTTTTTCTTCGAGAAAAACAAACCGGCTTCTTTTAAGTTTCCTCTACAAAGCTTTGTCAGTGATTTTCGCATGTATACCGACGTGCTACGCGGTAATCTAAGCTTGGTGGATCGCAAATTTGATAAACCAAGATCTAATGTAGCCAAACGAGCCAGCTAGTTCTTAAGACTAAGTATTTCAATTATAAAATAAAAGCCATTAAGCTCTTCTAAAGACAGCTTAACGGCTTTTATTGTTTGGTTATCTAATATTTAGCTTTAGTAATCAGCGTAGCGACTTACGCAGTATTTTGCCAACCGCCGTCTTTGGTAACTCGTCAATAAAGGCGTAAGACTGTGGACGCTTGTAAGCGGTTAAGCGATCCTTGGCAAAAGCGGTTAATTCCTCTGAGGTCAGACTTGGATCTTTTTTGACCACAAAAGCTTTAGGCACCTCACCGCTATGGTCGTCTTCAATACCAATAACAGCTACTTCTAACACTTTGGGGTGTTCAGTAAGCGTCGCTTCTACCTCATTGGGGTAAACATTAAACCCTGAGACCAGAATCATATCTTTTTTGCGATCAACCAAAGTTAAAAAACCCGCTGCGTCAAGGACGCCAATATCGCCTGATTTGAAGTAACCATCTTCTGTAAAGGTTAAGGTATTATCTTGTCGCCAATAGCCACGCATTACCTGCGGCCCCTTAATACCAACCTCCCCAGGCTCTCCAACAGCGCACGACCCACCTTTATCATCGATGATTTTGATTGCCATCATCGCTAGAGGCAAACCGACGCTACCATTGAACTTGGTAATACCTGGTGGGTTAAAAGAGATCACCGGCGCGGTCTCCGACATGCCATAGCCTTCATTGATAATCATTCCAGTCACTTGTTGCCACTGATCAGAGATGGCTTTAATGATTGCCGTACCGCCACCAATCGATAACGCTAAACGGCTAAAATCTAGGCTGGCAAACTTAGGATGGTTGAGCATGGCATTAAACAAGGTATTGACTGACGGAATAACGTGTGGACGATGCTGCTCAATAGTATTGACTAGTCCATCGATATCGCGTGGATTAGTGACTAAAACATCTTCCCAGCCGCCATAAATACCAAGTAGGCCGCAAACGGTAAACGAGAAAATATGATAAAGCGGCAAAGGATTTAGGATTTTGATTTGTTCACTACGGCCCGCTTCAATAGCCTTGCCAAACATGGCATAACACTGACAGACATTAGCCATGACGTTGTAGTGAGTAAGCATCGCGCCTTTAGGCTTGCCTGTGGTGCCGCCAGTGTATTGCAGCAATGCCAAATCGTCACGCTCAATAGACACCGGCTGATATTGGTCAGCATGGTATTCGCTCATAATGTGGGCAAATTTCACCTGACGTTTCAAGTCTTTATTGATGGGTGTACCAGTCAATAATTTATTGATTTGTTGCAACAAGGAAATATCATTGTCTGCATCGGTGACATTGGGATCAATGGAGCAGTGCACCACGACCGACAACTGCGCTTTGACATCGTCCTCAAGCTGATCATAAGCAGATGACATGCCATCAAGAATAATAAGCCCACAAGCTTGCGCATCGCTTAATTGATGCGCAAGCTCATAGTGAGTATACAGAGGGTTGACGTTGACCAGTACTATTCCTGCCCGCAAACAACCGAGCATCACGACAGCGTACTGTAATATATTGGGCAACTGGACGGCGATACGCTCGCCCTTTTTTATGCCCTGAGCTTGTAAAAAGGCAGCAAAGCGGCGACTGGCAATATCTAACTGCACAAAGCTTAGTTTTGCAGCTCCCATACTAAAAGCTGTGGACTCACCATACTGATTGATTTTTGGCTGTAGTAGGTCGAGCAGGTTTTGTTTGCCTTCTAGTACTTCTAAATTATTTCTAAGTCCATATTGCTCATAGCTCACCTGCCATAATGGTGGCACAGATTTGCTAGGCGAGCTATTGTCAGCAGTAGCATTCATAGGTCAGCGTCCTTGCCAAGATAGTTAGTTTCAAAAAAGTTAAAGGTTTTAAGCCTATAGGTATTAATATTAGCATAGCATGATTTATTATTTATTTTATATACTGCTAGACTATTATTTATACTAATCAGACCAAGATTTTAGTTTTATAAAAAAGCCAGCATGACCTTCTATATTGGTCATGCTGGCTTAGTTATAGTTTTCTTAAAACTGTTGAGCTTTTTAAACCATTAAGCTATGCTGCTGCCATCTGAGCAAAGATTTCATCAGCAGCCTTGATTGATGCCTCTAAGTCTTCATCACTATGTTTGATAGACATAAAACCGGCTTCATAAGCAGAGGGCGCCAGATAAATTCCGCGATCTAACATACCGTGAAAGAAGGTATTAAAGGCGTCCATATCACAAGCAGTCACGTCATCGAAATCAAGTGGAGTTTTAGTAGCGCTATCTTTGACAAAAAATATGCCAAACATACCGCCCAATTTGTTGGTACGCAAATGGATACCATGTTTATCAGCCGCCGTTTGAATGCCATCAACTAAGTGATCAACCTTGGCTGATAAATCCTCATAAAAACCATCGACGGTTAAGTCCTCAAACATCGCGATACCCGCACGCATCGCCAGCGGATTACCCGATAGCGTACCGGCTTGATAAACGCCGCCCATTGGCGCGATATGCTCCATAATCTCTTGCTTACCGCCAAAAGCACCTACTGGTAAACCTGCCCCAATGATTTTACCAAAGCAGGTCAGATCAGGCTTAATATTAAAGTGCCCTTGCGCGCCGCCAAGTCCTACGCGAAAACCCGTCATAACCTCATCAAAGATCAGCACTGCACCGTGCTTAGTACACTGATCACGTAAAGTATCATGAAAGGTTTGCTCGGGGATCACCATGTTCATATTGCCAGCGATAGGCTCAACAATAACGCAAGCAATGGTCTCGCCCCACTTCTCAAAACAGTCTTTTATCGCTTGTGGATCATTATAAGGGATAGTAATGGTGTGCTTAGCAAAGTCCGCCGGTACCCCTTTTGAAGTCGGCTCACCGATATCAAGCATACCCGACCCAGCTTTTACTAATAAGCTGTCGGAATGGCCATGATAGCAGCCTTCAAATTTGACGATATTGTCGCGTTCTGTAAATCCACGCGCCAAACGAATAGCACTCATTGTCGCCTCAGTACCGGAGCTGGTCATCCGCACCATCTCAACGCTAGGCACGATATCGCAAATCTTATCTGCAACCGTCGTCTCAAACGGCGTTGGCGTACCAAAGCTTAAGCCATCATCAGCCGCTTTTTTTACCGCCTCGATGACTTTTGGATGCGCGTGTCCCAAAATCATGGGACCCCAAGAGCCAATATAATCGATATAGGCGTTATCTTCGGTATCGTAAATTTTACTCCCTTCAGCACGGTGCATAAAAACAGGCGTACCGCCGACACCAGCAAAAGCACGTACAGGTGAATTAACGCCGCCCGGAATATGTTTGCGGGCTTGCACGAAAAGTTGTTCGTTTTTAGTACTCATAATGATGACCTTTATTTATTAGAATTTTGGACGAATAGTCCATTGTAGCGATTATTCAGTAGGTTTTAAATTTTGCTGACAATAAAAAACAGTCCCAGTAAAACAGTCCCAGTCTTAAAAACTGTATTTGCTGACATTTGAATTTGCTAAACTTTTATTTCTGTAATATAGTAAAAAGACCTGATAAACTTTTGTCTAACTTTTTATATAAACGGAGCTACTATATAATGACCACTTTAGTACATGAATCCATCAAGACAGCGGCTGCAATCCCTATGAACAACCAAGAAGCCATCACTATTATTCAAACCCTGATTGATGGTATTAATCCTTTATCTGATGAACCTTTATCCGCTAATAGTTTATGTTTACATAGTGACATTCAAAGGGCGCTGCAAACCGCGATTCCTGCACTTGAAAGCAAAATCAAAGCTGATATTCGTAGAGCTAATTTGCCAGTCAACGCCGGTAAGCCTTGGAATAAAGAAGAAGATCAAAAACTCATAGCTGCTTTTGATAATGGCCACTCTATTGCTATGCTCGCTGGGCAGCATGAGCGCACTAAAGGCTCAATCACCTCGCGCCTACTAAAGTTTAACAAAATAGACGGCTAATACTTTTAGCTCTTCTGCATTTGTCTATACGTGCAAGAGCTTATTAAGCCTTTTTGACTACCGAAGACTTAAGTTTCATCTGCCCAAAGCCGTCTACTTTACAGTCGATGTCGTGTCCGTCTACGGGATCGTCAAGCAAACGGATGCTTTTTACTTTCGTACCGACTTTTATGGATGTCGATGCGCCTTTCACCTTTAGATCCTTGATCACCGTTACGGCATCACCATCTTGCAGCTCATTACCGACGGCATCGCGAATGACGTTATCTTCGATATTGGCTTGTGCCGCGTCAGCCTCTGCAGCATCGGTTTCAGCAGCTGTCCACTCATGAGCACACATGGGACAAACCAACAACGCGCCATCTTCATAAGTATAATCAGCATCACATTTTGGACAATTAGGTAACATAATTTTCTCTTTAGACTCTATAAATTAGGGTTATGCTAATCCTAGCATTGTAGCTCAAGTGGCTAATTTTAACCAATCCGCTTGGTTGAAAATCAGTCATAGCACCCAATCTATAACCTAATCCATGTGTTTTAAATGACAGGAATAATAACAATGAATGATGCTCTGAATTCATCACTGCTACCGCAGTTTGTACAATTGACTATTCAAGGCGAGGATGCTGAGAAATTTTTGCAAAATCAGATCACATCTGACCTAACCAAACTTGGGCTTAGCTATCAGCCAACGGCGCTTAGTAATTTAAAGGGCCGTATTGATTTTGGTCTTTGGATAAAGAAACAAGACGAAAAACACTACGACGTGGTTGTTAGTAGCGATTGTGCACAGTCTTTACAAGCTCATCTAACTAAGTATGGCGCTTTTTCAAAGTTTGAAACCAGTGCACCTGTAGCTATTTACCCTTGTGTACTCGCTGATGAACCGACCTTTAGTCATAAGGATGACCATAATACAGCAGAAGATACTCGAGCCTGGATGCAGCGTAGTGTTGCGACAGGTAACTATTGGATAGTGGCGGCAACGCAAGGTCAGTTTCAGCCGCAAGAGCTGCGTCTGCATCAGCGCGGCGGTATAGATTATGATAAAGGTTGCTATTTAGGTCAAGAAGTCATCGCTCGTATCTATTTTAAAGCTGCGCCAAAAGCGTTTTTACATCGTGTAGCAGGTGCAGGCGAGGTGCCAGCAGCAGGCGATAAAATAGACAAGATTCAAATAGTCAACGCTATTGCCACTGACAAGGGTTTTGAGGCTTTGGTCGTTGCGCGTCCAGAGCAGCTAGCAGATAGTGATTTAAACATTCTTGAGTTGCCATCTGCTTTGCAAGTCGATGTTGCTCGCCCTCAGTAAAATAAAGGGGGCCAGTAAGTCTTGAGCCAAAAACGTCACCTATAATTAGGATAACTAATCAGGACTACTATGACACATATTGCAGTACTTGGAGCAGGCGTGGTGGGCGTGACCACTGCCTGGTATTTACGGCAAGCAGGTTTTGAGGTCACCGTCATTGAGCGAGAGTCAGGTGCTGGCATGCAAACTTTATTTGCAAGCGGCAGCTTATCGGTAGCTAACGCTAAACCTTGGGCCGACCCCAAAACCCCTTTTGAAGCGCTTAAAGGCTTTTTCAGCGAGGATGCACCGCTGCTTTATCGTCTGCGCGCTGATAAGTCACAGCGTCAGTGGGCGATGCAGTTTCTGCGTGAGTGCCGCGCTGAACATTCAGATGCCAATCTTATACAAATGGTACGTCTAGGATTATATTCACAAGAAGCCCTGCAAAAACTGCGTACCGAGACCCAAATCAAATATGAGCATAAAACTCGCGGAGTGATGCATTTTTATACCAATCAAGCCGCTTTTGATGCTGCTAGTGCGCCTACTGAACGTCTGCAAGAGCTGGGCTGTAACCGCCGCTTTATCGATATCAATAATGCGGCAAGCTTGGAGCCGGCGCTATATCCGGTTGCTCATAGACTGATTGGTGCCACTTATACCAGTCTCGATGAATCAGGCAATGCCTACTTATTTACCAAGAACTTAGCTGAGCGCTGCGCTGAAGCAGGCGTGCGATTTATGTATGATACTGAGGTTTTAGCTCTTAATAGTGATGTACACTCCAGTGCGCCGCACATTCACAGTATTACTATCCGTCCCATCGATGAAAACGCTCAGACCTTTAGTGCAGATAGTTATGTTCTCGCACTTGGTCACGATAGTATGCCTCTAGTAAAACCGTTGGAGGTGCAATTGCCTATCTTTGCGGCCAAAAGCTACTCTGCAACCTATAGAGTCAATCCGCGTGCTCCGCATTTAGCGCCATTTATTAGCCTTATTGACGATGAATATAAATTGGTAATATCACGTCTTGGTGACAAGCTGCGAGTGGCAAGCGCTATCGAATTTAATGGTTATAGTTTGGATTTAAACCAAGCTCGCTGCGAGGCTATTACGCGCCGCGTAAGACAGCTATTTCCTAAAGGTGTTATCGCTAACTCTGCTCAGTACTGGGCAGGTTTGCATCCTATGACACCCTCAAGCGTACCTTTGATCGGGCGCGCTCATATCGGACAAAATTACCACGGTAGCCAAGATAGCAGTGCTACCTTTGATAATTTATGGCTCAACACTGGACATGGTACATTAGGCTGGATGTATGCTTGCGGCTCTGCTAAAGCCATTAGTTTGATGATGCAAAACGAAACCCCAGTAGTCGATTTTGATTTTGTCGGTATAAATGCTTGATAGGCTTGTCCAATAAATAAAACGTCATTAGGTATGAAAAAGGCGCTCATATAGAGTGCCTTTTTAATTTTAATAACTTAGAACGCTTAGTTTTTCCAGAAACGCTTAGCCCATTATATTGTCAGATAAAGCTTTAGGTTCAGACTCAGCTACAACATCGATATCGGTATCTCCACTTTCTGATTTGAGCGCTATCAGTTGCACAGGTACGCCGTTTACCGCCGCGTTGCCACACAGCTGATCTATCAAAGTATCGTCGGTAAGATCGTTAACACTGACACCAGCATGCGCTTGGGCGATTTTTTGCTTAACGCCTCTGCGGCCATGGCCCCAACCATGGGGAATACTCACTATCCTTGGCATCAACTCATCAGTGACTTCGGCGATGATAGTTACGCTACCGACACGTGAGGTGACTGCTACCTTTTGACCATCCTCAATGCCGTACTCTTTAGCTGTGTCCGGATGCAGCATTAGAGTGCAGCGCGGCTTGCCTTTCACCAAGCGATAGCTGTTATGTAGCCACGAATTATTACTGCGCACATGGCGACGGCCTATCAGTAAAATCTGCTTATCATTATACTGCGCCATCATCTGTTGTACGCGTTCTAAATCAGCTTGATAGAAATCCATATTGAGATGGATTTGCTTATCTTGATGCTTTATAGCTTGTGGTAGCATTTTTTTCAAAGGTCCTAGATCTACGCCATGCGGATGTTTTTTTAGCTTGTTGAGAGTCATACCATAATAAGGCCCGCGTTTTAGACCTTGATCAAGCATAAATTTCGGCCCTAATCTTTTGATTAATTGGCGCTCAACTCTGGTGGCAACAGGTACTTTTTTGTCTAAACGATCAGCCAGCTCTAAGTAGATTTGCCAATCGTGTTTGGCTTCTTTGTGCTTGGCAAATAAAGCTGGTGAGTATTTGGCCACATTGTGCACCGCAAAACCATTAAAGGTTAGGTCATAGTGATCACGCTCCAGCGGCGAGACGGGCGGCAGTATGATATGGGCATGACGACTGGTCTCATTGACGTAATAATCAAAGGCAACCATAAAGTCGAGCTTTGAGAACGCCTCATCTAGTTTTTCGCCATTCGGTGTACTCAGCACCGGATTGCCAGCGACACAAATAAAACCCTTTAGTTGCCCCTCGCCTTCTACTAGCATCTCGTCGCTCATAGCAACGACAGGATAATCACCATTAAAATCGGGCAAGTTGCTGACGCGGCTGTGACGTTTACCTAGATAGCCGGGACCTGAATTATTAACCACATCGACGGCAGGGTTAGGGAACATAAGACCGCCTACTTCATCTAAGCGGCCAGTGACAAGGTTAATCACCATGATCAGGTACTGACTTAACAAACCAAACTCTTGCACCGAAACGCCCATGCGCCCGTAACAAACCGAGCTTTTAGCTTCACAAAACTCTTTTGCTAAGCGTTTAATCTCATTTGCAGCGATACCGGTAATATCTGCAACCTTCTCGGCAGGATAGTCTTTGGCAAAATCAGCTAATCGTTCAACCTCTGGCGCTAAAGCGGCAGCTGTGTTACTAGAAAACGCTTTATCCGCATAGCCTTGCGCATCAATTTCATTGAGCATGGCGAGCAATAATAAAACGTCAGTTGCTGGGCGAATAAAGTGATGTTCGCTAGCCATATCTGCGGTTTCGGTACGCCTTGGGTCAATGACCACCACTTTGCCGCCGCGAGCTTTAATGTCCTTTAGTTTTTGGCGCATATTTGGGGCGGTCATAATACTGCCATTCGAGGCTAGCGGGTTACCACCTATGATAAGCATATGCTGAGTTCGATTGACATCAGGTACCGGAATACGCAGCATATGCCCAAATAGATGCATACTCACAATATGATGCGGCAGCTGATCGATTGAGGTGGCTGAGAAGCGACTGCGGGTTTTTACGCTGGTGAGTAGATGCTTAATAGTCAGCATACCGCCTAAATTATGCACATTTGGATTACCTAGATAGATACCGAGCGCGTTTTGACCATAATTTTTTTGTATAGATTTAATACCAGCAGCTACCTTGTCTAAAGCCTCAGACCAGCTGATTTCTCTCCAGCCAGTAGCCGTACGCTCAATAGGGTGACGCAGACGATCAGGGTCTTCATGCAAGTCTTGCAAGGCCGTTGCTTTGGGGCAAATGTAACCTTTGGAGAATGGGTCATCTTTGTCGCCTTTGATCGATAGAACCTTTTTGCCATCATGCTGGATAACGATGCCACACATCGCTTCACACAAATTGCAGGTTCTAAAATGAGTTTGTTCAGTAGTCATAGTCAATCCCTCTGGTAGCTTGATGTTCCTTGCCATATCCTTTGTCGTACCTATGATATAAACCTGTTTTGATTGTCACTTTTTTTATAACAAAACGGCTTTGTTAAAGATTACTTTAGCTTATAGGCAAACGTAATGTCGAACTTTTTTATTGACCCAGTAATTTAATAATAGATATTGTATATGTAGATGATTATCGGTGCTTCATTAGCATCTCATGTGTAGTTACTAACTACAAAATCTAGTTTACATTATATTAATTGCTTTGATTATCAATAACATAAATTACAAAGCCTTAATAAAATTGTGGCTTTATTTATGAAGAAGTAACACTTTGGACAATGCTTATACAGACAAAATAATCTGGATTTTATAGATTAGATATTACCAGCTGGCTTATGAGTTTTGATCGCCACTGGTAGCTAGAATATTAGATCAAAGACAATGATCTTAACTATAAATTTATAATTAATAAAAGGAATAGAACAATGGACAACAATACTCTAAAAGGTCAATGGAACGACATGAAAAACTCAGTGAAACAAAAATGGTCTGAGATGACTGATGACGATATGGATCATGTCAATGGTGACCGAGATAGACTAGTAGGCCGCGTCCAAGATCGCTACGGTCGTAGTAGAGAAGATGCCGAGCGTGAGGTTGATGATTGGCGTCGTGATAATAATTACTAGTATTATCTGATAAACAGCTTTTCACATTGCTTAGCTTATAAATGTTAAGACCGTATAAACTACCTAGTTTATACGGTCTTTTTCTAGGCTAATAGAAGCTTTTAATCACAGTAACTTTTGTACGGTATACTATACCGTTTGTAAACACGATAAAACCGCATAACAATCAATGTTATGCGGTTTTATTGTTAACCATTCCTGTTATCTTTTACCGTGAGTATCAATGCATCCATGCAAAATACTATATATACTGTAAAAGCTGAGCATCCTGCTCATCGTTTATTACTTTTCTGATAACAACTATTTTAATAGTATCTACCAGCAGCATAAAACATGCGTTTCTATCTCACCTACTGTTATCATCCTGACGCTAGCAGATGAATTAACATCCTTAATTCGGTCTACTCAATCCTTGAGTCACATTCCCTTATGCCGTGTGTGTATAATGCCAAATTGATGAGCTGCTGATAAGTCGCTCAAGCGTCATTATGTGTAAGCATATGCTTACATGCACTTTTGAGAATATATTATTATCCTCTATAACAGCCGCTCACTCATTATTCTGCACAAAAACCGTAGAGTCGCACCTAACGAATAAAAGCTCTTTTTATTCTGTCTCTAACAATGCCTTTATAGCTGTACTTCGATCTATTTCACTAAAGGTTCTGCATGCACAAGAGTTTCTATGTTCTTGCGCTAGCTGTTGCATTATTTACAACTTACTAACGCACATGACATCTATCATCAAGCTTTGCAGCTTACTATACAAATGTAATAAATTATTTCGCTATTTGAATTAATCAAGTTCATAAAACAATAGCGACGTTAATGATTAAATTTGTTTGATCAAAGCGATAACCAGATGGGTTATAACAAAAGGTTGATAGCTAGTTATTGCTATGATTAGTGAGATGTTGTGCTGAATCATTGTAAACTTTGTAGGGAAAATACTATGCCTATGCTTAAGCGCTTAACAAGACGTCTAATTTTGCCCAGTCTAGTTCTTCTGGTATTGGGTACAGTGCCTAGTGTCAGCGTTATAGCTTCGAATCATAGTGAACAAAACATCTACCAACAAGAGAGTTTTGGAGAGATGACTAGCCAGCTGCGTCAGGATCTGCGCCGTGATGGCTATTATGTGATGGACGTGCAAGCTGACGGCAACAATCAAATTGATGTTTATGCCAAAAAAGACCATCAGCCTTACGTTCTCACTTATAGCTATCCTGAATTAGAACTGATTAGCACAGATAAGAAGCAGTGGTCGAACGTATGGAAGAATAGAAAACATAAAAATATTGAGGATAGCATTAAACAAGAAGCTCGTTATCCTACTGTTAGGAAGCGAGCTATCGGCAAAATAAACGATATGGACTATCAAGTAGAGAAAATTGAGCTAGAAGAAGAAGATAATCACGGAGTATTTGAGATTGAAGCTAAACGCGGTTCACAGGATTTTGAGGTAGTACTTGGCTACCCAGATCTGGACATTATTAAAATTGAAAAAGACTGATACTTTTGACCAAAACAATAAGGTACAACTAAATAACATAAGACTTTAAGTTAAGTTTTTGACACCGTTAAAATTTTGGTGTCTGTAGTCAGACAAGCCAGCCCTTGGTTTCGTCTGACTTTTTTTATATTGACTTGACTATAGTATTTACCAAGCTTCAAATATCAAGCACTTTGATAACATCATAAGCTGGGGTCTCATAAGGGTGAGCGTCTTTGAGTGCAGCGATGACTGTTTGAATAACAGCCTCACGAACGACCATCTCAACACGCCACTCTGCGACTGTTTCTAGCTCATCTTGGCGGCCGATATGCGGTGTACTACCTGATATGGGCATAAATTGTCCTCTACCCTCAACTTGCCAGCAGCACTGTTCATAATTGCCGATGGTCCCTGCTCCAGCAGCAAACAGAGCCAACTTGACCGGTTCTAAAGCGTCTTCGGGAATAAAAACCGTTAATTTATACATTTATAACCCTCATAAGCATACGTTTGATGGTAATAGATAAACTAAGTATAGCCAATAATTTCATATTAGGGCGAAAAACAAAATCTACTTTATTATTGCCTTTCTAACCTCAATGCTACGAACTTTTTTACTATTTTTTTGATAATGAGGGATGATCGGTCCATACATAGCGTAGTAACCAGTCTTTGGCCTCCCCTGCATAGTCAATACCGATACGAGGACGTAAGGATACTGGCGGCGTGCATTCATCATCTTCAATCCATAGGTTTGATTCAGGATCGATTGCCAAACCAGACAGCGTACGGTCAATCTGCAAATGTTTGGTTAATTTGCCTGGACCTGCAAATTGTTTGAGCTGCTGCACAGGCGTTAATTTTTTATTATTACCTGAGTTATCAGTACTTGAGTCTGCATCTGAATGGTCGCTATTATCTATTAAGAATCCTGCCCGTATCAGCACAGACTCAGGAGACTGGGCTTTGCCGCTCACCAGATTTAGCATATGATGGACGCCGTAGGTCAAGTAGATATAAAAAATCCCCCCTTGCTCATACATAATATCACCGCGTTTGGTGCGTGTCCCTACATGTGCTTGTACCGATCCATCTTCGTCACCAATATAAGCCTCGGTTTCTGATATGCGCAGTCGCAAAGTCTTGACGTTACCATCACTATCTATCAGTTGGCGACACAGTATTTTGCCAACCAAGTCAGCCGCGACCACGCACGTTGGACGCGTAAACCAAGAAGAGGCTAAAATCGTTACTTTAGACACAGAAGCTTTAGCGGTTGGCATTTATCAAACCTTGTTGCTACTAAATATTATGGGCGCGGCTACTAAACTTTATATTAGTCATATAATTTTACAGGATTTTAAGCTTGCTTAAAGCTAGCATTTACTTAAGTTTTAATACTTTATTCCACAAAAAACTGAGCACATGGCTCAGTTATTGTAACTACTTTTATAAAGATAAAAAAATACCTAATCTAAAGGCACGCCAATACGCTTAGCCACCTCTTCATACCCTTCAACCACATCTCCTAAGGATTGGCGGAAACGGTCTTTATCTAGTTTTTTCTTAGTTTTTTTATCCCAAATACGGCAGCCATCTGGTGAGAACTCATCACCCAACACAATGCGGTCGTGAAAAACGCCAAACTCTAACTTGAAGTCTACTAGCATTAAATCGCCAGCGTCAAAGATCTCACTAAGTACATCATTGACTTGATAAGTCAGCTCTTGCATTTGGCTCAGCTGCTCTTTGGTAGCCCAATCAAGAGAGATGGACAATGACTCGTTGACCATAGGATCGCCAAGCGCATCATCTTTATGAAACAGCTCATAAGTTGGCGGCGTCAGTGCTTGCCCTTCCTCTAGGCCCAAGCGGCGCACCAAACTACCAGCAGCAAAGTTACGCACCACACACTCAACCGGAATCATCTCAAGACGCTTTACCAGCACTTCATCCGTTGACAGTTGTTTTTCAAAATGAGTCTCGATACCAGCATCCGTAAGCTTTTGCATAATAAAGGCATTAAAACGATTGTTTATCTCGCCTTTACGTGCCAACTGTTCAACACGTTCACCATTGAAGGCTGAGGTATCATCACGAAAGTGTAAGATCAAAAAATCATTATCGTCTGTTTCATACACAGATTTAGCTTTGCCCTTATAAAGCAGTTGTTGCTTTTGCATGGTGGCTTGTCCTTCATTCAAGCTTATATTTTACAACGCTAGCTCTATTCAAAAATTAGCGTTGTCTGGTTGGCGTTTCAGTAAGGTATTGATCTTTATTCAACGGGCACAGCAGTCACAGGAACCGCGCGCTCAGGTTTTGGCAGTCGATACTGTTTACCTGCCTCGTTTTGCAATTCAAGCGTGTTTGCACCCAAATCCGGCGTTTGGTATAAAGGGACAAAGGGCGCTGTTTCTTGAGCGACGGGTAGCTCTATAGGTGCAAGCTTTTGGCTTTGTTGATACTCCAAACTGCCATTGTCTCGCTGACCCAGTAGGTTTTTAGCAGATTGACAACCGCTCAATGCCACTGTACTTCCTAAAAATAAACTAAATATCGCAGTAAGTAGCTTTGGGTTAATTGACGACGTCTTCATCATGTTATCTCTTAAAGTAGTAATCGACATTTATATCAATACCACTATAGGCGCAGCACTGTTGCTAGCTAGTACTATAGTTACTATTGATTTGGAATCGAAAATTTATAATAAGTTTGCCCGTACTAAGGCCTCATCGATGGTCGCATGATGCTCTGGAGCTAGCCATACAAGCGGCAAACGAATACCATTGTCTATCATACCCATCTTATGTAACGCGTATTTTGCTGGAATAGGGCTTGACTCAATAAACAGGTCACGATGCAGATGCTTGATGACATCGTGTGCTTGGTTTGCTGTCTCAAAGTCGCCGCGTAAAGCTGCAGCGAAAGTATTACTCATAGCCTTGGGAGCGACATTAGCCGTTACAGAGATATTACCTTTAGCACCTACTCTCATCAGCTCAAGCGCTGTGCCATCTTCACCTGATACAACCACAATTCTGTCGCCAACGGCTTTAATCAGTTGCTCGCCGCGAGCAACAGAGCCAGTGGCATCTTTAATAGCCACAATATTATCGATGTCAGCCAGACGCTCGACCGTCTCTTGAGCGATATCGACCACCGTGCGACCAGGTACATTGTAGAGCATTTGCGGCATATCAACTGCTGCAGCGACAGCTTTATAATGTTGATACAAGCCTTCTTGCGGGGGCTTATTATAGTAAGGAGCGACCAATAAAGCACAGTCCGCACCTGCATCCTTGGCTTCTTGTGTCAGCTTGATGGCTTCAAGCGTATTATTAGCGCCCGTACCTGCAATTACAGGTACACGGTTTTTCACATGTTGCACAAAATAGCGAATGACATCACTGTGTTCTTGCATAGATAAAGTGGCAGATTCGCCAGTAGTACCTACAGCCACCAAACAATGCGTGCCTTGCTCAATTTGCCAGTCTATGAGATCTGCCAGACGTTTATAATCGACCTTACCATCAGGATGCATAGGCGTTACCAAAGCTACCATAGAGCCTTGTAATTGGGTCTTAATGTCATTGTATGCTGTGCTCATAACTCTACCTTACTGTATCGCGCCAGCTTTGAGTAAAGCTTACGCATAATAGGTCACCTGCAAGGACTACGCCTCGCTTTATATTAATATTAATGCTATTGGCTCATATCTTATTAGAATAGATAATCTGTCAAATTAAAAGATCTAATTGAATAGTGCATTAGCTACTGTTATAAATGCCCGCTAGTGTAGCATATTTTAATTTACTGACTCACTAACAATTGACTTTTAATGGGCTTTATTTAATAACAATCAGCTTTAATTGCCTTCCTTGTAGTGAGTATGGGCATACCAGATGGCAATAACCTAGCTGTTAACCGCTATTTGTTAATAACTACCATTAACGAATGGTTAATACATCAATAGTGGGACAATGCAGGCGAAAGGGCAAACCCCGAGTACCAATACCACTACTCACAAATACTTGTGCGCTACCATGTTGATACAAGCCACGCTCGTTACCTGTTAGTTTACCTTTAAATTCAGCAGATTTTGCAGCGCCTGCGATCAAAAGTGGTCTTGGCTGTAGCGCTTTTGGTAAATCAGCAACATTATCAAAGCGTGCAGCTAAAATAATAACTGGTAGTGTGGCTTGCTTAATTTTAGTGCGCAGCGCTGTTTTATCAGCCAACACTGCAATGCCAGCATTAGTCTCATGGCTGTGTTTTTTAAGATGGTTGTTCTCATGACTGTTTGTACAACTATCTGCTTGAGGAGCTGCTGGTACCTGCTTTTGGTACTCTTGTGATTCTATATTCTTAAGCGTGTTTTTAAGATAATGCTTTGGTACATCTTGCCAACCACAGAGCATGGCCGTTTGCTGTACAGGATCTATGCGTTTGGTCGTTTTGGTACTCAAAGATATATCTTGCCTGTCCTTTATTGCACAAGTATGAACATTACCTGTACTTTTGGGCGGTAGCGGCAAGCACTTTTGACCGATACAAGCAATGTCGAGTACATCAAACGCGCAAGCTAGCGTATCTTCTAGCAGTGGCTGGCCTTGTTTGGTAGTATTCATAGACTGATAGCGTAAATCTGAGATGCTCATCACTGTATAAATAGGTTTATTCGCGCCCTTAAATAGCATTAGCTGTCCAACCAAATCAGCGCTCGGGTAATAAAGCCAGTCACCAGTAATTAATACCGCATCCACCGTCAGCTCGTTAATCGTAGCAATTAGCTTGCGAATATGGCGCGGCTTACCGCTGTACAGCCCTATACGTAAATCTGCTAGTACGGCTACAGTCAATGGTGTCGTTAAACCGAGATCTATAGTTTGACAGCGCAGTCGTAAGCGGCTTGGTTGTACAATAACGGTATAAAAGTATAGCCCCATCACTGCTATACATAACAGTATCCATAGTAATGATGACTGTCCTAGCATAGGCGTTACATTTGTAGCCCAGCCCGCGATGAGCAGTAGGGCCCATATCGGCATGGTGTAGGCGGCATAATACAATGCCAGTTTTGGCCAAATACGCATAAAACGCTTGCTAGGATTGGCATTAAAGGTTTGCAGTCCTGACCACAATATTACGTACGCCACTAGCATTGTCGCGATAATGATACCTAGCGTATAAATAGGGTGGTCAATCATGAATACCTAATATGGATATGAACGGACACGGGTAAAGTCTCAAGTTAGTTTAGGCCCAAACTAGCGCCAATACGTATCAGCTCTGTGCAGTTTAGCTTACCCGTTATACAAAAATAGTTAAGGTGTATAAATAGATGCCCTACTCATCGTTATACCATCAGCAGCGGACACTACAAAAATCAGCTATTATAAAGAGCGTTACCTACAATAAACAAGTCTTATCAGCTATCGTCTGACTTTGTTCTTATTCAATACGTAAACCGATAATTGCTGGTATGCCTTGGCGTAATAGCTCTATAGTTATCACGCCTTTATTAGGTAGCGCTGAGATGGCACTAGAAAAATCTGTCACATCGCTGATAGGTTTTTGATGCAAATTCGTAATGATATCGCCTGCCATGATACCGGAGCGTGCTGCCAGCCCCGTTGGATCTACAGCGGTGACCAGTATACCAGTCTTGCCCTCTGTAGCCAGACCCGCTTGCTCATCTGGAGTCAAGTTGCGTAATCGCAAACCTACACGTACCTCGTTGTCCTGTTTATCGCGTCCTTCTGCTTGCACATCACTTGGTGCTTGACCAAGCTGACCGGACACGCGCAGCTGCTTTCCATCACGCTGTACTTGGGCTATAAACCTATCATCAGGACGAGCACGATTGATAAGATTAAGCAGGTCGGAGGCGCGCATAATATTTCTATCATTATACTTTAAGATAATATCGCCTGACTCAAGTCCTGCTTTTTGTGCTGGTGAATCTGGGGATACCCGAATCAACAGCGCGCCTTGTGGCCGTGCTAGCTTATAAACCTCTGCTAGGTTACGATCAATATCTTGTGGATAAACGCCTAAATACGCGCGCGATACTTCACCATTTTCTTTGAGCTGCTCGTAGATATCCATAGCCGCATCAATGGGAATAGAGAATGATAAGCCCATGTAGCCGCCCGTACCGCTAAAGATACGCGAGTTGATACCAACTACCTCGCCGCGCTTATTAAACAAAGGTCCCCCTGAATTACCAGGGTTTAGTGCCACATCCGTTTGGATAAAGGGCACGCTGGTCTCACGCGAAAAGCTGCGCGATTTAGCACTGACAATACCTGCAGAGGCAGAATAATCAAAGCCAAATGGGGAACCGATAGCCAAGACAGGCTCGCCGACCTTTATGGTATCAGAATCACCAATTGGTAGTGCTGGAAACTGGTTGCCTGATACTTTTAGTACCGCCACGTCTGAGCGCTCATCACTACCCACTAAAGTGGCGTCAAGCTCGGTGCGGTCATTGAGGGTGACGGTGATATTATCTGCGCCTGCAACCACGTGATGATTGGTCAACATATAACCATCATTCGTGACAAAAAAAGCAGTGCCATAAGCATGCTCAACTGCAGGCGTCGCCGCTCGATCAGGTAGGCGTAAACGATTACCAAAAAACTGACGTAATAATTCAGCCGTCTGAGCTTTGACCAATTCATCCTCACTGATCTGCTTAGTGACATTAACCCGTGCTACCCCTGGCGTCACTTGCTGCACCAGATCGGAGAAATCAGTAGTGCTGACTGCCGCTTGCACACTAGTACTAGCAGTAGCACTAATCCCTGCCATCATAGCTATACTCAGTGCTGATGCCAGCACTCCTTGTTGTAATCCACGTTGTATCCTATGAGCTATTGGCTGCGCTTTCATATTACTACCCTTGTCTAAACTTTATAATTTGATAATTTGAATTTTTTATGGCTATATTATGCAGGATAAAACTATGCATAGCTATGTCCCTATTCTCTTACTACTGCCGTTCAATGTACGGGTAATAGGCTTATCAACTGCAGTGTGAAAACTGACATAAATTCTACCTTATACTGTCTATCACTAAATGATACCGCTTGCGTTTAACACAAGTAAAATAAAATCATGGTATGATTACAAGCCAAATAATCTAAACTATAAACAGAAGTTATTGATGAAAAATACTGCTATTATTCCTCGTTTTAGTCTTTGGCAGCTTGAACCCTCTATTATTTCAATTTATTTATTATCTCGTTTGTTACGCATACGCTGTATCAAATGACTCTTTGTCTTTGAGCTCTTTTGGTGTCACAGGTTTTTGTCACTATCTATTTTTGCCGACTATATTAAATTGAGTATAAATGTTTTTGTGACAATGAATGATGCTTCATTAAAGTGTTGGTAACAACTATTTACTATAGCAAAGATTAGAGTTTACTTCATAGATACCAGTGCCATACAGTGCTATAGGTATCAGCGAAAACCACTAGATAGTCACTGTTAGATCGCAAAAAACTCTAATGTACGTGCAGTATAGCAAGCTTATAAAAGGATTAACTTATGGATACCGCCCTATTGCTATCCGGTGTGGTTGGGCTTGGCATCGCCGCTCAGTGGTTGGCTTGGTACTTAAAACAGCCATCCATTCTATTTTTATTATTAATTGGCATTCTAGTCGGCCCTGTATTGGGTATCTTTGACCCTGATGTGGTATTGGGCGAGCTGATGTTCCCTTTTATCTCATTAGGCGTGGCCGTTATTTTATTTGAGGGCTCACTAACTTTAGAGTTCGATGAGATTAAGCAACATGGTACCGTCGTGCAGATGCTGGTATCGGTCGGCGTACTTATTACTATCGCCATTGTGGCGCTATCGACCTATCTTTTATTTGATGTTGATCCTCTGATCGCTTTATTGTTTGGTGCTCTAGTTTGCGTGACTGGTCCTACGGTCATCATGCCGCTCCTGCGCAGTGTGCGTCCCAATAAAACTATTGCCAACATCTTAAAGTGGGAAGGTATTATCATCGATCCTATCGGCGCAATTGCGGTAGTATTGATTTATGAATATATCATCTCTGGCGGTGAAGCCAGCAGTATCTTCTTATTCGCCAAAATAGTCGTGCTAGCGACGGTAATTGGGATGGCAGGAGCTTGGGTGCTAGCGTTTTTGATGCGCAGACATATGCTTCCTGAGTTTTTGCACAATGTCTTTACCCTCGCCTTTGTTCTCGTACTATTTTCAATATCCAATCATTTAGAGCATGAATCTGGGCTGTTGACCGTAACAGTAATGGGAGTCGCGCTTGCCAACTGGCCAAAATTCCCACGCGATACGATTTTAGAATTTAACGAATCGCTAACGATCCTACTCATCTCAGCGCTATTTATTATTCTTGCTGCGCGCGTAGAGCTTGCCAACCTAGTAAGCGTAGGTTTTTTTGGTTTAATACTGCTTGCCATCGTAATGTTTGTCGCGCGTCCCTTATCAGTTTGGGCCTCCTCGATTGGCTCCAATCTAAAGACCAGCGAAAAGCTCATGATCAGCTGGATCGGGCCGCGTGGTATCGTCGCAGCTGCCATCTCCTCCTTGTTTGCGATTCGGTTGCAAGAGTACGATATACAAGGCGTTGAGCTGCTCGTACCCTTAGTATTTATGGTCATTATCGGTACGGTCATGGTGCAGGGTTTGGGCGCAAAAATGGTTGGTAATTTATTGGGCGTTCGTGAACCTGAAACCAATGGCGTATTGGTAGTAGGCTCAAATCCAGTTGCTTTACTAGTAGCCACCTCTTTAAAAGAGCAAGGTTTTGATGTCATCGTCGCTCATAATAACTATACTAATATTGCGCGGGCGCGCATGAGCGGGATACGTACCTACTTTGGTAACCCCATCTCCGACCATGCCGATCGCCATTTAGATCTCATCGGCATCGGTAATTTATTTGCGATGAGTACGGATAAAGAGATGAATACCTTATCTGAGATTCATTATCGCCATGAATTCGGCGAACAAAAACTTTTTCGCCTCAAATTTAGTGATGAAAAGGTTAAAAGCGAGCGCGATGATAAGCAGTCAAACTTTCAGTCACAGTGGTTGTTCGGCAAAGACGTGACTTATACTAAGCTTGCCAGTATGTTGTCCAAAAAGGCAAAAATTAAAATCACTAATATTACTGACAGTTATAGCTATGAGCAGTATAAAGCGGATAATAAGCAGTTTGTACCTCTATATACTCTTGATAAAGAAGGCAAATTGCACGTTATCACTGACAGATTTGATGGCACTGTACCGCGCGATCGTAAGCTAGTAGCCTTAGTCATTGACGATGAAGTGCAACCAAAGCCTGTTGATGTCACGGCCAAACAAGAACAAGCTCGGGCAGTTGCTGACGCGCACTTTGAAGCCAGCTCTAAAGCCCCTGAAAAACGCAAAGAAAAAGAGCTGATAGATGATAGCGATAAAGATAGTGCTATTGAAGATACTGCGGTAGATGACAATGCCACCGAAAACAGTTATCAAGAAGGCGATACGGACATTGACGCCGACCAAAAGGTAGTCGCTACGCAAAAAGAGATACCAGCAGTCGTGCAAGACAACGCTGCGAAAACTGAAAGCCCTACCACATCCAGCGCTACAAATAGCGATACAGTTGCTAGAATAAAAGGCAACGCTCAAGGTAGCGGTAGCGCGCCCAAAAACAAAAAGGGTTCACTAGATCCTAATCGACTACCAGGTGGCAGTAGTACGGCCGATGATACTGAAGAAGGGTCTCAAGATACAGATAGCAGTACTGCTAAAGATGGTAGTGATAATAAGTAGCTGTTGTATTATTGACTGTTATATAAATAACTGTCAAAGCAGCTGTCATAATCATCGATAGCTACATAGTCTATTTTAATAACAGTCCAGCTTTAGAGCTGGACTTTTACTGTAGTAAAGCTCACTAATTTTAAGTCTTAAAAGTAGCAAACTTTGACTCAATCACCTGCCAGATGCGTCTGCCAACCTCATCGCTACTCCCCGCTGCATCAATACGCTGTATCCTTTGGGGGTATTTACTGGCAAGGGTCTCAAAGCCTGCATAGACTCGGGTAAAAAAAGCAGCTGCTTGCTGCTCAAAGCGGTCAGCGACGCTGCGTTTGCCTGCGCGTGCCATACCTTCAAGCACAGGAAGATCTAGCCATAATGTCAGCTCCGGTAGCACAGGAACAAACTGGTCGATAAGCGTATCAATTTTTGTTAATACGCTAGTGTCGCCATGTGCTCGTCCAAAGCCTTGATAAGCGATGGTTGAATCAGTAAAACGATCACAGATCACCCACGAACCGTTTTGTAGCGCGGGCAAAATAACGCGCTGCAAGTGATCACAGCGCGCTGCAAATAGCAGTAGTAGCTCGGTATCATCACTGATAGCCGTTGCTGGATCTAAAAGGATAGTACGCAGACGCTCAGCAAAGGGACTACCGCCCGGCTCGCGCGTACGCACATAAGGTATGCCAGCTGTTTCTAGACGCGTGCATAGCTGATTGATAGCGGTGGTTTTGCCAACGCCTTCTGTACCCTCAACGCTAATAAATTTACCATGTTTTTGCGCTAATTCTGAGCTTGACTCTGGATTAGTTACAGTCGCAGGCTTATTACTCTCTGTAGGCTTAGTCATACTGACCTGATTTGCTTGCATATTCATTGGTGCTAACACTATTGACATATAAGTATGCCTTATTGATTTACTCGGGCGGCATTTGCGCTTTTTTCTCACGCATGACGCTTAGATATTCTTGTACGGCCTTGTTGTGCTCCGCCAAGCTATTGGTAAATTTGTGCCCACCATTGCCTGTCGCGACAAAGTATAGCGCCTCGCTATCAGCCGGATGTAGAGTGGCTTCGATAGAGGCCGCTGAGGGTAGCGCAATGGGCGTTGGCGGCAGACCATCGATCTGATAGGTATTGTAAGCGGTCTTTTCATCGATATCTTGGCGGCGAATATTACCATCATAGCGGTTGCCCATACCGTAAATGATCGTGGGATCCGTTTGCAAGCGCATGCCTTTATTTAAGCGATTATTAAATACCGCTGATACCAAAGGGCGCTCGTCAGGAACGCTAGTCTCTTTTTCAATAATAGAGGCCATAACTAAGGCTTCATAAGGGGTTTTGTAAGGCAGGCCTTCGGCACGATTCTCCCACGCGGTGGTTAATGCCTGCTGCTGACGCTTGTACAGATCGGTGAGAACTTTTGTGTCGGTAGCGCCTTCACCATAATAATAGGTATCGGGTGCAAACCAGCCTTCTAAATTATAGCGAACGATGGCATCATCGCTGTTTGTTACTGAATCTGGTAATACCCCATCCAAATCTAGCGCTGTGGCGATACTGGCATTATCGCTATCTGCTGTTAGCACTTCTTTTTTGATACCAGGATTATCACGCAAGTTTTGATACAAGTCGCTTGCGGTTTTACCCTCGATAATTTGTACTTTTACCATTGCTACTTTTGCGCCTTGCTCTAAGACTTGCAGAACCTCTGCAATCGTTGGATTCTCAGGCAGCTGATAGATTCCAGCATGCAATGGTGCGTCAATCTGTGATTTAATATAAAGCTTAGCAATACTGGTCGAAAACAGCGGAATTTGTCGTTGCCACTGCGGCAGCAGCCCATAGTAAGTATCACCCTGCTCGATAGTCACTTTTTGTGCAGGCTGATCGATACGTCCAAATAAGGTTTGATAAACCATTACCAATAAAAAGGCAGCAATGAGACCCAACACTAATAGTATCTGATAGCCGCGCTGCATAAAAAACGATTGGTTGTCCTTTTTATAGCGCCGCGGTTTGGTATCGCCACTGATTAAGGAGATATCGGTTAAGGGTGCTTTATCATCAGTATCTGTAGCAGACCCTTTATCATTAGCGTCGTCAATAGTCCCTTCTTGCTGATTTGCAGGCGTGCCATTCTGAGTATCATCAGATTGATTAGAAGGTTTTTCGGATGTAGGCTTGCTCATGGCAACTCGCGAGGCAAAGGTTTGCTAGAATTTAGCACTGAACGGTAAGCTTTTCAATGTTATTTGCTAAGTAGTAGATAAATAGAACTATTAAAAATGTATAACCTTACCCGATAGCAAACTAAGCTCACTTACGGGCATCACACCGCGCACTGCATTGCAAAAAAATAGCGCCTGTAGATTAGGCAAATCTTTATCTTTTAATGGACGCATAATAACAGGCGAATCAGTGTTGGCAAAGCTATCAAGCAATACTTGGCGCATCACGCCCGCGACTCCTGAGTGTACTATAGGCGGCGTAAACCACTGACCAGACAAATAGTGATCAGAATAGCGGGTGTTATGGCTAGAGTCAGTCAACTGAGCGCTAGATAACTGATAAAAGACATTACTCATCGTCCCCTCAACCCAGCGGCCTGTCATATCACGCAGCAATCCTTCACCAAAACCTAGTGCAGCTGAAGCAGCGTTAATACGCTGAAGCTCACCACTTGCAAGAACACTATCGAGACGATTGAGGCTTTTAAGTCCTGCTAAAGGCGGCGGCATACTAGCCAGCTGAGAGGTTAAGCAGACAGCTTGTGTGTTAGGCTGTAGAGGAATTGAGGGCGTATTTGCTAAACAAAGATACTGACTGCTATCTATAGACATCGCGGTTGCTTTTAACCAAACTTCACAATCACTGCCTGAGGTATTTGGCACAAAACCATAACCGCGCGCTGTTTGGGTCGCACGGGTCACTATAAGCTTCATTATCCCTTGTTGTAGCTCACCAGCCTGTGCCTGTAAACTTACTATTAGTTTTGCAATGTGATCTTGATTGTCTATATTTAGCTGCAAGGCTTGTGCATGAGATATCAGACGCTTGACATGATAGTCTTGCCATAGTACCGCACCGTCAATAACGCCCATAGTGGTAAAAAAACCATCACCATAAGCCAAACCGCGGTTGTCTAAACTGATACAAGCACTATCTATGGTAGCAGAATTCGTATCGACCTGCGGATATAGGCACTGCCATTGACCTTGAAGACTCTGAGCTTTAACAGTCATTGCTTAGCTGTCTGTTGCTTGCTGTTCACCTGATTTATTTAGCACCAGCATACAGCTATAAAACTCACATTTTGCTAATTCTATTTTCTGGCCGCCGACGGTTTGATTTTTTATGACTTGACCATTTAGCATCTCAGCCAGTACTTTTTCGCCATCATCTCCCATTAGCTGCCGCGCAAGTTGATATGATTTTTGTGCATGCGCTTGACTAAACTTTTTTTCTTCATCCGAGTCAGTAGGATTGGCATAATACCAGCCAAGCTCGAGATATTTTTTAGAATCGATCAGATCCAGATAAGGCGCGTCAGTATCCATAAAACGATATTTGGTTGCAGGGTTACTGGCATAGTCTAAGCTATTTTCATCGGTCGTAATTACTTTACCGAACGTTGATTTGATTTGATCAACCTCGTTTATACTGACAGAATTGACAGCGTCGCTATTCCACGATGATACATCATAGCTGACGGGGACCCCTTGCTCGGCGACTGCCCCGTCCATATCTGCACTCGGTGCTGGGCTGGTCTGTACAGGATCCTCAGCAGTCGTTTGTTCGGTGGCTATTTCAGCAGTATTATCTTGGGTTGAGCTGTTACATGCACTTAATGATGCACCAGCCCCCATCACTATACCGATCATAACAATCTGTAGGTTATTATTCCACATGGGCACTTTACTCATATTTTTTAGGTTTTAAGGTTACATTTGAGTTTTGGGGTTATACCAACAAGCTACTAAGAGAGGCAACTGTCGATAAAGAGTCTGCGTTATCAATAAGATATAAATATATGCCAGTTTGTGCAATAAGTGCGCCAGCTATAAAACAATTATAAAACCATCGCTTACTTTGTTAAATTATTATAATTTTACTATACTGGCTTACTTTATTTTATACTCAATGACCTACTATTAACACTATACTTACACAACAGTGTACCCAACTGCCTAGTGCTTGACTAGCCTTTACGTTACGGATAACCGTCCAAGAGAGCACAAATTTGTTAAAAATATTGTTATATCCTATGACGATTATCTTCTGATGGTTTTTTATCTTTTATGTTTCGTTCTCTTTAACTTATAAGACTTATGGATTATTTATGACTCAGCACTTTATTGTCATTGGCAACCCTATAGACCATAGTAAATCTCCAGATATCCATCGTGTGTTCGCTGCGCAGACGGACCTTGATATTATTTACCAGCGTCAATATTGCCCAGATGACAATGCTAGCTTCGTCGCTGTGGTTGAGGCGTTTTTTAATGGCGGGGGTATAGGCGCTAATATAACCGTACCTTTCAAACAAATAGCTTATGCTTATTGCCAAGCACATGGTAGTCTCTCCAAACATGCAGAGGTTGCTGGCGCCGTCAATACCCTACTCCTAAAGGACAATGCTCTGTATGGTGATAACACTGATGGACAAGGTTTGGTTAACCATCTGTTGAGTATGGGCTGGCCACTGCATGACGCACGCGTCGCTATTGTCGGTGCAGGCGGGGCGGCACGCGGAGTGATTTTACCGCTTATACAGGCAGGCATCGGGCAGCTGACTATCGCCAATCGGACACTTATCAAAGCTAAAACACTTATCAATGAGCTTACGCTTGCTAGCGATGAGATTAATCAGCACTCTATAACGACTTGTGCAAGCGCTGAATTGACGGGCGAATTTGACTTGATTATCAATGCAACGTCTACGGGCTTATCAGGCGATAATCTGCTCTTGTCTCCAGAGTTAAGTGCTCATTACGCCTACGACATGATGTATGGACGCCCGCTGCCTTTTTTACAACACTTTGATGCTAGAGGCGCGCAGACAACTGATGGCTACGGTATGCTTATCGGACAGGCAGCCTTGAGTTTTGAGCGCTGGACAGGACAGCATATTGATGTATTACAAGCGAGTGACACCTTAAAGCAGGCGGCTAAGTAGTGGACTAAAAACAGTAGCTGGCTGAAAATATCTTGATCTATAAGCGGCTGTTTTTATTTTACCCAAACTTTACTAGTAGCCAGTCCTCTACTTGCCGCAGTGGTACGCGCAAACGTGAGGACTGCATCATAAAACCGCCTGCAAAGCCCGTCACGCAGCCAATTAGAGTATCAAACAAGCGCGCATTAACGATGTGTTGATAGCCTTGTTGCATAAGTGGCGAACTGCTGCCATATTCAGCGATAAATATCGTTAAGGGCGTAACAAATACAACGGCGAGCCCGTAATGGCGATCGACTAGCGCTTCTATACAGAGCATCATGATCAGTATGGCAATAGCAACCTCCCATCTTGCTAACCCCCAAGAAATCATCCAACCTGCCAAACCCATACCCAGTAAGGTACCAAACAGACGATGAAACTGCTTAATCCACATCGTGCGCAGATGAATCCCTTGAATAATAATAAAGCAGCTGACTGCCGCCCAATAAGGGTTAGGTACGCCTAAAATTACGGCTATCAACAGCGCTAGACTGACAAAACCTGCCACCATAATGCTTTCACTAATAGTCTCAGGCTCGTAGTGATAAGTAGGCGTTGGGGTATACTGACGCGTCATCATTAAAAATAGCGAATAAAACAATGCCATCAGTATCGAAAAACCACTACCCAGCACTACCAGACCCGTTGCAAACATAATTTGCTCGAAAGGCACAGGAATAAACAGAGCAATGGCACCCGCCATCATGACAAACAACCCTGCTGGTGGCGGCTGGCGATAGTACCTTCCAAAAAAAACAATACCAAAAGCCATCAGTGCAAACACAGGAATGATCAGTATGGGCACCTGCTGCGCAATAAGTCCAAGTGCAAAACACAGCGACATAGCAAAACCCCATGTCATCACTGTTACCAGACGATAAGGCAGAGAACCTGCTAGCGGTATATTTAAGATAATCATCGCTCCTAAAGAAGCTTTGATACCGTCAGATAAAACGTCAAAATAAGCTCCTACAAACACCGGAAAGCTGATGGCAATAGCGGCGATAATGGGCAGGTGCCAAGGACGTTTGCTACGATTGACTGTCAGTAGATGGGCAATCTCACCACTAACGACTCGTCTAGTCACTGTAGATATAGAGTTAGCTGTTGGTTTAGACAAGGATATGCCTCGATAAGATATTGAGTAGTAATTTTTAAGGAAAGCACGAATTTAGTTTTTACTTTTAGTGTTTGTGAATAGTAAAACTATTCTCTATTATAATATAAAGTAATAACTGAACTATTATAATATGAATTTTAATTATGAATAGTATATTTGTTGCTAAAGAACACTTATACTCAATGTAAGTTTATAAGTGAGCAGTTTTATAATTGCTAAATTTGTTGAATACATTTTTACGATAGATATTATAACCAGATCTGTTTTTTACTTTATCTATTAATAACTGGTTTTACCATTTTTATATAACTAGTCATATAAATTGAGCGAACCGATAATCAAAGAGACCAACTATGTTAACCTACAAAGCGCCTTTACGTGATATTAAGTTTTTAATCAACGACGTATTTGATTTTCAAACCCATTACAAAGATTTGGACAACGGCGCTAATGCTGATCCTGAAACCATCGATATGATTTTGCAAGGCATGGCTGATTTTGCCGAAAATGTTCTTGCACCTATCTATCAAGATGCCGATGCTGAGGGTTGTCATTTTGAAAATGGCGTTGTAACTACTCCAAAAGGCTTCAAAGAAGCCTATGATCAGTTCGTAGAAGGCGGCTGGCAGGGCATCTCATACCCTGAAGAATACGGCGGTATGAACTTACCTATGTCACTTAACCTCATTAAGTCCGAGATGATCGGTACGGCCAACTGGCCGTGGTCCATGTATCCGGGTCTATCTACCGGCTGTATCAATACTTTATTGCAGTATGGCACGGATGAGCAAAAACAGACTTATTTACATAAGTTGGTTGAAGGCTCGTGGTCAGGCACCATGTGTTTGACTGAACCTCAGTGTGGTACTGACTTGGGTCAGGTTAAGTCTAAAGCTATTCCGCAAGACGATGGCTCATACAAATTATCAGGCACTAAAATCTTTATCTCAAGCGGCGAGCATGATTTAACTGAGAATATCGTGCATATTGTGCTAGCGCGTCTTCCCAATGCACCAGAAGGTACGCGTGGCATCTCATTGTTTATCGTTCCCAAATTCCTACCAAACGATGCCAATGAAGTTGGTGAGCGTAACAGCGTCACTTGCGGCTCTATTGAGCACAAAATGGGTATTAGCTCATCTGCCACTTGTGTACTTAATTTTGATGAAGCCACAGGCTATCTGATTGGCGAGCCTAATAAAGGCCTAAAAGCCATGTTTACCTTTATGAATACCGCGCGTATCGGTACCGGTATCGAAGGTTTGGCACACACAGAGTTGTCATTCCAAAACGCCCTACCTTATGCCAAAGACCGCCGCTCTATGCGTGCTTTATCAGGTACTAAAGATCCTGAAAAAGTAGCCGATGCCATCATTCATCATGCTGACGTACGCCGGATGCTCTTAACCCAAAAAGCCTTTGCCGAAGGTGGACGCTCAATGATTTATCATGCTGCTCGTTACGCTGACAAAATGGCTCAAGGCGTCGCTCAAGGTGATGATGCTGAGTTTGAAAAGTGGGACGACAAATTAGGCTTTTATACTCCTATTCTCAAAGGTTTTTTAACCGAGCTTGGTATTGAGGCGGCCAAACACGGTCAGCAAGTATACGGTGGTCACGGCTATATCAAAGAGTGGGGCATGGAGCTGATCGCTCGTGATGCTCGCATTGCTACTATGTACGAAGGCACTACCGGTATTCAAGCGCTTGATTTGCTAGGCCGTAAGGTAATTTTGCAATCCAAAGGCAAAATCATCCGTGATTATACTTCTAGCATCATGAGATGGTGCGGCGAGTATGCCCTTGATAAGAACATGCGTAAATTCGTTTGGGCACTCACCAAACTATGTGCTGAGTGGAATACGCTTACCGTACGCCTAATGCTTATGGCACGTAAAGACCGTGAGATCATCTCAGCAGCCTCTGAAGACTTCTTAATGTATTCAGGCTACGTGATGATGGGTTATCACTGGGCGCGTATGGCAGCAGTGGCTTATGAAAAACTAGAAAATGGCGGCGTGGAATCAGCAGAATTCTACACCGCCAAAGTTCAAACGGCTGAATTTTATTTCGATAAAATCTTGCCACGTACTTCAGGTCATGCCGAAAGTATGGTGGCACCAAGCGAGAGTATGACCGCTATGGATATTGAAAACTTTGCCTTTTTAGACTAAATTTATAACAATATAAGTACGAGAAGCGCCTATTGATTAGGCGCTTTTTTTGTAAAACATAAAATACTTAACTACCCAGTATTTTCTTTTGATAAACATCACTAATCTCTTCCACCTCAACACAAATCTGTAAAGAGGTACGTTCTGATTGCTCATCAATGAGCTGATCTTCTATAGCTTTGACTAATATTTCTGCCAATTGGTTGCGAGCTACAATGTCACGACCTATCATCAGCTTTAGATGCACGTAAATAAAACCATACTCTTGCTCATCATCTTCAATACCGACTAAAAAGGTGTCGATAGGTATGATACGCGCTTTGATATCTGTCGCTTTATTGAAGTGACCGCTACGCCAAAGCGCTTGATTGAGTGCTTTGAGTAAAGATTCTTCGTGAGGTATGCTGACATTTGGCGTCGCTTGCAAAGTAAGATGCGGCATAAAATGCCTCCTTAGCTAGATAATCTGGTAACTGATTTATTTTGAATTAGAGTAATAAACGACAAGCCAAGAGCATACTACTAATTATCAGCGATATCGGCAAAACTTGCATTAAGCGTTGTAGCCAATTGTATCGGTGGTAGCTCAAGATCAAGTCCGCGCCGACCGCCGCTCACATATATCGTAGTCTGGTTTTGGGCTCTGCTATCCATAATCGCCATTAAGCGCTTTTTTTGTCCTAATGGACTGACGCCGCCCAGCACATAACCGGTACTACGCTGCACCTGTTTAGGATCAGCCATTTTTGTCCTTTTGCAATTTAAAGCTTTGGCCATTTTTTTGAGATTCAAGGTAGTATCAACGGGCAAGATTGCCATCGCTAGTGCCCTTGTATCAGTCTCAACGATTAAAGTTTTAAAAACTTGCGCAGCTGGTAGCCCAAGCTTTTCAGCAGCTTCTAACCCAAAAGATTGGGCACTGCTATCGTGAGTAAATTCGTGTACTTGATAATCAAGATCAAGCGCTTTGGCAAGCTCAATAGCAGGAGTCATCAGCCCTCACTTTAAACTAGTAATTAATGCGTAATAATAGTTCTTCTGTAAATAGTTTTTCGTCTTTATTTTGATAGGTCTATCACAAGCGACTATCCGCCAAATCTTATAATATATTAAGAAGAGATGGCGACACTATATATCGCTTTATGTACTTTTATGGCATCATAAGCACACTATATTTTATAAAACCTGACTCCTGATTATGATACCCAGTTTCCTAAAAAACAAGCTTTTGAAAAAACGGATTGCTAAGACGTCAGCTGCCCCTACTGACGTTAATGAATCAACGTCCAAGCGCCAGTCGCTAGCACCGCATTATGCCAGCGTATCTAACACTTCAATCAATCAGCTCTACCGTAAAATCTCGGGACAAACGCTTGATTTGGCAGTCAAAGCTAAGCTGCTTGGCGAGCTGCCACAGATTGATAGTGATGACCAAACGCTAACCTTTTATGTACTGCAAGATTACTCACGCTCCAACAGTATCTTAATTGACCTGCAGACTCAAGAGCATAACTTACCGCCAGCTTTGGTAGGTTTAAAAGATAGCTCTCAGGGTATCAATGAGAATGCAGCTATTGTGTTTTTGCATCATCCAAGAGCAAAAGATCATCAACTGTCGCCGCGTCTATCACGCTTGGTAGCGGCCAGCTTGCAATATCCTAATTTAAATATTCGCCTGATACCAGTGACGATCCTTTGGGGACGTGCTCCTGAAAAAGAAGATTCTTTGTTTAAGCTGCTGATGACGGATAACTGGGAAGATCCAAGTATCACCAAACAGCTCTTCAATATTGGCGTTATGGGACGTGATACCTTCGTGCAATTTCATACACCGCAGGATTTACGTACCATCATTTACAACAACCTAAACAGTGAGGGAATAGATGGCCAAACAGACTCTGCAAATACTTATGTAGACCAGTCAAGCCAGCCCAGCACTGAGCATGCTGCGTTAGTTGCCTCAGTAGATGCCAATCGAGAACTGGTACGCGACTTACAAACTCAGTTGAATACTTATCTTGATAAACAGCGCGCCAGCATGCTCGGCCCTGATTTATCCGATCGCCGCAACTTAGTTGATAAACTCATCTATTCGCCAGCCATTAAGCACGCGATAGAGATAGAGGCCAAAACAAAGGGCATAGCCGTAAAAGAAGCACGGAAACTGGCTAGAGGTTATGCCAATGAGATGGTTAATGATTATTCACATCCTATTATCCGCGTTTTTGATCGGTTTTTGACGTGGCTGTGGACGCAGCTTTATGATGGAGTTAAGGTTCATCATTTTGAGCGCGTACGCGAGCTGGCAACGGATCACGAAATCATCTACGCGCCTTGTCACCGCAGTCATGTCGATTATTTGCTATTATCTTATGTTATCTATAAACGCGGTTTGAGCATTCCGTACGTCGCTGCTGGAGATAACCTAGATGTGCCTTTGTTAGGACCCTTACTACGCGGGGCTGTGGCTTTTT
Organism: Psychrobacter sp. M4; assembly: GCF_055699795.1. Taxonomy (NCBI): domain Bacteria; kingdom Pseudomonadati; phylum Pseudomonadota; class Gammaproteobacteria; order Moraxellales; family Moraxellaceae; genus Psychrobacter; species Psychrobacter sp. M4. Next base: position 234,744 of record NZ_CM146740.1, on the reverse strand, counting down.
TTATTCGCAGAAGCTTTCGTGGTAATGCGCTATATACGGCAGTATTACGCGAATATATGCACACCTTAATTACGCGCAATACGCCGATTGAGTACTTTATTGAGGGTGGGCGCTCACGTACTGGCCGTTTGTTACCGCCAAAAATGGGCATGCTGGCGATGACGGTGCATAGCCAGCTGCGTCAAAGCAATAAACCCGTCGTCTTCATCCCCACCTTTATTGGTTACGAGCGCATTATGGAAGGCGGCACTTATATTGGTGAGCTCAAAGGCAAACCTAAAGAGTCAGAATCGATCATTGGCCTACTTAAAGCTGGACGCAAAATAGAACGCATTTTTGGTACCGTGCACCTAAGCTTTGGTACACCGCTATATCTTAGCGATTTTATGCAAAAATTCGATGTGCCAGCTGATAGCTTGCCTGCTCATCGCACTGATACTCCACTTGATGAAAAAGCCAGCGCCATGGTTGATAATATTGGTGTCAAGATTATGCAGCATATCAATAAAGCTGCTGTGATTAATCCGGTCTCATTATTATCCTTGGTACTCTTATCAGCGCCCAAAGCGGCTCTCGATGAAGACATCTGCCGTGAACAAATCGCCCTTTATCAAGGCCTTGCCCGCGAGCTGCCTTATGCTGATGATACTATTATCACTGATATGAGCCCGCAGCAAATTATTGATTACGGTATCAAGCTCAAGCTTATTGAACGCATACCGCATATTTTGGGTGATATCATCCAAGTCGCTGGTAGACAAGCGCCGTTACTGAGCTACTTTCGCAATAATATCTTACATGTCTTTATCTTATTATCGTTCTTGGCAGCCTTGGTGGCTCGTAATAGCCGTATCGAGCGTAGCCGTTTAGATGATATCGTCAAGCAGCTCTACCCCTTTTTACAAAGCGAGCTATTTTTATACTATCCTGCTCACGGTTTGACCGAAACCCTCGATCAAAAGATCGAAAACATGATGGCTCATGGCATTATCGTTGAGCTAAGTGATGGCCTGTTGAGCGTTCCAGAAGCCAACAGCAATGAATACCAACAGTTAGAGGTGTTAGCAGCGCCCGTGGGTCAAAGTCTTGAGCGTTACTTTATGACCCTTGCCCTGCTCTCGCAGCAAGGTTCAGGCAATCTGACTGAGGATGAAGTGGTTGATCTATGTCATCTGCTAGGCCAGCGTCTATCTGTACTTTATGCCGATGATATTCCAGACTTTTTTGATCGAGCGTTATTTACCAGTTTTGTGACCGCCCTTATCCGGCTTGACTATCTTCAAAAGGATAATGAAACGGGAATTCTCACCTTTGATCAGCGTATCGATGATATTGCGCAGTACGCTAAATACGTTCTCAATCCTGATATGATGCAAATTTTGCAGCAAGTGGCGCATCTTAGTGAAGAAGAGATTACTTATGCTATTACTGAGATTAGCAACAAAAAGCAGCGTAAATTTGGTCTTAAGCGCTAACAGCTACTAGTTATTAAGACAATTTGCTTATTGTCTATCTATCACTAAAAAGCAAACTGTGAGCAGTTTGCTTTTTTTATATATTAAAACAAAGTAAATTTAGCCTTGGTTTTTAAAAGCAGTTATTATAATCATTTTGCTTTTGTCACAATATTTGAGCAAACTCATTTATACACTGTAGTATTGGCTTGTTTGCAATAGAGGGTATCAATATGCATTATGACGTTATTGTGGTGGGCTCAGGTATGGTGGGCACATCCATCGCTTGGCATCTACAAAAAAGCGGTTCTCAGGTTTTGATGCTGGACAAAAAACTGCCAGGAGAAGAAACCTCTTATGGTAATGCTGGATTGATCCAAAGAGAAGCCATTCACGTCACCCCTTTTCCGCGGCAACTTAGCGAGGTTATGCGCGTACTGCCTAATAATAGTACCGATATCCGGTATCGCTGGTCGGCTATGTTTCGATATCTACGTCCTTTGATGCAATACTGGATGCATTCTAGTCAGAATAAAGTTGGCGCTATTGAAAAACAGTGGTCAACGCTCATCGAACATAGCACCAGTGAACACAGCATTATGATGAAAGCAGCCGATGCTGATAATTTGGTCTCTAAAGCGGGCTGGATTGATATTTATCGTAATCAGACTAAATTTAATGAAGCGGTCGCCCTTACACAAAAAATGACTGATGAAGGCATAGAGTATCAAATCCTATCCGTACCTGAATTGCAGGCGCTAGAACCAAACGTTGACTTTGCCGATTATGTCGGCGGAATACACTGGAAAAGCTCCTGGCAGGTTAGTAACCCAAGCAAGCTAGTCAAAGCTTATGCACGTAGCTTTGAGCAGATGCAAGGCCGTACCAAACAAGCAACCGTCAAAGAGCTGTTGCCAATTGAGGATGGCTGGCAAGTCATTACCGATGACGACACTTATTTATGCAAGCAGGTGGTTATTGCTGCAGGACCTTGGTCTGCCCAGCTTATAGCGCCTTTGGGCTACGATATACCTCTATTCCCTATGCGCGGCTATCACCAGCATTTTGCGCTGACAGACAAAAACACCATCAATCATAGTTTGTGTGATGTGGACAAAGGCTTTGTCATGGGTGCTATGGAGCAAGGCATTAGAATCACGACGGGCGCTGAGATGTCGCTACTGGACGCACCCAAAAACTTTGCGCAATTAGAAGCAGTACTTAGCTATGCCAGACAAGTCTTGCCACTTGAGAGCGCTATTGAGTCAGAACCTTGGGCAGGAGCCAGACCTTGCTTGCCAGATATGAAGCCAATCATTGGACCGGCTTCAAAGCACGATAAGTTATGGTTCGCCTTTGGTCATGGTCATCAAGGTTTTACTCTAGGTCCTATTACCGGTCGTCTTATAGAAGAGATGATCTATGATAAGCCTTTAATCATAGATGCCAGTCCTTTTAGCAGTCAACGTTTTAATTAATTTTCTCTTGTTTCAGTATTTTTCTATAAGAACCAGTTTGCACGCCTTAAAAAATTAATCTAGTCAGCTTCTGATAAAAAGCATAAAGTAAGCTGAGAAGCTGCATAAGATCCATTAGACGGTAGGAGAATAACTATCATGGAAGATAAAATAATCAATACAGAGCCAAAACCTGACACAGCTATACCTTTTCGTTACGCGATCTTGCCCGTCATTATTATGATTAGTTTTATGGCGGTTGCCATTAGCGTGTATGAGATTGCGCCGCACGTCCCTTTAATCGTTGGTGCCATTATCGCAGCTATCGTAGCTTCTTTGCACGGTTATACCTGGAAGACTATCGAGGAGGGCATTTATGTCGGCATCAAGCTGGCATTACCTGCGGTAGTTATTATTATCATGATCGGGTTGGTCATTGGCTCTTGGATCGGCGGCGGTATCATCGCTACTATGATTTACTATGGGCTTGAGATCATCTCGCCACCCCTGTTTTTGGCGACTATTTGCATCATTTGTGCGGTGGTTACCTTAGCGGTAGGCAGTTCTTGGTCAACCCTAGGCACTATCGGCGTAGCAGGCATCGGCATTGGTATCTCCATTGGTATCCCATCCGCTATGACCGCAGGCGCTATCATCTCTGGCGCTTATTTTGGCGATAAGATGTCGCCTTTATCAGATACCACCAACTTAGCGGCTGGTATTACTGATACTGATTTGTTCGAGCATATTCGCTATATGATGGTCACCACCTTGCCCGCTATGCTTTTGGCGCTAGGCGTGTATTTTTATTTAGGTCGAGGTTTTGATGGCTCAAACGTTGATACCGGAAGAATCAGCGATATCTTAACGGTGATTGAAGCTAACTTTGTCATCTCGCCATGGCTGCTTTTGGTACCCGTTCTTGTTGTGGTATTGGTTGCCAAAAAGGTACCAGCACTGCCCGCTTTAACCGCTGGTATTATTCTCGGTTGGTTGTGCCACGTATTTATTCAGGGCGGCGATATTGGCGTCGCTTTAGATACGCTCAACAACGGTTATGCGATAGAAAGCGGTAACGAGATGATTGATACCTTATTTAATCGCGGCGGTATCGATGCCATGATGTTTACCGTATCCCTAACCATCGTCGCTATGAGCTTTGGCGGTATCATGGAGCAGACCGGTATGCTGCGCTCTATAGTGACCCAGATTTTGCGCTTAGCCAAAAGCGCTAAGAGTCTTATTGTGGCAACGCTAGCTTCAGCGTTTTTGACCAACGCTACTGCCTCCGAGCAATACATCTCTATCCTGCTGCCGGGACGTATGTATGTAGAGGCGTTTAAAGACAAGGGTCTCCATAGCAAAAACCTTTCGCGCGCCCTAGAGGATGGTGGTACGGTCACCTCCGTATTGATACCTTGGAATACTTGCGGGGTCTTTGCCTTCTCAATGCTCGGCGTCAGCGCCTTTGAGTACGCCCCTTATGCAGTTTTCAATTACGCCACCCCCTTACTTGCCATTTTATTAGCCATGATGAACTTTAAGATTCAATATTTAACTCCCGCTGAAAAACAAGCGCTACTGGCTAAAAAACAAGCGCTGTATAATGCTTAATCAATAGACGCATAGTTGGCGTATTAACCTTGTTTTTAGTGAATCATATTTTCCATAATAAATGACACAAAAAAAGACCGCTAATTAATTAGCGGTCTTTTTATAGCACTGAACAAGAAAAACAAACCTAGCTAGTAATTTTCTTATATTTCATGCGCTTGGGGCCAGCATCTGCGCCCATGGTCTTTTTGCGATAGGTTTCAAATTCAGAATAGTTACCATCAAACCAGATCGGACCTTCTTCTTCAAAGGCAAGAATGTGCGTAGCAATCCGGTCAAGGAACCAGCGATCATGTGAGACTACCATTACCGTACCCGGGAAAACCTGAATCGCATCTTCAAGCGCGCGCAAGGTTTCGATGTCCAAATCGTTTGAGGGCTCATCGAGTAATAAAACGTTTGCGCCTTGCTTTAAAGTCTTCGCCAGTTGTAGACGGTTACGCTCACCGCCGGATAGTTGTCCAACGCGCTTTTGCTGGTCTGAGCCTTTAAAGTTAAAGCGACCAATATAAGCGCGGCTTGGGGTGGTATAGTCACCAACAGTAATAATATCTAAGCCGTCCGAAACCTCCTCCCAGACCGTTTTATTGTCGTCGAGATTATCACGTACCTGACCGACGTAGGCCACGCTGACGCTCTCGCCAAGCTCTACAGAACCAGTATCTGGCGTATCGCGTTCGGTAATCATATTAAATAGCGTGGTTTTACCCGCGCCATTTGGACCGATAATACCAACGATAGCGCCTGCTGGTACATTAAAACTTAAGTTTTCATAAAGCAGACGATCGCCAAAGGATTTGGAGATATCGTTGACTTCGATAACTTTATTACCTAAACGTGGGCCTGGTGGAATATAAATCTCTGAGGTCTCATTACGCTGCTGGAACTCTTTTGAGTTCAGCTCTTCAAAGCGCTGTACGCGAGATTTGGATTTGGTTTGCTGGCCCTTTTGGTTTTTACGAATCCACTCAAGCTCTTTTTTCAGCGCTTTAGCAAAAGACTCTTCTTGCTTTTGCTGCTGCTCTAGACGCGTGTTCTTTTGCTCAAGCCACTCAGTATAGTTGCCTTCATACGGATAGCCATGACCGCGATCCAGCTCCAAGATCCACTGAGCCACATTGTCTAAGAAATATCTATCATGGGTAATAGCCACGATAGTACCGCTGTAGTTTTGCAAAAACTGCTCAAGCCATGCCACCGATTCGGCGTCCAAATGGTTGGTCGGCTCATCAAGTAGCAGCATATCAGGGCGCGATAGTAGTAGACGGCATAAGGCTACGCGGCGTTTCTCACCACCTGATAATTTGCTGACGTCAGCATCCCATGGCGGCAGACGCAAAGCATCGGCCGCTTTTTCTAACTGCGGCTCTAAGTTGTGCGCGTCCCACGTTTGAATGATGTTTTCCATCTTGCCTTGTTCTTCGGCAAGCTTATCAAAGTCGGCGTCAGGATCAGCGTAGTCGCTATAAATCTGATCTAGACGTGCCAGCGCATCTAACGCTTCACGCATGCCATCTTCAACATTACCGCGCACATCTTTGCTGTCATCAAGCTGTGGTTCTTGCGGCAAATAACCGATTTTGGTACCAGGCTGCGCCCGGGCTTCACCGCTAAATTCGGTATCAACGCCCGCCATTATGCGCAGCAAAGTTGATTTACCTGAACCATTAATGCCCAATACCCCAATTTTTGCACCAGGGAAAAAGGATAAATTAATATTTTTTAGAATTTCACGTTTAGGCGGAACAAGTTTTGATACGTTGTTCATCGTGTAGATATATTGAGCCATTAACACTCCGATAGACTGTATAACCAAACGCTCTTAAACTCTAGCACCATCACTCTTGCTTATAGTACTACCTGTACTTAGCTGAGTATTTAGCTTAGTACCGACTGTACTTTTGCATGCGACTTTTGCTTTAGAATTAAATTAGATTGGCTATATAAGAGAGCTCAGCAAATGCATGTCACGACTATTTATATGAACACCTTTGCTGCGCTTTAAAATTAAGATATGGATGGTGGCTTATTATCGCATTGTGGCACGCGCCCTGCAACCTGAGAGACAGCTTTTGCAAGCGTTTTGACCCTTTTATCACTAATTACCCTCTCTTTGTGACAAACTCGAACAATAGTGGTTGTAAAGCTCTGGCTAAATCACCATAAAAGAGGCTATGAGCGCTATTTTACAGCGTCCAAAGCTTTATTAATTCAAAGTTTTATTGATTCAAAGCTTTAATAATTATAGTAATCAGCGCTAACTATTGATTATGCTAATAGCGCTTTTTATAACAAGGTACTAAGGGTATGACATCCGGCTATCAGCCTGAGATTATTCAAAGCGTGTTTATTGATTTTTTGGGCGCGCGCATGCTTCCGTTTTGGTCGTTGACGACACCAAAACTGCGACTGCTTGCTAGGTATGCGCTTAGTGACGAGCTAGTTGCTTTACAATTTGAGGTCAATCGCGCTTTTGAGCAGCAAATATTAAAAAAAGAGGGCTGGCAAGGCGGGCAACACCTGAATCTAAGTGTGCCAATAGACGGTATTTATCATCAGCGTAGTTACTCATTAGTAGGTATGCCCTATCAGCCTTTATGGTGGGACACTAGTAAATCGTCCAAACGCCATACCCTGACCATTGCTCTTAAGCCGCAAGGCCTAGTCTCAAACTATTTAACGAAGCTTGCGCCCATAGGTAGTGTCTTTGGTACTAGCAGACCTAGTGGTAATTTTGTTTTACAATCGCGGATTTTGGCTGCTAAATCATCGCTAGCAAAACCAGCGCCTTTATTATGTATCGCAGGTGGTAGTGGTATTACACCGATGTTAGGATTAGTGACTCAGGCCCTAGCAGATGGGCGGCAAGTCACTTTATTGCACTATAACCGCGGCTCTATATTGGAGGATTGCTGGCAAGATTTAGCTGCTAATTATCCTGCTTTCACTTACTATCTCATTGATACGCACGACTCCAATACTTACTTAGCGAATACTCGTCATTTAACGGCGCAAAGCCTACTGGCATTAAAGTTGCCTCTAGCCGAGACACAGATTTTTGCTTGCGGTTCGCAGACATTGTTGGCAAGTTTGTATGATGCTGCTAGTAAAGTAGCGCTGACGAATGGTTATGATTTGCGTGATAACATTGTGGTAGAGCATTTCGGTAGCGTTTTATCTGCTTTTGATACAAATGATATAAAGAGTAACGCTGAGATACATACGGTTTATCTGCGCATGCGCCAGCAAAAGTTTAATAGTGATAACACGATATTAAATGCAGCTGAACAGGCAGGTATACGTATGGCTTATGGGTGCCGCCAAGGTATTTGTCAGATGTGCCGCTGTAATAAAGTCAGCGGCGTAGTCAAAAACGTACAATCAGGTAAAGTCAGTAGCGACGGCTTTGAATCGATTCAAACTTGTATCAACATGGCTATAAGCGATGTGGTGCTGGATGTATAACCGTTATTAGAACTAACTTTTTTCCAATAGGCATAATAAAAACCGTATTTAGCAAGATAAGTAATAAATGAATGCGTGATTTGTTGTTTACTGTGCCAAAACCTATATGCTTTACAAACCGATCCTACTTATATAGTTGCATTGATTTTGTGCATCAATCAGGCTGGCTCGGTAAAGGATAATTTATGCGCTTATTACCCCCACTATTTACTGCCAACTCTGCGGTACCTATCTTGGCTTTAAACCCGCAGCCACCATTGCAGAGCGACGCATTAGCAGATCAAGGTTATGTTGCGTACCTATCTGATAGCAGTGACAATAGTAATGTAGATCACAAACAACAAGCTGAAAAAGGTCAGCCTGCACATTATCCTACTCTATCTGGCGCGCCGCTATCAAAGGTACAAACCGAAGCCTTAGCCGATGAGTTAAATACCTTATATCAAGATGTTATGAATTCATTGGGCGCTACCGATGCGCGCTATATCAAACGTGTCTATGCGACCGTGGTTTATAGCGAGCTTGTAGCTCGCGGAATATTGGCTAGCGCTGGTCGTTTATCATCAAAGCGTTACCAACTCGGCGCTTGGCTAGTGGGTACTGGCCTGCTCAGCTTTAGCAAAATATTGAATAATATGGAGCTTGGGCACAATGTTATGCATGGTCAATATGACTGGATGCAGCATCCGCATCTAAACAGTCGAAGTTTTGATTGGGATATCGTGTGTCCTGCGCCCTTGTGGCAGCACTCACACAACTATTTGCATCATACTTTTACCAATATCGTCGGCCGTGACCACGACGTCGGTTACCATTTGATTCGAGTAACCGATGAGCAGGCGTGGATACCAAGCGATCGCTATAATCCATTTAAAACCATGGTGTTAGCCTTGGGCTTTGAATGGGCCGTCGCCTTTCACGATATTCAAATCAGCGTAGATGAGTATGCACAGTCAGCGGACAGGCACCCGCTACTACAACAAAAATCTCGTGCTCTGTTTGCCAAAATCGTCCGTCAGGTGGGTAAAGACTATGCGGTACTACCCATAATTGCAGGAATAGTACTAGGTCGCCGTAGTGCGCTAACTACATTGAGTGGTAATATTACCGCCAATATTGCGCGCAATTTATGGACATGGGCGGTGATCTTTTGTGGGCATCTTACTGAGCAGGCACACATTTATACTCATCTTGATGATAGTGAGACCAAGGGCGACTGGTATGTACGCCAGATCCTCGGCTCTAGTAATATAGAGGGCAGCAAATTATTTCACCTTCTCACGGGTAACCTATCGCATCAGATTGAACATCATATCTTCCCTGATATGCCAGCCAATCACTATGGTCGTATTGCGCCGCAAGTAAAAAAGATATGCCAAAAGTATGATCTATCCTATAATACAGGTAACTTTGGGATACAGTTTAAACAAGTGCTCAAACGTATTTATCACTTTAGCAAGCCCAATGCCGATGAATTGCAAGCTTACGAGCAGATACAGTCCCTCTGTGATGCTGATAGTATACCTATAGGTAAAAAAGAACAGAGAATGACGACGCCGGTAAGCGGCATCAAAAGCTATCTTCCTGAGGTGGTACGCGATGCTTGGTTCTATGCATGGTCAGCAAAACCTACGAAAAGTTAATAATTAAATAATCTTACCTAACTATGGAGTTTTTATGAGCAACCAAACCGACAATAAAGATCTTGATATCCGTCATGATGAGTCAGCCAAGCGTTTTGAGACCACTATTGATGGTCAAACCGGCTATATCAGCTATCAAGAGCGCGGTGATACTTTAGTCTATGACCACACTATCGTCCCGCAAGCATTGGGAGGTCGCGGTGTGGGCTCAGCACTGGTTGAACACGCCTTAGATTATGCACGTGCTCATGACAAAAAAGTCGTACCCCAATGCTCATTTGTAGCGTCTTACATCAATAAGCATCCAGATTATAAAGACCTTGTAGGATAAAGAGTATGATGGAGATCAAACTTATCATGTGCTTATAAACTATTTTATAAACATGCAACCTATTATCTTCTATTATGAGGATATAACTATTAAGCAGTGACGCTCTGCATACTCACTATTTGAACTTACCTAGCTTTGTATTTAAAAATCGATATATAATAAAGTATAAGCGGTAAGTAGTTTTTACGTCCTGATGACAATTGTATAATAATAAAATAAGGGATATTAATATGAGTAGTTTATCTAATGAACAAATTGATATGCAGCTAGAAGACCTTGCTGGCTGGCAGCGCGATGGTGATAGTATCATTAAGACCTATCACTTTAGCGATTTTATTGAAGCTATGAGCTTTATGAATCAGGCAGCTTTTTATGCAGAAGCGCTGGAACATCATCCTGAATGGCGCAATATCTATAATGTAGTAGAGGTGCGTTTGACCACTCATGATACTGGCGGTATCACTAGTCATGATATTCGATTGGCGAAACGCTTAGAGTATATCATTCAACCAAAACGGTTTTAATAATTCTAGAATAGCTATTTAGTCTTATTATCAATGTCAACGTATCAATAAAAAAACGTCCTTTTAAAAGGACGTTTTTTTGGTTTTTAGATCTTTTACGTACTTAGTTGCTATTTGGCAACTACATTTTACGGCTAACAAAAGCTACGATAAATAAAATAACAGCTACTGCTAAGAAAATGTAAGCCAAGTTAGCAGATAAACCCGCTACGCCGCCAAACCCTAACAAACTTGCCAGCAATGCGATAACTGCAAAAATAATAGCCCAACGAAACATAGTTATTCTCCTCAATTGAACGATGACGAAACTATAAAAAACTTAAGTAAAACCTAAATCGCCAACATCTCAATACTTATTAGCACTTATGCGTTGAATATTATTATGGATATTTATTATTGAAACCTTTCAATAGTGACTGCATTCAACTTATATAATAACTAACTTACAAAGCATTAAACGATATAGGTTAGTTGCTGATGACTTAATCATAACAACTTTTAGAACATACAAATGTTCATATTAGTAACCGTCTCGCTATATTATGTAACCTTTGTAGTTTTGTACCTTTATTTATAGCAAATTTGAATGGTACATTGTTCTTTATATCAGTATTACATGCACTCTAATATATAGTTTGTAGGATTATAAAAACTATATAATGTTAGCGCCTATAATCATTTCACTGCAAGTGAAACTATTCAATTATAAACCAATCAATTATAAATTAAGGAAACAGCTATGAATAACGATACGGACAACTCAAACAATCAAGACCGCTCTTATGCCGTTGTTTTATATGGTGCAACCAGCTTTGTAGGTCAGATTACTGCTCATTATTTATCACAGTTTTTGTCACGTGATAATCAGCAAAATGGGACAGATCAAAATAAAACAGTCACTTGGGCAATCGCTGGACGTGATCAAGACAAATTAGACAAATTACAGCGTGAGCTAAGTGACACGCAGAAAAAAGACTCAGCGGATAATAAAGCTAAAGTTGATATTATTGTCGCTAATAGTAATGACCCTGCTAGTCTTGATGAGATGACCAAACAAGCCCAAGTTATTATCTCAACCGTTGGTCCTTACCTTAAATATGGAGAACCCCTGATCAAATCTTGTGCCGAAAATGGTACAGACTATGTCGATCTCACCGGTGAAGCTATCTTTATCAAAGACATGCTAGATAAGTACCAAGATACCGCTAAAAATAGCGGCGCCCGTATTGTCAACTCGTGTGGTTTTGACTCTATTCCTTCAGATCTAGGGGTTTACTTCACTCAGCAGCAAGCTGAAGACCAATTTGACGAAGCATGTGAAGTTATAAACATGCGCGTAAAAGCTGCCAAAGGCGGTTTATCGGGCGGTACTATAGCTTCGATGGCCACTATATTTGAAGAGGTAGGTCAAGACAAAGCGCGCCGCAAGCAGTTGGCCAATCCCTATCTGCTCAACGATGATGACGATGCGCCTAGCGTGCGTCAAGATAATGTGAGCAAACCTGAGTATGACGATGAGCACAAGCGCTGGCTTGCACCTTTTGTTATGGCAAGCATCAATACTCGCGTCGTGCACCGTAGCAACCAGCTATTGGGTTACGAATATGGTCGCAACTTTAAGTACGATGAAGCCATGTGGATGAAAGATGGGCTAAAAGGTCAGCTGATGAGCTTTGGTATGAGTGCAGGTTTGCTTGGCTTTGCCACAGCGATGACCTTTAAGACCAGCCGGGAGTTTTTATCTGAACACGTTTTAACCAAAGCGGGTGAAGGCCCTTCTAAATCTGAGCAAGAAAACGGCTACTTCGATATCCGCTTCTTTGGCAAAACGCCTAATGGCGACACTATCAATACTAAAGTCACGGGTGATAAAGATCCTGGCTATGGCAGTACGTCGCGTATGCTGGCGCAATCAGCGCTGTGTTTAGCCCAAGATATCACCAAAGAAGACGTTGAAGGCGGTTTTTGGACGCCAGCCTCTGCTATGGGCGAACATCTATTGCAGCGCTTAGAGACTCACTCCGGTCTTAGCTTTGAGGTGGTGAGCGCTAAAGACTAAAGTCGACTATATTTATCTTTCATAGTTCATAATTACCTACTATATAACTATTTATAAAAGCAAAAACCGTGACTTATAAGATAAGTCGCGGCTTTTTATTGTCCGAAACTTACGGATGAGGGAAGTATGTTAAAAAATGGCTACCTCTCAAAAATCAGGTCGATTAATGTTAATAAACGCTAATAACGTATTTTTTAGGTAAACGGTAGCGCTTATTTTTGATATTTAAGCACATAACAATACACTTTGTTAATTCAAAGACACAGCGATAACTAATTATATCGCGTACCCTTAGTAAAGTTATCACATTGTGACTATTGTGACGCTCAAATAAAACAGTTATGGGAATCCAAAGTTCTTTTATCTACCTGAGGTTTTCGTAGAAATTTTCACTTTGACATTTAGAGGATTTATTTTTCCATTGATATTCATAACAGTTTTAACTTTAAAAACAACCTATCAGCATTAATTAAATAATCGTCAAAAGGAGTCTATTATGAAATTGAATATATTAACGGCAGCAGTAGTAACCTCAGGTCTTGCTATGTTTGCAAGCTCTGCTAATGCGGCTATGGTAACCGATAGCCATGGTAACGTTGGTTATGATAGCTATGATGAATGCGTGGCTGCGGTCAAAGATGGTTCTGCTAAATTTTATACCCCTTATACTTATCAAAACCCAAAGCCCCGTGCAGGCGAAGTAAGCGTTGAGAAAATGCGTTTGTCTGAAGTCATGATTCCTCAAAGCGTGGTCAATAATCAAAGTCTACGTACAGCAGATTATCAAGCTGGTGCTTGCGACTTAGGTGTTGGTCAATCAAATGGTCGTTATGGTGTTTCAGGTACGTTAGTAGGTAAGTACGTTCCTTTTGCAGCTGATATGCCAGTCAACGTTTATATGGATAGTAGCGGTAATCCGGTACGTTTGACTATGCAGCAGTGTGATAACCATTTTGGCGATCATTTTCCAACGCCTGTTATTAGTGAAGCAAAAGCGCCAGAAGCACAGGTCGCTATAGAAGAAGCGCGCATTGTTGAGCCTGTAGTTATTGAGACCAAGCGTGTTATTCGCCCTTCTCAATATGTTGTTAAAGAAGTCATCATCGCACCGCAAGACCAAATTAACCGTGTTGAGACAGAAGCAGGTACTGCTATAGCTATTGAAAATCGTAATCAGCGTAACGTTGTTATTGGTCAAGAGGCGGATGCTGAAGTACTTGAAAATACCGAGATTGGTCAAACATTCCCAGTGTTTCAGGTGCCTAACAACGATGCACCGCAGCGCATGGTAGATCCAAATACTGGCGAATTTATTATTGTAGAATAAACACTCCATAATGGATAAGTGACCGCTGATCTGTAGATAGTTGCTGTTTTAGAGCTATAGACACAGCACTTTCATAACGTCACATGAATACATCAAGCTGTTAGACCTTTAATGAGTTTACTACTGAAATACCAGCCCTAGAGCTGGTATTTTTGTGTCTGAGGTATAGCGACTAATTTAGATGACAGTCGCAGTCTTAATTTAAACCAATCATGATAGCTACTTTATGGGCTGCCATGATTTTATTTTGCATTTATATATTAACTAAATTAACAACATATGTTAAGTATACTGAATGTGCTGACAATAGTTAAGTTTAGCGTTAATAGTCTAAATTATTATTAAACTTAACTATTACGAATACTTTTAAAGGATGTACCCATGAAACTCAATACTCTATCTTTATCACTACTGCTTAGCTCCGCTCTTGTCGTTCCAACACTGGCAATGGCCGATTCAACTGACTATAGCCGTGCGGCAGTAGAGGTAGGTACTACGTCTGATACTTTGCCTGCCGAAGGAAGCCTACAACCAGGCAGTGGTGAGATCCTTACTACCCAACCTAATATTGATAATGGCTATGCAACTGAAACGATTACTGAAAATAGTACTCTGGATCAAGGTACTTTAAATCAGGGCACCATGAATCAAAACTCTATGAATCAACAAGGTTTTGACGAAGAGCTTAGTCAACAAAGCAACGTCGAAGCCTATCCACCAGTAACTACTCCTGCTAATACCGACTATGCGGCACCAGTAGAGCCTGAAGCACCACTTGCTGACGACAACTTTTAATAAAAGCTTTAAAAACAAAGCTTCAATCTAATTAATTAAATTTTTGACCCAAGGAATGACCCCATGAAACGTAATACTTTATCTTTATCTCTACTTCTTAGTACAGCTCTGGTAGTGCCAACCCTTGCCATGGCTGATTTAACAGGCTACGAGGAGACTACCCCAGCAGATACAAGTACTGCTACGGCTGACAATACCCTACAAGCTGAAGTTGAAGGCCCTGATGGTGAACTACTAGCTACCCAACCGGGTGAAGTGGTAACTGATGAAACAGTAGTTGAAACTTATCCTGAAGAAGTAAGTCCAGACGCTCAAAATGAAGCTCTTAATCAGCAAGATAGTAGCGAGATAGACCCAGCTGTAACAGAACCTACCGATGTTGACTACAATACTATGCCGATAGAGCCAGAAGAGCCACTTGCTAACGATGAGTTGTAAGAAAGAATAAGGTAAAAAGAGATAAGTTTAAGAGCGCTTTGAACGGATCAATAACGTTATGACTAAGGAATAGACTGATGCAAATTCGCACTTTATCATTCATTATAGGCACGGCTTTGGTTATGCCAAGCTTAGCTATAGCCGCACCTCTTGATACAGATAATATCACGCCAGCAGATATGGGCGCGGCCCCTGTTAACAACACCTTGCAAGCTGAGATAGAAGGACCTGATGGCGAGCTACTTGCCACCCAGCCAGGTGAAGTTGAGACCAATGAGATGGTTGTCGAAACTTATCCTGAAGAAACGCAGGATCCTAACATGATGCAAGATCCTAACATGATGCAAGATCCTAACATGATGCAAGATCCCAACATGATGCAAGATCCCAACATGATGCAGGATCCCAACATGGTGCAAGATCCCAACATGATGCAAGATCCCAACATGATGCAGGATCCCAACATGATGCAAGATCCTAACATGATGTCAGAAGATTCTGCTAATACAGGCTATATTGAGCCCGCTGATGAGCGCGTTACCTCTGCTCCTAATACCTTACAAGAGGAGATTGAAGGCCCCAGCGGTGAGCTATTAGCTACGCAGCCAGGTGAAGTTGAAATAGAAGAGCAAGAAGCCTTGGCTACGGATATGGCAACCTCGGATCCACTACTGAGTCAAAATAGCAACGCTAACCCTCAGCGTCTGCTTGCTGGCGAAGATTTTGATAGTAACGTGACGCCTGCTGATGAACGTACTACCGCAGTGCCTATCACTTTACAAGAAAAAGAGGCAGATAGTCGTGGTGAATTGCTGGCGACTCAACCAGGAGAGGTTGAAGTTAGTGAGGTTCGTGTGGTTAGCGTACGTTAACCAACTTACCTTAATATAAGAATGTAGCAAGCAATATAAAAAGGCAGCCTGATGGCTGCCTTTTTATATTGTGAAAAATAGCTGGTTTATTTTTTACCTTTAGTCACGCCAGCTTCTTGTAACAATGCGCCCAAAGTACCAATCTTACTAGGAGCCTCTGGTTTGCTAGGCTTTTGCGTATGGTTACGATTGTCAGTAGCGCCTTGCTTAGTAGCGCCTTTATTAGAATTGGATCTACTATCAGGGCGTTTGCTACGTGATGGAGAGCGGCGCTTGTCACCATCAGATGTTGGACGGTTATAAGACCGACTTGGCTTATCATCAGTACTACTAGAACCAGTATTAGCTGTAGTCGTTTTATTGGTAGTACGTACTGGCTTATCTTTCTCAGGTTTCATACTAAAACCGATGCGACCACGTTGCTCATCGATGGAGATGACACGTACCGAGACAATGTCACCGGGTTTGACACGGTTCATAGGATCGGCGACAAAGTCGTTAGCCATCTGCGAGATATGTACCAAGCCATCTTGATGCACGCCAACATCAACGAAACAACCAAAGGCGGTCACATTAGTTACCACGCCCTCTAGCTGCATACCTTCAGTCAGATCTTTGATGCTATTAACATCATCACGGAAGTTAGCTGTTTTAAACTTAGGACGCGGATCACGAGCAGGCTTTGCCAGCTCTTCAACAATCGCACTGACGCTGATATTATCATCGTTGGCGGCAAGCTTATCAGTATCAATGCTATTAAGTACGCTATCGTTACCGATAATCTCCGGCAGCGCTTTACCGGTCTGTGCCAATAAGTTATTGACTAGCGCATAACTCTCGGGATGAACACCGGTGGCATCAAGAGGATTACTACCATCATGAATACGTAAAAATCCTGCCGCTTGCTCAAAAGTCTTGGCGCCCAAACGTGGGACATCTTTTAGTGCCTCGCGGTTATCAAACGCACCATGTTCGCGGCGATAGTTGACAATTTGCTGGGCAACATTGCTATTAAGACCAGCGATATGCGTTAAAATTGCTGGGCTTGCCGTATTGACATCGACACCAACGGCGTTGACGCTATCTTGAGTGACTTTATCCAAACTATCCGCTAGCTGGTTTTGATTGACATCGTGCTGGTATTGACCTACGCCGATCGCTTTTGGATCTACTTTCACCAGCTCCGACAACGGATCTTGCAAGCGGCGAGCAATAGAAACCGCACCGCGTACGGATACATCTAAATCAGCAAGCTCATCACTAGCAAGCTCACTTGCTGAATAAACGGATGCTCCTGCTTCGTTGACGATAACGGCTTTAGCTTTCAGATCGTCGTTGGCTGCTAGGATCTCTTTAATCATCGCATCGGTTTCGCGGCTAGCAGTCCCGTTACCGATAGCCACCAAATCAACGTTGTAAGTACTTAATAACTCATCAATAACGGTTTTGGCCTCAGCCATTTTATTATCGGGTGCAAAAGGATAGACTGTGGCGATGACTGGTTTATCGTCATTATCTTTTATGACCTGACCTTGAGCATCAATAACTGCCATTTTGACCCCATGACGAATACCAGGATCGACACCCAAGATAATTTTGCGCCCCGCAGGAGCCGCCATCAGCAGATGCTGTAAATTATTAGCAAAAACCTCAATAGCGTCAGCCTCAGCGGCTAAACGTTTTTCAGTTAGCAGACGATGCTCAATGTGTGGACGCCATTTGTCTTTCCAAAGACTTGTCGCCGCCTCTACTAAAAATTCGCGCCGCGCCTCGGGCGTTTTGCTATCAACGTCAAAGTGTTTGATAATTTTATCAATAAACGGCGTATCTTCACCTTCGATTTTGAGACCCAAGACGTTTTCTTGACGACCACGCAGCATTGCCAGCAGACGATGATTGGGCAGACGTGCCAAGCTCTCGCTATGCTCAAAGTAGTCTTTAAACTTCTCACCAACTTCGCGTTTCTCATCGCTAGCTACTGTCGATACAATGCTGGCGGTTTTGGCAAAACCACTGCGCACGCTGTCGAGTAGATCCAGTGCTTGCGTCCATTCATCAATGATAATAGCTTGCACGCCAGCGAGCTGCTTATCGATATCACTAAAGTCAACGTCGATCTCATTACCACTATCATCAGTGACGCTGGCAGGTACTTGATAATCGCCTAGCGCCTCCATTGGCGTGATCTCTTGCGTTAGTAACGCTTGCGCGGGCGCGTCCAAACCTGCGGCACGAGCTTTAGCCGCAGGTGAGCGGCGGCGCGGACGATAAGGCAGATAGATATCTTCAAGCTCAAGCTTAGAGGTAGCATTGTCGATACGCGCTTGCAGCTCATCGTTTAGATTGCCTTGTGTACGCAGCAGCTCAGTTATTTTGAGGCGACGCGTTGCCATGTCACGCTCATAATTGAGCGACTTCTCTAGTGCCCTGAGCTGAGCATCATCAAGGTTTTGGGTCTTCTCTTTACGGTATCGCGCGATAAACGGAACCGTCGCTCCTTCATCGAAAAGTTTAACAAACGCATCGACTTGAGCAGTCTTAATGCCAAGCGCGCGAGCAAGTTTGTCGTGAATATTCGCGTGTGTGGTTGCATCCAAGCTCTGCGTGTTTGCTGGGGCTTGTGATGACGTTAAGGTATCAGTGCTACTCATATCCATATCAATCGTTGAGAAATGTAGTTTTGCATTATAGCAAAAGCTGCATGAATAAAAATCCTTTTTATATTTTCACAGCTTTTTCTGGTCTCTGCGGCATAAATTATGGGGTTAATGGTTTAAATTCTCGTTTTTACCCTATAAATTTAGCGCTATTATCTGTTCTCTAGTATTATTAAACAAACGCATACAGCATTTACGCTATGAGTGGTGCAATTGGCTGTACAATCTTATACACTAAAGTAGTCAAAGTATAAATGCCAAATCATTTGAATTTTAGAGGAATGAGGATTTCGTTTAAACGATACAATTATATGGCTGTCAATAACATTACTAGTAGATAAATGAGCTTATAAATAATTAAAACGCTTCTGACAATAACAATGTTTATTAAAGGATTTTGATATGACGGATAGTAAAAGCCCCGATACTATGACTCAACGTATTTTAGTCGTCGATGACGACGCACGACTGCGCTCATTGCTACAGCGCTTTTTAGAAGATGATGGTTTCGTTGTCCGTACTGCTCATGATGGCAGTCAAATGGATAAGTTGATGCAGCGCGAGTTGTTTTCTTTGGTGGTGCTCGATTTGATGTTGCCCGGTGAGGATGGTATTAGTATCTGTAAGCGCCTGCGAGAGGACAATGGTGATATCCCCATTATTATGCTAACGGCCAAAGGTGGCGACGCTGACCGTATTGCCGGTCTTGAAGCAGGCGCCGATGATTATCTGCCCAAGCCTTTTAACCCAAAAGAGCTACTAGCTCGTATCAAAGCGGTACTGCGTCGCCAAAACCGTGAGTTGCCAGGTGCACCAAGTTATCAGTTAGAGGTGGTAGAATTTGGGCCATGGACGCTGGATTTATCGACGCGTACTTTGAAGCGTGATGGCAATGTGGTGACCTTGACCACAGGGGAGTTCTCAGTGCTAAAAGCGCTGGTACAACATCCACGCGAGCCTTTGACTCGCGACAAGCTTATGAACCTAGCGCGTGGCCGCGAATGGGGCGCGATGGAACGCTCTATCGATGTACAGGTTTCACGCTTACGCCGTTTGATTGAGGACAATCCATCACAAGCGCGTTATATTCAAACGGTTTGGGGTGTCGGCTACGTCTTTGTTCCCGATGAGGCTGAGCCTGAAGAAGCCACTGAATCTGCTGAGTAATCGTTTTAAATTTAGTACTTTCGTTTATTACGCAAACAAAAAGCTCTGATACCGGTATCAGAGCTTTTTGTTTATCAATCTCATAGCTATTATTTAACAAAACTCATAGTCTGCTAGCGCAATTGACTGTCTTTGCTGCCGCGGCGATTAAACAGCTCAGCGGCTTTTGCTGTTTGCTCAAGCTCGGTCTGACAACCAACGCAGTGCTGTACGCCTGGTAGTGCTACGCGGCGTGCTTCTGGAATAGGCTCACCGCATTCATCACAGTACTCGCTACTTTCGCCTTTGGGTATAGCACTACGTACGCGATCCAAAGCATCATTAACGGTTGCATCCATCTGCTCATGTTCAGCGCCATCTCTTGACCATCCACCCGCCATAATCCTATCCTTCTTATCTGTTATTATGTCATTTTTATAAAATAAAAGTCTTTAAGAACAAATAGATGGGGTTAAGGAGTCTAATTTCAATAGGTACATATCGCCTAAAAACCGACGGTCTATATCAAAAAACCTACTAATCCTTCGGCTGCAAAGCCACCACTTGTCCGCGCACACCGATACTGGCATCACTCATCAGACATACATAACCTGACATAATATCCTCGGGCGTTTTTAGGGTCATAGGATTCTCACCCGGAAAAGCATGAGCACGCATATTGGTGCGAGTACCGCCCGGATTGATACAATTAAAGCGCAAGTTAGTGGTATTTTGGGTTTCTTGGGTAAAGATATCACTCATGCCCTCCAGCGTTTGCTTTGAGAGTGCATAAGCACCCCAGAATGCTCGCGGATGGGTGCCTACAGTGCTGGACGTGAAAACGATGGAGCCGTTATCACTCTCTTTAAGTAGCGGCAACAAAGCTTGGGTGAGCATAAAAGTGGCTGTCGCGTTGACGTACATAACTTTGGCAAAGAGATCAACATCGTACATCTCAAGGGGCGTCAATTGTCCAAGAATACCAGCGTTATGCAAAACGCCATCTAACTGCCCAAATTCTGTATCAATCAGCTCTGCTAATCTGCGCATCTCATCATAAGTGGCCGTCTCTAGATCCATCGGTAATATCGCTGGTTGTTTACCGCCTGAATTTTCGATCTCATCATAGACCGCTTCAAGCTTACTAATGTTTCGGCTCAGCAATAGCACCGTAGCGCCGTAACGGGCGTAAGTTAGAGCAGCGACTCGGCCAATACCAGCGCTGGCTCCGGTGACCAAAATAGTCTTGCCTTGTAGACACTCCTCGGGTGCTACAAAATGACGTATGGCATCGTGAGATAAAGGAGTGTTGGACGTTAAGTTGGTGTCTAGATTGGTACTCATAGCATAGCTCATCGCTTTAGATTAATGACTAGGTTTAATAACAGCTTATCGTTACTAACATCTATAGATTGAGTTTATTCAGTTATAAGTATTCAAACTTACCTGAAGATAACATTAGTTTTTCTAGCTGTTCGGGCGTCTCAACAATATAATTGGCACCCCATTTTTTTAGCTTCTTTTTTTCAGCAACAGCAATATAACCATAAGCAGCCAAAATAGTAGTCATACCAGCAGCATTACCTGCTTCAATGTCGCGAATATGATCACCGACATAAAGTACACACGCTGAACCGCCGCGCGGTATACCCAGCTTCTCTAAAGCCAAGTACATGGATTCAGGATCAGGCTTAGTCCGTGCAACATCCTCAGGACAAACCAGTACCGAACAGCGCTCATCTAACTGCATGGCTTTGAGTAGCTTTTCAGTCAGGTAGCGCGGTTTATTAGTCACTATGCCCCATGGCACCTGATTTTGCTCAAGTGTGCTTAGAATCTTTTCAAGACCATTAAACAACACGCTATCAACATAAATATCGGCGTCATACTCATCCAAAAACTGCTGACGAAAATCAAGCAGTTCTTTCTCGCTGGCCGCTGACTGTCCATTATGGCGTAGCAACAGCTCTACCATTGCCGAGGCTCCTGCTGAAACCTGTTCACGTATGTCAGCATCGCTTGGTACTTGCCAACCATGCTCACTACTCATTTTGCCAATAATACGTACAAAATCAGCCGCAGTATCAATCAGCGTGCCGTCAAGGTCAAACAAAACTGCTTTTACAAAGTTAGTCATAGGAGAGGTTCTCGTTTTATTATAAAAAATAGTCTCCGTCAGCGCTTTATTAGCGCGATAGCCACTACTGGTAACCGCTACATTTAAAAAGTTCAAAAAATCATCTAAGACTGATTCAAGCTAGTGGTTTTTGCACGGCCATCATATAATTGACATCGACATTTTGTGCCAGCCAGTAGCGCTTGGTGATAGGATTATAGTGCAGGCCAATGATGTCTTGACGATTAAAACCTGCGTTGACAGCCATTTTATCAAGCTCTGCTGGGGTAATAAATTTGGCATAATCATGAGTACCGCGATCAAGCAGACGCAGGACGTATTCAGCGCCGATAATGGCGAAGAGATAAGACTTGGGGTTACGATTGATGGTGGATAATACGCACACCCCACCTGGCGCTAGTAGATCAAAACAGGCTTGTACAATCGCACTAGGATCAGGCACATGCTCAAGCATCTCCATACAAGTCACGACATCGAATTGACCAGCATGAGATTTTGCTAGATTTTCTACGGGAATATGTTGATAACGCAAGGTATGCTCAAGTCCGCTTTGCTTGGCATGGACAGTAGCTGCTTTTAGGTTTTCTGCTCCTAAATCAATACCCGTCACATCTGCACCTCGGCGTGCCATTGACTCTGACAATATACCGCCGCCGCAGCCAACATCGAGGATATTTTTATCAGCCAAGCCACTTGCTGCGGTTTTATCGGCATGGGCACTTAAATAGCCGCGCTTTACATTCTCTTCTATCCAGTTAAGGCGTAGCGGATTGATCTCGTGCAAGGTTGCAAAAGCACCATTGTTATCCCACCACTCGCCCGCCAGCTTATTGAACTTGTCGACCTCGCTTGGATCAACATTGGTTGACGTTATGGTATCAGCAGTATCAGTATCAAAATTATCATTAGTCTGCGTATTAGTAGCAGGTGCAGATAAGCTCATGGCTTTTTCCTTTGTGGTCATTATATGTTGTACACTATTATGATCTTAATGTTAGCATGAGAGCGACTATTTTGTCGTAAGGACATCGTGACCGATTGTGAATAACGCTATTATCTACGTGATTAAGAGCAATATCCTCTAAATAATGTCTCACAGATTTACAACTTTTGATTAAGAATGAGATTCACAAAAGTGGTTGTTTTGCGTTATTATAGCCTCATCCCATTTAACGCTATATGGTTTATTATTTAAAATCTTAAACTCCTTGAAGGAAAAAGTATGAAACGTGTTATTACTCTGACTGGTCTGGCAGTTGCTATTGGGCTTGCTAATATGGGCGCGCAAGCTGCTGATTACGTTGCCGGTCAAGACTACCGCGTACTCGATAACCCAGAGAACATCAGCGGTGACGCTATTATTGTCCGCGAGTTTTTCTGGTACGGCTGTCCGCATTGCTATTCTCTAAACCCGCATATGGAGAAATGGGCTAAGACCAAAGATAAAGATGTGGCATTCTTTAAAACCCCAGCGGCACTGAATCCAGTTTGGGAAGCCAGTGCGCGCGGCTTTTATGCCGCTCAGCTGTTAGGTTATGAAGATAAAACCCACGACGCGCTATTTGATGCTGTTCATAAAGAGGGTAAACAGCCATTTGATCAAGCGTCACTTAGCAAGTGGTATGGATCACAAGGCGTTGATCAAAAGAAATTTAATAGCCTTTACAACTCATTTGCTGTAGGTACTAAAATTGGCCGCTCACAAGCTGGCGCTAAACGTTATCAGCTCTCTGGTGTGCCAGCCGTTGTGGTGCAAGGTAAGTATGTAGTAACCGGTGAAGGGGCTAAAGTTCCTCAAGTCGTTGATTATCTTGTTGATAAAGTCCGCGCTGAGAAAAAATAGTCTTTTTCTGTAGTTATACCTACCAAAGAATTAGGTCAAAGAGTTATATTGCGGGCAGCACAGAAGCCAATCTTAATTGATTGGCTTCTGCGTTTTACTATTCTGTTATTATCTACGAAAAGCCTTTTAGATCAACAGCCTTTTAGACTTATGGAGAGTTAGGCTGATTATCAAGCTGAGGGTTGTCGACATTTTCATCAAGCTTCTTATCCCCATTCTCCTCAAAGCTTTCGCTATCCTCTTCTTTAAATTTCTCAAACGCTTTTATTTGTCTGAATTGTTTAAACTTTTTAAATTCTTCGAATTCTCTAAACCTTTTAAACGCTTCGAATTCTTTAAATTCCTTAAACAGTTTAATATACTCCTTATCCTTACCCTCTTCATCATCTTCAAAAACGTACTGGTATAGAGCCTTTATATCGGGTCTATTGCCGATACGCTGCGTGCGCGGACGTTCAGGAGCATCAGTTTGTTCAGCGCCAGTTGCACGCAAGCACTGACGCATTTGCGCCGGACTTAAAAGGGCTGCACCGCGTGCGCGTACCATACCTTGCAGTGAGGCGACTGCTCCAACTACGATAGGCGACGCCGACGAAGTACCTGAAAAGGCGTCAGTATACCAAACATCCTCATTGAGACCGCTTTGTAGATCACCATAGCCACAAGTAGTCACCTCGCGGCCCCAGCCTTGGGCATCAACCAGCGCGCCATAATTTGAAAACCCTAGTCTTGATCTGTCGGGTCCATGGTCGCGACCATGAGTACCGGGCGGCGGCGCTCCTGCTCCAACAAAGATTGCGCCGGAGTCTCTATTTGATCGACGAAAAGAGTTACGCCAACTGCTTGGAAAATCACTGGGTCGCACTTCATAGAGATCATCATCTAGATTCTCAGCGCCATTACCAGCGGCTTCAATGACAATAATACCGCGCCGTGTAGCCGCTAGAATGGCAGCATAGTCATCCTCCCACCATTCGATAGCGATATATCCTTGTTGATCCTCTCGTGCTTGGAAATCATAGCGCGGCCCTGGGCGATGCAGCTCTAGCAATATCACATCACCGCTTCGTAGCCGCGCCGCTGCACTACGAATCGCTGCCGCTGACCCCATACCACCAAAGATTGACACTGCCGATGCCATAGCCTGATCGCTAATGCCAGATATGCCAAAATGATTATGATCACCAGAATAGACTCCTAGTACCGCCGTACCATGATTGCGCCAACCCACATCTTCTGATTGCACGCCGCCTACCACGCCGCCTTGAATTTGACGTAGATCTTCATGGGAGAAGCGCCACGCGCCTTCGATATCAATGATACGAACGTCTTGACCTCTTCCTCCTGCCTGTGAATGTGCAAAATAAGCGTCTACGCCCACAGGGCTAGGATCTAAGTAGATTTGCCGCGATATAAAATCTGGCGTTACAGGTACGCCTAGATCGTTTTGTAAGGACGTAACTTGCTCATCTAACATGATGGGCGGCTCAGCTCCAGGTTTAACATAAGCGGCCTCGACCTGACTTAATTTTGCTAGCGCTGCAGCAGCTTCTTGCGCCCTTGAATCATCCACCTCTAGTTTATAGAATCGGCTCAACTGCGGCATTGGCATATCGACTACGCCCTCAGCAGACTCTGCCAACAGCTCCCTCTCGATCCGCTCTTCGGTACTACCAAACATAGGCCTCATACTAGCTTGATATTTATCCAATAACTTCTTAATATCGGATACCGGTTCTGCTGACGCCGTCTCAAGTCGCCCATCAGAGGCACGTAGACTGGCATCAGGCTGCATAATAACTACCGTCTCACACGGTGATGCAGGCATTTTTTTTATCGTATTGTTAGTCATAGCTGTAACTCCTATCAAAACAAAAACTGCTTAAGGAGGGGCGTCAGTTGGCTTTCTATAACAGGCGTCAACGAACGTCAGATCCGAAAGCTCTACCATTATCGTATCCGCTCGATCCTTATTAGGAGCTAGCACGGCTGCATATCGTAAAGCTTCGGCGTTGGTATTTATAGGCGGCTGCACCGTTACGTTGTGATCAGCGGCCCAATCTTTTAGCATCACAAAAGCATGAAACATTGGCTCGGCGCCGGATGGATCCGGTACTGGATTCAAAATTACGGTCACTATCACAGGTTCAGTCAATGGTCATACTCCTGTTTGAGGCGAAAGGACAAATATTAGGGGTGTACATAGTTATAAATACACTCTAATAACATATTGATAGCATAGAAAATAACGTAAGGCTAGCGATGATTACTAAGTAAACTATTAAGCAACAATACATACTGTAGTTAATTATAAATAAACAAAGTACACTCACTATAATGTGCTACTAGTATGATTTTCCTCGTGTACTGTGGCTTTATAGTTTTGATACTGCGCGATACACATTAAAAAAAACATACTAATAACACTACATCTGTTTTAAAGTAGCTTTTCTATCTAGAATAGCTTTTATAAAAGCAGGCAGCAAAAAGCCGACTGAATCAGCCGGCTTTAATGTAATTTATACTTTTACTTAAAATCAGTGCCTAATACTATTTTAGCTGCGATAAAATAGCCACTTCTCGAATGTAGCTGGCCAGATCTTCCTCAGACTCCATTAGCAACTCGTCATCTTGGTTGTGCTTGGCATACTCAATCCAAAGTAGTAACTGATACAGGCTATTACGCTCTGAGGCTTTATACTGCTTTATAAACTGTTTCAGCGTGCTTTCATCGTTGATATTTAGCCGCCCTTGCCAGCTCTCAATTTTGGCAATTTGCTCATTGGGAAAAAAGGCTTCAAATAAAGCTTTTACCAGCTCATGGCGATTCTCTTCACTGATAAGCTTACCCACGCGTTTGGTCTGGCGATTGCGCGCATTAGCGCTGGTAATGTCAGCAAGCGCCATCAGCTCTGCCATAAAGTAATCACTAGCAGGCAGTGCTTTGAGCTGCTTTTTCGATAGGCTAGCAAGCGGTATTGATAGCTGCTGCAAACGCTCGTGAGCTTTTTTAAGTTCGGTACGCGAGACGCGCATGTCCTGTTCTGACCAATCAATCATACAAGCCTTCCAAAATAGTGAATAAAATTAACCCAGCAGCTAAACCTCTACCAACGCCGTTTTTCTCGGTGTTTAGCAGCGACGCTCAAGCCTTGCGGGAGACTCTTTGCCAAGCGTGTTTGCAGCTGCTCGGTAATAAATACGGAACGATGCTTACCACCAGTACAGCCAATAGCGACCGTTACCGTATGGCGGTTGTTATGTAAAAAACTAGGCAACCAACGATTCAAGAAAGTCGCGATATCATCAGTCATCTCTGCCACTTCAGGATAGTCAGCGAAGAAATCACTCACCTCGCTATCTAGACCCGTCGACGTACGCAGCTCAGGATTCCAATGTGGATTGGGCAGAATTCTTACATCAAAGACAAAATCGGCATCGATAGGGCTGCCGTATTTAAAACCAAAAGACAGTAGGTTGATGACAATCTTGTTGTCCACACCGATATGATCACGCAGACGATCTTTTAGCTGGTGGATGTTTAACTTGCTAGTATCAATTTTGATATCGGCATAACTGGCAACTGGCTCTAGCAGTTCTTCCTCTTTTCTGATAGCAGCGGGTAGATTGTAAGTAGCATACATCGCCCCTACTGCATCTTGTGCCATGAGTGGGTGTACACGGCGCGTAGCGTTGAAACGCGCCACCAAGACTGCATCTAGTGCAGTGACGTAGATGACTTTGACAGTCTGCTCACCATATACGTGTTTTAAATCTTTATAGATGGTAGCAAAATTGGATAAATCTGCACGCGGCGAGCGTATATCTACTCCAAGCGCGACGAGACGTATGGCGCTCTCTTTAACCAACTTATGAGCTACATCTGGCACCAAAGACAACGGCAAATTGTCGATAGAGTAATAACCCAGATCCTCTAAAATATTTAATACGGAGGTTTTTCCTGATCCTGAGCTGCCTGACACTACTATAATGCTGATACTATCGTCTTTGTCTTGCTTTGGGGTCGACGCATGCTCTTGGTTCATACCTGAATCATTCATAGCCTAACATCCTGTCTTGTTATGATCATTGGCCCAGCACATCATACTACTTTTAGCCGCGCTACTCTGAGTTAGTGGCTACTAGCGTACGAAATTGACAGGGTTTCATTATCTAGTAAGCGCGCACGTCCCAGCCATGCAGCCGCTAATATAATTAAATCTTGGGTTTGCTTGTTTTGTGTTTGCACTTTATCAATTTGTACCGCCTCTAGCTGGGTAGTCTTTATTTCTAAATAATCGATAATAAAACCAGCTTTCACAAGGCGCATACGCGTCTGTTTTAATAACACATCTAATAAATCATTGAATTCTGATTGAGTACTGTATATACCATGCTTCAGCTGCTGCGCTAGTTTGTGTAGCGCTTGATGCAGTACTGGTGCCACTTCGCGCTCCGCTTCGCTTAGATATTGATTACGCGAGGACAACGCCAAACCATCTCCAGCCCGAATAATGGGAGCGGCAATAATAGCAACCGGATAACTTAAATCGCGCACCAGCTGCCTGATAATAGTCAATTGCTGATAGTCCTTTTGTCCAAATATGGCGACATCAGGCTGCACAATATTAAATAGTTT
The DNA here is from genome assembly GCF_055699795.1 of Psychrobacter sp. M4. Classification (NCBI taxonomy): domain Bacteria; kingdom Pseudomonadati; phylum Pseudomonadota; class Gammaproteobacteria; order Moraxellales; family Moraxellaceae; genus Psychrobacter; species Psychrobacter sp. M4. Next base: position 206,343 of record NZ_CM146740.1, on the reverse strand, counting down.
GGCCACGACGATACCGACACCGTCAAAATGAGTCGGACGCGATTGACCACATAACTGCTTAGTAATCATACCGGCACTTATACTGGTCGGCGCTGGTAGTACCGGATACATCTCATCAACGCTGGGCGCGAATACATAATCGGCGTTGACCGTGGTAAGTTTAGCGACATCGTCATCTAGCGTACGCGGATAGCTGTCAAAATCCTCACCAACGCCAAACTGAGTAGGATTAACAAAAATACTGACCACTACGATATCAGCGTGCTGCTTAGCAATCTTGACCAGTTCAAGATGACCAGCATGTAGATTACCCATCGTTGGTACCAGTGCTATACGTTTATGACTACGATACGCTTTTAAAGTAGTTTGTAGCGCTGAGATATGATGGTAGATAATTGGCATTAATAAATAACTCTTTGCAAAATAAAAAGATAGGTTTAGTTTAAGAAGCTACGAAAAACTTATCTTTGTAGCGCAGTCTTTATAATAAAAACTATATATTCTCAACTAAAGCGCCCCTAATCAAATTGATGCTGCGAGGCTGGAAAACTGCCCTCTGTTACGGATTGCTTATAAAGTGCAAACGCCCCTTCGATACTATGCTGAGTGTTGCGCTCATCAGTCAAAAAATCATGCACAAAGCGCGGTACACGCCCATGCGTCATCCCGAGCATGTCATGCATAACCAGCACTTGACCATCTGTATCAGCGCCAGCCCCAATACCAATAACAGGTACCTCCACCGCCTCCGTCACGGCTTTGGCAAGCGCTGCAGGGACGCATTCTAATACTAGCATGGCAGCGCCAGCGCCCACTACCGCTTTGGCGTCATCAAGCAGTTTGTCAGCTGCCTGCTCACTACGCCCTTGGACCTTATAGCCGCCAAATACATTGACCGACTGCGGGGTTAGACCCAAATGAACACAGGTTGGCGTGCCTGCCTGCGCTAAAGTCGTCACCAAATCGCAAAGCTCGCTACCGCCTTCAATCTTAATCACATGTGCGCCTGCTTGCATTAAACGGCGGCTATTAGCAATGGCCTCTGGCAGCACGACATAGCTCATAAAAGGTAGATCCGCTAATATCAGCGCGTGCTCATTGCTGCGAGCAATGTTGGCGGTATGATAAGCGATGTCATCGACGCTCACCGGCAAGGTTGAATCATGACCCTGTACGACCATGCCCAGACTGTCACCGATCAAAATAGTATCTATTTGTGCTTTGTCCATCATGCGAGCAAACATCGCATCATAGCAGGTCAAACAGGTGAACTTAGTGCATTCTTTTTTAAATTTGTTTAAAGTCGATAAGGTTGTCATATCATTCTCTATTGATCAGCTGATAACAGTTTTAAGCCTGTCCAATCGCTACTTAGCTCATAATAGCTTATAGGTTTACCGGCAATGGTTAACTTTGGCGCCAACTCTCGTAGCGGCAGCAACACAAAGTTACGCTCAATCAGGCCTGCATGAGGCACTGTTAGCTCTGGTGTCATAATCTGCTCTTGCCCATAAAGTAAAATGTCTACATCTAGGCTACGCTCGCCCCAATGACGCAGACGTGCGCGCCGCGCTGCTTGCTCTAACTGCTGACAAAAGCTAAGTAGCTCAAGGGGTTTCAATGTGGTTTCAAACCCTGCTACTGCGTTGACAAAATCTGGCTGATCCTTAGGTCCCATGGGCACTGAGACATAAAAAGAAGAAGCCCTTAGCTCTCGTATTTTCAGGTTTGCCGCTAGACTTTTTAGGGCTTGCTGCAGGTGCTGCACAGATGAACCAAGCTCATTAGCTAAATTGCTACCCAAACCCACATAACAAAGAGTCCACTCTTCTGTACTAGCCACCAAATCAACCATAGTCGTCACTTTATCCTACTACCTCTTATGATTGAGCACTATCAGTGCTGAGCTGACGGCGGCGACGCTTAGAAGGTATAGGGCCTTTGCTATCAGGGCTTTTATAATTAACACCTTGAGCCGTAACAGCACTACTATCAGCTTGAGCTTGGTTAGTTTTATCTTTGCTAGATTGAACTGATTTTTTAGTTTTAGCAGTAGTTGTAGACTCTTTTTTCGTTGCGCCGTTATCGCCTTTTTCATCAGTATCAGCTTGTACAGTAGTTTTTGGCGACTTTTTGGTATATTTGCTGTCAGTTGTACGTTTATCAGGCGAGCTATTATCAGCGCTAACGGGCGCCTCTACACTATCTACAACAGGCTGACGGCGACGACGTTTGCTGGGTACCGGCGCGCTACTAGGACTAACCAGTTGCGGCGTTCGCGGTACTTGAGCGGCTCCGTCCATTTTACGCTTAGCTTTTTTATCTGCTACCGGTTTTTCAGTAGTTAATTCATGATCGCTAGGTGCTTGCTTGGGCATATCTGATTTAGTTGTCTGCGGCTTTGATTCAGCTGATCGGTCTTGGCCTTGCTGACGCTGATTTTTTGCCTCAGACTTGGTTGTAGAGCCAGCAGCGCTTTGGCTTTGGACGTCGTGGGTAGGCTCAGCAGCCGTCTGTTGAGCTTTAGACGGCGACTTTCTATCATCTGCTTGCTGGTTTTGTAGCGGCGGTACCACGCGCTCATGCTCAATGACAAATAAAGGTTTAGCTGTATGACGTATATCAGCATTGTTCTCAGTATTGGCAAGCGATAATTGCTTTAACTGCTCAAGCTCAGCGCGGTCTTGCTGCACTTGTTTGCTATCATAAGACTTGCTATCGGTAGATGACTGCGTCTTTGTTGGTTCACTACTACCGCTACTACGGCGGCGACGTTTTGAGGGTACAGTTGCCGCATCGTTTGGGGTTTGCGCAGCCTGTTGTGCTGAGTCACCTTTTTGTGTACTGCTCTGTTTAGTAGCATTTTCTTTACCGTTCTCTTGTTTAGCCTGAGCCAAACTAGCATCGGTATCCTTGCTACTAGTGACTTCTTTTTGACGATTGCGCTCGCGGCCGCGCTTATAAGCACCGCGGCGAATATTTTCATCAAAATCATCAATAGCTTGCTGCTGATCTTTTGCCGATAAAGTCTGATAAGTTTGCCACCACTCGCCCATGCCATTGGTTGACTCAGATAAGGGATGCTCAGCATCGCCGCACTGCTCGCGCAGTAGTAAAAAGTCAAAACCAGCCCGAAAGCGCGGATGTTCAGCCAGCTGCTCAATCTGCTTGCTACGCGGCGCGGCAAGTTTAGGCTGCAAAATCCAAATATCGCGAATAAATTGCTCAGCAAATTTAGGAATAGCGGTCTTAATACGCTGGCGGTCAATGACTTTGCCCGCTGCGTGCATTTGTGCTTCTGCAAACGGCATATTGCGTTTTTTGGCCTTTTCTAACTGATGCAGATAATTCTCCCACAGCAGGGCGGCATAGAAAAAGGCCGGATTGATGCTTTTACCAGCGGCGATACGTTTATCGGTATTGATAGCGACCTGCTGGACTAAAGCGCTGGGCTCAGATGGTGGATAAATGATCAAACTATCGATCGCCCCTGACTCAAATAACAGCGGCAGCAGGGGCACTAGATAGCCACCGGTAAACATCTTTTGCGTCTCATCATAGAGACGGTGCGGCGATATTTGCTCAAGCAGCGCCCAATTACTATCGTGGAATTGCTCAGACAGCTCTTTATCAAACTCAAAGCCAAGTTTGGCCTTAAAACGTAGTGCACGCAGTAACCGTACCGGGTCTTCTTCGATACGCACCGGCGCATGACCTAGCAGACGAATCACCTTATTATCGATGTCTTTAAGCGCACCGCAAAAATCATGCACCACGCCCTTTAAGGGCTGATAATAAAGCGCGTTGATCGAAAAATCGCGACGGCCAAAGTCTTGCTTGATATCGCCCCAAACGTTGTCACGCAAAATCATACCATCTTGATTGGTATTGGCATTGTTGTTCGGCGGACCACGAAAGGTCGCCACTTCGATGAGCTCACGTCCTGAGTACACATGGGCCAACTGAAACCTGCGACCAATAATACGGCAACGCTTACCAAAGACATCTTTGATCTCATGCGGTTTGGCATCGGTGACCGCATCAAAGTCTTTGGGACGCAGACCTAGCAAGGTATCACGCACGCCGCCGCCTACGATATAGGCATCAAAACCTGCTCGAGATAAAGTGGCGATAACTTCAGTGATGGAATTGGGTAATTCAGATTTATTCAGTTCTAACTGCTTGGCGGCGCGCTCGGCCATGCATCTACTCCTTGCCGGTATTCTTAACCACTCTTGATCAACGCAGCGTTTATCAGGCGGACGTCCGCATAGTTTAACAAATTTTGCGAGTACTGAGTGTAATATGGTTGTTATTTGGCGGCTATTTGCTAAAAATCAATCTATTTCTTAGTATGCAGACACTTAAAACTACTTTTATGCGTTGCTGAGCGTTATGATTTATTAATTTTGTAGCTGCAAGCGTGCACGGTTATTATCAATCGTTTTAGCTCCGATACCTTTAACATTAGCTAATTCATCGATAGTCTTAAACTCACCAAACATATCACGGTACAAGATAATCGCCTGAGCTTTACTGCTGCCAATACCGCGTAGCGTGGTCAGCTCGGCCTCAGAGGCGCGGTTAATATTGACCGCCATTTGGGTAAGGGCTTGGGTTTCTAACTTTTCTTGAGCCAATAAGTGAGCATAAGCCCGTTGTGGGTCACTAAAACAAAGGGCTGCTTGAGCGCTACTGATATGACCAAACGCTATCATAAAAAGCACAACCCAAAAAAAGCGAGCTTTTACCAGCGGCCAAACCCTAGCGTTATTGCGCGCGCTCATGCTGTTTGGCCGCCTCCCAAAGCGTATCCATCTCCATCAAATCACTGTCCTCAAACTGTTTGCCAGCCATTGCTAGCTGCGACTCAATAAAGCCAAAACGTGATTTAAATTTATGCACGCAAGTCAGCATTGCCGCTTCTGCATCAAGACCTAGTTTACGCGTGACATTGACTAGTGCAAACATGCAATCACCCAGCTCCTTTTCAAGCTCTCTTATCTGGGTCTCTTTAGCGTTTTTGAGGTTCGATGGTAGTGTTTGTAGCTCTTGCTTTAATTCGCTAATCTCTTCATCTAATTTATCTAGCGCTCCGCTTACATCGTCCCAATCAAAGCCTAGTTTCGACGCCTGCTTTTGCACGTCCTGCGCTTGCATCAGCGCGCTACCAGCCCTACAGGCGTCTAAGCGACGACGCGGTTTGCCTCGTGCTTCTCGCGCTTGGTTTTCTTCAGCTTTGATCTCATCCCAGCGCGCTTTTACTGCTGCGTCGTCTTTGAGACGCTCAGCCTCAAACACATGCGGATGGCGACGGATCAGCTTCTCTTGTAGCGTGGTGATAACGTCTTCGATATCAAAACGTCCTTGCTCAGCGTAGAGCTGGCAATGAAAAATTACTTGCAACAACACATCGCCAAGCTCGCCTTTGATATCTTCATCGTCATCTGTTTGTACCGCCTCGCCTAGCTCATAAGCTTCTTCAATGGCGTAAGGAATCAAGCTATGATTGGTCTGCTTTTGATCCCACGGACAGTCCGCCCGCAAGCGCGCCATTAGTGCTAATAAATCAGCCATTTCGCCACTAGCGTCAGGGGCTCCTAGCACTGGTTTAGGAGGTAGAATTTGATTTGACTGATTAGAATTATTTTGGGTATTTATAACTTGGTGACTCATAACGGTTACTCTTGTCTTTTTAACATTTTTTATTACTACTTATTATCTAATAACTCAAATTAGTTAGCAGTTAGTGTATCATTAATGGTTGTTTCACTATATAAAAAAGCTTAAGCCCCTCTTTTTTTAAGCGCAGGGAATTTTATAATATGTCTACGCCAACTCATGCCAGCTACCAACCGACTAGCACCTTTGATCCTATAAGCATCAACTCTTTTAAAGCCTATGATATTCGCGGCGAACTTGGGGCTGATCTCAATGAAGAGATCGCCTACCGTATCGGCCGTGCTTTTGCGCAGATTTTATATCAGCGTTATCGTGATCCGGCGCAGACTAGCGATGTTAAAGATTTAGCAGATCTAAAGCCTACTATCGTTATCGGCAGCGATATTCGTCATTCAAGCGAAACCCTAAAACAAGCGACTCTTAAAGGTATTATGGACGCCGGTGTCGACGTGATCGACCTTGGTATGACGGGTACCGAAGAGGTCTATTTTGCTACTAGCCATTATCAAGCGCTAGGCGGTATAGAAGTCACGGCAAGCCATAACCCTATTAATTATAATGGCTTAAAACTGGTCAAAGAGCACTCAAAACCTATCAGCGCCGATGAAGGTCTAGCAGAGATTCAAGCATTAGCAGAGTCTGGACAGTTTAACCAGCCTAGTCATAAAGGCAAGTTGCAGTTATTAACTGACAAAAGCGCTTATATTGATCATGTAATAAGCTTTATTGACATCGCTAAATTAAAACCGTTAAAGCTTGTGATCAATTCAGGCAATGGTAGCGCTGGCCCTGTCGTTGATTTGTTGGTCGCTAAGCTTGAGCAAGCAAAGGCGTCGATCGAAGTCGTCAAATTGCATCATGAGCCTGATGGCAGCTTCCCTAATGGTATTCCTAATCCGATGATTCTTGCCAATAGAGCAGCAACTCAAGAGGCTGTATTAAAGCACAAGGCCGATCTAGGTATTGCCTTTGATGGTGATTTTGATCGCTGTTTTTTATTCGATGAAAACGGCGAGTTCGTCGATGGTAGTTACGTAGTGGGGATGCTCGCGCAGGCGTTTTTGAATAAGTATCCGGGCGAGTCTATCGTTTATGATCCGCGCGTGGTCTACAATACCGAAGCGGTGATTAAAGCTCGTAATGGTCAAGCGGTTATCAGTAAATCAGGGCACTCTTTTATCAAGTATATGATGCGTAAGTCCGGCGCGGTCTATGGCGGCGAGATGTCTGCTCATCACTACTTTCGCGACTTTTTTTACTGCGATAGCGGTATGATTCCATGGCTACTTACCATTGAGCTGTTATCCATCACTAATAAAACTTTGTCGGAATTGGTTAGCGATTATATCAGCGCTTATCCCAGCTCAGGTGAGCTTAACTTTCGCCTAACCGATCATGACGCACCGACTATTATTAGAGATATTGAAGACAAATATAGCCAGCAAAACCCTACCAAAACCACGCTTGATGGCTTAAGTCTGGATTTTGGTGACTGGCGTTTTAATCTACGCGCTTCGAACACTGAGCCTTTGATTAGGCTAAATATCGAAGCTCGCGGGGATCAGCAATTACTAGCTGATAAGATCCAAGAGATACAACAGTGGCTGGAGGCGCAGGGTGCGGTGCTAGCTTAAGACTGATTGTTGATTATTTGGCTCGCCCAATACCCATATAATCCCCAACTAAGCTTTGTATCTGCGGGCGCGTCAGTGCGTTTTGTGCATCAAAAATAGGCTGAGCGGTCTTATTAATTTGGCTGATCTCCAAAGGATAATGTAGCGGCCAGCTCATAATAAATAAGGCCTGCGTACTATGAAGCTTGGTATAAGGATCATCAAGCAACTGCAATAATGGCTGCTCACTATATAAGCTATGTAGCTCAGCCTTGGCTTTATCGCTATAGATTAAGGTACGAATATTATAAGACCATAACAAAGCCAGCAAAGGATGGATAGCCGAACCAGCTGTACGACCGGACCCTGATTTATAACTGCCGCCCCAAATCATCACGGTTTTATTATCGATGAAGCCATCAAAATACTGCCAGAACTTACGAAATATCAGCTCTTTTTGATCCTCATTGATATGCTGGACCGCCTGCAGTAGGGGCATCTCTACGCGGCTGGCTTGCGCCGATTGCTCTAACTGCTGCAGCTCGCTGGGTAGCGTATTACCGCCAAAACCCCAGCCTGCTTTTAAGTAGCTGCTACCGACGCGCGCGTCCAGTCCCATAATATAACTGACTTCTTGGATATCAATATGATGACTGTCTGCCAATCGCGACAGCCCATTCATAAAGCTCACCCGCGTTGCCAGCATACTCATAATGCTACTGCGTGCAAACTCTATGGTAGCAATATCAGCGCAGTGAGAAGCACTAGCATGTTGCATCAAAGGCTGCAAAGGTCTTAGGTGCTGACGGCTACTATCGGCTGTCTTCTCGCCCAGCAGCCATAAAGACGGACTCAGCATAGAGCTATAAGCATCTCCGTCTTGCAAGAAAACAAAAGGCACGTAATAGACCCAAGCCCGCTTTAGACGCGTGGCAATATCTGCGACCTGTCCCAGTGCTTCAATACCACTCAATACTATAGGCAGCGTCTGCTCATCGCTGTAGTTAAAAGCGCTAATCCAACTGTCATCCTGCCAAGTTGACTTTATACTATCCAAAAACAACCAATAAAGAGCAACGGCTGTATCATCTTTTGTATGTTGTGCCGCTTTTATGGCGTCATCGTCTTGACTATCAGCTGCTGACGCTTTGTAAATTTGCAGTAGTTTATCCGCGCTATTAGGCAATGCTTGACTGACAATCTGCTGCTGCTGATCATACATCTGCCATAGTGCTTGCAGATGACGCTCAAAGCCGTATTGCTGGAGCTGCTGCGCAAGTACGTTCATATCAGCGTAGAGATGCACAGTTTGACCCAAACTTGCCAGTACTACAGCGCTGGTAATGGCTTCGATACCATGACCAACGATGACACAGACTTCTAATGTATCATTAATATTATCGGCATGGCTTGGAGTAACAGACATCTTATATCCTTTTTAATGGCAAGACATTTAGATTATAGATTTCAAAGTATCTTACAGAAATTCTATTTAAAGAATTTCTCTTGCGAAACTAAAATTGCAGTGCAATTTTTTAACGTTTCTCAGGATTAAAAAACCAGCCTACGATAGCTTATCATTAAACCTAAGACAACATTAAGACCAGCGTTTGATATGTTCTAATAATTGATTGGTTGAGGTATCAAATTGATCGCTAGCTTCTTGTTGCAGAGCCGCATATACCGACTCTGCCATCTGTTTGCCCATCTCAACTCCCCACTGATCAAATGGGTTAATATCCCAAATACTGGCCATGACGTAGACTTTATGCTCATAAAGAGCTATCAGTGCTCCTAAGCTCTGCGGGGTCAGCTCGTCAATAAGTATAGTCGTTGAGGGCTGATTGCCACGGTAGTGCTTGTATTTATCGGCATCCACAGTGATATTATTGTCCAAAATATCGTCGCCAACAGCGTCATTGCCAAAAGCCAGTACCCGGCTTTGCGCCAAACAATTGGCCAACGACAGCTCATGCTGCTGCTGCAATGAGGCATTGTGCTCTTTATCACTATAACGGTTCACACAGGCAATAAAGTCGCAAGAAACATGCTGCGTGCCTTGATGCAACAGCTGATAAAAGGCGTGCTGCGCGTTAGAACCAATCTCGCCCCAAAGAATCGGACAAGTATCGTAGTCGATATGATCGCCATGCTGGGTCACTGACTTACCGTTACTCTCCATCTCAAGCTGGGTCAAATAGCTTGGCAAATAGATCAAACGGCCATCATAGGGCAACACCGTATGCGCGTGCACTTGCAAAAAAGTGCTATTCCAAACTGCAATCAACCCTAAAAGTACTGGTAGATTTTGTCCAAAATCAGTTTGTGCAAAATGCTCATCCATACTATGGGCACCAGCCAATAGCGCTTTAAAGCTGGGCATGCCAATACGAATAGCAGTAGCCAGTCCAATCGCTGACCACAAAGAAAACCGGCCGCCAACCCAGTCCCAAAGCTGGAGCTGGTGCTCAGGATGGATGCCCCAAGCGCTCATTTTGTCACTATTGGCGGAGATACCAATAAAGTGGCGGCGCAGTACGCTGTCCTCAGTACCAGCAACTAATTTCGCCGTAGCTAGTAGCCACGACAGCGCGGTTTTAGCATTAGATAAAGTATCGATGGTACCAAAGGATTTGGAGGAGATAATAAATAAAGTGGTCTCAGGATTTAAATGCTTGAGCAAATTATCCAGCTGAGTGCCGTCCATATTGGAGACAAAATGCACCTCGATATCCGTATCTGCCCACTCATCAAGGGCAGTCGTTGCCATCAGTGGCCCCAAGTCTGAACCACCAACACCAATGTTGACCACATCGGTAATAGCTTTACCCGAAAATCCGCGCCAAGTACCAGTGCGTACGCGCTCAGATAAGCGTGCTACTTGCGCCAAACTCCGGTGTACATCAGCCACCACATTTTGCTCATCGACTTGCAGCTTAGCAGTCTCCGGTAGTCGTAGCGCTGTATGCAGCGCCGCGCGCTCCTCGCTGGTATTGACCATCGCTCCTTGCAGCAGCGCTTGAATACGTGCTGACAAATCACAGCTATCAGCTAAGCCTAACAAATGAGATAACACTGTCTCATCTAAACACTGCTTGCTAAAGTCCATATACAGCGCGCCGGACTCAACACTAAAATGTGTCGCGCGCGTCTCATCTTGCGCAAATAAGCTGGCCAGTGACCACCGCTTATCTGCTAGCTGCTGCAATTGCTGCCAATGCGCTGAGTGGCGAGCGCTGTTATAAGCTTTCATATTTTTTATAACGTCCATCAGCTACTCATTACCTCCTAGCTGCTGCTCGGCGAAATAGATAAACGCCTGCATATAAGAGCGCATGTCGCCTGCATCATAGCTGTCACCGCGCATAGTCGTGACATTGACCCCGTATTCGCTAATTAGAGCGTCAATAGCGTCGGTCAGCTGAATCTCACCGCCTACCGAGGCTGTCGTCTGCGCTAAATAATCAAAGATCTGATTGCTAAACACGTATCGACCTACCACGGCTAAATTAGAGGGCGCATCGTTTAAGCTGGGCTTTTCTACAAAGCCTGCCACTTTAAAGCTAGCATTTATGTTTTTATGATCAGTCTTGCTCTCACTATCGATAAGCTTAGCGATACCGTATTTATGCACGTCTTCATCTGCAACCGCATCTACCAGAATTTGTGAGTGTTTGTCCCTGCCAAAGGCATCGATCATAAACGCTAAGTTATCCGTGTGCATATCGGTAGTAAAGGGATCAAGCACCACATCGGGCAATAATACTGCAAAATCGTGCTCACCAATAATCGGACGCGCTGCCAATACTGCGTGACCTAAGCCTAGAGGCTTGCCCTGACGTATCATCGACACGCTCACATCTTCTGGTAGCCAGTTAAGACTATCGGCAAGCGCGTCTTTACCTTTATGACGCAGCTGATTATCTAATTCGGCATTGATATCGAAGTAGTTCTCAATCGCGCTTTTTTGCGCATGGCCGACCAAGACAATATGCTTGATACCAGCAGCGATCGCCTCTGCCACCACATAGTGAATAGCAGGACGATTGCCTAGTGGTAATAATTCTTTGGGAACAGACTTAGATAGCGGCAACATACGGGTGCCAAAGCCTGCGACAGGGATGACGGCGTGGGTGATGGTAGATGTGGACATAGTAGTAAATGAGTCTAGTAAAAAATAGTTTCCTTACTATAAATCAATAAACTCGATAATGCGTTGTAACCATTTATCATAATTGTAATTTTGTAGTACATGATCACTTGCGTAGCGCATCATTTCTGTCTGCTCTTTGGTATAGCCTTTAGCTAACTGCGCAAATAGTTCATCCGCTTGTTCTTTATTATCAATGACTTCGCACATCCCTTCAAAGCGCGTGCTGACTGCTAGGCTTGGATTGGTGACCGCTAAACGACCACAAGCCATGATTTCAATCAAACGACGAGAGAACATACTGGCAGAATCGGTTACCGTGTTAACGTTTAGGCAATGCGAATACTGCCTAAATAGCGCACCTGTCTGATTATAAGGTACGGCAGGCTTGATAGTCATATTAGGCAAGTCAGGATAACGATACACGTCTGATTTGCGGTCAGAGTTACGATCAACAATGGTGAGTCCATACGGGGAGGCCGCCGTAAATGCCATGTCCTGCCATTTTTGGCGAGCATTATGCACATGATGGCTGTAGCTGCCAACGAATAGGCTTTGATTATAATGAGGAGGGAGTGAGATAGGGTAATGAAACTTAGGCTGCACAGCAAAAGGTAGTACCCCTACTCGGACGTCTTTACCTAGTATCGACTGGTAGCGTTCGACACAGTTCTCATCAACTGTCAGAATATACTTAAATAAACTGGCCGAATTGATAAAGCGGTTAAAATGCGCCCCGTCTTCTTTATTCCAGAATACGGCTGGAATGTTATGCTTATCAGCAAGCTCTAAGAGTTTACGCAGTTCGACATTACTGCGTTCAGGGTAATCAGGGTAATTGGCTATCTTATAGCGCCACTTGTCTTTGTAACCGCGCCATGCCGATTCCACTAAGATAAAATCAGGCTTACGTCTTTTCCAAAGCTGATACTGAAGCTGCTGTTCAACGACTTTAAAAGCATCTGATTTATGCAAGGATTTGGAGGTTAACTCGTCACTGATTAGTGCTAACTTTAACAAAGTATGATCCTATGTCTTAAGTTTAAAAATTGAACACTTTGATGTTTGGGTAATGACAATGCTAACATCACTGTACAATAAAGATACTCGATGGAGTGTATCGTTATTTAGTATTCATCTAACAATAAAATTCTATACTAATAAGATGACCACTTTATCAATTATCAATCATCTCCTCAGTAGCACTTTTTAAACTTCTTCAATTTTCAATTTTAACTTTTAGTCCTTTCGGAGAGTCCTTTTGGATCGTCGTCAATTCAATCAAAAACTGTTTAAACTTACCATGTTATCGAGTATTGTCTATATGGAGTCTGCTTGCGCTATGTCTTCTAAACCTTCTTCTTCAAACTCCCAGCAGCTTTCAGTAAAACAGTTTGGTGCGACCGGAGATGGTAACACAGATGATAGCAAGGCAGTACAAGCGGCCTTTGATAGAGCTGCTACAAAGAAGCGATCTCTATTTTTCCCAGCTGGTACTTATCTACTCTCTGGTATTGATATCAAAGGGGTTTCCTTCTTCGGTGATCAGGCTTGCATCATGAGCAATCAGGATACTAAATATAGCGGGCTTATGTATGACAAATCAACTAATCCTATTGAGATATCGGATATTGTTTTTGATGGTAGTACGACTGTTGAGGTAAATAAAAAACACCAAGTTGCATTAAGGTTCACTAATAACCAGCAGGTTGAGTTAAATAATATAGACGCTCATAACTTCAAAAATAATGTCGCTATATTTGAACAAGAAACTAGACATAATATAGTAAGAGGTGGCGTCATCAAAGACTGTAAAAGTAATAATATTTACTCATTCAAGGGTCATTATAACCAGATATATGGTGTTACTTTTTCACGCTGCAAAGAACATGTCATAAGATTTGGACGCTTTAGCTCTGATAAGGACAAAGCATCAGGACGCTACAATATTGTTGACGCTTGTACATTTGAGCAGGTCGGCAATGATGCTATTCTTTTTGAGCTTAATTCAGGCAAAGGTATTGTCAAAGGCTGTATAGGTCATAATATTCGCTCGCTAGTAAAGGCGGAAACCTCATCGGAAGCTAAGCTACCTAAACAAAAGTCCCGTGACATTCATGTGTTAAATAACTACGTTGATCAAGCGATCGAAGAGAAAAGTGCCTGCATCAAACTAAACGGTGCCCAGAACTGCATGGTAGCCAACAATACTGTGATTGGGTTTTACGAAGGCATCTCTGCAGGCGCGGCTAGTATCATCGCTGATAATATTATTCGTGATACTGTGCATAAAGCGATACGTTGTAATGGCGATCATATGAGCATTAAAGGTAATCAAATTATTAATGCTGATTATGGTATCACTGCTAGTAGACCAGAGGTAAACTACTTAACAATTATAGATAATCACTTACAACACTGCCAAAAATATGCCATCTCATTAGCTTCATCTCACAACCTAATTAAAGATAATGTTATTACTAACTCCAAGGTCGCTATCAACCTTACCAAAGACGCAGAACATAATAAGATTTTCAACAATACAGGAACGGATAACGACGGTAACATCAAAAAAGGTCACGCTAGTAATACTTTTACTGGTAACTTCTAATCACTATTAACTTTATAAACAGCAATTTTATAAAAAATTTACGAGTATTTATTTATGCCAGTAGAAGCCCTGCCTATCAATGTGAAACTAAACTTAGAAAAAATCCGATACCATATAGATAATAAACTGTCGATAAAAGAAAAGATTGATCTGCCAAATGGCTACGCTATTAACCTATATATTGAAGATTATAGTCAGCCTTTACTATTTACCTTTGATAACCGTCATATTGCTGAACATATGGAGCAGACGACTTTTGAATGTAGACAAGGCTGGGGCTACGAATACGTGATAAATAAAGGCTGGAACATTTGTGCTTTTTTGGAATCTGACTATACCCGCTGGTATCGTCATCCCTTTTTTATTGCCCTAATGAGATGTATTGAGTCGAAAAATTTATTCCAAAACTATCCTTCAAAAAAGATAACTTATGGAAGCTCAATGGGAGGCTACGCAGCGGCTACCTTCGCAAAAGCTTTGTCTGCGGATACTAGTATATTATTCAACCCTTTTTCTACTCTTAATCATCGTCTTGCCCCTTGGGACACTAGGGAAGATTATGCTTGGTATAACAACTGGAACAGTGGGTATCACGATGCTGTTAAGGGCTGTCAAACCACGGACAACTACATTATCTATGATCCGACGTTTCAGTTAGATCACCTTCAAGCCAAGCGCTTTATGACTCACTGTACAAAGACCACTCAAATTAGAGTACCCGGAGTGGGTCATGGTATGCCTGGACATTTAGCGAAAATTAATGCTTTAGATTTAATCGTTAGTAGTATCGTCAGCGATAATTATCTAACGGCTAAACCAGAGATTTTTAATACCCTAAAAAAACGACGAGATTATATTGGCTATCATCGGTTTATGCTCAATCGTAATCCACAAATGACCAATGCTAGGAAGCAAATTGTCATGGAACACTGTTTGAATATGCTGCGTCATAAATATCATGAGCCTAGACATGCTTCTTTTTTTTATAGGGATGCTAGTGATCTTTATGCTCTTTATGATCGAAACATGGCTTTAAAATTTATAAAAAAGGCAGCCACGCTAAAGCCCGACTGCCCTAAAATAAATAAAAGATTGAATGATTTATTATCAAATGTTTAAGATATAGATACCTAAAAATATATCTAATAACTTTAACAAAAAATAATTAAATACAAGTTCACATATTCGCTATGCAATCTCTGGATAAGCTTCTTTTAATTTAGCCAATTGGTTTAAATCTCCAGCTCTCATATATGCTTGATAACTATTTTTCACTACAGTATCTGAGGTATCCAGCTCAAGTGCTCTATTAGCAAAAATAGATTCAATGCTAGTTCCTTCTTCAGCGATAGCACCAATGGTACGACTGGCTCTAATGAGCAGCACCGCTTTTGCGCGATCATTAAACCGGACATCGTTCTCTATAGCGGCAATCAAAGTCTCTACACCATAACGACGATACAAGCGTTTAAAATAAGTCTTTTGCTCCGTAACATCGTCAGCAGGCATAGACTCAGAATATTCTTTAATATTATTTAATATTTTCTGCTGCTGGTATTGTTCTTGATAGTTTTTTATATAGGCTTCAATTTGAGCGGCGTCTTTATAATTCTCGATTAATTGCTGCTTAATTAGTTCATACTGATCATGCGGTTCTATCGCTTGGTCTTTATAATAGTAGTGTAAATAAGCTAAGCACTCTAGAGCCTCGTTCATATTACCCAATTCAATATAAAGCAGTGCAGCTATACGATAAATACTTTCGTGTCGACTCAGATCAAAAGCTATATTTGGCAGATAGCTAAGTCTTTCACTTATTGATTTTTTGGCTAATTCGCGACCTGCTTTTAACAAGTTGTAAGCTTTAACTCTTGGATTACTGTCATTGTTCTGTTGATTTAAATAGGTAATCAATCCATAGACACCTAATTTTTGATAGCATCCTAAAATATTAGAAGATTCCATTTGTATTCTCAGTATTTACTAATTATTAGGTTGATTCAGATTTTGCATCTTGTTATAAAAGTCAGAACCAAAATATGTATCTAACTCTTCCTTATTTAAGGATGGAAGGCTCTTTAAACTATTCATCATAATTTCAAGTTTTTCCTGTTTTTTTCCTAACCTAGTATCTTGGCTATAGTGTCTTGACCAGTAAAAACCAATTTCCCTAGAGTCTAGTGTCACTCTATTTACTTTGTCCATATTCATATGCGCAGTATTTTTTGCTGAAAAATAGATCTTCTCATCTTTGTGACTATAACGACCAACGTTCATGAAACCTATATTTATTTTGGGCTTATAAATTTCTGCACAATGTATAAAATTATTATTTTCATCAAAAATTCCTACTACTCCTAAACCTATAGATATATAAAAACCTTCAAAACAACTATTTAGGTATTGTTTCATAATTTTAAAATATTTTAGAGATACACAATCATCATCGTCTAGTACGAATCTTCCTATAAACTTATCCTCTTTTATAGATTTTAGGTCGAAATGTTCAATTGCTATTTTATTTATCTTTCTTTCAGGTTTACCAGTTTCGTCATATACATTAAGTTTTATGAAGCTGTATTTTCTTTCTAAACCTTTCAAAATTGAAATATATTTAGTTGGAAGACAATCAGAATAATCAATGACATGTAGGAAATCATAATCTTCAACAGCTTTTTCTAAAAGCGGAAGAGTAATATTACTCAAAAGGTTTATTCGAAAATTTAGCCTTTACTCTTCGAATAATTCGTTTTTATACTTATTAATGCCATCAATATCTCTTGATATATTCCATCCGTTAGAATTAGGAATAAATAAACTAAAACGAGTTATAGCAATAAACATTCAAAGTTCCTAATATTTTTCTAAAGATTAAAATTTAACGTTATATAGTAATATAATTAACCAATATTTCTAATTGTAGTAGATTTAATAACTAGAAAAGACCTGAGGTTATTACAGCTGATACATTAACACCATCTCTTCCGTGACTAAATTTATTATTCTTAATAGCTGCTACTAGAGCTTTCTCAGTATTATAAAGAAACTCTGAACCCCAGAACTCTTGAACAAATTCACTTTGGCAAGCTAGCTTAAAATCTTTAAAGATATATTCCATACAACTGATATTTTTATCTATCAACTGATTCTGATCAATATGTTGAGGTAGCTTCGAAATATAGCTATCTCCTGCTTTTACATTTAATTCTCGACTCAAACACAAAATGTTTTCAATGTTAATGTTCTTAGGGCTCTTCTCTACAAAGTCATAAGGCATAAGTAATAATTCATTAGTAACGTTAATTAAATCATACATAATCTGTGCCGACTGTATTTTATCTTTACTACAAACAGCCATAACACAGTCTAAATATTTTGAACTCAGAGGAGTAAAACATACAGTGTATTGAGGAATCATTCCGCCGTGAAATCTATTTCTAAACTTAGTATAATGTAAAGTTAGCTTTTCATTAGATTTATTATTTATTTGCTTACTTATATATTGCATGCTTTCTAATATATTGTTCTTATATTCATTCCCTAAAAATCCATATTTAAAATTCTTTGTAAACTGGCCTGTATATAATTCAAACCTATGTTTTGAATAGTTTTTTGCATTAGCACTATAATAAGGGCTATAATTACCCCCACCTGCACCATTCAACTTTACTATATAGGGATTCATATTGTTCACAGGAAAATATATAGGATGATAGTTACCTAAATTAATATGCTTCCAAAGATCATAACTTTCTTTTACATCTAGTAGTTCATCTTCATTAGGTATACTAGACTGCAAATTATAATTATAGAAACCTGTAATTTCTTTAGCAATATCATAATCTGTTTTATCTCCACGTGAGACTCTGCTTACTAATTTTTGATTATTAGGCCTTTTATTTAGTACTTTATCATTTGCTAAATGCGTTAAAGAAAATATAGCTCTAGAGTCAATACCACCTGTCAAATCTTGGTTTATAACAACTTCTTCATTTTTTACTAAAGTTAGGTATCTTGATGTCCATATTTCAAAATACTTATGTATTATTTCTTCATAATTATTAAAATGGCTTAATAACGTATTTTCACATTCATTTATTGAAAAATAATTATCATTTATACTTAGATATGTATTAACAGGTAATAGTTTTATCTCATTTACAGGTGTTTTAAATGAAGTTAACTGCTGATTAAAGTTTTTATTAAGTACCATTGCATTTATTTGGGCACAATTAGGAGTATACTTTAGACCTTTTTCCTTCATCAACTCCACAATTAGATTTATTGAATTAGATACAATCCATATTTTTTCGTAGGGGTTATGATAATAAAATATTTTTTTATAACCAGAGTAATCTGCACCAAATAAATAATTACATCCACTTTTACGCATTAGTACGTAACAACCGTCTTCATCAAAATTAATTCTGTTTCCTTTCACTACTTCATAATTTTTTGCACCTTCAAAACCATAGATATAGTCATGTTCAATAAAACAGTAACCTTGAAAGAAAAAATCTGGATTTTCATTAAAATTAGAAAATATAAAAACTCTATTATCTATCATTTTTCAGATCCTTTAATATGAACATTATAGTTGATTACAATAGGCTGGTTCGCCTGTCTGTTTAAAGAAATATTATGGCCACCAATTTTATCATTCCAATCAATTACTAGATTACGCCCTGAAGTCGTCACACTATTTTCGCTTAAAATAACACTAGAAAAACCGTTAAAACTAAATAGCGTAGCAAATGAACCAGTATTGACTTGCTCTAAACTAAAATTAAGTGAATCTGTGGGTAAGAACTCGCGTTCTGCAGGTGAAAACCAACCTTGTAACCTCGGTTCTTCTACTCCGCGCATTACATTAGAGCCTTCAGCTCCACTCAGTAGACTCGTAACAT
The DNA here is from genome assembly GCF_055699795.1 of Psychrobacter sp. M4. Classification (NCBI taxonomy): domain Bacteria; kingdom Pseudomonadati; phylum Pseudomonadota; class Gammaproteobacteria; order Moraxellales; family Moraxellaceae; genus Psychrobacter; species Psychrobacter sp. M4. Next base: position 187,380 of record NZ_CM146740.1, on the reverse strand, counting down.
GTAGCTTAGTATTATCATCTAACTTAGCATGATAAATGTTATCAGACTTGACAAGCTCAATTTTTGAATCAAAATTAAACCATTGCTTTACGTCATGTACACCATCCAAATTATCTTTAAACCAATCAAATACGATTAGCCATTGATTAGGCATATATATTAAGACTCTTGCATGTCTGATGCTTTTATTATGCTTACATTCAGTCTCGATGACCGTGAGACCGTTTGGATACTGCTTAAATCTCTTAGTTGCGCTTCCGTAGGGCTTTATACCCTTACGTAAATGATCACTATTATCAAACTCAAGCGTATTATGTGCACGGGTAGACTCACAATATAATCGGTTAGGATGAGTATACCAATACCCTTGCTGCCATAAATCAGATCCCATTTCAGCCTTTCCAATATAGCCATATCGACCAGCATCTATCAGAATATTATGTCCACGGTCGTACCAGATAAAGCTAAGGTCATCAGCATGTTTATGGGTGCGCGAATGAAAAGCAGCCGTTTGCGCAAGATAACTATATTGCTCATAACTTGTATTCTTAGAAGAATCGTTACTGCGTACAACGAAATAGCCGGCTTCTTCAAATACTTTCAGACTATCATCGCCTAACTTACCTATCTCTCCATTCGTCGTTACAAACTTCATCATAGGAGTTTGCCATTTTTTTTCAGCAGCTGAGCTTTTCACACGCATTAAACGCCAATCAGAGTCACCAAAATTAGCAATACGTTGATTTGGTAATATAAACCAAGATAGCGCTTCTTCAATCTTATAAGTGAATGACAAAATATCATCATCTGTTATTAACTCTGCTTTTAATACACCAATTAATGTATCGTAGACCATACGATGATAATCTGGAGAGTGCTCCCGATGGACACCTTCTTCTGTAAACTGCTGGTTTAACATGATCTTAAATCGCGATATGCCTTGCTCTAATGCCAGCGCCATAATGGGAGACGTGTCTTTAAATCGTCTTCCCATAGCGATTTGTCCAGCAGCTTGATAATAACCATGGTTATTATGGAAAGTGATATTACTATCTAGATTTAGATAAACTTGATGAGCTAAAAGACCACTCCAAAGCTTTTTACTAATCAAATCGTCATTTTTTATTTCTCGTCTATATTCATCGTATATATATGCCAGTCTATAAGCCCTTAACCCTACTGCCATATCGTACCAAGCGAAATCAGTACTATTTTGATAATCAATAGGAGCATCAGCCTCCATATCTACATAACGCTCTATCCAATCTAAAGCTATATCTAATGCAGGTTTAAAAAGTTTATATTCTGGTGCTTTTTTATAAGCATACAACAATGTATCAATCATATCCCATGAATGGATGTAAAAGTTCCATGAACGCTCGTCTTGAGAGTTGAGTGCCCACGGAATTGGATCATTTATATTTATGAGAGGATAGTTTCTCCGTGACCAGCCCTTATCAAGAATCTCATAGGCTTCTAAAACAGCTTCTTCTTTTGATTTTTTTTTACTCGTCAAATTTTCATAAGGAATTTTCATAAGGCGTTGTCTCTAGTATAGTTATGAAGTAGCAGTATTCATAATACCACCAATTACTAAAGATGCCTTCTCAGCAGTGCGCTGCCAAGTACGTTCATTTTCCACAAATATACGACCCGCTTCGCCATAACCTGACCATTTCTCTGGATGATCGAGCAAATATTGCAGCTGTGCTACTAAGTCCTCTACATTACCACGCTCAAAGATACGCCCATTCACATCATGGGTTATCATCTCTGTCAGAGCTTTATTGCTTGATACCAGTACCGCCTTTTTCATTGATAGCGCCTCTAGGGTTTTCATAGGTGGCACTATCTCACATACCGGCCAAGCCTTACGAGGAAAAGGTGCAATATCAATCAAGGAATAATAGCTTTCAACCTCTTCAAACGGTATCCGTCCCGGCATAATCAGCCAATCTTTAAAGCCTGTCTCTCCGGCTATTTGTTCTATTTGTTGGACGATACTGCCTTTACTTTGCCCTGTAGCGTCCTCATTACCGACTATTAAGAGTCTAAACTCATAGCCTAACTGTTTTAGTTTAGAGCAAGCCACAGCAAGATCATCAAGCCCTTCATAACTTACCAAGGTACCAACGTAGCCGATGACAGGCACATCCAAAGGTATATCAAGCTTATCTGCCAATTCTGCATCTTTTGGAATAGGGTCAAAACGTTCAACATTGCATGAGTTCGGCAATAGAGTAATACGATCTTGAGTGTGAACTCCTCTTGACTCTAGTTCATCTATCATTCCTTGAGTTAAGGTAAAAATATGATCAGCATACTCTGCAACTACAGCCTCTAGACGTTTTTCTACCTCAAACATAGGGTCTTGTGCAAACTCAGGGTACTTGGAGAGTCGTGTTATCTCCCAAAAGCCACGTATCTCATAGATAAAGGGAATACCTAGCTCGCGAGCAGCAAACATAGCAGGCAGACCATCTAAATGATTGGACGCTGCAATAATCAAAGCTGGTCTATCGACTTCAAAAGCCTGTTTATAGCTCTCTACGGCTTTTAATATATATTCATAGTTTGAATAGTCACGACGCGAAGGTGATAGTAGACGCTTATAGATGACATCATCTATACGATCAGCAGGCAGCACTTCTTCGACTTTGATGTCGCTAATGTCATGCGGATACCCAGGTCGTGTCATGGCATAGATATCTAATCCTTGAGCATTTAGCGCAGTCAGCAGACCATGCCCGCGGGTAGCGTAACCGCCACTCGAATAAGGTAAGCTATTATGGATCACATAACAGATCTTACCTTCAGTGGGTTCGTATGCTAACGCTTGCCTACGGTCAGGAACTTGATCAGCTAAAGTAATGAGATGCTCAGGCGTTGACCACAGCAGTTTACGTTGTCTTGATGTTGGGTTATCTCCTGCAATCATACGTAAAAGCGCAATAACTTCTTCTAATTTGTCATACTCAAGTGTGCGCTGATAAGCAAAATAAACGTTACGTAATGTACTTTCACTCTTATCAAGCTCATAAGCATAAGATGCTAGCAAATTAGTATCATGTCTAAAATCTTCTGGACGCGAGTCCCTATAATTACGTACAACTTTAGCTGCTTGTAGAGCAAGATTTGCTTTAACTTTATTACTCAGAACCTCATTATCCAGTAGCTTTACAACTTCATTGGCATTAGATTTCTCTAGTATAGAAACAATTTGGTCTTCAGCATATTTGACGTTTGACACTTTCTTATTTTTTTGATCTGAATTGACACGTCTTTCACTCTTAGCCGTTAAACTATTTATCGTCCTACTACCCGTATCAATTTTTTGAAGTTGTTGTTTAAGCATAGATAATAAGTTTTCTTCAAGTTTACTTATAGTCTTATCTTCAACCTGATACCTATTTTGCAGTTTTTTGATTGCATTATCAGCTTCTGCAATACTACCATTGTTTATACAGATACCTGCATGAGCCATTACGGTATATCTATCTTCACTCAACAATACTGCAATTTTACTTAAGACTTGTAGACTATCTTTTTTGAAACCTTGTTTCTTTGCATAATTTATAAGTTGAACGTATAAACGAGATTTTTTTCTATTATCCAAATCTAGGTATTTTCTTTCAAAAAAGGTAATTAAGCTAGAAATCTCATCTCTTAGTAGAAGATCTAAACCCTCTTCGAAAAACTCCTCGTCTGATATCTCCAAAAGTCTTTGCTGTACCGTCTCTAGTAATATTGGATCAAACAATCTTTCTTCTTTAATTGAAGTTTTATTGTCATACTTATCTAAATAAAAAAATTTTACTGAGATATTAAGACTAGTTGGAATAGATTTGAAGCGAAAATCACCTTCTAACCCATAACCGGACTTCTCAACAAGTATTTCATCAATATATAAATAGAACGCATAACTTAAGTCATCTATTTTTTCAGAGGTCGCAGTAATAAAACCATCTTTTTCACTGATAGTTCTTATTAGCTTCTCTGTCTGCATCTCAAAACCCTTAGTTTGCGATTCTGCTTCTTTCATACTTGTACCTAATATAATACGTAGTCGTTCAAATATACAATGAATAGATGTTTGAGATAAGGGTAACTTATATTGTTTTACAAATTTAGCTTGAGTTTATAACCTTAATTACCAATTAAAAAATCACTTAGTGTATCTCTAGTTTTTCTTTAACAATACTTTCTAAAAGATCAAAGGCTTCTTTATTTTCTTCTTGAGAATACTTACATTTAGCTCTTATATACTTAGAAATATTATACCCATACCTTTTATCGACAATACTATTTACGTAAAGCTTCAACACTCCAGCTTTAAGCATAGTTTGTAAAACCATATGAGTACCATGCTCTATAGGCAACAATTCTGGATGCGGATAAGCTAAAGAAATATATTCGTTTATAAACTTTGAATCAGTTTCTATAGCCGAGTCATATACAATGTAAACTTTTTTGCTAGTAGCTGGTATAGCACCAAAACTCTTGTGATTAAACTTCAAATTTTTAAACTTAGCTCTGCCAATAGAAGGATGAGCAGAGTTTTTTGGAGAAGCTGCAATAATAGTAGCATCTATACAACCTCCAAAATATAAAGTACAGTAACCACCTAAAGAAGCTCCATAAGCATATACATCTTTGTCAGCTATAACTGGTTTTACTGCTTCATGAAACTCTTCTAAACTTAAACTCTGATATTGAGTATCATTATCTTGTGCCACTGATATCAAGTTCCAGTTATTTACCATAGCAATACTCAAACCAAAGGGTATTGTTTTCTTAGTGGTTTTTGTACCATTAAAAGTGACAAAAGTAATGTTTGAGTTACGATCATAATAAGTTATTTTATAATCTTCCTTTTCTTTTATGACCTTACCTCTGACCTTCTCTAACGAGATGTCTTTTGCATTGAAAAGATACAGGTCAGTCTCATATTTGACTATTGTATTATCATCTTTCTTGAAAAAGAACCTTATACTAAAAATACCACTACTAAACTTATCTTTGAAAGTATATTCACTCTTCTTCTCGTAAAATTTCTTTTCTACAACTACATTATTCTTTTTAAGATAAAAAGCAACCAGTCCCTTATATTCAGTACTTGCAACTATATTTCCATTCTTATCTACAGAAATGTTCGAATTATACATAACAGTCCTTCAAAATTGTAAAGATAGTACTTATAAGTCTTCTAATATAAATAGCGTACTTCAAAATAGCTCTATTACTAGCGTAGACAATTATTAACTTCTAGCAAACTTGGTAATGTTAGTTATATAAGGATACTGTGAGTACAAAATTATTTTTTAAACTTCTTTTTTTAAAGAGTAATACAAATTTTTCTTTAATTGAAACATGATATTTAATTATCTATATTTTTTTGTAATTTAGGAAACTTTGCTACTACTTTATTATTGACTAGATTTAGTATAGGCTCTTCTGAAAAATCCTTATCTAATTTAAATCGAGTTAGTATAATTGAACGTTTTTTTAAAATAGTAGATATCCTAATGGTAGAAGTTGGTTCATATTTAAGGTAACTTTTAGATATCCAACCAATTAAACTACTTCCTGAATCATACCCTTTATAATAATAGTAATTGACTGCTTTATCTGAAGATTCCGAGGTAATTTTCATACTTTTACCTTTAGAGTTACTAACTATAACTTTGTTTTCGCCAATAAAAACCTCAGTATCTGTATCAAAATGCCACCACTGACTTACTTTCCTTGGTAGGCTTATCTTTTTATTAATAATAGTATCAATGACATAAAGATCCACACCTGGTTTATAAACTATAGTTCTTTCATGAACATATTTATTTTCCTTATGCTCCGCCCTACTTTTTAGTATCCAGAAATCATCAATGCACTGGGGTTGACTAAGTATGGCATTTCCATAAGCGTTTTCTTTACTACGAGACGTACTTTTGCCATCAATTTCAACCGTATTATGAGCACGTGTACTTAAAAAATACTTTCGATATTTATCCCTTTGGTAACTATACTTGCCAGAATCAATTAATAAGTCTACGCCATCTTCCTGCAAAATAAATGACAGATCATCAGAATGTTTATGAGCTAAACTATAAAAGGATCCTTGAAAAAATAAGAAAGAAGATTTTTCCAATGGGACTTCCTTTATAGATCTAATGACCGCATAGCCATCAACTTGAGCTCCAATATAGTTACCTGATTTAGTATGATGAGGCCATTTCTCTAACGGTGCGAGGTTGCTTTTAGGTTTGCTAGTAGCTGAATCTCCAACAGGTACACAAGTATCATTTGGAAAAACTAACCATGATCTAGCGTACTGACCCAACTCAAGAAAATCTAGGGTTTCTTTACCAAGATCAGACCACCAAATAGTCTTTATCATTTTGGTTATTTTTCTATGAGCGAAGAAATGGTAATCTGGTGAATGCTCTGTATGTACACCATATGATCCTAACTGTGAAGCTATCAGCTCTGCCATTTGCTCATTTGCATAAATTTTCTTTTTTTCTACGTTATAGGCGCCTTTACTATAATTGTTAAGTAGGTAAGTCAAACTTTTTAGACCATGCAACTGGAATAGTCCGTGATTACCCGTATTTAGCTCTCTTGGATTGCTCAAATGCCGCAGATGTTCATGCAATAAATAATCAAGAGACTTGATCTTGTGGTCTATACCCATATCAGAGCATTTTTTTAGGTAAAAGCATATTTTCAAAGCCCTTAAACCCGTAGACATGTCGTACCAAAGCCACTTATCTTTATGAGTTTTTTCAAAAGCCACCCAATCATTGATAACCTTAGAAGCATAATTCAGGTCTTTTGTATTACCCCGACTAAGGTAGCCATCTAGCATACGCCAAGCGTGTAGCTGAAACATCCAGTTTCTATCCTTAAATGGATCATCTAACCAACCTATCGGGAAAGTTAGCTTATAGGGAATGTTATCACCTCTTGGCTGAAAGCCTTTTTTTTCATATTTCGTAATAGCATCAGACTGAGAATTTACTATCTCGCAGTCAGTCAACGTTATAGAGTCCAATGAGTTTTTAGAAAACTCATATTTAAAATTGTCTTTGATTGATATAGGGAATAATTTGACTTTTTTTATTTCAGAGTTGTTTTTGTCGCGAAAAAATACCTTGACTGCTAGTTCATTAGTTTTACTTCTTTTAAAATAAAATACGTGTTCGCTGTTATTTCTATAACCACTTTTACTAGAAACTTTACTATCAAGGTATAAATAACATGCACATTCTACTCGCTCAAAGTCTGTTGAGATACTTACCTTGACTCTAAACCCATCATAAGTAGCTTTTACTTTGGCAGATTCACTTATTGAAGTGATATGATCTAGATCTGTTTGTGTTTCCATCGTTTATCTCGATATTAGTTATGAGCAACTAATTTTAGCTGATTACTAATGATTTCAGTCGTCTTGATCCAGTTTCTTTCTGCCTCTACCCAGACTCTTCCGTTCTCACCCAAAGTTTGTCTTAGACCTTTGTTATCTATTAACAACTGCAATTTATCTGCCAGATCACTAATATTACCTTTCTCAAATACCAGTCCAGTCTTCTCCTCAACCACCATCTCTTTTAGCGCTTGGACACTAGAGACTAACACAGCTTTTTTCATAGCTAGTGCCTCTAGAGGCTTCATTGGTGACACCAGCTCACATACGGGCTGAGGCTTACGAGGGAAAGGGGCAATATCTATAAGCGAGTAGTAACTCTCGACTTCCTCAAACGGTATTCGTCCGGGCATTATTAGCCAGTCATTGAAGCCATAGGTCGTTGCAAGCTCGCCAATTTTGGCAGTGATAGGGCCAACCTCTTGACCTGATGCATTTTCATTACCTACTAGTAATAGTCTAAATGGCACACCTTTTAATTTAAGAATGGCGCATGCTTCTGCTAAATCGTCGAGACCTTCGTATTGTACAAAAGTACCTATATAGCCAATGACTGGGACATCACTTGGTATATTTAGTTTCTCTACCAGCTCCATATCACGCTCTTGTGGAATAAGGCTCTCTGGAGAACAAGAATTAGGCACTAACGAAATACTGTCTTCTTCAACCCCTCTTCTTATCAACTCGTTGATCATAGGATTGGTCAAGGTAAAGACATGAGTAGCATGTTTTGCAGCCAAGGTTTCAAGCAGTACCTGTACTGTATAAGCAGGTTTCTTTTCAAACTCTGGCTCACGTGAAACCCTTGTAATCTCCCATAGGCCACGGACTTCATAATAAAATGGAATACCTAGTCGTTTTGCAGCTATCAGGCTAGGAATAGCGGTAATATGGTTGGACGCTGCTATGACGTACTTGGGACGATATTCTATGAATCTTTTCTCAAGAATGTCTGCCGCCTCCAGCATATAATCGTAAGGAGTCTTGCCTCTACGTGAAGTTGATAGCGAGCGTACGTATTTATGACCCTCTATAACTTCAGTTTCAGGTACGTCCTCAGCACTAAGATCATCCTTTATGTCAATAGGAAACCCTGGTCGATTAATGTTAATGACTTCAAAACCATGGCTTTTTAACCCTTCAGCTATTCCAAAGGCTCTGGTAGCATAGCCACCAGAAGAATAAGGAAAGCTATTATGTAGGACATAAGCGATTCTATTAGGAATACTCTCTATCGTATGCTTAGGTTCATTAGGAATGTGGTTTTCGATGAGTAAGCTATAGGCAGGAGATTTGTATATTTTTTCTAGCAATGTCTGTTGTTGTGGGTCTGATGACTGCTCTAAAATAGGAATAAGCTTTTGTAAAATTATAGCTGTTTTTCCAAAATCTTGGCTCTTTTGAAAAGCCCATAGACAAGCTCTCAAAGTTTTCTCACTCTGATCAATCTTTAAAGCTTCTTCACAGAAGTATATTTCTAACTTTCTGTCATGCGCTGATAAAGCTTTTGATATCTTAATTAACAAAAAAGCTCTATCAGATTTTCCCATGTGGTATGAGTTTGCTTTTATAAACTGTAACAGTTTTTCTTTATCATACTTAAGGTAAAACTCTAAAACTAAGTCACTAAAATTAGCAGATTTATAATCTAGTAGCCCATTCTCATAGACGGGATCATAGCCTTCTAGATTTCCTATACTTTTCTCAGACGAAAGAGTAGTCAGCTTTTGCTGAAACAAATCTGCTAACTCAAAATATTCTTGGTCATCTGTTCTTTGTCCTTCTTGAAGAAGCTTTTTAATGACAACTTCTAGTTGTTCTGCATCTCTTAGATGATAATTACTCCAAGCATAAGCTTTTAAATTTCTTTTGTTAACACTCAATTCAACAGACAGTTTCATCAATGTTCTATACAAGTTGGGATCGTGATCCTTCACTGTAAGCGCATTGTTGTAAACCATATTAGACTTTTTTCTTGCTGAAATATCGTACCATTCCAGAAATTCTGTAATACCTAACAATCCACGCTTTTCGTAGATTTTAATGAGCAATTTATCAGGTGAGCTGGTTCTAAGAAATTTTCCATAATCTAGCTTTGGTTTTTTCTGAGCTCGTCGACTCTTCGCATCTTGTCTTAGATTATATAGTTTCCAAGGCAGTATTAATGCGCCTTCAACAGTTTTTGCATCGATTAGAGCTTTGCCTAATTGATAAGATATAGTCTGATACTCACCTTTAGTTGTCTCTTTATTCTTCATTTGTATTACTCTTCAGTCTAGTATGATTTTCTTTAAATAATACCAACAGCGTCTATCACTTTTATATCATTTGGTAGACTTTCTTTTTTAAACTCATCATGAGCCACTAAAATAGCTACAATATCAGCTTTGTCTGTAGCTTCTTTCAACGTTGCAAGCTTACCTGATTCCAAGCCTTTAGGTAGCTTATCAATATTCGGCTCAACCAGTAAAACAGTAGCAGATGCGTTAGTGAGCATTTTCTTAGCAATATTAACTGCAGGGCTCTCACGTAGATCATCAATGTTAGGTTTGAATGCTAAGCCTAATAGCGCCACTGTTGGTTTCTCAATGCCTTCAGACTTAAGCTTTGCCACTTCAGTGTTGATCTTTTCAATCACCCATTCAGGTTTATAGTCATTGATCTCACGAGCCGAACGGATTATTCTTGCCTCATCAGGGTTTTTATTGACGATAAACCAAGGATCAACGGCGATACAGTGACCACCGACACCAGCTCCAGGCTGTAGAATATTGACGCGCGGATGATGATTGGCAAGCTCGATCAGCTCCCACACATTGATATTGAGCTTATCGGAGATCATAGACAGCTCGTTAGCAAAAGCGATGTTGACGTCACGAAAAGCATTTTCAGTCAATTTTGCCATCTCGGCAGTACGTGAGTTAGTCTCTAACAGCTCGCCGGTGACGAACCGACGATACACTTCTTTAGCTTTTAATGTAGATTGTTTGGTCATACCACCGATGACGCGATCGTTGACGATGAGTTCCTCTACTACTTTACCGGGTAGTACACGCTCAGGACAGTAAGCGATGAATATATCGGCCTCAGTATCTGGTTCATCATACTTAGGGAAAGTCAGGTCTGAACGTGCATCAGCGAGCCATTCAACCATCTGTTCGGTAGCCCCTACTGGCGAGGTTGATTCCAAGATGACTACATCGCCCTTTTCTAGTAGAGGAGCTAACGCTTTGCTAACAGATTGGATATAGGATAGATCAGGAGTATGGTCGTCACCTTTAAACGGTGTTGGTACGGCGATTAAGTAAGCGTCTGAGTGTACTGGTTTTAGGCTGGCTTTAAGCTTACCATTATCGACAGCCTTTTTAACTATCGCTTCTAAACCCGGCTCAACGATATGAATTCTGCCTTGATTAATAGTATCAACGGCGTGTTGATTAACATCGACTCCCGTGACATTGGCACCATGATGCGCAAACATCGCTGCAGTAGGCAGACCGATATACCCCAAACCAAACACACAAATATTTTCCATCTTAATCTCACTTACTCAATATCTAGTTAATTTTCTTAATTAGTTGCAACAGCTGATTTATTGAAAAATTCAACAATAGTTTCTGCAATACGCTCTGAGGCTTGCCCATCACCGTATGGATTATGTGCCTGACTCATTTTTTTATAAATGGCTTCATTATCAATTAAATTACTGACTTCGGTCACAATAGTGGGGCAATGCGTACCCACAAGTTTGACAGTACCAGCCTCGACGGCTTCTTGACGTTCAGTGGTAGTACGCATGACCAGTACAGGAATACCAAGTGAGGGGGCTTCTTCTTGAATACCACCTGAGTCAGTTAATATAATATGACTGGTACTCATCAAATAAACAAAAGGTAGATAATCTTGCGGCTCAATTAATTTAACGTTATCGAGCTCTTTTAGTAATCTATTGACAGGCTCTTTAACATTAGGATTTAAATGAACAGGGTAGACAAATTCGTAATTAGGGTACTTTTCAGCAAGCTCTTTAATAGCTCGGCAAATGGATTCAAAACCATCACCGAAATTCTCTCGGCGATGACCGGTGATTAAAACGCGACGCTTAGTAAAGTCTAATGCAGAGAATCGCTGCTGTAACTCATTTCTCAAGGCTTGGTCAGTCTCAAGCTTATGCTTGACATCTAAAAGCGCATCAACGACCGTATTACCTGTTACATGGATACAGTCGGGATTGTTACGTTCATCATAAAGGTGCTGGGCAGCGGTTTGCGTCGGCGCAAAATGTAGCTTGGTAATGATACTAGTCAGCTGTCTATTGGCTTCTTCCGGCCAAGGAGAATAGATATTATAAGTACGCAATCCAGACTCAACATGACCAATAGGTATCTGTTGATAAAAAGCAGCCATGGCTCCGCATAAGGTAGTTGAAGTATCACCATGTACTAGTACTAAGTCTGGTTGGCTCTGTTTTAAGATAGGTTCAAGCGCAAGTAGCATTCGTGAGCTAGCTTCAGTCAAGCTTTGTCCAGATTTCATAATATTTAAATCATAATCTGGAGTAATTTCAAATAAAGATAATACCTGATCGAGCATCTCTCGATGCTGCGCGGTCACGCAGACTAAAGATTCGATGTTTGGATTGGCTTCTAAAGCTTTAATGACGGGTGCCATTTTGATCGCTTCTGGACGGGTACCGAATATGCTTAATACTTTTATCATAACAGAGTCTTTTTGAGAGGAATTAGGAGATTGTTAAGATCGTGAACTCTTTATTGTAGCTATCTAGATTCATACTTTACCAATGCCTATTACTATTGTCTGTATCAATAGCAAACTATCGCATTTTTACCTTAATAGTATTTAAAGTTTGAATACTTGAGGAATGCCTAAAAATTAAACTGACCAGCATCTAACAGATTGGCAAAATCTTTCATCAGGTACTTCAAAAAAGCTATCAGTTTTATTAAGTATCTCTGAACTGATGTGTAGAGATAGATTAATGGCTAAAGTCTTGTTATTAAAGTCATTTACAATATATAAAAAAACACCCCATTGTAGGGGTGTCTTTACATTTTTTCAAGATAAACCACTGAAAATACCTATATTCAGTAACTTACATATGCTACCAACCCGTAACTTCCTTCAGCTTATCGCCAATTTTTGAAGGATCACGAGTATACGCGATGCCTGCATCTTCAAAGGCTTTAAACTTATCTTCAGCCGTACCTTGACCGCCAGAGATGATCGCGCCCGCATGACCCATGCGCTTACCAGCAGGAGCAGTAACACCAGCGATATAACCTACCACAGGCTTAGTGACGTTCTCTTTAATATAAGCCGCCGCTTCTTCTTCAGCAGTACCGCCAATCTCACCGATCAATACAATAGCTTCGGTTTGTGGATCATCTTGGAACAGCTTTAACGCGTCAATTTGGTTCATACCCGGGATAGGATCGCCACCGATACCGATACAGGTAGACTGACCAAAGCCCAGCTTGGTGGTCTGTGCAACCGCTTCATAAGTTAGGGTGCCAGAGCGTGAGATGATGCCCACTTTACCCGGTAGATGAATGTGACCGGGCATGATACCGATTTTACATTCGCCTGGGGTGATGACGCCTGGACAGTTGGGGCCAACTAGACGCACATCGCCTGCTTCCTCAAGATAGCGCTTAGCTTTTAGCATATCGATAGTCGGTACGCCTTCGGTGATTACCACGATCAATTTTACGCCAGCATCGATGGCTTCAACGATCGAATCTAATACAAATGGTGCTGGGACATAGATGACAGAAGCGTCTGCATTAGTCTCTGCCATCGCTTCTGCCATAGTATTAAATACCGGCAGACCTAGATGCGTTTGACCGCCTTTGCCTGGGGTGACCCCGCCGACTACTTTGGTGCCGTATTCGATGGCTTGTTCAGAATGAAACGTGCCGTTTTTACCAGTAAAACCTTGTACCAATACTTTGGTATCTTTATCAATTAATACACTCATTATTTTTTCCTTATATTCGGTTGTCTTGCAACAGTCGCTTACTAGTCCAGCGTAGTTAACCTCTAACCTAATTTATAGATACTGAGTTATAAATACTTTCTTATACCAGTCAAGCTACTGTTGCATCTTACGACTATACTTGCAGCGACAGTGAGGTGTTTAAGCTTTTACAGCATCGACGATTTTTTGTGCCGCATCTGCTAAGCCTTGAGCTGAGATGATTTTTACATCTGATTGCTCTAGTAGCTCAATACCTTTTTCAGCGTTGTTACCTTCTAGGCGCACAACGACAGGTACTTGTACGTCGACTTCTTTGACCGCAGCAATGATAGCTTCGGCAATCATGTCACAGCGTACGATACCGCCAAAGATGTTAATGAGCACGCCTTCAACACTGCTGTCTTCTAAAATAATTTTGAACGCCTCAACCACACGATCTTTGGTCGCGCCGCCGCCTACATCCAAGAAGTTGGCAGGCTTACCGCCATACAGTTTGATGATGTCCATCGTTGCCATCGCAAGACCAGCACCGTTGACCATACAACCGATATTACCTTCTAAAGCGACATAGTTTAGATCAAACTCAGCAGCTTTTAGCTCACGCTCGTTTTCTTGAGTTTTATCTTGTAGTGCCGCGATTTTGGGTAAACGGTATAGCGCGTTTGAATCAATACCAATTTTGCCATCGACACAAACGATCTCGCCGTTTTCACGTACCGCTAGTGGGTTCACTTCAAGAAGTGCAAAGTCATTTTCTACAAACGCTTTATAAGCGCCAGTCATAATTTTGACAAACTGATTGATTTGTTTGCCCTCTAAGCCCAACTGAAACGCTACATCGCGCGCTTGATAGGGCATGAGACCGACTAGGGGATCAACGCTCACTTTAAATATTTTCTCTGGCGTCTCATTGGCGACTTCTTCGATATCAACGCCGCCTTCGGTTGAGGCCATAAAAGTAACGCGGCGAGTTGAGCGATCAACCACGGCGCCAAGGTACAATTCATTCTGTACCGGATACATGTCTTCTGCTACCAACACAAAGTTGACGGGCTGACCATCAGCGTCAGTTTGAAAGGTCACCAAATTAGTGCCGATCAAATCGTCTGTCACTTGCTTGGCTTCTTCGCGAGTTTTAACGACTTTTACGCCGCCCGCTTTACCGCGGCCACCAGCATGAACCTGCGCTTTGATTACTGCCATATCGGTAGGCGTTTTATCAAAAGCGGCAGCGGCTTCTTCGCCACTATAAGCGGTAATACCTTCTTGAATGGGTAATCCGTAGCTTTTTAATAACTCTTTTGCTTGATACTCATGTAAATTCATTGATTGTATCCTTTATTTTTATCATTAATAAAAAATGAAAATGAGCTTATGAATCAGCCTTTAAATAAACTAAATCTAAAGCTCATCGTTTGCTTAAGCGGCTTATTTTTTACGCTTTTTGCGTTGAATAGCATGGATAGCGCGACCATCTGCTGATAGTGCAGCTTCATGTACCGCCTCTGATATCGTTGGATGCGCAAAAGTCATCAATTGTAGATCTTCGATACTAGAGACAAACTCCATCGCAATCATACCTTGATGGACGATATCGCCTGCGCCTGCAGAGATTGCATGCATACCTAACAAGCGGTCTGTTTTGGCATCAGCGACGACTTTGATAGAGCCTTGTGCCTCGCTTTGCGCCAAAGCACGACCGTTGGCGGCTAAGTTAAATGATCCCGTTTTGACTTCATGGCCAGCATCAACTGCTTCTTGCTCAGTAAGACCAACCCAAGCGATCTCTGGATGGGTATAAATGACATTGATAATAGTGTCATAGTTAACCTGAGCTTTTTCGCCGTGGATGCGCTCAACGGCCATCATGCCCTCTTCCATCGCTTTATGCGCAAGCATAGGACCACGTACCAGATCACCAATGGCATAAACGCCGTCAAGATTGGTCTGACATTGGTCGTTGACATCGATGAGACCGCGCTCAGTTAGCTTAACACCGCTATCATCACCAAGCAGTTTTTCAGAGTAAGCGCGGCGTCCGACACAGACGATCAACTTATCAAAACTCTCTTCCGATGATTCGCCGTTGTTTTCGCTGGTGACTACCACTTCATCGCCTTTAACTTCGGCATTGGTTACTTTGGTATCGACGCGAATATCTAAGCCTTGTTGTTTGAACATTTTGCGGGCTTCTTTAGCCATATCTTTATCAGCTGCCGCTAAGAACTCAGGAAGCGCTTCGTACACCACAACTTCACTACCTAAACGACGCCATACTGAACCCAGCTCAAGTCCAATAACACCTGCACCAATCACACCTAAACGCTTAGGGGTTTGGGTAAAATCAAGAGCGCCTGTCGAATCAACGATACGTTCGCCGTCCGTTGGAGCGACTGGAATCTCGATAGGTACTGAACCTGAGGCTAGAATGACGTGTTTAGCCGTAATCGTACTCTCGCTTTCGTCTTCAAGCGCGACAAATTTAATCTTCTTCTCGTCGCCTTTGCCATCAATTAGCGTACCCCAGCCTTGTAGCCAGTCAGCGCCATTACCTTTTACCAAAGCTGCGACGCCGCCCGTTAACTGCTTGACGATGCCTTCTTTGCGCTCAATCATTTGTTCAACGTTGATCTCAACATCGCCGGTGCTAATGCCATGCTCGTCAAGGTCATGCTTGGTCGCTTCATAACGATGTGAGGTGTCTAGTAACGCTTTGGATGGAATACAACCGACGTTTAAACAGGTACCACCGAGAGCCGGCTCCCCTTTATAAACACGTTTTTCGATACAAGCCACGCTCATACCCAGCTGACCTGCGCGGATAGCGGCTTCATAGCCACCAGGACCACCGCCGATAATGACTAAATCATAATTGTCTTTCATAGTAGGTTCCTATTATAACTTTTGATATAAAGTAACTAAAATAATGTAAATTTCAGTATATTTTTTTAGTCTAACTCTTAATTCATTTTGGCTTTTATCAATACTCAGCAAGCTTTGTCATATGTTATTTTACAACGGATAAACAAGCCCTAAATTATGCCTTGAGCTTATAGTTAATACACCAGTTTATAAGTCCGTATGAAGAATGCTTTTTGAATTGCAAGATGGTTTAGCATAAAAGCAAAAAGCTTGTATCAGCGATTGCTAATACAAGCTTAGAAGCTTATAGATCTAGTAGTAACATGGCAGGGTCTTCAACCAGCTCTTTGATAGTAGATAAGAATAAGACTGCTTCTTTACCATCAATCATGCGGTGATCGTAAGACAATGCCAGATACATCATAGGTAAAATCTCAACTTTACCATCAACAGCCATAGGACGCTCATTGATAGCATGCATACCTAAGATCGCTGTTTGTGGTGGATTCAAGATAGGCGTTGACATCAGTGAGCCAAATACACCGCCGTTTGAGATAGTGAAAGTACCACCAGTCATCTCATCAAGACTAAGCTTACCATCTTGCGCTTTACCGCCAAGCTCACGGATTTTGCTCTCGACATCTGCCATACTCATACGATCTGTATCGCGTAGTACAGGAACAACTAAACCACGATCTGACGATACAGCAACTCCGATATCATAAAAACCATGATAGACGATATCATCACCATCGAGTGACGCATTCACTGCTGGGAAGCGTTTAAGAGCTTCGGTAGCGGCTTTTACGAATAATGACATAAAGCCTAGGCGTACGCCATGACGCTTCTCGAACTGATCTTTATACTTGGTACGCATATCCATCAATGGCTTCATATTGACTTCGTTGAACGTTGTAAGCATTGCGGTTTCTTGC
Organism: Psychrobacter sp. M4; assembly: GCF_055699795.1. NCBI lineage: Bacteria > Pseudomonadati > Pseudomonadota > Gammaproteobacteria > Moraxellales > Moraxellaceae > Psychrobacter > Psychrobacter sp. M4. The sequence continues at coordinate 170,162 of NZ_CM146740.1, read as the reverse complement.
GTTGCAGATAGTAGACGCTCAGCTACGCGCTTACGTAGACGGGTCATAGGTACGCGTTTCTCACTACGCTCACCAACTGCTTCTGCCACAGGACGACCACTGTCTGTTTTGATGCTACTGTCTGCTTTAAGCTTTGGATCTGCCATATCAGACTTGGTAACTCGGCCACCGCGGCCACTACCTTCAACTTCTTTTGGATCAACGCCTGACTCTTTGGCCGCTTTACGTACTGCTGGGCTTTGATCTTTATGATCAGCTTCAGGATCACCTTTTTTATCCGTAACTTGTACAGGTTCGCCGCCATCTGTGGCTTGCTTTTTCTGTACTGGCGCTGCTGGTTGATCAGGATCGACTGCTGGAGCATCGTCCTTATCTTTGTCAGCGTCAGACTGTTGATCAGCTTCTGCGTCATCACTAGCACTGGTATCGCTACTGCCACTAGCGCCTGCTTCAAATTCGGCAATTAAATCTGCAGACTCAACGGTATCGTCAACTTGTTTAACAATCTTGGTCACCACACCATCATCAGGCGCAACAACTTCTAAAACGACTTTATCAGTCTCGATTTCTGCTAAAAGATCGTCACGGCTAACTTGTTCACCTTCAGCGACATGCCATTCAACAATGGTACCGTCGGCAACTGATTCTGGGAAAACGGGGGCTTTGATATCAGCCATCGAAAATACTCCTTAGATTTGAGTTTTGATATTTATTATAAGATAAACTGTTACTTCCTATAAAAGGGTGCGTCATAAAGAATGATACACCCTCATAAATGAAGAAGTCGTTTGTTCGTTGGTAAGTTTATTATTGATAGATAAAATACTTAAATAACGAACACTATCGTAGTCACTATTTACTTTAATAAATTATTCTAAAAGAGTCCTTTATCGTTGATAAAGAACCCTCGTTATAGGCTTTTATTTAGTTAATTCTTCAACGCTAACACCTAGACCCTCTGCCACCAACGTTTGCTGCTGCTGAGCGTGTAACTTAGGCGATCCTGTCGCTGGCGCTGCACTAGGAGGACGTGCCACAGGCTCCATGACTTTAGCTTTAGTCGGATGCGGTACTACGATACGGAACATATGCGGAGCTAAATAGTACCAAGCACCTTGGTTTAGTGGCTCCTCTTGCGTCCAAACGATCTCTTTTAGGTTGCTGTATTTTTCAATCTCAGCAATCAAACGCTCTTCTGGTAACGGATAGAGCTGCTCAATACGCACGATTGCAACATGTTCTAAGCCAAGCTCACGGCGCTGCTCAAGTAAGTCATAATAAACCTTACCACCGCATAATACTAAGCGCGTGATCTTATCAGCGTTGTGCTCATCAATCTCTGACAATACAGTTTCAAACTTGCCATCAGCCAGCTCTTCTAGAGTAGACGTTGCCAATTTATGACGCAGTAAACTCTTTGGTGACATCACAATCATCGGTTTACGGATTGGACGCACCGCTTGACGACGTAGCGCATGGAATATTTGCGCAGGTGTGGTGGGCGTAATCACTTGCATATTATCTTCAGCACATAGTTGCAAGAAGCGCTCAAGACGTGCCGAGGAATGCTCAGGGCCTTGACCTTCATAGCCATGTGGTAATAGCATAGTTAAGCCACAAACACGCTGCCATTTAGTCTCACCACTAGCGATGAACTGATCAATGACAACTTGAGCGCCGTTGACGAAATCACCAAATTGAGCTTCCCAAACGATCAAGGCATTGGGAACGGTCGTCGCATAGCCGTATTCAAACGCTAAAACAGCTTCTTCTGATAATAAAGAGTTGTAGATAGCAAAACGGGCTTGATCTTTACTGATATGAGCTAGGGGTACATACATGCTACCATCAGCGGTATTGTATATCTCGCTATGGCGATGCGAGAAAGTACCACGGCCTACATCTTCGCCCGTGATACGTACTAGTGTATTATCGTTAGCGACTAAACTGGCATAGGCTAGCGTTTCAGCTGCGCCCCAGTTCAGCGGTTCCTCACCTGTTTGCATGGCCAGACGCTGTTCAACGACTTTTTGTACTTGACGCTGCAGCTTATAACCTTCTGGCATCTCTGCCATTTTGCGACCATAATCTTTTAGCTTTTCTATATCGACACTGGTATCCCAATCATCAACCCAGTCATGGCCAAGATAGGGTGCCCAGTCTACAAAAAGCTTTTCATCAGGATCGCTCACTAGTGAATTGGCTACATAATCACCACGGTCTAAAGACTCACGATAGCTGTCTTCGTACTTCTTCGCTTCGTCACTATCAATGACACCTTCTTCGATCAGTTTTTCAGCATAAATTGCACGCGTGGTGGGCAGTTTTTTGATAACGGCATACATAAGCGGCTGAGTTGCTGATGGCTCATCAGCTTCGTTATGACCATTACGGCGATAGCAAAATAAATCAATAACGATGTCTTTATCAAACTCATGGCGATAATCAAGCGCTAGCTGGGCGGCAAATACTACCGATTCAGGATCATCTCCATTCACATGTAAAATAGGCGCATGTACCATTTTTGCCACATCAGTACAGTATTCTGTCGAACGGGCATCTTCTTGGCGGCTGGTAGTAAAGCCAACTTGGTTATTAATAACAATATGTACCGTACCGCCTGTAGTATAGGCACGGGTTTGTGACATCTGGAAAGTCTCTTGTACCACGCCTTGAGCAGCAAAGGCAGCATCACCATGAACCACGATAGGCAATACTGAGTTGCCATCCTTGTCACTATGACCCGGCTGATCGTTGCGGCGAACTTGGCGCGCGCGTACCGACCCTTGTAGCACAGGTGCTACAATCTCTAGATGCGAGGGGTTGAAAGCTAGTGCTAAATGTGCCTCCCCGCCCGGCGTCATGACATTTGATGAATAACCGTTATGGTATTTGACATCACCTGAACCTTTCTCTGGCTGCACTTTACCATCAAACTCATCGAACAAATCCGCTGGGTTTTTACCCAAAATATTGACCAGTAAGTTTAAGCGTCCACGGTGTGCCATGCCAATAACCATCTCTTTGGTACCATAGCTACCAGCACGTTGAATGATCTCATTGACCGCAGGAATAAAGCTCTCACCGCCTTCTAGACCAAAACGCTTAACACCAGTATATTTACGTGCCAAATACTTCTCTAAACCTTCAGCAGCACTTAAGCGCTCAAGAATAGACAAGCGTTTTTCTTTATCAAATTCGATATGGCCTAGGTTGCTCTCAAGATATTGCTCCATCCAGCGTTTCTCAACACTAGTAGTGACATGCATATACTCTACACCGATGTAGCGGCAGTAAACCCGCTCCATGATCTCTATAATCTCACGTAATGGCGCTTCTGATTTGCCAATATTAAGATCACTTGTCGGATATACCGTATCAAGATCATCTTCTGATAAGCCGTGATAAGCTAGTGTCAAATCGACAACTTCTTCGCGTGGATGTAGTCCTAGCGGATCAAGCTGAGCACGGCGATGACCACGGCGACGGTAGGCTGAGATAAGCTGTTGTACGCCCATCTGTTTAGGATCGGCACAGTCTACCAAACTTGTTGCATCGTTTGCAGCAGGCGCAGTCGTCACTTTATTAGCAGTTTGATTGCGCGCTAGCAGCAAGAATTGATCCTGAATGGCGTTGTGCTTAGCATCATCAGCAGACTGATATTGCTCAAAATACTCCTGCCAATCCTCGTCAACATTCGCAGGATCGTCAAGATACTGTTCATAAAGGGATTCAATGTAGTAAGCATTGTCAGCTGCAAGTTCAGTATGCCCTACATTAGCTGATTTTTTATTTGTACTATTCATAATAATCGTCTATTTAATAGATAAATGAATGGAATCGTGCTTGTTGTTATATCGTTTTTGTATGCTAAATTGCAGAAAAATGACTTAGGTCTATAGTAGTATTTGGTAGATATTAACCTTGTAATAAGGTAAAAATTAGTTATCTTTATGCTCTCATACCCAATAATTATAGTCTTTGTATAATCGTTAACTACGACTACTATAAGTTTTTCTAAAACTTGGCCCTATTGGCTCTAGTGTCAAGCATACATTGCCACATAGCCTATCATGTCATAAATAATTGATACAGTTTGTTTACTTAATACTAAGTATTTACTTAATGAATAACAAATATACTTATATTAATATTTTATCAATCATAACTAGAACTACAACTTGTTTTTCTATAACCTATGTTTAATGATATATGATAAATTTATTGAGTCATTACTATACTTTACTCTGCTAAAAATTATCTTATTCAATCGTAGTAATTACAAGCTAACAACGTATTAATAATATGACATTACGTACTTATGACGGTATTTGTATCAAAACTATCAGCTTTTAATACAAGAACACCGCCTATCTATAGACGGTGTTCTTAAGTAGCTACTACTCAATAGCATAGCACTGTAGCAATTGATACCACTCCACACTTATATAACGACATTAGCCTGCCTGATCAATAAGCATACTACGCAGATGTCCAATAGCTTTGGTAGGATTCAATCCTTTAGGACATACTGATACGCAGTTCATAATGCCGCGGCAACGGAACAGACTAAACGGATCTTCTAAACGAGCTAGACGTGCTTGCGTATCGCTATCACGACTATCCACTACAAAACGGTTAGCATTCAATAAAGCTGCTGGACCTAAAAACTTATCAGGGTTCCACCAAAATGAAGGACAGCTGGTCGAACAACAAGCGCATAAAATACACTCATATAAACCATTCAATTGTTCGCGCTGTTCAGGAGATTGCAAACGTTCGGTTGGCGGTGCTGGCTGATCATTAATCAGATAAGGGTGTACCTTTTCGTACTGTGCATAAAACTGGTTCATATCGACAACTAAATCACGAACGACCGGTAATCCTGGCAGAGGGCGAATAGTAATCTTTTCAGGTAATGTGTTCATATTGAGCAAACAGGCAAGACCATTTTTACCATTGATGTTCATACCATCAGAACCACAGATGCCTTCACGGCAGGAGCGGCGAAAGGTAATGGTCTCGTCTTGCTTTTTCAGACGTAATAATACGTCAAGCAGCATACGATCTGACTCTATTAGCTCAACCGTATAAGTTTGCATACGTGGCGCTGCATCCTTGTCAGGATCGTAGCGATAAATTTCGATGGTGCGAGTACCTCGGCTCATAATGCTAAACTCCACACATAGGTGACGGCGGGCGTACAAGGATTGCAATATACCAATACTAATAGGTTATTTAATAAACTATGAGACTGCTTATTTATCGATCAATTATTTCAACAATCAATACATTGGTATTTGCATGTAGCTGGCGGTCACCTTTTAATAAGTTGGTAATAATAAAATCTGGCTTTCAATCAAAATAATTTTACTATCGTTAAAATATTACTTTGACTAGTAAACCCGAACTTTTGGTTCAATATAATCTACTGTTAATGGCACCTTACGGACTGGCTTGTAGATTACGCGGTTGCCTTCAGAGTACCATAAAGTATGTTTCATCCAGTCATGATCGTTACGACCATTTGGTGCATAATCATCATCTTCTGGGCGATCATAGTCCGATACACTATGGGCACCGCGGCTCTCATGACGGTTAGCCGCTGAAATCATAGTAGCTTTAGCAACTTCATATAAATTAATAACTTCAAAAGCTTCAATACGTGCAGTATTGAATACTTGCGATTTATCAGCAAGATGGATATTTTCAACTTTTTCACCGAGTGCTAGAATTTTCTCTACGCCCTCATCCATCAGCGCTTGCGTACGAAAGACACTAGCGTGCTTTTGCATAGTAGCGCGAATCTCATCTGCCACTTCTTGTGCGTTGTAACCCTCGGTTGATTTTTGCAGCTTATCCAAACGGCTAAGTGTAAAATCAAGGACATGGGTATCTAGCGGCTTATAATTGTGATCGTTGTGGTGATATTCATCAACAATATGCTTACCAGCAGCACGGCCAAAGACGACCAAGTCAAGCAAAGAGTTGGTACCTAGGCGGTTGGCACCATGGACGCTGACGCAAGCACACTCACCGATTGCATAAAGGCCTTTGACTATCTTGCCTTCAGCGTATAGACCCTCTTCATCAGTGCCCGCTTCTAAATCAGGTACAATAACTTGACCGTGAATAGTCGTTGGAATACCGCCCATCATATAATGAATAGTTGGAATAACAGGAATAGGCTCTTTGGTGATATCAACGTTAGCAAAGTTTTTACCAATCTCAAAGACTGATGGCAAGCGCTTCATGATGGTATCAACCCCTAAGTGAGTCATATCCATAACGATATAGTCGCCATCAGGGCCACAGCCGCGACCTTCTTTGATCTCTTGGTCCATTGAACGTGATACCAAATCGCGCGGCGCCAAATCTTTTACCGTTGGTGCATAACGCTCCATAAAGGCTTCGCCGTCTTTGTTACGCAAGATAGCCCCTTCACCGCGGCACCCTTCGGTCAAGAGTACGCCCGCACCAGCAACACCTGTGGGATGGAACTGCCAAAACTCCATATCCTCTAGTGGCACGCCTGCACGTACGGCCATACCAATACCATCGCCAGTATTAATATAGGCATTGGTAGAGGCAGCGAATATACGCCCTGCACCGCCTGTGGCGAGTACAGTAATAGGGGACTGGAATACAGCAACCGTACCAGTTTCTTGTTCAATCGCGACTACCCCGTTGATGTTACCGTCTTCATCTTTGATCAGATCAAGAGCGATCCATTCAACGAAAAACTGTGTACCTTGCTCAAGATTCTTTTGATACAAGGTATGTAGTAAAGCATGCCCTGTACGGTCGGCGGCAGCACAAGCACGTTGCACCGCTTTTTCGCCGTAGTTAGAGGTATGACCACCGAATGGACGCTGATAAATAGTTCCGTCTTCATTACGGTCAAACGGCATACCCATATGCTCAAGCTCGTAGACGACTTTTGGTGCTTCGCGGCACATGTATTCAATAGCGTCTTGATCACCCAACCAGTCTGAGCCTTTTACCGTATCATAAAAGTGAAAATGCCAATTGTCGTTACTCATATTACCAAGGCTGGCACCAATACCACCTTGAGCGGCAACTGTATGCGAGCGCGTTGGAAACACTTTGGTGATAACAGCGACATTCATACCCGCTTCGGCTAACTGTAACGAGGCGCGCATACCTGAGCCACCACCACCAACAATCACAGCGTCATAGTTGAGATTTTTAATATTACTAATAGTATTATCTTGTCTTGTTGCCATTACAATATTCCTAATGCTTGTTGATGCCTAGAAGGTAGATATAGAGATCATCTATATATCTAAGCTCAATAAGTAATTGATATGTGCCCTATCGTTATCGAAATTAACACTAGCTCACTAACTGATCTATTATGACTTACTCGCCAGTTATTAAATAATTAATCTGTTATAAATTAGGCAATAGTTATCTAGTACTAAATCTCTATAATAAAAAGTTATGATTATAAAACTGACAACTTATACCGCGATAACGCCGAAGCCACTGCCCCAAAAAATCATGATACCCCAAAATAAATAGACTAAAATAGCAATGATCATTAAGGTCTGTAACACTAATCTTAATTTTGGTGCATCTTCACCCATTTTCCCAGACGTAATATAGTCAGTAAAGACCGTCCACATACCTACCCAAGCATGTCCAGCAAGCGCAAGAACAGCGACTAAACTAAATAATCGCATGGGCAAACTTGTCATAAACGCTGTCCATGAATAAAAATCTACATTACTGTGCGTTAAAAAAAAGCCTAGTAATACAACACTATATACCGCTAGAACAACAGCGCTAATGCGTTGTACCATCCAATCACGGGTACCTGAGCCTGTCAGACCAGTAGCACTCTTAATTCTTGAATCATTTTTTATCATTAGAACATCACCCATATAAATGACATGACAATTAAAATCGCTGCAATCACAAAGCATATATTAGAAACCATACGTGCAGATTTTAGCTCTTCGTTCTTGCCGTTATCTGCAAATAAATGTTTAATGCCCATTACAAAATGATAAGCGATTGCAGCAACAAATATCCATGTTAGAAAACGAATAAAAATATTGTCAAATACCGTCTCAAAGCTCTCAGGTGAAGCTAGAGAGGTTTGTAATAGCCATAACATGACAGGGATTAACAAAAATAAAATAATGCCAGATATACGATGTAAGATTGAAGCAATTGCGATCGGTGAACGATTAACGCTAATTACTTGACTTAGAGGTAAATTAATAGGTCGGTTGCTTTTCACAGCGGGCATCCTTTTGCGGTTATACTCCTGTATCTGCTATCAATACTTAATAAAGCCAACTTAAGCAAGTACCAGTATTGAGCAACACACGAGACGAATAAAGTAATAAGGAGGAGCTAGCTGACCTTGCTGATTGTGTCTGCTGGTTACTTCTTCAGCTATCAATTCTATACACAGCAGTACTATGGAAAACATTATGATATAGGCTGTTATAATGTAGTCATCAACCTATGTGACTCACTTGTGTCTCAAAAATAAGAAGACGATGCTAGATCCCATTAAAAATATGGTTAAGCATGGTCATCTTTATAAACACATCTTTGTTAATCTACAAACAGACTTTTAACCATAGCAAAATATAAGTCAGCGGCGTGCTTTATCAATAACTCTTTGATAGCGGATAACACCGACTGACCTCAGCAAAGCTTATGTCAGTTAAATTGTGCTAATTATAAAATGACTGCCCACTAATTACAAACTTATCACGCAAATATTAGGTATGACTTTTGATATCAAGAATAGTAAGGCTCCGTAATATTACTACTTAAGTATTACGCCTTGTCGTTTATTTACAATTTGCATCTTATCTGCTTGATATGCATTCTCTAGCAGTCGTTGCCAGTTAAAATTATAAATTTAGGCTAAACAATTTTTTGAATAATTAACTTCTCTTATTCAATTATTAATAGGTGTCATTGTTTTTTTAAAGCTCTTTTGTAGATATAAATATAGGGTTAGACATATTTTGATACAAAAATTACAGGGTATAAGTACCCTGAAACCGTGTGACATAGGGTGATTGCTACTAAAAGTCTTTTCAAATTATATAGAATTACTGGTAACATAGCCGAAATACTGATGCAATCGACTCTGTATTTGCCTGTTCAATTATTAATGACGCAAACAGCATATGCAAAAAAAAGGCGCATGATACAAGCAAGGATGTGCGTCGACAGTACTTTTATTCTAATAAACCAAAATCGATGGAGAAAAATTATGGCTGACAACATTAAGTCTGATAACGAAGCCACATTAGCTGTAGATGGTAAGGAATACCAACTGCCTATTATAAAAGGTACTTTAGGTCGTCCCGTTATCGATGTTGCTAACCTACAAGATTCAGGCTTTTGGTCGTACGACCCAGGGTTTAAAATAACGGCTCCGGTTGAGTCAAAAATTACTTTTATTAATGGCGGCGAAGGTGAGCTACTATATCGCGGCTATCCTATTGACCAATTGGCTAATGAAGCTGAATATTTAGAAGTCGCTTACGCGCTTATTCATGGCGATCTGCCTAACAGTGAGCAAAAAGAAGACTTCTACGCGAAAATTCGTAAGCACTCAGGGGTTCATGACCAACTACGTAAGTTCTTCGAAGGCTTTCGCCGTGACGCGCATCCAATGGCTATTATGGTCGGTGTCGTGGGTGCTTTATCCGCGTTTTATCACGAAGATCTAGACATCAGCAATGAAGATGATCGTGAAGCTACGGCCATACGTTTAGTTGCCAAAATGCCAACACTTGCTGCCATGAGTTATAAATACTCTCAAGGCGAGCCATTTATGTATCCGCGTAATGACTTTAGTTATGCAGAGAATTTCTTATATATGATGTTTGCAACCCCTGGCGACGTCGATTATAAAGTGAATCCAATTATCGCCAAAGCAATGGATAAGATTTTCACTTTACACGCTGATCATGAGCAAAATGCTTCGACCTCTACAGTACGTTTGGCAGGTTCTACTGGTGCCAATCCTTACGCTTGTATCGCAGCTGGTATTGCAGCGCTTTGGGGCCCCTCACATGGCGGCGCTAACGAGGCCGTTCTTGAGATGTTAGATGAGATCGGTACTGTTGAGAACGTTCCAGCATTTATGGAAAAAGTGAAGAGCCGTGAAGTTAAGCTGATGGGCTTTGGTCACCGTGTCTACAAAAACTTTGACCCGCGTGCTCAGGTGTTAAAAGAAACCTCAGATGAAGTACTAAGCGCTCTTGGTATCGATGATCCTAAGCTGCAATTGGCTATGGAGCTTGAAAGAATAGCGCTAGAAGATCCGTTCTTTATTGAGCGTAATCTTTATCCAAACGTTGACTTTTACTCGGGTATCATTCTAAAAGCTATTGGTATTCCAACGTCGATGTTTACCGTAATTTTCTCTTTGGCCCGTACCTCAGGTTGGATCAGCCATTGGCTTGAGATGCACAGTGCGCCATTCAAAATTGGTCGTCCACGTCAGCTATATACTGGCGAGACCAAGCGCGATTTTGTAAAAGTCGAAGATCGCAAATAGTCTGTTAGATAGCTAGCATTAGCTTATAGATATAAAAATCCCGCTTGTAGCGGGATTTTTTATACGTTTACATTGCTAGTTATTTTATGGTCACTGAAACTCTTCTAGAGTTTGTTCGTATTTGGCAATTTGTTCATCATAGCTCTCAATAGTATCGTTAAATTTTTTCATCAGCGCCTCAAACTCTTGCTGCTGATTTATTTTCATCTGCTCCATATCGAGCGCTTGTTGTACTTCTATTTGTTGCCATACTTGGTGCTGAGTAATCAGACGAGCAAGCGCCGGACTTTTTATACTTACGCGCTCAGCAATCTCTGCATGCTCAAATAGCTCTGGCAACAAGGTCATGATATTAAGCAAAGTATCAATATCCTGTGCACTAAGAGGTATCGAAGCTGGCTCATAAAGTGCTTGCATAGCTTGCTGATAACGCTCTATAAGCTGATTTTCAGTCAAAAGGCTGGGTTTACGAGGACCAATTCGAATAAGCTTTAATACTTCTAAATCACGCTCGCCAACCTCAGTACTAGTGTTTATCTCAGCTCCAGCCTTGTCAGTAGACACCGCGCTAGTGTCTGCATTCGAAGCTGTATTTTCAGAAGTCGCTGCTGTCGTTGTACTGTCTGTGTCAGTATTCTTATCAGTATCATTAGGCGTAGGCTTTGACACGCTATTAGGTAGTATGCTGCTACTATCAGGCGCATCGGCTGCTTGTAGGGCTTCGTATTCAGCTTGCAAACGCTGCTGCAATTCTTGCATCTCTTTAACGTATAAAGGTTCAAATTCTTCTATACGCGCAGCCGCGGAATCGCTTTGCACGCCAGGCTTAGAGTCAGCCTCTGATTGCGAGCTTACTTGGTCGTCATCTGCAGGCTTTGCTGTGGGCTGACATCCTGTCAATGATAATGTTCCTAAAAACGATGCTACTATTAGCATAGATATTGGGAGCATCGATACGGGCTGCCTGCTATTCATAAGCTTGTTATCTCCATAGCAGTCCCTTCTTTTATGTATAACTTTTTTTTGCTTATTACTGTCCAATTTTGCAGTCAAAAAAGTAAATATCACAACACAGATCCTTGGTTGAGGCCGAAATTTATTATTGTTAAATGATACGAGTTAAATGACTAATAGTCATAGTTGTTGGAAACTACTTTATAATAGCGTTTATTAGGCGTTAGTTGAAAGTTAAATGTTGAGTGAGCTATCGCTACTGACAGTGTTCTTGTTGTTGTCTGCGGCTATTATGCCTAAATTGGTATCTAAAAAAGGAATGCAATCTGCCCATGCCTGACAGTCTTGTCCGCGTTGACGACGTATAAAATAGTCTTGCACCATTTGCGCTTGCTGCTCTATTCCATAGCTAAAAAACGACTTACCCTGTTTTAAATGATAACGATAACGGCGGTTGATAATAGCGCCGCGTACCACTTTTAAACCTTGTTGTAATTGCCACACATGAGTAAGCTCATGGATCAGCCAACTCTGCTTACCAATTGATGCCGCGCTAAAGTCCGTAATCCAGTTTTCAGGGTGAAAGTAAATATAACCATTAGGACTTACCGCATAATTTTTGAGCACCCACCAAGCGGTTTTCAGCTGTACCTTATCAACATCAAGGCTATGGCCAAATACTGAACGTGCCAGCGCTTTTTCACCTTTGGTAAGTGGGCGTGATTGTTGTTCAAACCGGCTTGATAAACGCCGCTTTTGGCTCAATAACTGCTTTGTTGTCTGCCATATTTTGGTCAATTAGTATCTCCGTTATTTTTATTGTAAGTTGAGAATGTTATGTCCCCTACTTTTCATGCCAAGACTCCGCTTGCTCAGCGTATGCGTCCCAGCTCTCTTGACGCTATTATTGGTCAAGAGCATTTATTGGCTGATGGCGCGCCGCTACGCCGCTTAGTTGAGCAAGGGCATCTACCATCAATTATACTACACGGTGAGGCCGGTATTGGTAAAACTACTATTGCTATGCTACTGGCTGATGCCGCCCGCCGGCCTTTTCACGCTCTATCAGCGCTCAATACTGGCGTTAAGCAGTTGCGAGAAGTATTGGACAGTAAAGATGGTTTAAGCTTTGACGCGCCTGTAGTCTTCATTGATGAGATCCACCGTTTTAATAAAGCGCAGCAAGACGCTTTGCTTGGCGCAGTAGAATCAGGTGATATTACCTTGATCGGGGCAACAACTGAAAATCCCTCTTTTAGTGTCAACAACGCTCTATTATCGCGCTGCCAAGTTTATCGATTGGAGCCACTCAGTACCGAGCAAATCGAGAGCGTTCTGGCGCGCGCTATCGATGAAGACCCTATATTTCAATCATTATCTATTGATTTGCAAGCGCAAGATTTTATCAATCAGCTAGCGCATGGTGATGCTCGTAAAGCGCTTAATTTATTGGAGCTGGCGGTACAGACGGCAGACCCCAAGCAGTCACCTATTATCATTGATGATGAATTGGTAAGCCGGGTCGCTCAAACAGCGCTGGTACGCTACGATAAAGATGGTGAACAGCATTATGACATCGTCTCAGCGCTGATCAAATCCGTACGCGGCTCCGATCCTGATGCTGCTTTGTACTGGATGGCGCGCATGTTAGTTGGCGGTGAACCTGCTGACTTTATCGCGCGGCGCTTGGTAATTTTAGCCAGCGAAGATATCGGTAATGCTAATCCTAACGCTTTATTGCTCGCGGATGCTGCCCTGCGTAGTGTGCAGTCCATTGGTATGCCCGAGGCACGGATTATTTTAGGTCAAGTAGTGGTTTATCTGGCGACCAGTGCCAAAAGCAATAGCACTTATAAAGCCATCAATGCGGCGATGACGCTGGCCGAAAAGGATGCCTCGCCAGTACCGCTACATCTAAGAAATGGCGTGACCAAGCTGATGCGCGAGCAAGGCTATGGCAAAGGTTATACTTATCCGCATAATTATCCCAATCACTACTACGCGCAACCCTATTTACCTGATAATTTAACAGGGACACGTTTTTATGAGTATGCAGACAATCAGCGTGAGCAGCACAGTAAACAGTTTATGGACTGGCTAAAATCGCAAGCAGCAAGCAATGATTAACAAGCTACGACTATATCGTTAGGTTTTAAGCCATCAAACGCCAAGTTATAACCATACAACGGCTTATTGCGACAAAAAATTTTAAAATACACCCATGGTAAAACTATAGGGGCTGATACAATAGACAAATCGCCTTTTATACCTTACTTTTAACTGACTAATAAATCTAACCAACTAATAGATAATAAACCTTGAGACTTTTTTATGAATTTAAACACTATTCCTGAGATTATCGAAGACATTCGTGCTGGCAAGATGGTTATCTTAATGGATGATGAAGATCGCGAAAACGAAGGCGACATTATCATGGCAGCCACGCATGTACGTCCTGAAGATATCAACTTTATGATTACTCATGCCCGCGGCTTGGTTTGCTTAACTTTATCGCAAGCACGCTGTCAGCAGCTGGCACTACCACTGATGTCTGATCGCAACGAAGCAAAATTCAGCACCAACTTTACCGTATCTATTGAAGCGGCAGAAGGCGTTACCACTGGCATATCAGCCGCAGATCGTGCGCGCACCATACAAGCTGCAGTTTCGTCCACTGCCAAGCCTGAGGATATTGTACAACCGGGTCATATTTTTCCAATCATGGCGCAAAATGGCGGCGTCCTACATCGCGCCGGTCACACTGAAGCGGGCTGTGATCTAGCGCGCCTTGCAGGTCTTGAGCCAGCTGCGGTGATCGTTGAGATTATCAATGCCGATGGTACGATGGCACGCCGTGACGATCTTGAGATATTCGCTCAAGAGCACGGTATCAAAATCGGAACGATCGCTGATCTTATTAACTATCGTATCGCTAATGAGCAAACGATAGAAGAGGTCGACAGCTATCCTTTTGAGACTGAATATGGCACTTTTACTTTGCACCGTTTCCGTGAATTCGGTGCTGATGAGACGCATCTGGCTTTAGTCAAAGGCGACGTGAATGAAGGCGTCAGTACCGTACGTGTCCATGGTTTTCATCCGCTACGTGATTTATTTGCCGCAAAAAAAGACACGACAGGGCGCAGTGGTTGGAGTGTCCAGTCTGCATTAGAGGAGATTAATGCTTCGGAGCGCGGCGTCTTGGTATGGATTGGTAATCATCAACCCATTGATTTGGGCGATGCTTTAGATAAAGCTTCAAACAATCAGTCGCTCTCAACCCTTACTCAGCAGCCTTATCGTAGCATTGGAGTCGGCGCGCAGATTCTGCGTCATTTAGGGGTGCGTGATATGCGTTTATTGTCTTCACCGATGAAGTTCTATGCATTATCAGGATTTGATTTAAACGTAGTTGATTTTATACACGCTCCTAAAAAGGTTTGATGGTCTTTAAAATTAGATAGTTTTGGGATTGAAAACTTCTTAGTGCTACCAAAAATACTCTGATGTCAAAAAGGTACGCTACTTATGGTAACGTACCTTTTTTATTAACTGGCTTTATTAAGTAGCACCTTATTGTTCAGAACATCAACAGCGTTATTATAATTCTGGCTCATGACCAAACTTGCTTTCTAAGGCTGACAAACGAGCGCGTTCATCAGCGCTCCAAGCCAGCTTATGTTGTCCTGCACTATCTAAACGTACAATCACAGCTTCAGCAGTAGCAACGATAGCTTGCTGCATGCAGCTATAATAACTGTATTCTAATACGATGCTAGTATTACCCAAACGTTGACAGCGTACCCCTAATAGTAACGTATCAGGATACATCACCGGACGCAAATACTGACAGCTCGACTGAGCCAGCATAGTCACCATACTGCCATCAAACATACCCAGCGCCTGTAGGTAGGCGATTCGCGCTGACTCAGCATAACGGTAATAAACGACATTGTTAAGATGGTTAAAAGCGTCCATCTCGCCCCACTGAATAGGCTGATAGTGAATAATAGGATACTGCGCTAATGCGCTAGGAATCTCTTGACAAGTATTGCCGTGGGCAAAGTCCATCGGACTTCGTCTGGGACTGTTTGTATTATCTGTATTATTATTCATAACTGACCTATGTTTTACTATTCATATTAAAGGCTTTGCACTCAAAGACTTATGTTCAAGGCTTTTATATTTACGTAGGATTTATTTTTATCTAAGATAAAAACTCCTGCCTTAGAATTTGAGTGGTGACCAAGGGTGTGGACGTCGGCGCGTTAGCAATCAATTTATCAAGCCACCCAATCACCTCTTGAATATTTGCTGGCGGCGCCGTCGTTACTAAGCGAGCTTCGCTTTCAGATGCTTTTATCCTATCTTCTAAAGAGGATTGCACTGTACTGGCTGGTGTTTTTTGAGTAGTTGCTTGATTCACAATTAGCGTCTGTAGACGATCACGTGCTTGGCGCAAGTAGTCATTTAACTGCTCCGGTTCGCGCATATTACTAGCTTGAATAGCCAAATTTAAGGTCATTATCGCTTCATGAACTACTAATTGACGCCGCGTCAATGCTACGCTGTTGTCAGCCGTAGTAGCGATTGCAGCTGTATTGGTGTCTTTGCTACGCTTGTTGGTACTATTGATGTGCTCATAGCTGTGCAAAAACTCTTGAATATTTTGAATGGCTATGTTTTGTAGCTGCCAAGCATTGGGTTGTAAGCTTTGCGCCTGCAAACGTTCGATATCTTTGGCAAGGCTTTGTTTAATTACAGTTGTTAGCGCCGGCGCAATCTCATTACTGTCTTGCGACAACTGCCATTGCAAACTACGCAGTAAATCTATAGAAGCGCTATAGTTATTATCAGCAAGCAATCGATCAGCAGCTTGGATCTGAATACGCAGTAAGTCTAGCTGATTTTGCGCCTGATTACTCGCAGCTGTGTTAGGTTTTGGTGATGCTTGCTGGTTAATGGCGAATAGGCGATCATCCATCTCATTTAAACGGCTGATTACTTGCTCATTGTTTTGCAGACGATCGTTGGTTTGGTTTTGAAAACGCTGCTGACTGACGTAGAGCCAAACCAAGGCGATAATTAGTAACAAAATAAGCAGCCACTGCAAACGCACTAATAACCTATGTGCTTGTCGACGCTGCCGATTTGGAGAGGGGCTATCAGGTGAAGCAGTAGGCTTAGTTGACATAAGGCAGCCCCGTCATTGATAAATTTGCTAGTATTTCTCGTTTAGAGATAGGTGGACAATTTAGGGTTACCATCTATGAATCATTATCCCTAATAGTTGCCAAAATAGTCTCAGGCGCTAAATCTTCTACTTGCCAGTGGTCAAGCTGTTGATCGGCTACCATAGCAGCCAAACGCTCGCCTAATACAATGTAAATATAGTCTGCTAAGCTTAGCGCTAGATGATTTGTAGTCGAATCTACCTCTATAGATTGCGTCTGTCTCACTATACTTGACCAATGCTCAAATGCGGTACCACTACTAATGATGACTATAGGCTTTTGCTGTGTAAACTGCTTTGTTTGTGTAGCAAATTGCTTGACAAATTGTTCAAGCCACTGTCGGTAATGAGTACTGGCATCGTTGGGCTGCGTACGTTCATACCAAGCAATACTATCAATATGGACGCCGCGCGCTTGCAGCGTATCAACCAGTAATCGTCTTCCGCCAAGACCACGCCAAATCAGTAACTTATCACCAGCTTGCAGACTTTGAATCTCTGGCATAGCAAGCATTCCTTCATTGTTAGCAATGATAGGTTGTAGCACTTGATAATCCGCTTGCTGTAAAACAGCTGCGGTCGCAGCGCCAACTGCAATTAAATGACTTGGCGGCTTCTTAGGATTAGCAGTGGTCAACTGTGATGTTGATACTTGACTACTATTTGAGTCTTGATCAAAGACATGCATCTCTGGAGCTAGCGTCTGCCATACCTCTAGTCCTGAGGCTGCTGCGGTTGGACTCACTATGACTAAGGCTTGGTAGTGGCCAGCAAGCCAGCGCTGCATGATATCGATGTCTGCAGCACTGGTCGGTAGCGGTTGTAGGTCCAACATGGGTATATCAACTACGCTTAAACCAGCTGCTTGCAAATAGCGGGTTAAGGGAGCCGCGCGCTCAACAGGACGCGTATTGATTACGATCGGTGCTGCCAGGGGTAAGCTTGATGATTGAGGCATAAAGATACCACTACCTAAAACTAATGAGTAAATAGAGTAAGTCATCGCAGCAAATGAGTCATCGCCGCAAACAAAGTATAAGCTTGGTTTATTCTACAATAGATAAGCTTATCGCTAATATCACCACTACGGATTATAGATGGCCTCTAAAATAGCGCCTGCACCCTCAGCGAGTAGTTTTTTGGCGACATCAATACCTAGCTGATTGGCCTGTGCTTCTTGTTCTGCTTGTGTACCTGTCAAAGTAACACGCTGTTCGGCTTTGAGTAGCTCACTACCGTCTGCTTGTCCAACCCGCCCCCGCAGCCATAAAATATGACCGGCGTCGTCATTGTTATTGTTATCGGTCTCAGTGGTTTGCAGCACAGCAAATGCAGCAATAGGGACTTGGCAGCCGCCTTCTAGATGCCGATTTAAAGCGCGCTCGGCGATCAGGCGAATGCGTGCTCTGTCATCATTGAGCGGCGCAAGCAGTGCCAGTACCTCAGGATCAGCTTCGCGGCACTCAATCGCTAAAGCTCCTTGCCCTACCGCTGGTAGACAAGTATCAATATCTAATTCACCGCGAATACGTTCATCAAGCTCAATACGTTGTAGGCCACTAGTAGCTAAAATGATAGCGTCATACTCGCCAGCATCAAGCTTACCTAAACGCGTTCCTACGTTACCACGTAGAGTTTTTATTTGTAGATCTGGACGATACGCTTTGATTTGGCACTGGCGACGCAGACTTGAGGTGCCGACTATCGCTCCATGTGGTAGCTCATCGATATTATTATAGGTGTTAGAAACAAAGGCGTCAGTAGGCGCAGCCCGTTTGCAATAAACACCAAGCATCAACCCTTCTGGTAATTGCATCGGCACATCCTTTAAAGAATGCACAGCAATATCTGCTTTTTTGTCATATATAGCTTGTTCAAGCTCTTTGACAAATAAGCCTTTGCCACCGATTTTGGCAAGCGGCGTATCCAAAATTTTGTCACCTTTAGTGACAATCTTCAGTAGGTTAATAGTTAGATCTGGATATAATTTTAACAACCTATCACGAATATGCTCTGCTTGCCATAATGCTAATGGGCTCTGACGAGTGGCAATATTCAGAGTATGTAAGGTAGATGGCTGTGTAGTGCTCATAAAAGACCTCAAAATTATTAATATATTATTGCTAATGCCAAGTGTGTCGTTAACTGATATGCCGTTAACTAATATGGATGTCGTTAATAATGCGCTTAATGCATCAGTAAGCTTTGCCTTAGTAAGCTCAAAGCGGGCGCAAAAAAATACCCCTATTTAAGCATAAATAAGGGTTTGATGATATGACTTAAGCGCTTTGATATCTTATCGATTCTTAAAAATTGTTAGATGACTGTTAAATAGATACTTATTAAACTGGTTCCTACTAAACAGATAATTATCAAATCAAACATTTATTTCGGAGCAATTGAGTAGTTAGTAAGAATGCTTGTAATCACATACTTTGAATTTTATCTCGCAACGATGGTAGATGACGACGACTAACAGACAAGGTTTCATCAAGGCCTTTAAAGCGAACTTGGTACTGACCAGAATCTACAGTTTCTAAATAATCCAAAAAACTCAAATTAATGATGGCGTTACGATGTACTCGAAACAGACGATTCTCAAATTCTTGCTCAAGCTCTTTTAAGGTTTCATCGATAAGTACTGTGCCCTCTTTATGACGTACTTTGACGTACTTTTGATCAGCTGTAAAGTAGTAAATGTCTTTGAGCTTAATCAGCTCTACACCGCGATGGGTACGAGCGGCAATATGTTCGCGCACAGGCCGAGCAGTAGGGTCTTCAAGCTTGCGAATTTCATTTAACTGGGCGGCGTTTAAGTTTTTGGCCTTACTCAAAGCTTCAAGTAATTCATCCTTATTGGCAGGTTTTAATAAATAACCAATAGCATTCGCTTTAAAAGCCATAATAGCATAGTGATCATAAGCGGTTACAAAAATGACCGCCGGCGGATAATCAAGCTCATTGAGCGCTGCCGCGCAGTGTACGCCATCCATCTCTGGCATGCGGATATCAAGTAAAATCACATCAGGTTGCTGCGACTTTACGGCAGTAATGGCTTCAATGCCAGTAGTGGCTTGCGCGACCACCTCATGCCCTGATTCTTGTACAATTCTGACCAAACGCTCACGAGCGAGTGGTTCATCGTCACAAACAACAATTCGCATGTAAATTCCTCTCTTACAGCATGATGAGTATATTATTAATACTGTATCGATAACAGGTCTAAGACGCTCTAAAGTTTTAGTCTATACCTATAGCTCATACATTTATGAACAATTATAATCAAAAATCTATTTATAATAAGCTTACGAAAGTATAAAAATAATACGTTCTAAAAGAACTCTGCTCTTCTACATTTTAAATAAAATAAATTTCTAAGTTAAAAATTATTTGTATATTTTGTATATTAAGGTTTTAGTTAAAGGCTTGTAGCTGCGGCTTTTCTAGAGCTTGCCAATAAACAACTATTACACAATAAGCATTCATAAGGTAACAAGCAATAAATATGCCATAAGTGTTCAAATAATAGACAAGAGACAAATTAAGTGCAGAGATTGATACTAAGAAAATTAAAACCCAACATCATACAAAGGATAATCAATCACTGTGACAATCTGTTCACTAGTGACTTTACTTTGGATGTTAGCGCTCTGATCAAAATAAGCTTTGAGGCGTTCTGCCTGAATATGGAAGTCTACGTGTCGGCGTAGATCGTGGGAAATCATCAAAGTTTTGCTTGGAAGTTGAACGGTGACCGTAATAGTAACGCGATGCTGTTGCCACTTTACACTAATAACAATGTAGATGGTTTCAGTGGTCATCTCGACGACATTGAGGAGCATTTTTTCAAGGACGGTTTGGAGTGTTAATGCTGTGATAACCATATCGTACATGATGTCATCATCAGGCAGATCCCAGCTTACTACCAGCTTATCTGCCAATCGGCTCGACTCAATCGCCAAATAGTGCTCACAAAGTGCCACTTCCTCCTCAAAACTAATCTCGCGCGCGCCATTAAAGCTGGCTCGGAAAAGCGCGGAGACATGCTGCAAAAGATCAGCTGCCCGCGGCGGATTAGACTCAATAAGTGATATCAAGGTATTAACAGTATTAAAGAAAAAGTGCGGCGCGATACGCGCTTTCATCAAATCATTTTGGGCGGTAAGTTTGTCTTCAAACGATTGTTTAAGCGCCATCAGCTCACGGTAACGGCGCATAAAATAGAGCAAAAATACAATAGTAAAACCACTGGTAATCAAGACATTAAACAATATATTTAAGATAAATGCTTTACGGTCATACACCATCCAGCCCATATTTATCATGACTAACATAACCAAAGTCACCGACACTATAGCAGTAGTCGTCAGTATTAGTAAGATACGTATACTGACGACAATAGGATTAGCCCGTTTAAAAACTGGACGCAGATAATCAATCAAATAAAACGAGGGAATAATGCTTAGCGTGTATTGAACAATTCGGCTAACAAACTTGATGAAAAAATCTGACCACGTTGCTAGATCATGACGATCAATAGTGGTCACAAACAACGACCAAAAAAATATATAGAGCAGCCACTGCCAAGGTTTCATTACCTCCATGAGCTTTGGCATAAAAAACTCTAAGCGCTCGGCTAGTAAGGCAACCTCATCCTTTGCTATACTTGAGCTCTTATTCTCTTGACTTGTCTTAGACCAATATGAACGCAACTTCTTCAAATTCCAACATTCCTGAGCAAAATAAAAATCCAAGTGCCACTGATTTTAGCATAAATGCAGCGGATAGTACGTTACAAAGCGGCGCGACCAATAGTCAAGGTCAGCAAATGTGGGGCGGACGCTTTAGCGAAGCGACAGATAGCTTCGTCGCCGCCTTCACCGCCTCGGTAGGCTTTGATCAGCGTTTTGCTCGTCACGATATCGAAGGTTCTATCGCGCACGCGACCATGCTCAAAGAGTGCAATATTCTAACCGACGAGGAAGTCGCCACTATTATCGATGGCCTCAAGCAAGTATTAAGGGAGATTGAAGCGGGCGAATTCAATTGGTCTACTACCCTTGAAGACGTGCACATGAACGTTGAATCGCGCCTGACTGATATCGTAGGCGCAGTCGGCAAGAAACTGCATACCGGACGTAGCCGTAACGATCAGGTAGCAACCGATATTCGTCTTTGGCTACGTGAAGAGACCGATAATATTATTGCGCTACTGGTGCGTTTGCAAAGCGGCTTGCTTGATTTGGCCAAGCAGCATACCGATACGATTATGCCAGGCTTTACCCATCTGCAAACCGCGCAGCCAGTAAGCTTTGGTCACCATGTAATGGCATGGTTTGAGATGCTCTACCGTGATACCCAACGCCTTGTCGACGCGCGGCGCCGTATTAATCAGCTACCGCTTGGCAGCGCCGCTCTTGCTGGCACGACTTTTCCAATAGATCGCACTATTACCGCTGAACTGCTCGGTTTTGAAGGTATTTGCCAAAACTCCTTGGATGCGGTCTCTGATCGTGACTTTGCTATTGAATTTACCTCCGCTGCGTCCATTTTAATGATGCATCTATCGCGTATGAGCGAGGAGATTATCCTATGGATGTCGGCGCAGTTTAACTTCGTACAAATACCAGATCGCTTTTGTACCGGCTCCTCAATCATGCCGCAAAAGAAAAACCCTGATGTGCCGGAGTTGGTACGTGGCAAAGCGGCGCGGGTCTTTGGACAGCTGATGACTTTGCTTAGCCTGATGAAAAGCCAGCCACTGGCGTATAATAAAGACAACCAAGAGGACAAAGAGCCGCTATTTGACTGTGTGGATACGTTGACCGGCTCGCTCCTCGCTTTTGCTGATATGCTGCCGAACATTGTCCCAAACAAAGAGAATATGCGTGCGGCCACTATGAAAGGCTACGCAACGGCTACTGATTTGGCCGACTATCTAGTGCGTAATGGCGTTGCTTTTCGTGATGCCCATGAAGTAGTTGGTAATACTGTCGCTTTGGCTATAAAGGAAGGCGTTGACTTGAGCGATCTGTCTTTAGCACAGTTGCAACAATTTAGCACTGCGATCGGTGATGATGTGTTCGACTTTTTGACGCTCGAGGGCTCACTGGCTGCCCGTGATCATTTAGGTGGTACTGCGCCCAATCAAGTCAAGCAAGCCGTTATTAATGGTCGTGCACGCCTAAAGGCTTTCGCTTAATTGGATCAAAACAGTAGACAACCAAACCCACTACCAAACTAATAATTATCACACTAATAATAGGGAGTTACTCATGGCTGATACTTTTAATCCCCAAGCTAATACAGTTTTTTGCCGTAAATACAAGCAAGATCTACCAAAAATGGTCAATCCTCCTTTTCCCAATAAAAAGGGACAAGAGATACAGGAAACAGTTTCTGATAAAGCATGGCAAGAATGGCTTGAGCAGCAAACTATGCTGATCAATGAAAACCACCTTAGTATGATGGATCCTGAAGCTAAGAAGTTCTTAACAGAGCAACGTGAGAAGTTTTTAAATAACGAAGATTACGAGCGCGCGCAAGGCTGGACGCCTGAGAAATAAGTTTATTGCTGTTGTTTTTAGAACTACTACATAAGCCAGCTGACAAATAGCTACTTATCCTCATAAAAGTTTGCTAGTATAAAAGACTCACAACACTGACAGACTCGGGGTGCGGTGTATTTTAGTTTAACTGCTTTTTAAAAGCACTTAATCAAAGTACATTCGCTGAGAGACCACCCGTTGAACCTGATGCGGTTAATACCGACGCAGGGAAGTCTTCAGCAAAAAGTTTACATACAAGCGACGCGCAGAAATGCCTTTTTCATAGTCACTGTTTTATTAGTCATTGCTTTGATACAGCTTTAACTTTAAAAGTGATAATAGATAAAAGCGACGTCTAATTATTGATTAAAACCGTCTATTACTATTCGCTTTATTACTTTGACCGTTTTAACTCAATCAGTTTTGTTTGTGAACCTTTGCTTCCTCCGCGCTCTGCGGTGTTGCTTTTTTAAACAACACGCTAGGAGCACCTATGACGACTCAAGCCCCCACTCAGACCAAAAAATCAACCAAAGCCGATGCTTTAAAAACACCTGCCCATCGTCATCAAAAAGACGCTCGTTTTGAAGAGGACGCGCGCGATTTACATCGCATTCTTCCAGCCTCCAAAAAAGTCTATATCCAAGGCTCAAGACCAGATATTCGAGTGCCAATACGCGAAATCACTTTGGATCCCACACCTATTCAAGGCGTCGATGCGTCCAATTGGGAGCAAAACCCGCCTTTTTATACCTATGATACCTCAGGCGTATATACCGACCCTACTGTTGATGTCGATCTCACTAAAGGTCTGCCAAAACTGCGCGAAGGCTGGATAAAAGAGCGCGGTGATATCGAAGAGCTTAGCGGTCTATCTAGCTCATACGGTCAAGCGCGTGCTCGCGATATCACTACTGCTAATCTAAGATTTGCCCATATCGACAAACCGCGCCGCGCTAAAACAGTCGATGGCAAAGCAGGTAATGTCACGCAAATGTATTACGCGCGCCGCGGGATTATCACCCCTGAGATGGAATATATCGCCATTCGTGAAACTCAAAAGCAGCACGAGCAGACTGATATGCGCCAGCATGAC
The DNA here is from genome assembly GCF_055699795.1 of Psychrobacter sp. M4. Taxonomy (NCBI): domain Bacteria; kingdom Pseudomonadati; phylum Pseudomonadota; class Gammaproteobacteria; order Moraxellales; family Moraxellaceae; genus Psychrobacter; species Psychrobacter sp. M4. The sequence continues at coordinate 145,770 of NZ_CM146740.1, read as the reverse complement.
GGTGAAAGCTTTGGTGCCAATACCCCTGAAATTATCACCCCTGAGTTTGTCCGTAGTGAAGTCGCAGCTGGTCGCGCCATTATCCCTAATAACATCAACCACCCTGAATCTGAGCCGATGATTATCGGTCGCAACTTTTTGGTCAAAATTAATGCCAATATCGGTAATTCAGCGCTTGGCTCCTCTATCGACGAGGAAGTCTCAAAAATGACGTGGGCGACGCGTTGGGGCGCGGACACTATCATGGACTTATCTACAGGTAACCATATTCACGAAACCCGTGAGTGGCTGATTCGTAACTCGCCTGTGCCTATCGGTACGGTGCCTATTTATCAAGCGTTAGAAAAAGTCGATGGCGTAGCAGAGGATCTGACATGGGAGATATTCCGTGATACTTTGATCGAACAAGCTGAGCAAGGCGTCGATTACTTTACCATTCACGCTGGTGTGCTTTTGCGTTATGTACCGCTGACTGCCAACCGCTTAACGGGTATTGTCTCACGTGGTGGTTCTATCATGGCGCAGTGGTGTTTGGCGCATCACAAAGAGAGTTTTTTATACACTCATTTCGAAGACATCTGCGAGATTATGAAGCAGTACGATGTCGCGTTTAGTCTTGGTGATGGACTGCGCCCCGGTTGTCTGCAAGACGCTAACGATGAAGCACAGTTTGGCGAACTGCGTACATTAGGAGAGCTTACGCAAGTGGCGTGGCAGCACGACGTACAGGTGATGATCGAAGGTCCCGGACACGTGGCGATGAACCGTATTAAAGAGAACATGGATTTACAGCTTGAGCTGTGTAACGACGCGCCTTTTTATACCTTAGGACCACTGACCACAGATATCGCGCCCGGCTATGACCATATTACCAGCGCTATTGGCGCGGCGATGATTGGCTGGTTTGGCACCGCGATGCTGTGCTACGTAACTCCCAAAGAGCACTTAGGTCTGCCTAATAAAAAGGATGTCAAAGATGGTATTATCACCTACAAGATCGCAGCTCACGCGGCTGATCTAGCCAAAGGTCATCCGGGAGCGCAAGCACGCGATAATGCGTTGTCCAAAGCGCGTTTTGAGTTCCGCTGGGATGATCAGTTCAATCTAGCACTCGACCCCGATACCGCGCGTGAGTATCATGACGAGACGCTGCCTAAAGACGCGCATAAGTCGGCGCACTTTTGCTCGATGTGTGGACCGAAGTTTTGCTCGATGAAAATCACTCAAAACGTGCGCGAGTACGCCAAAGGTTTGGACAATGCTGTGACGCCAAGTACCGGCGATCTTAAGGATGCCAACCACCGTATCAAACAAGTTGATACTGATCTGGTCGAGCAAGTAGGCGCAGGCACTCCTGAAGAAGTACGTCAAGGGATGGAGGAGATGAGTGAAAAGTATAATCGTGAAGGTCGTCAGCTGTATAAAGAGGTCTAGTCTGAATGATTTAGCTCTGTATTTGCATCCGTAAAAAAGCCCTGCTTTTAAGTACTCACTACTTATTTAGCAGGGCTTTTTTTTGTTAGAATTATTTTCTCATTTCAATAGCCACTAGACTTTTGACGCCTCATAAATCTCATTAATCGAATGATCAATAGTATCGGCAAATTCCTCATCGCTTTGTTGTTTGCTCAAACCTTCGGTAAAGGCACGTGAGAAACTAGCAATCATACCCGGATTCTGCTCAAGCTTATCACAAGCCTCTTTACGGCTATAACCACCTGATAACGCTACGACTTTGAGCACCTTTGGATGATTAATCAGCTCTTGATAAAAACCCTCTTCTTCTGGCAGAGTCAACTTAAGCATGACTTGATGATCATCGTCGAGATAATCCAAATGACGTAAGATCGCTGTTTTTAATACCAGCTCACAGTCGTGTTTTTTGGTGCTATCAATATTGACTTCTGGCTCTACGATAGGCATAAAACCTTTTGAGAGAATTTGTTTAGCGACATCAAATTGCTGCTGCACTACTTTCTCAATACCATCGACACTAGGCTCGTAAATGACTGAACGCATCTTAGTACCAAACACTGGATACTTTTTAGCCTTATCTAATAGCGCATTTAGACCTGGTATCGGACGCATTACTTGTACGCCATCCATTTGCTCAGCAAGACCTTTATCTACCTTTAAAAAAGGTACGATATTTTTATCTTCCCAAAGATAATTAGCGGTAGGTTTACCGTTAACTTCGCGATCCATAGTGTCTTCGAATAAAATAGCACCAAGGACGCGCTCATTATCAAAGGCATTACAGGTCATGATACGAGCGCGCATCTCATGTACTAAATCAAACATGGATTCATCATTATCATATTCATCGCCGCTTACGCCGTAGTTCTCTAATGCTTTTGGCGTACTGCCACCGCTCTGATCGAGCGCTGCAATAAAACCTGAACCATTCTTTATCTGTTGTAGTTGCTTTTCGTATTCCATTAATCGTACATCCTATGCTTATTGGTATTAATTAAAGTTAATAAAAGTCAAATTTTATGATTCTATATTAAAAAATATAAAACACTATGCATACTGTTTATCTAATTATAAATAACCTTACCACAAGACATATCAGGTGCCTATATTCAATAAGTTAACGAAACGCTTATTTTAAGAACAGTTGTTGGTATTTTGTAGATTATCATTACGCTTTATTATATATATTGCTACCAGCATATACAAACTGAACCTTTTTATGCCAAAAACAATACCACTACGCAGGCTACTGCTAATATGAGCCCTATTACATTAACTCGGTTCAAAGATTCTTTAAAAATACCTACCCCGATGAGTGTCGCAACTGTGATAACGCCCACGTTCATGCCGGTAAATACAATACTCGGCGACTCAGATAACACTTGATGAGCACGCACATAAGCATAAATGTTACCCATGTTCAGCGCACCTAGCAACAGCCCTGCTACCAGTGCCTTGCCTTGCCAGCGTACCCGTGTAATGAGTAGATAGATGAATAATAATAAGCCGGCCAGTCCAAAGCTTACCAATAAAGTCAGCGCAAATGCCGCTCCTTGTTTGGCAACCTGCTTAAATAAAATATCGATAATACCGTAGCCTGCCCATACCCCAAATAGCCAAAGTGGTGTCTGCCGAGCCGATTTATTAGCAGTATTATCTATAGCCTGTTGATGCGGACGATAAACCAATGCTCCCAAAGCTAGAAATCCTAATATCAGTCCCAATATACGAGTTCCTGTTAGTATTTCTCCAAATAAAAGGAATGCGGCAATAATGGGAATAATTAAGGATAGACGCTGGGCGGCGTCAGTTGCGACCATACCAACCGCTGCAATAGCTCGGCCTAGAATAACGAACACAGCAGGCAACAAAACTCCAAGGGCAATAATAATGCTCCATACGCTGCCAAGGGTACTTAACCCGCTTATATCCGGGTCTAGTAAAACCAAAGTGAGCAAAAAGGCAACAGGGTAACCTGCCACAATAGTTTGACGAATATCTATATTTTTTTGCCGCAGCACTTTTAAAAGTACTGAGACTGCTACACTACATAACACTGCAATCGTCAAATACACCATAGTTTCTATCCTTGAATAAAAATGTAGCAAGATTATAAAAGTTGATTATAAGTAAATCGTTCGGCTATAGAATGTAACAATATATTTCATAGTTATCAATTTTTATATTTTGACTAAACCGTCTACTCTGTTTTATTTTATGTCGTTTATTAATGACACCAGTACTAGTCCTCAAGCTCAAATTACAATTAGCAAGCAGGATGGATTAATAAGTTTTGCTAAAATAATGTACTTTTTTTACACCCCTAACCGCTCAAGATCGCACTGGTAAGCTTACTGATCCCGTCTTAGCCTATGGTTATTAATTACTTATGAATGCTCTATTTCGCTTTTTTGAAAATCGGCTTCCCGCCTTTCCTGAAACCCCTATGATGTTGCCCTCTCCTCGTGATGGGCTCCTAAAATTTTTGTGGGCCTGTACGAAAGGTCTACGTGGCTGGCTGCTACTATTCATGATCTTGTCGGCTGGTATTGGGGTTTATGAAGCGGTACTGTTTGCTTGGATTGGGGACATTGTCAATTGGCTTGGCCTTTATACGCCGCAAACGCTATGGAGCGAGAAAGGCGATATGTTGCTGCTCATGCTGGCCGTGATGGTGCTGAGTCCCATTTGGATTGCTTTAGCGTCATTTGTCCATTTCCAAACGATCAATGGCGTGTTTCCGATGCAGATGCGCTGGCGTTTTCATCAGCATATGCTGGGTCAATCGATGCAGTTTTATCAAGATGAGTTTTCAGGTCGTATCTCTGCTAAAGTGATGCAAACGGCGCTAGCAGTACGTGATACAGTAATGACCGTCACTGATATGTTTACTTATGTTGGCGTGTACTTTATCACCTCTGGTATCATCTTATTCAATCTTGATAGCTTATTATTAATACCATTTATCATCTGGTTTATATTGGTTGGCTTTAATCTGCGTTTCTTTATTCCTAAGCTTAAACGCACCGCTATTGTACAAGCCGACGCCCGTGCCTTGATGGTGGGACGAGTGACCGACGCTTACGCCAATATTATGACCGTTAAGCTATTTAGCCATTCACGCCGCGAGCTGGGTTATGCCAAAAACGCTATGGGCCAGTTTTTAGAAACGGTGCATGGGCAAATGCGCTGGGTTAGTCGTTTGGAAGTCTCGACCCATGTCATCAGTGTCGTTTTGATCGGTAGTACCGCTGGCATTAGTGTTTATCTTTGGCAACAAGGCGCTATTGGGGTGGGAGCGGTTGCAGCCGCAACAGCAATGGCGCTACGATTAAATGGTATCACCCACTGGATTATGTGGGAGACGGCAAGATTGTTTGAGAGTATTGGTACCGCGCAAGATGGTATGCGCACCTTGTCAGCGCCGCAAACCATTATCGATGTGCCCAATGCACCTGCTTTAAAAGTCACCGAAGGTCATATTATCTTTGATCACGTTGATTTTAGTTATGAGAGCGTACAAGACGCAGATAGCTTAGAAGGTGAAAAAATTAGCGATGTTAATATTGATGAGTCTGAGCTTAGCGCCTCGCCAGTGAAGCTACTTGACGACTTTTACCTAAATATTAAACCTGGCGAAAAAATCGGTTTGGTCGGACGCTCAGGTGCTGGTAAATCAACCTTGGTTAACTTGCTTCTGCGTTTCTTCGATGTCGATAGCGGTAAAATCTGTATCGATGGACAAGCGATCAATGAAGTCACTCAAGAGTCTCTACGCCAGCAAATCGGTATGGTGACGCAAGATACGTCTTTGCTGCACCGGACCGTACGCGAAAACATCGCCTATGGTCGCCCAGGGGCTAGCGATGCAGAGATTATCCATGCCACCAAGCAGGCACAAGCTTGGGACTTTATTAAAGATTTACATGATGATAAAGGCAATACAGGCCTTGATACCCAAGTCGGTGAGCGCGGTGTTAAGCTATCTGGTGGTCAACGTCAGCGTATCGCCATCTCACGGGTTATGCTAAAAAATGCGCCTATTTTGTTGTTGGATGAGGCCACCAGTGCCCTTGATTCTGAAATTGAATACGCTATAACTGAGAGCCTAAATGATATCATGATGGGCAAAACTGTCATTGCTATTGCCCATCGTCTCTCGACTATTGCTGCTCTTGATAGACTGGTAGTGATGGATAAAGGTCGTATTATTGAGCAGGGCAGTCATGAAGAACTGTTGGAGTTGGATGGTGTTTATGCTGGATTATGGGAGCGTCAAAGTGGTGGTTTCTTGGGAGCAACTGAGTAAGACGATAAGACATCAAGCTGGATCATTATAAGGACGTAGCATTTTTATGGAAACCTTTGTAAAAAGCATAATGATAAATGGTAAGCAAGCGCGCTATTACGATTTATCTACTTTGACGCAAAATGCAGGTGAAAATACAAAGCCAGCAGCGCATTTTTACGGGGGCAATGGTTTTGCGGTTGGTACTTATGAGCCCCTACTCAAAGCGCTGGCACATGAGCTGAATCTTAGCGCTCTTGCATTACAAGGTTATTGGTATGACACGCCAACAGCTAAAATAATGACTCGCGAGCAAGACGCCGATATGCTCATTGAGTTTTTGGAGCAGACGCAGGATAAACCGGTCGTCGGCATTGGGCACTCGCAAGGCGCGTCTGCTACGGCGATGGCGGCGGCTAAGCGTCCTGATTTGTTCTCACAGCTGTATCTTATCGATCCGGTAACCTTTACCAAAGCGCAGTCGCTCCTGTATGGAAATACTCCTAGACGTATTTTGATGACCCAAGAACCTTTTAAAAGCACTGCTAAAAAACAAGCTGAATGGGTAAGCATTGATGATTATTATCAATTTTTGCGCCAGCACCGAGCGTTTAGACGTATCAGTGATGAGCATCTTTATACCTTTGCTAGCAACAGCTTAGTCAAAAGAGACGATGGCAGTTATACCTTGCTCTTTAAGCCCAAATATGAATTAGCCAGCTATTTTGGTACTCCATACATTACTAAGGCCTTAAAAAAGCTCAATAAAATCAATCTGCCTTACACCTTAATCCTTGCTAAACCCTCAGTGTTTAATAGCAATAAAGTTCGTAGTAGCTGGCAAGGAGTAGTACCGGATAATCGTATCGTTACTTTATCGAATTACGGGCACTTAGTGCCTATGGAAGCGCCAGAGAAATGTGCTGATATTATTCTTGACTCAAACCGCTCTTTTAACTCCAAAATAGCCAGTTAGATGAGCAATTTATTTACACCTCACGCTACTGATAACCTATTGCCTTACGATGGCAGGGTTAGCGATTTAGGCATTGTTATTGATGATACTGATGTTCTTTATAATACTTTACTAGCTGAGCTTCCTTGGCAGTCTGACATCGTGACTTTATTTGGTAAAACTCATGTCACCAAACGCCAGATCGTTTGGATGGGTGAGGATAGCATCAGCTATCATTATTCTGGTCACTTGCGCCGCACCGCTCCTTGGTCAACTATAGTATTGCAAGTAAAACAACTTGTTGAGCAAAGACTTCTAAGCAACGGGATTAATGCCAATTTCAATTCATGTTTATTAAATTACTATCCTTCTGGTAGCGAAGGTATGGGCTATCATGCTGATGATGAGAAGGAGCTAGGCGAGCAGCCTACCATAGCCTCCTTATCTTTAGGGGCTACTAGAAAATTTGTCCTTAAACATAAAAAAACTCAAGACAAAATCGAGCTTCATCTTGAGTCCGGTCAGCTTATCGTCATGCATGGTGTGACTCAAAGCTTTTGGAAGCACACTATTACTAAGACGACCAAGGTAAATGAAGGACGCATCAGCCTTACCTTTCGGCGAACGCTAAGCACGCCTTAACCTTTTATCCTAGCTACTGTCTAAACCTACTTTATTCAGCAGCTTGACGATCCAAAAAACGCTCGCGATAGCATTGATAAGCGGCTTCACAAACGCTTGAAGTATAGCTAGCATTAACGCCGCCTGCGACCATAGCTCCTACCGCTGGAATGATTTGCGCCGCTTTAGTCTTGACCATATTGGTCGCCACTTTAGTTGCCGTTTGGCGCAGCACTCGTGAAGCTACTTTTTCGTTAACCTTATTAAAGGCTAGAACTTCTGGGTCTTTTATTGTACTAAAGGTATCATCAAGTGCCGATTGGCGTTCTTCAGCAGAAGCGGAAGTGGCAACCGCCAATAGTGACATAGCAAATAATTGCTCGTTTTTATCACTCATATCAAAACCGTAGTAAGTCGCGTATTCACCGATAGCACGCAGATTAGCGGTAATAAGACCCATTATATCGGCAGGAATGCCTGCCCAGCCAGCGATACCTGTTGCCACGCCTTGAGCGCTAGTTAGCGCCACATATTTACTCTTAAAGAGTTTGACTTGCTTATCGACGATGGCGATAGGCAAATTTTCGATGTCTTGAAGCTTTTTAACCTCTGAGCCGTCAATATCTGTTTCTTTTTGATAAGCTTCAATGGCATCTTGCACGTCTAATGTCCAATTCGCCGTATCACTTAATGTAGTTATCATCTTTTCAGTAGCTTGCTTCAAAGTTTCACCGAACTGCGGCGCCGCCATAAGCGTTTCCCCCGCTTTATCGATCGGCATACTAAAGGTAGCAAATGCTTTATCTAAAAGGCTTTTTTCAGGGTTCTTCCAAGCTTGTATTTGTTGGCGAACCTGAGATTCATAAGCTTCTTTATCAGCAGTACCGTTATTCTTAGTACTGGTATTAGTAGTGTCCTGTTTATTCGCTTCTTTACTAGTACTTGTCTGGTTATTAGTAGCGGTTTTCTCATCAGTACTTGTTTCTTCATTTTTATCATCAGCGACTGCTAGGACAATTTTACCAAAGGTATCGCCTTTTTGTAGCTGAGTGTGGGCTAAGGCCACCTCCGATAATGGATAAGTCTTTTGAATATGCAATTTAAGCTCACCATTAGCGACTTGCTCTAGCGCCTCTGCCATGGATTGGCCACTACGCTCAGCCTTAAAACCGTCTACCTGTAGATTTTTTTGGCTACCTGCCTCTTTAAGTTTATCAACCCAAATCGTTGGTAACACGTTGACACGCCCGCCAGATTTAAGCGTTTTAAGCGCACGAACGCCTGCATCATCACCGACTAAATCTAGCAGTACGTCAGCCTGCAGATCAGGGAAATCCTCGTCTTTGGTATAATCGATCCAGCCTTCAAGTTTAGTTTTATTGATAAACTGATCAAGCTTATCGTACTTGTCAGGTGAGCAAATAACTGTCACTTTTATATTGTCTTTTGCAGCTTTGTCCATCAATAGCTGTACGACCAATTGCCCAACGCCGCCTGCGGGCGCATTCATTACCACATGCTCACCAGCTTTAATGTCCGCAGATTCTACAAACTGTAGCGCGGTTTGACCCACACAAGGCAATGCTCCAGCTTGTTCTAAAGTGAGCGCCTTTGGTACTTTAGCCAATAGATTAGCATCAACTGCCACAAACTGTGCATAGCAACCACCGCCAAAAGTCAAGGCAGCAACCTTGTCACCAACTGCATACTTGGCACTATTACTTTTGACCACAGTGCCCGCCACATCAAAACCTAATATAGCAGGCTCATCGTGATCGAATTTATCTTTTTGAATAGCCTCTGCGCCCCAGCCTTTACCTTGACGGGTTTTATAATCCACAGGGTTAATACCAGCGTATGCTACTTTTATGAGCACCTGCTCATCATCAGGTTCCGGCATGGCTACGCCGTCCTGGTACTGCATAACTTCAGGCTCACCAAATTTACGTATAAGCACCGCATGCTGGTTCGTTGGTAAAGATTTATTTTCAGAGAAAAGATTAGACATAATAAAATATCCTTTTTTATATGTGAATGAGAACTACTAAAAGCTATTGATTTCTTCGGGCTTAAAACAACCTTGCAAAATTTTAAATTTATGCCAAAATCAGCTCCGCGCTAATAGGCAAATGGTCTGATAGCGTTGACCAAGGTTTACCACTATGCACCCAAGCGTTTTTTACCTTTAAATTGCGTACATAGATACGATCCAAACTCAAAACAGGCAGTTTTGCCGGAAAAGTAGGTGACAATTTGCCATGACAGTGTTTAAAAGCTTCCGTCATGCCCAGACTGACTGCCAGCTTATCACAAGACATCTTTTTCCAATCGTTAAAGTCACCTGCCAATATCAAAGGTTGATTAGAGTCAATCTCGTTTTGCACGTAGTCAGCTATAGCCTGATACTGCTTAATACGATCGCGCTCAAACAAGTTTAGATGCGCGCATAAGACTACTACTGGTTGCTCCCAACCCACTGGCTGTACTTCACAGTGCAGCACCCCGCGCTGCTCAAGCTTATTAACCGTAATATTAACATTATGCTTGGGGTCTAGAGGAAAGCGGCTAAGCACGGCATTACCGTGGTGACCATTATCATATTCTGAATTCTTACCATAGCTATTTTGCAATTGTAGATACTCTCCAAACCATTCGTGCTGCGACTGATCGGGGTATTCGTTGTACTGTATGTTGCGTTTTAGGTTTTGGCCTTGGACTTCTTGCAAACACAATATGTCTGAACCTATCGTATCAAGCGCTTGCGCAATACCTTGCATCTTGACTTGACGATTGAGGGGCGACATACCTTTATGGATGTTGTAACTGGTTAGAACGAAGGAGCGGATCATGGTCATAGATTCAATAATTTATTAAAAGTTAAGAAAAATCGTTATTAAAATAGGTTTGATAACTTATCGATAGACGCGTCAAGATTATAGACTGACGTCAAAACCGTTTGACAATAAAGCAAGTAGCAAACTAACGGGGAAGCTAAAGTTTCAGAATTATAAAAATTGTTAGGACTATCATCAATCAGCTTAGCAAAAATACGGCTTGATTACCCGTAAGTCTCATCTAAATAATCAATAATTTCTTTTGATTCGTACAGGACAACATTGGTATTGGGATCAATAAGATAAGGAAACTGCAGTTTTCTAGTCATGACCTGATCTTTAATGCGTTCGCGTTTGCCGCCTTTGACCGGACGATACTTTTTAGGATGGCGAGGAGCGCTAAAGACACTAAGATTGATACGTTTGCCAAACACTCCAATGTCCTCTATTTGCTCACGAGCAACGTTGTGATTAATATAGCCCACTTCAAGCTCGCTTAGCTTTTCACGTACCAAACGACAAAAGGGACTAGCCTCAAAACCGTAAAGATGCAGGAGCTCATCAGGCTTACCTCGAGCTTGATTATGCGCTGGATTCTCAGCTTTGACGCCGCGCATCATAGAGACCACACTGGCCACTTTATTGACCAAGGTAGCATGATCATCAGTACTTGGTTCTTGGTAGTCTTTGGGCGTTATCCCTTCTTTAGAATAGTGAGTAAAGAGGTGATCAATGATAGCTTGTGAATCGAGTATATAATCATCAGTGTTAACATCAATTAAAAAAGGGACTTGTACCTTGCCAGCGAGCTCTTTGAGCTCGTCACGATATACATGGCCTTCATGGGGACTAGGACGACTCTCAAAATCCAAATTCAAATAAGTCATTACTTCACGCACTCGGCACGAGTAAGGGCAAGCTTCGTGCTCATATAAAATAAGAGCTTCGCTTGGTTGCATTGGGAACGGCGTACCCATATTACCGCGTCCAGCGCGCAGCAGAGTTGAGGTCGTCGCCTGCAAACTCTTTATCGTATATCCCAGAGTATTGTTTGGAATTTTCATGACTAGCCTCCTTGTTAAGTTAATCAGCGTTAGCAATAGTAATGTCTGTAGCTACTAAAAATATAAAGTATTTAATGAAAAAGAGCATTGGATCGCAAAGAACCAATGCTCTAATTATTTACTGGTATGTCTTTATAGACACATTAATAATTAATAGCGTGTAACTAGAGCAATAGGCTGATCTTCACCCATAATCTCTTGCGGCATAAAGACCACTTCACCCCCATTATGCATAACTTGCTCAATAATCTCGCCGATAGCATCGTCAGTAACACCTTCGCCAGCAGCATCATCTACCATAGTAAGCGTTTGCGCTTTTTCGTCGATTTTTGCAGGCTGCATATAACCACGGCGTACATAAAGGGTCTCGCCTGCCCCTTGGAAAGCCCCGCGATAAACTTCTTGTAAGTCAGTACGTAGCATCTGTACCCCACGAGCTCTATCAATCTCGCCAAGCGCCGCTTCGTGCAATGAAGAGCGATACGCTTCTACTGCTTCTTGCACACCATCAATGATGTGCTGGGCACTACCATCTTCTAATTGAGTAACGTTAGTAACCGTACCGATAATATTATCTGGGCGATCACAGACTTCTTTATAGTAACCAACGTTTTTTGCATCGCCGACGATAACGAGCGGCATTTTATGCTCGCCCCATAGCTCTTGCACGCTTTTATCTACTTGGTTAAAGAACTCTTTTAGATGGCTACTTTCGTTGTTTGATGAACGATCAGAACCACCGTCACCAGTAGTATATAGGCCATTATTTTCGATAGGAAATGGGATGTTTTCCATGTTATTTTGGATGTTATCATCCGTATCAAGCTCTTTGACTACACGGTCGTTGGACGCTTCAATTAAACGCGCCATATCGCGAGTGATTACCACAGCATAGAAATGTACGGCGCTTGCCATATCACGAACCAAGTCGCGGGTAGCGAAACTGTCTGAGATAACGACACGCTCAGTGGTATCAAGCGGCATACGAATGATTTGCACATCATCAGTGCTGGCAAAAATAGCTAACGTATCGAGATTATAGTTGTGGTTTAGCTCGTCCGTTTTGGCATGAATACCTTCCATAATCGTAGCGGCGATATGCTTGTCGTATTCATTCGTCAATCGTTCTTCTGCGACTTTTAATTGGTTCTTTAGAGCAATAGGATCTTGATCATTAGCGGGATGTTCACGATGGGTTTTAACAAAAATACTAACCGCTGGATCGGCTTTGGTTTCACGTAGGCTCTTAAGCGTTGCTTTCATAGATAATTTTCCTTCTTTTGTTGTCGTCAATTTTAAATAATGAATAGAATCTAATTTTATTTATAAGATAGTTATTTATACTACATTCTATTCATGGTACTCCAAATAAATCTGCTTTGGTTTTAATTGCTAACTTTTCAACTATCAGCTTTTTATTACCCGTTAACTTCTTAATTGTTTTGCTTAACCATTACGATGCTAACAAGTTCCCGCCAATAGCTGTATGGTTAGTTTGCAAGCAAATGATGACGCTTTGTAAGTACAGTCGTCAAATTGAGCACTCTAAACCATCTAATCTTAACAAAAAGATGGATACCTTTAAATAATCACTAGCTATCTTTTAGCGACTTGTATTCAGGCTAGAACATACCCATCTTTAAAATAACTTACTGTTAAACGTCTGATAAGCAGTTTATATTCAATTCATCCATCATTGAATTGTTATTGAACATTTATAATGAAGGCCTATAAAAGGACAGAATAATTATAATATTGACCGCTGTTCATCCAAATATTGACCGCTTTTTAACAGTTTCAACTCAATTCAATCTTTTCGCTCCGCCTATTAGGGAATATTTTTATGACTACTTTTGCAGCAGATTTGCACCTTGTGGACTTTACAGCAGCAAACCCTAACGACTTGCAAGTACAAGTCAATGCAGCTATTGACAAAGCCAATGCTTTTTTAGATGAGCTGTCAGTAACAGAAGACAACCAAGCTGATAGTAAAAGTATTGATACTACAAAAAATAATGTTGATGCTCAGCAAGCATTAGCAGATATTATTGATTTTGATCATATTAATTTAGCGCTAGATCGCAGTTGGGGTATTTTATCGCATCTAAACAGCGTGATGAGTAATGATGAGATTCGTCACGTTCATCATGAACTACTACCCAAGTTATCGGCTTATGGCACTCGTGTGGGTCAACATCAGCCACTCTTTAGTCGCTATCAAGCAGTAGTGGCTGATAAGGATTTTTTCGCCAAGCTTGAGCCTGCACGCGCACGTGCTATTGAGCTTGCGCTGCAACGATTTGAGTTATCAGGGGTCGCGCTACCAAAAGATGAGCAAGACAAATTCGCTGCTATTCAAAGTCAGTTATCCACCTTATCAGCGACTTTCTCAGATCATGTTTTAGACGCTACCCAAGCCTTTGCATTACCGCTTAAATCCGAGCAATTAGCAGGTTTGACCGAAAGTGGTTTGGCGCTGTTAGCTGATGCCGGCGAGCAATACAAAGCCAATCAGCGTAAAAATGATACGCTCAGCCAAGACGAGATTGACGCGTTACCAACACCTTATTATGTGGCGACTTTAAACATTCCCGTCTATTTGGCGGTGATGACTTATGCCGATGATCGACAGCTACGTGAGACACTATACCGCGCCTACGTGACCCGTGCCTCAGAGTTTGATGACCACACTAACAATAAAGGTGAGTCGTTAAATAATGCTGATGTCATGAGCGAGATCTTAGATCTGCGCGAAAAAAAGGCTAAACTATTAGGCTTTAGCAATTACGCTGAAGTATCATTGTCTACAAAAATGGCGGACAACGTCGCTGAGGTTGAAACCTTTTTACGTAATTTAGCTGCTAAAGCCACGCCTACCGCTAAAGAGGATTTAGCTGAACTACAAGCGTGTGCGCGTGATTATGATATCGCTGAGCTGCAACCTTGGGATAGCGCTTACTTGGCTGAAAAGATTAAGCAGAGTAAGTTTAGCTTATCGCAAGAAGAGATACGTCCTTACTTCCCACTACCTAGAGTGATTGATGGACTGTTTGCTATTGTTGAGCGTCTATATAGTATTACCGTCAAAGAGCAAAAATTTGACGATATCGTTGAAGGCACAGATACCATATCAACCGGGACTGTCTCACGCTGGCATAATGATGTACGTTTTTATCAACTGTTCGATAGCGACGATAGTTTAATCGGTGGTTTTTACTTTGATCTATTTGCGCGCAGTGGGAAGCGCGGCGGTGCTTGGATGAGTGGTTTTCAGGCGCGCTATCGTCATGAGGGCGAGGACTATGAGCAATTACCAGTCTGCTTTATGGTCGGTAACTTTACTCCGGCACTCGATGGTAAGCCCAGTCTTTTGACCCACAATGAAGTGTTAACTTTGTTCCATGAGTTTGGTCATGGCCTCCATCATTTGCTGACGCAAGTGAGCGTTGGTGATGTTGCTGGGGTTAACGGCGTTGAATGGGATGCAGTCGAGCTACCCAGCCAATTTATGGAGAACTGGGCGTGGGATAGCGAGGGTATTGCCCTGATCAGTAGCCATGTTGAAACCGATGAACCCTTACCTAAAGACAAACTTGAGGCTTTACTTGCTGCCAAAAACTTCCAAAGCGGTATGCAAACCTTGCGTCAGATTGAGTTTGCTTTGTTTGATCTACTGATTCACGCTCATACCCCAGCCCTTGACTATGACGGTATTTTAGCGACTTTAGATAAGGTGCGCGGCGATATCGCAGTGATGGATACGCCTGACTATAATCGTTTTGCCAATGGCTTTAGTCATATCTTTGCGGGCGGCTATGCGGCTGGGTACTACTCGTATAAATGGGCAGAACTGTTGTCAGCTGACGCTTTTAGTAAGTTTGAAGAAGACGGTATCTTTAATCCCATTACTGGTAAAGCGTTTCGCGAAACTATCTTATCAGTAGGCGGCAGCTTGCCGGCTAAAACTAACTTTGAAAATTTCCGTGGTCGTAGCGCTAGTATTGATGCGCTACTGCGTCATAGTGGTTTTGACAACCCTACATTCAATAATGCAGCCAACGATCAGGACCAACAGGAGGTGGGCTAATGCGTTACCAATCCGATCGTCCAAAGCGACGCTTTTTAGCAGGTGTTAGTTGCCCTAAATGCCAGGCCATGGATGCCGTAGTACAAGTCAATGTTGTGACGCCTGAACCTGACGAGTATATTGAATGTACTGAGTGCCAACATACTGAGCATCGCCCTGACCCTAGTGTAATTAGTGCCAAAAACCATCTTGAAGATCAACTCACTCGTGACGCTATGACCACCGGTACTAGCGGGACCATAAAGTTTAAACGGTAAATTTGTACGTTAGCATACTCGTTATTTAAAAAACAAAAGCCTATCTACTGATAGGCTTTTGTTTTGAGTTTTGTTATAGTAAGGTAACTTTGTTTTGATATAACTTGGCTTACGCATGACTTCTAAAAAAGCATCACTTAAACCGAATAATACTCCAAAATCCGCTCCACATATTAGTGCTCGCTCAAAAAAATTGATAGCTGTTATTTTATTGCTATTAATTATGGTCATTGGTTATTTTATCTGGCAACGCTCCTCTTTTACCATCCCATCATCCGTACAACAGACATCCGCAGTCTCTGAAGAAGCTCAATTAGAACCTGCTGGGAGCATTAAGAATACTAATATTGACAATACTAACATCAAAAATACTGATAACGACCCTATGGGTGATGAAATTGTTGATACCCAAATACCTACAGCTGAAAAAATACTAAATGCTCCGCTACCAAAAACAGATAGCTTAGCGAAAGAAGAGATTGATCGTTTAGAGGACGAATACCAACGCCTTACAGAGCAAGAACAACTGGCCAGTGAACAAGTACAAATGAATAAGAAACTGACCGAAATGAAAGCAGAGCAAATTAAGTTACTTGAACAGCAAATAGCACAGTTAGAAGCCGCACCAACTCAATAATAACTATCAATTTTGGCTATATTATTTATTAAAGTATCTACTCAGGGGGTTATATTATGACTACTTTACAGCTTACTCATGCCCCTATTTTAAATAGTAGCGCGCAAGTACTAATCTTGCCTGTTAACACAGCTAGTATTTTTTTAGATCCTGTTTTGATGCGTACCAAAACCCTATACCCTGATAACTATCAACGCTATCATCGTGCCTGCCGTGATGGTAGTTTAGAGGTAGGAAGTTGTCTGCTACATAAGCGTGTTCGCGAGCAAGCGGGTCTTAGCGCCTCCCATAACGGCAATCAACCAATTTATGTCGCCAATCTCACAGTCTCCGATCATCCTTATCACCCGGCTCGATCCCAATGGTTAAAGACTGCTCTCGTTGATTTGCAGCAGCAACTAATACCACTAATACGCTATCAAGGTGTGCGTAAAGTGGCTTTACTAGCAAGGCCTCTCATCTTTGATCATTCATCTACTAACATAATAAGTAAAGAAGAAAGCTCAACTAACAGCCTACCTTTAGATTGGCAGACCTTTACTTTACCGCTAATAACTCAATATCTGCAACACTTACCTAAATTGCGTACTGAAGTGCATGTACCAAGAAGTGTTCCTATCGCAAGCTAACAAAAATATAAACATTACTATATTCTGCTTTGTAGAATAAGCTATTGCAAAAAATAGAAGTCGCAACACTAGAATGTGTTTTTCTGTAGACATTAAAGGGTAGATTTATATCAAGATATTGACTAAGAAAAGACCTTAGCCTAGTATCATTAGTATTGATGGTGAATGATTTTTACCTAAACTTTAAAAAGGATAATAATTTATGTCAAACAACACTTCTAAGAACAATATGAAAGACAAGTCAGCAGACCCTCTTAAGAATGATGCAGTAACAGCGGTGGAAGTTGTCAAAGATGATACCGTAGTATATGAGGAAGGCGACTTCGAAGACTATAATGCCGATCATGACTATCAAGAAGAGACAGACGCTAGTTCGACCAGTAGTAATAAATCAGGTAAAGGTAAGTCAGACAAAGAAGATAAAGCTGAGAACACCAACAAGAATAAAAACGCTGGTAAAGATCAAAAGTCTAGTGAAGAAAAGTCATCTGGCAAGGATAAAACATTAGTCGAAGAAAAAGAGTCGCTTGAAAAAGACAGTAAATCTAGTAAGGACGATAAGTCTGATAAAGATCAGAAATCTACTAAGGATGATAAGTCTAAACAAGACAATGACTCTGATAAAAATGTAGAATCTAGCAAAGATAAACAATCTAAGCAAGATACTGATTCTGACAAAGAGGGCACATCTAATAAAGAAGAGTCTTCTGAGAAGGATGATAAATCTAGCGAAGAAGAGACTGATGCTAAAGATAATGAATCTGAGCAAGAAGATAGAGCTGACGAAAAAGAGCAGTCTGAGCAAGATGACACTGCTAGTATGACAATGTCTGGTATGTTTCAGTGGGCATCTAAGCTTCGAGAAGACTTTATGTCTGAAGCAATGAATATTACCAGTGGCGTCACAGAAAAAGCGACTGCCATGACGCTGCAAAGGTTAATATCTGTGGTAGATATGGAATTAGCAGCTTTTGATAGGAGCGTTGAAGTTGCTAAAAACCTTATAGCCAACGTAGAAGAAGAACGTACTAAGATTGCTGATAGAAAAGAGAAATACCAAGATATGCTTGATAAACTTGATCAAAAGGACCAAGACAATCAGAACGATCAAGACGATCAAAAAGATCAGGACAATCAAGACGACAAAGAAAATCAAAACGATCAAAATAAATAATCATATATAAAGTATAACTGATCCAATGTTAGACGTTTAAAATAAGCGTTTAACATTGGATTTTTTTGTCGCTTTAGGTTTCCTTACTGGTCATGACCTTGCTGGTATTAACACCTTTATTGTGAAAAAACAGACCATCCTGTTTTCTTGACTAGACGCTCCAGTGCTTTTGAGCCCAGTTTAGAGTTACCTACCGGATTAAGGCCTGGTGACCAGACAGCGATTGCGCCTTTACCCGGCGCTATCGTCAAAATTCCGCCGCCAACGCCGCTCTTACCTGGCAAACCGACGCGATAAGCAAACTCACCAGAGCCATCGTAGTGACCGCACATCATCATTAAGGAATTGATCCGTCTAGACTGTTGTGAACTGATCACCCTCTCCCCTTTAGGTTGATTGACACCATTGGACACCAAAAACAAGCCTGCACGGGCTAACTGCTCGCAGCTCATGGCAATCGAGCACTGATGAAAGTAGGTGTTAAGTATCTTATCCACATCATACTTTAGATGACCAAAAGACTTCATAAAATGCGCTAATGCTGCGTTGCGATTTTTGTGATCAATCTCAGACGTTGCCACTTTATAATCAAAACAAATCGACTCGTCACCTGTCACAAAGTGCACGAACTGTAAAATCTCATCCAATATCTCTTTAGGCTCGCGTCCCATCGTTATAGCATCGACTACCGCAATGGCGCCTGCATTGATAAAAGGGTTGCGCGGCCGGCCCGATTCATACTCCAATATAGTAATGGAGTTAAAAGGGTCGCCGGAGGGCTCACGACCCACATGACTCCAAAGCGTACTTCCTAATTTGCTAAGAGCAAGGGTTAAAGTAAAGACTTTGGAGATACTTTGGATCGAAAACAGTGTGCTGGCATCCCCTGCTGAATACATCTGCCCATCAGGGGTTGCCACAGCAATGCCAAACTGGTTGGGGTCGACATGAGCGAGCTGCGGGATATAATCCGCTACTTTGCCACGGTCAGTCTCACAAGCTATTTCTGCGGCAATATCATCTAAAATTTGTTGCATCATAATGGAGTAACCATGTTTTCACTGTTTTATCGAATTATGCTAAAAAATCGTTGCAAACTATAGAGGATCACTGTATCACCCTACGAACTATTTGCTTTTCTGTGAACTCAGTTATATATGTTTTTCGGCCATTCTAATAGCTAGTTTCAATAAATCATCGGCTGTTATGTCTTTTAAAGGTTCTAGTTTATCTATATCCTCGGTTTTTATAACCTTTGCCATTGTGTCCTGTTGGCTTGCCAAGTTGAGCTTTTTAGAGTTATCAACATACTCTTGCATCATCTCACGTATGACTAGCGATTTTGTATAGCCGTTCTGCTCAACTACTTGCTTGAATTCGTTTGCCAACTTTTCATCGCAACGAATATGAATAGATGCTTGCTTAGGTTTACTCATAAATATTTAAGCTCCTTTGTATAAAAATTAAATATTTTGTAGTAACAATTGGTACTGTTGTATAAATATCTACTGTAACATTTGTGGCCTATTTTGCAACACATTATCCTTGTGCCTACATTAACAAGCAAATAACAGCCAAAAAAAACGCCTTGAGTGCTATTACTAACAGCTCAAAGCAGTTTTTAATCTTAACCGAAAAACTATTTATTCAATAGCAGCAGTAGCTTCCTGCTCAACACCTTTCATAGTCAACTTGATACGACCACGATTATCTACGTCTTGCACAAGTACTTTAACGGTTTGGCCTTCTTTTAGATAATCAGAGACATTCTCTACGCGCTCTTCTGCGATCTGTGAGATATGTACCAGACCATCAGTGTTTGGTAAGACGTTTACAAACGCACCAAAGTCAACGATACGCGCAACGGTACCTTCATAAGTTTTGCCGACTTCAACTTCAGCGGTTAGTGCCTCAATTTTACCAATAGCTGCTTTGGTTGCGGCTTTATTCTCACCAAAGATACGAATGGTACCATTATCATCGATATCGATAACCGCGCCCGTCTCTTCGGTAAGCTGACGAATCATCGCACCGCCTTTACCAATAACATCACGGATTTTATCAGCATTGATCTCGATAACCGCATAGTTTGGCGCATGAGCGTTGATCTCAGTACGGCTCTCAGGCAATACTTTATTCATGGCCTCCAAGATATGGATACGACCTGCATGAGCTTGTTTAAGCGCTTGCTCCATAATGTCAGGGGTAATCCCCTCGATTTTGATATCCATCTGCAGCGCAGTAATACCGTCTTTTGAACCGGCAACTTTAAAGTCCATGTCGCCAAGATGATCTTCGTCACCCAAAATGTCAGATAGTACGGCAAAGCGCTCCCCCTCTTTGACCAGACCCATTGCAATACCAGCGACCGGCGCTTTCATCGGTACGCCTGCATCCATTAGTGCTAAGCTTGCGCCGCAAACAGAGGCCATAGAAGAAGAACCGTTCGACTCGGTAATCTCTGATACCACGCGGATGACATAAGGAAAGCGTTCGCTATCGGGTAGCATCGCTTCTACGCCGCGGCGCGCTAGGCGACCATGACCAATCTCGCGGCGTTTTGGAATACCTTCACGTCCAGTCTCGCCTACTGAGAAATGCGGGAAGTTATAGTGCAGCATGAAATGATCGCGGATCGTACCTGCAAGCGAATCAATCATATTGACATCACGGCTGTTACCAAGCGTGGTCGTTACCAATGCCTGAGTCTCACCGCGAGTAAATAATGCTGAGCCATGCGTATAAGGCAATACCCCAACTTGGATATCAAGAGCACGAACCGTTTCAAGGTCACGACCATCAATACGCGGCTTACCGGATAAAATATTATCACGTACCGTACGGTATTTTAGATCATTATAAATGTCTTTAAGCTCAGAGACCTTGCTATCATAGTTCTCAGACTCCGCCTCACCTGCTAGAGCTTCAATAGCAGCGTCTTTGATCTCATCAAGCTTGGCATAACGATCTTGCTTATCAGTAATCGTATAAGCGTCGGCAACTTGTGCGCCAAACTGCTCTTTCATACTAGACTCTAAAGTCTCATTATGCTTAGGGGTTTCAAATTGCTGCTTGGCAGTGCCTACTTCTTCGGCAAGTGAGATGATGTTATCAATAACGATTTGCTGCTGCTCATGACCGTACAATACTGCGCCTAACATCTGATCTTCTGACAGCTCTTTAGCTTCAGACTCAACCATCAATACCGCAGACTTAGTACCAGCAACAACCAAATCAAGATCACTATTTTCTAACTGCTCAAGCGTTGGGTTTAATACATATTCGCCATCTATAAAGCCTACGCGTGCGCCGCCTACGGGACCGTTAAAAGGGGCATCTGAGATTGCTAGAGCAGCTGAAGCACCTATCATTGCAGCAATATCTGCATGACGAGATTTGTCTGATGAGACGACTGTGGCCGTAATTTGAATCTCGTTGACATAACCTTCAGGAAATAATGGACGAATAGGACGGTCAATCAAACGTGACGTTAGCGTCTCAAACTCGCTAGCACGGCCTTCACGCTTGCCATAAGCGCCAGGGATTTTGCCCGAGGCGTACATTTTTTCTTGATAGTTTACGGTTAGCGGAAAGAAGTTTTGACCTTCCTTGGCTTCTGATTTGACTACGGCTGCTACAAGGACTGAAACACCGCCCATATGTACCATGATAGAGTTGGCTTGACGGGCGATACGGCCAGTCTCTAATACCACCTGCTGATCACCGTATTGAAATTCACGTTTAATAGTATTAAACATTGTCGGATTTGTCATATATTTTTCCTAATGTTGGATAACAGGGCCAATACCAGTCCTACGTCTGTTTTGATATTGACTGTTATAGTTCTATAGTACGATTATTATTACTATTGCTTTTAGATAGTTTAAATTCGGTTTCGATAACTGCTAGTGATTTTAATGAAATAAAGGTAAGCTTTTTGCTCTTTACATGAGCAACTATCTATAAAACAGCTTAAAGAGTATGACAGCCAACTATACTTATAGTTAACTATGTTTTTTATAGTGCACTATTTTACAGGGATTTATAGATATTGACCAATCAATTGCTAAACTGAACAGATTTTAGTGTTTTTGACCAATGTAGATCCATTATTGATAGGTCGTTGTCGTCCTCTACCTTGTCCATTTAGTTTAATGGCTAATGACCATAAAAAAACGGCGTGAAACTATTTTCACACCGTTTTTATACTACTCATATTTTATGTCGATAACTTTATGCGAGCTATCTTTATCAACTTAAAATGATCGTGAAACTTTACAGTATCTCTAAAGTAGATTCCTGCTTGCAACACAGTCGCTGAATTAACGGCGTAAACCTAGTTGGCTAATCAAAGTGCTATAACGACCAAGATCTTTACCTTTTAAATAATCAAGTAGTTTACGACGAGTATTAACCATACGAATAAGACCACGACGGCTATGATGATCCGCCTTATGAGTTTTGAAATGGTCTTGTAGATCATTAATACGAGCACTTAGTAGTGCAACCTGAACCTCAGGTGACCCTGTATCATTCTCACTGCGTTGATATTGAGCAATAATGTTTTGACGATCAGTATTAGTTAGCATAAATTTCTCCAGCAATGCTAAAAGTTTCGATATTTGCTCAATCAGTTTGAGCACTTATGAAACTATAGAATAAATAAAAAGCTCACTACCCATTCAGGACAACCCTGCATTACTAGAGTTGACCTAGTGGACAATAAGCACAATAGATTGGCTTAGCACAGTACATAAAACAGTATTATTGAGTAAAAACAATCTCGTTAAGATAGCTTTTTCAAAATACGGTAAAAAACTGGCACATAGCTCGGCGGTTATTATAACAAAAAACTGCTGAACTAACAGCAGTTTTCAATATTAGTTTTGACATTTTTTCAGAGTTATGCAGTAAAGCTAACTTGATTTATATAGTACTTACTTGCTTTTGTTTTGCTTAACGTCATCTTCGGTAGCATTACCACCAAGAGCATCATCATCAAGCGGTACCGTAGTGGCTTCAGCCAAACTATCAGGTGCTCTGTCTTGTCTAGGATTAATATCCTCTGCAAGCTCCTCGATCTTTTTCTCTTGTTGATCCATACTTTTTTTTGAACTATCCATACTATCTTCCTATATCACTAAACTTCTCGTAACTAATATTTCTAATAATAGTAGCTGAACATATAACAACAGCTACTATTTGTTATTAGATTCTATAAGCAATCATTTAGTAAAGGCTATTTATCTTCTTCTTTAGCATTTTCTAAGTTATCAGCGATACGATCTGCTGCATCTTCAGTTTCTTCTTTATAGTTATTCTCAGTTTGATTCTTCAATGATGAGATTTCTGATTCAGATTTTTGTTGCTCAAGTTTGGTATCATTTGGATTAGGCTGTGTCATAATATTTTTCCTTTGTAGTTATCAAATTGTAGTTATTAAATTAAATGTGATTATAAGGACATAAGTTGGCAATTATCGCTAAGTTATGCAAAACACATTATATATCATATACCACGTACCAAGTAATAGATACTATTTGGATCATTTACCCATATTGAGGCATCTTCTCAAATAAATACTCAGTAATAGTATAGGAACCAAGCTATTACGCCAAGGCTTTGTCAATAGCTTCAACGAAGTTATCAATATCGTCAGGGTTACGCGAAGTAATCAAATTACCATCTACTTGTACTGTTTTGTCCACAAAAGTTGCACCAGCATTTTCTAAATCTGTTTGCAAACTGGGATAAGCAGTTAGTGTCTTACCCTTTGCAATGCCCGTATTGGCTAAAATCCAAGGGCCATGACAAATAACGGCTAGTGGTTTATTAGCGTCGTTAATAGCATTAACGATGCTATGCGCTTCTCTATTACCGCGTATAGTATCAGCATTTACCGTACCACCAGGGATTACAAGAGCATCATAATCACTGACTTTAGCATCTTTTGCAAAGATATCAGCGGTAAAGGTATCGCCTTTGTTAACATCTTGGTTCATGGCTTGAACCTCTTTGTCCTTATTGGTAGTAATAAGGACAGTCTCATAGCCTTTATCTTTTAGTTTATTATTAACTTCTTCATACTCTGCTTGTTCAAAATTATTATGAAGTAAAAAAGCAATCGTTTTCATAGTATTCCTTATATCATTATAGTTGAGCTTTAGAAGAACACACTGCCAAAAAACCATTCTAAACAAGTTTGGCGTTAGTTTTTTTATTGTATGCAAACTTTTTAGTGAATACGTTTCTTATGAATTGACTTCTCATATAGTGCCCTTTGTCTGACACAATTAGTGTATAAAAAAAGCAGATTTCACCATAGGTGAAACCTGCAATTAAATGTGACGATATGTGATTAGTGTAAGGCACTAGTAAGCTATATAAAGCTTTAGTAAATATTGTAGAAATATAAAAGATTTAATAAGAGCCTTAATAATTCTAACAAAAATATTTATAACTGAATAAGCTTTTTAGGTTGCAAACGACCATTTAAACTTACCGCTCCTAAACCGATAAACTGTCCTTGCTCATTGACAAGACGTATATCTATAGGGATCTCATAACTTGGCAGCTGCTCTACATTATCTCGGCTATTAGAATCGGGAGCTTGACTGATACTACTATTTTGTTCGTCGACTATAGTGTTATCAAGATTACCTGTATGGTCTATACTTTGCTCAACGTTATTTAAAATATAGGCTTTAAGATCGCTTGTAAGCTGCTCTGTTACATTCAAGCGTTGGCCTTGTCGTACCCGGCTGCTTTGCTGCGCTGACAGTATTAGCTTGGGCTCAATATTTACACAAGCTTCTACAGGCAAGAGCGGATCAAATCTACTCCTAAAATTTAGCGCTTCTAATTGCTCTAATGTAAGGGCATCCTCAACTTTAAAGTCGCCAACCTCTAAACGTCTCAGTGCCGTTAAATGTCCAAGTGTGCCTAAAGCATTGGCTATATCTTCTGCCAAAACCCGAACGTAAGTACCTTTAGAGCAAGTTACCGTCAGCTGAATATGATGGGCGTCTATCGCTACTAGCTCAATCGCTTTGATTACTATATTCCTTGGTTCTCGTTCAATCTCTATACCAGCACGAGCATACTCATATAGCTTTTTACCGTCTTTTTTTAGCGCAGAATACATAGGCGGAATCTGCTGCTGCGCTCCTAAAAATGCCTGAGCAGTACTATCAAGTAAAGCTTTAGTGACGATTGGTACGTCCTTTTGAGCTACTATCTGCCCATCCGCATCGCCTGTATCGGTCTGCTGACCAAGTAATATTGTCGCTTGGTAAGACTTATCAGCATCTAATTGATAATGACTAAATTTGGTGGCCTCACCTAGACAAATCGGCAATAAACCTGTCGCCATCGGATCAAGCGTACCCGTATGACCTGCCTTTTTACTGTCGTGCTCAGGTGATTTGAATAAATATTTGACCTTGGATACCACTTGCTGCGAAGTCATACCTATAGGCTTATCAATCAAAATAACCCCTGAAACCTTTTGTTTACTGGGTTGTTTATTAGACTGCTTATTCGCTTGTTTTGACATAGTGGTAGATTACTCGTCAGCTTCATTTTGCTCAGTTTTAGTAACGGCTTGATTGATCAAATCCATCATATAATTACCACGAGCGGTCACTTCATCATAATGAAAACGCAAGCGCGGCGTAGTACGAGTTTTCAAAATATGACTGAGCTGCGTACGCAAAAAGCCAGCTGCTTTGTTTAGTACCTCAATGCTTTGTTCATGATTGGTCTTGGTCATCGCATCGTTAAGCTCAGGCTCCATAATAGTGACATAAATATCAGCATAACCTAAATCGGAGCTTACTTTTACGCTTGAGATAGTCACAAAACCGGTAAGACGTGGATCGTTCACCTCATCTCGAATGAGAACAGCAAGTTCACGCTGAATCTGATCCCCTAAACGCTGTAGACGTTGGTTCATACTTTTATCCTATATTTATATTTTGAGTTAATAAGGCAGATGTGCGATAAAAAAGGCCTAGCAGGATGGACCTGTTAGGCCTAAGTAAATTTTAATCTAAGACTTAAACTAACATAATAGGTCTAAGCGGTAGGTTTAGATAGTACGCTCGAACTCTTGAATCTCAAAGACTTCAATCTTATCGCCTACTTCTACATCATAACCACGAACCGCAAGGCCGCATTCCATACCAGTACGTACTTCGTTGACATCTTCTTTGTAACGGCGCAGTGATTGCAGTTGACCGGTAAAGATCACCTTGTCATCGCGCAGTACGCGAATCGGTTTGTTACGATAGATCGTACCTTCAACCACCATACAACCAGCAGCGGCACCAAATTTGCTAGAGCGGAATACTTCACGCACATCAGCAATGCCAAGAATTTTCTCACGGTGTTCAGGAGCCAGCAGGCCGCTCATAGCCGCTTTGACATCATCAATTAAGCCGTAGATGACGCTGTAGTAGCGGATATCCATGTTGGCAGTATCAGCTTTGCGGCGCGCTGTAGCATCTGCACGCACGTTGAAACCTAACAGCACCGCTTCGCTAGACTCAGCAAGAGTGACATCGGACTCAGAGATAGGCCCCACGCCTGAGCTAATCACTCTGACTTTGACTTCATCAGTTGATAAATCGTTCAGTGCAGAGAGCAGCGCTTCAAGCGAACCGCGAACATCAGTTTTTAAGACGATATTTAAGAACGACACATCGCCTTGTTCCATCTGATCGAACATGCTCTCTAAACGCATAGCATTTTGACGTTCAAGTTGACGCTCACGCTCACGATTAGTTCTAAAGTCAGCCACTTCACGAGCTTTTTTCTCATCAGTAACGACTAAGAACTCGCTACCAGCTGCAGGTGTCTCGGGTAAGCCCAATATCTCAACAGGAATAGAAGGACCCGCTGATTTGATCCGTTGTCCACGCTCATCAATCATCGCACGAACTTTACCGTAATGCTCACCAGCTAGCACCAAGTCACCTTGCTTTAGCGTACCCTTTTTGACCAGTACACTAACCACAGGGCCACGACCTTTCTCAAGTTTTGATTCAATGACCACGCCTTGAGCAGCACCATCTAAAGGTGCTTCTAACTCCATCAGCTCGGCTTGCAGACTGATAAGCTCTAAGAGCTCATCAATACCTTCACCAGTCTTAGCTGAGATACGTGCCATTGGCGTATCACCGCCCCACTCTTCTGATACCACTTCTTTCGCGGTCAGCTCGTTCAGTACCCGATCAGGATCAGCACTTGGCTTATCCATCTTGTTGATAGCGACAATAAGCGGTGTACCAGCAGCGCGAGCATGATCAATCGCCTCTTCGGTTTGCGGCATCATGCCATCATCAGCGGCGACAACCAGTACTACAATGTCAGTCGCTTGTGCGCCGCGCGAACGCATCGCACTAAAGGCGGCGTGACCTGGAGTATCAAGGAAAGTTACTACTCCGCGGTCTGTTTTTACATGATAGGCACCGATATGCTGAGTAATACCGCCAGCTTCACCAGTAGCCACTTTGGTTTCGCGAATTTTATCGAGTAGCGAAGTTTTACCATGATCAACGTGACCCATGATGGTTACTACTGGTGGACGCGCCTGAACGTTGCTACTACGCTCATCAACCGCTTCGTGAAGATCATCTTCAACTTTAGTGTCGCTTACCGGTACTGGATTATGACCCATCTCTTCAACGATTAAACTTGCTGTCGCTTGATCAATAGTATCAGTCTCGCGTGCCATCTCACCCATTTTCATAAGCAATTTGGTAACTTCACGAGCTTTGACTGCCATACGTTGAGCCAGATCTGCTACCGTAATATGCTCACTAATCTCAACGTCATAAACGATTTTCTCAACAGGTTTCTCAAATTTATGCTGATTAGCCTGAGTTGAACGTAAACCATTTTTGGTGTTTTTGATCTCACGCTCGCTTTGGTTCTTACGACGACGACCACGTGCACCAGTACTATTAGCACCGCGTTTAATCTCGCGACGCTCTTTTTCAAACGACTCTTCTAGTGCGTCACCAACCAAACCTTCGGCCAGTGGCTCATCTTTACGCACTTCGGCAACCGGTTCACGGTCATTATATTTACCCGCCATTTTACGCATTTGTTCAAGCGTACGTTTTTGCGCTTCTTCAGCTTGAGCACGGCGAGTTTCAGCTTCGATCTCGCGTAGGCGATTCTCTTCTTTTTCGCGTGCTTCACGTGCTTTACGCTCAGCTGCGCTCTCAACTTTCGGTTTAGTAGCGACAGTTTTCTTCTTCTCTTTTTCTTTAGGCTTAACCTCAGCGGTAGCTTTGCCACCTTTTTTCACTACCACTGATGCTGCAACATCTTCATTCTTGCCGGTTGCGCTTTTGTTAGAGCCAAGACTTGCACGCATAGCTGCCAACGTTGCTGCCTGACGCTCTTCTGCTTCTTTTTTAGCAGCCGCACGCTCCTCGGCTTCTTTAGCAGCACGAGCTTGCGCCTCAATCATTGCTTGTTCACGTGCAGCCAGTTCTTTAGCTATTTTTTCAGGATCAGGCTTGTCAAATACTTTCTTTTTGCGCACCTCAACATTGACATTCTTTGATTTACCTGAGGAGCCAGTTACGCGTGCCGTACTTGTCGTTTTAGATTTGAGGCTAATACGACGTTTATCTTGTTGGCCGTGACTCTGCTTCAAATACGCCACTAGCTTTTCTTGCTCGCTTTCGCTGACCAAGTCATCTTCTGCACGAGCAGGCAAGCCAGCATCCTTTAGTTGCTGTTGTACAGCACTAGCGGTTTTGCCTACCATATCTGCCAGTTCTTTGACGGTCTTATCTGCCATTTATTATCACCCACTGTCTATTATTTGCTATATGTTCAATTCAATTGTTGGCTACAAATGATTGCGTTTAGGCTGATATCAACGTTATTTATTATAATTAAAATTAAATCAGTATAAGTATAAAAGGTAACGAGATTTTTTATCAGCACTTTATCGTCGATAGCATACCACCAAAAGACAGCGATATGCAGCTAACGCCTATTCATCGAACCAAGATTCCCGAGCTTTCATGATAAGCTTACCTGCGGTTTCGCTATCTAAGCCTTCAATATCTTCTAAATCAAAAACCGCTTGTTCAGCTAGATCATCAACGGTAATAATGTCTTTTTGTGCCATTTTATAGGCCCAACTAACAGTCATTCCTTCAAGATCTTGTAGTTCTTGACTCGGCTCTTTCATATTTTGTTGTTTAACGAGTTCATCTGCAATGACGACCTCTTTGGCACGCTCTTGAATCATATCAATAGCTTCGTCGTCCAAACCTTCTATATCATAAAAAGTTTCAACGGGTACATAAGCTACTTCTTCGATACTTGTAAAGCCAATATCAACTAATGCTTGTGCCAAATCATGATCTACTTCTAAACGATCATAAAAGAGCTCAATAAATGCTTTAGTTTCGTTTTCTTGACGCTGTTGATACTCTTCTTCTAGCATCATATTGAGTTTGTAACCGGTAAGCTCGGAGGCCAAACGAACATTCTGTCCTTGTGATCCAATAGCGCGTGCCAGCTGATCATTAGTGCTAAAAACAATGTCTGCTGTCTGAGTATCTTCATCTAAGATAATACTACTAACATCAGCAGGCTCAAGTGCGCTAATAATGTACTGCGCCGGATCATCTGACCACACCACGACATCAATACGCTCACCATCAAGCTCTTGCTGAACCGCTTGAATACGCGTACCGCGCATACCGATACAAGCACCCACCGGATCTATACGATTATCATTAGTCTTGACTGATATTTTAGCACGGGTACCAGGCAGGCGCGCGACATTACGAATCTCGATAATTTCTTCTGCAATCTCAGGCACTTCTTTTTGCATCAAGGCCGAGAGCATTTCAGGATGCGTACGCGACAATAGCAATTGTGCACCGCGATTTTCACGATTCACATGATACAAAATTGCGTTGATACGTGATTTCACCCGTAGCTGCTCGCGTGGCAGCATATGATCACGCGACAAATACCCTTCAGCATTGTCTCCTAAATCAATAATATAACCATCACGCGTCTGTTTTTTGACCTCGCCATACATCATCTCGCCAACGCGCGATTCAAAAGCGTCTGCTACTAAGGCACGCTCAGCTTCACGAATTTTCTGAATGATGACTTGTTTAGCTTGCGTGGCGGCAATACGACCAAACTCAATCGATTCAATTTGCTCTTCTTTAATATCGCCAATGGACCACTCATCTTGATCAAGATCAGTAATAGCTAATTGACAAGCTGGCATCTCATGATCTTCATCAGCAACTACTGTCCAGTAACGATAAGTATCATAATCACCAGTCGTACGATCAATAGCCACCCTTATAGCTACTTCTGGTTGATCGGTGTACACTTTTTTCTTAGTCGAAACCACTAAAGCGTCTTCTATTGCTTCAAAGATATCTTCAGGATTCAGGCCCTTTTCATTGCTGACGGTTTCAACTACCGTTAAGATTTCACGACTCATGATATACCTGTCCTATCATTCTATAATTAACTTAAATTTCATAACTTGTGTATTAACCTTGTATTGCTAAAGCAATCAATACGTCATTTGTTGTTTACTAAAGCGTTGCTTGTATGCAAATGAGAACAACTTGTAGATTTATTGTACATCTGACAGAATATTCAACCTTTTAAAGTTAGATATCTGTAAAAATTAAATTAGCCTTATCAATATTGCTAAAAGCGATCTCAAAGATCTCATCATCGGTGGCAGTAATCTGTAAAGCTGTATCGCTCATACTATCTAAAATACCTGTTACTTTGCGACGCTTCTTATCACCTTGCCCTATCGCTTGTATCAGACGTAAACTTACCGTCTGGCCAATATAATCGCGCATCTGCTCTTCTGAGAAAAACGCCCGATCAAACCCAGGTGACGATACCTCTAAGACATACTCACCAGCGATAGGATCATGAACCTCTAAAACCCCACTTACTTGGTGATTTACAGCAGCACAGTCCTCAATAGTTACTTGCTTATCTTGAGCTTGCTCTTCTGGCAATGACTCAATATAAATGCGTAATAAAGAGCGGCGGCCTTGCGGTACAAACTCTATACCCCAAAGCGCTACATCACAAGCAGCTACTGCTGGCTCAATAATATTGGTCAATTCTGTGACTTTAGTCGAAAGTTTCATATTTTATCTATTACTTCCTATTGACTGGTATTTAGGGTTTAGTAAAGCTTGATGGCCGTTAATAAAGAGCACTTTTAATGTTCGCTATAAGTATAAAAATACTTTAGATAGGCAATCGTAAAATGAGGCCTCACGACTCTTGCATACTAATTTACTGAAATATTATGGGATAGGCTCTAAGCTTACACTACTGACTTTATCAGTAAGCGAGCTCACTTAACTCTTCAATATACAGCGTATTAAAGTAACTTAACTCAAGAAATACAACGTAGCTGACCAAGTAACACTGTCTAATAGGTACAAAAAAACCCACAAACTAATGGTGGGCTAATTGCAACTGAAAATTTAGTGTACAAAAATCAGTATTGAAAGTGGTAGCGGGGGCTGGATTTGAACCAACGACCTTCGGGTTATGAGCCCGACGAGCTACCAGACTGCTCCACCCCGCATCAATTTAGAATGCATATTATAGGGAGATTCTATCAACCTGTCAATCTTTATTTAAAATTAACTTTAAATCAAATGACTATAAATACTAATAGTATTTAAGACCTACAGTACTTAAAGAAGTATCTATCTACTGCTACTATCTAAAAGTTGGTGCGATTGGGGGGACTTGAACCCCCACAGCTTGCGCCACCACCCCCTCAAGATGGCGTGTCTACCAATTCCACCACAATCGCTTATTACTTCCATCGAGCCTATTATATATAGAGCTCCATTATGGTAATAATTTTTACTATATCGCTAATATCAAGCTAAATTAACTGTAGTTAATGTCATGAGGATGACAACAAAATATAGCTATAACGAAATAAAAACGAGCAAGCATTGTAAAACTAACCCAATAAAATAGCAAGCGCTTCTAAGAAGAACAGCTTAAAAGTATTGCCTAACAGCTATTGAGGGTTTTCTGTTAATGGTCTAGGAGTTTGCGGCGCAGATACAGGAGCGTCTAGACGAAACTGATCTTCAGCCTGCTCACGCGCTTGAACCGCAAGGATCATACTGGTTACAAAAAACACCGCAGTCAGTACAGCAGTTGCGCGGGTCAAGAAGTTTGCAGTACCCGCTGCACCGAATACAGTGCCAGAAGAACCTGCACCAAAAGAAGCCCCTGCATCTGCCCCTTTACCGTGCTGAATCAAAATCAAGCCGATCATAGCAATCGCTACAATAATATGCAGGGCTAATATAAACGTAAACATGGTGGCCTCTTTTGCCGTGTAATGACGACTGCTAACAAAAATTTAAACTCAAACTTAAAAACTTGACGTTAAAAAACACTTAACGTTAAAAAATTAGGCATAGATTAACACCGTATCGGTATCTATCTACAGTGGTAAAAATACAATGACAGTAAATAAGGCGCATTGTACACGATTACAAGGGATAAATTAAACTCACTTTTAATAACTCATAAGGAGTTTTTAGACAATCTAACCTTCATAAGTCAGCATACTGCTTATCTTTTGATACTACTGCCTAACTTTTAGCACGATTAAAGGCGTTGGCAATAGCCAAAAAGCTATCTGCTTTTAATGAAGCGCCTCCTACTAGAGCCCCATCTATCATAGTGCTGGCAGCAAAATCATCGGCATTATCGGTATTGACGCTACCACCGTATAACACGGTAACCGCAGGCAAAGCTTTATCGAAAGCGGCTACAGTCTGTTTAATATGTTCATGAGTGGCACTTACCTCCTCTACAGTAGGTACTTTGCCCGTCCCAATAGCCCAAACCGGCTCGTAAGCGATAATTAGGTCCTCAGAGAGTTTTTTGCTATCAATATGTTGCTCTTTTAACTTAGCAATACTGTCTTTTATCACCGCCAATTGTTTATCAAGTACTGCAAAAGTTTGTTTATCATCGTACTGGGTTTGAGTTTCCCCAATACAAAATACCACGCCTAAATTGTGTTCAAACGCATTGTTGACCTTATTGACTAGTGTCTGGTGCGACTCCTTGTGATACTGACGGCGTTCAGAGTGCCCCAATATGGTCCATGTCGCGCCTGCATCCGCTATCTGCTGCGCTGAGCAGTCGCCAGTATAAGCGCCGATACTACTACTATGAGCACTGATATCTTGGGCAGCAGCTAATATAGAGGTGTTTTGCAAACGCGCGCTAACGCCGGCGAGATGAATACAGCTTGGCGCTACCATAAGCTGGCAGTGTTGATCATTAGCGTCTTTGTCTTCGGTTGCCGCTAACAAACTATCTAATAACGTATTCACTTCATCAATCGTTGCCGGATTTTGTTTCCAATTTCCAATTACAGCGTGCATTAGACATCTACCTTATATTATTTGATTTTGCCAACATGGCTATTGAGCGCAAGTATAACAAATATTTGTTAGAGCTACAGCACTGCACTACAGCTCAGGGTTGTACGTTGACTACTGCCAACTTCAAAATGACCTTGACTAAAATTGTCATGTTTCTTGCATACTCTTAGCTGTATTTAGTATATGAAGATCAAACTGAGGAGAGATCGATGTCTACGGTAGCTACGTTCGGTGGCCTAGCACAGCAGCTAACTAATGCCGGTGTGGTGAGCGAGGCGCACATGAAAACCGCGCAAACTGAGGCGCAGCAGCAGCAAATTAGCTTGGTTACTTATCTAGTAGATAATAAGATGGCAAACGCCTATCAGCTTGCAAAGCTGATGTCGCAGTCGTTCGGTGATCCACTTTTTGATCTTAATGTTCTTAGTAACGATATCATTCCAAAAGATTTAGTTGATGAAAAAATAGTACGCAAATTTAATGCTCTACCTATTTTTAAACGCGGACAGCGCTTATTTGTGGCGCTAAGTGACCCGACTCGCATCGACGCTATTGACGCTATTGCTTTTAATTCACGGTTGTCCATTGAGACCGTAGTGGTTGAAGAGGATAAGCTCAAAAAGCGTATTGAAAGCATTTATGCCGATACGATGCAAAGTTTTGGCGGTTTCGCTGATGGTGATTTGAGTGTCGATTTTGAGGACAACGAAGAAGATGCGGGCGAAACTAAGTTAGCGGACGGCATCGATGAAGCTCCTGTGGTAAAGTTTGTCAATAAAATGCTAGTCGATGCTATTCGAATGGGCGCATCTGACTTGCATTTTGAGCCTTATGAGAAATCTTATCGTGTGCGCTTTCGCGTTGATGGAGTGATGGAGAAAATAGCCAGTCCACCGGTACAGCTGGCCAGCAAAATCGCCGCACGTCTAAAAGTCATGTCACAAATGGACATATCTGAGCGGCGCATTCCACAAGATGGTCGTATTAAGCTTAAACTCTCCAAAAATAAAGCCATTGATTTTCGGGTAAGCTCCCTGCCAACCTTATTTGGCGAAAAGCTGGTTCTACGTATTTTAGACCCCTCTTCTGCAATGCTTGGTATTGACGCACTAGGCTATGAGACTGATCAAAAAGAGATGTTTTTGGAGGCGCTGCATAAGCCGCAAGGCATGGTACTCATCACCGGTCCAACAGGTTCTGGTAAAACGGTATCTCTTTATACCGGTATTAACATTTTAAATACCGGAGCGACCAATATCTCTACGGCTGAAGATCCGGTTGAGATTAACCTTGAGGGCATCAATCAGGTCAACGTTAACTCTAAAGTAGGCCTAACTTTCTCAAGCGCCCTTAAGTCCTTTTTGCGCCAAGATCCAGATATCGTCATGGTTGGTGAGATTCGTGATCTTGAGACCGCTGAGATCGCGATTAAAGCGGCGCAAACCGGTCACATGGTACTCTCAACACTGCACACCAACTCCGCACCTGAAACTCTAACTCGTCTGCGTAACATGGGCGTAGCTTCATTTAATATTGCCACCTCAGTAAACTTAGTTATCGCTCAGCGCCTTGCTCGCAGGCTTTGTAAAAACTGTAAAACTCCTCTTGATGTGCCAAGGCAAAGTCTGCTTGAGATTGGCTTTACCGAGGAAGATTTGGACAACCCCGACAATACCATTTACGAGCCCGTGGGTTGCTCGGAGTGCCGCGAGGGCTATAAAGGACGAGTCGGTATTTATGAGGTGATGAAAATTGTGCCTGATATCTCACGCATTATTATGGAGGATGGCAATGCAATCGATATCAAAGATGCAGCTCTCAAAAACGGCTTTCGTGATCTACGCCGTTCAGGAGTGCTCAAAGTACTGCAAGGCGTGACCAGTATCCAAGAGATGATGCGCGTGACTTCTGAATAATTAAATAAAATAGCACTACCAACAACTAAACAGCACCGACAACTATATAAGATGTATAAACTAGGTAACCTTTGAGGATAGAGACATGGCAAAAGCTAAGACTGACATGCTATTGGACTTTGTCTATGACGGTGTCAATCGGCGTGGACAAAAAATAAAAGGGGAGACTACCAGTCGCAGTTTGGAGCTTGCAAAAGCGACTTTGCGTAAGCAAGGTATTACGGTTAAAACCATTAAGAAAAAACCTAAACCGCTTTTCACCGTCAAAAAAGCCATCAAGCCCATTGATATCGCTATCTTTTCACGGCAACTGGCCACTATGATGAAAGCTGGGGTACCGCTTACTCAGTCGTTTGAGATTGTCGCAGATTCCTTAGATAATCCTAGTATGAAAGACTTGGTATTACAGATTAAAGGAGATATTGAAGCAGGCGGTACTTTTGCTTCAGCGCTACGCAAACATCCGCGCTACTTCGATGATCTATTTTGCTCTTTGGTCGAGTCTGGTGAACAATCAGGCGCACTTGAAACCATGCTTGAGCGTGTCGCTACTTATAAAGAAAAGAGCGAGCTACTCAAAGCGAAGATTAAAAAGGCTATGAAATATCCTATCGCCGTCATTGTCGTGGCTGTCATCGTAACCATTATTCTACTGATCAAAGTCGTTCCTGTATTCTCTGGACTATTTGCCTCCTTTGGTGCAGAATTGCCCGCTTTTACGCAAATGGTCGTAAACATGTCGGAATGGATGCAGTCATGGTGGTTTATTTTAATTATCGTGATTGGTGCTACTATCGTAAGCTTCTCTGAAGCTAAAAAACGTTCGAAGAAATTTCGTGATTTTTTGGACCGTGCTGCATTAAAGGCACCGATATTTGGTAATATTGCTTATCAAGCGGTCATTGCTCGTTTTTCGCGTACGCTTTCTACTACTTTTGCCGCTGGTGTACCCTTGATTGATGCTTTGGACTCTACGGCTGGCGCGGCCAATAACGTGGTCTTTTATAATGCGATTCAGCAAATAAAAAATGATGTCTCAACCGGACAGCAGCTACAGTTTTCTATGCGCACCACTAACCTTTTTCCAAGCCTAGCCATTCAAATGGTCGGTATCGGTGAAGAGTCAGGGAGCCTTGAGGAAATGCTCGATAAAGTGGCAGTATATTATGAGAACGAAGTAGATAACGCTGTCGATGGATTAACTAGTCTAATGGAACCACTCATTATGGCGGTATTGGGCGTATTGGTCGGTGGTCTGGTCATCGCCATGTATTTACCAATCTTCCAGATGGGCTCAGTGGTAGGATAATAATTTGATGGCGTTTATAGCATTACTACAAGACAATCTAATCCTAGCACTCGTAGTATTTGCGATCTTAGGTCTCTGTATTGGTAGTTTTTTAAATGTGGTGATTCACCGCATGCCGCTTATGATGATGTACAGCTGGCGGCAAGAATGCAGTCAGTTTATGGCGCAGCAGCCTGATATGCCGCCTGAGCATAGCGCGCCTTTAACAGCGATTACCGCGAACGACACCCCGATTACTTTGAGTCGACCTGCGTCGCGTTGTCCGCACTGTGCCCACAAGATTAGATGGTATGAAAACATTCCCTTAATTAGCTGGCTGCTCCTACGCGGACGTTGCTCGAGCTGTCATGCTCCTATCAGTATACGTTACCCTCTCGTTGAGCTAATCACAGCTCTACTCTCAGCCTTAGTTATCTACAAATTTGGGGTTACGGCCAGCGGTTTATCGGCGCTTGTATTGGTATGGACGCTGATTGCGCTAACCGGTATTGACTTTGATACCCAGCTGTTGCCTGATCGCTTGACTTTTCCATTAGCTGGTCTTGGTTTGGCGGTAAATTCGCAAGGCTGGTTTGTAACACCCACTCAGTCCATTTGGGGTTTATTGTTTGGGTTTTTATCGCTATGGGTCGTGGTCAAAATCTTTTATCTCATCACTAAAAAGCACGGTATGGGGCAAGGTGATTTTAAACTATTAGCGGTGATGGGTGCTTGGCTTGGCCCTATGATGCTGCCTTTAGTAATCTTGCTATCTTCCTTGCTTGGCTCTATCGTCGGTATTATCCTCATAAAAAAACAAGGCGAGAGCCGCCCGTTTGCTTTTGGCCCGTATATCGCTATGGCTGGCATAGTGGCTTTATTATACGGTACAGATCTGGTCAACTGGTACTTAGGTATGTACGTTTAGCTAGCAAAGCATCTTTTAGTCATCTCTTTTTAGAGGCATGAAACGACTGATGGTATAAATTACGATATTGCAAAGTCATGGGCATACCTTTATTATCTATGAGAATAGATCTACTCTGACATCAATGCCCTTCTTAATTTCAATATCTTAGCGGTAGCAAGCGAAAATGACGAATAAAACTCTAGTAGTTGGATTAACAGGCGGTATCGGTAGCGGTAAATCGGCGGCTAGTGACTGGTTTGCTGAGCAAGGAATTGACATTATTGATGCTGATGTCATCGCGCACAAGGTTGTGGCAAAAGACAGCGCAACCTTAAGAAAAATTCAAAAAAGATTTGGCGATTGGGTTATCAAACCAGACGGGCAAATGGATCGCGCCGCAGTACGTACCCATGTTTTTACTCATCCTGAGGCGCTTATAGAGCTTGAAGCCATTACCCATCCTGCCATACGTGAAGCGGCCAAAAGACAGCTGAACGAGAGCACCTCGTCATATGTTATCTTATCAGCGCCGCTATTGATTGAGGGCGCTGAAGCTGGGCTTGCTAACTTGTGTCAGCGCATTTTGGTTATTGATGTCAGTGAAGATACCCAGCTTGCTCGTGCCAGCTTGCGCGATGAGCAAAGTATGTCGAAGATTAAGGCTATTATGGCAAACCAGCTCGAGCGTACTGAACGCAACCGCCATGCAGATGACATCATCATTAATGAAGAGGATCTAGCGACTTTGCATCGACAGCTAGAACCCTTACACCAGAACTATCTTACCCTTGCCCAGCAGCTAAAGTACGCTGTCGATTAACTTCATATAGCGCCATACCAGTTGCGACACTAACATTTAAGCTTTGCAGATTCCCATGCTCGTTGCCGGACATGGGAATGTATACCAATTCATCACAGCGCTCAAGCGTTAAGCGGCGCATCCCTTCGCCCTCAGACCCCATAACCAAAGCGGTTTTCCCCGTTAAGTCTACCGTATGTATTGATTTGGCGTCTTTACTGAGCGCCGTACCAAATACGAAGACGCCTGCCTCTTTGATCTGTGTAAGCGTGCGCGCCAAATTGGTAACGCTGATAATAGGCATCATCTCAGCGGCGCCTACCGATACCTTTGCTACTGTTGGGGTGAGGCTTGCAGCATGATGCTTGGGACAAATAACCGCGTCAACGCCCATGGCCACTGCCGTACGTAAGCATGCCCCAAAATTATGGGCGTCAGTAATCTGATCAAGTACGAGCAGCAAGCATTGATCATGCCCAGAGATGGTGTCCAATAAACCCTCGTCAGCAAATGCCAATGGACGCGCATGCAACACCACACCTTGATGCTGCGGGCTGCCACACAGCTGTGTCAGCTTATCTTTTTGGGTCGGCTGAATACTTACGCCATAGCCTTGCGCTCGCGCGATAATGTCTTGTACGTGGCTATCGTTCTCACGGCCTTGCTGCACAAATAGGCTCAGGGCATCAAGAGGACGATGGGCAAGTAAAGCATCAATAGCATGAATGCCATAAAAATAGCTGGGTTTTGCCATAAAAAAACCTACTGGTTGTAAATAAGGTAGCAGCTAATATAATAGAAAATTGCTACGGTCATAAAAAATTGCATAAAAAAAGAAACGAACAAAATCTGATTGATATTATTAGTTTCTTTTCGGTTTGCTCTTTTAGCTGTAGCTAAAGCTAAAATTGACTTAGCGCTAGCGTCAGCCTTCTAGATGACAGACATATTGTACAATCTCTTCGGTACGCAGATTAAAACTGCTATTGCCTTCAACGACGAAAGACTGTCCGGCGCGGTAGTAACTAAACTCTTCATCTCCATTAATCTTGACTTCACATTCGCCGCTAGTAATCTCAATACGCTCAGAGGTATTGGTGCTAAAGTGGTACTGCTCAACAGCACTATCACAAGGCAGAATGACGCCCAGTGTTTTGTGACGTCCATCTTCGAACATAATAGTATGACTTGAACAACGCCCATCATACGTGACTGTAGCCTGAGCATTGACTGTTACGTTAGTATATTGTGCCGCTGACATAGTGGCTTCCTTATCAAATAATTATGACTAAACTAAAAAATAAGTGTCTGATGACATTACAACTTAAACCTTAATCTTTAATACAGCTTATTTTAAAACCACGACTTTTGACATCGTTATTTTTAATAAATGCACTGTAATACCAATCTAACTGTCCAATTCTCTAGATTCAACCCATAAGGTTACATAGGGCAAGAAGCCATAAGACAGCATGTGTAGCGCTTGTCGCAGAAGTTTACGATTAAGTGAGATTATGCTACCACATTATCTCCAAAAAGTTTGTTACAGCAGTGCTAGAAATGATGTTTATTGCTTATATCGATGTGGCACTCATGCTTTCAAGTAAGATCAGTAACTGCATGGTTGATACTATGTTTGCTATAACATGCATACTAAGTTAGTTTAAAATAACGGGTTAAACAAAGTTGCTTTTCATGCCTCTTATAGTTAGGCTAAATGATTAGAATATTTTAATACTATCAATCTGTTATTAATTTAACAGCGGTTAGTTTACCAACACTATATTATGAACTCTGAAGTCTTAAGGTTTGTATTTAAAACCTTTTACCACTATATATCATCCATTGGGCCAAATCTTTTATAATAGGATTTTATTTGATGTTCATTGTCTGTCGTGAGAGACGTTGATGCTTTTATCATTAACTTTATATCAATTTGCACTGATTGCTGAGCATGAGCTGAGCGTCGCTGAAGGCTTTAACGTCATCACTGGTGAGACGGGCGCGGGTAAGTCTTTATTACTTGATGCCTTGTCGTTGTGCGTAGGTGAGCGGGCAGATAGCGCTATGGTTAGACATGGTGCAGATTTTGCTGACATTTATGCTCAGTTCGATGTTGCCGACAATAGCGTAGTAGCAGATTGGTTTGTCGCGCATGAACGCGATTTGGAAGAGCCGGAGGTATTAATTCGTCGGCAACTAAGCAGCAGCGGCCGCTCAAAAGCGTGGTTGAATGGTACACCAGTAAGCCTAGCCGAGCTTAAAAGTTTAGGCGCGCTTTTAGTGAATATTCATAGCCAACACGCGCAGCAAGCTCTGCTCAAGCCGCAGTTTGTCGTACAGTGGCTTGACGCTATGGCACAAGTGACAGGGCTTGCTGAACAAGCTGCCAGCAGTTATCAGCACTATCAGCAGCTCAAACGTCAAGCCGATGAGATTGCTAGTCGCGAAGCCCAGCGTAAAGACCGCATTGAGCTTCTACAGAGCCAACTGGCCGATATTGCGCCGTTGTTAGAGGTTGATTATGCTGATATCGAAGCTGAACACGAAGAGCTCTCTAACATTGAAGCTTTGATGACAGAGGCTGGTCGCAGCTTGTATTTACTTGATAACGATACCGATGAGCCAGATGTTATGACCTTGCTTGGGCAAGCGATTAAGCTGTGTGATCAGCAGGTGGGCGTTAGTCAAACCTTTGGGCTGGCCTCCGAGCAGCTACATTTAGCTCAGCAGCAGATTACTGAAGCCACCGCTTTGCTATCTGACTACGCCGAACAGCAATTGCCCGATCCTGAACGTTTGCAAGCATTAGATAGTTTGATTAGCTTGGGGCACCGATTATCGCGCAAACACAATTTGCCAGCCAGCGACCTGATAGCTGAGGCCAAAGTATGGCAACAGCAATTAGAGCAGCTAGAAAATGAGCCAAGCAGTGATGTGTTGGCCGCCCAAATTGAGGCAGCTTGGCAAGATTATCTTAAGCTGGCAGACGAGCTTAACGATAAGCGTATGCAGGCGGCGCCCGCGATTTGTGCGCAATTGATTGCTCAGTTGCAGCCGCTGGCTCTGCCCAACGCCCGCTGCGAGTTTGTTTTTACTAAAAGAGCTGATCCCAGTCACTATAATGCTCAGGGCTGCTTTGATATTGACTTGCTGTTTAGTGCCAATGTTGGTATGCCAATGCAGCCGCTCCATAAAATTGCCTCGGGCGGTGAGTTGTCTCGTATGGCACTGGTCATGCAGGTTCTGCAAGCAACGAGTTCTGAGAGTAATGCTGCCAAACCCATGCTAGTATTCGATGAAGTTGATGTCGGTATCAGCGGCGGTACTGCGCAAGTAGTGGGTGAGCTGCTGCGAGCACTTGGTCAAACCCAGCAGCTGTTGGCGATTACTCACCAAGCGCAAGTAGCCGCACAAGCGCATCAGCATATCTTGGTACAAAAGCATCATGATAAGCAAACTCAAAGCGAGCTTGTTATTTTAACTCCAGAGGCGCAGATAGATGAATTGGCTAGGATGTCAGGCGGCATCAATATCACTGACGTCACGCGAGATCATGCACGTAGTCTATTGACCGATGTTAGATAGACATCAGTTAATACCGCCTTCTGTTGATTTTTTATCGATGATCATCATATAGTAGTGTCTCATCCCTTTATTTATGTTGCATTTGCCTCTATGTTCAAAGCTAATTTGACCCATCATTTCTTAATTGCGGCGCCTAGTTTATCAGACCCCAGGTTTGAGCAGGCGCTGATCTATATCTGTCGACATGATAAACATGGTGCCTTAGGCTTGATGGTAAATCGTCCGCTAAAACAGGCACGCGTGGGCAAACTACTAGAAGATTTAAATATCAATGTCACCAATCCGCAAGTGATGGATGATCTGGCGCTAGAAGGCGGTCCTATGTACCCTGAGGTGGGTTTTGTGCTACATACGGGGCAGCCGGAGTGGGCATCCTCTTTTGCTATCTCAGAGAATGTCTGTATCACTACCAGCCAAGATGTGCTCAAACGTATTGCAGCTGGCGAAGGGGTTGGCTATTATCACTTGTGCTTAGGCCACGCCAGCTGGAGTAAAAAACAGCTTGAACGCGAAATTGAGAGCGGTGATTGGCTCATCTGTCCGGCCGATTTAACTTTATTATTTGACACTCCTTTTGAGGAACGCTGGCAATCCGCTGCTGATAAGATCGGCGTTAATTTCGATTATTTGAGTAGTGATATTGGTCATGCTTGATAATGTAGCCGAAGCGATAGTTAAACCTCATCTTATGTTAGGACTTGATTACGGTGTCAAAAAAATGGGCATGGCGCTGGGTAACACTGTGACCGAAACCGCGCGCGCCTTTGATATTTTAGCAATGAACAACGGGCAGCCAGATTGGGATAACTTGCTAGGTATTATCAAGGTGTGGGGCGTGACCCAAGTGGTGGTAGGTTTGCCACTAAATATGGATGGCAGCAGCTCCATGCTAAGTAGGCGCGCGCATAAGTTTGCGCGCCGCCTAGCGCACCGTTTAATGGAGCAACGTTTACCAGTAGCAGTTAAAATGTGTGATGAGCGTTTGACCTCTATAGAAGCACGCGAAATTGCTTGGGAGAATGGCTGGATTGAAGATGAGCGCGACCCCATTGATGATATCTCAGCTTGTATTTTACTATCTACATACTTCTCCGACCCCAGTAGCGCGATGGCTATTGATACCATCAAAGTAGATTGAAAAGCTAAAGTCGATTAAAAACATCAAGCTTAGGGTATTATAAAAATATGTCTATAAAGGGCTAACTGCTATGACCACTGTTTTAGATCGATCCGGCCAGCATGGTT
The DNA here is from genome assembly GCF_055699795.1 of Psychrobacter sp. M4. Taxonomy (NCBI): domain Bacteria; kingdom Pseudomonadati; phylum Pseudomonadota; class Gammaproteobacteria; order Moraxellales; family Moraxellaceae; genus Psychrobacter; species Psychrobacter sp. M4. Next base: position 102,538 of record NZ_CM146740.1, on the reverse strand, counting down.
TTGCGCCCTTGGCTATTGCTCGTATTAAAGGCGCTCAGAACGCGAACCGAGTAGCCATCTATATGTTATACGCTGCGATTATTGCTTTTATCGTCTTTGGTACGATTGCCAGTATAAAGATGTTTCACGGCAGCCAGCTGCTTTATTGGTTGTACTTCAATCTACCTTATACGCTAATTACACTGACCATCCCTATTACCATCTATGATGCGCTAGTGATTTATCGTTATCGGCTAAGCCAGCCATCAATGATTGTGCTCAGTATCGGCGTATCTACTATTATTCTGCTTGGTGGCTTATTATTTGCTGATGCGGCGTGGCTAGGACTGTCTTGCTGGCTTGGCGTGGCATTTTTATTTAAATCTAACTTTAAGCGCTTTTTTGATTTTCTAGCCACTGAACAAACCGCTACAACAACTGTAGAACAATAACGAATACTGGTAAACATCCTTTAAATTCATTGAATAAACGTTTTATATGACTACTATGACAACTTCAACCCTTAACACTTCTATCGATCATCATTTGGATACGCAAGGTCTCATTTGTCCAGAACCGGTGATGATGTTGCACAAAACTATTCGTCAAGCAGATGGCGGCGAGGTGATTGAAATACTCGCCACTGATCCTGCGACCACGCGCGACATTCCCAATTTTTGTCGTCATCTAGGGCATGATTTGATTTATCAAGAAACGCTGGCTGAACAAGTAAATGTAGCTATTGATCCTGATGAAATAAGGGTTGATAGCGATGATAACAAACCTACTAGCGCGAGTCTTTATCGATACGTGGTAAAAAAGAAAAGTGCTTAAGACCGTTAAACATTAAAGCTTTATAACAGTCCTATCATCCCCCTATGAAAGGTAGATCACTTGTTACCAATAGAAAAAAAGTATGTGCAGTGGCATGAAAACGAAAACGGCAAAGATACCTTACGTCATGCTCGCTGGTTATCTGCAAGTGACTATACGCCGCCTACACGTGTTGTGTTAGTCGATGATAAAACAAGCGCTGATGAAGCTTACCGCTTAGCCTGTGCTGGCACATCAATGTTGTATCGCGGTGACTTTTATAACGGGCGGCAACTCTTGCAAGCGATCACTCGGCGTATTGAGCGTACTAATGAGCGCTCAAAGCTGCGTAAAATGAAAAAAGTGGTTAAGCAGCCTGCTAAGTCTAAGTCCATAGAAAAATCTCAAGAAACACCTAATCTTTTTCATCAACAGCGGCAACTGCAAGCCCAACGTGCGCGTATATTAAGCCGTTTACTATTAGAGCTGGATACTGGTTATGTCAGTAAGCTGCGCCGTGCCCCTGATGTGAGCGCAGCCTGCATAGCAGCTTTTGGCCAGTTGGAAAAAGGGGTAGATGAGTCGTGTCTGCTCTCATTTCGAGACTTGCAAGGTGCGTTAGGTGCGGCGCAGTGGCGCGAAAAAGGCGTAGCGATTGAAAGTTTAGGCCTCTCGATATTCCCGCATTATGGGGTCTTTGCACCCACCCGTCATGAGTATGTACAGCTATTGATCGATGCGCCCCTGCCAGATGCTTGTAATATTGCTTATGACATCGGTACGGGTACCGGATTGTTAGCCATTATTTTAGCGCAGCGCGGTGTGAAACAAGTAGTTGCTACGGACTTGAATCCGCGTGCTTTAGACTGTGCTCGCGAGAACTTCGCGCGCTTGCAACTATCTAGCATACAGTTACAGCAAGCCAATTTGTTTCCAACTGATGCGCCACTAGCGAATTTGATTGTCTGTAATCCGCCTTGGCTCCCTGCGAAACCCAGCTCGCCGCTTGAGTACGCCGTCTATGATGCCAATAGCACAATGTTGCGTGGGTTTTTGCAAGGCGCAAAGCAGTACTTAAGCGATCAAGGTGAAGTGTGGCTAATACTTTCAGATTTGGCTGAGCATTTACAGCTGCGCACTCGTGATGAGCTGTTGAGCTGGTTTGCAGATAGCGGACTGAAAGTAAAATACCGTCTTGATACCCAGCCCAAGCATGGTCGTAGCCAAGATGAGAACGATTCTTTATACGCGGCGAGGAGTGCCGAGATTACCTCCTTGTGGTGTTTAGTGAGTTCATCCTATGAGCCGTGATCGCGCCGTACAGCAGCGTCAGCCCAAAGCGCTAGCTGTCGATGATGAGCCAAGCTATATCACTGAGTTTCGTCAAGCTATGCTAGCACGAGGACTGGCAACGCGGACACGTAATGCTTATGTGCGCGATCTGCGTGCTTGCGAATTAACCAGCCCTACTGCCCTGACCAAATGGCAAGCCGATGATGTACTGCACTGCTTATCAACTCTTACTCAAGATGGCAAAACCCCGCGCACGCAAGCACGGATGCTCTCAAGTCTGCGTCAATTCTATCTATGGATGATTGCCAGTAGTCTACGTGAAGACAACCCCTGCGAGCGTATCAAAAGCCCAAAGTTGGGGCGTCCCCTGCCTAAAGACTTAAGCGAGTCGGACGTTGATAATCTGCTTGCTGCGCCGGACACTAGCACTGCCCTAGGTCTACGTGATAAAGCCATGCTTGAGGTACTTTACGCCTGTGGTCTTCGGGTTAGTGAGTTGATTAACCTGTCGCTTGAGCAAGTCAATCTCAATTCAGGCTGGCTACAGATCACCGGAAAAGGTAATAAAACTAGGCTAGTGCCATTAGGCGAATACGCCGCGGACGCACTGGAAGACTATCTAACGCATGGGCGCGGAGATTTGATTGCACATCTGAAATCTGGCAATTGCCAAGCGGTGTTTTTGACGGCGCAAGGCGGTTATATGACGCGGCAGAACTTTTGGTACCTGCTTAAAAAATACGCTAAAGTCGCCAGTATCGATAAAGAGTTATCACCGCACACCCTACGTCACGCCTTTGCTACCCATCTGCTTAATCATGGTGCCGATCTGCGTAGCGTGCAGTTATTGCTGGGGCATAGTGATTTATCCACCACGCAGATTTATACTCATGTGGCAACGGCAAGGTTGCAAAAATTGCATGCTGAGCATCATCCACGTGGTTAAAATATAAGATTGTAAATGTTTGATGTAGGGTGGGTTAGACTTAACAAATTCTCAAAGAGAATGCTGTTAAGACGTAACCCACCTTTTTTGATAACGTTATTTTAAACTTGGTGGGTTACTCTATCGCCCACCCTACTCGCTAATCCAGCTCAACTGAATAATTCAACTGTTCATATAAATAGTTATCAGTGATCGTAAAAGGACAATACAGTGTCGCAAGCTCAGTCATATCCCCTATCTACTCTGACAAAAGAACAAAACTCTGCACTCAAAACGCTGACTATTATGGGTTATTTAGAGGGTACTTCTTTTTTATTATTGCTTGGTATTGCGATGCCGCTAAAGTATATGCTGGGAATTCCCGAACCTGTAAGATATATCGGTATGGCGCACGGGGCGCTATTTATTGGCTATATTTTGACGCTTGTGTTCGCTACAAGTAAAATAAAAATGCCGCTTTGGGCACTGCCTGCTGGGGTCCTCGGCTCATTTTTGCCTTTTGGGCCGTTTATATTTGATTATTTATTAAAGAAGAGTTTGAGTAAATAGGATTGAGAAATTTTCTGTATTATAGATGCTTGGAAGTTAAACCCTTCTTGGTATAACAATTTATCAATCGCGCGAGGTCATTTCGTGTAGCGACGACGAGATTGCATGCTGATTACAATTCTAAATGTGAGACTGATGGGGTACAAAACATACCCTCCATAGACCACATGGAAAAATAGAGATTGTTATGTGGTTGACTACATATAGTGTGCGATGCCAATTTGCATCTCATATGTTAAATTCATATTTTTAAATATCTTAAACTATTTAGATGGGTAATAAATGAGTTATTCAATTATTTCTAATGATGTTGTCAACGTAGATGAGTTAATAAATCAAATCAAACGTTATGTGAAAAAATTTCAAGAATATGAGGAGTTTTTTATTCATTGCAAAAATGTAGAAAGGTTTGAAAGAAATCTGAAAGCACAAATACCTGATTTAAGTTATAAAATATCTCAAATTTATGCTTCAGGTAGAGATTTAGCTTCTTCAGTTCCTAGTCATATTTATGAATGTTTAACAATTGAACGAACGGCGTTATTAAAAACGGCTATAGACAAATTAGAGTTTCAGCTAACATTTTTGAAAAAATGGGCAGAAGCTGAACACTTTGAAATTAATGAGATTTATGAAAAAAGTGGATACAACGAGTGGTCTGTAAATCACATGCTTGCGAAAACACTTGAAATGTGTGATCAGCTTACTGAAATAATGACTCTTATTAATATAATAAAAGCTAGCTATTCTTATCAAATACAGTCTGGGGAAATTACTATGACTGAAGTCCGCAATCAAATGAGAGCTGAGATGAATACAGTTAACAATTCTGGGCATTTTCAACATAGCCAAATTTCTACTGGTAACAATAATGCTAGCACTATGACCATTAACCAAAACACTAGTGAAGAACTAGCAAAAATTTGTCAAAAACTAATTGATACTATAGATAATTCTTCAGCCAAAACTGAAGAAAAAGAGATTGTAAAAACTATAGTTTATGAAATGAAAGAGGCTAATACTCCTTCAAGCCTCAAAAGTATATACAACAAATTAATGTCTTCAATGTCTGAGCATATTACGGTTGGTACTGCGCTGTTGAGTAGTAGTATTCTACCTGAATTGACTAACCTAGTTGTGTAATGGAAATAGTTCGTAAAGTACGCAAAGTGTATCGTAACTTTTTTTAAAATTCTCAATCATGCATTAATCGTCTTCCGCTGCGATTTAGTACGCGTAAGCTGGGCTTTTAGCCCAGCTCTATCTAACAGAATAAAAAATATCTTCAAAATATTTCAATTTAGCATAGCTTAACATAAGTCTATTGTAGGGTGCGCCCAGCGCACCATAAACGAGATAAGGATCGAAAACCGGTGCGCTGGGCGCACCCTACCTACCCTTTCACTATTGCAGTTCAACAACAAGCTAAACCTGAATCAAACTAGGCTTTTTAGCCGTGACTGCCGTGGTATCCTGTGCGTCTGAGCGGGTTGCGGGCACTTGGCTAAGGGTAGTCTCGCTGAGCAGGAATACCATCAGCCAATAGTGACCGCCCCGCTCGGAGGTGCAGATACAAGCAAAAGGCGCGATTAGCTCAAGCAAAAACGATCCAAACCCACAACTAAAAACGCACACACTGTTCAATGAATAACAGGGTGTGCGCTATTTCTTTAGCTTAAGTTTCTTTAACCTATCTACTCCGATCTGTTAATAGAAATGGTCTGCGTATAGCTCGTATTAGCATCGACTTCTGCATCGGTAAACCAAACCCGCTTACGACCAAGCTCAGCGTATTCAGCGGTCTGATCATTATAGTGGCTCGTAGTCGTGCCATCGGGCGCGATAAAGCCGCTTTGTCCGGGGGGTACGGTTTCCCACGCTTTGACGCCGTCTTCGGTAAATACGGTCATATTATTTTCAGTACCGCGGTTCATGGCGATGGCAGTGTCTTGTTCCTGAGTAGGCAGGGTTTGCGGAATCTCACGGAAGTTTTTGTGGTTGTAGCGAATGATGCCGACAGGCGCTAACCAGTTTGCCATGTTGTCTCCGTATTCTTCACTAAGCTTCTTATCGGTAGCGTCGAGTGCTGACAATATAGCCGCTTTCGGTTGACCCTCAAAGAAATCATAACCTTGGCCGGATAAGTTGTAATGCAGAACTTTGGTACCCACTTGAATATTTTGGCCAGACGCTGTGGTAACCTCAGGCCCCGGATAACCAGCGTTGGCAAAAATGCCGTCATAAGGTTCGGGTAAACTGGCAAAGGTTTGCGTTAGCAACGTCGTCAACCACGTCTGCATAATGGCAACGCCGGGATGATCGTATTTGCCGTCGCCATCTTTGTCTTCTAACATAAAGTTCCAGTCTTGCAATTGCATAGCCAATTGATGACGCGGATCATTTGCAGGTAAACCTTCTACTGTTTCCAGCACAAACGGAACCATCTCGCCTGCGTTGACATCTTCAAACGAGGCATGGTCAACGACAGTGTCCCACACCTCATCAGGGGTAAAGTCATCTTTGCCTTCAAACTCATTGAATAGAACCTTGACGCGATCGGCGAGCATCCACGAGTACCAGTACTGATCCGGGTTTGGAAAGCCTTCGGCAGGGCGGTTGTTCCAGTTTAACAGCATATGGTTCGAGGGATTGAGCACTTGCGGGTTAGTATCAAACGGCATGATGCCTTGCCAATCCATATCGCCCTCGCCGGAGGCTGGCGTGCGCCCATCGTGGCCTGCAGCGCGTTTAGGATAATGACCGCCAAAGATATAACCGATATCGCCCTTTGCATCCGCATAATAAAGATTGACGTTCACCGCTGATTTTGCCGCCGCGGTTTTGAACTCGTCAAAATTTTGCGCTTTCATGATATCAACCCAAGACTCAAGCGTACTAAGTTCCTTACCGCTCCAAGCTCGCTTTTGTGCGTAGGCAATATTAGTGTCTTCATCTCTGGCTACGACGGGACCATGCACGGTGCGGTAAGCAGTGAACGCTACAGGATCGCCACCATTAACATTGATGGTTTGCTCGCTGCTCTCCATATCTCGCCAAGCACCTTTGTATTTATATTGGTCTGGATTGTCAGGGTTGAGTGTTTCACGGAATAAATCTACCAGATCCCCTGCCGCCCACGTGCTGCCCCAAGCAATTTGACCGTTATGAGCGAACATAATACCCGGGTAGCCATAAACGGTGTTGCCAGCAACATCGAAGCCTGCGCCATGTAGACCAATTGAATACGTGTAAGCAGGTTGATACCAGCCAAATTGTGGGCCGTTTAACAACACAGATTTTGCGCCCTCTAGCTTTTGCGGTCCAAGAATAGCCATGTTTGAGGCACCCTCATAACGCAGAGCTGCTGGGCCATGAGTACTTAGTGCCGCTATATTGGCATCGCGCCACTTCTCGCGCGGTAGAGCAGTTCCATCAGCGCCAATAAAATCGGTCGGTGCTGTAGCCGCTTGCCGCAAAATTTCGGGCGTAACCGCACCTTTTACTACCGGACGCAGATTCAGGTTGGCGCTCTCACGCTTTGCTGGATCCCAATCACTGGGTGGAATGGTAGTTGGTGCGTCGGGCACATCTAAAGCCAGTAAGGTATTAAAGATTTCACGACCTGTGGTTTCACCATGTTTTTCAATCAGAGCCTCAAGAAAAGCCGCGTTATCGAGTTCAGTATTATAATCGCCAAAGCGGTAAATCATAGAGCCGATAAATACCATCGCCACATCATAACCTGTCCAAGCTTTTGGCTCTACACCGTGAGTCAGGTATTCTTTAGGCATCAGGGTTTCGGGCTGAGCATTAACATGGCCAATCCAAGCATTGATACCAGCGGCATAGCCATTGAGCACATCGCGCTGATCTTTGCTGGCATTGTTTAGCTGCTCTTGCACCCGCCAAGGCCAGTAATTACCGCGTATTTGCTTATCAAAATCAACAAATTCTGCGCCTAGAATCTCAGATACCTCGCCGGTGCCAGTACGACGCGCCATATCTAGCGAAAATAGCCGATCTTGGGCAATCGAGTACCCATAACCATAAAACAGATCATAAGTATTGTTAGCATAGACATGCGGGGTACCATAGCCGTCACGTTTTATAGTGATGTCATCAGCGAAAGCTGAGCCGCTGGCGATAAGTGCAGTAGTTATAGATAGCGTGAGTAGCGAACGTGAAAATACTTTTGGAGATACTTTTAAGATTGCCATAGAAAATGTCCCTATTTTGCTGGCTGTATTGTTAACAATTATTCCCTTGCCGTTCAGTATAAGCGTTCTTTTTTGCCGGAGCAATCAGTTATTATTCAGATCACTGAATACAAAATTTGCTACTTATTGCAATATTAGTAATAACCTCTAGTCAATACTTTAAAGTTAGGCTACAGTAAGCTATTAGTTATGCCTATTAAAAGCAGTTTAACTAGAGAGCGCGACAAGTTATGTTTGGATTTGATATCGACTTTGCTTTACTAAAATATCATTCTTTTCAATTAAGCTTTGCTTTTATATTGTCTCTACCTATCGCCCTTAATCGCGAGATGAAAGACAGCGGCGCGGGTCTGCGCACGTTTCCACTGGTATGTATTGCTTCCTGTGCGTTTATGCTCGTTGGTCGTGATATTTATGAAGAGGGTGATGCTGAGGCGCGGATTATGTACGCTATCATCACAGGGATGGGTTTCATCGGCGGCGGCGCGATCTTCAAAAACGGCGGCAGTGTTAAGGGTACAGCGACAGCAGCAGGTCTTTGGAACACCGGCGCTATCGGTATCTCGGTTGCATACAGTCGGTATGAGATTGCAATTATATTATCGATAGTGAGTTTTTTGATCCTGCAGTTTTCAGCGCCTTTTAAATCCATTACTGAAAAAGAATCTCAAAAGGAGCAAGAGTAGTTTGAGTCCCTAGCATCCGATTTTATTGCTGGTAAGATTTAGAATCGCTTGTATTCATAGCTGCAAATCTATCACTTTATCGTTACAATACGGCCATTAGGTGCAAGCTGTTTTGAATAGTGTCTTGCTCTATTGTTTATCATCAACTTATTTATAATTCGAGAATCTAATGAGCCATAGACCGCCTGCTGATTTACTAAAAAGCGCCCAACACTGGCGCGAAGATATTAACTTTCGTCAAGACGTATTGGGCAAACCTTTTGACTTTGCCACCACGTGGGGGATTTTCTCCCCGCAAAAGCTTGATGATGGTAGCCTGATGCTGCTTGATTATGTGGACTTTCAGCGTGATGATGATTCGATAGATTTGGGCTGTGGCTACGGGGTGCTTGGCATGACGGCGGCGCGCGAATGCCCCAGTGGCATGCATACCTTGATTGATAAAGACTTTATGGCAGTAGAGTACGCACGTCTTAACTGCGAGAAGAATGCTTTAAACAACGTCGATGTACATCTATCCAACGGCTTTAATCATGTAGCAAAAGACAAAGACTTTAGTTTGGTGATGTCAAACTTGCCAGCCAAAGTCGGCAAAGAGCAACATTATTTGTATTTTCTTGATGCTCATGCAAGAATGCGTCAAGGTGGACGCTTCTATGTGGTGACGATCAATGGTTTACGGCAGTTTATGAAGCGTGCGTTTACCGAAGTATTTGGTAATAGCGAAAAGGTGAAACAAGGTAAGACTTATACGATTACTATGGCGACTAAAGATTAATTTTTAGCGCTTTTCGTTATTAACAAATAACCCGCTAAGACTTTAACGTTTTAGCGGGTTATTTGTTTGTTTTGTCTTAATTACATCTGTCGCTTCAATAAATAACCACCTAGTGCTGCACTCCCAATGATCGGTAACAATACCATCAATAGCGGCGAAAAACCCGTCGCCAAAGAGACAAAACCCACTAAATCTTGGATATAGCTAAATAACAAACCAAATAATAATGCCACTACAATGCGCAGGCCTAAACTGTGCGTACGTAGTGAGCCAAAGACAAAAGAGCAGGCGACAATAACTAACGATAAGATAGATAAAGGCGATAACAACTTTTGCCAAAAGGCCAGCTCGTGCTCAAGTGAGCGGCTGTTTTGTCCGCGCATAAACTGACGGTGTGCGTAGAGCTGAGTGAGCGATAGATCCTCGGCATCGCGTGTTAGTAGGTAAACCGATTCGGGAGCAAAAGGTAGGCTCAGCGTATCCGACGCTGTTTGTGATTGACTACTATCAAAGCCTTGATTGATCGTAAGCTCAGTCATATTGTTCAGTTGCCACTCATAACGATACTGCTGACTCAAAGCACTAGCTGGTCCATCAATCGGAGTACGCCCCATATATTCTCCACCCTCAGCATGGACAGCAGTTTGTAGTCGACCGTCGTTATCCAAATGCCAGCGCTTAACCTCACCAATATTACCTTGGATATCAGCATAATCAATATACAAAATATCACTACCCGCCGGCTGGATGCTGTCATCAGCTGAGGTTTCAAAACGTGGCTGCACCGTCCAATAACCTTGTACAGAAGTGATCCGTGCGCGGCTGTCTTTATCATCGATCTCAGCGGCTAATTGATTACTATACGGCAGTACAAACTGATTGATAGCTAAAGCGATTAGCACAAAAATAAGCGCAGGCTGCAATACCCAACCGACGATACGATAGACGCTTACCCCTGAGGCGCGCATGACTACCAGCTCACTTTTATTGGCCAGCAGTCCCAAACCTACTACCGCCCCAAGCAGTGCCCCTGTCGGAATAAACTGCTCCAAAAAATAAGGTGAGCGATAGACAATATATTTTAGAGCCTCAGACAAGGTATAGCTGTCAGACAATGAATCAAGCTCATTTAAGTAAGAAAATAAAATTTGTAGCGTCCACAAGCCTAATACTGCACCAACAATAGCCAGTAACGCATTGATTTTGACATAACGACCCAGTACTGGCAGTGCAGTCGATTTATGACTTTTAAGACGTTTAATCGGAGAAAAGGCACTCATTATAATGGTCCCTGCTGCGGACTATCAGCGGCCGCTAGCACTTTATCTTTTGAGCGCACGCGCAGCCGATGTTGAATACGGCTACCCCAATTTAGATACAGTGCTAGCGCCATAAATCCTAGTATTAGCCAAGCATAGGCCCATACCGTTACGCTACCTTTGCTAACCGCATTTTTGAGCGAGATGATACCTAATGCGCAGCTGACAAATAACAAGATAGAAGGAAACAGGCGTAGCCAGCGCCCTTGACGCGGACGCACTTGTGCCAGTGGTACCGCCAACATAGGCGCAATGATCATCAGCCAAGGCAGTGCAAAACGATAGCCAAGCTCTCCTTGTGCGGCTCGAATTGCGTCAATACTGCTCACTTGCGCGCTCCCTGTGGCAGCTTGCCACAAGGGTCCAACGGCTTGCGTCTCAATATTGTCCTCGGTCACCGTTTCTTGAGATGATTCTGTCAAGCTAATACGGTAACGATCAAAGCTTACTTGGTTGTATTTAAGACTACCTGCACCTACTTCATAACGCCGACCTTGAAATAAATCCAGCTGCGTCACGCCACTGTTACCTGTCTCTACCTGCTCAGCACGCTTAGCTAAAGTAATGGTATCAGTGCTAATAGGCGAACTACTAACTTGCGTAGCTATGGGATTATTAGGCAGATCTTCAGAAAAATCAGCAGGAATCTCAATCGATTCAGGGGTCGTACGATTTGCAGCTTTATCTTTTGGCTCAGTTTGAATCAGCACTACATCTTGTAACTGGGTTTTGTCGTCGCTAAGACTGCCGACATACAGATGATAATTGCCGCTACTGATAAACTCGTTAGGACGAATAAGATCAAAAGCACTGGTCAATGCTTGCTGCTGCCAAATAGTCTCCGATGAGCGCACACCCCAAGGTTTACCTACTATTGATAGCGCCGCCTCACCGACAAACAGCGCTAAAATCAGCGGCGTTATTAAGCGGGCAAGCTTACCTCGTGAGACACCGCTGGCATTAATGACCGCCATTTCTTGATCAATATATAGACGGCCAAACACTAGCATTAGAGCAATAAAAAAAGCTAGCGGCAGTATTAGCTCCAAAAAATAAGGTAGATTGTAGCCAATAATAGTAAACAGCAAACTGACATCCAAACGACCTTCTGCTGCAATACCAAAATAACGAATGAGGCGACCGCCAAGCATCATCACCACCAAAAACCCCAACACCAAAGCGGTAGTTGAGGCAACCTGACGGGTCATGTAACGGCGTAGTATCACAATAGGTACTCTTAACAAGGGGTTGGGGAGTAACAATCAAACACAGTACTGTTTTAAGTAAATATTTAAGTAGTTATAAACAGAGTGGAGCGTCTCATAAGCTATGACTGACAAACTTAAGTACTATAAGTAGCCGCTAATGCTAGCATGTTTTGGCAAAAAATAGCGGTAAAATGTGTTCGAAAACATTACCTAACCCTTACCAACTTACCCTTGTCTCTCCATTATCAGGGTAATTAAAATTTTGTTGCATTTTATTCATGTTAGTTTGTTGAGGGTTGGTATCATTGGGCGAATATCACCAGTATTACTTGGTAGAATCAAGAGTAGTTGTCATTCATCTCACAATATGCAAACTTATAGTAATTAGAAAATACCATACAACGGAGAATAAAATGTCTACACCCTTAACACTACTTGAATTAGCTGGCGGTAAATTTGACGCCCTTGATTGGTCAAACTGCGTCATGGTTTTTATTGATTTTCAAAATGAGTACGTCGATGGCGCTATGCCTTTAGGTGAGGCAGGCGCTAAAGCCACTGCTAATGCGCGCTTATTACTCGATAAGGCCCGGCAGGACAAGTTGCCCATCTTTCATATAGCTCATCACGGTGCCGAAAACGGCGGCGTTTTTGATCCATTATCTTCTAAAGTCGCTATCGTTGACGATCTAAAACCGATAGAAGGTGAGAAAACCATTACCAAAAAACACCCGAACGCCTTTCATGATACCCCGCTGCAAGAACTTATAAAAGACACTGGCAAACAGCAGGTGGTGTTTGTAGGTTTTATGAGTCATATGTGTATCAGCTCAAGCGTACGCGCCGCTTTTGATTTGGGTTTTCAAAACTTTGTTGTCCATGATGCTTGCGCTACTCGCGCTCTGCCCGATCAAAAAGGCGAAACAATAAGTGCAGATGTCATGCATAACACAGCAATGGCGGCCATTCATGACAGATTTTCTGCACTGCTGTCTACCGATGAGCTGCTCAAAGATTAGAGGTGGTTTGTACCGTTGAGTCACTTTAAAAGTATTACTGTTCGGTATAGCATAGACACAGCTTGTAAGTAAAATTAGTACCAGCAGTAGGTGGCTAAATACGTTAGTTTTATTTGAGATTAACCATAGATCGCTTGAGCTTTACGGTCCATATACTTAGATATAACGTCCACTATGTTACACTAAATCGCTAAATTATTATGATAATAAATACTTATAATTAGAGTACATTTATTGCTGATTTTTACCCAAAAAACGCTCACTTATACATCATACAAGGATAAAAAAATGAATATTAAACTAACCCAACAGCTACCAAAGACTCATACCCAAAAGATACTTAAAAAAGAAGCTAAAGATAAAGATGCGGCCTCTTTAGTGGTATTGATCGATGATGAGAAAAACATTATCGCAAAGTCAGCTTTAACCGATTATACCGACCGTATTGAACAGCTGATTGAAGTCTCGCATTTTAGTGGTAAAGCTGGTGAAACCGTTGCTGATTATGCTTTAGTAGGTGACAAAAAAACAGCCAAGCAAAACCCAGTACAACTATTATTAGTGGGTATCGGTAGCACTGATAAGCTTAACGAAACTACTTTGAAAAAAATTGCTAAGACTATCTATAACAGCACCCAAAAGCGCGTAGCTTCTATCACTGTGGCCTTGGGCGATGATTTAGAAGAGAACCAATTTAGCCAATTTGCGCTTAATTTATTAGCGGCAAGCTATCGATTTGACAAATACAAGTCTGAGCAAACAACTCCGGTATTAACGGATATTTATTTGCTTGCAGATAAGTCGCTCCAAGACATACTAGACTTTACACAATCAGTGTTTGCTGGTCAAAACTTAACCCGTGATGTAGCTAATGAGCCGGGCAATATCTGTTTCCCAGCCTATATGGCAGAACAAGCCCAAGAGCTGGAAAAAGCTTATCCTGATTTATTAAAAGTGACCGTACTTGGTGAAAAAGAGATGATGGCATTAGGTATGGAGTGCTTCTTAGCGGTGGCTAAAGGCTCTGCGCGCGAGGGCAAGCTGGTCTTGATGGAGTATCAAGGTAAGTCAAAATTCGGTGCGAAAATCTCCTCTACGGCAGGTATGGTGAGCGGCGCTAAAGTCAGTGGCGGTCTAAAAGCGCTTACTGATAAGCTACCGACTTCTAAGTCTGCTAGCAACAAGTCATCTAGTAAAAAATCCGCTAAGCATGTCGACAACAAAACACAAAACACCAATGATGATGCGCCTATTGTACTCGTTGGTAAAGGCATTACCTTTGATTCGGGCGGAATCTCTATCAAGCCTGGCGCGGGTATGGATGAGATGAAGTTCGATATGGGTGGCGCGGCATCTGTTCTAGGTACGATCAAAGCGTTATGTGAAGCGCGTCTACCAATCAACGTCGTGGGCGCTTTAGCTTGTGCGGAAAACATGCCAGCAGGTGATGCTACTCGTCCGGGTGATATCGTCAAAGCGATGAATGGCAAGTCGGTTGAGATCTTGAATACTGACGCTGAAGGCCGCTTAGTATTAGCAGATACTTTATGCTACGTGCAGCGTTATCAGCCCAAAGCTATCATTGATGTGGCAACTTTGACCGGAGCTATCGTAGTAGCTTTAGGTCATGTACGCTCAGCGGTATTTAGTAATGATGAAGATGTGTTATTTGCTTTAGAAAACGCTAGTGAGCAATCAGGAGATCTTATCTGGCACATGCCATTAGACGATGCCTATCAGTCGCTAATCGACTCTCCTATCGCTGATATGCAAAACATCGGTGGTAAAGGCGCAGGCGCAGTAACTGCCGCTTGTTTCTTATCGCGCTTCGTTGAAGAAGGACAGGCGTGGGCGCATTTGGATATTGCTGGTACAGCATGGAGCTCAGATAAAGATAAATCAGCAACGGGTCGTCCGGTACCTTTATTTATGCAGTATCTTAAAAATCATGCAAATATGGCATAGGTAGTCATAAGCTACTGTGTAATTGAGATGCAAAATAACTAGTATGCAAAAACCAAACGTTAGCTTTTATGTATTAAGTGAGAGTAAAGCCCAAGATTTCTTGGGCTTTATTTGTCATTTAATCCAAACAGCACTTAATAAAAGCCATGAGTCATTATTGATTCTTGTTGAAGATGAGAGCTTGATCAGTGAGCTTGATGATGCGCTATGGTCATATGCCGCTTCAGGGTTTATACCGCATCAACGTTTAATGCTCGATGCAAAGATTAGTGATTCCAATATTAATGACTCTAACGACGTTAACAATGCTCATGTTGCCAACGCTCATACAGTAACGAGTGCACTTTTGGCTCCTGTGTTGTTAGCCCCTTATCTGCCAGCAGAATTTAACGGTATTGTTGTTAATATCACGGCGCGTCCCGTCAATAATTTTATTACTACCACTAGTAATACCCGTCTTACTCGCATTCTTGAGATCATTAGACCTGACACTGCCAGTGTGCAAGAGGGTCGTCAGAAATATAAGCATTACCAGCAATTAGGCTACAAGCTTACGCATTTTAAAGTCTAGTAGGCGACTTATAAAACGCTTTATTCGCTTTATTGTAAACCACAAATTATCTTTTAATGCATGCTATAGCTATCTTATAGCGTATTTTTATTTAGCTGCTTTTAATATGGCAGTAGGTGAATAGCTTAAAAGATGCTACTATTCGGCGATTATTTACTGATGCTTTAATCATTTTTATTGACTTCTTTGAGGGGATAGTAATGCGTTCGCTGATAATGATGTATCAACGCATAGGGCTGGTACCACTAATTATTATAGGTTTAATCCTAGGAATTTTGCTAGGTTGGCTAGCACCTAATATCGGTATAGCCCTAGGGTTGTTAGGTACGCTGTTTGTCGGTGCGCTAAAAGCCGTAGCGCCGGTCCTGGTATTTGTACTAGTAATGGCTGCAATTAGCCAACATCGTAGCGGCAACGAAGTGTACGTCAAGCCTGTAATCATCATGTATATGTTTGGCACTTTTTTGGCCGCCCTTACCGCTGTAGGAGCAAGCTTTTTGTTCCCTACTGAGCTGACTTTAATCAATGCTGATATCGAACAGATACCGCCTGCAAACCTGCAAGAAGTCTTGACCAATCTGCTCTTAAACTTGGTGGCTAATCCTGTCAATGCCGTTGCTAATGCCAATTATATCGGTATTCTAGCTTGGGCCATTATTATCGGTTTTGCTTTGCGTCAAGCGAGCGACACCGCTCGTACTGTGGTTAACGATTTTGCAGAAGCCATCTCTCAGGTCGTTAAGTGGGTTATTGCTTTAGCGCCTTTTGGTATCTTAGGACTGGTTGCCAATACTGTAGCTGAAACTGGCTTTACAGCTCTAGCAGGATACGCCCGTATCTTAATGATATTGGTAGGCTGTATGCTTTTTATCGCTTTAGTTGCAAACCCACTGATCGTACTTATCAAGACTGGCAAAAACCCATATCCGTTAGTGTTTACTTGTCTGCGCGAGTCGGGAATTACAGCATTCTTTACTCGTAGCTCAGCGGCCAACATTCCGGTTAATATGAATCTTGCTGAGAAATTGGGACTACATCGAGATACTTATTCAGTAACCATTCCGCTAGGGGCTACTATTAATATGGCGGGCGCGGCGATTACTATTAATGTGTTGACGCTTGCCGCGGCGCATACTTTGGGTATCGAAGTCAGCTTCGCCTCAGCACTACTCTTAAGTCTCGTCGCTACTATTAGCGCTTGCGGCGCCTCAGGTGTTGCTGGTGGCTCGCTACTACTTATTCCTCTTGCCGCCAGCTTATTTAGCATTCCAAACGACATTGCTATGCAAGTAGTCGCCATCGGCTTCATTATCGGCGTGATACAAGATTCTGCTGAAACCGCACTGAACTCATCGACAGACGTGCTATTTACCGCCGCCGCTGATCCCAAGTTTTCTCGTTAATAATAGTTTACTCGTTAACAACCAATAAATAAGTTTGTTTTTATCCAACAAAAAGGGCTTTGATAAGCCCTTTTTGTTGGATAAAACTACTGGTTTTTTATGCTATCAGCATCTATTTCAATCATAGCTGTATCCGTTTCCCACTGGCGTTTGAACTGACGTAGCTGCTCAACCTCATCTAGCAGCTCCAGTATCAAACCAATAGCCGGTACGCTGGCGTCGAAATCACGGCTAAGACGTGAGGCACGGCGCACAGTGGTGAGCTGATAGCCAGTAAACTGCTTGGTTTCAGGCACATCATATTCGATAATATTCTCTTCTATCAAAGCCAGTATCCATTGGCGCTCTTGACCGCAAACGGACACTAATTCATCAAAGCTCATGATGATGTCGGTGAATTCATGGGATTGTTTCATAATTATTATCCTCAGTTGCTCTTTGTTTTATGATCGTCCGTGTTTGCTGTTCATTTTATCGTTATTATGAGCTTACTATTTACTATGGTGGCTACCTATATAGCTGCAAGTGATAGAAAGCTTAGTTAACGCCTTATACTAGTACCAGCAAAGGCTTGTTTTAACTGCTCATAAGCTTGGAATTCTTCATCGTTGCTAACTTCAGGATTAACGATATTTAAAGTTAAATATAAGTCGCCCGCTTGCTTGGCAGGAATACCTTTGCCCTTTAGACGTAGATTGCTACCAGATTTACTGTTTTTGGGAATAGTCACACCCAAAGTTCCCGCTGGCGTACTGACGTTAATTTTTTCACCTAAGGCGGCCTCCCATGGGGTGATATTTACCGTTTGATAAACGTTTGCCCCTTCTAGGCGAATATTATCAGCATGAGTAACCTTTACTTTTAAGAACAAATCACCGTTTTTGCCGCCACCAAAACCTGCTGCGCCTTGGCCAGATAAGCGAATTTGCTTACCGTCTGTGATACCTTTAGGGATCTTAATCTTCAAGGTTTTATTCTCATAATCGACGCTACCATTAGGCTGACGCACTGGCACATTTAATTTAATACTATAGTCGTCGCCGCTATAGACCGATGCCAAATCAACACTAATCTCCGCATGTTGATCTTGACCAGCGCTATCTTGCGCACCAAAACCGCCACCGAATTGATCAAAACCGCTACTTTGTCCCCCGGTTTGACCACGTGCGCCGCGTCCAAACGCTGAGAAAATATCATCAAAGCGGAAGCCGCCACCACCAAAAGCCTCGCCATCACCGAACTGATCTTTGATATCCTCCCAGCGAAAGCCACCACCGCTGCTCTGACCACCAAACCCTGCACCGCCGAAGCCACCTGCTTGACCAGCAAATGGATTATCGAGCATCGCATCATATTCGCTACGTTTGTCTTTATCTCTTAAGGTTTCATAAGCGTTATTGATCTCAGCGATCTTGTTATCAGAGTCCGGATCATCGCTGACATCGGGGTGATACTGGCGTACCAACTTGCGGTACTTTTTCTTGATGTCAGCATCTGAGGCGTCTTTTTTGACTCCAAGAATGTCGTAATAGTTTTTTTCTGCCATATTATTTTCCTTATATTTTTATACTTACTAATTCACTATATTCTTTATAACATAGCGCAATAAACATATATTTTGTGCTTTTAAAATCTAAATATCTTTAAAGTCTAAATAGTAACTACCTTTATCATAAAGGTTTATAGGGAAACTATATTTGGTTCTATAGTTACTTTTACAATGTTATTTTTATCTACCATTCTTACAAACAACTTAATAATACAGTATGCCATAAGCAAGGCGGCTGCAAGCTGACTGTAGCAAAATTCAAATACTCTTTTTGAACAAATTTATAACCAAAAAAAGGAGCAAACGATTTACTGTTTGCTCCTAAAAAGGTTAGATACTTTAGTGTAGATAATAAGATTTTTTTATTTACAGCTTAACTTGCAGTTAGTCTTGACGTTAGTTATAAGGAGGTATAAATCCTAGATGTTTCTAAGCTTACGTGGACTTAAGTAATGGGGCTTTAGTAATGAGGCTTTAGTAATGAGGCTTTAGTAACTAAATTTTGTTCGCAAAAATAATAACTATTATATTTCTTAAATGCAACATAAATGTAATTTTAATTACATTTTTATTTCTATAGTATTAATATTGTCATATTTTGTATTTAAAATCAAGAAGACAGATATATTAAATATGCAAGAATTGTGTCAATATTATTCGCTACCCCTTGTTAGTATGACGTTTGTTATAAATAATAGAATGGGTAGTTGCTTAACTTTATGATATACAAGCCTTTTTTCTACAACCCTTTTTACTCTTTAGTAAGAATACAGTAATAATTTTACCGTAAAATAGCCATATTATTTATACTCATGGGGAGTATAGATCATGTAGGCAAAAACATCTGTCTATTCTATAAATCGTAAAAAGGTAATGAATGTCTTATTTAATCAAGTCTTTAGTTATCACTTTATCACTACTATTAACGACTACGGTTTTCGCAGGTAACACCAGTTACTATGGAGATAAGTTCCATGGCAAGCGTACCGCTAGTGGTAGTATCTTCAATATGAATGCCATGACTGCAGCGCACAAAACGCTGCCATTTGGTACCGAAGTAGAAGTGACCAATAAGAAGACCAAGCAGAGTGTGATAGTAAAAATTACAGATAGAGGCCCTTTTACTCGGGGACGCATTCTGGATTTATCTAAAGCAGCTGCAGGTAAGATAAACTGTAAACTTTGTACGACTAGTATGAAGATACTCTCTTACGGTGATGGCAAATATCGTAGGCAGTAATATAATAAATAGCCCGTAACGTAATAAAAAAGGGAAGAGCTGGTGCTCTTCCCTTTTTGTATTTAATAATGATACTTAACGATAGTATTTAACAGTTTTTAGCCAAAATCTGCTTCCATCTCTTCTAAGGTTGTCATCGCCTGCAATAGCTTCTCTTCATTGTGACTATGCTGTTGTTGCAGTGAGGTTTGTTCTTCAAGTAATTTGAGCAGATCAGCTTTGCGATGCTCTTCATAAAGATCAGTAGCGGCTAGTTTTTCTTCAAGTTTAGCCAATTTATCTTCAATAGCGGCTAGTGACTTTTCTGTATTCTCAATATCTCGGCGAATAGGAGCCGTCAGCTTACGCTGTTCGGCGGCCAATTTACGCTGCTCTTCTTTGCTAAGTGTGCTTTGCTGAGGTATCGCCTGTTTGGAGGTTGTTTGTGCAGAGTTAGTTGATTCATCCAGCTTTGCTACCTGAATATCTTGACTACTGTCTGAGTGATTATTTGTACTTTTGATCTTTGTTGGCTGTGGCACAAACTGCTTATTAGCCTTTTTATCTTTTTTTTGCTTACCACTGTTTTTATCAGCCGTGTTTTCTTGCTTGCGCTTATCGCTTAGCCACTTACCATAGTCGCTGATATCTCCATCAAACTCATCAATCCGGCCGTCATGTACCAAGTATAATTCATCACAGACGTTGGCAATTAATTCGCGGTCGTGTGACACCAGCACCACTGCGCCCTCAAAACCTTGCAACGCTAAAGTTAAGGCTTGACGCATCTGCAAGTCCAAATGGTTGGTGGGCTCATCGAGTACAAGGACATTCGGACGCTGCCAGACGATCAAGGCTAGGGTCAAACGCGCACGTTCGCCTCCTGAAAACAGCTCGCTTGGAGTGTCAATACGCTCACCCCGAAAATCAAAGCTACCCAAAAAGGAGCGCAATAACGCATCGGAGGTTTTACCAGCCAGACGGCGCAGCATTTGCATCGGCGTAGCAGCAGCATCTAGGGCATCCATTTGATGCTGATTAAAATAGCCAAGTTTAAGCGTATCTGAGACACGGTAGCTGCCCGATAAGATACCAAGCTCACCCACCAAAGCTTTGATCAAAGTTGACTTACCTGCGCCGTTCATACCTAGCAGGCCAAGACGCGTATCGGGCGTCACCTGTACACTGGCGTTATAAAGAAGCGGCGTCTCGCTATAACCGATGTCAGCATCTATCATCTCGATGAGTGGCGTGCTCATATTAGCAGGGGGATAAAACTGGAACGAAAAAGGGTTATCAGCCATCATCGGTGACAAATCAGCCATGCGCTCAAGCTGTTTGATACGGCTCTGCGCTTGCTTTGCCTTACTGGCTTTGGCACGAAAACGACGAATAAAATCATCTAAATGGGCGCGGGTTTCCTGCTGCTTTTCGTAAGCTTGCTGCTGCTGCGCCATACGTTCATGACGGGTACGAATAAACTGCTGATAATTACCGGTATAAAGGGTGATTTTTTGTTGTTCTACGTGCAAGATGTGATCAACGGTAGCATCTAAAAACGCTTGGTCATGAGAGATGACAATAACGAGACCAGTAAACTGATTGATCCATGTTTCAAGCCACAATATCGCATCCAAATCCAAATGGTTGGTAGGCTCATCGAGTAGCATTAAGTCAGCGCGGCTCATCAAGGTTTTAGCAAGGTTTAAGCGCATGCGCCAGCCCCCAGAGAACCCCTCTACTGGCAATTCATGCTGATTAGTATTAAAACCAAGACCTGCCATAATTTGCGCCGCTTTGGTTGGCGTACGATAACCGTCGATCTCATCAAACTGCTGATGTAGCATTCCAATTTGCTCATCGCTCACCTGACTTAGATCACTTAGGGCTGCATTGATGGTGTACCACTGCTCATCACCGCTTAGTACATAATCAATAGCCGTTTGGCTGCTAGCGCCCACTTCTTGTGCCATGTGCGCGACATGCCAGCTATCAGGTATACTAATCTCGCCTTTATCAAGCGTGACCTCAGTGTCTCCAGCTCCCATATAAGTCAATAACAGCGCAAATAACGTAGATTTACCCGTACCATTATTACCCGTTAAGCCAATCTTTTGGCCAGGATGAAGCTGGAAGCTGGCACCGCTAAACAACATACGACCGTCACGGCGCACGCTTACGTCTTTAAATTCGATCATAGGTTTTCTTCATCTTAATAAAGGTTTTTTCGTCTTAATATCGGTATAAAGTATTAAAAAGCATACTCAGGGCATTTGGCGGCTATTATTTCAAACGCTTAGCCAATAGGCAAACGATTAAATGTTCTACCCCTCCTAAATAAGCATTTCAAATTTATACATTTATTGTGGCAAGTAACCTTGAGTTCAATAACAAATCCTGCTATTGACAAACTAAAGCTAACCCCCATTATGATATACTGCTAGGAGACACAGGACGGCTTATATATGCTTTTTAATACTTAACTGTCGCCACTGTTTTGCTATATATAACAGTCTCTATTGAATCAAAAACACTCGCTACTTTATTTGTAGTGTTGTTGATGAATACTGGCATAAGCAGGATAAGCCCCTATTTAATTTAGTAACTCAATTTTAGTAATTCAATTTTAGTAATTATGTTAGTAACTGAGGTAGATATGAACGAATCAACTAACCAATATGATCCAAACTCAAGTCAACCTGTAGATCCCACTGTATTAAATTTAACGGACAGTGCTGCCCAAAAGGTACGCCGCTTGCGTGAAGAAGAAGGAGATACCAGCCTTATGCTTCGTGTTTATGTGACGGGTGGTGGCTGTTCAGGCTTCTCTTACGGCTTTAGATTTGACAGTGATTTGAACGAAGATGATGCCAATTTCGATAATGGCGATGTAAGCTTAGTTATTGATGCCTTAAGCTATCAATACTTGCAAGGCTCTACTGTCGACTATACCGAAGGTCTAGAAGGCGCCCGCTTTGTGGTACAAAACCCTAATGCTACTACCTCTTGTGGCTGCGGCTCATCGTTCTCTATTTAGACTGTATTTTAATTAAGCCAATTTTTAATTTTAAAGCTGTCGTGCGCTTTACTAAAGCGTAGCAGGAACAGTAGTAAAGCTTGAAATCAGTAAACACTTGTAAACTAAAAACTTAGTTTCATACCGATAAGCCGTCCAAAAATGCGGCTTATCTCCTTAATATTGTATTAAAGTGAGAAGATGTTTAAATAGATAAACAATCTAGCTTATAACACCAAATGATAATTACGCTAGCATTGGGATTACCAAACTGTAGATAGATTACTTATCTCTAAGTAATATTTTAAAACATCTTTATTAAAGCTAAGTAACTCGCTAGACAATCTAGTTGATAAAGCATTTATCTGCTCTTATCACCATCTATAAAGATTGATTATTGTTGGTTACTAAATATCAAATCACTTTTAGTTTTTCATCATTGAGGAATGACATTATGGCTAAGTTATCACTTGACGCATTAAATGAAATTGACGGTTTTATCGCAGCAGCACTTGTTGACAGCGAATCAGGGCTAGCACTTGCTACTGTAGGTACTGGTATTGATCTTGAGCTAGCTGCTGCAGGTAATACTGAGGTACTACGCTCTAAGCGCAAAGTAGCTGAAGCTTTGGGGCTTAACGAAAACATTGAAGATATTCTTATTACCTTAAATAAGCAGTATCATTTGCTACGTCCTTTAGTACGTAACGGTAATTTATTTTTGTACCTAGTGCTTGATCGTCAAAAATCAAACCTTGCTATGGCTCGCCATAATCTAAAAGGTTTTGAGACTGAGCTTGATTTTTCGTAGATTTATTTACAACATTCGTTCAGCTTTGTGTTAAACTATATTCATATTTTTGTATAAACATACAGCTAACTATAAGAGCATCTACTTGTGAACAGGTAGATGCTTTTTTATATAGCGTTTGCCGCCTACCCAAAGGTTACTGAATTTGTAATAGTGCTTGGTTTTTTTTGTTGCTATAAGCTAAACTGACTGGATTCTCTATACCAATTATCCTCCCAAGTCTAAACTCTCATATCAGCTCACGAACACCAGTTGTGTGTTGATATAAAATAATGAATAACAATAGATGACATCTTATGAGTAACTTCGCCCAATTCAAAGTCCCAAGCTGGATGAGCAATCAACTTCTTACTGGTATGCTGCGTGGTATCGAAAAAGAAGGTTTGCGAATCAAATCTGATGGTTATTTAAGTCAATCTCCTCATCCTGTCCAGCTGGGCTCAAAACTTACGCACCCCTTTATTACTACGGACTATTCAGAAAATCTACTCGAGCTGGTCACTGACCCTAGAACCACTCCCAAAGATACGCTTTTAATCTTGCGTCAGCTACATGTACTTGTCTATCGGGCGCTGCCTGAAGATGAGCTGATGTGGCCACTATCTATGCCTTATATGCGCTCTGCTCTTGATGAAGATATTCCTCTAGCAGATTTTGGCAGCTCTAATACAGGCAAGCTTAAAACTTTGTATCGTAGTGGACTAGGTGTGCGCTATGGTCGCCGGATGCAGGCTATCGCAGGTTTGCACTATAATCTATCTTTTGGTGATGGTTTATTTGAAACATGGCAAGCTCAAATGCCCGAGGCACAAAGCCTAACTCTAACCGCATTCAAAGATGACAAATATCTTGGTCTTATTCGTAATTTTAAGCGCTTAACCAGTTTAGTGCTTTATTTACTGGGCGCCAGTCCAAACGTGGCTGCTAGCTTTTTGGCAGGACGAGAACATGATCTGATTTTGCAAAACGACTCTACCTATTATAAGCCGACAGCGACCAGCTTACGAATGGGCAAACTTGGCTATACCAATAGTGTGCAAGAAAACCTTGATATCCGCTACAACAATCTACCTGAGTATATCGTAGGTCTGCGCCGCGCTATTCAAACGCCGCACAAAAGCTTTCAAAAACTTGGCCTAAATGATGCAGATGGTAATCCCATTCAGATCAATGATCATATTCTACAGATAGAAAACGAGTACTACAGTCCCATCCGCCCCAAACAAATTGCCGGTCGCGGTGAGACACCAACAGAAGCTTTAGAGCGCCGCGGTATCGCTTATGTTGAGTTTCGTGCTATTGATCTTGACCCCTATAGTGACATCGGTATTCGTTTATCTAGTGCCTGTTTCTTAGAGATCATGGCTTTATATTGTCTCCTCAATACCTCACCTGATCTACTACCAGAAGAAGAGGATGAGCTGGCTATCAATATCGAACGCGTGGTTAACGAAGGACGCCGTGATAATGTCCATATCATTAACGATGGCATCGAGATCCCATTAAAGGACTGGATGCTTAAGCATTTAAACAATATGCTTCCACTAGCGGCAATGCTGGACTCGCATTATGGTGGCAATGATTACCGTGCTGCTCTAGCACTGATGCAGGGTAAAGCAGGTCAGCCTGAATTGACTATCTCAGCTCAAGTCAATGCGGATAGTGAAAGATTAGGCGGTATGTGGCAATTAGGATCTACTCTAGCCCAGCAGCACCGTGATACTTTGTTGCAGCAAACTTTGAGTCCCAATACCCAAGCCAAATATGAAGTGTTGGCCGAAAAATCACTCTTGCAACAAGCAGAACTGGAAGAAATAGAGACTGAGGACTTTATGGACTTTATACAGCAGTACAGATAATATGCTTGCTAAACTAACGGCTAAGCATCATTAACTAGCGACATTATTGCTCATTACTGTATTATATAGCCTTCATATTTATAAGAGTACGTCTTAAATGCAACGATTGACCACTTATCGCAGTTTACAAGTGTTATTAGTCATTATGAGTGTGATCGGTATGAGTTATGCGCTGTTGTTTTTGCAGCGCTATATGGGTTTATCGCCTTGTCCATTATGTGTCTTTCAGCGTATCGGGCTGATCACTATGGGCGGTTTTGCTCTTATCGCTGCACTTAGTAACCCCAAAACAACTCCATTCAAAATATTGCTATGGCTAGGTAGTTTGCTAGGTATTGGCTGGTCAACAGTGATAGCGGCGCGCCATGTATGGCTACAGCACCTGCCTGCCGATCAAGTACCCTCTTGTGGTCCAGGACTGGATTATTGGGTGGAGACGCTACCTATGAAGCAGGTATTTAGTGAGGTGCTCTCTGGTTCAGGGGAATGCGCAGTTATTGATTGGCAATTTATGGGGCTTAGTATTCCTGAACAGTCGCTAATCTTTTTTAGTGTATTATTATTGGTTCATGTCTTGATATTTTGGCGTATTGTGCGACCTGTCGTTGTTCGTTAAATAGCGCTGCTATTTTTTACATCCATAGTTAATTTATTTTACTACTTATTACCTTGTATCTCATTTAAACGCTTTATTAGCTAATGCTAGTAAAGCGTTTATTTTATTTAGTACTATTATTAATAACTTTTTTATATATTTTGAGTCTCAGCTACCTATACTTGTCTTCTCTATTATTACTCTTCTTTTATTGTCTGCTTTATTTGATCATTAAGTAAAAAATGTTGCAGATTAAAAGACGTCGCTGATGATCTAATTCCTGTAACTCATTCTACTTGTAACAAAATACCCACATATAGAATATTACGGTTTGCTATGTTGTCTACCTTCTGTAAACGATATATAACCGTTTATCTTGTTATCTCTCTTTGTAACTTATAAAACTCTGTTGAAAAACCTACAAACAATCTTTTTGCTATTGCTAAGAGGTATTTGGGATACGATAAGAGGCAGTTAAAAATAGTAAATCATAATGACGCTTTAACAACGTTGTAACATTTAATTAACGCTAGTATTAGTGTAGATGCATACTATTGATCAGTTGTGCTCTATAAAACTACATAGTCAATCTCAAATAAAGTAGGTATATCTTCTGTCACATGCTACTGGTACAAATCCTATTTGAATGCTGGAGGTAGCCGACGAAAGCTACCCAGCCTATATTTCGAAAAAGCATTCTAACAGCATTATACGATACTGATTTTAGAATGGTTTGATTAAGTGGTTTAACTATAGATAATAGATACTTGTGATTAGTAGTTATCTGCTTATACTTTACTTGTTTACGTTGTCATTCGTACGACCCTTGTTTATTGTTGGTATGAAGATGAATTATTCTACATTTACTGTCTTTACTACGATTCTTTCCATCAGACATTTTGGACGTCTATTACTGTCGCTATTTTTTTGTACCATTTTGCTCAGTTGTGATGATCAATCAGCTACTGTCACCTACGATGACGCCTCAAATCAATCAACGCCCGTTCAACAAACAGATGATGCAGCTTATAGTAAAAACCCAGCTTCGACAGATAATATAGAAGATATAAATCAAGGTGAATCACTAATTGCCGCCGCTCAACCAAACGATCCCAATAATAGTATACGTACAAGACGTGCGCCTATGATTTCTGAGACGAGTACTGATGAGGCGCTACAAGCAACCTTGATCGGAGATTATGTAGGGATATTGCCTTGTAAGTTTTGTACGGACATATCAGTGACCCTAAATTTATTTTCTGATGGATCAGTGCTAAAAACCAGCATTTACCAAAATCCAGAGGAGCCTACGTTACCGCTTATTGAACCTGGTATTTATCGTCAGGACAATGCAGTGATTACTGTGGTTTATGATAATAAAAATATTGAAAGCTACAGTATTCAAAATAATCATTTGGTCATGATGAATAATGATGAAAGCTTAAACGCTGATTATACGTTGTCGCGTAAGTAAGCAGTATTAGCCGGTAATAATACAGTTTTGGCTTCAAAGTCCTTTGTAAATGTTTATAGAATAAAATACTTATCAAATGCAGCACCCTATTGGCGCCTACTTATTGGGCGTTTTTTATTGGTTATCTATCAAGGTTTACTCTACAATGAGAGCTGACAAGACTGGCAAATTTCTCATTATTGTATTTGCAGTATTTTAACTCCTTTGACTCTTTAGTTTAGCTCGGAACTTTTATGCATATTCATATTCTTGGTATTTGTGGCACCTTTATGGGTTCGCTTGCACTCTTAGCCCGTGAGCTTGGATTTACCGTTACTGGCTCAGATGCTAATATTTATCCGCCGATGTCCACGCAGCTTGAGCAAGCTGGTGTCACTATCGAGGAGGGTTATCTAATAGAGCATTTGCAACCAGCGCCTGATTTAGTCGTGGTGGGCAATGCGATGAAGCGTGGTATGGACGTCATCGAATACATGCTCGATCAAGGTTTGCGCTATACCTCAGGGCCACAATTTTTATCCGAGCAGGTACTGCAGTCGCGTCATGTTATCGCTGTTGCCGGTACACATGGCAAAACAACGACCACGACCATGCTGGCTTGGATACTGCATTATGCAGGTATTGATACCGGGTTTTTGATTGGTGGTGTGCCTTTGGTAAATACTCCAGATGAGCATCTACAGCAAGTCTTTGCTCATAGTAGTTATTTGGGAGCAAATCAAACAGACACTGCTGCAACCTCTTCTAAGGATGCCAATACAAGCTATTTTGTCATTGAAGCCGATGAGTATGATTCTGCGTTTTTTGATAAGCGCTCAAAGTTTGTACACTACCGTCCGCGTACCGCTATTCTAAATAATCTTGAATTTGATCATGCTGATATTTTTGCTGATTTGGGCGCCATTCAGACTCAGTTTCATCATATGGTACGTATGATTCCAAGTAGCGGTAAGATTATTATGCCAGCGGCCACCATTAGCTTAGAAGATACTCTAGCTAAAGGCGTTTGGACACCGGTATGGCGCACTGCTATAACCACTACCCAAAGATTGTCTGAGCAAAGTAATCAAGAGAACAGTAAGGATGAGCCCATTAATAGTGATTGGCATGCGAAGCTGATGAAAGCAGATGGCAGCCAGTTCCAAGTCTGTTTTAATGATGATCCAACGGCATCAGCTACGGTTGACTGGGCGATGAGCGGCATCCATAACGTCAATAATGCCTTGGTAGCAGTAGCCGCTGCTTATGACGTTGGTGTTGATACCGCCACAGCCTGTGCAGCATTATCTGCTTTTGCTGGTATTAAACGCCGAATGGAGCTCATTGGTGAAGTGGACGACATCTTAGTTTTTGATGATTTTGCTCATCATCCTACGGCCATTGCTACTACCCTAGATGGCGCCAAGAAAAAACTAGTAGGCAGGCGCCTTTGGGCTATCATTGAGCCGCGTAGCAATACGATGAAAATGGGCATTCATCAAGATAGTTTGGCTCAATCAGCATTACTTGCTGATCATACTATATGGTATGAACCTGCAGGTCTTGAATGGGGTCTAAAAGAGGCAATTGAGGACGCTGATATTGTTGAGATAAGTGGTAATTTAGAAAAAGAGACTGTCAATAAAGATCGAGATAATAAAGATCGGGATAAACAGCAAGTCCTAAGTAGTACTGATGATATTATCAATTATATTAGCGCTCATGCTAATAAAGGTGATGCCATCATTATTATGTCTAACGGCGGTTTTGAAGGCATTCATCAGCGCCTGATAACCGCATTAGACAAAACTTTTGTCTAAAAAATATATAATGTTACCTTGATATAATAACTTTTATTAAGCCTAGTAGATGAGCATAGCACGAGGGTGATTCGTACCTATAAAATTACTTTTGTAACCTTCCATTTACCTACTTTACTCATGTGACAGCAAATATGCCGTTTTTCTCACACAGCCCATACACTGGTAACATTTTGCCCTTACCTTTAATTTTTAATTGTGTTTACAATACTCTTAACAATATTATTAACCAATATTAGTTGCGTATTACCAACACAGTTTATGAGGAGAACAAAATGGGTTTTATTTGGATGATTATTGTAGGTTTAGTAGCAGGTTTGTTAGCTCGTGCTATTAAACCAGGTAATGATGCTATGGGCTGGATTATGACCATCGTCTTAGGTATCGTTGGAGCAATGTTAGGCGGATTTATAGCTGGTTTGATTGGTATTGATGCAGATGGCGGCTTTACAGGTCTTATATTCTCAGTAATCGGCGCTATCATTCTCTTGTTCTTATACGAGATGATCATGAACAAACGCCGCGTATAAAGTACGTAGCTATTAAACCACTATTTAATATATTATCGAAAAAGACCTTATATGATATAAGGTCTTTTTTAATGTCTATTACTAAGGTGGATTGATAGGTTAACGTCTGCGTATGACTTGACAGACAATAACTGACATTGATAAATGTACCTTTTGCCCTCATTTACCTTATAATACCGCCTATTCTATTTACTATTATCGAGGTGCTCTATTATGGCATTGCTCCCTATCTTAAGCTATCCCGATCCGCGTCTGCGTACGATCGCCGCACCAGTAAAAGAGGTCGATGATGACATCAAAACACTAATCGCTGATATGATTGAAACCATGTATGATGCTGACGGCATTGGTCTTGCTGCGACCCAAGTTGATCGTCATATTCAGCTCATTGTTATGGATTTATCCGAGAATAAAGACACACCAATGGTCTTTATTAACCCTAAAGTGACGCCTCTAGTAGAAGAAAAACAGCCTTATGAAGAAGGGTGTCTATCAGTACCTGAGGTCTATGACAAGGTTGAGAGGCCTAATAAAGTACGTATCGAAGCTCTAGACGAGAATGGAGATACTATTGACAAAGAAGTTGAAGGTCTGCTTGCAGTCTGTATCCAGCATGAAATGGATCATTTAAATGGTGTTATTTTCGTTGATTACTTATCACGCCTTAAGCAAACTCGCGCTCGTGATAAAGTTAAAAAAGTGCTCAAAATTCGTGAAAAGCAAGGTGATAAACCTGCTAATAAAGAGCTACAAGCTACTAACGCCTAGCTATTATTATTCATATTCCTATAAAACGATCACTTAGCTTATTTTTACTTACTTATTCTGCTTTAAGCTTTGCTTAGCATACTTACCTTAGAGGTTTACCTGCATGACTATGATCAAAATTGATCAATATTTTGAGCCTGCCGCTTGGCAAAAATTTACTAAAGTTGCCGAAGGTCGCGCGACGCCTTTTTTGATTGTTGATCTTAGTCGTATTAAGACCAAATATCATGAAATGGTGGCTCACTTTCCTAATGCAAAACTACATTACGCTATGAAAGCGAGTCCTGCCGTTGAAGTTATTAACTTGCTCGCAGAATTGGGCTCAAACTTTGATTGTGCCTCTATCTATGAGCTAGATCGGGTACTGGACTGCGGCGTTGATCCTTCGCGCATCTCTTACGGTAATACTATTAAAAAAGCTGAGCACGTTAAGTACGCTTATGACAAGGGCGTGACTTTATATGCTACTGATTCAGAAGCAGATCTAAAAAACATTGCCAAGCACGCGCCCGGCTCCAATGTTTTCGTGCGTATTTTGGTGCAGGGTTCAGAAACCGCTGAATGGCCATTATCACGTAAATTTGGCTGTCATCCTAATATGGCAATTGACCTATTGGTACAAGCACGCGAATTGGGTTTGGTGCCTTATGGTATCTCGTTTCATGTGGGCAGCCAGCAAAAGGATGTGGCGGCATGGGATGATGCGCTCGCTAAAGTTAAATACATGTTTGACTGGATGCGTAACGAAGAAGACATTAAGCTGCAAATGATTAATTTAGGCGGCGGTTTTCCAACCAACTACATCAGTGAAGTCAATCCGCTGTCGGTCTACGCCTCCGAGATTAAGAGTTATCTGAGCGACGACTATAGTGATGAGGAGATGCCAGAGATTATTTTGGAGCCGGGGCGCTCATTGGTCGGTGGTTCTGGCGTACTAGTTAGTGATGTAGTACTGATATCGCGTAAATCAGATACTGATCTGACACGCTGGGTTTATACTGATGTAGGTCTGTTCCAAGGTTTGATCGAAACCTTGGGCGAAGCTATCAAATATCCAGTTTATACCCCCAAAATGGAAACCTCAACTAGCGAGGGCACGGTAGTATTGGCAGGACCAACTTGTGACTCGACCGATATCATGTATGAGGAAGCTGGATATCAGTTGCCCCAAGAGCTTGAGATTGGTGACAAAATTTATTGGCTGACCACAGGCGCTTATACCAACTCCTATTCATCGGTTGAGTTTAATGGCTTTCCGCCGCTTGAAGTGGTTTATATTGACTAATCGATAATAAAGCTATGAGAAAAGCGCGATACTGATATCAGTATCGCGCTTTTTTACGTTAATAAACTACTGTACTAATAGCGAGATGGGCACATCATTACGGCTGATATTACCTTGATGGCTGCCATAGCTTGAGCTTTGATTTTGCTTAGCTTGCGCTATTTGTCCAATAGTCACCCATTGCCCGCGCGGCACAATGATAGTGCTGTTAAGTCGTTGAGCTTGGATAGCTCGGTTTTGATTATAAGGATTATTAGGCTTTATTAATTCTTCTTCCACTTGGCTTAATTGCACTTCTACTTGTCCATCTGGCAACACTCTAGGCGTCACTTGAATGCCTTGTGTGGTAGGTAATAATACCTGCTGCTGGATAATAATTTGTCCTAAAGGTTGACTGCCTAAAGAACGATATTGAGTCGGATAAATATTGGCATTATAGGTTTGCGTTAGAGAGTAAAGCGTACCGGTACTAATGCTCGCAGCGCTACCCGATAGCGTTTGTACTTGGTATAGATTATTGCTTTGCTGCTGGTTACGGCTTTGATTGATTACGCCTGCGCCTTGAATACCGCGATTGCTGATAATCACTTGGCCTCGCTGAATATTATCTTGAGCACTGCTGTTACTGCCTACGCGCACTGCTACGGTTAAAGACTCAGGCTGAGTGTCGATCTGAGATAATAACTGCTGCACAGTTTGATAATTAGTAGGAGTCGTTTGTAGTACCAATCTGCCTTGATAAGTCGTTACGCTACCACCGTCGGGGCTAGTGTTTAATTGCTGGCGTACGGCAGGCAGTAGCGAGGCGCCGCCGTAAGTATCGATGACGTAGGTTTGGTAAGTGGCAGCTTGGACTGAAAAAGACCCGCTTAGGCTTGTTATCAAAATCATTACCGGTATCACTAAATTATTCATGCGTATCTTCTTCTAGTCGTCCTAAGCATAGATCTTACTCACTCAAACCTAGCACATCCTGCATATTGTACTGTCCTTTCTTTTGTTTGATTATCCAAGTAGCGGCACGCACCGCGCCTGCGGCAAAGGTCATCCGTGCTCGTGCGCGATGAGTAATCTCGACCACTTCGCCATCAGCGATAAACATTACCGTATGGTCGCCGACGATTTCGCCGCCGCGTACCGCATGAAGACCAATACTGCCTTTTTTGCGCGCGCCCGTTTGCCCTTCGCGGCCATATATGGCAACTTCTTTTAAGTTCTGACCGCGTGCTTCCGCTACCGCTTCGGCCATCATATAAGCGGTACCTGATGGGGCATCGATTTTGTGCTTATGATGCGCTTCAATGATCTCGACATCAGCGTCGGTGCCAAAAGCTTTGGCGGCCATCTCTAGTAGCTTTAACGATAAATTGACGCCAGTAGAATAGTTGCCAGCATAGACGATAGCGGTATGCTTGCTAGCCTCAGTCAATACCTGCTCCTGCTGCTCGTTAAACCCTGTGGTACCGATAACCATGGCGACTTTATGCTCAGCGCAAATCTGCATGTTTTGTTCAGTGGCATCAGGTAAGCTAAAGTCAATCAACACATCGATGTCTTTAATAACTGCCATTAGGTCATCAACCACTTGTACGTTTAAGCGCTCAATCGCTGCCAGCTCGCCGGCATCGGTACCAACAAGACTTGAGCCTTGGCGCTCAATCGCAGCGCTCAAAGTAGTCTTAGGATTATCTTGTACCGCCTCAATTAACATACGTCCCATACGTCCGCCTGCCCCAA
Organism: Psychrobacter sp. M4; assembly: GCF_055699795.1. Classification (NCBI taxonomy): domain Bacteria; kingdom Pseudomonadati; phylum Pseudomonadota; class Gammaproteobacteria; order Moraxellales; family Moraxellaceae; genus Psychrobacter; species Psychrobacter sp. M4. The sequence continues at coordinate 69,150 of NZ_CM146740.1, read as the reverse complement.
TAACGCCAACGTTTATAGTTTTATTATCTGTTTGCTTACTCATATTTTTGTCCTAAAATTTTATAATTTAAAATTAGTATAGTTAAGCTATTTTAAAATTAGTACCGTGTTAGTGTCGCTGGTACGAATTTTACTTGCGTGCTGTGCCTTCGCAGACAGAGGCTGCGCAAAATTCATACCAGCAACACATCACATAATAGGTACCGATTTTATTTAAGATTAACCATATTTGGTAAAACCATAATTACTATTTAATGTTACAAATATCATAGCATGAATTGTTTTTACGACTATCAATGAAATAACAATAAAAAAGCCCAACCGTTTCACGTGAAACGGTTGAGCTTGAGTAAAGTTTTCAGTAAGGCTAAGTTAAACCACTAGTCAAACAATTCGCCAATCTTCTTAAAGAAAGATTTTTTATGCGGAGATTGCTGATGTTTGCTGTCACCATCTAGCGTATCTTGGAACTGACGTAGTAAGTCTTTTTGTTCACGAGTTAGGTTCACCGGAGTCTCAATGACCACGCGGCAAATCAAATCGCCTTTCATGGTCGTACGTACTGGCGTTACGCCTTTACCGCGAACTCGCAGTAGTTTACCGCTTTGGGTACCCTCAGCGATTTTGATATTGACTTTACCATCAAGGGTTGGAATCTCAACTTCTTTACCTAAAGCTGCATCAGTAATACTAACGGGCACATCCATATACAGATCAGCGCCTTGACGAGTAAAGACGTCATGCGGTTTGACGCGAACCTCGACGTATAAATCGCCGTTTTGCACGCCAGCGCCGCCCGCTTCGCCCTCCCCTGCTAAGCGTACGCGGTCGCCATCGTCAACGCCTGCTGGGATAGAGACCTCAAGGGTACGCGATTTTTCTTCAACACCGCTACCATGGCAAGTAGGGCATGGGTTTTTAATTTGCTTACCTGAGCCGCCGCACTGCGGACAAGTTTGCTGCACCGCAAAAAAGCCTTGCTGCATACGGATTTGACCCTGACCATGACAAGTCTGGCAAGTGACTATGTCTGAGGCGTCTTTAGCACCTTTACCATCACAAGTATCACAAGGCGCAGGAGCGGTAAAGCTAATCTCTTTTTTGCAGCCACGCACCGCTTCCTCAAGTGTCAATTCAATCACATAACGCAAATCGGAGCCACGACGCGTACGTCCACCGCCGCCGCGCGCTTGACCAAAGATATCGCCAAAATTGCCAAAAATATCACCAAAAATATCTTGGAAGTTACCACCAGCACCGCCGAAGCCGCCTGCGCCGCCCATACCATTTTCAAAGGCAGCATGGCCCATACGGTCATAAGCCGAGCGCTTATCTTCATCGCTAAGCACTTCATAAGCCATCGAGGCTTCTTTAAATTTATCTTCACTATCTGGATCATCAGAGTTGCGATCTGGATGATATTTCATAGCAAGCTTTCGGTAAGCCCGTTTAATCTCTTTGCTATCTGCAGTCTTACTCACCCCTAATACTTCATAAAAATCGCGCTTACTCATGGGCTCTCCTATTGTTCTCACCGTATCGTCAGCTTTCAACTTTATATAACCACTTTTACCACGCCATACTTTTTACTGTTTCACATGAAACATAAAATATGGAAGTTGGTTAGTTATATAATGATCGTAAGGCAAAAGAGCGAAATACGGTTTAACCAAATCAATTAATAAAAGTTTGCGCTATTTATGGAGATGACACTAGTAATTATCAAGCAGTCGAGTTGATAAATTATTGTTTGAACTGACTTAGCTTTTATAAAAAGAGAGTCAGAAAAGTAAAAGTAACCCAAACGCCCGTAGAAGCCACATATAAAATCCAGCTAAAAACATAGCCAAATAGAAATACAGCCAGACAGAAACACAGATAGAAAGCCAAACTTTTTTTATACCTACCTAAACAGAAGTCATGCTAGTATTTATCACCGTCATAATTACCCTGATTTTAATAATATAAGCGGTTAATAAACTCGTAACAAGGTATCAATATTTATGAAAAAGCTGATTGCATTTATTCTTTTGCTGGTTGTTATTGCTGTAATAGTATATGCCGGTTCACCTTATTACAGTGCTTATCAGCTTAAAAATGCTTACGAGGCCAAAGATGGTGCTGCCATAGCTGCCGCTATTGATTACGAGCAAGTTCGCCCTAGTGTACAAGATCAGCTGACCAATAAATTTGCCAATACTATGACCCAGTATCCGCTGGTCGCTGAGCTTGGTGGCGAACCTTTAGAACAGGCAGCCAATGAGTTTATTATGCAGGCCGTAGATAATGCCGTTACACCGCAAAACGTAGAGCGGCTTATCAACACGCAAGGTCAGGCCAATACGGCTACCAAAGAGCTGGCAGCAGCTTGGGCAATCGCGAGCAACCAAGTCGATCTGCGTGATCTAATCCGAGATATGATTATCCAGCGCGGTGATATCAATGCTGTGATCAAAAACCAGATGCAACAAATTATGGCAAAGCAAGCAGCTGAGCTGCAGCAGCAAGCAGCACAAGGGACTGATAGTAATAAACCTACCCTAAACTACTGTGGTATAAATTGCTTTATGATTAGCGGACAAGTTAAAGGCTATCCACTGACTATCCAGATGCAGCGTGATGGTTTTGTTAATTGGAAAATCGTTGATATGGTATTGCCTTGATCCTTGAATTAACTAAGCTTGGGTTGACGAAGCTTGAATTACAATACTAATGTAAAATTAAAAACGGCTGTATAAATGATTGATTATGCAGCCGTTTTATTGTATTTAATAGCGACTACTTTACGCCTAAAAACTCCAAAAACTCTGGGCTATCAAAACTGGCTTGGTACAGCACTCCGTCATCTCGATAAATCGCAGGCGTGGCAATAACAGCAAGTCCAGCTGCTTTTTCGCGATTGGGTGTTACAAAGTCCGTCGTACAACTGGCAGGCGCAGGCGTCATTTTACCTGCTAGCATGGTATTATCTAAGGCCTTGCGGCGACTATCTTTATCCGGTTGACACCAGATAGCGCGCATTTGCTGAGGCGACTGCTCATAAATGGGATAGCCGATCATTTTGACCGTTACCCCTTTTCTATTAAGCCTATTAATTTGCTGATGCAGCTTACGGCAATAAGGGCAATTGACATCAGTTGCCACATAAATAATGGCGCGCTCGGCACTAGTCGCTGGATAATTAATAAGCTGTGATTCATCTAATGCACTAAATACCGATTGGTTTTTGCGAGCCTCGAAATCTTCATCCAGTCCGGTAAATTGTCCATTTTCAATAACTGATATCTCACCATCGGTAATATACTGTGCATCATCAGACAACAAGAACGGAATGCCCTCAAGCGTTGCGCCCCAAATGACCCCAGGTACCGCCGTGTAAAAAAACGGTGTCTTTTGGCTCATGTTTTTAAGCGCACCCATATTAGCAAGCATGGCAGATTTTACCGTAGCACTCACTGGCACACCTGCTTGTTCACTATTACTCCGCTCTTGAGTTGCAGTCACTACACGTTTGCTGGGATTCTTTTGTAATTCTCCTTGAATTACATATCTACCATCAGCGGTGATATGTAGTGGCGGCTGGCCCACTAAATTGACTTGATACATATTAGGAAAGTTTGAGGGCACAATAGAGGTAATATCGGTCTTAATGCCTGCTTGCTTTAACACTTGACGTAGATGACTGTCTATGGCCTCGCTTACCATAGCTGAGCTTACAATAGTTGGTCTCGTTTTACTGGCAACTTTTTTGTCTTCTACGTTTTGACTAGTATTTTGCTTAGCAGTTTGGCTTATAGCCGTCGTCTTGTTTATAGTCGCAGTATTAGACGGTGTACACGCAGTAGCGAATAGTAAAACAGCACTAACGATACTGGTGGTTTTAACTATATTCGCCGCTTTAAATAAAGGGAGTTTCACAAGGATAATCCTTTTAAAATATTGACAATAAATTGTGTTCAATATTTATGAGTTTTCAATAGTTACAAGCAAAGCCGCTATTAAAACTTTGCCACTTCTTCCGCAGTTAAAAAGCGACTATCACCTTTATCAAGACCTTGTAGGTCGATATGACCGATGCTAGCGCGGTGCAGCTCGACAACTTTATTACCAAAGTAACCCATCATCCGCTTAACTTGATGGTATTTACCTTGCTCTAGAGTCAGGCGCGCATGAGTCTCATCGATGAATTCAAGTAGTGCAGGTTTGGTAGGCTCGTAATCACCTTCTAATAAAATCCCCTCCCCTACCTTTTTAATCGCTTTTGCTTGTGCGTCCTCATCCATAGGATCGGCTAACCTCAGCTCATAAACTTTGGCGTGCTCATGCTTAGGACTGGTGACACGGTGCAGCCAGCCGCCATCATCACTAAGCAGTAATGCTCCGGTAGTATCAACGTCCAAACGTCCCGCAATACGTAAGCTGTCAAGCTCTGGCACCGCGATAAGTTCAGTGACGATGGGGTATTCTTTAGCTTTTAAAGAGCATTCAAAACCTTCTGGTTTATAGAGTAAAATATAGCGATTACCCGTCGCCACCGATAATGGCTCGCCTGCCCATAGCACCTCATCATTGGTGACATCAACATGGACGCCCGGGTCTTTGATAACCTCATCGTTGACGGTCACTTCGCCAGCATGGAGGATTTTTTTGGATTCTTTACGCGACAGCTCAGTGGCTTTACTAATAAATTTATCTAAACGCATGCTATTTGCTACCATTAGTTTTGTTATAGTGGGGAGAATAAAAGTAATGAAAATTATGCCGAATAACGACTCTATTATTTATTCGACAAGTTTACCATATTCAATCTAAACTAAGGCTGTTCATCAAAAGACATCTCATTGAAGGATATAGCATAAAAACAATATGAGTTATCAAACCCTGCAAAAAGCCGTCACTGCCAGGCTAGAGATTAAAAAATCTGAGTTTATCACTTATGCTTATCCGGTCAATACGCGGGAGCAAGCGATGTTTCATGTGGAACAATTACGTGATAAATATCCTGATGCGCGTCATTGGTGCTGGGCTTATATCATTGGCGATCCTGACAATACCACTAGCGCCGGCTTCGATGGTGATGGTGAACCGAGTGGAACCGCAGGACGGCCGATATTAAATGTCCTCCAGCATAAGTCTATTGGTAATATCATCATCATTGTCGTGCGCTATTTTGGCGGCATTAAATTGGGCGCGGGTGGGCTGACGCGCGCTTATGCTGGCTCTGCACAAGCTGCTGTCGATAAAATGACTTTACAGCCTTACGTGCCGATGACGCAAGTACAAATACTCGCTGACTTTGCAACCGAAGCCCAATGCCGCTATGTGGTAGAAGGCTTAAACGGTCATATTGACGACGTCACTTATAGTAAGCAAGTGACGCTGACTGTAACCTTAGCTGAAGCTGATATTGAGGCTTTGAAAGAAGGTTTGGCGATGGATGGACGAGTGCTAGAGAACTAACACAGTTAACTACGTCAGTCATCCTTTGTTCACTCAGCCGTTCACCAAAAGCTATTGGTGCTATCCTCATTGCCTAGTATCATGGCTTATTCAAAATCGACTACCTATTTATAGCGTTTGAAAACTATATTTTTTGTTTCACGTGAAACTTTATGCTATCCCTTTACCTTCTTCTAATTCCCTTCAAATTATTATTGATAAGACTAAAATATGCTACTCTCAAATCCACCAAAATCATTTTCCCCTAACCCTTTTAAACCACCATTTTGGCTTAGTAATCCGCATCTACAAAGCATTCTACCTAAGTTTTTTGCCCCAAAAGCTCCAAAATATCGACGTGATATCTTACAAGATTCGTTAGATGAAACCGATATTGCTTATGACTTTTATGATGCGCATTTCATAGCAAATACAAATGATGATACGCTCGAACAGACACCTTTAATCGTCCTGTTTCACGGTATGGAAGGCAGTAGTGATAGCCATTACGCGCGAGCACTGGCCTACCAGATGCATGCGCAAGGCTGGCACTTTGTGGTTGCGCACTTTCGCAGCTGCGGCGGTATTCCAGCCAATGGTCGCGTTTTTTACAACGCAGGCGACACGGCTGAGGTGCATCATATGCTACAAAACTTAAGTCAGAAATTTGCTAATATTTATGCGGTTGGCGTGTCCCTTGGCGGCAATGCTTTGGCAAAATACATGGGCGAATATGGTGATAAAGCATTATGTAAAGCAGCTGTGGTTGTCTCTGCTCCTGTTGATATGTCATCAGCGGCTATTAGTATGCATAGCTTTTTGAGCCATCGTATTTATACGCCGTATCTGCTGAACCCCATTATCAAAAAAGCCTTGGCAAACGACATAAGCGAGGAGGAGATCCACTCTATTAGAGCAGTCAATCGTATCAGTGATTTTGATGATATCTTTACCGCGCCGCGCCACGGCTACCGCTCTAACAACGATTATTATCATTCTGCCTCGGCCCTACCTTATCTGAGAGATGTAAACCGTCCCCTACTACTGATCAGCGCCAAAGATGATCCATTTCTGGGCTTCACTGCCACGCCAAACGACGTCTCTGATAGCGTTACTATTTTGGAAACTGAACACGGCGGACACGTAGGTTATATTCGCTATCGTTCAGATAAAGGTAAGTCCAATAGGGAGCAGCTAAACGGTAAAGACACAAAAACCTCTAAATTCGATATCAACTGGATACCTGAGACTGCTAGTGCTTTTTTTCAGTCTATTGGTGTGACTACTGATAATAACTAAGTTAACCCTAGTCCTACTCTTCTAATTTTGAGAGCGCCTTATGTATCCGTTTATTCGTTATGCCAGCACTATCGTAAAAGCTGCTGTGCAAGCTAAAAAGGGTAATACCCTCACTTTAAAAGACAGCAGCGAGATTAGCTTTTATTGCCGTCTATCCGACATCGATAATTTCCTTGAGATGAATAATGGCCGCGTGCTGACCCTTTATGATATGGGGCGCACCGACTTTGCGGTTCGTACTGGACTTGGCGTGCAGCTGCTCAAACAGCGTTGGGGCCTGGTGGTCGCAGGCAGTACCATTCAATATCGTAAGCGTATTCGTGCTTTTGACAAGGTAACGATGAAAACCCATATCGCAGGCTTTGACGCGCGCTGGATCTATATCGAGCAATCGATGTGGGTTAAAGGTAAACCCTGCTCCTCTGCCCTACTACGCACTGGCGTGACTGAGGGCGGCAAAGTCATTGAAACTGCGCGCGTATTAGAAGCTTTGGGTCAAGTGGATTGGGAGTTGCCGCCAATAGGCTATGTGGCAGAATGGATTGAGAGCGATGATGACCGTCCTTGGCCGCCGCGGGGTTAAAATTTTAAGATTCAAAATAGTCTAAGGCAACTTTCTAATTCCTTTAACCTTAAAACTACTGTTTGATAACAATACATTATACAAATAAGTATATTAAATGTTAGAGTATTAACCATATACCGTTTATCTAAAATAAAGCTCACAAGGAGAATAATATGGTTAATAATACGGATTACGTTGGAACTCTATTTGATAATAGTGAATCAAATCCAAGTAAAATTACCTTAGCCTTTACGATGGCGGGTGTTGCGCTTAAAAAAGGTCACTCTGCATCAGTGATACTGATGGTAGACGCAGTACACCTAGCATTGCCTAATGCTTTGGATAACGTCGATATCGGTGCACCGTTTGACCCTGCTAAGGATTTGTTAGAGGCCTTTGTCAAGAAAGGTGGTAACATCCTAGTCTGAGGCGCGTGTATGGAGCACAATAGCGTAGAAGAGTCGGCTATTGATAAACGCTTTACCAAAATTAGTGGTGATGATGTGGTTGAGCTGTTGATGAATGCGAAGGGTTCTTTGCAGTTGAATTAAAATATAGATAATTTTTAGAAAATAGGCTAGTTTTCTTAACTATCTTTTGATGGTTTTAGGAACTGGTCTATTTTTTTGTCGCTATCACTTAACTACAGTTCTATAGTCAACTATTTTAACTACAAAACCGTAGTCAAAAAAAAGAAACACCAGACTACCTGATGTTTCTTTTTTAGCTTAAAGGCAGTATTTTCTGAATGACTTAAATTTTTAGGTAGGGGTGCCGTCCTGCGCACCGATTGCTTATTTCGATAGTGCTTAATGAGGTTTAAAGCTAAGTTTTTGGTGCGCGGGGCGCACCCTACTCACTCTTCGTAAAAATTATCATAATAGAATTCATTATTTAAATGACATCTGGCGTTTCCGGTAAGATAGCGCCTCCATCAATCACTAACCCTTGTCCTGTAATGTATTTTGCTTCTTTTGATGCAAAAAAGACCACCGCAGCACCAATATCTTCGGGCTCTCCAAGTCTCTTCATTGGAATAGATTTCGCTCCTGTTTCAGCGAGTACGCCCAATTCTCTTTTTAAGCTTTCTGTCGCAATCATCCCGGGTTGCACAGAGTTCACTGTGACCCCATATTTGGCGTATTCAACGGCTACGTTTCTCATAAAACCTAAATTAGCTGCTTTGGTTGCCCCGTATAATCCGCCACCCGGATAGCCCGTAATATCGCCTGTAATGGATGAGGTTAAAATAACTCTACCGTACTCTTGTTCTTTCATTGCTTTTAATACGGGCTTTGCGACAAAGAACATGCCTTTTAAGTTAATACTCTGAATGCGATCCCAGTCTTCTTCTGTCATATCTTCGATGGTTACTTCAGGGTAAATACCTGTATTTGCAGCTAAGATATCAATGCGCTTATGCTTATTTAATATATCAGTGACTACTTCATCTGCTCTTTTGACATCTGCTACATCTAATTCATAAAACTCACCATTAAATTCTTCGGCTACTTCTTTTCCTGCTTCCACGTCAATATCAGCAATGATTACTTTCGCGCCTGCATCTGATAAACTTTTTACGATACCTCTCCCAATGCCGTTGGAGCCACCAGTGACTAAAGCTATATTTCCTGTTAAATCAAACATATCATCGTCTCCATGTTATATTCTTTCATTCAAATATAACATGTATCTTAAATAAGCTCAAAGAGGGCGGTTGAGCTCCTAAACCTTCTATAACTAAACTATTTTAATTAAAATCTTTTTAAAACTTACTTTTATATTCAGCAACTAAATAAACACTATCTAACACGCTCTTTACCTTCCTCTGTTAAAGTAAGTCATATAAAACCTAGAATAAGACAAAAGGACGCCCATCATGACCTTACTTGAAACCCTTAATATCACCTACCCTATTATCCAAGCGCCGATGGCTGGCGCGACCACGCCTGAGCTGGCAGCTACAGTTAGCAACTTTGGCGGATTGGGGTCGTTGGGGTCTGGCACGACGTCGCCAGAGGTTTTAAATGACCATATTAATACTATGAAAGGACTCACCGACTGCCCTTTTATGATCAATCTGATGGTGTTGTCGGAGCACGACTCTAGTACGTTGGACAGCTCCATTCCTGCTTGGTTAAATGAGTATTATGAAAAAAATAATATAAAAATGGCGTTACCTGCACGTCCAGCACTAAGGTTCGCAGATCAGCTACAAGTGCTCTATGACAATCCTGTTCCTGTCGCCAGTTTTACCTTTGGTATTATTAGCGCCGAACAAGTGCAGCGCCTGCAAAGTCTAGGCACACGCGTCATCGGTACCGCCAATCATCCATTGGAAGCAAAAGCATGGGCGGATATTGGCGCTGATGCGGTATGTATTCAGGGATCAGAAGCTGGTGGTCATCGCGGGGGTTGGTTGCCCCAAAGCACAAACGATCCCATGGGGTTATTGACGCTGATTAGTCAAACGCGTGCTTGTACCAATATTCCGTTAATCGCGGCTGGCGGTATTATGACTGGACAAGCTATCAAGGCGATTCAAACAGCTGGCGCTGAGCTGGCGCAAATCGGGACGGCATTCTTGACTACAGATAAATGCAGCATTAATGACACTTATAAACAGGCGCTACTCGATGCCAGTCAAGATAAGCGCAGTAGCGAAACACGTTTAACAAGACTGTTTTCAGGTAAGCAGGCACGCGGCTTATTAAATGATTATCTGCGTGATTTTGCTCAATTTGAGAGCGCTCATGAGCTACCACCTTACCCACAATTAAATGCCATGACTAAAGACTTGCGTGCGCATGCGAAAAAGAAACTTGATGCAGAACATCAGTCTTTATGGGCAGGACAAGGAGTCGCTTTGGTCAGACAAGAGCGCACGACTCAATTGCTAGAGCGACTGGTAAAGGAATTATGATTTAATTAGCGTAGTCCCGGTTTTTAACCGTGAGAAGCGTTAAAAAATTATAATGCAATTTTAGCTTTACAAGGAAAATGCTGGGTTAAAAATCCAGCCTACCATCTATACTTAAATAACTATTTAACTACTTCTTCAACCCTTCACGAAAATGTTTGTAATCCTTAGCCGTCCGCTCCACCGCTTCAATCATCGGCACATGACCGATATCATCCATCATAATCACTTGCGATTGCGGAATGATCTCTTTTATTACATTAACAGTTTCAGGCTTGATAACCTGATCTTTATCGCCCCAAACCACTAACGTTGGAATATTGTACTCGGCAATAACTTCGGCACGCTTTTCTAAATTATCCATAACGATTTGCTCAAGGATTTTGGCATCCAGCGCTTTATTAGCGATACGCTCTTGGGCAAAAACCGCTTTGACTGACTTTGGAATATAAGGCGGCTGATACATGACAAAGTCGTATAGGTTGTAAAAATCTTCTTTATCGTTTACTAGCAGCGGATTGTCATCAAGGGTCGCCCCTTCTAGTGCTTCATGAATACCGGCTGACCAAAAGCCCGCCGTATCGACCAGCCATAAGCTTTTAACTTCGTCAGGATACTTGGCAGCATAAGCGACACTGATCGCGCCGCCCATCGAATTACCACCGACATGAATGTGATTTGCCAGACCTTTAGCTTGCAAAAGCTCATACAAGCGCATGGCCTGTGCGTCCGCACGGTAGTCAGCGTCCATAGGTTTACTCGACTCACCAAACCCAAGCAAATCAGGAATGATCAGATGATAGTTTTGTAGTTCATCAGCGATACGGGTGAAGTTATCTTTATTACCACCAAAACCATGAATCAATAATAACGGCTCACCTGCCAAACTATTATTTTCGGCATAAACCAGTTTATCGCCGGAAGACAGGGTATAGGATTTGATCGCAAGATCTGACTTATTGCGCTCATATTGGATAAGCTTTTGGGTAGTCGCCACCGCAACTGTATTAGGCGTGGTAGTACAGCCTACGATAGAAAGACTAAATAGCGCGGCAAGTCCAAAACGTTTTAATAGCATTAAAACGCCCTTGTTGTAGATGGTAGATAAAAAAGAGAGAATAGCTTAAAAACGTAATCCTAGCACAAGCTCGTCTTGAGTTTAGACTGCAATCACTACTATATGCACAACTGCTAGGAAAAATACCGCTGTAGAACTTTATTACAGCACTTAGCAAAAGCATTATAACTATTTAAAACAGCAAATTTCATTCTTCTTCAGGTCGTTTTGACCATAGCTACTGATCTGATTACCGTTCTTATCAAGAGGGCGGTAGCATTCTCATTTATAATAAGCTTTTTTATTTAATCAACCAAAACCCATTTGTATGGTACAAAAGGAAAAACATTGAGCGATACCAGTACTACCAAGGATAAAGGGCGCGATCTTACCGAAGGGTCAATTGCCAAAACCATGCTCTTGTTTGCTTTGCCAACTCTTGGCTCATCAATACTACAGTCGTTAAACGGCTCGATTAATGCCGTTTGGGTCGGTCGGTTTTTGGGTGAAGAAGCGCTTGCTGCGACGGCAAACGGTAACATCTTGATGTTTATCATGATCTCCTTTGTTTTCGGATTCGGTATGGCGGCTACTATTTTGATTGGTCAGGCCATGGGCAGCCGCAATAACACTATGGTCAAAAGAACAATGGGAACGGCTCTAGGCAGTATTATTCCGATAAGTGTATTATTGTCGGCAATAGGATGGATATTTGCGCCGACGCTACTGGATTTGCTGGGTACCCCGCCAAGTGCTTTGAGCCTTGCGCTGACCTACCTGCGCATGATTTTCATTGCCATGCCCGTCACCCTAACGTTTACGCTGCTAATGATGGCGCTGCGCGGGACAGGCGATTCTACAACGCCGCTTTGGTTTATCGCTGTATCGGTCGGTATCGATCTGATTTTGACGCCGCTGCTTATTTTGGGTGTAGGACCTTTTCCCGAATGGGGTATATTCGGCTCAGCCTTTGCTACCGCCGCTGCAAACACTATAGCGCTGATTGGCATGATCGCGACCTTGTACTGGCGCGGCTCGGTACTGACCCTTAGTATGCCGGAGCTGCGCTTTTTGCGTGCTGACCTAAACATACTGAAATCGATGTTTTCAAAGGGTCTGCCGATGGGTCTACAGATGATCGTCATCTCTACGGCAGCGCTGACTATGCTCTCCTTAATAAACCGTGAGGGCGTACAGACGACTGCTGCTTATAGCGCAACTCAGCAGCTTTGGACCTACGTGCAGATGCCAGCTATGGCGCTAAGTGCCGCCGCCAGCGCAATGGTTGCCCAAAATATCGGTGCCAATCAATGGAGCCGCGTTGCCGGAATCACCCGCTGGGGGCTTATTTTTAACCTGATATTGACAGGGGTACTGATCGGGTTGTTGACCATCTTTGATAAAACCATACTAAGCCTTTTTCTGGGTAGTGACAGTCCAGCAGTACCGATCGGGCGGCATATTCAGGTCATGGCGACCTGGGGCTTTATCTTTTTTGGTATAGCGCAAGTGCTGTTCGGTACTATGCGGGCTAATGGTTATGTCATTTGGCCGCTAGTTGTTATGGCGATCTCGATGTATCCGGTGCGTCTTGGCTTTGCATTTGGGCTTTATCCTGTGCTTGGCTCTGATGCGCTTTGGCTGTCGTTTCCAGCAGGCATGGTAGCCACTGCTGTTATGGGGGCGGGGTTATATTTGCACGGCGGCTGGCGCAAAGGCAAAAACATGGTTCCAGAGGAAGCCGCGCAGGGGTGCGAGGGCTACCGTATACAGGTAGGCACCTCATCGTCATGTCGTGATATCGCACCGACGACTTCTTGGAAGCCTGTGCGTGAAAGCGCATAAACAAAGACAGCATACGCAAACATGTTAGAGTTGTTAAGAATGAGGTGCTTATTCAACTCAGCAAATTTAATGGAGTTAATCGTACTTTTTGGGTTTGCTATTACTACTAGTAAAACCTTTAGTATTTATTATTTAATAAAAATTTTACCGCTGCCTCAGCATGAATAGCGGTAGTATCAAAGACCGGAATCGGACTGTCTTCTTGCCTAATAAGCAATCCGATCTCGGTACAGCCTAAGATAACCCCTTCGCATCCTTGTTTGGCTAATTGCTCAATCACCTCTTTATAATACTGCCGTGAGCTATCAAACAACTTTCCTTGGCATAGCTCATCATAAATAATGCGATGCACCTCTGCACGCGCGCCATCTTCTGGTATTAATACTTGCAGTCCTGCATCAATAAGGCGCTGCTTATAAAAATCCTCAGTCATCGTAAACTGGGTGCCCAATAAGCCAATCTTGGTCAAACCTTGCGCTTTGACCGCTTCAGCTGTGGCATCAGCGATATGAATAAGCGGTAAGCCCGTTGTCGCTATTACGTCTCCTGCGACTTTATGCATAGTATTGGTCGCGATAAGCAAACCTTGCGCGCCTGCTGCTTGCAGACGCTTACCACTACTGGCAAGTGTCTTACCCATTTCGTCCCATGCGCCTTTAGCTTGTAGCGCCTCAATCGGAGCAAAGTCTAAACTATGGATCAATAAATCTGCTGAATGCAAGTGACCTAACTGCTCTTTTACGCCTTCGTTTATCAAGCGATAATAGCTCTCGGTACTCTCCCAGCTCATGCCACCAATGATGCCTAAGGTCTGTTGTTCAAATTCCTGTTGAATCCTACTTGATTGAAAAACTTGCGGCCGTGTTGTCATTTTAAACTCTTTTTATTATTAAGAGATACTGAACGTAATGATTGATTATAAGCATTTTACTAATCTATCAATATGTCCTATATTGAGTGTCAATAAAAACGCTAAATATAATAAAAATCACACTACCTAAGTAGGCGTTTATCGTATAATTAATTTATGCAGGATTAGATAACCTTATGGAAAACGTCTCTATTTTGAAAATACGTATTAATAAAAAGTACTATCGACTGGTCTTTACTTTTTTAATGGCGCTGATCATGTCGCTCATTATCTCAGCTGCGCTTATACTGATTAAATCCGGCTATAGTGCCAATTTCTTGTCAGAGCTGATGCACTCTTGGGGACTAGCCTTTGCCTTTGCATGGCCTAGCGCTTACATCTGCGCTTACTTTGTACAAGAGCATGTGCTTAGTCGTATTGACTTTTATTAGACTACAAGGCGTCATCAACTTTATTCTTTAAACAAGCTACCCTATGATCCAAAGTGCCTTCTAACACGGGTTCGATCCGAGCGCATTCTTCGTCAGCTAGCGGACAGCGGGTACGAAACACGCAACCGGATGGCGGATTGATGGGACTGGGCAAATCACCTTCCAACAGCTGAATGGTTTTGTTGCGTTCAGCGATAGGATCAGGCAGCGGTACCGCAGACATTAGCGCTTGGGTATAAGGATGGGTCGGATTGCTGTATACGGCCTTGTCTACTCCCAGCTCTACCGCGTGACCTAAATACATCACTAGCACCCGATCGGCAATGTGTTTGACTACCGATAAATCATGGGCGATAAAGATAAGCGCGAGGCCCATCTCTTGTTGAATGTCTTGTAGTAAATTAATGACCTGCGCCTGAATAGAGACGTCAAGAGCAGAGACGGGTTCATCGCAGATGATGATTTTGGGTCTTAATATCAATGCGCGAGCGATACCGATACGCTGACACTGACCCCCTGAGAACTCATGTGGATAGCGGTTAATTTGGTTGGATAGCAGTCCAACCTTTTTCATAATAGTGCGTACTTCATCTTGCACTTCCGTTTTTTTCATCTTGGGATAATACGTGCGTAGCGGTTCTGCGATGATATCGCCTACGGTCATGCGCGGATTTAAAGAGGCCAACGGATCTTGGAAGATCATTTGAATGTCTTTGCGTTTGAGTTTCATGGTCTTTTTAGAAGCGCCGACCATCTCCGCATCATTAAACTTGATGCTACCAGAATTGGCGCGCACCAGACCGATAATGGTTCGAGCCAGCGTAGATTTGCCGCAGCCAGATTCGCCAACCACGCCTAAAGTTTCACCAGCAAACAGCTCAAATGATACGCCATCGACCGCTTTTAGGGTGTCCGGCTTTTGCCAAAAATAGCTGCCTTTACGTTTAATATTAAAGCTCGTATGTACATCTTGCACTTGTAGTAGTGGCGCTTGCTTGGAAGCTAAATTGGAAGTTTGATTAGGAGCTTGGCTACTAGTATTAACTGATTCTACATTTGCTGTGTTCATGCCCTAGCTCTCCATTTTTGATAAATTTGCTGGCGCGTCTACTTGCATCTCAGGCTGCCAATGGCAAGCACGCTGACGCTCGTTGGGTAAAAACTCAAGCGGCGGCGGCACATCGCGGCAGATCTCCATAGCATGCGGACAGCGCTCATGAAACGGGCATCCGGTAGGCAGATTGAGCAGATTGGGCGGACTACCTGGAATAGTAGCCAGCTTACCGCCTTCATCATCCAAACGTGGAATCGCTTTGAGCAA
The DNA here is from genome assembly GCF_055699795.1 of Psychrobacter sp. M4. Lineage (NCBI taxonomy): Bacteria > Pseudomonadati > Pseudomonadota > Gammaproteobacteria > Moraxellales > Moraxellaceae > Psychrobacter > Psychrobacter sp. M4. The sequence goes on along the minus strand of NZ_CM146740.1, from coordinate 53,402 downwards.
ACCGATAGTATAAGGATGGGTGGGCGTATAAAAAATCTCTTCAGTCTCCCCGTATGCCATAGTGCGACCTGCGTACATGACTAGCACCCGATCACAGATACCAGCAACCACCCCTAAATCATGGGTAATCATCACGATCGTAGTACCAAAGTCGCGCTTGAGCTCGTTGAGTAGCACCATAATCTGCGCTTGTACGGTGACATCAAGCGCAGTCGTTGGCTCATCAGCGATCAACAGCTTGGGACGACAGAGTAGCGCCATCGCGATCATTACCCGCTGGCGCATACCGCCTGAGAACTCATGCGGATACATACCGATACGCTTTTTGGCTTCGGGAATCTTTACCGCATCGAGCATTTTTACCGATTCATTCCAAGCTTCTTTTTTACTCATGCCTTTATGGAGGATGAGCACCTCGGCGAGCTGATCGCCTATTTTCATATAAGGATTGAGTGAGGTCATCGGATCTTGAAAGATCATGGCAATCTGTTCAGCGCGAATTTTGTTCAATGCTTTTTGCGATAATCCTAGCAGCTCTTTACCTTCAAAGCGTACCGAACCTTCGGTGCGGCCATTTTTGGCCAGTAGTCCCATGATAGCAAAGGCGGTTTGCGACTTGCCAGAGCCGGACTCGCCAACGATACCCAGAGTCTCACCATCATGTAGGTTAAAATTCAAACCGTTAACCGCAGTGACCAGACCATCTTCGGTAGTGAACTTTACCGATAAATCTTTGACCGCTAATAGACTGTTCTCTTGCCTAGACTGGTGATCAAGCGGCGAATCAGCGTTATTCTCATGGACAGTAGAATCTATTTTCTCTGGCGGACTGTTTTTGAGCGCCTCAGCATCTACTGCGTTTCTAGCTTTATTTTTAGCTTCTTTCTCAGCTTTGTTAGCAATGTCTTGTGCCATGATGTTCTCCTAGCGTTTTGGCCTAGCGGTCTTTAGGGTCAAACGCATCACGCAGACCATCGCCAATAAAGTTAAAACAAAATAAAGTAATGACCAAAAAGGCGGAGGGTATCAAAATCTGCCAAGGCGCGACCTGCATGGTTTGCGAGCCTTCTTGTAATAATGCGCCCCAACTGGTCATCGGCTCTTGCACGCCTAGTCCTAAAAAGCTTAAAAACGACTCAAATAAAATCATTGTCGGCACCAACAAGGAAGCGTAAACCACCACCACGCCAAGTACATTTGGCACGATATGACGCATGATGATATTAAATCCTGACACTCCGCCGACATGCGCCGCTTCGATAAACTCTTTACTCTTCAGGCTCAGCGTTTGCCCGCGGACAATACGAGCGACATCTAACCAAGAAACTAGACCAATAGCAACAAAGATCAAAATTAGATTACGACCAAATATGGTCACCAGTAAAATCACAAAGAACATAAACGGAAAAGCGCTTAGGATCTCCAAAAAGCGCATCATAATCATATCGACTCTGCCGCCAAGATAGCCTGACGTTGCACCGTACACTGTACCTACTAGTACCGCCACGGTCGCGCCAGCTATGCCCACTAGTAGTGATATGCGTCCGCCCACTGCTGTGCGCACCAGTAAATCGCGACCAAGGGAATCAGTACCAAAATAGTGCTTATTTTCAATGGAGGGCGCGGCTTGCATAAAGCTCCAATCGGTTTCAGCATAGCCAAAAGGCGCTAGCATCGGCACAAATATCACAAAAGCACCCACTAGCAATAGGATAAAAAAGCTGGTTACCGCTGCCTTGTTTTGATAAAAACGTCGCCACGCATCTTGCCAGAGGCTACGACCTTTGATCTCTTTGGCGGGCAAATCTAGCATCTCGGTTGGTTGGTCTACGATGAGGCTCATAGTCGTCCTTTTAATCATCTACAATGCAAAATATACTTTAATTAATCATGCGTTTTAGCAATATTAATACTGAATTTTGGGGTCAATAACCGCATATAAAATATCGACAATAGCGTTAAAAGCAATGGTCAATACGCCGACCAAAATCGTCAGACTTAGCACCACGCCATAATCACGGTTCAGCGCGCCATTGACGAATAGCTGCCCAATACCAGGCAAACCAAAGATGGTTTCAATAACAATAGAGCCGGTGATAATACCGACGAAAGCAGGGCCCAAATAAGAAATAACCGGTAATAATGCAGGTCTTAACGCATGTTTCATAACGATTTGACGCATAGGCAGACCTTTGGATCTAGCCGTACGAATATACTGACTGTTCATCACCTCAATCATCGAACCGCGCATGATCCGGGCAATACTGGCTACATAAGCTAGTGCCAAAGCGGTGACAGGCAAGATCAGGTTTTGCAGGGCACCATCATTCCAGCCGCCTGCTGGCAGCCACTGCAAAAAGATGGCGAAAATAAGAACCAATAGCGGCGCTTTGACAAAGCTTGGAATCACGACTCCGGTCATGGCAAAAGCCATGAGCACATAATCAAGCCATGAGTTTTGTTTAAGCGCGGCAATGATACCAAAGATTAGACCCAGTACTAATGCCAATACAAAAGCGTAAAAACCAAGCTCTATTGAGACCGGTAGTGACTGCGACAACAGCTCATTAACCGTATAGTCTTTATATTTAAATGACGGGCCAAAATCGCCAATTGCCAACTGTTTTAGGTAGTTGATATATTGTAGCCACATCGGATCGTTGAGGTTATATTTGGCTTCGATGTTCGCCATTACTGCTGGTGATAAGCTACGCTCGCCGCTAAAAGGGCTACCGGGAGCTAAACGCATCATAAAAAAAGACACGGTAATCAATACAAACATAGTCGGAATGGCTTCTAAGATGCGCCGGAAGATGAGCTTTAGCATAATGCCTCTTTATAAAAACATCTATGATAACGATACTGGTTTATAAAATATCTGTTTTAAAATCCATGCTGGTAAGTTTTTAACTCAAAACACAGTTTAAAAGAAATAGGCGCTATGAATGAGAATAATCCTTTTCATAGTGCCTATTTATAAGACTATTTACCAGCTAGTGCTTAGCAATAGAGATGTCTTTGCCCTGCCAGTTGTCCAAAGGATCGTTTTCTGAGAATCCTATAACGTAAGGCTTGACCAGACGCGGACTGACATAGTGATAGATATTTATTAAGGGCATGTCATTATCAAGCTGAACCTCGGCTTGTTGGTATAAGTCGCTACGCTGCGCATCGGTCACGCCCGGTTTTATCGTTTGCGCTATGAGATTATCAAAGTTAGCGCTTGAATATTTGCCATGGTTATTGCTGTTGCCAGATTTAACAATACTTAAGAAGCTTGATGGTTCATTGTAATCACCGCACCAGCCGGCGCGAGCCAATTGATAGTTGCCATTGCGGCGCGTATCAAGGTAGGTTTTCCACTCTTTATTGGTCAAAGTCACATCGACAAAACCAAGCGCTTGCTCCCATAATGAAGTGGCAGCAATGGCGACCTTTTTATGATTATCATTGGTGTTATATAGCAGCTCAAAGCTTAGTGGATTATTCTCATCGTAGCCCGCTTCGTTTAGCAGTTTTTTGGCCTCGGCGATGCGCTCCTCCTGACTCCAAGTTGACCACTCCGGCGTGTTTTCGACGTCACCATTAGTAGCCGGCGGCGTTAACTGATAAGCAGCAGTTTGTCCTTGGCTCATCACTTTGTCCACGATGGTATCGCGATCTAATGCCAAAGCTAAAGCCCGGCGCACTTTAGGATCATCAAAAGGCGGCTTAACGGTATTAAACTCATAATAATAAGTACAAAGTAGAGGTGAGACTCTTAGCTCCTCGCCATGATCTGCTTGCAGGGAGCCAAACTGCTCGGTTGGAATCTCGTTTGCGGTGACGTCAACCTCGCCAGCCTGATAACGCGCTACATCGGTAACGCTAGAGGGGATCGGTAGGATGGTAATCGTCTCAAGCGTGGTGTTGGCATTATCGTAATACTCAGGGTTGCGCGATAGTACCAGTTCGTCGTTGATCTGCCATTTACTGACTTTATAAGGGCCATTGACCACAATATTGGCAGGATCGGTCCACTTGTCACCAAACTCCTCAACCGTCCCTTGGTGCACCGGTTTGACTGAGGTATGAATCATCATATCTGGAAAATAAGGAACCGCATCTGTTAGAGTCACTTGCAACGTCTTATCATCAATAGCCTCTACGCCAAGGGTCTCTATACCAGCTGCACCCTCAACGATTTGATCAGCGCCAGCTACTTTGGCATCGACCAAATAGCTTGAATAGGGGGATGCGGTATTGGGATCAACTAAGCGGCGCATACTATAGACAAAATCCTGCGCCGTAACCGGATCGCCATTTGACCAATTGGCATCGCGCAGTTTAAACGTCCAAACTTTATTGTCCTCGCTTTCCCACTCTGTTGCCATTCCCGGAATGGTCTTGCCATCAGCATCGGTACTGGTCAACCCTTCAAACATCTGGCGATCAATATTAGATTCAGGTACGCCCGATACTTTATGCGGATCAAGCGATTCAGGTTCAGCACCATTATTGATGACCAGCTCTTGAGTGTCGGCAAGTACGTTAGGATCAATATCAGCAGCGGCGCTGGCATTACTGTTGCTAGTGGTGTTATCACTACAGCCCGTCATAAATATAGCAAGAGCAAGGGTAGTAGGTAGAAATAAAGCGGTACGAAAGGCGGCAGAGTGACGTGTCATATCATATCCTGACTAGTAATGTTGGCAGATTAACTAAATCTTAGTAAATCCATTTAAGTTAAATATCCATATGTCGATGCTGTGAGCGTAGTACGCGGAAAACATCGGATAAAAAATAGTAATTGAGTACCCAATAAAAACTTATAGTAATACTATACTGTAAATTCACATAAGCTCATCCTACCACTATATTAATTTTTGTAAAATTAGATGTACTAATGAATTTCTGATTTAATAAGTGTACTCCTACCTCAGAAAATTAGTTAAGATAATCTATAAACACTTGTTAGATAAAAATATTATGAGCCAAGCGCGGCATACTATCGAGCAGCTTATCGATCAAAGCATAGTTCCTATAAAACATGCAGATGCAGCATTTACTCAACTAGAAGTCTATCCTAACAGGCACACTTGGCTAGACTTTTTTGACAAAGCTTCGCTGCTTGTTGGTACCACGGCGCTAGTATCATCGCTAATTTTTTTTATCGCTTATAACTGGCTATATATAGGCAAGATGAGTAAGTTTGCCTTAGTCGAGAGCGCGCTGGTTATTACCATCGCGCTCTATGTAGCATTGTCTTTTCGGCGACGCTTTACCTTGATTCGCCAATTATTATTGCTAATTGCTAGTATGATTACTGGCAGTTTACTGGCGTTATTTGGGCAGGTCTATCAAACTGGCGCAGATACGTGGCAGCTGTTTTTTGGCTGGGCATTATTAATCATACCCTGGGTCGTTATCGCTCGCTTCCCAGCGCTATGGCTATTGTGGCTCGGACTAATTAATGCCTTTTTAATACTGTACTTAACTCTCGCAGACCTGTCATTTGTCAGCGCTTATCAAGACGTTCTTCGAGTCGCAATCCTGGCGACAATCAATTTTATAGCGTTTATTTTATGGCTAATTAGTACTGAGAAAAAACAATTTTCGATTGGCACGATAGACAAACCAAGCAATTCTAGTTGGCACTGGAGCACTTATATCGTCGGTTTGCTTAGTACTTATTTTGCTACTCATCTTGCCATCGTCACAGTGTTTGACGATAGTAATGCTCTAGCTATGCTCCTCTCCTTATTACTCTGGATAGGCTGGTGCGTATTTATATACTGGCGTTTTTATCGACGGCAAGTCGATGTGTTGATGCTGACCTATCTTTGCTTCTCTGTTATCACTGTGATTATGTTTTGGATGAGTCAGCGGTTACTAGCCTATGCTTGGGAGGCGAGCGGCTTGTTACTATTAGCGTTGTCGCTCATTGTCATGAGCTCAGCGGCTGTGGTTTGGCTACGAAAAGCGGCAAACCTTGAGCGCGTGGATGACCAAAATCATACGATGGAACAAGGCGCTCCCGCTGCGCGCATCAATAATACCCAGCAGCAGACGCTCATAGCCCTCCAACAGACCGGCTTGATAGATACCGATGCAAATTTTGATAGAGTTACACCCAGCATTGATACGCCTTGGTATTTGCAGCTGTTTTTTGGGTTTAGTGGTATGCTGGCCAGTTTGCTTTTTGTGGGCTTTTTGACCTTGATATTAGAACAAACGGGCACTCTTGATAGCTCGGTAGCCCTATTTATCACTAGTGCCATATTAAGCGCTGCTGGCTGGTTTATGTTTAGCAAAAAGCATATACACCAAAGCTCTTTTTGGAACACGCTAGCATTTACTATAAGTGCGGCGGGACAATTGTATGCAGCGTTCGCTCTGTTTAGTAGCGAGATGAATACTCCTTTGGACACTTGGCTGTGGTTACTTTTCCAAGTACTGATGACTGTTATCATGCCAAACATAGTATATCGCTTAGTAAGTACTATTATAGCCTTGGGCTGCGCTGTTTATTTGTTTAGTTATTATCAAATTCCTGAGATTATTTTGGGGTTTTTGGTCCTAATAATGACGCTAGCAAATGTGCAGCGCTATGGGATAATCCAGCGCTTGCCTGCTAGTTGGCGCTCATCGGCTCTAGATCTTGGTCAAGCGCTCACTTATGCCAGTGCAGGTTTGCTCGCTATCTTCTCAGTGTATGTGGTCAAAGCTGAATCTAGTCGCGACTTTGTCAGCTATGTGTTTATTTATAATTACCTGTTTTCGCAAGCACTACTGGTACTGACTAGCCTTTACGCTACCTATCTGATTTTACAGCGCTATAACGTCCCCTTATTCTCAAAGACCAGCTTCATTGTCATTTGTGCCGTCGTTATATTAGGCGTCATATTTTTATATGCAGCTGGGTTTTTGGCAATTAGCCTTATCATTATTATCGCCACTGCCAATAGTCAGCGCGTGCTCTTAGGTTTTGGTGTTTTTGCCTTCGTCAGCTATGTGTTTTGGTATTACTACCAGCTTGATACGTCATTATTAATAAAATCGGCCTCTATGCTTATTATTGGCACAAGCTTACTTTTAATACGTTGGTTACTCATTAAACGCTATTTTGCTGATAGTTTAAGCAACAACCCTGCCGCTACTAGTCATCAGGAGCGGCTACTATGAGCACTATAAAGGATAAATTATTAACAAAAGCTCCTTTGTCTACAGCTGTCCCTTGGTGGCAAAAACGGGCGTTTACTATCAGTGTTGCACTATTGGGTTTGGCATTAATTATAGTTACCATGACTATTAATGTCGCAACATATGAATCCCATCTTGCTACTGGCGAGACAATACTTTTAGAGCTGGCGCCCGTTGATCCGCGCGGTTTTATGCAAGGCGATTATATGGCACTACGCTATGCGCTAGAAGATGAGGTATTTGCCGCTTTAAACCAAGATCGTGGTCGCCGCCCTAACAATGCAGAGGGCTATATCATAGTGGCGCGAGATAAAAACAATGTTGGACAATTCGTGCGTTTAGCTGACCCTAAGCTCGATAGTTTGGCTACTATTAATTTAGCAGCTAACGAGATGGTGATCTATTATCGCATTCGCAATAATACGATGATGCTTGCAACCAATGCTTTCTTCTTCCAAGAAGGTCTTGCCGAGGCTTTTGAAGCGGCAGAATATGGACGGTTTCGGGTTAATGATAAAGGGGAGCCATTATTAACGAATATGGTGGATGGTGAGTTTAATATTATTAAAGGCGTAAGTATTGACGATGCAAAAAGATTAGACAACTTAGAGAATAGGGGTCGCCTAGGTAGTGGTATGTGAGAGCAGCTGTTTGGTAAAAGTAAAGATTAGTGACTGTATAATTCTATACCGCCCCCAACTAAAGCAACTCATAACATGACTTAACCAAAGTTGCCTTGTTAGTAATAAGAACAACTTGCTAAGGTAATCCTGAATTGTTTTATAAATAAAAAAATAAAGGAGATTCTTATGCAAGCCTATCTACTCCACGAAGCTGGTGGCGTTGATAATCTTATCTTGAGCGAGATTGATACCCCTACGCCCAAAGCCGATGAGGTCCTCATCGAGACCAAAGCCATCAGTATCAACCCTGTCGATGTCAAAATACGCGAGATGCCCAAACTACTTGACCAAGTCTACGGTACTGATAGACCGCTGATTTTAGGCTGGGATATCGCCGGCGTAGTCACCGCAGTAGGTCAAGAGGTCACTGATTTTAAAGAAGGCGACAAAGTATTTGGACTGATCAACTTTCCCGGTCACGGCAATGCTTACGCCGAATATCTGACGGCGCCAGCAGAGCAGCTTGCCAAGATTCCCGATAATATCTCTTTTGAAGAAGCGGGCGCGACGACGCTTGCCGCTTTGACCGCTTTGCAAGTACTGGAGCCTAGAATAAAGCCTGGCGATAAAGTGCTGATACATGCAGGCTCCGGCGGCGTTGGCCATTTTGCCGTGCAGATTGCCAAAGACATTGGTGCGTATGTTATCTCCACCTCCTCAGCTGACAATAGAGATTTTGTGTTATCACTAGGCGCGGATGAGCATATCGATTATAAAACCCAAGACTTTGAGGAGATCGTCTCCGATCTTGACTTTGTCTTGGATGCTATCGGCGGTGAGGTACTGGAGAAATCCTTGCGAGTGACTAAAGATGGCAAATCTATCATCTCTTTGCCTACCCCTGAATTCTCAGACAAAGCTAAAGAGTACGCCCAGCAGCATAATATCGATGTCTCGTTTTTCAATGTAACCTCGAATGGCGATGATATGCATACTTTAAAGAAAATGCTCGAGGAAGGCACGCTAAAAACGCATGTATCCAAGACTTTCCCCTTTACAGAATTAGCGGACGCACATCGTCAAGTGGAATCCAATCGCACGGTGGGTAAAACTATCGTTAAAGTATAAGTGTACCTATAAAGATAACCAAACTGCTACTGCCAGCCATTAAGAGAAATTGATAAGGTTGTTTTGGTTAGCTATTTTTCTAAAAAACAACTTTTCTAAAAACAACATAATAAAGGAAAAAATTATGCGCAGCGCCCTTTATCATCACTTTGGTGAACCCTCCAATGTATTAAGCCTAGGCGATAGTCCTATTCCAGAGCCTAGTATCAATGAGGTGCGAATCAAGACCATTTTAGCGCCCATTCACAATCACGATTTGTCAACCGTACGCGGCACCTACGGTTACAAGCCTAGCTTGCCTGCGATCGGCGGCTCTGAGGCGGTCGGTATTATCGATGCCGTAGGTAAAAAGGTTAAAAAGTTAAAAGTTGGCGATCGCGTCTCGGTCGCCAATGTGCACAATACGTGGGCGGATTATTTTATCGCGCCCAAGCATTTGGTCTTCCCTATTCCTGATAGCTTAGATGACGAGGTGGCGGCCCAGCTTATTGCTATGCCGCTAAGCTCTCTGATGCTCCTGGAGTTTTTGGATCTTAGGTACGGTGAATGGGTCATGCACAACGCTGCCAATGGCGCGGTGGGTAAAAACCTGGCCATCCTCGCCGCCGAGCGCGGTATCAATACCATTAGTATCGTACGCCGTAAGGACGCCAAGGCTGAGATGGAAAGGCTAGGAATCAAAAATACCGTATCGACTGACGATGACGACTGGCAAGATCAAATTAAAGATATCGTTGGCAATCAGCCCATTAAAGGCGCGATCGACTCTATCGGCGGCGAGGCTAGTGGCGAGCTGTTATCCCTGTTAGGCACGGGCGGCACTATAGTCGCGTTTAGTGCGCTATCAGGAAAGCCTATGGCGCTCAACTCAGGCCAGCTGATCTTTAAAGAAGCCGCTGCCAAAGGTTTTTGGGGCACAAAGACCAGCACTAGTATGGACGTCGATCGCAAACAGCGCTTGATCAATGAGCTTACCTCACGCGCTACGAGTGGTAAACTACAACTGCCAGTTGAGGGCATTTATGACTTGTCAGAGGTGACCAAAGCGGTCTCCAAAGAAGTGCAATCCGGTAAAAACGGCAAGGTTCTATTAAAGCTTTGATGGACTATTAAATTTTTCAAACTAAACCAATTTAAATTATTAAAAAATAACTAATAAAGGAATACCTTATGCGTAGCGCCACTTATGATCATTTTGGCAAACCTACTGAAGTATTGAGCCTTGGTGATAACCCTGTTCCAGAACCCAAAGCTAACGAAGTGCGAGTCAAAACCACCCTCGCCTCCATTCATAACCATGATTTGCTTACTATTCGTGGTCAATATGGCTTTAAACCCAAAATGCCTGCGATAGCCGGCTCTGAGGCGGTTGGCATTATTGACGCTATAGGCGATGAGGTCAAAGATTTAGAAGTCGGACAACGCGTCGCCGCTGCTAGCGTGCAGGCGACGTGGGCAGAATATTTCGTCGCCCCAAAAGATATGGTATTTGCTATTCCTGAGAGCTTAGACGACGAGATGGCCGCGCAGCTCATTGCTATGCCGCTAAGCGCGCTGATGATGATTGAGTTTTTAGAATTACAACCGGGTCAGTGGGTCATTCATAATGCCGCTAATGGCGCCGTCGGTAAATCCCTTGCCATGCTAGCAGCAGCGCGCGGTATTAAAACCATTAACGTCGTACGTAGTCAGGACGCTCTAAAAGAGCTTGCAGACTTAGGCATCAAAAACAATGTCAGTACCTCGGATGACGACTGGAAAGAGCAAGTTCGTCATATCGTTGGCGATGAAAAGATCAGTGCCGCCGTGGATTCGGTTGGCGGTGAGAACAGCGGCGAGCTGTTATCCTTGCTAGGCCACTATGGTACTTTGGCCTCTTTTGGTTTGATGTCGGGTAAACCTATGGTCATCAACCCTACCGATATGATTTTCAAACAGGCGCTGATGAAAGGCTTTTGGGGCAGCAAGCTTAGCCAAGAGATGAGCGTCGAGCACAAAAAGCGTCTGATTAATGAGCTGATTGATAGAGCCGTTAATGGTCAATTAAAACTTCCTGTCGAAGGGGTTTTTGACTTAGCGGATATTACCCAAGCGGTCTCTGGAAAGTTGCAAGCTGGTAAGAATGGCAAGGTATTACTAAAGCCTTAGTTTACTGTCAATATAGGTTATTATTAATTAGGCTATTATCAACATAGGTGATTTATTATGGCTAAAAACGCCCTACAAGCACAGCTGCTAAAAGCTGGATTGGTTGACGATAAAAAAGCCAAGAAGATAAACAAGCAAGCCAAGCACGCTAAGCGGGTTGGCGATGATACAGAAGCGCTAGCGGCCAAAGAAGCGGTAGCAAAAGCGCAAGCGGCTAGAGTAGAAAAAGACCAACAGCTTAATCAAGAAAAACAGCGGCAGCTAGAAGAAAAAACCCTAAAAGCCAATATCATTCAAATGATTAAGCAGCATCAGATTACCGATACCAAAGGCGACGTTACTTATCAGTTTGTCGATGATAGCAAGATTAAAAAAATCTACATCACCCAAAAGCTTTATGATCAAATCGTCGCCGGTCACGTGGTTATTGCACGTCTAGAAGACGGTTATGCCCTACTACCTTATCCTTTGGCAGATCGCATCAATGAAAAGCAAGAAGGCTTTATCGTTGAATCCAACGACAAATCAGAGTCGGAGCTGGCAGAGGACGACCCTTACGCCGCTTATGTGATCCCTGATGACTTGATGTGGTAGTTTGGTTTTAGTTTAGCTCCTTTTATCCACCTAAAAAATAAACAAAGGAAACTCCTATGCGTACTGCAAATTATAATAAATTCGGCAAGCCATCAGAAGTCCTCAGCGTGAGCGACACCCCTACCCCAGAACCCAAAGATAATGAAGTGCGGATAAAAACAATTCTATCTTCTATTCACAACCATGACCTAGTAACTATCAAAGGCGAATATGGCAACAAGCCTGATTTGCCCGCTACTGGCGGCTCTGAAGCTGTAGGCACGATCGACGCTTTAGGTAGTGACGTTAAAGGCTTTGAAAAAGGTCAACGCGTCGTGGTCTCAGGCGTACAAGGCACATGGGCTGAGTATTTTATCGCCCCTGCGCAAAGCCTGATTCCAATACCGGACGCTATCGACGATGAAATTGCCGCTCAGTTAATTGCTATGCCGATGAGTGCTTTACTGCTTATTGAGTTTTTAAACATTAAGCCGGGTCAATGGATCATCCAAAACGCAGCTAACGGTGCGGTCGGGGAATCGATGGCGATGCTTGCCGCTGAGCGTAATATTAATACTATTAACTTGGTGCGCAGTAAAGAGTCGGAGCAGGAGCTTATCGATCTTGGTATCACTGGAAACAACGTCATCACTGATAATGATGACTGGAAAGACCAAGTCAAAAAAATCGTTGGTGACAGCAAGATCAGCGGCGCAGTTGATGCTGTTGGCGGACGCTCGGGTGGCGATTTAGTATCACTACTAGGCAAACACGGGGTAATGGCAGCGCTTGGCAGTATGTCTGGTAAGCCGCTCACGCTCAATCCTAGCGATCTGATCTTTAATCTATCTCAGGTAAAAGGCTTTTGGGCAGGCGACATGATGCAAGATATGAGTAAGGATAAGATGCAGCGTTTGACCCAAGAATTAATTGAGAGCGCAGCTAATGGCAAGTTAAATCTTCCTACTGGTGGCGTTTACGACTTAGACGATATTCAAAAAGCGGTCTCTGATGACGTGCAGTCAGACAAAAAAGGCAAGATATTAATTAAGCCTTAAGAGGTTTGCATAAAAATAAATTTAATTAAAAGGGAATAATATAATGTCTAATGATAAAACGTTTAAAGCACTAGTGGTCGAAGAAACTAGCGACGGCGAGTTTAAGAAAAGTATTCAGGAGCGCAGCGTTAGCGATTTACCTGATAACGATCTGCTTATCGAAGTACACTACTCATCGCTGAACTACAAAGACGCAATGTCGGCATCAGGTAATAAAAGAATTACCAAAAATTACCCACATACTCCAGGTATTGATGCTGCAGGCGTCGTAGTCAGCGACAAATCTGGTACCTTTGAAAAAGGCCAAGAAGTGGTAATCTTTGGCTATGATTTGGGCATGGATACCGATGGCGGTCTGGGTCAGATGATCTCTATTCCTGCCGATTGGGCAGTAGCTCGTCCAGAAGCTTTGAGCTTAAAAGAGGCGATGATCTACGGTACAGGCGGTCTAACGGCAGCCTTAAGCGTGCAAAAGCTACAAAAAATGGGCGCAAAACCTGAAGACGGTCCGGTAGCAGTGACAGGTGCATCGGGCGGTGTGGGTAGTATAAGCATCGCAATTTTAAGTCATTTGGGTTTTGAGGTTATCGCCTTCTCAAGCAAAAGCGAGCAAGCCGATCATCTAAAGGAGCTTGGCGCAAATGAAGTACGTAACCCTGATACCATCAATGAAGTCGGCGAGAGACCCGTCGGTCGCGAGCTGTGGGCTAACGCTATTGATACGATCGGCGGCGACTATTTGGCTAACTTGCTCAAACAAACTAAAGCGGGCGGCGCGGTCACCTCTTGTGGTTTGGCGGCGTCCCCTGAGCTTTCTATGACCGTGATACCATTTATCACCCGCGCGGTGTCACTGCTTGGTATCGATTCGGTCTATATTCCACTGGAAGATAAAAAAGCGATTTGGGAGCGCGTCTCGACCGATATGAAACTGCCTAATCTTAAGCAGTACTGTGAAGAGATTACCCTTGAGCAAACGCCTGAGTACCTAGATCGTTTTATGGCAAAAAAGGCTACAGGGCGTTATGTGGTAAATGTGAAGGGTTAGGGTTTTTCGTTTAGCAGTTAGGTAATAATTAATTAGCTAAATTTAATCCTCATTTGGAATAAAGCAAATTAACGATCATTTTACGGTATAAATTAAGCTTAATGTTACGTTCTATAGTAAACAATGGAGCACTGTATGAAACCGACAGTTGATAGTTGGCCTGATATTCCTTATCAAGATTGGAAAGAGACCTGTACGCTATTGCATCTATGCTGCCAGATCGTTGGCAAATACCGATTATCGCATACCCCGTGGATTAATCATTCATGGCATACGACATTGTATGTCACGCCGCAAGGTTTATCGACAGGATCTGTTCCAGATGGTGATCGCTATGTCACTTTGACACTTGATTTTTGTGATCATACACTACGTGCGATATCTGACGATGGACGCTCAGAGGAATTTGCTCTCAAAGACATGAGCGTTGCCGACTTCTATGCGCAAACTAAAATGATTGTCGAAGCTGTAGGCGGGACTTTTGATATTCATGAACAGCCGAACGAGTTAGAAGACTCAATTCCTTTTGCTCAAGATACGAAAACTCGACCTTATAACTCTAATGCTGTTGCCAACTTTCACACAGCGCTAATCCAGATTGATCGAGTGTTTACTCAGTTTCGCTCTGCATTTATCGGTAAGGTGTCACCCTCGCATCTGTTCTGGGGATCGTTCGATCTGGCGGTCACTCGGTTTTCGGGTCGTCTTGCACCTCTGCACCCGGCAGGTATTCCGAACTTGCCAGACAAAGTTGCGCAAGAGGCTTATAGCCATGAGGTATCCTCTGCAGGATTTTGGCCAGGTGGGAGCGGTGTGGATGAGGCAATGTTCTATTCCTACACCTATCCAGGACTAGACGGTTTTGCTGATCAAAAAGTAGAACCAGCAGAAGCAAGGTTTGATAAAGACCTTGGAGAGTTTTTGCTCCCTTATGATGTTGTGAGAACGAGCGACGATCCAGATGCCACGCTTATGGCGTTTCTACAATCAACTTATGAGGCTGCTGCCAATCTCGGTGATTGGGATCGGGAGGCGCTGGAATGTGCTTTAGGCAAACCTAACACTCCTCGCAACGTTCATTAAGTTTGCGATTTGGGAGCGCGTCTCGACCGATATAAAACTGCCTAATCTTGAGCAGTACTGTGAAGAGATTACCCTTGAGCAAACGCCTGAGTACTTAGATCGCTTTATGGCGAGTCAAACGGTTGGGCGTTATGTGGTGAATGTGCGGGGTTAAATTCTGATATAAATAGGTGATGAAGTATCTATTTAATATCCCATAAGCAATGGTAGTGTTCTACATGTGTAAGACGCTATCATTGCTTTTTTCAAATTCGACTAGCGATAAAATTTCATATTTATGTGAGGTTATATGTCAGATAGAGAAAGCATTGAGTACGATACAATGCAGGAAGCTATAGCTGAAGAGTTATGGTGGGACGAAGCCAGTAAAGAGTCTGCTCTAGAGCAATGTATTTACTGGTTTGTTGAAGGCGAAAGTGAAGAAACTGCTTTCCGAATATTACTTGAGGAAGGGTTAGATATCAACTTCTTAGAATATGGGATCATAATTGCCAATTATAATGGAATAGGTAACTTGAGAAATGTGACCCGTCTCATGAACTTAACCCTAAGTCATGAGCGTCCAATAATTTTCACATACGATGATGATGATCCATCTTTAGTACCCAATTCAAGTAATTTACCAAATAATATTCACTTATTCAAAATACCTTTTCAACCGGTTGTTACATTTTCTAATGGTTATAGAGGTGGTTCATTTGAAGAGTCTTTTGAAGCAAGTACTTTTATTGATGCATGTTTTGAGACAACATTATTAAAAGCTAACCCTCAAATTATTAAACAAGATTTTATTAATATATTTGACTCAAACAAACCATTCTATTCACAAATAGTTAAATTTCTGAAGCAAAAAGGGCGTACAAGCTCAGTTCCTAAAAAAACTGAAATTGCAGAAGAAATGGCTATAACTTGCACACCTGAGCCGGAAACCTATACCAAGTTGGCGCAGTTAATTAAAGATATTCGTTCAAAGCATCCAGTAAGAGTAAAAATTTAATACACAACTCTACTTACATTAGAGATAAATATTTATTATTTAAAAAAACACCCAACCAAGTTGAGTGTTTTATAGAGCTATAGCGAGACCATTTGATTATTGATAAGTTGTATATCAATTCAAAAAATTTGAGTAGCGAGGAAAACGAATGATAGCACTATAAAAAGTAGGCTGAACGAGGTTGACGACGCTAATCAGATTTTTGGTTTGATAGCTTTTATTAAGGGCTACTCCCACTCAATAGTAGCTGGCGGCTTGCTCGACACGTCATAAGTCACGCGTGACACGTCTTTGATCTCATTCATAATACGATTACTCACCGTCTCAATCAGCTCGTAGGGCAGATGGGCAAAGCGCGCGGTCATAAAGTCCACCGTTTCAACCGCACGTAGCGCAATCACCCACGCATAGCGGCGTCCGTCCCCGACCACGCCCACCGATTTGATCGGCTGAAATACTGCAAAGGCCTGTGCGGTTTTGTCATACCAGCCTGAGCGCTCAAGCTCTTGCATAAAGATAGCATCAGCTTGGCGCAAGATATCGGCGTATTCTTTTTTGACTTCGCCTAAGATGCGCACGCCCAAACCCGGCCCTGGGAACGGATGACGATAAATCATTTTCTCTGGCAGGCCCAAAGTGATACCAAGCTTACGCACTTCATCTTTGAATAAATCCCGTAATGGCTCAATGAGCTTAAACGCTAAATCATCCGGCAGACCGCCGACGTTATGGTGGCTCTTGATCACATGGGCTTTGCCTTGATGCGACTTCGCCGATTCGATGACATCGGGATAAATCGTGCCTTGCGCTAAGAATTCGATCTCCTTACCATCGCTCTCCTTGCTCACTTGACGCGCGCTATCGGCGAAGACGTCGATAAAGGTTTTACCGATGATTTTACGTTTGGCTTCTGGATCTGACTCGCCAGCTAAAGCATCTAGGAACAAATCTTCAGCATCAACGCGAATCACTTTAACGCCCATGTTTTCCGCGAACACTTGCATGACCTGATCGCCTTCGTGCAATCGCAATAGGCCGGTATCGACAAACACGCAGGTGAGCTGATCGCCAATCGCTTTATGCAGTAGCGCTGCGACCACCGAGCTATCAACTCCGCCTGATAGCCCAAGCAAGACTTGCTTATCACCGATTTGCTCTTTTAATTGTGCCACGCGCATATCGACGATATTGTCCGGCGTCCACTCGCCGGCGCAGTCGCAGATCTGATGCACGAAGCGGCCGAGCAGCGCCTGACCTTGTAAGGTATGCGTAACCTCTGGGTGAAACTGCAGACCATAATAATGCTTATCATCGTCAGCCATAATCGCAATCGGGCAACTTGGAGTGCTGGCGATAACCTCGAAGCCTTTAGGTGCCTCAACTACCTTATCGCCGTGACTCATCCACACATTAAGGGCGGCGGTTTCATTTTCAGTAGTGCTATCTTCTATACCCTCAGTTAATTCTGAGTGCCCATTCACGTTAATCGTCGCCGCGCCAAACTCGTGTACGTCACTGGCATGTACCTTACCGCCAAAACGATCCGCCATCGCTTGCATCCCGTAGCAAATGCCTAAAACGGGTACGCCCAAATCGAACACTGCATCATTAATACGCGGACTGTCGTCAGCATGCACGCTCTCAGGACCACCCGATAAGATGATACCTTTCGCGCCAAAATCGTTGATACGATCGCTGTCGATATCATAGGGGAACATCTCACAGAATACCCCCGAATCGCGCACACGGCGTGCGATGAGCTGGCTATACTGCGAGCCAAAATCGAGGATTAGGATGCGGTCTTGTTTAATAGTAGGCGTAATAGAGGTAGTCATAATATCGTCCAATGCAGGAAGCTAAAAAATAAACGTATTTTAGCAAGAATATGCCAGTCATGGGCGACTAGATAGCATGAATTCACCGACTAGATTCGCTAACTAAAAGATAGCGATTAGACCATAAACTAGTAATCACTTTATTCAGTCAATTAACTACATAAAATCAAAAAATATTCGCTACTATAAAGTTATATTTGAAATAACAATTTTAAGATAACAATGACGGAGACAGACCATGACTGCGACAGCTAAGCCCAAATTTGACAACCCAAAGCAATATATCTTAACCAAAGCTGATATCGACGCCATTCCTGAAAGCAAGCACGTGCATCAGTTCAACGACAAGGCTATTCGCCATACCGTCTCATTGAGTGATATCGTCGGCCTCAATAAATTTGGCTTGCATCTGGTGCGCGTTGAGCCGGGCGATGAAACTACGCAGCATCATTATCATGAAGAGTCAGACGAATTTGTTTATGTGCTAGAAGGCGAGCTGACGCTACGTTATGGCGACGAGAGTTATTCGTTAAGTGCAGGAGATTTTGTTGGTTTTCCGGCACACGGCGCGGCGCATTCTATGCGTAACAATAGTGATAGCGATGCCGTCTACCTGATGGGCGGTAGCAGACCACCTATTGATATTACCAATTACCCAGATATCGAGCGCAAAATGTATACGATTCATGGTAAAAAGGAGTTTGTAGATCTAGAAGAGTTAAGCAAAGTATAAATGAGATGTTTATTCAACATTAGCTAATCATCACTTCACCACCATTCTTAGCGCTCTTATTTATTATAATGCTGGTAGATCGTTTAGCACCTGCTTTACAAGCATACATCACCTCCATCAACCCAACAATTATCAAGTAATTTTAAAAATACTGTTAAATACTACTATTTAGCAGTATTATCTATAAGCACTATTTAATAGTACGCAACCAAAACAATCCATATTAACTAAAATAATCAAAGGAGTCGTTATAGGGTAAATAAAGGCGCGTCATCAATTAGATTATAAGGATGATGTTTTAATTGACGACACGCCCACTCTTTCTGTGATTTTAGTCTTTAACTTCAAAACAGGACAATAAGATGGGTAGCTCTAATAACAATCGAGACAGTAAAAAGTCCCGTAAGAACAAAACTGGACTGTCAAAACAATACTTACCTGACTATGTAAGAGCACGATCAAAGTATTATAAACCCCCTCATTTGGGTACCTTTAATGTTGGTATGTCCATTCCGCAGTGGCGACCCGATCACGTACCCGATACGCGTATTGATAAATTTACCTTCGGTATGGTACTCGTGATACTGCTAAGTATTGCTATCCCTTTAATACTTTTTCCTGAACAAGGTAAAGAGTGGGTAGGCATAGCTCGAAACTTCGTAGGAGATAACTTCGGTTTTGCTTATCTAGGTTTTGGTGTCCTAGCGATGCTATTTGTGATTTACATTGTATTTTCTGATATTGGTAAGATCAAACTAGGCCGTCCCGAAGAAAAACCTGAATTTGCCAATGGTTCTTGGGCAGCTATGATGTTTTGCGGCGGTATTGGTGCCAGTATTCTGTACTGGGGGCTGATTGAATGGGCTTATTATTATCAAAGCCCGCCTTTTGGCATCGCAGGCGGTACGCCAGATGCCATTCGCTGGGCGACAACTTATGGTATGTTTCACTGGGGTCCTGTGGCATGGGCCATCTACCTAGTACCTGCCGTCGCTATTTCCTACTTTTATTACGTACGCCAAACGCCAGTCCTCAAAGTCAGTCAGACCTTGATGCCATTATTAGGTGAAAAGCTGGCGGGTAGCAATTGGGCCAAAATGCTCGACGTCCTGTTTGTTTTTGGGATGGTCGGCGGCGGTGCGACTACCCTAGGTCTAGCCTCTCCGCTTATCAATGAAGGGTTATATAATTTATTTGGCTTACCGCGCAACATCACTATGCAAATTGTAGTACTACTAATTACTACCATGATTTTTGCTTATAGTGCTTATCAAGGGCTCAAAGGCGGTATCCAAAAGCTCTCCAATATCAATTTTTATCTAGCAGTGGCGTTTTTATTATTTGTATTGATTGTCGGGCCTACGGTATTTATTTTAAATACCGGTCTGGAGGCTATGGGGCGCTCTATCACCGAGATGCCGCGAATGATGACTTATATCGAACCCTTTAAAGACTTTCAAGCATTTGGCTTTGAGCCGATAACCTTCCCGCAAGATTGGACGGTGTTTTATTGGGCATGGTGGTTGGTATTTGCGCCTACTATTGGGTTATTTATCGCCAAAATATCTAGAGGACGTACCATTCGCAATATGGTCGTAGGCTCGATGTTCTACGGCTCACTTGGCTGTGCGATGTTTATGATTATTCTTGGTAATTACGGATTATATTTGCAAATGACTGGCGCTTTAGATGTCATTGGTATTTTGAATAACGAGTCCCCAACTGCGGCGATTTTTGCTATCCTAAATAGTCTGCCAATGTCTTATTTAGTCGTCGCGGTATTCACCTTTTTAGCCACTATCTTTACTGCCACTACCTTTGATTCGATCTCTTATATCTTGGCGTCTGTAGTACAAATAGAGGTCGACGATGAGCCACATCGCTGGAATCGTTTATTTTGGGCCTTTACCTTGTGTTTATTGCCCGCAATCTTGATGTTTTTAGGCGATTTGCAAACCTTGCAAACCGCTTCTATTATTGCCGGCGCGCCGCTCATTATTATTTTGTCGATGATGATGGTATCAGTGATCAAAGCGGCACGCTATGATTTGGCTTATCAGCCTGATTACAGTATAAAAACCATTCATATCGAAGAGCTGCCTGCCAATGCTCCGTGGGAGGAGGGGGAAACCTCAGAATCTCTTGAAGGCTCAATAATGCAGCAAAACGAGGAGTGGGAGCAAATGCGCGAAGGTACCGATGATAAGAGATGAGATAAAACATAATTAAGGCGCTTTTACTCTAGAAAACTTAAAAAAAGGCTGGTCTGCGTTAGTAGTCCAGCCTTTTTTATAATCTATTTTGAAGTATGTTACCTATAAAGGTTACAAATCTCATCCTATGAATGACGGGACTACAGAAGATAGTTGCTTTTACTTGGCTATTGGCAAACAATTGAGATGATTGGTTTATCATTAACTCTTTATTATCCAACAGCAATCTAAATGTCTGCTATAGCGGTATAACGTTAATAAAAATTATGCCTTCATTTATCTTCCCAATGATTAGTTATTAGATCGTTTTACATTATTTAAACCCGACTCAAGCATTGATTTTGACGCTTATTTGGATAGGGTTATCATCAACGACAGGTATGTCTCTATGAGCACAATCAAATCTCTTATCCGTAGAAGTGATAAAGTCAATCACATTTCCCCAACTGCGGTAACTGCAATGACAACAAATACCGATAGTACGAACCTAGATAGCGCTGCAAAAACCAACACTCCCATAGAACAAACACGCTGGAACGGTTGGGGCAATGTCAATATCAATAAAAAAGTCTCACCGCATGGCGCAAAACTGATCAAATCGCATATCGGTAAGACTAAGAAACTCAAATCTGTCAGCTTACAGCAAGTGCTCAAAACCGTGCCCAAATCACGCTTGCCTAAAGTTATCAGTGCTCTTGATATAGTATCGACCGATCAAGAAGTCAGACTCAGACATGCCCGCGGGCAAAGCTTTCCCGACTGGATCGCGATGCACAGCGGCGACTTTGAGGTCTTCCCTGACGGCGTGGCTTTCCCTGAATCGACCAATGATGTCGAGCAATTACTCAAGCTCGCCCAAGAGCACGACTTAATCGTTATTCCTTTCGGCGGCGGTACTTCTGTAGTCGGTCATATCAATCCACAACAGGGTTCGCGACCCGTATTGACAATCGCCATGAGTAAAATGGATCGCCTTATTCATTTAGATAACGAGAGCCAAATTGCCACTTTTGGCGCGGGTACCCAAGGCCCAGCAGTCGAGGCGCAGCTGGACGAGCATGGTTATCGCTTGGGACATTATCCGCAGTCGTGGGAGCTATCAACGCTTGGCGGCTGGATTGCCGCGCGCTCTAGTGGTCAGCAGTCATTAGGCTATGGGCGTATCGAGCAGATGTTCGCTGGCGGTACTTTAGTCACTCCGCAAGGCGTGCTACAAATCGCTGATATCCCTGCATCCTCGGCAGGGCCTGATCTGCGTGAGATGATGATGGGCACTGAAGGCCGCGCAGGTATCTTTACCGAAGTTAAGATGCGCGTCCAGCCGCAACCCGAGGAAGAGCTATTTAAAGTGGCCTTTTTGCCCAATTGGCAAGCGGGCAAAACGGTACTCAAACAAGCGGTGCAACAAGATATTCGCTTGTCTATGCTACGCCTGAGCAACGCTGTCGAGACTGACGCACATTTGCATCTAGGTACTACGCCAAGTCAGTTTTTAGCGATTAGCACTTATCTAAAAGCGCGTGGACTCAGCTCAGATAAAGTCATGCTCACTTATGGCGTCTCAGGCGATAAAGCGCAGAATAAATTAGCGCTAACTCAGTTTAATAAACTGTTAAAGCAAAATGGTAGTGTCACGGGCAAAATCACCGATATTATGGGCAGCGTCTGGGCGCACGGGCGTTTTAAGTTCCCTTATCTGCGCGGTACGCTTTGGGATCGCGGCATCATGGTTGATACCTTTGAGACCGCCACCAACTGGATCCATATCGACGAGCAAATGGCGCAGATGCAAGAGGCGGTCAGAAACTCACTCGCTGATGAAGGCGAGAAAGTCATGGCCTTTACCCATATCTCGCACGTTTATAAGCAAGGCGCAAGTCTTTATACCACCTACTTTTTCCGCGCCGCCAAGGATCACGCAACCACCTTGCAGCGCTGGCAAAAAATCAAACATGCGGCGAGTACTAGCGTGGCTAATGGTAAAGCCACCATCTCACATCAACATGGCGTCGGCCGCGATCATGCCCCGTATCTCGCTGCTGAAAAAGGCAATCTGGGTCTACAAGTGACTCGTGATATGCTCAAAAGCTTAGATCCTGAGCAACGTATGAACCCGGGTGTGTTGCTTGAGGAATAGAAATTAAAAATATGAGAGAGAGGTTTTCTATCCTGTGCTACTGGTATAAATTTTCCTTGCTTGCTGTGCGGTCTCAAAACTCCAGAGGCTGCACAACTATCGCTTAAAAGAAGCATCCCAGTAGCACTGTATTTATTTTGTAGTGAACCGACTGACTTACGTCATTTAAGAAGATACCCTTATGACCCAATCTACACAACGCCAGCAAGCACTCGCGCCTTTAGCACAATCTGAACCTTGGGATATGCTCATTATCGGCGGCGGTATCACCGGTGCCGGTATTGCACGCGAGGCGGCAAGGCGTGGTCTTGCGGTACTACTTATCGAGCAAAAAGACTTTGCTTGGGGCACCTCCAGCCGCTCAAGCAAAATGGTACATGGTGGTCTGCGTTATATTGCCTCAGGCGATTATAAAACCACTTTACTAAGCGTCCGCGAGCGTGAGCGTATGCTCAGCGAAGCAGGCGGTCTGGTCAACGAGATGCACTACATCATGCCACATTATAAGGGTAAGTTTCCGCCGCCGTGGATATTTAATACCTTGCTAAGAGTCTATGACAAAATAGCGGGTAAGCGCTACTTTAAATACTTCAAAAAGGACGCTTTTTTGCGGCTAAATCCTAATATCAAGCAAGATAAATTCTTAGGAGCCAGTCAGTTTAGCGATGCGGTCACCGATGATTCGCGCTTAGTGATGCGCGTACTTGGTGAGGCCACCCATGACGGCGCGCAGGCGATTAATTATCTCAAAGCTGAGTCGCTCATCACTAATGAGCAAGGTTTAGTCGTTGGTGCAACTCTTAAAGACACGGCTTCTAAAGATAGCGATCAGACTTTTGAGGTTTATGCCAAAGTGGTGGTCAGTGCGACAGGCGCTTGGGCGGATACCTTACGTATGCAGGCCCGTGCGCAAACTGAGCAAAGCTTTCATAAGCAAATCCGTCCCTCACGCGGTAGTCACTTAGTGGTCAGTCAAGAGCGCTTGCCTATTGACCAAGCCTATACCTTTTTGCATCCTACTGATAAGCGAGCAGTGTTCGTTTTCCCGTGGGAGAACCGCACCGTGCTTGGCACCACTGATTTGGATCATCCACCTTTAGACGATCAAGAAGTCGGCATTACCAATGCAGAAGTCGATTATCTATTAGCGGCAACCAACGGTCTGTTTGCTAATGCCAAGCTCAATCGAGACGATGTCATCAGCTCATGGGCAGGCGTAAGACCGCTGATATCCGATAACGGTAATGGTAAGCGCGTTAGCCCCAGTAAAGAAAAACGCGATCATAGCGTTTGGCTCGATAACAATCTGGTGACCGTCAGTGGCGGCAAACTAACCACATTTCGCCTGATTGCTCTTGATGTCCTAAAGATCTGTCAAAAGGTGCTCGCGCTTGATGAATCTGCTACTCAAAGCCAAACGATAAATGGCAATCAGGTCTTTAGTAATCCTACGCCGACCCATCCCAAATTCGCCACTTTGCCAAAACCTTTACAACAGCGTTTACAAGGTTTTTATGGTCTACAACTTGATAACTTGTTAGAGCTCGCGCATGACGATGATCTAACTTACGTCACTGATAGCAATACCCTTTGGGCGGAGATTCGCTTTGCCGCACGCTTTGAACAAGTCATACATTTAGATGATTTGCTACTGCGGCGTACGCGCTTGGGTCTTATACTACCCAATGGCGCTTTGACGCCGCTTATTAGCGCTAGACTCAAGCAAATCTGCTGCGAGGAGCTGGGCTGGGATGAGCAAAAGTGGCAACAAGAAGTCGCTCGCTATACCGATTTATGGCAACGTTATTATCATTTGCCTGCGGCTTAGTGTTTCTTCGAATTATTATAGAAATCAATGTTCTGGATCAGTGCTACTGGTGTAAATTTTTATATAAACTATCTGTGTAACTCTACAGATAGTCAACTGATATTAAAAGTGGTACAAGGCAGACGAGCGCAAGTACTGCAGTAGTAGGCTAAGCGATTCTAACGCTGTAACACTTTAAGAGCGGTTCGACTATAGTTAAGGACGACTATGACCGATAATCCTGCAAGCCCGATTTACTTCTTAGCTATCGACAATGGCACCCAAAGCGTCAGAGCGCTTATCTTTGATCAATTTGGCAACAAGATTGCCAAAGCCCGCGTGCCTATCGAGCCGTATTTCTCTGAGCAGCCCAATTATGCTGAGCAGCACGCCGACTACTACTGGCAAAAAGTGGTTGAGGCCTGTCAAAAGCTGTGGCAAAGCTGCGATATTAAACCTGAGCAAATCGCCGGCGTCAGTCTCGCCACCCAGCGCTATACCATGATTTGCCTTGATAAAGACATGCAGCCGCTACGTCCTGCTATCGTTTGGATGGATTTGCGCCGCGCTGAGACACACGACATTGGTTTTTTAAACCCGCTGACCAAAATCATCGGTATGGGCGAATTGGTAAAAGACGCGCAGCAAAAAGCGCGTTGTAATTGGCTCGCGCAAAATGAGCCTGAGATGTGGGCAAAGACCGCGCACTACGTCAACCTTTCCGCCTACCTCACCTATCAGCTCACAGGTGAACTTATCGACTCAAATGGTCATTCGGTCGGCTACTTGCCGTATGACTACAAAGCGCAAACATGGCTCAAACCCAACACCCTGAAATGGCGACTGTTTAGCTGTACCCCCGAGCAAATGCCCAAAATTGTCCCACCAGGCCAAACCCTCGGTGAGATAAGCGCCAAAGCTGCCAAAGCCACCGGCATCCCAGAGGGCACGCCGATGATTGCCGCCGCCAGTGATAAAGCCTGCGAAGCCCTAGGCGCAGCGGGACTGGCCGCCGATACTGCGTGTCTTAGCTTTGGCACCACCGCCACCATCAACACCATCTCCCCCGACTACGTCGAGATTCTCAAACACATGCCCGCCTACACCGCCGCCGCCCCGCACTACTACAATCATGAATACATGATTTATCGCGGCTTTTGGATGGTCAGCTGGTTTAAAGAACAATTCGCCCACTACGAGCAACAACTTGCCAAAACCCAAGGCATCGACACCGAAAAGCTCCTCGATACCGCCGTCAAAGGCATTCCAGCCGGCAGCATGGGACTCATCATGCAGCCCTATTGGTCGCCGGGCGTCCGTCATCCTGGGCTTGAGGGCAAAGGCGCACTTATCGGTTTTGGTGATGTGCATACCCGCGCGCACGTGTACCGCGCTATCTTAGAGGGGCTGGCTTACGAGCTTAAGCTCGGCTTTGATACCATCGAGAAACGCACTGGCAAACCCATCAAACACCTGCGCGTCTCAGGCGGCGGCTCCCAAAGCGATGCCGCCATGCAGCTCACCGCCGACATCTTTGCCATGCCCGCCTACCGCCCGCACACTTATGAGGCCACTGGCCTCGGCGCTGCCATCAACTGCGCGGTGGGGCTCGGCGTCTATCCCGATCACGCGACAGCAAGCGACGCTATGACTCATTTAGGCGACGAATTCGTCCCTATTGAGGCCAACGTGCAACTCTACAAGCGCCTGTATAACGAGGTCTATCTGAAGATGTACGAGCGCCTAAAACCGTTGTATCAGAGCATTCAAGACATCACAGGCTACCCCGCCAAGTAGTCTGCGCGAGTTTTAGGTGTCGGCGTCTTGGGAGTGGTCAAAAGGTGGGATGATTTTAGTAAAGAGGTTATGGGAGCTAATCGCGCCTTCTGCTTGTATCTGTACACCTAAGCGTGGCGGGCACTAACGGCTGATGGCATTCCTGTATTCTCGATACTACCCTCAGCCGAGTGCCCGCAACCCGCTTAGTCGCACAGGATACCGCGTCAGTCACGGCTAAAACGCGTCTCGAGACAGATATTTGTAGAATAATATATTATTAAACCTTATATGTGTAAATTAAGAATGCTACAATTAACTCCAGTAAATTTATGACACATGAAATTGGTTAAGTAAATTATGTACTTTCAATTATAGAGCGAAAAGGTCATTAAATGTCTAGTCCAACGTCTCAGAATAAAATACAGAATATACCTGTTACTCTATTAAGGTTTGATCCACTCAATCCTCGCATACCAATTGAAATAGACGGTTCAGATGAGAATGAAGTTATTGAATACTTGCTAGCTGAGGCTAATATTGATGATTTAATGAAGTCTTTGTTATCACAAGGCTATTTTCAAGGTGAACCATTACTAGTATGTCCGTCTAACGACAATGATGACACGTATATCGTTGTCGAAGGTAATAGAAGGTTAGGAGCATTAAAACTTATAAACGGCTTTCCTCCTCCTAGAAAAGAAAATACTATAAAAGCTATCCTTAGTGAATCAACTAGAGAGATAAAGGAGATACCTTGCATAGTATATAAAGCGAGAGAAGAAATATTAGGATATCTTGGCTATCGTCATATAACAGGGATTAAAGAGTGGGATCACTTAGCTAAAGCTAGATATCTTAAACAACTCTATGATAAAACAACTGAAGAACAAAAAGATAATAATCTGAGTTCGATAGAAATTTACAAGATTTTGGCAAAAAATATAGGTAGTAAATACCCTAGTGTTGAGAACCTGCTTAGAGGGTTAGAAGTACTAAACTTTGCTGATGATGAAAGAATTTTAGAAGATATAGGGAAGAGACCTAACGATATTCATTTCTCTCTTTTAACTACTGCCTTGAATAACAGTAGTATCAAAAGCTATGTAAGTTTAGATAAGGAAAAACCTATCGATCAAAACAATGTTGATTCAGAAAATACTCGAAACCTACTTTCTTGGTTATATGGTGACAAAGAGAAAAATAAAATTGTAAGAGAATCTAGAGAAATTCAAAAATTAGCTAAAGTTATTGCAAATGATGATTCTTTGAATTATTTAATAAAGCATCAGAATGAAAATGATATTTTAGAAACCTCATTTACTTTGGCAGGAGGTTTGCTTGATGGATTTGAAGACGGTTTAAATAAAATAAACAATAACTTGACGTCACTTCAAGAATTGCTCACTTTAGTAAGTGACTATTTAAATGAATACCATATTAGTGAGCTAGACAGTATTCAGAAAAAAGCTAAGTCTCTTTACGTTTCTGCTAGAGCCCTTGTAGAAGATAAGGAGTAGTTATAATATGGTATGGGGCGAAATTGATAGACCTAGGGACTCAGATATTCATACAATTGCAGATTTTTTTGAGATATTGTGTATTACTTCTCTAGATAAAGAGGTAAGTCTTGATGACATGGAAGATCATTTAAGTGATTATTCTTGTAACTATTTAAGACTAGAAAATGATAGATTAGATGTTAGAGAACAAATTGAATGGAGAATTGAAGCTTTTTCAGATAGGTATCCGTTCGAAAAGGACAATAATACAATTACGCTTTCTACTAGCTTAGATCTTAAGCAAAAAGCATATTTATTTTTACTTTTATCAGCAAACCTACCATTCATAGAAAAAACTTATAGAAATGAATTTACAGAAATATTTGAAGACCTATCGCTTCTAAGTCTGATTCAATTCACAGGTGATAAAGCAGAAAGTAAACGTTTTGGCAAGAACAACCAAGACTTTTCAGGTACCAAGGCAGAACGTTTAAACGATCTTTTTAATAAAATAGGAAATAAAGGTCTTTGTGATGATAGTTTTTTTAGAAACAGAGATAGCGGTGACGGTGGAATCGACTTAGTATCTTGGTACAGAGCTGACAAATATGAAACTAGCAACATTATGTCGATTTTAGCTCAATGCGCTTGTTCTAGATCTGAATGGAGTAAGAAACAAAATGATGCTTCGTACGATCGAATAGGTCATCTAGGACAGAACACTAATAGATGGAATAGTATGTTATTTACACCAATATGTTTTAGAGATAATGCTGGTCGATGGTCTGTTAAAGGAGATATCCAAAATAATATTATATTCGACAGATTAAGAGTGATAAACTTCTTAAGAAACGATGACCTTGAGAATTTCTCTTTCCCAAATAATTTTGATTCAATGCTAACTTATAGTAGAACTATTACAGAATAAGTTAAAAACACGGCAATGCTTTAGCTACTACTTCAAAAAGTGGAGGTGGAACTGCATTACCGATTACTTTGTACTTATTATTCAAGGTAGCATTTTCTGTATCAGGAAAGATTATATTTTTATCAAATCCCTGAAGACAAGCGGCTTCTCTATAACTAAACCTTCTAGCTGGTCTATTATTTACAAAACGCCATTCATCTTTTTGAACCTTTTCCATTTCGGGGCTAATAGGGTGCAAAGGCATATGGCGAGCACTACTAACTATAGTTCTTGATAAGTCTTCCCAGTTCTGGCGACGATTTCTCGACATATAGTACCAATGAAAACCTTCATTATAATATTCTTCTTCTTCTGGCCACTCTGGCAAACCTGATAAAGCGTCTTTAATTGTATTAAAAGCTAGATCATCACTTCCATGAGTAGGTTTTGGAAATTCAAATTTAATGCCGAAGTCTTTTCTAATACCTACAATGAATATTCTCTTTCTATTTTGAGCTACTCCAAAGTCTGCTGCATTTAGAAGTTGATACTCAACGTTGTAGCCCGCATCGGTGAAGATTTCAATTTGATCTTTCAAAAGGTGAGTGAAAGTCTTCCTTAGCATACCTGAGACATTTTCTACTATAAAAGCTTTCGGTTTAATATAATTTAATGCTCGTGCAAACTCTTTATAGAGATAGTTAACTTTTTTATCAGCTATTCTTGCTCCTCCTTGACTAAAACCTTGACAAGGATAGCATCCTACTAGTAAGTCAGACTCTGGAAAATGTTCAATTTTTTTGATATCTTCTAACTTATAATCAGTTTCAGGTAGATTTTCGAGATATGTATCTTTAGCATATGGAATAATATCGTTTGCCATCAGAATATCAAAGCCAGCCGCATGCAAACCAGCATCTGACCCACCACATCCAGAGAATAATGAAACTGCTGTTTTCATAATTTATTATTCGTTCCAAATTAGTTCAAGAAAAGCATTTAACTCTGCTATTCTAACAGTTTAGAGTTATTATAAAGTAGTTATTTTAAGGTTAGAAGCCATATATTCTAACATCTACTGAATTTAGTTTCACGTTTCCTAACAAACCTGCATAACGCGCCTACTCAACAATCACCCTTTTCTTTTAGTATAGTTTAACCACAATAAATAAATGCAAAGAAAGCGATGTCGCCGCTAGCCCCGACTGGAGCGGTTATCCTGCTAACGACGATGGCGATGCAAGCCGTGGCTGGTAGTGGTCGCTCGTCTAGAGCAAACGCCAGCGGACACTGTGGCTTGCACGCCAGCGACTAAGCAGATAATAGCGGACGGCGGGATTGGCTACCTATTATCTTACTTTTAAAGATGTGCTATTTACCTACCGCACTACAAAATTAGCTTAAGATTAAACCCCACCACTAAACGCCGCATAAACCCGATTTAATCCCTCACGCAGCAGCGCCTCAGGACAAGCCACATTGATCCGCATTTTTAGATGTCCCTCGCGACCGTATTTAATCCCAGAATTTAGCTCAACTTTAGCAGCTCGCAGTTTGTCATAAAGCGCCTGATCATCTTGCGCGTATGCCGAGCAATCCAGCCAAATCAAATACGACGCCTCAGGGCGCATCACTTTAATATCGGGCAGATGCCCTACTAAAAAATCTATCGTGATCTCGATATTTTTTTCGATATAAGCCAGCACCTGCTCAAGCCACTCTCCGCCATGCTCATAAGCACTTTGCATCACCGTATAGGCAAATAAATTCAGCTCATATTCATCGTTCAAATTTTGCTGCTGACTGATTTTTTTCAGTAATGTCTCATCTTTAGCAAAGATCATTGAGCCTTTAATACCCGCCACGTTAAAGGTTTTGGTCATGGAGGTCAGGCTGACCACTTTATGTGCGTAGCCTTCTGCTAGCGTTAAAAAAGGCGTAAAGGTATGACCACTCAAAGTTAAATCTTGATGTATCTCATCACTGACAATCGCCACATCATGCTTTTTGCAAATCATAAGCAATGCTTCAAGCTCATCTCTCGTCCAAACGCGCCCGCCCGGATTATGCGGATTGCATAATAAATACAGCTTTACTTTATGCTCGATGATTTTGGCTTCGATATCTTTTAGATCTAGCTGATATTTACCATCGACTTCTTTTAGTGCTGACATTACCAGCGTACGCTTATTTTGCTTCACCTTAGTCATAAACGGCGTATAGATAGGATCATTGACCAGTACCGCGTCCCCTGTCTCGGTGAATATCTGCATCATCAGCGCGAGGCTTGGCACCACCCCCGGCGAAAATAAGATATTATCCTGTGTCAAATCCAAGCCATAACGATTGCTATGCCAGTTGATAATCGCATCATACAAAGCGTCGGTCGGTTTGGTATAACCCAAGATGCCGTGATCCACCACACGCTGGACACTATCCAAGATAGGCAGAGCTGCTTTAAAATCCATATCAGCGACCCACAGTGGAATGGTGTCATCGCTATAGTGCCATTTGACCGAACCCGTATCTCGTCTATCGATGGTTTCATCGAAATTATATTGCATGGGCTGCTCCTTAAAGGGTAAGTTTTATCTAACATCAACTATAATCATTTCAATTTAAAAAGAATACAGTGCTACTAGGATACTAGCTTTTGAAGTGCAAGTTTCGCAGCCTCTGGCTGCAACGACACAGCACGCAAGGAAAATTTATACCAGTAGCACGCTTAAATTACGGTCTCTTTTTAGACTTTAAATTAACTACCTCTACTCATACTTAACAAACAACTTTGATAACTCTTTGAGCACAAAAGGAATCAAGGATAATCCAAGCACAATAAGCCAATCGTGCATCTCAAGCGGCTGTAGCTTAAAGGCGTCGGCCAAGAACGGCACGCTGATTACCACAACTTGCAAGGCAAAGCCAAACACCACCGCCGCGACCAGATAAGGATTAGAGAACAGTCCCAACTGAAACACGGACTTGGAGCCATGACGCAGCGCAAACGAGTAAAACAACTGCGAGCCTGCCAGCACCACAAAGGTCATGGTACGCGCATGCGCCAGCACACTTTCAGGGATATCGCGTTGCCCCAAATGGTAGCCCTCTTCACTGAGACCAATATAAAACGCTACCAAGGCTAAAGACCCAATCAGCACCCCGCCGATAATCGCTCTAAGCCCCACGCCACCTGCAAAAAAGCTCTCGCTAGTGAACTGACCCCCTAAACTTGGACAGTTTAAGTTTACATCAAGGACTGAGTTCTGTACTTTACAGGACTCAGTCCTTTTAGTTTAAGTTGAATTCTCTCATGATTATAGTAGTGGATATACTCATGAATCTGTTGCTCTAAATCCTCAATGGTATTCGGTTTCTCAATATAAATCGTCTCACATTTGAGCGTACCAAAGAACCCTTCCATCAATGCATTGTCTAAGCAATTACCCTTACGGCTCATACTTTGATTAATATGATTCGCTCTAAGCGTACTTGCAAACGGTTTCATTTGATAGTGCCAGCCTTGATCTGAATGCAGGGTGAGCTCCTCTTTGCGCTTTGCAGGTATGTTTTTAACGGCACGCTCAAGCATCTGTTTGACTAAATCATAGACGGGTCGTCTTGAAAGCTCGTAGCTGATGATCTCATTGTTGTAGCCATCGAGTATGGGTGATAGATACAACTTATCACCGCCGACCTTAAATTCAGTGATGTCAGTAAACCATCTGCGATTAGGCGCACCTGCTCTGAACTTACGCTTGACCCTGTTCTTAGCTATAACGCCGCACTGTCCTTTGTAGGATCGATACCTTTGTCGTCTGATTCTGGCAGTCAGCTTAAGCTGTCCCATAAGCCTTGCAACCCGCTTATGGTTGACCTTTAGTCCTTCATTCTTAAGTGTCTGAGTGATTCGACGATAGCCATATCGACCTTTATGCTGGTGGTAGATATCACGGATGCGCTGTTTCAAGGGAGCGTATTTGTCTTTATCCCAAAGACTCGCTCTATGATAGTAGAAACTACTCCTTGCAAGCTTTGCTATGGTGAGTAAGTCAGATAACACGTGCTGTTGTCTTAGTCCTTCGATGAGCCTTGCTTTTTGTCTGCTTGTTCCTCCGCTCTGAGCAAGGCATCGAGCTTTTTTAAATACGCATTCTCCGCTCGTAGATACTCGTTCTCACGTTTGAGCTCTGCTAGGGTCTTGTCCTCATCAGGTTTGTCTGTGATAGGAGAGGTCATAGGATTACTACCTTTATATTTAGAGGTGAGTCCAGACATACCGTAGTGTCGATAAGCGTTGTGCCAGTGGCTAATAAGCGCAGGTGAGCTGATAGTAAACCTAAGGGCAGTTTCAGACTGACTTAGTCCTTCTGATAACATCACAGCGAGCACTTTATACTTAAAGTCGCTACTGTATTTAGTCCTATCGACCTTAGGCTTGATAGCGTCTATGCCACCATGTTGATATTGCTCGACCCATTTGCTGACAAACCGCGGATTTACAGAAAACTTCTCACTGGTAGCATGTCCGCTATGTCCTTGCTTGTAGTATGCTATGACTTTGATCTTAAAGTCTAGATCGTAACGCATAAAATAACCCCCATAAATTGTGTCCAACTTATGGGGGGCAGTTCATAGGATCACGCGGCTTTTCATTCATCACCTCCTTGTCCGGCGTATCGATGCCTAGCGCAATCGCAGGGAACGAGTCGGTAATCAGATTAATCCACAAAATTTGCGTGGCCAACAACGGCAGCGGCCACGAGAGCATAATAGCAACCAAGATGGTAATGACCTCACCCAAGTTACAGGACAATAAGAACACCACCGCTTTTTTGATATTCTTATAGATATTGCGCCCCTCTTCAATAGCATGGACGATGGTGGTAAAGTTGTCATCGGTCAAAATCATATCGCTGGCACCTTTGGATACATCGGTGCCGGTAATGCCCATCGCCACTCCAATATCAGCGGCTTTGAGCGCTGGCGCGTCATTGACCCCATCTCCCGTCATTGAGACGATATTACCATGTGACTGCAAAGCCTTCACAATGCGCACTTTATGCTCTGGGCTAACCCGCGCAAACACTCGGTAGTTTAAGACCTCTTTAGTAAAAGTGTCCTCCCCCATCTGATTAATCTCAGCACCGGACAGGGCTTGCTTGCGCTCTGCTGCCATATCCAACTGCTTAGCAATCGCAAAAGCGGTATCGGCATGATCGCCGGTAATCATAATCGGCGTAATGCCCGCGTTTTTAGCCTCATGAATAGAGTCCTTGACCTCTTCTCGCGGCGGATCCATCATTCCAACGATACCGACGAATACCAAACCCTGCTCCATCTGCTCAGGAGCGATGGCTTGATCGCCCTCTTTATAAGCCGCTGCCAATACCCGCAGCGCTTTCTCCCCCATCGCTTTTGACGCTGCAAGAAATCGCTGTTTATACGCCTCACTGATCGCTACTACCTCGCCATGATCCAAAACATGGGTACAAAGCGGTAGCACTTGATCGATCGCGCCCTTGACATTCACCCGATAGTTATTATTGCTAGTATCCGCATCCATCTGGTTTAGGGTCGACATCAATTTGCGCTCAGAGTCAAAAGGCCGCTCATCGATACGTGGATATTTGGCTTCTTGTGCTGACTTAACCAGTCCCGCCTTCTCAGCATAAGCCACCAGTGCAATCTCCGTCGGATCGCCCGTCTCTTCTTCGCCTTCGATTGAGGCATCATTACAAAGCACAAAACTACGTGCCATCAGTGTTTCATCGTCGTTTAGCTCGATATGGGCATCAGTATCAGCCTCAGCATTTTCAGCAATAGCTTTTTCACCCTGCAAAGTAAAATGCTCAACCACGGTCATGCGGTTTTGGGTGAGGGTACCAGTTTTATCCGAGCAAATGATATTCACTGACCCCAGTGTCTCCACCGCGGGCAGCTTTTTAATAATGGCGTTAATCTTTGACATCCGCGTCACGCCTAGCGCCAATACAATCGCTACAATCGCCGCCAAACCTTCTGGTATCGCCGCGACAGCCAAGCTAATAGCGGTCAAAAACATCTCAAAGGTGTCTCTACCCTGAAACAAGCTGATCGCTAAAATCAGCACTGACACTCCAATTGCCATCAGCCCGAGCGTCTTACCCAGCTCATTTAAGCGCTTTTGTAGCGGGGTCATGGTGTCGTCTTCACTATCCAAGATGCTGGCGATCTTACCCATCTCGGTCTGCATACCGGTGGCGATAACTACGCCTTCGCCGCGTCCATAAGTGGCGGTAGTCGAGCGAAACGCCATATTGCTACGGTCACCGATATTGATATCCTGATCATCGAGAACCACGCTCGCATCTTTGTTTGCTGCCACCGACTCGCCGGTCAGGGCAGACTCCTCAATTTGCAAATTGGAGGACTGAATCAAACGCAAATCCGCCGGAATAAAGCGTCCCGCATCGATAAGTACCACATCACCCGGCACTAAGTCTTCTGAATCAATCTCTTGATTGGCACCTGAGCGGCGCACCACGGTTTGAGGATTGGACATTTTTTGTAGCGCTTCAATCGCTTGCTCAGCCTTGTATTCCTGTACCACGCCAATGACGGCATTGATCAGCACTACTAGCAAAATAATAATGCCATCGACATACTCACCAATGATAAAGGTAATCACTGTCGCCGCCAGCAGCACATAAATCAGGGCGTCTTGCATTTGTGCAAAAAACATCGCTACCAGGCTTTTCTTTTTAGTGCCCGTAATTTTGTTTTTACCATACTTCTCTAGCCGCGCCGCCACTTGCTGCTCGTTTAGCCCCACAGACGGAGAAACCTCCAGCTCATCTACGACTTGTTCCTTGGTTTTGCTATGCCACATGCTTGCCTCACTTGTCTGCTGGGTCGTCACCGTATTCCACTATGATACTAAGGATAATAAAGCGGGGCTGTAACTTTCGTTAACGACTGCTTAACTGGTAGGCTGGTCATTGGCTGAAAAGGTAAATACTTGAGATAAAGTCAGCTTTTTGTAGACAAAAAAATACCACCGTAGTTGGTGGTTGTAAGGTTTGGTTTGGCTTGGTTTAGTTTGCTTGTTTTAGAGGATATGGTTTTTGGAGCTGATCCTGCCATTTGCTATTATCGTTAACAGGATAACCTTAAAAAATTCTTATCTAAAAGAGTTTCTCTTGCGAGCCTAAAATTGCAGTGCAATTTTTTCACGGCTCTCATGTCAGGGCTAAACCGCGTCTCAAGGAGACTATTGTAATCAAAGCTAAAATAGAGAAGGTTACACTGACCACGATGGCTATGATAAGTGAATTACGAGTGAAGTTTTTGCCAATACTTAATAGCACGTTTGCCAGCGACTTAGTTGAGAAAGGGTTTATCTCAGCCATATCTTATCAATTAACGCCCTTGTCTACTCTATATTTCACAGACCATCTATTTGAGTATTTTTTGACTTAGGTTATCTATCCGTTCATCGGCTTAAACGACCTTTCAAAATATAACACTATCATTATTTGAATAACGGTTGAAAATTAGTGTTACATTAATGTTGCGATTCTACATATACTCAAGTTATTTATGCCAAAGTGCGTTGATATTGTATGGATTATGATCTATAAGCACTCACTCAAACCACCTACTAAGCTATGAAGGCTTTTTTAAAATAGGATAAATTTATAATGAAAATGGACTTTCCATCAAACTTAGCACTCAAAATGAGCGTACTTACTTTAGCAATCGTAGGCGTCGCTTCATGCACGACTATGGCAACAAGTACTGAGTCTCAACCAATGAATGCAAATACTACTAGCAGTACTGCCCTCGCTCTTGGCAACACTGCTATGGCTGGCGGCACTAACGATACTGTCGCTATCGGCAGTCAAGCCAATGCAGGACTCAACTCAGCTACAGCTGTCGGCGGCCAAGCCAACGCTGCTGGTCTAGGCTCAACGTCTATTGGCTGGCAGTCTAAAGCCACTGCTGAACGTGCGCAAGCTTTTGGTCATCTAGCCAATGCGAGCGGCGTACGCTCTACCGCAGTGGGTGAGGCAGCCATGGCTGGCGGTACTAATGATACCGTTGCCATCGGTAATAAAGCCAATGCGGTTCTGAACTCAGCAACGGCCGTTGGTGGTGAAGCCAACGCTACTGGTCTTGGCTCAACGTCTATTGGCTGGCAATCCAAAGCTAGCGCCGAACGCGCGCAAGCTTTTGGGCACATAGCCAACGCTAGTGGCGTACGTTCTACCGCAGTGGGAGAGGCAGCAGCAGCACAAGGTGCAAATTCGGTCGCCGTAGGAAATAAATCTATGGCAGGCGGCATGAACAGCATCGCTATCGGTAACGGTGCAATGGCAGCTAAAAACAACCAAGTCGTCTTAGGTAATGCCGGACAAGTACAGTCTAGTACTGCGTCACAGTCAGGTACGGTCAGAATAGTCACTATCGATGACAACGGCACTTTAGGCACGATGCTCGTTGACTACTACAAGTCAGCCAAATAACCATAGTAGAGTTGCTAACGCTGTTACAGCCATTAACCCTAGACAAAATAATGAGACCCCGCTATTGCGGGGTTTTTCTTGCTTGTCATTATTTATTCATTGATTTAAGTAATATTTAGAATAAAACGCTAGCATTAGTTGAGTTATTAATATAAGTTAATAGCTTATATATTCATAAATATGAATATATATTCGTATTTTTATTATAGGAGGAATTCAACACTGCGAGCAATATAAACTCTGTTATTACCTACTTAAACCACTATTAAGCTAAGATGGCTTTTTCAAAAGGATATAGCATTATGAAAACGGATTTTCTACCATGCTCAGCGATAAAAATCAGTACCCTCGCCTTAGCAATTGCCACGGCAACACTGATGTCAGTTTCTGCCTCAGCTGATGCAACTGCAGACTGTAATGAAAATGCTGGCGATGCAACTGCTCTAGAGTGCGGTGTTAATGCTACTGCAACGGGCGTAGATGCCCTCGCTGTCGGTACAGACTCGACTGCAATTGGCAATTCCACCACTGCTGTGGGCGGTGAATCAGCTGCTACTGGTCCTGGTGCAACTGCCGTCGGTTGGCAGGCTGTCACTCAGGGAAATCGCTCAACAGCGCTAGGACACCAGACCTCTGCAATCGGTGTTCAATCAGTCGCCGTCGGTGAAGATGCAACTGCCACAGGCAACGGTGCAATCGCTATCGGCGGTAACAACGACGTAAATGATGACGGAACCTTGGACGAAGACGGTGTTGGCTCAAATGCCAATGGTAATGACGCTGTGGCAATTGGTGCTGGTACTAGTGCTCAGGGTAACTCAACCACAGCAGTTGGCGGTGAATCAGTTGCTACCGGTCCTGGCGCAACGGCTATTGGTTGGCAGTCGGGAGCAAACGCTGAGCGCGCTCAAGCATTCGGCCATTTGGCGCAGGCAAACGGCGTACGCTCTACAGCAGTCGGTGAAGCGGCAACAGCTGGCGGTGACAACGATACGGTTGCTGTCGGTAATCAAGCCAATGCGGGCAACAATTCCGCTACTGCTGTCGGTGGTCAAGCAAACGCAGCGGGTGTGGGTTCAACGTCTGTCGGTTGGCAGTCACAAGCGACCGCTGAACGCGCTCAAGCATTCGGTCATTTAGCATCAGCAACGGGTGTTCGCTCGACCGCCGTCGGTGAAGCAGCTACCGCAGGCGGCTTAAACAGTATCGCTATCGGTAACCAAGCCTCCGCGGCAAACGACAACCAGATCACGCTGGGCGGCGCAGGTCAGCTGCAAGCAAGTACAAATTCACAAACAGGTAATACCAACATCGTCACCACCGATGCCAACGGCACTTTAGGCACTAGTGTCAGCGTAGACTCACTAGCAACATCTAGACAATTTAACGATTTGCGCAACGAGTACAATCGTCAAGAAGATCGTTTAGACGAAGCAGAAGACGGCATCGCTATGGCACTGTCTCTAGAAACCCCAGTCATTCCTTCAGGTAAACGCTATGCTATGTCGTTTGGCACAGGTTATTATAGCGGCGGCTCAGCACTAAGTACGTCTTTTGCAGGAAGACTCAATGACAGCATGACCATCTCAGCAGGTGCTGGTGTTGGTCTTGATACAGGCAAAGTCGGCGCACGTGGCGGGGTCACCTTTGCTTGGTAGAATATGATTAACCTTGATTAAATTAACTAAAATTAAGAAGACCCCGCAATTGCAGGGTCTTTTCATAACTAAAAAGGCTTAATTAGTACCCAAGTTCATTTGGGATTAGCTCTATACCTTATAGCTTTAAACTTTTTAAATAATACTTAGTTACTGCTGTAAGTATAAAGATTCAACACCTTAAATTCAGTTCTCTCCTCTCAGTACCGCTATCAAGTCCTAGACTCTAAAACCCAACCGTCATCTGCCAATAAATCAACACCGCACTCATACTAAAGAACGAGCCAATGGTAGAGACGATGACGATAGCCGACATGCGATCAACCAAGCCGTAATGCTGACCGATGATAGCGATGGTCGAGAACACCGGCGCTGAGGCAAACAGCATAGCCACATATTTATCCTCTAGCGTACCGCCCGGGATGAGAGTAATAGCGAGCAAAATCATCAGCGGATGCAGTATCAGCTTACCCAAGCCGACCGTAGTGATTTTCGGCAAATCGCCTTTTAGCTCCAGCCCATATAGGCTCATACCGATGACGAACAGTGCCACCGGAGCCGCCGCGCCAGTAAGTATTTGCGCGGTTTGGGCGACCACTTGCGGTATAGGCAGACTAAAGATAGAGAAGATCACGCTGACTACTAAGGCGATGATAAGCGGGTTACGAGTGAAATTTTTGCCAATACCGAGCAGCACGCTGGCTAGAGACTTATTTGAAGTGGGATTTATATCAGCCATGATAAACAGCATCGGCAGGATGATCAGGTTTTCGATGAGGACGCCCATAGATAAATAACTGGCAGCCTTATCAGTGCCTATGACCATAGAGACCACCGCATAGCCAATAAAAGCGCTATTAGAGAACGAGAGCGCAGTAGAGTTGAGCGCCGCTGAGACGTTGTCTTGTCGCCAGATCATTTTGGTCAATACGACACCGATCATAAAAGCCATAACCGAGCCTAAAGCGTAGGTAAACAGATAATGCGGCAATATGACCTGTTGAAAAGGCATGTCTGCAATGGCATTAAACATGAGTGCTGGCAGCGCAATATTTAATACCAAACTACCCATGCCTTTGGCGTGCTTAGGATCGATAGCTCTAATGCGCACACATAAATAGCCAAGCGCGATGATGATAAAGATAGGGGCGGTGATGTTAATGATGTCTAACATAGGTGTGATTGCCCCTTGTAGGCATGGGTATAATCAAGCGATTATAATCAATCAATCTGCGGATAAATATAAAATCAAACGCTAACGCCTTTTTTAGCGACCTTTAAACTCAGCATCCCTTCTCTCGACCATCGCCATCGCGCCTTCGCGAGCGTCTTCTGAATGAAATAAATGCGGCAGATAACTGTGAATATTAGCTAATGCAGCAGCAGGACCACTACGGCTAGCATCTTGCGCTGAGGACAGCAGGCCTTGTACCCCAAGCGGTGCCGCTTGACAAATCTCTTGGGCCAGAGTTAGCGCGCGCTCGTATTCTTCACCATTGGCGACGACTTCGCTAACTAGATTTAGCCTATCTGCCGTTTGTGCGTCAAAAGGTTTGCCTGTGAGTAGATACGGCATGGCTTTTTGCCAGCCAGCTGCTGCGACAAATCTGACCGTCGCCCCACCAAACGGCATGATACCGCGCTGCACCTCCATCTGGGCAAAATTGCAATTGCTGCTGGCGATAACCACGTCGCTGTTGAGCATCAGCTCAATACCCGCGGTAAAGCAAGTGCCTTGTATCGCCACTACCACAGGTTTAGTGCGCAGTTTGCCGCCAATGCCCCAGGGATCGATCTCATCATTATCAAATTCAAACGCGCCCTTATCCCATTTATCTTGTAGCTCCATTAAATCAAGACCAGCGGTGAAATGCTCACCATGGGCAAAGATAAGTGCACAACGCAGATTATCGTCGTTTTCGTAGCGAGTCAGCGCTTCGGAGAGTTGTTTGATCATATGGCTGTCAAAGGCATTGCGTTTGTCGGCGCGATTGAGACCGATAAGGCAGATGTAGTCGTCGGTTTCAAAAGTGATGCGGTTGTTGGTCTTGTTTTGAGTGGTCATGAGTTTGTCCTTTTTAGATTTTTTGTTACGCTAAAATTGTGTGATTTAAGTTCTTTTAAGTGAGTACTACTGACTTTTAATATAGACATCCTTACCCTATAACACAAGACGAAAAGCACAGCACGCAAGCTGGCTGCATTAATAACAAATATAATTTTAATAAAATTCACTTCTAGCATGTAAGGTATATTGACGATGGTTAATTCAACTTCTACGAACTTCTACGATACTTATGATAGTACTACTCCATGTTTTGATAGCTTGCTTGAGACGGTAAACTCATTAAGTGATAGCTCTATTGACTCTTTAGATGACATAGATTGGCAGCCTGTTTCTGGTGGTGATATTAATGAGGCAAGCTTACTGACTATAGGCAATTCAGAGCGAAAAAAACATATAAGCCAGCAGATTTTTCTAAAGCAAAACACTATTGAGAAAGCGCCAGTGCTCGAGGCTGAAGTCGCAGGGTTAGCGGCTATATATGCAACAGGAGCACGTACTTGCCAGCCTTTAGCGTTTGGGGTTGATAATGAGCGCGCCCGTAGTTTTTTATTATTATCGGTGATTCACTCTTATAAAGGTTCAGCTACCAGCATGACTGAAGGCTGGCAGGATTTAGCCCTGCAGCTGGCAACTTTGCATCAGGCCATAGCGCCACAGCCTAAAACTAATCAGTCTGATAACTCTGATAAACTTGATAACAACCAACCCTCACAGTGGTACGCCGGCTGGTTTGATGATAATTTTATTGGTAGTAGTCCTCAGCGTAATAGCTGGACGGCGGACTGGCATGAATTTTTTGCCAGTCAAAGATTGGGCGTACAGTTGCAAATGGCTTTTGATAGGCAGCGAATAGACAGCCAAACTCTACAACAGATCGAGCGTATTCAGCATAAGCTAGAACAGCTTTTGCCGAATTATCCGCTTACAGACGATGCAGAACAACCCAGACCGAGCTTACTGCATGGTGACTTGTGGGCAGGTAACGCTATGCTCGGTCAAGCGGCTGATAATAATAACAATAGAAACAGTACTAAAGCGCTTGGCTATTTGATAGATCCTGCCGTTTATGTCGGTCATCCTGAGACTGATCTGGCGATGACACAGATGTTTGGCGGCTTTACGTCAGCGTTTTATGATGCGTATCTAGAGTATGGTCTAATGGAGAATGGATTTAGCGATCGGGTAGATATCTATAACCTTTATCACTACCTAAATCATCTGAATTTATTTGGCAGCGGTTATTTGAGTGCCGTACAGCGCATTGCGCAGCGCTTTGGAGGTTAAAGAGCGTTAAAGTATAAGACATTATTGAATGTGTAGATAAAATGGTGGCGCTGTGCTAATTACATTCTACGTCAAATTTACAGCCTGCTTCTAATACAGGTATATTTGAGTCTCTTTAAAAGTGTTAAAGCTTAGTGCTGCAGGGATGCTTTTTAGCATGAGTTGCGCAGCCTCTGTCAGCGTAGACACAGCACGCAAGTAAAATTCATCCCAGCAGCACGTGGTATAGAGTGTGTTAATTTTATTTAGGATTGCCTATACCATAATAACAGTTGACCTCATTTTTAATAACTGCCAAGATTATCTAATTTGCGATAATAATCAGAGTGTTTTATGGAATTTTGGCATGGATTTCTGCTGATCACTAGCGTGCATTTGCTCGCAGCTGCCTCCCCTGGCCCTGACTTTGTCTTAGTTTCACGTGAAACATTAACAAAAGGTCGGCGTACCGGACTGATTTGTAGTTTGGGGATTACCCTTGGTCTTGCCGTACATATTATCTATTCGGTACTAGGGCTGGCGGCAGTCATTGCGCATTCGCAGCCGCTACTGACCGCTATTAAATGGTTGGGCGGTGCTTATCTTATTT
The DNA here is from genome assembly GCF_055699795.1 of Psychrobacter sp. M4. Classification (NCBI taxonomy): domain Bacteria; kingdom Pseudomonadati; phylum Pseudomonadota; class Gammaproteobacteria; order Moraxellales; family Moraxellaceae; genus Psychrobacter; species Psychrobacter sp. M4. The sequence continues at coordinate 10,549 of NZ_CM146740.1, read as the reverse complement.
ATCTCGGTTGGCAAGGGATTCAAGCGAGGTCGAAAGCGCCAACAAAGTTGGTAGATAACCATTCACTAGATCAATCTGCTTACTCGTTGTCGCAAACGCCATCTTCTACCGAATCTACATTCGCTACCCTGCGCCGCGGCTTCTTTTGCAATGTCTTTAATCCTAAAGCGCCAGTGTATTTTGTGGCCATATTTACCTTAGTGCTCTCACCCGACATTCCGCTTTGGCAGCTCTCCATTTATGGTGTATGGATGATGGTCTTACAGATGGCATGGTTTAGCACAGTAGTGATGCTACTGTCCATTCCTGCTATTCTTAGACGTTTTCAGCGTTTTGAGCACTGGATAGATCGCGTGCTTGGTACAGCGATGATCGTATTGGGCCTAAACCTGATTTTCCGCAGTCGATAAGCCGTTGATTAGCCGCAAAATCTGCTACACTGACGACTTATATCCATCTATCAAAGCATCATACTATGACAACCAAGCCCATCAAGAGCACCCCTTCAAGCAGTAAACCCAACACCAACCCTGGCACCAAACATAGAAACAGATCGCCTGCTACTGCCAAAAAACTCGGTCAGCTACATCCGCGCAATCCGCACCAAGGCCGTTATGATTTTGACCTATTAACGCGCGCCCTACCCGAACTTGCCGACTACACCATTACCAATCCAAAAGGCGAGCCGACGATCAATTTCTCTGATCATCAGGCCGTACGTACGCTCAATAAAGCGCTATTATTGCAGTATTACGGTATCAAGTTTTGGGACATTCCAGAGGGTTATTTGTGTCCGCCTATTCCCGGACGCGCTGATTATATTCACTACGTTGCTGATTTGCTCGCGCAAACGACTCATATTAATGAAGATAATACCCCGCCGACTGGTAAGCAAATTCATGCCCTTGATATTGGCACCGGTGCCAGCGCTATTTACCCTATTATTGGTAGTCGAAGCTATGGCTGGCGTTTTACGGCAAGCGATATTGATCCGGTTTCCGTTAATACTGCGGCGCTGATTTGTGAGGCTAATCCGAAGCTAAAAGGCGCGGTTAAAGTTAAGCTGCAACCTGAGCCCAAGCATATTTTTAAAAATATTATCGGTCGTCAGGACTACTTTGACATCGTAGTTTGTAATCCACCGTTTCATGCCTCACTTGAAGAGGCAGTAGAGGCCAATAGTCGTAAACAGCATAACCTGCAAAGACATCGTGGTAAAAATACAAGTGAACAAGTAAGCCGTAGCTCAACGAAATCGGGAAATGCGGCGCAAAACCTAAACTTTGGCGGTCAACATAAAGAATTATGGTCTGAAGGTGGTGAGATCGCCTTTTTGACCAAGATGATAAGGGAGAGCCGAGATTTTGCCGAGCACGTGGGCTGGTTTACTTCTTTGGTATCAAAGTCTGAAAATGTGAAACCATTGCAGCAATTATTAAAAGAGCTTGGTGTTGCGCAGATGCGTATTATAGAGATGAGCCAAGGCCAGAAAAGCACGCGAGTATTGGCTTGGCGCTTTACAATGGATGAAACCGAATAACTATGTAGCTTATCCTGATAGACTCTAGATGAAACAATGCTATTGATTGGTGTCTGTTAATATGTTTCATGTGAAACTAGTAATCTTCTAAAATTCAGAATTAAGTTTCACGTGAAACAACAATGTAATCAATAGTAGGTCTTTATAGCTAAAGATAATTAATGCTCCAGTCTTTCCCAAAAGCCGTACTTTTTACCATGCTTTTCTTTGAGCGCAATACTATACTCTTGATGAGTATTAAGACTACTATAACTATCAACTGATCTACTGATGACAGCGTCTAATTTAACTAAATGCTTATAATATCTAGCTGCATGTCCATAAGCTAGCGTCCGAACATTCTCTAAAATATCATTAAGTAGGCTGCGGTAAACGACGACTCGAATGAGATTAGTATCATCGGGAAGACGTTTGAGCCACTGAGTGAGCGCTGTGTAGTGTATATTATCGAACTCTTCTTGACGAGTGATAGCGACTTGATTAGCACGCGCCCTCTCCTCTATCTCAAGCCATAGCTCTATAGCCGTAAATATGTCTTGTTGCTGCTCGGCAAGTTCATAGATTTTTTTACGCAAACTGGCCTGCTCAGCTGGACTAGCCATAGTCATGATTTGCTTGAAGCGCGTAGGTGTAGGATCAAGCTCAAAAGCTGCATTTAATGTTTCTAGCTGCAATGCGCTATTGTTTTGCTGACGGTATATCTCAATGAACCAGTCTAAACGTGCCACTTCATTTAAACTGCCCTCTACTATCCTGTCCGCATTTAAATGGCGCAGTGCCACATCAAAGGCTTGATGCTTAAGTAAAAAACGTATCAACTTATCAAACTCGTATTGGGAAAAGGCTCTATGGCTGCTTAAGTATAAGTATATATCCTCAAACATTTTTATATCACTTAGTGCCCACGCCAAATCAATTAATGCAGTCTCAAGACGTCTTTTCTCAAAAGTATTGGCATTCATTGGCTGAAGAATAATAGATTCTGCTAGAGGTTCATCATCGCTAAAGGCGTCAGTAAGTAAAATTTCATAATCATAGCGATAATCTTCGATAAGTGCTTGGATCTCAGCTGGCGCTAGCAATAGATCCACGTTATGCAGTAGGTTGTCTTTGGTGCCGTAGTCGTTATCTGTCGCCATCGCTTTTACTTTATCACTCCAAGCTTGGCTTAAGATGTCTTGTTCATCAAGAGCTACCGTCTTTTTTTGGTGGGCGTAGCAAGTAGCGGCGACTTGTAACCAAGACTTAGTTAAGCTTTTATATAAGTCATTGATATCACCTTTTGTATCATCAACGCGCTCTAAACTAGAGTCTGTTGACTCTATAAATAACTCAAGTAAGTCTAAACATGCCTTCGGCAGCTCAGGATGAAGACTCATCACGTCATCAGCCAAATAATGCAGCTCAGTGACAAAATCGCTGTATTCCCAATAATTCAAGACTTTACGGCGGCGTCTTAATCCCTTTAATGTAGAGGTTAGCTTTTTAACAAGTTTGGGTTTATCAGATTGTAATAACAAACGTTCGATCTTTTTGTCTAACAATTTGTCCATACCTTGGACATCGGATATAAAATCAACTAAGGCAGTTTTAGGTAGTTTTGATAATCCTTTTTTTTGTTCATCATCTAGCATTATTATACTCCTAGCTGCGTACTTGTTAGTTTTGTAAAAAGGTTTCACATGAAACAAAAAAGCCATCTTGCTAGCAAGATGGCTTTAATTATTGACTTATTATGAGTTGAAATACAATATTTGAATCAAAAGCTTAATTTAAATATCTAGATTAGAAACTGTCAGGGCATTCTCTTCAATAAAGATACGGCGCGGCTCAACATGATCACCCATAAGACACGTAAACATATGATCCGCAGCAATGGCATCTTCAATAGTCACCCGTAGCATGCGGCGATTCTCAGGGTCCATCGTCGTATCCCAAAGCTGATCGGCATTCATCTCACCCAGCCCCTTGTAGCGCTGAACAGACAAGCCGCGGCGCGCATCAAGCATCATTTGTTGCCACAAATAATCAAAATCACGAATCGGAATGTCTTTATTAGCAGCACTACTACCCTCACGGCGAATAAAGGCGCTATCTTCTAACAAAGTATTCCATTCACTAGATAGACGCAGCAGCTTTGAGTATTCTCCTGAATTGATAAAGCTAGCATCAAGCAAATAATGATGCGCCAATTGATGCACATAAATAGTGACACGTGGTAGCCACTGCGCTTTAGTGGATAGCATCTCGCTATCCGCTAGGCTTTCTGGTTCAGGAGTCATACCTAGCAAATCAGCTGCTGCTGCATCTATATCGTCAGATTCAGAGACAGGAGCATGAATATTAACCAGCTCAATCTCAGGACTTAATTCACTACCAAAATGCTCCAGCTGAGTTTGCAACTTACCTGCCCACTCCTCCATCACTGACTTATCATAAGTCATATCCGTACTAAGCTTTGGCGTATGCGTTAGCGCATCAAGCAAGGTCGCTGGAAAACGAATTTGCAAACGCGCTTTGATCAATTGCGTTTGGTTATAATCGTTCAATAAAGTCTCAAGCGCTTGCCCAGTGATTGCAGGAGCATCCGCGCTGACATGCAGCTTAGTATTATCAATAGTTGATGACAATAAATAAGCTTTTAGCGCTTCATCATCTTTTAGATATAACTCTTGACGGCCTTTTTTAACCTTATAAAGTGGCGGCTGCGCAATATAAATATAACCGCGCTCGATCAGCTCCGGCGTTTGGCGGAAAAAGAAGGTCAGCAGCAAAGTACGAATGTGTGAACCATCCACGTCGGCATCAGTCATGATAATGATTTTATGATAGCGTACTTTATCAGGGTTATACTCATCAGGACCGATACCACAGCCAAGCGCGGTAATCAGGTTACCGACCTCAGCTGATGAGAGCATCTTGTCGAAACGCGCGCGCTCAACGTTCAGAATTTTACCTTTTAGCGGCAAAATCGCTTGCGTCTTACGGCTACGACCCTGCTTGGCAGAGCCACCAGCAGAGTCGCCCTCCACAATGTACAGCTCAGACAAAGCAGGGTCTTTTTCTTGGCAGTCAGCAAGTTTACCGGGCAGACCAGCAATATCTAAAGTAGTTTTGCGGCGCGTCATCTCCCGCGCTTTACGCGCAGCATCACGTGCGCGCGCAGCATCGATAATCTTGCCAGCGATAGCTTTACCCGCGCTTGGGTTTTCAAGCAAATAATCATTAAATCGATCATGCATCGCTGATTCAACAGCTGATCTGACTTCACTTGATACCAGCTTATCTTTGGTTTGGCTAGAGAACTTAGGATCGGGTACTTTAACTGAGACAATCGCCGTCAAACCTTCTCGAGCATCATCGCCTGTTGCCACTACTTTCTCTTTTTTGAACAAGTTCTCGCTATCCATATAGCTATTCAAAACACGAGTCAGCGCTGAACGAAAGCCTGATAAATGTGTCCCGCCATCACGCTGCGGAATATTATTAGTAAAGCATAATACTTTCTCGTTATAAGTGTCAGACCACTGCAGCGCAACCTCTACCGCAATACCGTCATCTTGTTCGCTAGTAAAATGAAAGACATCATTGATACCGTCTTTACCTGCATTAATGTAGCTCACAAACTCTGACAGACCGCCTTTGTGTTCAAACTCATGACGCTTATCGATACGCTCATCTGTCAATACAATACGTACGCCTGAGTTTAAGAATGACAATTCACGCAAACGCTTAGCTAGAATATCATATTCAAAGATAGTGCCCGTAAATACATCGTTGCTCGGATAAAAACGGATTTGCGTACCGGTTTTATCGGTGGCCTCCATTTGCTGGATTTCACTGTCTGGCACACCATCAGAATAAGTTTGCTGATAATGATAACCTTCGCGCCAGATATTCATCTCAAGCTTTTTGGACAGCGCATTGACAACTGAGACACCTACGCCATGCAAACCGCCCGAGACCTTATAGCTATTGTCATCGAATTTACCACCCGCGTGAAGGACGGTCATAATAACTTGCGCCGCAGACACCCCCTCTTCTGGATGAATATCCACAGGGACGCCGCGTCCGTTATCGCTCACGCTTACCGACTCATCTTCATGAATGATAATATCAATCTGATCGCAGTGGCCAGCGAGCGCCTCATCGATAGAGTTATCCACCACCTCAAAGACCATATGGTGCAGGCCTGTGCCATCATCAGTATCACCGATGTACATACCAGGACGCACACGCACAGCCTCAAGCCCGCGCAGTACGCGAATATCTTTGGAGCTATAATCAGAGGGTAACCCTTCAGGGGCGATATCAGTATCAATGGCTTCGACAAAGCTACCTGATGTTAATTGCTCATAGTCGATAGGTAATGAATCACTCATGTACATTCCTCAATCTAGCCGTAATCAGCCATTTATCACAAGCGCGCCACTGTGGCGTAAACTTATAACTTTGTTTTAAAATCAACTTACTAACGTTAATATCTTAAATTCATAATCAACATACGTATAAGCATACCTATATTAAATTACAGTATTAGTTTGATCATAATCTAGATTCTTACCTAAAAGTACAAGATCAGTAACTGACCATTAAAACGAAATATTGTTAATAATATAACGATTTAGAACTAGATATAAAAAATTATTAAACGATAGGATAAACTGCTGAAGATAGGGCAAAAATAAAGCCTTATTTTAACATTTTTTTGTCTCTAAGTCACTGTTTACTGGACAATTTATACCTTTTTATCAAACTATGTATGACAAAAAACTATTATCAAAATTGCAAAGAAAAAACGCCTTGTTTCACATGAAACAATTTAGGTTTTGACCAAAGTTTATTCACTAATGGAACAATATCATCGGTTAAGCTGGTCATAAATACTTGACAAGGTAGCTGAGATAATGTCGATAGCAATATATCTATTGCTCTACCATCTAACTCTGCGGTGATATCATCTAATAACACCACTGGTATAACTTTTGGTGCAATTTTGGTCTCGTTATTGGTTGTTATATCAGCTTCGTTTTGCTCGTAAGTTTGCTCATTCTTTTGTTTACTAGGCATTTCATAGTTAAGTAGCAAGGGCAACTGTGATAGACGTAGAGCGGTAATTAGTAGCTTTTTCTCACCACGCGATAAGACATTAGCAGCTTGCTCTTTTAAAACAGGTAAGGTCTTATCGGCAGTTAATTTATCTTGCTCAGCATCAGTATCAGCATTTGGATGATTGTCAGCGTCTAGATGAGTATCAGGCTTGTCACTAGCCTCTGTAGTTTTGGTATGAACAGCTTTAGAGCTAGAGCGCCAATGCACATGGACATCAGCTCGGTGGTTACCAATACGGGTATAACCCAAATGCATATCCTGCTCTAAACGTTCATTAAGCTGTATATCTAGAGCAATATCAGTATCATAACCGGCGTTGTAGCTCAAGCTTAACTGATCAGCATAAGCAGGTAATAGCTGAGTGTTAGTTTGAGCAAAATAAGGCTGCCAGGCATGAAAGACTTGCTCACGGTAGTGGTTGATTAGTGCAGCGTGACTAGCAAGCCCTTTATCCCAAGCTTTTAGTTCTGCAAGCTGGTTTTTATTTAAAGCATTAGTTTGTTTAAGCAGGCTATTACGCTGCTTAAGTAGGCGCTGGTACGCCACCCACTGTGGATGAAAGCCAGGTTTCATGTGAAACACTAACCAGTCAAGAAGTTGTCGGCGGCTGGCACTACCTTGCTCTAACATGTCCATAGTTGAGGGGTCGATAAGTAATGTCGGCAGCTGTTCTGTTAGGATACTTTGATTGTAGACCGTATTTTGATTGAGACGGAGGATGGTAGTGGCGTCGACCGCTTTTTGAATAGCCAGTGTGCTTTTGTCGCTAAGCTTAGCGTAAACTGTAGCTGCAGACTGATGATGTTGTATATAGCGCTTGGGCTGATGATGCCGAAAGCTTTTACCGCGCGATAACAAAAACACCGCTTCTAATAGCGAGGTTTTACCACTGCCATTAGCGCCGATAATGACGTTACAAGTAGCTGTGTGTAAATCAGCTTCACTAAGATTACGCAAATGCGAGACTTGCAGACGTTTAATCATAATACTGATAACAGCCCGTTTATATTATTAGTCATCGCAGCAGCGAATGTTGTAAACCTTTGATCTGCTCACTTTTCATCAATCTATATGTGCTATATACGCATAGGCATAATGACATACTGATGCAGCTCATCATTAAGCTGATTGACTAGCACGGAGGCATTTGATTGACTCATATGCATTTGTACATCGCCTTGAATAACGCTTAGTACGTCTTGCAGGTAAGCTGCATTAAAGGACAGCTCCATAGGTTCGCCTTGATATTTGGCCTGTAGCATCTCAACCGCTTCGTCTTGCTCGGCATTGTTGGCACGTACCTCAATCATACCGTCATCAGCGAAACTAAATACTACCCCGCGCGATTTTTCATTACTTAAGATTGCCACTCGGCGCAGCACATCCGTAAGCTTGTCTTGGCTAAGCAGAGCTAATTTATCGGTGTTACTTGGCATCACACGGCGATAATCAGGGAACTTACCATCGATAAGCCGTGCGGTAAAAGTCACCATCAGATTTTGATTGACCTGCCCTGCACTATCTACCTCTCCAAACGGCAGATTCACTTGTAAAAACTCGCGTCCAAAGCTTAGCGTGACCCTATTGTCCTGCTCACCTAGCATTTTACCAAGCTCAGTGGTTAAACGCTCCAGCTCAATTACCGCCTTACGCGGCAAAATAGCCTGCATACTCATCTCTGCATCCACATCGATGGCACTACGGGCCAATGCTAGTCTATGACCGTCGGTTGCCACCGTAGTCAGTTGTCGCTGAGAGACATCGAACAGCATACCCGTCAGATAGTAACGTACATCTTGGATGGCCATGGCAAACTGAGTTTTATGGATCAGATCAATGAGACGACTACGATCAATAGTAAGCGGAGTAATATTCTCAGGATTGCCTAAACTTGGATAATCCTCGCTAGGCAAAGTCCCTAAAGTAAAGCGGCTTTTACCACTGGTAAGCAGACAACGCTCATTTTCTTGAGTTGTCAGATCAATTTGCGCTTGGGCAGGGAGTGATTTACAAATTTCTCGTAATTTTGTTGCCGGTAAAGTCGTTGCACCCGCCTCAATACAAGCACCAGATGGTAGCTTTAAAGTTGAAGTCAGCTCTACTTCTAAGTCGGATGCAGTTAGGATCAATTCAGACTCAGTTAGCTGCAGCTTAATATTGCCTAAAATGACCATATTATGGCGTTTATCAGCGGCCTTAGCGATCAAATTAATGGCTTTTAATAGTGACTCTCGATTAATCGATAATTGCATACTGAATTACTCTTATTTAAATGATTATTTTTATAATAGACTATTAGCGATGGCGTATCGTCAATATAGATAATTTACGATTAAATTCTCACCATTATAAACCATATCTACAGATTAAAACCACTTGCTAGTAAGCTACTAATAGCTGCTATCTCTAAGCAGATTAAGCAGCCTGTAACATCAAAGACAACGTTTTATAATCCTTATCAAAAGCTGGATCTGCCGCGCGCAGTTGAGCCACTTTATCACAAGCGTGCATCACTGTTGTATGATCACGACCACCAAATGATTGTCCAATCTCAGGAAAGCTATCACCCGTCAACTCGCGCGCTAAAGCCATGGCTATTTGACGTGGCCTTGCGATACTGCGCGTCCGTTTGCGCCCCATGATATCTTTTACCGTCACATCGTAGTATTCGGCGACCACCTTACGAATATTATCCATATTGACCGCTTGCACGCGCATAGCAACAATATCTTTTAGCGCGTATTGCACCATCTCAAGGGTAATTGGCGCCCCTGTCAAATTAGCATTGGCAAACACTTGGTTTAGAGCGCCTTCTAAACGCCTAACGTTAGAGACTACATTTTGAGCGATAAATAGGGCGCATTCTTTAGGTAAAGTCATGCCATACCAAGCTGCCTTTTTTTGTAGAATCTGCACGCGTGTATCGATCTCAGGAGGATCAATGGCCACAGTCAAGCCCCAAGAAAAACGCGATCTAAAGCGCTCGTCAAATTCTGTCATCTGCGAGGGATGACGATCTGAAGCTAAAATTAGCTGTTTGTCACCACTAGTAAAATCAGCAAACAAAGTTAAAAACTCATTACTACTTTTAGTCTTTCCAGCTAATACATGAATATCATCTACAATTAATAAATCTACTTTTTTTATTTTCTTTTTAAAATCTTCTATTTTATTATTTCTTAATGAATAAACTAATTGATTAATAAATTTTTCAGAAGTGAAATAATAAAAACTTTGATTATTTCTTAAATAGCGATGCGCTACAGAATGCATTAAATGGGTTTTTCCCAATCCAGAATGTCCGTATATAAACAAGGGATTGTGACGATTTTTTGACTGACGCTTGCCAAGCTCATAGCAAGCTTTATAAGCTAAGTTATTTGACTTACCAGTAACGAAGGTTTCAAAAGTAAAATCAGGATTTAGATAACTTAAAGACTTAGTTTCAGTAGAGTCAATAAGGGCTGTATGCTGTCTATCAGTAAGGATATCTGCTTTGTTATTATCATCTTGCACACGGTTTTGAGCCCGATCATTCACAGGGTTTGTGAGGGGAGGGGAGGGCTTATTTTCTACAAGCTCATTTTCTACAAATAATGAGCCTGACTCTTGGTAACCGCTATCACTGGTGCTGGTTGTACTACGATTGGCATTATCAACACGGACGAGAACCTCTTCAATACTGCCTTGGCTATGTTTGGTTACCAGCTGGTGAATATCGGCTAGATGGTTTTTTCTGATATAGGTCACGAAATAATCATTGGGCGCAAGAATGATAAGTGTTTGCGCTTCTTGATGCGCTGATAGTGGTCGCAGCCACATCGTAAATACGTTATCTTTAACGTGATAACGTAAGTCGTTTAGACATCTATCCCAAACTGTTGCTGTGTCTATCAT